>NZ_AYPQ01000003.1 GCF_000633635.1 Enterococcus crotali | reverse complement strand
TTTACTGTGATCCCAAAGATCATTCGTCAAAGAAGTTATACTTAGATCCTTTTATGGATATGTATAATAGTGAAATTCTTTCTTATCGTATCTCAGAAAAACCAAATGCACTGGCAATAATGGAAGGATTAGAAGAAGCAATCAGGCTGACGAATGATTGTCCTTATCGTCGCACCTTTCACTCAGATCAAGGTTGGGCGTATCAAATGAAAGCTTATAGCTATAGACTGAAGAAACAGAACATTTTCCAAAGTATGTCTCGAAAAGGCAATTGTCTTGATAACTCAATCATGGAGAACTTCTTTAGTCTTTTAAAACAAGAAATTTATCACGGGAAAACCTATTCTAGTTTTAAAGAACTAAAAACGGCAATCGATAACTATATCTATTATTACAACAATGAACGAATGAAAAAGAAGCTGAACTGGAAAAGTCCTGTACAGTTTCGAATAGCCAAAAGTAAAGCAGCCTAATAACGAATAAAAAAACGGAGTAGATTTCTCTACTCCGAAAAAAGTCTAACTTTTTGGGGTCACTACAGCTTTCTAACTCCTTTTTTGAGCAACACTATTGAACACGGAATAATCTTGTCAGATCAACGTTCATAAAATAATCACTTGCCTATACTCTATTGAACATAAAAAAGAGAGAGGACTATTGTCCCACTCTCCTCAATTTATAACAACTTTATACGAATTATTTTGGCTCTATAATAAATGGGACTGATGAAAGTAGAAATACTTTTCTCAGTCCCATGTTCATTTTTAGATAAAAAAACATATCGTTCTCTGATAAGATTAAGTTACGACACCAAATCTAACGGAAGGAACGATATGCTATGCTTAATACTATCAAAAAAATGCTCCGAATCATAGATAAAAATCTCACGATTTTAGCTGTTTTAGAACAAAAAATAAAAGGCAGACAAACATTGGTCATTAAAGCCAAACTAGTTCCTTGCTTTTCTCATTGTAACTGTACAAAGGATCCCTTTACTGAAAAACAAGCAGTAAATAAAAATGGAACCAAAATCAGTAGGGTTCGGTTTGATTCATTTAACCAATTACCTCTCGTTATGGAACTGGCGAAACAACGCTATTTCTGTCGCGCTTGTATGCGTCATTGGACAGCTCAATCCTATTTTGTGTCTCCTCATTGTTTTATCGCCAAGCACGTACATACCAAAATTCTAGCTTTATTAAAGGAAAAAATTTCTCTTAGATTAATTGCTTCTCTGTGTCATGTCTCCATTACAACAGTCATTCGTATTCTTAAAAGTACAGAAGTTTATCTACCTACACGAAAACCAACCTATCTCCCCTCTGTGCTGATGGTAGATGAATTTCGCTCCCATACATCACTTGAAGACAAAATGAGTTTCATTTGTGCCAACGGAGAAACCGGACAGTTGGTGGATATTCTTCCTTCTAGAAAAGTGAACCACTTGGTTTATTCCTTTCAGAAATGTCCAAATCGAGACAATATACAATTTTTAGTAACCGATACGAATGCTGCTTATTTTCAATTGATTCCACGTGTATTCTCTCAAGCAAAGCTGGTCATTGATCGATTTCATATTGTTCAACACCTTAATCGCGCCTTTAATACCTTTCGCATCAAAGAGGTTGCCCGATTAAGGCAAGATAATAAGCATAATTTAGCCAATAAATTGAAAAGTAATTGGCGATTTTTATTGAAAGATCGTGCCAACATTAATCATTCAACTTACAAAACATGGCGCAGTTTTAAAGCACCTAAATTTCCTTATCTGACAGAAGCTATGATGATTGATCGACTCCTTGATTTTTCTCCAGCACTGCGTTTTACGTATCAAGTATTTCATGAATTAACAGAAACTTTCCGAAGGAAAGATCATGAACAATTCTTTGAACAATTACGCTCTCTTCCAGAGGAATTGGATGAGACCTTTCGTACAACTATTAGCCACTTACTCTCTTATGAAGAAGGGATTCGTAATGCCATGATTTACCCTTATTCTAATGGAAAGCTGGAAGCAATGAATACACATATAAAGACATTAAAGCGTGTCTCTTATGGTTTCAAATCCTTTCAAAATATGAAAACACGGATTTTTCTTATGAACGATTTGATAAAAATGACATAACAAAGAAGTTGGTTATCGAAAGTTTTTCGTTTTCAATAACCAACCTCCTTATTTCTACTCATCAGTCCGATTTGACAATGAGCCATTATTTTTACACACCATTATTATTAATATTGAATACCTAATCCTTTTACATCTATCCATCCCCGTATATCAGGACTATAGACATATGCTCCTTGTTCCTGGGTTAATCTGATATTTTTTCCAATATGATTATTTAAGTTGTCTACTTTTACATATCCTGATTTTCCCCAAGGTAAGCTGTCAACTGACTTTCCGTTACCTAGAACCTCAGCTCTTCTTTCTATTTCTATGATTTTCCATTTTGTATTCGTTGTTTTATTTTGATTAGGAGTAGCATCTACAGACTTTTGAAGTGCAGAGTTAAATGCTCTTTTGTCTATCCAGCCTAAATTCTCAACATAATAGTAAGAACCATTTTTAGCAGTTACTATGACTTTTCTCCCTACTTGATCTGTAGTGATTCCTAATTGTTTAACCCCCTGAAACCAAGGAAGTTGATCAATATGGTATCCTCCTTTTTCGATAATCCCCGTAGAATTAGTAGCTATAATTTCAGTGATTCCTTTTTTATCGATCCAACCTTTTAAATTTGGACTAAAAGCATAGTTCGCACTATCTTGAGTAATATTTATTACTTTTCCAGTATAATTAGTCGATGAAGCTATATTATTGTAGCCATTTCTGCCCCAAGGCAATGTATCAATTGTTTTATTTTGTATGTTTATCATTACTGTTTTAGATACTTCAGTCACTTCTAACGGCTTTTCAGTAATATAGCCTTTAAAATTGTACAGCGTTCTATTCCACGTATAATTATAGGAGCCAAGAGACATATATGGGGAACTACTTGAAACAACAAAAGTATCTTCCCACCAAGGATTCCAATAATGATAAAACGGTTTATAGGAAGTATTTCCTTTTGCTGCAGTATATCCCATCAATACGATAGCATGTCCTGCCACACTATCATCATCATAAGATTTAAGATTTGCCACAACAGGTCTTTTATTGTCTATCTCATTTTTTACACTCTCAAAAGAGAGAATATTGTTTTCAAATTTAATGTCTTTCTTAAATGTTTTATTTACATATGCTATAGAATCATACAAACTACCACTTGTAATCCAGTTACTATCTGCTTTTTGTTCATCTGTGGCATCTGGATATTCACCATCAATAATTTTTTTAGCAGACGTTATTTCTTTTCCAGCTTGATTATTGATAACTGCTGCATAAGCATAGTATTGACACCAGGGGTTTTCTCCTTGTGTTTCATACACTGTCCACGGTAAAACATTATTATCAAATTCAATTGAAGCTCTAGATTTTTTTAGATTAGGTGTTGCTAGTTTTTCTGTAACATCATGAATAATCATCTTAGAAGTATTTATTTTTTTTCAATAGAATTTCTACCATCCACTATGAATAGAGGCATTTGTTCTCCTTGATAATTGTAAAATAGATTTTGATTTGCTCCCTCTAAAAGTACCGCTTGATTCTCATCAGTCGAAAGTTTTTCACTAAGATCTTCTAACTTTTTCGCTAAAGCTTTTGAAAGAATAAATGTCTCTGGATTTTGATAATCAGATTGATTGATTTGTAGCATGTATTCAATATGTTTATCTTTACTACTTATTATAGGATAATTATATTTTATATTTTTGGGGTAGCTAATAGTAAAAGGTTGTCCTAGATAATAATCTGAAACCTGTTTATTTTCAAAATAAATCATATTTGCTAAATAATCTTCCCAATGATGAATAGCGTTCTCAGTTGCTTCTTTTGGGATTTCCGTTGATTGAACATATAGAGAGGCTGCTTCTGTTTTTATAGAAAAAATACTCAGTAGGAATGCAACTGACAATAATGTAATAACCCCTAATTTTTTTACCATCTTCATTTTTTCATCCCCTTCTATTTTGTGTAATTATATAAGGTTCTGTTGTAAAGTTATAAATAAGAAAAGTCAACACTTCTCATCTAGTCATTTTAAATTGTTATTCTCATAAACTGTTCAAGTTCATCGCATACTGAAAAATCAAGGGATTTTTGATACATCATGACAATTTAAGTTATGTCGTAGATAGAGCCTACGGTTACCATGATGATGTCTTACTTGAATTGTTTACCTTTTTACGCCAAATGAATGTCTAGAAGAATATTTTCAACAGAACCCTATTTATTAAATCCGTATAATGTAGAATCCCATTTGAAAGTAACATTAGCAGAAGGGTCTATTATGCCTTCGTTCAGTAACAGATAAATTTCATTTTCTGATCCACTATATATAGCCCCTTTGCCATGATTAATACTTTTATAAGTATAAGAAATCATTTCTGGTCGATTCGGGAACTTTATTTTTTGGTATCCAAAAATAATAACGGCTGTCTCTTGCTCAATCCAATAATCACCATTTGATGTTAAGTAGGCAATTACTGGACGCCCCTTAGAAAGTTCTTCTTTCAATTGAGCAATATCCAAAACGCCTTTCACAATTTTTGTTTTGTAGTTTTGGTTGAGTAAATATTTATTAGTTTGTTCTAAATTTGCACTAACAGATTTTAATTGTGCATCACTATAAGTTGGATAAACATATTTTAGCAATTGATTCGTCTGTCTATCAGTTGATTTTTCAACAAAATTTAATACTTCAATAACAGATTCAGGTGTAGATTGCATGGTGAACCTTTTTTTATATGGTTCAGTAAATTCCTGAATTGTTATTGTCTCTACTTCTGGTGGCTCCATAGCTGCATAAACGTTTACTTCAGTTAAGATAGCCGTTGTAACTAACAATAATGAGATAGATATAAAAACAGTTAATTTTCTTTTCATAAAAAAACTCCTTTTGTCTTTTTATTTGCCTAAAAACTTTTTTGTTTGTTATATATTACTTTCCGTTATTTTTACCAACAAAATAGCTTATGATTGGTGCAAAAATATAAAAGAGCAATGACGCATAACCACTTCGGTTATGCGTCACAAGGAATAGAAAAGTAATAAGAATAGTAATTACAATTAAAAATAATATCCCTTGAATTTTTTTATCCATAAGCATTAATTCCCATATTAGTAATATCAAGAACCTCTGTAAAGGTAATCCTTACACCTGCTTTGGAATGCCCTGCTTTTTCATGTTCACGCATTACTTTGTTAGCATCTGCAAACTGTTGGAAAGCATACGCTCCCATAGCTGCTATTATAGCTGCTAATCCTGCTGTTGCTGCTGTAGCAACTCCTAGAGCACCCGCAATAATAGCAGCCATACCTGATGCGCCTCCTGAAGCTCCTTCAGCGAACGAAAGTTGACCAAAAAGATTAGCCAATTTATTTATTCCTGCTTTATTGTATGCAAAGAAATTCATTCCTCCATTAATGACTTTAATTCCCGTAGAAGGTTGAGCATTTCTAAGTATTGGATTACCTGAAGTATATAAAGTTACAGTCATTCCATCGTATTGTTTTAATAAACGATTGACTTCAGCTTCTTTCTCTTCAAGAGTCATATTTTCCATTTTTTTTAATTGTTCATCTACAACTTTTTGTGTCTCATTTAAACTTTGTTTATAAGTTTCGTTAGCATAAACATAACTACTCGAAGTTGCTAATGGAATTAATCCCATGAATATTCCAGCAATAAGACATAGAAATTTTGATTTTTTAAACATTCAATGAACCTCCATATTTTTATTAAAGTAAGCGCTATACTTAATAAAAAAATAACATTATTCCAATTATTTGTAAATAGAAGTATTGATATTATGCTTATTTGCATAATATTTCTTAGTTTTAAAGTTGGATATCAGCTTATCTATAGAGTTAGTTTCCTTTCAAAATTTACTCTAAAAAACAACTAGTACTAGCTCCTGTCACTTTTTAATTTAAATGGCAAAATTTCTTTCGACTTATTTGGCACAATAGACGAATACCCTTCAGTTAATAGCCGTTCTTCTAATGGTTTACTAAACCCACTACTTTTAGGATAAGGAACAGCTATATAGACATACTGTGCGTATTGCAAGCGTTCCTCTGCCTGCTCTAGCAACTTAAAGGAAAATCTAGTTTTTAGTTCTACAATTATATTAGTGCTTCCTGAAATTCCGAGAACATCAGCATCTGAAATTTCAGGATACACATTTTCACAGCCTACTTCATTTAGCAGCCATTCTTTCACTGGTTCATACAGAACTTTCTCTTTCATTTTTCACCTCTCCTAAAAACCATCTTTTTTACCTAATTGAACAATGCTACTAATTTTGTTATATTAAATTAGTAGCAAAGAATACGGTAGTACGTTTTATTTGTTGCTTTTAGATCTGCTTTGTGAGCGCAAAGCAGGTTCTTTTTGATTTTCTAAATATTGTCTATCACATTTCATTTTCCAAGTATGATCACCTTTATATGTTCCCTGAAAAAACAGCAGAATTAAAATGCTACCAAAACTACCAACTACCATTCCTATTATAAAATTTATCAATATTTGTTCATCCTTTCTTCTTTCTTAAAACCGTCGTTTTTAATCCCCCCCCATATTCCCTACCCTTACGACTTGCTAATTTTACAAATCAAAACAAAAAAAGCCAACCTCTAAGAAGTTGACTTTCCCAAATTAATATCCAAATCTAATCTGCATCCCATTCGGATCTTGAATCACTACCTGCTCATTAACATTCGCATACTCAACAGATGCTTCATCCAGCTGTTCAACAAACAACTCAAACTCATCTTTAGACGGCAACTGGAATGTATACCATGCTAATCCTAACTGATTTTCACCAATCAAATCTACGTTACGGCCATTCCAAATATTCGTTCCAATATGATGATGATAACCACCCGCTGCAAAGAATTTAGCTTGTCTACCAAAATTAGACTTCAAAGCAAACCCAAGTTGCTCATAAAACTTCTCCGTCTCATCTAAATCTGCGACTTGTAAATGGACATGCCCAATTCTTGAGCCTGGCGCCATGCCTAACCACTGACCATCTGCTTCTCCGACTACAGCATCTCCATCTAGCTCTTCCGTCACACCAATGATTTCTCCATCTGCTCGAATATCCCATTCAGTCATCGGTTTATCTCGATAGATTTCGATACCATTGCCTTCTGGATCGCTCAAATAGATTGCTTCGCTGTATCCATGATCAGCCGCACCGACCTCAACATTGTTTTGTAGTAGCCATAATAAGCTATTGCCTAGATCTTTGCGAGAAGGTAAGAGAAAAGCCGTATGATACAATCCAGTCGTTTTATCTTTCACTACAGGATCAACAAGTTCTTCCAGAACGATGATTGCCTCAGAAGATTCTTGTGCACCTAAAAAAGCTGTGTTTTGTTCTTTTTTCAGTAAAACAAGTCCAATCATCTGCGTATAAAATTCCGTCATAACATCGAGATTTTTTACTTTCAATTTTACTTGTTTTACAATCGTTTCTTTAGGTAATGTGTACATGCTTCTCTCCTCCATTTGCTCGCTATTAGTTAAATTCTAAGAAACGTGCGCTATCTTCCATGTATTCTTTTTCGCCAGCTGGCGCTTCGATCGAACCGAAAACAAGTTGTGCTCTTAATTTCCATTGGCTAGGAATAGACCATTCTTTTGCTACAGCTTCATCGATGACTGGATTGTAATGTTGTAAATTTGCACCAATATTTTCTTGTGCTAAGGCAGTCCAAACATTGGCTTGAGTCAAACCACTTGCTTGTTCTGACCATACTGGGAAGTTATCTGCGTATAGTTCAAATTGTTCTTGTAGGTTTTTAACGATATCCATATCTTCAAAGAAAAGTAATGTACCGTATCCAGCTGCAAAGCTTTGTAATTTTGCTTGTGTATTTGGGAAAGCTTCTGCAGGTGTTAAAGGTTTCAAAGCTTCTTCTGTGATTGACCATAATTTTTTGTGTGCATCTCCGAATAAGAAAACCACGCGTTGTGTTTGTGAGTTAAAAGATGAAGGACTTTCTCTAACGATTTCTTTCACCAAAGCTGTGATTTCTTCTTGTGATTGTGGTAGGTTATCTCCTAAAGCGTAGATTGAACGGCGTTTTTTTAATGCTTGGATAAATTCTGTCATGTGTATTGCTCCTTTTCGATTTCAATTAGTTTTTAGATTACTTGCATAGTATATCGCCTTACTAAAAGTAAGTAAAGAATTTTGACTTACTTTTTATAAGTTTTTTTCAAAATAAAAGAAAAAAGTCTAAAACAAGGGATTTCTTGCCTCAAACTTTTTCTTCATTATCTAAAAATCAGTAGTGTAATCAAAGTAATAATTGCTGGAATCCCTTGTTTTATCAAAATCGATTTGGAGGATGTCAGCCCGCCATATACTGCCGCAACAACCACACAAATGATGAAGAACGTTACCACGCTCCAACTATTAACGGCAAAAAATGCGCCCCATAAAATTCCAGTAGCTAAAAAGCCGTTGTATAGTCCTTGATTTTTGAATAACGTTTGGACTCTTGGATCATCCAAAAATGCTTTATCCAATCCAAAGCTACGTTGTGCTGCAGGAGATGTCGTTTGAAACATTTCTAAATATAAAATGTAATAATGTTCAAGCGCTACGATCACAGCTAATACTAACGGAATAATATGCATGAGCTTCTCCTCCTATTTCCAAGTTGTGATATCAGTTGCAGGTAAGCGATAAGAATGATAGCCTTCTTCGTTAGCTTTACCAATTGAAACGATCATAACTGGATAATAACGCTCTTTATCCATGCCTAGTGCTTCAGCGATTTGTTCACGCTCAAAGCCACCGATTGGATTTGTATCATAGCCATACGCTCTGGCAACTAGCATCAGGTTCATCGCAGCTAGGGCGCCATCGATCGTTGCCATTTCTTTTTTGTCCTCTGTTGACATTTGTTCAAATAACGGACTCAATACTTCTAATTGACGCTCTTTGACTTCTTGCGGCATTAGATTTTGTTCAACAGCTGTACCGTAAATTTTTTCAGCATGTTCAAAGCTATTTAAATCACCGAAAATTACGATCATCGCAGCTGATGTGTCATTTTGTAATTTATTAAAACGAACAAGAGGAGCTAAGGTTGCTTTGCCTGCCTCACTTTCAACAACCGTAAAACGCCATGGTTGCATGTTTACTGAAGACGGTGCTTTCACTGTATCATTGATGATTTGCTCCATTTCCTCATGACTGATTTTAACTGCAGGATCGTAGTTACGAACTGATCTCCTACCTTTCATGATCGTCTCAAAATTATTTTCTCTATATGTGTTTTCCATAATATCCCTCATTTCCTTCTTTAGTTCGATTATTTTCGAACATTAAAAATATAGCACTCTCTCAGCAATATGTAAAGTAGAAAGTTTGTGTTATAATCGGTTTATGAAAAATAAAATGACTAACAACAATGATCCTGTTCTTCAAGCACTGCAAGCCGTTAGTGATCCGATCCGTTTGAATATCGTTACTTGTTTGCTGATCGACGGTGAGAAAAGGATAACGTCAGAAAAATACAATATTGTAAAATCTACCTTATCTCACCATATAAAACTCCTTAAAGATGCTCAATTGATTCAAGAAATCAAGACAGGGACCACTAAGACCTATGTTTTAAATCAAGACTACATCCAGCAAGAATTACCTGGACTATTAGAATTGGTCCGCTTCAGGGCAGGAAAAGCAAACAAATAAGCCATCATCAACAGATTATTTTGTCGATGATGGTTTATTTGTTTCGGATTAAACTTTTTTCGTAAGACCTAATGCTGCTCTTGCTTCATCAGGCGTAGCAACTTCTTTCCCTAATTCAGCGATCAACGTTTTTGCCCGCTCTACAAACTCAACATTTGATTTCGCTAACTGGCCTTTAAATAGATAACTATTATCTTCCATGCCGACCCGAACATGTCCACCAAGCGCTAATGTTGTCATTAGAATCGGTGTGCTTTCTTTACCGA
Source organism: Enterococcus crotali (assembly GCF_000633635.1). GTDB lineage: Bacteria > Bacillota > Bacilli > Lactobacillales > Enterococcaceae > Enterococcus_L > Enterococcus_L crotali. Next base: position 398,540 of record NZ_AYPQ01000003.1, on the reverse strand, counting down.
TACCAAAAGCGCTCCATGTAGCATTTTCCGGCAGTAAACTTTTTAGATAGACTAGATTTTCGACTGTTGCCGCAATCCCACCAGGTGCTCCTAATACAAATTGAAAATGAAGCGGTTCTGTAAGAATCCCTTTTTTGGCATAATATAGTGCATTGTACAGCATACCAGGATCAAATACTTCAATTTCTGGTTTAACATTGACTTCCTGCATTTTTTTCCCTAGTTTTTCTAAAAATAGTGGATTGTTTTCAAATACAGTCGTATGCTGCCAATTCATCGTCCCGCAATCATAGCTTGCGATTTCAGGTAATAATTCAACAAATGGTTTCATTCGTTCATCATCATTAAATCCTGTACCGCCAGAAGTCGTGATGTTGATAACAATATCACATTTTGCTCTGATCAAATCGACTGTTTCTTTGAATTTCTCAAAATCCATCGTAGGGTTACCCTCGTCATCTCTGACATGAATATGAGCAATTGCTGCTCCTGCTTGGTAACATTTATAGACTTCTTCTGCAATTTCCATAGGAGTCAATGGGACATTAGGGTTATGTTCTTTTGTTGTATAGCCGCCTGTAGTAGCAACTGTAATGATTACTTTATTTTTCAATTTTATCAAAGCCTTTCTATTCCTCAATCATTGCGACAGCTCTAATCCAGCCTGCGCTTGCTGCTTTTAATTTTACAGGGAAACAACTGAATTTAAATCCTGTTGCTGGTACTTGATCTAGATTTGCCAGTTTTTCTATATGGCAATATGCTTTTTCAATACCAGCAAAATGCCCTTCCCAAATAATACTTTTATCGCCTGTTTCATCAAATTCTTTCCCAACGATTTTCAGTGGTCGATCCCAACTCCAAGCATCGGTTCCCATCACATGAATCCCTTGATCGATCAGCCACAAAGTAACCTCACGACCCATGCCACACCCTGCTGAAAGATAATCGATCGTCCCCCATTTTTTTGACGCACCTGTATTGACTAAAACGATATCCCCAGGTTTCAATGTATAGTTTAAGCGTGCAAACTCTTTTTCAAAATCTTCGATCGTAGCGGCAGATCCATCAGGTTTGTCCGTAAAATCAACTACTACACCATCGCCATAACACCATTCTAAAGGAACTTCGTCAATTGTCCAAGCTCTTTGGCCATTATTCATTGTTGGGTGATAATGATACGGTGCATCTAAATGCGTTCCCGCATGCGTAGTCAAAGAAACATCTTCTAATGCCCAAGCTAACCCTTCTGGAAGATCTTCTGTTGTTGCGGTTCCGAAAAAGCTCAGCATATAATCGATGCTGTCCTTATGATCCTTGTATTTGATCTCAGGGATCATCCCCACTGGATCAGATGGCAAATCACTTTCAATAGTTGTACTTAAATCGATAAATTTCATGTTGTTTCCTCCTTATTTTAAAAGCGTAATGACTAGCTCGTGCGCCCAAAGATACTTCCTTTTACTAAAATAAAACAGCTAAAATAAATGCTGCGATAAACGCGATAAAACTTCCTACTACTACAGAAATAAATAAATTTTTATAGGTTTCTTTATGTGTCAAACCGGTCAGAGCATACATTGACAACAGCGCACCGCATTGCGGTAAACAAGTCAATACGCCTGAAGCAATGGCAGACATCCGGTGAATAATTGCAGGATCAATCCCCATGTCCACATAAGGCTGAACAAAATTATTCATCACAATACCTAAAGCACCCGAAGAGGAACCTGTTACACCAGCCATTGCACCAGTTAAAATCGATAAACTAAGCAAAGGATTCCCTGGAATACTTTGAATACCTGCTAAAATCGTTTGAAAGCCTGCTGCCGAAGCGACTACAGATCCAAAACCAACTGCTGACGCTGAAAAAATCGTTGGTGAAACTGCGCCCGTAGCACCTAAATTCAACACTTGCTTATGACTGTCTATATATTTATGAAAGGCAAGACCAGAAACAATGATCGATACTGTCAAAGCCGGTATAATGATATTTCCGATTTTAAGGAAGCTTCCAACAAAAATGATGATGATCAATGTGACTAAAGGAAGCAAACTTAAAAATAAACTTGGACTATTTTTCTGTTCTTTTTGATCTTCTTTTTTTGAATATTTTGGATCGAATGTTTCACCATTATTCAAGGCCGTTTTCAGTTCTCTTTTCATACACCATAAACCCCAGATCGTTACAACGATCGATGCTACAATTCCTAACATTGGTGCCGCCGTTAGTGTTGTCCCTAATGTCATTGTAGGAATAACATTTTGAATAGCCGGGGTTCCTGGCATCATGGTCATCGTGACAGTCGCAACGCCAAGAAAATATGGAGTGATGATCAAGCGCCAAGGAATATTTAGTTTTTCAAACAAGTTTCTAGCTAAAGGAACGACTGCAAAAAGCACCACAAACAGGCTCACACCACCGTATGTCAATAATAAGCTCATTAGAAAAATAGCTACTAATACAGAATACGGTTTTTCAGTTCCTGTTAATTTTAGAATACCATTTGCGATGGAGTTTGCGGCACCACTTTCTTCAATGTATTTTGCCAAAACTGATCCCAGCAGGAAAATAATAAAGAAAGAGGCAACAAATCCAGATAAGCCGCCCATATAAGAATTGGGTCCTTTTAACAGACTATCCAAAATCGGCATCTGGTTCGTCAACATTACAAGCAACGCGCACAAAGGGGAAATCACTAAAATATTCACACCTTTGAGTGACAGATAAATGATCAATCCAGTAGCAAATATAACTCCAACAATTGCCAAAATGTCCATTATCTAGACTCCCTTCTTTCAACAATCATCGACACACCCATACCGCCGCCAACACACAGTGTTGCCAAGCCCATTTTTGATTGTGTCTCCTCTAATCCATACAATAAAGTCGTTAAAATTCTGGCTCCTGAAGCGCCGATTGGATGGCCTAAAGCGATCGCACCGCCGTGAATATTCGTTTTTTCTAAATCTAAATTTAGTTCTTTTGCAACAGTCAACGATTGTGCAGCAAATGCTTCATTTGACTCAACTAAATCAATTGCTTCAATTGTCAGTCCTGTTTTTTGTAGTACTTTTTTTGTTGAAACTACAGGTCCATAGCCCATGATTGTTGGATCTACCCCTTCAAACGCATAGCCTTTGATTGTTGCCATGTAGGAAATACCAAGTAATTCTGCTTTTTCTTTACTCATTAAGAGCATCATCGCAGCACCGTCATTAATGCCTGATGCATTGCCTGCTGTAACCGTTCCTTGTTCTTTGAAGGCTGATTTTAATTGACCTAACTTTTCAATAGATAACCCAGCTCGAGGTCCTTCATCTGCCATCATGATCAAAGGGTCCTGTTTTTTTCTAGGGATCGTTATCGGAACGATCTGTTCGTCAAAGGCATGTTCCTCAATTGCTTTTAAGGCTTTTTCCTGACTACTTAACGCAAACGCATCTTGTTCTGCTCGTGTAATGTTAAATTGCACCGCCAAATTCTCAGCGGTGATGCCCATATGAATCCCAGAAAAAGCATCCGTCAACCCATCGGATAAAATCGTATCCGTTAACTGACCATGACCCATTCGTAACCCCCAACGGCTATCAGATGAAACATAGCCTGCCTGACTCATGCTTTCACTACCGCCCACTAACACAACTTCCCGATCTCCTGACAAAATTGCTTGGGCGCCATTGATCACAGCTTTTAGCCCCGAACCACACACATTACCCACAGTCGATGCAGGAACAGTGAAAGGAATACCCGCATTTACAGCAATTTGACGAGCAACATTTTGACCTTTACCCGCTGATAAAACATTACCGATAATCACTTCTTCAATCAATTCTTTGGCAATACCTGCTTTTTCAAGGACTCCTTCCACTGCCTTGACACCTAAATCAACAGCTGAAAATTGTGCAAGTGAACCGCCGAAGCTCCCAATTGGGGTCCTCATTGCGGATACGATCACGACTTCTTTCATAAAACAACTCCCTCTCCTTTTTCCTCAAGCAATGACGTGCTGATAGCAAAATCAGCCTCTGTTTTTGCTTTGATCTCCTTTAAAGTACTTCCGTCGCAAAGTTCGATCAAGGTTAATTGTCCCTCGATAAATTCAAAAACGGCTAGCTCTGTAACGATCATCGATACCACACCACTTGCTGTCAGTGGCAATAAACATTCTTTTAGGATTTTCGCCTCATTCTTCTTCGTTGTATGCTCCATTGCAATAATCACTTTTTTAGCGCCTGCAACAAGGTCCATTGCACCACCCATTCCTGGAATTAACTTTCCTGGAATCATCCAATTGGCTAAATTCCCTTTTTGATCTACTTGTAGTCCGCCTAAAACGGTGATATCGATATGTCCACCTCGAATCAGTGAAAATGATGTTAAACTATCAATAAACGCGCCGCCTTTGATAATTCCTGCTGGCGCCCCACCAGCATTGACTAAGGTTGATGTTTCTTGATTTTCAGAAGGCTTGTCGATACCCACCACGCCATTTTCCGATTGCAGAAAAACGGTGATATCAGGATCAATATAATTTGAAACTAGTGTAGGCATCCCAATCCCTAAATTGACAACGTCGCCATCCTTTAATTCTTGTGCGACTCTTTGGGTAATTTTTTCTTTTAATGACAACTGTTTCTGCTGCATGACTACTGCTCCTTCACCAAAATTTTATCAATAACTACAAACGGTGTAACGATTGCTTCTGGGTCTAATTCACCAGCTTTTACGATTTCATCGACTTCTACAATCACAGTGTCAGCAGCAAGTGCCATGACAGGATTAAAATTACGGGCTGCTTGTTGGTAAACAAGATTGCCTAACTCGTCTGCCTTATGTGCTTTGATCAATGCTACATCTGCTTTAAGCGGCATTTCTAAAAGATACTTTCGGCCATCGATCTCGATTATTTCTTTGCCCTCTTCAACAATCGTTCCAACGCCTGTTGGGGTTAAAAAACCACCTAAGCCAGAGCCACCAGCATGGATTTTTTCAGCCAGTGTTCCTTGAGGAATCAACTCTACAGCTATTTCTTCACTGATCATTTGTCGTCCTGTTTCTGCATTCATCCCGATATGAGAAGCAATAACTTTGTCAACTTTTCGATGCAATAATAAATGACCGACACCAAGGTTACTCTGATCTTCTCCAGCTAAAACCCCCGTATCATTTGCTATGATCGTTAAATTTTCAATATCCGTTTGAACAAGTTGATCGATAGCAGTCTCAGGAATCCCAACAGACATAAATCCTCCAATCATAATTGTGTCACCGGTATGAATATAATTTATCAATTCTTCTTTATTTATCCTTTTCATAACTACCTCCAACAACTTAAAATAAAACGGTTGCATTTCTTTCATAGCTCTATAATATCATTCTATCGATCTATGTCTAAGACTTTATTTTCATATCACCTATATGTTAAAGTTATAGGTATAAAATAGTTAGTAAAAAGAAACACTTTTTGGAGGGCATTTATTTTGGATATTAAACAATTGAAATACTTCGTTACGATCGTTGATTCAGATAATAATTTATCTGCTGCCGCAAAGAAAATCCATCTGTCCCAACCAGCATTGAGTAAAATGATCAAGACGTTTGAAGAAGAAGAAAACGTAGAATTATTCGTCCGCAATCAAGGGAAGCTATCCTCATTAACGACCGTTGGCGAAATGTTTTATGAACAGGCCCTTGAAGTTATTACCACGTATGAAGAAATGATGAAGCAATTGGAAGAGAAAAATCGCTTTTTGAAAGGCACTATCACGATTGGGATTCCTCCATTGATTCTTTCATTAGTTTTTGCTAATTTTTTATCTAAATTTATTCTTGAGCACCCAGAGATTAAAATCAATATTATTGAAGAAGGAGCTTATGAATTGAAAAAGATGCTGTTGGTGAATGAAATTGATTTAGCGATCTTGCTGCAGCCGACCGAACTAACAAATATTGAAGAACATACTTTAGTCGAAGACGAATTATATGCATTCATGAGTATCAACAACAAGTACGCTGAACAGGAATTTATTTCTTGGGAGGAACTAGCCAAAGAGCCGTTGGCATTATTTAATGATACGTTTATGATTCATCATCTGGTTATGAGCTATTTTGAAAAATTAAATTTAAAACCAGCAGTCAAAATTCAATCTGGGGCCTGGGATCTATTGTTAAAAACAACATTTGATACACCATTTTTGACCATTTTACCTGCTCCAGTTAAGGATTTTATCCAAGAAAGAGATTATAGGGCAGTCCGAATGCATCATCCGTTGTCGTGGAAAGTAACGGTTTGTAGACAGAAGAAAAAAAATTATTTGAATGTGGAAAAATTTGTTTTAAGTAGTATTTTAGACTATTTTTCAAAAGTGTAAACATTAAAAAAGGGACTTAGACGTAACTCCTTGAGTTATGTCTAAGTCCCTTTGAATCCAAATGAATAGTTGAAAAAGCAGCCTAATCGGCCATTTTCACAACGATTTTCCCAACTGCATGATGCGTTTCACTCAAGGCATGCGCATCATAAACACCTTGTCTAGAAAATGGGAAAACTTCACCAACAACTGAGATCACTTTGCCAGAAGCCATTAAATCTGCAATTTCTTGTAATTGTTTTCCATTTGTTTGAAGCCAGATGCTTTCAGCTGTAATATTTTTTTCTTTAGCCAACGCTTCGTCCGCAATCCCAACGATTGAAATTAAACGGCCTGTATTTGGTTTTAGCACAGAGAAACTTGCTTTTTGGACATCGCCACCCATCGTATCAAAGACTAGATCAATATCTGTTAACACGTCAGCAAAGTTTGTCGTATGATAATCGATCACTTCATCTGCCCCTAGCTTTTTAAGTAATTCATGATTTTTTTCGCTAGCAGTCGTAATGACATAAGCCCCAGCTTGTTTCGCTAATTGGATCGCATACGTTCCTACACCACCAGCTCCAGCATGGATCAAGACTTTTTCACCTTTTTGAAGTTTTCCATGATCAAAAAGTGCTTGTAACGCTGTTAATCCAGCTAAAGGAACAGCCGCTGCTTCTTCAAAGCTGATGTTGTCTGGAATTTTCGCTAATAAGTTATCATCAACGATCGTTTCTTCTGCATACGTTCCAAAACGTGTTGTTTCCGGACGAGCGAAAACTTTATCGCCAACTTTCCAGTCAGTCACGGCACTACCGACTTCTGTGATAACACCAGCGACATCCCACCCTAAAATAATTGGGAACGGCCAGTCAAACATTTGTTTTAAATAGCCTTCTCTTAATTTCCAGTCGATCGGATTGATCGATGTTGCATGCTCTTTGACAAGTACTTGATGTTCTTTCAATTCAGGTAAGGTCACGTCTTGTTCGGTTAATTCTTCTTTACTGCCATATTGATTGATGACTACTGCTTTCATAGTTATGATTCCTCCATTTTTCAACTAAATGTGCATTTAGTATACTCCTTATCGTTTATTTAGGTAAAAAATATGCTTACAAAAATAAGAACAAAGCAATAAATGCTTTGTTCTCATCGTTTAACGTTTATTCATAACGTAATGACTCAATTGGATCTAATTTCGCTGCTCTTCTAGCTGGCAATGTTCCTGCAAGGAATGCGATTCCCATGATGACTAGAATGATCACTGCAGATGAAGAGGCTGAAAATTGGATCAAGGTAAAGCCGGTTAATGATTTCAAGAATGAGTCAGCTGCAATTTGATTGATCAACGCACCTGCACCAACTGCCCCTAAAATACCTAAAAGGGAACCTAAAAATCCGATCAACGCTGCTTCCACACTGAAAATCGTGAAGACTTTGCCGCTGCTAAGTCCCATCGCTTTCATCAAGCCAATTTCTCTCGTACGTTCTTGGACTGACATATACAATGTGTTGATGATCCCAAAACTTGCAGCTAATAACGCAATGGCACCAAACATTGTTAAAACACCTGTGATCGCATTGATCACGTTTCTGATCATGCCGATTTGGTCTTCAACGGTTTGTCCCGCATAACCTGCTTTATCTAAACGTTCTTTTACATCAGCGATTTCTGCTTTTGTTACATCTTTACTCATTTCACCCATGATCAAACCGTATTGTCCAGTCATCGTTTCTGGTAATCCTTCTTCGTTGATTTTTGAGATTTCATCAACAAGTGAACGGTTCAAAAGAGACATTCCGCCTTGGATCAAGCTCGTATTACGTACACCAACAATAGTCGCTTCAACTACTTTTTCTTCTCCAGTAGCAGTAGAAGGTGCCGCAATTTTAACTGTTTTACCAATGGCTTCTTCGCTTGATTTGTAACCTAAAGCTTTTACATACTCTGGTGCTAAATTGATTTGAAACTCTGAACTATTTTGATCTGCTGCCTTCCCTGCTTCAAGATCGACACTTAATTCCTCTAGAATCGGCATTGCAGAAAAGACATATTTTTCGTTATTCTTTCCCGAAATATAACTTATCGCAACAGATTGCATTGCTTCTGCATTTTCGATTCCTTTGATCGCTTTGATTTTATCAAGATCTTTGCTATCTAATGCTTCTTGTTGCTGCATCGAGCTTGTTTTTTTGTCTTCATCATATTTTTGTGGCTCGCCATCTTCACTTGGTCCACCAGTCATTTTAGGTTGGATCATGATTTGATTTTCTCCACCAACACTGCCAACTTGTTTATCAATATAATCATTGACCCCAATATTAACACCTGTTGTCAGCGAAATGGTAAAGGCTCCTATAAAAATGGCTACGATCGTTAATATCGTCCGCCCTTTATTGCGCATTAAATTTGAACTAGCTGATTTTAAAATATCACTAAATTTCATCTACTCGTCCCCTCCTACAATTAATCCGTCACGCACATGGATTTGACGATCACAACGTGCGGCAAGTTCTGGATCATGAGTGACGATGATCAGTGTGATCCCTTTTTCTTTATTTAAATCAAATAATAGCTGCTCGATTTTATCCCCTGTGGTTGAATCTAGATTTCCTGTTGGTTCATCTGCAAAAATGATTTTAGGATTATTGACCAACGCTCGCGCAATACACACTCGTTGCTTTTGACCACCAGATAGATTGTTGGCTTTGTTATTGATTTTATCGTCTAATTCAACCGCTTTTAGCGCTTCAAGTGCCATTTCTTTGCGTTTACCATTTGAAATACCACCGATTTTTAGTGGTAACATGACATTATTTAGTACTGTATCTTTCGAATTCATGAAAAATTGCTGAAACACAAATCCAAACTGTTTGTTTCTTGTCTTGTCTAATTCTTTTTTACCAATACTCGTTACATCTTGGTTATTCAGTAAAATTTCACCAGATGTCGGTTTATCTAGTAATGCTAAAATATGCATAAAGGTCGATTTACCTGATCCACTTTTTCCGATGATCGCAACCGATTCACCTTCTTCTATTTTTAAATCCACGCCTTTTAATGCATCAAATTTTGATTCATTACGGCCGTAGCTTTTCTTTATGTTTCTTGCTTCAATTACAGACATGCTTTCCCCTCCATTAATTCTATCACTTTGTTACACATTCCATTGTTATTTTACAAACCTAATTTTTCTTTTTCATTTACTCCTTCCTGCTTCTTTCTCTTACTATTTTGCGGTAATTCAACGAACTTGTCATGGTACCTAAGACCTATATTTTACGGACTTAAGATGGATAAAAAACAACACCCATCAGCTGTTAGCGCTAACAAGTGTTGTTTTATATTACTTTTTATAACAAAAATAAATTGAACTATTTCTCAGATTCTTTCATCAGTACTAATATATCTAATGTACGCTTCACTGATTTTTCTAAGTTTGTTTTGGCTTCGCTCATCGCTTCATCCAATGTTGTTATATGATCAATGATGGGGATGACCACTGAAACGCCTTCTTCACTGAATCGTCTTTGGTCCCCCTTAAAACTACCTACGAATGCGATCACTGGTACATTATATTTTTGGGCAATCCGGCCAATTCCAATCGGGACTTTTCCTTGAAGGCTTTGATCATCCATCTGCCCTTCGCCAGTAATGACTAAATCAGCGTGTTTGATTGCATTTTCTAAATCTACTTGTGCTGAAATAAACTCAAACCCGGAGTGCACGGTTCCTTTTAGAAACACTCTGATAGCAAAGCCCAATCCCCCAGCTGCACCATCTCCTACAAAAGAATTTAAGGTTCCGCTCACTACTTCTTGATAGTTCTTCATGCCACATTCATATCTGTCTACTTCATTTTCTGTTAAACCTTTTTGGCGGCCAAACATGTAAACGGCCCCTGAATCACCTAATAATGGGCTCGTGACATCAGATGCAATCAAAAAAGTGATTTCTGCCAAACGTGGGTCCAAACATTCATCTGAAAAATGAGTGATTTTTTCTAAGCTGCTTCCTTTAGCTGGCAATAGTTGTCCCGCTTGATCAAAAAATCTAAGCCCTAAAGCACTTAATAAACCAATTCCACCATCGACTGTCCCTGTTCCGCCCAATCCGATAACAATCGTTTTAGCCCCTTGATCCATGGCTGCCAAAATCAGCTCTCCTGTACCATAAGAAGACGTATTTGAAGGATGGGTCTTTTCCGTTCCGTCTAAATAGTGAATCCCTGAAGCTGAGGCGGATTCGATCACAGCTAATTTTTCTGAGTCAAACCAGCCAAAATCAACTGTGACTAGCTGTCCATCTAACGCTTTTACTTGTGCAGATATTTTCTGCCCGGCGCCATTTTTTACAACAGCTGTGACCGTTCCTTCACCACCATCTGCGATAGCTACTTCTTTCACTGCATGTCCTTGTTCCTTAAAGATCTTTGCAACAATTTGATTCGCTTCAATACTGGATAACGAGCCTTTCATAGAGTCAATAGCTGTGACAATATTCATTTTCTCCCCTCCGTCTATCTACATTGATACTCCTTATTTTACCACTCTTTGATCTTCAGCATGTGATTCACGCTATTTTTCCAACATGCGATACCCAATCCCGATTTCTGTTAAAATATACTCTGGTTCAACCGGATTATCCTCGATTTTCTTGCGAATATTTGACATATTGACTCGAAGTGTTTGGCTTTCATTACTGTACGGTCCCCAAACTTTTTGAGAAATGTAAGTATGTGTCAGTACTTTTCCAATATTTTCACCAAGAACTTGGATGATCTTATATTCGTTAGGTGTTAGATGGATCACTCGCCCTTGTTTACTGACGGTGTGATGTTCTATATCGATGCATAAATCCCCATTAGTGACTTTCTTCAGTTCCGTTTCAGGACTGGCATTATTTGTAGCGTGCCTTAAGGCTGTTCTAATTCTAGCAAGCAATTCAGGTGTGCCAAAGGGTTTTGTAATGTAATCATCTGCACCCAGATCCAGCGCTTCGACCTTATTATTTTCATGATCACGGGCTGAAATAATAATAATTGGTATCGAGGATGTTTCGCGGATTTTCTTCAAGACTTCGATCCCATCTTGGTCTGGCAAGCCTAAATCAAGTAAAATCAAATCCATCGTCCACATCCGAAATGTCGATAAGCCCTCTAACGCTGAATGCGCTAAGTGGATCGTATGCTTCTCTTTTTCTAAAACTGCCCCCATAAATTCAGCAATCACATCATCATCTTCAATAATCAAAATCGTCGCCATTTTCTCTACTCCTTTCGCTCCAGTGGTAAAGTGAATGTAAAACTCGCTCCTCCTTGAGGTCTATTCCCAGCAGTCAGCGTTCCGTCGTGTGCCATGATGATCGTTTTTACAATAGATAAACCAATTCCCATTCCGCTCTTAGAATCCACTGGCGTACTTTGTTTGGTCATCCCGCTAAACAACAGTTTGAGTTGCTCTGCGGTCAAACCCTTTCCTTGATCAGCTATTTCAAATGTGATTTCTTTTTCATTTAAAGAAACAGTCACAAAAATTGCAGAATCACTATTTGAATGTCTAATTGCATTTTCCATCAAGTTAAATAGCACTTGCTCGATTAAGATCGAGTCCATCGGTACTAGCACAAACTCCTCTGGTAAAGTTACATTGATTTCACTATCTGGATAACTTTTTCTGATGCGCTGAATAGCTGTAGAAACCACTTCTTCTGCGGCTTCTTTGCTTTTTGCAACCTTCATGGTCTCTTCATTGATACGAGTAATTGATAGTAAGTTTTCAACCATCCGAATTAGCCAATCTGCATCCTCTTTGATCCCTGTAAGGAGTTTACGCTTGGTTTCTTCTGGAAGTTTTGCAGTTTCACGATCATTTAGAATCGTTTCAACTGAACCAGAAATCCCAGTCAAAGGTGTACGCAAATCATGAGAAATTGCTCGTAATAAATTCCCACGCATCCGTTCTTTTTCACTTTCAAATAAAATTTGCTGACGCTCTGACGTTAATTTATTTTGTTCGATTGCCAGAGAAAGTTGAGTAGAAATCAATTCTAAAAAGCTGATGATTTCATCTGTGATTGGATTTTCTTTGCTTTTTTCGATTCCGATCACAGCTAATGTAACGCCATTTGATAACACAGGTAAATAAAGAGCTTTCGCTCCCATCAATGTATCTGTCCCATAGCCTGCTTCTTTTTGATTTACAAAAACCCAATTAGCAACAGCTAGCTCTTCTAGACTTCTTAATGGTCCTTTAATTGGCGCTCCCACGGGATTTTTCACTTCTTGTTCGCCATACAAAACTACTTCTCGATCCAACATATTTGATAAATATTCAGCGGTTGTCGACAAGATTTCTTTTTGATCATGGGTCACTAGGTACTTTTTATTCAGTTCATATAAGATTTCTAGCTGATGTTCACGTTTCATTGCATAAAAGGCTTGTTTTTTGATCTGCATCATCAAATTGCTGACCAATAATGCCACTAAAAGCATAAAGATCAGCGTCACTGGATAGCCTTGTTTGTACACCGTCAGTGAATAAAGCGGCTCTACAAAAAACCAATTGAACATCAATACACTGGCAATTGAGGCTAAAGCTGCCCATAAATATCCTGTGGTTACCCGGGCCACCAGCAAAACAAACAAAATATAAATCAAAATCAAATTTTGATCCCCAATATGATAATAGGAACCTAACTCAGATAGCAGTGTAGCGATGGCCAACAACCCTAAGGTCATATAAAAATCTTTCCATGTAAAAATACTTTTCAAATTCTTTTTCTTAGTAGTATAGTTGTTTAATAAATACTTAGATGATTGATAAGGAACTAAATGAATATCCACATCTGGAATAAAGGAAACAAGTTCGTCTTCTAAATCTGGTCGATACAGACGGATAAAACGCGAGCGCTTGATGACCTTGCCCATTACGAGATCTGTCACACCACGCATTTTTACATATTGAATGATCGTTTCTCGTTGATTGTCACTTTCTAAGGTGACCACTTCGCCACCAAGTTTTGTTGCTAATTTAGAATTATCAGACTCAGAATGCTCAGACATATCTTCCAAAATTTCTAAGGCGATCCATTCTGTACCTAGCGCTTGAGCCAGACGAGCGGTCCAACGCAAACATTTTTTTGTCATATCAGGATTTTTTTCATCGATGATCGTTAGTAATTTAGAATGGATACCTGTATTCTTTTGTGTTTCTTGCTGATTGGTTGTATTGATATGATCTGAGGCCTTGCGGATCGCTAACCCTCTTAGTAAAGTTAAATTATCGGATTTAAAAAAATTAGCCATCGCTTTTTTAGCATTTTCTGAATGATAAATTTTTCCTTGTTTTAACCGCTCCAATAATTCTTCGGTTTCAATATCTACGACTTTTAATGCACTCGTTTCAAAAAATGTATCTGGTACCGTTTCAGAAATATGGATGCCGGTGACTTGCTCCACTACGTCGTTTAGACTTTCAATATGTTGAACATTAACGGTTGTATAGACATCGATACCAGCCTTTAATAGTTCTTCAATATCTTGATATCTTTTTCTATTTCTAGCACCGATTGCATTTGTATGCGCTAGTTCGTCGACTAGAATAATTTCTGCTTGTGCTTTTAAGGCAGCGTCCACATCAAACTCATTGATCGTGATGCCTTTATATTCGTATGGTTTCGTTGGTAATGTAGGTAAACCAGCTACTAACGCTTCCGTTTCTGGGCGAGCATGGGGTTCTACATAGCCTACTAAAACGCTCTTGCCTTCTGCAAGTTGTTCGTGAGCTTCTTTTAACATGGCATATGTTTTCCCTACTCCTGCCGCATAACCGAAGAAAACCTTCAGTCGACCAGACCTCAGGCTTTGTTCGTTTTTCTTCCATTTTTCTAATAGGTGCTCTGGATCTAAGCGTTCATCTTCCACTTGTTATGCCATCCTTTATTCATAGATTAGAGCAGAAGTGTTTCACGCCAACATCTAAGACCTTCCATTCTAAGCGGTTTACCTCTTAGAATGGAATATGCTTGAAATGGAGTATCATTTACTTCTGATTTCTAACAGTTATTCAGACTTATCTAATAATCGATTGACTCCTAGTACGTTCACACGTTTTGAATCAACTAGTCCGATTTTAAGTCCAGTAGTATTTTGTTTGATTATAGCACGGACTTGCGTGTTTTTCATATTTCTGGCCACAGCGATGCGCTCCACTTGAGTCATTGCGGCTTCTAGCGAAATCTCAGGATCAACACCGCTGGCAGAAGCCGTGACCAGCTCAATAGGAACTTCTTTTGTCTCAGCATTTTGTACTCGTTCTTCTACACGAGCTTTTTGTTCCTTGGAAACGGGAGATAATTGGCTGACCTGAACAGGGCGTCCATGTAAATATTTTTCTTCTGTAAAAGACTGTCCAATCAATTTTGAACCTAGGATAACTGGGTTATCCGTTTTTTGTTCTTTGATCAAACTACCGTTAGCTTGAGTTGGAAATAAAACTTGTCCGACTGCTGTAACGGCTGCAGTGTATACCACTCCACAGAGTATGGTAAAGATCAAAATACTTTTTAATGAAGCAATCATTATTTTTTTCATATGTCCTCTTCTCCTATAAAAAATGAGCAACAATTTTTCAATATCGTGTACCATTTACTGTTGGATTATTCCGTCAATACAAAATAAATGTCAACACGATATCGATTAGTTTAATCGCGATAAACGGTGCTACGACACCGCCTAATCCATAAACTAATAAGTTGTGACTTAAAATTTTACTTGCTGGTTTTTCTTTATATGAAACACCTTTTAATGCTAAGGGAATCAACGCTACAATAATAAAAGCATTGTAGATGATCGCAGATAAAATCGCTGTAGTTGGGTTTGTCAGTTTCATGATGTTCAAGGCATCTAACGCTGGATAAATACTGAAAAACAAGACTGGAATGATCGCAAAATATTTTGCAATATCATTAGCGATACTAAACGTTGTCAATGCACCACGTGTCATCAATAATTGTTTCCCGATTTTTACAATACTGATCAATTTGGTTGGGCTAGAATCTAGATCAATCATATTTCCAGCTTCTTTGGCCGCTTGTGTGCCTGTATTCATGGCAACAGCAACATCCGCCTGAGCCAATGCCGGCGCATCATTGGTGCCATCACCTGTCATTGCGACTAAGTGTCCTTTTTCTTGATAATCACGGATCAAACTCATTTTATTTTCTGGCGTTGCTTCTGCTAGAAAATCGTCTACACCCGCCTCGGCGGCAATTGCAGCGGCTGTCATTGGATTATCCCCTGTGATCATGATTGTTTTGATTCCCATTTTACGCATATCTTCAAATTTTTCTTTCACACCATTTTTGACGATATCTTTTAAGTAGATTACGCCGAAAACTTGATTATTTTTAACCACAACTAAAGGTGTGCCGCCTTCATTGGCTACTCGCTGTACGATGGTATCACATTCTTCAGGATAGCGATTGCCTTTTTCTTCCACATATTTTTTCATTGTATCAGCTGCGCCTTTACGGATTTCATCCCCTTGATAATTGATACCGCTCATTCTGGTTTTTGCTGTAAATTCGATGAATTCGACTTCTACCTGATTTAATTCACGGCCGCGAATATCAAATTTTTCTTTCGCTAGAATAACGATACTGCGTCCTTCAGCTGTTTCATCGGCTAATGAAGATAATTGAGCTGCATCGGCTAAGTCAAATTCACTGATACCTGCGACTGGAATAAACTCACTTGCGCGACGGTTACCTAACGTGATTGTTCCTGTTTTATCTAATAATAAAATATCTACATCGCCAGCGGCTTCAATTGCACGTCCACTCATCGCAATGACATTTTCTTTGTTTAATCGGCTCATTCCAGCGATACCAATAGAAGAAACCAAGGCGCCGATCGTCGTCGGTGCTAAGCAAACCAATAATGCGATAATCGTTGTTAAGGCTAATGCAGAACCGTTTCCTACAAGTTCACTTGAGAATTTGGTGAACGGCAATAAGGTTGCAGAAACAACTAAAAAGATGATCGTCAACATGATCAAAATAATTTGCAGACCGATTTCATTCGGTGTTTTTTTCCGTTCGGTCCCTTCAACCATGGAAATCATTTTATCTAAGAAGGATTCGCCATTTTCAGCGGTCACTTTGATCACTAAATAATCAGAAACGACCGTTGTACCTCCAGTAACCGCACTGCGGTCACCACCAGATTCACGGATTACTGGTGCTGATTCTCCTGTGATGGCACTTTCGTCAACAGATGCTGCACCATCGATCACGTCACCGTCCATCGGAATTTGTTCGTTGACTGCTACATAAACGAGATCCCCTTTTTTCAATTCTGATGATTTTATTTCCATGAATTTTTTTGTTTTCGCGTCTTCTATTGAAGCAACTTTATGCGCTATGACATCTTTTTTCGCTTGCTTTAAACTTTCCGCTTGCGCTTTTCCGCGGCCTTCAGCGATCGCTTCAGCAAAATTAGCGAATAAAATCGTTAGCCATAAAATAATAGTAATGGCTAAGATAAAGAATGGTTTTGCATCTGTATATCCAAAAAAGGTTAGCACATATAAAATCGTTGTTAAAATCGCACCCAGATAAACAACTAACATGACTGGATTTTTGATTTGAATGTTTGGTGCCAACTTTTTAAAAGATGAACGAACTGCATCAAGATAAACGTGGCGCTTATTTTGTGTATTTTTCACTGGTTTCCCCTTCTTTACTTTATTTTGTCATAAAGTGTTCTGCAATCGGTCCTAATGCCATAGACGGCAAGAAACTTAAGGCTCCGATGACTAAAATCACAATGATCAACATCGTAACAAATGTTGCGTTTGTAGTTGATAGCGTTCCTGATCCTGTCGCTACGATTTTCTTTTTCCCTAAATTGGAAGCTAAATAGATGACAGCCACCATCGGGATAAATCGGGAAAGAATCATAATGATCCCTCCCAATACATTCAAGAATGTCGTATCAGTCGTTAAGCCAGCAAAAGCACTACCATTATTGTTAGCCAAAGAAGAAAAAGCGTAGAGAACCTCAGAAAAACCATGCGGTCCTTGATTGGTCAACCATGACATTGCTTGAGGGTTCAAAATAAACAACATCGTTCCCAGCAATGTCAGCAATAATGGGGTCAAAATCACTAGACAAGCCATTTTCATATCGAAAGGTTCAATTTTTTTCCCTAAATATTCTGGTGTTCTTCCCACCAACAGACCAGCAATAAAAATGGCTAGCAAGATGAAAACGATCATCCCGTAAAGGCCACTGCCAGCACCACCAAAGATGATTTCACCCAACTGCATCAAGAACATTGGAATCAACCCACCAAGTGGTGTAAAACTATCCAACATCGCATTGATAGAACCATTAGATGCGGCCGTCGTGCTAACTGCCCAAAGAGCAGACCAGCCAACACCAAAACGTGTTTCTTTGCCTTCCATATTCATTTGACCGATTACATGACTGAATTGCGGTCCGTAATATTCACTTAACGTCACACCTATCAAGGCTGCAATCAAAAATCCTAGTGAAACGATCATGATCGTTCTACCTTGTTTCCAATCTTTCACAAATAGACCGAAAGCTACAATCAACGCTGCTGGAATTAAGAGTATGGAAATATTTTCAATAAAGTTACTGATTAAATTAGGATTTTCAAATGGATGGGCGGAGTTAGCGCCAAAATAGCCTCCACCGTTTGTCCCTAATTGTTTGATCGCTACTTGACTAGCAACTGTTCCTAAGGGTAAAAAGATTTTTTGACCTAATTCTAAACTGGTCGTTTCAACTGAACCAGCAAAGGTTTGAACAACGCCTTGAGAAATCAATAGTAAGGATGCGACAAAAGAAAGCGGCAACAAGACATATAAAATGATTTTCGTTAAATCTTGCCAAAAATTGCCGATCTGCTTCGTTGTCCGATTCGTGAACCCACGAAGTAAAACAAATAATACCGCAATCCCAACACCTGCAGAAACAAAGTTTTGAACCGTCAGCCCAAAGGCTTGTGTAAAGATCGATAACGTATCTTCACCAGCATACGCTTGCCAGTTTGTATTTGTCACAAAGCTAGCAGCTGTATTGAAGGCAAGTGATAGGCTCGTTCCTGGTAGGTTTTCTGGATTTAATGGTAAAAAACCTTGTGACATAAGCATCGCCATCAAGATAATAAGTGAAAAGAAGCTAAAAAATAAAACGCTCGATCCATATTGTTTGGCTGTCATTTCTTTTTGCGCTGGTGTTCCTAAAAAGTGATAGATTTTTGTTTCGATTGGACTAATGATTTTTGTCAGGATCGTTTTTTGATTGGTCATCACTTTATGGATATAAAAACCTAACGGAACGGCTAGGCCGAGCAAGATGATGAAAAAGATAGCTTGTTGGATAATGATTGCACTCACTGTTGATCCCCCCAAAGTAGTTGGTAAAATAAATAAATAAGCAGTAATCCTGCGATAATTCCAGTAATAATCGTCATCAAAATTCCTCTCCTTCATTTGATGAGATTAGGATATCAAATTTTATATAAAGATAGTGTTAAAGTTGGGGTTGGTTCTTTATACGATCTTTATACTGGTAAGGGGTTTCAATTTATTCCAAGCCAAAACATCCGTAAAAGTGAATTTACTGTCATTATTTGAGTATTGCTGAATAATAAGTACAAGAAGTAACAGTAGATATGGTTACATTAGTCAAAAAAAGCTCCTGGAGAGTCGAATTCTCCAGGAGCTTGCTCTTTATGTTCTTTCTTAGCAAAACCATAATACTATGAGATGATTATTGATATCAAGAACTGAAAAAGTATTACTTATAACAGTTTTTCAATATCTCCAGCAATTTTTTCTGGTTCAACAGTTGGTGCAAAGCGTTTGACCACATTGCCTTCACGATCTACTAAAAACTTAGTAAAGTTCCACTTGATCGCACCACCCAACAGCCCACCTTTTTCACCTTTTAAATAATCATACAATGGATCAGTCTGTTCACCATTTACATCGATTTTCCCAAACGTTTGAAACGTCGTTTGATACGTCAATTGGCAAAAATCACTAATTTCTTGATTCGTACCAGGTGCTTGGTGTCCAAATTGATTGCACGGAAAATCTAAAATTTCTAGGCCTTGTTCACGGTATTTTTTATATAACTCTTCTAGTCCTTCATATTGAGGTGTAAACCCGCAGCCCGTCGCTGTATTTACGATCAGGAGCACTTTTCCCCGATACTCTTCCATCGAAACAGTCTCATCATTTGTTGTTTTCACTTGATAATCATAAATACTCATTTTACTTCTCCCTCTCAAGTTACCTGTCTAACTAAATACTAGCTAGTAGGATAGTTTTCGTCAAGGAAACGACCTTTGATTTATCCTAAAATTGGCGTTAATTCTAGTAGTACAATGCCATTCGTATCTAGCGTTGCATAATAGTTAAAGATATCATTAATTTGAGTATCAAAAACCTTTATCTTCGGTCGCGTTCCCTCTACAACATATTTTTGCGTCTCTAAATCAAGTGTATCTGCATTATGAAACTCTTCATACGTATAAAACAATGCGCCATTATGCCGGTTAAAGTCGATTTGCTTAATTTGATAGTTGCCTGGTTCAACATTTGTTAATTCTATTTCAAAAGCCACTGCCTGACTTTTCAGAAACGCTTCCTCTGAAGAAAGATGAGGATCAAAATAATTTGTATTCAACAATAACAGCTGATACTTCCCGTCCAGATAGGTCAATAAATATTCTTCCCCTTGAGCTAAAACTGATCCTGCTATTCTTCTAGCTAACCATAAACAAAAATAGACAGGTCTTTTCCCACTATAAAAATGAAGTAGTTCTAAACCATCATTTTTTAACGGCCGATCTTGTGTCTGTTTTTCATACAATTCAATATTCAACCAAAAACCGAAACCATCTACTAAGGTGTCCAGCATTAAGAGATCTTTTAAAATAATCGCTCCTCTAAAGAATGTGCCATTACTATTTCTCGTCATCCCAGTCAATGTGTTCCATTCCGTAAGATACAATGGTAGTTGAATGTCATATTCTTTCAAAACGTGCTTGATATGCAAGGTTTTATTCAGCACGTATTGATGATAATTTTTCAAATCTGGAAAAGGGCTGTCTAAATTTTGAAATACATAGTTAGGCTCTGCAGAAAAGGACAGAAAATCACTGTTTATCGCAATCGTCTCACAAAAAAATCGTGTTTGCTCTGAGTCTTTTTGCTCAAAGAATGGGTCTGGCAAAGGAATTTCTGCGCTACTTCTATTTTAGGCGAAACCTCAAATAAGCCCTTTTTCACCTCTAGAAATTCAGAATAATAATCAGCAAGATTTTGACTTTTAAATAGACAATTGACCTTCCATTGCTCAGTCATTTTGGTGCCAAATTTATTTTGAATATGTTGAAAAAACTTAAGACAAATGTCTTTTACTCTACCATTAAGTTGTTTAAATTCCCCAAGTGATAACTGAAAAAAGATACCCAGCTGTGCCTCTTCTAAAAAGGCCAAAATATAGTCCCATTGCTCAAAGGCAGGAAAGGAATTCATCCCAGCCTCCTGATGAATCTGTACAGATAAAGGGATTTGTGTGAATAATGATTGGATACTAATATACTTGATTCCAATTTGTTTCTTTATATCCAGAATTTCTGTTTGGATTTTCCTAGATGCTAAAGCTTCCCACGAACCAACATGAATGATTATGTCTTTTTTCAAATACTCAGACTCAATTTGCCCCTTCGTAATATGCAGTTGCTTCGTCTTTATTGTTAATTCTGATGGGCGTGACTCCTCCAGCCCCATTTGCATATAACTGTACAACGGTACTAAGATTTCTTTGATTTGAAGCTCAGTTACTTTGACAGCTTGCTTACTTTTCTGCGGTATTTTCGATTCCGTTATGTGAGATGACCGATAGCTAGTGGGGGAATCGTTAAAAACTTTTTTAAAGTGTTGACGATAGGTCTTACTATTGCTAAACCCATTGTCCAAGGCAATTTGTTCCACACTTTTTTTCGTGTATAGCAGCTCGGACAAACTATGCTTAACACAAACTGTACGCACATAGTGAGAAAAGTAGTCTCCCGTTTCCTTCTTAAAAAACTTCGACAACGAGGATTCCGACATAAAAAATTGTTCTGCCGCATCTGATAATAAAATTCCTTCGTGGTAATGCTCTTCGATATATTCTAAAATCTCTCTTAATTTTTGATTGTCAGAAGGATGATACGCTGTGACTTCCTCTCTTTGAAAATGTTGGACAAGAGATAAGATGATTTGCGTTAAAAATAAAGTGATTTTAAGTCGTTTTGAAGGGTCCTCATTAAACTCAACTAAACATAATTCAGCAACCTGTCTTCTTAAAGCAGCGATTGCATGCATCTTTCCGTGTTCTTTTTGGATAGGTCTACAGTCAAAGTGTGTATAGAAAAACGCAGGAAATTGAGCGGCGAAGAACACACTATTGATACTTAATTTCAAATAAGAACAGCTTTGTGCTCTATCAGGAGTCAAAAGAAAATGATCTCCTGTATTGATTACGACTAATTCCCCCGAGCTTATTTGATCTGTTATTTCTTCTATAGTTATACACATACTGCCTTTTAAAACGATCAAAATAGCCGTTTCTTTGCAAAATGCACTTTCTTCGATCTGCAACTGTTGATAATCGATCTGATAATTTTCATTTACAATCATTTTTTTCCCTCTTTTGTTTATTTCTTTCTCATTATAGCACTTAAATAGGAAAATATTGTCCGTTTGATAGTCTTTTATTTTCCAATCGCTATAGTCTAAAAGTGACTTCTTAAATTTAGAAATTTCTAGCATTGTGAAGTTTTTAATTAAGCATAGAATATGTAGTGTATTTGAAAGGAGCATTTTAAATGGATGATTTACGGACACAATTATTTACAAAACTTAAACAAAAAGAAGCAGATATGATCAAGATTCGTCGACATTTTCATGAGAATCCAGAACTATCTTTTCACGAAACAGAAACAGCAAAATACATCGCTGATTTTTACGCTGGAAAAGACTGTGAGGTTCAAACAAATGTAGGCGGTGGTAATGGTATTTTAGTCGACATTCATGGTGGCAAAAAAGGGCCTTTCTTAGCGATTCGGGCAGATTTTGATGCGTTGCCGATCCAAGAGGATACTGGTTTGCTATTTGCTTCAAAAACGCCAAATGTCATGCACGCCTGCGGACACGATGGACACACAGCTTATATGATGATTTTGGCTGACTCCCTGATTGAATTAAAAGATCAATTAGCCGGCACGATTCGTGTGATCCACCAACCTGCCGAAGAAGTACCGCCAGGTGGCGCTAAAGGGATGATTGAAGCTGGTTGTTTAGACGGCGTGGATCATGTGTTAGGAATTCACGTGATGAGTTTGATGCCACTTGGCGATGTTCTTTATCATTCGGGTCCTGTTCACACTGGTCGGGCAACATTTAAAGTCGTGATGCAAGGAAAAGGCGGACACGGTTCAACGCCACAAGATGCCAATGATACGATCGTAGCGGCTTCTCAATTTGTCACTGCTGTCCAAACGATCGTTAGTCGTAGAATTGATCCTTTCGATACTGCAACAGTCACAATCGGTTCATTTGACGGCAAAGGTTCAGCCAATGTTATCAAAGATTCTGTGACGCTTGAAGGCGATGTACGGATCATGAAAGAAGAAACTCGCGCCATCGTAGAAAAAGAATTCAAACAAATTCTAGACGGCATCTGTCAAACATTTGGCATCCGCTATGAACTTGATTACGCTAATGATTACCCAGTCTGTGTCAACGATGCTAAAACTACTGAAATGGTTGCTAAAGCATTGAATGAAGCGCAAATTCCAGAAGTGAAGCAATTAGTTGAGTGTGGACCACAAACCCCTTCTGAAGATTTTGCTTATTATGCTAAAGAGCGACCAAGCTGTTTCTTTTTCGTTGGTGCGCATAAAGAAGGAACACCAATGTATCCACACCATCATCCCAAATTTTATATTGATGAAGATTGTTTATTGATTGCTGCAAAATCAATGGGTGCAGCTGTTTTACATTATTTATCTGAAGGAGTTTAATCATGAAAGCAACAACACATACAGCAGCAGAGGCTGCAACATATAAAGGGACAAACAAATTACTGATAGGCATCGTGTTAAGCGTTTTGACTTATTGGCTGTTTGCTCAATCTTTACTAAATATGGCGCCAGCCGTACAAAGTGATTTAGGTGTTTCTTCTGGCGTTTTAAACATAGGAATCTCCATGACTGGTTTATTCTCTGGTATTTTTATCGTCGTAGCCGGTGGTCTAGCGGATAAATTAGGCAGAATGAAATTAACATATATTGGACTTATTTTAAGTGTTATCGGTTCAGCAGCTTTAGTCATTGCACACGGACCTATTTTATTTATCGGTGGTCGTATTTTACAAGGATTATCAGCTGCTTGTATCATGCCTGCAACAATGGCCTTAGTTAAAACATATTATGAAGGCAAAGACCGTCAACGAGCACTAAGTTATTGGTCGATCGGTTCTTGGGGTGGCTCTGGTTTATGTTCGTTCTTTGGTGGCGCCATTGCTAGTTCTTTAGGCTGGCGGTATGTCTTTATTTTTTCAATCATTGTTTCGATTTGTAGTGCGTTATTGATCTTTGGTACACCTGAAAGTAAGGTCGTAAGTAATAGCAATAGTAAATTTGACTCAATTGGGTTACTTTTATTTATCGTTTCAATGGTTGCTTTAAACGTTGTTGTTTCTAAAGGATCTGAATTAGGTTGGACAAGTCCAGTCGTGCTTATTTTAGCCGTAGTCGTGATCTTAGGACTGATTGCTTTTTATAAAGTAGAACAAGCGATCGACAATAGTTTTGTTGAGTTTTCTTTATTTGAAAACCGTGGTTATCTTGGTGCAACGATTTCTAATTTCTTGTTGAATGCTGTGGCCGGCACCTTGATCGTTATCAATACGTATGTTCAACAAGGACGCGGCCTTTCTTCTGCTAAAACAGGAATGTTATCGATCGGTTACTTGTGTCTGGTTTTGATCACGATTCGAATCGGTGAAAAATTATTGCAAACAATCGGCGCGAAAAAACCAATGTTATGGGGCACGATTCTTTCTGGAACAGGTGTTGGTTTGATGGCGTTAACAATGGTTACAGGCACTGCCTATTTCGTCTTAGTTTTTATTGGTTATAGTTTATTCGGAATGGGACTTGGCATGTATGCGACACCCTCTACAGACACAGCGATCTCCAGTGTACCAAATGAAAAAGCCGGCGTCGCTTCCGGTATTTATAAAATGGCCAGCTCTCTTGGCGGAGCATTAGGAGTAGCCATTTCTGCTGCAGTTTATAACGGCCTTAGTACTGGAGGAAATTATACTCAAGGAGCGACATTCGGTTTACTGACAAATATTCTTTTCTGTGTTTTAGCCTTAGGGTCAATCGTATTTATTATTCCAAAAGAAAAACAAGTATAAGGAGAGAGCATTCATGGATAA
The DNA here is from genome assembly GCF_000633635.1 of Enterococcus crotali. Lineage (GTDB taxonomy): Bacteria > Bacillota > Bacilli > Lactobacillales > Enterococcaceae > Enterococcus_L > Enterococcus_L crotali. The sequence goes on along the minus strand of NZ_AYPQ01000003.1, from coordinate 373,638 downwards.
TCAAGACGCATTACAATTATTAAAAGAAGTCGTTCAAATCAAAAGTATTTTAGGAAAAGAAAAATTAGTTGCAGATAAACTACAAGCCCTTTTTGAAAAACATGGGATTCCTTGTGAGCAAGTAGAATATAGCGAGGGACGAAATCAATTCGTTGCAACGCTAAAAGGCAATGAAGCAGGTCCTGTTCTAGGTTTTTCTGGACATATGGACGTTGTTCCTGTGGGTGAGATTCCTTGGGATGAAGATCCCTTTGCGGCAATTGAAAAAGATGGTTTACTCTATGGACGCGGAACCTGTGATATGAAGTCAGGTTTGATTGCAGCAGTTGTTGCGATGATTCGTTTAAAAGAAGCAGGCTCGAATTTTAAAGGAACCATCAAACTTTTAGCAACTGTTGGAGAAGAAACGAGCGCTATCGGCTCTGGTCAATTAGTTGATAAAGGCTATGCAGATGATTTAGATGCATTAGTGATCGGTGAACCTACAAATGTTGAGATTGGCGTGGCTCACAAAGGTGCCTTATGGCCTCGTATTACAACTTACGGAAAAACAGCTCATGGCTCAATGCCCGATCAAGGAGTGAATGCGATCGAACATATGCTTTTAGTTTTGAATGCCTTTAAAGAAACCTTTGATTTCTCTCAATCTGTAGATGACTTAGTAGGTGCCTCAACTTCCAGCTTAGATATTATCAATGGTGGTAACGGAACCAATGTTGTTCCCGATAAATGTACCGTAGAAATCGACATTCGGACGATCAAAGCCCAAAATCATTCTGAATTAAAACAACAATTTAAAGAGATGCTGGATAAATTAACAGCAACCGTTCCTGATTTTAAAGCAGAGATCGAGTTCATCAATGATTTACCTTCTATGAAAACTGAACTTGACGATCCATTCACTGTACTAACCCAAAAAGTTGTTTCTGACGTTACTGGTAAAACGGCAAATACATTCGGTATGACAGGATATACTGACGGTTCTCAATTTGAACGTGTAAAAAAAGAATTGCCTATTTTGATTTTAGGTCCTGGGGAAACAAAATATGCACATCAACCTAATGAATTTGTGAACATCAATGACTTTTACCAAATGATCACGATCAACGAAAACATTGCAAAACAATTTTTAAACTAAATAGAACAAAAAAGACGAGATGGAAAAGCACTCTCGTCTTTTTCGTTCTAACTCTATGTTTAAAGCTCGAATAACTTTTTCGTCAATCGTTCTAATTCTCCTGTTGCCGGGAACTGAGAAACTTTGATATTCAAGCAGCCGTCGATTGGGATCAACATTACATGATTATAAATAATCACATCGATTGCTTCTTTTTTTACATAGTCTTCATTAATCTTTTCATTAAATACCCAAACAATATCAAAATTCCCTGGGATTCTTTTTTTCAACAAAGCGATCAAATGTTGGACATAACAAGCTTCTCCAGAAATACTTAAAAGAATCTTTTTGTTATTTTCAATAGTCGTATCAATCAAATAAGAGCTGAAAAGCAAACTCAGATTCGTTGCAATATCTTCTGGATATACTAGTGGTGCATCATGCGCTAATGTTACTTGTTTTAATTTAGATAAACACGCTTGATACATTTCAGGAAACTCTGTTTGCGCATATTGATTCAGCTCATATGAATTACGCTGAAAGAGTGGTGTTACTCTTGAAAGCAAACTTAGATTTTCCAAAAATGAATTCACACAATGATACATCTCCTTGCTTCTCAAAGGATCAAGCGGGAAACTTCCATTAAAATCAAAAACCGTATTGTACTTATTTTCATATGAATGTTTACGAGTAAGGTTGATTGAATAGATTTCACCTTCTGGAGGCAAATAAATCACACTGGCCAACGTTACAACATAGGCATAAATATGTTCTTCATAAGGTATATTTTCAATAGAAAAATATTTTTTCATTAACTGATCATAAATTTCAGAGAATACATCAAAACGCTCTGTCATTGGATATTTTTGCTTTATGTCTGTTCTCGGTGGGATAAATAAGTGCTTCGTGACCCTTTGTAAAATAACATGGTGCCATAGTTTTACCCGATTAGCATCTAATGTTAACACGCGTTGATATTGATTCAAGAAAGACTCTTGAAATTCGTAATAAAACTTTTGGATCATTTTATCCAAGTGAACATCTTCTTCTCGCCAGCCACGCTGACTTGTGTAATCAAAGTATAAATATCTAATACTCGATTCTTCACCAATTAGGGCTAAGAAAGGCGATAACTGTAAGGTCAGATTGTATCGTTCTAACACTTCCGTCAAATTAGGCAGATAACGCCTTAATGTTCGTTCCGACAACCATATTCGCTCACACCAAGTTTCGATCGAATATTCTTCACCGTCTAAAAGAGCGCTAAGTAATGTAAAAAGCGGTTGCTGGTCAATAATATCTGATAAGATTTCTTCAATAGTATACGTACTATCCCGATTAAAAATAATCGTTTCTTTTTTTACTTGCACAAAGCCGTCTATTTCAGGACTGTATTCCTGCAATAATGCTAAATCGCTCTTTAACGTTTTCTTCGTCACACCCAGGTTTGCAGCAACATCTTCCATTGTTAGTAGATCAGAGGTATCCGCTAAAAAATAAATCAAATGAATCAACCGGATCGCTTTTTTATCTGTGACTAAATCCATATACAATTTACGCATGTTTTTGCCCCCTTGGAAGTGTCGTTCTCTTTGTTACACTCGTTTGTAATAGTATAGCATGAGTGCTTTTAAAACACGGTAAATATGATTAGTCCATTATAATAATGGGGCAAACAAACCACAAATTTTCCCTTTGATTTTTTTCCAGGTACTTCTTTGTGCTAATTCACGAAGTGTGATTTTCTTTGAATTGTCTCGATCTCTTTTAAAATTTTCTACTAGTCTATGAATTGCTTGACCATTATACAAAATAGCTGAGACTTCATGATTGATATCAAAACTACGGATATCAAAATTTGTGGAGCCGATTGTCGCTACCTCCTCATCAATAATCATTACTTTACAGTGTAAAAAAGCTGCATCATCATATTTATAAACATCGATCCCTGCACTGACCAGTGTCTCGAGGTAAAAATCATTGCCATAATAAGATAATTTACGGTCACCTTTTCCTGGAATGATCACTTCAACCTTGACGCCATTACGAGCAACTCTTCTAAGTAACGCCAACATTTCATCATCTGGAACAAAGTACGGACTGGCAATCGAGACTTTTTCCTTTGCTGAATCGATCAAATTAAACAGAACATCCCGAACCACTCGCTCTTGATCATAAGGTCCACCGTATATCACTTGTCCCGTATCATTACCGACGCTCATCTCTGGAAAATACCGTTCAGATAGAAATACATTGGCACTTCCAGAACTATTTTTCATATACAGCCAATCATATAAAAAACTTTCCTGTAATTGTGTTACTAAGGGTCCTGTGATTTGTAAATGTGTATCTCGCCAATGTGAAAATTTAGGGGTGATGCCTAGATATTCATTCCCTATATTCAATCCTCCTATAAAACCGACTTTTCCATCAATAACAATCACTTTTCTATGGTTACGCCAATTTGCTCTCGAAAGATGATAAAACGAACGGATCGGATTAAAAATTTCTACCTCGATCTTGGCCATTCTTAATGACTCCAAATACTCATTGGATAGTTTTATAGAGCCTAAGCCATCCACCCCAAAGCGAACTTTGACACCTTCAGCGGCTTTTTTGATCAAGATTTTTCTAAGTTGCTCTGCAAGTTGATCTTCCTTGATTATAAAATAAAACAAATGAATATGATCCTCTGCTTGATTTAACCTTTCAAAAATAGCTGAAAACGTCTCTTCCCCATCAGTTAGTACATCAAATTCGTTTCCACTTAGCACTGCCTTTCCAGATAAGCGCTCATTTCTTTCTTCCAACAAACTTACTGATCCTACTTCTTGGTTTCTATTGATACTTTGCACATAATGAACCAAAGTCTCTTGCTCTTTCTGTTGTACGAGATTGCTTTTTAAATTTGATCGTCCAAAGAATAGATAGATGAACAAACCAATGATCGGAAGAAAATACAACGTAAGCACCCAAGCAACTTTTACACTAGTTACATCGTTTCTTTTAAATACAATATACATACTTAACAAAATCGACAGCGCTTCAAACAAAGTTAGAATGCCCCAAATAAATTGAGGTAAAAACATAAAAAGAATACCTATTGTGATAATGAGAACAAATAAAACAATGCTAAATCGACGAAATAATGGATTCATGATTTTCTCCTTTTAAATAACAGTAGTTTTTAATTCAAATGCTAGTATAAATTTGAGTTTCCTTGGATAAACAACTTATTTATTCATTATAATAGCGGATAAAAAAACAAGAATACAGGCATTTTTTTCACTTTCAAGGAAAATATTGTCACTTCTTATTCAGTATCCTGCCCAATCCCTTGTCATACTTGATTTCTACTTAAATTAAAATAATCAAATGACAAAAAAGTTCAGTTTTGCACTTTTTTTGCCATTCATTTCTGCCCCTTACTCATGGTAACTTTGTGATATAGAAAACAAGAAAAAAATAAACTGATGCTGAAAAGTACAAGGTGTAGCGGAGCGGAATGTTGTTACCGTATGTTATCTAGCTGTGGGGGCTGGACGAGCCCTCCTCGCTTTTATGATAAGGAGGTTTAGAAATGAAAATCGAGCAGTACTTTTCTTACGGATATCTTTTTGAAGCTAAGCTTTTGAATAAACATGGCGAAACGATAGCAAAGCAATTTGTTTCGATGGAACCAAATGAAGAGCTTGCCATGGAAAAAATAATTGCTCATATCTCTTTGTTAGAAGATTTTAAATTACATCGAATCAAATTGATCGATGAAGTTTGGATGGTCACAGAATAATGTTTTTAAATAAGAAAGGATGTTTTAAATGAATAAGCAAAGATTGATTAGAACCTTTACAGAGTTGGTAGAAGTAGATTCTGTTTCTGGAAAAGAAGGGGCATTTGTCCAGTTGTTAAGTCAGAAACTTTCTACACTAGGTTTAGCTGTCACAGAAGATGATTCAATGAAAACAACTAAACTTGGCTCAAATAATTTGATTGCTAAATACAAAGGAAACTTGAACAAACAACCGATTTTCTTTTCTTGCCATGTAGATACTGTAGAGCCTGGGGAAGGCATCAAGGTGATCGAAAAAAACGACATTCTCTACTCTAAAGATGAAACGATTTTAGCTGCCGACAATAAAGCAGGTATTGCCATTCTTTTAGAAATGATCGAAACAATCAATGAAAATAAGATTGAAACAGGGCCGATCGAGTTCGTCTTTTCTCCTGGTGAAGAAATTGGTTTGATCGGAGCTGCGGCCTTGGATATGTCCTTGATCGATTCAACCTTTGGGTATGTCCTTGATAACTCTGGCGCTGTAGGAAATGGGATCATTGCCAGCCCCTTCTTATATATGTTTGACATTGAAATAACTGGGAAAGCGGCTCACGCCGGTTTAGAACCAGAAAAGGGAATCTCAGCATTCACGATTGCACAAAAAGCACTTGAAGACATTCCTTTTGGTCGCTTAGATGAGCATACTACTTCAAACATCGGAAAAATCAACGGCGGCGCAGGAATCAATGTTGTGATGGAACAGTTGACGATCAAAGGCGAAGTACGGTCGATCTCTGATGAAAAAGCCCGCGATTTCCTTACTACTTTAGAGAAAGAATTCAAAACTGCCTCTTCACAACATGGCGGCACATTCACTCTTTCAGTCGATCAAAAGGCAACTGGCTTTCATCTAGCGGATGATTCTGATCCAGTTAGAATCGCAAAAGCTGCAGCAACTAAGATCGGCCGTACTTTCACACCTGAAATCAGCGGTGGCGGCAGTGACGCTAATATTTTTAATGCTCATGGCAAGCCTACATTAAATCTCTCGATTGGTTATGAAGAAATCCACACAGTCAATGAGTATATTCCTGTAGCTGAAATGCTTAAATCAGTCGAGTTGGCCTTGGCTATCGTGAATGAAATGCCTGACAACGAAGCTTCTAAAGGTTCAGTATAATGGCTGCGCTGCGTAAAGGTCAAAATATTCTATTAATTATTCTCGCAGTCTTGCTGCTTAGTGTTTCGATCAATATGTTTTTAGGTCCTCACCAAATTGCAGCAGGCGGCGTGAGTGGATTAGGTATTTTGGCAGAAGCTGCTTTTGCAATTGATCGGTCGATTGTTGTTCTAGCTTTGAATTGTTTGATGCTTCTTTTGACGATCATCTTTTTAGGAAAAAAAGTGTTTTTCAATACATTGATCGGCAGTTTGCTGTTCCCATTTTTTCTAGCTATCGTCCCTGAAATAATGGTGACCTCCGATCGCTTACTTTCTGTTCTTTTCGGCAGTGCCATTTTTGGTATTGGCGTTGCGATCCTGTATAAAATCGGTGCATCCAGCGGCGGAACGACGATTCCACCACTGATTTTACAAAAATATTGGCATATCAATACCTCGACAGGTCTACTGGTAACAGATGCTTTTATCGTCTTACTGAATGTTTTCATTTTTGGGGTTGAATCATTTCTGTTTGCGATACTATCAATCATCGTTACATCCATTGTCATGACTTATATCGAAACAGGCGTGAAACGAAGGAAATCCATTTTGATTTTTAGTCAGGATAAAACAACTGAAATAAAAGACGAATTACTGCAAACCGTCAATCGTGGGATCACGTTATTCAATGTTACTGGTGGCAAAACACAACAGGAAAACCAGATGCTGATGATCGTCAGTTCAAACAGTGAGTACCCTGCAGTTATGCAAACCATTGATCGGATCGATCCGACCTCATTTGTCATTGTTTCAAATGTTGCTGAAGTTCACGGTTTAGGCTTTACATATCATCCTATTCAATAAAAATAACCTATTAAAAAAGGAGTGCAAAAATTATGAATTCTGTGTTAGCTTTTACGATTATTATGCTTGTTTGGACGGTCAGTGATTATATTTCTAAAAAGACAAAATCACTACTTTCGACCTTATTGATTGCCTCATTGATCTTCTTGATTGGTTTTAAAACGAACTTATTTCCAGAAGATCTGTTGCCTAGTTCTTCCTTATTAGCCTTAGGTACAACTGTAGTCGGATTTATTTTAGTCCACCTTGGGACAACGATCAGTTTAAAAGAATTCAAACAACAGTGGCGGACGTTTTTAATCGGAGTTGCTGCAACATTGGGAATTGTCGCAGCATTATTGCTTGTTGGTCCTTTATTTGAAGATCAAAGCTATGCAATTGCGGCTATCGGCGCGATTTCCGGCGGTACGATTTCGATCATCATGGTTCAAGACGCTGTAATTGCCGCTGGTTTATTGTCTGTTGCTGTTTTACCCGTTTTGATTTCTGCGTTTCAAGGATTGATCGGGTTTCCACTGACCTCACTGATTTTAAGAAAAGAAGCAAATCGATTACACCAAGAATACCAAGCAAATCCAGCCGCTTTTGCTAGCGCTGAAAAAGTTGAAGAAAAAGAAACGAAGAAAACACGTTTACCTGAGCTTTTTCATACAACAGCAGGTACACTATTTGTTGTTGGGGTGACTGTTTTACTAGCAACATTCGTTAATAATTTAACAAACGGTATGATCAATACCTTTATCCTTTGTTTGTTATTCGGGATCGCATTAAGAGAATTGAACATTTTTAAACCAAATATCTTAAATGGTATTGATGCATACGGCTTGATGATGTTAGCTATTCTAATCATTATTTTCGGTCCATTAGCAACGATTTCTATTCATGATTTGATTGAATTGATTTTGCCTCTGACACTTTCATTCTTAGTCGGAGTCACAGGAAATGTATTATTTGCCGCAATCGCCGGGAAGTTCCTTGGTTATAGCTTATCTATGTCGATTGCCATTGGTTTGACCTCATTATACGGCTTCCCTGGTACGATGATTTTAAGTCAGGAAGCAGCGAAAAGTATCAATGGAACACCTGAAGAGATTGCCTTGATCGAAGGTCAAATTTTACCCAAAATGGTCATTGCCGGGTTTTCTACCGTGACGATCACCTCTGTTTTCATTACTGGGATCTTGGTTAATTTAATTGGATAACATCAAACGTCAAATAAAAAGTATGCTCAACATTCAAGCATACTTTTTTTATTTATTGATCTACGAGCTCTTTTAATTTTACAATTTCTTCTTTTCTCTCTTGCCAGTCACTGGTTACTTTCTTATAACGATAGCGGATGATCACTGCTGCAACAACGCCGATTGCCGTCAACACAATATTCAGTCCAAAAATCATCGACACATTTATTTTCTCCAACTGACCTGTGATATAAGGTATGATCATCACCGAAACCGATGTAGCAATCGAATAGTAGCTGGTGATTCTTCCTTTCCCTTTAGAAAACAGCTCCAGTAACACGGCTAGTCCCAACTGCCAAATTCCTCCTGCAGCAAAAACACCGATACCGATCGAACCAACTAAAAACATTGGAACACTTGGGAAGAGCGTCATGCCGATCAATAAGAACAATGAAATCAAGGTACACCAGACTAGTAATAAAGTTGGTGCAACACCACGTTTTACGATCAATGACGTCAAAAATACAGATGCAAAGGAACCAATACTGTAAGCACTGACCAGAACTAAACTATTTGAATGGTTCATAAGATTCAATGATTCCGCAAAAGAAGGTACCCATAAAATAAAAATATTAAACGTTGAAACACAAGTGAAACTAAAAACCAACAACGCTAGACCTTCCACTTTAAATAGCGGCTGCTTGACTTTTACTGTTGCTTCGTTTTCATCAACTACTTGTGACGACGTTTCCTTAAGCGTTGTTCTTTCAGGGAAACCCAGCCTAGAAATGTACAGTAAATTAAGAAATAAGCCCAATGCACATCCGATAAAAACAAGCCCGTAATAAATCTCATGATCCAACATAAATCTTGTAAGCAACGGTAAAATAAACTGTCCTAAAGAAATAAACGCCTTGTTCAACACACTAAGAGAACTATTATCTTTTTCATTTGGGTAAGCTTCCATTAAAGTTGGATAAGTACTCGTATCTAAAAACGCGTTACTAAACCCAGCAAATAAGGCAAAAAAGAGCCCTTGTAAATAGTTTTGACTAAGTAAGATTCCAATGAAGAAAATCAAATAACTGATAATACCCAACTGCACTGTTTTCTTCCGACCAAACCTATCTGAAAAGTAACCAGCAAAATACAAAATCAGTACTCGGCCCAACCCGATACCACTGATAACTAATGTCACTTGTTGAACAGTCGCCTGCCAACTATTCATCAAAGCATGAAGATTTTGTGATAAAATAATCGCCGCCATACCCTGAAATATAAAATTTGTATATAAAGAGCCAATCAAAGGGGTATAATTTTTTTTCTTCGTTTCCATTGCCATTCTCCTAGCTGTTAAAATTCAACCTTGTTCAATGTTTCACTATCTATAGTTTAAGAATAAATCTTTATAATATCTAATGCTTTATTTTCATGCAATTGATAAATAAAATTTATTGATCAGATGAATAGTTGTTTTTTAATATAATTATCCTATTATTGCTTAGACCTTCCATCAAGTCAATAGTTAATTTATTCAAAATAAAAAAAGCTGTAAACAGACCACAAATCGTTTGTTTACAGCTAAAATTTAATATAAGTAGCTCAGATCACTTGAAACAGTTGGATAGAGCATGATCATTTCGTTGATCTTGTCAGAAGTCATTTTTTGATTGATCATCAATGTAAACAAATTGATCAGTTGGTCTGCTTCATTGCCTAAAACAGTCGCTCCAACCAATAGTCCCGTTTCTTTGTCCGTGATGATCTTAGCTTTGACTAATGGTTCATTGAGGTGTTTATAGGTAAACCATTGAGATAAATCTACCGTTTGTTGTTTGTATTTTTCATTATCTAAAGCCTCGTCCTCTTTTAACCCAACTTGTGCTAGTTTAGGTGAGCTGAAAATAATGGTTGGAATTTCAGGATACTGAATAGCTTCATTTGTCGTTCCGCTAAGCAGTTTGGCCAGATAACTTCCTTCAAGACTAGCAACTGGTGTTAGTTTCGGTCTGTTTTTCGCTAAGCAATCTCCTAATGCATAAATATTATCTACAGTCGTTTGTAAATGATCATTGACGGCGATTCCTTTGCGAGTATAATCAACACCGATTGTTTCCAAGTTTAATTCTTCTACATTAGGAATGCGCCCTGTTGCACAAAATACTCGATCTGCCAGCAATGAGCCTTTTCCCGTCAGAGTGACATTATATTGTGTACCTTGTTTTGAAATAGATTCTGCTGACTCATTAAAATGAAAATGAATCCCTCGTTTTTTAAGATTCTCAATCAATTCTTTCGTCAACGCTTCATCAAATCCTTTTAACGGCCGCTCATTGTGATGCACTAAATGAACGTCACTTCCACTGCTATTGGCGATATTCGCAAGCTCAAGAGAAATATAACCACCACCAACAAACACGATTGATTTAGGTAATTCTTTCATGCTTAGAAAATCAGTACTTGTTCCAAAGTGCTCTTTTCCGGGAATATCCAAGATTGCAGATCGTTGCCCTGTTGCTAAGATAAACTGACTTGCCTGATAGTCTTGATTTTCCACTGTGATTGTATGCTTATCTTTAAAAACGGCTTTTCCAGTGATCGTTTGGATGCCTGCGCTGACCAATCCTTGTTTTTGTTCGACTGGTACTGGTTCAGTGAATGTTTCTTTAAAGGCCATCAACTCTGGCCAATTGATTTTCGGAATCGTCTCAAATCCATGATTCTTCAATTGCGCCAGTTTTTCTTTCGCTTCGACAGCACCATAAAGAACCTTTTTTGGATCACAGCCACGATTTGGACACGTTCCGCCCCAAAGATCAGCTTCTACTACCGCTACTTTTCTCCCTTCAGCAACTAAGTCATAAGCGGCTGCCATACCGCCGGGTCCACTACCGATGATGATTACATCAAGATTTTCCATTGGGATATCCTCCTTATTTCAGCTTACTCAAGATTTATCATAATGAATCGATTACTTTAATTATAGCAAGGGAGTGAATAAAGTGCATATGATAGGCTGTTGTACTCATCATCCTTCTAAACTTAATGAAAACATACTAAGATTAGAGGTGGCTGGATCATAATGATGTGCGTTACAACTCCAACCACCCAGAATCCGAATAAACGGTGGTCGCAGAAGCAGACTCTAATTAGTTCTCAGAGTGTAACACTTTTGTTTTAATTTCGATCGATTTATTTTTGATAGGTTTCTATAAAATGATAGACCGCTCCTATCAAGTTCGCATCATTCCCAAACTGGCATGCAACGAGTTCATACTCTAATTCTGTCACGGCATTTGCTAATAATAGTCGCTGTAGCTGTCGATCAATGTTTGAAATTAATTGTTTATTGGCGGATACCCCACCGCCAATAACGATTCTACCTGGATCAAAGCAAACTAATAAGTTGTAAATACCTCTAGCAACGCCAACATAAAACGTTGTTGTTAATTGGATAGCCAGTTCATCCCCTTGCTCTGCTAGTTCAAATAAGTTATGCCCATTGATCTGAGTTCCCTTGAGGCGATTATATTTTTTAACACTTTTGACAACACTCCCCATCTCACTCAACGAAGCAGACTCATTCAATGCCATATAACCAAACTCACCGCCGAAAAGATTTCGGCCTTTGACCAATTTACGATCGATCACGATTGCTCCACCTATCCCTGTACCGATCACAAAAAAGACTGAATTTTCTACATCACTGGCAGCCCCTAGCCAAACTTCTGCTAAGGCGGCACAATTCGCATCATTTTCCAATGAAACAGGGACACCAAATAGAGCGTTTAATTCATTTTTGATTGGAAAATGATGGATATAAGGAACCGCACTCACACCACGAATTTCCCCATTTTGATCATCGACTACACCAGGCGCACTGAAGGCAACCCCTTGAAGTGGCAAATTACTGCTATTCTCCTCAAAAATATGTTTTAACGTATGTTTCATTGTCTCCCAATCAGAAGGTAGTGGAAGTGACTGCTGACATACAAGCTGATTCTCCTGCCAAATCCCGTATTTTACAGCACTACCACCAATGTCAAATGCAAGTATATTCATTTCTTTCCTCCTACCAATTATTGTTCTAATTCATTCAGTTGCTCACAAAGTTCTTTTGTTTGCGCATATACTTGATGATACAATTTATAGAAGTCTTGATAGCTCTCAGCCGCTTTTGGATCAGGAGAGTATTCTTTTTCATAGACAACAAACTGCTCTACACAATCTTTTAGCGTATCAAACCAGCCAACACCAACTGCCGCAAGCATGCTGCGCCAAGGCCTGGACCCTGTTCGGTTTTTAAAGTTACGATTTTGGTATTGAAGATATCTGCTTGAATCTGTAGCCACAATTCGCTTTTCGCCCCTCCGCCAACTGAAACGATTTCTTCAAATTCTTTCCCAGCATTTTCATCCATCAACATTTGGGTATCTTTTAATGAAAAGATAATGCCTTCTAAAACGGCCCGTGTAAAATCATTGATGGTGTGACTTGCATCCATGCCAATAAAACTACCTCTGATTTTGCTATCGATATGCGGCGTCCGCTCTCCCATAATATAAGGTGTAAATAACAAACCATTTGCCCCAATGCTACTGTCTTTACCACTTTCTAGCAATTGCTCAAAGGTCTGCTCTTTTGCAAATGTTTCTTTAAACCAAGTTAAACTTTGCCCTGCCGCCAAGGTTACGCCCATTGAATAGTATGTATCAGGAATGACGTGATTGAAGAAATGGAGTTTTCCATGGTAATCTTTCGCCTGGTTTCCTTCATAAGCCAAAAAAACGCCCGATGTGCCAATGCTGCATAAACCGCGGTTTTCCGTAACAATTCCAGCCCCCAACGCAGCACAGGCGTTGTCAGCTCCGCCAGCAAACACATTGACCACTGTTTTGAGTCCTAATTCTGCCCGAAGGGAATGCTTGATTTGCCCTACATTTTCTAATGAGGAAACTAATTTTGGAAACATGTCACGAGGAATATCAAAAACATCCGCACTTTCCATATCCCATTTTTTTTCCATAACATTCAACAATAATGTCCCAGCAGCATCTGAATACTCCATCTGTAAATTCCCAGTTAGCTGCAATGCTAAATAATCTTTTGGTAATAAAAAATGTTTCGCTTTAGCCCAGTTATCAGGTTCATGCTCTTTGACCCATAGTATCTTAGGCAACGTAAACCCTTCTAAAGCTAGGTTTTTAGTTTTCTCTACTAATCGATCACCAAGTTTTTCAGTAATTTCTTTACATTGCTTTGTTGTTCTAACGTCATTCCAAAGGATGGCATTTCTTATTGGCTGCTGATTTTCGTCTAATAAAACTAAGCTATGCATCTGTCCTGAAAAACTAATGGCTTCCAATTGTTCTTTCAGTTCAGGCTTCTTAGTGATTAATTGCTTCAGAACATTCTTTGTTCCATTCAACCATTCTGCTGGATCTTGTTCGCTATAGCCTTTTTGTGAATGGATCGAAGGATAGGGGGCAGCAGCTTCTAAAACAACTTCTCCATTTCGATCTACCACTAAGCCTTTGACCGACCCTGTTCCAAGATCGATTCCAATTACATATGACATATCGTTCCACCTTTCTAGATTACAAAATAATAGCGTTTACATTTTTTCGAAAACTAAAACAGGCTGGCTAAAACTCACTGAGCTTTGGTCCAGCCTATTAAATTATTCTTTTCAGTCCTGTTGATTAGATATTGTTGCCATTTTCTTGTATGACTTTTTGGTACCAATAGAAACTGTCTTTTTTATAACGATTTAAGCTGCCATTTTGATTTTCATCCTGTTCTACATACACAAAGCCATAACGCTTTTGATAGCCATTCAGCCAGCTTAGTAAATCAGTATATGACCAAGTACAATAGCCTAAAACCTCCGCACCATCTGTGATGGCTTCTCTAATCGCATGGACATGACTATTTAAATAATCGATACGATAATCATCATGGATTTCTTTATCTTCGGTTAGCTTATCATATTCTCCCAGCCCATTTTCCGTGATCAATACAGGAATTCGATAGCGGCTAGTGATTCTTCTAAGACCAATACGCAAACCTTCTGGGTCGATTTCCCAATCCCAATTCGTCCGTTCTACAAATGGATTTTCTACACGCTTGAAAACACCCGGTAGACCTGATTCTTCTGACGAACCCTTCTCTCCTGTTGTATTCATTTTGCCTAAGCCAACACCGTCAAGAGGGTTAAAGACAACTGTGTTAGTTTGGTAATAATTGATGCCTAAAAAGTCTGGTTTACCAGCGGCTAACAGTTCTTCATCACCTGATTCAATTACGGGTGCTAAACCTTGTTCTTTCAGCATTTTCAAAGCCGCTATCGGATATTTTCCGAATAGATAAACATCCATCCAAAAATGCGCATTCAAATCCTCTGAGTCTTCTGCTGCTAACACGTTTTTAGGATCACTGTTTAAGGCATAGTTTGGACCATAAGCAAAACTTGGTCCGATTCCGCCTGGCATAGCCATTTCGTGGAACTTCTTAATAACAGACGCATTAGCCAGATTGGCATTGTGATTGGCTTGATACATTCGTTTTGGATCACTTACTGCTGGTGGATGTGATGCCATCAAATAGCCATGACTGATAAAAATATTTTGCTCATTCAAACTAACCCAATATTTTACTTTTCCACGAAAAGCTTCAAATAAAACAGTCGCATAATTGGTAAAATCTTCTACGATTTTTCTAGATTCCCAACCTTGGTATTCATCTTGAAGCGCTTGCGGTAAATCCCAATGATAAAGGGTCAACACAGGCTCAATTTGGTTTGCGATCAACTCGTCTACTAGATCGATATAAAATTGTAAGCCAGCTTTGTTGATTTCACCGCGGCCATTCGGGAAAATTCGGGTCCAAGCTACAGAGAAACGATATGCTTTTAACCCTTGTTCTTTCATTAACGCAACATCTTCTTTATAACGATGATAATGATCGACTGCCACATCGCCATTTGTTCCTTTAAATGTTTTCCCAGGAATCCGAACGAATTCATCCCAAACAGAAACACCTTTGCCGTCCTCTTGCCATGCACCTTCTACTTGATAAGCAGCAGAAGCTGATCCCCATAGAAAATCTTTAGGAAATTGATCCAGTTGTTTATGCTCCATTTCACTTGCCTCCAGTTTTATTGCGTTGTCACCGAAATCATCTGTTCATCTTGCTCCAGTTTACTTTCGATCACACGCTCATTTTCGTGGATGTAAACGTAATTGTCTCCGACTAAACCTTCAGTACGAATCACCACGTTTTTATTATCCTTCTCTATTATAATCTTAGCAAGAGGATTTCCACTACTATTTACAATAATTTGCTCATGGTGGCCTTCTGATAATTGATAGCAATGAATCTCGATCGTGTCATTATATGCGTAGTCTACGCTTTTATGCTCTGTTTGTGCTGTGATTAAAATCGTATTTTCTTTGACCCACACAGGTAGGCTTAAATAATCGTGCGTTTCCGTTTGCCACTGACCATTTTTAGCCACTTTTCTATAGTCGCCATTTAATAATTGCGTCCATTTTCCTTCTGGTAAATAGTAATCGACCTGACCTGTCTCAGTAAAAACAGGCGCTATCAGCAATGAATCGCCTAAGAAATATTGTTTGTCGATAAAATACGTATTTTTATCTGCGGTGTACTCCATAAATAGTGGACGCATCATCGGGACACCCGTTGTTGCTGTATATACGGCTTGCGTATATAAATAAGGCATCAACTGAACTTTTAGCTTAGTAAATTTCCGTGTTACCGCTACAGCTTCTTCATCGTATAACCAAGGCACACGGTATTCAATATTTCCATGATATCGGCTGTGTGTAGACAACAGGCCAAATTGCGTCCAGCGTTTGTAAATATCTGCTGAGGCACTTTCTTCAAAACCACCGATATCGTGGCTCCAAAAACCAAAACCTGATAGTAAAAATGACAAACCGCCTCGTAACGTTTCCGCCATCGAAACATACTCAGATAAGTTATCACCGCCCCAATGAACAGGGAATTTTTGTGAACCAACCGTACCAGAACGGGCAAATAAAACGGCTTCATTTTTCCCACGTTTTTCTTCTAATAATGAAAATACGACTTCATTATATAGATAACTATAATAATTATGAGCTTTTTCTGGATCAGAACCATCAAAATAAACCGCATCTGTTGGAATCCGTTCGCCGAAATCTGTTTTAAAACTATCTACACCCATATCCAACAAATCAGATAAATAGCCTTGATACCACTTCACCGCAGCAGGATTGGTAAAGTCAACGATTCCTTGTCCTGCTTGCCATAAATCCCATTGCCAAACATTACCATCTGGCTGTTTCAAGAAATACCCATTTTTCTTTCCTTCTTCATATAAAGGTGATTTTTGTCCGATATATGGATTGATCCACACACAAACTTTGATCCCTTTATCGTGTATTCGCTGCAGCATCCCTTTTGGATCTGGGAATAATTCTTCATCCCATTTGAAATTGCACCATTCAAACGCCTTCATCCAAAAACAATCAAAATGGAAAACTTCTAAAGGAATCTCACGTTCTAGCATCCCATCAATAAAGCTCATGACCGTTTGTTCACTATAATCAGTTGTAAATGACGTTGACAGCCATAATCCAAATGACCAAGCTGGAGGTAAGGCTGGTTTACCTGTCAGATTTGTATATTTCTCTAAAATTTCTTTTGGGGTGGGTCCATAAATAATGATGTACTCTAGACTTTCACCTTCTACACTAAATTGTGCTCTTGAAACATTTTCAGAAGCAACCTCAAACGAAACTTTTTCTGGTTGGTTGACGAAAACGCCATACCCATTGCTACTTAAGTAAAATGGAATATTTTTATACGCCTGTTCACTACCTGTTCCGCCATCTTCATTCCAAATATCAACTGTTTGTCCATTTTTGATAAACGGCGTAAAACGTTCACCTAACCCATAAATTTGCTCATCGATCCCTAAAGATAGCTGTTCTCTCATATAATGTTTGCCGCTAGTATGTGTGATTTCTCCTTGTGCGCCAAATTTTGATTCTGTCAGCAGTTTATTTTCACCAAAGAATTGTAATTGAAAAGCACCATTCAAGGTTGCCGCTACACTTAATTTTCCAGTCGTAAATAGCACTTGATTTTCAGTTTCCTCAATCACCGGCTGAACTTCTACTGTATTCAATTCAAAATTCGGTCCAGAATTGTTTTTTTCATGATGAACGATCTTGACTGAAACCATATCTTGTTGGGGACTGGACAGAGTGATCGTACTCATCCCCAAATTCAGCGTATCACCACGGCGTTCAATTTTTTTATACGGTGCATATAGAATCACTGAATCCGCCTTTTTTTGCACCGAAAAGACCTCTTTCGGTGATTGAATCGTAAATCCTTCTTTCGTCATCCAATAACCATCTGTAAATTTCATAGAATCCTCCTAATTTAAAAGCTGAGCAGGCTCGTTTAGCCTTGACAGAAAAATAGAAAATTATGACTGAGGTGGTTTTTGCCTCATTTATAATTTATCTTTTTTCCGAAGTGCTAGCCCGTGAAGCTAAACAAGCTCATTCAATCTTTTTACTTAACAGCACCATCCGAAATACCTTTAATAATATATTTTTGCAGGAATACATAAAGAATAATGATCGGCACGATCGCTATAAACAGTGCCGCTAAGCTAAATGCCATTGTTTTGAATATTGTCCGAAGAAATAAAACATCTTCAAAGGAATCGTGTACATCCCTTCCTTGTTGATTACTAACGAAGGCAATAAATAATCATTCCAAAACCAAATCGCATTCAGTACGATCACCGTAACTGTGGTTGGTTTTAACAACGGTAAAATAATGTACCAATAAATTTGAAACTTGGAGGCCCCATCGATCGTCGCTGCTTCATCCAAGGATTGCGGAATACTTCTCAATGCACCAAAATACAAGAAAATGGCCATACTACTGGCTAACCCAAGATACATAATGATCAACCCTGGGCGATTCAACATATTAGCTTTTCCAAAAAATGAGACCAAGGGAATCATGATTGCTTGAAAAGGAATCAATAAACCAATAGCAATCACAAAATACAAAGTGTTACTCAATTTACTCTTATTTCTAGACAACGCATAAGCCGCCATCGATGTACAGATAACAATCACAAATAAGGAAATCGCTGTGATCATGATTGAATTAAACGCACTTCTAAAAAAATCCAACTTTTCAAAAGCGACTGGATAATTCTCTGTTGTAAAGTTTTGCGGGACATTCAATGTATTTTTAAAAATTTCTGATTTTGTTTTAAACGAGTTAACAACAATCAAATAAAAGGGATATAACCACAACAAGATGAGCGCAATACCAGCAATCTTGATCCAGAGTGCCTTTCTCTTTTTCTGCTTGCTCATAGGTCAACCTCCCGTTTTCTGGTGATGCTGATCTGCACGACAGAAATCACAGCAATGATCACTAAGAAAATCACAGCTTTTGCTTGGGCATACCCCATATTTCTTACCGCAAAAGCCTCATTTACAATATTCATCGCAACCATTTGCGTCGAATCAAACGGACCGCCTGCTGTTAATGCTAAGTTTTGGTCATAGATTTTAAACGCATTCGATAAGGTCAAAAACAAGCTCACAGTAAATGCTGGTGCCAACATCGGAAACTTGATTTTCCAGAATGTCTGCCATGCAGTTGCGCCATCAATATCGGCCGCTTCAATCAATTCATCTGGAATATTATTGATAAACGAAATATAGATGATCATGATATAGCCGCTCATTTGCCATACAAATAAAATCACTAAGCCCCAAAAGCCCGTATTCGTCGTTGAAAGCCAGCCTTTAAAAAACTCGATTCCTGTCGCATCACCAATTGCTGCGAACGCTTTAATAAAAATAAACTGCCAAATAAATCCTAAAATAATCCCACCAATCAAATTTGGCATAAAGAAAACCGTTCGAAATACGTTATTCAATTTGTCGGCTTTTTGGGTAACTAACAACGCCAACCCTAAACCAATCACATTCACTAATAAAATAGCTACTACAGAAAATTTAGTCGTAAACCAAATACTATTTAAAAAACGTTCATCCTTAAACGCATGCACATAATTCTCGACCCCTAAAAACTGCTCGATCTTGATTCCGTTCCAATCAGTCATTGAATAGTAAACACCTGTAATCAGCGGAATAAACAACACGACCGCCATCCCGATCAAACTAGGTGCTAAGAACAACCAAAAAGATTTTGACTTATTACTCATATAAGATTCCCTCCTCAGCCTTTATGTATCAAGAAAGAAGAGACAAGAAGTAATTTTAACCCTATTTCTTTGTCTCAACTTTCTTTTAGCGTCTGAATTACTTCCGATCTTCAGCCCAAGCTTCTTTTCCTTTTGTCATTAACTCATCCCAGGAAATATCACCATTCAAATATTTTTGGAATTCAGGATAAAATTGTGTTTGAGAAAAGCCATCTGGATATTGATTGTGTGCCCAAGGTACGACTTTACCATCTGATAGATAATTGAAAATCTCTTTTGATGTCGGGTCACTGATCGAATCTGATGAGAAGTTGGTATAGGCCGGGATGAATTCCATCTCGTCGGTTACAACTTTCATCGCCTCCTCATCTGTATATAACCACTCTAAAAAGTCTTTACTAGCTTGAACGACTTTCTCCTCTTTATTTTTATTGACACCCCAATACCAAGGCGCTCCTGCGGCGATTTTGCCATCGGTATCATCTTTGACGTAAAGAGGTAAAATACCAAGTTTTTCCTTCGTAAATTCTGGATCTAAACTATTCAATGTCGGCACGATCCAGTTACCTTGATGAACGATCGCTACTTGATCATTAGCAAAGTCTTCCTCGACAGATGTACTGTAATCCAACGATAAAATTGGCTGCACATTGTATTTATTGATCAAATCTGTATATTTTTTAAATTGATCACCATATTTAAACTCAATATTTTTTGCATCATAAACTTTTTGTAAATTGTCATCAAATTCCGGTGACACAAAATGAGTACTGTACTGACTGACTACCCAAAATTCCTTAGCACTAAAACCAAAAACCGCTTTCATTTCTAAGCTGTCCTTTTTACTATCTAACGTTTTGACTGCTTTTTCAAAATCTTGATACGATTTTATTTTGTCAACATCGACACCGGCTTTTTTAAATAACTCTTTATTGATCAAGAACCCAAACCCTTCAATATTCATTGGTAAGCCGTAAACTTTCCCATCTTTTGTTGCGCCATCTAATGTTCCGTCGATTGCAGTTTTAGCTAACGTTGTATCACTTAAATCCGCTAAACTATCTCCCCATTTTTCCACATCAGCTAACCCACCCAAAAGAAAAACACTAGGCTCATCCCCTGAAGAAAACTTCGACTGTAATGCTGCATTAGCATCTTGTCCACCGCCCACAGTTGTCACATTGATTTTTACATCGTCATGGCTGGACTCATATTTTTTCGCTAACTCATCCAGCTGATCTTTTGTTTCAACTTTGATATTGAACACATCTACTACGGCTTGCTCTTTTGAACTCGAACTAGAACTACCTCCGCTGCATGCACTTAACAATAGCCCTGCTGTTGTTAAAACTGTTGCTGAAAAAATAAGTTTACTCCGTTTCATTCTTATCCCGCTCCTTTTTCTTAGACTAAATAGTCGTTTAAACGTGACTTAACATATTCCAAGTGGCTAGATTCCAAGGTGACATCGTCATGTGCTAAAGCATATGTTGTAAGCGTCTCTAAATCGGTTTGGTTTTCAAGGATTTTAGCGCCGATCCCTGTATGGTAAGAAGCGTAGCGCTGCTCTTTTAATTCATCAAAAAAGCGATCTTCTTTTAGTTTAGCGGCAGCTTTTAGTCCACGCGCAAAGGTATCCATCCCAGCAATATGAGCTAAGAGTAGATCGTCCATTTCAAATGAAGAGCGCCGAACTTTTGAGTCAAAATTAATTCCGCCAGGAGCGATCCCACCATTTTCAAGAATTTCATACATCGCTAAAGTTGTATCATAAATATTCGTTGGAAACTCGTCTGTATCCCAACCTAGTAACATATCCCCTTGATTGGCATCGATCGATCCTAACGCATCATAGCAACGAGCTACCGTTAATTCATGTTCAAACGTATGTCCAGCTAAAGTTGCATGATTTGCTTCTAAGTTTAACTTGAACGCATCCGTTAAATCGTATTTTTGTAAAAAAGCCATCGCTGTTGCAGCATCGAAATCGTATTGATGTTTGGTTGGCTCTTTTGGTTTTGGTTCAATGAGAAATTGAACGTCATGATCGATTTTTTTAGCATACGCGACTGCCATTTTAAACAAACGAGCGATATTATCTTGCTCTAATTGCATATCCGTATTTAATAATGACTCATAACCTTCACGCCCACCCCAGAAAACATAGTTTTTACCACCAAGCTTTTTACTGATATCTAAACCCTTTTTGACCTGAGCTGCCGCATAAGCAAAGACTTCAGCATTATTAGAAGAAGCTGCCCCATTTGTAAAACGTGGGTCTGAAAACATATTCGCTGTGTTCCATAACAATTTGATACCGGTTTCATTCATTTTCACCTTGATTAAATCCGTCAGCTCATCTAGATTAGTGAAAAACTCTTCTAACGAATCCCCTTCTGGTGCAATATCCACATCATGAAAACAAAAGTATTCCACATCCAATTTAACTAATAATTCAAAAAAAGCTGCGACTCTATTTTTCGCGGTTTCCATAGGATCACTTACTTCCCACGAACGAAGATTCACAGGTTTACCAAATGGTTCTGAACCATCTTGAGTCATCGTATGCCAATAAGCGACTGCAAATCGTAAATGTTCTTTCATCGTTTTTCCTAAGACCACTTCATCTGACTTGTAATGACGAAACGCAAACATATTCTTTGAGTTAGGACCTTCATATAAAACCTTTTCTACTTGTGGAAAATAATTCATCTAAATTCCTCCCATAAATGACTTGCTTCTAGTTAGTTAGTAAGTTAAACTAACTTACATAAAGAATATAAAACAATTGAATTTAGTTGTCAAGCGCTTTCAAACATTTTATTATATTTAATAAAGAGGTGGATAAATTGGTAGTAAACAAATATAAAATCAGAGAGCAAAATGAATCACTCATCTTAAAAGGAATCATTGACCATAAAAATATTTCCCGTGCAGAGCTAGCCGTATTGACCGGCTTGAATAAGGCTTCTGTTTCTTCTATTACTAAAACCTTGTTAGATGACGGTCTTATCTTTGAAACAGGAATTGGCAACGCCAGCACATTAGGAGGAAGAAAACCGATTTTACTGCAGTTCAATCCCAAAGCTGCCGTGATTTTATCTTTTGATATCGGTGTAGATTATTTGAAAGGGACACTCGCCTATTTAGACGGTGAAGAAGTCGTCACTATTCAGAAAAAACGAATCGTCGTTTCAGCTGAAACTGTCATTGACCTGCTGCAACAAAGTGTCAAGGAATTAACAGTCAACATCGATATCTTGATCGTAGGAATGTGTGTAGCCGTTCATGGTGTAGTGAATAAAAACGAGATCGTTTTTACCCCCTATTATGATTTAGATACGATCGATCTTCATCATAAGTTGTCCCATTCCTTTGAATTTCCAATCTTTATCGAAAATGAAGCCAACCTTGCTGCACTTGGAGAATACGTTTTTTCTTTAGATAGTAAAACGCTGGTTAGTTTAAGTATTCATAGTGGGATCGGTGCTGGGATCGTCGATGGAGGGACCTTAAGAAAAGGCCATTTTGGAGAAGCCGGTGAAATCGGTCATTCTATTTTATATCCCAATGGAAAAAAATGCCCTTGCGGCAATCATGGTTGCTTAGAGCAATACGCTTCAAACACTGTTCTATACGAGAATTTAGCTTCGATCAAACAATTAGAGTACGTAGATTCCACCATCGTACAACAGTTGGTGGAGGTCAATGATGAAAAAACAGCTGCGGCCTTATCTGACAATGCTTTTTTACTTAGCATTGGAATCAACAACATTCTTACGGTGTACGATCCAGAAGTCGTTGTGATCAACAGTTCTATTTATCGAAATAACCCAGCACTGCTATCCATGATCAAGACTCATCTGACTAGCCGTTTTGCAAGAAATGTTCAAATTCAAAATAGCAAATTAGGCAGTCAAGCCACTCTATTTGGTGGAATTGCCTTATGCTGTCAAAATTTTTTGAATATAAAAGAACTGAAACTATATACTAACTAAGCTGTGGCAACTAAACGAGCTATTGAAATGCTTACTAAAACGATTGAGTTTAAATCAAATTTATTGCGGTAGGAAAAAATGTTGAATTAAAAAAAAATGTATTTTTCTAAATTAAAAAACAAAATAAACACTTTTTTGTTTAATTAAAACGATTCAGCTCTACAATTCAATTCTTCATTTAATAATAGATAATTTTTTTAATTTTTAACGTTTTTTTATTTCTCTTTTTTTATTAACAAATAATAGTCGATAATCCCTCTTATTATTTTCCTGTTGGAGAGTGCTATACTATTATGATATACTAGAGATGCTTTGTTTCACAGTATTTCTATTGTGAATTTGTTATGAAAGGAGTGAAACTATTTTGGAAGAAGAATATTCAAGACGTAAACAACAGCGTCCAGCATCTGACTCAAAATTTACTATTGTAACTGTTATTTTATTGTTATTAATAAATACACTCGCATTGGGCGTATTGCTATTTTTAAATGTTCAAGCAAGTTCTAAACAAGAAACACAGTTAAACAATATCGAAAAACAAGTTAACCAACTTAACAAAGGACAAGAACCGACCAATCAAGCAGCTGTTACGAACACTACAGAGCATAATGTTCCTGTAAGAGAAAGTTCTACCCAACCAAGCAGCCCGAATGAAACCAGTTCAACTGCTGAAAGTGCGAGTCAACCAGTTCAAACGTCTCCTTCATCAGAGGGTGCTGAACAACAAACTGAGCGCTCGACAGAACCTGCATCAACGCCTGCTGCAACTTCTTATACAGTTCAGTCTGGTGATACGCTTTCTGTAATTGCTGAAAAGAACAAGATATCTGTTCAAGATTTAATGCTAAAAAATAATTTAACTGATTCAACTGTTTATATTGGACAAGTGTTATCTTTACAATAGGCAATACTTTCCTCTACATAATTTTTTTCAACAGACGAACTATTAAAACCCGTACACTGCAGAAAAGACGCATTGTACGGGTTTTAAGGTCTATTGTCGAAAAAGCTTTTTCAGTACTGACTAGATGATCAAAACTTTTTATACACACGAATGATCGATTGTATAGTTCAGGTTATTTGGTATCTTAATCTCCTCATTTGACTGAATATACTCAACGATCAGTTCAACAATTTCTTTTGCCCCTTCATCAATAACAGGACATTCCTGATACGTTTTGAATCCGCCACCGCCACTGGCACGATAATCACTTAAGGCAATCGTAAATTCATCTGTATCTTGAACTATTTTATTGTTGTACAACAGTCGCGTTACACGCTTACTCACTTTTGCACAAAGATCGATCGTATAATCAAGCCCAACAAAGAAGTCAAAATGATAATGTTCAACTTTAGGATATAAATAACTTGGCGAAATAATCACTTTATTTTGTTCATCTAAACTAAAATAATCCGCATTTTTGTCGATAACCTGTCTTAATTGTGCCCCAGTAATCTTTAATGTAATCAGCTGATTGGTATAGGGATAGGTTGCGATCACGTCTCTCATCGTTACATTCTTATGAAAACCTGGAGACGTATTAGCTAAAGAAACCACTGCAATCTGTGCTTTACTGGCTTGTAGTTGAACTTCCCCTATCAAGGCCACAACTGGCTTCCATTCAATGCCATTTCCAACTTTTCTTCAGCTAATGCATCGCTGTTCAATGTTCCGATTGCTTGGTCCAGCCAATTTTGTACGTTCATTTCCAATGGCCGTAGTTGACTCGTTAACTCCGTGTCTGGAGTAGATGTGGGTTTCCCCACTGTTGACGTTATTTCGATGTTATTTTGCACTTTTTCAATATCGATTTCAAAATAATTCAGTGCATTGGATGAAGGCTGCACAATATAAGTACCATGTAAGAGCTGTCCTTCAATCAATAAATGCTGATGTCCTGTCAACAACAAGTCAAAATCAAGCTCTTCACAGATTTTATACCCAATGTTTTCACTTGTTTTAGATAAGAGCTTCCCTGATCTTACATCTCTTTCAAACCCGCCATGATAAATGCAAATCGTAAGATCAACTTGCGGCTTGACCTCGTCTAATGCTTTTTTTGCAGCTATAAACGGATTGGTGATCATGATGTCCTTGATGTTTTCAGCTTTTTCCCAAACATTGATATAATCGGTCACAATACCAACGATTCCCACTTTTAAACCGTTACCTAACGTTTTGATTATCCACGGAAACTTCTTTGTATTGCTGCTTTTATCTAGTAAGTTCTCACAAACACAAGCTGCATCTAGTGACTCTAAATACTTAGATAAATAGCTCGTGCCATAATTGACATCATGGTTTCCTAATGTGACAAAATCATACCCTGCATGATTCAATACTTTAGCCTGAGGAAATCCTTCTTCTGGATGATCTTGACAGTAGGTTGCTAACGCTGAACCTTGAAGCATATCTCCGCCATCGATGATCAATGTATTCTCATCTTTTTTAAAGTTAGGGATACATTTTAATAACCCCATATCCTTTTCTTGCGTATCGGCATAATTAGTTGGGAATAAATACCCATGGACATCAGATGTATAGTAAATTTTTAGTTGTTGTTTCATCTCGTTTCACCTCACTTCTCGATTAATATGTATTCACACGAGCTATATATTCATCAAAAATATTATAGATATAATTTGTTTCCAAACGATAGCTTGGAAAGAGTGGTACATTGGTCGTTATACGATAATCTAATTGCTCAGGCAGAAGTTGATTTTTTTCTAATCTGACTCCTTGAACTTCATGTTTTAATAACAATTCAGCCATCTCATTTTTTGATATATGATAGGTTGAAAGCGTATATGGCGGCTTAAAACTAGATAAAAAGCTGCCAATCGTTGTGCCTTGAAGTTTCACTGCGTTAAATGTCCCCGGCACTTTTTTAGCGATATACTGATCGAAAAAACTTAAATCGAGTTTATTTTCTAGCCACTTTTCATAGTCGGCTTCATTATATAACTGATAACCCCTTACTGGATAAGCCTTGGTATCAATTAATCTGCCCACTCTATTCATCACTTGACCCATTTGCATAGAAAACGTTAATTCTCCAATATAATTCCCACGGTAGCCAGGTTGCACAAACACAGTATCATTCAATACACCTGCGTTTACCCGATGCTGGTGTCCACAAATCAGGCCATCGATTCCAGCTATCTCACTGATTATCCGATAGGTCTGGTCTTCTCCCGTATCATATTGTGTGGGCTGACCTGTGAGCATATCTCGCTCGATTCCACCATGGTAGCTTACAATCAATACATCCACTTGTTCTCTTACAATCGGTACCCAGTGTTTTAGACTTTCGATCACATCGATGAATTTTAGGTCTTTGATTTGCTCATAATCAGTAATCTGCGGCATTGCACCCGTGATCACCCCAATTACACCAACTTTTAGATTCCCACGTTCAATGATTGTATATGGCTCAAAAATCAGTTCATCTGACATATCTAATACATTCGCACAAAGATACTTTCCATTAAACGCAGCAACTTGATGTTTCAGAAAATCGATTCCATAATCAAAATCATGATTTCCTGGAATCATTACATCAAATCCAATGATATTGGCTAGTTCAATCAATGGCGATATGTCCATTGTTGTATTAAAAAAAGTAGTCTGAGGACTACCCACTAAAAAATCACCGTTGTCGATCAAAATCGGTGCATGATAATTTTCAGCAATCGCCGGAAGAGAACAAAGACCGTTCTCTTCATTTGCTGCGGCTGTCAAAAAACCATGGACATCTGTTGTACTTAAAATCGTTACTTTATCCATTTTTCTATCCTCACGAATTACTGTAATTTTTTACGTAAATAACCAGTTCCAGCATCGATCAAGAATACTGTAATAATGATCCCAAACAAAATGATTCCAACTTTATCCCACGCTCTTGATTGAATCGCAAAAATCATTGGTGCACCAATCCCACCTGCTCCAACTAACCCAAGCGTTGCGGCACTACGAACCGCTATTTCAAAGTGATTCAATGCTAGTGATAAAAATGTTGGAATCAACTGCGGTAAACGGGCATAAAACATCGTTTGCCAAAAATTAGCACCCACAGCTGTCATCGATTCTACTGGTGCTTCATCCATCGACTCGATTTCTTCTGTATATAGTTTACCCAACATACCGATTTGATGAACACCGATTGCCAAAACTCCTGCAAACGGTCCGGGTCCTACCATCTTCACAAAAATGATGGCATAAACAAGTTCCGGAAAAGCTCTTAATACGTTACAGATAAACTTGCCGATTTTCGAGACGATCGTGTTTGATTTCCACAGGTTGTGTGCACTGATAAACGTTAACGGTAAAGCTAAAATAGTCGCAATCACTGTCCCTAAAAAGGCAATCCCGATGGTTAATAGTAACAAGCTTAATAAATCCTCACCGCTACCATCATAAACGTATCCCCAATCTGGTTGAAACAATCCAGAAAGAACAGATTTGACCATATCAAACGACATATTCCCAGCTTCTGAATAGTCGATACCAGCTGCAGAATAAAGAATGATCGCTAAAACAACGATAATTGGCAAATAGCTTTTTACCTTTCGATTTATGCTCATTATACCAACCTCTTTCTGATAATTTCACTGATCCAATCGATCGTGATCACCACAACTAATATAGATAAAATAATGATCGACACACGATCATAGCGCATCAAACTCAATGAAGAGTTCAAAATCACACCGATCCCACCAGCTCCAACATAGCCTAAAATCGTAGACGCCCGAATATTGACTTCAAACGCATACAAAGAATAGCTAGCGATTTGGTGCGATATTTGCGGTGCAATCGACCAAAATGCAATCTGGCTCTTTGTCGCGCCAACAGATTCAGCGGCTTCGATCGGTCCATGATCGATTGTTTCAATTGCTTCATAGACTAGCTGAGATACCATTCCAAATGTAAATACAGCAATCGTTAAGACACCTGTAAATTCCCCGATCCCAAACATCGCCACAAATAAGGCAGCCAACAATAAGTTAGGAATCGTCCGAACAATACTCATTAAAAATCGAATGATCGTTGTTATAAAAAAGTTTCTAGTCACCACTGTTGTTGCTAGAAATGCAAAGGGCACAGCAAAAATTACGCCAAGCGTTGTTCCCACTACTGACATTTTAATTGTTTTCAACATCGGTTCAATGATTTTAGGGATATAACTCCAATCAGGACTAAGAAAACGCTGTAAGAAAATTCCCATCTGATCTAAGTTATTAAAGACATCCGCCATTTCGGCCCCCGTCACACGTGCACTTGAATACACGCACAAAAGAACCAATGCTACAATAAATAAATGCTTATATAAATCGCGGTGAATCGTATCTTTTAACTTCATTACGCAACACCTTCAGTTTGCTTCAAGATATCCGCACCATAAATACTCGTCAATACCTCATCTGTCGCCTCTTCTGCTGTTCCATCAAAAACCACTTCTCCATCACGTAAACCAATGATCCGACTAGAAAATTCACGAGCTAAATCGACTGAGTGCAGATTGATCACTACCGTATGATTTAATTCTTGATTGATTTTCTTTAAGTCTTTCATGATTTTTTGCGTCGTGATCGGATCTAATGATGCAACTGGTTCATCCGCTAAAATGATCGATGCTTGCTGAACCAATGTTCTTGCGATCGACACTCGCTGTTGTTGTCCACCACTTAATTCATCGCTTCTTGAATGAAGCTTATCGGCTAAACCAACACGGCCTAAAGCGTCATTAACTAAAGCGTAATCTTCTTTTGAAAAAATTCCGAAAATACTTTTAAATGTTGAATAATAGCCTAATCTTCCTGAAATTACATTTTTTTGAACAGAACTTTTTTTCACTAAATTAAAGTGCTGAAAAATCATTCCGATATTTCTACGAATTCTGCGTAAATCTCTTTTATTAGCTTTCGTGATCGAAGCATCATCGATAGTAATATTGCCTTCACTGATTTCATTTAAACGATTGATTGAGCGCAATAATGTACTTTTTCCTGCACCACTTAAGCCGATCACAGAGACAAACTCACCGTCGTTGATAGTTAAATTAATATTTTTAAGCCCTTTGACCCCATTATTATAGGTTTTTGTTACATTTTCAAACTGAATCATGATTTCTCCTTTTAATAAAAAATAGCAAGAGGTCGAGATAAAAGCGTTTAGCTCCGAGAAATAAGAAGGAATTCACGAAAATAGTTCTTCAAATTTTTGTGAATTCCAGCTTATCTCCAAAGGAGCTGCTTTTCTTTCGCCGTTTATTTAGTTTTGCTTCATCCTCTAAACGTCACGCAAGTGTAGCAGCGTTTTACTCTGCTGCTTTTTCTGTATATTCTTCAACTGTGTCGTAATTTTTATCTTCTGCTTCCACGTAGCCTTTATGTCCCCACATTGCCATCGCTTCTGCACCTTCTGTATCTTTAGGCATTGCCAAGAAAACCTCTTTGACTTTTGCTTGTAAGTCTTTGTCCATTTTCGGCTGAACAGCGATGGCATCATTTGGAATATCGCCTTTTGTTAAATATAAGACTTTTAACTCTTTAAACAAGTCGTCTTTTTCAAATTTCGAGGCAAACACATTACGCGCCCCTTCAAAAACAAAGCAAGCATCTTGTTGACCGTTTAAGACAGCTGTGATCTCACTTGGGATATCATTAACAGTCGTTAAGGTAACGTCTTTTGTCGGGTCGATCCCTGCTTCTTTCATTTCAACGACTGGATAAATATAACCACTGGCTGAATTTGGACTCAAGCTTGCGATTTTTTTGCCTTTTAACTCTTTTAACGAATCAATTCCACTATCTGCGCGAACAAGAACTTCACCTTTAAACGTGCTTGATAGCTTATCAGCTTCCGGTTTCCCAGTCTCACGATTATAGGCACCTAATTCAGAAGATAGAATCGCTGTTGCGGCTTTTTGGTTGCGTGCTTGAACATATGCTGATGGTGGCATGATCCCAATATCAACTTTGCCGGATGCCATCGCTTCAACGATCGTTGAATAATCTGTCGCCAAGGTAACATTGACATCGCGACCTAATTTTTCAGTTAAATATTTTGCGAAAGGTTTCGCTTTTGCTTCCATCGAACCATCGTTGTTGGTTGGAACAAATTGTAATTCTAGCGGTTTTGTATCATCTGCAGCTTTTTTATCGCCACCTGAACCACACCCCGTAAGTAACCCTACACTCAAACCAATAACAGACAGCAACCCTAACAATTTCGTTCTCTTTTTCACTCTTTCCATCCCTTCGCATTTTGGCATTGCTAAAGCAGTTGATCATTCCTCTGCTCTAGTTATACCTATTGTATTTTAATGGTGTAAATTTCTCATAATATAGAAGTAAACTTTGTGTAAATTTTCTGAAACTCACTTCTCTATTATTGATGTCAAGCTATAGTACAAACACTTGATCCTTTTCAGTAAATTCCACTGAATTTTTCATTAAAAACAAATGACCAAGCTAAAATCAGTATAGCATAATTTAGACTTTTTTCTAGACCAGTTTTCATTTTTTGCTTATTTTTCCCTCATAATTCTTTTTGTTAAAAAGGTAAAATAAACCTTTATTCTATGGGTTTTCTAGCGTTTATTACTAATTGTTATTGCTCATTTACGCAGAACCTTTTGTTATACTTTAATCTTATGAGATGATTATGAAAAAATATACTTACTCACATCTCATTTTATTTTCCAAAATAGTTTAGATACAACAACAATAGCAATGGTACAACCAAACACAGCAAGACTAGAAAAAGATAATAATAAAACCACTTTTTGTTCTTTTTTATTCCTAAGCGAAACGTTATTCCACTATATACCATTAAAATAAAAAGGTAGATGCTGGTGCCCTTACCAGCAAAATCCATTGAACTTGCCCCAGTCATTATTCTTAATAGACTGTACGAAATAAGGACTGTTACAACTCCCCACGCAACCCAAATGATTCTTTTCAAATTATTCACCCTCTACTCGTTCATCTATTATTTTCAAGCCTGACTTCTTTTCAACTTTACTATACGAGAGAAGAAAAAACTATCATACATTTCAAAATAAAAAAACAGACACATCACCATTTCAGCGTTGTGTCTGTTACTTTGGTTATTTTTCCGGATACATCTCATCCGCTAATTTTTCGATTCCATCTAACGATTGATAGCCGTAACCGAACATATAATTATAATCGACGGCATAAACTTTTTTGTTTTTGATTGCCTTCATACTTGAAAGTTTAGGATTTTTCAGTACCGCATCGATCATTGTTTCCCCTGAAATTCCACCTTTCATCGTACTCCAATCCGCTACGATCAAGACATCTGGATCTGTTTCAATCAATTTCTCCACACTTACTTCACCTTTTTCATCTTTGAAAATATTGTCTAGTTTCACCATTTTGAAAATATCATTGAAAAACGTTTCATTATTTGCTGGATAAACGTATAATTCTTCTGGATCTGAGGTGTGGAGATAAGCGAATGTTTGATCCTCTTTAATTTTAGTCAGCTTTTTATCAACCGTTGCTTGGCGTTCCTTTAGCTCTGCTTTAAACGCATCTGCTTTTTCACTTACGTTGAATACTTTTCCTAAATTATCGATATCATCGTAAACTGATTCAAACGTGCCTCCTGTGACAGAAGAGTTTAAAACAAAGGTTTTGATGCCCATATCATTTAGTGTATCGACCGTTCCCACACCCCAATCTTGGTTATCAAACAAGCCGCCACGTCCATAAACCAAATCTGGATCAACACTTAGAGCCATTTCTTTGCCGATATAATCAGTGGATAAGTGGTTCAATTCATTAAATTCTTTTTCAACCGATTTATCTGGTTCACCAAACACAGCCCCTACACCAACGATTTTATCTTTTAATCCTAAATGCAGTAGTAATTCTGCTGCTGGTTGTGTATTGGCTAACACCTTTTCAGGTGCTTTATCAAACGTTTGCTCTTTCTTTTGCCAGCTTTCTGCCCCTTCTGCCTTTGTAAAGTTTTGCACAGTCACAGGATAACCTTCACTTTGATTCTTCTCAGTTGCCTTTTGTTCTTTTTGGCCGCAGCCCGTGATAATAGCCAAACTTAATAAACTAACAATAAATGCTTTTTTCATTTTCACGCATCCTCTTCATGTATTTTAAATCCAGTAACTAATCTAAAGAATAGGCGAAGCCTAAACGATTCGTCACCGGATTTTTATAAATCGTACAATGAACACCATAAATCTCTTCAATCAATCGTTCTGTAAACAATTCTTCTGGTTTACCTTCTGCGATGATTTTTCCTGCTTTCATCGCATAAATATAATCACAATAATGTGCTGCTAATTCCAAATCATGGAGCGCCGCCAAAACACCGATTTCTAGATTTTTCACACAGCTCAATATTTCCAATTGATAGCGAATATCCAAATGATTGGTCGGTTCATCTAAAATCATGTAACTAGGTTGTTGAGCGATCGTTCGTGCTAAAATGACTCGCTGTTTTTCACCACCAGATAAAGATAAAAAACTTCGCTCTGCGTAATTGACCAAGTTGGTTTTAACTAAAGCATCCATAACAATATCGATGTCTGCTTGAGTGTCGGACTCTAACAATTTTTTATGCGGTGTTCTTCCTAGTAGGACCATTTGAAAAACACTCAAATCAAAGTTTAATTCATTGAATTGATTGACCACTCCTAATTTTTGCGCCACTTTCTTTTCAGAAACTGCTAAAAGGTCCAACTCATCTAAAAAGACACGTCCAGCTTTTGGTTTGATTCCTTTGTAGATTCCTTTAAGCATCGTTGATTTACCACAGCCGTTTGCGCCAATGATCCCAACAAATTGCTTTTTTTGCGTTTGAAAAGAAATACTTTTAACGATCGCCTCTTGTCCGATCGTGATTTCTAAGTCGTTTACATTTAGTTCCATTGCTAGCCTCCGAAATTGTAGCCTTTTTTGACAATGATGTAGATGAACAGCGGTGCACCGATTACTGAGGTGATGATCCCGATCGGCAGCTCAACGTTTGGAATCATGATTCGAGAAAGCACATCTGCCCAAATCATAAATAATGCTCCGGATAATGCCACGATCGGTAATAATCGTTTATGATCAGAGCCGATCAGACCACGCACGATGTGAGGAATGATCAAGCCGACAAAGCCGATCATCCCCGAATAAGCTACAATTACTCCCGTCAAAAGAGCCGCTAATAGTAAATATAACTGACGATATTTTGCCAACGGAACGCCTAAAGTAATCGCTGCTTCATCTCCTAACAACATCACATTCAAAATCCGATGCTGAAACAAAAAGAAGCTAGTAATCAACACAACTACAACTGATAAAACACCTAATTTGTTCCAACTTGCAGAAGCTAAGCTGCCCATTGCCCAAAAGGTTACTGTCTTCATCCCTTCAGCATTATTTGCCAAATAAACAATAAAACTTGAAACCGAACTACATAATGCCCCAATCACTGAACCAGACAAAACCAATTTAACAGATGTCATTCGTCCACCGATCCCTGATAAAACAAGTACACCAAATGCTGCAGCCATGGCTCCGACAAAGGCACCAAATGCCAAACCAAACTGAGAGAAAATACTTCCGGTTCCAAAGCCTACAAGAATCGCAAATGTTGCGCCCAGTGAAGCGCCCGAAGAGATGCCTAAAATATAAGGGTCTGCCAAAGGATTTTGAACGACTGCTTGCATCACAGCACCTGTAATCGCTAAGCCCATCCCAACAAACACAGCTAAGATCACTCTTGGTGTCCGCACAAACCAAATAATATTCACTGCAGAGTTACTGGTTATCCCATCCAACGACCCTAATCTACCGCCAGAAACTTTCGTTAAAAGAATCTGTACGATATCTTCAATAGAAATATTCGCCTGCCCATTGATCAATGAATAGACGATCGATAAAAAAATAAGTGCTACTAAAAATATAAGGATCAATGGATAGTACTGCTGTGTTTTCGCTTTGATCTTTATCTCATTTGTCTTGATTGCCTGCAAAAAAATACGCCTCCTGTGTACCTGAAAATCAGAACTACTTGTTTCTTTCACTCATTCCTGACACTTGCTCATTCAAACTCTTGGTCCATTGTGCCACAGGTTTTCTGCGACTTGTAGGTATCTTTAGCTTTTCATCAATTATCGTGATGTCAAGTAAGCCAATAATTTGTCGATCAATTGCCACACCTACATTTTCCTTGAAT
This sequence comes from Enterococcus crotali, assembly GCF_000633635.1. GTDB lineage: Bacteria > Bacillota > Bacilli > Lactobacillales > Enterococcaceae > Enterococcus_L > Enterococcus_L crotali. The sequence continues at coordinate 339,046 of NZ_AYPQ01000003.1, read as the reverse complement.
ACTTCGTCGAAAATCACAGGAATCGTACGCCACGTAACGCCGATTTGCCTAGTCCAAGCTGCTAATTGAAAATTTTGAATAAATGCTGATACCGCGCCGATCGCTTCCAAGTTCGATTTTTCACTTTCACAAATAGGTGCAGTTACAATTAATGTCACGGGAACATCTAAAAAATAATCCTGTGTTCTCTTCTTAGCCTTTTCGAGATTTTCTTGATCATAGCGTGCCCAAGTATCTAACCGATCATAACTGCTCATGATTTCTTTCACAAATACTTGTCGCTCTTGCGACTCACGAACAATTACGACTTCCCATGGCTCTTCTTTAGAATGATAAGGTGCATAACTAGCACTTTCTAATAGCGCATGTAGCGTTTCTAAAGGAATCACTCGATCCGTTAACGTGCGAATCGTTCTACGGTCTTTAATGAGTTGCTCGATTGAACTCTTTTCCATCTTGATTCTCCTATTCTTTAATCAATTTATGCTAACTACATTCGTAACTTATAATTCAATTTTCTAACTGAAAATGAAAATCATTCTCAATTAGAAATTAAGAGTACCATTTCACTATTTTTTTTGCAAGTCTCTTTTCACTTTTAAAAACAAAAAAAACGCAGGTCTGATCAAATCAGACAATGCGTTTCTTATACTTACCCTTACACTAATTCAAACGTTAATTCCTGCGTCTCTTTCACATTAGCTCCGACAAACACAATGAATGCTCCTACTTCTTCTTTAAATACCATCTCTTTGGTATAAAATTTCAAATCTGCTCTCGTCAAAGTAAAAACAACTTCTTTTTCTTCACCAGCGTCAAGCGCAACTTTCTTGAATGCTTTCAACTCTTTTACAGGACGAACTACAGATCCTGTCACGTCTTGGATATACAATTGAACGGTCTCGACTGTTGCACGCTCTGATTTATTTTTTACTTTGATCGATACTTCAAGTGTTTCTTCCATTTTTTCACTACTTACTTTCAACCCAAAATAATCCACTTGACTGTAAGATAATCCGTAACCAAATGAGAATAATGGATCATTTGGACTATCTAAATATTTAGAAACAAAGCGACCTTTGTGAGTTGTACTAGTTAGTGGACGACCGGTCTTAAACTCACTGTAGTAAATCGGTAGCTGTCCAACCGAATAAGGAAAACTCATACTTAAACGGCCGGTTGGATTGGTTTGACCAAAAATAATATCCGCTAAAGCATTGCCCCCTTCCGTGCCAGGGAACCAAGCTTGGACGATTGCATCCACTTGTTCGACTTCCTTTGTTAAAACAAGTGGTCTACCACTGATAACGATCAGCACTGTTTTTTTATTCAACATTGTTAATTCTTGTAGAAAGTCTTGCTGAATACGCGGCAATGTAATCTCAGTCCGGCTACCCGCTTCACCACTTTGCATTGTATGTTCACCTAACGCAAACACGATCGTGTCCGCTTGTTTGGCTAATTCCAGTGCCTGAGTAAGTTCTTGTTCTTTTGCTTGTTCATTTAAACCAATTTGTTCGATTTGATCCTTCGTTGCACCAAATTCACCTAAAAAGGCATAGTCTTCAAGCATGTCACAGCCTTGTGTATACAATAAGTGCTCTGAATCAAGATAGCTTTCAAAACCTTTTTTGATTGTCACAACATCTTCACGTTTTCCATGAACCGCCCACAAACCGATCAATTCTTGATTATCACCATATGGTCCTACCAGTAATACTTTCTCTTGGTTTGGAGTCAACGGCAAAACATCTCGTTCATTTTGCAGTAGTACCATTGATTCAGCTGAAACCTTTTTCGCCAATTGACGTTTTTCTTCTGTCAAAAAGACTTCTGCTTCCTTTTTCGAACTAGCGCCGCGATAAGGATCTTCGAATAAACCAAGATCATTTTTCAATTTTAATACACGGTAAACAGAACGATCCACTAAGTCAGCACTGATTTCGCCCGCTTCGATCAATGGCTCCAATTCTTTTGCGTAACACGGCGTTTTCATGTCGATGTCTGTTGTGGCTTCGATAGCCAATTTAGCTGCTTGCCGATCATCAGCAGCTACACCATGAGCGATCAATTCTTGAATTGCAGCATAATCAGAAATGATCACACCATCAAAGCCCCATTCTTTCCGCAAAATATCTTCAAGTAGAAATTTATTTCCTGTCACCGGCATCCCATCATAGGTATTAAAGGATGTCATCACTAATTGACAGCCTGCATCCACCGCAGCTTTGTACGAAGGTAGATAATCTTGACGTAATCTGCGTTCTGACATATCAACTGTGTTATACTCACGACCACCTTCAGCTGCGCCATACGCCGCAAAATGTTTCACACAAGATGCAATACCACCGCCATTGATCAAATCTTTCTGTAAGCCTGTCACCATTGCTCTGGCAAAGGCTGAATTCAACACTGGATCTTCCCCGGTTGACTCCAAACTTCTACCCCAACGTGCATCACGGACTAGATCGACCATCGGAGCAAACGTCACATGTGCTCCGGCAGCTTTAGATTCTTCTGCAGTCTGTTGATAAGCCAGTTCGATCAGTTCTGGATTCCAAGTCGCACCTAAGCCTAACGGAATTGGAAAAATTGTACGATAGCCATAGATAATATCGGCCATAAATAATAACGGAATCTTATGCCGACTTTTCTTTAAATAACGATCTTGAATTTCTCTCGTTTTATCCGCTCCAGTGACATTCAGTACAGAACCAACCTGATCCACGATTTTCTGATCAATCCCTAATTTTTTTTGCGGACCTACAGCCAGCTCATCCGCATGGAAAAAATCACCAGATAACTGAACTAGCTGTCCGATTTTTTCTTCCCACGTCAATGAGTCGAGTAATTCTTTTAATTGTCTCTCTTCCATTTTTACACCTCTTCACTTTGTTCTTTCAGGTATGTTTTTTTATCAAGACGTTTGAACCATGGGTACCAAAGAAGTGGTGATAATACCAATTGGATCACTAATTGTAAAATGATCACAGAAATACTTCCTTGAACAGCTGCATGAAATCCGACTGGCAACCCAAAAATCGCTTGCACTCCGACAAATTTTGACACTAGCCCGATTTTCGTTAATACATAGGCTAAAATCAAGCCAATACTATTATTGAAAATAAACGGAATCGCTAAATCAAAATTCAATACTAAAGGTGTCCCAAAAATCACAGGTTCTGTGATTCCAAATAATGCTGGTACAATCGAGATCTTCCCGACTTCTCGATATTGCTTACTTTTAGCCCGCAGCATCAATAGCACTAAGCCTAGTGCCATCCCTCCAAATGTAATAATATTGAAAAATGCTAACCCAACGATATTCGGTGGTACTTGACCAGCTGTTACCGCATTCATATTTTCAACATCCATTGCCATCCATAAAGGGGTAACTAACGGCAAGATCACGTTTGTCCCATGAATTCCGAAAAACCAAAGAATTTGTTGGATCAAACTTAGAATAATCATTGCACCGATCGAGCCGCCGATTCCTTTCAACGGTTCTTGGATGATCGTATAAACAAACTGATGCATATTACCAAACGCTGTTAAACTAAAGCCAAAATCAACTAAAATAAATAAAATCCCAATCAATACTGTAGGAATCAGCGATTCAAACATCCGTGTCACCATTGGCGGCACACCTTCCGGCATTTTGATCGTCCAGCCTTTACGCTTGATTGCGATAAACAAACGTCCCACGACTAGTCCTACGATCATTGCTGAGAAGACACCTTGGGCACTTAACCATGTGGTTGGTAATGCTGCAATATCATCCGCCGTTTTATCAAGCGGTGTGATCAAAAGAAAACTCATTAATGAAATAATTCCAGCAGCAACATAGTCTTCTTTTTCATCTAATTTACGAACTAAATTGATCGCCATTAAAACTGAAATATATAATGCCAAAGAACCAATAGTAAACGTGTTGACTTTTCCTAGGAGTGAAATCACCTGTGTGAATTCTTGTAATGTTTTAGACATATTCATAAAAACAACTAATAATACCGCGATCGAACCGATAAATACTGGACCTAACGTTGACATCATGGCACCAGAAATAGCTTGAAGATAAGGATTATTTCCCATCTTATCAAAAAATGGACTCACCTTATCAAAAAGACCAATTAACTTTTTCTTCATGTTTATTCCCCTCTCAATATCCAGTAAGCGCTTTACTTGAGTTCAGTATACTGAGTATTCGCCCTTTTTTCTGTGCTATTTTCGTCTTCAAATCGGAAAAATAATGACTTTTTTATTTAAAATATTTTTGCCGATATTGTTGTGGAGACAAGGTGTAATTCTTTTTAAACACATTGTAGAAGGATTTCACCGAGAAAAAACCATTGGCCATCGCGATATCTAAAACGGTCATATCTGTATCTCTCAATTGATAATAGGCTTTCTCCAATCGTACTGTATTCACATATTCAGAAAAAGGAATGCCCATATATTTTTTGAAAAAACGTGAGAAATAAGCTGGATCATAGTTAAACACTTCAGCTACTTGCTCTAATTTTAATGATTGATTGTAATTTTTTTGCACATATTCATTCACTTGCTTCAAACGCTCTAGATGTTTCAAGCTTTTGATTGTCTTTTTAGTTGTTAAAGGAATACTATAATCTTTTGTCAATAGTGATAAAAGCGCCAATGTCCAACTTTTAACAAGCAGATTGGTTGATAAATCATTGACTTGATACTCTCTAAAAATTTGATTCAATAACGTTTGAATTCGTTCATCTTTGTTCTTCAAAGGAATTAAATTGAATAAAACTGATCGTTATACTGATCTTGCGTCATTTCCTGTAAAAACTTTAAAGGAAACTGCATGACAAACACTTCGTTTGGTAACGGACTTCTAGAAGAGTGAATAATATTTGAGTTGATAAATAAGGTATCCCCTGGTTCCAGTAAATAGGTCACCTGTGGAAAACGAACTTCTAAGTTTCCTTTTAGACAATATAATAACTCTGCACTTTCATGCCAATGGGTAGAAATCAGTCGATCTGGATTTCTTGATGTAAAGGAAAACAGTTTGAACGGATAATCTTTATTTGGTGAGATCATTTCATGTTTCATAACCAACCCTCTTTCACTTTGATTTGACGATTAAATTATAAGCTATTTTTTAGGTCAAGAAAATGAGAAGGCTTTTTTACTTATTTTTCATATTGAGTGAAACTCATTTTTATGATAGGGTTAAGACTGATTAAATAAATGATTTTTGTTGGGAAAAGGAGCATAAAATGAAAAAAACACTAGTAGCAGTCCTTGCTTTATCCATGCTGACTGTAGCAGGATGCGGCAATTCAAGTGAAAGTAAAAAAACTTCTGAAAGTACAAAAACAGAAGCTCAATTTGAAAAAGAGTCTAAAAAACGCGAAGAAGATGCAAAGAGAAAACAGGAATTAGTTCAGGAAGTTTCCATTTTAAAAGAGTCTGTTGCTTCAATGGAAAAGCTCCAAAAACAAGCTGAAAAAATGGCAACAGAAAATACCATGGAAGATATGCAAGCAAGCTATGATGAAGGTGTAACATTAGGCAAACAAGGACTTGAAGATCTTAAAGCTCAATTAAAGGATTCAGAAGCTGAATTAGAAGCATTAAAATAGGACAACAAAAAAGAGCTGAAATCAGCTCTTTTTTTAGTCAATATTACGTAATTGGAAAAACGAAACCACTTCACCAATTCCCATAAAAATCAGAATACCACCAAATAGTTGGAAAAGTACTAGTAAACTACTAAATGGATTAAATGTCAAAACCAGTCCAGCAATGATCAAAATCACGCTATAAATCAGCATCGGCAACCAGCTAACGTTGACATACGTCCGTAAATTAACTGATTGAATTACTCGAGTGACGCCAACAATCACGATTACTAGCCCAAGGAAAATTGGTAAAATACTAACAATTCCTTTCGCAAAAACTAGTACAATTCCTGCAATCACTAATAAAACGATCCCACCTAGAAAACTCATTCCGTACGTGCCGGTTGCTTTTTTGACCCGAAAACCATCGTACAAATTCAATACGCCCATAATGCAATATAAGCCGATATAAAATAGACCGCTAATTGAAAAACACTTCTTGGATTGATCAAAATCAATACACCAAAAATAATATAAACAATTCCTCGCAAAAGCGCATATTTCCTTAATTGTTCCATAACATTATTCATCGTTATTCCCTCCATTAACACTTTACTTAATTTCTACTTATATTGTATAGAAATTCTTGGAATAAGACGAATGATATGGTCTGACTTTCACGATATTTTATAACAATTTTTATTCAACTGACAAGCTTTTTAGAAATAGAAATCTGAATAACAACTAAAAATACTATTTTTAAACTTATTTAAATTGCCCATTTCTAATTACTATCAATCATTTAATCTTCGATTTCTTTTTCAACTACCTCACCTGTTTGAGCATTGATTTTGATGGATACCTCAGCATTTTCAGAACGTACTTTGACCTCCCAATAAGTGATAGACAGTTCTTGATCTAAGGACCACTCGACAGCTTCACCTTGCCCAGCACTTTCTTGCGCTATTTTTGAAACTTCTTCCAATGACTGTAATTCTTTTAAGTTTAATGCGCTCTTTTCTTTTTCCACACCATTTTGGTCTTCACGATCTAATGTTTCTTCCCGTTCTTTTGTTGTTTTTGCCGTTGCTGCGTTGATTTTCACTTTATATTCTTTACTATCATCGACTCCTTCGATCTCATAATAATAAGAGCCAAAAGAAGTGTCTAAATCAAGTGAGGTGATCGTTGTATTTGGGTATGCTTTTTCATATTCTTTGATGGCCTCTTCAACAGTCACCTTTATCTCGGACAGTTTAGCCTTCTCATTTGTTTTCTTGCTGGACTCGTTGGTCGTTGACTGATTGAGCGTTTCACTGCTGACCTGACTTTGGTCGTTGGTTTCCAGTGATTTGTTATTGCTTGTACAACCTGCCAAAATAAATCCTAAACATAGCGTTCCTATAATCATTTTTTTCTTCATATTGTTCATCCTTCCTATTTTCCTCTGCTTTACACTCTTATCTTAACAACATGGTTAACAGAAATAAATAAACCTATGTGAAAGTTAAATGAAGAAATCTTCATTTTTTATGGATTGACCATTGGGAAAATCAGTGTAAATCGAGTTCCTTTAGGCGTTACATCGCTTACCATGATGTTCCCTTGATACAGCTCAACTAACTCTTTAACAATCGCTAAACCAATTCCTGTACCTGGAATTTCACTAGAACGAGAGCGATCCACTCGATAAAATCGTTCAAATACTTTACTCTTTTCTTCGTTTGAAATACCGATCCCTGAATCCTCTATCAATAAATAAATCCCCTGCTCCTTAGAAAAAAGCTTAATGCTGATTGTTCCTGTATCATCTGTGTACTTCATAGCGTTCTCAAGCAAGTTTCTAGTTATTTGATAAAAATGTTCTGACCGCCCCTTGATCACTATTTTTTCTTCAATTTGAACAGTCAAACGTTGCGGCATTACAACTTTTAACTCGTTGATGGTTTGATTTATTAACATTGATAAATCGATGGTTTCTGTTTCTAATTGCTTTTCCAGGCGTCCTAAAGTCAATAGTTGCTCCACTAGTATTTCCATTCGTTTTGATTCTTTGTCGATATATTCTAGTGAAGTTGGGATTACTTGAGGGTGTGTTTTGCCACGGCGTTTGATCAGATTGACATGCCCACGAATAGCCGCTAGCGGTGTCCGTAGTTCATGTGACGCATCGGTTACAAATTGCTGCTCTCTTTTTAACGATGCTCTTTGTTTCATCAGCAACAAATTAAATGATTTCGCTATATTTTGAACTTCCAGCGGCGTTTTTGGAACCGTTAATTGTTGTTCAGCAGACGAGCTTTCCAACTGACTGATTTCCTGATTCATGTAAACTAATGCCCCACTGATTTTCCTTGAAAAACGATACGTAACCAATGAGCCAATGATGATCACAATAAAAGTTAGAAAAATGGTAAACGAAAAAATTCGACCAATCACTTCAAATTGATCTTCCATATCAACTAAAATAGTCACCTTCGTCTTTCCTGTTTGAAAGCTTGTATAGTAATAAGGCTCCAGCTCACTTGTCCATAAAACACGATCCAACAAGATGAACTGCTTCAAAGTAGAAAATTCATCATATAGTTCTGCTGCATCATCCGATGAAAAAAGCACCTCGCCGCTCCCTAATCCAACGCGAATCAAATACGGAGAATTATCTTTAGCAACCGATCCAGCTAAAGTATTTTCCCAACCATCTAGTGTTTTTTGCTGACCGCCTTTTAATGATTCTTCTACTAATACTGTCTGTTCTTTCGTTGATTCATATAATTCCGCAATCGTGATTCCCATAATTGCTAGACTTAAAAGCAATACCGCAGAAACAAGTAAACCAATAAAGCGAATCGTCAGTTGAAATTGAGTCGTATTTTTACGTTCACTGAAGGTCCTCTTAGTTTCCGCCATCATTTGACCTCAATACATATCCTACTCCACGAACAGTTTGAATCAAACGCTGATTTGGATTGTGATCGATCTTGTTTCTCAACGAACGTATATAAACATCCACAACATTAGTCTGACCAAAATAATCATATCCCCAAACTGCATTGAGTAGTTCATCTCGTGTTAAAACGACCTCTGGCTGTTTGATTAGTTCTGCTAATAATTCAAATTCCTTTTGAGTCAATTGAATCAACTCTTCAAACCGTTCAACGGTTCGTTTGGTCAAATCTAATGATAAGTCATTATACTGATAAACCAATTGCTGTTGGAGCTTTTCTTGTTGCTCCGTTCGTCTTAGGATGACTCTGATTCTTGCTAACAATTCTTCTATTTCAAATGGCTTCGTGATGTAATCATCTGTACCCGCATCCAGACCGCTAACTTTATCAGCCAACTGATCTCTAGCAGTCATCATGATGATCGGAACTTGGCTATTACGGCGAATCCTTCTTGCTACTGTGATGCCATCATATTTTGGCAACATCCAATCTAACAAGAGTAGCGTAATCGCTTCTTGATGTTGTTTATATAGTTCCAACGCCAGCTCACCATCCGGGGCATAAAGCACTTCATACCCTTCAAACTTAAGTTCTTCCGAAATAAAATTAGCAAGACTCGCTTCGTCTTCCACTAGCAAAATGACTACTTTATTCATTGTTCCACCGCCTTTTTACATAGCGTACCCACTATTTTTAGCTTGGTCAAGCAAATCATGATGAAAAAATCTTCATTTTTATAGGATGAAGGATATTGTAAGTTGGATAGTTTTATTGTGTAATATAGGCTGTCGCTAGCTTGGGGTGGGGCTGGATATTTTGTTTGGTTATATTTCTGAGTGATTTTACATAATCCAGCTCTAGAAAGAGCTAGACAACAAAGACGATCCTTATTTCGTACGATTTGCATAACCATCATAAAAGAGAAAGCGACCACTTTTAGCTTTGCAAAAGGTTTATTTTTCACTATCGTTTCTTCAGAAACAATTCTGGATTTGTCAAATTTGTCCTATTTTTCAGACTAATTTGATCATTTATCATGATCTATTATCAGTAGAAATAATACTTCATTTCAAAAAAATTTTTGTTATTTTTCCTTATATATAAGGAGCATGATTTTCGTGTTATTTAATGCCTTATCACAAAAAAATCCATTGTGAACCAGCCACTCTTTATGTATAATAAAACGCACAGGATAGAAATAACTAACATTAAAAATAAATAAATTGGCTCTTCGTGGTCTGGCGCCAACCAAACCGGAAGCCTTGTTCAAACAGTAGCACCTGTCAAACAACTTTGCCAATAGTGTAAGGATAAATCTATTTTTTGTTGTACACTCATTACAGTGGCGACATATTCTATAGTTTCTTTATCTTACCTATTTGTAGACGATTACAGGTCATCTGTGGATCGTCTTTTTTTATTTCTATCCTACAAATTTTGAGAAAAGAAAAATAGGCACTTCATCGTTCGGCGCCAACCGTTCAATGAAGCCCTGAATAGAAAGTAGCACCTCTCTATCCAAGTTGCCCATTTACCAGTACCGTAGTACCAGCTTCTTTATTGTACCTAATTCTTGTAAGAATTTCTAGACACTTTTGAAATTTTATCTGGACTGGCCATTATTCAGCGATAGAGACGGACAACTTTAACATTTTTCTTTAGCTCTACATACTAAAAAGAAAAGGAGCATTCCCATGAAAAATTCCGTCATCTGCATCAAAACTGTCCCTTATCAAGAGATTCTAAACCTTCGAGATTCACTCGAGCGTTTAGAATCTTGGAAAGAACCACTAGAAGTTTTGGAAAAGTATTTTACCAATCCAACTACGCCAATCAATAAAAAGCAAGTAGTCAAACAATACTATGCTAGTGCAAAATTATTTGAAACCTTTCATAAAGAATATGCGTTTTTGATAACTGAATCACAAAAACAATTAGCGAGTATCATACAAAATCAAAAGATCTAATCAAAAAATAAAAAGGAATATTTTTTGCGTATTTTGGTATTGTAAGGGATAAATTGAAAAACGCATACGTTACTGCCGTAGAAAAGTTTTGCAAGATAGAATAAAGGAAGGGGGCATCTTATGGATACTGTAAAAGAAGGTCAGGCGTTCTTTTCCTACAAAGACAGTGAAGGCATTATTTCTCTCATCCCAAAAGTTAATGATTACTTTGCTAATGCTAAACCAGGTGAGTTTACAGACAGTGATGATCATTTAGCAACTGATTTTACACCTATAGGAACTGAGCTGGATGATTAAACAAAGAGACATTGTCACAATCGATTTTGAACCTGAAATAGGTAAGCGAAATCAAAAAAAGACGACCTGCTTTAGTCATGAGTCGTGATGAATACAACCTTTCTTCAACCCTGATTATTGTCTGCCCCATCACCTCAACTAAGTCAAAGCATCCTTACTTTGCAGTGAGGCTTTTGAGAAAGAAAGCAAGGTCAATACAAAGCAAGTTTACTCACTAGATTTTACCGAAAAAGGTGGACGGAATGTTCAAGTAATCGGTCATTTAAAAGCAAAGGACTTTTTAAACATTGCTCAACATTTTCTACTAAACTTCAATTTTCCTTTTTAAAACAAACGAAAGACTTAGAAGTTCCTTACCATCTTCTAAGCCTTTTCTACTAATTATGTACGTCTTTCCTATGTCCATTCGTTACAACAAGAATTGTTATCGTCTCATCATCTATATCCGCAATAATACGATAGTCTCCAATTCGATAGCGCCATTGACCACTTTTATCGCCAACCAAGCCTTTTCCTATTATTCTGGGATTTTCAATCCCTTCCAGATATTTATCAATCCACGAAAGAATTAATTTTGCTTGAAACCGATCCATCTTTTTTAATACTTTTTGTGCTTCCTTTTCATACCGAACAACATACTTTTTTTCTTTCATAAACCAAGTTCCTTCATCATTTCAGCGTGAGAAATACTTTCATCTTTTATTCGATGCTCTTTCATTAATTTATTGTAGGTGTCCAAATCAATTTGATCTTCTAAACTTTCCAAAATTTTAGTCCTAGCAAGTTCAGATAAGGATAGCCCATTAAACTCAGCCATTTTTTGCATGAACTCTTTTTCATCCTCAGATAGTCTGAATGTCACTGTGCTCATTTCGTTCCCTCCTTTTGTGTACAAATGTGTTACAACGATTGTAACACATTTGTACACAACTCTCAATTTTACCGCCCTTTCATTTCAGATTGTTTATATCCAGTTTTTCACTTCTCAATCACATAATCAATCTCAATCACCAAAGTAGCGCCATCTAAAAAATACTTGCCAGTTCCTTGAATCCCTGAAAGTTCTTTCGTTCCCGTTTTCTCTTTTATTACTAACTCATTTTGCGGAAGTCCCTGTTCGAAAGTACCACGTTCTTCTAAAACAAATGTCCCCTTACGTTCTTGTAACGATCCTTCAAAAAACAGATACCCTAAATAAGTGGCTTCAGATAGATGAGGATTTTCCTTATTATACTCAGAGTAATGCAACAAGTAATCAGCCATGAAACAAGCCCCAACCTACTTTTAACCAGCATCCCCAACACTTCTCAGCTCTTGCTTTATCGCTTCATAATAACCTAACTTGTAAAAGTTATACCATTGTTCTATTTCTTTCTCAGGCTTTGCTTGAAGTGCCAGCAAAATTTCTTTTGCAAACTCTAAATGCCCAGTCCCATTGGCTGTAATCAAGTTATCTACTCTTATTGCTTGGACTTCTACATACTGGTTTGCACCCGTATAGTTCGCGCCAGCATAATCTTGTAAGTCTTGTAATTGGTTGCTCGTATGTTTGTGATCATTTAGTAAACCAATACTTCCCAGATAAACAGTCGCATCACAAATCGCTGCAATTACAGCGCCTTGTTGTTCCGCTTTTTCTACTAAAGCATCAACTTCTTTTGCTTTATCCGAGCGCCAAGACTTTCCGCCAATTAAAATCAGCGCCCCAAAGTCTTTTTGACATGCTTCAGCAAAGGTATAATCTGGCAATGTAGAAAAACCACCCATTGAATGAATCGCTCGTTTTTCATTTGAAACTGTTTTAACCGTGAATCCTTCTAGCTGATTCAACTCAGCGGCAATCGATGCCGCTTCCCAATCTGCATAGTCTTCTAATAATACAAAAAGCACTTCAGTCATGTTTTATTCCTCCTATTATTTTAAGTTCTAGACTGAGAACTCATATATCACTTGAAATTCATCATACAACAGACGTGTGACAACTGATTGTCAGCTTTTATAAAGAAAAGACATTTGTTCAATTTTCGCTTTGACCGCTTCAACGATCATAGGAGGTTCGATCACTCGTACCTTATCTTGTAAACGTAAAATAAAGTCGACTGATTTTTTTTGATCCAACAATGGAAAGACGATTGTACCAGCTACTTCTTGCTCATTTTCTTCAAAAAATTCTGCGCCTAATTTATCGATCAAGTATAATTTATCTTCTTGCTTATAAGTTAAGACGATTTGCTGAATTTCTGGCGATGTGATTGCTTCCAAATAATCATTTTCAGACACCATAGTTAACTCTACACCCTCCAGAGGTCTAGGTTCAAATGACTTATCTAACAAATCGTAGGTTTGAATCCTAGTCAACTTAAACAGGCGAAACCCTTGCCTTTTTAAGCAAAAACCATATAAATACCAATGCGATGTTTTAAAAATAAGCTTATATGGCTCTATTTTCCGTTCAGAATATCCTTTTTTGGAATGATAGCGAATAATAACAATTCTCTGCATCGCTATCGCTTGTCGTAAATCGTTTAGTTTATTTCTCCCTTTGCTGGGTTCATACCATGAGGATAGATCGATCAGCAAATCACTTTGAGGCTGCTGTAAGTCAGAATTCGGGGCAATTTTTGCCAACAATGGGCTTATTTCAGAAGACGGTGAAATACTTTGAATTGCCGAAAGTCCGGTCATAATCGTTGAAATATCCTCTTTTGAGAAAACATGTTTACTCACTTTATATCCCTCGACAATACCGTAACCACCATGAATACCTGAATAAGCAATAATCGGAATTCCAGCCAAATTCAATGTTTCAAGGTCACGATAAATGGTTCGTTTAGACACTTCTAGCCGTTCCGCCAAACATTTAGCTGTCATACGGTCATTTTCTGTTAACAAATTTACCAGGCTGAGTAAGCGATCGATTTTCATAATTTCTCCTTTTCACTACATCTATATGGATTAAAAAAAGGAATCCACTGCTAAATGCTCATCGATTCCTTCTTTCTTGCTTTTTATCTCATCATTATAAGGTGTAATTGGTGATAATACAATTCGCTCACGTAGATCATCGCATCACAATTAGATCTTAGATACATCCCTCTACAAAATTATGTTATCCTTCAAAATTTCCAAATCCGTAATCACGATCTTCCTATCCTGAATCTTAATCGCACCTAAATCTTTCAGCTGCTGCATCATTCGATTGACACTACTAGCAGAAGTGATTCCACAAAAATGAGCGATTTCTTCATTTGTCACGACAAAATCAATCAATAATCCGTCTTCAATCTGCGTACCAAACGTATCATACAACTCATAAATCTGCGTACACACCGCCCCAAATTTGCCATTCATCAACATTTGCTGCATCTTCTTCATCGAATACATCAAACGAACCCGGTAATAATCTTTCACATACATCTGTAGTTCTTTGCTTTGATTGATATCCTTCCAAAACTGAACGCGATCAATTTGATACAATTCTGCTTGCTCTGATTCGATCCGAATATTAAACGGTGCATCGATAAACTGGGAATATTCATCTCTCAACAACGATACGATTTCCAAACTATTAATATATCTCAAATTGAATTCTCGTCCATCTGGCGAGATGACGCTAGTTTTGATGATACCGCTTTTTAAAATATAGGCATACCGATCTTGCAACCCTTCATATGTAAGGTACGTTCTTTTTTTCTTAACGACAACAGGAAACGAATGATCGTCTAAGTATTCTTGCAATACATGGCTATCCATTTAGTAACTCCTTATCATTTTTCAGAAATTTTCTGTAAAAAATAAAATCTATTCTTATTTAAGATGATAACACATCGAAAAGCAACAACAAATGTATATGACTTTTGTTGCGTTTTTTTGTTAATATCTTTTTTTTAAAACAAATCCGCATTTTTTTTTATGATTTTTTTCGTATAGTATCTATACACTAGCTTTCAGAAAAGAATTGTAATTTGCAATTTTAGCTTATCATAATAAGAAAGAAGGAACATTCAACAATGACGGAACATTCAGAAGAAAAGTTATTCAATAAAGGCTTTATCAGCATTACGTTGATCAATTTTGTGGTCTATCTCGTTTATTACTTATTGATGGTGATCATTGCAGTGATTGCCCAAGATACACTTCATGCCTCATTAGGTCAAGCAGGTCTTGCCTCAGGAATTTATATTATAGGCACCTTATTTGCTCGTCTATTTATGGGAAAAATGTTGGAACTGCTTGGTAGAAAAGCGGTTTTACGATATGGTGCTTTATTTTACCTCATTACAACCATTGCTTATCTTTATATTCCAAGTATTGGGATTCTTTATCTTGTTCGCTTGCTCAATGGCTTTGGGTATGGAACCGTATCAACTGTCACCAATGCGATCGTAACTGCTTATATCCCCAAATCAAAACATGGGGAAGGGATCAATTATTATGGCTTAAGCACCAGTTTAGCGGCTGCGATCGGTCCATTTATTGGGATGGTTTTACTCAATACTATGAGTTTTTATTTTATTATTCTATTTTCAATTATATTGATTTTATTGACTACAATTGCTTGTTTTATCTTCCCTGTAAAAAATATTCAATTAAGTCCAGAACACAAAGCTAGTTTATCTCGTTGGACCATTGATAGTTTTATTGAAAAAAAAGTACTATTTATTTCTTTTATTGCTTTTTTGATGGGGCTTTCCTACTCAAGTGTCCTTTCATTTCTTTCCTCTTACGCCAAAGTGATCGATTTAGTCGGTGCTAGCTCGTTTTTCTTTGTAGTCTACGCATTGGTGATCACAGCAACTCGTCCGATGTCTGGAAGAATCTTTGATGCTCGCGGTGAAAATGCAGTGATGTATCCCAGTTTTCTTTTTCTAACTGGAGGATTGCTGTTATTGAGTGTAACAACTAGTAGTTGGATGTTGTTTGTTTCAGGTGGATTGATTGGTTTAGGGTATGGTACTTTTATGTCTAATGGTCAAGCTGTTTGTTTAAAAGTCAGTCCCAATAGTCATCGAATAGGCATTGCGTTATCCACTTACTTCATTGGACTAGATCTTGGCCTGGGTGTTGGTCCCTACGTCTTAGGAGAACTAAGAAGTTTTCTTTCTTTCCAAGAGATGTACTTCGTTGCGGGTCTGATTCCGGTGGTTTGTATGATCCTTTACGCCCTATTTTACCAGTCAAAAGCACCTTCTTATGAAAATAAATTGAATGAACAATAAAAGGAGACAATATATGATGAATACAGATGAACGCATGCTTGATGTATTGCAACAAACCTTAGCTAAAATGGAAGAATTAAACGCTCGTTTAGGCCATATAGAAAAGGACCTCACTTCAATTGACAAGTATCAAATGAATATGAGCTACTATGCACAAGCAATTGAAGCAGCGACAGAAAATAATAATATCATGGGTTAAATCGATGAGAAAAGAAGCTTAGGAGACTGAGCTTCTTTTTTTCATTGTTTTCCCATTTTTTATTTTTCTCATTTAATTATCGTATCTTTTTATTGATTATTTAAAAATAAATATTATGATTCACAAAGGAGGTTATAAAACTATGAAACGTTTTTTTATGAAGAAAAGTGATCAGCAGAAATTTGAACTATTCAAGCTTATTTTATTCAGTAAAAATGGGATTTCTGTCAATCCACTCTCAGAGAAGTCTGAAATATCGTTAAATCTAATTTACCCAAAACTTAAAGCACTTAACAATGATTTAGCAGAAGTTTTTTCTTCTAACGAGGTTCATCTAAGTAAAAATAATATTTTTTTCACTATTTTGATAGATGACTGGATAAATATAAATTTTGTTATTGATAAGCTAAGACTCCATTATATACAGCAGTCTCATGAGTATTTGATTTTTAATTCTGTGTTATGGGACTATTTCAACAGCGTGGAGGCACTTTCTCAAAAAATCAATTTAAGTGTTGCTCAAACGTATAAAAGTTTAAATGAGATTAATAAAGCCCTAAGTTATTTCAATGTAAAACTCATTTTTACAGGTGAAAAATCACATTCTAATTTTCAGGGTTTAGAGAAAAATATTCGATTATTTCTTTTTTATTATCATTGGGCTGTTTTTAAGGGAATTGTTTGGCCGTTCAGGGAATCTTTAAGCTATCTTCAAGAGAAAGACATCCATATCGACAATATTTCCGAATCCCAACAAGTCCGTTTAAACTATTATCAAACTATCTTTACATGGAGAATTTTTTATAGGAATAAACTAGTAACTCTTGATGCTGATTTTTTAGAAGTTGTTCGGTTAATGAATACCATTCATCCAATAACATTTTCAGTTGATATGCAGATTTCTGAAGCAGCTCTTGTTCAAGAAGAAAGCTACTTTGGCTTTTTATGTCGGTTTTACATCTACAATAGTGATACAAAAGCTCAGAAGCTAGACATAGCGAAAGCTTTTATTCAATCCGATTTGCCGATTTCTAAGAGTTGTACGTTTATTTTGGATAGACTTTATGCAACTTATGCTATTGAGCCAATACGTGAGGATTACCTTTTTTCTTATCACTCACTCCTACTTATGTTGACTTTTGTTACATACTTATCCATTGATAATACCGACTTGTTTGAACATGACCAGAATCTCTCTGAATTAGGTACTGATTTTGCTGACTTTCCACAAATGGAAATCGAACTTTCAGAACTTGCGAAGCAATTGTTTGCCGAAACACCTTACCTTGGCGAATTAGAATCAAAGAGTGCGCTCACCTACATGGTCTATATATTTTATTTCATTATAGACTACGCTAAAAAGCCTAAGCAGCTAAAGATTTTTATTCAATATTCAAAAAATCATATTACTACAGCAGAAATAGAAAGAAGTCTTTCAAGTTTCTTCAGCTCTGAATCGATTGCTTTTGTTGAAACTATTGACCAATCGGATATCATGATTTCTGACTGTTATGAAAAAGGATACCCCAATGAGAATTTCTTTTATTTCGATAACCCTTTAAATGAAAGCGAATGGGCATCCTTGATCAGCTATGTTAGTACTCAGATGTATAAACATGTCTTCTATAAACAGCTATAGTCAGTTCGTGAATTTTTAGATCACAGTTCTAGCTCAAAAAAAAGAGTGTCAGGCTCTTATCCGTCAAATGATGGAAGAGCCGTACACTCTTTATTGTACTTTAAAATGCTGGTGTTAATGTTTCACTATATTTCGTTTCCAGTAATTCTCGTACTTTATCACTGGTCATGGCTTTTTTCAATGCTTTGATTTTATCTGAATCTTTGTTATCTTCTCTAGCAACCAGACTAATTGCAAAACGATCATCGACTTTCTTTTCTAATAAGATCGCATCTTTTGGCGTTAAACCAATTTTTGCAATATACGTTGGGTAATTATAAACCATTGCTATATCTTTTTCATTATATGCTTCTGCTAGGTTTAATAAATCGACAGATACCCATTCAAACTTTTTCGGATTGTCTACAATATCTTTGATTGTGCCGTTAAAGCCAACACCGTCTTTTAATTTGATCAAACCAGCGTCATCTAAAATTGCTAATGCGCGTCCTTCATTTGAGACATCACTTGGCAGTGCAATTTTAGCGCCTTCTGGCAGATCGTTGATATCTTTGTATTCTTTAGAATAAAAGCCGACTTTTGCGTTGTATATTTTTTGTACAATTACTAAATTACCGTCTTTTTCTTCGTTAAATTTTTGCATAAACGGTTCGTGCTGTGCAAAGTTTGCATCGATTTCCTTAGCATTTAACAGCTCATTGTATTGAATATTGTCATTGACTTGAACCAATTCAACCTTATAACCATCTTCAATATTTTTACCAGCCAATTCAACCACTTCTACAGTCGAGGGAATATGTGAAGCAACTTTGATCACTTTATCTTCTTTTTTTTCTGAATCTGCTGCTTTTTTCTGTCCCCCACAACCTACCATTACTAAACCTGCAACTGCTAACAAACTAATCATTACTCTCTTTTTCATCTTCTTGCTCCTATCTATTATTTTTTATTTATTTTTTTGCTAACCAGCTGCCGCTGATTTGAATAAAACTGACAAAAATGATCATAAGTACAATGGCTGTGTACATGACCGCATATTCATACCTTTGATACCCATAGCGCAAGGCAAAATCACCAATACCACCGCCACCGATCACGCCCATCACCGTGGAATAAGAAACCATACTAATAATCACTGAGGTCAGTGAAAGGACCAACCCCGATCGTGCTTCAACATACAAAAAACGACTAATTAGTTGAAACTTCGTACTACCCAAAGACTGGGCGAGTTCTAAAATATCATTTGGAATCTCTAACAATACTTGTTCTACAAGCCGAGCATATAGCGCAACCGCAACAAAACTTAATGGTAATGAAGCAGCATAGGTCCCAAATGCCGTCCCTAATACTAAGCGAGTAAAGGGAATCAACGCTACCACAAACAATAAAAATGGAAATGAACGCACAATATTGATATAGCCATTTAACAAAAGACCGAGCCAATGATTGGTTTTTGTTGGTAATTTTTTAGTTAAATAGACAAAGGTTCCTAGTGGTAAACCAATGGTAATGGCTGCGATGATCGAAATCAAAATCATGATACCACTTTCTGACAAAGCCTTGCTTAATTCTGGAAGATAATAGCTCATTTTCTCGATATATTCTGTCATCATCCCAAACTCTCCCGAACTCGTTCATAATAAGAACTAAACTGTGGCTGTTGTTGTGCTTTTGGAATTTCTAGTGTTTCGATAACTTTGCCATTTTCTAATATTGCCGTCCGATTACATAATTGTTTGATCAAGTTTAGCTCATGGCTGACGATGACCATCGTTGTCCCAAAAGTCTGGTTGATTCTCCGCAACAATGCCAAAACATCATAGGCATTTTGTCCATCCAATGCAGAAGTCGGTTCATCACAAAGTAGGATTTCCGGCTTTGTAATCAATGCTCGAGCAATCCCTACTCGCTGTTTTTCCCCACCACTCAACTGTCTTGGGTAATGGTTTCCTTTATCTGAAAGGCGAACAAATTCCAACACTTCTTGGACTTTCTGTTGATCGTAGGCTTTATTCAAACGTAATGGCAGTCCGATATTTTCATTCACGGTTTGATTGTAGAGCAAATTAAATTGCTGAAAAATCATGCCGATATTTTTTCGGCTTTGCCGTTTTTGTGTATCACTCAGTTCTAATAAATCTGTTCCAGCGATTTTGATTTTTCCTTGGCTGGGCAGCTCTAAGGTATTGATCATACGCAATAAGGTTGATTTACCCGAGCCACTTTCACCGATCACGCCAAATATCTCATGCTCTTTGATGTTCAGATCAACATGATCTAATGCTGTGACGGCTACGCCATTATGACTGTAACTTTTTGAAACCTGTTCAAACGTAATCATTTTATATCCTCCAACTTAGTCGACCAGTAACTGAACAAATTCATCTTTAGAAACATTGGCAAAATAATCATTGATAGTGATCGGTGCTAATACTTGCTTGATGGCTTCTTGTTCGTACTTACAACCGATCAATAAATCAGCTATTTCTTGCGTATCCTTTTGACTAAAGTAATCACCATAAATCGTGATTGCTGTGATTCGGTCCTTTTCCACAGAAATATTGGCTTCTATTAAGCCACCTTTGAACTTTTCTTCTTTTTTGATCGTATATTTAGGCTCTTCACCAAATACCCAAGCATCGTTTGCATAAATATCTGTCACCAATTGATCGATTGCTTGTTCATCAGCTTGAGTCAACACATATTCTTGTGCTTTGATAGATTCCATTGTCTCAGCATTAAATAAATGCAGTAGCAATCGATCTCGAAATTCCTCTGTTGTGATGTTTTGATATTCTTTTGCTAAATAAGGCTTAAGATTGGTTACTCGGCTTCTGACAGATTTCGTTCCTTTGGACGCTAATTTTTTTTCAGAAACAGTCAAAACACGACTGACTTCTTCTAAATCAACATCCAGCATCAAGGTGCCATGAGAATACATCTTTTTATTTTTCGTATACATGGCATTTCCGGAGAATTTTTTCCCATCGATCATTAAATCATTGCGCCCGCTGACCTTAGCATCTGTTGCGCCCATTTCATGCAAGGCATCTATGATTGGTTGGGTAAACCGTTTAAAATTACCAAAAGCAGCATGATCGGCATTTACAACGAAACTAAAGCTTACATTCCCTAAATCATCATAGACTGCACCACCACCGGATAACCTTCTGGTAATCGTAACTTGATGCTCTTTTGCGTACTTCAGATCTACTTCTGCACGTACGTTTTGGTTGCGCCCGATAATGACACAAGGTTTTTGAATATAAAATAAAACAAGTGGTTCATCAAATGTTCGCTCATTCAGCAAATATTGCTCTGTGGCTAAATTTCGGCGAATATCAAGAGAAGGCATCATCACATAATACATTTTCTTCCTCTTTTCTTTATTACAGAAATTTTCTATAAAAGTGCTTTCAATAGAAAATCCATAAAATTTCTGATAATTCCAACAATAGGTCTAGTCTAGCATTCTTACTTATAATATTACACATATTTGCTCAAAAAAGCTTTATATTATGAGGAAAAATGATATTTTATATAACAGAAATTTCAACTTGAGACAGATTTTGGTACACATCTGTTAGCAAAAATTAGAAAGAGCCCAAGACCAAAACTTAAAATCAGTTTTGACTTGGGCTCGATGTTTAAATGGTTAGACAGTAAAATTAGGATGCTTTTTAATGATTGCTTGATACCAATCAAAAGACTTTTTCTTTTTCCGTTCCAAGGTTCCTGTCTGATCATCATTTTTATCTACATAAATGAATCCATAACGTTTTTTCATTTCACCAGTTGTTGCACTAACTAAATCGATGGGTCCCCACATGAGATAGCCAAAGCAATCCACATGATCTTCCACAATTGCTTTTTCCATTTGTTCTAAGTGTTTTTGAAGATATTCGATTCGATAATCATCTTGAATTGAACCATCTGCTTCCAATTGATCCACTGCACCTAAGCCATTTTCAGTAATAATGATCGGTAGTCCATAGCGTCTATAAACATAATTCAAGATATATCGCAATCCAGTTGGATCAATAGCCCAGCCCCATTTACTTTGCTCTAAATAAGGATTTTGGACACCGCCAAATAAGGTTTCTTCATTGTCCTCATCACCTTCATAATGTGCCACGCTAGAAGAATAATAGTTTAAACCAATAAAATCTAACGTCCCTTCTTTAAATGCTAGCTGATCTGCTTTTGAGACGATTAAATCGATTCCTTGTGCTTGATATTCTTTTAATTTATATTCAGGAAACTTGCCCATACACATAGCGTCAATTTGGTAAAATTCGCGATCTGTTTCTTTTAATGCGTTCATCACATTTTGCGGATCACAGTTCAATGGATACGCTGGCGTTAAACCAAAAACACAGCCAACTTGATTGTTCGGATCGATCATCCGTGCTAATTTAACAGCTTTTACACTAGCTAAAGTCATGTTATAACTGATCGTTGCCAATGTCTGTTTTTTATTGTCCATTTCCGTATATTTCAAGCCCGCGATAATATAGGTGAAAATATCTGATGCTTCAGTTTGTGGATCGATATGGTTCATTTCGTTAAAGGTCACCCAATAACGTACTTTGCCTTTTAATGCTTCAAACATGGTTTGACAATACTTTAAATAAAAATCGATGACTTTTTGGTTTGTCCATGAACCGTATTCTGTAACTAGATGTATCGGCATTTCAAAATGATACAGTGTCACGATGGGTTCAATCCCATGCTTTAGTAACTCGTCAACAACATTCTGATAAAACTGAATCCCTAATTCATTTGGCTGCTCTTCATCACCCTTAGGATAGATTCTTGACCAATCAATAGAAATACGTAACGCTTTAAACCCCATTTCAGCAAATAGTGCAATATCTTCTTTGTAGCGGTGATAAAAATCAATCCCGTCATGAGAAGGATAATACTTCCCTTCCTCGATCGTTTGACAGATTTCACGTGGGATTTCATATGTTCCTTGAGTAACAAGGTCCATGATCGCTACACCTTTACCATCTTGATCCCAAGCTCCTTCACATTGGTGAGCCGCAATACTGCCGCCCCATAAAAATTCATTATTCTTCATTAAAAAAATCTCCTTGATTTATTAGTAACAATCTCTGCTTGATTCTCATTATACTAGAAAGAAATCTGTAAAAAACCCTTACTCTTCTTAACAGCTTATCTATAAAATAACTGTTAAACACTCATCCTGAGCAACTAACTCCTCTTTTACCGCTGGGATCACATCTAAATAATCCATTGTGTTTGTTACGACCACAATCACCGTCGGATCATAACCAGCCTTTTGAATCCCTGCAAAATCAACGGTAGACAGTAATTGACCTTGCTTCACTGTATCCCCTTGTTCGACGATCGTATCAAAATGCTTACCATCAAGTTCCACTGTATCTATTCCGATATGGATCAGTACTTCAATTCCTTGGTCTGTTTTAATGCCGATTGCATGCTTTGTCGGAAAAACGGCTGAAATTTCTCCTGAAACCGGTGCAACAATGTTATCCTCTGTTGGTATAATTCCCAAGCCTTTGCCTAATGCGCCTGTTGAAAATGCTTGGTCATTGATTTCAGCTAAGGAAACGACTTTTCCTTCAACAACAGATGCTAATGGAACCTTTTTCAATTCAATATTTTTCTCTCCAACAGTCTCTTTTTGCTCTTCCTTAAGCACGGATTCTTTTTCCTCTTGCGGGATGCCTAAAATATAGGCTGAAATTGCCGCTGCAACAAACCCAATGACAACACTAATGATCATAAAAACTAAGTTAGAAAAATCTTGATTATCCGCATAAGAAGGTAATCCCATCAAGCCCCAAACAATCGAATAGGTCTTAACATTCATCAACCCAGCAAATAAACCACCAAGGCCACCGCCGATCATCACTGCGATAAAAGGTCTCCTATACTTAATAAACGCACCATAAATCGCCGGTTCTGTTACACCCATTAATGCACTAAAGCTGACCGTTCCAAATAATTGTTTTTGTTTAGAATCTTTCGCTCTTAAAAAGTACCCTAACATTGCACCAGATACGGCTAAATCAGAAATCGTTGCGGCTGCTAAGAAAATCGGATCATACCCCATTTTATTCACAAAGTTCAATGCTAGCGGCATCATGAAATTCCCCGCACCTAACATGATCAAGAATGGCTGAAACGCTGCATACAACATCACCACGATCCAACTGCCAAAGGTATTATGCAGTACTTCAAAGAACCAACCGATACCGTCACCGATCCAAATACCGATCGGACCAAAAATCAATAACGTCACTGGCAAACAAATCACCATGATCAATAATGGATTTAAAAAATACTGTAAAAATTTAGGAACATATTTCTTTAATAAAACCGTTAATTGCCCCATAAACCAAACGGCTAAAATAATTGGAATAAATGAATTCGCATAGACCATTTGCGGCAATTGAATCCCAAAAATACTTAAACCTGCTACATCATTGATCGAACTTGAAACCAATGTTGCAGCAAGTGCTACAGCCAAATATGGACTTGCTTTCAAGCGTTTGGCACAAGACATTGCGATAAAAATCGGTAAAAAGAAAAATACAGCTGAACGAATCGAATCCAATAATTGATAGGTTGGGCTATCTGCTGAAATCAGTCCCGTGATTGAAAATAAGGATAAAAATCCAGCTAACAGTCCAGAAGCAATAATTGGTTCGATCACGGGTGTCATCGTTTCAGAAAGTAGATCCATCGCAGCTTTTAGTGGATTTTTTTTCTCTTTTACTTCGGTCTCCTCATTTGAACTAGGAGCAAGCCCTAACATACTGATCAATTCAGTATGAACTTCACTAACATGGGTGCCAATAATAACTTGATACGCTACATTATTAGATACAACATCGATTACACCATCTAAAGCTTTCAGTTCTTCTGTATTCGCTTTTGAGCGATCTTTCAGGGTAAATCGTAAGCGCGTCATACAGTGAACAACGGCTTGGATATTGTCTTTTCCGCCTACTAAGCGAATGATTTCTTCGTTAAATGATTGATAGTTCATTTTTTTATTCCCTCTCTTTTTGACTCCGATTCGTCACTCGATGGATATGGAGCATAAGATAGGTTTCTTCGTCGATCGTTAGATCACAGGTATACTTTTGCTTGATATAGACTCTGATTTTTTGCACGCATTCAAACGAATCGTTATACATCAACTTGATTTGCTCATTCAAAATCATGTCACTGTCTTCATAACTATTTTTAGTCATGATTCGTTGAATAAAATATTGCAGATGGGTCATCAGCCTCATATAATTCATAGAGCCTTCGTCTAACTTGAGTTGAAAATGGTACTGAATGATCGATAAGATATCTCTTAAACTTTCCATCGAGCGGATCGTTTCGTCTAGATTATTCTTATCCTCCTGCAGATTGACAAAGTGTAACGCAATCGAAACAGCTTCATCTTCTGGAAATGTCAGTTGAAATTGTTCATTGATCAAATCCAATGCATACATGCCAATGTCAAAATGCTGTGGATAAAATTTCTTTACTTCCCAAGTCAATGGGCTGCGAATAAATTGTCCTTTGGCTGCACGTTTCAATGCAAATTCAATATGATCCAGTAATGTCAAACTGAGATAATCATTTGATTTTTCACCCAACTTTTCTTCTCCGTAAGCAATGATTTGATTGACTAACGTAATATGATTGGCATCAGAATGAGACAACAAATAACTAAAATGCTCCAGCATATCATTTGAATCTAGAACATAGGTCTTTTCGATTTCATTTTCATAGATTACCTGTCCGACTTTTTTTCTAAAGGCCAATCCTTTCGCATAAACAATGACCTCATTATCTCCTCGACTTACGATTGCTACATTGTTGTTTAAAATTTGACTTACTTTCACTTGATTTACTCCTTTCCAGAAAAAAAACTCAAACTACCCAGGAAAGGACATTCCTAGGTAATTTGAGTTCTGCCTGCATGATTCAGTAACATACTCTATAAAATGACTGCATCGTCATTAACGTTTTTTTTCTTGTTTTCAGTATAATGCATTTTGTCTTAATATGCAACGCTTTCATTAGAATTACAATCAGGATTCATTGGTTACTTTAACTCTGCTCCATTTGTTTCGATCACTTTTTTATACCAGTAGAAAGAATCTTTGCGAGAACGTTCTAAACTACCTTTTCCTTCATCATCTAAATCAACGTAGATAAAACCATAACGTTTGGACATTTCACTTGTACTTGCGCTAACTAAATCGATACAGCCCCACGGAGTGTAGCCCATTAAATCAACGCCCTCATCAATGGCTTGTTCCATTTGCTCGATATGACTTCTTAGATAATCGATGCGGTAACTATCATGAATGCTGCCATCTGCTTCAACAACATCTTTAGCCCCTAAACCATTTTCTACGATAAACAACGGCACTTGATAACGATCATATAATTTATGCAACGTCACACGAAGTCCAACTGGATCGATCTGCCAGCCCCAATCACTAGCTTCAAGATACGGATTTTTCTTAGAGCTAAGAAGATTACCGCCTGTTGTATCCCCGTCTTTTTTATGAGAAGCAATACTGCTCATATAATAACTGAATGACATAAAATCAACAGTACCTTCACGTAGAATTTGATCATCATTTGCTTCTTTTTTGATTGTAATAGTATGATCGCGGAAGAATTTATTCATGTAGCTTGGATAGTAACCACGAATTTGAACATCCGAATAGAATAAATTATTATGGTCACTATTCACACTTTCCATGACATCTAGTGGATTACACGTTTCTGGATAAGCTTCCATTCTCGCTAACATACAACCGATTTGTGCATCAGGAATAATTTCATGACAGGCTTTGACCGCCAATGCACTTGCGACAAATTGATGATGAGCTGCTTGATATTGCGCTTGCAGCATGTTTTTCTCTCCGTCAGCTAAAATACCACCACTTAAATACCCTGTCATGCCGATGATATTGATTTCGTTAAAGGTCAGCCAGTACTTCACTTTGTCTTTGTAACGATTGAATAAGACACGTGCATAACGTTCAAAGGCTTCGATCGTTTCACGACTTTCCCAGCCATTTTGTTTAAACGCTAAACCTAAAGGAAACTCATAATGAGAAATCGTCACTAGTGGCTCAATATCATATTTCAAACATTCATCAAAAACCGCATCGTAAAATGCGAGACCTGCTTCGTTTGGCTCAAGTTCATCCCCATTTGGAAAAATACGTGGCCAAGAAATCGATAAACGAAAGGTCTTAAAGCCCATTTCTGCAAATAACGCGATATCTTCTTTATATCTATGATAGAAATCGATACCGTGACGTTTAGGATAAACACCTTCTTTGTCATTCATCGCAAACTCAACGTCTGCCTTAGTTGTTGGTTTCAACAATTCAGACATACTAATGCCATTTTCTTTCACATAACGAGCTGTATCAGCGGTAGACCACCCTTTACCATCTTCTAAAAATGCCCCTTCAAATTGATTGGCCGCAGTTGCGCCGCCCCATAAAAAATTTTGTGGAAAGCCACTCATATTTTTTCCATCCTCTCGGTCATTGATTTAGTGTATAATTGGTGTAACATCCTTATCTTAACATGAGAAGTAGGAAAGTCATTTTTATGTTTTAAGGGCTATTTTCATTATTGCTCTCCATTTTCATATTTGCGAAAATGAATTTTTACAAAGGAGTTTTTTGATGCTTGATCTATTTGATTTTCTCCATTATTTAAACACAAATAAACGAGATGCGACTTACTCACGAATCATCATTTATCTCTTTAATCATTTAAACGAAATCCGAACACTAACGATTACTGAAATTGCAGAACGCTGTTTTGTTTCCCCTGCAACTCTTACACGTTTTTGTCGTCATTTCGGCATTTCTAGTTTTGCTTCTTTAAGAGAATCCTTGATTGTTTTAGGAACGATGAAAAAGCATAGTGGTTTACGGATGAAAGAACAAGAGCTAACAGAGCTTAAAGATGATCCCAAAAGTTACCTTGCCTCTTATGGATCTGAAATTATCACAGCGGTAAATGATGTCTTAGAAACAATCGATATTGAGCAAGTCGATCATATATTAGCTGATATCCACCAAGCCGATGAAGTCATTTTAATTGGTTACAGTGCGACACTTGAACTAGCAAAAGATCTACAAACTTCTTTTCTCCTAAGCCAAAAGTTAGTTTTCGTAGGGGAAACAGAAGAAACACAGCAAGCATTCGTTGAAGAACTGAGTGAAAAATCGATCGTGATCGTCATTTCATCTTATGGCTCATTACTCAATCGAAGTAGTGAATTAATGAGAAAAATCAGTGATAGTCCAGCAAAATCGATTCTTCTAACACAGCATACACAAAATACATTGACCAACCAATTTGATCTATCAGTGAATGTAACAACGACAAATTATGTTCGTATCGGTAATTATCCTTTAACGTTCTTTCTGGATTATTTCGTACGGCGCTATACAAGTTTATATCAATAAATTCGTTTAGATACATGAAGTATCGTAAACAAAAGGAGTTAGATATGGGATTATTTGATTTTTTTAAACAAGAAGAACCAAAGGATGTTGTTGATTTAAATGAAGAAGTTGCAAAAATCGTGGCTATTTACGAAACCTATCCTGAATTTCCAGTAATGTCTGAGGACCGCAATGTAGATGAATGGCTGAAATCAATTGCCAACGGTACCGCCAAACTCGTTCCAAAAGAAAGCATGATCCGTAACGCAGATGGGTTACTGCCAGGAGAAGTCATTTTACTTGATTGGGTCAATGAAAAAGATTCGACTACGGCCATTTTTCCAGAATTCTTTGAAATGGAGCTTGGGATCGATCCTGTAGCAAGTACGAACGAGTTATTGTTTGCTGATTATTTGGATATTTTAAACGATGCCTCCGTTATTGATTACTGGTCTTTAAGTCAATTGAATGAAGTCTTTGAAGACAATGGACTAAATAAATGTAATACTAAAGAAGAAGCAATCAAATTATTGAAAAAGGAATTCACCACCGATTATATCGTTAATATGGTCGATCCTGGTATTTATATTTTGATGGATAAAGGGCAAATGATCGTTGAAAAATATGCAGATGTCATTCATGATTATTTAGATACACCGCCAAACTAAAAAGAGCAGGAGGAGCTAACATTCAACGTCAGCTCCTCCTGCTTTTACTCTTATCCAACTAGTTCCCATGGTCCCCATTGTTCCGTTCCAGGTACGTTTCCTTGCGTCCACCATTTTGCTTTGTACGTTTTACCTTGATAGGTCACAACATCTCCGCCATTATACGCTTTCGCTGCATCCCACGCGTTGGTTACGGGAGGTGTAGTGCTTTCTTTTGTTTTTACTGAAACTGCATTGCTATCTGCTGAAAGATTTCCCGCAGCGTCATACGCCTTTACTGTGTAATTATAGGTTGTATTAGCAGCTAAATTTGTATCTGTATAGGTTGTTTCTGCAACTGTGCCAACCAATACACCCTCACGGTAAATCTTATAACCAGCGAGTTTTACATTATCTGTAGAAGCCGACCAACTTAATGCCGCACTATTTTCAGTAATTGTTCCAGCAACTAGATTTTCTGGCGTTGTCGGAGGGGTTGTATCTGTTGGGTCTGGATTAACTGCTCCTCCACCATAAATCGTTTGTTTGCTAAGTTCAGCACCATTTTTAGCGATGCGCTGTGTTAATGAAATAGTACTGATACGATTTACATCAACAGTTGTTGCACTTGATTTTAGTCTGAATGTATAGCTTGAACCTTGTGGGATTTGTTGGGCATCGTAAACAGAAGATAGGTCGACTACAACATTGCCATTTTCCACCGTAACTGTTCCTGCTTTATAATCACCAGCCGTTAACGTTTCCGCTGCATTGACTGGGATATATAGCTTAGGTAGTTTGACTGTTTCAAAAGCTGCTTCCACAGCTTTTAATACATCACCTGTTTCTCCCGACGTTTCATTATTCTTAACTGTGATTTCATAGCCCGTACCATTCTCGTTGTAAGGTGTGATCGTTGCTTTAACATTTAAATCAGCATAAATTGTTTTATTTGCTGGTAAATTAGCTGAACCGAATAAACCTGTTTTGATTGCTTTAGTCAATTCGTCACGCTTCGTTGTATCTGTTGCTTTGTCTTGTGATTGCATCCATGAAATCACGCCGCCTAATTGATTATTTTTTACATACTCAGCTTTATAACTGATCGAGCGCGGATTATCATAGGTATAAAACTCACCTGTTTTTTGATTATACATGTAAGGAGCTTTTGCTACATCATCCCAATATTCATTTAAATCTGGTGATTTCACTTTCAAATCCGCAATATTACGATACGGCCAAACACCACCTGCACGGCCACCATCACCTGATTTCAACGGATTTTTATTATTAGCACCATATGTTGGTGATAAGTCTGCATCTTTGTTATTTTTTTCAGCCGCTTGGAATAAACCAGGATGCGCTGCATCTGTTCCCGCCGCTACTTTATTCCAGCCACGTGTATAGAAGGCGGCACCAATCACAATTTTATTGGACGGTGCCCCATTTGTTTGTAAATACTTCACTGTTTGATCGACAGAAAAGCCGCTCGCATAATTAGGATCAGCTGGATTGCCATAAAGTGCACTGTGATGAGCGCTGTTTGGAGTCCAAGCACCATTCATATCATACGTCATCACATTTGCAAAATCGATCACTTTAAATAATTGCGCAACATCCACACCATTTTTCAAGGTATTTTGCGAAGCAGGTAACGCGACAGACAATTCGTAGCTTTTTCCTAAATCTTTGCCTTGTTTATCAATAGCTGTACGAATATCTTGTAATAATGTAATGAAATTTTGTTTATCGGCGGGTTTTGCATGAGGTGTTCCTTCATCATTCGTGTTATCTACTTTATCTGGTTCACGAACAGATGCAGGATATTCCCAATCAAGATCGACAAAATCCATGTTGGTATATTTAATGAACTTGGCAATATTGCTAACAAAATTAGCTCTAATGGTTGGATCTGCTGCAACATCAGAGAAGTCGCCTGATTTAGACCAGCCACCGATAGAAATGCCGATTTTTAAGTTAGGATTTTTAGCACGAATATCTTGGACTGCGTTTAGAACACCTGCACTGGCACTATTCCATTGAACGCCTTCTTGTCCAACTGGTGCACCAACTGCTGCGTCTTTGTCTGTAAATTTCAAGTTACCACTACTATCAAAATCTAAAAAAGCATAATTTAAATGAGTCAGCTGATCGGCTGGAATATCTTTGGGATAAAAGTTATCTTCCCCGCCCCAAATCGACCAATCACCGTAGTACATAACATTCCGATACTGAGTAGGTTCTGCAGCGTCTACAGTCTTATTCGGTACTAACACAGATACAGACAAAACCAAACTTGAAACAATAAGTACTAGTGCGGATAGAACGTTGACATTTTTTCTAAACACTTTTTTCAAATTTTCCACCTCGTTTAAGTTTTTGTTGTGCAGTAATGACCGATAATGCTTAAATTTTTGATTTTGAGTATCCCCTCCTACTGTATGATTGATTCTCATCATAAGAATATAACATTTAGTTTGAAAGCGCTAACGATATACATTTTTAAATGATATATTTTTATTAATAGAAATATATTCAACGAAAAACCAAAAAAAGGGTGTGATAAGCAAGTATTCAGCCTCACTCCACACCCTACGCTAATAAACAAACATCAATCAGATTAGTACCTAGGTAACATATACCCCCTCGAACGTACTGTTCGAATATATTTTGACTTGAAGGAATCATCATTTAGTTTTTTTCTTAAATGAAAAACTAAATTGGCAACACGATATTTTTTATCTCCCTCTTCTTCTCCCCAAATATTTTCATACAATTCTTCATACGTAACAGCCTGACCTTTTCGCTCAATCAATAATTCTAACGTGCTAAACTCTAGATCGGTTAAAGCTATTTCATTTTTTCCATCAATTTTTACGGAAGAATTACCAGAAATCAAGCGAATGTCAAAAGGTCCATCCTCTTCGTTCAATCGTCTCGCAGAGCTAGTGCTCTCTAGTTGATTTTGTCCAACTGCTCTTCTTTCAAGAGTCTTCATAATATAAAGTGAAAATTCCTCTAGATCGATCTCACTATCAAGTGTCCCATCTGCGCCAAGTTGAAGATGAATGATCCGATTTATTTTTGTTGCTTCTCTGGATAAAACCCAAATGAAACAATTGGATAAACTTCTGGTTTTAATGATCCATTCGTATGTTTGACCGATGTTTTCAACTCCTGATTCAGTGATAAGTACAGCATGGATTCCAGAGAGTTCTTTCGCAAGCTCGTCAAAATCCATCTGATGTATCACACACTTTTTTTCTTCTAAAGCTTTTATGTATGCAGAATTACTATTACCATCATTGTTTACAATTGCTATGTTAAACATTTTCATTCCCTCATTTATATTTTTTTGATTATTCCTCATCTATCACTCTATTTTTCAGAATATTTAATTTTTTTTCCTTTCTAACAACAAGTATAAGGGAATACATCACTTTTTTATTATTAAATTCGAGTGTAAATTTAATGTTTTTTTGAGAAAAAAGCATCTCACTCTAGTTTAATACGCTTTCATTTCAGATTAATTTTATTTTATTTTCTGCAAAAAAAATAGCCCGAATAAACGGTAGGATCAGAAGCAACCCCTTTGGAAATAAGTTGACATTCACAAAAATTGGAAGAACACCAAGGAGGTGCCAATCAGCAGCAGTTCATAAAATCACTGTGATTCTTGACAACTTTCGTAAATCCTTTCTTATTTCTCGAGGTTAAACACTTCTGACCCAGCCTCTTCTTATAACCATAAAATACAAAAAATCTGTTTACTCCATATTTTAGAATAGAAATGACTAATGATGGAAGAGGCTTTCTTGAAAAAGCAAGACTTCTATCCTTTCATATATATCTACTCTATTTCTAAATACGATAATCTCTAGCTACAGCGTAAATTTCCGCTATCGTTCCATTTGCTCCATACTTTACACCAAAACTTTTTCCAAAGAGGCGCTTTTCCTTCGCTTCATCCAAATTTCGATAGAGGATTATTTCTTGATTTCCTAGCGATTCCTTTGCTTTTGTTTCTTCCTCAAACTTCTTCACTAATTTGTCTTGATCTGTTAGATCTAACCAGCTACTCATATTTCTTAAGGTGCTCATTACATTTTGCCCATGGAAAATCCCATCATCTGGAGCGTTGTAAATGACTAATTTCTCACTAGCTAGTTTGACTTTTTTTTGTATCGGAATATAGTTATACGTCAATTTTATTTCTCCATAGGACAAGTACTTTCCAGCTTTATTTTTATATTTTACAAAGCAGGAAAACTCCAACATGTTCTCAGAAGTAAACAAACTATAGGAGTCAGATTCTTTTTCGCTTTCTTCGAATACCAAATCTTCTGTAATTAATTTTTTAGCTGAATTGACCGTTTCAGGAATGGTCAATTTAAATTTGTTTTCCATAAGTTCATGCGCTTCTTTTTCTGAAATGTTCACATATTCAAAATCGCCAAAAGGTGTCTTACGGTCTCCCCACCAAGCAAATTTTTGCTCACTTTTATCCAGTTTATGATTGGCAGTGGACTCTGGCTGTTTTTCTGAGGTTCCATTACAGGCTGTTAAAAACAATAATGGCAACAACATTAATACAATCTTTGCTTGTTTCATAATAAACCTGCTTTCTACTTATTTTTTTATGGGCATAATAATCTCGGTATTCCCTTCAAATTGTTCCTTATCAAATGAAAAAGTAATATCTGTCAATGAGTGCCCCGCCAACTGATAAACTACTGCACTTTCTATCGAATCATTCTTGCCGATCAACTGCCTGCCATTTTCTAATAAATAGGACAAATCTGCCGCTTGTGTATGTTCTGTTATGGGGCTACTATTTAATGTTTTCCCATCCTGTTCAGCGGTTACTAAGGTCTCCCATAAATTTGCAGCTGTCTTGACGTCCGTTTTATTTTTAAAAACATAACGAACAATCAAAAGATTTTGCTGATTATTTTCAGAAATGACTTTGTAGCTAGTTAAATCAAAAACATACGAATCATTCTCAATTTTGTTTTTTTTCTCTGAAGCTTGTTCTGACGTCGTTGATTTTTTTGTAGCACTTTCTAATGCTAACGTTGCTACTGATTGATCAAAGACTTTTGTCCTTTTATTTTCTTGATTGTCTTGCGGCGTGTAAAAAATATACTCGACTATATGCTGTTTTTGAAGAACATAATAAGCTGAGACCCAGACTGGTTTTTGCTTAAATACATATTTAAAAGAGAAACGCAATGCTACTGGGTCATCTCCCCCGACATTTTCTGCTGTGACATGGTCAACACCAAAAGATTCTTTTACTAATTTTTTTGCCCTTTGCTCTAATGCCTGTTGTTTTAAATCAGCTCTATCACGTACCCGAATAAACATATAAGAATTACTGGTTGTATCTTCTGCACCAAAAACTGCTGCTTCATTATATTCTTCTTGATAATCCTCTTGCCCTTTCCAACCATCCGGCAGATTAAAGGAATATTCTACACCTTCTTTTGAAAAATATGCTTCTTCTCCAGACAACGCTTGCTGAGCACAACCAGTCAAAAAAACAGTAGTGTACAGAAAATGATTCCTTTTAATTGCTTCATGTTGATTCTCCTTTATTTCTTTGCGTTATTTTTATGTCTCGCTTTTTACCTTTAATTGTTTTTTTAACCAGTAGCTATAGCCAATAAATAGTAATATACACAGAATGAATAAAATGGCTCCGATCACAAAACCTTGTGGTAAGAAAACAAATTTAATTTCATGTGTCCCAGCAGGTACTGGAATTGCTAAAAAGGCATCTTTAAATGTTGGAATCTTGACCTGTTTTCCATCGATATAAGCTTTCCAACCTTTATCATACGGAATTGTTGTTAATAACACCTGATCTTCCTCAAAAGAGGTTCGTGCTTGTGCTTTACGGCCATTCGTTTTAAAGTCTACACTTTTTTCTTGGATCTTTTTCACTGACTTTTCAAATTCCTGTGTGTTTAAAAAGACTACATCTGGCTTGAATAATGTAGTTCTCTGCTTCCCACCTGTAAAACTCGTCGTAACTTTTATTGTTTTGGTTTTATCATAATAGCCGATGGAGTGATATTGACCATCATCGCGTAAATCAGTTCTACGTGTTACACCATCCACTGTCACATGTACCTTGGTATCTATTGCTGCTCCTAAATCTGTTGGCACTAGACTTAAATAGCCTTGTGAGTGCTCTGGAACTGTAATTAGCCACGTAACGGATTTTATTTTATTTGGCTCTTCTTCACCAAAGCTGACTGTATTTTCTTCTTCTGTAACAATGACATTTTTTGAGTCTACCATGGTAGCTTCCCCAAAACTAAATAATTCACCTTCTGATCCAGATAAATAATTGAAAAGCTCTGTTTGATTTCGAACCGCTTCTTTTTCATAAATGCCTTTGTCGGTCATAATTCCTAAAGGCAGCGCATAAGCGTTTTTATACAGGCTATAGTCACCCGATTGAGCCATTTTTTCATAGCCAAACTTGTTTAAGTTTCCTTTAGCAATGATATATTTCATCCCAATCAACGCATCCATCAACAACGTGTTATTTTCATAATGAACTTGAAGGTTACTCCCTAGAGAACGAAATCCTAACGCATTCATGTATTGTGAAGAGTGTCTATTACGAATAGATGAAAACATCCCAATACCATGGTACCCAAAATTAAAACTATCATCTAAAGAAATCGGATTTAAATTTTCCATTCTAAAAAATGTGTCGTTTTCTTCAAAGGCTTGATCTGACAGTGCTTTGATATGAGGATAGGGTTTAGCGATCAATTCACGCGAAGGGTAGTTCCAATCCTGTTTAATTCCTTTGACTAATGCTTGTGCGTTTACAAAAGCCTCTCCACTCATTAACAAGAGTATTAACACAGGAAGCCACTTTTTCCATTTTGGCTGATACACATAAAAATATAAGAGTAAAACATATGCTGCCAGTAACCCGATCGTTACAACTAAAGACATTGTCGTGATCACGCCATATCTTTTCTTATTCGATACAATTAAAAAGACAATGATCAGACCTGTGATCCCCAATACACCATTTAACAGCCGATTGAAGTCGCTCTTTTCAAATACTTCTAAGCCATAACCTGCTAATAAAATCACTAAAAATGAAAATAAAAAGCTAAACCTAAAAAGCAACATATTTGGTGAATGCAGACCATGCCACGCTAGATTAAGCGGTAAAATATAGACACTGGCGATCAATAAGATAAATAAGCTTCCAAAAAGCAACTTATTTTTAAGTGCAATCTTGTTGCTGATAAAATAAAACATACAGAAAATCAGCGCAAATAAGCCAATATAGATAAACGGCATACTTTCAAATTTTGACGTATCATAAACACCTACTAAACTTTTTGCCACAAAATCCCAAGGGCCAGTATCAGGTGTTAAAAATGTGGTTATTGCCGATAGACTTTCTCCATTATTACTTAGATCAAAAATAGTCGGCAAGATGGTGATCATTGATGCACCACCAGCAAGTAGTGAGGTTATCAAATAAGGAAGGATGCTCTTTTTATAAACAGTCCACTGACTGATCGCTCTAGCAAAAAAGTAGAGAAAAGAAAAAACACCTACCATAAAAGCCATGTAAAAATTAGATAAAAATAGCAATAGATAACTGATAAACAACAGTGCTGGCTTTTTATCATCCATCAACCGATGGATTCCTAAAATAATCAACGGTAAATACATAAATGTATCCAACCACATAATAACTTCTGAGTAGCCTACGCTATAAGACATCAGTGCATAAGAGACACTTAAACCAACAACTAACCAGCGATTGATTTTGAATGTGTTGTGCGCAAATACCCAAAAAGCCAAACCACTTGCGCCAAACTTAAGTAGCGTTAAATAATACAAGGCATCTGCCATATTTCCATTATCAAAAAAGAACACAAGGGGTGTAAATAAACCATTTAAATAATATGCCATCAACGCCCAGTAATTTAATCCTAATGAGCCAGACCAAGTATAGAAAATATTTTGTTTGCCATGTAAAACGTTATTAAAACTGGCATGAAAATTCGCATACTGTGTAAAGGAATCACTCGCTAAGACTGTCAATTTACTGCCTGGATAAATATCTTTAAAATAATAGATCAATGCCATTAATACAACAGGTAGACTAAAGCTCAGCAACATTGCCAAACTATTTTGTTTTAGAAACTCTTTTATTCTCTGTTTTCTCATTCTTGCTCTCACTTTCTTTACAGTTCCCAACCTTTTATCGAACAACGCCCATCTTATTGAATGGATAATACCGATAAACAACGATACCTTCGATCTGATCTTGATCAACCAAACCAAAAATCCGACTATCTTCAGAATGATTTCGATTGTCGCCTAAAACAAAATAAGCATTTTCAGGTATCTTATAATAGACTGATAATGCCCTCGCAACATTTGTTGTAACATTCACTCGAATCGTTCCATCCGGTAGTTCTTTAGCCGCTAAGTTTTGTCCATAGAGATTCTTCGGATTGTTTTCTGCTTGATGATTGATATATAACGTGTTTTCTTCCACCCAGATAACATCTCCTGGCATGCCTATGACCCGCTTGATATAAGAGTCTCCTTTCGCCGTTTTAGGTTCAAAAGTGATAATCTCATATCTAGACGGGTGCACGCCTTTAGCGACCAAAACGCGGTCCTTATTCGCAAAAGTCGGCGCCATAGAATGACCTGATACTTGATGTGTGGCCATATGAAATAAAAACAGACAACAAGCCATGAAAAAAAGAAGAAAAATCAAGTTCGAAAAATAACGACGTACTTTCCCAGCCCAACTTTCTTTTTTTCTTTTTTTTCTTTCAAGTATCCGTTGTCTTTTTATGTAGCTGAATGTTTTCTTTTTTTTATGAGGAGGTCTTTTCTTTGCATGACCAGTAGGACTTTTTCTATGTACTATCTGCTCTGAGTTTGACGGTTTCATCTTTTTACCTCGTTATTTCTAGACTAAAAATGAGTCATTTCATGAATTGGGAATACTCTCATTGTTACCACACCGATAATATCTTTTTCATCGACCAGACCAAAATAGCGACTGTCCGTTGAATAGCTTCGATTATCCCCCAAAACAACATACTTACCTTTGGGTACACGTTTTGCTTGTACTATCTCTCGTAACGAAAAATCAGGTGTACGATTGGTCTGTTTTTCCCCGTTAGCTTCTGTTGTTTGAGACATAAAACGTTCTACTATTTCTTCTCCATCTATATATAATTTACCTTCTTTATAAAAAAAG
Source organism: Enterococcus crotali (assembly GCF_000633635.1). GTDB lineage: Bacteria > Bacillota > Bacilli > Lactobacillales > Enterococcaceae > Enterococcus_L > Enterococcus_L crotali. Next base: position 300,784 of record NZ_AYPQ01000003.1, on the reverse strand, counting down.
TCTTCACCAGGTAAAGCAATGACACGCCGAATCATTACTTCCTGATGTTTAGGCTCTTTGAAGTAAATTAAATTGAACCGCTTGACTTGTCCCCATTTATTCACAAACAAACGGTCCTTATCATTCACTGTCGGCGTCATGGAATATCCTTCAACTTTAGGAATAGAGAACGTAAAATACGCAATTATTGACGTTAAGGTCAACGTGAGTAAAATTGTAATGATCACTTCCAAAATCAACTTCTTATGTTGTTGTTTCTTTAAAGCAATACGTTGCTTTTTTGTTAATTTCTTTCTTTTGACCTTCTGCAGCTTACGTTTTTTCTGTGATTTTACTTTTATTGAAGATTTCGTTCTTTCTCGTGAGCTATCCTTGTTTTGTTTTTTGGAGAGCTGATTCGTCTTTTTTTTCGACGTTGATTTCGTCGTTTTAGTTACTGGGCGTTGTTTTTTCTTTTTGTTGTCTTGTTCCATTTGATTCACCTCAACCTAGCTGCTACTTTTTGGTCTTCAAAGCAGCTTCATTGACTTTAAATCGTTTGAATACTTTCTTTTGACTATCCTTCACTTTGTTTACATCCTTTTGATAGCCTGCCATCGTGTCTTTGTTTCCTAATGTGTCTACAGTTTGACTACTCAAGTTTGTTCCAAGTTCTTTCAACAAAACAAAATGCCGATTCAACAACATTTGCCCTTCCTCAGTTAAGCCTTGGTATGCTCTTCTTGCACCATAACTAGATAGAGAGAGCGAAAGTTCCCTTAGATTTTTAATCGATTTTTGTGGATTTTTATCGTTTTTGATATTGTTTAATTGAAGCTCAACTTCATCTAATAAATAATAACTTTGAACGATAGACTCTGAATCATTCGCATTTAGATTATTCATTTGATAGTTTCGAGTGTAGACGGCGCCGCCAGTTGACAGCAACATTAAAACAATAAGGAAAATCCCTGTATTCTGCTGTCGTTTTACTTGTTTTTCAAATTTACGACGTTTCATCATAAATTGTTTCCGTTTGCGCTTATTTTTAGGTGGTCTCCTTTTCAATGGACGTAACTTTCGTCTAGTCATTATTGAGAGAACAACAGAGAATAGTGCAAATAGGAAAAAGAGTAGGGCACTAGATAGTAATGTTACAAAGGACCAATCCAACATACTCATATTCGGCTCTCTCTCCTTTTAAGTTTTTTTATCTACGTTTGCTTTTTTTAGCCTTCTTTTTCTTAGTGGCTCTTTTTTTATTAAGGGTTCTAACTACAAAGAATATGATCAAGCCTAAAATAAAGACACCTGCTACAATTGGTACAATTAGCTTCCAGTTAATTCCTTGTTCTTGAACCAAATTAACATCTTGCTTGTTGTATTTATCTGCATCTTCATCCGTAATTGTGAATTCTTCGGTCCATTCCCATTTTCTATCTTTGGATGTTGCAAGAACATGTGCTCGATACTTACCTGGCACCATTTTTTCCCCATTCATTGAAATTGGAAAGTCCATCATGCTATTTGGTGCAAAACGCATACCGGCTTTTTTAGTGTCATAAATAACGCTATCAGATTCTTTTGACATAATTTGAACATCCAATGTCAAATCATCTAAAATCGCTGCTTCTATATTTGAAAGATTGACAAAAATACTATTGCGATAATTACTTAATCCAGCATATACTTTGTTCAATTCCAATTCAGGTTGTACAGTTGTATCTGTTTCTGTCAGTACCATCCCCACTAAAAACGCATACTCATTTACGACCCCTTTTTGTTTTGCTTGCTCTTCTTTGCTGATATGACGCTTCATTTCAATACCACCAGAAATCATACCATCGTAACTACTTTCAGGCATTGTAATAGCTAATTTCAATGGAACAGTTGTTTTAGGCGGGATTTTTACAGATTCTTCTCCTTTAACAACCTCTTTAAAATCATATTTCAATGATTTATCATTATCGATCGAGCTTGGGCCATATTCAATAACACCATTTCCATTCGTCTTAGCACCATTAATTGAAACCTCTACCTCTACTTCTTGATCTCCATCATTTGTCAAATCAATTTGAACCGTTTGTTTTTGCCCAGGTGTCATTCGTAGATCATAATAACCAACTTGTGGATTTTGTTGATTGTCTGGTTTAATTACTTTATAGCTAAAGCCTAGCGGATTTTTTTGTTCCTCTTTTTTCTTAGAATCATCGGCGTATGCCAGTTGCGTTGGTAAAACAAAACTAGCTATGTATATAAGTGAGAGTAAAAATATAAATGCTCTTTTTTTCATTACAGTTCTCTAACCTTTCTATGAAATGAAATTCGCCGACTCATTGAGCCGGCGAGCCTCACTCAGTACTTATTTTTTTCTTTAAAACGGATCAATGGGTACGACTTAAATTACGTCAGCCATTGTCCAAGTGATTTTTGCAGAATAATCTCCTTCACCGATTGCAGTAGTAGCTGGAATGTTTAATACAACAGCATCTTTTGCAGTGTCATCAGAGTGTAAACCAAAGTTAAGTTCGAATTTACCGTAACCAACGCCTTCTGCTGCGTCTTTGTTGTCAACAAAAATTACTGAATCTCCTGCTGTTGCAGCATCGCCTGCTGTAAGTTTCAATGTTCCTGCTTTTTCAGCTGGTTTTAAGCTTGGGTCTGCAGTTGATGTTACATTGATGTTTTTGTACGTAATGTTAGCACCTTTCAAATAAGTACCGCTTGTTTTTTCTTTGAAGTTTTCAGTGATTTTAGCACTTACTTGGTATGGACGTTTCTCAGTCGCACGTAAATCTTGGAACCATACAGCATTTTGCATGTCGAATTTCTCAGTGTTAGTTGCTTTATCAGCTTCTGTACTATCTGGGTTTGCAGTAATAAGTGAAGCATTGTAGTCACGTTGTGTTTGGCTTGTTAAAATATCATGTGACTCAAACTCTAATGGGCTGATACCGATAATTCCCATAGGTCCAGGGTTTGTTGTAGTAATACCTGTTGTGATTGTTGTACCAGTTGAATTACCTGGATCAGTGATGACTGGATTTTCATCTGAGTTATATGTGAACTCAATGTGTCCAGATCCTTCAAGATCGTTTGCTTTTGTTGTGTTTGGCAATGCTAAAGCCACTCCTGTTGCTGCTAATAAAGCTGCTCCGCATAATTTGTGTGTTAATTTCATTTGTATTTCCTCCTAATATTGTGTGTTTTTATTTATGGTAACTCGGCTAATGTCCAAGTTAGCACCGTAGTGTAAGGTACCGGATCTTTTTTCGTTGTTCCGGGTATCGACAACGTTATTGCACTATTTTCTTGCATTTGCTTATTTTCAAAGCTTGCATCAAGCATCGGCTTTCCGTCTGGATCGACTTTGGGTTTCAAGCTGTTTTCTCTTCCAAGGGGATTATCAGATGACGCTCCGAATGAAATAGACCACGTGCCTGCTCCTGTGCCTTGTTTTGCTTCTGCTAAATTATATGTTTCTCCAATATTTTCCAAGCGAATAATATCACCTGAAACAACTGGGGCATATGCTTTATCTACTGTAGAATTCGTCCATGATTTGTCTAAAGACAACACAGCACCATTCAACTGATTGTTTGGTGTTTTAGTATTTTGAAATTGTGTCTCTTGCTTTAACCGAAGAGTCCACCCCATTGCTCCGCCACGATAATCTGAAACTTGTATGAAGTTTCCACGAGCTTCAGTTTCGTCATGAAATAATTGAGCATTCACTGAATAATTCATATCTTTAGCAGATATTTTATTCCGTCCAGTAAAATTGAATTGTGGAACAAAATCAATACGTAGCTTTCCTGATGAACTTGGACTTTCTCCTGCATCGACAGTTTTATCCGGGTTTTCCGGATCTCTGATTCCAACATTATCATAGTCCCCAGTAAACTTGATCGAACCTGTGCCATCTAAACTTTCTTGCGCGGATACAGTCTGATTCCCTGTAATAAAAGGTCCCACTCCTAGAAGAATCACGGCAAGTAAAGACAATGTCATTGTTCTTTTCATTGCTTAATGCCCCTTTCCTTCTTGCTTTTCCTTTTTCCGTTTCAAAAGAAAATAGCCTAAAACAATTACAACCACAACAGCGCCACTAATGGATAAACTTGTTTTTACTAGCTCACCGGTTGAAGGATATCTGCCTTTAGGTTTAGTCGGCATTTCCTTATCAACTGGTTGTGTTGAACTAGTTGATGTCGGTGGTTCAGTTGAACCATCTTCTTCGTAGAAACCAATTTCTCCATTCGTTTGAACAGCACCACCGCCGTTTTCATCCCCTTGTGCATTGACCATTTGAGCTGGCGAAATGAATAGCGTAAACCAAGCAATGAAGAAGATAAGCAGATATGTTACTTTTTTTGTTCTCATTTTATCCCTCCATTATTGGGTTTCACTTAAGGTAAATTTGACAGTTGCAGTGTATTCACCAAGTTTTCTGTATTGGTTTGCTTCTAGAACCATTTTGAATCCATTTCCTTTTTTGACCCATTCTTCTTCACTAACATTTTGGCTGCCTCTGGCCTTTTTGATAATGTCGTATGGTTCTTCCAACTTCAGCACATTATCACGGGAACCCTCTTTATAGACAAGCGCTTCTGGTAATTTATAAGAATGGTCGGCTGTTGATTCCATAACTTTCGTTACCTTGGCTGATAGCTTCCAATCAGTTAAGACTTCTCGGCTATCACTAACAACAAGAGATTGATCGTACTCTGGATCATCTGCAGAAAAATTACCATAACTGCCTGATTCTTTTAGCCCAAAGTCAATCATTTTGGGAGCAGAAATGAATGAAAGAACACCCTCGGCTTTTCCTCCTGGTAACCCGACCTCATTAGAATTTACGGTCAGAATGGCATGAGCTGAGTCTGGATTGATTGGCCCTTGAACGAATGGTTTTTCTTGCGGTGAATCACCGTTAGCTTTCGCTCTATTTTTAACGTCGCTACCGACAACAGCACTTTGCCCAAGCTTCACCTTGAAGGTTGCTGTTGCATTTGTATTAGCCGCTAAATCACCAACATAAATTTTCAATGTTCGTGTTGCTTCAACATAGCTAAACTTACTTTGATCTTCACCGATCGACTTACCATTGATTGTGATCCCATGATCGGCTGGATCAAAATCAAGTCCTTCTGCAAGAACGTCGACCAATTCAACATTTTTCCAAGCTTCAGATCCTGCTTTAGGATTCTCAGCTTTCAAGGTATAGGTCAATGTGTCGCCAATGGCCGTTTTATCGGAACCACCACTTGATTCGACTGATTTGACTAATGTTGATTGGTCTGGAATGACATCTTTAACGATTAAACGTTTGGCTTGATTAAAGCGATCATCTTTAGTTCCAGCTTTTATTGCATCATGGTAGCCTGCATAAGTGCTGTAACTATCTACTTCCGTATTTATATTTCCGAATACCCCATCTGGTTCTTGGGTATACGTATCAGGTAACGTATAAGATGGTAATGGACTGATCAACGTCGTATCTTTTAGATAGACATCAACTTTATCTGTTTTTGTTAAATATTCCGGCAAATCAATTTCCCATTTTCCAGCATTTACAATCGTAGATATCGTTTGACCATCTGTTCCTTTTAACCATGCACCATTTACTTTAAAGAAGACTTTTGCGCCATTCTCATCACTCGTACCTGATAATTGTTTTGTGGCATTACTCAAGTCTGTTGTCACTACTGCTTGAGTGGGTGGAGTAACATCAATTGTAGCGACCGAGTCTGCCCAGCCTTTTAAATCACCTGGAACTTCGTCACCGGGTTTCCCTAAATGGACCGTGTTAGGATCTGGATTTAAGTCTCCATCTTTGCCTCCACGCCAAGCTCTGAGCACTTCAACTTTGTCACCTGTTTCAAAAAACTCAGTCGCTCCATTTGCAGTACGCTTATTTTCTGCTTGGAATAACCCTGGACGAGCACCTTCTCCATAAACATTCAACCCTTGTGATTGCTCATCAGCACCCACTGTTTTTCCATTTATTTCATAGGTTTCACCAGTATTCGCTTTGGTAACTTTTAAAACCACAGTCACCTCATCTGTCCATGCAGAGCGAGAGCCTTCAACACCTTCCGGAATAGTCACATGACCAAATGCATACTTATCAGCATTCGTTGGCGTTCGCAATTCATCAACAACTGGATTAGCGTTATTTCCACTAATACGTGCCATTGTCCGCATATTATTTGCAGTGCTTCCTAATACGGCATGAACTGAATCATCCGTTGTAAAAGTACCAGGTAAATTTATTTGGCTCATTTGGAACGTTCGATATCTTGCAGCACGTGAACTATGATAATCATATCTAAAACCAGTGTCATAAAGTCCCATATCAATAAGCGTCCATGCACTATAAGGATTCCCTTCTAGTTGAGCAGCATTTCCTTGCTTCCAAACACTGACATCAGAATAAACATTTTTTAAATCGCCACTGCCATTAAATACTACACTACCGCTATTATTTCTAAAGTCGTAGTACAACATATTGTGAAATTCCAAAATCGAATTTGTTCCAAAACTAAATGTACCACCAGTACCATAGCCATCGATTGTAAATTCTGTTCCTGGATCACCAGCAATAATTGTCTGGTTTCCCGAACTGAATCCTCTACCTAAAGTAGAAATAATTTCTACTTTAGAATTTTTATCCTCTAATTTAAATGAATTTCCAGTACCTGTATAGTTGATTGCTTCTTGGTTACCATTTCCAATTATTTTGAACTTTGATCCGCCAGTAACCTTTACAGCATTGTTACCGCCAGACAATCGTAATGTTTCAGAACTTGAACTTGCTTCCTTAATAATTGAAAATTCTGAATTATTTTCAATATTAAACTGCATATCACTTGATGTTCTAAAACGCATAACTGCACCAAAACCATTTCCTGTTGCATCATTTCTTATTTTTGCATTCAGTACAGCTTTATTTTTGATATTAAAAATACTGCCGTTTCCTTGTAGAATAGTAGCTGGATGCGATTGTGAATCTAGATAAAAGTGGGCTGAATTCGTTACTTCTATTAAAGAATTCACACCTTGGATACAAAGGATGCCTCCAAATCGATCTGTCCCAGTTTGCGAACTATAAAGGGTTGCTTTTGTTCCTTCACCGTCAAATTTCATCGTGGCACGGTCTCCATCGATAGCGATCATGGTAGTTCTGCTATTATTCAAGTCTAAAGTTGAACCTTGATTAACAAGAATCGTTGCATCATTTACTTGAGAGCCCATAAACATATCTGAGAAGGTCCCGCTAATTTTTGTCCCATTGGTAATGGTGATATTTTTTGCTTCAAATAATTTATGCCAGTTATTATTCATACTTGTTCCGCCAGCACCACCAGAACCTATACCATTATGAGTCAGATGAATATTGCCTCCGTCCATCAAAATAGCGCCGTTTGGCAAATAGGCAATACGTTTGGTATGACCTTCACTTAATGAAATATTGTTAAAAGCCGCAGTCCAATTTGCACTATCAGCAGCTGACGCATATACTATCGCATCATTTGAAGAAACGGCAGTACCAGAACCTTTTAGATTCACATTGTTAAATCTGATTTCAGAAGCTATCCCAACTGCTCCTAAATTGATTCTAAAATTAGCAGCCGAATTAGCACCAAAATCTAAACTGAAATTATCCACTCCGTTAGCCCCATCAATTGTTACACTTCTACTCACTGTACCAGGATTAACTGATGAGCTTCCGCGAGAGATATTTTTAGTCAATTGAATCGAACTTACTGTAGGATTTTGCAAAGCACTAACAAATGAATCCCAGTCCTCAACGGTTACTAAATTTCTTGCACTATAAGCAACTGTGGAGGCAGTTTCAGTATTATTTTTTTTAGACTCAACTGCTTCTTCTGGATACTTCAAGTCAAAGCTAGCCTTTGCAACTACAGCATTTTTATGAACTACTTTAAGCGTATCAGAGATGTCTTTTCCAGTTGTTCTTGCATTAAAAATCATTGGAAATTCATATTCTCCTGTGGCTTCTTTAAATTGAATAGTTACCTTATTCATCTGATCATGCTCTTTAACTTCTAGCTCATTTAATTGCTTTGAAGGAAGATTTTCTATGAGTGCCTCTTCAGATAAAAGACCTGTTTCATTTCCATCTAAAGACAATACAATTTCTTCTTTTTGTGGATTTTTAACTTTCAAAAGAAATTCTATTTGATCTGTTGATTCAGAAATTTTCTCAAGAGTATATTGGCCTTTATTGTTCTCAGAAGCTTGTATCTTGGTTTGATTACTAAATACCAGAAATCCTAAAATACTAAACAAAGAAACCAACAAAACAACTACTATCGATTTTTTTCCGATCTTCATTATCTTTCTCAACTCCTCTCTATTTGTATGATTTTTTTGTGTGTCGGATCACACTATATTATTTCAATTTTTGAACTCAAGCAGAATTTTTCAGTCCTGAGTAAAAAAATAGAAACCAGACTAAGTTCGCACCATATAATTACTTCCGCAACATCGATCAACTAGACAACATATATCCCCTAGAGCGAACAGTTCGGATATATGTTGGCTTAAAGGAATCGTCTTCCAGTTTTTTTCTCAAATGAAAAACCAGATTGGCTACGCGATATTTTTTGTCGCCCTTTTCTTCTCCCCAAACTTTTTTATACAGTTCTTCATAGGTGATTGCTTCACCTTTTCTCTGAATCAATGATTCCAGCGCTTTGAATTCCAACTTAGTCAATCCCACTTCCCCTTTGCCTTCGATGTTCACAGAGAAATTATTGGGAACTAATTGGATTGCAGGTGGCGATTCCTTAGTTGGTTGAAGAATTGCAACCTCCTGATTCTTATTATCTGATCTTCTTTCAAGTGTATTCATCACAAATAAACAAAACTCATCTGGTTCTGTTCGACGATCAAATGTGCAGTCTACTCCAAGTTGAAGATGAACGATTCGATTTACTTTTGTTGGCTCATTAGATAAAACCAAAATAAAACGATTCGTTAAGCTTCTTACTTTAATAATTAATTCGCATGTCAGTCCAATATCTTCTAACGTATGTTCGACGATAATCACAGCATCCATGTTAGGAATTTGTTCAGCCATCTCATTTAGATTAATTTGATGAATCAGACACTTTTTCTCTTTTAACGCAACTATGTACTCTGACTGATAATTTTCAAGCGCATTGACTAACCCTATGTTAAACATTTGTTCTCTCCTTCTTCTTGAAGATATTTTTTACTAATCTCTTTAAGCTTGTAGCGTGTTCACTTTTAAATAAAAACGAACAATCTCTTCACCTCAAAATTATTATTTTATTCTGTTTTATAGTAAAATAGGTTTTGATTGCCACTTTTTATACTTCTTATCTGAGACTCCCATTCTAAATAAGAACAGGAAATTCCTAAAAAAACGTTTATTATCAACGCTTTAGATTTCCTTTGACGGCGAATGTGACGGCGAATTTATTACTTTACGCTAGATAGCCGCAATGGCTTCCACTGCAATTCGTTCTTCTGTTAAATTAGAATTTGTATAAATATCAAGCGTCATTTTGGTCGAAGCATGTCCTAACAAGGAACTGATCACAGCAATATTTATCCCTTTTTCCAAACAGCGAGTAGCAAAAGAATGCCTTAACGCATGAAAAGAACACTCAACTAGTTTAAATTTTTGTAATAACCGCTTAAATTGGTAACGAATCGTTCGAGGTTCTGTAAAGCTTTGATTTTTAGAAATAACGTATGGACTATTACTCAATTCTTTTCTCCTTAATAATTGTGTGAATAGATCAGATGATAGCGGAATTATTCGCTCTGAATTTTCTGATTTTGGTTTTTCTTCAATGATTTGTGTCTTGTACCCGCTTTCTGCGTATGTTTTCACTCTCTGAAGTGTACGTTTAACTGAGATGACCTTATTTTCAAAGTCAATATCCTCCCATTTTAAACCAGCAATTTCTCCAATTCTCATCCCAGTCTCTAATGACATCAATATGGCTAATCCATCAGATGATTCTTTTGCAACAGTTTTCAAACGTTTATGTTCAAATTGTGAAATATTGACAATTTTAGGCTTTCTTATTTTTGGAAGTTCAATGTTCTCATATACTGAACCTCTAATAAAGTGAAGCTTTTCTGCATATTTTAAAGATGTTTTTAAGACTCTAAACACCGAATGGAGAGAGTTGGCTGAAATTTTTTTCTTCGTATTTTCAACAAAAGTGTAAATATCTCCCTCGGTTAAATCACTCAGATGTTTATCACCTATCACAGGGCGAACATGACACTCCAACTTACTTTTATAACTATCATATGTTCCAGGCTTTACTTTTTTACTGATAACTGTCTCTAACCAGTAATCCAACCAGTTATTTAGACTTCCATAAAACTGTTCTGATTGCTCTTTTACAGAAAACATTGTAGCTTTTTTGATCGTCAGTTTTCTTTTTGCCTCTCTATAAGATTGACTGTAAACATAGCCATAGCGGATACGTCCATTGGGCTGTCTCCCTTTGACGTATCGCCCCTCCCAACGTCCATCTTTTCTTTTATATATGTTTTCACCTTTTCTAGCCAAAGTAATCTTCCTTTCATAAAAATAATTGACGGCGAATATGACGGCGATAAAAAACCGGTTTTTCTCAAATTATTCAGAAATTAACGAAAAATTTGATATGTTATTGATAGAAAAATAAGTTATACTGTAAAAAGATAAAAAAAAGAGATGATAAAAATATTATTCGCCTTATTTCTATCTTTAAACTATCTTTTTTAAAATATTCCTAAAAAATCATACGACTTTTAAAAACATAAAAATTAAAAGTGATTTATATTTCCCCATTTCTACCACTTTTTTTCCTGTTCTTATTTAGAACAGGATTTTTTCATTGTGATTTCTTTCATTAATATTATAGAAAAAAACTCTTTTTTATTATTAAAAAAGAGGGAAGAATTTATTTTTTTTGATAGGAAAATTCATAGAAAAAATAATGAAATTAAACGAAGTGGTCATCTCCCTTGTAAAGAGCGCTTCATTTAATGTCATTATTCAAGTTTTTACTATTTATATTCAATCAAACCTATTGCTAACTCACTTAGTTTCTCTCGATTCACTCGGTAGCTTTTTCCATGTTTTATGATTAATCCTGCTTTTTGGAACTCATTAAGCGTATGAATCAAATGACGATAGCTAACACCTAAAAATTCAGCTGTTTCTGTTTGTTTCTCCGTATAGATACTATTGACTTCAGTCTGTAGCATATATGTTGCTAAACGATATTTTAGTTCATAGTTTTGATTATTCGAAAAATGTTCGACTCTTAATAAGACTTTTTTTCCTAAATATTTGGCAATCATTCTCAAAAATTGATTATCATTTAACAAGGCTTCTTTAACTGTATGGTAAGGTAAAGCGACACACACGCACTGATCGATTGCTTGTACGTCTTTGATCTGATCTTCAACTTCTAATAAAGACAGCTCTCCTATAAAATCTCCTCTGCTAATAAATTGAATCAAAGAGCGTCCACCATTTTCATGGATTTTATAAATTTTTGCTCTACCTTCTATTAAAAGAAAAAGATGCTCTATTGGTTTATCAAAGCGGACGATGTATTCTTTTTTTTCATAAACAAAAATCTGCGCCTCTTTCAATAAGGCCTCCGGAAAGTAATCGAACAAGTCGATACGCGATTTATCAGTGACGGCTGCTATTTGATCGATAGGGTATATTTTCATTTTTCCTCCTAAAATATGAGATATCTCCTATTATTATGACTGACTATCCGTTAAATTACTACTAAGAAATAATGTTTTTATCCAGTTTACTCTGTCTTAACAGACTCAGTAAGCTTCAACTTTAGGAGGATTACTATGGCTAGAATTTTATTTTCTCTTTTCTTTTATGCACTCAGCGGTATTGGAATCAGTTTGACCTTAAAAGCAGACATTGGCGTCAGTAGTTTCAATTCATTAAATGTTGCGATCGCTTCGATCGGTGATATTAAGGTAGGTACAATTACTTTCTTATTGAATTGCCTATTTTTGATTTTTTATATTTTGCTATCAAAGAAAAAGCAATTTTTTAAATATTTACTGATGTTTCTTTCGATCGCTTGTCTAGGCAGTATCATCAATTTTTTTTCATACACCATTTTAGCACCGTTACACTTGGAAAATTACTTTCTGCGATTCATTGTTTTTATTTTGGGCACATGTATAGCTGGTTTTGCTACAGGAATCGTGATTTCCCTTGGCGTGTTGCCCTTTCCAATCGAAAGTGTCTGTATTGCTTTATCAGAATTGACAGGCTATACCTTTGCGAAGTTCCGATATGGCATTGACCTGTTTTCAGTAACTATTTCTTTACTTCTCTCCCTGATCTATGATCTGCCAATTTTCGTAAGGGAAGGTACGCTGATCAGTCTGTTGCTGTTATCTGGAGTCATCTCTTTCACCAAAGCTCATTATGAGCGTTACGTACTCAACGAAGAAAATTAGGCAGCACAAAAAGCGAAAGAAAAGTTGTTGCCCACCTCTTCTTTCGCTCTTTCCTTTATTTATCTATCGTGATAAATGGCAATGCACCATCCGTAAAGATTTCATCTCCACCACCATTACGTCCATGATAGCTCGTTGTAAAGTGTTCGACTACTTCAATTGAAATCGATTGATTCGATTGTTTAAGGGACTCCAAAACAAAGTCTCGCTCCTGATCAACGTCTGAATTAATTTTATGTGTTATCTGACCTGTAAAAAATGAAAATCCAACTTTTTTGTCATACGTTGCAGCACCTAACCAATCTGCTTTTCTACCGCCAGGCAAATACCATTTTTCAGGTGTTTTCCAAAACCGAACGTGATGTCTTCTTCTAGGGTTGTTTTCTATCTCTCGTTCAAAAGCTAAGTCTTGTTTCTTATTAAATAAAAATAATGAACTAACTGGTGCTGTAGGATAAGACCTCCCAAAAACACTTGCAGTGATCATATGCAAACTTGATCTTATAGATAAAGGCTCTGCTCTCGTCCAGCCAGCTTTTATGAAAAGTTGTTCTAATTCATCCTCTGATCCAATAAAAGCAAGATTGATCGGATCCCCAAGTAAGCCATCACTTGTCCTTGAACGAGCTATAAAATAATCTGGCAAATAACGTCCGGTCATTAGTTTATTAATAAAGGGGAGAACCAGATATGAACTGAATAACCAAAAAATGATGTATAGGAATATATGGATTTTTCTTGTTAGAATTTCTGAAAATAATGACTTATAAACTAAATATCCTATAAACGCAATTAAAATAAAACGAAGTACTCTAAAGATACTGTTCAGTAGTGTTTGTTTTTTCATGTAGACTTTCCCTCCTGCTCGTAAATTGTGGATTCCCTAGCTCTGTCCCATAATTGGCAATTATTGCTTGTTATTCTGCCATAATGCTAAGCGTTCTTTTTTGAGATATATGTGCCAGCCAGGTATCGTTCTTCCTCCTTTCACAAATAGTATCTCATCTACTTAAATTATACTCACATCTAAGATAAAGTCGCCTATCAGCATACTGATTGTATAAAAAAGAAGCAGCCCTTCAAATGGCTGCTTCCCTGTTTATTTTATGACTTAGTTAATTACTCGCTTATTTTGGCTTAATACCAGCCATTAGCCATCCAGAAAGCTTGAGCTGCTTCCCATGAACCATAGCGTCCTGCTACATAGCTATCTGCCACACGTTCTTGATTCGCTTCTGAATAATCACCATTTAGGTAAGAAGCATCTAATTGATATCTACCAATATATTTACCATTTGTCGCGCCATATGAACCACTAGATTCTTTTTGAGCGATCCATTCTTTAGCAGAAGAAGTAGTTGCTACTGTTGCTGAAGCTGTTTCTTGTGCAACTGGTGCTTCTTGTACTGGTGTTACTTGTTCAGGTGCTGGAGTTACTTGTTCAGCAGTTTCCTGTTGAACTGGTACTTGCTTTGCTTCTTCAGCAGTTCTGATCGTTAGTTGTTCCCCTTCAAAGATCATATTTATATTAGAAATATTATTATCTTTTGCGATTAAATCGATCAAGCCGTTGTCTCCGCTGAATTGATGAGAGATAGTAGATAATGTATCTCCAGATTTTACTGTATATAAGCTATCAGCGTGCGCGTCAGTCGTTCCCATAAAAATACCAAATCCTGCAGTCAAAGTTGTTGCTAATAAAATCGTTTTAAGTGATTTCATGTTGTTTCTCCTTTGTAAAAAATATTTTCGTCGTTTGTTTATCGACTTTGCATACTTTAACATCTAAAAATATTTCATAGGTGAAGATATAGTGACAATTGGTTACGAGTGTTTTCATTACGTAACAGCTTGTAAAATACCTCTTAAGAAACACCTGTTCGCACTGACTTTCCACTTAAAACGATGTATGAAATAAATCAGGAATTTTTCTGAAATTTTCCTAAGATAATTTAAATAACAAATGTAATATTACAAAAAACGAGAATTGTTACAAAATTTTCAAGTGATTTCTCATGTTATTCAGCAATTCTCTCAGTAAATACAGGGAGAGTGAGGGATAAAAAATCACCGAAACAGCCATTTTCTTTCCTTATAGAATGCAAAAAATAGGAGTGAGACATAACTCTTCGAGTCATATCCCACTCACATGGAATTCGGATAAACGGTGGGAGCAAAAGTAATTCCTTCTGTTCCATACCCATTTTCCATATAGATCATTACGCATCAAACTCTTTTTGTTCGATCACGGATTCTAGTAGCCGATTTTCGGTTTGAATAATATCAAAAAAAGCACTGATTTTCTCTAATTGTTCATAATCAATTTGATAGAGCTTAACTCTTGGTTTAAAAAATAGGAACCCAGGGCGAATTCTAACTCGCTCATTGATCAAATGGCATTGTTCCATCATTGACTGCAAATCCATTTCTGATACACTATTTTTAATTTTTTCAATGCGTGCTCGCTCGTAGATCCACTGATCTTTTGTTACCGTCATCTTTTCGGTGATGGTCACTAACTGGCGATTTAAACGCCAGGATTGTTCAATAAATTTGGCTTTTTTATAAAGATCGTCATATTTGATTAAATCAATCCGAACAGGTTTGTACCAGTCTTCTTCATCAATCGACGTTTTTTGATGCTTCTTAAATCTCTTTAACCCGCTAACGAGTAAACTGTTTTCTATGGCGAGCAGCTCGTACTCCAATTTTTCTTTTGCTACCCGCACTCGATCCTTTGACGCTTTTTCCCGCTTTAAACTTTCCTTTAAGAAAATAACTTCACTTTCCTCTGAACGCGAAACAAGTTCCATAGTGTCAAGTTCATCAGTTGGCTCAATGTCAAAAACTTCATCATCAGCTTCTATTTCGTCATCATCTAAAAATGAGCGTTCTTTCACCTTTGGTTCTTCAACCGTTTCTTCTATAGATACTTCTACAGGAAAGCTAAGTGTTTCACCTGATAATGGCAACTCCTCTTCTTCTTGAAAGATCGAGAGCAACTTTGCTTCTAAGATACTGCTGACAGATTCCCCTTTAAGGTAGCCCATCTGTTCTAAGCTAGCTGAAACAATAAATTGAAGTGGCTCTTCCTCTGAGCTATAAGAAACAGGTATCAATTCACATAAGTATGTACTAAAAACACCATCAACTTCTTCAACGATTTTTGTCCAAATAAATTGTGGAAACAGCTCTTTCAATTCTTCCAATAAAACATCCCAATTCAATTGAGCTTGGAAAAATTGAATTTCAACATGTTTTTTGATAGAGGAAGAAATAACTTTTCGAGAGAGCTCTTCATTCTCTCGAAAAGTCAAGAAATCTCCTGTTGAGCGTTCATAGAGTGTCTCACACGCTTCAACGATTTCTTCCGTACTATCTTTTTGATAGAGAACGGCCCCTATAGTGAATGGGATTGCTTGTTGATGAAAAAACACATCGAAATAATCATTCATTAGACCGTTCTCCTTTCTTGTTTGTTACGATTGAAGTTCATAAACCGGCGCTAAAATAAGCTGTTGTCCTTCAGTTAAGAAGTATTGATCTAGATCGTTCCACTCTTTTAACGACCAAACTGAAATACCAGTTTTCTTGGAAATACTTGCTAACGTATCGCCTTTTTTCACTTCATATGTTTCCTTTGTCTTCTTACGAGTTGCACTTACTTGGTAATCTTTTGTTTCTTCTTTAGTGGTTGTCTCGCTTGTTTCTTTTGTTGATTTTGTTTCTTTTTTAGCTGTTGATTCGCTTGTCTCTTTTGTCGCTTTTGTTTCCTTTTTAGCTGTTTCCGCCTGTTTAGCTGCGGTTATCTTGGCTTCTTTTTTAGTTGTTTTCTTATCTGCAAATGCGGTAGATAAGTTTTGGACCATCTCTAACGAGCGGTCTACTGCTTCTTCTTTTCGCACTACAGTCGTTTTTTCTTCTTGTTTTGGCACGCTCAACTTTTGACCAATAAACAACATTCGACGATCTAATTGATTTTTCTCCAAAATAGCCAGCGTAGAAATGTTATATAACTCGCTGATTGATTTCAGTGATTCACCTTTTTTCACGATGTGTGTAAGATATTCAATCGATTGATCTTTTTGCTCATCCTTTTTCTCTAATTTATCAAAGGACGTATTCAATGTTATTTTTTTAGCTTTTTTAGTATTCTTATTAGCCTTTAGCGTATCGTACTGCGTTAAATCATACGCATCGATCAAACCATTTAATTTTGAGTTGTAGCTAGTATCAGTGGCATAACGACCAGTCAAATACTTTGTTGCCTCTTTATATGTTTTCGTGTTCGTTTTCCAGGTACCACTGTAAAAAGAGCTACTTGAATCGGTGCCGCCTCTAAGAAGTTTTACATAATCACCTAAGGACTCTTTGTAAGATGGATACTTTCTAAAATTAGAACGAATCGTAAACATGCTTCCAGAGCCGTTATCTTCACTCGTTAGGAAGTTGGCGCTTGCGCCTTCGTAGCTACCTTTGATACCAAATAAATTATAATTTGGTGCTGAAGCTAATGCACTATTCCCAGAAGCACTTTCCAAAATTGCTTGAGCAATCATCACTGATGCGTATAAATTGTTCTCACCAGCAATAGTACGAGCATCTTCTCCAATGACTTTAACAAAGCTTTTCGTCGTTAAGTTGGGACTGATGTGGAATACCTGGTCTGAGCCACCTGCCGAGCTACCACCAGTATTGTTTCCAGTTGTCGTTCCAACAGTTGTTCCAGTATTTGGTCTACTTGGTTGCGGAGTCGGTACACTCGGCTTTTGAATCGGTCCTTGAACCGGCGGTGTTGGTTTGACTGCTGCCGGCTTACTTGGTTTTGGTTTTGGCTTTGGCTTTGGTTTCGGTTTGCTTGGTTTCGGCTTCGACGAAGTAGAGGTATCCGTTGAAGTCGTCGATGTATCTGTCGTACTTGTTGATGTATCTGTCGTGCTTGTTGTGCTTGTTGTGTCTGTAGTACTTGTTGTCGTTGAATCGGTTGTAGAACTAGTATCATCTGATGTACTTGATGAATCACTAGTTGTCTCTTCAGTAATTGAAGAACTTGTGTTAGCTTCGGTAGAAGAACTTGTGCTAGATTCTATTCCTTCTATTGTGCTTTCTGTTGTCTCATGTTCCGTAGTTGAAGATAAAATTGCTACATCTTCATGTTCTTCGGAACCTGAAGTTGCTTGATTATCAATTTCTTTTGCAACAATTGGTTGAACATCGGTAACAGAAAGGACAGCACTTGAAGTAAGTAACCCTACACTTAATAATCGTAATTTTTTACTGTTTAGATTTCTTTTTTTCAATTCTGTGTCCTCTCTCTCTTATTGATCTGAATCTTCTTTCACTAAGTTGATGATTTGGTTGAATGCTTGTTCTGATTCTTCCTTCACATCTTTGATTCGTTTATAGTAATTTTGGTATTCTTGTTCGGCACGTTCTAGGCGTTTTAAGACGCCAGCTTTTCTCTTCGTTTCTTCATTGATAAGTTGCGCACGCTGATTCGCCTGATTAACAATTTCTTTTGCTTGTCTTTTCGCCTCTAGTAACACTTCACCAATGTCTTCTTTTGATAATTGTTGATCGACATCGATCGTCTTTTGAGCTAGTTGGCGTTTTGTACGTTCTAACTCTTGTCGAACTTTCGCTAACTCTTCATAAGCACCTGTGTCTGTTGGTGTATCTGATGCCATGATCACAATTCGATCCTCAGTAAGTTTATCAATTTCTTCTTGTTTAGCTAATAGCTCTTGTTCGTATTGTCTGATCTTATTTGCAAAGCGCTCTGCTTTTTTGCGGTTTAAATCAGTTTCATCGATTTGACGATTACTTTCACGCAACAGGCTGTTATATTTACTTCTGACTTGTTCTAGTTCAGCCATCCGTGCATCATAATCTTTTGGTACAGCCTGTACCATTGACAATTCATTTTCTAATGATTCATTAGTTTGACGTGCTGATTCTACTTCATTTTGTAGTTGAGTGATCTCTCGCTTATTTTTGCGCAATTCTGCTTTTAGCTCTCGAAGTTCTCCTTGAAGTTGATTATTTTCTTCTTGAAGTTCTTCTAACTCATCATCATCAATGACTTCGTCGACTGGCGGTCTCTTTTTCTTTGGTTTTGGCTTTCTAGATGGCGCTGGAGCAGGCTTTTTCTTTTTGCGTGAGAATAGTGAACGGGCTTCTTCTTCATCATCGTCATATTCATCATCGTCGTCATCATCGTCGTAGTCTTCGTCGTCATCATAATCTTCATCATCATCATCGTCGTAGTCTTCGTCGTCGTCATCATAATCTTCGTCATCGTCGTCGTAGTCTTCGTCGTCATCATAGTCATCATCATCATAGTCTTCGTCGTCATCATAATCTTCATCATCATAATCTTCGTCGTCATATTCATCGTAATCTTCGTATTTTTTTCTTTTTTTACCTTTGCCAAAAATTTTTAGCATATGCTCACTTCCTTCTATAAAAATCGGGCTATCTCTTTTTTGATTATTGTTAGCGCTCTAACTCTAAATACTAAGTAAAATATGTGAATTGTCTTATATGTAACTATAGTGACAAGTGCAGTAACTTTTTTATTCTAAAAAATAATCGACTTCACTTTCTAAATGTGTTTTCCAGCAGATGAACAGCAACTCATTCAACTTTTAGTTTGTTTGATAAAAAACAATGCACAAAAAGACCTCAAAAAACATGCCTACCTCTTTCTATTTTATCAGATAAAGCTTAAACAAACAAACTGAATTAGCGGTTTATTTTCATTTTTGGGAAACTTAAATCACATTCATCTGTATTTCTCAAACATATTTATTTACAACTTATCAAATACATGTTTTTTATCATTATATGCGGAAAAAATCTTTTATTTTTTTGATTTATATACCATAATCAATGAATTAAAAAAAGCTATTATCCATCCCTTTCTCTACTCTTTTCACAAAAAAATAAACCCACTCTTTTCCTCTTCCAAAACATGAGCGAAACAATATTTACATGAGATATATCTATCTGTTATTCTGTGATTAAACACTAAAAAAAGAAGTGATTTCTAATAAAACAAGAAATCACTTTTCTTAAAAATACTATTTTTCTATTTTATAAATTATTATTATTCAAAAAAATCGAATTTCCGACTGGTTATTCTTTGTTATTATTTCAATAAAAAAATAACGAACACTTGTAATTATTTTTTCGAGCATTCATCATTTTTTCACATAAAATCCTCAAATTTTTCGCATTTTATGAAATGCCCTTCTAACTTAACTATACTATGAAGTCGTTCAATATTCAATTCACCTTAGCTGAGTTAGAAACTTAGTCAGCTTTTACGTATAAGCTGCGTGAATCGAAATAGCTTTTTTCAATCAAATTAGACTTTGACCGTTTGTCGCAATGACTTCTTTATACCAATCAAAACTTTTCTTTTTGTATCGCTCCAAAGTACCTGTTCCGTCATCGTGTCGATCTACATAAATAAATCCATAGCGTTTTTTTAATTCAGCGGTTGTAAAGCTGACTAAATCAATACAGCCCCATGAGGTATAGCCCATGATCTCAACGCCATCTTCAATTGCTTCTGCGACTTGAACCAAGTGGTCATTCAAATAATCGATACGATAATCATCGATCACAGTTTTAGTGCCATCTTTGAGTTCTATCAATTCATCGACTGCGCCAAAGCCATTTTCAACAATAAATACAGGTTTTTGATAGCGATCATATAAGATATTCAGATAATATCTTAACCCCTCTGGATCGATTTGCCAGCCCCATTCACTCTCTTTCAAATAAGGATTAGGTACTCCACCTAAGATGTTTCCTTCTCCTGTTTCAAGCGATGGATCAGAAGATTCACAAGTACTCATATAATAACTAAAGGATATGAAATCCACCGTTTCCAACAAATCCTGCTGATCTTGGCTTGTGACATCAAGGCAAATATCATTTTCCTTGAAAAACCGCTTAGCGTACGCTGGGTAAGTACCTCTTACTTGGATGTCAGAAAAAAAGAAGTTTTCCCTTTCTGTCTGCAAGGACGCTAGTACATCAGCAGGTGCTGGTGTTAGCGGATAAACCGGCATACCTAAAATCATACAACCAATTTGAGCATCAGGCAGTATCTCATGACAAGCTTTTACTGCTCTAGCACTTGCTACTAATTCATGATGAATTGCTTGATACAAGTCTTGATTTGTGAGTTTTTCTTTTGGCATATAAATGCCTCCACTTAAAAAAGGAGCATGTGTAATAGAGTTGATTTCATTAAATGTCAACCAATACTTTACCTTTCCTTGATAACGTGTAAAAACAGTTCTGGCATAGTGCTCAAAAAAACCAATCATTTTACGATTACGCCAACCATCGTAGGTTTTCGATAAATGAAGCGGCGTTTCATAATGTGACAATGTAACTAACGGCTCCATTCCATATTTATGACATTCATCAAAGACTTTATCATAAAATTCCAGCCCTTTTTCATTCGGTACCTGTTCATCGCCTTGTGGAAAAATTCTTGACCAAGCAATCGATAATCGGAAAACTTTAAATCCCATCTCAGCAAATAGCTTAATATCTTCTTTATAGCGATGGTAAAAATCGATACCAACTAATTTCATATTATCTAGAGTTGGTTCGCTTGTTGGTAGACCTTTCCAGCCGTTTGGCGCAACATCTTCTACGCTTAGTCCCTTTCCATCTTCCTTATAAGCGCCTTCACATTGATTAGCGGCAATAGCACCACCCCACAAAAAATCTTTTGGAAATTTAGACATGATCGCTCCTCCTGTATTCATTTTTACACAACATATAAAATAGTTTCTTGGCTCTTTGTTTCAGTTATTTCTTTTGCAACAATATCAATAAATGAATCGGTGTTCGTAACAACAATCGGTGTTGTTATATCATAGCCAGCCTCTTTTACCTTGGCAAAATCGACCGATAGAATTTTTTGCCCTTTTTTCACTTTGTCTCCTGTTTCAACAAAAGTCGTAAAATATTTCCCTGCTAACTCTACAGTATCAATTCCTACATGAATCAATACTTCGATCCCATTTTCACTCGTTAAACCAATGGCATGTTTTGTAGGAAACAGTGCTGTTACCTCACCATCAAATGGTGCTGTTATTGTATCTTCTTCCGGAATGATCGCAAGGCCTTCACCCATCATTTTCCCTGAGAACGCTGAATCATTTACTTGCTCTAAAGGGATCACTTGCCCTTTTATCGGTGCATAGATTTTTTTTGGATTGTTACTGCCTGTTTCTACAGCTTCTGAAATCTCAATCGCTTGCTCTGCATCCTTTTTTTCTACTTCATCAATCCCAAAGATCCATGTCAATACGAACGTTAACACCATCGAAATTCCTGCAACCACAATCGCATTGATGATATTTCCGTTACCTTGTCCACCAATAAATTGAGGTAAAGCAACCAGTGATGGCACAGCAAATGCATAAGATTCTAATCCTGTAATGCCCATATACACTCCGCAGACTGCTCCTGAAATCATTGCGGCATATAATGGTTTTTTATACTTTAATGTCACTCCGTATAAGGCAGGCTCAGTCACTCCGGCTAATAATGCTGAGATTCCGGAAGCTGCAGCCACTTGTTTTAAATTTTTATCTTTAGTTTTCGCAGAAACAGCTAAGGCTGCGGCGCCTTGTGCTAAATTTGCTGCCAACATTGCTGGAAGAATCAAAATATCAGGTGTTGCTGGTGAAGCAATTAAAAAGATCGGTGCAAAAGCCCAATGCATACCAGTCATTACGATCAATGGCATAAAGGCCGCCATTAAACCTAAAGCTAACCAGCCAGCTTTTCCTTGGATCCAAATAATAGCAGATGATAACAATTGCCCTGCAAATGTTCCTAATGGTCCGACTACAACTAAAGCTAAAAGTCCTGAAATCAATAAAATAAGTAATGGTTTTGTGAAGCTTTTGATTACATTAGGAATAATTTTGTCAAAGAAGCTCTCAATATATTTCATTAGCCAAACCATGATTAAAATGGGAATCACAGAAGAACCATATGATGCAAGCGTTACTGGCAAACCTAGAAAATGGATCGGCTCACCAAGATTGACCATCTCAACAAAATTCGGGTGTAGCATGATTCCGCCCACAGTGACTGCTAGCATGGGTGTCACATTGAACTTTTGTGCTGCTGTAAAAGCCAGCATGATCGGCATAAAGTAAAATGGTGCATCACCAAAGAATGAAAGAATCGCAAATGTCTGACTGCTGTCATTTAAAATTCCCATTAATGGTAGTAAAATCAATAATACTTTGATCATTCCGCCACCTAGCATTGCAGGAATCAATGGCGACATGCAGCCTGAAATCACATCAACAAAGGCTTCAAATAAATTCTTTTTTTCTCCAACGCTTTCAGTTGATGCTTGATTACTAAAATGGCCTATTTTTACCAGTTCTTTATAATAAGATGCCACATCATTGCCCATAATAACTTGGTATTGGCCACCTTTTCTCATTACTCCCATCACACCTGGTGCTTCTTTAACTAAGGTATCTTCTACCAAGCTTTCATTACGTAAAACAAAACGTAAGCGCGTCATACAATGAGTCACTGACTGCACATTTTGTTCACCGCCAACTAAATCAAGTATTTGTTTTGCTGAATCTTTATAGTTCATTTTTTTCTTCCTTTCTAACTAAAAAAGACCCAAAACAGCCCCTTTCTTTGGGTCCTGTTTTAGGTCATGCTCCTAATGGATAACAATCCTATTTGTTTATAAATTTTTCGTGATTCTTCTGATATGTGCAGTAAGATAAACTAACTCTGTCGAACTTAAGCAGTAATCAAACGCCTTTTGAACATACTCGCCTATCGTTAATGAACAGCGGTATTCTAGCTCATACTTTTTCTTGAGTGTATCAAGCAGTTCAGCATCTTCATCATCATAATGTTCTCCAACCAACAGCCTTTGGGCAAAAAATTTAACGTGAGTTATAAAGCGATAATAATCTAACGACGACTCATCAAATTCTGTGTTGTACTCCTTTTTTACGATATCCTCGATATTTTTAGTGATTTCTGCCATTTCATAGGCTAAATCAAAGCTTTTAGACTGTTCAGCATTAACAAAATGAATAGCAATAAATGCGGCTTCGTCGATAACAAACTCGACGTCTAGTTCTTTCCGAATGATTTCTATTGCCTTTTCCCCTACCACGTATTCGTCTGGATAAAACCGTTCGATATCCCATCTTAACGGATTTTTCAGGATGATGCCCTCTCGATAGCGCTCAACAGCTGAATGAATATGATCAGTCAGATTGACGTAAATGGTTTCACTTAAATTTTTTCCAAGCTTGATTTTACCGAAATTAATAATTTTTTCTGCTACTAAGATATGCTCCATCGGCACATCGATCAATAGCTCAGTAAATTTATTTTGTGTATCTTTATCTCTTAGTAAAAAGGTTTTTTCGACCAGTTCCAGATCTACGGTTTGACCTTTTTTCTGCCCAAACGCAATCCCTTTTCCCATTAAAAGAACTTCGACACCTTTACTGTTGCTAGAAATGACTGTATTGTTGTTTAGTACTCGTTTTATGATCATAATAAGTCCCCAATTACAAAAAAATCCCATTTACCCGTCGCTAAATAACGGTGCAAATAGGTCCTGCTCACTTTCGTGATAACATCCAGTTAATTAAAATTAATGAGCTGCGGCATGCTTACCCGAAGTAATAACATCCACTGCTTGTTGCTTAGCATAGCAAATATTGGAAGGGCTGTCAATACTAAAAAAGACAGCTACAAAAAGAACATGAATAAACCATGAAAAATACAGTTATACTACCAACTGCTTCATCACATCAAGCTACCTAAACAAACACCGATAGCAAGTACTGCCACCGGTGTTTGTTTAGGTAACTGCGCCTTATTCTTTTGAGGGAATCAATAATCGTAAGCCATTTAAAATAACTAATAAAGTACTTCCTTCATGTGCAATCACGCCAATCGTAATGTCCATTTTCCCAAGAATATTCAATGTGATCAATAAAACCACGATAAACATTGAAAAGATGATATTTTGCCAAACCACTCGATCTAGACGTTTAGAGACCTTGTGGGCATAGCTGAATTTGGTTAAATCATTTTGCATCAAGACCGCATCTGCCACGTCAATTGCAATATCCGTTCCATCACCCATTGCAACACCGATATCTGCCGTTACTAAAGCAGGCGCATCATTGACACCATCACCTAGCATTGCTACATTACCAAAACGAGCTTGTTGATCTTTGATGATCGCAGCCTTATTTTCTGGTAGAACATTTCCTACCACTTCATCAATGCCGATTTGACGTCCAACTGCTTGTCCAGTGAGTTCTGCATCTCCAGTGATCATGGTTGTATGAATTCCTTGTGATTTCAGATAACTGATCACCGGTTTAGCATTTTCATTTGGTACATCCATCATAGCGATCAAACCAATGACTTCATTATTTTTAGCAAAATAAACAACTGTTTTTCCTTCTTTTGCGTATTGCTCATTATGCGCATTGATTTGAGTATTAACTAGACTGAATATTTCCGGTTTACCAATTTGATACGTATCACCAAGATATTCTGTCACAAGCCCTTTCCCAATCTCATTTTCCACCGTTAAACTTAGTTCAGTTTCTGCTTTAAATTTGGCTAAAATGGCATTGGCTAACGGATGATTCGCTGTTTTTTCCATCGCAACAATTAAGTCGATACACTGTTGTTCTGTTAGCTGTGCTGTGTCACTTAAAAAATAAAAGTCCGTAACAGATGGTTTGCCTTTGGTCAATGTTCCAGTTTTATCAAAAGCAACAGATTTAATTGTTGCTAAATTGGCTAAGAAAGAACCGCCTTTGAATAAAACGCCTCGTTTAGCTAAATTTGAAATGCCTGATAAGGTTGCTGGAATGGCACTAGCCGCAAGGGCACAAGGAGATGCGGAGATTAAAAATACCATACCGCGATAAAAACTTTCGTTCCATGTCCAATTAAATACAAAGGGACCTGCTGCGATAAAAATCGGTACTAAAATCAAGACGATCGTAACATAATAAGGTTCTAATTTTTGGATCTTAGTAGCTGTTTTCGATAAGTTTGATTGTGACTGATTGACTAATTGGAGAATTTTAGCAAAGACTGTATCACTGCTGTCTTTTGTCACTTCCATAGTAAACGTACCATTACCATTGATCGTACTGCCAAACACTTCATCGCCAACTGTTTTTTCTCTAGGAATACTTTCACCATTGATCGACGACTCATCGATCGACGTACGCCCAGATAGAATGATTCCATCGGTAGCAATTTGGTCGCCATTCAATACTTGTAGTTTATCACCGATTTTTAGCGTCGCTACATCTACTGTCTTTACGCTGCCATCCGCTTGAATGAGACGAGCTTCTGTCGGATTCATTTTAAGAAGATTTGTGATTTCTCTTTTACTACGTCCTTCTGCATATTCTTCAAGAAAGTGAGCTGCTGCAAAAATGATGATCAGCAACGCGCCTTCTTCATAGTTTCCGATGATCGTTGCACCAAATGCGGCTAAGGTCATCAAAATGTGAACATTCGGTACAAACTTCTTTTGCTCTTTTGACTCGCTGATTGTATCAACGATACCTTCTAAAATAATATGATAGCCAGATAATAGCATTGCACTCACGAAAAGAATATTCTGTAAGAGTGACCCTTCATTGATAAAAAATGCAACGATAAAAATAACCAATCCTGTAAAAAATAAAACGACAGGTGATTTCCCGTGGCTATGGCTATGACTATGACTATGACTATGACTGCTATCATGATTATGATCGTGCTCGTGATTATGGCCTTTTTCGTTTGAACAACTATGATCATGTGTTTTTGTTGTATCCATTTTATATTTCCTCCTTTTGGGTATTTTCTGAAAAGATACATCTTATCTTTTCAAATGAATGACCGTTCATATATCATATACTCATAATACATGAACGTTCAATCATATGTCAAGCGAAAACTGATTTTTTGCAAAAAAATAGAACAAAGCGTAAAAGGCTTTGTTCTATGACTTTCTTTATTCTGTTTCTTTTACTTGAATATATTTAAAACTATATGGTGAGCCAAAACTATGTTTTACTACACCGCTAATATTTTGCTTTTGTAATAATGCTGTTTGTTGCTGATAAATCGGTGCAATTGCGTAATCTTCTGCTAATAATAAATGTTCTGCTTGTAATAGATCGGACCATCTTTTTTCTTCGTTTGCCGCATCTGTTTCAGTAGCTGCTTGGATCAATCGATCATAGGTGGGATTTTTATAATGAATGTGATTTAATCCAGATGTTGAAGCAAACATATCTAAAAACGTGATTGCATCTTTAAAATCAGGCATCCATTGCCCAAAAGCAATATCGTAATCACCAGATAAATATCGCTCTTGTAAGTTATTGCTTGGTAATGTAGTAATTTTAAACTTGATATCTGGTAATACTTCAGCGATTTGACTTGCCAAATATTCAGCTGTTTTTTTCTCTATATCGGTATCTTTGGCTAAATAGACTAAGCTGATTTCTTTTTTATTCAACTCTGTTTTTGCTTGTTCGTAAGCTTTTTGCGCCTCTGTTTTATCAAATTCTTGCTGAACACCATTTTCTTTGCGGAAGTCTTCTCCTGTTTTTGGATTTTGGACTAAATTTTGCGGAACGAAACCTGTCGCCGCAATAGAACCGTCTCCCAAGATATTTTCTACGAAAGTTTCACGGTCAATTGCCAGAGAAATCGCTTTGCGTAAGTGAGTATTTTCCAGTAGTTTACCTTGCCCTTGATTGAAACGAAGATACCCCATTTTTGTATCGTTTTGATTTTGAAAGTCAGGATCATTTTTATACTGCTTAGAAAATTCACCGTCTAAAACAACACGATCTAGCTCATCTGTTTGATATAAGTTGACAGCGGTACTGGTTGATTTTACAACAGTTGTTTGGATTTCATCCACTTTCACATTCTGCTTGTCCCAGTACTCTGGATTTTTGACGTACTGCCATGTATCAGAGTTTTGCTCCCAGCCCTTTAAGACAAATGGTCCATTATAAAGAGTCGTTTTAGCTGAGGTCCCATAATCACTCCCTTGCTTTTCGGCAAACGCTTGATTGATTGGAAAAAATGTTTCAAAGGTCAGTAAGGAAGTAAAGTAAGGAATTGGTTTGAGCAGATGGATCACTACTGTGTGTTCATCGGGGGCTTCTACTCCAAGTTGTTCCGGCTTCATTTTCCCTTGATAAATAGCATCTGCATTTTCTATAGAAGAAACAAATAAACTAGCATATGACGGCGCTGTTTCTGGCGTAACCGCTCGTCTCCAGGCATAGAGAAAGTCAGCTGCTGTGACCGTTTCTCCATTTGACCATTTTGCATCCTCTCTTAAAGAGATTGTATAGGTTCGTTTGTTTTCGCTTATTTCGGGTAATTCTTTAGCTACAGCTGGGATAGCTTCATCTTTTTCATTTAATTGATAGAGACCTTCCAACACTTGGTTTTGAGCATTAAAACTGGTAAAATCTTCTTCTTGCGTGGTATCAAGCGTCAGTAGTTCTGCTGGTTCAGTAAAATGAACGACTGCTTTTTTTGTCTCAGTGGTTGCCGATTTATTTGTTGCATTACAGCCAGTCAAAAACAATAGCAGCATCAGAGTACTGATAGTCAAACTTTTTTTCATTTTATGCCTCCCTGTGGTTAACAATTGAACGATTCTCTTCTGTTATGTTTGATCGGTTATAGAAAGATAACCTTTTCAATAACCGCTATCTCTGGATCCAATGACTGCATGACTGGACAATTTTTCCCTATCAGCTTCAGCGCCCGTTCAGCTTTCCCTTGATCTTCTTGCGAAACATGAATAGCAAACGTAATTAGAACACGACTTAACGGTTTTGCTTGTTTCTCTTCTGCTCTTTCATATGCGATCTCTACTTTATCAATAGTAAAATCGATATGGGAATTCGTCAGGATTTTTTCATAAACATAAGCACCACAAGCTCCGATCGATGCCACTAACATTTCAACTGGGGAAAAGCCAAGCTCTTTTTTTAATATCCAGTTACCACTTTGGTGGACCAATTCAAATCCCTTTTCACTTGAAATCAATTCCATTTTATTTACTCCTTTGCTTTTGTAGCGTTTTCTTTATGGTACCACGATAATGCAGCATACTGATAATAGTTTATTCACAGGTATGATAACTAAAAGCTATCAATGAAAAAAGAGGTTGGGTCAGAAGTGTTTAACCCCGAGAAATAAGAAGAGATTCACGAAAATTGCTCTTCAAATTTTTGTGAATCTCAGCTTATTTCCGAAGGGGTTGCTTCTGATCCCACCGTTTATTCGGATTTAGAGCCCGAAACAAAACTGATTTTTAGTTTTGTCCCGGACTCGCTTTCTATTATCACTCAAAATTCTTTAGCTAAGGAATTATCCTCTTCATTTCTATCTTGGATGATCGAATCAATATAGTCTTTCAAAAATTTACTATTCTCTGCAATAATACGGTAACCAGATTCTTTCTGGATTTTTTTGACTTCTTCATCTGTACTGTAATCATTACCAGAAAAAAAGCGAACGTTCATTTCCCCAACAAAATCAGCTGCTGTATCCATCTGTTTCTCATCAGTCATACCACTATCGATCAATTGAGCATATGCTAAGCGTTTGCCATCTTCAACGAAAACTTCTTTGAGGTATTCTTGGTAATTTCTGATCTGAGGCGTTGTGATGTTCTTTTCTTTAGCCCAACTTGCTACATCATTTTCTTTTCTTTGGTAATTGAATGAATTCCCCTTCAAGTTGACTACGCCATAGCCTTGCGGTGTGATAGAAAAAGACCCCGACACAATTTCAGTCAATTGTTCATCATTTACCGTCTCTGTCATAATATCTTGCGCATGAATATGCCCTGAAAACACTACTGGTACTTGATACTGCGCCAAAAGTTGCTTAACTGCCTTTGCATTATTAAGCACAAAGCCGCTAGACAATAATTTGTTGTGAGCATAAATGTTATGGTGCATAAAAACAAGCGTCTTTTTCTTTGCCTGTTTTCCCTCATCTAGCTGTTTTTCAACCCATTTCATGGTTTTCCTGCGAATCGTTCCTCCTGTGTTAGGTCTTGTTTTGGGCTGATTATCTTCTGGATAGATATTGGAATCAAGAAAAAGAAAATTATATTGTTCGTTCACAGCTACCAAATAACTTAATGAGTTTTTATCATACGTTGTTGCATTTTGATACCCATTATCAGCAAATATTTTTTTAAAGTCAGCAATTGAAATTGCTTCTGTTTGCTCTTGTTTATCCCCAACAAATTTTCTAGCCCAGCCATCGTTGATATCATGGTTCCCCGGGATCACAAAGGTTTTGATTCCTTTTTCGGTTAATCTTTTAAGTAATCCAGCTAGTTTTTCGGCGCTGGCTTTTTCTCCGTTTAATGTTAAATCCCCTGTGATGATCAACATATCTGGTTTTTCCTCTAGTGCTTTATCAATCAACGCCTGCCAACTTTCTTCTTGGTAATCTAGTTCTTTTCCAGCAGCTGTTTGTTTAATTTTTTTATAAGCAGTTCCCGAATCAGTTAAGCTTTTATCAATGTAATGAGGATCACTGATCACCCAAAACTCAAGTGCTTCTTTTTTAAATAAGGTTTCTTCTTTCTGCTCTTTATTCCGTCCAGAATAAATGACCGCAGCTAACACAATGAATATACTCAGTAAAGCCAAGCCAATCTTTTTTCTCATTTATTCGTTCCCCATTCTATAGCATTCCATTCTATTTTATGCTTTTTTACGCAAAAAAGCTCTCACTGTTTTTAATTTACTAAAATACAGTGAGAGAACTTTTTATACAATTGCTTATATTTCTGCTCCGTTTGTTTGGATCAAATGCTTGTACCAGTCAAAAGAATCTTTTTTGATCCGTTTCAATGAACCATTTCCCTGATTATCGCGATCCACATAAATGAACCCATAACGTTTGCGCATTTCACCAGTAGTAAATGAAATCGGATCGATACAGCCCCAAACCGTGTATCCTAAGACATCGACTCCATCTATCTCGATGGCCTTTTTCATTTCTTTGATATGCTGACTAAGAAAATCGATTCTTTCTATATCATGGATCTTATCTTCGACTAGAGTATCTGCATAACCAAATCCATTTTCTACAATAAAGATCGGACGTTCATAACGATTACTTAAAAGATTTAGATAATGACGTAAACCAGCGGGATCGATCGACCAGCCCCATTCCGTCATACTGACATAAGGATTTTCAACAAGTGAGCTATCGCCAAGTAAATCATCTTCCAAACGAACTGCTTCTGGTCGTGTTGAAATCGTATTACTTAAATAGTAGCTAATACCAATATAATCCACTGTGCCCGCTTTTAGTACCTGTAAATCTTCGTCAGTAATATCCAGTTCATAGCCATTTCTTTCCCATTCCTTGACTGCCCAACGCGGATAATTCCCTCTGACTTGAACATCTGTGAAAAACAATTGCTTTTCATCTTCTTGCTGGGCCGCAATAATATCATTGGGGTCACTCGTCAGCGGATAGTTGGGTGTTGCCGCCAGCATACAGCCGATTTGGAAATCTGGATTGATTTTTTTCCCTTCAGCTACTGTGCGTGCCCCCGCTACAAATTGATAATGTGCCGCTTGATACATCGTTTTTAATTTGTCTTCATCTGCTTGATAAAGAATCCCTGAATTAGTAAATGAATAAATTGGATTTTCTAAGATTCGTTGATTGTTGATTTCATTAAAGGTCATCCAATATTTCACTTTATTTTTATAACGTTCCATCACAGTTACAGCAAATTTAGTGAAAAAGCCGATCAGCTCACGACTACGCCAGCCACCATAGTGTTTAACCAAATGATAGGGCATTTCAAAGTGAGATAAAGTGATTACTGGCTCGATCCCATGCTTCAATAATTCATCAAATAAATCATCGTAAAAGGCAAGACCTGCTTCGTTTGGCTCTTGTTCATCACCATTAGGAAAAATTCTTGTCCAGGCAATACTAGTTCTTAGACATTTAAAACCCATTTCAGCAAATAACTGAATATCTTCCTGATAATGTCCGTAAAAATCGATGGCCTCATGGTTAGGATAAAATTTTCCTTCTATAATACCATCAGTAATTTCTCTAGCATGATCTTTTGAGCCTGCAGTCATCACATCCGCAATACTCACACCTTTTCCGCCTTGAGTAAAACCGCCTTCTACTTGATGAGCTGCTACTGCGCCGCCCCACAGAAAATCGTTTCTCATTGATTCGTCTCCTCCTCATTTGTACCAACAACAAATAATTTCGTTTCAGGTTTTACTGTCTCACTCGTGTTGACGATCGTCATTGTATCCATACTAGGTCCATCTGTCAAAATAACTGGTGATGTCATCGCATAGCCCTCTTGTTCGATTTTCTCACGATCAAAGACAAGCAACGTTTGACCACGTGTGATCGTGTCGCCCATTTCGACTTTTGCTTCAAAGTGTTCACCATTTAAATTCACTGTATTAATACCGATATGAATCAATAATTCACTGCCCCCATTTGATTTCAAACCAATTGCATGTTTTGATGGAAAAATTGCTACAACTGTTCCGTCAAATGGTGCAATAACTTTATTACCTGATGGAATGATCGCAACGCCTTTACCCGCAATTTCACTAGAAAAAACGTCATCATCAACTTCTTTTAACGGAATTACTGTCCCTTCAAGTGGTGCATACACAATTGTTTCCGTTGCGCCTACAGCACTGGCTGGCACTTCTGTAGTTTCTTCTTGAAAATCATCTTCACCTTGATCTGTTTCAGGTAAGAAATCAGTCATTTCATCTTCTTTGACACCGAAGAAATACGTCAATACTGCACCAGCAAGCAACGCTGAACCAACTCCGATGAAATAGCCAACTTTCGGTGTATAAACTGGAATAGAGAAAATATTATGGAATACATACGCATTCATGGTCACACCAGTCATGCCACAAATGGCACCACCAATTGCACCTGAAATCGCTACGATCGGTAATAAGCGTTTGTATCTTAAAATCAATCCATAAACAATCGGTTCCGTTACTCCTGCAAATAAACCAGTCAATGCCAAAGGTCCCGCTAAAGCTTTCATCTTAGAATGTTTTTTAGATTTTAAATAAAAGCCAATCGCAATCCCGATTTGAGCAAATACGGCTGCGACAGCCATTCCTTCGATCGGGTCACCACCCATAACAGTCAAGTTTTCAAGTGTGATTGGAGAAAAGCCCCAATGCAAGCCAAACATAACCATAAATGGCATGCCGCCGCCTAAGACTATTCCTGAAAGCAATGCACTTTTACCGATCAACCACATGACACCTTGTGATAATGCGTCTCCAATAACCGTTCCAAATGGACCAAAAAGTAAAGCAGTCAATGGAACCATGATCATCAAACTAAACATTGGTACGGCAAATAATTGAAGGTCTCTAAAAATAATTTTGCGTAAGAATTTATCTACGAATGAGTAAATAAAAATCGCTACAAAAATCGGGAAAATCGTGGTTGCATAATCAACAACATTTAAATTGATTCCTAGAAAATCAAGTTTCTCCTGACCGATCATACCAGTGAATGACGGTTCCAGCAATGCTGCCCCGATCACACCTCCGACATACATATTCCCACCGATTTTTTTCGTCAAGGTAATCCCTAAGAAGACAGGTAAGAAATAAAAAATCGCATTACTTGCCGCACTTAGAACCATATAAGTTGAACTAGTATCTGCTAATAATTTCATTTCAACTAAAATCGTCAAAACAGCTTTGATCATGCCTGAACCTGCCATTGCTGGGATCAGTGGTGAAAAGGCGCCAGAAATCACTTCAAATACATAATTGAAACTAAGTTTTTTCTCTGTTTTTGGTGCATCTTCGTTTAAGTCAGCTAACGATTGGATCGCCGCATAATAATCCGGTACTTTACTGCCAATTACTACTTGATATTGTCCACCGCTATTGACTACTGACATTACATAAGGTAGCTTTTCTAACGCTTTTTTATCCGCTTTTTTTGTATTCTTCAAACTAAATCTTAAACGTGTTGCACAGTGAACTAAGCTATTGATATTTGATTTACCACCGACCAGTTCGATGATTTTTTTACTTTCTTCTTCATAACGCATGATGATAATCCCTCTCTTTGATTCATTTTTTATTGATGATAAACGGTGGAAACAGAAGAAAAAAATGACCCAAGAAGAAACACTTATACACTAAGTGTTTTTCTTAGGTCACGCCTGCTTAACCAGTAACGATCCTATTGATTGCTTGATAAGCGATTTAAGTGAAGTGTTAAGTACATCAATTCATCATTTGAAATCGTCCAATCATATTGTTGTTCCAAAAATGTTTTGATTTTGACTGCACACTGATAATCTTGTTCATATTTGACAGCGATCAGATTGATCAAAGATGAATCCTCATTTGATGAAACTTCTTTGTCTAGCTGTCTTTTGACAAAGTAACGAATGTGAGTAATGAAACGAGTAAAATCATAGGACGTTTCATCGTATTCTCTTCCATAATGATACTTAATAATGTCAATAATACTTTGGATAATTTTCGTTGTCAGCATCGTTTCGTTCATATTGCTAGCAGAATTATAGGCATTTACAAAATGAAGGGTTATAAAAGCTGCTTCTTGATCTGGAATATCAATGCCTGTTTTCTCCCGCATCATTTGAACGGCTTTCAACGCAAATGCATATTCTTTTGTGTAGATTTGTTTGATGTCCCATTCTAGCGGTGAGCGCATTTGTAATCCTTCTGCAGCTCGATTTAAAACAAACCCGATATGATCGGATAATGTCAGCAAAATGGAGTCATCGATCGATTGTTCTAATTCTGCTTCGCCTAATTGAATAATATCACTGGCCAGTTCAATATCTTCAATATCGATTCGTGCAAGCAGATTATCTAAATTGTTAACGGAATTATTACCTTCAAGAACAAATCTTTTTTCAATCAGGGCTGAATCGATCACATCGCCTTCACGCTTGTTAAAGCCGACACCTTTGCCCATAATGATTTCTTCGATATTGTCATCATTTAAAACCAAAGAAACATTATTATTAAAAACTTTCAGTACTTTCATTGAAATTATCTCCTGTTCTTGACTTGAAAAACGAAAAAAGACCTGACCATATCAAACATCACCAAAAAAAGTAATGTGAGAGGTCACGCCTGCTTAACCAGTAACGATCCGTTGACCAAAGTATACAACGTCTGATTTCCTTTGTCAATAGTACGCTTACATTTTGACAACAAACACCCTTACACATTACCAAAACCCCTGGATTTACTGATTTTAAATTATACTTTATCTACTTCAAATGAATAAATTTGCGCGATTGAGTCGGCTAATTTTTTAAACTGAACAAACTTTCCTTCCCGAAGATACTCTTTTCCATTGACGAAAAAAAGTAGGGTCGGGGCTGAAAAAATCAAATATTCGGCTGAAATTGCTTTGACTTGATCTGCTTCCACTTCTCTTAGTTCAACTTTAGGATAATTTTTTAATAGCTCGACTAATTTAGGTCTAAGCGCATGACACACCGAACAATCTTCTTGCGAGACATACAAGAAAGCAAGATGATTTTCATTGATAAAGGTTATAACCTCTTGAATTGTTTGTAATTTTTTCATAAACTGATCACCCTTTTGTAGTTGGCTAAATCATAGCACCTTCTTATCAAGATTACGATTTTTTTGCCCAATGATTACTTAGCCACTTCAATCCATGCTTTATAATAATCTCTATAAAATCCGTCTTGCTCTTCTGCGGTCATGATATAGCGCCCAACCATCGTTCCAGTCCGATAGCCTTCTTGCTCCAATTTCTCCTTCATTACTTGGAAATTGTTTTCCAACGGATCATCTGACTTAATTGTAAGTAAAAATTGTTTATAAGCATATTTTGGCTGCTCGGGTTGTTGCCAAATCGTTTCTTCTTCCATAAATTCTTTCGTTGTTACTGCAAATCCGTAGATAATTTCATCTTCATGATCATTCTCGATATAGACAACTAAACTTGAAGGGTTATCAATGTAAGTTTGTAATTCATTTGGATCTTTTAAATCAATTGGAATAATTCGTTCTACATCTAACGGCTCGTCAATAAATTCTTTTTCTTTCAACTTGATCAAACTCAATAATTGGTCTTTTCTATGTTTGATCCCTTGCTGTTTTTTCTCAAGTTCAGTTAATTCTGCGGCCACTCGTGTTTCTGTTTCATCTAATATACTCCATAATTCCTCTGGTGATTTTCGATAAAGGTTCGTCATTTTATTGATGGGAATATCTAGCCTACGGTAAAAATCAATATCACTGATCGTCAAAATATCCTCCATATCGAACATCCGATAACCATTATGTCTATTTCTTGAGGATGTCAGTAGATTCATATCGTCCCAATAACGAATCTTAGACTTGGGTAATTTCATGATTTCAGCCACTTGCCCTACAGTTAATAACTTCTCTTTTTCCATCCTCTCACCTCTGATTTTAATTATAAACAAAAAACGTTGACATTCAAGTAACTTGAAGGTGTAGAATTCCCTTTGAGTCTTGAAAAGGAGGAATTTAGATGAAAATTATTCAATTTTTCATTAAAAAGAATCTGACACTTATTTTAGCGACAGTTCTTTGTTTATGTTTACAAATTATCGGAACACTTGGTGTCCCGTTACTCGTAGCGCAATTGATCGATGTGGGGATTGCAAGCGGTGATGAACAATCCATCAAAATGATTGGGCTTAAAATGCTCGCAATGGCTTTATTTGGTGCGCTCTCAGCAATTGCCGGAAGTTATCTTTCTGCTAAAGTAGCCGCTAAATTCGGTTTAGAAACACGAAAAATGTTCTTTGACAAACTACAAACATTTTCTATTAAAGATGCAGATAACTTTGGGACAGGCTCCCTGCTAACGCGAATGACCAATGATGTTGATAACATTCAACAAATGATTGTGTTGTTTTTACAACTGATTTTACCTGCACCGATCATTGCAGTCTTCTCACTTTATATGACATTCACTTATTCCGCAACGTTGGCTTTAGTTCCACTGATTGCCATCGTTGCTTTCGGATTGATCGTCTATATTTTGATGAAAAAAGGAACACCTCTTTCACTATTGATCCAACCAAAAATGGATAAAATTATTGTGACCTTGCGAGAATTTTTCACTGGAATCAATATGATTCGAGCGTTCAACAATCAAGAGTATGAAGAAGAACGAACAAATAAAACATTTTCTGATTATGCAAACGGCATGATCCGCGTAAACAGTATTTTCGCTTTTATTACACCTGTCGCTTTCCTGTTAATGGGTGTGGTTTTCTCTTCTATATTATGGTTTGGCGGAAACTTTGTTGCGCTTGGTACTTTGCAAATCGGAACGGTTTCAGCAGTCGTTGAGTACTCTTTATTAACACTTGCTTACTTGATGATTGCCGCAATGGTTTTAGTTATGTTGCCGAGATCACTTGCTTCTGTAAAAAGAATCGAAGAAATTTTGAATACACAAGACCAGATTCTTGATACTGACCAGCCTGTTTTGCTTAAAGAAACAAGTCCGCAAGATGCTTTGATTGAGTTAGATCATGTAACATTCAGCTATGATCAAGCAGATGAACCCGTTTTAGAGAACATCCATTTCAATATTCCAAAAGGAAAAACAACGGCGATCGTTGGCGGAACAGGATCTGGTAAAAGTACCGTTGCTAAATTATTATTACGACTTAGTGATGTCTCTGAAGGAGCGATTTTATTCGATGGCATAGACATCAGAAATGTTACACAAGAAGAGCTACGTTCAAAAATCAGTTATGTTCCTCAAAAAGCCTTTCTATTTAGCGGAACCATCAAGAGTAATTTATTAATGGGCTATCCAGAAGCAACAAAAATAGATATGGATCGAGCGGCTAAAATTTCTCAACTTTCTTCTTATCTTGATACTTTAGAAGATGGTTATGATTCATTTGTAGCCCAAGGTGGAACGAACTTCTCAGGCGGACAAAGACAACGGTTGTGTATCGCTCGCGCCTTGATCAAACCTGCGGATATTTATATCTTTGACGATAGCTTTTCAGCCCTTGATTATCAAACAGATGCCGCATTAAGAGTCGCATTAAAAGAAGAAATGGCTGATAAAACGTTGCTGATCGTTGCTCAAAGATTAAGCACGATCCAACAAGCAGATAACATTATTGTCCTAGATGAAGGCAAAATCGTTGGACAAGGAACTCACAGCCAACTGCTACAAAATAATAAAACATACCAAGAGTTTGCCCGCTCACAAGGGATCCTCACGGAAGGAGCGCTAGTCTGATGGAAAAATTAAACAAACAAACATTAAAACGATTCTTTCAATTGATTCGACCTGAACGTCCAATATTTTTCGGCTTGATTCTATGTAGTTTGATTGGGAATGCCTTAGTCATTGCTATGCCTTTCATCATGGGGATCGCCATCGATGATTTGCTGACTCTGATCAAAACTCATGGCGTCGGTCAGATCACATTTCCGATGGTGCAAGATGCTTTATTGACACCTGTGTTGATTTTGATCGTTTTTTCAGTCATCAGTAGTTTAATGTCTTACACGCAAGAACGCGTGATGGCTTCTTTAAGCGAACGGATCACATTAAGAGTTAGAAAAGAAGTCACGAAAAAGTTCAAGTCATTACCAATGGCCTTTTTCGACCAACACCAAGTAGGCGATATCTTAAGCCGGACAACAACCAGTTTAAATCAACTGTCACAAGTTTTTCTAACTGGGATCAACCAATTCTTCACCTCGATCTCAACGATCGTCTTTGCTGGGATCATGTTGTTTTATATTGATGTCAAATTAACTTTGATCGTTGTTTTACTGATTGCAGGAAGTTCCTATTTAACTGGTAAAATTGCCAACAAAAACAAAAAATTAGCTGAAGCAAGTCAGGCAGAA
Source organism: Enterococcus crotali (assembly GCF_000633635.1). Classification (GTDB taxonomy): domain Bacteria; phylum Bacillota; class Bacilli; order Lactobacillales; family Enterococcaceae; genus Enterococcus_L; species Enterococcus_L crotali. Next base: position 262,262 of record NZ_AYPQ01000003.1, on the reverse strand, counting down.
CTTGGGATTTTAAATAATAAAACAGAAGAGTTTCTATCAGGTAATTTGGTAACGAAAACCTTTAATCAACAAGCTCATGCCAAAGATGTTATTTCACAAACAAATCAAAAGCATTACCAAGCATTTTTAAGTGCTCAGTTTATGAACTTTGCCATTTACCCAGCGATTCGTTTGATCAATCAATTGGCCTTTATCGTCAGTGCGATCATTGGTGCGTTCTTAGTTTTACAAGGTGGAATCACGATTGGATTGCTTCAAGCTTATCTGCAATATATCAATCAAGTCTCTGAACCGATTTCTACTGCTTCTTATGTCATCAACTCGATTCAAGCAGCATTAGCCGCGGTTGACCGGATTTTTGAGATTTTAGATGCCGAAGATGATGTTCCAGAAAAAGCCAACGTACAAATCATCGATCAGCCAGCTGGTGCCATTGCTTTTGATAAGGTTCAGTTTGGTTATACAGAAGAAAAAATGTTGATGAAACAAGTTGATTTCACGGTTAAACCGAAACAAATGGTGGCCATCGTTGGACCAACTGGTGCTGGTAAAACAACATTAGTGAACTTACTAATGCGTTTTTACGAATTAAATGGTGGTCGAATCACCTTTGACGGCGTGGATATCACAGATCTTTCAAGAACAAATCTACGTGCCATGTTTGGAATGGTTTTACAAAACACGTGGCTGTTTGAAGGAACGATTGCGGAGAATATTGCGTATGGACGAATGGATGCGACACGAGAAGAAGTCATCGAAGCTGCTAAAATCGCCCAATGTGATCACTTTATTCGGACGTTGCCTAATGGTTATGATTCAATTATTTCCAGTGAAAATGGCTCACTATCACAAGGGCAGCAACAATTACTGACGATTGCTAGAATCATTTTAGCTAATCCTCCTGTTGTTATTTTGGACGAAGCTACATCTAGCGTGGATACTAGAACGGAAGCTCACATTCAAAAAGCGATGGATGAGGTAACAAATAACCGAACTAGCTTTGTGATTGCGCACCGTTTATCTACGATTGAAAATGCTGATTTGATTTTAGTGATGAAAGATGGCGATATCGTGGAAAAAGGAAATCACCAAGAGTTATTGGCGAAACCTTCATTGTATGCATCGTTGTATAATAGTCAGTTTCAACAAACTTAAGCGATATTTTATAGAGAGCGTAATAAAAACTAAAAATCAGTTTTTATTACGCTCTCTATATCTGAATGAACGGCTCATTTCTTGGACTCTGTTATTACTGCAAAAACACATACTCTCTCACCATTCCATACAATCAAAACCAAAACTTCCTACATCCTCTGCTGGTTCTCGTAGCAGGGAACTACTTAAAAGACCTTTTACTTCACTCATTTGATGATTTTTCACAAGGAACAATCGTGGATTACCTGACGAGCCTACCTGTATCTCATAATATCCATCCATCAATTTGGAATAATCAAGATTTTTTATCACTTGATCGCGATATTTCTCCGCATTCTCTGTTCTTTCGTCAAAATCACTTTCTTCTACATATGGATATTGTATTGGGACATTGGCAATGATCATATGGCTTTTCATCAATTGTTTGACTGTCAATGCTGCGTAGCCACCAAAAGCTGCCTCTTTTTTGTTTGTAGATTGGCTGTTTTCTTTTGCCCATTGCTTGATTTTTTCAGTACTACCCTCATTGTTAAAGGCTAGATAAGGTAGGTCATAGTCTGTTCGAGTCTCATTTTTCTCAAGTGGCATATTTGTGCCTATCTCTTTTGTTAACCCACTTTTAGCAATACTCTTTTCGACTTCTTCAGTAAATTCATCTAGAAACGTTTTCGCTTCTTGTGAATGTGCTGGCACTTGAAGAATTGTTTGAATTGAGTTGTCATAGGTAGTGAGACTACTATCAACTAGTTTCCACTTGTCTGTTGTATTTTTTCGCCTTAAGACTCCTTTGGCAGATACAGAAACGCCGTCTTGGGTCACAGTATAATTCAACTGGACATGTTTCGACTTTGAAGAATCATACGCTTTGACGATTTTTACCTGACCTTTTGTTCCAACACTGTGGAGCTTTTGTTCAATCACTTGTTGGTATTCATCATTTCGATTATTTTGGGCATACGCAAGAAAACCAAGGCGTGTTCCAACAGTCAAAATGATCAGCAAAACTGGCAGCGTCACGCCAAAAATAACCGCTTTTACGCGAACTCTTTCTCCTTGATCATGAGTAAAACCTGTTGAGCGATCAACAACTAACCAGCCCGACACCGCTACAAACAACACCATTAGCCCGACACCAATTGTTCCAGGGGCAAACAGTGTACTATATGGAAACAACGCAGAGTAGCCAAACTTAAAAAATAAAATAAGTAATAAAAGCCAAGATGTTATATAGATACTGATCAAACGTTGAACCTGTTGACTCTTTTGATTAAATTTTTTCAAAAAAAATACAACCACAACCGCATTTACTACAAATGAAAAGATATAACCTATAAAAACAAACTGCAATACTACAAAGGAATAAATCAATCCGTAAGGTTGATTCGGAGTATTCCCTGAAAAATCAAATTTCAACAATCCGTAGATAAATGTTGCAATAAAAATCAGAAGCGGCAACAACACCGCTGCTTTTGTTATTTTCTTAAATTTTATAATACCAATTCCTCCCAACGTATCATCAAAAACTTCTTTTTGATTAAACCACTATCTACTAGTTTACCATAAGAAATAAGTTGGTCTAGTCAGTGTTGGGATTTAAGCTGCGACTTTTCCTTTAACTAGAACAGCGATTGCCGCTGTAATCAATAACACCCCCATAAAAGCAGGTGCAGCCGATCCAAACGTTACATAGAGTTGTCCCCCAATAATCGGACCGACGATCCTTGCCAATGACTGAATTGATTGACTGCCGCCTTGAACACGCCCTTGCTCACTTATGTCAGCTGATTTAGAGACCATCCCATTAAATGCAGGGCCAAAAATAGAATCACCAAAACCAAAGACAAACATCCCAATGATGAAAAAAGGATAAAAAGATAGTAGCGCTGATCCAGCAATCAACCCATAACCGATCATTTCTGAAAACATTCCTAAAACGACGATTTGTTTATCACTAAGTTTGAGTAATAACCGTGGCATAATCAACCCTTGTGAAATAATATCCTGAATACCCATAATCGAAAATACCAGACCGATCAGAGCTGGTTTCCAATTAAATGTATCGATTGTAAACTGCGACAAGATAGCTTGTAAGGAGCCACTTGGAATCCAAAGTAAAAAGGCTGAAATAAGCAATCGGTTTAAATTTTTCATTGATAATACATTGAATAGCTGAAGAAATGGATTTAATCTTGAAGGAGTAATCTCTTTTAGACGATTATTTTTATGCAGACTTTCTGGCATAAAAAAGAAACCATACACAACATTTAACAATGTGATCATTGCTCCAAAATACAATGGTGCCGCATAACCGAATTTCGCTGCTAATACGCCGCCTAATGCTGGTCCCATCACTGAACCGACGCCAGTGATGGCACTGACCCAGCCAAAATATTTCGTCCGTTGTTCTTTGGGCGTGATATCAGCAAAGTAAGCAAAAATCGTGCTGATACTGCCTCCTGTGATTCCTTCAATGATTCGTCCAGCAAACAATACCCCTAAAGAGCCGCCGATACCAAAAACAAAGAATCCAACTGACGCGCCCAACAAACTGCATAATAATAATGGTCGTCGGCCAAATCGATCACTTAAAGCCCCCAGAATAGGAGCTGAAAAGAACATACAGATGGCATAGACTGAAATTAAAAGTGTCACAACGATTGCTTGATTATTTGGATTAGTAATATAGGGTTGCACTAAGAACGGAATGACAGGCGTTATGATACTAAACCCTATTCCGATCAGAAATACAGAGATTAAACCGAAAGCTAAGGCATGTTTATCCGCCATTTGTCTCGTATTTATTTCATTTTTTGTTTTAAATTTTGACATTGATTGTTCTCCTTGACCGTTTTTTAGTTTCCTTGGAAACATATACATCTTAACCCCTCATTGTTTCCTTGTCAACAAAAAAACAAACCAACTCCTAAAGAATTCGTTTGTTCGCTGTCATTATTTTATTCAGACTTACTATCTATCCCTTGTTTCTCTATCTCTTCATCTATATGCTCACTATATCGCTTTACAAAACGAAGCATGTCATCATATTGTGCTTCTGTGACTTGTTCATAGACTACTTCATCTCGCTTTCGAAACTCTTCGTGCAGTTGCTCATGAAGGTCAAACACTTCTTGCCCTTGCTTGGTGAGCTTAAAATAGATTTCCTTTTTATTCTCAAGTTTTTGGTAACTTTCGATCACATTCTTTTTAATAAGCTTTTTCGTTATTTTACTAATGGCGCCCCGTGTCATATATAAAGAGTCCGCAAGCTTTGTCACATTTGGATCTACAGTTTTGCCAATTGCTTCAATGCAATGCACTTCTGAAGGTTTATACTCTTTCAAAGCTTCTTCCATTTTGCACTTATTCAACCAAGCTAATTTGTTGAATACAGCCCTAAATTCCTTTGCTACTTGTTCCTTTTTATTCATGGTTTTTTTCTCCTGTCCACTTGTTTATTACCATTAGTATATGGAATGATTGTTTCTTTTTCAACAATAATAACTAACCTTTGCTAGATCATTTGCAATTTAGCATGGGTTTCTATCTTTTCTTTATTGCTATTGTTTCATATTTATATTACAATTATACTATCTATTATTCTATAAATAGTAGATAGTAACCTCAAATGGGAAAGGAAAGAGTTATATTGAAAAATTGGAAATTAGGTTTAATTGGTATTTCTTTATTGGGAGCATCTCTTGTTAATTTTGCTCCGGAAGCACACGCAGTCGAGATTGAAAATAGAACGATCATTGGATCAGATGATCGTGTGCAAATCACTGACGGTACAAAGGCACCCTATCAAAGTACTACATTTATCGCGGTAGATGGTAGTACGGGATCTGGAGCAGTTATTGGGAAAAATACAGTATTAACAGCAGCTCATGTTGTTAATAAAATCCGTAATAATCCAACGCAAGATAATGTTTATGTAGTTCCTGGCAGAACAGGTTCAACAACCCCTTATGGAAAATTTAAAATCAAAGAAGTTTTTATTCCTCAAAGTTACCTTGACGCGCATAATCCTGATAGTGATATTGCGGTTATAACCCTTGAACAAAATAATGGACAAAGCATCGGTGATCTCGTTGCTCCAATGCCATTTATTGAAACAGACACAGTCGGTAATGATACTAAGGTTACTACTTCTGGTTATCCCGGTGATAAACCATGGGCAACATTGTGGGAAGCTTCTGGAAAAGTTGTTGGAGAAACAAAAAACAGAATCAATTTTGATATGGATGTTATGGGCGGACAATCTGGTTCCCCAATTTATAATGATCAACAACAAATAATCGGTGTTGTGGCGTATGCTTCTACTTATTATAATTTTGGAACTAAAATGAACTCAGAATACTTTGATTTTGTCTCACAACATTTAGACAGCCCTATTGAAGCTAAAGATATTCAAGTGGACAAACAAAAGGTAACATTAAACATCGGTGAATCTACTGACGTTAAGGCGAACGTTTTACCAGTAAACGCTGCGAATAACAAATTACATTGGGACACTACTGCTGATCAAATCGCTACCGTAGATCAAAATGGAAAGATTACTGCAACTGGACCTGGTGTAACTATTATCGATGTGTCAACTGATGATGGAAAAATCACAAAATATATTGAAGTGACAGTAACAAATATCGTTAAGCCTAAAGAAATCGTCGTTGAAACAGAATCAGTGGAATTAAATGCTGGAGACTCTTTTGATCTTAAAGCATCAGTTTTACCTGAAAATGCCTCAAACAAACAATTAAATTTTGAAACAACTGATGAGGGAGTTGCTACAGTGGATTCAAATGGGCGAATTACAGGTGTAAATCCTGGTTCTACGATCATCGACGTGCAAACAGCCAATGGAGAAATCACAAAATACATCAATGTTACTGTAAACGAAGTCGCGCCTAAAGAAATCGTTGTTGACAAAGACAATGTAGAATTAAATTTAGGTAACTCATTAACGCTTAAAGCTTCTGTTTTACCTGCCAATACAACAGACAAAGAATTATTCTGGATTTCAATGGATGAATCAATCGTTGATGTTGACGATAATGGTAAAATCACAGGTAAAAAAGAAGGAACAACTGAAATTTTAGTATTATCTGTGACTAACTTTGGTGAAATTGAAAAACGAATTACTGTTACAGTTAAAGAAAAAGAACAATTACAGTCAGTAGACTTAAACTTCCCAGCGAAAAAAGGCTTATATTTTTCTAAAAAAGACCTAACAGATACATTTGAAATGAAAGCTATTCCAGATGGAACACCTCATATTCTTTTCCATTTAAATAAACTAAATACTATGTATGATCTAAAAATCGGTGAATTAGATTTTGTTGGTGGAACAGGAATGTATAATATTCGACCATTAACATTGGGTCATCCGATCATTCAAACACTCTATGATGTAGACGTTGATCGAAAATTAGAAAATAGTAAAATAGTTATTATGTACGTAGATAAGAAAAATCCAACAATTGTGAAAGATTACTTTATCGTTGAACAACGTTAAAATTTACTACTTCTTATCCTTCATCTAATTTAACCTAGACGAGACAAATGTTAAGTCTGTAGTGAAAATCAAAAATGATTTTCACTACAGACTTTTACTATTGTTTCAAGAGTTTGTTCCTTGTCATTTATCCTGGCGTTTGTTCCACAGACCAAGTTAATGTTGTCACGTAAGAACCGGCTGTTGGGATTTTAGTATTTGCATCAATTCCCAATGAAATATTTTTCTCTTGATAGGTTTCCTCTCCATGAGCATACCCACCAGGATATGGATTCTTTCTATACCCATCTTCATCAGTCTCAGGAACTTGGAAAGGTGATAACCAATGTTCACCAATCGCTGCCTCACCTCGATAATCAGCAATCAAAGCAGAACTGTCTTTTTCTAAAGTAACATATTCAGCTAGCCAATATTTATCAGCCTCACCAGCATTTTTAGAGCGTTTCTCTCCTTTAAAATCTAAACTATCATGAAATTTCCCCATATAGAAATTAGCACCCGTCATTTCTTTTCCAGATTTTTTATTAGTAAATCCTGTACGTTTTAATGTGATTTTAAAATCTGGGGCACTCGTTTTATTATTCGTGATGGTCATCATCACATCTTTCCAAGGATACCAAGGCTCTGGTGGAACTACCGGTTGCTCTCCACTGTATGGATTTACCGTCTCTATCACCGTTTGTTGATCAGATTGACTGATACTTTCCTTATCGATCGTTGGGTAAATATATTGTGTTTCTTTATTTCCATATTTGATATTGTCAAAGGATAAATTTATATTCTTAGCCTTAACTGCAATATTCCCATCCATGACCTCTGTCTTGATTTCCTGCTTCGCTTCTATGCTATCTGCAACACCTACTTTGGGACACAAAACAACACTTGCAAATGCGGAAGTCACTACCAACTGTTTAAACAACCTTTTCTTCATTTTTTTCTCCTTTATGAACTTATTTTATTACAATTTAATTATAACAAATTAAAATACAAATAGTAGTTTTTTTCGATAAAATTGAGAAATTTTCGATATTTTCTTCATTCTATCACTTTATTCCTCTCTAATTTTGTAGATTATTTTCTCAAATAACAAAGGAAAAACATTACTAAACAATTTTCTCATTATTCACGCTGTTTTTACCTAAAGCATTGACTTTTCTACTCAAATAACGTACACTTTCTACTTGAATCTAATAATTAAATAGTACCTCAAATCGAGGTAGAGGTTGCGGTTTTTATTAAGCTTGTGGAGTGAGAGGACACATCGAAGCAAGTCTAGGAAAAATCGCCGAAATGTATAACAGCCTCACTGTTATATGTTGGGACGTAAGCGAACAACTTGCGGACTGTCTTAGTAGTGATGCTAAGTTGCGCTATGTTTTTGTTGAGAGTACCTGACGATAGTAGGCAACCATGCATTTTTGTATGGTTGCTTTTTTTGTAGGAAGAATATGTTTAGACAGATCCTTCAAAACTCTTTAAACTAAATTATAGTAGAACAAATTAAGTGGTTAAAAAGAAAGGAAGAAAAACATGAACAAGAAATCATTTTCACTTGGCTTACTTTTTGCAATTATTTTAAGTGTGTTCTGTTCTCCAGTATTCAGTCAAGCAGAAACAAACGGTGAATTCCGCGTCGGGATGGAGGCAGGATACGCCCCTTTTAACTGGTCGCAAAAAACAGATGCAAATGGCGCAGTACCAATACAAGGAAATTCTTCTTATGCAGGAGGATATGATGTTCAAATTGCTAAAAAAATTGCAGACGGATTAGAAAAAAAACTAGTGATCGTTCAAACAAAATGGGATGGTTTGGCTCCAGCCTTACAATCAGGTAAAATCGATGCCATTATTGCTGGGATGAGCCCCACTGCAGAACGTCGTAAGGAAATTGATTTTACAGATCCTTACTATGAATCACAATTAGTTGTCGTTGTTCAGAAGAAAAGCAAGTTTGCAGATGCTAAAAATCTGAACGATTTATCAGGTGCTAAAATCACAGCACAGTTAAATACCTTCCATTATAGTGTGATCGATCAAATCCCTGGTGTAAATAAGCAACAAGCTATGGATAATTTTTCAGCAATGAGAACAGCTTTAGCCTCTGGCATGATCGATGGCTATGTCAGTGAACGACCTGAAGGAGTAACTGCTACCAGTGTCAATAAAGATTTAACAATGCTTGAGTTCTCTAAAGAAAATGGTTTCCAAACCAATGCCGAAGATGTTCAAATCGCAGTGGGTATGCGCAAAGCAGATCCCGAAATCAGCAAGGTCAACCAAATTTTATCAGGTATTTCATCAGACGAGCGCACAAAAATCATGGATCAAGCAGTCAAAGATCAACCAGCTGCTGAAGCAAGTGATAGTGAAAAAACAGGTATTTTAGCTGATTTTAAAAATATCTGGGATCAATACGGCGGTATGTTCTTACGTGGTGCAGGTTTAACCTTATTTATTGCTTTGATCGGTACATTTGTCGGAACGGCTCTAGGTTTATTGATCGGAGTTGTTCGTACGATTCCAGAATCTGAAAATAAAGTGAAACGTTTCTTCCAAAAATTAGGCAATGCCTTGCTTTCGATCTATATTGAAGTCTTCCGTGGTACGCCTATGATGGTACAAGCCATGGTCATCTTCTATGGTTTAGCCTTAGCTTTTGGGATTTCTCTGGACCGAACAGTTGCCGCTTTGTTTATTGTTTCTATCAATACAGGTGCTTATATGTCTGAAATCGTCCGTGGCGGAATTTTCGCAGTTGATTCAGGGCAATTTGAAGCGGCACAAGCAATCGGAATGACCCATGGACAAACAATGCGCAAAGTTGTAGTCCCTCAAGTCCTACGCAATATTTTACCAGCAACCGGAAATGAATTTGTCATCAACATTAAAGATACAGCTGTTTTGAGTGTTATCGGTGTAGCTGACCTATTCTTCCAAGGAAATTCTGCATCTGGTGCGAACTTCCAATTCTTCCAAACATTTACGATCGTTGGAATCATGTACTTGATCATGACCTATGCAATCACACGTGTCTTACGTGTTGTTGAGAAAAAAATGGACGGCCCTTCTGCTTATGTAAAATTAGAAGAAACAGAAAATACAAAAGAAAGCTAGTTAATTGTACAAATAAATCTTTAATAATTCAGATGAATGGTCATTGAAACATCGAACGCTTCAATGACGGTTTTCTAAATTTTTACAGGATCAGCCGATTTGTTTGACTTTTAACTATAGGAGGAAATAGTGATGAATACAATTATTGACGTCGAGCATTTACGAAAAAGTTTCGGTGAAAATGAAGTTTTAAAAGATATCAATGTGACAGTAAATAAAGGAGAAGTTGTAACCATCATTGGTTCTTCTGGTTCTGGTAAATCCACCCTTTTACGCTGCATCAATTTATTAGAAAAACCAACTGGTGGTAAAATCATCTACAATGGTGAAAATGTTTTGGAGCGTGGCTATAACTTACCAAAATATCGCACACATTTAGGCATGGTTTTCCAATCGTTTAACTTATTCAATAATATGAACGTTTTAGAAAATTGTACGTCTGGACAGATCACTGTCTTGAAACGTGGTAAAGAAGACGCTCAAAAAATCGCTTTAGAAAATCTAGATAAAGTTGGTATGAAACGATTTATCGATGCAAAACCAGCACAACTGTCTGGTGGGCAAAAACAACGTGTAGCTATCGCTCGCGCGTTATCAATGAATCCTGATGTAATGTTATTCGATGAGCCTACTTCGGCCCTTGATCCTGAAATGGTTGGTGAAGTACTAAAAACAATGAAGGATTTAGCCATACAGGATTAACGATGATCATCGTGACCCATGAAATGGAATTTGCGAAAGAAGTATCAGATCGTGTGATTTTTATGGATAAAGGTGTAATCGCAGAGGAAGGCACCTCAGAAGATATTTTTGTTCATCCAAAAGAAGAACGGACGAAAGAATTTTTACATCGTATTTTATCAAAGGAATAAACAAATAACTATCAAAACAAACTAGACCTTTTTCTAGTTTGTTTTTTTACACTTTTGTTCATTTGTTTAAAAAAAAAGACTTTTCAAAGTAATATATTTGGAATAAATAAAAAATAAACCTACAATGTAAGGTGACATCTATTATAATTATAAAAATTTGGAAAGCAGGGAGTTTTACATGAGAAATTATCAAGGAAAATTAATTACTTTCGTAAGTCTACTAATACTAACAGTTGTCCAGATGCTTATTCCACTGGTAGCGACGGCCCAAGAAATAACTGGGCAACCCACTGCCTTTGTAGATTTAGAAGATATCCATATTGATAACGATAAAGAAGCAAATGAATTGAATGTTTCTTTATCGTTATCAAAACCTGTCGGTGATATTTCAGAACAAATTATTATGTTTTCAAACGATATACAATTCACGGATAACGACAACTTATTATTAAGTGATCAGAACAGTCAAACCGTTGGTGTTGGCTCATTAAAAGAAAACAAGCTTCAATTAACAATTGCTCCAACCTATCAAGGCTTAATCAAGTTATCGTTAAAGTCACCTATTAGTGCATTTTCACCTAATTCTCTTTTGAAAGTCACAAGTGCCAATTTTTCTAAAGAGATTCTTTTACCATCCAAGGAAGTAACTCCTAGTCCTAACAATCAGTCGCTACAGGAGAAAGCTACAACTGTACAAACGAAAGAAGATCAAACAGATTTTGAACCTGCGCTCCATGATTCAGTCATTCCAGATTTAATCTCACCAACACTGCAAACAATCAATTTTGATTATACAACTAACTCAAGTGGAGATTATATAACAAATAATGATCAAGGGAAATCAGGTGAAAACACATTAAATTACGCGTATGGAGCTACAACAGAATCACCATTCGATAATGAAGGATATGTGAATTATAATGATGAAGCTTACGTGAAAAAAACAGTAAAAGAAGTAACGGGTAAACAAGGATTATTCGACATCACTTTAGACATAAAAGGAAACGAATTACCAAATCCGATAGAGATAGCTTTAGTTATTGATTATTCTTCCACAATGAACGGACAAAAGCTGCAAAATACAATTCATGGTGTTGAGGAATTTTTAGACCAAATCGATAACTCTTTAGCCAGCGGAAAAGTTAGAGTTGGCATTATTGCCTATAATCGGGATAGTTATGTTCAACCATTTACTGGGAACAAAGAAGAATTAGTAAACTTTCTTGAAGATTCCAGTAAGAGCCATTCTGGAACATTTATACAAAAAGGTTTGGTAGCTGCTGATAATTTATTTGAGACATCTGCCAAACCTGACGTTCAACGGAAGATGATCGTGCATATTGGAGATGGCAGCGTTAACCGTGCTTATCATCCTGCTGATGATGCAATTTTATACACAAATGATGGACAAATAAAACCTTACAATGGATTTAGTGACAAAACCTATTATCGTGATTTTGCTATTAATTCCCCACTGTATTATTCAAGTAGTCAAACAACTGTGGACGAAGATCCAGCAAATGCAACATTCATGAGTGCCAAAGAAATTGCTAATTTATCTCTAGGTACTTCTGTCGACTTAAAATTAAAAGGGTATGACCTTTATTCCATTGGGGTGGCACCAAGTGATCGTGGCGAATATGTCTCTAAAAACTTGGCAAGCAGCGAAGCCAAATATTTACCTATTGATGCTGATCTCTCACAATTAGGAGAAGCTTTAAGTAACGTTGCCGCACGAGTGGAACATACTGTCCCAAATGGAACTGTAATTGATCCTATGGGGGAGCAAATTCTACTGCAAAAAACAGTAGTACATTTTCGCCAGAAGATTACACTTTACAAGGATTTCGAAAAAATGAATCTGGTTTCTGGGTAGTTGCACCCGAATTAGTGAATAAAGTGGTTATTACTGCAGCAGATAACCAACTGGAACTAACAGGAATAACTTTAGGTAAAGATGAACACTTAAGCATGACTTATCAAATACGAATCGATACGGAAGCATCCTCCTTTATTCCGGATCATTGGTATCTAGCAAATGGTCGAACAACCTTAGATACAACTAGCAAAGGGAACCTTGTAGATTTTCCAATTCCTTCTGTGAAAGCTCCTGGAACAATGGTGAACATTGAAAAAAATTGGATAGATAATAACAACCAACTTGGCTTACGACCAGATGCTATTTCCGTTATTCTGAAACGTACAGTCGTAACAAGTACCGCTTGGCAAGAAAGTCAGCCTATTTTATTAAGTAAGCCTACCGAAACTTCTGATCAATGGTCATTTACTGTTGATTCGATCACGCCGCAAAATGAAACAAACAGTGTCTTTTTAGCAGCTTTTAATAATAAAGGGGAAGACTTTACCTATTCAGCAACTGAAGTCAATACGGATCCCAATTATATTTCTAGCACTGACACTACTCACGATAAAATAATTCTGACGAATCAGTTGAATAAAACGAATTTAACGTTTACTAAAGTTGATGAAGAGGATCAACCTCTGCAGAATGTACGCTTCAAATTGCTAAATGCACAAGGTGTACAGGTTGGAGATGTCCAAACATCCGATAAAAATGGTGCGGTGACCTTTACTAATTTGGATAAAGGAAGCTATCAATTAGTTGAAATTGCACCTTTATCAGGTTATGAAGCAATCGCTCCGATCCAGTTAACGATCGATCAAAATTCAAAAGGCGAACTAGCAGTTACTACTCCTGAAAATTGGTCCTACAAAGTCGTCAATAAAAAAATAAAAGACGCTGTAAAACCAAAAGATACCATAAATCCAAAAGTTCCAGAAACACCAAAAAGTAGTGGACAAATTCCTAATGCTGGTGAAAAAGTTCAGTCATGGTTATTGCTGATTGGATTGATCATCATTGTTGTAGCTGTCATTTTGTACTATAGAAATAAGCGGAATAAAAAAGAATAACGAATTTTTAGCCAAATGATGGTGCGTTTAGAAAAGAAATCCGGTGCTTGTGTATAACGTTAAAAGTTACGCACAAGCACCGGATTTTATTAGTCTTTCCAGCTATTTATAAGAACGGATTTCAGGTGGCGTATATTTTTCAATAAACTGTTGTATCTGATCCAGATCTTCTGAAAAGAATATTTTTGCTCGATCTTCCTTAGTTAAAAAACCATCCATAACCATCTTATCAAAGAAATCGGCTAATAAATCATAATAGCCAGCCACATTAAAAAAGATACAAGGATTTTGATGTTCCCCAATACGTCCCCAAGAAACAACCTCTGAAATTTCTTCCAATGTTCCTGGACCTCCTGGTAGTGCTAAATAGCAATCTGCTAAGTCGATCATTTTTCTTTTACGTTCGTGCATATCATTCACAATATGCATTTCTGTGATTGTTTGATGGGCTAGTTCTCTTTCCATTAGAAAAGTCGGCATAACACCGATCGCTTTACCACCATTTTCAATAATAGTATCTGCCAAAATGCCCATTAAACCAACTTTTCCTCCACCAAAGACAAGCTCATACTCATTGTTGCTCATCCATTGTCCTAATTCTTCAGTTCGTTCTTGGTATATTACATTATTGCCTGTACTGGCACCACAATATACGGCCATTTTCTTCATATAATCTCCACCTATTCCAGTTAAATATAACCCTTTATTTACTTTTATGCCTCTTCATTTTGTGATTGGTAGGAAATATCATTAAATGATTTTATCGTATAGTTTTTTTGCTCATGTTTATTTTCTAAGATCGTAATACTGGTATTTGCTAGCGGTCCGCCTTCACGCCATTTCGATTTTTCTTTTCCAGCCAATGAATTGATCAACGTAATCAATAACACACCATGGGCGACAATTAGTACTTTCCCATTTGGATAGCTTCTGCTGAGCTGTTCGATCATTTCAGTCGAACGGGTAACTAAAGAATCGATCGTCTCACCGCCAAACGCCGTGGGATCATATAAATCTGGACGGTTACGTAAATAATTAGTTTGTTCATCGTTATGATCAATCTCAGCCCCTTCTCGTTTGCCAAATCTAATTTCTCTCAAACTATTATGATACTGAACGGTCAAACCATCTAAAAAGTTATTTTCCTTAAGAAGATAATTGGCCGTGTCCATCGCGCGCTTTTGAGTACTGACTGCAACTGCATCAAACGAGATATCAGAAAGATAACGGCCAGCCTGGATTGCTTGTTCAATCCCTACAGGTAATAAGGGCGAATCGATCTCTCCTCCTTGAAAGCGCAAGCTTAGATTCAATTCAGTTTTTCCATGTCTAACAAAATAAAATGTGGTCATTTGCTTATTCTCCTCCATTTTTTGAGTTATTCCTTATATTTGATTATGATACTACAAATAGGAACTATTTGCTTTGAAAAAAATGTTTATTATTTTAATATCTAGTAACTTAAAGGCTCTTTTTTTTCTATCTATATGCTAACATAGTAAAATAGAATGGAGGGATTGATATGGAACTTCAACATTATCAATTATGGATCAGTAATTTTTATAAAAAGAGAGGATGGTATGCACTCAACTCATTCGCTCGTGTTGGCTTTTTAGCTGAAGAAACAGGTGAAGTTGCACGCGCGGTTCGTGCATTAGAGATTGGACGTGATCGACCAGATGAAGACGAAAAAGCGCCAGAAGCCTTAATTCAAGACCTGACTGAAGAGCTTGGTGACGTTTTAGATAACATTTTCATTTTAGCTGATAAATATGATATTCGTTTTGAAGATATTTTAACTTCTCACAAACAAAAACTTGAAGAACGTTTTAATGAGCAAAACATAGGGAAAGAGAGCATATGATGAATAAAAAAATAGAAATTAGACTACTTGAAGAAAAAGATTTTCCAGCATTACTTGAAATTGAAAATAGCATTTGGACAAATGAAAACTCTCCTGTTCTTCACTATTATCACTCAGTTGATGAGTATAAAGAAAAAACTGAAGGACGAACCATTTTTGTTGCAGTAAGTGAAGATAGGGTTCACGGTTTTATCGATGTTCACCATCCAACACCACTAATCGCACATAAAAAACAATGGATGCTTGGTATAGGCGTTCATCCAGATAGTCAATCATTAGGGATTGGCGGAAAGCTACTGAACTATGTAAAAGATGCTGCTGTCAAAGAAGGGATCCACAAGATTTCTTTACGGGTCATGGGCCCAAATACCAAAGCAATCCAGTTTTATCGCAAGAACGGTTTTATTCAAGAAGCACTATTTAAGGATGAATTTTTTATCAATGAAACGTTCTGTGATGATTATCAATTTGCCTATTTTGTCGATTAATCTCAGCGTTCTTTAATGTTCTCTGAAAACCTCAAGCTTTTTCTGAAAATTCACTTGCTGTACCCTTCTTATTCTGGTACTTTTAGTAAGGACAAAGTTTAAGGAGTGTTGAAGTGTGACAAAGAAATTATCATGGCGCGATTACCTTTATGTTGGTTCCATGCTATTTGGCCTATTTTTCGGAGCTGGAAATCTGATTTTTCCTGTTCATATGGGGCAAGAAGCTGGCGCTAGTATTTTTCTAGCTAATCTGGGCTTTTTGATTACAGGAATTGGCTTACCGTTTTTAGGTGTGATTGCTATCGGTATTTCCAAAAGTAATGGAGTTTTTGATTTAGCGACTCGGGTCAACCGTCGTTATGCCGTTGCTTTTACTGTATTATTATATCTGACGATTGGACCGTTCTTTGCATTACCCCGTTTAGCAACGACATCGTTTGAAATTGGGTTGGCTCCTTTTATTCCAAGCGATCAGCATAAATTGATTTTAGCAATCTTTTCAGCGCTGTTCTTTTTAGTCGCCTGGGCCTTTTCACGTAAGCCGACTAAATTATTAGGTTATGTAGGCAAATTTTTAAATCCATTATTTTTATCTTTATTGGCTATTTTGATTTTATTTGCTTTTCTGACTCCGTTAGGATCTGTATCTTCTGCGCCTGTCGCTGAAACTTATGCAACAAATCCTTTTTTCAAGGGCTTTACTGAAGGATATAATACATTAGATGCACTGGCTTCTCTTGCTTTTGGAATCATCATTGTTTCAACAATTAGAGGCATGGGTGTAGAAAAGCCAAATGATATTGCTAAAGATACAATAAAATCTGGTGCAATCAGCATTATCTTGATGGGAATCATTTATACGCTATTATCTTACATGGGAACGATGAGTTTAGGAAAATTCCCTCTTAGTGAGAATGGTGGGATTGCTTTAGCGCAGATTGCTAACCATTACTTGGGTAATTTAGGCAGTATTTTACTCGCTTTTATTGTTATTTTAGCTTGTTTAAAAACGGCGATTGGATTGATTACAGCTTGTTCTGAAACGTTCAGCGAACTGTTTCCAAAAGGTTCTTATGCCTTCTATATTGCAGCAGCTAGTATTTTACCTTGCTTATTTGCAAATGTTGGTCTAACAAATATTATTCAGTTTTCGGTTCCTGTTTTGATGTTTCTTTATCCATTAGCAATGACATTGATGATTTTAGTGATCATCAGTCCTTTATTCCGTCACCGAAAAGAAGTCTACCGCATGACTACTTATGTAACTTTGTTTGCTGCACTGCTTGATGCGTTGAATAGTGCTCCAGAATTTGTTAAAAACCAAACAGTCGTTACAGCTATTTTAGCTAATGCAGAAAAATACCTGCCTTTATTTACTATAGGCATGGGTTGGGTAGTACCTGCGACCATCGGTTTCTTAATTGGTTTGATTTGGATTACATTTAAAAAAGAAGCACTATAATTGATCTGATGTGAATTTGAATAATACACACCATAGCACTATAACTGATCATACTATTTATCAGGGTACATGCGACCTAGGTTGGAGCAAAAGCGCCTAGCTTCAAGGACTAAGAAGGTGCTGCTTGTTTGTCACTATTTATTTGGATTTTATGCGTGGGTGGGACAAAACTAAAAATCAGTTTTGATGTCCGCTTTAAAATCGAATAAACGGCGAGAAAAAAGCAGCTCCTTCGGAAATAAGCTGGAATTGCTATGAAACACAGCGAAGCATGAGCTGATGTAAAACAGTACCTACTTGGTCACAAAAATTTGAAAAGCACCAAGTAGGTACCAATCATCATCAGTTCGTAAAACCACTGTGATTCTTGGCAATTTTCGTAAATTCCCTCTTATTGCTGTAAAACACAACGAGGTACGAGTTGATGTTGCACAGTACCTACTTGGTTCTAGGAGCTAAACGCTTTTGTCTCAGCCTTTTCAAGGAATAAGTTTTTTATTGCGGAATATAAAGTGGCATATGACCAGTCAAAATGATTGTTACAACAAAGATAACGAAAATACCTAACGCCCATTTCGCTGATTCTTTTTGCCATTGCCCCATATCTAAACCAGTTAAACGAAGTAATAGATAGATGAAGGCAACTAATGGACTTAACAAGTGGAATGCTTGTCCCATCAAGGAAGCTAACGCCATTTGCATATCAGTGAAACCATAAGCACGTCCAGCTTCGGCTAAGACAGGTAGCACACCAAAGTAGAATCCATCATTTGAAATAAAGAAGGTACCAGGAGCGGAAATCAACGCAATCACTAAGCCCCAGAAACCAGCCAATTGATTTGGAATGATTTTTGTGAAACTTTGAGCTAATGCATCTGCCATACCAGTCCCTTGGAAAAGTCCCATGAAAACACCAGCAGCAAACACTAAAATAACTACTTGCACAGCATCGCCGCCATTTGCACCGATCCGTTTAGATTGATCTTTCAATACAGGATAATTGACCATCAACGCAATCACAGTACCTGTTAAGAATAAGAACAACGGTGGTAAACCAAGTCCAACGAATGAATCTGTTACTAACAACGCAATCAAAGAAATCGTTAAGATCGCATTGAATAGCCAAATTTTAGGTCGACGAATTGCTAAGGTTTCTTCATCTGTAACAGTTGTCATTGCATCGATTTCTTCATCTGTCAGTTGTTTGATTCCTAGACGAGCACGTTCTTTTCTACCCATTGAAGGTGCAACGATGAAAATGACATAAAGTAAGGCAATGATCATTCCAGGAATTAAATAAGCTAAAATTTCAGCCCCAACATTCAACACACTCATCGCGCGAGCTGTCGGTCCACCCCAAGGAAGTAAGTTCATGATCGTATTTTGCAAAATAACAATAACCGCTAAGTTCATTAATTTCATATCCAATTTTTTATAAATAGGAATAAAAGCAGAACAGCAAATCAAGGTTGTTGTTGTACCATCTCCGTTAAGAGAAACGGCCGCTGCAACAACAGCTGTAGCGATCAGTACTTTCATCGGATCGCCTTTTGCAATGTGGATCATTTTTTTCGTGATTGGGTCAAATAACCCAGCATCCAGCATGATTGAAAAATAAAGAATGGCAAACAATAACATGATACCTGTGGTGGATGTTGTTTTGATTCCTTCCATAACAAAGTCTCCAATAGAGCCTTTCTTAGAAACACCCGCAAACATTGCGATCAGGGCAAAAATCAGTGGAATCAAAACCAAAGCTGTAAACGGTGACATTTTCTTTTTCATGATGACAAACATGAAGACGATGATCATCACATAAGACAAAACAGTTAATAACATTTTTTTCTCTCCTTCAACACTAAATTCGTTCTCCGAAACAATCGGGCCTCTCTTTGTGGTGTTGGGTCTATAGAAAAATAACAGTCAGGTAAATTCAGAAAGCCCTTTCTTGTTTCGTTTAACAAGGCTAAGTTTAATCGAAGAAAGTTTAGATAAATAGACGAGAAGAGGAAAAAGAACACCAAAAAAACACAAATGGGAGCGGTTTCTTAAAGAGATGTTAATAAGATATTAATAAAACCTTAAATGCGTAGAAACGTTGATATATCAGCGTTTTTTTGTGTTTTAAAGGATTTAGCGTGAAGAGGAACAGCGAAAGAACAATTCAGGCTTGATGATTTCATTTTATTGTAATCGTTTTTACCTATAATGAATTCATAAACAGAAAGGATGTGAGTTCATGGGTCTATTTGAACGGCTGTTTAATAAAGAAAAAGCAGAAATGAAAACAGAGGAGCAACTACTTTTTTCTACTATAGAGGAAAAAGAGGAGTGGCAAGAAATTGCAGGATATATCCCAGTAGATAGCACAGAGTATCAATTTGTTTCATTAATTGCAACAGCAATCGCTGCTGGGAATCAACCAGAAAGTGAGTTTGTGATTAAACGCATTTCAAAAAGAAATCCAGAAGCACAACTGGTTTCTGTGATCGCCACCAGTATTGCATCAGCTGATCACACAAAAAGCCAGTTTGTCATTCAGTCAATCAAGGAGAAAAGAACGAATTAGTTTTTGGATTACTGGACTGTATCGATTCGTTTTTTTAAAGGTACATTATGAGATGTACTGATGTTGAAACGTACAAGGTGAAGTGAAACGGAACGTTGTTACAGATGTATTATTTAGTTTCATGGGCTAGACTCTCGGAAAAAAGATAAATGATGAATGAGGCAAAAAGCACCTCAGTCATAATTTCCTATTTTTCAGTCGAGTCTCAACGAGTCCATTACACTTTAAATTTTAGGAGGAGAAAAAATGTTACGTAAGTTTAAAATTTCAATTGATGGAAAAGAGTATTTAGTAGAAATGGAAGAAATTGGTGGGGTACCCCAAGCACCAATCGCAGCACCTGTTGCACCAGTGGCTCCTGTAGAAGAAGCGACACCAACACCAACACCTGCAACTGAACCAACAGCACCTATTGCAAACACGCCGGCCGGAAACGATGCCATGCCATCACCAATGCCTGGAACTATCTTGAAAATCTTGGTAAATGTTGGTGATACTGTCCAAGAAAATCAGCCATTAATGATTCTTGAAGCGAT
This sequence comes from Enterococcus crotali, assembly GCF_000633635.1. GTDB lineage: Bacteria > Bacillota > Bacilli > Lactobacillales > Enterococcaceae > Enterococcus_L > Enterococcus_L crotali. The sequence goes on along the minus strand of NZ_AYPQ01000003.1, from coordinate 241,756 downwards.
GAAAATGGAAAATGAAATCGTTGCTGGCAAAGCTGGCACGGTCACAGGGATCCATGTTCAACAAGGTGAGATGGTCAATCCGGGAGAACCATTGATTACAATCGGTTAAATAAATAAAAAAGTAGTTAAATTTTAAAAGAGGAAGTGACGTTTGTGGAAACATTAATTGAAGGCGTAGTGGGAATGGGACAGGAGCCTGGTCGTATTGTAATGATGCTGATTGGAGCCATCCTGATGTACTTAGGGATCAAAAAAGAGTACGAACCTACCTTACTCGTTCCAATGGGATTAGGAACGATTTTAGTCAATTTTCCCAATTCAGGTGTACTAAGTGCGGGCGGCGAAGCAGGCCCGTTTCAAGTGTTGTTTGATATGGGAATTTCAACAGAGTTATTTCCATTATTACTATTTATCGGCATTGGCGCTATGATCGATTTTGGGCCATTATTACAAAATCCATTTTTATTATTGTTCGGAGCAGCCGCGCAATTTGGGATTTTCTTTACGATTATTGCAGCCGTTCTATTAGGTTTTGATTTAAATGATGCGGCTTCTATCGGGATTATCGGAGCAGCTGATGGACCAACCTCTATTTTCGTTGCGAATACGTTGAATTCGAAATACATGGGTGCAATTATGGTGGCAGCTTATTCATATATGGCCTTGGTTCCGATCATTCAGCCTGTGGCAATCAAAGCAGTTACAACGAAAAAAGAACGCAAAATCCGCATGACTTATCGTGCTGGTGAAGTATCACAAACAGCGAAGATTTTATTCCCTATCGTGATCACGGTCGTTGCTGGCTTAGTAGCGCCGGTTTCGCTTCCGTTAGTTGGTTTCTTAATGTTTGGGAACTTATTACGTGAATGTGGCGTCTTGGATCGTTTATCTGTGACGGCTCAAAATGAGTTGGTAAACCTAATCAGTATTGTGCTTGGATTGGCGATTTCAGTAAAAATGCAGTACGAAGAATTTTTACAAGTTGATACCTTAATGGTCATTGGTCTTGGATTAGTTGCCTTTATCATGGATTCAGTTGGTGGTGTTTTGTTTGCCAAATTATTGAATCTGTTTAGAAAAGAAAAAATCAATCCGATGATTGGTGCAGCTGGGATTTCTGCCTTTCCAATGTCTAGTCGAGTGATCCAAAAAATGGCAACAGATGAAGATCCACAGAACTTTATTTTAATGCATGCAGCAGGTGCGAATGTATCTGGACAAATTGCGTCTGTTATTGCAGGCGGTTTATTACTAGCATTACTTGCCTAGAATTTTAATAGAAGAAAAGGAAAGGGGTTTGGCTTATGTCAGCTGATTTACTTAAATCATTGGAACTTTTGGTTTTTGGATGGGGTGGCGTGTTTGTTGTCATTTTCGTGATTTACTTTGCGTCTTTTATGTTGAATAAATTATTTCCACCGAAGAAGTAGGAAGTGGTAAGAAATGAATGTCAGAAGAATTTGGCTTGATCGAGATCAGGTAGGAAAACAGCAGTGGTCAGATTTTCTAGCTGCGGCTGATCTACTACCTGATGATCAGTTAGACTATACAATCGGCATCTTTGATCAGGAGCAGTTGATTGGAACAGGATCGATTTTTAGAAATATTTTGAAATGTGTTGCAATTGACTCCTCTTATCAAAATGAAAACCTGCTTTCTCAAATCGTTCAAGCATTACGTGAAAGGCTGCAGGAAATAGGCTATCAGCATTATTTTTTGTATACAAAGCCAGAAACTAGTAAGCTATTTCGCTCTTTAGGCTTTACTGAAATTGCGGCAACAGCCGAACTAGTTTTTATGGAGCAAGGTTTTCCTGATTTTGAAGATTATTTAGTGGAACTCAAAAAGCAGCAACGAATGACAAAACAAAATGCAGCAATCGTAATGAATGCAAACCCATTTACGAATGGTCATTTATATTTAGTTACAGAAGCAGCTAAACGTACTGAAACAGTTTATCTCTTTGTTTTGTCTGAGGAACGCTCCTTATTTGATGCAAAGACACGTTTTGAATTGGTAAAAGAAGGAACTAGTCATTTATCAAATGTCGTTGTTTTACCGACAAGAGAATATATCGTTTCAAGCGCAACATTTCCTTCATATTTTTTAAAAAACCAAGCAAAAGACAATGTAGCAAAAGTTCAAGCAGAATTGGATGCGACACTCTTTAAAGAGAAAATTGCACCTATTTTAGATATTACGACAAGGTTTGTTGGGGAAGAACCATTGTCACCTGTGACAAATATCTATAATCAAGCAATGAAAAAAGTATTTTCTTCTGCATTGAACTTGATCGTTCTACCTAGAAAAACAGCGGATAATGAAGTGATCAGTGCTTCAAGGGTCCGAGCTTTAATGGAAAAACAAGCGTATGAAGCAATAAAATCGCTTGTTCCTGATAGTACATTCAAAGAAATAATGAATCAAAAAAAAGAATAAGAGGTGTCCATTTTGGAAATTAAGCAAAACGCATCCGCAGGTACAACAGAATCAAGCGACATTTGATCATGCTCGATCAAAATGAAGTAAAGGGGATTCAAATTGATTTAGATAGCAGTGTTGAAAAACAATTTGGTCGTCAGATTCGAGCGAAAATTCAAGAAACATTGGAAAAATTAGAAGTAACGAATGTGAAGGTCAATGCAGTAGACAAAGGAGCGCTAGATTGTACGATCGAAGCGCGGACTATTGCGGCAGTTTATCGTGCTGCTGGCGAAGAAAATGTAGATTGGCAGGTGTTAAATACATGGAACGCTTAAGAAGAACGATGATGTTTGTACCTGGAGCCAATGCTTCAATGCTTAGAGATGCAACCTTATATGGCGCTGATTCATTGATGTTTGACCTAGAAGATGCTGTTTCTTTAAAAGAAAAAGATAGTGCTCGTCTGCTTGTGTATAATGCTTTGCGGACATTTGATTACTCAACTGTAGAAACAGTTGTGCGAATCAATGGGTTAGATACAGTTGGTCGCCAAGATGTTGAAGCGATGGTTTTGGCAGGTGTTGATGTGATTCGTCTACCAAAGACAGAAACAGCTCAAGATATTATTGATGTTGCGGCAGTGATCACTGAAATGGAAACAAAATATGGCATTAGTGTTGGAAAAACTAAAATGATGGCGGCAATCGAATCAGCTGAAGGTGTTTTGAACGCCCGAGAAATTGCATGTGCAAGTGATCGATTGATTGGTATCGCACTTGGAGCAGAGGATTATGTAACGAATATGAAAACACATCGTTACCCAGATGGTCAAGAATTGTTTTTTGCTCGTAGTTTTATTTTACACTCAGCAAGAGCAGCCGGAATTGCAGCAATTGATACTGTATATTCAGATGTTGATAATACACAAGGGTTCTTAGCTGAAGTTGAGCTGATCAAACAATTAGGCTTTGATGGTAAATCTGTCATCAATCCGCGTCAAATACCATTAGTTAACAGTGTCTATGAACCGACTGAAAAAGAAATTCAAAATGCCAAAGAAGTGATTTGGGGTATTCGCGAAGCCGAAGCAAAAGGTTCAGGCGTGATTTCAGTCAATGGGAAAATGGTGGATAAACCGATTGTTGAACGAGCAGAGCGAGTAATTGCGTTAGCGATTGCAGCAAAATTAATTTCTGAGGAGGAAGTCTAAAATGAAAAATAATGTAGGCAAAGAAATTCCAGATAATTATGCTGAACAATATGGTTTATTTAAAGGGGAGCTAGCGAATATTCACGAATACAAAGAAGCCAGCCGCACGATTAATCCGGTCAGACCAAGAGATACGAAGCTGTTAGGTAGTTTGAGAGAGGCCATTGAAAAAACAGGATTAAAAGATGGTATGACGATTTCTTTCCATCATCATTTTCGCGAAGGTGATTTTGTGATGAATAGGGTACTAGAAGAAATCGCTGCGTTAGGAATCAAAAATCTATCGATTGCACCTAGCTCGATTGCTAATGTACATGAACCATTGATCGAACATATCAAAAATGGCGTCGTGACAAATATTACCTCTAGTGGATTGCGTGATAAAGTTGGCGCGGCGATCTCTGAAGGGATCATGGACAATCCAGTTGTAATACGTTCGCATGGTGGTCGTGCTAGAGCAATTGCTACCGGAGATATTCATATTGATGTGGCCTTTTTAGGTGCACCAAGTTCAGATGCCTATGGTAATGTAAATGGAACGAAAGGCAAAGCAACATGTGGTTCATTAGGTTATGCCATGATTGATGCGAAGTATGCAGATCAAGTAGTAGTCATTACAGATAGCTTGATGCCTTATCCGAACACACCAATCAGTATCCCACAAACTGATGTGGATTTTGTCGTAGAAGTTGACGCGATCGGTGATCCTGATGGGATTGCCAAAGGCGCTACGCGTTTTACAAAAAATCCGAAAGAATTATTGATTGCAGAATATGCAGCGAAAGTCATCACACATTCGCCTTATTATAAAAATGGCTTCTCTTTCCAAACAGGAACAGGAGGCGCAGCCCTAGCTGTTTCTAGATTCTTGAAAGAGGCAATGATCAAAGATGGTATTACTGCTAGTTTTGCTCTAGGTGGTATTACAAATGCAATGGTTGAATTGTTGGAAGAAGGATTAGTTGAAAAAATCATCGATGTCCAAGATTTTGATCATCCGTCTGCCGTTTCTTTAGGCAAAAATGAAAATCACTACGAAATCGATGCAAACATGTATGCTTCGCCATTAAGTAAAGGCTCTGTGATCAATCAGCTAGACACCGCCATTCTTTCGGCACTAGAAATTGATACAAATTTCAATGTCAATGTTATTACAGGATCAGATGGTGTGATTCGCGGGGCATCTGGAGGACATTCGGATACTAGTGCGGCTTGTAAGATGAGCTTAGTGATCGCACCATTGATCAGAGGTAGAATTCCAACAATTGTTGAAGAAGTGAATACAGTGGTAACACCTGGCAGTAGCATTGATGTTGTGGTGACAGAAGTTGGAATAGCAATCAATCAGGCACGACAAGATTTAGTAGAACATTTTAAGGCCTTAGACGTTCCGCAATTAACGATGAAAGAACTTCAGGAAAAAGCCTATAGTATCGTAGATAGACCAGATGCAATCAACTATGGAGATAAAGTTGTTGCATTGATCGAATATCGTGATGGTTCAATTATTGATGTGGTTAGAAATGTCTAAAACCCATTTAAAGGGAGAAACGACTACACTGATAGAAATGCTGGATGCTCGAGAGAAACGAGTAAGTATCCAGCAAGATCTATTACAACAATATCCTACATGTGCCTTGTTAAGCGCTACGATGAATATTCCAGGACCTGTCAAGACCAACGAGCAGCTAAAACATGCCTTTTTAACTGTCATTAAAGAGATCAATATTCTTTTTCCTCCTGAAAAAATAGTTGCGCATAAACAGCGAGAGTTAAAAACAGGTTCTGAATATTATCTAGTCCTTAATGAAACACCAGAAGAGCTGAAGGAAAAACTAATTGAAATTGAAGAAACGCATGTCTACGGCCGCTTAATGGATTTAGATGTTATTTATCAAAAAGCAAAAACCCTATGTTCTGTTAGCCGGACTGAACTAAATCACAAGCCAAGAATTTGTTTTATCTGTGAAGAAGAAGCAAAAGTTTGTGGGAGACAAAGGAATCATAGCGTAGAAGAGATGCAGCAAGCAATTCGTCAACTTATTGAGAAAGGAAGGATGAAATGACAAAAGAAATCCTTTTTACAGAAACTGTGCTTCGTGATGGCCAACAAAGTCAAATTGCTACACGAATGCCGACAAGTGATATGTTACCGATCATTCAAACTCTGGATGAAGCAGGTTATCACGCCTTAGAAATGTGGGGCGGAGCAACATTTGATGCTTGTATTCGTTTTTTGAATGAAGATCCTTGGGAACGACTAAGAGCGATTCGAAAAGCGACTAAAAAAACAAAGCTGCAAATGCTTTTACGAGGACAAAATTTACTTGGTTATAAAAATTACGCCGATGATGTTGTAGAAGCCTTCGTACAAAAATCAATTGAAAACGGGATTGATATTATTCGTGTTTTCGACGCGTTAAATGATACAAGAAACTTACAAACTTCGATTGAAGCAACAAAGAAGTTCGGTGGTCATTGTCAGCCAGCAATCTCATATACGACCAGTGAGTTTCATACAATTGACTATTTTGTGGGATTAACGACAGAACTTGAAAAAATGGGGGCTGATTCGATCTGTATCAAAGATATGGCAGGAATTCTCACACCTGACGATGCTTATCGTTTGGTCACAGAAATTAAGAGTAAAATCCAAGTACCTTTGGAAGTTCATACACATGCGACTAGCGGTATTTCTGAGATGACTTATTTGAAAGCGGTGGAAGCAGGAGCGGATATCATTGATACAGCCATTTCTTCATTTTCTGGTGGAACAAGTCAACCAGCCACAGAGTCAATGGCACTTGCTTTAGAAAATTTAGGATATAATACGCATTTAGATATGAAAAAAGTCGCAGAAGCAGCTGACTATTTTAATCCGATTCGTGATAAATTTAGAGAAGAAGGTTTGTTAAATCCTAAAGTGAAAGATACAGAACCAAAAACACTGATCTATAAAGTACCCGGTGGCATGTTATCGAATTTGCTCAGTCAGTTAACAGAACAAGGGCTAGCAGATAAGTATGAAGAAGTCTTAAGAGAAGTACCGAAAGTTCGTGCAGATCTAGGCTATCCGCCACTTGTAACGCCATTGTCACAAATGGTAGGAACACAAGCTGTAATGAATGTGATCAGTGGAGAGCGCTACAAAATGATTCCTAAAGAGATCAAAGACTATGTTAAAGGACTGTATGGAAAACCACCTGTTGCGATTTCCGAAGAAATGACCAAACTGATCATTGGTGAAGAAGAAGTAATTACAGTTAGACCAGCAGATCTATTAACACCAGAGCTTCCTATATACAAAAAAGAAATTGAAGAATATGCAAAATCAACTGAAGATGTATTGATGTATGCGTTATTCCCGCAACAAGGAAAAGATTTCTTAGGAAGAAGAGAAGATCGCTTTTATGATGTTCCAATGCAAGAAGTGAAAGTTACGATAGATATTTAATGAGAAGCGTTGTGAAATCAGTCGATTTCGCAACGCTTTTTGCTATTTCTTAAAAAATTTATTAACTAGAAAAAATTCTTTTTGTCTTACATGAAAGCGGTAAAAATCAGTGGAAATAGAGTGAAAATGACTTAGTAAATGTCACATCTTCAGAGAGAAGTTTTTCGTTTTTTATTATGAGCTTAAAATTAGATTCAAATGTGAAAAAGATGTAATATAGCTAATTTTATGCTTTTTAAAATAGTATAACATGAGATAAAGCTTTTAGTTATCAGCTTCTATTATATGACATAATCATAACATAATAGTGTGAATTAATCTGACTTTTCTCATCGTTATAAAGGTTTACATTTATTTATAATGCCGTTATAATGGCTAAAATCAAGTCATATATGGAGATACGGTTTTTGATACTGTACATAGTTATGAATTGAGATAGTTGATTATATGGGCTAGCTTTACAGAAAAAGGATAAAATCTGCTTGTGACGAAAAGCGTTACAAACGTATTTTCTTATTTTCCTGCCAGAGCTGAACGAGCCTGCTACGCTTTTATTGTTATCTAGCTTCACAGGCTAGCCTTTCGGGAAAAAGATAAAAAAGGAGTGAGACAAAAAGCGTCTCAATCAATTTTTCCTATTTTCCTGTCAAGCCAGAACGAGCCTGCTACGCTTTTAAATTAGGAGGGATGTTTTTGATTACGAGTAAGCAATCTTCAGAAAAAGTTTTTGAAATGAAGGATCAGAAGTATCAATATTATTCATTAGCTTCATTAGAAACGGAACAAGATCAGTTTGTTTCAAAGTTACCGTTTAGTATTCGGGTATTGTTGGAATCTTTATTGCGTCAGGAAAATGGTATCGGTATCACGCAAGAGCATATTGAAAATTTAGCCCAATGGTCAGCGTCTCATCCAAATAAAGGCGAAGTCCCATTTAAACCAGCTCGAGTAATTCTTCAGGATTTTACAGGTGTGCCAGCGGTCGTTGATTTAGCATCTTTACGAAAAACAATCGCTGATTTTGGTGGCGATCCTACGACTATAAATCCCGAAGTTCCTGTTGATTTGGTTGTGGATCATTCTGTTCAAGTGGATGTAGCTGGGGTCAAACAAGCGTTACAGTTAAATATGAAAATGGAGTTTCAACGCAATCAAGAGCGTTATCGTTTTTTAAGTTGGGCTCAAAAAGTTTTTGATAATTATCGGGTCGTACCACCTGCAACAGGCATTGTTCATCAAGTCAATATTGAATATTTAGCTTCTGTTGTGACACAGAAAAAACTAGAGGATGGTACGATTTTACTCTATCCTGATACCTTAGTTGGAACAGATTCACATACAACGATGGTCAATGGATTAGGGGTATTAGGTTGGGGTGTTGGCGGAATTGAGGCCGAGGCGAGTATGCTTGGTGAACCCTCTTATTTTCCAATTCCCGAAGTTGTTGGTGTTCGCTTTGTCAATGAGTTATCTCAAGGCGCAACGGCGACCGATTTGGCTTTAAAAGTAACTCAAGTATTAAGAGAACAAAAAGTGGTTGGGAAATTTGTTGAATTCTTTGGGGCAGGCTTAGTTAGTTTAAGTTTGGCTGATCGGGCAACTGTAGCTAATATGGCACCTGAATATGGCGCAACGTGTGGTTTTTTTCCTGTCGATGAGGAAACGATTCGTTATTTGCGACTAACAGGGAGGGAAGCAGAAGCGGTATCAGTTACCGAACGTTATTTGAAGGAAAATCAATTATTTTATGAGCCTTTAAATGATTTAGAGCCGAATTATACTAAGGTCATTGAAATTGATTTAAGTGAAATTGAGGCCAACCTTGCCGGACCAAAAAGACCACAAGATCTCGTTCCTTTATCAGAAATGAAAGAAGCATTTGAACAAGCAATAAATGCGCCAGAAGGTTTGCAAGGATATGGATTATCTAAAAAACAACAGGAGCAAAGTGTTGCGTTAGATTTAGAGGGCGTGCATCATGAATTAAAACCAGGAGCAGTAGCGATTGCAGCAATCACCTCGTGTACAAACACATCAAATCCATTTGTGATGTTAAGTGCAGGATTAGTAGCTAAAAAAGCTGCTCAGCTTGGGTTAAAAGTACCAAATTATGTAAAAACTTCTTTAGCACCAGGTTCAAAAGTCGTAACAGCTTATTTAGAAAAAGCTGGATTATTGCCTTACTTAGAAGAACTAGGTTTTCATTTGGTAGGGTATGGTTGTACAACGTGTATTGGTAATTCAGGTTCGTTGAAGCCAGAAGTGGAAGAAGTCATAAAAGAAAATGATCTTCTAATGTCAGGCGTTTTAAGTGGAAATCGGAACTTTGAGGGACGTATTCATCCATTAGTTAAAGCAAATTATTTAGCTTCACCACCACTTGTTGTTTTATACGCATTAGCTGGAACAGTAAACCTTGATGTACTCCATGAACCAATTGGTTTTGGTGAAAATGATATCCCGGTTTACTTCAACGATTTATGGCCAACTCGTGATGAAATTCAAACACTGATCGATGAATGTGTGACACCTGAACTATATAAACAAGAATATGCACGAGTCTTTAGTGACAATGAAGAATGGAATCGTATCGAAACTGATGATAAGCCGCTATACGGTTGGGAAGAAGCATCTACTTACATTGCGAATCCACCTTATTTTGAAGGAATGACTAAAGAAAGAGAACCTAGAAAACCATTAAAACAATTAGCTGTCTTAGCTAAGTTTGGTGATTCTGTAACAACCGATCACATTTCTCCTGCTGGAAACATTCAAAAAAATAGTCCAGCAGGTGAGTATTTGATAGATCGAGGGGTACCAGTTCGTGAATTTAACTCTTATGGTGCCAGACGTGGTCACCATGAAGTGATGATGAGAGGAACATTAGCTAATATTCGCATTCGCAATCAGCTAGTACCAGATGTAGAAGGTGGCTATACTATTTTTGCACCAACGCAAGAAAAGATGGCTATTTATGACGCAGCAATGAAGTATCAAAAACAAGATACGAAGCTCGTGATTTTAGCAGGTGATGACTACGGGATGGGCTCATCAAGAGACTGGGCAGCTAAAGGTGTTCAACTATTAGGCGTTGAGGCAGTTATTGCGAAAAGTTATGAGCGAATCCACCGCTCTAACTTAGTTATGATGGGTGTTTTACCATTACAGTTCAAGCCAGGTGAAGATGCGGATAGCTTAGGACTAACAGGAACCGAGTTATTTGACATTGCTATTGATGAGACCAAAGGGATTTTAGATACGGTAGTTGTTACTGCAACGAAAACGAATGGAGAAATCATTCAATTTGAAACCATCCTTCGTTTTGATTCGGCTGTTGATATCACCTATTATCAGCATGGTGGCATTTTGCCAATGGTGATTCGTAAGAAACTTCAAGGGTAATTCTAGATAAAAAATATAAGATAAAATGACATGAAGGTTGTTATTTTACTTCTCTTTAGCTAGATAGGCTGATTCATTGGAAAAGATCAATTCCAATTTTTTAGGCAAAGTAAAATTGACGGTTACGCTGTATGTTATCTAGCTGCATGGCTAGTCTCTCGGAAAAAAGATAACTGATGAATGAGGCAAAGAGCACCTCAGTCATCGGTTCCTATTTTCTAGTCGGAGTTAAACGAGCCTACTACGCTTTTAAAATAAGGAGGGATTGGATGGAGATTCACAGAGGGTTAGACGGAGTCGTTGTCTCTGAAACAAAAATTAGTTCGATCGTAGAAAATCAACTGCTTTTTGCAGGTTTTAATATTGATGATTTAGTTGCTGAGAATGTTCAATTTGAAGAAGTGATTTATCTATTATGGTATTTAAAAATACCGTCAAAAGAAGAGTTGACAAAATTCAAACAAGAACTATCTTTACAAATGCCGATATCTGATACGATCATTACGTGTTTAAAAATCCAAACACGCCAAAATCTTCATCCAATGAGTGTGTTGCGTTCAACGATTTCATTATTAGGCGTATTTGATCCAAATGCTGAAGCAACAGATGAAATTTCGGCGTATCAGCAAAGTATTTCGATACAAGCAAAAATGCCCACGATTATTGCTGCATATGCCCGTTTGAGAAAAGGTCTTGATCCTATTTCTCCGCGAAGTGATTTATCGTTGGCAGCAAACTTTCTGTATATGCTAACAGGAGTGCAAGCAGATCCTGTGCAAGTTGAAGCTATGAATCAAGCGCTAGTGCTACACGCAGATCATGATTTAAACGCCAGTACGTTTACAGCTAGAGTCTGTGCATCTACATTGTCAGATGTTTATTCTTGCATTACGGCTGCAATTGGTTCTTTAAAAGGCCCACTTCACGGGGGCGCTAATGAGAAAGTATTTGATATGTTAAAAGAAATTGATTCTAAAAATTTAAATGTAGAAGACTATCTAAATCAAAAATTAGATCGTAAAGAAAAAGTTATGGGCTTTGGGCATCGTGTTTATAAAACCGAAGATCCAAGGAAAAAACATTTGAAAAAACTGGCTAAAGAGTTAACAGCGATTGCTAAAAAAGAACAGTGGTACTTTTTATCTTGCCAAGTAGAGCACTATTTAAAAGAGACCAAAGGCTTGATTCCAAACGTCGATTTTTATTCTGCAACGGTGTATCATTGTTTAGATATTGATAGTGATTTATTTACGTTGATTTTTGCAATGAGTCGAGTTTCTGGTTGGTTAGGCCATATTGATGAACAGAAGAAAGAAGATTGCTTAATTCGACCTCGCTCGCACTATATTGGTCCTAAACAGTTGAAGTATAGTGACTTGAACACGAGATTACATTCGGGAGGCATGGAAGCATGACAAGTGGAAAGAAAGTTGTGTTGGAAAATGGGGCATTAGTCGTTCCTGATTTTCCGATTATTCCTTTTATTGAAGGAGATGGAATTGGGCCTGAAATTTGGCAAGCTGCTAAGAATGTGTTCGATGTAGCTGTAAATAAGGCCTATAAAGGATCTCGGAAAGTAATTTGGCAAGAAGTGTTAGCTGGAGAAAAGGCATTTAATAAAACTGGTAGCTGGTTGCCAGATGAAACATTAGAAACGATCAAAAGCCACCTGATAGCGATCAAAGGTCCATTAACAACGCCAATTGGTGGAGGAATTCGTTCATTGAATGTAGCGTTGCGACAAGAATTAGATTTATATATCTGTTATCGACCGGTCCGTTATTTTGAAGGAGTGCCTTCTCCATTAAAACACCCAGAAAAAACAGATATGATGATTTTTAGAGAAAATACGGAAGATATTTATGCTGGAATTGAATTTCCTGCAAAAAGTCCAGAAGCGGAGAAACTGATTTCTTATTTAAGAACAGAATTTGGAGTCAATAAGATTCGCTTTCCGGAAACATCTGCAATCGGAATAAAGCCTGTATCAAAAGAAGGAACAGAACGCTTAATTCGAGGGGCAATTGAACATGCTTTGAAAAATAATCGAAAATCGGTCACGCTTGTTCATAAAGGGAACATCATGAAATTTACAGAAGGCGGTTTTAAAAACTGGGGCTATGCGTTGGCTGTAAATGAATTTGCAGACAGTGTATTCACGTGGGAAATGTACTTAGCAATTAAAAATAAGGATGGCAAGGAAGCGGCAGACCAGCAATTAGCCAAAGCTGAGGCAGCTGGAAAAGTAATCATTAAAGATCGAATTGCTGATATTTTTTTACAAGAAATTTTACTACATCCTGAAAAGTATGATGTGATTGCCACCTTGAATTTAAATGGAGATTATATTTCAGATGCATTAGCTGCTCAAGTTGGTGGGATCGGAATTGCTCCAGGAGCGAATTTAAATTTGGAAACAGGGCATGGAATTTTTGAGGCAACGCACGGAACCGCACCTGAATTTGCAGGGTTAAATCAGTTGAATCCGTCATCATTGTTGCTTTCTGGCGTATTGATGTTTGATTATTTAGGTTGGACTGAGGCTAGTCAGTTAATCACGAAAAGTATAGAAGAAGCTTTAATCAATAAAACTGTTACGAAGGATTTTGCAGAGCAAATGGAAGGCGCAACAGTATTAAGTTGCTCGGGATTTGGAGAAGAGTTAGTTCGACTTATTGAAAATAGTTAAAAACGAGGTTGGGTCAGAAGGGGGTACATCTGATCCAACCGTTTATTCGGATTTAGAGTTTCGGACAAAACTGATTTTTAGTTTTGTCCGGGGCTTGTTTTTTTGCATAAAAAAACCTGACGAAAGAATCGTCAGGTTTTGAATTTACTAATGTTAAGTTGATTATGCTTTGTTAACGTTAGTAGCTTGAGGACCACGTTGGCCTTCTTCAACGTCGAAAGTCACTGCTTGACCTTCTTCTAAAGTTTTGAATCCGTCGCCTTGGATAGCTGAGAAATGTACGAATACATCGTTACCGTTTTCTGCAGTGATAAATCCAAAACCTTTGTCTGAGTTAAACCATTTTACTGTACCTGTTTCCATAATAAAAATCCTCCTTGTGATATACACATATTTTGCAATTACTTGAAAGGTGAAAATGTGGAAGATGTTTATTTGAAACAGCTACACATATATTACCGAACAAAAACTACACTCTTAATATAGCATATTTAACCGCGTTTGACTAGTGATATCTCTCCTTTAAATAAAAATTTGTTAAGAAATAAAGATTAATTGTCAAAAAAAACTTATTTCTGTTATAGTATAGGAGTATTAAGCATTAGATATGAAAGTAATGATAGAGTTATGTCGTAGAAATCTATTCCGAAGGCGCAGCCTTGGAGCTGCATAGATTTGAAAGTAGGAAGGGTTCAGATTGTTTAGATGAGAATAAGGTTATCCTTACTAATAGATAGTTTTTACATGGTTTATAGCTAAAAAAATATTTAATACACTTAATTAAAGAGCCGCTCAACGTATCTGTTGAGCGGCTCTTGTCCATTTTACTATGAAAAGATACTTAATACCGTAGAATAGCTAACAATGTCTTTTCATCAGGTGAAGCTTTTTGGTCTAATACGAAGACTGTTCCGCCGGTTTTTAAAACATTATCTGTGACTTTATTCAAAACCTTCCGCCGGTCAAATTCTTCTGTTGACATTTCAGTGGTTTCATTCACTAAATTTGCAGTAGAGATAAAGAAGTGAGATATTTTCCCTTCGTTAGATGCTGGTAAAATGTCAACAAGCTGATCGACAAATTTTTTATCTAGCAACGAATTGTACGTTGCGGTTTCAATTGCTTCTAATTCTTCATTGATTTTATGTGCACCCTTTTCAATCTCTTGGAATGAAACTTGTGCAGGTGAAAGTGATATTGAAGCATCAGTTACAAGATAAGGGTTTTTTGCGATTTTTTTAAACAATGTTTGATTTTCTTGTAACGCATATAAGCGAATAGGTAAGTTATCAGGGTTTACAAAGGTGTCTTTTAAAAAGTTATCGATTGCTTGATAATAGTTTGTCCAGTCGATTTTTACTTCTTCATCTTTTGTATTAACACCATGATAAGCGACGCCTTCTTTTGAAGAACCGTTATAACCTGTGCCGCCTTGAATCGAGTAGTTCATACTACCGCCAGTGAGCTCATCGCCTAACGCCTTGACAAGGTCAGTTGGCGCATCGTCAGGTAAATCGACTTTTTTGACTTGATTATTTTCAACTAAAAACAGCTGCATAGAATCACGATTTAAAGCCATTAGATAATAACGATAGTTAAATTGATTATTTTTGATGATACCAAGGAGATAAGGTCGATCGTCAACGTAGTATTGATTGTCAACAGGGACATTTAAACGGTGAATGAAAATGTCTTTCTCACTTATAATAATTGATACACTCTTCGTTGCATTTCGCCAAAATGACGCATCAGCAAGTAAGGCATCGATCTTTTCTTGAATAGGTATCCAAGAGTGTTCAGTATATTTTTTTTCAAAGCGGATTTTGGCAGCTTTAGCAAAATTTTTTAAGGCTAAAGAATCCTTTTCGACATCTTGGTGAGCGACATGAGTATTTAGAATAAATGTTACAAAGGGACCTTGAACTTCGTCAGAGAATAGAACAGATAAATTGTCTTTTTCTTGATCTAACATAATACATTCCTCCTAAATTTTAAAGCGGAACAAATCGGTCGATCACATAGAAAATTAGGGAAGTGAGATTGAAACAATTTTTGTTTCATAGACAGTTATCTAGTTTTCTAGAGAGTGATTTGTACAGCTAAATAATACATCAGTAACATTTCGTTGGTACTAATAAAAGTGTAGCACAGGCATATAAATGTTGGAACTAATATGGTTTGAAAGAATATAAACTAAAGGGAAACGTAAATACTACTCTATGAGTAATTCCTCATAGTTTTTTTATGGAATACAAAATAGCTATTCATTTTTATTTTAAGTGAAGATGTTAACATGTCTTCATGCCAATTATCCCGAATTGGTTTTTCATACTTACTCCTACCAAAGAGTAAATAACAACCTTCATTTCCACCACAGACGACGGTCGTGGTGGTTTTTTTTGCTCTATACAAAATGAGAGTGAAACTAAAATCAGCATAACTGATTTTTAGTTTCACTCTCATTGGTTCTGTCGCTTGTATCACAACGCCTCAATAAATCGATTGGTCCTAAACAGTCGAGTTTCTAAATTGGTCCCTAATTCAACAGCTGCATGCTGCCCTTTACCGCTGAATTTATAACGAATAGCATCCGCATTCGTTTTAGCTGCGATATAAGAAACACCAAAATTAGCCTGCATCGTATGAATCAAACGGACATAAAGGGCGCTTTCTGATATACCAAAATGATTCGACAGTTGGCATAAATTCCAGCCTTCTTTTAAAAAACGGAAGAAGACAACATCAGGTACAAGAATCGCAGAAGCACCAATATTTGCTTGAAATTCATGCAGCACTTCATTATAAGAATACTGAAGGCTACGATCTGTATCAGTAAAAATCGTATCATTTTCAGTCATATGAAATAGATAGTGAGTGATTTCATGACTGATTGTAAAGTTTTTTCTTTTTTCACTCATGTTTTGATTATAGCCAATCGTTGTCTCTAAAGAGTCTTTAACGATCATACCAGAAATACGATCTCTTGCTACGCCATCAAATGGAAAACTGCGCATTGAAACTCCCTTAGATTTTACGAAATCCCAAAGATAGGAACTGTCATAATTTTCATAACCGATGTTATTTGCGACCATCATGGCCGAGATATAATCGTTTATTTTATCTGAAAAACTAAGATATTCATCAATTTGCTCTGTCATCCATTAATCACGCCTTGTCGTCTTGTTTTAATTCTCGTTCACGTTCGATTTCAGATCTTCTGAAACGAAGAAAACGATCTACTTCATCTTTCAATTCATCCACTTCATTTTCAGACAAGCCATCAGTATTCATCCGAAACATAATTTGTGAGGAAAGATTTTCTTCTTGAGCTGTTGCAGAAATAGAAGGTACTTCTGATCTTCCAAGCAAGTAATCAGTGGAAACATCAAAATAATCCGCTACTTTTTGGATATTTTCTATTTTTGGAGAAGACGTATCCCAGCGACGAATTTGCCCATTAGAAATACCAGTATTTCGCTCGATTTCTGCAAAGGTCACTTTTTTCTTGTCGGCAAGCTCTTTGATTCTGTAAGTTAAACTCATGTTTTTCAACCTTTCATAAGCTTAAATGAAAAAAATGTTAGCTTTTAAGCTATTTTTAGTTGACAATTAGCTTTTAAGCTATTAAAATGTTCTTATAAGCTAATTTATCAGTAAATAGTTAGGCAAAGCATTCTAGCAGTCAATCTCTAAAATGAGAAAGCGGCGGAAGTAGAATAGAGCTTATTTAACTATACTTATATAATAGCGTAAATGCTAATTTTAGTCAACGATTTTATTATATATTAGCTAATTCACTAAATAAGAAAAAGAAAGGAATTGAAAATAAAAAATATTATAAAAAAAATCAAGAGCTATTATTTTGCTGAGCTATTGCTTAGTGGTAAAAACAACGACACTATATGAACGCTTCAAACGTTAACTATTGAACATCAGACATTAAGTAAAGGAGAGGATAAAGGATGCTATTATTTCCTGAAATTGATCGAAAAAAAACGAAAAAAAAGGTCCATGATTTATTAAATACGTACCGTTCTTTAGTAAGAATCGCTGGAGAACAACATTCACCTAATGTAACTGCTGCTTATACATTTGAAATGAAAAGTACTAACGGAGAATTTTCCCGTAAAGCGGATAAAGTAGTTGAGCGTAAGTATCTTGCTGAATTGGAACTAGCCAAAATCACAGAAACGATGAATCAGTTAGATACGTATGATAGACAACTATTATACGACAAGTATATGGATCGTAATTTTACAACAAATATTGCAATTTATATGAAACATCACATGAGTGAGAGTAAGTTTTATCGAGAGTTAGATAAAGCGATGATTCGGTTTGCGGAGTCTTATGAGAACGGGAAACTATTGATAGAAAAATGACATTATTATGGGAGAAATGTGCCAATCTAACTAGAAATAAATCAGGTAAACTATTGTTAGATCGTTAGTTAAACAATGTTCAAAAAGAATAGAAAAAACATTTAGTTCGAACTAGCGGATCTAATCAAAACGCAAGAATAGATTTAAGCAAATAATGAAAAAGGTGGTAATTATGAAGGTGTTTGAGTATTTAGATCGTTTTTTAGTAGATGCAGATCACAAAGCAATTTATGTCTTGACATTGATTTGTATTGCAATGATCATTGATTTTTTAAGCGGTAGTTTAGCTGCAAAAATCAATCCAAAAATCAACTTTTTAAGTAAAGTAGGAATCAATGGAATTTTGAGGAAAGTAGCAAGTATGGTCTTGCTGATGTTTTTTATTCCTTTAGCACCATTGATTCCAGGTGGAGCAGGTGTGGGGCTGATTTATGTTTTATACGTTGGTTATCTGCTAATGGAGTTAAAGTCGATCCTTGAAAATTACAAAAAAATGGGGATCGGAACTGAATTATTTGAGAATTTTATCAAGAATATCAAAAGTGGAAAAGAAGATGAATAGTTCCACGCGTTTTTGTAGCTATTAAAAAAATGAAACTGAATCAGATTGACCTGACCAGTTTCATTTTTTAGTCTATTTCATTTTTTCTAGCTTTTAAGGAACGGAACAAAGTCAGCCCTAAAGCTGTCAAACATAAAATAAAGGAACCTAAGAAAGTGGTTCTCATCCCAAAAATAAAGATATCGGGACGTTCGCTGATAAATGTTGTTACACGTTGCCCATAAACGGCGCTCATTGCGTTATATAAAATCGTTGTAGCTAACGCAATGCCTAAAACCATCCCTAAGTTACGAGCAAACGAGTTCATACTTCCGGCAACGCCTAAATCCTCTTTGGACACACTACTCATAACAGTTGTATTATTGGGCGATTGGAAAAGTGCATTGCCCAACCCCATAATGCCGGTCGCTAAAATATAATACCAAAGCGGCGTGCTTTGATTTAAAAACATATACATCAAAGACGTGATCGATAATAAAATCAATCCAGAAAAAGTTAAAAGCTTTGTACCGATTTTATCTGTTAAAAAACCGCTAATAGGTGAACCTACGACCATCAATAAAGGAAAGACCATCATCAATAATCCTGCTTTACTTGCAGGTAAACCACGTGCATTTTGCAAATAAAACGGAATCACAACATTGACAAAGAAGTTAGATGAAAAAATCAACACAGCTGTAATCAAGCTCATGGTAAAGACTTTGTTTTTAAAAATCGAAAAGGTGATCAACGGGTGACTAACACGTTTTTCCACTCTAATGAAAATGATAAATGAAAGTACTGCAAAAACGAACAGTACCATTGATAAAGCAGCATTAAAGCCAATTTCCTGACCAATAAAAATACCACCAAAGAACGTCATGATAAATACCGCAAATAAACTAAATCCAAGCATATCGACTTTTTTGCCGCTTTTGGTAATATCCTTTGGTAAGAATTTCTCACCAATCAAAATGGTGATGATGCCAACAGGAACATTGATCCAAAAAATATACGACCATGAAAATTGAGAAAGGATCAAACCACCGATCCCAGGTCCTGCAATCGACCCCAGAGAAACGAAAGCACCAATCGATCCTAATGCTCGACCACGTTCTTTAAATGGAAAAACTTCTGTGATGATCCCGGAATTTGCAGCCATCGTCATACTTGAACCGATCCCTTGAACAATCCGTGCAAATAAAAGAAAGCCCAACGACTGATTAAATCCACATAATAAAGAGCCAATCGTAAAGACTACAGTCCCGATCCGATACACTTTGATCTTGCCAAAACTATCCCCGATTTTCCCGAAAAGCAATAAACAAGCGCAGACGATCATCAAATAAATCGAAACGATCCATTCTGATTGATTCATCGGTACATTCATATCTTTGGAAATTGTCGGCAATGCTATATTGACGATACTGGCATCTAATGTGGACATAAACGTAAACATTGCCACAGAAATCAAAATCCACCAGCGATTTTTTGTACTTTTGTATTTTCTTGAAAACTATTTATGGTTTCCATTTATCCATCTCCTCAAAAAGTGTAAATGATCCGCTACTATCATACTCCTTTTTTGAAAAAAATGTCAGTAAAAAAATAATGAAACTAATTCTAATCAACAAAATATTGGGAAAAAGGAGGGATTTGGTCAGTTTATTGTCCAAATCAAGAAAAAGTCATTCGTTTATTTTTATCTTCTGTTACAATAGGAAGAGAATAACTGTACTAAAATGTAGGATTTTTTGTTATACTTTTTAAGTGAAGTCAAATGATGAGAAAGAGCCTTCTGTCTCAGTAATGATTTAAAAAGAACTAAAACAGATTGATTACTCAGAAAAAACATGAGCTGAATCGTGACAGTCACCATGATTGTCGAACAATTGTATGGATACTTAAGAACATAGATTTCTAATCTTGCTAGACAAACTGGATTCTCTCGGAAAATAGCTGAATAAATGATGAGTGAAACAAAGCAGGTTTTATCATCGATTTTCTGATTGTCAACTAATTAAATAGTTTGTACTGCTTTTTTATGAGGAGGATATTATGGCTACGAAACATGATCAAATATTAAAATACATTGAAGGATTGCCGATTGGCGATCGCATTTCGGTTCGAAGTATCGCGAAAAATCTTGGAGTCAGTGAAGGAACTGCCTATCGAGCAATCAAGGATGCAGAAAATATCGGTTTGGTTTCAACCATTCAGCGTGTGGGCACGATCCGAATTGAACGAAAACTAAAAAAACATATTGAAAAATTGACATTTGGCGAAGTCGTTCGAATTATCGAAGGAGATGTTTTGGGCGGTTCAGCAGGTCTGGATAAGGTATTGAATAAATTCGTGATTGGTGCAATGACTGAAAAAGCGATGACACGATATATTACGCCAGGCTCCTTGATGATTGTCGGAAATCGTCAAGGTGTGCAGAAATTAGCGCTAGAAAATGGCGCGGCCGTTTTGATTACAGGGGGCTTTGACACAGAAGTTGAAATTGCTGAATTAGCTGATGAATTAGAAATGCCAGTGTTAAGAACAACGTATGATACGTTTACAGTGGCTACAATGATCAATCGGGCATTAAGTGATCAGTTGATCAAAAAAGATATTATGCTAGTCAGCGATATTTATACAACGTTAGAAAAAACAAATTATCTCTTTTCGACCAACACAATTGCTGAGTATCAAAAGCTTTCTGAAAAGACACATCATTCACGTTTTCCAGTAGTGAATAAGAGCTTGCGTTTAGTTGGGATCGTTACAGCTAAAGATGTCTTAGGGAAAACAGAAACCTTAACAATGGATAAAGTTATGACCAAAGATCCAATTGTTGTGAAAAAAATGATGAGTGTTGCCAGTGTCAGTCATCAAATGATTTGGGATGGATTGGAAGTAATGCCGGTTGTTGAGGATGATTTATCTTTAGTTGGTTTTGTTTCTAGGCAAGATGTGATGAAGGCGATGCAGTTGGTTCAACGACAACCACAAATTGCTGATACGATCTCTGATCAAATATCTGGTGAAGTAATGCCAGTAGAAGAAACGAAAGCGAGTGAACCTCAATTTAAATTCTCAGTAGCGCCACAAATGGTCAACAGTGTGGGGACAATTTCTTTTGGTGTATTAAGTGAAATAATTGCAAACGTCACACAGCGTACAATGATTACAAATCAAAGGAGAAATGTTTTGATTGAGCAGATGAGTTTGCATTATCTACGTTTGATCCAACTGGAAAGCGAATTAGATATTCGGCCAAGAGTCTTAGAAATTGGGCGTCGTTCCGCAAAACTGGATATTGAGGTCTACTTGGAAAATGCGATCGTGGCCAAAGCGATCGTTGTCTGTCAAGTGATGGAACGTACTTAGGAGGAGATAGAACATGGATGTTGTAAAAGAAATTTTAGCAAAAATTAAAGCGTATCAGACGATCATTATTCATCGTCATCAAAGACCAGATCCAGATGCAATCGGTTCACAAGTTGGATTAGCAGAAATTTTGAGAACGAGTTTTCCAGATAAGAATATTTATCAAGCAGGTGGATCTGTTGAGGGGTTGGCGTTTTTAGCAGAAATGGATGAAGTCACTGATGAGATGTATCAAAATGCGTTGGTGATTGTTACTGACACGGCTAATTCTCCAAGAATTAGTGATGATCGTTATAATTTAGGTGCTGAATTGATCAAAATCGATCATCATCCTAACGATGATCCTTATGGTGATTTAGTCTGGGTCAATACAAAAGCAAGCAGCTGTAGTGAGATCATTGCTGATTTTTATCATCTTAATCAAGAGGAACTGACGATGAATGATAACGCTGCTCGTTTGTTATATGCTGGAATTATAGGTGACACAGGTAGATTTTTGTATCCGTCAACAACCCCTCACACATTAGAAGTGGCAGCTGAATTGATGACCTATGATTTTGATGCTGCTGAGTTAAATCGTGAATTAGAAAAAATTTCAATGAGTGTCGCTAAATTAGCTGGATATGTATACCAAAACATCAACGTAGATGAGTATGGGGCAGCGTTTGTGATCCTGCCACAATCTTTACTTACTGAGTATGGTATTGTTGACTCAGAGACGGCGGCAATTGTGTCATTACCAGGTGCGATCGATGGTGTTTTAGCATGGGGCATATTTGTGGAGCAGCCTGAAGGGTATTATCGAGTACGTTTACGTTCAAAAGGGCCTGTGATCAACGAGTTGGCTAAGAAACATCACGGTGGCGGCCATCCGCTAGCAAGTGGTGCGAATGCTAAAAATCAAAAAGAAATCGATGCTATTTATAGTGAGATTCAGCAGTTGTGCAGAGAATATAAAAAATAACGATTGAAAGCATTTACATTTTCAAAAACATCCGTTATACTAAAGCTAGTTGAATAGCGGATAGTGATTGTTTATGACAAGCTAAACCTGATTGTGCCAAATAACTTTATTTGGTGTAGTTGGGTTTTTTCTTTTTTCTGGTAGACAAAAAAGTATCCAGGTATTGTTTAACGAAAAATAAGGAATAGTATGGAGGAGAAAATGGTATGAAATTGAAAAAGATGGTTGTTGGTGTGGCGTTATTGTCAATGGTTTTAGTTGGGTGCAGCAATGGTACTGCTAAAGAAGAAAAGAAAGCTGATACAAAAGAAAAAGAAAATTCAGAAGTAGTGATCTACCTTGCTCGCCATGGTAAAACGATGTTGAATACAGTCGATCGTTCTCAAGGATGGATCGATGCACCGCTGACACCAGCTGGCGTTGAAGTAGCAGAACAATTAGGTAAAGGGTTATCTGACGTTACCTTTGATAAGGTCGTGACCAGTGACAGTGGACGGGCAATTGAAACAGCTGAATTAGTCTTGAAAAATAACGGACAAGAAAAATTAACAAAAGAAATGACGAAAGACAAACGTTTAAGAGAATATAATTTTGGTACGTATGAAGGCTTGATGAATGAAGAAATGCTGACAGCAGTTGCCAAAGAACAAGGCAAAACATATGAAGAATACAATGAGTGGATGAAAGAAGTCGGATTTTATAAAGGGATCATTGAATTTGCTGATGTATTATCTGATTTAGACAAGAAAAATGTTGAAGAAGGTGTGAACTGGCCGGCAGAAGATAGTAAAACGATCGTTGCCCGCTTAACAGCTGGCTTGGATGATATTGTGAAGGATGCTGAAAAAGAAGGCGCAAATAATGTCTTAGTCGTGTCACATGGAATGAGTATTATTACATTATTAGGTGAATTAGATGCAAATGCAGACCTGCCAGATGGCGGATTAAAAAATGCCAGTGTATCAAAAGTAACGTATAAAGATGGTAAATATACGATCGATAGCGTAAATGATCTTTCTTATGTAGAGAAAGGGAAAGAAAGTAAATAGATTTTGATTTAATTTACTATTTGTAAAGAGAATGATTCTTTTCTTTCGATTAGAAGTGCGATAGAATGAAGTGATAACACTTTAAAAGAGAACGATAATGAAGGAGAGTTTAAGCTAAATGGAAAATTTACCAAGTTGCCCTGAATGTGGCTCAACATACACTTACGAGGATGGAGGTCTGATGATCTGCCTGAATGCGCACATGAATGGTCACCAACAGATACAGCAGAAGATACAGCTGCTGTGATCAAAGATTCAAATGGCAACGTGTTAGCTGATGGTGATAATGTAACAGTTATCAAAGATTTAAAAGTCAAAGGGGCAAGTGGGGCGATCAAGCAAGGAACGAAAGTGAAAGGTATTCGTTTAGTGGTTGATGCAGCAGATGGCCATAATATTGATTGTAAAGTTGAAGGATTTGGTCCGATGAAATTGAAATCTGAGTTTGTGAAGAAGAATTAAAGGATAAATAATCAAGCAGTTTATCATTGTCGAGTGTTAAGAGTTTATCTCTGGCACTCGTTTTTTGTTTGAACCAATCAGGTAGATTTCTCTACAAACTTGCTCTGTTTTATGCTATAATAAGCTCGTAAAGAGGATATGCGCTAACATACCCTCTTCGACAGAGCCGTTTAAGACGGTAACTAGACTAAATTATTTTTTTAAGAATAACCGTTGCCCTGCTAAAGCTGACGGTTATTTTTTGTCTTTAAGCAATTCCACAATCAGTTTGATCAAGGCGATGGTAAACATACCAAAGCTTAAAATCAGCTGAATTGCTTCCAATGCGGACAAAAGGCATTCTCCTCTCTAAAGATTTCAGTACTTACTTTCATAAGCACCACCACCTTTCAGAAGTAGCCACCGTCATAACTTCTCTGTTTTTTTATTGTATCATAATAAACATTAAGAATATATGTTTATTTTATTCATTTTGTCGGTATTTTGTTATATAGAAATCGACTGTTTTTCAGTAATAACACAAATCTGTTTCTCTAAAATTTGTAGCATGCTTTCCACTTCTTTAAAATAGCTATGATAGATTTTTCCGCATGCATAATATTCGCGAATGATTTTCTTTTTGTTCACAGGTATATTTTGATCACTAAAAAAATCATTCAATAATAACAACGGTTTTTCCCAAGATTGCATTCTTTCTAAGACCTCTTTTACATCTAAAATATCCTGATACGGAATTGCTTTAACACATTTTACTGGTTTTTTCATAAAAAATCTTCCTTTCTTTCGTTTAAAATAATGTGTGAAATGATACAAAAAAAACGATACAAGCAGCGCACAACTACCAATATCGTTTCCAATGCGAGAGAAGTTTAGCAAAACGACCGAAAAATAACAATCATGTCTAGAAATTCAGACAAAAGTTCGGTACAATAAAGAAGCTAGAACTTCGGAACTAGCAAGGGCAACTTGTATAGATAGTGTGTGCTGTCTATGCAGGGCTTTATCACTCGGTTGGCGCCAAGTGATAAAGTGCCTATTTTTTTCTGTTTTATGCTTGTACAACGTGTAAACTATTCACCTCCCAGGTAAAACTAGCAGAATAGAAAAAACGGTATCAGCTTTCACTAATACCGTTGACAATAGTCCAACAAATAAACCTGTCTTTTATATCTAAAAAGAAGTTAGATACAACAAAACAAGCGAGTTTGTTTCTCGCACTATTGGCAAGTTGTTCCGGCAGTGTGTGCTGTCATTACAATGTTCTTTTTCATTGGATTGGCGGTCCATTGAAAAGTGCCAATGATTATTTAATTATCGTTTAAACTAGGAAAAGCTACCTTCGTTTCATTTCTATTCTACAACTTAAGTATACCGAATTGAATACGTCGGCTCAACGGGAACAGAAGAAATTTTTTAAACTTTATTTTCATGAAAAATCGTAAATAGTGCGTAATTAATAGGTAATAAATAGGAGAAAGTGAGCGTGTATTGTTTTTTGTCCTTTTTACCCCTTTTCGCAAGTGTTAAGATCTATTGATTTTCATACCGCGTCCAACCCCACCATTTTGGAACTAACTCTTCAAGTCTAACCGTTTCTCGTGTCTGATAATCGACCATGATCTCAGTATCTTTATTTTTAGGAGAAAATTGGAGTAATAGTTCTCTACAACCACCACAAGGCATTCCACCTAAACCTTCAGGAGCATCACTACGAAATGTAATGCTGCGTTTAATGACTGTTTGACCGCTATTCATGTACATATTTAATGCGGCTGTCCGCTCAGCGCATAAATCCATAACACCACCACAACTTTCAATACAAAAGCCAGTATAAATTTCACCGTTTTCACTTTCTAATGCGCAAACAACATGATGCGCATAAATAAAAGGTGTAACTTCTGTGGGATAATACTCTTTTTTAGCTTTTTCATACAATGTTTCCCAGATATCCATCATTTCACTCCATTCAACTATTGATACTATTCATTATAACCAGGTTACATTTCATAGAACAGCTATAGTTTAGAAAAAACGATGGAGTACAGGCTTGCCCTCACTCCACCGTTTTATTTTTTACTTTTGATTTTCACGAAAAGACTTCACTCTCTTCACTCCACGCCAAAGATTAACAACAGCCAAAATGCCACCTAATACAAGCGGGATCCACAATAACTCTGGCGAATAATTTAATTTAGCAAGTTGTCTGATGCCTGAGTATCTTCCAAGGTCCACAATCCTTGTAATACCTGAAAACTAAAGGCCATCATAAAGGTTGCAATCAATAAAAGAACGAATCCAATATAATGCAGCTTACTTTTTTTCCTAATGATAGCAAATACAACGTATAAAAAAAGTAGAAAGATAGGAACGCCAAATGCAAAGTATGGATTTAACATAAAAAAAGCCTCCGTATGTAAAAGTTGAATACTATAATGTGTTAGCAGTATTGTCGTCTGTTGCTTTATACTTCAATCATACTGCAATTTTTTCAATTTGCAAAATATATTTTTTGTTAAGCTATGGTTTTAGAAATGACAAAGCTTTTATTTTCTACTACACTAAGAAAGAAGGAGTGATGTTAGATGTCAGCTTATGCCGTCCCAATCAAAACGGCGATACTCGTTTTTCCTTTTTTAGCGTTTGCGATATCGTTTGTGCTCGTTATTCGTGAGTATCGGAAATACGGAACCTTTTTATTTAGGCGAGCTCTTATCCTGTATTCATTTGTTTTTTATTTACTATGTGCGTATTTTTTGATTATTTTACCCTTGCCACCTCGAGCGGAAGTGGCGCAATATACGAGTCAGTATTTGGAATTGCGGCCATTTTATTTCGTCAGTCGATTTTTACAGGACACAGTATTAAATATTCATGATTCAAGCACGTTTATTCCTGCTTTGAGACAAGGCGTTGTCTTGGAACCTGTGTTTAATGTCTTGTTACTCGTGCCATTCGGTGTGTATTTGCGTTATTATTACAAACTGTCATTTAAAAAAGTTGTTTTAGCGAGCTTTTTCTTATCGTTATTTTTTGAATTGACGCAATTGAGCGGGTTATACCTTATTTATCCTAGACCCTACCGTTTAGCTGATGTAAATGATCTGATCAATAATACCTTTGGTGGAATGGTTGGTTATGCAATCACGCCGATGTTGACCTTTTTATTTCCAACAAGAGATGAATTGGATGAGGCGGCCTATGAAAAAGGACAGTCCGTTAGCTTATTCAGGCGTTTTGTGGCTTTTTTGATTGATTGGTTTGTGATTTCGATCGTTCAAACAATGGCGATGTTTCTTCTCAATTTTATTCCTCAGTATAAAGAATGGTTTGCAGGATATCCTGCGTTGGAAGGACAAGTCTGGTTTTTCGTCATGGTATTCTTAGTATTTATGTTACTGCCAAAACTTACGAATGGTGAAACGATCGGTAAGAAAGTCGTGCGTATTCAAGTAGTGGAAGAAGGACATGAAAAAATTCGTTTTAAGGCGTTATTGATTCGATATGGGTATTTGTATGTTGTTTATGGGCTGATCAGTTCATATATGACAAGTGCATCTGATTTGTTGAACTCGAATAATCGGATGCTGCAGCTTGTGAGTTTTATGCTGTTTCTATTTTGCTCACTTTTACTACTCTTGTTTTTTATCAATGTTTTCTATGTACTGATCAGAAAAAAACGGCGATTGTTTTATGAAAAAGCAAGTCACACCTATACAATCAGCACGATAAAAGAGAAGAAAAATACAGAAAATCAATAAGGATTTGTAGTTTTTGTGGTATAATGCATGAGGACTTACACAACAAGTTTGAAAGAGGTGAGGTAAATGAGTTCATTTAAACAATTTCAGTTCAACGATTTTATCATGGAAGCACTAGCGGATAAAGGGTTTGAACAACCAACAGAAGTACAAGAAAAATTGATTCCCGTCATTAAAAAAGGCAAAAGTGTAATCGGGCAATCGCAAACCGGAAGCGGCAAGACCCATACATTTTTATTACCATTGATGAATAAAGTAAATCCTCAATTGGATGAAGTACAAATTTTGATCACGGCGCCTAGTCGTGAATTAGCGAATCAAATTTATCAAGAAGCGATCCAAATCGCAAAATTCAGTCAGCCAGAGATGCGTGTGACGAACTTTGTCGGTGGAACAGATAAGCAACGTCAGATCGCTAAATTAAAACATCAACAACCTCATGTGGTTATTGGAACGCCAGGTCGGATTTTAGATTTGATGAACGAGCAAGCACTAAAAGCACATACTGCTTTTTCGTTTGTCGTAGATGAAGCAGATATGACGTTAGATATGGGCTTTTTAGAAGAGGTCGATCAAATCGCTGGGCGTTTGCCAGATAAACTACAAATGCTCGTTTTCTCTGCAACGATTCCAGAAAAATTAAAACCGTTCCTGAAGAAGTACATGGAAAATCCGATCATTGAACATATCAAACCTAAAAACATTATCTCAGAAACGATCGATAATTGGTTGATATCAACAAAAGGGAAAGATAAGAATCGTCTGATTTACCAATTATTGACAATTGGGCATCCCTATCTTGTGATCATATTTGCCAATACAAAACAACGCGTGGATGAAATCACGGACTACTTAAAAGATCAAGGCTTAAAAGTGGCCAAAATCCATGGCGATATTTCTCCTAGAGAACGAAAACGTGTTATGCGTCAAGTGCAAGACTTAGAATTTCAATATGTAGTGGCGACTGATTTAGCGGCACGCGGCATCGATATTGAAGGGGTGTCTCATGTCATCAATGCGGAAGTGCCAAGTGACTTGGACTTCTTTATTCACCGTGTTGGTAGAACAGGCCGAAATGGGTTAGATGGAACAGCTATCACTCTTTATTCGCCAGCGGATGAAGAAGCAATTTCTGAAGTGGAAGAACTAGGTATCAAGTTCCAACCAAAAGAAATAAAAAATGGTGAATTAGTCGATACATATGATCGTAATCGACGTACGAAGCGTGAGAAATCAAAAGACGCTTTAGAAGATCCTACCTTGATTGGTTTAGTGAAAAAGAAAAAGAAAAAAATTAAACCAGGATACAAGAAGAAAATCGAATGGGCGATTTCAGCTAGTAATAAGCAAAAACGCAAAGTTGAGCGACGTCAGCAAACAAGAACAGCTAAAAAATCTAAAAAGAATAGTTATAAATAGACTTAAGCAGCCAAGAAGAGTTCATTCTTCTTGGCTGCTTAAATTTTTGATCATTTCTATGCATACGATACCATCTTCTAAATACTCTTCAGAGTTTACTGAGTAACTTAATGATCTATAAAAAGAGCAAGCTGTTTTTTCGGCAGATAGAATGCTAAAGTTGTATCCATCATTTAAGGCCTTAGTTTCTAATAATAAAAGCAACTTTTTTCCGATCCCTTTCCCACGATAGCCTTTTCGAACACAAAAGCGATCGGGCTGGATAGTGTTCTCATCTTTTGCTTGATAACGAATGGTTGCAATAGCAAGTGACTCTTCATAGACCACAAAATAATACCGATCTACAGTGTCTAGTTCATCAAACTCGTCTTGGGCTGAAATACCCTGTTCGATGACAAAAACCTCATAACGTAAGGCAAAAGCCGCTGCTTGATGCATCGTTCATTCCCAAAATGTATGTGCATTTTGAACCTCCAGATAATTTTCTTAATGAAAGAATCATTCAATGGTATACTTAATCATAACAGATATTTTTGAAACGCACGAGGAGGGGATAATGTGGACTTATTTGAACAAGTTGAATGGGCAAATTGGAAAAAGTTAAAGGATTCAGAAAAAGAAGTGTTGTTGCATCAATTATTGATGTATTTTGTTCCACCGACTGTTGAAATCAATACGATTCAATTAGTAAATTTTGAATTGTATGGGATTAAATGTCGAACGTTTGAATTAGAGTTTGATGGCGAATTGTTTGTGTTTATTCCTGGAAATAGTGAGGCGATCCTTGGCTGGGATTTAGGCGCAGAAGGTCTACGCTCACATGAGCTATTAAATTTTGAAAGGGAAGCTTTGGATAAAAATACCTTCAAAACAACTTTGACAAATGAAGCAATTTTACCTGCATCTGAATGGTTAGAAGAGGATCCGCAGTACGATCTAACATCATTAGAGGGGATTTCTGATTACATAAATGAGTATACGACAACGTTAAGAAAGGTAGCAATTCCTGCCATGTTTGTTCAAAAATACGCATTACCAGCAGGGACTGAATTTTTAGGAATATTTGATACTGTAACGGGTACATTTGAAGGGGAAGTAGAACAATTTATCCCTTATGAAGAAATTATTTGTACGCAACTTTTTCCTGAATTATCCGCTGAGGAAAGCTTTACATGGTCATTTCCCGACTCTTTACTGGTCAAAAACCAATTTTACTTAGAGTTCTTACCTGAATCAGATTATTATTTTGTGTACAGTCATCATGATTTTACACATGAAGAGTTGAAATTAGCAATCAAAAAACAAGGATTTGATTTATTTTCTGAAGATCAATGGGAGTTTGCCATAGGCGGTGGGACTCGTCGCTTATTTCGTTGGGGAAATGAATTGCTAATTCAAGACAATGAATCTGGTCGTCATATTAAAAGTAAAATGGATGGAGCTAATATGTTTGGTTTGGTGATTGATACTGAACAAAATCATTTTGAGCTGACGGATGATTTAACGAAAAGTAAATTAATCAATCAACGAGTAGAAAAAGAGACCTTGATTGAAAAAATGTTGCCACTTTCAACCTATTTCCGTCCAGATCATAGCATTTCAGCAGATCAAAAATTAAATCCAAAAGAGTATCTTTATCGAAAAGTCATTAAAATTGAAAGTTGATTGAAAGCATTGACTTTTTTTCAATCTTTCCTTATAATTTGTAGGGAAACTAAAGGATATGATTCGTTTTATGGTGCTTACAGAAAGTTCTTCATTGCTGAAAGAAGAATAGCACGGAAATGTAATTGCTCCCTTTGCATAAATTTGATAGAAATATCAACGAGACTCTGCGTTATGGAGATTAAGAGGTAATGATAAACATCATTGCAATCAAGGTGGTACCGCGAGTAATTCGTCCTTGACTGCAATGGTGTTTTTGCGTATTCGGACTAGTTTTATAGAATTGTCCCTAAAGAGGCAACGGGGCATAAAGTCACTACCTAAAGAAAGGAGTAGTTGATTGAAAGTATTTTTCATTTTTGGTCCCCAGGCCGTTGGGAAAATGACGATTGGAGAACGTATTGCTGATCAATTAAAGCTACCATTGCTTCATAATCATATGACTTTGGAGTTGCTGCAGCCATTATTTGGTTGGACTCCTGCAACGTTTACTCTTTCAAAAGAATTTCGTGAAGCGATTTTTAACAAGTTTGTAGAAGAGCCAACTTGTAATGGTTTAGTTTTTACTTTTGTTTTAGCTTTTGACATGAAAGAGGATATTGAAGAGTTTAATCGATACAAGGCAATTTTTGCTGATCAAGGAATCAATATTTATTTTGTAGAACTAGAAGCAACGATAGAAGAAAGATTATACAGAAACAAAACAGAATATCGTTTAAGTAAAAAAGCATCAAAGCGGAATGTGGCTCATTCTGAAAAGGAACTTTTATTAGCTAATGAAGACCATCGATTGAACTCGTTTCCAGGTGAAATCGATGAAAAGTATTATTATCGATTAGATGTCACAAAATTGACAGCCCAGCAAGCAGCGGATCAAATTATAAAACAATTTAAATTAGAGTAATTTCTTGAGCTATAAACAATAAACTATTATTTTAGAAAGTAGGAATTGAACAATGAAACAATTATCAAGCAGTCAAGTTCGTCAAATGTATTTAGACTTTTTCAAATCAAAAGGACACTCTGTGGAGCCAAGTGCTTCTTTAGTTCCTGTCAATGATCCAACATTATTATGGATCAACTCAGGTGTTGCGACATTGAAGAAATATTTTGATGGTTCTGTTGTACCTGAAAATCCAAGAATCACGAATGCACAGAAATCGATTCGTACCAATGATATCGAAAATGTTGGGAAAACAGCTCGTCACCATACAATGTTTGAAATGTTAGGAAACTTTTCGATCGGTGATTATTTTAAAACAGAAGCGATCCATTGGGCGTGGGAATTTTTAACGTCTCCTGAATGGATGGCCTTTGATCCTGAAAAATTATATGTCACAGTTTATCCAAAAGATACAGAAGCAAAACGTATTTGGCATGAAGAAGTTGGTTTATCGATGGATCATATCATTGATATCGAAGATAACTTCTGGGATATCGGTGCGGGTCCTTGTGGTCCAGATTCAGAAATTTTCTATGATCGTGGTGAGTCTTTCAACGATGTCGCAGAAGATGATCCAGAAAATTATCCTGGTGGCGAAAATGAACGTTATTTAGAAATTTGGAACTTAGTATTCTCTGAGTTTAATCACCAAGCGGATGATACTTATGAGCCATTACCTCATAAAAACATTGATACAGGCATGGGCTTAGAGCGTATGGTTTCCATCGTTCAAAATGCACCAACTAACTTTGAAACAGATTTGTTTATGCCGATCATTCATGCGGTTGAAAAATTGAGTGGACAAGTAACATATGGTCAATCACCGCAAACAGATATTTCCTTTAAAGTTATTGCTGATCATATCCGTGCATTATCTTTTGCAATCGGTGACGGAGCGCTACCTTCAAATGAAGGCCGTGGCTATGTGTTGCGCCGCTTATTACGCCGTGCGGTCATGCATGGGAAAAAATTAGGAATCAATGAAGCATTCTTATACAAACTAGTTCCTGTTGTTGGAGACGTGATGGTAAGTTATTATCCAGAAGTGCTGCAACAAAAAGAATTTATCGAAAAAGTTGTGCGTACTGAAGAAGAACGTTTCCATGAAACGATCAATGAAGGACTAGATATTTTAAATGACTTGATCTCAAAAGTGAAAGCGGCAAATGAAGCTACTTTAAATGGTAAAGATATCTTCAAATTATATGACACATATGGTTTCCCTGTTGAATTAACGGAAGAAGTTGCAGAAGATTCTGGCTTGAAAGTTGACCATGCAGGTTTTGAAAAAGAAATGGAAGCTCAAAGAGATCGTGCTCGTTCTGCAAGAAGTAAAGCAACTTCAATGGGGGTTCAATCGGCTGTTTTGACGGATATTAAAGTTGAAAGTACCTTTGTCGGTTATAGTAACTTAGAAGCGACAAGCAAGCTTTTGATCATTCTAAAAGACGAAGAAATCCTTAACGAACTATCAGAAGGTACAGCACAGTTGATTTTTGCTGAAACTCCTTTCTATGCAGAAATGGGTGGACAAGTTGCTGATCATGGTACGATCAAAGATCAAAATGGTACGATCGTAGCTCATGTAGAAAATGTCTTAAAAGCACCAAATGGTCAATTTTTACACACCGTTCAAGTGACTGGTAAATTAGTTGAAGGCGCAACATACGAATTACATGTAGATGAAAAAATGCGTAATCGCATCTTAAAAAATCATACAGCAACGCACTTACTACATCGTGCGCTGAAAGATATTTTAGGCGATCATGCCAACCAAGCCGGTTCATTGGTTGCTCCAGGGCACTTGCGTTTTGACTTCACTCATTTTGGACAAGTTACGCCAGAAGAGTTAGTTCAAATGGAAGCTATCGTCAATGAAAAAATCTGGGAAGCCATTCCAGTTGAAACAGTCGAAACAGATATCGATACTGCTAAAAATATGGGGGCTATGGCTTTATTCGGTGAGAAATATGGGAAAGAGGTCCGTGTTGTCAATATCGGTGGCTACTCGATCGAGCTTTGTGGTGGAACGCATGTAACAAATACAGAAGATATAGGTATTTTCAAAATTGTTTCTGAATCAGGTATTGGAGCTGGTGTACGCCGGATCGAAGCTGTGACAAGTAAAGAAGCCTATGAGCTTATGAACGAAGAAGAAAAACAATTAAAAACAATTGCCGGCATTGTTAAATCCCCTCAATTGAAAGAAGTTGTGTCAAAAACTGAACAATTACAACAACAACTACGCGATTTACAAAAAGAAAATGAACAACTTGCTGGAAAATTAGCAAATCAACAAGCAGGCGACATTTTCAAAGATATTAAAGAAATCAATGGCACAACATACATTGCGGCACAAGTAAATGTAAAAGATATGAATCAATTACGTCAATTAGCAGATCAATGGAAACAAAAAGAATTATCAGATGTTTTAGTTTTAGCAACAGCGCAAGAGGAAAAAGTCAGCTTGTTAGCAGCTATGTCTAAAGCAGCAAATGAAAAAGGTCTAAAAGCTGGCGATTTAATCAAAACAATCGCACCAAAAGTCGGCGGTGGCGGTGGTGGCCGTCCAGATATGGCCCAAGCTGGCGGTAAAAATCCAGCGGGGATCAGTGATGCATTGAATGAAGTAGCCAACTGGTTAGCAAATTAATACTAAAAGCAGACAAAACCGAGTGACATGGTTTTGTCTGCTTTTTTATTTTTTCGATTCAGAGGGCAATTTCTTTCATTTTTTTCATTTTGTTGTTAGATTTAAGATAGTATTACTCATATTCATTTAATAATGATGGGGTGAATAGTTTATATAAGTACAAAAAAATAAAGTGAAAAAATCCTTATTTCATAGAAGTGATCTGTGATTTTTTTATTCTATTGAACGGTTAAAATCAGTGATAGTTTCAGAAAGTTTCGTGTGTTTTCTTTTGCAAAAGTCTGAAAGAAAAAATATTTTCTGTAACTTTTTTGTCTATCATGAAATATAATCATGATTTTTTTCATTCATATGTAAGTAGAAAATTAATCTACATGCGTTTTAAGAGAGTGAGGCTAGATAAATGTCTAATGAAAAAAGCCAGATCGAACAGTTTCACACAGGCGAAAATTTCTATAGTCAACGCTATTTTGGTTCTCACCAAGCAGTTTATGAGGATCAAGAAGGATTTGTTTTTCGAGTGTGGGCACCAAATGCGCAAGCTGTTTGGTTGGTGGGGGATTTTAATAACTGGGATCGTTCATTACTTATGGCAAAAGAAGAAGCGTTTGGTAGCTGGGAGATTTTCACCTCAAGGGCAAAAGAAGGGGATTTCTATAAATATTTAGTGAAACAAGCAGATGGTAGAGAAGTTTATAAAATCGATCCTTTTGCTCCTTTTTTCGAAAAACGACCCAATAATGCTTCAATGGTCTACACAATAGCTGAGAAAAATTGGCGTGATGGGCTTTGGCGTCAAGAAAAAAAACAACAGGATTTTTTCAAACAGCCATTAAATATTTACGAAGTTCACGCAAGTTCTTGGCAATGTGAAGAGGATGGAACGCCTTATACATTTAAACAGTTAAAAGACACACTGATTCCTTATGTAAAAGAAATGGGTTTTTCTCATATTGAATTTATGCCTTTGATGGAGCATCCTTTAGGTGAGTCTTGGGGCTATCAGTTGATTGGTTATTTTGCACTAAGTTCATATTATGGTACACCAGTTGAGTTTCAAGAGTTTGTGGAAGCCTGCCATGTGAATGATATTGGTGTTTTGATTGATTGGGTGCCTGGGCATTTTTGTGTTAATGATGATGCATTGGCTTATTATGATGGAACGCCGCAATTTGAGTATGACGATCCTGTTCGCGCAGAGAATATTCGTTGGGGATCGCTTAATTTTGATTTAAGCAAACCTCAAGTACAGAGTTTTTTGATTTCCAGCGCCTTATATTGGATCGAGGTATTTCATGTTGATGGGATACGTGTGGACGCTGTTTCCAATATGCTTTATCTCGATTATGATGAAGGACCTACGTTTATTGATCCAGAAGAAGGCAATCGTAATTGGGCTGGTTTTTACTTTTTACAAAAACTAAATGCGGTCATCAAACAGAGTCATCCAGAAGTCGTCATGATTGCCGAAGAAAGTTCCTCAGAGACTAAAATAACTGGAACGGTTGAAAGCGGGGCTTTAGGCTTTGACTACAAATGGGATTTAGGCTGGATGAATGATACGTTGCGTTTTTATGAAATGGATGCTGTGTTTCGAAAATATAATTTTCGTCTACTGACTTTTTCGTTTATGTATATGATGAACGAGAAGTACATTTTACCCATATCTCACGACGAGGTCGTTCATGGAAAGAGAAGTTTGATGCATAAAATGTGGGGCGATCGGTATAAGCAATTTGCTCAGCTTCGTAATCTATACGTCTACTTGATGACCCATCCTGGTAAAAAACTTCTGTTTATGGGAAGTGAATGGGGTCAGTTTTTAGAATGGAAGTCAGATAAAAGTCTGGAATGGATCGATCTTGAGGATGAAATGAATGATGGTATGCAGTATTTTACAAAGATCCTTAATCAGTTTTATAAAAAAGAAAAGGCATTGTGGGAATTAGATCATGTATCCGAAACGATTGAGATAATCGACGCTGATAACAGCGAAGAAACAGTATTGAGTTTTATCCGGAAAGGGAAGAGCAAAAAAGATTTTTTGATCGTTATCTTGAATTTTTCACCTGTAGAAAGACAAAATTTTACGATTGGTGTGCCATTTCCTGGAACTTATGAGGAAGTACTGAATACTGAGATGAAAGAATTCGGTGGGACATGGATCGAACCAAATCAAATAAGTGAAACCAGTAAAGAGTCTTTTAAACAATTTGATTATCGAATTCAGACCATTGTACCTGCTCTTGGAGCAATCATTTTAAAGCCAAAAACAATCAACACGGGAATAAAAAGAACGAAAGTTAACTAGCGAATTCTTGATTTCAGAGGAAAGAACAGGGATTTTTGAAAGGGGGCAGGGTGGAATTTCACCCGAAGTAGATGAGAACAGAAATGTTGGCCATGATTTTAGCTGGTGGGCAAGGAACACGCCTAGGAAAGTTAACGAAAAATATCGCTAAACCTGCTGTGCCTTTTGGCGGCAGATATCGAATTATTGATTTTACATTAAGTAATTGTATCAATTCTGGCATCAAAAATGTTGGCGTCGTCACCCAATATCAGCCGCTTGCATTAAATAACCATATTGGAAATGGCGCAAGCTGGGGCTTAGATGGGATTGATTCTGGCGTGACGATTTTACAACCCTATTCTAGTTCTGATGGTGAAAAATGGTTTGAAGGGACCGCCCACGCAATTTATCAAAATATTTCCTATATCGATCAAATGGATCCGCAATATGTATTGATTTTATCTGGGGACCATATTTATAAAATGAATTATGAAGCGATGTTAGAAGAACATATTGCCAATAATGCCTCATTGAGCGTGGCTGTTATTGAAGTACCGCTTAAAGAAGCATCCCGCTTTGGTATCATGAATACAGATGAAAATAATCGGATCATCGAGTTTGACGAAAAACCAGAAGAACCTAAGAGTAATTTGGCTTCGATGGGGATTTATATTTTTAATTGGGGACGTCTACGAACTGTCTTACTAAACAACTATTCGAAAGATGGTCAAATGCTTGATTTCGGAAAACACGTCATTCCTTCCTACTTGGATGCTGGTGAAAATGTTTATGCTTATCGTTTTGATGGTTATTGGAAAGATGTCGGAACGATCGAGTCTTTATGGGAAGCAAGTATGGAATTTATAAGTTTGGAAAATGAGTTACACATGCGAGATAAAAGTTGGCGTATGTTTTCAAAAAACACCATTTCTCCTCCTCATTTTATTACTGAAACAGCCTCAGTTAGCAATTCATTAGTAGTTGATGGCTGTTATGTAGCAGGAACAGTCAAAGATAGTATTCTTTCAACGAATGTGCAAGTAAAGGTTGGGTCAACGATTGAAAGTAGCGTGATCATGCCGGGTGCAACGATTGGAAAAAATGTTAAAATCAAAAATGCGATTATCGGTGAAAATGCGATCATTGGTGACAATGCAGTGATTTATAAAGAAGATGACATTGAAGTGATCGGCTATTCTGAAGTGATTGGGGTGCAAAGCGATGAAGACTAAAAAAATGTGTGCGATTTTAGGAAATGTATCAGCATTTCAAGGCTTATTACCATTAACGGAAGAGCGACCCTTAGATACATTGCCTTTTGATTGCAAATATCGGTTGATCGATTTTCCTCTTTCAAGTATTGCTAATGCAAACATCAACTCGATTTTTATGATATTCAATGAAGGGGAAACCCGTTCAGTTTTTGATCATATTGGTGGTGGGAAAGAATGGAATTTAGATTCTCTTCAAAATAGCTATTTTGTTTATTTCTATCAGGATTTTTTAAAGCAAAAAGCACAAGGGTTGCCTTATTATTCTGCGGTGATCGATTATCTTGAAAAATCAGAATCTGAGTATACAGTTTTTATGGGAAGTAACATGCTTTGTGCGATTGATCTGCGGGCTGTTTTGAAAACGCATCAAAAACAAAACAATAAGATGACGGTTGTTTATAAACGGATGGAACCAGAAAAACTATCAGCGAATAATCGAATCATTCAAGTCGACAAAGCAGGAAATGTCGCAAGTGTTCAGGCCTTTGAGCAAGAATTAGAGAAAGAAAAACAAGTGAGCCTTTCTATGGACATCTTTATCGTTCAAACCAAGTGGCTGATAGAAGAATTAATAATCGGTCAAGCCAATAACAGTTCGACAAGTCTGATTGAATTTTTAGGAGAAAAAATAGGGGATACTCAGACGACAGCATACGAATATACTGGATATTTAAGTAATATCGATGATGTTACTTCTTACTATCAGGCTAATATGGATATGTTGGACGTAAAAAAATTCAATGCATTGATGTATACAAAACAAAAAATTTATACGAAACGTAAAAATGAAGTGCCGACCTATTATTCAGAGAATTCTAGTGTAAAAAATAGTCAGTGTGCAACCGGCTGTATCATCGAGGGACATTTGGAAAACAGCTTGATTTCAAGAAGAACGATGATTAAAAAAGGAGCCAAAGTGACACGAACGATCGTGATGTCGAACGCTCAAATTGAAGAAGATGCAGTGATCGAATATGCTATATTAGATAAAAATGTCACGGTCAAGGCCGGAGTGAAAATTTCTGGTACAGCACAAAATCCTGTCGTGATCCATAAAAATCAAGTGGTTGAGAAAGATGTTATTGGGGGAACTGAGTGATGAATGTATTATTTGCAGCAGCAGAATGCGCCCCTTTTTTCAAAACGGGAGGATTAGGTGATGTAATAGGAGCATTGCCTAAAGAACTAGCTAAAAAAGAGGCAAAAATTTCTGTTGTTTTGCCGTATTTTACAAAGATCCCCGAATCCTTTAAAGCACAATGTGAGGATCTAACCAGCTTTTATGTTGATGTTGGTTGGCGCCATCAATATTGTGGGATTAAACGGTTAGTTCGGAATGATGTTACCTATTATTTTATTGAGAACGCATATTATTTTGATCGTGAAAATCTATATGGCTATGAGGATGACGGAGAACGCTTTGCCTACTTTTCTTTAGCAATCATAGAAATGTTGGCGAAAATCAACTTGCTACCTGATATTATCCATGTAAATGATTTTCACACAGCGATGATTCCTTTTCTGTTAAAGGAAAAAGATCGATGGATCGAAGCTTATCGTTCAATCAAAACGGTGTTAACGATTCATAATATTGAATTTCAAGGAGCGTATAGCAAAGAGTTATTGTCAGACTTTTTTGGAATGGGACCAGATCGTGACTATGATGCTGCTGTCGGCTTTGGAGATGGCGTCAATTATTTAAAAACGGGGATCTTATACGCTGATCGAGTGAATACCGTGAGTCCGTCATACGCAGAAGAAATAAAAACACCTGAATTTGGTTTTGGCCTAGATGGTATTTTACGGCTAGAACAAGAAAAATTGACCGGCATTTTAAATGGAATCGACTATGATATGAATGATCCAGAGACAGATCAATCGATCCCAGCAAATTTTTCGATAAACGACTTATCAGGTAAAAAGAAAAACAAAAAAGCGTTGCAAACGAAAATGGAACTGCCCATTCGGGATGATGTACCGTTGATTGGTATCGTCAGTCGTTTAACGTTTCAAAAAGGATTTCATCTGATTTTAGATGATTTAGCGAAACTTTTGGAAAAAGAGGTTCAACTGGTGCTTCTTGGAACGGGAGACCCGGAAATTGAACAGTCGTTTAACTATTTTTCTGAGCATTATCCAACTAAATTTAAAGCGAAGATTACGTTTGATGTTGACTTGGCGCAATTGATTTATGCGGGTTCTGATCTGTTTATGATGCCATCTGCAACAGAACCATGCGGATTATCACAAATGATTGCCATGCGTTACGGTACTTTACCGATCGTTCACGAAATTGGCGGCTTGAAAGATACGGTGATTCCTTTTAATCCAGTGACAAAAACGGGAACAGGTTTTGGTTTCTCAGATTTTAGTTCCTATTACTTATTATATAGCACAAATATGGCGATTGATTTGTATTGGAACGATCAGAAAACATGGATACAATTGATGGAAACAGCAATGGCAAAGGATTTTAGTTGGGAAAAATCAAGCCGATTATACTTGGATTTATATCAAAAAATGATGGGATTCTAAATAATTTTGTTGACCAATAAAAATAACTGCGGTATACTTTTAGCGAGAAATGAATAGCCAAAGAAAGCCATAGAGGTGTTTTTGTGAGTGTAAGTATCTAACTAGAGGAAATGAATAGCTGAAGAATAAACAACCATTTTTAGATGGCTTCTTTAGCATACCTATGTTGATACCTATCTTAACTCATAAAAAATCACCTGATAGACTGTCGTATATCTATCTTTATTTATTGATTAGTGAGGGATGAAGGGACACTTCATCCCTTTTTGTATATCCTATTGATCGATAAAACATATACGCAGCTAAAAGGAATTTCTTTGGCCTATTCAAAAGAAGATAGGTATCTCTTAAAAGAGAAGGAGATACCAATGAATCAAGAAACATATAATAAAACGCAATTTAATACAATCAAAGAAAAACTAATGACCTATGCAATCAGTTACTACGGAAAAGAGCGAATCAACGCATTACAGCCAAGTAGTCACTTAGATGTGGTCAAAAAACGTTTACAAGAAACCTCAGAAGCAAAAGCCTTGCTTCTCGCAAATCTACATGTTCCATTTATGGGCTTAAACAATATTGAACATCTAACCAATCAAGTTGAAAAGGGGTTTATTTTAGAGCCTAATGAGTTAGTCAGCTACGCAGATTTTCTTAGGAGTAGTCGTTTGATTCAATCATTCATGCAAAAAAATCAGTTTATCGCACCAATTTTAGCTAGATATAGCGAATCGTTACAGCTCTTTTCTGATATTGAAGATGAAATTTATCAGGTCATTCGCAACAATCAAGTGGAAAATGATGCCAGTCGTGAGCTTCGTAAAATTCGTCGGGCTGTTCAAGAGTGTGAAAAAGAAATTGAACTGAAACTAAATTCATTTCTTAGAAATGCGCAAAATAAACCGAAAATTCAAGAAGCAATCGTGGTCAAGAAAAACGACCGATACACAGTACCGATCAAAGCAACTTATAAAAACCAAATCTCAGGAACCATTATAGATGCTTCTTCGAAAGGGACGACTGTTTTTGTTGAGCCGGCAACTGTAGCTAAACTGAATGATAAGTTATATCAGCTAAAGATGGAAGAAGCGACAGAAGTGTACCAAATTTTATCTACTCTGACTGGCTTGATTGCAGAACAAATGAGCTCGATCCAATCAAACTTAGAAGTGGTTGCACAATATGACATGATTTTTGCTAAAGCGAAATACAGCAGAGAAATCAACGGCATTGAACCTAAAATCAATCAAGAAGGAATCATCGAATTTGTCAATGTGAAACACACATTGTTAGGTGACACGGCTGTACCGTTGAATCTCTCACTTGGCAAAGAGTATCGTGGGCTGACGATCACCGGACCGAATGCAGGAGGAAAAACGGTTGTGCTAAAAACGGTTGGACTGATTTCGCTGCAAACGATGATTGGTGTGCAAATTATTGCTGATCACGGCACGAATATTGCTATTTTTGATCAGATTTTCGTTGATATCGGAGATCAGCAAAGTATCGAGAATGCGTTGAGCACTTTCTCAGGACATATGCATAATATCTCTGAAATTCTTGCTAAAACGAAACAAAACAGCTTGATTTTACTCGATGAAATCGGTAGTGGAACCGAACCAAATGAAGGTGCAGCATTAGCAATCGCGATCATGGAAGCTTTCTACAAAAAAGGCAGTATCATTATTACAACGACGCACTATGGAGAAATTAAACGTTTTTCTGAACAACATGAAGATTTTCTCACTGCTGCAATGGCGTTTGACTCAGAGAACTTAATGCCTAAATACCAATTGATTTTGGGAGAAACTGGTGAAAGCAACGCTTTTTGGATCGCAAATAAGATGAACTTAGATAAACATGTCGTTAAACTTGCTCAAAATTATTTACATGATCGCAACTATTCAACTAAGAAGGAAGCGTCCCTTCAAAAAGTCAAAAAACAAAAAGAACAAACGATTTTTCCAACGTATGAAAAAGGGGATCGGGTCTTTTGGACAGAGAATAAGAAAATTGGTTTGGTATTTGAACCCATAGAAATGACGAATGATGTTGTGATTTATGTGGACAATGAAAAAATAACCGTTCATAAACGCCAATTAAAACTAGATCGTAGCGCAAAAGAACTATATCCACCAAATTATGATCTAGATTCCTTATTTGAAAATTATCATGAGCGTAAAAAAATCAGGGATCTGGAACGTGGTTCTAAAAAAGCCCACAAGAAATTAAAAAAAGAAATGCAGATGAGACAGGCGAAAACAGAAGACTAGCTTTTCATAATGAAACCCAAAAGTGAGCGAAAGACAACAGTCAGAGAGAATCTGATTATTGTCTTTCGCTCTTTTTTAGAGATAGAGTAAGCACAAAGGGAAAATCATTTAGTCAAAGGATATTTTTCACCAAATTTTCGAATTTCTACTAAAACTGTTTTTAATTCTTGGCCTTTTTTGCTTAATGAGTACTCTGTTTTTGGAGGGATTGCTTGCAAAACTTGCTTATTCACCAGCCCATCCTCTTGAAGTTCTTTTAATTCCTTACTAAGAGTATGTGGTGTGATGGAATCCAATAAACGTTGCAATTCGTTGAAGCGCCGATTAGATTCAAGCAGATAATATAAAATCAATATTTTCCATTTTCCTCCGATGATAGCTAGAGTATTTGCTGTCGCACAATTGCATTTTGTCATTTGTTCATAGGTTTTTCTCATTGAAATCACTATCCTTTTTGACAGTAGTCTTAAATATAACAGTATTATATATTTTATAGTCATGGTTTACAATAGAAAAGGTAATGAAGAAAGGATGATTTTAAAATGAATGAGGTTGTAAAAGTATTGCAAAATCACGCAACGGTCAGAAAGTTTGATGCTGACTATGCTATTTCCAATGAGGTAAAAGCGGAAATAATCAAGGCAAGTAAACAGGCTCCTTCCTGGATGAATGGACAAGCTTACAGTATACTGACGTTTCAAGAAGAGGATGAAAAACGAAAACTTGTAGAGATTTTAAGTCAAGACCAAGAAAATATTTCTAACGCTAAGATCATCGAAAGCTCATCGCTGTTTTTATTATTTTGTATTGACTTTAGT
The DNA here is from genome assembly GCF_000633635.1 of Enterococcus crotali. Lineage (GTDB taxonomy): Bacteria > Bacillota > Bacilli > Lactobacillales > Enterococcaceae > Enterococcus_L > Enterococcus_L crotali. The sequence goes on along the minus strand of NZ_AYPQ01000003.1, from coordinate 198,170 downwards.
CGTTATGGGCTAGAAAATGCGAGGGATTCTTTTGAAAATGAGTTGGAGCCGCTTATTATTGGTACAATGGATGCTTCATTAGCATTGGAAAATGCCTTGATTGCAGCAGAAAGTTTTGATCTAGGAACCTGTGTAATCGGTGGACTTAGAAGAGTATCTACAGAGATCATTGATAGTTTTGGGATAAACGAATACATATTTCCACTTGTTGGATTGGCAATTGGAAGCCCATTAAAAAAGGCAGTACCTAAACCTCGCCTATCTGTAGAATCAACTGTTTTTTCTGGTTCAAATGCTCATAAAACAGCTTCAAATGAAGAAATCAAAGAATATGAGCACCAACTTCAAGTTTATGCAAAGGAGAATGGCTACATGTCAGAACCGTGGTTAAGCCGGTTTAAAAACTATTATAAAGAGCAAAACTATCCTGCAAAAACAGTTGAGGGATTGAAAAAACAAAGATTAATTTGATGTATAAAAACTGGGAAACGAAATAGTAGTCCGTTATTTGGCGGATTATTGTTTCGTTTTTTAGGAAATGTATTACATAATTCGCTGAAAAAAGAGTTGTAATTAAATTATCTCTTTCAAAGTTTTCAACCCGATTTTTCAATGGTATAATAACCACGGAGGAATATGTCGAATGAATGAAAATCAATTATCAAAGCGTTTAGCACGTGTGGGCGAATTAGTCCCTGAACAAAGCCGTTTAGCAGATATCGGTTCTGACCATGCGTATTTACCTGTAGCATTAGTTTTACAAAAGAAACTTGATTTTGCGGTGGCTGGAGAAGTTGTAACAGGTCCATATGAAGCAGCCAAAAAACAAGTTAGAAAAAATGGTTTAACAGAACAAATCATCGTCCGTTTAGCTGATGGCTTAGATGCTGTAAAAGAAACAGACAAAATAACCGCTGTCACGATTTGTGGTATGGGTGGTGTTCTAATTCGTGACATTTTAGATGCTGGTTGGAATAAGCAGCGTCTTCAAGGAAACGAACGCTTAGTTTTACAACCCAATGTTGGCGAAAAACCGTTACGCGATTGGTTGACAGTCCATGGCTATACAATTATCGAAGAAGATATCTTAGAAGAAAATAATAAAATCTATGAAATCATTGTCGCGTCCAGACAAGAGCTAAGAGTTGCTTATTCAGAAAAAGAACGCCTTTTCGGTCCTATCTTACTAAAAAAACAATCCCCTATTTTTCGTAAAAAATGGTTAGGTGAGCTAAACCAGCGTGAAACTATTTTAGCTCAATTGGCCAAAGCATCTGGTGACCAAACGCTTAGAATTCAACAAATAGAAAAGGAAATCGCTGAAATTAAGGAGGTTTTGTCAGATGAGTCTTGATGGTACAGTATTTATTGATCGTTTTGAAACGTATTGCCCTCAATGGCTGGCTGAAGCAGGTGATCCTGTTGGCCTGCACATTGGTACATTGAACAAACCATTGAATCGTGTCATGGTCACATTAGATGTCCGACCAGAAGTAGTTGAAGAAGCAATCGCGAAAAAAATCGATTTGATCATTGCTAAACATCCGCCTATTTTCAGACCAGTGAAACGCTTAGATACGGATGATCTTCAAACAAAAATGTATGCTGATTTATTAAAACACGATATTGCCGTTTTTGCCGCACATACCAATATGGATATTATTGATAATGGGTTAAATGACTGGTTTTGTGAGCTGTTGGGAATCCAAGAGCCGACTTACTTAACCAAGACTCATACCGTTGGTTATAAGAAATTAGCTGTTTTTGTCCCTGTAGAGGATGCTGCGAAGATGCGTGAAGTACTTGGACAAGCAGGCGCAGGTTTGCAAGGAGATTATGTAAATACGAGCTATTCATTGATCGGAACAGGCAGATTTACGCCAGTTGCAGGTGCCAACCCAACAATAGGTACGATTGGTAAAGAAGAAGCTGTTCAGGAAGCAAAAATTGAAGTTATTTTTCCTGAAACGATCGAAATGCAAGTCATCACAGCAATGCGAACGGCACACCCTTATGAAGAACCCGCCTATGATGTCTATCAAATAGACAATATAACGAAAGAATATGGCTTAGGACGTATTGGTCATTTAGCTAAACCAATTTCTCTAAAAGAATTTGTATCTATCGTCAAAGAAGTCTTTGATTTAGACGGATTACGAATAGTAGCAGAGGACGACACAAAACTGATTCAGCGTGTGGCTATTTGTGGCGGTAGTGGTGAAAAATTCTTCCGTGATGCTATCAAAAAACAAGCAGATGTTTATATTACAGGGGACGTTTATTATCATACAGGACATGATATGCTGACAGAAGGCTTACCGGTGATCGATCCAGGACATTATATCGAGCAATTATGTAAGCCAAAGTTGGTTGAACTATTCAATCAATGGAAAAAAGATTATAATTGGAACATAGAATTTATCGAATCAGAGGTAAATACAAATCCATTTCAATTTAGATAAAGAAAGAGGGAACGAAACGATGTATGAAAATTTATTACCACGTTTTTTACGTTACGTAAAAACAGAAACACGTTCTAATCCAAACAGTAAAACAACCCCTTCAACACAAACACAAGTTGCTTTTGCGCAAACGTTGAAAAAAGAATTGGAAGAAATTGGGATGAGTGATGTGATCTACAATGAAGCCAATGGGTTTGTGATCGCTACTTTACCAAGTAATATAGAAAAAAAGGTGCGCTCAATCGGATTTATTGCCCATATGGATACGGCAGATTTCAATGCAGTCAATGTGAATCCGCAAATCATTGAAAACTACGATGGTGAATCGACCATCAAATTAGATAGCGAAGGGAAGTTTACTTTAAATACAACTGATTTCCCTAATCTAAAAAATTATGCCAATCAAACCTTGATCACAACGGATGGAACCACTCTTTTAGGAGCGGATGATAAGTCTGGAATCGCTGAGATCATGACAGCAATGGAAATCTTGATCAAGGATCCATCAATCAAGCATGGTACGATCCGTGTGGCATTTGGACCAGATGAAGAAATTGGTGTTGGCGCAGATAAATTTGATGTGGAACAATTCAATGTGGATTTTGCTTACACGATGGATGGTGGTCCAGTGGGAGAGTTGCAATACGAAACATTCAACGCTGCCCAAGCTGAAGTGACGATTCAAGGGAAAAATGTTCATCCAGGAACGGCTAAAAATACAATGATCAATGCTCTGCAGTTAGCCATTGATTTCCATAATCAATTACCACAAAACGAAGTACCAGAAAAAACAGACGGGTACGAAGGGTTCTTCCATTTAGCACAAATGAGCGGAACACCAGAAGAAGCTAAAATGACGTATATCATTCGTGACCATGATCGTGAAAAATTTGAAGCTCGTAAAGCGTTGATTCTTAAGATTCAAGAAATCATCAATCAGCCTTTTGACCAAGATCGTGTGCAAATCGATTTATTCGATCAATATTACAATATGGGTGAAGTGATCGAAAAAGATATGAGTATTATTGAATTAGCCAAAAATGCGATGATCGATCTGGATATCAAACCATTGATCGAACCAGTGCGTGGTGGAACAGACGGGTCAAAGATTTCTTATCTAGGTATTCCAACACCTAATATTTTTGCCGGTGGTGAAAATATGCACGGACGCTTTGAATTCGTTTCATTACAAGCGATGGAAAAAGCAACGAATGTTATCGTGAAAATTGCGGAATCTAACGCTAAATAATACTATTTTGCTCAAATAATAGTAAAAATTGAAAAGAGGGAGTACAGTTACATGGAGTGACTTACTTCCTATTTTTCTGTCGAGGTTAGATGATTCACTGCATAGTTTTACTTGAAAGGAAATGTGATGACGATGGAAAATGTAATGATTCTTTTTAATGAAACATCTGGTAAGGATAAAGGTAGAGAATTAGCTGAACAATTTGTAGATTATGCAAAAAATCATGGACAAACAAATACACATTTTTTATTAGAACAAGTAGGTCCAGATTGTGATAGTAAAAAAACAGTTGAAAAAGCAAAAGCTGAAAAAATCGATACACTGATTTTTATTGGCGGAGATGGTACAATCAATCATAATGTGGCAGATTTTAAAGAGGAGTTGCCGCATCTAAAGGTGGGATTGTTGCCTGGCGGGACAGTCAATAATATGGCAAGAGTGTTAGGGATTCCTATGAAGTTTGAAGCAGCAGCTGATATTATTCTGGGTGGTACTACTAGGAAAATAGATTATGGAATGATTAATCAAAAAGTCATCGTCAGCACAATGACTATTGGTATTTTAGCAGATACAGCGGCTCGGATCAGTCAAGAAGAGAAACAAAAATATGGGAAGCTTATATTTGTAAAGAACTTTTTTAAATTACTGGCTAAGAAAAAAAGATATCACTTAGAAATCAAAACAGAAAAAGAACAATGGCGTGGAAAAACACAACTGGTGACCGTGACGATGACTAACTCGGTCGGCGGCTATACTAACTTTGATGATTCGGCATCACCTGATGATGGTTTATTTCATCTAACCATTTTACCGAAATTAAATATTTTTAAATTAGCTTTTTACCTACCGAAGATCATTCTGGGTAAAGTTTATGAACTTCCTGATATTAAATATATAACGGCAGCTGAAATAAGTATTAAAAGTTCACGGGAAAAGAAAGTTGGTACACGCGTTGATGGCGATCCAAGTGAGGAGCTACCAGTCAAATGAAAGTCGTGAAGCATGGGTTGACCGTTTTTGTGCCAAAATCATAGTGTCAAATTAAGTTTTTGTTTAATTGTTGAATTAACTTTACATCACGTATGCTTTCAAGGTATTCTATTTAGGAGAATGTTTTTGGAGGGAGAAGAATGACAGGTTTGTTGAATCATTTACCATGGGCGTATTTGCTCATTGTAAATTTGGTTGGATTTTTTGTGATGTATCTTGATAAACAAAGAGCCAAAAGGAAAAAGTGGCGAGTACCAGAAGTTGATCTTCTGGTTATCGGATTGATCGGTGGAGGCGTTGGCGGTTTGTTTGCGCAGCAGCTTTTTCATCATAAGACAAGGAAGTTACGCTTTTATTTTGCTTTTATTTTTGGTACACTTGTGACTATTGCAATTATTTGTGTTAGTTATAAAAGATAATCGCGAATACAATATAGTGGGGAGAAACTATGAAAAGCAATTCTAAAACAAAGGTTTTTCTGAATATCGGTTTGCTGGCAATTTTTATTGGAGTAATCATTTATGTGATGGATAATTCACTTAGTGATATCTTTGCTCAATTAATGAAAACGAGTTGGGTTGTTGTGGCTTTGGTCATCTTGTTGGGTGTGATCTATCAGATTGTGGAAGGTCGTTCTATTAAAGAGATTGCTTCTTATTTTCAGAAAGATTTTACAACAACAGACGGTTTTTTTACCTCATGCTATGTCGCTTTTTATCGTGTGATTTCGTTTGGGACAGGGACATTGCTTTCTGAAATTTATTTTTATAAGAAGAAAGGACTCGCTGTATCTCAAGGAGTTGGCGTGACAGCTTTACACATGATCATGTATAAAGTTGCTGTCATTTTTTTATCTATTTTGGGTCTGGTTTTCCAATTTTCTTTATTTTATGAGCGTGCCCCGAAAATGATTCCTTTTATATTAGTAGGAGTCGGGTTAACTTTTGTGATTATTTTTTCGCTGCTAGTTCTTTCCAGCAGTATCAATCTTCAAATTCTTTTAATCAAATGGACAAACAAGCATTTCAAACGTAAAAGATTACGCGATTGGGTGGATAAGTGTAATTTACAAATCTATTCGTTGAGAGAAACTGTCCAGACGATTACAAAAGATCGTTCAGCGATGATGCGTATTTTTGGTTGGAATGTCGCTAAGTTACTTTTCTGGTACGTGATTCCGTACGTTGTATTGGTTGAGAATCATCCGAATATCGATTTTCTTTTGGTTCTTTCTTTTACTAGTTTTTCGGTTATTTTATCGGGTGTTTTTCCAACTCCAGCGGGAATTGGTCCGTTTGAATTTGTTTATTTATTATTATTTAAACCTTTAGTAGGTACTGTGGATGCAGTATCATCATTGCTATTATACCGATTTGGCAGTTTTGTGTTGCCATTTTTGATTGGTTTTGTTTACGTCTTGATTCAAAAAAGACGAGAAATAAAATTAGGACTTCATGCTGTTAAAGAAGAGAAAAAAGAACGTATTGATTCTTAACGAAGGTAGGATCATTCTGTTGAAATTTGAAAACATGCAAAGAGTAGCACGAAATAGAGAATATTTCGTATTGCTCTTTTTTATTTGAACGTTAGAAGAAATTAAATAGCAAAATCCCAATATTAACAGCTAATACCAAAATAATATGCTATACTTTAGACACGTACTAGGGGAGTCATTTTGACTGAGACGTTCGTTTGAACGGACCCTTTGAACCTGTGAGTTGATACTCGCGTAGGGAAGTAGTCTAAGAAATAGAATAAGACGACTCGACTCTATGAAATGGTTCTTTGTCATTTCATGGAGTTTTTTCTGTTTTTAAGATACTTCTCAAAAATTTAGAGGAGGAATTGCATGACGTTTACAGAAGAAGTAAGAGCATCGGCTGAAAAAATTTGGCAAGAAAGTAAGGAACATCCATTTATCTCAGAATTAAAGGCTGGAACACTGTCCCCTGAAATTTTTCGTTTTTATTTGATTCAAGATCGCTATTATCTGGAACAATTTAGTAAAATCCATCTAAAGGCAGCAGAACTAGCAACGGATAAGGAGATCAGAACTTGTTTCTTAGATGGCGTCAAAAGTTTAGAGGCAGCAGAAATATCAGTGAGAAAGACTTTTTTCAAAGAACTTGACGTGACAGAAGAAGAAATCATTCAAACACCAATCACACCTACTGCTTATCACTATACCTCACATATGTATCGAGAGGTTGGAACAAAAAGTCTTGCTAGAACAGCTGCCGCACTATTACCTTGTTATTGGTTGTATCAAGAAATTGGAGAAGAGCTGATTGAAAGCGGTTCGCCTGATCCCTTATATCAACGCTGGATCGAAACGTACGATAGCGAAACTTACCGGGCAGCTGTTAGTCGACAAAGGAGATTGACGGATCGTTTAGCGGAACAAGTAGCGACAGAAGAACGTTTACTTATGAAACAAGCCTTTCTTATCAGCAGCTATGAAGAATTAAATTTTTGGGAAATGGCTTATACAAAACAAAAATGGGGGTTAAAAGATGATTGATTATCAATTGATTGATGAATTACGTTTAAAAAATCCACTCGTCCATAATATTACGAATATCGTTGTTGCCAATGATTCCGCAAATGGCTTATTGGCGATTGGTGCATCGCCATTTATGTCTAGTACTGTTGAAGAGATGGAAGAAGTAGTGTCGATTTCGGATGTAGTTGTTTTGAATATGGGAACGTTAAATGAGGAACAATTAACAGCGATGATCTTGGCTGGTAAAAAAGCGAATGAATTAGGAAAACCAGTAGTTTTAGATCCAGTCGGTGCAGGAGCAACAAGCTATCGCAAACAGGCGGTTGAAAAACTATTGAATCAAGTTAAACCAACGTTGATCAGAGGAAATGCGGGTGAAATTGCAGCAATCGAAGGTAGTGATTGGGCAGCTAAAGGCGTGGATGCTGGAACTGGATCTGGTGATGTAACAAAAATTGCCGAAAATCTAGCGTTAAAACTGAATTGCTTTATCGCTGTCAGTGGCGCAATAGATACAATCACAGATGGGAGCAAAAGCTATCTCGTAAAAAATGGAACGTCTTATTTCACTAAAATGACAGGAGCAGGCTGTCTGCATGGATGTATCTGTGGTGCTTTCTTGGCAATTGATGAAGAGCAGTCGTTGGAAAGTGTTGTTACAGCGAGTGTGATGTATGCTTTAGCGGGCGAATTAGTAGCAGAACAACTAACAGAGATTTCTGTGGGGTCATTTAGAACCTATTTACTGGACCAATTATCAGTTTTAGATCGTTTAATAGTTCAGCAAAAAGCAAATGTTGAAAGGAGCAATAAGCAATGAATGAAACTAGCCAAGCATTAACGATAGCAGGTTTCGACAGTGGTGGTGGAGCAGGAATGCAGGCAGATTTAAAAACGTTTCAAGAGCGCTTTGTATTTGGCACTTCTGTTTTGACAGCATTACCGATCCAAAATGCACAAGGTGTAAAAAAAGTCTATGATATTCCTTTGGAAGCGATTCAAGATCAATTAGCTATTGTTAAAGAGGATTTCAAGCTTTCAGCGGTAAAAACAGGTATGCTTTTTACCGCTGAAATTACACATTTAGTTTCGGAGTTTTTAAAAACAGCCGATTTCGGTCCTTTGGTTATTGATCCTGTGATGATTGCTAAAAGCGGACATGCTTTACTTAAGGATTCAGCTGTCAGATCGTTGATTGAAGAATTACTACCACAAGCATTTGTTATTACGCCGAATATTCCAGAAGCAGAAGTGATCAGCAATATGCCGATCAAAACTAAGGCTGAAATGATTATTGCTGCGAAAAAGATCCAAGCGTTGGGCGCAAAAAATATTGTTGTAAAAGGCGGCCATCACCTTGAAGGGACACAATCAACAGATTTATTATTACTAGAAGATGGTCAGCTGGACTGGTTATCAGCACCTAGAATCAATACTAAAAACACTCACGGTACAGGTTGTACCTTTTCAGCCTGCATTACAGCTGAATTAGCGAAAGGATCTTCTGTCAGATCAGCTGTTCATATAGCGAAAGCATTTATCCAAGCAGCAATCGCTGATGGGATCCAAGTTGGATTGGGCAATGGTCCAACGAATCATTGGGCGTATAGAAAGGTCGAAAGTAATGAAGAACAGTAAAGAAATGCTATCAGTTTATTTTATTGCAGGAACTCAAGATATCCAAAATGGCGATCATTTACCAAGCGTGTTGGAGTCGGCTTTGAAGGCTGGGATCACGTGTTTTCAATATCGGGAGAAAGGCAAAGGGAGTTTGCCGCACCCAGAGGCCAAAAAGGAGATGGCGCAAATTTGTCAGCAATTATGTGAGCAGTATCAGGTTCCTTTTTTGATCAACGACGATGTTGCTCTAGCTTTAGAAATTGGGGCTGACGGGATTCATGTGGGGCAAAAAGATCAGGCTATCGAAGAAGTCTTAACGCTTTTCACAGATAAAATTGTTGGTTTATCTTGTCATGATGAACAGGAAGTTCTGGTAGCAAATGAACTGGCAGGAATCACTTATTATGGAATCGGCCCAATCTACGGTACGATATCAAAAGAAGATGCAGAATTGCCGATTGGCATAGCGAAACTGAAAGAGTTAACGGAGAAAGCGTGTAAACCAGTTGTTGCCATAGGCGGTATCAATACGAAAAATGCTCAAAGCGTATTAGAGACACATGTCGATGGTGTATCAGTGATCACGGCGATTACACTGGCAAAAGATATTAAAGAAGCAGTGGGGAACTTAAAACAACATTAGGAGAGAGCAAATGAAAAATTGGGGAAGAGTGGTTAGTTTAATAAGTATCGTTTTATTTATTTTTTCAGGGTGTGGGAATCAAAAACAGCAAGTAAAACAAAAAGAACAGGTAGATTGGCCTTTTTATGAAATCCGTTCGGATGATCAAATTGTGGGGTATCTATTAGGTTCTATTCATGTTGGAAAAAAAGAAATGTACCCTTTCCCAAATGAAATTCTAGAGGCGATTCATGATTCCTCAGAAGTAGTTTCAGAGGTCGCCTTTGCATCGTTTGATTCACCAACCACAATAGCGCTGTCCCAAAAAGCGATGGCTGAAAAACCGCATATCTTGACAGAGTTGACAGAAGATGAAAAAGAACGATTAAGTAAAAAATTAGCTTCTTACAATTTTCAGCTAGAAGATTTGAAGGATTTGAATTATTTTGGCTTATTATCTATGTTGCAAGGACAATATATGACGGCTAGCGATTTCTTACAAGGGGTTGATATGAACGTCGCAAATGAAGTTAAGAAAAGTAAAATCAACAACACTGGTTTTGAAACAGCTGCTGAACAATATCAATTTATGAATGAAGCCACAGCTGATATAACCAAAAAGGCAAGTTGGATTGAGGATATACCAGAATTATCAGAGGCTATCACAGAAAATGAAAGACTTTTAACTATGTACATTTCAGGTGAACTTGAGCAGAATTTCAGCGAGATTTTTCAAGAGAATCTTTATGAGGGATTTTCAGAAATTATTTTAGAAAAACGGAATTTAAATTGGCTACAAAAACTAAAAGAAAAGTTGCCAACTCAAAAGCAAACATTTATCGTTGTTGGTGCAGGGCATCTATACGGAAAGTCTGGTTTGATTACATTGCTAGAAAATGAAGACTATTCAGTGATTAAAAGAGAATAACTAGAAGAGGATGGGACAGAAGTGTTTAATCCCGAGAAATAAGAAGGAATTCACGAAAATTGTTCTTCAAATTTTTGTGAATTTCAGCTTATTTCCGAAGGGATTGCTTCTGCTCCCACCGTTTATCTGGATTCCAAGTGAGTGGGATATGACTCGAAGAGTTATGTCCCACTCACTTCTAGTTATTGAAAAATACTTTGCACTTTTATTAAAATTAGTGTACTATTTAACTAGAACACTAGTGAAGGTGAAAATCAATTGGAGGTAAAGCCATGGATTTCCATACAGATCGACCGATTTATTTACAGATTATGGACTTTATCATTCAGCAAATCGTTTCTGGAAAGCTTAAACCTGGGGATAAAGTCAAAGCTGTACGAGAAATGGCAGTCGAATTAGCCACAAATCCAAATACTGTGCAACGTGCTTTACAAGAATTAGAGCGTGAGGCTATTTTGTTTTCTAAACGTGGGTTGGGTCGCTTTGTCACTGAAGATAGGGAAACAATCAGACTGCTGCAAAAACAAGCAGTTGGGAACGTAATTGAAAACTTTTTAGTTGAGATGAAAAAATTTGGTTGGACACAAGAACAAGCGAAAGATTTACTGGGAGAGTACATCGAAAGGGAGAAGGAACGATGAAGGAATTAGTTAAGATTGAACAATTAAGTTACCGTAAAGGAATGAAACAGATTTTTAGTCAGCTGGATTTTTCTGTTTCGTCGGGGAAAATCATTGCATTGATCGGCGAGAATGGTTCTGGAAAAACAACGATCATGCGTTTGCTTTCCGGCTTAGCTTTAAACTTCAAAGGACAGATTTTGATCGATAATTGTGTTGTTGGGACAAAGACAAAGTCTTTTGTGGCTTATTTAGAAGATCAAAATAATTTTCAACCGAATCAACAATTAGAAGAGGTCATTTCATTTTATGCACGCTTTTATTCAGATTTTGACAAGCGTAGAGCGTATGAATTATTACGTTTCATGAATTTGAGTGAATCAGAAAAATTAGGTAACTTATCCAAAGGAAATGCTGAAAAATTCGCTTTAAGTATGACCTTGGCAAGAAGAGCGAAACTATATTTGTTAGATGAACCGTTAAGCGGAGTGGACTTATTATCTAGAGAGAAAATCATTCAATCATTGCTCCAGTGGTTTGATGAAGAAAGTACGATCATTATCACTACACATCAGCTAAGAGAAATCGAAATGATCATTGACGAAGTGATGTTTTTGCGAGATGGGCAGATCATCCTCCATGAGTCTTTAGAAGCTATCAAAGAAGTAAAACATAAGGACTTAGAAGAGTTGTATCGGGAGGTGTATGAAATATGACAAAGTTTTTTCGTCTTTTTTTTTCAAAAACACTTTTTCTTATTTATAGTATTAGTCTAGTTTTGACTTTTTTGTTGGGGCTTGTAAATGTGTACAGTGTAGGTCGACATTCTGTCGAATTTAGCATGGCATTTTTAGTGTTTTCAATTATGATTTTTTTCTTGTTGTTCTTTGTATTGGAATCCAATCGTATCTATCAGTTTTTTCGAACAACAGATTTTCGCTTATTGCCCGTTAATACGGGAACTCTTTATTTCTATAATTTGGTGTTCAGTGTGATTGTAGGTGTTAGTTTTTTTATAGGAAATGTGATCATCGGCGTGATGACAAATTACGTGATAATTAATATCCCATTTGCTATAGATACGACGTGGCTCGAAGGCTTAGCGGCAACTGTTGATGTAATAGTGCTATTTTTGATTATACAATTTCTAGTTTGTATTTACTCTGCGATTAAGCAGTTTGTTCAAAAAAAATTTCGTTGGATCTTGGAAATTATTTTATTCATCTTATTTACGTTTTTGATGGATCGTTTATCCGTTTTTGATTTGAATATAATAAAATGGCTTGAGGTTGATCGGCTTGGTTTGGAGCAAGAACTTTATTTTAGAGTAATTCTACAATTAGTAATAGCCTGTTTCTATTTTAGTCTAAGCATCTGGACGATCAATCGTTATGTGGAAGCGGGGGATAAATAAATGTGGCAACTGTGGAATGAATATAAGAGAGAGAGCCGCTTATTTTGGATGTTTAGCAGCTTTGCCTTTTTATTTGTTAGTGGCTTTCTTATTTATAAATTAGGCGTTCAACACATTCATTTTGAAGGGATTTCTCAATTTGTTTTAATTGTCGTACTTTTATTTATGTTTGTTCATCTTATCTGGGAGATGTACCGACAAATCAAATCATGGAAAAATAGTCAATATCGGTTACTGCCGATCAGTGATGCTAAATTTTATTTCAGCAATATCTTGTTTAGCTGGTTTACGACGACGATTTTTTTATTCGGGTACTATTTATGTTTATTCAGTATAGTCTTTCTGTTAGATAAGCAAGTAGATATGGCGAATTTTCAAGAGTACTGGAAGCATCTTTTGATTGCCAGTTACTTTTTCTTTTCAACATCGATTTATATTCAGTTGGTGTATTTATTAAGTAGTTTGATCAGCATGAAAGCACCGATCAGATTGCAACGAGTAGCAAAGTATGTTCTCTTTTTCCTTTTGTTTGCAGCAGAAGTAACAATCAGCGAACAACTGTTAAACGGTTATAGAGAGCTTGCATTTATTGATAGTCATCAGTTCAAAATCACTATTGGGTATGTCCCATTGTATTTAGGAGATTTGATTTTTGACGCATGTTTACTTGTGATCAGTGCTACAGTCAGCATCTTTATTTTGAAGAATTACATTGAGGCAGAAAGAAGGTAAATTATGGAAAACAAGAAGGTCTTAGAAGTAAAAGACATTTCAAAACGTGTCGGTAAAAAGAAAATTATCAAGGGAGCGTCATTTACAGTTAAAAGCGGGAGCGTTACTGGTTTGTTAGGGCCTAACGGTGCTGGAAAAACAACGATCATTCGGATGCTAGTTGGGTTGATGAGTCATGATGAAGGATCGATTCAAATCAAGGGACAATCATTATCAACTGATTTTAAAGAAGCGATGGCTCATGTAGGTGCAATTGTTGAAAATCCCGAGTTCTATAATTATATGACGGGAATGGAAAACTTAAAACAATATGCAAGGATGTCGCAAAAAACAATCACAGATGAGGCCTTGGATCAGGTGATCCACAGTGTTCATCTAGAAAATAACATCGATCAAAAGGTCAAAACCTACTCTTTAGGAATGCGTCAACGATTAGGCGTAGCACAAGCAATTTTGCATCAACCTGATCTGTTGCTTTTAGATGAGCCGATGAATGGCTTAGACCCAAAAGGAATGCGGGAATTCCGTGAGATGATTGAATCATTGAAAAAACAAGGTGTGGGTGTTCTGATTTCAAGTCATCAGCTAAGCGATATGGAATTATTGTGTGATGATTTGGTGATTGTTCAAAAAGGGGAGATTACTTATATTGGCCCAATGAATAATCCAGAAGAAGACAATAAATTAATTTTATTACTGGAAACAGATCAACAACAAGAGGCGTTAACGTTCTTGACGGAACAACAATATAGTGTCGCGGTGGAAGAAAGATATTTGAAGATCGAACTGATTGAGGATGTTAGAACGGTTCTAGTCAAACAATTGGTTGAGGCGGGGATCGGCATCAAAGAGTTGAAAGTCCATGTTGATTCTTTAGAGGAAAATTTCTTGCGTTGGACAGAAGATGGAGGGTTATAAGATGGGTGTATTGATAAAAAATGAATGGGTCAAGTTGATCAAGAAAAAATCATCTTGGATCATGTGGATCATACTAGTTGCAATGACCTTTGGAATCACTTTAATAGTCAAATCAACCACCACTTCTCAAAACGGTGAAGCGATGATGAAAGCTAATGATCTATTTGCAAGTTTGACTGAAATGACATCATTTCTCAATTTATTTATCGTGATTGTTGCAGCGTCTATCGTTGCGGAAGAATTTAGTCGTGGAACAATTAAGTTCCTATTGATCCGTCCTTTTACGAGAAGCCAGATTTTATTTTCAAAATTTGTTGTTTGTATGATTTATAGTGTAATTGGAACTGTGATTTTATATCTGAGCAGTTTGATTTCTGCAAATCTATTACTTGCTAGTCAATCTCCATTGATGATCGTTAAGGGCTATCATGGGTGGAATGCGCTGACAGTTGCAGGTGCTTACGCAGGTGCCAATCTACTGTTGATTCTTTTATATGTCACGATCACCTTGTTTATATCCGCTGCGATTCGTTCTCAAAGCTTAGCGGTAGGTGTTGGGTTAGGTGTTCTATTTGGCAGCAGCATTATTAATTCATTTTTGAATATGGTGATCCAAAAGTATCAATGGTTAAAATGGAACCCATTTAATATGTTAAATATCAAAAATACGGTCATGGAAAATTCCGGAGCTGAAAACAGTTATGCAGCTTATCTGAATTTCTGGCAAATGGCTGGAGGAATCTTGGTGTATAGTTTGGTTATTTATTTATTGATGCAACAGCTATTTAAAAAGAGAGATGTTTCATTGAGTTAAGGTAAAAAGCCCAACTCGTAGACAAAAACTAAAAGCCAAGTAAGCAATACCTAAAGCTTGCTGATGTGTTTTGGATTAGAAAAAGCTACAGTTTAATGAGATAGTATGAGTAAATAGAAAAGAGCCGGAAACACTATATAACTAGTGTTTCCGGATTTTTTGCTAGGTGAATGAAAGAAGTAAGATCAGCTTATGAGAATAAGAAAAAGTTTTCTTATTAATCTAATAAATTGCTGATAAAACCGATAATTATGCAGAGGAAAGCTTGTTTAAATGTATAAAAATGATTATGATTAAAAAGATATTTTATATTTAATTATGAGTAGGAGTGTTTTGATGGAACAAAAGCAGTTGCGGTGGTTTACCGTTGGCCTGATCGCTTTCAACATGGTTTGGGGCTTAGGTAACGTCGTGAATAACTATGCACAACAAGGAATTTCAGTTGTGACATCATGGGTTTTGATTTTGGTCTTATATTTTATTCCCTACGCATTGATTGTAGGGCAACTTGGTTCAACGTTTAAAGACAGCAGTGGAGGCGTCAGTTCGTGGGTACAAAATACAAGTACGAAGCGCTTGGCTTATTATGCAGCGTGGACGTATTGGGTGGTACATATTCCATATCTAGCTCAAAAGCCTCAATTAGTTCTGATTGCCTTTGGTTGGGCGATTCAAGGTAATGGGGACATAGTAAATAATTTCTCCGTTGTTGGAATCACATTGATTTCGTTAGCTATTTTTCTATTATTCTTATTGTTGTCGACAAAAGGCTTGATGACTTTGAAAGTGATTGGAGGAATGGCAGGAACAGCAATTTTTGTGATGTCTATGCTTTTCATTTTACTAGCAGTTGGCGCACCAATGATGAATTCAACCGTTGAATTCGCTACACCGCACATGGATAAGATCAGTACGTATATCCCTAAATTTGATTTTAGTTATTTTACGACTGTTTCCATGTTAGTATTTGCTGTTGGTGGAGCTGAGAAAATTTCACCATATGTAAATTCAATGAGAAATCCGGCAAAGGAATTTCCAAAAGGAATGATCTTTTTAGCAGCGATGGTCGGTGTTTCTGCAGTGTTAGGTTCATTTGCAATGGGGATGCTTTTTGCAAGTAACAATATCCCAGAAGATTTAATGGCAAATGGTGCCTACACAGCGTTCCAATTGTTAGGTGAGTATTATGGTGTGGGTAATTTATTAATGATCATTTATGCTATTACAAATGGGATCGGACAAATTTCGGCATTGGCGTTTTCAATCGATGCGCCATTACAAATTCTTTTAGCTGATGCAGATCCTGATTACGTGCCAGCCGCGTTACGTAAAAGAAGTAAAAAAGGAACGTTGGTCAATGGTTACCTACTAACAGGTATTTTGGTCAGCATCATCATTGTGTTGCCGATGTTTGGTATCGACAATATCAAAGAATTGGTCAAATGGTTGACTAACTTGAACTCTGTTGTAATGCCAATGCGTTATCTATGGGTATTCTTCGCTTATATGATGTTGAATAAAGCCTATAAAAATTATACATCAGAATATAAGTTTATTAAAAATCCAAAAATTGCTTTTGCCTTTGGCTTATGGTGCTTCTTGTTTACGGCGTTTGCTTGTATTTTAGGAATGGTACCAAAAATCGATTTCAATGCTGATCCTAAAGCATGGTTCTTCCAATTAGCGTCGAATGTTATTACACCTATTGTGCTGATTTTATTGGGAATGATCTTACCAGCCCTTGCTCGACGTGATAAAAAGAAAGCTTAAATCAGGAATAGAGTAAGGAATCGAGATAAAAATGTTTCGCTTTGAGAAATAAGTTAGAGCAGCATTTTCACAACGTATATTCGGATTTTAAAGGGACTGAGACTTGACTCGAAGAGTTAAGCTCGGTCCTCTTTTCTTTTTGATCGATAAATGATATGATGAATTTAAAATCATATGATGATTAGGAGTGAGACAGATGAAAAATAAGAATCTTGTGCAAGAAACTATCGTACAGTTAAGGCAATATATAGTTTCAGAGGAATTTGCAGCGGGCACTAAACTGCCAATAGAAAAACAACTTGCAGAAAAATTTGGAGTTGGTCGTTCGACACTAAGAGAAGCGGTTAAGATTTTGGAATACAGTGATTTATTGGAAGTAAGACAGGGTTCAGGTACGTTTGTAAAAGAGGCAAAGAAGAATCACGATCGGGTAAAGGAATTGATTGAAGCAAGAGAAATGATCGAAAGCACTGCTGGTAAATTGGCTTGTCACAATCGAACAGAAGAAGATTTAGCTGATTTGAATCAAGCACTATTTAAACGGAATCGTTTATTGAAACAAGGTCAGTTTGCGGAGTATATCCAAGCAGATTTGGAGTTTCATCTGTTAATGATTAAGAGTAGTAAAAATACTTTTCTGATTCGATGGTATCAAGAAATAATGGAAGACTTAAAAATAATGTTGAGCGGATTAGTACTCGATTCAAAAAATTATCTTGATAATACAAAACAACATCAGATTATGTTTGAAGCGGTTATGGAAAAAGATCCAGAAAAGCTTACCACTGCGATCTTAGAAAATAGTAGGCGTAAATAGTATGGAAAAAGCAGATAGAAAAAAAGTTTGGTTGGTCTTTTTAGTTGCTTTTAGTTTACGTGTGGGTATTTCTACGATTCCGCCTTTATTGCCATTACTTCAAACGCAATTGAGGATCTCTGATGTAGCAGCTAGTTTGCTCACAAGTATCCCTGTGGTTTGTATGGGAATATTTGCCTTATTCGTTCCCTTTGTCCAACAGAATTTGGGCCGCAGAAAAGGTATTTTAACATTTCTTTTAGTATTGAGCTTCGCTATCTCATTAAGAGGAGTGACTGACAATTATGTTGGATTAGTTGGGACTGCTTTTGCCATTGGAATTGCAGTAGCGATCATTGGACCACTTTTATCTGGTTATATCAAGAGTGAATTTCCAACTAGAGCTGGTTTGCTGATTGGTGTTTATTCGTTAAGTATGGGTTTGGGTGCTTCGATTAGTTCAGGGAGTGTGGTACGTTTAACGAGTTATTTTCAGGGACGTTGGAATCTGGCGTTAGCAGTTTTTGGTAGTTTTAGTTTACTTGGATTTTTCTTTTGGAAAAGCGGCACAAAAACGGTTAGAGAGGCTAAACAGAGAAACCGACGGGTGTCTTTACCTTTGAAGAACGCTCAAGCGTGGAAAGTTACATTGTTTTTTGGGATTCAATCAGGTATTTTTTACGGATTGACTACATGGATTAGTACGATTGCTTTTTCACGCGGGGCAAATATGGTATCCGCGGGGTATATGTTGACTGTTTACACCCTGACTCAAATGATCTTTAGTTTTGTGATCCCAGTGCTGATGGATTATCGTGGGAAGGTAAAGAGCTGGGCTTTTTTTTGCAGTTTGATTGTTGTGATCGGTATTTTGGGGTTAATTGTTGAAGGACCGTTTTGGCTCTTTATTTGCGCTATCTTTTTAATTGCAGTAGGTTTAGGAGGCTATTTCCGATTGCATTATTATTGCCGCTGAAACTGACGCATACGCCGGAAGAGGCAAGTGCTTGGACAGGAATGGTACAATCATTTGGATACATCATTGGCGGTTGTGTTCCAATTATTATGGGATTAGTAAGTGAACTCTTTCTTAATCAACATGCGTCACTACTGTTTGTTTTGCTATTATCTATGACCTTGATTTTTCTGACGAGGACATTGAAGGAAGCGTAAATAATTATTTCTATGATTATTCATTTATTTTTATGATTTGTCTATTAAATTGTGATTTCAATTACCGTTTTTCTTTTAATTCCATATATTTCTAAAAAAATGAGAACATTTTTCCGTTTTTATCGGTATAATGGAAGGGAAGTCTGTTCTTTTTTCTAAAAAAATGATACGATTTATAAAGGAAAAAAATTGAGGAAGTGAGAACGATTAGTAAGCGACAACGTCAACCAGAAAAAGAAGAACGATCAACCTATCTTTGTAAAGAAGTAGATCCAGATTACTTAGGCCGCGAAGTCTATGCTGATAATGTAGATACGCCTTATTCATTTTATTTAGTTAGAAAGTTAACTCTGGCAAAAGATTATCAAAATTTAGCTGAAGGTGAAGCTTTTTTTGATGCAATCTGTGATAGCTGGGATGAAACAGAAGATTTTGAAGAACTAGTAGTTAAAAAGATTTACATGTATGTTGAAACAGATGCCATGTATTATACATTATTTATGGGAAGTTTTGAGCCAACCAGACGAGAGCTTCGAATGAATCTGAAACAATGGTTCGAAGAAATTACGCTTGAAAAACAAGAACGCTCTCTAATCCATAAAGGTGAACCTACATTGAACTCTAGTGAAATGCAGGGAATGATGAAACAAATGATTGAAACCTCGAATGAGATTTTTCGTTTGCGTAAAATGATCACCGATTTAACTGATACAATCAATCATGGAAAAATCGAAATGTATGCCGCAAAAAGTGACCCCATCATTTCTAGAAGTATTCAAACGATCCATCTTAAAAGAGCTCAGCCCTTAGTAATCGAGGAAAACAAAGCACAAGAAGAAATGTCTACATCAGATGAATCTGTCGATGTTAATGTGGAGTTAGTTGACGAATCAACTATTGAAGCAACGGAGACGACTAGCGCAGCAGATCTAGGGGCAGAGCCAAAGAAAAAAGTAGAGGAAGTCGCGGAAAAAAAGTCGATGCCCGCATTGGCGGAAAAACCAATGGAAGAAGATTCCCAAGTCATAGACGAACCTACAACTTCCCAAACGCAAGAGCCAAAAAATGAGGAACAAGCAGATCAGGTTGCTCCTGTAAAAAAAGAACGTACTTCAATCAAATTAAAACGTAAACAAATGGAGCAAACAAATGAACCAGTTGAAACAGATATAAAAGATAAAGCAGAACAAAAAAGTGTAGTACCAGAACCGCTAGATCTAAATTTATTGGTACTGAAAAAGAAGAATATCAAAAAAGCAACGCCAAGTAATTGGCCGCGTTTTTCTAAACAGCTAAAGGCAAGCAAACTTATCGAAGCGCCAGCGAAGATTCCTAATTTTTCTAAAAGTGAGATGGAAGGCTTGGAAGATGAAATTTATTTGTGTTTCATGAATAAGCGGATGCGTTTAGGGGCGAAAAAAAGCAAGCCACAGAAAAAAAGTATCCTTCGCTCTGAATTACTCGCTCAAATTAGCCAAGCGGAATATTTAAATTATTCCTGGGGACAAGTCTTAAGACAACGAAAAGAAGATGTGTTGATTTGCGGACGTCTTAGTTGTGGTGGCTTAGTTTCTGCTCTGGATGACTTTTTGCAGGAAATGCGGGAAATCGCATACAGCCGTTCATTGTTTGGTAAAAAAGTCCGCTGTTCGGTTGACTTGTTACGTCGTTTAGAAGGGTATATCTTAATGGATCGATATATGCAAAATCTAAGTTTGATGCCGGTTGAGAAGTAACTAATAGTGTTACGAAAAATAAATAGTTTTTAACAGATTAGAGGAAACTGTACAGTTTTGATCTAGTCTGTTTTTTAATTTGTTAAGGGACTGGGCAACCTATTTTTCATGCGGCTATATCTGTTGGCTGCCTAAAACATTAAAAGTGAAGTCTTTTGGTTAAATAAGATTTCTAATGTATGATATAAACTATAGAGTCAGTTTATACAATCTATCAGACGAATGTATTGGAGGTTATTTGGATGAAGAACATGTTTAAGAAAAAAACAACAGATGAGAAGAAATTGAGCTCAAAAAAAGCATCAAAACGTAGCATAAAAAAAGAGCAGAAAATTGTGAGCACGGATGAAAAGGAATTTGATTCTTTTTTCTCTGAAGTAATCAGCAAGTTTCCTGAAAAGACATCTGCTATTATTTTGAATAGCTACAGCAAATCCAAAGGACGTGCTGAAAAAATTCTAGCAAACAGTAAAAATCAATTTGATAGTATCTTTGATGAATTTCTACAAGGTGTAGATGAAGCGACTCGTAAGAAATGTCATAAAACAGTTCATGCGGCCTCGTTGACTGCTGCAATTATAGGATGTTCACCGATCCCATTTTCTGATGCATTTTTACTTGTTCCTGTTCAATTAACGATGATGGCTCGTTTGCATAAAATTTTTGGTCAATCATGGTCCGAAAGCATGGGGAAAAGTATTGGCAAAGAAATCATTGTTGTAGGATTGGGTAAAAGCGCCGTCGGCAATATAATAAAACTGATTCCAGCTGTAGGAACGGTTACAGGCGCTGCAATCAATGCTACGGTAGCAAGTACGATTACAGAAACGCTAGGCTGGGTGACTGTAAAAATGTTAAATGATGGAGAAGATATTTTCGAACAAACGATGACCTTTAAAGGACAATTTCAAACATTATTTAAAGCTGTACAAAAGTCTAGTAAGAAGCCGAAATAGGCAGGTACGATTGATCACCACCAAAAACAGTGCATTTCCCTCAAAACTTCTTCCTATAGTTTGTTACGATACTTTAAAAATAGCTCAAAAGCAGACTTGTAATCGCAACGAGTAAGCGCTAAAGTAAATAAGTATAAACGGAAGAAAAGGGAGGAAAGCAATAATGAAAAAGATAATAGTGACAGGTGCTGGTGGCGGAATTGGACAAGCAATCTGCGAGCGAAGTACTAAAGAAGGGTTTGGTGTGATTGCCATCGATGTAGATGAGGTTGCTTTAACAGCAATTGAACATTTAGAAAATATTGAAACTAAGGTCCTCGATATTAGCAATTATAATGAGGTGGCAACCTTTTTTAACCAACTAAAAGATGATTCCTCTATTGTTGGATTAGTCAATAATGCAGGCATTTATAAAGGGATCAGTCTTCTCGAGTATAACGAAGAATGATGGACACGGTTTTGAATGTAAATATTAAGGGACCAACAATCTGTTCATCATTTTTCATAAAAAACTTGCAGTTGAATAATCAGCAAGGAAAAATTATCAATATTTCCTCTATTTCCGGTCAGGAAGGTAGTTCAGACGCACTATATGGACTCACAAAAGCGGCTATCATCGGATTAACTAAAAGTTTAGCTTTACGTTTTGCCTCGACTGTTCTAGTCAACGCTATTGCGCCAACTATGATCGAGACAAAATGATGGACATAATTCCAGCCTGGCGAAAAGAAGAGTATAATGCTCACCATTTAATTAAAGAGCCGGTATCCGCCAATGATGTGGCAAATACGGTCAATTTCCTTTTGTCAGATGAGAGTAATCATTATACTGGAGCTACTTTTGATCTAAATAATGGTGGATATTTGAGATAACAAGAATAATACAAAAAAATGAACAAAACTAATAGTTTACTCATATAAAGAAAAGAGGAAGATAGTTGATTACCTTAAAATCAAAAAGAGAAATAGAAAAAATGGCGGAATCTGGTGCTTTGCTTGCAGATGTGCATAAGCAACTACGAACGTTCATTAAACCAGGAATTACGAGCTGGGATATTGAAGTATTTGTTCGTCATTATATTGAAAGTCATGGTGGAATTGCGGCTCAAATTGGCTTTGATGAGTATGAATATGCTACATGTTGCAGCATCAATGATGAGATTTGTCATGGTTTTCCTAGGAAAAAGTACTCAAAAATGGTGATTTGATCAAGGTAGATATGTGTATTGATTTAAATGGAGCAATTTCAGATTCATGCTGGTCGTACGCAGTAGGGGAATCGACAGAGGAAATGCAACGCTTGATGGACGTGACTAAAGAAGCCTTATATTTGGGAATTGAGCAAGCTCAAGTTGGTCAGCGTGTGGGGGATATCGGACACGCAATTCAAAGTTATGTTGAGGCACAAGGATACAGCGTTGTTCGAGACTTTATCGCTCACGGAATTGGCCCTACGATCCATGAGGAACCATTTTTTGCACACTATGGAGAACCAGGTAAAGGCATACGTTTAAAAGAAGGCATGACTATAACAATAGAACCAATGGTCAATGCAGGTTTATGGAAAATGGAGATGGAGCCAAATGGTTGGACTGCTAAGACAAAAGACGGCAGCTTAAGCTGTCAATATGAACATAGTTTGGCTATTACTAAAAACGGACCAGTCATTTTAACATCTCAAGGAGAAGAAGGAACGTATTAAAAAATGTTAAAAGAAAAACAGGAGTCCTTTTTATGAAACAGTCTATAGTTCACATCGCATTAGTCTTAGATGATTAGGATGAAGCCATCACTTTTTACACTCAAAAACTTAATTTTACTTTGATAGAAGATACGTATCAACCGGAGCAAGAGAAAAGATGGGTCGTCGTTACGCCTCCAAACTCAAAAGGTACAACAATTTTATTGGCAAAAGCATCAAAAGCGATTCAACATGCTTTTATAGGTAATCAAGCAGGCGGCCGAGTCTTTGTATTTTTAGAGACGGATAATTTTTATAGAGATTATGATAGCATGATTGCAAATAACATTGAATTTGTTAGAGAGCCTAAAGAAGCTGCATATGGGACTATTGCAGTGTTTAAAG
This sequence comes from Enterococcus crotali, assembly GCF_000633635.1. Classification (GTDB taxonomy): domain Bacteria; phylum Bacillota; class Bacilli; order Lactobacillales; family Enterococcaceae; genus Enterococcus_L; species Enterococcus_L crotali. The sequence continues at coordinate 174,782 of NZ_AYPQ01000003.1, read as the reverse complement.
ATCTTTATGGTAACTTATGGGATCTTGTACAGTTTCATGAAGGCCATCCGATGGTTGAACGTATTTGAAAGGTTTCTAAGGAAATAAAACCGACGCGAGCATTACTAAAAATTGTAGGAAATTAGATAGTATTTTAAATTAAAGAACTATTGTAAAGAAGTTGAGAAAAACATTTATGGTGGCTATCGCCTCATAAAAAAAGATCGACCTAAAAACCATTTCCTGTCATACTAGAGATGATAGGAAACGCTTGTAGGTCGATTTTTTATTGAGTTTCTTCTTGAGAGACCCAAACTAGATCATTTTTACTTATTTGCTCCTACGATTACTTATCTCTAAAGAAGGATCTAGCACAAGGATTACGGGCAGATTCCTTCAGTGAACCGATTTGGTTATATTGAACCGAAATTTTCAAAATATTTATTGTTTCAAGAGGGGACAGTTTAAGTATAAGAATGGACTGATTCAGACAAAAAAATTTCTGGAAATAGCCACCCAAAAAACAATAGTAAGTAATCTTAAAAAGAATCGGGAAGGAGAATTGATGAAGAAGATTTTTATTGTAAGCCAAGTGTTAGTAGCTATTAATTTATTTATACTCATTATTCCAACATCAATTTTTTTATTTATTTTTTATCTATTCCCCAATTTAAGATCAATCGAAAATGGACTTGGAGCGTATCCTTTGCTCTTTGTGATATGTGGCGGTGCAGGTTTGCTAGTAACAATTCCATTTTCATTTGTTATGATTATATTATACTTGTGGTATAAATATAGAGTACAAAAATAAGTGGCATTGAAGAAAGTTTTAAAAAGTTTAATAGGAGAAAAGAGATGCTAAATTCAGAAAAAGTTGAAGTGTATTTAAAAAAGAATCACCCGGATATTAAAATTGATAAAATGATTAATAATGAAAATATAGAAAAGGTTCAGATATGGGGAAGCTTATATGAAACAGGTATAAAAGGTTCAACGTTTTATGATTTTAAATACTATTTTGAACATTACTAGAGTAAAGGAACTTTCTAAAAAGTATAAGAAAGAGTGTGAAATGAAGAAAATCTTTGTTGTAAGCCAAGTTCTATTAATAATCAATATATTTATACTCATTGTTCCAACATCAGTCTTTCTATTTATTTTTAAGATATTTCCCAATTTAGATTCAAGTGAAAATGGTTTAGGAGTCTATCCTTTGATTTGTATGATATGGGGGATAGCTGGCTTGCTAATAACTATTCCATTTGCGTTGATCATGTTTCTCTTGTATATGTGGTATAAGTATAAATTTCCTGAAAATAACCAATAACTTAGAGAAGCAAGTCTTGTATGGCAAATAAAACAAAATCAATAAATACAGATAGTATTCCTAAGACTAATATGGAAGGAATTTTATAATTATGGGAGAAGCAAGAAATAGAAAAATAACTGAGATATACACGAAGAACTTCTATGGGAACTTTATAATAAATTTCATTATGAAAGGAAAACCAATAATTCAAATATTACCTGACGGAGTAATCAGAAATTTTTCTAGGAAACAAATTTTTGTACCTTGGTCGGAGATAGCAACCATTTTTGATGAAAGTGTTTCAATCCCAGGTACTCTTTCTTTCCAATATATACTTGGAATAACTGTATCGAGCAAGTATGCTAAACTTAATTATAAAAATACTTTCTCAATAAAAAAAATCATTCGACAATCAAAACCTTTTAGATTTTCCGATGGAATTTCTAGGGTAAAAGGCAACATAGAACTGAATCATGATTTTAGTAATGAAAAAGTTGTCTTATATATTAATCGTAAGCAACTTCAAAATAAAGGAGAGGGCTTATTTAGGATTTTGAAATCAAATCTAGAGGTTATTAAAACTGGATATACATACAGAAATAAATAATTGAAGACAGATTATGTTGAAGCAAGTGTAAATTAGAAATGATAGGTATAGATTTTCAAAAAGGATCAGTAGGAGAGAGTTAAATAGAATGATAATATATGGAATAATTTTCTTAGTGGTGTTCCCTACACATTATTTACTATATAAAATAATCGAAAAAAGGACAAAATTATCGAAACGATTTGTCGTGAATTTTACGGGCATGCTTAGTGTATTTTTGTGGGCAATTGGAAATTTCATAGTAAACGTTCTGCCAAAAAGTTTAAGAGGGAGCTACAATTCAATGTGGGGAGATTTGACGATATTTCCGATAATGATTATCGTACTCCAGAGTTTAACATTTATGTTGGTCTATATTTTAGTAACTAATCTTATTTTATTATATAACAAACATAAAATGTTTCCCAAAAAGAATCAATAACTGAAGGAGGGAGATCATGAAAATAGAGTTTCGATTTCTGGTTAAAACTACTAGTAGTTTTAAAGCTGTTTATTTCTAAAAATGAAATAAAAGATAACCTCTGTTCAAAAGTGATCCCAAAGATGCGAAAAAATATTAGCACGTTCGATTAGCTGAAGAGGATGTCAGTTTGCTTCAAAAAGCAAAATCACAAACGACTATTACAGTATCAATCAAAATTGTACCGTAACTAACCCAAAAGGATAGGATCACTCATGAGTAGACGGAAATTAAAACATAAAGGTAAGCCAGCAACGCCACTTTATAAAAGTATCCTAATGATATTTTATTGTATAAGTGCTGTCGTCTCAGTTTTTATATCTTTTATTTTTTTTGGAAGATATGGACGACCTAGCGTTTATGAACGCTATAAAATTTTATACAAAGGCAATACGAAAGAAGTTTGTTCAGCGATATTGATTGAAGTATGTGTAAGCTTGGTAATATTATGTGTATCAATCTTACTATTAGTATTATGGCTATTTTTGAAAAGAAGAAAATATAATCGAATTAAACAAAAAAAATTTCCCAAAAAGAATAAGAATTAATTACTTGTATTATGCTTGAAACAATAATTGTTCCGATGAGATTCCATAGTTACTTATTGATTAAGGAGTGTTTTATATGAAAAAATTAACGTTAGTGATTTTAATTTCTGCTCTCTTTATACTTAGTGCCTGTAACGAAAAGAAAGAAGCTGCCACAAGTCATACAAAACAATCTACAGTCAATACTTCTCAAACAACAAAAGAAAGTTTATTGTCAAATTCTATAATTACAGAATCAACAGAAACTATGAACTCTGGAAATACAATGGAGTCAACAGGAAATATAAATTCTGATGGCACGAAAAATTCAGATGAAACTACCTATCCTAAAATTACAAAAGAGTTGATTAATGGAAAATCTTGGTATGAAGGAAATTCAACTGGTGTTGAGAATCAACCCAGAGAAGGGTTTTATGAAAATAAGTTTCAGGATCTATTTGGAAATGAATTAGATTATGAAATTATTATTGATGATAATGAACAAACTCATAGAGTGTTTGATTTTAGAAGAAATGAACAGGTTGATATTAAACTTAAAACAAAAATTAAAGTGAATAAACCAACTGTTGATGGTACTTACAGAGATGTATATTATTATCTTTACTATAAATATGATGGAACATTGATGATTGCTCGAAAAGAAGCTCCTTCAGAAGAAAGTGATTTAACAAGTTATCCTTTAGAGCAAATAAATATACCTGAGTGAATAGAATAATCAACCCGCTGATTTATTAAAAAAGATAGGATCTGCTAAGAGCGATCAATAAAAAGAGGAAAAGAGTTTTTGTTGTTACCTTCCTTTATTATTCATTACCTAAAGAGTGCAAAGAAAATTATCAAAACTGTCAGGAAAATAAGACAGTGCAAATAAAGTGGTTTGATACGTTGAATAATTATTTTTTTATAGCTATAGTAATAGGGATTAGTATACTAATAGTAAAAGAGCTGAGAAGTGATTTTCAAATTATTAGGAGGAGATAATGATGAATATACATAAACTGACGATTGAACAAGCTAAAAATTTGTTGAGTAAAAAAAGTATTTCACCAGAAGAACTAGTCCATGAATTTTATAAACACATTACAATTGTTGAGCCACAAATTCTAGCTTGGGAAACTTTAAAGAGTGAAATGTCTGTAATAAAGCAAATAAATATTAGTAAAGAATCTAATAACTTATCACCACTTTCTTTTATTCCATATGGAGTGAAAGATATTTTCTTAACAAAAAATATACGAACAGAAGCAGGTTCCAAAACGTTAAAAGGATTTATACCAGACCAAAATGCGACAGTTATTGAAAAATTAAATAAGTCGAGTGCATTATTATTAGGAAAGACGACCACAACAGAATTTGCAAGTGGGGGAGGGGCTCCTCAAACAAGAAATCCATGGAATCTATCTCATACACCTGGAGGTTCAAGTACTGGTTCTGCAGCAGCCTTGGCAAGTGGTATGGTACTTTTCTCCCTAGGAACTCAAACGTCAGGTTCAGTAATGCGTCCTGCATCATACAATGGGCTCTCAGCTTTAAAGCCAACATTTGGTACTATAAGTAAATATGGCATATTGCCTGCTAGTCCGAGTATAGATTGTGTGGGTATATTTACAAAAAACGTAAGAGATCTTACGTATGTATTTAATCAAATTAAAGGATATGACGCAAAAGATTGCTTTTCTTTGAATCGCATAGTATCTGAATTAAATGTAAATAGTAGTTCTAGTAAAAAATTTAAAATTGGACTGATAAAAGATAACTATTTTGAAGGATCAGCAGAGGTTATGTCTAATTTAGAAAATGCAATTAGAGTTCTTGAAAAACAAGGTCATATTATTTTGTCATGCAAGATGCCTAAAAACTTTGGTGAAGCGAATCGTGCCCACGGACTTGTAGTGGATTCTGAAACAGCAGCATACCATCAAGATAGGTTAGAAGTGAATAAAGAATTGTTTAGTAAAGAATTGAACGATGATATTAGAGTTGGTATGTCATATACAGCTGTCGAGTATGTAAATGCACAACTTTTAAGAAATGATTATAAATCAAGTATGAGAGAGTTATTTAAAGAATTTGATCTTTTAATTACACCGACTACACCAGAAACAGCTCCAGAAGGACTAGAAAAAACGGGATCTCCTAAATTTAATGTTCCATTTTCAAATGCTGGATTACCTACTTTAACGGTCCCCATTGGTTTCTCGGATAAGAATTTACCGATCGGTATGCAAATAATTGCAGATAATTTTTGTGAACAACATCTAATTGATATTGGAGAAGAATTTCAGAGAGAAACGGATTTTCATTTGAAATTCTCGTCAGTTATAATAGAGGTTATTAGCTAGAGGAAACTAAGACAAATGTTAACTTCTAGACCTCGTAAAAAGTAAAACTTAAAAATAATCCATGAAAAATAATATAGTCTGAAGCAGGTAATGACTCTAAAAAATCGATGATGAAATAGATCGAGTAATGGCCTCTTAGTTTTTCTACTTGGACAATTGAAGGAGAATTAGCATATGGAAAATTTAATTGTTATATCTGTTGTAGGTATTGTACTATTCTTTTTGGCTAGAATGCTCTATTTTCGCTGGATACAACAGTCGGCGGATGTAACTTGGATCGAAACCAATGTGGAGATTATAAAAAGTGAATTTTCAAAACGTACATACGGAAATGATATATCTTATGCAAAAGGTGAATCAACTCGTCGAGTAAAATTAACAGTCAACATCGTTCTCAACGATGGAAATTCTGTAGTTGCGACTCAAACAGTTTGGACAAAAACCAAAAATAGAGCTTTTTTTCAAGAAGGTAAGTTTGTAACTATTTTATATGCTCAAGATAATCCAAAAAAATTTAAATTAAAATATGATGTTTAGTTTAAAGCTGTTGTAAAAAGTGTATAAGCTATTTCTCTTATTTTTACAATAAGAAACATCGTTCATAAGACAAAGGAGTGTTTACTCTCAAAACAATCAGAAAGAAGGAAAGTGATGAATAATATAACGGTAGTAACATTATGTGGCTCAATAAAATTTATTAAAGAATTTAAAGAAGTTGAAGCGAAGCTAACTCAAAAGGGAGTGGCAGTGCTAAGCCCCTGTTTTTTTGAAGAAAATGAAAATGTTGAAATGACAGATGAAACAGCCCAATTACTTGGGAGAATCCATTTTAAAAAAGTAGAAATAGCTGACGAAATTTTTGTGATCGATGTTGACGGCTACATTGGAGAAAGTACAAGAAGAGAGATAGAATATGCCAAACTAAATAATAAAATGATCAGCTATTATTCTAACGAATCAATGTTATAACAAATTCTCAAAGGCGATTTGAAAAAGTTTTGTAATAGTCTAAAAGAACGATGATAGCTGCTAGCAAAAGGATTAGAGCAGGAGGAGTAAATGAAAAATACAGGTATCTAGTCATGGTATTCGCGGTTTTGATACTATCGGGGTGCTCTAAAGAAGAGCAAACAAAAGAAATTACCGAAATTTTATATACGACTTCAAGTTTTGGTGTAATAACTCAAGCGGTTAAAGTAGACATGGATGATGCTACCAAAAAAATATTTATTAATCCTGAGTATAGTAAAGGTGGAGCACCACGTGAAATCGGTGGTATTCCTGAGCAAGATTTTGAAATGCATGAAATTTGTGAGGTAAGAAAATTTGAGAAAGAAATCAACAAAACAGGTATTTTTAATTGGAAAGAGAAATATGTCAATAAGAATATAATGGATGGGTATCAATGGTCACTAGCAATTAATTATAAAGACGGGCAGTCAAAATCAATGTACGGTAGTAACGATAAACCGAAAAAGTATGATGAATTAATAAGTGTGTTGTTCGATGCAGAGAAGTAAGCTTCTCTCAACCTCATGAGAAAGATTGCTCATATGAGTCTTGGCACAGTGCTCCTCCTTTAGCTGATGGACATTTAAATTAGAAAAAGTTTTTAGAAATCAAAGTAGTCGTTCTGAAAATAGTAAAGAGTGATTACTTTTTTTATTGAGAAGAAAAACGGGTGTGGGACAAAACTAAAAATCAGTTTTGATGTGTGCTCTAAAACCGAATAAACGGCGAGAAAAAAGCAACTTCTTCGGAGCTAAACACTTTTGTCTCGGCCTCACATCTAGAGTAAAAATACCTTTCCCTCTCAAGCATTCAAACTAAGACTAAAAAAAAATTCCGTTTTGTAGTATAATTTTCAAGGATAGAGGAAAGGCGGGAAGCCCATGAGGAAAAAGCAGACCTATGCAGTAGTTGATCTAGAAACAACTGGAACCGATCCAATGGTTGATCGGATTATTCAATTCGGCTGTGTATTGATCCAAGAAGGAAAAATCATTTCCCGTTTTGCGACTGATATCAATCCGAATCAGGCTATTTCTAAGCAGATTCAGCAACTTACTGGTATTAGTAATTCTCGCGTGCAAAAAGCCCCTTATTTTGAAGATGTGGCACTCACGATTTACAATTTATTAGCGGATACAGTTTTTGTTGCTCATAATATCTATTTTGACTATTCTTTTTTGACGCAAGAATTGATTCGATGTGGTACACCAAAACTAAAGATTCCTGGAATCGATACAGTGGAATTAGCTCAGATTTTCTTTCCAACAGAAAAGAGTTTCCGCTTAGGTGACTTATCTGAAAGTTTAGGTTTGATCCATGACAATCCTCATCAAGCGGATAGTGATGCACAAGTAACGGCAGAACTTTTATTATTGATCGAAGCCAAAATGCGACGTTTACCACTGATCACAATGGAGGCAATCGATCGCTTAAGTCAACAAACGGGCATGGACACGAGCTCTTATATCCATCATATATATGAAGACATGAAACAAGATATTCAACCTTTAGGTAAAGAGCAGCATGTTGTTTCAGGAATTGCCTTGAGGAAAAAAGAAGTTCAATTATTTGAAGAAAAATTATATGGAAACCCAGTTTTTCCTCAAAAGAAAAAGGCGAAAGAAAAAGTTTTTGCTGAGGTGATCGGCTATCGTTCTGAACAAAGCCGGATGATGAACTTAGTGTATGATCATTTTACAAATGATGAAAATAAAAATCTATTTATTGAAGCAGCCACGGGTACTGGGAAAACACTAGGTTATTTGTTTCCGCTAAGCTATTTAGCGACACCTGAGAATCCGCTTATCATCAGTACGGTTTCTATCGTCTTGCAAAATCAATTGATTGAAAAAGATATTCCGCTAGCTAATCAAATTAGTCCTAAGCCAATCAAGGCTGTTATTATTAAAAGTCATCGTCATTATATCGATTTGCAGCGGTTTAAAGCCACGTTGAAAAATCCTGTACAGCAAAAACAATATGCTTTGTATCAAATGGGTATTTTAGTTTGGTTAGTTGAAACGAAAACAGGTGATCTTGATGAACTACAGTTAACCAATTTTAATCATGTTTTTTGGCGTGATGTAGCGCATCGCGGCATTGATTTTTTATCGGAACAAGATTCTTTATACGAGGAGGATTTTGTGCGTTTTCTTTACAAGAAGGTTCGACAAAGCAATGTATTGATCGTCAATCATGCATTTTTAGCACAAGAAACACTTAGAGAAGTGCCGCTGTTGCCTAAGAGTTCTTATTTGATTATTGATGAAGCGCATCATTTGCCGGATATCGCTGGGAAAATTGCCAACCGTCAGTTTAATTATAGTTCACTTAAAAAGCAAGCAGCTTTGTATTTGGAAGAAGATCAGCTCTTTGATCAAGTCAATCAAATTTTCAGTTCTAAAACGCAGGAGCAGCGATTGTTACGAATTTATTCTAATGCTTTGAATGATTTGATTGAAGAATTTAGTGATTTATTTTATGAAATGAATCAGTTGTTTAAAGAAGAGAAGCAGTCACATCCAGAAGCAATTCTACTAAGGAAGCCACTATTTGATCATTTGTCATTAAATGGAGAAGTGTCGATTCAAAAGATCGAAATTCTTTTGACAGAGATGCAGGAAATCCAGACTAGATTACAATTATCGATTGCGGATGAATTGGAAAAATATACAGCATCCGAGCGGATTATTTTTGTTAGCTTGCTCCAATTTTTTGAACGGATCGCATTTGTTTATGAATGCGTTGATATTTATGTGAATAGTTGGGAGCCAAGGTGGATCAAAGAATACAGTATTACGCCCCAAGGCTATGGTTTTCTTTCAATCAATGATCTGGAGGCAAGTATTTTACCTGAGACTACTTGGTATGATCGATATGAGAGAATTCTTTACACGGGCGGAACGTTGAAATTTGGCAATGACAAAAAATATTTGCCGAATAAACTAGGATTGACGAACGTTTCGTTCAAAACTTTACCTGATCCTTATAACTATGAACAAAACGCACGCTTATATATACCAACAGAAGCCATTGCAATCAGTCAAGCTGATGCAGCGGAGTTCTCTGCATATATTGCATCTGTCATTCAAGAACTAGCGCAACAGCAAGATCGTTCCATGCTGGTTTTATTTACATCCCATGACATTTTATCGAGTGTGTATTATCGTTTGCATCCACAATTTCTAAATGCTGGTAGAGAGCTTTTAGCGCAAGGGATCAGTGGTAGTCGAGAAAAAATCTTAAAACGATTTGCTCATTCAAAAAATAGTATTTTATTGGGCGCTGACAGTTTTTGGGAAGGGGTCGATTTACCGGGAGAAGCGCTGTCGATTTTGATAGTGACACGTTTGCCTTTTGAAAATCCCAACGTCCCTTTGTCAAAGCTCGTTATGATCATCTTGAGGAAAAAGGCATCAATCCGTTCACTCATGAAGCACTCCCTAAAGCAGCACTGCGCTTACGTCAGGCTTTAGGTCGCTTGATCCGTTCTGATAGTGATAAAGGCGCACTAATTGTTTTAGACAGACGGTTGGTGACTGCAAAATATGGTAAGCGCATGTTAAAAGCATTACCAAAGGGGTTAGTGGTGAAAGAAGAGTCGTTAGAAGCGATCGCTTTGGAACTAAAAGAATTTTTAAATAAATAAATTTATCTACTATCTATTAAATTAAAGTGATTTTCTGCTATAATGGTAGCCAGTAAGTTTGGAAAGGGCGAGGCGATTGCAAGAACAAGAAGACCAAAAGGAAACAAGAAATACGAAGATCCTAATAGGTATAATTGCGGCCTTATTATTGATTATTGTAGTGATGACTATTTTCTATATTCGCTCAACGCATCCAAGAACACAAGCGAAGAAAGAAGCCACAGAAATCGCAAAAGAATATGCACAGCTAGAAACAGTCGATAATTTTTATTGGTTTACTAGAAAAGAAACTTATTTCAGCGTAACTGGTAAAAATCATAAGGGAGAAGAGCTTGCGGTAATTATCCCAAAAACGGGAGAAAAAGTGACAGTCCTGAATCAAAAAGATGGTGTGGAAGAAGGGCATATTCGTCAAATTATTGAGACCGATTATAAAGAAAAAGAGATTCAAAAAATCAGCTTAGGTCTATACAACGATAAACCAACTTGGGAAGTCGTGACCAAAAATGAAGATGGTTCATTGAATTATTATCTGTTATCATTTGAAAAGGCTGAAGAGATCATGATCATTAAGAATGTCTGACGAGACAAGCTTATAAAAATAATCATGTTGATGTTTATTTACATGATGAAACAAGGATAGATGGTGTCTGAAAAAGACCAGCTCCTTTAGTTTACTAGGAGTTACATCCGCTTGTCCTAATCTCTGATAAAAAATGAGGAGTGAAAGTATGAATATATCAAGACGTGCACAAAAATTAGAACCCTCAGTCACTCTAGCGGCGTCAGCAAAAGCTAATGCATTGAAAGCGGCAGGGAAAGATGTATTAAGTTTAACTGTAGGTGAACCAGATTTCACTACACCTAAAAATATCCAACAAGCAGCAATCCAAGCAATCGAAAGTGGAAAAGCTAGCTATTATACAGCCTCTGCTGGTATCAAGGAACTGCGTGAAGCTGTTGTAAAATATATTGAGACCTATTATCAATTAAACTATGAAACAAAAAATGTGATCGTAACAGATGGTGCTAAATTTGCGTTATATCTTCTTTTCCAAGCGGTATTGAATCCAAGTGATGAAGTGATCATTCCCGTGCCATATTGGGTAAGTTACGGGGAACAAGTCAAATTAGCGGAAGGCGTCCCTGTTTTTATTTCCTGTGCTCAGGAAAAAGAGTTTAAAGTGACCGTGGAACAATTGGAAGAAGCTAAAACAAATAAGACAAAATTATTGATTTTAAATTCTCCATCTAATCCCACAGGAATGATTTATTCTGAAGATGAATTACGCAAAATCGGTGAGTGGGCCGTTGCAAATGATATTTTGATCGTATCGGATGATATCTATGGTCGACTTGTCTACAATGGCGCTACCTTTACACCGATAGCAACTTTGTCTGAGGCTATCAGAAAACACACGGTCATCATCAATGGTGTTTCTAAAAGCTATGCAATGACAGGTTGGCGTATTGGGTATGCAGTCGGAGATGAAACGATTATTTCTGCGATGAATGATATTGCGTCACAATCAACAAGTAATCCAACTACTGTCAGCCAATATGCAGCAGTCGAAGCTTTAGTAGGCGAACAAGACACCGTTGAAATCATGAGACAGGCGTTTGAAGCCCGGTTAAATGAAATCTATCCATTATTTGCGGCATTGCCAGGATTCAAGATAGAAAAACCTCACGGGGCATTTTATCTGTTTCCTAATATCAAAGGGACGCTAACGATGTGCGGCTATACAGACGTGACCAAGTGGGTAGATGATTTATTAGAAGAAGCGCAAGTAGCACTAGTAACAGGTGCTGGATTTGGGGCTCCAGAAAATGTCCGGATCAGCTATGCAACTGATTTAGATACGTTAAAAGAAGCTGTTAAGCGGATTGCAGCCTTTATTGAAAGCAAATCGATCAAATAAATGACTTAATTCGGGATAGGTAAAAGAATAGATGAATGGAGAGACGATTGTGGAACAAATTCAAATTATTGATTCAAAAAATCATGTAGGGGAAACAGTAAAAATAGGGCTTGGATCGCCAATAAACGTTCAAGCGGAAAGATTGCCTTTTTACAATTACGTGATGGAACAGCTTATTTTCAAGGAATTGTAGTAAAAAGTGAAGTACCAGAAGAAGTCTTTCAGCTAGCAAAAAGTCTCACACAAGAAACTTCTGTTTGGATCATAGGTGAAATCAGAGAAGACAGCCGTTCGAAGTTTGGTTATGAAATTGGTGTGACAGGTATTGAAGTGATCGGTGAAAGCCATGACTATCCAATTACACCCAAAGAACATGGTACCGACTTTTTGATGGATCACCGTCATTTATGGTTACGCTCTTCACGTCAACACGCAATCATGCAAATCCGTAACGAAATTATTCGTGCAACATATGAATTTTTCAACAACAATAACTTTGTTAAAATCGATCCGCCGATCCTAACTGCAAGTACAGCAGAAGGTACGACTGATTTATTTGAAACAAACTATTTTGACCAAAAAGCGTATCTATCTCAAAGTGGACAGCTATACATGGAAGCAGCAGCGTTAGCTTTTGGTAAAGTGTTCTCATTCGGACCAACCTTTAGAGCGGAAAAATCAAAAACGCGTCGTCATTTGATCGAGTTCTGGATGATCGAACCAGAAATGGCATTTATGCACCAAGAAGAAAGTTTAGAAGTGCAAGAACAATATGTTGCATTCTTAGTTCAAAGCGTATTAGACAATTGTGATCATGCCTTAGACGTGTTAGAGCGTGATAGAGAAGTCTTGAAAAAATATACGCAATTACCATTCCCACGTATATCTTATGACGAAGCAGTTGAGTTATTGAAGAAAAATGGGTTTGATGATATTGAGTGGGGCGATGATTTTGGTTCACCGCATGAAACATTTATTGCCAATTCATTTGACCGTCCAGTATTTATCTTAAACTATCCAAAAGCTATCAAAGCTTTCTATATGAAACCACATCCAACGCGTGATGACGTTGTGATCTGTGCCGATATGATCGCACCTGAAGGCTATGGAGAAATCATCGGTGGTTCTGAAAGAGCCATTGACCATGATTACTTGTTAGAGCAAATTCGCAACCACAATCTAGATGAAAAAGAATATTCTTGGTATTTAGATTTACGTCGCTATGGTTCTGTACCACATTCCGGTTTTGGTTTAGGCTTGGAGCGCACAGTGACTTGGTTAGCTGGAATTGAGCACGTTCGTGAAGCAAGTCCATTCCCACGTCTATTAAACCGTATTTACCCTTAAAAATTACTATTTAGTTAGTCGTTGAAACGAAGCCTTATTCTTTGTTTCAACGACTCATTTTTATAAACAATGAACTGTTTTGTTAAAAGTGTCGCTAGAAAAAAGAAAAGTAAGGTAATTTGTTTAGAATTCCACGATTTTGTGGTAAAATTGACAGAAAGTAGAATAAAGGAATGACTCGAATGGAAAACCCAACTCAAATCAAAAGAAAACATTTTCGTTTTCCAGCTTATGACGATGACTTAGGCGTGAAATTAACTTCTGAAAATAAACGAACATTGTTCCAAGAAGATCCAATGATGACTCAATCGAACACTCAGGTACAAGAAAGTGCTCCGGTCATAGATCCAATCTCAGTTCAACCAACATTGAAAAAAAAGCCTACACAAACCAATAACCAACATGTTTCTCATAGTCAAGAACAGGTAGCAGAGTTAGCGCGCCATAAATCTAATCTACCGAATTATATGATGACACATAATAAAACAACGTCACCGAAGCAAAAAAACAATTTATTTGGTGATATGCCAAAAAGAAGCGCTTATGGGTTTGGTTCTAATCAAACTTCTAAAAAAAATAAAGCAGCCTTCTCGAAAGATTTTACGTATGAGACTCGTTCTTATTTTGTACCGAAATATATTCCAGCTTCCGTAATACCAGAAACTACGGCACCTGTTTTATCAGAACAAGAATTAGCCGCAGCGATGAAAAAAGAAAAAAGTTCGTATTTGCTTTTTGACGATGAACCGGCCGCGTTTCAAGTAAAAGGGAATGAAGACCCAACCGTTCAAAAGTTCAACATTCCTAAAGATTCACCGGAAATTCCTGTCACAAGACGTCAGTATCAACAGATCAAACCTGATATGGAGCGTTTTGGACAAGAAGAGGATATCAGCCAAACCTTACCTCGCTCTAGAAAAGAATTGAAAACTGCAAAACAAAATGCTAAAACCCAAACAGCTTACGGGCAAAAAGTAGCAGAAGCAGAGCAAGAAAAAAAGAAAGGCATCCTTGATAAACCGCTAAGCGGAATTATTGAAGATTCCAGTATGGAACTTGAGAACAGTAAGTATTTTTCTTAAAATACTTACTGTTTTTTATATACAGAAAATGATTAGATCAATAAAGGGTTGAAATAAAGAGCTATAACTTATCCAATTAGAAAAATTAAAAAAGACAGGGTATTTAATTAGAAAGTAATACTCTTTTTTTGGTGAGTTTATAAGAAGCTGTTATTTAATTTGTTTGATGAATGCTTTTGTATCAACATTTAGCAAACGAAATAGAGAGAAAGAAACTTAAAAATAGTTTTTCCCATTGCTTGCGTGTTATTGCGAGAAAAAAGATTTATGATATCTAATAAATTGAAGGATATTATGGGTTGATTATTTCCAAATTTTATATGATAATGAGGAACGTACGAATTTAATAAGTAGAATAATTATATATTTATATAGGAATTAAGAGAAGAGGATTAAAATGAGCAATCAAGAAAGTAAATTACATCATTTTGTTGGGATCAAAGGATCAGGAATGAGCTCGTTGGCGCTTGTATTATTTGAAAAAGGGTATCAAGTACAGGGCTCAGACGTAGATGAATATTTTTTCACTCAACGTGACTTAGAAAAAGCGGGCATTACTATTTTACCGTTTGATGCGGATAATATTACAAAAGATATGATTGTTATTGCGGGGAATGCATTCCCTGATACACATGAAGAATTGGTGCGAGCAAAAGAATTAGGTGCTGAAATCATTCGTTATCATGACTTTATTGGACGCTTTATTCAACCGTATACAAGTGTTGCGGTAACTGGCTCTCACGGGAAAACAAGTACAACTGGCTTGCTTTCTCACGTATTGACTGGTATTGCGCCAACAAGTTATTTGATCGGTGATGGCACAGGTCACGGGGATCCAAATGCCGAGTTTTTTGCTTTTGAGGCTTGTGAGTATCGTCGTCATTTTCTGGCCTATTCTCCAGATTATGCGATCATGACAAATATTGACTTTGATCATCCAGATTATTTTAAGAGTATCGAAGATGTATTTTCTGCTTTTCAAACAATGGCAAAACAAGTTAAAAAAGGGATTTTTGCTTATGGTGATGATAAATATCTGCGTCAATTAGAAACAGACGTGCCTGTTTATTACTATGGTTTAGCAGATGATGATGATATTCAAGCTAAAAATATCAAACGAACAACGCAAGGTTCCTCTTTTGATGTGTATCACCACGATACATTCGTCGGACACTTTGTCTTGCCTGCATTTGGTCAACATAACATCATGAATGCTTTAGGTGTGATTGCAGTGGCGTATTTTGAAAAATTAGATATGAAAAAAGTAGCAGAAGAAATGTTGACATTTGAAGGTGTGAAACGCCGTTTTACTGAGAAAAAAGTCTCTGACATGATCATTGTGGATGATTATGCGCACCATCCAACAGAAATCATTGCAACGATCGATGGAGCACGTCAAAAGTATCCAGATAAAGAAATCATCGCCGTTTTCCAGCCGCATACTTTTACACGGACAATTGCGTTAATGGATGATTTTGCTGAAGCATTGGATTTAGCGGATGCTGTTTACCTTTGTGATATTTTTGGTTCTGCAAGGGAACAACAAGGTGACGTGAAAATCGAAGATCTAGGAAGTAAAATTCAAAAAGGCGGTCAAGTCATCAAAGAAGATAATGTTTCTCCACTATTAGATCATGAAAATGCTGTAATGGTCTTTATGGGCGCTGGGGATGTTCAAAAATTTGAACAAGCCTACGAAACATTATTAAGTAATACAACAAGAAGCGTTTTATAAAATAATCAATTTGAAGAAGAAGCCTCAACGATCTATTTTGTGATTTGTTGAAGCCTCTTCTTTTTAACTTGCCTTTTGTCGTCATTTTGGTACAATTATCTTATCATTAGTGGAGGTGTACTAATTTGAATATCGGAAAACCGAGAAAATTAGGCAAAACCATCGAAGATATTGAGGAAGGCGATTCGCTGTCTTTAACCGAATCGATCGAAGATAAAGAGTTGCTTCTTTATTTGGGCTTAACAAACGATGCCAATCCCTTATATATCCAACATGATTATGCCCAAAAAACAGAATACAACAAACCGATCGTTCCATCGATCATGTTGATGGGAATCATCACCAGTGCAATTTCAAAGCATTTACCAGGACCAGGCTCTCATGTGGTCAACTTTTCGGTGAACTTTGTAGAACCAGTTTTTCATTATGAGACGTTGACGTTTCAGTTTGAGGTGATCAAGGTAGATAAAATGAAAGACGTTGTGACGATTTCGATTGAAGCTGTCAATGAAGAAGAAGATCGAGTACTTGATGCAGTGGTAATGGTTCAGCCGCCTCAAGTAACATTAGAAGATTTAGAAGAGAAAGAAGGAGAAACAAATGAATAATGGCGCAGTAGCAAATGTTGGAATAAACAAGTTTTATTCAAAAATATATGCATTTTTAGCAATGGGAATCGGTGTTAGTGCCTTAGTATCCTATCTGATTTTAAACGTTTTCCCAATTGTATTGGTAACATTACTAAATTCTACAGTATTATTTTTCGGACTATGGTTGTTGCAGATTGGCTTAGTTTTATTTTTAGGTGTTAGAGCACAAAAAAATCCGACTTTAGCAATCAGCGGATTTTTAGTTTACTCTATCTTAAATGGTGTGACAATCTCTGCAACGTTGTTATTATACGCCCAAGCAACTGTAGTAAGTGCTTTTGTGAGTGCTGCAGCAACATTTGGTGCAATGGCATTTGTCGGAATGTTTACAAAGAAAGATTTATCTGCAATGGGTCATGCCGCATATAGTGCCTTAATCGGGATTATTATTGCAATGGTCATCAATTTCTTTTTCTTACGTAGCAGTGCAGTATCATTTTTCATTTCAATCTTGATGGTTTTGATTTTCGCTGGAATCACAGCATATGATAATCAAAGAATTCGTCAAGTATATAATGAAACAGGTGGACAAGCTGGTACTGGAATTGCTGTATTTTTCGCTTTACAATTATATCTTGATTTTATCAACTTATTCTTAGCTTTCTTGCGTATTTTCGGTAAAAATAATTAATTAGAAACAGAATAAAAACGAGAGCATTCAGAACAATCTGAGTGCTCTTTTTTTACATTAATATACTGTTTTTCGTGATTATTTTGTATAAAAATACTTTATACTTCAATTTGGTGTATAAAAATCATTGACTATTTGATTTCTTTGATTTATACTTTTATAAAATTAGAGAAATATAGAGGGGTTTTAATGTATCGCTAATAATAGTAGGATGGTGTAACGAATGGAAGAATATGAAGAAGTCCCTAAAGGGTTTAAGTTTTATGGTGCTCATGTTGGAATCAAAAAAAGAAAAAAGGATTTGGGTTTGATAGTAGCAGATGAAATTAGTCACGCGGCGGCTGTATTCACGAAAAATACCTTTTGTGGAGAATGTATACCGATTGGCAAAGCTCATGTTGCAAATGCTGAATTACAAGCGGTCGTAGTAACCAGCGGTATAGCAAATGTTGCAACAGGACAAACTGGACGAGAAAATGAATTCAAGATTTTAGACTGCTTATCCAGCAAGCTACAGATCGATAAAGAAAATATTTTGCCTTCTTCCACAGGAGTCATTGGTCCTCAGTTGCCAATTGAACTGATCGAAACGTATTTGAAACAACAGCCAATTGAATTAGATCAGGACTATAATAATTTTGCGCACGCTATTTTAACGACAGATCAAAGAATCAAGGTTCGTAGTTTAAAAGTTGGTGCTGGCACGATTTTAGGAATTGTCAAAGGCTCAGGTATGATTGAACCCAATATGGCCACGATGTTGGCCTATATTTTAACTGATATCAAAATAGCGAAAGAAGCGATATATCCGATGTTGAAAACGGCAGTAAATCAATCTTTCAATACGATCAGTATCGATTCTGACACGAGCACAAGCGATACTGTCGCTTTTTTAGCTAGTAACCATTATGAAGTCGAACAAGCACAAGTACAAAAAGCACTGAATCAACTGTGTAGAGAATTGGCAATAGATGTGGTAAAGGACGCAGAAGGTGCAACAAAAACGATGTTTGTCACCGTTAAAAATGCTGAGACAAAGGAACAAGCTAAACAAGCTGGAAAATCGATCATCAATTCGCCTTTAGTGAAAACAGCATTATTTGGTCATGATCCTAATTGGGGACGAATCGCAATGGCTTTAGGTAAAACAGAAGGCTTGATTTTTGATCAAAACAAAGTAGAAATTTATTATGGAGCTTATCCGATTTTTTTAAACAACAATGAAGAAAAACACAACATCAAGCAAATCGCCGAATACATCGAAAAAAATGAAGATATCTATCTAACCGTAGATTTACATCAAGGTTCAGAAACCTTTGAAGTGGTTGGTTGCGATTTAAGTTATGAATATGTCAAAATAAATAGTGATTATTCTACCTGACGGAACGAACGTATGATTTTTATATCTACTAGAATTATCAAATCAAGTGCAACATTTAATATATCTTTGAGAAAAAGAAATGTTGATAATTCTTTTTTGCATTACAAAATTATTATTAGTATTATTATAGTAAAGGAACTTTTCATGTAACAATAATTTTTGAATTGAAGGAGAAAAAATATGTTTTATTCAACATTGTATGAATGTGATGTTCCATTCTTTCGTTAATATAAATACAAATTAATGGAGGAAAAGAACATGATTATTGAAGAATACAACGATAAATATTTGAAAGAAATTACCAGCATCTGGAATGATGCAATCACCTCAGGTATGTATTTTCCGCAAGAAAATACTTTAACAGTAACGGAAGCAAAAGTCTTTTTTGAAATCCAAGACTTTACTGGGGTTGCTATAATCAATTCC
Source organism: Enterococcus crotali (assembly GCF_000633635.1). Classification (GTDB taxonomy): domain Bacteria; phylum Bacillota; class Bacilli; order Lactobacillales; family Enterococcaceae; genus Enterococcus_L; species Enterococcus_L crotali. The sequence goes on along the minus strand of NZ_AYPQ01000003.1, from coordinate 155,703 downwards.
GAAGTAGTCGGGGTTTATATTTTACACCCTAACTCAATAGGAAGACTTGATCATGTCGCAAATGCTTCCTACGCTGTCAAAGAAAGTGCTAGAGGAAACAAGATTGGAAAACAGTTAGTTTTACATTCTATTGAGATCTCAAAAGTACTGAAATATAACATACTACAGTTCAATGCAGTTGTTACAACAAATCAGTACGCTATCCAATTGTATGAAAAAATTGGATTTACTAAAATAGGTAAAGTTCCAAAAGCTTATAGAAATATTTCTGGAGAGTATGAAGATATCCTACTCTATTATATTGATTTAGAGTAAGCTTATACTATGAACGAAGAGCCCGAATAAACGGTGGGATCAGAAGCAGCTCTTCTCATTTCTCAAGGTTAGACACTCCTGGCTCAACCTCAGAACAGGCTTTTCCGCCTTCAATTTTTAGTGTTGCACCTAAATTATACATGCTAGTATGGATAGAACAAAATGCCTATATTTTGTTCTATCCTCTTTTATTTTACGAATGTATGTTCTATAATGAGTAAATGATAGGTGGGATCGAACATGCAAAGTACACAAAGAATTGCAGTCCGCAGATTAGTGGAGTTCATTTTACGCAGAGGCAGCATTGATGCTCGCTATACAAGCAGTGAACATACTGCGCTGGAAGGTGCTAAAATTCATCGGAAGCTACAAAAAACAGCTGGTGAGAAGTATCAAAAAGAAATAAAATTAGCCATTGACATAGAATTGAATCAACAGACATACATAATCGAAGGGCGAGCAGATGGCCTCTTTATCAATGACCAAAAACGGACAGTAATCGATGAAATCAAAACATCTGAACCCGCTTTTTCGGAATTGTTAGAAGAACAAATCGACATGTATTGGTATCAGGTGATGTGCTACGGACATATTTACTGCCAGCAGGAAGACTTGGATGAAATCACGTTACAATTGACCTACTATCAAACTACAACCGAAGAAATCACTCGACAAACAAAAGAATTTACCAAAGAAGAGCTAAAAATATTCTTTGACGATCTGACTCAAAAATATGAACAATGGCTGATTTTTAAAGCCAATTGGCGTCAGATTCGGAATTGCTCATTACAAAAATTACCTTTTCCATATGGCGATTATCGAGCTGGTCAACGGGAACTGGCTGTGGCTGTCTATAAAACAATTTTAAGTGATCAAAAATTATTTGTTGAAGCACCGACTGGAACGGGAAAAACTATTTCGACTTTATTTCCAACACTAAAAGCAATCGGTGAAGAACAAGCAGAAAGAGCGTTCTATTTAACTGCTAAAACAATCACTCGCCAAGTAGCCGAAGATGCTGTGGAAGCGATGAAACGAAAGGATATGCAGCTAAAAAGTGTTACCTTGACAGCAAAAGATAAAATCTGTTTCTTAACTGAACGAAATTGTACGCCGGAAGCATGTCCTTTTGCCAATGGTTACTATGATCGATTGAATGAAGGCTTATGGGATTTGTTAAATAATGAAAATCAATTTACTCGTGAAGTCATCGAACGTTACGCACGTAAACATACCTTATGTCCTTTTGAACTGTCTTTAGATGTTAGTTTGTGGTGTGATTTAGTGATTTGCGATTATAATTATTTATTTGATCCGGTTGTCTATTTAAGACGTTTTTTTGAGGAGCAGACAGAAGTCAAAGAAAATATATTTTTAGTAGATGAAGTCCATAATTTAGTGAATCGCTCTAGAGAAATGTATTCAGCGGTGTTATCCAAAAGCCGCATGTCTTCTTTAAAAGCGATACTCGATAAAAAACAAACAAAGCTGATTCGTGCACTTAACAAAGTCGAAAAAGAATTTGACAAAATCAAACAAGTTTGTGATGAAGAAGAGAAAGAATTTATCCATCAACATGCACCGATTGATTCGCTGGTTAAGGTTGCTTATTCTTTAGCTGAAAAAATCAAAGAATGGCTTCCAGAAAATCAAGATCATGCTGAAATAAATCAAATCTTGGCTGTTTATTTTGATTTACTGAATTATACGAAAATCAGTGAAGGATACGATGATCATTATTGCACCTATGTGAATTGTCAGAATCATGATATTACAGTTAAACAATTCTGTATCGATCCAAGTTATCTTTTACAGCAAAAATTAGATAAAGGTAAGTCCAGTATTTTATTTTCTGCAAGTTTGACACCATTGGATTATTATCAAGAAGTTTTAGGCGGTGGAGAGGAAAGTTTACGTTATCGTATTCCAAGTCCTTTTCCAAAAGAAAATCAATTGTTAGTAATTGAAAATTACATTCGAACAACGTACAAAGAACGTGAGCATAGTTATGAAAAAATCATTGAAAGTCTGACGAGTATGATCCAGCAAAAGGCCGGTAATTACTTTGTATTTTTCCCTTCATATTCCTATATGGATATTATCTATGACATGTTCCGTCAAAAAAATCCTACTGTTAAAACAAAGATTCAGGCAAGTTTGATGAATGAGTCTGAACGGGAGGCTTTTCTGGCTGATTTCGTTTCAAATCCGACTGAAACGCTCGTTGGTTTTTGTGTTTTAGGAGGTATTTTTTCTGAAGGGATCGATTTAAAAGGTAGTCGTTTGATTGGAACGGCAATTATTGGGGTAGGATTGCCGCAAATCAACCATGAACAAGAATTGATCAAAAGCTATTATGATCAAGAAAACAATCAAGGGTTCCAATTTGCTTATCAAATTCCAGGGATGAATAAAGTATTGCAGGCAGCAGGTAGAGTTATTAGAGACACAGATGACAAAGGAACTGTTTTACTTTTAGACCAGCGTTTCTCAACGGCAGCTGTTCAGCGCTTTTTCCCACCTCATTGGAATCAAGTACAGACCTCTTTTTCACCAGAACGAACCCAGCAGTTTTTGCATCAGTTTTGGCATTCGAATTGATCAAAGATGATGGTAGGAAAAAACAGTTCTTACTGGTATACTAATACAGGCGAGTAAACTGTATAGTTAGTATTTAGTTTAAGTGAATAGCATGTTAAAAAGGCCGAAGTTTTGTTTATCGGCTCTTTTTTGAGCGGAAATAGGAATAAAAATGATAAGGAGACTAAAAATGAAAACAATTCTAGTGTTACATACAGGCGGCACGATTTCGATGTCAAAAGAAGCAGATGGAAATGTGACGACTAATAACATGAATCCATTGTTGAACCAAGAAGAATTATTAGCAGGGAAAGTTGATTTAATTGTTGAACCGATTTTCAATATCCCTTCTCCTCATATGACGTTAGAACGAATGTTAGTATTAAAGCAACGTATTCAAAAAGCGTATACTGAAAATATTGATGGAGTGGTCATCACTCATGGAACAGATACTCTGGAAGAAACAGCCTACTTTTTGGATATTACGCTGGAAAATAAAATTCCCGTTGTCTTAACAGGCGCGATGCGTTCAAGTAATGAAATTGGGACAGATGGATTGTATAATTTTATTAGTGCGGTTTGGACAGCCTGTTCAGATGAATCGTATGGTAAAGGTGTACTAGTTGTAATGAACGATGAAATCCATACAGCTCGCTATGTAACCAAGACACATACCACAAATGTCGCAACATTTCGTACCCCAACGTTTGGCCCAATTGGCATGATTGCTAAAGAACGAACTTTTTTTGCCAGTGAAGTTTGCTCTCAAGAAGTCTGTGACATACAAAAAGTAACTGGTGAGGTTTATGTGATCAAAGCATATGCTGGGATGGATGGCAGTTTATTTGACTTAGTTGATAATGATCGGACAGATGGGGTTGTGATCGAAGCGTTAGGAGCGGGGAATCTTCCACCTGAAACATTGCCTGCACTAGAACGACTATTGGCTCGAAACATCCCAATCGTTTTAGTGTCACGTTGCTCTAATGGAATCGCTGAAGATATTTACGATTATGAAGGCGGCGGTGTTAACTTAAAGAAAATGGGTATTATATTTTCTAGAGGATTGAATGGACCCAAAGCGCGTATTCGTTTGATTGTAGGGTTAAATAGTGGCAAAGAGTCACAAGCACTGTCTGATTTTTTGAGTGAATAAAATAAATGGTGTAGATAATGTATTAGGTCTACACAACATTAGTAGTTAAAAAAATAGTGCGGTCTACTATCAGGCCGGACTGATCCATATCGGTCAATCAGGCTGTAAGATCGTGATTCTTGGAAGAGCAGGTCACGGTTCAATGCCACATGAAACAACTAATTGTTATGTTCACGTTGGTGCTGCATATATGCTCGATTAGTTCCATCTTCACCACAATGGGGCTAGTCATGGCTGATTATTTAGAAAAATATAAACAAAACAAGGTTGGGTCAGAAGTGTTTAACCCCGAGAAATAAGAAGAGATTCACGAAAATTGCTCTTCAAATTTTTGTGAATCTCAGCTTATTTCCGAAGGGGGTGCTTCTGATCCCACCGTTTATTCGGGCTCGTTTTTAGCGGAAGTTAGTAAATTGTAATTCCACAGGTAAGTCTAGGTTTCTAAGTAAGGTGATTACCTTTTGTAAGTCATCACGGCTTTTTCCGGTCACTCTGATTTGGTCTTCTTGAATCTGTGATTTTACTTTGATACCAGAGTTTTTGATTGCAACATTGATTTTTTTAGCGTTATCTTTGTCGATTCCACTAATCAAATCGCCGTATTGGCGGGCAGAACCACCAAGGGCTTTTTCACTTGTTGAAAAGTGGATATTTTTGATAGGAACTGCTCGTTTGACTAATTTGCTGAACAAAACATCTTTCACTTGTTCGATTTTGTAATCATCTTCTGCGACGACTACTAATTTATTATTTTCCAATTTTATATCGGCGATCGACCCTTTAAAGTCAAAACGATTCTTGATTTCTTTCAGAGCAATCTGGATCGAGTTTTTGACTTCTTCCATGTTCATTTCAGATGTTACATCAAAGCTTGCTTCTTTTGCTGCCATTTGTTGATCTCCTCCCATTATTTCTTACTTTCATAGTACCATTAAATAGGGAAGAAACAAGTATAAAAATAATTGAAAAAAGGAGCTTTGAATCTAGACTCACCGAATTAGTTGAACAGTTAAAACATAAGAATAAAATAATCCTCATTTTCTGCTTTTTTACTTTTCTTTTTTTGAGTGACCTGTTATTCTAATGCGAGGAATTCTATGGTAGTTAATAAAGCATAGGAGCTGGAAAGAATCGTTATAGCTTTCCAGAAGATTGGGAGGTTTCGGATGAGTAAGTGGGTTATTTCATATAAACAAAGTGAAACGTTGAAAAAGTTTGCTGTCATTTTTGTTACTGGAATTTTAGTAGCAATCAGCTTGAACTTTTTTTGATTCCGGCAAAAGTTTTTTCAGCTGGAATGAATGGGGTTGCGCAAATCATCGCAACATTATTGTATACACATCTTGGGATTACAATGGATACAGGTCTTTTTATTCTATTATTAAATATTCCTATTTTTATTTTGGGCTTTATGAAACTTGGTAAAGAGTCAACGATTTACAGCTTTTTAAATGTAGCTTGGGTTTCTTTAACAACGATCTTGATCCCAATTGAAGTGATCACAACCAATCCGTTGATGAATGCAATCGCAGGTGGCGTGCTGATTGGGATCGGTGCTGGGTTGTCGCTTAAGATGGGGTTCACTACTGGCGGAATGGATGTTATTTCATTGGTTTTATCAAAAACAACAGGTAAAACAGTGGGTAATTATATGTTTATGCTAAATGGCATTATTGTCGCAATCGCAGGGTTTGTTTTTGATTGGGAAAGTGCGTTATATACGATTATTTCGATTTATTGTATGACTCAAGTAGTTGACACGATCCATACAAGTCATCAAAAAGTTACTGCGATGATCGTTACGGTTCAACCAGAAGTTGTGACTCAAGCAATTTCAAAACAGATGATTCGTGGAATGACTTTACTACCGTCAATGGGTGGTTATTCTGGTGTTGAAGGACGTATGATCATGATGGTGATCACGCGATATGAGCTGTATGATTTGGAGCAGATCGTTTATGAAGTAGATGAAAATGCCTTTATGAACATTATCCCGACGCATTCTGTGTTAGGACGATTTGCGAATGAAGATGAGCAGCGGATCTTTAAAAGTACAGGAAGTTTTCCTGAGATGAAAAAGCATAAGAAAAAATAATCAATATACAAAAAACAAACAACTTCCTCTTGGTAAGTGTTTGTTTTTTTGTTATCTAGAAATAGCTAAGTTAAGTCACTATCATTTCTTGAAACTTCTAATTTTTTAAATATATCTTGAAGATTCTTCATTCTAAGCTCAACTTTTTCAGCTGACTTATCCAAGGTATACCCTTCATCTAATAGTTCTTTAATTAAAATAATTTTTTTGATTTCGTAGTAGTCAAATTTGCGCGTTTTATTAAGACCTTCATCTACACTACGTATGATATTTTTACTCTCCCAATATCGTAGTTTTCTTACAGAAATCCCTGTGATATTAGAGGCTTCACCAATTGTTACAGACATTTTTCTTAATAAATCTATGTCAATGAAATCCATAATGACCTCCCACTTTTGTTTGATTCAGTATACAACAAAAAAAACATATTGACAATCAATGGATATATTGTACAATTATTGTAGATTATCTACAATATTAGGGTTATAAAAAAGGAGAAAATATCCAATGTTTAGTAGAGATCTCAATGCCTTTATTCCAACGGCTAGCATTTTACGTAGCTTAACATTTGTACATGCTCAAGTTCATTCTTACTCTTTGTGTATGTGGATGGTATCTTGGTTGATTACTTTTGTTGTTATTGTGGTTAGTTCATCGTTTTTACCAAAATTAATCACAGTGCTTGTGAAGAGATAGTTCGTTAATAAAGAGATTCTAATGAAGAGGAGCTGGTTTTATTAGGTATTTTAAAGGTTGGAAAGTGAAAGTGTTTATTGGGCTTTTGGTTTGCATTGTTCTTTATAGTTTTCAACTCATGCAAAACAAGACGGTGAGTGATTCAAAAAATGACGTTCAATCGACCAATAAAAAGTTATCTATGGAAGGAGATAAAAAAATGACGGCTGAAGTAAATGTAAATCAAGCGTTAAGAGATGAGTATCAAGACTACTTAACGGTTATTGAAGAAAAATTATCTATTCCAGATGAATTTGATTTAAAAAGTGTAACAAATGATCTGGAGCAAAACGGGAAAGGTATTCTGCTGGTTCGATATATACCTGAGAAAATAAACAATGATTTATTCGGAGAACATTTTTCGGTTACTATTGAAAAAGAAACAAAGCACATTCTTGGATTTACTCACATGGATCAAAAATATACCCTGTCTGATGATCAAAAATTATTGAGTAAAGAAGAAACAAAAAGAATCGCTAAACAATTTTTAGATCAATTTGACCCAGGATATTTTGAAACACTGGAGAATTTATGGATCGACCAACATGATGAAACAATTATTTTAGAAGGTCATGAAGTAACTGTTTCAGGAATGAAGTATAAATGTTATCGCCCATCTACAAGTGATTATAGCTGGCTGATTGTTGGAAGTAATGGCGAAGTGATTACTTTTGAAAGAGGCATTGTCTGGGAAGCCGGCAGAGTAACTGAAAAATGGTTACATGATTCATATATAAAAGAAAAATTGTAAAATAGACTAACAGCTTACTAGGATTAGAGGAGGTCGAGACAAAAGCGTTTAGCTCTGAGAAATAAGCTGGAATTTACGAAAATTGTTCTTCAAATTTTTGTGAATTCCAGCTTATTTCCGAAGGAGCTTTTTTTCTCGCCGTTTATTCGGTTTTAGAACACACATCAAAACTGATTTTTAGTTTTGTCCCACATCCTTTAACTTTAGTCTATTTTTGTTGTAGACATTCTTGGTAAATTTCCCAGAACTTGACACTTTTTCTCTTGTTGGAAACTGACTTCCCAGAAGATCTCCAAAGGATTGATAGCGGATTCATCCGATGGTATAACTAATGTGTAAAGTAAATAAATAGAAGGAGGGTGTTTCACTAGTGATGGAGAAAGTGCAACGGTTTGGAGGCGCAATGTTTACCCCAGTCTTACTATTTTCATTTTCGGGAATTATGGTAGCGCTGGCAATTATTTTTAAGAATCCCATGATTGTTGGAAGTATTGCAAATGAAGGAACTGTTTGGTATGGGATTTGGTCTGTTTTAGAAAGCGGTGCTTGGACTGTTTTCAATCAAATGGAATTATTATTTGTTATAGGTTTGCCGATTGGCTTAGCTAAAAAAGCCAATGCTCGAGCAGCGATGGAAGCGTTTGTGATCTACCTGACCTGCAATTATTTTATTAGCAGCATGTTAGAGTATTTCGGATCATTCTTTGGTGTTGATTTTACTCAAGAAGTCGGTGGCGATAGTGGCATGAAGCTGATTGCAGGGATCAAAACATTGGATACAGGGATCATTGGAGCGATTTTTATTTCAGCAATCGTAGTTTGGCTGCATAATCGTTATTTTGATACCAAATTACCAGATTTCTTAGGGATTTTCCAAGGATCATCATTGATTGCGATTTTAGGCTTTTTCGCAATGTTGCCGATTGCTTTTCTGATTTGTCTGATTTGGCCGAAAATTCAAATGGGTATCGGTTCGATGCAGACATTCTTGCAAGTGCCGGAACCTTTGGGGTATGGTTGTATACGTTTTTAGAAAGAATTTTGATTCCTACGGGATTGCATCATTTTATCTATACGCCATTTGTTTTTGGACCGGCAGTTGTTGAAAATGGTATCACTAAATATTGGATGGCACACTTAAATGAATATGCCCAAACGACAAAGCCAATCAAACAACTATTTCCACAAGGTGGTTTTGCGTTACATGGGAACTCAAAAATCTTTGCTTCACCTGGTATTGCAGCGGCTTTTTATTTTACAGCCAAACCTGATAAGCGGAAAAAAGTACTAGCAATTTTGATTCCGGTAACATTGACCGCTGTTTTAGCTGGTATTACAGAACCGTTGGAGTTTACTTTCTTATTTATAGCACCGCCACTATTTGTTTTGCATGCTGTGTTAGCTGCCACAATGGCTGCGACAATGTATTTCTTTGGTGTGGTAGGAGATATGGGCGGTGGTTTCATCGATTTATTGGCAAAAAACTGGATTCCGCTGTTTGCCAATCATAAAGGGATGATCTTTACGCAATTGATTATTGGTTTATCCTTCACTTTGATCTATTTCGTTATTTTTCGGGCGTTGATTCTGAAGTTCAATTTTGCTACACCTGGAAGAGAAGAAGAAGACCAAGAAGTTAAATTGTATAGTAAAAAGGAATATAAAGAAGCGAAAAAAGCTGGCGCTTTGGGGGATGTTGCTATTGCTGGTGCGAACCAGTATACAGAACAAGCAGCTATCTATTTAGAAGCATTTGGTGGCAGTGATAATATCGAAAAAGTGAATAATTGCGCGACTCGTTTAAGAATTACTGTGAAGGATGAAGGAATCGTTTCACCTGATAGTGCCTTCAAAGAAGGTGGTGCACATGGTGTTGTTAGAAATGGTACCGCGTTTCAAGTAATCGTTGGTTTAGATGTACCACAAGTGAGAGAGCAATTTGAGAACTTATTAACATTAGGAAATGAACATCAAATAAATGAATAAAAGCGAAGGAGCTGGAGAAGAAATGAAGAAATTTTCAATCGTAATTGCAGGTGGAGGAAGTACATTTACTCCTGGAATCGTTTTAATGTTATTGGATAATTTAGAAAAATTTCCAATCAGACAAATCAAATTTTATGATAATAATCCAGAAAGACAAAAACAAATCGCAGATGCGTGCCAGATCATCATTAAAGAACAAGCACCAGAGATTGATTTTCTTGCAACAACTGACCCGAAAACAGCCTTTACCGATGTTGATTTTGTGATGGCACATATTCGTGTCGGGCTGTACGCGATGAGAGAAAAGGATGAAAAAATCCCTTTGAAATATGGTGTAATCGGCCAAGAAACTTGTGGACCAGGTGGAATAGCTTATGGAATGCGCTCAATTGGTGGTGTTTTAGAATTGATCGATTATATGGAAAAATACTCACCAGATGCTTGGATGCTGAATTATTCCAATCCAGCGGCCATCGTGGCTGAAGCAACTCGGAAGCTACGACCTGAAAGTAAAATCATCAATATTTGTGATATGCCTGTTGGTATTGAAGAAAGAATGGCAAAAACTGTAGGCCTAAGTTCAAGAAAAGACATGGTCGTTCGTTATTATGGCTTGAATCATTTTGGCTGGTGGACGGATATTCGGGATAAAGACGGCAATGATTTGATGCCACAAATCAAAGAGCACGTAAAAGAGTATGGGTATTCATTAAAAGAGGAAGTGGAAGAATCTCAACATACAGATGCTAGCTGGAAGCACACGTTTGCTAAAGCAAAAGAAGTTTATGCTGTCGATCCTTCCACATTGCCGAATACGTATTTGAAATACTACTTTTATCCTCAAGATGAAGTAGCGCATGCAAATCCAGAATATACGCGTGCTAACGAAGTGATGGCTGGACGTGAAAAGCATGTTTTTGGTGAATGCAATCGCATTACCAAAGCAGGAACAGCGAAAGGAACAACGCTTGAAGTAGATGAACACGCCTCTTATATTGTTGATCTAGCAAGAGCAATTGCCTATAACACACATGAAAGAATGTTATTGATCGTTGAAAATCAAGGAGCTGTTGTTAACTTTGATGAAACGGCGATGGTAGAAGTCCCTTGTATTGTAGGAAGTAATGGTCCAGAACCAATCGTTCAAGGAAAAATTCCACGTTTCCAAAAAGGATTGATGGAGCAACAAGTAGCAGTTGAAAAATTAGTGGTCGAAGCTTGGACAGAAGGCTCGTACCAAAAATTATGGCAAGCGCTGATGTTATCGAGAATTGTTCCGAATGCTCGGATCGCTCAAGAAATTTTAGATGATTTAGTGGAAGCAAATAAAGAGTTTTGGCCTAAGTTGTCATAGGAATCGTTTGCTATCATTTTCCTTAGAAAATTCCCTTAGTATCGTTTTGATTTTTCATCCTTTATACTAAGGGGAGAACACTAAGGAAATGAGGGACCCGATATGAATTTAGAGACGTTGATGCAAAAACACCAAAAAAATTTGAGTGAGATGGATTGGGCTATTTTAGGATACATTTTAGAAAATGAACAAGATATTATGCGACTTAGTATTATTGAATTAGGTGAAAAAGTCCATAGTTCCAAATCATCGATTTTACGTTTGACTAAAAAGTTAGGTTTTTCCGGCTATTCAGAATTTAAATATTTTATGCGACAAGCAAAACAAAATAATATTGGTACAACAGAAACAGACTTGATTGATCTGCAAACAAAAGATATTGAAAATACAGTTAAACTAGCACAACAGACTGATTTCACTTCGTTAAATAGAGCCATTCAAAAGGCAAGTACTGTTTATTGTTACGCAACAGGATACTCACAACGTAAAGTCATTGAAGAATTTTCTAAGATGTTGATGATTTGTGATAAACGTTCGATTATCATTCCAGTTAAAACAGAACTAGATATCAGTATGTCGATGATCAGCAAAGAAGATATTGTGTTATTTGTATCATTAAGTGGGGAAACAGATGATGTCAAAGAAAATATTCTTTCTTTGAATGCACGGAAAATCCCTGTTGCGTCTATCACTGCTTTCTCTCATAACTTTTTTGCAGAACATGCTCAATATGCCTATTTTTATTATTCAACCCCTTTTACTGTTTCTGGTAAAGAACACATTGCTCAGTCCTTAGTTGGGTTAAGTGTGCTGGTTGATTTGATCTATAGAAAATATGTGACATATTTAAACAAACAATTTGAGGAGGAAATGTGATGACAGTTCTTTTACATCCAACGAAAATGAAACGACTATTATTTGGTTATTGGCTTATAGTCCCACTGTTATTTGGTTTATATAGTTTGAGTTTGGCAATGGTCCAAAATGTTTCAGTTGGGACTGTTTTTATGCATATTCCTAGTTTGACTTTAACAAGCATAGTTGTGTTATTGTTGATTTTCCAATTGTTTGGACTATATGTCCTTGGCAATTCAAGTGATTGTCGTCACTCGTTATTGGGTACCTATTTAAAATTCAATTTGGTTCAACAACTCGTTTCATTAAATATTCCAGGGTTTATACTGTGTCTCTTATTCTATCGAAGCTTATTAGATGCTAAAGAGGAAGCTGGTTTATCAAGACAAGTGCAATGGATGACTTACGGATTGATGGGGTTTGTAGGTGTATTGACGATTCTGGTTGTTTGGATTCGTTTATCATTATAATGTTTGGCAGAGTGAGACAGGAAACCGTACTTGTTTCACTCTTTTTTTGGACAAAAAGCAGCAAGTGTCTACAGTTTTGTGAAAGTCTGGACAAAAGTTTTCTGAAAAAGTCAATTTTAGTAGAAAAGTACTAAAAAGTCTGCTAAAATGTAACTGTTGGTTAAGGATATCCTTAACAAATAAAGTTTTTTTAAAACTTAGGAGGAATTTTATTATGCCATTAGTATCAGGAACAGAATTTCTTAAAGCAGCTCGCAAAGGCGGCTACGGTGTCGGAGGATTCAACACAAACAACCTAGAATGGACAAAAGCGATTCTTGAAGCTGCAGAAGCTAAAAAAGCGCCAGTTTTGATCCAAACTTCTATGGGTGCGGCTAAATACATGGGCGGATACCAAGTATGTTACGATTTAGTAAAAGATTTGATCGATTCAATGGGTATTACTGTACCAGTAGCTCTTCACTTAGACCACGGTGAATATGAAGATGCATTAGAATGTATCGAAATCGGCTATACTTCAGTAATGTTTGACGGATCTCACTTACCATTTGAAGAAAACATCGAAAAAGCGAAAGATGTTGTTGCCAAAGCACATGCTAAAGGCGTTTCTGTAGAATGTGAAGTTGGTTCAATCGGCGGCGAAGAAGACGGAATCATCGGTTCTGGCGAATTAGCTGACGTTCAAGAATGTGTACAAATGGTTGCTACAGGTATTGATTACCTAGCATGCGGAATCGGTAACATCCACGGTTCATACCCAGACAACTGGACTGGATTAGCATTTGACCACTTACAAGAAATCGCTGACGCTGTTGGTGACATTCCATTAGTATTACACGGTGGATCAGGTATTCCTTTAGAACAAGTTCAAAAAGCAATCTCAATGGGCGTGTCTAAAATCAACGTAAACACTGAGTGTCAAGAAGTATTTGCAGCAGCAACACGTAAATACATCGAAGAAGGCAAAGATCTTGAAGGTAAAGGATTTGACCCTCGTAAATTATTAGCACCAGGAACAAAAGCTGTTACTGAATTAGTAGAACAACGTATCGAATGGTTCGGTTCTGCTAACAAAGCATAATAAATTTAAGCGGCTGAGAAAAAGTCACTTATTCAAAAAAAGAGTGTGAAACAAACTGATGTTTAATTTGGTTTGTTTCACACTCTTTTTTACTGATGAGAAAAAATTGTTCAACTGAGGATGGACTGTTTAGTCTTGTTTTTTCGTTGAGCAAGGTTCAATTAGTTTTAAAAATGACATAAAAACAAGTAAATGATGAAAAATAGTTGAAAGCGAACGGCTATTGGCTTTTTTATTGTCCTTTAATGTGTTAGAATAGTTTGGGTATATTACAAAAAAATAAAACTATTTGTTTTACATAGATAGGTGAGAATAATAAATGAAAAAAATCGTAATCAATGGTAATCGTCCTTTAACAGGAGAAGTATCAATCAGCGGAGCCAAAAATAGTGCAGTTGCATTAATTCCAGCAGCTATTTTGGCTGATTCACCAGTAACATTAGATGGTGTCCCTGATATTCAAGATGTACATTCGTTAATTGAAATTTTAGAAATCATGGGTGCTAAAACAACCTTTACTGACAATATATTAGTCATCGATCCAACTGAAATCGTTTCTGTTCCAATGCCAAAAGGAAAAATCAATAGTCTGCGTGCCTCATATTACTTCATGGGTTCATTATTAGGAAAGTTTGGTGAAGGTGTTGTTGGACTGCCTGGGGGCTGTTATTTAGGACCTCGCCCCATCGATCTTCATATCAAAGGCTTTGAAGCGTTAGGCGCTGATGTAACGAATGAACACGGTGCAATGTATTTAAGAACGAAAGACGGACTTCATGGAACTAGAATCTTTATGGATATGGTTTCGATCGGCGCAACAATCAATGTCATGTTAGCTGCTGTAAAAGCAGAAGGAAAAACGATCATTGAGAATGCGGCTCGTGAACCGGAAATCATCGATGTGGCCACTTTATTGAATAATATGGGGGCAAATATCCGTGGAGCAGGAACAGATATTATCCGAATCGAAGGTGTTGAAAAGTTACACGGCTGTCGTCATTCGATCATTCCAGATCGAATTGAAGCTGGTACTTATTTAGCCTTAGCTGCAGCAATGGGTGAAGGTGTAAAAGTTCGTAACGTGATTTACGAACATCTAGAAAGTTTTATTGCTAAATTACAAGAAATGGGCGTTAAAATGACGATCGAAGAAGATATGATCGAAGTACATCCGTCTCATGATCTAAAAATGACAACAGTCAAAACATATCCATATCCAGGTTTTGCAACAGATTTACAACAACCGATCACGCCTTTGATGTTAAAAGCTAAGGGTACAGGTGAGGTTATTGATAGTATCTACGCACAACGGACAAAACATATTCCAGAACTTGTACGAATGGGGGCAGATGCATCGATTGAAGGCAATATGATCGTAATCAATGGTCCAACGCAATTACATGGAGCAGAAGTTGTTGCTTCGGATCTTAGAGCAGGTGCTTGTTTAGTGATAGCTGGTTTAATGGCGACAGGAACAACGACAATCTACAATGTAGAATACATTTTACGTGGTTATGATCATATTATTGAAAAATTAACGGCACTTGGTGCAGACATTCAAATGATCGAAACTGAAGAAGAAATCGAGGTGGCTAAATGAGTGACTATTTAACGATGGCGGAACTTGAAAACAGTACATTAAAAGATATTTATTCGTATGCGAAAGAATTCAAGATCCCATATTATAGTCAAATGAATAAAAAAGAACTTTCTTTAGCAGTTATCAGAGCACAAGCTGAGAAACAAGGGTTTTTCTTCATGGAGGGAATCCTTGATATTGTTTCTCAAGACGGCTATGGTTTTTTACGTCCAATCAATTATGGACCTAGTGCAGAAGACATCTATATCTCGTCTTCTCAAATTCGCCGATTTGGTTTACGTAATGGTGACAAAGTTGCCGGAAAGGCACGGCCTCCAAAAGAATCAGAACGTTATTATGGCTTGATGCATGTTGAAAGTGTCAACGGGAAAGATCCTGAAGAAGCAAAAGAACGCCCGCATTTCCCAGCCTTAACACCACTTTACCCCGAAAAACAAATCAAATTAGAAACAACTCCCGGCAGATTATCGACACGCATGATCGATATTTTCTCTCCAGTCGGCTTTGGTCAGCGTGGTTTGATCGTGGCACCTCCTAAAGCAGGTAAGACAAGTGTGTTGAAAGAGATTGCCAATGGTATTTCAGAAAATTATCCAGATGTAGAATTGATTTTACTTTTGATCGATGAACGTCCAGAAGAAGTGACAGACCTAGAGCGTAGTGTGAACGGGGATGTTGTTTCTTCGACATTTGATCAACAACCGCAAAATCATACACGTGTGTCTGAGTTGGTTTTGGAGCGTGCGATGCGTTTAGTTGAAGACAAACGAGATGTTGTGATTTTAATGGATAGTATTACACGTTTAGCTCGTGCTTATAACCTAGTGATTCCAGCTAGTGGTCGTACGTTGAGCGGAGGAATCGATCCGGCCGCTTTCTATAAACCAAAACGTTTCTTTGGTGCAGCTAGAAATATTGAAGAGGGCGGAAGTTTGACGATTCTTGCAACGGCTTTAGTGGATACAGGGAGTCGAATGGACGACGTGATCTTCGAAGAGTTCAAAGGAACTGGGAATATGGAGCTACACTTGTCTCGTGATTTAGCGGACCGCCGTATTTTCCCTGCAATCGATATCAAGAAATCTGGTACGCGTAAAGAAGATTTGTTGATGTCAGCAGATCAACTAGAAGAAATTTGGAAGTTGCGTAATCATATGACAGGTGATTCGTTAGAGTATACAGAGCAGTTCGTTAAATTTTTACGTAAAACCAAAAACAATCAAAAATTCTTTGAAGATTTTCACGATGTCTCTTTTGGAAGACAAGCGAAAAAAAATATTAAAAGATAATTGCATCGATAAACGAATCATGCTATTATAGTACTGTTGTATACCGACAAATAAACTCTGATGCAGCAAATGGATCAGGGCAAAGGAGCGAAAAGACTATGAAACAAGATATCCATCCAGAATATCATCCAGTTATTTTTATGGACTCAACAACTGGTTTTAAATTCTTATCAGGTTCTACTAAGCACTCTGATGAAACAGTTGAATGGGAAGACGGAAATACTTATCCAGTAATCCGTGTCGAAGTTACATCTGACTCTCATCCATTTTACACTGGACGTCAAAAATTCACACAAGCAGACGGACGTGTGGACCGTTTCAACAAAAAGTATGGTATCAAAGATGCCAACGCCAACCCAGAAGCTTAATTCAAACAGCAATGGTTATAAGACCCGACTCATTTATGAGTTGGGTCTTATTTTTATATAAATTAAAAGTGGGAAGTCTAAGAATTAAAGAAAAGATAATTTTTGTTTCACTCAAAGGCTTTTTGTTATGAATTACTCTTCCAATTTTGTACACTTTAATAAAGTATTGAGGAGGGGTCGTTATGATATGGTATAAAATGACAGCAGAACAAGTGTTAACAGCGTTAAAATCTGGTCCAAACGGGCTTGATACAGCGCTAAGAAAAAAGAAACAAGAAGAAGGGAGTAACACTCTTTCAAAAGAAAAAGAAGCAAGTAAATTACAAAAGTTTTTCCATCACTTTCATGATTTATTGATTTATGTGCTACTTGTATCAGCTGTCTTAAAAGGTATCAGTGGCGATTTTGTTGATATGGCAATTATTTTGTTTGTAGTGATCATCAATGCAGTTATCGGTTATGTTCAAGAAGCAAAAGCCACGGATTCTTTGGAAAGTCTTTCATCTATGATGAGCTCCGAGGCAGTCGTTTTACTAGATGGTGAAAAAGAAACGGTTAAAGCTGAATCTTTAGTATCGGGTGATATTGTTTATTTAAGTCCAGGAGATATTATTCCAGCAGATCTCAGATTGATGGAAGCTTATAATTTAGTGATTGATGAAGCTATTTTAACGGGTGAATCAACGCCTGTTGAGAAAAATACTCTTACACTTGATGAAGATGCAGATCTGGGTGATCACACAAATATGGCGTATTCCGGTACATTAGTCAATAGTGGTACAGGTATTGGGATCGTTGTACAAATCGGAGATCAAACTGAGATCGGTAAGATCAATCAGCATTTGAAAAGTGTGGGGAGTCATGAAACACCTTTAATCAAAAAAATGAAACAATTAAATAAACAAATTTTTCTATTTTTAATGGGATTAATCGTCTTTCTTGTTTTGTTTAGTTTGTTTTTCCGAGAATTGTCGGCAAGTGAATTACTTTCTTCTATGATTGCTTTAGCTGTTTCGGCTGTTCCAGAAGGATTACCAGCCGTTTTATCTATTATTTTATCCGTCGGTGTAACACGAATGGCACGTCAGCATGCTATTATCAAAAAAATGCCAGCTGTTGAGACGTTGGGAAGTATGGGCGTGATCTGCTCGGATAAAACAGGAACTCTAACAAAAAATGAGATGGAAGTTGTAGCACTAGTAACTACAAAAGAAACGATCGATACAACAAAAAATAAGGCAGAATCAGATTCTATTCGCCAAGTCGAAAAAGATGGAAATTTACGAAAAATGGCTGAAATTGCTTTGTATTGTAATGATACAAAAATCAGATATAAAAATGGTGTCCGAGAAGTGATCGGAAATCCTACAGAAGGCGCATTACTTGATTGGGCAAATCATACAGCTCTTGTGGAAGAAGAACATGATATCAGTAAAATTCCTTTTGATTCATCTTATAAATACATGGCGACATTAGTCGATATCCAAGATAAACGCTATATTTATTTAAAAGGAGCACCAGACATTTTATTAAATATGGTTGATTATCAACTAGCAGATGAAAAATCAGAAGCGTTCAATGAACCCTATTGGCAGCAAAAAATCAGCCAACAAGCAACTAAAGGTCAAAGAATTTTAGCTGCTGCGTTTAAAGAAGTGACAAAAGATCATGCAACACTTGCGCATGAAGATTTGCAAAATGGGATGGTACTTGCAGGTCTATTTGGGATTATCGATCCGCCAAAAAAAGAAGCAATCGAAGCAGTTCGTATCAGTCGCAAAGCAGGCGTTTCAGTGAAAATGATTACTGGGGATCATAAGGATACTGCGGTAGCGATTGCCAAAGAAATTGGGCTTGAGAACTATGAAAATGCATTGGTAGGAAAAGATATTGAACAACTAAGCGATGATGAACTGGCGCAAGTGGTCTTAACAAATGATGTTTATGCTAGAACGACACCAGAGCATAAACTACGTTTAGTTCATGCAATCCAAAAAAATGGACAAATCGTTGGAATGACAGGCGATGGTGTCAATGATGCACCAGCTCTTAAACAAGCAGATATTGGTATTGCTATGGGAATCAAAGGAACTGAAGTGACTAAAGATGCGGCGGATATGGTCTTAGCAGATGATAATTTTGCGACTATCACCTTAGCGATCAAAGAAGGTAGACGCGTTTATGAAAACTTGAAAAAAACAATTTACTTTTCTTTACCAACGGCGTTCGCACAAGGATTATTAGTAGTGGTTTCCTTATTGTTAGATAGACCATTACCGTTGACTTCTGTACAAATTCTGTGGCTAAATATGGTGACTACAATTACATTGTCATTCGCCTTAGGGTTTGAACCGTTAGCAAAAAATGGTATGGAGCAGCCACCACGTAATCCCAAAGAAAATATTTTAGATCGATATGCTGTTTTCCGAATCGTCTATGTGTCACTCTTATTAGCAGCCCTAGGTTTTTTAGTTAATGGATTTTTAGAAGGACGCAATGCTTCTGAAGCTGTTATGCAAACGACTTTGATTACAACCATCGTGTTTGGTCAAGTTTTCTATATGATCAATTGTCGGGAAATTTATAAGTTTTCGATCAATAAAAGTATCCTCTCAAATAAAATATTATGGTTATCTCTGCTCGTTTTAGTTATTTTACAAGGGTTGTTGACTTACACGCCGATCATGCATCTAGCGCTAGGGACAGCAACTATAGGTTGGCCATATATCAAATTAGCGTTACTTTCAGGGGTCGTTGTATTTGTAGTCGTAGAACTTGAAAAACTAATTACTCGAAAACTGAAAAAAATTAAATGAATTATGGAGGTATTCTGTTTAGCAAAAATGGAATACCTCGTTTTTGTTAAGTGCAAGTTGACAAAAAGTTGTAAATATAGACAAAAGTAGCCTAAATTGAAGTTTAGAGAAAAAAATGCTGTAAAAGATGATAAAATAGTGTTAGCTTACCCAATTGAACAATCGATTTCAAACGGAAGAGAGATGAAAGTATTGAAAATCAGTAATCAAAAATTTGGAGAAAACGCTATTTTGTATTCGCTTACGAACGACAATGGTTTAACAATGACTGTTACAAACCTAGGAGCCAGAATCGTTGATTTGATCGTATCGGTTAATGGAGAAAAGCGGAATATTGTATTAGGCTTTGACACTGCAGAGGAATATCTGTCTAAAGACATGTATTTTGGCGCAACGATTGGTCGTGTTGCTGGGAGAATCAAAGATGGTTCGTTTTCAATTGATGAGCACAAATATCAGTTGCCAGTATCTCCCGAAAATGGTCATACCTTGCATGGAGGGGCGGAAAGTTTTGAGGCAAAAATCTGGGAGGCGGAAATAGAAGAAAAAAGCAATCAAGTTTCTGTTATATTTTCTTATATGAGTCCTGACAAAGAACATGGTTTTCCAGGAGAATTAAAAGCTCGCGTAATCTACTCCTTAACAAACGAAAATGAATGGATCATTGACTATCAAGCTGAAACAGATCAACCAACGTTATATAACCCAACAAATCATGTGTATTTTAATTTGACAGGGGATGTCACACAATCAGTTGGTGAGCATGAATTATTTGTAGATGCTGACCGCTTTGCAGTAGTCGACAGTGATACAACTGTTACAGGTGAATTACGCTCAGTTGATGAAACACCTTTCGATTTTAGAGAATCAAAGAGTATGAATCAAGTATTTGAGACAAATTATGAGCAAAAGAACTTGGTCGATGGTTTGGATCATCCATTTATGTTGAATCGGACGGGTTTTGATCAGCCCCAAGCAATTATTACTGCACCAAAAAAGATCTTTCTGTTGAGATGTATACTGATCGACCAGCAGTGGTTATTTTCACAGCACAATTTGGAGATACGGGTCCAGAGGTTCGAGGAAAGAAATTAGTCAATCATGGTGGACTTACTTTAGAAACGCAAGTCAGTCCAGGAGCTATTGAATTCGATGGATTTGGCGATATTATTTTATATCCAGAGACTTCATTTAAAAGTCGGACGATTTATAAAATCAATTGATTCAAAGTAATCATAATTTTACTATAGTGATATAGAAAATACATTTAGGAGTGGCAAAGATGACGGAAAAATTTTTAGGCAGTATTGAAGCAGGTGGCACAAAATTTGTATGTGGTATTGGTAATGACAATCTCGATATTATTGAAAGAGTTAGTTTCCCCACCACGACACCTGAAGAAACGATGGCATTAGTGATTGAATTTTTCAAAAGATATAACTTAAAAGCAATTGGCATCGGTTCGTTTGGCCCAATCGATATCCATAAAGATTCACCTACTTATGGACATATTACCTCGACACCTAAATTAGCTTGGCAGGATTATGATTTTGTTGGGGCGATGAAAAAAGAATTTGATCTTCCTATCGCATTTACAACAGATGTAAATGCTGCAGCGTATGGCGAATATGTCGCTGGTAGTGGGAAAGATTTATCTAGTTGCATCTATTACACGATCGGAACGGGCGTCGGAGCAGGTGCCATTCAAGACGGACGTTTTATTGAAGGGTTCAGTCATCCTGAAATGGGGCATATGATCGTAAAACGTCATCCAGAGGATCAATTTAAGGGAAGTTGTCCATTTCATAGCGATTGCTTAGAAGGGATGGCAGCAGGTCCTGCGATTGAAAAAAGAGCTGGAAAAAAGGGACAGGAATTAACAGAAGACGATCCAATTTGGGCTATCGAAGCATATTATATTGCACAAGCAGCCTATAATACCACGTTAATGCTTGCACCAGATGTCATAATTTTTGGAGGAGGAGTGATGAAGCAAGAACACATGATAGCAAAAGTCCATCATGAATTTGAAAAACTGATCAATGGTTATGTAAAAACACCTCCGTTAGAAGAGTATATTGTGACACCTAAGTTAGAGGATGATCCAGGAACGATTGGGTGTTTAGCATTGGCTAGAAAAGAATTAGAAAAAGATTGAAAAATGAGCAATCAGGACGAAAAATATCCTTGATTGCTTATTTTTTAGTTATAGATAAAGATAGGATTTATTTTAAACGTTCATCATACATCAACTGAATTTGCACCCCAAAAGGATCCTCTACAATCCCATAAGCACCACTAAAAATATTTTGGTTCAAAGGTACAATGATTTTGACACGATCATCTGATGTTAGATTAGAATAAAAAGTTTCAATCTCGACTAAATCAGCACTTTGAATACACAAAGAAAAGTTAGTACCTACTTTAAATGATTGGGTTGGGTCCATTGAATCTTCTGCAATCATTAGTTTCGTTTGACCAATTTGTAAAACTGAATGGGAAATGAACTGTTTATTTTCTTCTGTCACCAGGAAACTGTCATCTTTTTTTGCCATGTCTTCGTAGGTCACAACGAGTAATTCTTCAGCACCTAAATGCTTCTTATAAAAAGCTAAAGCCTCCCCAGCACGTCCGTTCATGGATAAAAATACTGCAATTTCTAAAGTCATATGAATTCCTCATTTCTTTTATTTTCTTTCCACCTTTAGTATACTGCTTAAAGGTGTTAAAACATGATACTTTTTAGGAGGAGTTATGAAAAAAGCAGAACGCATCAATGATATGATTCTTTTTTTAGCGGATAGAAATAGTTTTAATTTAAAAGAATTGATCGATCGATATAGCATTTCAAAAAGTACAGCACTGCGAGATATACAGTCACTTGAAGAAATTGGTCTACCGATTTACTCTGAACTTGGAAGATATGGTAAATATCAACTGTTGGATACTCGGATAGTGGCTCCAGGCTTGTTTACAGAAGGTGAAATTTATGCTCTTTATTTTGCTTTGTTAACGCTAAAAGGGTATCGCTCTACACCATTTAACATGGAAAGTAGTACGCTTGAATTAAAATATAGTCAGGTTCTGCCAGAGAAGTTACAGCAAAAGCTTTTATTAATGCGTAAAGTCATTACACTTGAGCAAGTCAACCATAGCAATGTCAGTCACTATTTAAAAGAAATCGTTGAAGGAATTCTTCTTGAAAAGATCTTTAATATTCAGTATGCAAAAAAAAGAGAAAAAGTATCTATCAAGGCTCAATTTATTCAGCTTTCTTCTAAATTTGGCCAATGGTATGCTAGAATTTGGACGATTGAAACCCAACAAATCCGTGTCATTCGTTGCGATAAAATTGAGTCACTAGAAGAAGAAAAGCGACAAGATTCACTACCACTTGAAACGCTATTAGAAAAAGCTGAAACGTTTTATCAAAAGGATCAACTAACGTCATTTTCAATCAGAGTCAATGAAAAGGGCAAAGATATTTTTTCGAAGGAAAACTACCCTTCAATGTCAATCCAAGCATCTGAAGAAAATTACCTGATCAGCGGGTACTACCATATAGCCGAGGAAGAATTTATTATAAACTACCTACTTCAGTTTGGAAAATCAATTATACAAATCGATCCGGTTCAATTAAAAACAAGTCTGTCAAAAAGAGCGGCATCTCTTGCTGCTTACTGGCGTCAGTTATAGCATTTTGCAAAAGTGACAAATAACATAAAAGATGCTAAAATGAAATTAACTTACAAAAAGTAAGCGTTTTGGGTGAATAGTTTTTCGTCCTAAAAATAATGAAAAAGGGAGGAAAAAATGCATTATCTATTTGAAAAAGGTGAGACCAACGGCAAAAAATTACTATTACTTCATGGTACTGGAGGGGATGAAACATCATTGCTCGACATTGCTCGATTCTTGGACGAAGAGGCTACGTTACTTTCATTTCGGGGAACAATTCAAGAATCTGGAATGAATCGCTTTTTTAAGCGAAATGGATTGAATCAATTTGACCTAGTTAGTCTAGAAGCAGAAAGTGACCGCCTACTCCAATCGATCACATCAGTTAGTGAAGAAAAAGGCATACCATTAGAAGAATGGGTCATTGTTGGTTATTCGAATGGTGCTAATATTGCGGCCCACATGTTGTTGGAACGTAAGACTGCTATCAAACATGCTATTTTGTTTCACCCAATGTCTTTAGGTGTCGATACCCAAGATTTTTCACTTTCTGATAAGGGACTATGGTTGTCTGTGAGTGAAAATGATCCTATTGTTTCAAAGGAAGCTTCAGATCAGTTGGTTCAACAATTGAAAAATCGCCAAGCAACAGTTACAATTACGACGACTAATTCAGGTCATCAAATAACCATGGACGAAATCAATCAGGCAAAACAATGGTTGAGTAGGCGCTAAATAATTCGCTTATAAAAAACAAAGCGAATCGTTTGTAGCAAGTCAAAAATGATGCTATGCTAGTTATGTATTATAAATTAACTAGGAGGGATTTTCACATGGCAGATTTAAATGGACGCGTAAATGATGCAAAAGACAAAGTTGAAGGTACAGCTAAAGAAGTTCAAGGTAAAGTAACAGATGATAAGGGTAAAGAACTTGAAGGCAAAGCGCAATCAGCTTTTGGCGATGTAAAAGACAAAGCTCGTGATGCCGGTGATGATATCAAAGATGGCGCTGAAAAATTAGGCGACAAAATCAAAGAAGGCTTTGAAGATATCAAAGAAAAATTCCATAAACATGATGATAAGTAATAAGAGAAATTAGTAATAAAATGGAAAAGTAGTTTTTTATAAAGAATAAAAAGCTATTTTTGTCAAATTATTAGTATTTATTTTAAATTAGCGAGGCAAAACTCAATTGAGTTTTGCCTCGCTAATTTTTTTCAAATAAAATCGAGAGTGTTTTTATAGAAAATTTTAAATGGATACTTGCTACTTATTAAAGAAGAAAATGCATAGGTATAGTATTTGTGGTACGTAAATCGAGGTTCTCATTTTAGAAAATACGATAAACTAATATGATGATATTCTTTACTTGAAGGTATTTTTCTTTTTTTTAGTGATTTTGCGAAAAATAAGAGAAAATAAAATCTATAAATACGATATAATTACTATTGAAAATTTGTAATTATAAAAATTTCAAAAAAGGAAGGGTAAACATGAAAAAGTGGACACACACACTATTAGTCTCAACGATGGTTTTAGGTGCACTACCATATAGCGCTATAAACTCATCAATGCAAGCGAATGCTGACGAGGTATCAGCAGAACAAGCAACTGCTGAAGAAAAAGAAGTAGCAACTGAACCGTCAGAAGTATTAACAGACAGCGTAATTGAATCAGAAAACATTTTACTTAATGAGAGTGATGAGCTGGAAGTTAATAAAGAAGTATCAGACGAATCTGATTTGCAAAGTGAAACACAAGAAAGTGTTCTGCAGGAAGTGGAAAATGTTCAACAACAAGAGCCATTGAAAGTTTCTCCTAGGCGAACAGATGATTTTAAAGTTAGTGTAGATGGTGTTGAACTACCGGTGGAAAAAAATTATTTCTATACAAACGTCTCAAACTTAGTATTTGAAAGAGCATTAGCTGATGAGTTTTCACATGAATATCAATATTCATTATCTTATAATGATGTTCCAGTACATGGTTATATAAGTGGTAGTTCAGTGGATTTTGCTAACTATACTGAAGAGGGAATTTACAAGGTTTCTATGAGGGGACTGACAACTGGTGGAGATATAGATACAGGTTTCTTTTACAACAATATCCAAAGAGCAACCTCATCTGTAAACATTGATGGAGTAATCAATACCCCTGGGACGGTTGTAGATAATCCATCATCTATTACAGTTGGAAGAGATGCAAACGATACGTATGGAGAAACTGAAGAATATAGTTGGGTGATTTCTGGTACGGATAAAGATGGCAATCCCGTTGAGATCACAGGTAAGGATAGACAACCGACGCCAGAAGAAATCAATAGCTTACCTACAGGGGATTATACTATTACGAATACAGTAACTGAAAGACCGCCAGCAGGGTATATTGCAACAGATCCAATCACAGATACAACGCAAGGGGCATTCAAAATAACGGCTGGAAAAGTTATTGTCGAACATATTTTATTAGATAAAGATGGAAATGAAGTCAAGATCCATAGCACAGATAATACTACTTACAATGGTAAAATCGGTACGGATTATGCAACAAGCCCTATCGACATTCCGGGATATGAACTTGTGCAAGAAAAAATGCCGAATAATCAAGATGGAAAATATACTGCTGCAGATCAGACGGTTAAATACTATTACAAAAAAATCATTACAGATATCAATGTTGAATATGTAGATACCGCTGGGAATCCATTGAAGCCAAATGACAAGTTTACTGGTGAGTATGAAGATCCTTATACTACAACACCGAAAGACATTCCAGGCTATGATCTAGTTGCGACACCAGACAATGCAACTGGACTTCATACAGACAAGGATCAAACAGTCAGCTACGTATACAAAAAGAAAGAAACAAAAGTAATAGTTAATTTTGTTGATGAACAAGGGAACCCATTAGCTGATAGTGATTTAATCAAAGGATTGTTCGATGATCCATACAATACAACGCCAAAAGATATTCCAGGTTATACGGTCAAAACAGTGCCAACGAATGCCACAGGCAAACATACTGTGGACCCAACAGAAGTGACGTATGTCTATACAAAAATCAAAACAGATATCAACGTTGAATATGTTGATGAGAATGATAATCCTATTTCATCAAATGAAGTGATTCCGGGCGAATATGGTGATGACTACAAGACAACACCAAAGGACATCCCAGGATATGAGCTAGTAACAGTGCCAACTAACGCTGATGGTACACGTACTGATAAAAATCAAACTGTGAAATATGTGTACAAAAAGAAAAAAACAAAAGTGACAGTTAATTATGTCGATGAAAAGGGCAGACCTTTAGCGAATGGTGATTTGATCAACGGACTGTTTGATGATCCATATAATACAACGGCAAAAGCGATTCCAGGCTATATTTTAACTGCTGTACCTAGCAACGCTTCAGGTAAACATGATGTTGATCCGACAGAAGTAACGTATGTTTACAAAAAAATCGAAGCGCCAACAGTGAATGATTCATTAGAAGGGGCAAAAGAAGTTTCCGGAACAGGTATGCCAAACTCTCAAGTAGTCGTTACATTTCCAGGTGGCGCTCAAGTAACTGTAGATGTCGATAAAGAGGGTAAATGGACAGCAGCGGTGCCAGAAGGTGTAGTATTGAAAAAAGGGGATAAAGTAACAGCGGTCACTTTAGATCCATTAACAGGTACCACCTCAGATCCAGGCGCTGGAAAAGTTATCCCATTAACAAGCAAAGTGCCAGAAACAGGTTCATCGACTAACACGAATAAGCCTAATTCATCAGGTAGCACGGCAACAACTACGCAAACTAAACAGAAACTTCCGAATACAGGGGAAACTAGCAATGCTGATGTAGTAAGTATTGGTTTGCTAAGTTTGATCGTCGCATTTTTCGGAAAATACCTACACAGACGTAAAGCAGAATAAAATACTCGTGTAGTCAAACCACTCAAAAAGTCCCGATTGCTAAAAAATAGCAATCAGGGCTTTTTGAGTGGCTTATAATTTTAATAACTGATTCAACACAGGCATATCATGAACGTCGTACTTTTCCTTAAAAGCGTTGATCTCAGTCTCACTAAATTTGTCAGGATCTAGAACTAATTCCTCAACAGGTAAGGGACGAGTGTTTCTGATTTTAATATCAATCACAACTGGGCGGCTACTTTTTCTAGCAGCTTCAAAAGCTGGTTCTAATTGATTATATTCTGTAATAGTAAATCCTTCGGCACCCATTGCTTCACCGATCTTTCCAAAATCGCTCCTTCTAAAAAGACGCCAAATTTCTTTTGTTCGCTATCTTCTTGTTCGGCTTCTATAAACCCAAAGGAGTCATTTGAAAACACAACATTGATGATTGGCAGTTTGTATTTTACTTGGGTGATGATATCCTGCATGACCATAGCAAAGGCGCCATCACCGCTTAAGGTAAACACTTGTCGGTCAGGGTAACTAAGTTGAGCGGCAATACCTCCTGGTACACCATTACCCATTGTGGCAAACCAACCAGAAGTGGTGAACTTTTGGTTCCCATTCATATCTAAAAGGCGAATGGCGTGAACGGTTGTATTACCGACATCCGTTACAAAAATCGCATCCTCATTAGCAATTCGTCGAATTTCTTTAAAAACAGGTTCAACGCGAAGTGGTTTATCATCCTTGTTATTAAAGCTTCTTAACCAAGCGACCCAATTTTCTTTGTTTTGCTGATTTGCTTTTAACCAACGATCCACTGGACGTGATTCACCTAATTCCACCATTCTTTTTAAAGCTTCTTGCCCATCGCCTAAAATTGCAACGTCTGTCTTATGACGACGTCCTAGCTTTGTTGAATCAATATCGATTTGAATGAATTTGGCGTCAGGGTTAAAAAAATAAGCGGCAAAGGGGAAATCACTGCCTACAAACACAATCAAATCCGTTTCAGCCAAGGCTTCATTGGCGGGTTTGGTCGCTACACGAGCAGCAAATCCGAGGAAGTTTTCATATGAATCAGGCACGATGCCTTTGCCTAACACCGCTGAAATCACTGGCATTGAAAAGTGTTCAGAAAAAGCTTTTATTTCCAACCAAGCGCCACGAGTTCCTTGACCAATATAGAGAACGGGCTTTTCGGCTGCTTCAATCAAAGGAATGGTTTTTTTCAAATCATTATAATGTGGCATGACCAAACCCGTTCGATGATTTTTGGCGGTTGAAACTTCTTGTAAAGGAATCTCTTTTGTGCCGAAATCAACAGGGATCGTGACAACTGCAACCCCTTTATTTTTATAGGCGGCTTTGATGGCTTCATCCACCACATGAGGGAGACTTTCTGGGGTCATCACCGTTCGATTATAAATACTGACATCTGCAAACATCGGATTTTCGTTTAATTCTTGGAAGGAATTGTAATTCATAGAACTTGTCGCAACTTGACCTAATAAAGCCAAGACAGGAACGTGATCCATTTGCGCATCGTATAATCCGTTGATCAAATGTGTGGCACCAGGCCCAGCCGAACCAAAAGCTACACCGATTTTACCTGTTAGTTTTGCATCGGCAGCAGCAGCTAATGCACCAACTTCTTCATGGCGGACTTGAATATAGTTGATCTTTTCTTTTTCTTGATATAAGGCATCCATTGTGGAGTTGAAGGAACCACCAGGAATGCCATAAATATGGTCGATGTCCCAACTTTCTAAAACTTTGATCATCGCAAC
This sequence comes from Enterococcus crotali, assembly GCF_000633635.1. Taxonomy (GTDB): domain Bacteria; phylum Bacillota; class Bacilli; order Lactobacillales; family Enterococcaceae; genus Enterococcus_L; species Enterococcus_L crotali. The sequence goes on along the minus strand of NZ_AYPQ01000003.1, from coordinate 126,880 downwards.
AGCCGCATTGATTGTTTCTGTCATTTTGCTCACTCCGTTTCTCTATTTTACTTCTATCTAAAGTATACTCTTTCTCATTTTTTGTACCAAGTGAAAGCATTTTATACTTTAAGCATGGTCATAAAATCATTGGTATGATAAAGTTAAGTCAAGAAAAGAAATTGGGAAAGATGGGGTGTTCATAATAGTTGATTGGCTGTTATCTTTAGAAGCTTGGCAGCAAGCGTTAGTTGGGACGGGTTTCACTTATTTTCTGACTGCATTGGGAGCAGGGCTAGTTTTCTTTTTTAAGGAAATCAAAAAAGATATTTTAAATATGATGTTAGGCTTTGCATCTGGCGTGATGATTGCTGCGAGCTTTTGGTCTTTGCTGGATCCTGCAATCAAACAAGCAGAGGAAAATGGTAGTATTGCTTGGCTTGTGGTTAGCTTTGGTTTTGGCTTGGGCGGGTTATTTTTATACATTGCAGATAAAACGTTACCGCATATGCACTTTGGTCCGAATCATGAAAAAGAAGGTCTGCCTAGTCATTTAAAACGGACAATTTTGTTGGTATTTTCGATCACGTTGCATAATATTCCAGAAGGCTTGGCTGTAGGTGTCGCATTTGGTGCAGCAAATTCAGCTGATGATCCCAAAAAGGCAGTTCTAGCAGCGATTTCTGTGGCCTTGGGAATCGGTATTCAAAATTTTCCAGAAGGTGCAGCGGTTTCAATACCGCTAAGACAAGAAAATTTGAGTCGTAAGAAGGCCTTTTTATATGGGCAAGCTTCAGGAATTGTTGAGCCAATAGCAGGAATCATTGGAGCTGTTTTGGTGACAAAAGTAACGTTGTTGTTACCTTATGCCTTAGCATTTGCAGCAGGTGCAATGATTTATGTAGTAGTTGAAGAATTGATCCCAGAAGCGCAGCAAACCGTGACAAGTAAGCGTCATTTTGCAGTATTTGGTGTGATGTTAGGTTTTATTATTATGATGATTTTAGATGTAGCTTTAGGATAAAGAAAAACGAGCCCGGTTCAAAACTAAAAATCAGTTTTGAACCGGGCTCTAAATCAGAATAAACGGTGGGATCAGAAGCAACCTCGTTTTATTGTTATTTTATAAAACTCGCTCAAAAGGATCTAAACTAATTCCTTTTTCTAAAACGATCTTCGCATATTCTTGTGCAGAAAATAAAGAATGGTCTTTATAGTTCCCGCACTCTTTAGCAGAAACAGCAGGAACGAAATCTGTCTCAGCGATAAAGTTCAATACTTTAACTAAAGCATCGCGAATTTCTTTTGGAGAATGTTCATTCCACATGATCATATAAAAGCCAGTGCGACAACCCATTGGAGAGATATCAATAATGCCTTCTAGGTGATCGCGCAAATTCACCGCTAATAAATGTTCTAACGTGTGAACTGCAGCTGTTGGTAATTCGTCTTCATTTGGTTGTAAGAAACGTAGATCGTATTTTTCGATCAAGACCTCACCATTTTTTTCAGTACCTGCTAAACGAACATAAGGGGCTTTCACTGTATTATGATCTAATTCAAAACTTTCAACGCGTGCCATATTATTCACTCCTTCAAATTAAGTAAATGTCGCTTTTAACTATAACAAAATAGCGCAGAAAGTCAATAGATTCCGTCTTATCAACGGTGATATCAAGAATTTTGTTTTGCAAAAATCTTCGCTAGTTTTTTCAACAACTCAGGTGCATCCTCTTGCTCCATCACGACTTCGATCCATTGCAATCGTTTCGTATCTTTTCTAGCAGCCTTCATGACTTCATCCAGTTCAATCATTGTAGTGACTTTGTAAGTTGCAACAGTTTGACTAGTGCCGCCAAAGACTAGCGGTAATTTTTGATAATCCCACAAAGGGATGTCATTGTATTTTTCTGTGGCACCATGGATTTCTCGTTCAACTGTATATCCGTTATTGTTGATAACAAAAACAATGGGTGTCAACTCTTCTCTTAAAGCTGTTCCTAATTCCTGTACAGTTAGTTGCAGTGAGCCATCTCCAATAAACAAAAGATGTCGACTAGTTTTATTCGCAAGTTGACTGCCTAATGCAGAAGGAAAGGTGTATCCGATCGATCCCCATAAAGGCTGTCCAATAAAATGCATCTCTCTTTTTAGTGCAACATTCGTCAAACCAAAGAAAGAGGTTCCCTGCTCGCCGATCACAGTATCACCTGGAATAAGAAACGTTTCGACCATTTCCCAAAACTGTTTTTGTGTTAGTTTTTCATCTTTGATTACTTGGATTGAGCTTCTATTGACCGGAAGTATTTCACCTGAGTATCTAGAAAAAGAGAGAGTTGCCAAAGCAGAAACGAAACGATCCAATTGAATTGTTTCGAGCTTTTCTCCATAAAACAAGACTTCTGTGCTGCCAATTGAGATGATTTGTTTGTCTGTAAAACCATAACTAAAGCCAGCCGTAGCAGAGTCTGTCAGTTTAGCACCTAAAAGTAAAACTAAATCAGCTGTGTCAACTCGACTTTTTAGAGGCTCTTCCGTTGTAGAACCTGAGTAAGTGCCTAAATAATGAGGATCTTCTTCATTAAATGCGCTTTTTCCAAGTGGTAAAGTCGTGATCGGCAGATTGAATTTTTGGATAAACTCGTCTAAGTAATGTTCGATATGATAACTTAAAATCTCATGACCTGCAATGACAACAGGATTTTTTGCTTGAGAGAGAGCTTTTTCAACTTTCTCTAAAATAGCTGTTTCAATATCTGTCAGTTTTTCCAAGCTTTGACTCAGAGGACTGCTTGGACGAGTGGCTTCAACTTCTGCAACATCGATCGGTAAATTAATATAAACAGGTCGTTTTTCAATCAATGCGATAGTAAGGACACGATCGATCTCGGTCAAAGCATTTTCTGCTGTTAGATGAGCGATTGCTGCAGTTACTTCTTTATGCATTTTTTCAAAGTGTAAAAAGTTGCCGTCGCCTAATGTATGATGGACAAGTTTTTTACTTTCTTGCACGATCGTTGTTGGTGAACCGACAATTTCGACTACAGGCACATTTTCTGCAAAGCTCCCTGCTAAACCATTGACAGCACTTAATTCACCTACGCCAAAAGTGGTAACAAATGCCGAAATTCCTTTTGTTCTAGCATAACCATCTGCCATATAAGCAGCATTTAACTCATTCGCATTACCAATCCATTCAAGATCTTCTCTGGCAGTAATATGGTCTAAAAATTGTAAATTATAATCACCTGGAACGCCGAATATTTCATCGATGCCCAATTCTTTTAAACGATCTAATAAATAATCTGCTACAGTATACATTTAATTATCTCATCCTCTCAAAAAATAGCTTGCCAAAACAGTATAAATCTGCAAAAAGGAATAGTCGACTATGTTGCATCGATCATAAGAAAGCCATTAAAGAACTATTTGAAATGTATTATCCGTTTTTTTCAGAAAATAAAGCAAAATCATTTTACTTGCTATGTAGTAAAAGCCAATATTATGGTAAAATAGAAAAAGCAACTTTCTTCAGGAATTTGAGAGGAGACGAATAAGTATGAAAAAAATGTATAATGTAGCCGTGGTAGGCGCTACAGGTGCTGTTGGCACAAAAATGCTCGAAATGTTGGAAGAAACAACATTACCCATGAATCAGGTAAAACTTTTAGCTTCAAAACGTTCTGCGGGAAAGACGGTAACGTTTAAGGGACAGACCCTTGTAATCGAAGAGTTGATACCTGAATCATTTACGGACGTGGATATCGCATTGTTTAGTGCAGGAGGCAGCATCTCAAAACAATTTGCACCGGAAGCGGTTAAACGTGGAGCCGTTGTTATCGATAATACAAGTCATTATAGAATGAATCCAGACGTTCCTTTAGTTGTACCAGAAGTGAATCCAGAGGCGTTAAAACGTCATAAAGGAATCATTGCTAATCCTAATTGTTCGACGATCCAAATGATGGTAGCACTTGAGCCGATCAGACAAGCTTATGGGTTGGATCGTTTGATTGTTTCAACCTATCAAGCAGTCAGTGGTGCCGGAATCAACGCAATGGAAGAGTTGAAATCACAAGCGTTAGCCTATATCAATGGCACGCCTGCGGATAAATTAGAAGCAACCATTTTACCTGCTGGCGGCGATAAAAAACACTATCCGATTGCTTTCAATGCGTTGCCTCAAATCGATGTCTTTGCTGAGGCTGATTATACGTATGAAGAGTGGAAAATGGTTAATGAGACGAAGAAAATCATGGAAGATGACACCATTAAAGTCGTTGCTACATGTGTGCGAATCCCTGTTATCTCTGGTCATTCTGAATCGATTTATATTGAAGTTAAAGAAGAAGGTTCTGATGTGAGTAAAATCAAAGAACTGATTGCCAATGCTCCGGGCGCTGTTTTACAAGATGATCCAAGTCAGCAATTGTATCCGCAAGCATTAACAAGTATTGATCGCAAAGAAACGTTTGTCGGAAGAATTCGTCAAGACATCGATATCGATAAAGGCTATCATATGTGGGTCGTTTCGGATAATTTATTAAAAGGTGCTGCTTGGAATTCAGTTCAAATTGCAGAAACACTGCATGAGATGGATTTGGTGAGAGTTTAAATGTTATCTAGCTTCGCGGGCTAGCTCTTCGGGAAAAAGATAAAATCTGCCTGTGACAAAAAGCGTCACAAACATATTTTCCTATTTTCCAGTCAGGGTTAAACGAGTCCGCTACGCTCTTGCTGTAAACCTCAGTGAATGAAGTGAAGTGACGTTGAAAAGTACAAGATTTAGCGAAATGAAACGTTGTCACCATGTGTTATCTAGCTTCGCGGGCTAGCTCTTCGGGAAAAAGATAAAATCTGCCAGTGACAAAAAGCGTCACAAACCTATTTTCCTATTTTCCAGTCAGAGCTAAACGAGCCCGCTACGCTTTTAAATTAGGAGGTAGTAAGTATGAATTTAGAAAATGCAACGATAATTACAGCGATGGTCACACCTTTTGATGAAAGCGGCGCAATCGATTTTGCTAAGCTGCCTCAGTTAGTGGACCATTTGCTTGATCATCATACAGAAGGAATTATTTTAGCCGGAACGACAGGGGAATCACCAACACTGACACATGATGAAGAAATCGAGTTGTTTAATGAAGTGATTCGCTTAGTTGATGGAAGAGTGCCGATCATTTGCGGTGTGGGAACCAATGATACGCGGGATTCAGTTGAGTTTGTAAAAGAACTTTCAGCTATTCGAGGAATCGATGCAGGTTTGGCAGTCGTGCCTTATTATAATAAACCAAATCAAGAAGGGCTATATCAACATTTTAAAGCGATAGCTGAGGCAAGCGATCTACCGATCATTTTATATAACGTTCCGGGAAGAACGGTAGCCAGCCTTGATGTAGCAACAACCTTACGCTTAGCCGAATTAGATAATATCATTGCCATCAAAGAGTGTTTCGGTTTGGATGCATTGACAGAGTTGGTAGAAAAGGCGCCAAAAGACTTTTTAGTGTATACTGGAGAAGACTCCTTAGCTTTCTCAATAAAAGCGATAGGCGGACACGGGGTGATTTCAGTTGCCAGCCATGTGTTTGGTAATGAAATGTACGATATGTTCCAAGCGTTGGATCATGGAGAAATCAAAAAAGCTGCAAGCATTCAGCGTCAGTTGTTACCGAAAATGAATGCATTATTTTCAGTACCGTCTCCAGCTCCAGTAAAAGCTGTGTTGAATCATATGGGCATTTCCGTTGGTGATTTACGTTTACCTCTTGTGTCATGTACAACTGAAGAAAAAGCGAAAATTTTAAGCATACTGGATCTTTGATTCGGTATGAGAATATAGAGAGGTGAAATGAGTGAGTACAATAAAAATCGTTCCCTTAGGCGGCGTTCGTGAAAATGGTAAAAATATGTACATCGCAGAAGTGGAAGATGAAATTTTTGTACTGGATTGTGGATTAAAATATCCAGAAAATGAGCTATTAGGAATTGATGTGGTGATTCCCGATTTTACGTATTTGGTGGAAAATATCGATCGTGTTGCAGGGATTTTCTTAACACATGGTCATGCCGATGCAATCGGAGCACTACCATATCTTTTATCTAAAGTTCATGTACCAGTATTCGGTACGGAATTAACAATCGAGTTAGCAAAATTAAACGTAGGAGATCATGCAGATTCTAAAGACTTCAATGATTTTCACGTAGTCGATGCCCATACGGAAATCGATTTTGCGCATGCTACGATCAGTTTTTTCCGGACAACACATACGATTCCGGATTCTATCGGAATCAATTTGAAAACCAAAGAAGGGAACATCGTCTACACGGGAGATTTCAAGTTTGACCAGAGTGCGATTCCGATGTATCAAACAGATTTTGGTCGATTAGCTGAGATCGGTAATGAAGGCGTGTTGGCATTATTGAGCGATTCTTCTAATGCTGAAAACCCGGCACAAGTTGTGTCTGAGCTTCAAATAGCTGATGAAGTCTTTGATACAATCCGCTATTGGGAAGGTCGGATCATTGTCGCTTGTGTGGCCAGTAATTTACAACGTGTTCAACAAATACTAGATGCTGCACATCGTTCTGACCGTAAAATCGTATTGACGGGGCAAGATTTTCAACGAATTATCAATACGGCAATCAAGTTAGATAAGCTAAAATTACCAAGTGAAGATTTAATCATCGGCGTAAAAGAGATGAAAAAATACCAAGATGATCAATTAGTAATTTTAGAGACAGGAACAATGGGAGAACCAATTAAATCATTACAAAAAATGGCAAATGGGACTCACCGTGTGGTCAAAATCAAAGAAGGCGATTTGGTATATATCACAACGACACCGACAACTGCGATGGAAACTGCTGTTGCTAAAACAGAAGATATTGTTTATCGTGCAGGTGGCGTCGTTAAACAAATCTCTGATAATATGCGCGTTTCTGGTCATGCCAATCCAAACGATCTACAATTGATGCTGAACTTGATCAAACCTAAATACTTTATTCCAATTCAAGGTGAGTATCGTCAATTAGCAGCGCATGCAGATTTAGCCCATGAATTAGGAATTCCTTACAAAAATATCTTTATTACTGGTCGAGGGGATATCCTTGAATACAGTAAGCAAAAAATGAATGTGGCCGGCAGCACAACGGCAGACAATATCATGATCGATGGAATCGGTGTTGGAGATATCGGTAATATCGTACTTCGCGATCGTCGCATTCTATCTGAGGATGGTATTTTCGTCGCGGTTGTGACGATCAATCGCCGTGAAAAACGGATCGTTTCACCTGCTAAAATCACATCAAGAGGGTTTGTCTATGTGAAAACCAGTAAAGATTTGATGAAAGAAAGTAGTAATATCGTGACTGAGATTGTTGAAAAACATCTTGAAAGTAGCGATTTTGAGTGGAGCAAATTAAAGCAAGATATTCGTGAGCAATTAAGCCGTTACCTGTTTGAACAAACAAAACGCCGTCCTGTGATCCTACCAGTTATTATGGAAGCGACACAACGCAAAGGACGTAAAGCAGCGAATTAGTAGATAAAATCACTCAGTCAGTTATTCAATGGCTGAGTGATTTTTTGTGTCAACAGTGAAGGGACTATTTTTTACAGATGCTGAATTTTTCGCTACAATAAAGAAGTGCTGTTCTCTGGCTAGTAGACTAGTGTTTTGGATGGGATTTAAGTGTTCTTAAAACGATACCATCTTATTTTTCTATTTTTCAGTCAAGACTAAATGAGCCTACTATGCTTTTAATGTTATCTAGCTTCGTAGGCTAGCCTTTCGGAAAAAAGATAAAATAAGAAAGAGGCAAAAAGCACCTCAGTCTTATTTTCCTATTTTTCATTCAAGACTAAACGAGCCTACTATGCTTTTAATGTTATCTAGCTTCGTAGGCTAGCCTTTCGGAAAAAAGATAAAATAAGAAAGAGGCAAAAAGCACCTCAGTCTTATTTTCCTATTTTTCATTCAAGGCTAAATGAGCCTACTATGCTTTTAATTTAAGGAGGGAAGTAAATGGAAAAGAAACAAGAGACACGCTGGATTAAATTTCTAGGTGGAAAAAATTTATTATTTACATTAGTTGCCCTGTTATTGTTGGGCGCTGTTATTTTTATTTTTCACCAGGTTGGTTTTATTTTTGGTCCAATCGGTGTAGTTTTCAAAACGGTTATTGGTCCGACGATTTTAGCATTGATTTTATATTATTTATTTAACCCAGTCGTCAATTGGCTAGAAAAACATAAGGTAAAACGAGTATATGGTGTTTCAGCTATTTTTATTATTTTAATAGCTCTAATCGTTATTGGCATTATTCTGGTTGTTCCAATGTTGCAAAAACAGGTGGATGGATTAATAGAAAGCTTTCCGCAGTATATGAATGACCTAAACAAGATGGTGACTGACTTTTTCCATAATTCAGCTTTGGAAAAACCTTTAGCGAATGCATTAGATGGTATTCAACGCTGGTTTGACAATGTATCAGACGGAATAGGAAGTTATTTTAGTAAGGCTGTCGAAGGAGCGTCTACTGTTTTTTCTACTTTGACTGGTTTTGCACTAGTAATGGTTACGGCACCAATTATTACTTTTTTCCTATTAAAAGATGATCAAAAGTTTTTCTCTTTTGTTTTAAAAATTATTCCACCACGCTTTAGAAGTGACGCAAGAGAGATTGGGGCAACGATGAGTAGTCAGGTCGGTGCGTATTTGAAGGGGCAAATTCTCGTATCAATTTCGATTGGAATTTTGACGTTTATCGGGTTTTGGTTGATAAAAGTGCCTTATTCAGGAACGTTATCGATTATTGTTGGGATTACAGCGGTAATTCCTTACATTGGACCTGTGATCGCCTTCATTCCTGCGGCAATTGTGGCATTAATGGTTTCGTTTGGCATGTTTATCAAAATGACTATTGTCTGGATGATCGTCCAAATGTTGAATGGTCATTTGATTTCTCCTCAAGTGATGGGGAAAAAATTGGTGGTGCATCCATTAACGATTGTAATCGTATTGTTAGTAATGGGTGATTTATTAGGGATGTTTGGTTTGATATTTGGTATTCCTATTTATGCGATTGCTAAAGTTTTAGTCACGTATATTTTTCGTAAATTTAAACAACGTTATAATCAATTTTATGGAGATAGCGGTGAGTATGAGGATACTGAATTTTCAAAAGAAGAATATTTAGATGAATAATTAGAATAAGTGATTGAATGTCGAAAACAGTTGGCTATTTGCCGCTGTGTAGAGGTTTGATCGCTTTTTTTATGATGCAATCAAGATTAATTTTTTCCTAATAACAAAAAAGAAATTCGTATCTTTTGTAATACTTTTTTTTAGGCGTTACAATTTAATCAACAGCAAAACAATTAGTCTCAAAGGAGGGAAGTATATGAAACGATTGCTGAAAATTATTTTTGCGTTGGTTATACTCCTATTGTTTGTCGGAACATTAGGTTTACTTAGTCAGTTGATCGACATACCTTGGTTATCCTATGAAGTTGATGGGCTTCTTTATAATTATCCTTGGCTGTTTACGTTTTTTGAATGGACCTTGCTTATTTTGGGCGGCTTCTTGTTGCTCAGTTTGATTATCGTTCTTTCTGTTTCTGGGCAAAGAAAACATTTGATCATTAAAGACGGTAAGAATCGGATCGAAATTCCAAAAAGCACGGTAGAACAAATAGTAGAAGACGCGTACAGTACAATTATTCACCCGGATAAGACTAAAATGAAAGTAAAAATCAAAGGGAAAGAAAAAGTAGCAGTGAAATTAAGAGTGGATGTTAGAAGTAAAGAACGCTATCAGCCTTTAGCGGATGAAATCAAAGTAACAATACAAAGTGCTTTAACTTCAGCTTTAGAATCAATTGATAGTCAGGTAACAGTTCAATTGAGAGAAAAAGAACCAACAGAATCTACAGCTTTTAGCAAAAAACAATCACGAGTGATTTAGCTCGCCTTGCAGGCTAAGTCTTAGAAAAGATAAACTCCGATTGTGATAAAAAGATTATCCCTGAGTGGTCTATTTTCTTTCGAGACTGAACAAGCTCTGCGTGCTTTTGATATTAGTTAGCTTCACAGGCTAGCACTACGCTTTGCTTGGATCTCAACAATTCCTAAGAGCTTCGGGGAAAAAGAGAAACGAGCCTGTTCTGTTTTTAAATTAGGAGGAAAAGCGATGAATCAAGAGAAAAAAGAATACTGGATCAAACAACTTAAACCCTATCGTTTCCGGATTATTTGGACTACCTTATTTTTTCTTTTAGCACTTCTTTTGCTACTGATAGGGTTTGGAAAAACCCTTGTCTTATTAATTTTTGCAGCGGTAGGATATATCATTGGGAAAATGCGGGATGAAGATTTGGATATTTATTCCTTGATAGATTCAGTCAGATCTATGATAGGAATTTAAAAAACTAATTTGAAGGAGTGAATGCAAATGGCAGAAGCAGTAGAAAACAATACAGGTGGATTAAAAGCAAAGTTAACATTTAGTGATGTCGTAATCAAAAAAATCGTAGGTGTGGTTATTTCGGATATTGACGGAATTTTAGGATTGAGCGGCAATCTTTTTACAGATTTTGCGGACCGTTTTAGAGACAATGAAGATGTTACAAAAGGTATCGGCGTAGAAGTTGGAACAAAACAAGTAGCTGTTGATGTATCGGTGATTTGCAAATATGATGTCAATATTTCCCAAGTTTTTGACCAAACCGTTGAAAAAGTGAAAGAAGCAATTACTTATATGACAGGTTTAGAATTGGTTGAATTCAATATGAGCGTAGATGATGTAATGACAAAAGAGCAATATTTAGAGAAGTATCGTGGCAAAGACAGCGATGAAGGGAAAGGTAGCAACTAGTTCTTTTAAGCGTATTTTTCATTCTATTACACAACAACAAAATAACAGGAAGCAAAACCAATGCTGTTTTGCTTCCTGTTATTTTGTTGTGAGTATTAAAAAGAGTAATTCAGTTTTTAGAGTGATACTTTTTCAAGTTGAAGAAGAAGTTTTTTGATGGTAAGTCCATCCTGTTCAGAACTACCTAAATAGCCTGTTAATTTACCATTTTTACCGATTACTCGATGGCAGGGAATAATAATCGGGAGTGGGTTTTTACTGTTGGCCTGACCGATCGCACGAACGGCTTTAGGTGAATCAACCGCTTGAGCAATATCTAGGTAACTGCGAGTTTCACCATAAGGAATCTCATATAAAGCTTCCCAAACCTTTCTTTGAAAAACAGTACCGCTGTGAATAGATAACGGGACAGTAAAGGAAGTCCGTTTACCTGAAAAATACTCTGTGAGTTCTTTTGCTGCTTGCTCTGTATAATAATTTGTTCGATACTCGTTTCTTTCGACAAAAGAAATGGCCGTTAACCCTTCGTCATCGCCATCTAACCAAACAGAACCAAAAGGTACGTTAATTTTCATCCAATTCTCCTTTATTTAACTAGTTTCTTCATTATACGCCATAATCGTTTCATGCGGAAAAATTTTTTATGATAAAATAAACAAAGCGATCCTTCTAATAGATTGTGTGCTCAATTTGTAATGAGTTGTTGCTACTGATTTATTGAAGGTAACTTGTATTTATTTCTTTTGGAAGTATGGTACTATATTTTTATATACTGAAATCGGGGGCGATATAATGGAAGAGATTGTTATCTTTCACACGAATGATTTACATTCACATTTAGAAAATTGGCCCAAAATAAGAAGATATCTACTCAGACAAAAAAGTGCATATAAACAATTAGGTAAAACGGTTGTAACCCTTGACTTAGGGGACTTTATTGATCGTTGGCATCCACTGACCGAAGCGACTGATGGTCAAGCGAATATCGAGTTGATGAATGAAATCGGCTATGATGCTGCTACGATCGGCAATAATGAAGGGATTGGAAATTCTAAAGAGCAGCTGAATCATTTATATGATCATGGAAATTTTGATGTTTTACTTGGGAATTTAGTTGATTTAGAGACGGGAAAAGCACCAGCTTGGGCAAAACCTTATAAAATCATCCAAACCAAAGAAAAGACTAAAATCGGTCTGATTGCGTTAACTGCTCCTTTTCCTTTAACATATGAGCCCAATGGTTGGGACATTCATTCGATAAATGAGACGTTGCCAGGACTCATTAGGGAAGTTCGGTCTAAATGCGATCTATTGATTTTAATGAGTCATTTGGGCATTGACGAAGATATAAAAATTGCTACTAGCTATCCTGAAATCGATGTTTTGCTGGGCTCACACACCCATCATCTATTTAAGCATGGTGAAAAGATCAACGATACGCAACTTTCAGCTGCAGGCAAATTCGGCTACTACATTGGAGAAGTTCACTTAACAATTGCAAATGGTAAAATTATCCATAGTGAGGCCAAAGTCATTCCAACAGCTGAACTTCCCGCACATTCGACAGATCAAAAAGAAAGTGCTGACTATCTGGCTTTGGGGCATGAATTGTTGCAAGCTAAAAAAGTTGCTCAAATTTCTGAACCTTTGTTGAGTGACTTGAATGCCGAACATCCACTGATCGTCACAGCATTAAAGGCTTTAAAGGAAAAAGGTAAAACGGAGGTCGCTATTTTAAACAATGGCTTATTTTTATCTGATATCCCAAAAGGAATCGTAAATGAAGACCAACTGCATGAAACATTACCTCATCCAATGCATTTGATCCGAGTGACGTTGGCTGGTTCTGAACTGATTCGAATGGTTAGAGAAATGGAAAAAAATCGGCACTATTTACGAAAGTTTCCAATTACGGGAATGGGTTTTCGCGGTAAAGTTTTTGGTGAGCTGTATTACGACGGTTTGACCTATGATAAACAAAAAAGGCAAGTATTATGGAAAAATAAGCCTATTGAGCGAACACGAAAGTATACTTTTACAACCGTTGATCATTTTATATTCATTCCGTATTTTCCCACGATCGAATTGGCTGGAGAAATAGAATTTATCTTTCCAGAATTCATTCGAACAGTTTTAGCCGACTACTTGAACGAGCACTACCCAATCCAATAAAAACAAGGTATAATAAAATCTAGGCGGTGAAGAAATGACAGAAAAAGTAAAGAAACCATATAAATCGAATAAACCAATCAAACATAAACAAGAATCAGCAGCGACCTTAACAGAAGAGATCACAACTGTCCTTGAAGAGATAAAAGAAGAACCTGTCAAAGAAAAGAAAAAAGGTGAGATTGTTACATTGATCGATGATGTTCATGTGACAATCGGTGAACGGCAATATCTTTTGGTGAAAAATCATCGAGAGGCTTTTGATGCTGATCGTTTAGGCGAACGTTTTAGTGATGTCTTATCTAGATATGATTACATCGTTGGAGACTGGGGATATGATCAGTTACGCTTGAAAGGCTTTTTCAATGAAAGCAATCGCAAAGCTGCACCTGAACAAAGAATTGATACACTTGAAGACTATCTATATGAATACTGCAATTTTGGCTGTGCTTATTTTGTAATTGAACGAATCGGCGGAAAACGAGAAAAGCAACAAACTCGCCGCAAGAAAACCAATAAAAAGCCAGTTCACCAGAATCAAGCACATACGGAAGAAAAACGTGTGCCTGTTAATAATAATAGAACGAAGCCAGTGATCAAGAACCGCAAAGAAAATGAAGCGAAAAAACCTGTCATTGGTAAACAAGTAAATGACGCTAGCAACCGTTCATTTACCATTCGTCAACGTGAGGAGTAACAATCTGTGAAGAAACATTATCAAGGGTATCTTATTGATTTAGATGGTACGATTTATTTAGGTAAGGAAGTCATTCCAGCAGGGAAACGTTTTGTTGAGCAACTGCAAGAACGAAACTTGCCATTTCTATTTGTAACGAATAATACAACCAAAACACCAGAAGCTGTCGCTGATCGACTCGCTCAGGAGTTTGATATTCATGTTTCAGCGAAGACTGTCTATACAGCAAGTCTTGCGACGATCGATTACATGAAAGATCAAGGGAAAGGAAACAAAGTCTATGTGATTGGTGAATCTGGGCTTGTTGATTTGATTTTAGCTGCTGGCTTTGAATGGGATGAAGAGAAGCCAGATTTTGTTGTTGTCGGATTAGATACGGAGATTAACTACGAGAAATTTGCGACTGCTGCCCTTTGTATTAGAAAAGGTGCCACTTTTATTGGCACAAATCCTGATAAGAGTATCCCTACAGAACGAGGCTTACTGCCAGGAGCAGGCTCATTTATTTCTTTAGTCCAAACAGCAACACAGACAGATCCGATCATGATCGGAAAACCAAATGCGATCATCATGAATGAAGCACTAAAAGTCATGCATTTGAATAATGACGAAGTAATCATGATTGGTGATAATTATGAAACAGATATTCAGTCGGGACTTCAAAATGGGATCGATAGCTTACTTGTTTTATCTGGATTTACAGCAAAATCGGACGTTTCGACGTTACCTAAGCAGCCTACATATATTGTAGATTCTTTAGACGAATGGACTTTTTGATATGGGAGAAAAAGAGAAAAGCTGGATTTGGTTTGAGCGATTGGGAATAGTCTGCGTGATTTTAACGATCGTTTCTCTTAGCATCACATTGACTATTAATTTTCGTCCATTGTACATTGTAGATATCGATACTCTAAATATTTTAGAATATGTTTCATTAGATAAACCAACATTGTTAAAAAATTATGGACAACTGATGTCCTATTTAAATAATCCTTTGAATCATACATTGCAATTGTCTGATTTTCCGGTGTCAAAAAGCGGTGCCTTTCATTTTTATGAAGTTAAACGTCTTTTTTTACTCTGTTATGGCATACTGATTGTTACTGTGATCCCAAGTGGTATCTTTCTTTTTCGTTTAGCTAAACGAAAAAGAGTTTGGCGCTTGATTCGTCCATTTCAATGGGGAATGATTCTTCCAGTTATTTTCGGAGCTGTGATGGCAATCGGCTTTGATCAATTTTTTGTAGCGTTTCACGGTGTTTTTTTCAATAATGATGATTGGTTGTTTGATCCTGCAACAGATCCTATCATCAATGTTTTACCGGAAGAATTTTTTATGCATAGCTTTATTTTATTTTTTGTATTTCTAGAGCTCTTCTTTTTCGTTGGAATTCTTCTTGGCAAACGAGAGCTAAAAAAGTTATAGTTGAATAATCAAATCACTAGATGCTAACGCGACAAGTTGCATCTAGTGATTTTTTATTATGAAGGCAGCTTTGCAATTTTTGTTTTTCCTAATAGTTTTATTGATACTAAGATATTGACATTTTGTGTAGGTGCCTTTATAATATAAGGCAGGTACCTGATTTATATTCTATTATCTGGAGGAATCAATTATGGAAGATCAAACACTGATGGAACAATTTTTACGTTTACAAGCCATGATGCAAAGGTATTTTATGAAGCGCCGCAAAGAGCATGGGCCTTTTGGCAATCCCCATAGAGGACAAGGAAGAGTCTTAAACTTGTTAAAGCTTAAACCTGAAACAACGCAAAAAGAACTCTCTTATTTATTGGATATGCGCCCACAATCTTTAGGTGAGTTACTAGGGAAATTAGAGAAAAATGGCTATATCAGCGTGAACCTTTAGAAAGCGATCGTCGTGTAATGGTGATTCGCTTAACAGAAGCGGGCATGGCCGCAGCAGATAACAATAAACAAGAAGAAGAAACAATCTTTGATGTATTGTCAGAATCGGAACAAGAGTCATTTAAACTTATTATGGACAAGTTGTTGGATGCTCTAGAAGAAGAGCGTGATTATCGAGCACGTCATATGCACGATGGACATAGAGGACATGGACGTGGTTTTGGTGGTGGCCCTGGCAAAATGGATCCAAACTTTGATCCTCGTGACATGTTTGGATCGCCTGATTTTCCCAAAAGAGGAAAATTTAATTTTGATCCATTCAATCGGGATATCAAGGACGATGATGGCTTTAACGATTTTTAATAAGTAATAAGTAAATGCGTAAAAACAAGCTTTCTTTTGCTGAAAAGCTTGTTTTTTTGTATTGTTACATCTAGTTTTAAAAACTAGATTGAATGTTTTTTAAAATAATGTTACACTATCTTTGTAAACAGAAGGAGGGATCTTGTGAATGAAATAAAAACCTCTTTACAAGTTTGGGGCAAAGAGTTGGTAGATGTTCATTTACCGAGATGGCATGAATTACCTGAATTAGAATTGTATATGGATCAGGTGATCACACTCGTTGAACGCTATTTATCTCCAGTGATTTTAAAAGAAAAACATACGTTGCTGACCTCCTCAATGGTCAATAATTATGTGAAACTAGGATTGATTCCAGCACCTAAGAAAAAACGATACAATCAAAAGCATCTAGCTTTTTTAATAGCAATTACCCTGTTAAAACAAGTGCTGACGATACCAGAGATCAAACAAGGCATTTTGTATCAAGGAGCAGCAATCGGTATCCGTGAAGCTTACAATTTATTTTGTGAGGAACAAGAAGCTGCTTTGACCGTAGTGGTTGCTCAGGCGTTGGGCAATCAACCAGTTGCGGCATTTGATCAACCGATTTCAGTAGACTATATGGCTGTAAAAGGAGCAACCTTATCTTTTGCAACAAAACTATTTACTGAAAAAGTCATTGAATTGGAACAAAAATACTTAGAAGAAAATGGAGATAACGAGAATGAATAAAGAAAAGATTGCTCTATTAGTAGATTCGGGGACAGATGTGCCGCAAGAATTAGTTGAACAATACGGAATGTATATGATTCCGCTACAAATTATTTATAAAGATCGTATCTATACTGATAAAGTCGATATTACGCCGGAAGAGGTTTATGAACGTTTAACCGTCGAAATTCCGAGTACTTCATTACCTGATGGTGAAACGATCACAAAAATTTTCGAGAAAATCAAAGCAGATGGGTATGAAAAAGTTCTAGCAGTTACGATTTCTAGTGGATTAAGCGGAACATACAATGTTGTTCGTTTGATTGCCGAAGAGTTTGAAGGATTAGAGACCTTTGTATTAGATACAAAAAATATTGGGATCGGCAGCGGACTTCAAGCAATCGAAGCTGCAAAATTTATAGAAGCCGGTCTTTCATGGGAAGAAATTAAACGAAAACTCACGAATAACGTTGCCAAAGCGAAAGTTTTTTTCAATGTAGCAACACTTGAATATTTACAAAAAGGCGGACGAATTGGTTTAGTGGCTTCGATTTTAGGGAACGCATTAAAACTAAATCCGATCATTTCTTGTAATGGTGAAGGTGTCTATCATACCGTAGCTAAAGCACGCGGCAGAAAGAAAAGCTTGGATAAAACTTTTGAATTAGTAAAAGCATTTGTTGGAGACCATAAAAAATTTGTGTTAGCAGTGGCGCAAGGGCAAGCTGTAGCGGAAGCAGAAAGCTTTTATGAAAAATTGAAGGAACATTTTCCACAAGCTGAAAAAATCTATTTTGGTACGATCAGCCCAGCCTTAGTTGTTCATACAGGGCCAGGACTTTTAGGGATTGGCATCCAACTGTTAGATTGATTTTGAATACCAACAACTGTGTATCTTTAGATGCCTTTTGTTGGTATTTTTATTATTTTCCATTTATTATGAATTGTATCAGCTAAATTGAGATATTCCTCATTGAATTTTCTCTCAATTTTAGTTGAAACTATCATGAAAATTTTCGTGGTTATGGTAATCTATTCTGGCATAAAACGAGGGGAGAGAAAATGATGAAAAAAGCAATTGCAGAATGTCTTGGTACATTTATCTTAGTTTTCTTTGGTACAGCGACAGCTGTTTTGGGAAATGGAACGGAAGGAATCGGTACAACAGGGATTGCCTTAGCTTTCGGTTTGACGATCATTGCAGCTGCATACAGCATTGGTACAGTATCGGGAGCTCATTTGAATCCAGCAGTTTCATTAGGAATGTGGTTCAATAAACGAATTTCAACGATGGAGTTGGTTTATTATATCGTAGGCCAAATCGTTGGTGGTTTGATTGCTTCATTTGCTTTATTATCTATTTTAAATGCTTCTGGGAAAGAAACAACGAACCTAGGTCAAAATGGATTTGGTGATTTTAACGCAGTCGGTGCATTAACAATTGAAATTATTTTAACTTTTATTTTTGTTTTAGTGATCATGACTGTAACAAGTGCTAAAAAAGGCAATGCTAAGCTTGCTGGTGTTGTAATTGGTTTGACTTTAACGATGATCCATCTAGTAGGTATTCCGTTAACGGGTACCTCTGTAAATCCAGCTAGAAGTTTAGCACCTGCGATTTTTGTAGGTGGGGATGCATTAGCTCAAGTTTGGGTCTTTATCGTAGCACCGTTGATTGGTGGCTTACTTGCGGCTTTAGTGGCTAAATATTTACTTGATACTGAAGCATAAAAAGTGGATAATAAAAACTTGCTTGATAGAGTTATTCTGTCAAGCAAGTTTTTTTATATTGCTACATATTTTAATTCCTGTTTGGTAGGAATCAAAAATAGGCCCGGATAGGTTGAATTCAAATGTATCACGGTCAACAAGTCCAACGACCTGCTGGCTTTGGTAGAGTTCAATCAGAAGTTGAGCGACCTCTTTTGCTGAATGGTACACGGAGAATCCCTTTGTATAGTCATAAGAAGCTGATCCGTTTGCAACTTGGGCAAACTCTGTTTCAGTAGCTGCTGGTGCTAAAACTTTGGCTTGTAAAGAAGCACCTTTTGCTTGTAGCTCTAGCGAGATTCCTTCTGTAAAAGCACTCACATAAAATTTCGTAGCGCAATAAGTTACAGCGTTAGGGACATTTCGATAGCCACCTGCTGAAGAGATATTGATTAACTGCGTATTTTCTATATCTTGATAGTCAGTTACATAAAGTGTGGATAAAAGAGTCAATGCCTCGATATTTAAATGCAACATTTGACTGATTTTTTCCAAATCTTGATCAGCTACGGCATGATAATAGCCCAATCCAGCATTGTTGATCCAAGTTTCGATATCATAAGACTTTAGCTCCTGATACAATCGGATCACATGTTCATTTAAAGAGAGGTCGACAGATTTTATAACAATCTCAAGCGTCGGAAAATCAGCTAATAAATCTTTTTTCAGCTGATCAAGTCGCTCTTTTCTGCGTGCGATTAAAATAAGATTCTTCCCAAGTCCCCCAAAAGCCTTAGCAGCTTCTAAACCAATCCCAGAGCTTGCTCCTGTAATCACGGTGTACTTCATAATATTTCCTCCTAATAAGTAAATTTGGTGGTACAATAAGAGTGTACGGTTTAGAGTCGACTCTAAAGCAAGGAGAAATTTAAAAGGGGGCGAAAAAAATCTATACAATCAGTGAATTTGCAAAAAAAATTGGGATTAGTGAGTATACATTGAGGTATTATGAAAAAGAAGGCTTGATCGAACCCTTAAGGGATGAACATAACTACCGTGTTTATCAGGAAGAGGATCTTGATTGGGCCAATTTTGTGATAAAGCTAAAAAATACAGGAATTTCTTTAAAAGAAATCAAAGATTACACCCACTTGAGGAAAATCGGGGATGCAACGATTACAGAGCGTAAAAATTTATTATTGAATCATCGAAAAAAAATTCTAGCTGAATACGAGAAGGTAAAAGGGCATCTTGAATTATTAGACGATAAGATTACACTATATGATCAGCTGGAAAAAGAATACACTAAAAAATCCTCGACTGCCCAATCCGATAATCAGTGAATAGGCCTTTGAGGATTCTTCGTTTTAGAAAAAAGTGATTGTTTTTTGAGAGGTATCCACTGTGGCTTTGTCGCCAATCGGGATAGTAAAAATTGGCTGTGTATGACCAAAATTCATATCGTAAATCACTGGAATTTCTCGTAATAGAGGATATTTTGATAAAATAGCTAAAAGTCGT
The DNA here is from genome assembly GCF_000633635.1 of Enterococcus crotali. Lineage (GTDB taxonomy): Bacteria > Bacillota > Bacilli > Lactobacillales > Enterococcaceae > Enterococcus_L > Enterococcus_L crotali. The sequence continues at coordinate 107,000 of NZ_AYPQ01000003.1, read as the reverse complement.
TCTTCTGTCATTTCGGTTTCTTTAGGGAAACGCCCGATCAACAACGCCTGTGGATGCTTTACAACCTGTAGCAAAGCTGCTAAACCGCGAGCAAAATCGTGATAATCATCTTCTTCAGCATTTTCCACAAACAAAATTGTCTGTTCCAAATCAGGTAAAAAGCGAGTGCCAAAAAGCAATTGAAAGGTGCTCAAATTACCGCCATAGCAGATTCCAGTAACAGGGCTTGATTGATTATAGACCTTCCATTCATTGGTATAAAGCGTGCGTGTAGGTTCAAGCAAGTACCATTCGTCTTGACTCCAAGATTCAGATGCAGATACTACAAAAGCTTCTTCTTCGGTAGTTGCCTGTAAAAATGCTTGTGTTTGATAAGCCTGTAGCTCATTCATTTGAAAACTAGAAAAATGGGGACCAACATAAGTAAGTAACTCAGTTTTTGTCGTGATGGCATTACATAAAGCTGTAATATCGCTATAACCACAAAAGATTTTTGGATGCCGTTTGATTAATTCGAAATCAAGATAAGGGAGTAATTCGTTACTATTAAATCCACCAATTGCCGTTAAAATCCCTTTCACATTTTCATCAGAAAAGGCTTCATGTAAATCTTTAACTCGGCTCAAGATTGAAGAAGAGCCAAGCACATCTTGTTCATTTGCGTGCTCAGAAAACGTGACATTGAAGCCTAATTCATTTAATCGCTTCTCAGCTGCTTGAATGCCGTAATCAGTTAAACGGGAAAAACTATTAGATGGGGCAATGACTCGAATTTCATCTCCGGCATGTAATCGTGGTGCTTTCATTTTATCGCTTCCTTTAAAAAAACTTATTCCTAATTATAGTCAGAAAACCTTTATTTTTGCAAGATGTAGATAAGAAAGAGTAATGTCTGTTTTGTCAAAGGTGAAAGAGTGGACAAAATAAGGTATAATGATAGAGAATATGCTTAGACAATTAAAACACAAAAGAAAAAAGAGGTGCCTCTTATATGAAAAAAATATTAGTTGTAGATGACGAAAAACCAATTTCAGAAATTGTGAAATACAACCTTACAAAAGAAGGATATGAAGTTTTCACAGCATACGATGGTGAAGAAGCGGTTGAAAAGGTCAAAGAAGTAGAACCTGATTTGATTATCCTGGACCTGATGTTACCGAAAATGGACGGTCTGGAAGTAGCTAGAGAAGTTCGTAAAACGTATGATATGCCGATCATCATGGTAACAGCGAAAGATTCTGAGATCGATAAAGTATTAGGTCTTGAATTAGGAGCAGATGATTATGTGACAAAACCATTTTCTAATCGAGAACTCGTAGCTAGAGTAAAAGCCAATCTGCGCCGCGGTGCAACGAATGCAAAAGAAGCAGAATCAACAACGCAGTCTGAATTGACGATTGGGGATTTGACGATCCATCCGGATGCGTATATGGTTTCAAAACGAGGAAGCAAAATTGAATTGACTCATCGTGAATTTGAATTGTTGTATTATTTGGCTAAGCATCTTGGTCAAGTCATGACTCGTGAACATTTACTGCAAACGGTTTGGGGCTATGATTACTTTGGTGATGTTCGAACTGTGGATGTGACAGTCCGTCGTCTAAGAGAGAAAATCGAGGACAGCCCAAGTCATCCAACCTATTTAGTTACGCGTCGTGGTGTCGGTTATTATCTTCGAAACCCTGAACAGGAGTAGTGATTTATGAAGAAAAAAGTTCACTTTTTTCAATCGGTCAATTTTAAGATCGCCTTATCATTTATTTTACTATTGTTGATTGCGATCCAAATTATTGGTGGTTATTTTATCCGTGAACTGGAGTCGACAACGATCAATGATTATAAAAAAAATGTTGATTTACAGGTAACTCAATTAGCAAGTACACTAAGCACGAAGTTGGGTGAAAAAAATCGAGATCGTACGGAGATTGATGCTAATCTGAAAAAAACATTAAGTGATTTCTCGGCTTCTGAAACGCTGGAAGCTCGTGTAGTTGACGATAAAGGGATCGTAAGAGCTACAAGCGATTTAAATCGACAAGGAACTGTTGGAAAGAAAAATGATTATCGCGATCTAGATGATTTTAGTGCGAAGAAATATCCAGCAATGGATAATGATAGACGTGTTTACATCAATGTTCAGCCTATCCAATCCCCGACTGGCGACACAGTCATCGGGGTTCTTTATGTTAAAAGTAATATCGAAGGAAAGTACAAGGAGATCACAGATACGGCTCGCATCTTCTTTACAGCTTCAATCATAGCAGGAGCAATTTCGATAATCGTAACTCTTTTGATTGCTCGCTCGATCACACAACCAATCGGTGAAATGCGGGAACAGGCGCTGCGGATTGCTAAAGGTGATTATACTGGGAAAGTCCAAGTGTATGGAAAAGATGAGCTAGGGCAGCTGGCGGAAACATTCAATCAACTTTCTGAACGAATCGAAGAAGCCCAAGAGACGATGGAGGCAGAACGAAACCGACTAGATAGCGTACTGGCTCACATGACAGACGGGGTCATTGCTACTGATCGACGAGGCAAAGTGATCACTATCAATGAAATGGCTTTGTCTTTATTAAATGTGAAAGATGAAGACGTGATTGGTTCTTCTTTACTAGAACTGTTGGATATAGAAACAGATTATACTTTGCGTAAATTGTTGGAAGAGCCGGAAGAAATTTTGATCGATCGTTCCTTATCTTCAACGGAAGAAGATCAAATGATCATTCGCGTTGACTTTGCCATGATTCGCCGAGAATCAGGCTTCATTACGGGACTGGTTTGTGTTCTTCATGATGTGACGGAGCAAGAGAAAAACGAACGGGAGCGTAGGGAATTTGTTTCCAACGTGTCTCATGAGTTACGGACACCGCTAACTAGTATGAGAAGCTACATCGAAGCGCTAAGCGAAGGCGCTTGGGAAAATCCTGAAATTGCACCTAATTTCTTGAAGGTCACCTTAGAAGAAACAGATCGAATGATCCGTATGATCAATGACTTGTTGAACCTCTCAAGAATGGATTCTGGCAATGCCGAATTACAACTAGAATATGTTAATTTTAATGAATTGATCAATTTTGTTTTAGACCGTTTTGATATGATGGTTGAAGCAAATGACAAAAACTATTCGATTCATCGTGAGTTTACCAAGCGTGATTTATGGGTAGAATTGGATACAGATAAAATAATTCAAGTCCTAGATAATATTTTAAACAATGCAATCAAATACTCTCCTGACGGAGGAGAGATCACCTGTCGTCTGCTTGAAACCCACAACAATGTTATCTTTAGTGTAACAGATCAAGGTCTTGGGATCCCTAAAAAAGATGTCAATAAAGTGTTCGAGCGTTTTTATCGAGTAGATAAGGCTCGTGCACGTGAACAAGGCGGTACAGGGCTTGGACTAGCAATCTCAAGAGAAGTAATCAAGGCACACAATGGCGCTATCTGGGTGGAAAGTCAGGAAGGTCAAGGTTCTACCTTTTATATATCCTTGCCTTATGAACCTTATGAGGAGGATTGGTGGGAATGAAAATAGCAGAAAGAATTGTACGAATAGGGTTGATTTTTTTAGTCCTGCTCAGTTTATATTTTTCGGTTAGCATTTGGGTCAGTTCATCAAAAAAAGAACAGCCCATCAAAAATGAGGCTCAACTTGCAGCAACGCTTGTTAATGAACGGCTTGATACAGATGTCTTTTTACCGTTACGTTTGATTCGTATGCAAGATGGCAAATCAGAAATGAACAATAGCGAGAATTTGATTACGAATATTCAAAATGAAATCAAACACAGTACTTTTGGAAAGTTGACACAAGTCACTCGTGGTGATTCACAGCAATTTGAAAAATATCTCTCGATGGATCAAGGCTTAGAATTGCTTTATGAAGGGCCCTTTTTGTTAAGTGAATATGTTTCTGTTTATGACTTGGACCTTAAATTGGCCGAGTTTAGTGAAGATGAAATTTTCTTCACGTGTATTCAAATTGATTTAGCACAAAATAAGATTCGTTTCTTAGATTTTAATCACAAAGATATTTATGAAGCGCCAATCACCATTGATAGTGATAAAGTGTTGAATTTAATGAACAAGGTTGGCGTGCAATACAACCAAATTTTAGAACAACAGGCAATAGCCGGCAAACATTACTATCTGTCTGAAGATTTAAAAATGAAAAAATATAGTTATATCTTAGCTTCTCAGCCTGTGACCAAGTTTCGGAGTGCTTTTTTCGCCAATACCGATAATATTCAAACAAATGAGGATAGTAATGATTTGTCTTATACTAGCGGCAGTGAGCGTTTGACAGCAGACGAACAACTAGGTACGATCCATTTTAACGGAGATTTAGAAGCTAGAACAGCTAAAGATAATATTTATTCTGACAGCTTTAATTATATAAAAAAGCTAGGTACTAGCATGGGAAATATTCGTTATTTTGATCGGACGAATGCTGAGATCAACTATCGAACATTTGTAGAAGGTTTTCCTGTTTTTAGTGAAAATGATAAAGGCCAAGTTCGGGTTACGATTGGCAATGAAAAAGCTGAAAAGTCTAGTGTTGTGATTGAAACAAGCGTGGATACGATTCAAGTTCCGATTCCTTCAGAGGAGGAAGTTGTTTTAGAAAGTACCGAAAACTTGCTGGAGCAGTTAACGTTAAACGGTGCTGATCTAGATAAAATCAGTTCAACAGTTATTGGTTACACTTGGCATAAAATTGAAGAAATAACTCAAGTTGTCGACTTGACCCCAGAATGGTATATTCGCTACGATGACAAATGGTATCCAGAACGTGAATTACTGGAGCAATTGGCGAATATGGAGGTGGAATAATGGACTTCAAACGAATTGAGTGGATTTTTTTCGTTGCTTTTCTAGGCTTGAATTTATTTCTATTTGGTATTTATCAAGAGGGCTTAAAAGAAGAAAATAATGTCTCTTTTTCTGATCAAACCGATAGCATCGAAAAACGACTGGCTAAAGATGGTATCACATTTAAAGGAACACTTTCAAGTGAGAAACGAGAAGGCTATTATCTAAGTGGTGAGCAAACTAATTTTTATGATGCCATTCAACATGAGCGGGAAACGAGAGACCGTAACTTTTTTAAAAATAGTGCCGAACTGATCGATAACTCTGTCACTGTGTACCCTCAGATGAACTCTGCTCAAACCAGTTATTTTATTGATGAAAAAAACGTGGGGAAATCGTTGGAAGCTTTTTTAAGTGATCAAGATAGTGTCTTGTTTGGCGATCAATATCGTTATTTACCAGATTTTTCCAACTTAGATGGGGAATTCCCAGAGGTGATTGTTTCTCAGCGTTATAAAGATATTCCTTTTAAAGATGATACTGCACAAATTTCACTAAAATTAGAAAAATCAGATGAAACTGACGGGATACACAAGATTTATAAATATACCCAAACACATATTCAATGGATCGAAGAGTTACGAGATAAGATGGATTTGTTCTCTGAACGTGATGCCATCGAAACGTTGTATATAAATAATAAAATTCCAAGTAACGCAAAGATTTCATTTATGGAGCTAGCTTATACGAGAATTTATAAAATCCGTGAAAAGAATGTCTATGTACCAGTGTGGTTTGTCGGTATCAAGTCAAGTGGAAACAACTTGCAGATCGAACAAGTCAATGCTATGAGCAATACGATTATTACAAACAATACTGTACCAAAGGTGGAAAATCAGTAGTGTTGGATGTATAATAAGTAGCTGTAGACTAAAGAAGGGAAGCGAGTAGAAAAATGAGTCAAGAAAAAGCTTTTAATATCAGCATTCTTGCTAGCGGTAGTACAGGTAATTCCCTTTTTATTGAAACGGAACATAAAAAGCTGCTTATAGATGCAGGTCTAAGCGGGAAAAAAATCACTTCATTATTGGCAGAAGTGAATCGCAAGCCAGAAGATTTAGATGCAATCTTGGTGACCCATGAACATCGTGATCATATTCATGGTGTAGGGGTTCTTGCTAGAAAATATAAATTAGATGTCTATGCGAACGAAAAAACGTGGGCAGCGATGGATCCCTTGATTGGAAATGTTGCTGTTGAGCAAAAGCATATCTTTGATATGGGAAAAGTGCTGACATTTGGTGATATGGATATAGAAAGTTTTGGCGTTTCTCATGATGCAGCAGCTCCACAGTTTTATCGTTTCTTTAAAGATAACCGCTCATTTGTGATGCTGACAGATACGGGGTATTGTAGTGATCATCTTCGGGGAACGATCAAAGATGCAGATGCTTATTTGATTGAAAGCAATCATGAGTTAGAAATTTTACGAATGGGCCCATATCCCTGGAGCTTAAAGCAACGGATTCTAGGAGATAAAGGTCATCTATCAAATGACGATGGTGCATTGACGATGGCTGACGTGATTGGAGATCATACGAAGCGGATTTATTTAGGGCATTTAAGTAAAGAAAATAACACGAAAGAACACGCTAGAATGGCGATGGAATCAATTTTAGCTGAAAAAGGTTTAGGTGTGAATTTTGACTTTAATGTGTATGATACAGATCCAGATTCGGCATCAGAATTATTTGCGATTTGATAAATGAGGGTAAGACAAACTTGTTTTTTCAGTTTTGTTTTACCCTTTTTGTTATGCAACAAAAATCTTATAGATAATTTAATATAGGCTGACTTGCCTTGTTTTTTTTGAATGGGTGCAGTATAGTTAATTATATTTTGGAATGTTAAAAAAAGCATCTATAAAAAGTTACGGGTGTTATTTTTAGCAGTAGGAGGAATTTGATGTTTCAATTTTTACCTCATTCAGTTTTACAAATGGGTACGATTTTTCTATCGATCGTGATCGAAGCGTTGCCGTTTGTTATGCTTGGTTGTATAATCTCAGGTGCATTACACGTATTTTTAACGCCAGAACGAGTGAAAAGAATACTACCTAAAAATAAATTATTGTCGATCCTTGTGGGAAGTTTTTTAGGGTTCTTTTTCCCTTCTTGTGAATGTGGTATCGTACCGATCGTACATCAATTTGTAAAAAAAGATGTACCAACGTATACAGCATTTGCTTTCATGATCACAGCGCCGATCATTAATCCAATCGTTCTTTTTTCAACTTTTATAGCTTTTGGAAATAATGTGAAATTTGTTATTTGGCGTGTGGTCGCAGTCTGTTGGTTGCCTTGATTGTCGGTGTTTGGCTGGCGTATATCAATAAGGAACCTATTTTACAAGAGTCTGCCTTTAATAGCGCTTGTACTATAGCAGAAGAAGAGCATCAGCATAGCGAAGAAACAATTTGGCATAAATGCTGGTCTGTTTTAACTCATGGAATCGATGAGTTTTTTGATACTGGTCGTTATTTGATTTTCGGTTCATTATTAGCAGCTGCTATGCAGACCTATTTGCCGACAGGTGCGATGTTGCAGTTAGGACATACAAAACTGTTAGCGATTCTCGTCATGCTTGTTTTAGCGGCGACATTGTCATTGTGCTCTGAGGCTGATGCTTTTATTGGTTCATCGTTGCTGAGTTTATTCGGTAATGGACCGGTTGTAGGGTTTCTCGTTTTTGGCCCAATGGTGGATATCAAAAATTTACTGATGATGAAACGTTACTTCAAAACATCCTTCATGTTAAAATTTGTCGGTATTGTAACGGTTGTTGTCAGTCTGTATGCGTTGGCAATCTAAGGAGGATGGATAAATGATTCGATTTTTGATTTTAATTGGCTATACGACACTGATGATGTTTTTACAGGTGTCAGGTAGATTGAACCAATATATAAATGTTCATTACCGCTACTTAGCTATTTTATCGATGGTGCTTTCTTTTGTCTTGGCAATGGTTCAGTTGATTCTTTGGAATAAAGAAGAGGATAAAAAAACACCTGAACATCATCACCATCATGAAGATGAGCATGAGCATGGCCTAAATAAACCCTATCAAAGAGGGATTGCCTATATTTTATTAGCATTACCTTTAGTCGTGGGCTTCATGTTTCCTACAGTTAGCTTAGACACTTCGATCGTTGAGGCTAAAGGGTTTAATTTTCCACTAAGTAAAGAGTCAGTAGGAGATCCTGACGTAGAGACACAGTATTTGAAACCGGACACGAGTATTTATTTTGATAAAACAGAGTATGAAAAGCAAATGAAACAAGCGTTGAAACAATATATCAAAGATGATAAAGTGACTGTGACAGAAGAAAATTATTTAGAAGTGATGGAACTGATTTATAATTATCCAAGCGAGTTTATCGGAAAAACGATTATGTATAAAGGATTTGCTTTCAATTCTTCACAAAATGAGGAAGCGAATATATTTGTTTTCCGTTTTGGTATTATTCATTGTGTGGCGGATTCCGGAGTATTTGGCTTATTGACCATATGCCTGAGGGGCAGACCTTTAAAAATAATGACTGGGTGGAATTAACGGGTACGATTCATTCAGGGTACTACGCGCCGTTTAAGCGAGAGCTTCCGATGGTAGATGTTACAAAAGTAAAAAAAGTTGAAGAGCCGAAAAATCAATATGTTTATCGCTCATTTTAAATAGAATTGGACGAATAATAGTATTTGGTGATCTCGCACTAGTTAAAGGGAATAGTACGGACAATAGACCTGACTCATAACTTTGGATGTTATGAATCAGGTCTATCATTTATTGTATTGAGTTTACATACAATAAGCTATTTACTTTTCCCAAACCAATTGATACTCCAACTCACCTGTGCTATCTATTTGTTCACTGACTTGTTGAAAGCCTTGTTTTAAGTAGAAATCAAGAGCCTTTTGGTTTTTAGCATAAACAGACAGAGTTAATGTATTGTATCTCGACTTCACTTCATTTAAAAGTTTTTTGCCAATTCCTTGCTGACGATACCCATTCATGACAAATATTCCGGCTATATAGGTTTCGGTGATCCCTAGAAATGCAATGATCGTTTCATCTTTATTGTAGGTATAAAGATCAGCTTGAGGCAGTTGTTTTTTTACGTATGCAAGATTTTCTTGCCAATAGGAAGCTGGAATAAAAGGATGTGCCTCCTGATTAGCCTTCAGCCAGATCGATAAAATTTCTTCCAATTCTTTTGCTGTTGGACTGTCTAATTTTTTAATCATGTTAGTATCCTTTCTGATTTGATTTATGAAAGACTAACAAATGCACTCATTAAGCCACCTCCTTGTTTATTTAGTAAATCACTATTTATCTTCTTTTTTTCGAATCAAACTCACTATTTCCCGTTTTTCTCTAAAATTTCGTATGTTATGATTCAAAACCTCGGATAAGACTAAGCCTAAAGCAATGGCGCCAGCGATCATAATAGCTTGAACGGTTGAATAAATCGCCGTTTCGTAGTTACCGATCACTAAATTTCGTACGGCTTGATAGGCTAATCCTCCCGGGACTAAAGGAACCATTCCAGGAATATTGAAAATAGTAACAGGTAGTTTTAGAGTTCTAGAAAAAATGAAACTAACTGCAGCCACACTCAAAGCACCTAACAAAGAACCTAAGGCTGCGTTTGCTCCTAGTTGAACTGCTAACCAATAAAGCATCCAGCCAGAAGCGCCAGATAAACCACAAGCTGCTAGCGAACGTCTAGGCACATTCGTAATGATAGCATAAGCTGCAGATGCTAAAAAACTAAATGAAAATTGAACCAGTAGATTGACCATATGAACCCTCCGAATTCTTATAAATGAGCGGGAATAAATCCCGATAGCTATTTCTTAATAAAATAATTGGAAAACAAAAGCAATCGCAAAGCCGATCATCGAAGCGGTCATCATTGCTTCTGTTCCTCTGGAAACGCCAGAAAGATAATGACCAGCTAGTAAGTCGCGCAAAGCATTTGTGATTTGCACACCTGGGACTAAGGGCATAACGCAGCCGATAATGATCATATCTTGATTAACGCCTAACCCGATCTGACTGCTTAAAAGAGCGGCACACCCGATAAAAAATGCAGCTAAAAACTCTGAAAGAAATTTAATACGCAAAATCTTTAAACTTGAGTAATACAGAACATAACCAAAACCTCCGATTAGACAGGTCAAAAATAAATCTGCCCAAACACCGCCAAATAAAATCATAATCGTTCCACTGACAATAGCAGCACTGATAAATCTTAGCCATAGTGGAAAAAATTTTCGCTCCCGTTCTAAGTCTTTAAGCTGTTCTAAGAGTTCGTCTAATGTATATGAGCCAGTTACATATTCTCTGGAAAGCTGATTGATCCTTGAGACTTTTTCTAAATTGATCGAGCGATTTAAAATTTGTACCATCCGGATCGTTGAAGTGCCATCTAACCCTACAAAAAGGCCGGTTTGGGTGACATAGCTGACCAGGCGATAATCTCCTGATGCTAAAGCAATGCGGCTCATCGTATCTTCCACTCGATACATTTCGGCATCACTTTCCAGCATGATTTTCCCTGCTAACAAGCAAGTCTCTAAAACTTTTTCTATATCAATAGTTGCCATTTATTTTCCTCACTTTTCGTTCAAACATTTGTCTATAATTTAGTATAGTTGATTCTAGTTGGAAAAAATAGCATAGAGTTACAAAAATAGTAAAACAGATGGATTAAACGGTGTAAAAGAGTGATTATTCGGTTGGTTTCCATTTTTGTAAGAACCTTACAAAAATATATTATCACTTTCTGATTTCTTATCGTATAATAAGAAAAAGTGTGAAACTAAAGAACGATTGTGAGGGAAATGATGATTTTATTGGGTTCATTGATTAATGGGGTAGCAATTATTTTTGGCAGTTTATTAGGAGCGATTTTGCGCAATATTTCAGAACAAATGAAAGATACCGTAACAAAAGGGATCGGCTTAGGTGTATTAGTCTTAGGTATTCAAATGGCTTTGAAAACATCTTCTTTTATAATAATTCTGATTAGTTTGTGTTTAGGTGCGATGATTGGAGAATTTTTGAAAATCGAAGATAATATGAATGAATTTGGCTTAAAATTAGAAAAACGCTTTGCGAAACCAGGCAGTAATTTTGCAGAAGGATTCGTAACTGCTTCTCTGATCTTTTTGATTGGGTCGATGGGAATCATCGGAGCAATTGAAAGTGGTGTCGCTAATCAGCATCAAACGCTATTTACAAAAGCTGTAATGGATGGTTTTATGTCGATCATGCTGACGGCTACTTTGGGCGTGGGGGTGCTTTTTTCTGCGGTACCAGTATTTCTTTATCAAGGAATTATCGCGTTAGCTGCGAGTGTTTTGATGCGCTATATACCTAAAGAACTGCTGGAAGCTTTAATGGCAGAAATCAGTGCGATCGGTGGCTTGATGATTTTAGCGATTGGTTTGAATATCATTGGGATTACAAAAATTAGAGTCTCTAGTTATCTTCCAGGAATTTTGCTATTGATTGCCATCGTTACAGCCAAGTTTTATCTGTAGTCGCTCTTAGAATTTTGTGGTAAATGGTGACATAATGTTGTCATCATTTTTGTGCTAGACTGTTGGTACAATAGAATAAGGAGTGGATAAAATGACAATTCAATTAACAGAAAAAAAGATCAAGGGAATCAAAATACGTACGAATAATGATCGGCTAGATGAGATCATTGGGTTATGGAATCAGGTGCCAACCATGCAACTTGAAGGTGATTTTTACGCAGTTTATTCAAATTATGAAAGCAATTTTAAAGGTGACTATGACTTGTTGGTTGGTAATGAACAAGCTGAATATACTGATTTTACAGTTATTACTGCAGGTGATTACGTTGAAATTCCAGTGAAAGATACTGATCCACAAAGTGTGGGTGAAGCGTGGCAAGCTATTTGGAAAGACGAAGCTTTGGAGGAAAAGCGTAGCTATCAGAAGGACCTTGAATATTATAAAAAAGATGGTACGGTAACGATTTATCTTTCCGTTTAAATTGAGGCCGTTTGTTCAAAAGACTAAGACGAAGGTTAATGAGATTGAAACGTGTTTTAGTGTAATGACTGTATCTGCTTCTACCAATTATCCGGATTTCACGTGAGTGGGATATGACTCGAAGAGTTATATCTCACTCACTTTTTTTATGCAAATTATTCTGTATATCATATGACTTTCGTGCATAAATATTTATTTAAAATGTATAAATTAATAAAAAACCGTTGACTTGTGAAGCGGAAAAACATATACTATTAAAAACAAGACGCAATTGACTAAAAATAAAACGAAAAGAAGTGAAGTAGATGAAGGTCTCTATTGTTGGAGTAACAGGTTATGGCGGGTTGGAGCTTTTACGATATCTTAGACAACATCCTTTTGTTGAAGTTGTCTCGATCCATAGTCACTCGATGAATAAAAAATCATTAGAGACTGTTTATCCACATTTGAAGCAACTCATTTCTTTGCCGCTAGAAGAGATTGATTCTAAAAAAATTATGGCGCAAAGCGAGCTGGTCTTACTAGCAACGCCCAGCGGTATTTCCAAAGAGTTGGCGATCCCTTTTATCGAAGCAGATTTTCCTGTGATCGATTTATCGGGTGATTTTCGCTTAAAAACTTCTGGTGCGTATGAAACATGGTATGGTTCAACGGGGGCACCGTTGGATGTGATTGGAAAATTTGATTATGGTTTAGCTGAGTATCGTGAAAAGCCTGAGTCGAAATGGATTGCCAATCCAGGCTGCTATGCGACAGTGGCAGAATTGTCTTTAGCCCCACTATTACAAGCAAACATCATTGAATTAGATTCGATGATCATTGATGCTAAGTCAGGTATTTCAGGTGCAGGAAAAGGCATCTCTCAAGCAACTCATTTTTCTGACACACATGATAATATGTCGCTGTATAAAATGAACAGCCATCAGCACATTCCTGAAATCATGCAGCAGTTCAAAAAATGGGCGCCAAAACTCAAAGCCATTCAATTTTCAACATCGTTGATTCCAGTAACGAGAGGAATTTTTTTGACCGCATATGCCAAATTGAAGCAGCCGATTTCTGACGAGAAATTAACCGAGTTATATCAAAGCCATTTTGAGAAAAACGTATTTGTTCGTATTCAAGAAACAGGACATTATCCTGTTCTTAAACAAGTGATCGGTTCTAATTACTGTGATATTGGTTTGGCTTACAATCCTAAAACAAATCTGGTTACGATCGTAGCAGTTATTGATAATTTAGGAAAAGGTGCTGCCGGTCAAGCAATCCAAAACTTGAATATTTTTGCAGGTTTTGATGAGCGATGTGGGTTGGATCAATTACCAATTTACCCATAAAGATAAAACTAGTCGATAACGAAAATAATGTTAGGCTTTAAAAAGGGAGCGACAACTATGAAGAAGGTCATTGTTATAAAAATGGGTGGAGTAGCCAGCGATAATTTAACAAAATCATTTTTTGATCAGGTCGATCAATGGCAAAAAGAAGAGAAAAAAGTCGTGATCATTCACGGCGGCGGTCACTATATTTCTGAAATGATGCAGCGTTTAGATGTGCCTGTGGTGATTAAAGATGGATTGCGGGTAACGACCGAAGAAACTTTGAACATTACGCAAATGGTTTTGATCGGCCAAGTACAGCCGATGATCACAGCTCATTTTCAGCAAAAAGGGTTTTCTGTTGTTGGTCTGAACGCTTCTTGTGGACAAATCATCACTGGAACATTTCTTGACAAAAATACGTTGGGAGCAGTTGGTGAGGTGGAACAGGTCGATACTGAGCTGTTGGAGCATTTGCTTGAAACAAATCATATTCCAATCATTGCGCCTTTAGGTTTGACTAAAGAAGGAGAATGGCTGAATATTAATGCCGACCATGTTGCTTGTAAAGTAGCTGAAGAACTGCAAGCTGAGAAATTGTACTTATTAACAGATGTACCTGGTGTAAAAAAAGAGCAACAATGGTTAAAAGAACTTGCAATCAGCGAGATTCCCAAATTGAAGACAGAAAAAGTTATTAAAGGCGGGATGCTGCCAAAATTAGAAAGTGCCGTTGCAGCCATCAAAGGTGGCGTAAAAGAAGTTCATATCACAAATCAAATTCAAAAGGCTGGAACGATCATCAAGTCTAAGGAGGTTTATGCATGAGTTATTTATTTCCAAACTATCAACGAAAACAACTAGAATTGATCAAGGGTTCTAAAAATATACTGACAGATCACTTTGGGAAAAGTTATCTTGATTTTACTAGCGGGATTGGTGTGATGAATTTAGGATATGATGATCCAGAATTAAACCAAGTTTTGGCAACTCAAGCGACTCTTTTGTGGCATACACCGAATCTGTATGAAAATCACCTACAAGAACAAGCGGCAGAAAAGCTGGCTAATGGCAAAGACTATCTTGGTTATTTTTGCAACAGTGGGGCAGAAGCGAATGAAGCTGCAATAAAATTGGCCCGCAAGGCAACTGGGCGAAGTAAAATCATCACGTTTACAAACTCTTTTCACGGCCGTACTTATGGTGCGATGAGTGCAACTGGGCAAGCAAGTATCCATACGGGATTTGCTCCTTTAGTACCAGATTTCGTTTATCTTCCTTTTAACGAATTGGCCCCATTAGAAGCGGAAATCGATCAACAAACAGCGGCTGTTATGTTGGAGTTGGTGCAAGGTGAAGGTGGAATAGTTCTAGCAGATGAACAATGGATTCAATCCGTTCAAAAACTTTGTCATAAGTTTGGCGTTTTGTTGATCATTGACGAGATTCAAACTGGAATTGGCCGGACGGGTACTTTTTACGCTTACGAAAACTATCAGCTAGAACCAGATATCTTTACGCTGGCCAAAGGACTAGGTAATGGAATTCCTGTTGGCGCGATGCTAGGCAAGGTAGAGTTGGCGGAAGCTTTCGGTCCTGGAAGCCACGGTTCAACTTTTGGAGGAAATAAATTAGCACTCAGTGTTGCTAATACTGTTGCCGATCGCATCAATCAAGCAGAGTTTTTAGAGGAAGTTCAAAACAAAGGCGAGCAATTAATGAAAGGACTTAAGCAACTGGCTAAAAAAAATCCATTAATCATCGACGTTCGCGGCAAAGGATTGATGGTAGGAATCGAGTTAGTTGATCAAGAAACTTTAAGCCAAGTTGTAGATCAATTAGAAGTAGAAGGCTTGCTTGCGTTGAAGGCTGGAAAAACGGTTTTACGTCTATTACCACCATTAACGATTACAAAAACCGAAATCGATCAAGGACTGGCGATTATCGAAAAGGTTTTAATGAAATAAGTTTCATAAGCTCATTTTGTTGAACGAGCCTGTAAAGCTTTTAAATCATCCAGCAACACAGGCTAACTTCTCGGAAAAAAGATAAAATTGGATGTGGCAAAAAGCACCACTTCAAATTTTYCTATTTTTCATTCGAAGTTGAACGAGCCTGTAAAGCTTTTAAATCATCCAGCAACACAGGCTAACTTCTCGGAAAAAAGATAAAATTGGATGTAGCAAAAAGCGCCACTTCAAATTTTCCTATTTTTCATTCGAAGTTGAACGAGCCTGTAAAGCTTTTAAAGTAAGGAGAGATGTAAATGATTCAGTCATTGTATGGTAAAAGTATTTTAAATTTAACTGAATTAACCAAAGAAGAGTTTCTTTCGGTTATTGAGTTAGCTGTAGCGATCAAAGCGAAACCAGAGGCGTATCGCGGCGTATTGGCAGGTAAGATTTTGGCAATGATTTTTGAAAAAAATAGTACACGAACACGTATGTCGTTTGAGGCAGGCATCATTCAACTTGGGGGTCAAGCGATTGTGTTAGACTCTAAAAGTACACAAATGGGTCGCGGCGAACCTGTCAAAGATACGGCTAATGTGATGTCTAGTTATGTTGATGCAATCATGATCCGTACCTATTCAGATCAAATGGTTGCAGAACTGGCAGAAGAATCTTCAGTACCAGTCATTAATGGATTGACAGATGATCATCATCCATGTCAGATTTTGGCGGATTTCCAAACGATTTTTGAACAAAAAGGCAGACTTGAAGGAATTAAATTAACGTATATTGGAGACGGCAATAATATGGCGCATTCCTTTTTGATTGGCGGAAGCATAGTGGGGATGGACGTGACGATAGCAACACCAGTAGGCTATGAGCCGAAGAGTGAATTTGTTGAACTGGCTAAAAAGAATGCAAAAAGCAGCGGTAGTAAAATTGAATTATTAAATGATCCGCTTCAAGCTGCCAAAGATGCAGATGTTCTAGTAACAGATGTTTGGGCAAGCATGGGAGCAGAATCAGAACAAAAAGAACGAGAGGAAGTATTCAAAGACTTTCAGGTCAATAATCGATTAGTCGTTCAAGCCAAAAAGGATTATTTATTCCTGCATTGCTTACCTGCACATAGAGGAGAGGAAGTGTCCGCTGATATTATTGACGGAGCTCACTCCGCTATTTATCAAGAAGCAGCCAATCGTCTCCATGCCCAAAAGGCGTTGATGGTCAAAGTTATGGCAAATCTATAAAGATAAAATGGCGAGCTTGGGTCAGAGGTGTTTAACCCCGAGAAATAAGAATGGGTTGCTTCTGATCCATCGTTTATCCGAATTTAGAGCCTTTGACAAAACTGATTTTTAGTTTTGTCAAAGGCTCTTCATTTTTTTGAAAAGCATACATGACCCATTGCCTCGTAGTATGTCGATCGATCATTGAAAAGCCAAACTTAGACAGATACGCCTGAAAATCGGTTGTTTTTTTTAAATTCGGTAAAAAGTAGTTTATTTTTGTTGATTCACAAGCAAAAATGACAATGCCATTTGGTTTAAGTACACGATGAATTTCATGTAAAGCTTGATCTAAGTCATCCCAATGAAAATGCGTTTGAAAAGCTGTTACAAAATCAAAAGTTTCAGAATCAAATGTCAGCGCATGGACATCCATTGTTTCAAAGTGAATCATTTTGTCTGAATAAGACTTATTTGCTTGTGAGATCGCATCTTCAGAAATATCGATGCCTACTACGGCTAGTGAGTTTCTTTGTTTCAAAAGATAAGCAGTGGAAATTCCGTTGCCTACACCAATATCCAAAATGCTCGAGTGCTCTGGTAATTCGATTTTAGTTATTGTCCACTTCACTAAGGTAGGTAAACTCTATTCCAAAGGCGCATCATCAAGATTCCTAAAAACCCCGTTGGCTTTTTCGATTGTTTTAATAAAAGCCAAAATAAACAAATCAATAACACCGCAACTATCACACTAATCCCAATAAACATAAAAAAACTCCTTTATTTTGTATTCATCTCTTTAACCTAGTATACGATAAAAAAACAACTGTTAGAAAAAAACATTTTTAAATGATGACAAAATTACTGCAAAAACCAATTTATTCGCTCACTAATCCGTCAATTATGTTAAAAATAAAGGAAATCTTTAATATATAGCAGAAAATGTTAAGTTTTGTTTGTAGTTTTGGCTTGTTTTTAGTAGAATGGAACTGTATGAATAGAATAAAAGTGAGGTGTAGATAAATGGGTTTTACAGATGAAACTGTACGTTTTGATTTTGATGACAGCCGTAAGAAGGAAGTAAGTGAAACTCTGGCTACTGTATACAAGGCTTTAGAGGAAAAAGGATATAATCCGATCAATCAGATTGTGGGCTATTTACTTTCTGGAGACCCGGCCTACATTCCTCGTTACCAAGACGCTCGAAATTTGATTCGTCGTCACGAACGGGATGAGATCATGGAAGAGCTAGTTAAATATTACTTATCTGATCATGGAATCACTATTCGATGAGAGTAATGGGACTTGATGTCGGCTCAAAGACCGTGGGAATCGCTGTTAGTGATCCATTCGGCTGGACAGCTCAAGGCGTAGAAATCATTCGAATCAATGAGGAGCAGGAAGAATTTGGTTTTGAACGGTTAGCAGAATTAGTCAAAGAATATGAAGTGACTCGTTTTGTTGTAGGGTTGCCGAAAAATATGAATAATTCGATTGGACCAAGAGCAGAAGCATCAATGGCTTATGGCAAGCAAATCGAAGACCTGTTTCACATACCTGTAACTTATCAGGATGAACGTTTGACGACAGTTCAAGCAGAACGAATGTTGGTTGAGCAGGCGAACACTTCTAGGGCAAAGAGAAAAAAAGTAATTGATAAAGTAGCTGCTGTCATGATTTTACAAAATTATCTAGATGGCGCTGGCAATAAAATTTAAACGACTTGTTAGAAAACAAGTGTCAGATAAAAGGAGAGCTTAACAATGGCAGAAGAACATAACCATGATCACGATCACGAAGGACATGAGCACATTACTTTAGTAGATGAACAAGGAAACGAAACGTTATACGAAATTCTTTTAACAGTTGACGGACAAGAGGAATTTGGTAAAAATTACGTACTCCTTTATCCAGCTGGTGTTCCAGAAGAAGAAGATGTTGAATTACAAGCGTATGCTTACATTGAAAACAATGAAGGAACTGAAGGCGAATTACAACAAATCGAAACAGACGCTGAATGGGATATGATCGAAGAAGTATTCAATACATTCATGGCTGAAGAAGAAGAATAGAGTTAAAAGAGTAGCTGAACCCTTGATACATAAGGATTCAGCTTTTTCTTTTGTTTTAGTGAATGCCATTTTGAATGCCATCCGTTAAAAATTTAAGTGTTTTACCAGTTTTTCAACTGTTTTTTTTGATTCTTGTGACAAGTGGCTATAGGTGTCTATAGTCATTTTTATTGAAGTATGGCGCAATCTGTCGTGTACTTCTACTTGCACCAGCTTCTAAGTACGGTGCTGTTAGTTGTTAGTCACGAGATAAAAAAGGAGATAGCCGTTAAGCGTCTCCTTGTTTGTTTTATAAATTAAAATCAATATCTTTGTATTCAATGACTTCCTGCGACTTAACATAGATATCCGAAGATAGTCCTACTTTCATTCTTAGGGTTGATGTTGATACGTTTATTACTCTGATTCGTTCTTTCCCAACATGATTTATCCCTCTTGGAAAATCATTACTTACAGAAAAATCGAATGTTCCCTGAGTACCAAAATCAAAAAAACTGTATCGATGATAATGCCCATCGTATAGACCCAATCTATCAACAACTATGATTTCTGGTTCACAAGTGTCGAGTTTATATTTCACTTTGAATTTAGAAGCTATTTGATCACTAGAAAATCCGCCAACATTAAATTCAACAAACTCTCCTGATTTAAGTTCCACTTCTTTTACAAGCGGTAATGCACGGGTAACAGAGTAATTCAACGCATCTGGGATTTGTTCTTCCGCTTCTGCTGCATTAGTTACCCCGAACATCCCTACAACTACCAAACAGCTTGCTACTAACAATTTCTTTTTCATAAAATAAATCACTCCTTATTATTTGTAATTAAAATTTAATATAAAGAGTGTAACGATACAATGGTTAATTAATTTTTAGCTTATTAATTAGTGAATACCGTAAGCCATTTATGTTAACCATCTTGCCATAATAACATTGTAGTTTTCTTTATATTTTGAGTGTTATTACTGGGTTTCTTATTGAGCTAAAATACTGTTGTATCAATGGTGAGGTGACAAAGTAAGGGGGACTATAATCAAAAAAGAGAAAAGTTGAAAAGCGGTAATTCTGTTAGGGAAGGGCTGCACCGTTCTACTGCAGATAGTAGGGTGTACTTTTTGGTACAGGGGAGCTATACATCGCTGAGGTGTTCTTTTGTTCTCAGTCAGTTTCTAAAGAATCCTAAAGCTATCATTTTTTTAGAAGAGCAAGAAAAGGCGATAGATCAAGAGTTACGTCAAGAATTTATATTGGATGCTTTAGAGGTAAAAAAAGAATTTCTTAGTACTAGCAATCACTTTCTAAATTAGCGTGTCATAGTTAGATAGAAATAGAACCTAGTAATTTCTACTCTAAGTATTAGGTATCTATACTGACTATGAGGATGAGAGCGCAAAAGTGCGCCATCAACCAGCGGAGATTTGCGCTCATTAGAAATTGACGACCTAACGAACAGTTAGGGCATAGAAAGGGCTAGTGAAAAGTAACCAGTCCAATATTGGTAGCGTTCAACAGAGTATCAAAATGCTACCTAGTTGCTATTCCTCATAAGTGGGGATGACCTAGCGGAAAACGAGGACATAAAACGAAACGATATTTTTAAAGTACCAATTCGTTACTTTTGAACTGACACGAAATACCGACTTAGTTACTATCAGTAACCTAGTTGAGTTTGATCGGATTAGACTACTATTAGTAACGAAGTTTTGACTATTCGCTATAGCTATTTTTTCTTACTCTTGGTATGATTAGGTAAAAAAGGGTGATGAAATGAATATTTTTATGGATAAAGATGGTATCTTTCAGTGGGGAAGCATTGCTGCTTTTGTAAGTTTGTTAGCTGCATTTATTGCTGCAAGTGCTTCGATTTGGAGTAGTAAGAAAAATGCTCAAATTCAAAAAGAAATAGCACAACAAAATATTGATGCAAACCTCAAAGCTTCTGCAAGAATTGATTGGATTCAGAATGTCAGATTGCTAGAAGTTGAATATATTGATGATTCGAATGTATTTATGAAATGTGCAAACTCAATTATTGATCATCAAGTCAGATATTTAGAGTGTTGGGCAATATTTAACGACGAACAGGGAGTTTTTATAGAAGCGAAAGCAATAAATAAATACTTGGAAGATCTTGAAAATTCGCTTACGAGAATTCAGAAAAATTATTTACTACTGAGATTGTATTTTGGTAAAAATGTAGAAGATTTACAAGTAATTGATGCAGCATTCTATATCAAAGAAAATGTAGAAAGAATAAAGCAGTTATTAGTACAATCACATCGAAAAATAGAATTACTTAGATTAGATAACTTAAGGCAAGATCAGAGTATATTATATCAAGTATCAGAAGATTTAGAATCGTCTATTGAATATTTCATTATTTTTGCAAGAGATTATAATAAAACGGAATGGGATAGAGCTAAAATAGGAGAGTAGCAATATCTAATAATAATGAGAACTATATCAAATTATTATATCTATTGGCATAGTGATTTTGCCTGTACTTCTATGTATAGCGCCCCACGCTAATGAGAATTATAGTGAATGCCAAAATGAATGCCATTAGCAAAATAGTTAATGATATTCGGTGATTGGCTATGAATGTTTTCTTCTTAAAAGTCACTAAATAACAATAGATAAAACGTTATGAACAACAATCATCATTCATAGTGGTTGGTAGAAGAATAACATGCACAGAAAGAACTAAGATGCAGCATAAGGTCTCGGTTCTTTTTTTGTTCGGACTACTAGTTTAGAAAAGTAAGAATCATAAGTTACAGTTGATTTTAATCGTTTCATCATATTTATATTTTATTTATTATATGATAAACTAAATAAGACAATATGATAAAACGGGAGGAACAAAATGACTGTTAATAGTAATTCAAGTATTGCTGGTGGGATTTCAGCATCTTTTAGTCAGTCTGCCAGTGCATTAAATAGTATAAGTGTCTCTGTATCAGCTTCTAACACGAATGTTTCAGGAAATGCCCCAGCTGTACAATCGCTTAATAACTACCAACAGGGATTAGCAGCATTATCTACTAGTGTTGTTTCTGCGGGTGATAATATTCATTCCGTTGCGAAAGAGTTTGAACGAATCGATCAAAATATTGCTCAATTGACAAAATTTAATTTTCCAGGAGGGTTGTCATGAGTGAAGTCCAGAAACAACAAGAATTTGATCAAAAAAATTATCAGTTCAGGATTCGTTTGGAACAACTTCAAGAGGATCAGTTAGCGATTAGAAAAGAACAGCGCTACATAGAAGAGCAACAAGAAGAATTTTTTCAGCTACAACAACAAGAACAGGCTGCTTATGATTTTGTCTTAGGAAACTGTGAAGCAGAGGAGCGAGCTTTCTTTGAAGAAAGAGGAGATGAGAGCCTTCATCTCGCTAAAAAAACCCAACGAGAATTTGATGAACAACTCCTTCAGTTAAAAAAAGATGAGCGTACATTGTTTGATCAAGAAGAAAATCTAAAGGTAGAACAACAAGCTTTTTGGAAGAATCCGGAGGCAAAAGAAAATGGGGCTTAAATTTTACGTTAGTGAAGCACAGGCACGATCATCACAAGCTTCTCAATTGACCAATCAAGCAAATCAGGCTATTACATCATTACAAGCAAGCATTCAACTGTTTTTATCTGCACCACTTTCTAGTAAGGCCTACGATTCAGCGAAAAGTTATTTTATGGTTGCTTATACACCATTATGTCAATCTGCTATAATGACAGGTGAAGCGTTGGAAAGTGTGCATAAAAAGTTTCTTAGTGAATATCAAGGAACCGTTAGTGGGATTGATACGGATGAAGATTTGATCCTAGAAGAGATTAACCAGTTTGAGCAGTTAAAGCAGCGCTTAGATCACCAAATGAGTACCGCGAAAACACCACGTCCAGATTTAGAACGGAGATATATCAATGCCTGTGAGAGTATTGATAAGCGTCGAGAGAAATTAGAAAAGTTTCATGCATACGATGGTCAATCAGCGGGATTCTTTTCAGATTATGAAGCGAGTCAACAAGAATTTAATACAGGTTTGGCCCAAGTAGCAAATTCTAAAGCATGGAATCCAGCAACAGGAACATTTGACTTGAAACGTTTAGACATGACATGGGCAAAACCAATCCATACACGTTGGAAGCAACGTGAAAAAATGAAACAACAAGTGAAAGATGCTCAAGTAAAACAAGCAATTGGTAAACTAAATGGTTATGAAATCGTTAAAACAGAATTAGGCAATTGGTATCTAATGAAAGATGGTAAAATTGTTTCACCTGATAAATACTCAGAACTATATGAACAATTAGAAAAGTGTAAAGATTACTTAAATAAAGATCAGTACACGTTTAAAAAAGTAACGATTAAAAAAGGAATTGTTGATCCAACGGTTGCTATACCAGGGTTTGGCGGTTTTGGAAATATAAAAAATGTAATCAAGGGAATTGGAACAGTTATCATTTCTGCTGGCATATTAAACGCACTTGATAATGCTCCGTCTATTTCCTTTAGTGACGCAAATACAGACGATATTGAGATTGAAATACCTAAAAATGTACAAAGAAAGATCAAGAAGCTTTCTCCTGAACAAAAAAAGGCATTGGATGATGCTTTAGACAAATTAAAAAATGGAGAACTTGAAGGCTCAGGATTGAACGATCACGCTTTAGGTCATAATAGAAGTGGTGAAAGAGCTATTGATTTAAAAGGAGTGGGAAAAGGACGGGGACAAGGTAGAATTACGTATGAAAGAGACAGCAACGGAAATATCAAAATTACAGATATTACAACAAAACATAATTATAAATAATAAGGGTGAATAATAAAATGAAAATGGAACATATTTTAATAGAACTATTTTTAGAAGACGATGCAGATCTGAATCAAGAGTTGGAACAAGGAGCAAAGCTTAAAGAGCTTATTGATTCTAGCAAAGGGTGTACGATTGTAGAAAATGAAATAGCTTATGCTGGAAAAAACGGTTTTGTTCATGGTGTGGAGGATTCAATCGGTTTTGGAGGAGAAATGGATATAGATTCAACCATAGAGAATTCTAGCGAAAAGAGAAAAGACCTAATTGGTTTGTGGGAAAAAGTATGCAAAGAAAAAATAGATGAAGCTTATGAAGAATATATGGTGTTAAAAAGTAAGTATCTTGAAGAAAATTAATGTTTTTTGCTGTGAAATTGTAAATATGTAGAGTGTTCAATATTATGGATCTAAATTTCTGTTTTTCACATATAACGCCCCACGCTAATGAGAATTTTGGTGAATGCCAAATTGAATGCCATAAAAAAAATGGTTAATGATATTCGGTGATTGACTATGAATATTTACTTCTTAAATGTCACTAAATGACGATAGATAAAACGTTATGAAATAAGATCGTCATTCATGGCGGAAGAAGAATAGTAGTTATTTAAAAGCTGAGTCCACAATTTGTAGGACTCAGCTTTTTTATTGTACCAAATATTCCAAAGAAGAGCTTTTTAGAAGTAATCATACGTATAGATATCATTACCTTTAAGCGGTTTCTCATATTTATATATTATCTAGCATATGCTAAACTTAATAAGAAAATATAGGAAATACAGAAGGTAGAAAATAAAAAATCCGATCAAAAAGACTGTTTGGACTTATACGATCAAATAAAAAAGCTTAATTACACATAATTTTGTGGTGGAAAGAATAAATGTCATGGATCTAAGTACAGGTGGTGAAGAAATAAATGAGTTCAATTCATGACTATGAAATAGATGTCTATACTGTTGATTTTAAAAAGAAGACAATAGTGTTTGATGTATCTTATAATCAAGAAAAAAACAAATCATATTTTATGGTGTTTTTTGCTATCGATTTTATGAAGAAATGCCCTATAGTATCATCTTTGATTTGGAGGAAAGGCCTATAGAAAGTTTTTTTACTGAGAATGAGGAGTTGCTAGAAAAAGCACAAAGTTATGCCTGGCCGATAATGTATGATTCATTACAAGAGCTGAAAGCAGAGATAAAAGATGCTGACTTACATTACCAAGTCCTCACTTCATCTTATGGATTAAACGGGTGGATTCTAGCTGAACGAGTCGAAATTGTTACTGTTAAGTAAAGAATTGTATTATCAAAACAATGGATCTATCTAGTGATGGATCTTTTAATAAAAAGGAGTTTCACTATGAAAAAAATGATTGTTTTATTCAGTGCGATATCAATAATTGCACTGACAGGTTGTTCTTTAGATGGAAAAGAGAACGTATCCATCTCTTCTTCCAGTGATACAAAGACTACTTCAATACAAGAAAAAGCAAGTATTTCCCAAAAGGATTATACTTCACTTGTTGGACTTTGGGAATGTTTAGATGAAGCAGCAAGAGGTGAACAAGTATCTATCAAGCAAAACGATGCTGGAGTAACGATCCAATACGCAGATGAAGAGGAGATGGTGACAGAATTTATCGAAAAAAAATCAGAAAAAGATAGCACCTATTTTAGATTTGAAAATAAAAATGATGAAATTGCCTATCTGATTGATTTAGAAACAGACGGAACGATTACTCTTAACCGAGGAACTACTAATGCTGAAATGACTGGGGAAAGTAAGCCGATGGTATACAAAAAAGTAAAAAACACGACGGATGAGAAGCCGAAAATCAATAAAGAAACCGCCAATTTTACTTTACAAGTAATAAAAGAAGAAGTAGAAAAAACTGGGAACTTTGAGATGTTTAAAAAGGAGCCAAATTTTGAGGATGATGATTTTAAAGTATTAGCAATTCCAGAAAGTGAAGGGTATGGTTTTATTAGCGGCCCCGATAACGGAGAACCGGCAGCAGTTGTTCAAGATGAAAGTGGCAATATAATTAGGGAGGACAACCCATCAACTGATCCCCGAGCAACAACACTTAAAGAGGCAAGAGAGTTGATTGAGACGTTGAAAAATAACCAAGTAAATCATAATTAAGTAGCTGTATAGGTTACTTTCTCTATAAAAAAGAGCTGAAATTCTATATTTAGATTCAGCTCTTTTTTATAATCACTTCTCAATTTCATTTTTTTCTTTCTGATAGTACATCGAAAGAATCAACCCGATCCCAATAAAATTAGCTAAATACGCCGTCCCACCTTGACTGATAAAAGGCAGTGGAATCCCAGTCAAAGGCAACAAACCAATATTTGAGCCAATATTTTCAAGAATATGGAATAAGAAATACATGATCACGCCAGTTGTGATATAGGCGTAAAATTCTCGTTTGGCATTTAGCGTACAGATCAACATTTGATAAATGAGATAAAAGAAAAGTAGAATCAAAGAGCACGTCCCTACAAATCCATACGCTTCCCCGATCACAGTAAAAATCATGTCAGATTCCCGAACAGGTACATATGTCCGCAAATTGGTCAACCCTTTTCCCAGCATTTCGCCAGATCCAATAGCTGTTAGACCACGTGCTTGTTGAAAAGAAATCGAATCTGCATAATCAAAAGGATTAAGCCATGCGTGGATTCGGTTAAATTGATAAGGTTGAAAATGAAAGAAGGACAGAATTTTTTGTCCTTGTTCGGTTAAAACCAATAAAATACCACTCACGCCAAGTATACTTAAAAGGCCGAAACCGATTGTTAAAATTTTCCAAGAACAGCCTGAAACTAATGTTATACCAAGAAAAATCGAAACAAAGACTAAACTTGTTCCAAAATCTTTTTGATAAAACATTAATGCTAGAACGGGTAGGCTGACAAGAGATAATTCTCCTAACAAACGAAAATCCTCTTTTAAAGTCGACGGATTTGAAAAGTGTCGACGTCTTTTTGTTACAATATAGGCTAACATTAAAATATAGCCAAGTTTTACGAATTCTGAAGGCTGAAAGGAAAACGACCCCAAACGAAGCCAACGCTTAGTTCCGGTTGCCGCTGCCATCACAGGATCATAAAATTTTACAAGTAATCCCATCAAAAACAGCGATAAACCGTAAAGTACGGGTGTTGCTTTCCATAAATATTTTATTGGAATGACCATTGTAGTAAACATTACGCCAATCCCTAAAAGAGTCCATAAAAACTGTTTTTTCAGTAAAGGTTTAATCGACTCCACAGCCGGATCTGCATTGAATGCACCATATTGAGCGATAAATCCTACAAGAATCAACAAAAAAACTGGTAAGAGTAAGCCGTAGTTTACCGCTTCTTTTTTTGAAAGGATTGCTTTATTCATATCATCCCTCCTAGCCGATAGCCTTCACGAATTTCTGTACCACGAGCATTCAAGGCAATCCCAAGGGTGATACTTAGTATTAACAAGCTAGAACCGCCGTAACTAATGAATGGGAAAGTTAGGCCTGTCATGGGAATATAACCTAAAAGACTGCCAACATTTACAGCAACTTGCAGACAAAGCAACATGCCGCAACCAATGTAAAGATAAGAAAAATAGAGTGATTTTGATTTTATTGCCAATAAAAACAAGCGTCCGACAATCAAAAAGACCAAAAATAAAATACCTAAAGAAAAAAGTAACCCTAATTCCTCAATACAAATAGCGAAGATAAAATCTGTGTCTGCCGCTGGCAAATATCCTTTTTTTTGAATACTGTTGCCTAAACCGCGACCAAAAAATCCACCGTTATGCATTGCGTAATAGGCATTTGAGGTTTGGAATCCTTTCCCTGTTGGATCAATAAAAGGATTTTGCATCACTTCAAAACGAGTGACCAAATAACTGAACTTTTGAGGCATCCAATTGGCTGGAAGCGACAATAACAACATTGTACCTAAGCGCTTCATTACGACAAATCCAAGCAAAGCTAACGTCATAAACCAAGGAGAGAGCCCGCTTGATAAAAATAATACGCACACCAAAATAAAAATCATTGATGCCCCAGCAATATTTGGTTGAAGAGCGACTAATAGCATAAAGAAGACAGAAACGAATAGGGACTTTTTATGCTGTTTAAAGGAAAAGGGCACTAACGTGTCGTTTTTTGCTAAGTTTGTAGCTAGATAAAGTACAAGTACCAAGGGAACTAATTCAGACGGTTGAAATAAAAGCACACCTAAATTGATCCAACGTTTTGCACCACCTACGCTTGTCCCAATCAGTGGTAAAGCAATAAGTGTAAGAAACGTCAGGATTAGCATGATCTGCATTATTTTTGGATGGCGAATGATACTTAAATTGATTCGATAAACAAAAGCCATACAGACAAGACTAAAAGCAAAATAGGTCATTTGTTTGATAGCTTTACTGGCGGTTCCTAGTTCACTGTCAAGTAAATGATAAGAACTAGAGCTGTATACCATTAAAATACCCACGATACAAAGAATCAAATAAGGAATCAAAATATAGAAGTCTAAATAGTGTAGTTTAGATAATCTCTTTGGTTGCTTCATTTTGTCACCCCATCATCCATCAACAGCATCACTTTCAGATTCGTCTGCTGTTTACTAGTAGCGTAGATGTTTTTTCCATGAGATCGTGTCTTCTTTTTTTGGTGATAGGAGTTGATTCCAACGGTATTTTCGAGTGCTGTAAAAAGAAGACTCTTGCCAGAAACTAGGTAAGGTAACCTTTTTTTCGTTATTCTCATTTTCTCTTCCTCGCTAATCATTTTAATTGATCATCAAATAAAGTTTGCATTAGGAATCGACTTTGATATCAGTATAAAAAGCTCTTTGGCTTGGACTAACGATGAAGCAAGCATTGTAGGAACTAAGAAAAAACAGAAGCCTGTAGGGTTGGATTTCTTTGTTCCTAGTTCTATTCACCTCCTGCATAGTGATGCTATCAACATTCGTTACCAATACAAAAAAACTTCGCCTAAATAACTCAGCGAAGGGGGATTGATTACAGCACAAATAAAGCTTTTCATCATTCTCATCGTTGAGTTTTAGCACTATGAAACGTAAAAAGCAGAGCTTTTAGCTACTTTGTGAAAAGCCTTAATTCGACAATTCCTGTCCTACCCATTCCTGTCTTTCGACATTTTTGAGCAGTAGCCTGTGTTTCCATAGGAGCCTCACCTAACAAGTTATTCAGATCGCTTTAAATATAGTGAATATCTGTATTGAAGTCAATCTCATAAATATTAATTTTTTTATAATATAATAACTTGAAATGAAGAATCGTGGTAATTTTGAAAAAAGAATTCTATCTGTTACAGGTTTCCACCAAAGATAGCTAATTTATCAACAGAATAAAATTCGACATTTCCTTTACTCTTTCTTAAAAAGTAAACACTTCCTAAATTAAAAATGACTATCGCTTCTAGTTGTAAAACATTGTAAAATAGAAGAGGAAAAGAATACGTTTACTTCTATGCTGAAATGAGGAGGAAATGACATGAGCTATAAAAAAACGCCTCAAGGAAATTGGATCCTTGTTGAAAATGAGAATGGTGCAACACTTGGGTATGCTAAAAATTCAGGTGTTTCTCTGATCGAAAAAGATGGTTTTGCATTTAAGGATTTGAATCAAAACGGGGTGCTAGATCCCTATGAAGATTGGCGTTTGCCGCTTGAAGAACGAATAGAAGATTTGGTAGCAAAATTATCTGTTGAACAGATTGCTGGCTTAATGCTATATAGCAGACACCAAACAGTTTCTAAAAAGCAAAATCATTTTGTTGAAATGTTTTCCGGCACTTATGACGGACAGCCATTAGAACGTTATGAGGGCTCGCTTGCCGAGCTGACGGATCAGCAAAAAGAGTTTTTAAAAGAAGATCATATCCGCCATGTCTTATTAACACTAGTCGATTCTCCAAAAATTGCTGCACAATGGACTAATAATTTACAAGCCATGGCAGAAAGCTTAGATTTAGGTATACCGGTAAATATAAGCTCTGATCCTAGACACAGTACAAGTGCTGATACAGAGTTCAATGCAGGAGCTGGTGGGGATATTTCGAAATGGCCAGAACAATTAGGCTTGGCTGCAGCCTTTGATCCTGAATTGGTTCGGAAATTTGGCGAAATTGCTAGTAAGGAATATCGCGCGTTAGGGATTACGACGGCCTTATCGCCACAAATTGATTTAGCGACAGAACCGCGTTGGATGCGTTTTTCCGGTACGTTTGGTGAAGGAGTGAAATTAGTTACTGATTTAGCTAAAGCTTATTGTGACGGATTTCAAACGACGCCTCATGAAAAATGTGACTGGGGATCAGAAAGCGTCAATGCAATGGTCAAACATTGGCCTGGTGGAGGAAGCGGTGAAGCGGGGCGCGATGCCCATTATGGTTATGGGAAATATGCCGTTTACCCAGGTCAAAATTTTGAGGAACACTTGCAGCCGTTTCTTAATGGAGCATTTTCTTTGGAGAATGGAACTGAAAAAGCATCAGCTGTAATGCCGTATTACACTATTTCTTATGATCAAGATCAAAAAAATCAAGAAAATGTAGGCAATGGGTTTAGTGAGTTCATCATTAATGATTTATTGCGAAAAAAATATGAGTATGACGGAGTTGTTTGTACAGATTGGTCGATCACGCGGACGCCGTTAAACCTGATCAATTTATTGGTGGAAAAAGCTGGGGTGTCGAAGGATTGACCATTGAGCAACGTCATTATAAAGCATTATCGGCAGGTGTTGATCAATTTGGCGGAAATAATGATATTGAACCTGTACTAGCTGCTTATGAGTTGGGTGTTATGGATCATGGCGCGCAAGTGATGCAAGAAAGATTCCGAATTTCTGCCCGTCGGTTACTGAAAAATATTTTCAAACTGGCCTGTTCGAAAATCCCTATTTGATCCCAGAACATTCAGAACAAGTAGTTGGAAATCCTGAGTTTATGGAGATTGGATACAAAGCACAGCAAAGATCCTTGGTTCTATTAAAAAATAGACATCATTTATTACCTTTGCAAAAGCAGACAAAACTTTACATTCCGAAACAAAAAATTGGTGAGTCAGCAGATTGGTTTGGGAATATTCAGCCAGCTTGCGAAAAGAATCCAGTCAACCCAGATTTTGTAGAAAAATATTTTCAACTAGTTGATTCACCAGAAAAAGCTGAAGTTGCTTTAGTGTTTTTGGCGTCTCCCAAAACAGTTGGCTATTCAAGGGAGGACGAAGGAAACGGCTACTTGCCGATTAGCTTACAGTATCGGCCATATACTGCTAAACTTGCACGTGAAAAAAGCCTAGCAGGAGAAAATCGATCATATGTTGATAAAAGTAATACAGCAGCTAATAGCGGTGATCTTGAGACGATCCTATCACTTAAAAAGGACTTTCCCGATTTGCCAATCATTGTTTCTCTTACAATGAAAAATCCAACAATCGTTAAAGAGTTTGAAGGAGCTGTAGATAGTATCATTGTTGATTTTGGGGTCCAAACCCAAGCCATATTAAGTGTTTTGAGCGGTGAATATACGCCATCTGGGTTGTTACCGTTTCAAATGCCAGCCGATATGGAAACGGTTGAACAACAAAAAGAAGATGTTCCGTTGGATCTGATTTGTCATAAAGATGAATTAGGCCATAGATATGATTTTGGCTATGGGATGGATTTTGAAGATCAAATTAAAGATGAGCGGTTGAACTATCAAAAATAGAATTAATGGAAACAGTGATGAAATCTAACCATTTCGTTGCTGTTTTTTTGTCAAACAAATGATTAAACAAAAAATAGTTTGGGTGCTATACTATAAAAGTGTTACAGGTTTTTAAACTGTATTATAAAATGTGTTTTTTATAAAGGTTATTTATTTGTAAGTTCCATTATAGATGATTTTATTTCCAATGGAACATAAATATAAAAGGAGTGTAACAGATGGTCGGAAAAAGCAGAAACGGCGCTGAAGTGATTGTAGAGAGTTTGAAAAATCATCAAGTTGATTATGTCTTTGGGATTCCAGGGGCAAAAATCGATGGTTTATTTAATTCCTTAGTTGATGATGGACCAGAATTGATTGTCACGCGTCATGAACAAAACGCAGCTTTTATGGCCGCCGCAGTTGGGCGTTTGACTGGGAATCCTGGTGTAGTAGTTGCTACAAGTGGTCCTGGCGCAAGCAATTTGGCAACAGGCTTAGTCACAGCTACAGCAGAAGGCGATCCTGTGCTGGCAATTGGTGGTCAAGTAAAACGTAGAGATTTACTAAAACTAACACATCAAAGTATGAACAATGCTGCGTTATTTGAGCCAATTACCAA
This sequence comes from Enterococcus crotali, assembly GCF_000633635.1. GTDB lineage: Bacteria > Bacillota > Bacilli > Lactobacillales > Enterococcaceae > Enterococcus_L > Enterococcus_L crotali. The sequence continues at coordinate 75,368 of NZ_AYPQ01000003.1, read as the reverse complement.
ATATAGCGCAGAAATTCAAGATCCCGAAACCATTTCTGAAGTCATTGCGAATGCCTATCGTTTAGCAAAATCGTCAAAAAAAGGAGCCAGTTTTATTAGCATTCCTCAAGACGTTGTTGATGGAATGGTAGAATCTCCTGGCATTAATCCATTGAATGATCCCAAAATCGGCTCTGCTTCAACGGAAGATATCCGCTATCTTTCCGAGCAAATTCAAGAAGCAGAACTCCCTGTTTTGTTGGTAGGTATGAGAGCTTCGACTGAAAAAGAGGCCCATGCGATTCGTGAAATTGTGGAGAAAACCAAGATTCCTGTTGTTGAAACGTTCCAAGCAGCGGGTGTGATTTCTAGAAATTTGGAAGAGCATTTCTTTGGTCGGATTGGTCTGTTTCGGAACCAACCAGGAGATATGCTATTAAAACACAGCGATTTAGTGATCGCTGTTGGATATGATCCAATCGAGTATGAAGCTAGAAACTGGAACGCAGAAGGTGAGTCGAAAATCATTGTGATCGATGATACACCTGCTGAGATCGATCAATATTTTCAGCCGGAACGAGAATTGATCGGTGATATTGGGGAGACGTTAACTGTTTTGTTACCAAGTATTGAAGCGAAAGTTCTCCCCGAAAACGCTACACGATATTTACATTCATTACATGAAAAAATGATCCAGCGGGATAGTGTAAAAGAACCAAGCACAACTGGCTTGATCCATCCGCTAGAAGTTATCGACACATTACAAAGCATAGTAACTGATGAAATGACAGTCACAGTTGATGTGGGCAGTCACTATATTTGGATGGCTCGTCATTTTAGAAGCTATGAACCTAGACATCTACTATTTAGTAATGGTATGCAGACATTAGGTGTGGCACTTCCATGGGCGATTTCAGCTGCATTGGTTCGGCCGGATACGCAAATTATATCAATTTCGGGCGATGGCGGCTTCTTATTTTCGGCTCAAGATCTTGAGACTGCAGTTCGCAAAAAATTAAAAATCATTCATTTGATTTGGAATGATGGCCGGTACAACATGGTTGAATTTCAAGAGCAATTAAAATATCATCGAATTTCGGGTGTTGATTTTGGACCCGTTGATTTTGTGAAATATGCTGAAGCCTTTGGTGCAAAAGGTTTAAGAGCTAAAAATACTCAAGAATTGAAAGAGGCGATTTTAACTGGGATCGAAACAAATGGCCCAGTAGTAATTGATATTCCAATTGATTATCGGGACAATGAAAAACTAGGGGAGACGATTTTGCCAGATCAGTTTTATTAGGAAGGTGAGGACAATGACAAAAGAAACAGTTTTATACCAGCATGGTACTTTGGGTGCTTTAATGGCTGGTTTGATGGATGGAACTGAAACGATTGCTAATATCTTAAAAAAAGGTGACTTTGGGATTGGAACGTTATCTGGTTTGGACGGAGAGTTGATCATTTTAGATGGGAAAGCTTATCAAGGTCGCGAAGATGGTGCGTTGATTGCACTTGATGAAAAACAGGAGACACCATACGCCGCAGTGACGACATTTAAACCGACAACCACTTTTCCAGTAGAGGGTCCTATAGACAATTTAAAGATCAATGCATTGATTCGTGAACAGTTGAAGAGTGAAAATCTTTTTCATGCCATTAAAATTTATGGAACGTTTAAAGAAGTTCATATTCGAGCAATGCCGAAACAACAAAAGCCATATAAACGTTTAGTTGAAGTATCTAAAGAGCAGCCCGAGTTTATAAAAGGGAATGTTACTGGCACCATCGTTGGTTTTTTTACACCTGAATTGTTTCAAGGGGTTGCGGCAGCTGATTTTCATCTGCATTTTATTGATGATGAGCAAACCTTCGGCGGACATTTGATGGATTTTATATTGGAATCAGGAAAAATTGAGATTGAACCAATGGATTCTTTACTACAGCATTTTCCTAAAAATGATGAAACATTTATTCATACAGCGATTGATTATGCTGATTTGGATAAAGAAATTCAAGAGGCGGAATAGTAAAATTCCTAAGACATTATTGAACTTTGTCTTAGGAATTTTTGCTTTAAAGTAATTTTTTCGCTTTTTCTGTATTTGCAAAATGAAGTTTCGCATATTTACTTAGTAATTCCATGCCGCCTTTTGCCAAGACTTTGGCTGCGACTTTATCAGAAACAGTTCCTGCACCAGACGGGACTTTCATCCCTAATTCTTTCGATTCTTTCTCTAATTCTTCTAAAAAAGCGGCTCGGCTAATGATTGAAGCAGCCGCAACTGCTACATGATATTGTTCGCCTTTGGTAACGAAGTATAACTTTTCCTTCACTTGATTTTGTTCACTTCGTACATATTTTTTATAATTTGCTTCTGGTGTGAATTGATCAATCAAAATCGCTTCAGGTTTAGTCGGTGCGATTTCTTCCAACAACAAGTGGATTGCTTGATTATGCAATGCAACTTTCATGTGAACAGCGTTGTATTTTGGCTGGATTTGATTGTATTTTTCTGGTTCAACAATCAACAGTTTAAACGGGATCAACTCTTTGATAACACTTGAAAGTTGGACGATTTGAGGGTCAGTCAGTTCTTTAGAATCTCTGACGCCGAGAGCTTTTAATTTAGCTACCATTGTTTTGTCAACGTAGGCTGCACAAACAGTAACTGGACCAAAATAACTACCATTGCCCACTTCGTCGCTACCTAAGACGGAAAGCTGACTAAAATTAGCTGGTAAGGTGCTTGCTTGTTTAGTTTTTGCAGCGCTTGTTCCTTTATTTGGGGTAGAATCTCCCCATTGTGCAGCCGTCTTTTCTGCAGACGGACCTTGGAAAACAACTTTTCCAGAGGTGTAGGCTGTGATAGTTGTGTTGCCAACCTTTGCAATAAATTCAGAATAAGGAACATTCTTATTTAAACAATTTTTTTCGTAGAAAGACTTCATTTTTTGCATGGTATTTTTTGTTACTTTAATTACTTGCGTTTGAGACATGATGGTACTCCTTTCAGATTGTCTAATCTATAGTAAAACAAAAGAAAGAAAAAAGGAAGTGAGGTTTCTTAGGATAGAAAAAAGAGAAGCTTAGTAGGCGCTATCCTCTTATTTTATTAATAAATGAACTTAAAAAATCTGGGATTTCATATTTGAAAATGATATACTCGAATTTAGGTTGTGATAACATCAGTTGTTTTAGATGAAATTGGTATTGTTGGTAATTTTCGGTATATGAACATTTTTTGTTCTTATATAAAATATTAAAAAGGGAGCGGTAAAATGAAAAAAGAAGAACTAAAAAGAGGTTGGAGAATTATTATAACGATGATTTATGCTTTACTATCTATGGCAATTTCGTTGTGTATTCCATTGGGAATAGCATTTGCGTTTTTTGGACGTAGTGGCATGAATGAAACAGTATCCGATGTAACAAATATGCTGATGGGATTCATAGGAGCGCCAATAATGATACTATTGACAAAGCGTTACTATCAAAAACATTTCTTATCATCAATTGAGACTTTTGACTTTGGTGAAAGAGATAGCATAAGAAAAATAGGGTTAGGTTTTCTCATGGGGGCTTTGATGATAGTGGCTTTATTTGGAATATTGTGGCTGCTAGGTGCGGACATACAATTCTATGACTTTAATATTAATTGGTTTTCTATTTTATCAGGTGTTTCGACATTCTTTGGTATGGCTGTGGTTGAAGAATGTATCTTTAGGGGATTACTTCCAGCAGCTTTCTCCTTTTTAGGAAGCAAGGTTGCGATTATCGTTCCAGCGGGGTTGTTTGTAGCTATGCATATGGACTTATGGAGGAATTTAGAAGTATTTAGAATAATTGATTTATTTATTGCCGGCATTCTTTTTATGTTAATTTTTAGGCAAACAAAAAGCTTAGTTTTTGTAAGTGCGTTTCATGCAGCAAATAACGTTACTGCCATGTTGCTTGGTATCGAAATGGATAACGGGTTCTTAAAAACAAGCTTAAACCATCCGCCGCTTGGACTAACGGTTGATCAATTTTTAGCGATTTGTAGCGCTGGTATTAGCATTGTTTTAATCGTTTGGCTTTATTTCAAGAAAAAGCCAGTACGAATCGCATAACTATGCTTAGAGAGTGACTTTGACCAATGCGTGGTTTCAGCCGCAGGCTAATTTGTCTGTATTTGAGTTTTAGGAAGAACTGTGGTAGAATGTAGTATAAGTAATGATACTAGTTTGAGTGAGCGGATTTCTGCTCACTCTTTTTAATGGAGTAACTTAATAAGAAAACAGGATAATACGTTGATTTATCCTGTCTTCATTGGTTGATTACTAGCGCTTTTTCTGATGTTAACCAAGTTTTATGTTTTTTTGACTAGTACGTTACATAAATCTCGAAGGAGGCGAAAATTTTGAGTAGTGTTGTGGAAACTGTTACCGAGTTAGTCACACCAATCTTAGAAAAACAAAATTTTGAACTTGTAGAAGTAGAGTTTGTCAAGGAAGGAAGAGACTGGTTTCTTCGTGTCTTTATCGATAAAGAAGGCGGTATTGATATCTTAGATTGTGCACTTGTTAGTGAACAACTAGATGAAAAGCTTGATGCTATGGATCCTGATCCGATTCCTCAAGCATACTTTCTGGAAGTATCCTCTCCGGGAGCTGAACGTCCGTTGAAGAAAGAAAGCGACTATGAAAAAGCAGTAGGAGAATACATTCATGTTTCACTGTATCAAACGATCGATGGTGAAAAACAATTTGAAGGTATCTTAAAAACAGTAGATAAAGATCAATTGACCTTGACAGTCAAAATCAAAACAAGAGTCAAAGAGTATACATTTGAACGAAAAAACATTGCCAAAGCTCGTTTAGCAATTCAGTTTTAAAAAGTAAAATATAAAGCAGAACTTTCCGGTTTTTGCTTATCACAGGATGCAGAAATCGACCTATAAAAGGTTGATCAGCTCCGTTCACCTTTCATTTAGATAGTAGGAGGAAATGATAAAAAAATGAGCAAAGAAATGTTAAATGCACTAGATGCATTAGAAGCTGAAAAAGGTATTTCTAAAGAGATTGTGATTGATGCATTGGAAGCAGCGTTAGTTTCCGCATATAAAAGACATTATGGGCAAGCCCAAAACGTTGAAGTAGAATTCGATGGCAAAAAAGGAAACATCCATGTTTATGCCGTTAAAGAAGTAACAGAAGAAGTATTTGATTCGCAATTAGAAGTGTCATTAAAAGAAGCGATGGAAGTTAATAAAGCTTACGAAATGGGAGATAAGATCCGTTTTGAAGTAACACCAAAAGATTTTGGTCGTATTGCAGCGCAAACAGCGAAACAAGTTATCTTACAACGTGTTCGTGAAGCAGAGAGAAATATCATTTATAACGAATTCAGTGCTTACGAAAATGATATCATGCAAGGAATCGTCGAAAGACAAGACCGCCGCTATATCTATGTGAACTTAGGCAAGATCGAAGCTGTATTATCTAAGCAAGATCAAATGCCAAATGAATTTTATCAACCTCATGATCGTATCAAAGTGTACGTTTCAAGAGTTGAAAATACATCCAAAGGTCCACAAGTTTTCGTTAGCCGTAGTCATCCTGATTTACTGAAGCGATTATTTGAACAAGAAATCCCAGAAGTGTATGATGGAATAGTAGAGATCGTGAGTATTGCTCGTGAAGCAGGAGATCGTTCAAAAGTCTCTGTTCGCTCAACTGATCCGAATATCGATCCTGTCGGAACATGTGTTGGACCTAAAGGACAACGTGTTCAAGCAATCGTGAATGAATTAAAAGGCGAAAATATGGATATCGTTGAATGGAGTGAGGATCCTGCTGTTTTCATCAGCAATGCACTCAATCCAGCACAAGTAGTCGATGTTATTTTCGATCCAAACAACAACAAAGCTTGTACAGTAGTTGTTCCGGATTATCAGTTATCACTTGCTATTGGTAAAAGAGGTCAAAATGCACGTTTAGCTGCAAAATTGACAGGTTTCAAAATCGATATCAAACCTGAGTCAGAGATGGAAGACTATTATGCACAACTTGCAGAGAATCCAGAAACATCAGAAGAACAACTACACGATGATGCGATTGTAGAATCTGATATGACTGCTGATGATTACGAAAACGTTGAGTTTGAAGAAAAAACAGCTGAAGACGAAGAACAAGTCTAACGATTTGGAGGGAATAAAATGAAAAAAAGAAAAATCCCGATGCGCAAATCTGTTGTTTCAGGTGAAATGAAACCGAAAAAAGAATTAGTTCGAATCACACGCTCTAAAGAAGGCGAAGTTGCCATCGATCCCACAGGGAAAATGCCGGGACGAGGTGCCTATGTGGCTCTTGAGCCAAAGAGGTCCAAGACGCATGGGATAAGCATATTTTAGATCGTGTGTTGGAAACGACATTGACGGATGAATTTTACCAAGAATTATTAGACTATGTTGAACACCAAAAAGCGCGTAATGAGTTGTTCGGCAATGGATAAAGAAAAAATACTGAATTTATTAGGTTTGGCTATGAGAGCTGGAAAACTAGTAACTGGTGAAGAATTGACGATCGGTGATATCCGCAGTAACAAAGCAAAATTTGTTTTTGTTGCCGCTGATGCTAGTGATAATACAAGAAAAAAAATTAAGGACAAATGTTCTTATTACAAGGTTCCTTGTGATGAATCATTTTTTCAAGCAGAGTTAAGTCATGCGATTGGTAGAACACGTATGGTTATCGGCATCAATGATCCAGGCTTTGCAAAGAAATTCAAGGAATTAATCAAAGGTTAGGAAGGTGATTGCATGGGGAAAAAAAGAATTTATGAATTAGCAAAAGAGATCAATCAATCGAGTAAAGATGTTGTCGAAAAAGCACATGCTTTAGGTATGGATGTGAAAAATCACATGGGCGCAATTTCTTCTGAGGACGAATCAAAACTTCGCAACTCATTTGGAGGAAATAAACCTGCGAATTCTCAACACAAACCGGCACCAAAACCGCAAGTAGCTCAAAGTGCTCAAGGACAAACAAAACCAGCAAATCAAAAACCAGCTAACCAAAATGGAAATAGACCAAACCAAAATAAACCGCAACAACCAAATGGACAACAAAATCGTCCGCAGCAAAACAATCAAAATCGTCCAACGCAACAAGGACAACAAAATAATCAAAACCGTAACAACCAAAATCGAAACATGCAAGGAAGCAGCCAAAATATGACTCAAAACCGTTCAAACCAAGGACAGCAAAACCGTCCGCAACAAAACAACCAAAACCAAAACCGTCCAGCACAAGCAGGACAACAAAATAATCAAAACCGTAACAACAACCAAAATCGCAATACACAAGGTACGACTCAAAATCGTCCTACACAAAATACAACTCAAAACCGTCCTGCGCAAACTGGACAACAAAGTCGTCCGCAACAAGGACAAGGTAACAGTAATGCTCAAGGAAACCAAAACCGTAACAACACAAACACTGGAAATCGTAACAACAGTTTCGGTGGCGGAGGTGGCGGTCAAAATCGTAACCGTAACGGCTACAACAACCAAAACCGCAACAGATACAACAAAAAAGGCAAAAAAGGGAAATACCAAGAATCTACCAAACCAGCAGTGCCAGCTCGTAAATTCCGTGAATTACCAGATGTATTGGAGTATACAGAAGGAATGAACGTAGCGGATATCGCGAAGAAAATTCACCGCGAACCAGCTGAAATCATCAAAAAACTATTTATGATGGGTGTTATGGTCAATCAAAACCAATCATTAGATAAAGAAACGATTGAATTATTAGCAGTAGATTACGGCATGGAGCCACAAGAAAAAGTTCAAGTAGATGTTGCTGATATCGATAAATTCTTCGAACCAGAAGCATTAGTTGAAGAAAATCTTGTCACACGTCCGCCGGTTGTAACAATCATGGGACACGTTGACCATGGTAAAACGACTTTGCTAGATACATTGCGTAATTCACGCGTAACTTCTGGTGAAGCAGGTGGTATCACGCAACATATCGGTGCTTATCAAATCGACATTGATGGCAAACCAATTACTTTCTTGGATACACCAGGACATGCTGCATTTACAAGTATGCGTGCTCGCGGAGCAGGTATCACAGATATTACGATTTTAGTCGTTGCAGCAGATGACGGTGTCATGCCGCAAACGATTGAAGCAATCAACCATGCAAAAGCTGCTGAAGTACCAATCATCGTAGCGGTCAATAAAGTGGATAAACCAGGTGCTAATCCTGATCATGTGAAACAAGAATTAAGTGAACACGGTTTGATCCCAGAAGAATGGGGCGGAGATACGATTTTCGTAAATATTTCAGCGAAATTCAATCAAAATATTGATGAATTACTAGAAAACATTTTATTAATTGCTGAAGTAGAAGACTTGAAGGCTGATCCAACCCAACGTGCAATCGGTACAGTAATCGAAGCTCGTTTAGATAAAGGGAAGGGGCCTGTTGCGACATTACTTGTTCAACAAGGTTCATTACGTGTTGGTGACCCAATCGTTGTCGGAAATACATTTGGACGTGTCCGTGTTATGACCAATGATATCGGCCGTCGTGATAAAGCTGTCGGTCCAGCAACACCAGTTGAAATCACTGGGTTAAATGATGTACCGCAAGCAGGCGATCGTTTTGTAGTCTTTGAAGATGAAAAAACAGCTCGTCAAGCAGGTGAAGAACGTGGCAAACGTGCGCAACTTGAACAACGTTCATCAAACAATCGTGTAACATTAGACAACTTGTTTGAAAGTCTAAAAGAAGGCGAATTGAAAGATGTTAACGTGATTATCAAAGCTGATGTACAAGGTACAGCGGAAGCTTTAGCCGCAAGTTTACAAAAAATCGAAGTTGCTGGTGTTCGTGTGAAAATCGTTCACTCGGCTGTTGGTGCAATCAATGAAAGTGATGTTACGCTTGCTGCAGCAAGTAATGCGATCATCATTGGATTTAACGTTCGCCCAACACCACAAGCGAAACAACAATCAGATCAAGAAGAAGTGGATATTCGTTTACACCGTATCATCTACAAAGCAATCGAGGAAATCGAAACAGCGATGAAAGGGATGCTAGATCCTGAATTTGAAGAGAAAATTACAGGTCAAATGACAGTTCGTGAACTTTATAAAGTATCTAAAGTTGGAACAATTGCTGGTTGTTATGTTACAGAAGGCTCTATCCGTCGTGATAGTGGCGTTCGTGTGATTCGTGACGGCATCGTAATCTTCGAAGGCAAACTAGCTAGTTTGAAACGTTTCAAAGACGATGCGAAAGAAGTGAAGCTTGGCTTTGAATGTGGTGCCATGGTTGAAAACTTCAATGACCTTAAAGTGGATGATGTAATTGAAGGCTTCGTTATGGAAGAAATCAAACAATAATAAAAAAATAAAAATAGAGAGAAGGAGAAACAGTATGGCAAATTATCGTGACCGCCGAGTGGGTCAAGAAATCATGCGTGAAATTAATGATATATTGAGAAAACGTGTCAGAGACCCACGTGTGCAAGATATTACAATTACCGATGTTCGAGTAACTGGAGATCTGCAACAAGCGACGATTTATTACAGTTTGTTATCTGATCTAGCTTCTGATCACCAAAAAGCGCAACAAGGATTAGATAAAGCCAAAGGATTGATTCGCAAAGAATTAGGTCAACGTTTGACACTATATAAAACGCCTGAACTAATCTTTGAAAAAGATGAATCAGTTCAATATGGAAATCATATTGATGAACTGATTCGTAAATTGAATCAAGGTGAATAGGGAAACAGCTGAGGTTGGATGGATATGCTGTTACTTCCATTGCTTATTCAGATGAGAGCCCAAGCCAAAACTGATTTTTAGTTTTGGCTTGGACTTTTTTTGTGCTTTTGTAACAGAATTATTTTTTGTAACTATATTGAAAGGAACTGTAATATTTTTATCGATCAACTAAAATAGATTTGTGCTATTATTTATAATACAAGTGTGATTGAAGACACTGTTGAAGAAAATGGAGGGTTAATAGTGAAGAAAAAGAATTTGTCATTATTAATAGTTAGTATGATTACAGTTGCAGGAATAGCGATGCCGATAAGTACGCTAGCGGAGACAGCTGATAAGAAAATAGAACAACAAGATAAGGAAATCTCAGCCTTAAAAGAAAAACAAAAAGGGGTAGCGACTCAGATCTCTTCATTAGAGGAAGAAATTTCTTCGATTGTTGATGAAGGTATTTCGTTGAATAAACAAAAAACAGAATTAACAAAAGAATCTGAACAGCTAAAAAAAGATATTGCGTCATTAGACGTACGTATCAATAAACGAACAGAAGCAATCCAAAAGCAAGGAAGAAACCTTCAAGTCAATGGACAAGGAACGCAAATTCTGGATATTATCTTAAACTCAGAATCAATTACAGATGCAGTCGGCCGAGTTCAGGCAATTTCTTCTATTTTAACAGCTAACAACGATTTGATTAAACAACAAAAAGAAGATAAATTACTTGTTGAAACGAAAAAAACAGATATTCAAACGAATCTGGCTGCAGTAGAAGAAGCAACGACACAACTTGAAAAAGAGAAAGAAAACCTTGTAGCTAAACAAGCAGATTTGAACGTTTTAAAAGCAGAAGTAGACTCTGATACTTCTGGTGCTGAAAGTTCAAAAAATAAATTATTAAAAGAGCAACAAGAAGCGCTAAAAACTCAGCTAGCCAATGAAGCGAAAAAGAAAGAAACAAAGAAAGCTGAGACGACAAATAAGTCAGAAGAACAATCTGCTCAAAGCCAAAGTACTAATGAGACAAGCAAAGAAACCACAGAGACAACAACGACACCTCCTAACAAGACAGAAGAGTCTGAAGGAACAAACCCAAGCACACCTGAAGTAAATAATAATGACAATAATTCAGGTAATCAAAATAGTGGTGAAGTGCCCGAAACACCTAACAAACCGGTAGAACCACCCGTTACTTCAGCTGATGCAACTTTCCAAGCATTAAACGCATTGCGTACAGCAAATGGTTTGAATCCCGTGAGTTGGGATGCTGGACTTGCCGCGTCAGCTAGCGGCAGAGCTTCAATGATGCAAGATTATCAAATTCCATCTGATCACTGGAACAGAGGAGATGAAGTGATTGCCTTTATGTTTGCTCCAGGAAACTCTGTGATCATGGCGTGGTACAATGAAACAAACATGGTATCTCCATCAGGAACAGGACATCGTGATTGGGAGATGAATCCTAGCATGACTCGCGTTGGATTTGGCTATGCTGGTGATGTGATCGTAGGGCATTCTGCCTAACAATATGATTTAAATTAAAAGAGAGCAAGTGGTAAGCGTAAAACAAAGCTGTTACCTAGTTTTGTTTTATGCTTTTTTGTATAATGTTTATGTTTGGTTGGGGTAGATAATTGCCTGAAAAGCGACTATTAAAACTAAATTTCTTTGATTTTCTATGCTATAATAAATAAGTTAGTAATCTAATTGGAGGAAAAAAATGGACGGTATTTTACCTTTATGGAAAGAACGCGGCATGACGAGTCATGACTGTGTTTTCAAACTGAGGAAAATTTTACATACAAAAAAAATCGGTCATGGCGGTACACTGGACCCTGATGTGTCTGGTGTTTTACCTATCTGTATCGGAAAAGGGACGAAAGTAATTGAGTATATGGTTGATTCTGGTAAAACATATGAAGGAGAAATCACGTTGGGCTTTTCTACAACAACGGAAGATGTTAGTGGTGAAATAGTAGAAAAGATCGATCTGACAACTCCTTTTTCAACTGAAGAAATTGATGCTGCAATGAACAAGATGACGGGTGTTATAACACAAATTCCACCAATGTTTTCAGCGGTTAAAGTTAACGGCAAACGTCTTTATGAATATGCTAGAAATGGCGAAGAGGTCGAACGACCAATGAGAAAAGCAACAATTTATTCGTTTGAACGTACAAGCGAACCTAGCTTCGATCCAATCAGTGGAACACAAAGCTGGTGCTTTAAAGTAGTTTGTGGTAAAGGAACGTATGTTAGAACACTATCCGTAGACACAGGTCTTGTGTTAGGGGTACCTGCGCATATGTCCGATTTAACGCGAACAGCAAGTGGCGGATTAACTGCTGAGCAATGTTTGACCTTGGAACAAGTAGCAGAAAAGATGGAACAGAATGCTATTGCTGAAACGTTATTACCAATTGAAACTGCGATCGAGCGATTTCAGCGAGTTGATTTATCTACAGAACTTTACCAGAGAGTCAAAAACGGCGTTCGATTGTCTCCAGCAGAACTTGCTTTAAAAGAAATGCCGCAAGACTTACTAGCTTTGTTTTATCAAGACGAAGTTGTGAGTTTGTACATGGCACATCCAACGAAGCCTAATGTATTAAAACCTAGCAAAGTGCTAAGAAATAATTAATAGAAAGAAGTTTTATCATGCAAATTATTTCAATTCGACATCCATATACCCTAGAACAAATCCCAAAAGATGAGGTCGTAATGGTATTAGGATTTTTTGACGGTGTTCACCGTGGACATCAAAAAGTGATTGAGACCGGTAAAAAAATTGCCAAAGAAAAAGGCTTAAAGTTAGCTGTAATGACATTTAATCAGCATCCTTCGATTGTTTTTCAAAAAGTTTTACCTGAAAATATGAAATATTTGAATAGCTTAGAACAAAAAGAACGATTGATGGAAAAACATGGCGTAGATATGCTATATGTGATTGAATTTACCTCAGCATTTGCGCATTTAGCACCACAAGAATTTGTGGATCAATATATTGTTGGACTGCATGCAAAAGTTGCAGTTTCAGGGTTTGATTACACTTATGGTCCTAAAGATATTGCAGATGTTGCTCATTTGCCGGGCTATGCTAAAGATCGTTTTGAGATTGCTACAGTAAGTAAAGAAGAGTTAGATGGAGCAAAAATCAGTTCAACGCGGATTCGCGAATTGATGGAACAAGGTAAGATGGAAGAGGTTACTGAATTATTAGGCTATGTTTATGAAACGGATGGGACGGTTGTACATGGCGATGCTAGAGGCCGTTTGTTGGGTTTCCCGACTGCCAATATCAAGGTCAAAAGTACGGTGCGTTTGCCTAGAATTGGGGTTTATGCTGTAAAAATTCAAGTTGGAGAATCATGGCATATCGGTATGGGATCAATCGGTCATAACGATACCTTTGGAGATGGCCGAGAGTTGACGGTAGAAGTATATATTTTAGATTTCCATCAAGATATTTATGGCGAACAAGTGACGGTTCGCTGGAATCATTATTTGCGGGATCAAGTCAAGTTTGATGGAGCAGATAATTTAATTATCCAGTTGAAGCAAGATGAACAAGATACGGCGGATTATTTTTTGAACAATGGCAATTAAACTAGACTGGTTGTTTACAATCACACTGACTTTTAGATAGTCGATAAACTGAATCAACAACAATCCATTTGATTGTTGATTCAGTTTTTTTTTAAAGATTATTGTTGGCACGTTCATTGATAGGAATACTGTAGAAACGAATTAGGATCGACAGGTATTCAAGTTTTTTTGAAAAAGAATAGCACTATAAAGATTTTAGGATGGTCTATCCATACTATTCTGTCATAATAGCTAATAAGCAAAAGTAGTTGCTTATTACTATTTAGGAGGATGAGGTCCATGACAAAAATTATTTTAGGAACAACAATCTTACTATGCTCAATAGCATTAGTAGGGTGCGGGAAACATACGGAAAAGAATAAAAATAAATCAGAAACACCATCGTCCTCTCAGGTTGAAAAAAGAAGTGGTTCGGTAGAATCTACTACTAAAATGAAAAAGTGATCATGTTTAATTAAAGACATTGATTTTAAATTTTTGGCGTTGTTTGTAAGGAGAAGGGGACAGAAGTATTTGATCCCGAGAACTGAGTAGGTATTGTGTAACGTCAGTACATTCCATTCACTGTGCTTTACAACAATTTCTGTTTATCTCGGAAATCATTACTTCTGTGCCCACTATTTATCCAGATTCCGTGTGAGTGGGATATGACTCGAAGAGTTATGTCTCGCTCACCTTTTTAGTGAAATAACATACCGGTAAAGGAAGCTAGAGCCTGTTTTAAATGAGGCCTCATATACTTATTCTTAAGGAAATAAACCGACATCACCCTAAGTGGAAGACTGTCATGATTGATCGAGATGATTTTTAGAGGATCTAAGTGACATTCTATATATTGTGGTACGATAGAAAACGCCTCTGTATTGCTCACCATATAAAGAATCAATTCAGTTGTGTCAACTTGAATATCATTTTCTTTGGATCTTGTGGGAAGATTCAGCTGCATCCAGTCGTAAATGGTTTTGGTTTCAAGAAATCTTTGATTAAAGAAAACAAAAGGGTAGTCACCTAATGAGTCCAAACTAATCGTTGAATGCTCTAAAATTGGATGATCATTTCGCACGATGATTTGATATTCGTTTGAATAAATATCTATTTTTTTGATCGTTGATGGGAGATTTTTTATTGATGGGCCAATTCCGATGTCGGATTCTAATGTTTCAAGAGAATTGAAAATATTATCTGAAACGATCGTATTTATTCGTAGATCTTGGTGTTCACGAAAAAAAGTCGAAAGTGTATCATTTAATTTAAATTCTAGATCATTTAGGAAGAGAGAGAGATTGATTGTCTCATAAGAATTTTTTAAAGATGAAAGATCATTGATTTCTTCGTGAATATAAAATAGTTCTTGTTTAATACGCCAGCAGTGGGCTTCGAGTATTTTTCCTGCAGGTGTAAGCTTGCACGTTACACCATTTCTATAAAATAAAGCTGTTCCGATTTCTTCTTCAAGATTTTTTATTTGTTTGCTAAGTGCTGCTTGGGAGATTCCCAATGTATTACTAGCTCGGGTGAACTGTTTTTGCTCGCAAAGTGCTAAAAAATAGTTTAATAGAGTGAGTTCCATGATATCCTTTTCCTTTCGAAATATGAATTAAAAAATAAACGGCAGTTGGTCGATGAGAGCCTTGTGCGCATTGGAAATTGTACAGTTTGCATCGTAACCAATAGAAATATTTCTAAAAGGTCCATCAATGATTTCAATAGCGGACACGTTTAGGTAAAGAGGTAGTGAATCTACTAAAGAGTAAGGAAGAAATGCTATTCCAAAGTCTTGATCAACTAAGTTTAGTATAGAAATTGTTGAGGGAAGTTCGTAAGAATGATTTTCTTTAAGTTCTGGGTGATTAGATTCAATCCATGACCTGATTATATTTTCTTCATAAATCTGTTTTGAATATTTGATTAGAGGTACATCAAGTAATTGATTCGCTTTCAATTCATTCAAATCAGCTAAAGGGTTCTTAGTGCTGGTATAAACGACGTAGGATTCTGAGAAGATTAAATCACTAGTAATCGTGGCATTGTTTTCTGAAAGAATACCGATAGCTATGTCGATTTCTTTATTTTCCAGTACGTCTTCTAAATTAGGATAATAGCCGTAATCAAGGGAAACAGATGGATAAAGTTTATGGAAGTTCGTCAATAGTTTAGCAATCAAATAATCCGTGTCAGCTAAATTAGTTCCGATTTTGATAGTTGCTGTGTCACCAGTATGAACAAGCAAGTTGATTTCCTCAAGGGCTGTTTCAAGTTCTTTAAAAATGGTTTCTCCCCGTCTTTTCAATACGGCCCCTTCTGGTGTAAGTGTATTATTGCCGTAATCTCTGGTGATCAGTTGAGCGTTTAGTTCTTGCTCTAATTCTCGAATATGAGTACTTAAATAAGGTTGGGAAATTCCTAATTCCTCAGAAGTCTTTGTAAAGCTCTTATTTTTGCATAGTGCTAAGAAATAGTCTAAGTGTTTTAGTTTCATGTTTGCATCCCCTCTATTCAAAATAACTAGTCTTATACAAGATAAAATAAGTTTAACTGGAATAGTGCATTTTTTTTAAAACTATATAAAAAATTAATAGTACATTAAATGAAAAATAAAAAGGAAAAGCCCCCTTCGGTTGGTGTTAGCGCACCAATTGAAGGGGCCTTATCAGTGAGGTGTTCACTGATAAGAAACGATGAACATTTTGCTTATGCATTTGTAAATAAATTATTTACTCGTTTATTATAGCTTGAGTGATCAAGTGAAACCATTTCTTTTTCCTTATAGTGGTATTCTTTGAGGGTTGGATTATTTCCATATAAAATAAAACCCACTTCGCAGGAAAGACGAAGTGGGCTTTACCAGAGTTTTACATTGTAAAAAGGAGTATGGATAACTGTATAAACGAAGTTGGGATGTTCGTCTATAACATTATCATAAATAAAAATAGAGGATTAGACCATTCCGTTTTATTTATATGCCTATTCTTATTTATAGATGATTTATCAACGATTTTAAATAGGGAGTAAAACGATATACAAAAAAAGTTATAGCGCCATAATTTTTTTAGTCTATAAAATAATAGTAAAAAACATTAGAATGATAGTGTAATTCTTCTTGTTAGGTGAGGCTCCTATACAAACACAGGCTACTGCCCAAAAATGTCGAGAGACGCCAATGGGTAGAACAGGAATTGTCGAACGAAGGCTTTTCATAAGGTAGCTAAAAGCAGAGGCTTTTTACGTTGTATAGTGCCAAAACTCAACGATTACGAAGACTCACGGCAAAGCGGGCTGAGTTTTCAGTGCGCTCTTTTTGTGTGGAAAGGATGTGGTTAACGTGCCCGAAGATAGTTCGATTAAACAAAAATCAACGAAAAGAAAAGAGGATAATTCAGATGCAAAAAGAAATGAAAAACATGATCCATGAAAAAGCCTATCAAAAATTAGCCAATCTATCGATTGATAAAGTCTTAGAAAGCTTTTCCTCTTCATGGGATGGATTGAAAGCCAGAGAAGTTCAACGTTCAAAAGAACAATTCGGTGTGAATAAAATCACGGATGACAAAAAGAAGTCATTTATCTATACCGTGATAAAATCTTACGTCACACCATTTACGGTTGTATTGATGATTCTTGCCACCATTTCGTTTTTTACCGAATATGTCTATGCCGAACCGAGTGAAAAAGATATTGCTGGCGTTTTGATCATGCTTGTTATGGTTTTATTAAGTGGTACAATGACATTGATCCAGTCTGTTAAATCCAGCAATGCTGTCAGTAAGCTACAAAATATGATCCAAATCACAGCAACCGTTACCAGAGAAAATAAAGAGATGGAAATTCCTATGGATGAAGTGGTTTGTGGTGATTTAGTGAAGCTTTCAGCCGGTGATATGATTCCAGCAGATCTTCGTTTGATTCATGCAAAAGATTTATTTGTATCTCAATCGGCGATGACAGGTGAAAGTTTTCCTGTTGAAAAGAAAGTAAAAAATTTCGTTTCTACAAATAACAATCAGACAGATTTTGAAAATTTGTTATTCTTAGGAAGTAATGTCGTCAGCGGTAGCGGAGTTGGTGTGGCGGTACGCGTTGGTGACAATACTTTATTTGGGAAGATTGCACAAGATGTAGCAGACGATGAAAAAAAAACCAGCTTTGAACTGGGTGTAAATAAAACGACTTGGTTGCTGATTCGTTTTATGATGGTCATTACACCAGCAGTCTTTTTGATCAACGGCATCACAAAAGGCAATTGGAGTGAAGCTTTGATGTTTGCGATTGCGACAGCGGTGGGGCTTACCCCGGAAATGCTACCGATGATCGTTACGACGAATTTAGTCAAAGGTTCTAGAGATATGGCCAAAGAAGGCACGATCATGAAAAACGTCAATGCCATTCAAAACTTTGGAGCAATGGATATTTTATGTACGGATAAGACCGGAACATTAACACAAGACAAGGTGATTTTAGAATATCATTATAATACGTCATGCCAAGAAGATCGAGAAGTCCTGCAATCGGCCTTTTTAAATAGCTACTTTCAAACGGGACTGCGTAACTTGATCGATAAAGCAATTATTGAAGCAACGTCAAAAGAATTATCTATCGATGAAGAAGACTATTTTAAAATCGATGAAATTCCGTTTGATTTTAATCGACGAAGAATGAGTGTAGTGGTCAAAAATAGAAGGACAAATCAAAGCTTCTTGATCACTAAAGGAGCGGTTGAAGAGATGCTGCAAGCATGTTCTCATATCAATCAGCACGGAGAAATTGTACCAATAACCTCTAACATAAAAAAACAAGTACTAAAAACAGTAAGCGAATTAAATGAAGATGGGTTACGTGTGTTAGCGATCGCAGATAAAGAAGTCAATAATCAATTAGATGACTATTCGGTTGAAGATGAAAAAGAGCTGATTTTGCAAGGATATCTAGCATTCTTAGATCCACCTAAAGAAACTGCATCGGCAGCAATCGAAGCACTAAAAAATAACGGTGTTTCAGTAAAAATCTTAACAGGTGATAATGAGCTAGTTACTCGTTCAGTCTGTAAAGAAGTTGGACTCGGTACAGAAAAAATGATCAATGGTTCAGCTCTTACAAAACTATCTGAGACCGAGTTAGAAGCAGCTGTGAACGAATATAATATTTTCACAAAAGTAACTCCTGATCAAAAAACAAAAATTGTAAAAGCATTGAAAAAAAATGAACAAACAGTTGGATTCATGGGAGATGGGATCAATGATGCCGGTGCGATGAAAGTTTCGGATGTTGGAATTTCTGTCGATACTGCAGTCGACATTGCCAAAGAATCGGCAGATGTCATTTTACTGCAAAAAGACTTGATGGTCTTGGAAAAAGGAATCATATCCGGTCGCAGAGTGTTTAGTAATACAATGAAATATATCAAAATGACTGCAAGTTCCAATTTTGGTAATGTATTTTCTGTTATTCCAGCTAGTATCTTCTTACCATTTTTACCAGTAGCGCCAATCCAATCACTTTTTTTGAATTTGATTTATGATACATCATGTATGTCAGTTCCTTGGGATAATGTGGATGCTGAATATGTAGAAAAGCCGAAAAAATGGGAAGCTAAATCGATCGGTTCATTCATGAAATGGTTTGGACCAACAAGTTCTATTTTTGATATCGTAACGTATTTATTTATGTACTTTATTATTTGTCCAGCTATTTTAGGTGGCGGCTTCTTTTCGCTAACTGCTGATAAACAACTACTATTTATCGCTATTTTTCACGCTGGTTGGTTTATTGAATCGTTATGGTCACAAATGCTGGTGCTACATGTGTTGAGAACGCCTAAAATACCGTTTCTTCAAAGTAGAGCGTCAGGTATTTTGACGCTAGTTACTTCGATTGGGATTTTGGTTGGAACAATTTTACCATTCACGGGTCTAGGCGCTAGTATTGGATTTGCTCCGTTGCCTGGAAATTATTTTTATTATTTGATTCCAACTATTGTTGCCTATTTATTTTTAGTAACAGTGATCAAAAAAATCTATATGAGAAAATATCAAGAGTTACTTTAGTCAAGAAATTCTCAATATCTTATAATAATGGCGCTTTGACCTCTTTTAGAGGATTCAAGGTGTCATTTTCAATCTGCATTTGAGAACAACAGTAGTTGTGTAAGAGCAGAATTTCTTGAATCAAATTAGAACATTTTATGATGGGATATGTTAAGATAAGAGACGTCTTCTATATAGTGGTTTATAAATAGAAGACTTCTAAATTGGAGGAATAAAAAATTGGAAAACCAAAATAAAAAAATTTCAGCTTACATACATATTCCGTTTTGCGAACATATTTGTTTTTACTGCGACTTCAATAAAGTATTTTTGGAAGGTCAGCCAGTCGATGAATATATTCAAAGTCTTTTAAAAGAGATTCGTTTGACCAAAGAGCAATATCCGAGCAAGACGACCGAAACGATTTATATAGGAGGAGGAACACCAACGTCTTTATCAGCTAAGCAGTTAGACGTATTGTTAAAAGGTGTCCGTGAATTACTACCGATTGATCCAGCAAATGAATTTACAATCGAGGCGAATCCAGGTGATTTAACGCAAGAAAAGTTACTGGTAATGAAAGAATATGGTGTAAATCGTTTATCTATGGGCGTTCAGACATTTGATAATAAGCTATTGAAAAAAATCGGACGCAAACATACGGCAGAAGATGTTTATGAAACGATGAGATTCTTGGAAAAAGAAGATTTTCTAAATGTCAGTATCGATTTGATTTATGCATTGCCAGGTCAGACCTTAGAAGGCTTTAGAGATACGTTGAAACGCGCGATTGAGCTTGATTTGCCACACTATTCACTTTATTCTTTGATTTTAGAAAATAAAACGATGTTTATGAACTGGGTTCGTCAAGGACGTCTGCAATTGCCAGATCAAGATGTGGAAGCGCAAATGTTTGAAGAAACGATCATTGCAATGGAAAAGGCCGGACGTCATCAATATGAAGTAAGTAATTTTGCTTTAGAAGGACAAGAAAGTCAGCACAATTTAGTTTATTGGAACAATGATCACTATTATGGATTTGGGGCTGGAGCTAGTGGTTATTTAGGCCATACTCGCTATAGAAATCATGGACCGATCCAGCACTATTTGAAACCATTACGTGAAAATAAACTACCAACAGTTGAAACTGAGATTTTGACATTAAATAATCAAATGGAAGAAGAATTATTCCTAGGGTTACGAAAGAAAATGGGTGTTTCAAAGGCGCGATTCCATGAAAAGTTTGGTTTGGCTTTGAATCAAGTATATCAAGACACGATTCCAGAGTTGATTCAAAAGGGGCTGCTTTTAGAAAACGAAGAGTATATTCAGTTATCAGAACAAGGACTTTTTGTTGGAAATGATGTGTTTGAAGCATTTCTAATTGATAAAGAAAATTAAACTATTTTTGAAGCGAAACGAGCATTTTTATGATGTTCGTTTCGTTTTTTTTATTTTTTAGCACTCGGTGATAAAGAGTGCTAAAAAGTATGTTTTTCTCTTGACAATTTCAATAGAACTTGCTATATTAATAATTGTATTAGCACTTGAATATCATGAGTGCTAATGAAGGGTGGTAACTATGATAACGGAAAGACAAAAGAATATTTTGCGACTTATCATCCAAGAGTATACGAATACAGGCAATCCTGTAGGATCAAAGAAGCTGATGGAAGAAGGTATTCAATCCAGTTCAGCAACAATTAGAAATGATATGAAGGCTTTAGAAGAGCATGGCTTACTGTTGAAGACTCACTCGTCTTCTGGCAGAATTCCTTCAATGGATGGTTATCGCTATTACGTGGATCATTTACTAAGTCCAGCTGAAGTTGAGCGTGATGATTTAGAAACAATTCGTCATTCATTTGGCAAAGAGTTTCATGAAATCAACGATATTATCGAACAATCAGCTGAAATTCTTTCTAATTTGACCAGTTATACCGCTTTTTCATTAGGTCCTGAGGTGAAAGAACGGAAACTAACAGGTTTTCGGATCGTGCCTTTAAATGACCGACAAATCATAGCGGTTATTGTGACAGATAAAGGAAATGTCGAAAGCCAAGTCTTTGCAATTCCAGCTTCTGTATCTAGTCAAGATTTAGAAAAAATGACGCAAATCATCAATGACAAGCTTGTAGGACAGCCTTTATTGACTGTTTATCATCGCTTGCGAACTGAAATTCCGATGATTTTACATCGTTATTTTCAAACACCAGACGGCATGATGAGCTTATTTGATGCAATGTTAGGACATGCATTTGAAGAGAAAGTATTCGTCAGTGGTCGCATGAATGTACTCGATTTTGGTGTCAAGCAGGATCTCGATCAATTAAAATCAGTTTATTCATTTATGCAAAATACAGATGCAATCACACATCTGTTAACGGCAGAAGCTGATTCACCGATTGCGATTCGTATCGGTTCAGAAATAGGCAATAATCTATTAGACAATATGAGTATGATCACTGCAACCTATGAGGTCACAGGTCATGGTAAAGGAACGATTGCTTTATTAGGACCGACAAGTATGCCTTACTCAAAAATGTTTGGTTTAGTAGATGTATTTCGTCATGAGTTAGCTTCAAAACTTGGTGCTTATTATCGTTTTCTTGACGAATAAGAACAAAGTTTAATTATAGAAATTTAACGATTCTACGAAAAAGAGAAGGGAAGTTGCAAGAGTGAGTAAAACAGATGAGAATGAAGAATTACAGGATAAACCGACAGAAGAACAAGAAGAATTATCTGAGGCAATTGATGCGTCAGGTGTTTCTGAAACAGAAGCAGAAATGACAGAGCTTGAAAATGCTAAAGCTGACTTTTCTGAAATGGAAGATAAGTTTTTAAGAGCTCGTGCAGAGATTGCAAATATGAGTAATCGTTTCAAGAATGAACGTGAGTTACTTGTACGATACCGTTCACAAGATTTAGGTAAAAAATTATTGCCTTCACTTGATAATTTAGAACGTGCGATGGCAATCGAAGTTGATGATGAACAAGGTGCAAGCTTGAAAAAAGGGATCTCAATGGTTCTTGAAAGCTTACAAGCTGCGTTGAAAGAAGAAGGTATCGAAGAAATCCCGACAATGGGTGAAGTTTTTGATCCTAATTTGCATCAGGCAGTTCAAACGATTCCTGCAAGTGACGAAACACCGGCAGATACGATCGTTGAAGTGCTACAAAAAGGCTACAAATTACATGACCGCGTTTTACGAGCAAGCATGGTTGTTGTTGCACAGTAACAACAAGGAATGTTTGCATAATATAAATTGAAAAAAATTAAAATAGAAGATAGGAGATCATTAATTATGAGTAAAATTATTGGTATTGACTTAGGAACAACAAACTCAGCAGTTGCAGTATTAGAAGGTGGAGAAGCAAAAATCATTGCAAATCCAGAAGGTAACCGTACAACACCTTCAGTAGTATCATTTAAAAATGGCGAAATCCAAGTGGGTGAAGTAGCAAAACGTCAAGCAGTGACAAATCCACACACAATTGCATCAATCAAACGTCATATGGGCGAAGCAGGTTACAAAGTAGAAGCTGATGGCAAATCTTATACACCTCAAGAAATTTCTGCAATGATTTTACAATACTTAAAAGGTTTTGCAGAAGAATATTTAGGTGAAAAAGTGGATAAAGCAGTAATCACAGTGCCAGCTTACTTCAACGATGCACAACGTCAAGCAACAAAAGATGCTGGTAAAATCGCTGGTTTAGAAGTAGAACGTATCGTTAACGAACCAACAGCTGCAGCATTAGCTTATGGTTTAGATAAAACAGATAAAGACGAAAAAGTATTAGTATTTGACCTTGGTGGTGGTACATTTGACGTATCGATCCTTGAATTAGGAGATGGCGTATTCGACGTATTATCAACTGCCGGTGATAACGAATTAGGTGGAGATGACTTTGATAACAAAATCATCGACTACATGGTAGCAGAATTCAAAAAAGAAAACGGTGTTGATTTATCTAAAGATAAAATGGCTGTTCAACGTTTGAAAGATGCTGCTGAAAAAGCGAAAAAAGATTTATCAGGTGTTACTTCAACACAAATCAGCTTACCGTTTATCACAGCAGGAGACGCTGGTCCATTGCACTTAGAAATGAACTTAACTCGTGCGAAATTTGATGAATTAACAAGTGACTTAGTAGAACGTACAAAAACTCCTGTACGTCAAGCATTGAAAGATGCTGGCTTGAACCCTTCTGAAATCGACGAAGTAATCTTAGTTGGTGGATCTACACGTATTCCAGCTGTAGTAGAAGCTGTTCGTAAAGAAACTAACAAAGAACCAAACAAATCAGTGAACCCGGATGAAGTAGTAGCAATGGGTGCTGCAATTCAAGGTGGAGTTATCACAGGTGATGTGAAAGACGTTGTATTGTTAGACGTAACACCATTATCATTAGGTATCGAAACAATGGGTGGCGTATTTACTAAATTGATCGATCGTAATACAACGATCCCAACAAGTAAATCACAAGTCTTCTCAACAGCTGCTGACAATCAACCAGCTGTAGATATTCACGTATTACAAGGTGAACGCCCAATGTCAGCTGATAACAAAACATTAGGTCGTTTCCAATTAACAGATATTCCAGCCGCTCCTCGTGGTGTGCCACAAATCGAAGTAAGTTTTGATATCGATAAAAATGGTATCGTAAACGTACGTGCGAAAGATTTAGGAACACAAAAAGAGCAAACAATCACAATCAAATCTTCATCAGGTTTATCAGATGATGAAATCGAACGTATGGTGAAAGATGCTGAATCAAATGCTGAAGCAGATAAAGCACGTAAAGAAGAAGTAGACTTACGTAACGACGTTGATGCTTTGTTATTCACTGTTGATAAAACATTGAAAGAATTAGAAGGCAAAGTAGATGCTGATGAAGTGAAAAAAGCAGAAGATGCTCGTGATGAGTTAAAAGCAGCTGTTGAAGCGAACGATATCGAACAAATGAAAGAAAAACGTGATTCATTAAACGAAATCGTTCAAAATTTAACAGTAAAACTATATGAACAAGCAGCGCAACAACAAGCAGAAGAAAATCCAGAAGCTGCACAAGGTGGAGCAGATGATGTTGTAGATGCTGACTTTGAAGAAGTAGAAGGCGACGACAAATAATCCTTGATCGTTAACAAGCTGGCAAAGACCAAAGTCATCGCTTTGGTCTTTGCCTATCTTTATTTGTAGATAAATACTGGCAAATGAAGGGAAGCTATTTTGCTTTTGCTTAATTTATGGTATGATTACAACGATGTTTTTATACAAATAAATTGGCGTCGATCCTTTTTTTAGAATAAATGGAATAATAGTTGGAGGGGAACTAATGGCTACGAAAAGAGATTATTATGAAGTCTTGGGCCTTGCAAAAGGTGCTTCAGACGATGAAATAAAAAAAGCTTACCGAAAGCTTTCCAAGCAATATCACCCAGATATCAATAAAGAAGCAGATGCTGAAGAGAAATTTAAAGAAGTGTCTGAAGCTTATGAAGTGTTGAGTGATCCTCAAAA
Source organism: Enterococcus crotali (assembly GCF_000633635.1). Taxonomy (GTDB): domain Bacteria; phylum Bacillota; class Bacilli; order Lactobacillales; family Enterococcaceae; genus Enterococcus_L; species Enterococcus_L crotali. The sequence continues at coordinate 50,452 of NZ_AYPQ01000003.1, read as the reverse complement.
GAAAGCGGCTTATGATCAATACGGCCATGCAGGCACAGATCCAAATTATGGCGGAGGTGCTGGTGGTTTCGGCGGCTTTGGCGGAGGCGGTTTTTCAAGTAGCGGCTTTGGTGGATTTGAAGATATCTTTGATTCGTTCTTCGGAGGTGGTTCGCGTAGTGTAGATCCTACTGCTCCTAGACAAGGTGCTGATTTACAATATACGGTCAACCTTAAGTTTGAAGAAGCCATTTTTGGTGTTGAAAAGGAAATCAAATACAATCGTGAAGATAATTGTGAAACCTGTGGAGGAAATGGTGCCAAACCTGGTACTCATCCAGAAACGTGTCACAAGTGTCATGGTTCGGGTTCGATTAATGTGGAGCGTCAAACACCACTTGGTCGTGTAATGAGTCGTCAAACCTGTGATGTTTGTCATGGTACAGGTAAAGAAATCAAAGAACCATGTCCAACTTGTCATGGTACAGGCCATGAGAAAAAAGCGCATAAAGTCAAAGTCAATGTTCCAGCTGGAGTAGAAGACGGACAACAAATGCGTTTATCAAACCAAGGAGAAGCCGGTATGAACGGTGGACCATATGGTGATTTATATGTGGTATTTAGTGTAGAAGAAAGTGATATCTTTGATCGTGAAGGTTCAGAGATCTATTACGACTTACCATTGAGCTTCGTTCAAGCAGCGCTTGGTGATGAAATCAAAGTGCCAACTGTCCATGGCGACGTAAAACTAAAAATCCCAGCAGGTACTCAAACTGAGACCAATTTCCGTTTACGCGGTAAGGGCGCACCACGCTTACGTGGCGGTGCTAATGGCGATCAACATGTGAAAGTCAAAATCATTACGCCGAAAAACTTGAATGATGAACAAAGAGAAGCATTGCGGACATTTGCTAAAGCGGGCGGTCAAACCGTAAGTGAACAGCAAGAAGAAGGATTCTTTGATAAGATGAAGGACGCTTTTGGCGGTAAGAAAAAGAAATAAATTAAAAGCTTCTCAGCATGTCTATTTAAGACATGCTGAGAAGTTTTTTTCGTATCAAGGTTTCTGATAAAGTTTTAATACAGTTTCGATACGTCGTTTTAATTCGGCTCTAACATGCTGTGGAGCCAGACATTCACATTGATTTCCAAACCCTAAAAGTAAGTTATAACCAAATTCATCTTCCATAAACGGAAACTCTACGATCCATTTTTCAGCGTTATCAGAAGGGAGAAAATTTAACTGCCCAAATTTATCTGCTAGTTGTTCTTTTACTTTAGACGTAACTTTTAAGGTGATCTGAGTAAAATTCTTGCCATAAAATGGTTTTTTTCCTAAAGGTTGGGCCTGAAATAATCGTGGCTCAAAAGATTCTGATAATAAGAGTAACTCATTCATTCTGGAAATTTTAAAAATTCGAAAATCTGCTTTTTCTCTACAATAAGCTTCTAAATACCAGCTGATTTCTTTTAGCACAAGTCGATAGGGTTCGACGATTCTGCCAGTTTTTCTACCTTGATTATCTTCATAATTAAACTGTATTAAGCGTTCTTGATCCATGGCGGATTTAATGATTTCTAAAAAGGGCTGCAAGGTGTGATTGCTCGTCCATGGCGTTAAATCGATTGCGATTTGGTTTGTTTTAAATTCGATTTCATCCAGAAAATTAGCTGGTACGAGAGTTTTTATTTTTTCAAAAGTCTGATTTATTTGAAGAGGAGAAACATTGTTGGAAAGACTTTCCAATGCAATCAACAGTGAAGTGATATCGTTTGATGTGAAGAATTGCTTATCTATTTTATAATTCTCCATAATTTGAATACCACCATTTACTCCAGGAGAAGAGCTTACTGGAATACCAGCTTCACTAAGAGAATTAATATCTCTGTATATGGTTCGGACGGATACTTCTAACATTTCTGCTAGCTGAGAAGCACTTACTTGTTTCTTTTCTAATAATATCATCGTGATAGCAAGTAATCGTTCTGTTTTCATGAGGCACCTTCTTTGGTTTACATAATGGGTCTACTAGCTTATTATAACGAAAAATCAGGCTATTTTGTGAAAATAGGCAAAAGTTTTATGTTCTATTGGATTGTAGATAATAGAAGAGTAACTTCTGAACGATTGACTTTAATAATCTGGGTTTATATAATGTTACTGTTGTCTAAAACGACAAAGTAAATATGCTCCTTTATTTGACCAGTTTTATAAAATAGTAGCAAGGACTGTGTAAATTATTTAAGGTCGTTCGGTGCTTATTTTATTAGCATACAATACCAAATAACTAGGTGAGAAAGGAAGTCTACTATGAATAAATCTCTGTTTAGGCAAAGCCATCCACTAGTCATTTCTTGCTACTATATAGTGATTTTGTTGATCGTAATGAGTTCAACGAATCCAGTGATTATCGGTGCTTGCTTTTTGGGAAGTTTGTTACTGCAACTGCTTAATTTGAAAGGGAAATCGAAAAAAATAGTGTTATATCCTTTGATTTTTTGCCTGGTTATTACAATAACAAATCCGTTATTTGTCCATCGAGGAGCAACGATCCTTTTCTTTTTATTTAATAAACCAATTACTATGGAAGCCTTTGTTTATGGTTTCTTTATGGGATTAATGATTGTTACGGTTATCTATTTGTTTCAAAATTTTCAAACATCTGTTGAATCAGAGCAGTTTTTTTATCTTTTTGGGAAACGGTTTCCAAAGACCGTCATGATTTTAACGCTAGTCTTCCGATTTATCCCCTTGCTTCAACAATATTTTCAAGAACTGAATCAAGTGCAAAAAACAGTTCAACGCACGCAAAAAAGCAGCTTTAAGGAACGAGCTGCTTATGGGTTCGATTTATTTGGAAATCTATTTTCTTGGTCATTGGAAAATGCAATGGATACGGCCGATTCAATGAAGGCGCGAGGTTATGGAAGTAAAACCAAAAGTAGTCGTTTGAGCTATAGTTGGAGAAAAACAGATACATTATGGTTGATACTGATCTTCTTTTTTTGTAGTTTTTTTATTTTTAGAATGATAAAGGATCGCTATGTATTTAACTATTATCCATATTTCGATAATATTTATAGTCGAATTCAACAAGATTGGTCGGATTATCTGCTTATATTAGTGGTAGCATGTCTGCCGTTATTAAAACGACTCAGGGAGGTGTTTGTATGGAGTATCTTGAAATCAAGGATTTAAGTTTTCAATATGCTGGAAGTGATAGACCTATTTTGAAAGAGGTATCATTATCTATCAAGCAAGGCGACTTCATATTGATTTGTGGCGAGACAGGTAGTGGAAAGTCAACATTATTAAAACTGCTTAAGCCTCAATTGATACCAGCTGGAAAACAAACTGGGACTATTCATCTAAACCGTGAAAACCTAACGAAGCTTCCAGAAACTTTCTCTGCCAGCAAGATCGGCTATGTCATGCAAAACCCAGAAAATCAAATCGTGACGGACAGTGTTTGGCATGAATTAGCTTTTGGTTTGGAAAATATCGGTATCCCAGCATATGAAATTAAGGGTCGAATAGCTGAAATGGCTAATTTCCTTGGTATTCAAGAGCTACTAGAATGTAAAACGAGTGAATTATCTGGCGGACAAAAGCAATTATTGAACTTGGCCTCTGTGTTGGTAATGAAACCAGAAATTTTGCTTTTAGATGAACCAACAACACTGCTTGATCCGATTGCCTCACAACACTTTATCGATGTATTAACACGCTTGAATCGAGAAATGGGATTAACCATTTTATTAGTAGAACACAGCTTGGAATCAGTTTTTGCATTGGCTGATAAAGTGCTTATTTTTGCTGATGGACAGCTGATTTTTGAGAATGAGCCAAGAGCCATTTCGACTGAAATAAAGAAGAATAGACGTAAGTTTAGTCGTTTTATGGTCAGTTTACCCAGCGCAGTCCAAATTTTTCTTGGAAGTGAGCTAAAAGATACGTGTCCTGTCACAGTAATTGAAGGCAAACGTTTTTTGATTCGGCATTTTTCAAAGAATACGACATTACAAGAGCCACAATATTTACCTAGCCAAAAAAAAGCAGTGCCAAGTATACAGTTAAAAAACTGTTGGTTTCGCTATGATAAGAATAGCCAAGATATTTTAGCAGGTGTTCATTTTGAGCTTTACGAAGGAGAAGTTTTTTCTTTAGTTGGAGGGAATGGGGCAGGGAAAACAACATTATTGAAAGTAATTGCTGGTATTTACGACTGTTATCGTGGTAAAGTTTCAATTTCAAATCAATCGATCAAAAAAATCGAGAAACGATTGGCTATTTACCGCAAGAGCCTCAAATGCTGTTTATTAGAGATTCAGTACTAGAAGATTACAAGTACTATTTAAATAGTAAAAAATGACTGAAACAGAGCAAATGAAACAGATAGAAAGAGTTACAACCCTACTTGATCTAAAGGACGTTGTGAGTCAACATCCTCTTGATCTAAGCGGTGGTCAATGTCAGCGAGCAGCATTGGGCAAATTGCTTTTGATGAATGCTAAAGTATTACTATTAGATGAACCAACAAAAGGGATCGATAATTATGGGAAAAAGCAGTTGATCAAAATAATTAGAAAGCTATCTAATGAAGGAAAAACAATTTTAGTAGTGACTCATGATTTGGATTTCGCTGCAGAACTATCTGATCGTTGTGGGTTATTTTTTCAAAATAATGTCTTGACTACAGCCGAACCAAAAACTTTCTTTAGCCATCATACATTTTATACAACGGCAGCTAGTCGTATATCAAGAGACGTTTTTCACGGTTTGGTTACGACAGAGCAGGTAATCGAAGCCTGTCAAGGAGTTAATCATGAACAGTAGAGAGAGTTTGCGAGCGTGGATGCGATCACTATGTATACTCTTTTTGTTTATTTTAGGCGCCACACTACTAGAAGCTAGTCAATACCAGACAATTTCTATGCTATTGGTAATTGTTGCGTGTTTTCCAATTTATTATCGTTATGAAAGAAAACAGGTGAATAGTAAAGAACTCGTTTTGATTGCAGTGTTGACGGCGATTGCAGTGTTAAGTAGATTTTTGTTTTACATGATTCCTGCGATCACTCCGATGACAGCCATCATCATCATTTCAGGTGTTTGCTTAGGATCTGAAGTTGGTTTTTTAGTTGGAGCTTTGTCAGCTGTTACCTCGAATATATTATTTGGACAAGGACCTTGGACTCCTTTTCAAATGTTTTCGTGGGGGATGATTGGGCTTGTGGCTGGATTACCTTGGCTACAGAAAAGGCTGAAAAAAAGTTATTGGTTTCTGGGACTATATGGGATTTTAGCTGGTTTATTCTTTTCCTTTTTCATGGACTTATGGACGGTTTTTTCCATAGATCGTTTTTTTTCTTGGCAAAGATACTTAGCGTTATTAGTAAGTGCTATCCCATATACAATGTCGTATTGTTTTTCGAATGTCTTTTTCTCATGCTTTCTTTTCCGATCCATTCAAACAAAACTACAACGAATCTTAATCAAGTATGATATAAAATAATGAAACTAAAGGTGGAATTAAAAATGAAAAAAATTATAAAAACAGCAACAATAGTGATGCTACTCTTCATACTAGGCGCATGTGGCAAAGCAACAGATAAAAAAGATGCTACAAAGGCCAGTGAAGAATTACTTAACGTTACGATCATCCTAAAAGAAGACGATAAAGAGTTTGATAAAAAAGAATTGGAAGTCAAAAAAGATGAGTCGCTTCAAACAATTCTGGAAACAAATTATAAAATCGAAATGTCGAAAGATTTTATTAGTGGAATCGATGGTCATTTGCAAGATGAAAAATCTAGTAAATACTGGATGTATGATGTCAATGGCAAGCAACCTGATGTAGGAGCAGTCGAGTATTTTCTAAAAGATGGTGATACAGTTACTTGGACATTGAATAAACTATAGAATAGATACACTTACGAAAAAATATTTAGCAAACCCTGACAATCAGTTGTCAGGGTTTGTTTGTTAGAATGAACTTGTCAATCAGACAATTGAACAATAAAGGAGCAAAACGTTTATGACAACAACAGAAGCATTTAAAAAAATAATGAACGAACAAACAGAAATCGCCTTAGCAACAAGTGTTGAAGAAAGACCAAATGTTCGAATCGTCAACTTCTTTTATGATGAAACGAAGAAATGTTTGTTTTTCTCTACTTTTAAGGGAAACGAGAAAATCGCTGAGTTTCAAAAGAATCCAAACGTAGCATTTACAACAATTCCGACTAGTCAAACAAATCATGTTCGGGTTAGAGAAGCTCAAGTTAGAAAAAGTGAGTTAAGCGTGTATGACGTTGCGGAACAATGGATTAAAAAAATTCCTAGTTATGAAGAAAACATCAAGCAGGCGGGAGCAATGCTTGAACTATACGAAATTCATTTCACAAAAGCCATCGTGATTTTGGGTATGGATCGTAGAGAAAATATCCAATTATAAGGACATAAAGGAGGAGTGGAGATGAACTATTGGATCGGTGTAGCATCTAAAGATCATGTTGAACTTGGAGTAGCAGGAGGATTTTGTCAATTATGTCATGGTAAATCAGCGCCGTTAAACAAAATGAAAGCAGGCGATTGGTTGATTTACTATGCACCTAAACAGAGTTTAAAAAGCAAAGAGCCGTGTCAAGAGTTTATTGCATTGGGACAAGTATTGCCTGGTGATACGTACTCGTTTGAAATGGCACCTGGTTTTATACCACATCGGAAAAATATCGATTTTTTGAAAAATGTTCAGCCCGTTCCGTTACAAGCTGTTTCTGAGTTGCCATTGTGGCAGGAATATCGCTCGCGTTTAAGATTTGGTCATTTTCAAATTCCAGAAGAGCTATTTGATTTTATTGCTTCTGGAATGAAAAAGGCATCATAAATAAAAAAGCAGGACAGAGAAACAATCTTCTCGTCTTGCTTTTTTATTCTCGATTTTAAACGATCATTCGTAACGCAATGCTTCAATTGGATCAAGTTTAGCTGCTTTTCTGGCTGGATATACACCAAAGAAAATCCCAATAGCACTTGAAAAAACTAATACAGCAACAATAGAAGTCAATGTAAATTGAGCAGTGATATCTAAAGCGCTAGCTACAGTAACAGCTAAGATGGCGCCTAATGTCAGGCCAATCAATCCGCCAATCAAACACAAAATCACTGATTCTGTTAAAAATTGGAATAAAATATTACTGTCTGTTGCACCTAAAGCTTTTCTGGTCCCGATTTCTCTTGTTCGTTCAGTAACAGAAACTAGCATAATATTCATCACACCAATCCCCCCAACGAGTAAAGCGATAGCTGCAACTGCTGCAATAAAGTTAATAAATAATCCTAAAACATTATTGACTTGATCCAACGCTTGTAAGAAATTGGTTGCAGTATAGACTTTGTCACCTACTGTATTATGACGAACAGAAAGAATATTTACGATTTGTTTTGACACAGCATCGATATCGTCTTTGGATTTGGCAATGACAGTCAGACTAGTGATTTTCGTTGCATCAGGATTTAAGTCATTGGCTGTAGTCAATGGGATTGAAATATAACCCATCATTTCTTCTTCATCAAAAGAGCCGACCATTTTTTCTACCGTACTTTTAGTAACGCCAATGATTCGAGCGCTAATTTGTCCTTTTTGACCACGTAAATTGATTTTTTCACCAATGACATTTTCCCGTCCATTGAAGAAATAGCGAGCGGTATCTGCACTGATCACAGCCACTTTACTGCCTTCTGAATACTCTGTAGTATTGAAATAGCGCCCATAAACAATCTCTTTATCCATTGTCTGATTCGTATATTGTAAATCAGGCGTCCCAGCCATGATCAATGTTGCTTTTGATTTATCGTTTGCTGCACCAACTGCTTGAATCGATACGGCAGGAGAAACATGATCGATTTGTGGAATCCCATCTTTCAATGCTTTAACATCTTTGCTTGTGATTTTTTGACTATCCGTTGCATCGCGACTAGTCGAAACAGAAATTGTAGAAGCACCTAAATCACTGAATGTCCCAGTTATTTGACTCGTTGCACCGTTACCAACAGCTAAAATTGCGATAACTGCCGCGATTCCGATGATAATTCCCAACATAGTCAAAAAGGATCGCATTTTATTGGCTAAAATACTATCGATCGCCATTTTAAAACTTTCAATAATTCCCATAGGAACGGCTCCTTTCTATAGTGTTTTTCGCTCAACAACAGGTTGATCATCAATGATTTCACCATCTCTAAACGATACGATACGTTTTGTGTATTGTGCTACATCCGGTTCATGTGTGACCATGACGACCGTTGTGCCAGCATCGTTTAGGTCCTGAAAAATTTTCATGATCTCTAGTGTTGTTTTTGAGTCTAAATTTCCAGTTGGTTCATCGGCCATTAAAACGGCTGGATCATTGACGATTGCTCGAGCGATGGCCACACGTTGTTTTTGCCCACCGGATATAGCGTTAGGCCTATGAGATACTCGATCAGCCAAACCAACTTTTCTTAATGCTTCTAAGGCTCGTTCTCTTCGTTCTTTTGCTGAAATACCAGAGTAAACCATAGGGAGTGCGACATTATCTAAAAGAGACATACGTGGCATCAAATTGAAGGACTGAAAAACAAAGCCGATTTCTTTGTTTCTCACATGAGCACTTTCATTACTAGACAAATTTGTAACATCTTGCCCATTTAAATGATAAGTTCCCTCGTCAAAACGATCCAACAGGCCGAGAATGTTCATCATGGTTGATTTACCAGAACCGCTGGGACCCATGATAGAAGTGAATTCACCTTCAGAAATATGCAAAGAAACACGTTTTAACGCTTCTAATTCTTCACCGCCAGTACGGTAGATCTTTACTACGTTTTTTAAATCGATCAATTAGTTCACCTTCTATTCTTTGGTTACCTCAGTGTTATTTTTTATGTCAGAGTTTGGCGAAAGAATCACTGTCGCATTCTCACTTAAACCACTTTTTACTTCGACTAATTTATCTGATTGAACGCCAATTTCTATTTTTGTTTCTTTGGCTTTTCCTTGATTGACTACATAAACGATTGGTTCATTTTTGTCGTTATAGGTTAAGGCTTCGATTGGTAAAGCTAGAACATTTTCAACGGTATTTGTTGTGATATCAACATCGGCATCAAAACCAGCGAACAAATTTTCTGGTGCGTTATCAAATGTTACGATAGCGGCTAAGCTTGCAGTTGTCCCAGTTGCTGATTGTGTATTTTGTGCGACTGGATCTTTTTCAGCTACTTTACCAGAGAATGTTTGATTGCCGCTCGTAATTTCTGCTTTTTGATCGATTGCAACGGCGGATGCTTCAGAATTAGATAGTTCTAGTTGAACTTTTAAGGTGGAAAGATCATCTAATTGAATCGATGGTTTTCCTTGTTGGGCATTTGTGTCAGCTTGCTTGGCTTTGATATTGACTTGAGTGATTGTGCCATCGAAACCAGCAATTAATTGCAGACCATTGTCATAGGTTGCTAAAACCTTATCTTTTGCTACTTTATCACCAACTTGAACATTTACTTCGACCACATTTCCAGTGCCCATAAGTGATTGCGTTTGATTGGGAATCAAAGTGCCAGTTGTCGAAAGTTTTTCGACGATCGTTTCTTTTTTGACTTCGCCCGTTCGAACAGTGAAAGTATCGGATGTTCCTGAATTCCCTCGAACAAATAAGAAAATAACGATCCCAACGAATAAAACGGCAAGAATCCCGAAAATCGTTTTCTTTTTCATAGATTTCAGCTCTTTTCTGCTATTTTTTATGACAAAGTGTCATTTATGTAATTTTACTCTCTTTTTCATGAAAAGTCTAAGATTTATTTCAATATTTAAATGATTACTAAATAAACGGAGATTTCGATCCGTTTTGATCGATTCGTTGAATGCTATTTTGTCTATTGCGTTATAATAAAGGAAAGAAAATGAAGGAGGAGTCGGAGCGATGAAAGAATTTGTTTATGCAATCAGTGATATTCATGGAGAGTATGAATTGTTTAAAGACTTGATCCAATACTATGATCCGGCCATGCATCAACTAGTTTTGATTGGTGATCTAAATGATCGTGGACCTAAAACTAAAGAGAGTTTTTTGCTAGGAAAAGAACTAGCAGAGAAGCATGGTGCTATCTATCTTAGAGGAAATCATGAAGAATATTTTCTGCAGTTTCTAAACAGTCCTGAAGACTGGTTTACTAGCTACATCCGTAATGGCGGTAAAGAAACGATGGAAAGCTTACTGCATAAAGGAGCTACAGAGGAATACTCTCCAACCGAAATCGCCATGATGATTCGCAGCCGCTATAAAGAGTTGATTGAATTTTTGATGGAAAGACCTTTATACTTTGAATGGAAAAACTATATTTTTGTCCATGCTGGTGTCGACTTGACTAAAAAGGATTGGCACGAAACCAGTCCTCATGATTTTATCTGGATCAGAGAAGCCTTCCATACAGGAAAAAATAATACAGGGAAAACAATCGTCTTTGGTCATACGATTACACCGATGCTCCATGGTGACATGGAAACAACCGATTTGTGGTGTTCAGATCATAAAATTGGGATCGATGGCGGTGCTGTTTTCGGAGGTTCTGTTCACGGGGTGATTTTTGATTCTGATGGGATCATACAAGATATTGAATATCAAAATTTGAACGGCCCATGGCAACCCGATTTTTAGGAGAAACTGTCTTTCATTCTTGCAAAGCTCATCAATGTCTTTGTTAAGCTTTGTTCTCTTCCTATATTTCAAGTGGAAAATATGCTAAAATGAAACAGTATGTTAATGAAAAGAGGTATGTAAATATGGCAGAAACTTATAATCAAGAAGTAGTTGATTTACTTCAAAAAGAATTGACAGAATATCGTCCAAAACAACTAACGACAGTGCTGACTTTATTGAGTGAAGGCAACACTGTTCCTTTTATTGCGCGCTATCGTAAAGAAATGACTGGTAGTTTAGATGAAGTTCAAATTCGAGAAATCGAAGAACGTTATACTTACTTAGGGAACTTGGAAAAACGCAAAGAAGAAGTCTTGCGTTTAATTGAAGAACAGGGCAAATTAACAGATGAGTTAGCTAAATCTATTCAAAAAGCGACGAAAATGCAGCAAGTAGAAGATTTATATCGTCCTTATAAACAAAAGCGTCGCACGAAAGCCACGATTGCCAAAGAAAAAGGATTAGAGCCTTTAGCAGATTGGCTGTTGAGTTTCCCGATGCAGGCGGATGTAACGGCAGAAGCTGAAAAATACGTAGATGCAGAAAAAGAAGTGGAGTCTGCCGAAGCGGCCTTACTGGGTGCACATGAAATCATCGCTGAGCGAGTGAGTGATGAACCCAAATTTCGGACTTGGATTCGCGACTTTACCTTTAAGCATGGGCAATATGTCAGTACAGTCAAAGATAAAGACAAAGATGAAAAATCAGTATATGAAATGTATTATGATTTTTCAGAACCGGTTAGCAAAATGGTTTCTCATAGAGTGTTAGCGACTAATCGTGGCGAAAAAGAAGAGATCTTAAAAGTAGCCCTTTTGGTTGAAGAAGATAAGATTGCTTCATACTTAGACCTTCAATTGATTGGAAACAATAAACAATCGCCAACCGCGATCTATGTTGAAACAGCTTATTTGGACAGTTACAAACGATTTATTGGTCCAGCAATCGAACGTGAAATCCGCAATGAACTTACCGAAAAAGCAGATGAACAAGCAATCAATATCTTTGGTGAAAACTTGCGTAATTTATTATTACAACCACCATTGAAAGGAAAAGTTGTTTTAGGCTTTGACCCAGCTTACCGAACAGGATGTAAGATGGCGATCGTCGATGCGACCGGAAAAGTATTAGCAATCCAAGTGATTTATCCTCATAAGCCTGCTTCTGGAGAGAAAAGAGCAGCAGCAGGTCCTGCGTTTAATAAGTTGATTGAGGAGTATCAAGTTGAAATGGTCGCAATCGGTAATGGAACAGCTAGCCGTGAATCAGAATTATTTGTTGCTGAGCAATTAAAACAAATCAAACGTGAGGTATTTTATGTAATTGTTAACGAAGCTGGGGCTTCAGTCTATTCAGCCAGTGATGTAGCACGAACAGAATTTCCAGATCTACAAGTAGAAGAAAGAAGTGCAGTCAGTATTGCCCGTCGCTTGCAAGATCCTTTAGCAGAGCTTGTAAAAATCGATCCTAAAGCAGTCGGAGTCGGTCAATATCAACATGATGTTTCGCAAAAGCGTTTAGCGGAGCAATTGGACTTTGTTGTCGAAACCGCTGTTAACCAAGTTGGAGTTAATGTGAATACGGCTAGCCCACAACTCTTACAACATATTTCAGGTTTAAATAAAACAACAGCTCAAAACTTAATGGCCTATCGTGATGAAAATGGGGCATTTACAGCTCGTAATCAAGTCAAAAAAGTTCCGCGTTTAGGACCAAAAGCATACGAGCAAGCTATTGGTTTCTTACGTATTCCAAATGGGAAAAATATTCTAGATAATACGGGAATCCATCCAGAAAGTTATGATGTAGCAAAAGCGATTTTAGAAAAAGCAAACGTGAAATTAGCAGAACTTGGCACACCAGACGCTGCTCAACGAATCAAAGGCTTAGTACTGGAAACTTTAGAAACAGAATTAGCAGTTGGTAGTGAAACGTTAAAAGATATTATTGCAGCGTTAGTACAACCAGGAAGAGATATGCGTGATGAAATGCCAGCCCCGCTTTTAAGAAAAGATGTCTTATCAATGGAAGATTTAAAATCAGGAATGGAACTACAAGGAACCGTTCGTAACGTAATCGACTTTGGCGCATTCGTTGACATCGGTGTAAAACAAGATGGCTTAGTGCATATTTCAAAACTTAGCTCAAAATTTGTGAAGCATCCTACCGATATTGTTGCTGTAGGTGACGTTGTGACCGTTTGGGTAGAGGACGTTGATACGAAGAAAGGGCGCATCAGTCTAACGATGCTGCCGCAAGCTGAAAGGAAAGAATAGTCTTGAACCGTCTTTCTAAAGAAGGAAAACCAGCAAAACAAGAATTAACAGATGACCAATTGCAAGCAATGGTGGAAGAAATATCACTGACCTTTTTTGCAAAGAAGTTTCGCCACAAAGCGTTCTTCAATCGGCGCTTAAAAACGACCGGAGGCCGCTATCATTTAGGTTCTCATAACATTGATTTTAATCCTAAAGTATTTGCATTATATGGCGAAACAGAATTGATTAATGTAATCAAACATGAACTATGTCACTATCACCTTCATCTAGAATCTAGAGGGTATCAGCATAAGGACGCTGAGTTTAAAGCTTTATTAAAGCAAACAGGGGGGAGTCGCTATGTTCGACCTTTAGTTGAACAGAAGCCTCAATCCTATCATCAATATCAGTGTGAGAAATGCCAGACTTTGATTTTGCGAAAGCGGAGAATCAATACGCAACGCTATGTTTGTGGAAAGTGTCATGGAAAATTAGTGGAAGTTGATTCAAGTAAGTAGTATGAACACAATGAAACTGTAAAAAATCTGGACAGAGTTAAAGGTGTGAACAGCTTCTGATGGAATGATTTTTTCAGAAGTTGTTCGCACATTAAACTCTAAAAAATTTTATCTTGTAATAATGTATTAGAAAAAGAAGTGATTAATTTAAAAGAAAAGAGGCATCCGATGATTCAGCATTGGAACAGGGTGATTGAGTTTTTAGCTGCAAAGGAACAGGTAGATGGAACCTATGATTTAGCAATTTTAGCTGGCAATAGTCTGCCATATCTTGCGGATGAATTGATCCGTTTGTATAAACAAGGCGCTGCATCGAGATTTATGCTAGTGGGTGGAATCGGTCATGCTACGGTGTTTTTGCAGAGGAATTTCAAAAAAATCGGTGTCGATGTCTGTTATAAGAGTGAAACGGATATGTATCTAGACTACTTTAAGTTTAAATATGCTATCGACAAAGAACGATTTCTAACTGAAAATACTTCGACCAATTCTGGTGAAAATGCTTTATTCTCATTAAAGGTGGCTGAAGCAGCTGGAATAGCACCTAAAAAAGTTTTGTTATTAGAAGATCCATTGTTGCAAAGAAGAATTAAAGCAACCTTTGAAAAAGAATGGCAAGATACTAAAGCTACATTTACAAATTACGTACCATTGATTCCGTTTGTCAAAGAAGTTGGGGATTCACTTCTATTTGAAAACAGTCAGTTTGATGGATTGTGGGATAAAGAATATTTTCTCTCTTTAGTGTTAGGTGAGATTCCACGACTTAGAAATGATAAAAATGGGTATGGACCTAACGGAAGCAATTATATTGGCACTGTGGATATTCCAGAATCTGTGGAACAGTCTTATGAAAAGTTATGCCAAATGTATGAGTATCGACAAAAACGTTGAGTAAAATGGGATGATTGGGATAAAAGAGGAAATATTGACAAAAACTAAAGCGTATTTTATGATAGAATAAGTGGTGTTTTTTCACTAAAAAAGCGGTCATGGCGGAATGGCAGACGCGCCAGCTTGAGGGGCTGGTGGGGGCAACCCCGTGGAAGTTCGAGTCTTCTTGGCCGCATGAATAAGCCCTAAACCTTTCTGTGTTAAGGTTTAGGGCTCTTTATAATTCCTTCTCTTATCTAATGTCCAACTATTTATTGTTATGATTAAATGATTGAAAAAGGGGTAAGTAAAATGAATCAACTAGATTTTTATATAGAAAAATTTAAAAAGGAACATCCGAAATACAAAAATAAAGACATTCAAGCCTTTGCGTTTGGTGGAGGAGTATCTATGGCCAATGAACTTGCGAAGCTTGTTATTAAAGGAGAGAAATGCGGAACGACTAGTTTACATCAATTATATGAGTTAGAAAATGAAGAGATACCAAAAGTTGATGATATAAGTGTTGTTTTAGATGGTAATGGAAATCCTGCAGCGATTATTAAAAATACGGCTGTAGAGGTATTAAAATTTAAAAATATCACCGAACATCATGCAAAAATTGAAGGAGAAGGCGATAAAACGTTAGCATATTGGCGTAAAGCACATATCAAGTTCTTTACGGAGTCGTACAACGGAGTGGCTGGTGTTACATTTGATGAGGAATCTTTAGTGGTGTTTGAAACATTTAAAGTTATCTATGAATAGAACATTCTAAAAAATAAGTGTGCTGTTTGACAATGGATGGATGCTAACAGATTTAATTAAGAAGATTATTTTTAGTAGGATGTTACTCACCGAACGAATCATAAAGTAAAAACCGATAAAAAAATAGCGAAACAACCGAGGAGAATGTCTATAACACATTTTTTTAAATATCTCATTTAGTAGGAGAAGATACATGTAATACATTCGATATGTTTTCTTTTGCTGAAACTCATTTACAAAATAAATTAAAGCGATATAATGAGTGTAAGCGTTTTATTACGTTTTTAGTTTAATTCTATTTTAAGAGTGGAGGAATTATATATGAGATTAGCAGGAAAAATCGCGTTAATCACTGGTGCTTCAATGGGAATGGGCAAAGAGCATGCCTCTTTATTTATAAAGGAAGGTGCTACCGTATATATTGCAGATATCAATGATGCCAAAGGCAAGGAAACCGCTGATGATTTGGGAGATAAAGCCCACTTTATCCATTTAGATGTGACCAAAGAGGAACAATGGCAAGCAGCAATTGAACAGATTGCCAAGGAAAGTGGATGTTTGGATGTCTTGGTCAATAATGCAGGAATTAGTATGTTTAATAGTCTAATAAATACTAGTCAAGAAGAGTTCATGAAAACAATCGAAATCAATCAACTATCTGTCTTCCTAGGAATGAAAGCGGCTGTCCCATTAATGGAAAAAAGTCGTGCAGCCTCAATTATCAATATTTCTTCGATTGAAGGATTTGAAGGAAGTATTGGCGGCTATGGTTATGTCAGTTCCAAATTTGCAGTTAGAGGTTTGACTAAATGTGCTGCTTTAGAATTTGCTGATAAAAATATTCGTGTGAATTCAGTGCATCCAGGTGGCGTTGTTACACCAATGGTAACAGAGGCAACAGGGGAACAAAAAGCTGCGATTGAACAATTCCAACAAACGATCCCGATGAAAAGAATGGCGGAACCAAAAGAAATTTCAAAATTAGTATTATTTTTAGCTTCTGATGATTCATCGTATTCAACAGGAAGTGAGTTTATTGCGGATGGAGGTATTTTAGCTTAAAATTTTGTTCGCTAAATTGATTGAATTAAATGAAGACAGGTTAAATACTTTTAGAGCTAGTATTCTTGTCTGATAATAGGAAAACGAAAGTGATCGTTTTACGTACTATTTCCCGTCATACTAGAGATGGCAGAAGTAGGAGGTAGAACGATCACTTATTGAGGTTTTTATCCAAGTGTTTTAGCCATTTAAATTTATCTAAAGCCGAGGTGGATATATGCGTTTTAGATACGCTTTTTCCTTGCATCTTATATAATAGGAAAAAAGATACTTTAAGGGGTGGGCATATGGTCATTAAGAAAGCTTGGTGGAAAGAAGCGGTTGGTTATCAGATTTATCCAGCTAGTTTTATGGATACGAATAGCGACGGCATTGGTGATATCAATGGTATTCGTTCAAAACTTTATTATCTTAAGGATTTAGGGATCGGCTTTATCTGGATCACACCGATTTATGAATCGCCTAATGTCGATAATGGTTATGATATCAGTGATTATCAAAACATTTTAGGAACGTTTGGTACGATGGAAGAATTTGATTTGTTGTTAAAAGAAGCCCATGAGTACGGTATTAAAATAATCATGGATTTAGTGATCAATCATACATCAAATCAGCATCCTTGGTTTATTGAATCCAGGTCTTCGGTAAAAGATGATTATAGAGATTACTATATTTGGGCGGACGGTTCAATTGATGGACCACCGAATGACTGGGTCTCGATCTTTGGCGGTTCTGCTTGGGAATACGATGAAACGACGAATCAATATTATCTTCATGTTTTTGCCAAGGAGCAACCTGATCTTAATTGGGAAAATCCACAAGTAAAAAGAGCACTTTTTTCAATGATCGATTGGTGGCTGGATAAAGGAATCGATGGCTTTCGTGTGGATGCTATTTCCCATATAAAAAAGGCACCGTTAGAAACTGCTTCAACGGAAGATCCGTTTGCTTCATTTAAAAATGTCCCAGGAATCGAGACTCATTTGGAAGAGTTACGAGATATATTTAAAAAGCGAGATATTTTAACTGTTGGTGAGGCCAATGGTGTCAGTGCGGCGGAAGCTTATCAGTGGGTTGGAGATACAGAAGGTTATTTCAATATGCTGTTTGAATTTGATCATATTGCTCTTTGGAATAAAGGTGAACAAGAAGGATTCGATGTCGTTCAATTTAAACAGGCAATCACTACGTGGCAAGAGGCTTTAGCGGAAGGAAAAGGCTGGAATGCTCTTTATATGGAAAATCATGACCTGCCTCGTTCAGTCTCTAGTTTTGGTAGTGAAGAGATCGTTTTTTGGCAAGCATCGGCTAAAGCTTTGGCACTGACATTTCTCTTGTTACAAGGAACTCCTTTTATCTATCAGGGACAAGAGATCGGGATGACTAATATGCCATTTGCATCGATAACTGATATCGATGCTGTAGATACTAAAAATTTTTACTATGAAATGATCAATACGGGACTTGATCCAGAAAAAGCAATGGATGTGATTCGTCGAACAGCTAGGGATAACTCAAGAACACCGATGCAGTGGACAGCAGAAGAGTACGCTGGTTTTTCAAGAAGAAAACCTTGGATGGTTATTAATCCTAATAAACAGCAAATCAATGTATTGGATGAGTTAGCTGATCCAGACTCTGTTTTGAATTTCTATAAAACGGTTATTCAGTTAAGAAATGAAAATGAGGCATTGATTTATGGGGACTATAAGCTCTATTTACCTGATCATCCGCAGTTATTTGTATATGGTCGACGTCTAGAAGAAGAACGGTTTGTCGTGATCATCAACTTATCAAAAGAGTTTGCTTCTGCTGATTTACCAAAAAATGTTCAGATTGAGGACTGGGACTTAAAGGTTTGTAATTTAAATAATCATATCATCCATCAACACACGATTTTTGCTCCTTATGAAGCAAGAGTCTATCAGTATAAAAATAAAAAATAAATGCAGATAGGAGTGCATGGTAAACGTTTGTAGTGGCCTAGCCATCGATGTTTACTTTGACACTCTTATTTTTTGTTCAGTTGGTATCTACTTATAAAGTAAGAATAGTAAGAATTTTTTGTTTTTTTTAAGAAATTGCCAATTTTTCATTGCTTTTTTTTTCTAGGTGGCGTAACTTTAAAGATATAAATTTTGAAAATGAGGGATACAGTATGAGAAATTTTGAAAAATCTAGCAAGCTTGATGGTGTGAGTTACGATGTACGCGGCCCGGTCTTAGAAGAAGCCGACAGAATGCATGAAGAAGGCATTCGTATTTTGAAACTTAATACTGGTAATCCCGCTCCCTTTGGCTTTGATGCTCCGAACGAAGTAGTTCGCGATATGATTATGAATGTTCGTAATTCAGAAGGTTATTCTGATTCAAAAGGTATTTTTTCTGCTCGAAAGGCGATCGAACAATATTGCCAAGTTAAAGGCTTCCCTAATGTGACAATCAATGATATCTACACTGGTAATGGTGTTAGTGAGTTGATTTCGATGTGTATGCAAGGATTATTGAATAATGGGGATGAAGTGTTAGTTCCAATGCCTGATTATCCACTATGGACAGCCTCTATTTCATTGGCTGGTGGAAATCCTGTTCATTATATTTGTGATGAACAAGCGGAATGGTATCCAGATATTGATGATATCAAATCTAAAGTGACAACAAATACGAAAGCAATCGTTTTGATCAATCCAAATAATCCGACAGGAGCGTTGTATCCAAAGGAAATCCTTGAAGAAATCGTTGAAATAGCAAGACAAAATGACTTGATCATCTTCTCAGATGAAATCTATGATCGTTTGGTGATGGATGGATTAACCCATATTCCAATTGCTACACTGGCACCTGATTTGTTTGTGGTTACTTTAAATGGACTATCTAAATCACATAGAGTTGCAGGATTCCGTTGCGGCTGGATGGTACTTAGTGGAAACAAAAAACATGTGAAAGGCTACATTGAGGGATTAAACATGCTGGCATCGATGCGTCTATGCTCAAATGTATTGTCCCAACAAATCATCCAAACAGCTTTAGGTGGTTATCAAAGTGTCGATGATTTATTGTTGCCAGGAGGCAGAATCTATGAGCAACGGGAATATATTTATAATGCAATCAATGATATTCCAGGACTTTCAGCTGTAAAACCTAAAGCGGCTTTTTACATTTTTCCTAAGATCGATACGGCCCGTTTTAATATCTATGATGATGAAAAATTTGTTCTAGATTTCCTACATGAGCATCATATACTGCTTGTACATGGCGGCGGCTTTAATTGGACACAGCCAGACCATTTTAGAATCGTTTATCTTCCGAAAATGGAAGACTTGAAGTTTACCACTGAAAAAATGCGTCAATTTTTAAGTACGTATAAACAAAAATAAGCAAAGGATTGCTAAATGAAAAGAGTGACTCAAAACGAAAAAGTTTTGAGTCACTCTCATTTTAAGAATGTAGCATAAGAAATTATTCTGATGCTTGACAATCTTTTTTACTAATTACCATACGATTTGTATATTTTTCTTCCATGTCCGGACTTGGATCCGAAACAACCACTAAATAAGCATTTTCATATTCTTTTTCAACGTAGCCACTATAACTACTTTTGTCCCAACTAAAACTAATTCGTTTCTCCTGTGTCATGAATAACACCCCTTATTTGCAAAGCAAAATTATTTTCAATCGTCTCGGTTTAGTAATAGGTAATGTTCTTGCAGTATATTATGCAATAAAGTACAATAAATGCATAATGCGAATTCGCATATTTTGAACTTTTGATAAAGCAAAAGTTATTTGTGATAGATTATTGAAATAGGCTTAGGAGTGAAAGCATGGATTCTTTTGGAGCGGTTATCAAAGAAATTCGTAAGAATAGGAAATTAACACAAAAAATGTTGTCAGAAGATATTTGCTCACAAAGTGTCTTGAGTAGGATTGAAAACAATGAAGAGTTGCCCAATGTCGTAGTGATGCAGCAAATTTGTCAGCGTTTAGGTGTCACGATGGATCAAATCATGCAGTTTAAGTCAGACGAAGTACGTTTGATTACTCAAATATTTGAAAAAATAGCTGATTACTTTCGCCATAAAGAATATCGAAAAATCATGCATTACATGAGAGACACTCAAATAGAAGAACGATTACATTTAGATACAGATTGGCAGCGCTACTATTATTATCTAGGAAGTTGTAAATTTTACCTGTGTAGTGATTATGAGCAAGCAATACTCGACTTGAAAAAAGGACTGTCATACACTTATCAGGCAAATAAAGAGAATTTATCTGACTTTGAGATACAAGTGATCAGTTGTATTGGTAGTACCTATAGTAGTATTGGGCAAATTGTTGAAGCAGAGAAATATCTAAAATTAAGTATTCATTATTTTCATAAATTACCGAACGAACGCGTTACTGCTGAATTAACGAAGATTTTTTATAATTATTCTAAGTTTTTGACAGATCAAAATCGATTAGAAGAAGCGCAAATCTATATCGATCAAGGCATTGTTTGGTCAAGACATAGAAATAGCTATTATTTTTTAAGCGAATTATTCCAGTTGAAGAGTCAATTATTGGTCGTTAAAGGATGTTCAGAGAAGGCTGCTGAATATCTGGTTTTATCTGAGCAAATCCAACGTATTGAAACGATTAAAATTTAAAGAAAGTTAAGTAAATATTTTTTAGAAAAGGTCTACACCATTCTTGACTTTAGCTGATTTTAAGAGTACGTTTAGAGTAGAAAATTAAAGAAAGAAGGATGAAGATGAGAACGTTTATCTTTGCAGAAAAGTTCTTTTTAAAAAGTGATGTAAAAGGACCGGGATATTTAGAAATTACAGATGGTTTATTTGGAGACTTTTATAAAGAAGTGCCTGTTAACAATGCTAAAGTGATTAAAGAAGAAGGAAAATGGATCGCACCTGGTTTGGTGGATACTCATATTCATGGCTATATGAATCATGATGTCATGGACAGTGATGCAGAAGGCTTGAAAGTCATGTCAGAAGGCTTACTATCTTGTGGGGTTACCTCATTTTTACCTACAACCCTGACTTCAAGCAAAGAGCGTCTAAAAGATGTTGCTAAAACGATCGGTGAGGTATATCAAGAAGTTCCGGGTGCCAAAGTGCAGGGAATTTACTTTGAAGGACCATTCTTCACGGAAGAACACAAAGGTGCGCAGAATCCTAGCTATTTTGGTGATCCTGATCTTGCAACATTCAATGAATGGCAAGAAGCTTCAGGCGGATTGATCAAAAAAATCGCCTTAGCTCCAGAGCGTAAAGGTGTTAAAGAATTTGTAAAAGCTGTAACAGATGAAGGTGTGGTCGTAGCCTTAGGACATAGTGATGCAACACTTGAACAAGCAACGGATGCAGTGGAAGCTGGAGCGAGTGTTTTTGTTCATGCTTATAACGGCATGCGTGGACTAAATCATCGTGAACCTGGTATGGTCGGTGCGTTAATGTCATTAAATCATGTTTTCTCTGAATTGATTTGTGATGGGCACCATGTACATCCAAATGCTGCAGATATTTTGATGGAAAAAGCTGGACATGATCATGTTGCGTTGATTACTGACTGTATGATGGCAGGAGGCATGCCAGATGGAAATTATAATTTAGGCGAATTTCCTGTTGTCGTAAAAGACGGAACGGCTCGCTTGGAGTCGGGTAATCTAGCAGGTAGTATCTTGAAATTAAAAGAAGCAATCAAAAATGTTGTTGACTGGGAGATTGCGACACCAGAACAAGCGATTATGATGGCGACTTTAGTTCCAGCTGTTAGCTGTAAAATAGAAGATAAATGCGGCATGATCGCAAATGGGCGTGACGCTGACTTTATCGTATTGAATCCTGATATGGAATTAGCGGCAACGTATCTTGATGGCGTAGAACGCTACCGTGCATAAACAAAAAAACAGATTTTGGCTAATTAAAAGCCAAAATCTGTTTTTTATGGATTTTTCGGTAAAATCGATGAAACAATTGTATGATCTGTGTAGGCGATAAAAAAGTCAGGTAAAGAAAGAGGATAACGTTCAATATCTTCTTTATAAAGGGAAACAGGGATCACAAATGTTTGCCCATTTGTTCCTGCGATATAATCTCCATCAATCGTTTGAGCAACGACTAGAAACCCACATTTTTTCCAACTCGAAAGATCATCTAAGGAAATCGTATCTTCTGAGGCAAGGTACTGAATCGCTTGCTCGAATTGTTCTTCTACTGTTCGACTAAAAATAATCGTACTGTCTTCCTCTTGTTCATTTTCTAAAACAGTTGTTAAAAAACTGTTGGGATCAGTGTCTATGAGTTCTTCTTTGAGCTTTTGAAAGTCCATATATACGCCTCCTGATTTAAAAGCTGAGTAAGCTTATTGATCTTATTTGAAAAATTGCTTGATAGGGTTGCTTGCTTATTAATCTATCGTTCGTTTAAGATCGTAACACGAAAATCAATGGTTGTATGTTTATTAAGTCCTTTTGCCTCAATGTCAATTTGCTTACATAATAATTCTGTTCCTTCATACACAGGCGTTACGCGATAACGAATAGTTTCACCATTGTCTAACGCTTGACGAACCTGGTTTTCATACTTGGTCATATAAGGTGTATTGACAGGTGTTTGATAGAGTGTAGTCAGATTACGAGGATCATCACCTGAGCCACCAAGTTGGCGCCCAATCAAGTGCCCTCTAGAATGAAGTGTCGGCTCCAAGCCAGAAATAAAACCAGGGGGACGAATATCTTTATTGGCAGAAGTTCCAGTATTGACCATAGCAGGTTTCAATAAGGCATCGGCTCCCGTTGCACGACCAAGTGAATCTAGTGTATGATAATCGATCCAGCCTTTTTTATTATCAGCGAGTTCATCTGCTGAAAATGTTGCGGCGCCTAATTCCTTAGGTCCGGGATTTGTAGAACTTACAGGTTTATTTGTACTTGGCTTAGTTTGTTGCTGTTGAGTATGAATCCCAAACAGTTCTTGGATGTTGTCTGGAACTTGAACGCCAAAGACGCCTAAAACTAAAATAATTAAAACGGCCACCAACATAACTGCTGGACTGAATGGCGGTTTTTGTTTCTTTCTTGCCATATTTTTTCTCCTAACTTAAATAAAGCTGACTTTTATAGAGAATTCTTTATAAGTCATCCTTCTATTATACGAAAAAAAATCAAAAAATCAAAAAGCTTTTGAGCTGTTAGAGGACTTGTTGGCTGTCTTATGATAAAATTCCTTTGAGAGGGGATTGAAAGTCATGGCTTATATTGATGTAATTAATGAATATAAAAGATATCATATGGGAGATACGACCATTGCTGCAAATGATGGGATTACTTTTTCTGTAGAAAAAGGAGAAGTTGCAGTTATCTTAGGTCCAAGTGGTGCGGGAAAATCAACTGTGCTTAATATTTTAGGTGGAATGGATTCTTGTGATGAAGGACAAATCATAATCGATGGTACTGATATTGCAAAATTTAATGAAAAACAATTAACGACCTATCGTAGAAATGATGTGGGCTTTGTTTTTCAATTTTATAATTTAGTCCCTAATTTAACAACAAAAGAAAACGTCGAGTTGGCTTCTCAAATTGTTTCAGATGCCTTAAATCCAGACGAAGTATTGAAATCTGTTGGTTTAGGAGAGCGTTTAGATAATTTTCCATCACAATTATCTGGCGGCGAACAACAGCGTGTGACGATTGCTAGAGCGATTGCCAAACGCCCTAAATTATTATTATGTGATGAACCTACGGGCGCATTGGATTATGAAACAGGAAAGCAAATTTTAACGATTTTACAAGAAACTGCGCGTAATACTGGTACAACTGTAATCATCATCACTCATAATTCTGCGATCGCTCCAATGGCAGACCGTGTAATTCGTATCAATGATGCGAAGGTTCGCAGTATGACGATCAATGAAGAACCAAAACCAGTATCTGAAATAGAATGGTAGGTGGTAGTGTTGAAAAAAACAGCCTTACTCAAAACAAGCTTTCGTGAAATCAAGCAGTCGAAAACACGATTTATATCGATCATGGGGATTATTTTTCTGGGTGTTATGGTGTTTGTTGGTCTAAAGGCCACAGGTCCTGATATGACTCAGACGGCATCCAATTATTATCAAAAACAAAAATTACCAGATGCTCGGATTGTTTCCACTCTGGGTTTAGTTGATAAAGATATCGATGCGATCAAACAAGCGAAAAATGTAGAAACTGTTTATCCGAGATATACGAAAGATCTAGCAATTAGTGAGCGGAATGTAGCGGTAAAGTTTGTTAGCTATGATTTAAAGCAAAAACAACCTTTGATCGACTATAAAATAGTAAACGGTCGCTTACCTGAAAAAAGTGGGGAAATCGTTTTGGATGATCTAGCCCAATTACGAGGACACTACAAATTAGGTGAAACACTGACTCTTTCTAAAGATGATAACAAGGATAATGTATTAAAAAAAGAAAAATTTAAAATCGTCGGTTTCGTTCAATCGCCAGAGTACATCGAGAATACTTCAAGAGGTAACACGACGATCGGCAAAGGTTCATTAGATTTTTTTGCTGTTGTTCCTAAAGAAGATATGGATCTGTCGATTTATACTGAAATTCTAGTATCCTTTAAAGGTCTAAACAAACTGGATAGCTATTCAACAGAGTACAAAGAGAAACGCGAAAACGACGTTGCATCTGTAAAACAGAGAATGAAAAAACGACCTGAACAACGTGTCGAAGAAATCCGCGCAGAATCAACGTCATCTTTTGAAAAAGCTCAAAAAGAAATTTCTGATGGTGAGAATGCATTAAAAGATGCTGAAGCAAAGTTGCAGGCGAGCGAACAAGAATTAGTATCAGGCAAGCAAGAACTTGCGCAAGCACAAGCTGACTATACACAGCAAATAGCTGCAGCAGAAAATGAGCTTGCAGTGAGTCAAACGGAAATTACAAACGGGGAAAATGAACTAACTGAACAGAAAAATCTACTCGCAACAAAACAAAATGAATTAGCGCAAGCAGCAGCCCAAGTCGCCGAAGGTCAAAATGCGTTGCCTGGGTTACAACAACAACGGAATGATTTAGCTGCATCAAGCGAATCACTCAATCAATTGGTTAATGGGTATCAAAGTTTAGGGGCCTCGATCGCTATTTTAGATCGTGTACCCGATGATTCATTAGCAGAAAGTATTGCCGAGGCCGCTCCTCAACTTCAAGCGGGTGTTCAAGCGTTAGGGGCGCCAGCAGATGTTTCTGCTGCTGTAAATCAATTGATTGCACAACCAGAACGAGGGAATATTGCAGTTGTGATGAGCGCAATCAATGGTGCGTTGGCTAGTTTGTCTAACCAGCAAGCACCAATTGCACAAGGTTTGCAAACATTGGACCAAACGATGACAACGATCAATCAGTCGATTGATCAATATACACAAGGTCAGCAACAACTAGCCCAAGCAGAAACGCAAATTGCTCAAGCAGAAGCTCAATTAGCTTCTGGGAAAGAACAATTAGCAGCAGGTCAGGCGCAATTAGAACAATCAAAAATTGATGGTCAAGCAAAGCTGAATGAAGCCCAAGTGAAAATTGATGAAGGTCAAGCAGCCTATGATCAAGGATTGGCTGAATTTCAAAAAAATAAAACAGAAACACTCCCTAAGCTGAATGATGCCAAGCAACAATTAGAGAAGAAACAAAAAGAATTAGCTGATTTAAAAGCAGCAGATTATTATTATTTTACAAGAGATGATAATCCTGGATATTCAGAATATGAAGACAATGCTGATCGAATTTCTTCGCTATCTACAGTTTTTCCAATATTCTTTTTCTTAATTGCAGCTTTAGTGAGTTTAACAACAATGACGCGTATGGTTGAAGAAAAACGGATGGAAATCGGTAGTTTGAAGGCTCTAGGTTATCGGAATGGCGAAATTGCCTTTAAATTTTTAGTGTACGCAGCAATTGCCAGCGTATGCGGAGCTGTTTTAGGATTGTTTGTCGGATACTATCTATTCCCGACCATTATTTTTGACGCTTATGGTCAGTTATACAATATTCCAGATTTTATTACACCATGGTACCTAAGTTACAGCTTGATTGGAATACTCGTTGCCGTTTTATGTACAGCAGGTGCTGCAATGGTCGTTTTACGAATCGATTTATTTAGTACCCCAGCAAGTCTGCTACGTCCTAAAGCTCCTAAAGCAGGACAAAGAATCTGGCTGGAGCGGATAAAACCGATTTGGAACCGATTAAGTTTCATTCAAAAGGTCACAGCGCGAAATCTATTCCGTTATAAACAAAGAATGTTGATGACGGTTTTAGGAATCGCTGGATGTATGGCGTTGATCATTACAGGATTTGGCTTAAAAGATTCTATTTCAGATATTGTTGAAGTTCAATTTAATAAAATCTGGCATTATCAAGCAGTTGTTACTTTCAAAGAGGACCCAACTGAAACGGACACAAAAAAATATCAGGCGGTATTAGATAAAGTTGATGATTTGAAAGCAACCATGCCGCTTTATGTAGAATCGTTGAAAACGACGAAAGAGTCCAATGCTAAACAAGATGTTTCAATCTATGTTCCTGAAACACCTAAAGAAATCGATTCGTTTATTTTATTCAATGATCGACAATCTGGTGAAAAATATCGATTGACTGATGATGGTGTGATCATCAATGAGAAATTAGCCAATTTATTTCACTATAAAACAGGGGACACACTTGTTTTGAAAAACAGTGATAATCAAGAATACAAGCTTAAAATCAGTGCGATCGCTGAAAATTATACGGGACATTTTGCCTATATGTCACCAGCCTATTATGAAAAAGTATTCAAGAAAACACCTGTTTACAATACAGAATTCCTATTATTTGATAAGGCACCAAGTGAAAAAGTAGAGTCATCGGTTGGTAAAGAATTGATGGAAAATCAAAATGTCTTAAATGTTTCCTTCTTATCAATTTCAAGTGATGCTTTAGATGATACGATCCACAGTTTGAATATCGTCGTGTGGGTCTTGATTACAGTTTCTGGTTTGCTGGCATTTATCGTTTTGTACAACTTGACGAATATCAATATTTCAGAGCGAATCAGAGAACTTTCCACAATCAAAGTACTAGGATTTTACGACAACGAGGTAACGATGTATGTGTATCGGGAAAATATTATCTTAACATTTATCGGTATTTTCTTCGGCTGCTTCTTTGGAAAACTTGTTCATAGTTATGTATTGACCACAGTTGAAGTCGATATGCTGATGTTTTCACCAACGATTCATTGGTTAAGTTATTTATATTCAGCATTGATCACATTATTCTTTACTTTATTGGTTATGGTTTTCATGCATAGGAAGTTGAAAAAAGTTGATATGATCGAAGCTTTAAAATCAAATGAATAAATGAAATGAATAAATGAAACGAATCCTCTTTTCAGTAAGATCGATTCGTTTCATTTTTTTACAGATACATCCTTGGGATGATATTTCAAGATTAGCTATCCTTTTGTACAAAATATTGGTAAAATATAAGTATCTTCGGGAGCACGTCGAGTGAGAATGGGAAGTTGCTTATAAGTGATAAATTTAAGATGCTTAGGTAGGAGAAAGGATGTGAGAACGTGATACAAGGTATTCCGCTTGAGACGATTTATCTATACACCTTGATTGTTTGTGCGGGTATTGCTGTTTTGCTAGTGATTTTTGGGGATGTGTTTGATTTTGACGGCCCTATCGATCCTATGTTAGCAATTCCATGGTTGGCTTTTACTTCATTATTTGGTTATTTGGGAGAGCGCTTGTTAGGCTGGAATCATCTGATGTTGTTTTTAGTCAGCGGAGCGATTGCTTCGATTCTTGTTTTTTTACTGAATTTTTATGTGTTGATGCCAATGAAAAATGCAGAATCGACCATCTCTATATCTGAAAAGGATATGGAAGGAAACACCGCAACTGTTGTGACACCAATTCCAGTCGGTGGAATGGGGGAAATACAGTTGAAAAGTGTCACAGGCTCGATCAGCCGACCAGCTGCTTTCTATGCGCCTCAAGAGCAAACAATCGAACGCGGAGCACAAGTGCTGATCATCGAGATCAGAGAACGGGTCTGTTATGTAGTTCCTTATGAAGGAAGTTTACAATTATAAACAAGAAGGAGTAGAAGAGAATGGAATTAGGGATTTTAGGACCAATTGTTCTGGTTGTGTTTATTTTATTGATGATGTTGATTGTGTTTATTTCAAAATATCAAACAGCTAAACCAGACGAAGCGTTGATCATTAGTGGGAGTTATTTAGGCAGTAAGAATGTACATGCCGATGAACGAGGCAATAAAATAAAAATCGTTCGTGGCGGCGGGGCTTTTGTATTACCCGTCTTCCAACGTTCAAACAGAATCAGTTTATTATCAAGTAAACTAGATGTATCAACGCCAGAAGTATACACAGAACAAGGGGTTCCAGTGATGTGTGATGGAACATCGATCATCAAAATCGGTTCATCTGTCGAAGAAATTGCAACAGCTGCAGAACAATTCTTAGGTAAAACACGTGAAGAGCTTGAAAATGAAGCACGAGAAGTATTAGAAGGCCACCTACGTTCGATCCTAGGCTCAATGACGGTAGAAGAGATTTATCAAAATCGTGATAAATTCAGCCAAAGTGTGCAAGAAGTAGCAAGTGTGGATTTAGCAAAAATGGGTCTGATCATCGTGTCATTTACCATTAAAGAAGTGCGCGACAAAAACGGCTACTTGGATTCTTTAGGTAAACCAAGAATCGCTCAAGTTAAACGTGATGCAGATATCGCTGAAGCTGAAGCTTGGAAAGAAACGCGTATCAAAAAAGCTGAAGCTGAAAAAGAATCACAACAAGCAGAATTGCAACGTCAAACAGAAATCGCAGAAGCGTCAAAAGAAAAAGAATTAAAACTAGCAACATATAAAGAAGCGCAAGATATCGCAAAAGCCAAAGCTGACCAAGCCTACAATTTGGAAACAGCTAAAGCCCAACAAGAAGTTATCGCTCAAGAGATGGAAGTTAAAGTCATCGAGCGTCAAAAGCAAATCGAGTTAGAAGAAAAAGAAATCGTTCGTCGTGAAAAGCAATACGATTCAGAAGTGAAGAAAAAAGCCGATGCTGATCGTTATGCCAAAGAGCAAGAAGCTTTGGCGCAAAAAGCACGTGAAGTGGCCGAAGCTGAAGCGGAACGTTTCCGTGTGGAATCATTAGCCGAAGCCGAAGCAAATCAAACGCGTTTAGCAGGTCAAGCGGAAGCTGAATCTATTTTAGCTCGTGGTGCGGCTGAAGCCGAAGCAAAACAAAAAATCGCCGATGCTTCAAGGAATATGGTGAAGCAGCTGTCTTAAGTATGGTAATGGAAATGTTACCACAATTAATGAAAGAAGCGGCCCAACCTCTTAGCAATATTGATAAAATCTCTGTTGTTGATACAGGTGGCGGTGGTGAAAATGCCGGAGCTAACCGTATTACCAACTATGCGACCAACTTATTAGCTGGAACGCAAGAAACATTAAAAGAAACAACAGGGCTAGATGTGAAAGAATTGATTGAAAACTTCTCTAAAAAAGGCACGAACAGTAATGTGAATTTCTATGGAGAAGATCCGTCTAGCGACAAAGAGTAGTAAAGAAGAGAGGATGGGACAGAAGTGTTTAATCCCGAGAAATAAGAAAGGATTGCTTCTGCTCCCACCGTTTATCCGGAGTTAGAGCCCAAAACAAAACTGATTTTTTAGTTTTGTCCTGGGCTCTTTTTTATTTTTTGCTTTCATTCTGCTTTTTTTCTGTTTCAACTCGTTCTTGTACTTTCTTTTTAAGCACTTCAAGTTCTTGTTCTTTCTTTGCTAGTTCAGCTAAATCTTCTTCGATTTCATGTTTTTCTTCAATAGGTTTTGGTTTGAAAAAGAAATTCAGCCCAATCCCGATAAAGGTTCCGATAAACGTATCGATCACACGTGATAAAGCAAAATAAAATGATTCTCCCTGAGGGATACTCAACGAAATCAGTAGCAGTGTAGCGATTGCTGAGATGATCCCAGAATTATTATTCATCCCGTCAGAAATAACGATCACAACCATTACTAAAAAGGGTAGTAAAAATAATTCAACTAAGAAATCATTGGAGAAAAGATCCTTCACTAGAAAATAGATAATTGCCAAACCGCCGCCTAAGGTATTTCCAAGAATCCTGGATTTTCCAAAAGTAAGGCTGGTCGTTAAATCTTGTCGCAATGAAAAGACGGCAGCTAAAGCCGCAATCATCGGTGCACCCCGATCGAATACTTTAAATAAAATAATACACAACATAACAGCTAAAGCTGTTTTGAATGTGCGCATGCCTAAACGAAAAGGACCGACTTCCATGAGCTTTCTCTCCTATAATCAAGATTTAATCAGTTTTCTATTTAATGATAACCGAAATAGAGGTAAAATTACTAGTATTAAAACAAAAGATTAATCAATTTATGAGGAGCTGTCAAATGAAAATTGGATTACGAACGATCAAAACGGCTGTAAGTGCGACGTTATCGATGATCGTTGCAGGAAGTTTAGGTCTATTATATCCAGCATCTGCTGGGATTATCTCGGTATTGAGTGTTACGAATACAAAAAAAACCTCTTTATTAACAGGGCTTTACAGACTCCTTTCCTTAGCATTAGCTACAGCTATTGCTTACCTGTGTTTCTCTATTTTAGGATTTAATTCATTTGCCTTTGGGGTCTATTTGCTCTTATTTATTCCAGGAGCAGTTTATTTTAAGCTATCAGACGGGATCGTAGTTAGTTCCGTTTTGGTGACGCAGTATTTAGTTGAACAAGACCTATCTTGGACGATTATCGGTAATGAGTTTTTATTGATGACGATCGGTGTTGGTTTTGCTTTGTTGATGAATCTCTATATGCCAGATACTGAGAAACGCTTAAAAGAAGACCAAGAAGTCATCGAAACCATGTTCCGAAAAATCTTGAATAATATGGCGGCTTATCTGAACCAACATGTTAAAGAACGAGACTTATTTGAAAAATGTAATGACTTAAAAGCTTTTATACGAACGGGCGAAAATTGGGCAAAAAATCATGCAGAGAATCAACTGATTTCTTCCAATCATTATTACATTGAATATTTTACAATGAGACGTCTCCAAAGCAATAATCTAAAAGACATGTTAAGGATTCTCGAAAAAATCACAGTTGAACCTGAGCAAGTAGGAAATATTCAAGAACTATTGCTTTATACTGCTGAAACATTTGCGGAAAATAACGACGGACAAGAAATCTTAGATCGCATCGATCAGGTATACGAAGCTTATCGCCAAAAAGAATTGCCAAAAACAAGAGAAGAATTTGAAAATCGAGCACAATTATTTCAGTTTTTACAGGTATTTCAATCCTTTATAGAAATCAAAGCTGAATTTGCAAAACATC
Organism: Enterococcus crotali; assembly: GCF_000633635.1. Classification (GTDB taxonomy): domain Bacteria; phylum Bacillota; class Bacilli; order Lactobacillales; family Enterococcaceae; genus Enterococcus_L; species Enterococcus_L crotali. The sequence goes on along the minus strand of NZ_AYPQ01000003.1, from coordinate 18,819 downwards.
AAAATGAAAAATAAGCAATAAAAAGACCGAGAATCAATTGAGCTGACCCCAAAAAGTTAGATTTTTGGGGTCACTACACAATCACTTTCTCAGTCTTTTTATTGCTTTACAGATTACTACTAAAGATCATTCAAGCTCTTCTTATTCATAAAATAGAAGGCTACGCTAAGTATGAAGCCCATACCGAATAGGAAAAACAAGCTATCCTGAATCTCATTCATTTTCGGTAACTCACTTTGCGTTAGACTAAGTAACTGTTTTTTGGATTTTGATTGATGGTACTAAGTTTCGTTGTTTGACCATTTTTAGTATAAATATATTTAACTGTAATTGTTTTATCGGTAAACCGACCTGTTGGATTTCCATGGACTTCTTTAAAAGTGTATCCATCTAATTTCTTCTGCTCAGTTTTGTAATCAGAACCAATAGTTCCACTTACTGTATTTGGGGCAATCAGTTGATTCCTTGATCATCGAAATATTGTGTAACGACTGTTCCTTTCATTAAAGGAGCTGTATTTTTTGTGTAGATATATCTGATGGTAATAGGTAAATCAGTGAAGGTTCCACTTACGTCACCCTCAACATTTTTAAACGTATAGCCATCTATCTCTTTTTGTTCTGTAGTATAGTTTGTACCAACTGCTCCGTTTAGTGTGAGTGAAGATGTAAGTTCATTACCGTTCACATCGACATACTCGACAATAATTGTAGCATCTTTAACGGGGAGTTGATTTTTGTAATAGATGTATTTAACAGTAATAGTGGTGTCCGTATATTGTCCGCTGGGATTACCGACGACCTCTTTAAAGGTATAGCCATCGATAGTAAGTTGTTCTGTTAAGTAGTCTGATCCGGCAGGGCCATTAGTTGAATTGGAAGGCGCGATTTCATTGCCTTCATCATCCAGATATTGTGTGAGTACAGTGCCATCTATGATGGGTGCCGCATCTTTGACATAGACATATGTTACGACGATCGTTTCTGTTGAATAAAGCCCAGTAGGTTGACCAACGATTTCTTTCAACGTATAGCCAGCAATAACTTTTTGCTGTGTAATATAAGCGGCACGCAGGTCACCATTAAACGTCTCTGGTGGAGAAAGCTCATTCCCGTCACTATCTAGATATTGGGCAATGACAGTTCCTCTTGTATTAGGCTGCCATACGTACGTTTCAGCCATAGTAAGACCATTAAATGTGTTGGCTAATTCATCTGACGTCAGCATATGCTGTCCATTTGGAATTAGCGGTGTACCAGTTCCAACTGATTGCCATTTTCCAGTATAAATACTATTAGTCGGCACCTCAGGAATAACTGAAATCAGCAAATTGTCAAATGTGTTGGGTAATGTGAGTTTCCACATTGAAACTGTATTGTTGAAAATCGCAACGATATTTGTTGAAGGAGAAGTCGACCATCCTGATAAGTCAAGAGATTCAAGTGAAACATCATTTGCAAACATACTAGACATCATAGATACGTTACTAGTGTTCCATGTAGCGACATTTAATGATTGAAGTGATTGTGCGTTACTAAACATCTCTCTCATACTGATTACTTTGCTAGTATCCCAGTGCGAAAGATCTAACTGAGGCAGAGCGGTATAATAAAACATATACTCCATACTAGTAATATTTCCAGTATTCCAACCAGTGGTGTTTAAACTTGTTAATGCGTTTGTATAGCCAAACATAAATTCAGTATTTGTGACATTGCTCATATTAAAAGACGACAAGTCAAGCGATTGAATAGAATTATTCTGATAGAACATCCTTCTCATTGTTGTGACATTGCTAGTATCCAAATAGCCAATGTTTTGAATCGAAGTCAAATTCACAAAATTTGAAAATAATGCTTCGGAATTTGTGGGGGCAATGACAGGACCATCAAAAATAATTTCAAAAATCATATTTCCCCAATTTATCCATGGGCTATCTTGATTGATGGTATTGGCTAATTGTCCAGCTCCAATGTGTAATATTCCATCAGTTGTGAGATACCAAGCGCTTGTACCCCAAGTACCAGTGGCTATATTTGCTAAAGCAACAGTATCTGATTGAAGGGAGAGGTCTGTTTGAGAAGCAGGGGGATCATCAGTTGAGTAAGCGGTTACAAAGTTGAGTTGTCCAAATAAAAGAAGAGTCAGCACAAATAGGTTAAAGGTTCTTTTCACAATAAACGCCTCCTTTTTATTTATGATTACAAAACGATTAAATAAATTTGAATTTACTTATTTGTTTATTATATATTCTCATAAATGTCAGAGAAATGCTAATTTATTGCTTTTGAACGCTTGTTATTTTATCATTTCTATTCGCCTTAAAAAAAGGTGGTAATTGAAGGGAATTAAATACTATTTATTATTTATTTAATGAATATATATATAATGAAATAAGATCTTTGAAACTTTGCGAATCTAAATGTAAAGCAAATATTAAAGTTTAGTTACGGAATTCAAAAATCCTAGTAATTAGAAATGCTAGGTGCTATACTTTCATCAAGTTAAAAAAAGACTTTTTCTTAAATTAGAATAAATAGAAACTTTAAATCTCTAAAAAGGTGGAACCAGAATTAATGACTGAAAAATGGCGTGAAGATCAAGAATATATGTCTTATGTGGAAGATTTGTTGGAAACTGAAGAAGTACAGCGTTTAGGTAATTACACGCAGCATGTTCACTCAACTCGTTTAGATCATTCAATCAGCGTTTCATACCATAGTTATAAACTAGCTAAAAAATGGAATGGTGATGCCAGAGCAACAGCTCGTGCTGGGCTATTGCATGATTTATTCTATTATGATTGGCGTACAACAAAGTTTGATGAAGGGTCCCATGCGTATATGCATCCTCGAATCGCTGTAAAAAATGCTGAGAAGCTAACAGAGCTTTCAGATTTAGAACGTGATATCATCATCAAACATATGTGGGGAGCAACGATCGCTCCACCAAAATACAAAGAAAGCTATATTGTTACAATGGTAGATAAATATTGTGCAGTTAAAGAAGCCTCTGAGCCAATGACGAACTCTGTAAAAGCCAAATGGCGCCAGTATTTTGGTAGAAAAGAATCTTTACAATAAAAAAACGACTGATTTTCTTTTGAGAATCGGTCGTTTTTTTGACTATTTCAGTGATTGGGCTTCGTAGGTTTGCTTTTGATCTAATCTTTTCAAGTGTTTCATTGCTTTGAAGTAAGAAGCAAGTAAGACGAGTACAGAACCTGCCCAAGCGAGTGGTGAAGCGAGAGCTGCACCAACAAACCCTAAGGACGCGGTTAAAATAATGGCAGCAAATGAGCGCATAATCAGCTCCATGATTCCAGCTAAGGTTGGGATGACGCTTTGACCTAACCCTTGCAGCGTGTAGCGGAGGATGAATAAGATTGCTAATAGCCAATACATACTGCCGTTGACATTAAAATAAATTTGAGAAAGACTGAGCACCTCTGTTTCTTTTCCGCTAACAAATAGCATCACAAGATTTTGACCAAACAAAATCACAATACCACCAGCTAACAGGCTAAAACCAATACTCATCAATAGACACTGATTAACACCTTGTAAAATCCGTTTATATTTTTTCGCACCATAGTTTTGAGCAGTAAAGGTTGCCATTGCAATACCAAAAGACATCATTGGCTGCGTCGCAAATTGTTCGATCTTACCAGAAGCAGCCTGAGCTGCTACAACGTCTGTTCCCAAACTGTTTAAAGCCGCCTGTAAAATGATCGCACCGATTGCAATAATCGATGATTGAAAGGCCATCGGTAAAGCAATATTCAAATGAGCGCGAAATTCATGCTTATCAATCGAAAAGTCTTTTTTCCGCAACTGTAGATTAGGGATTTTCCAACGAATGTAAATTACGCATAAAAGACTAGACACTAGTTGGGCGGTAACCGTTGCAATCCCAGCACCAGCAACCCCCATATGGAAATTGATGATCAAAACTAAGTCGAGCACGACATTGATGATACTGGCGATGATCAAAAATAACAGAGGTGTTCGACTGTCACCTAAAGCCCGAATTACATTTGAAAGTAGATTAAAGGCCATTGCAGCGAAGATTCCTACAAAAATAATAGAGATAAAAGTTTGCGCATCATCGATGATTTCTTTAGGCGTCTGCATGAGCTGCAACATTGGACGAACAAAGATCAAGCTTAAAACAGTCAAGACAATCGTTACAATAGTACTGATCATGATTCCAGTAGCGAAGCTTTTTTCACACCGCGATAGTCTTGTCCGCCAAAGCGTTGTGACGTTAGGATGGACAGCCCCGCAGTTAAACCTTGCGCAAAACCAATGATCAAAAAAGTAATACTACCGGTCGAACCAACTGCTGCTAGAGCATCTTTCCCAAGCGTTTGACCAACAATAATCATATCTGCCATATTATAGAACTGTTGAAAAATGTTGCCGATCAATAAAGGAATCGTAAAGAAGAAAATCAATTTTGCTGGATTGCCATGTGTTAATTCTTTCAATAAAAACATCCTTTCATTCTGAGAGAACAAATTGAGGAAAATGATCTCTACAACTCTAATGAAAATAACAGTCAAATCTGATAGAATAAATAGCTTAAAATAATTAAAAATTTCCTATTCATAGTAGCACAATATTAAGCTTTTGCAAGTGCTTTATTGAGGTAAAATTATTTTTATTTTAAATGAGGGTTCTTTCTATAAAAAAATGAGAAATCTATTTATTTCTCGTTTCTTTTAATAAAAATTGCTATAATTGATCAGCGTAGATGTCAGAAGTGGTATCATAGAATAGTTGATGTATTTTTAAGGAGATGACCGCGTGAAAAATGAATTGAGCAGGCCAATAAAAATCAGCATCTATATGATCAAATGGTTCAGCATTACTTTGTTGATTGGATTGATAGTGGGAGCGTTGTCAGCTTTTTTTCTGAAAAGTTTAGATATAGTCACCCAAATTAGGCTGGATAACCCTTGGCTTTTATTTGTTTTGCCAATCAGTGGGGGTGTATTTGCCTTCTTATATAAAAAATATGGTGGGAATGCGATCAGAGGGAATAATCTTGTAATCGATCAAGCCAATGGTGAACAAGAAAATATTCCTGTGCGTCTTATTCCGCTGACTTTATTTGGTACGATCACCACACACTTATTTGGAGGTTCAGTTGGTCGTGAAGGGACAGCTGTTCAAATGGGAGGCACAGTAGCGAATGCTGTGGGGCGTCTTTTTCAACTCGATAAAATTGAACGCGAAATTGTGATCATCTGCGGGATCAGCGCTGGGTTCAGCTCTGTTTTTGGGACCCCGTTAGCTGGAACTATTTTTGGGTTAGAAGTCTTAATGATCGGTCGTTTGAGATCTGATGGGCTTTTTCCAAGCTTTTTTGCGGCTTTTTTTGCTAATTTTGTGACAGAATCTTTTGGTGTAACACATACACATTACGGGATGGGACAAATACCTGATTGGTCAGTAATGATGTTCTTTAAAATAATGATTGCAGGAATCTGTTTTGGTTTAGTCGGGTGGTTATTTAGTCGTTCGATCGTTTTGGTCAAAAAATTCTATGCAAACTGGATCGGGAATGTCGTTTTACGTAACTTCATTGGAGGAGTGATCGTGGTGGCTGCTGTGTTTATTTTGCAGACGCAACGTTATCTGGGGCTAAGCTTACCTTTATTAAAAGATGCGTTTAATGGAGATAATCATGGATTTGATTTTCTTGGAAAGCTCTTTTTTACAATTCTTTCATTGGGTGCAGGTTATCAAGGCGGTGAGGTGACGCCATTGTTTGAGATTGGTGCAACATTAGGCAGCAGTTTAGCAGGTGTTCTCCATTTATCGATTCCATTTTTAGCTGGACTGGGTTTTATTGGCGTTTTTTCGGGAGCAACAAATACACCAATTGCCTGCTTTATTATGGGGATCGAACTATTTGGAGGCGAGGCAGCCTTATTTTTCTTTATGATTTGTTTGATCAGTTACATGTGTTCAGGAAATGCCGGGATTTATTCAGCTCAAAAGATAGAAGTGGAAAAAGGGGTTGTATTTTTCCCATTATTGACAAACTGGAAAAATAAAAAAGAAAATAATGAGCTATAGAAAAATATTCTAAGCCTATGATAAACTAGGAAATGAGGTGAAAACATGAAAGACTATCAATACCCTTTAGATCTAGACTGGACAACAGCTGAAATGGTGATTGTTACGAATATGTGGTCGGCCGTAGAACAAGCAAATGAAACTGGAATTGATACTAACGCATTTTTTAATACGTATAAAGAATTTAAAACTGTGGTTAAAAGCATCGGTGAAGAAAAGCGTTTAGGGAATGAATTTCAAAAAGCATCTGGCTACTCTTTATATCGAACACTTCAACAAGCCAAAAAGCAAGAGTCAGGCAGATTGAAACTGGGAGCTGATTAAAATGACAAAAGAAAAAATGATCATTGAAATCAAAGAATGGTTAAAAGAAGCAGCAGGCTACATTTCTGTTAGCTTGACTGGTGAACTGAGCGTTTCACAAAAGTCTGGTAGAACAGACCTTGTTACAAATATTGATGAAGAAACTCAATTGTTTTTGATCAAAAAATAAACCAGCACTATCCTGATGATCGAATTTTGGCTGAGGAAAAAGGCTATGACACGATCGATTCTTTAGCTGGTCGAGTTTGGATCATTGATCCGATTGATGGCACGATGAATTTTGTGATGGAACAAGAGAACTTTTGTATCATGATTGCTGTGTTTGAAGACGGTATCGGGCAACTAGGCTTTATTTATGATGTGATGAAAGACGAATTATACTGGGGCGGTAAAGATTACGGTGTCTTTTTGAATGACCAAAAATTGCTGCAGCCAAAAAATACCTCCTTATCAGAAGGCCTGTTAGGCATGAATGCGTATATGTATGGTAAAAATATTTATTCTGCAGGAGAAATTGGTCAGGCAAGTATGGGGATCAGAGTTAGTGGATGTGCAGGTATTGAGCTGATTGCTATGTTGAAAGGCAATCATATCGGCTACATTTCTAACCTAAGCCCCTGGGATTATGCGGCCGGTTTAGTTTTGTTGGATGAGTTTGGGTTTAAATACTCTAATATAGAAGGAAAACCATTAGCATTTGCTAAGCGGGAATATTTTTTAGCAGCAACACCTGCGGCTTACACAGAAATTCAGGAAAACTTTATCCAAAAATAGTACTTACGCTCGTGACACATAAGGAAAAAAATCAAGAAAATATCGAAAACAATCAGTCTGTCCTGAAAGAAACCATTGCTTTTTTTCAGGAAATGTGTTATTTTTCAAAAAAAGGCAATAAAATATGAAGTTTTCACAACTTTTGAAAGCTTTAGACTATATTTCATGAAAAAAATTTGGTATAATAAAAAGTCGGATTTAATGAACAAGTGACGTAAGGCAAAAGGATAAGGAGCAATTACATTGAAATACAGAGAAGATATTAGAAACGTGGCAATCATCGCCCACGTCGATCACGGTAAAACAACATTAGTAGATGAACTTTTAAAACAATCAGATACTTTAGATGGACACACACAATTACAAGAACGCGCGATGGATTCAAATGCGATTGAAAGCGAACGTGGAATCACGATTTTAGCTAAAAATACTGCAGTTGATTACAAAGGTACTCGTATCAACATTTTAGATACACCTGGACACGCGGACTTCGGTGGTGAAGTAGAGCGTATCATGAAAATGGTCGATGGTGTCGTTTTAGTTGTTGATGCCTATGAAGGAACGATGCCTCAAACACGTTTCGTATTGAAAAAAGCATTGGAACAAAAAGTAACACCAATCGTTGTTGTAAATAAAATTGATAAACCTTCAGCGCGTCCAGAACACGTTGTTGATGAAGTCTTAGAATTATTTATCGAATTAGGTGCGGATGATGATCAATTGGATTTCCCAGTTATTTATGCATCAGCTTTGAACGGAACTTCAAGCAATTCTGATAACCCAGAAGACCAAGAGCCAACAATGGCACCAATTTTTGACCAAATCATTGAACACGTACCAGCACCAGTGGATAATTCAGATGAACCATTACAATTCCAAGTATCATTATTGGATTACAATGATTATGTTGGACGTATCGGTATCGGCCGTGTGTTCCGTGGAACAATGAAAGTGGGCGACCAAGTTGCCTTGATGAAATTAGATGGTAGCGTGAAGAACTTCCGTGTGACTAAAATCTTTGGTTTCTTTGGATTACAACGTGTTGAAATCAATGAAGCAAAAGCTGGTGATTTAATTGCCGTTTCGGGTATGGAAGATATCTTCGTTGGTGAAACTGTTGCTGATGTAGCGCACCAAGAAGCTCTACCGATCCTACACATTGATGAACCAACATTACAAATGACATTTTTAGTAAATAACTCTCCATTTGCTGGTCGTGAAGGTAAATACGTAACGTCTCGTAAAATTGAAGAACGTTTAATGGCAGAATTACAAACAGACGTATCATTACTTGTAGAACCAATCGGACCAGATTCTTGGACTGTATCTGGTCGTGGCGAATTGCATTTGTCAATTTTGATTGAAAATATGCGTCGTGAAGGTTATGAATTGCAAGTTTCACGTCCAGAAGTTATCGAACGTGAAATTGAAGGCGTAAAATGCGAACCGTTTGAGCGTGTTCAAATCGATACTCCTGAAGAATACATGGGTAGTGTTATCGAATCATTAAGCTTACGTAAAGGTGAAATGCAAGATATGATCCACACTGGTAATGGTCAAATCCGTTTGATCTTTTTAGCACCTGCTCGTGGTCTAATCGGTTATACAACTGAATTCTTATCAATGACTCGCGGATATGGTATCATGCACCATACATTTGATCAATATCTACCAATGATTCAAGGAACAATTGGCGGACGCGTCAAGGTGCGCTTGTTTCAATCGATACAGGTAAAGCAACAACTTATAGTATTATGAGTATCGAAGAACGTGGAACGGTCTTTGTAGAACCTACAACTGACGTTTACGAAGGAATGATCATCGGTGAAAACAATCGTGATAATGACTTGACTGTAAACATTACAAGAGCAAAACAAATGACGAACGTTCGTTCTGCAAACAAAGACCAAACATCTGTCATCAAAAAAGCAAAAATCCTTACATTAGAAGAATCGTTAGAATTCTTGAATGAAGATGAATATTGTGAAGTAACACCAGAAAGCATTCGTTTAAGAAAACAAATTCTTAACAAAAACGAACGTGAAAAAGCAAGTAAAAAGAAAAAAGTAGCTGAATAGAAAGAAGCTAGGTAGGTGGAACGAGACTTAAAAAGTTTTGTTCCACCTTTTTTTGTGGATAACTTTAATAAATAATCGAAAATATTGCGTATGTTAGTTATAGAAAGCTTGATAAATAAAGGATTTATTTTTTTTATAAAATAGACTAGTGTTTCACAACAAGCAAATTGTTTCACGCTATGTTGATCCTCCCTTGAATTGAACTATAACGCATGCTAAAATAACAACCAGACACAAAGAACGGAGAGAATTTCATGATTGACATCAAAGACTTACTGAAAGAAAAATTTGGATACGACGAGTTTCGTCAAGGACAAGAAGACATCATCAATCATGTTTTACATAAAGAAAATGTTTTAGGGATCATGCCAACTGGGGGTGGAAAATCAATTTGTTATCAGTTGCCTGCACTTATGCTGGAGAACCTTACCTTAGTCATTTCCCCGTTGATTTCTTTGATGAAAGACCAAGTAGATGCACTAAATATGATGGGGATTCCAGCGACATTCATCAACAGCACAATTTCACAACAAGAGATGAACAATCGTGTTCAAATGGCAGTTAATCGTGAGGTTAAGCTACTATATGTGGCGCCTGAGCGTTTAGAATCTTTTGATTTTCAACAATTACTCTTACATGTGCCAATCGATTTATTAGCAGTAGATGAGGCGCATTGTATTTCGCAGTGGGGACACGATTTTCGACCTAGCTATCTACGCTTAGCTGAAATTATTGAACAATTCCAGCAACAACCAGCAGTGATTGCATTAACTGCAACAGCCACACCTCAAGTAGCAGAAGACATTCTTAAACAATTACACATACCTAAAGAAAATCAGGTGCAAACGGGTTTTGCCCGTGAAAATTTGTCATTTCAAGTAATTAAGGATCAAAATCGAGATGTGTTCCTTTTAGAGTATCTTAAATTGAATCAGGGACAATCGGGGATTGTTTATGCTAGCACAAGAAAAGAAGTAGAACGAATTTATCATTTGCTTCAAAGTAAGAAGATAACTGTAGGTATGTATCACGGTGGCATGAATGAAAAAGAAAGAAATGATAATCAAGAACAGTTTTTATTCGATAAGCTACAGGTGATGGTTGCAACGAATGCGTTTGGTATGGGGATCAATAAAAGTAATGTTCGTTTTGTTATCCATGCCCAAATCCCGGGAAATATCGAGTCTTACTATCAAGAAGCTGGACGTGCTGGACGTGACGGACTTCCTAGTGATGCGGTCTTACTTTATGCACCACATGATCTTCAAATCCAGCAATTTTTTATTGATCAATCTGAAATGACGATTGACTACAAACAAAAAGAATATATGAAGTTAAGAGAGATGTCCCAATATGCGAATGCTCAAATGTGTTTACAAAAATTCATTTTGCGTTATTTTGGAGAGAAAGGACATGATTGTGGCCGCTGTTCCAATTGCTTAGATGAACGGGAATTGGTGGATATCACTGTAGATGCTCAAAAGGTTTTATCATGTGTCAAACGTATGGGAGAGAAATTTGGTAAAGGGCTTGTTGGAAAAGTTTTGACGGGTTCAAAGGATCAAAAAATCGATCAGTGGCACTTTCATCGTTTGCCTACCTATGGATTACTGAAAGATCGAACGCAAAAAGAAGTCAATCAATTGATCGACTATTTGACAGCAGAAAGATATTTAAATCCATCAGATGGCCAATATCCGTTATTATCTGTTTCGCCAACAGGAGTCCAAGTTCTTTTGGGACAGCAGACTGTATTTAGAAAAGAAGATCAGCGTGTTCGAAAAGTTGTGGTCAATGATGGACTCTTTGAAACGTTAAGAGCATTACGGATGGACTTAGCGCAAGAAGCAGGTGTACCGCCGTATTTGATTTTCTCAGACAGCACGTTGAAAGAAATGTGTGAAAAACTTCCTAAAAATTCGATTCAGTTATTACAAGTAAAAGGTGTTGGACAAAATAAATTAGATAAATACGGGGAGAAATTCTTAGTAGCAATCGAAACATTTAAGCAATCTGAAGAAAAAAATGTTAGTACTCAGTAAGTATCTAGTGCTGACAAAAAATGGTTGGGTTTGGATAAATGGTGAGAGCAGCAACTAATACTCTGTTCAGGTAACGTCAAGATCTAAGAGCTAAGCCACTAAAAATTAAAGACGACGGAAATAAGTTGACATTGTTGAGAAGCACTAATTTGTAACCAGGACAGATAGTGTGCAATGTCTATTTGATCTCAATAAAATGAAAAACACCAAGTAGACACCAACGATTATCAGTTTATAAGCTCGCAATAATTCATGGCAATTTCCGTAAATTCCCTCTTATTGTCGTAAAACAGGGCGAGGTACATACGGCTTGATGCGTTCTCGTTAAAGGTTCAGCTTGCCGCAGATAAATGGTATTGCGTGGTCCCTACTTGGTTATTCGAGTTGAGTATTTTTATTTGTATCGATTTTTATTTAGGGTAAACAGCTAAGCGTTCATCTTTTAATGGAATGATTTGAATCGGCTCAGCGTAAAAATCTGTGAATGTTGCTTCATTGAATAGTTCTGTTCGCGTTCCTTGGGCGAAAATTTCTCCATCTTTGAGCAACATCAAATGATTAAAACATGGCAGAATTTCTTCAGTATGGTGAGTAACATAAAGAAGTGTTGGGTGAATCTCTTGCTCTGCAATTTTCTGAATTTGAGATAAGAGCTTTTCTCGAGCAAACAAATCTAAGCCATTGCACGGTTCGTCTAAAATCAATAGCTCCGGTTCGGTCATCAAAGCTCTGGAAATTAAGACTAACTGTCGTTCGCCTTGAGAGAGGACACTATATTTTTTCCCGATCAGGATTCACCGCCTGCACTTCTCAAAATAGCTTTTGCCTGTTCAAGTTCTTCAGCGGTATAGTGCTGATAGATGCCGATACTGGCAAATTTACCAGACAAAACAATTTTTTCAGCAATGTCTCCATCTTTCATACGATACTGTAAAGCCGTGCTGACCCAGCCGATTCGCCGCTGCAGCTCAGGAATAGATGCATGACCAAATACTTGATCTAAAACTTCTAGGCGTCCTTTTGAAGGCCAAAGATATCCGCAAATCAATTGTAAAAGCAATGTTTTACCAGCGCCATTCAGGCCGAGAATTGCCCAATTTTCAGATGCTTGAACTGTCCAGTTTACGTTATTTAACAATGTTTTTTTATCCCGAATAAAAGAAACGTTTTTAAACTCAAATGCTTTCATACTAACTCCTCCTTTGTTTTATTTTACCATTAAAGAATGTAGATAGAATAGTAGTATATGAAAAAAGTTGAAAGAAGAAAACGTCGTCAAGAAAATTTCATTGACAAAGCTTTCAAAGCCTTGTATAATTGCTTTTGTTGCGTTATGAGGTGATGAATATGAAATGGTCTTTACTAGAACTAAACAAATACAAAGACAAACCATGTGAATTTTCAGAGACATTGGATTTAAAAGCGTCCCTGATGAAAAGAGATAGTCTGATTCTAGATGTTAGTCCTGTTAAAGCAACCGGGATGTTAACAGTAGGAAAAGAAGAGTATTTGCTTCATTATAGAATCGATGTTATTGTAACAGTTCCATCTTCACGTTCTTTAACACCTGTTCCGCTTACGCTGACAATTGATGTTGATGAGGTCTTTATGACCCTAGAACAGTATCAGCAAAGAGATGAACGTTTGGCAGATGAAGAAATCATCTTGTTGGAGAAACCAACGATCGATTTAGATGAATCAGTCGAAGATAACATTCTTTTGTCTATTCCGATTCAAGTATTATCAGAAGAAGAACAAGTGAGTCAAGAGATGCCAAAGGGTAATGACTGGGAAGTTCTATCAGAAGATGAATATGCACGAAAAAGACAAGAAGAAGCACAACAAACAATGGATCCTCGTCTTGCTAAATTATCCGAATTGTTCAGTGAAACATCTGATGAGGACGATAAGCAGTAAGATTGGAATATATCGTGCATTTTATGCACACATCTTTACAAGGAGGTGGAACACCAATGGCAGTACCAGCTAGAAGAACTTCAAAAGCTAAAAAGGGCAAACGCCGTACTCATTACAAATTAACTATTAAAGGTTTGAATGCATGTTCAAACTGTGGTGAAATGAGAAAAAGCCATCACGTATGTCCAGCATGTGGTCATTACGATGGAAAAGACGTAATCTCTAAAGAAGCATAAAACATTTTTTTGAAAATGTTAAAATCCCCTAGGCTAACCATGGAGCCTAGGGGATTTATTTTGATTAGAAATAATCAAACGGATGGACAATTATCTTCAATTGTCCAAAATCTAATAAATAAAGAGTAGTAAATTAAAATATTCGAACTATTTTGTTTTCATATCAAGCATTCTACGTTATAATGATGTAGATTATAAGAAAGTTCTAATGAAGTTCTTTTCAAAGATAGTGGGAGGATACAAGATGACAAAACAACAATTTGGCGTAGTCGGAATGGCCGTAATGGGAAAAAATTTAGCCTTGAATATCGAAAGTAGAGGATACACAGTTGCTCTATTTAATCGTACAGGTTCAAAAACAACAGATGTCGTTGAGGAACATCCAGATAAAAATTTCAAAGCGACGTATACAATCGAAGAGTTTGTAGACTCTATTGAAAAACCGCGCCGTATTATGTTGATGGTTCAAGCAGGTTTTGCAACAGACGCGACGATTCAAGAGTTGCTGCCTCATTTAGATAAAGGAGATATTTTGATCGACGGCGGGAATACGTTCTTTAAAGATACGATCCGTAGAAATGAAGAATTGGCTAATTCTGGTATTAACTTTATTGGAACGGGCGTTTCTGGTGGAGAAGAAGGGGCATTAAAAGGTCCTTCAATCATGCCGGGAGGTCAAAAAGAAGCTTATGAATTAGTTGCTCCGATTTTAGAAAAAATTTCTGCTAAAGCCGAAGATGGCGAACCATGTGTTACGTATATCGGCCCAAATGGTGCGGGTCACTATGTTAAAATGGTTCACAATGGAATCGAATACGGTGATATGCAATTGATTGCCGAATCTTACGATTTAATGAAGAATATTCTTGGTGTTTCTGTTGATGAAATGGCTGATATTTTCAAAGAATGGAATCAAGGTGAGTTGGATAGCTATCTTGTAGAAATCACAGCAGACATTTTAACACGTAAAGACGATGAAGGAACTGGTAAACCAATCGTTGATGTCATCATGGATGCTGCTGGTAATAAAGGGACAGGTAAATGGACAAGCCAAAGTGCGTTAGATCTAGGGGTTCCACTACCATTGATCACTGAATCTGTTTTTGCTCGTTTCATTTCTGCATATAAAGATGAACGTGTGAAAGCAAGTAAAGTCCTAGCGAAGCCAGAAGCTCCTGTTTATCAAGGGGATAAAAAAGAATTGATTGAAAAAATTCGTGAAGCTCTTTACTTTAGTAAGATCATGAGTTATGCGCAAGGATTTGCTCAATTACGTGTCGCTTCAGAAGATTATGAGTGGGACTTGCCATTCGGTGAGATCGCCAAAATCTGGCGTGCAGGTTGTATCATCCGTGCTCAGTTTTTACAAAAAATAACGGATGCATATGATAAAAATCCAACGATCGAAAATTTATTATTAGATGAGTACTTTATTGATATTACAAAAAAATATCAACAATCTGTTCGCGATGTTGTATCGATTGCTGTCCAAGCGGGAGTTCCTGTTCCAACATTTGCATCAGCAATTGCATACTATGACTCTTATCGTTCAGAACGTTTGCCAGCAAATCTTATACAAGCGCAAAGAGATTATTTTGGTGCTCATACGTATCAACGAGTTGATAAAGAAGGCACTTACCACTATAGCTGGTATAACGAAGAATAATATGTTGGAAACCATGGGATTCAAAAATTTCTCATGGTTTTCTCTCTGCTGTATGGAAAATATGGGTTGTTGCTAGCTTTTTAAGATAAAAGTGGGTATAATGGGTAAGCTTTAAGATAGCTTTTAAAGAGAAAGGACAAATAACCAATGAGTAATATTCTAATTATTGAAGATGAAAAAAACTTAGCACGTTTTGTAGAACTGGAGCTGAAACACGAGGGCTATACTGCAGAAGTTCACTACAACGGACGTACTGGTTTAGAAGCGGCTTTAAATAATGATTGGGATGCTATCCTTTTAGATTTGATGTTGCCTGAATTGAATGGGCTTGAAGTTTGTCGCCGTATACGCCAAGTGAAAAATACGCCGATTATTATGATGACAGCAAGAGATTCTGTGATTGATCGAGTATCTGGTTTAGATCACGGAGCGGATGACTATATCGTAAAACCTTTTGCAATAGAAGAACTGTTAGCTCGTTTGCGTGCATTACTTCGTCGTATTGATATTGAAGGTGACAAAAATGTGGCAAAACAAACAACGATTACTTATCGTGATTTAACCATCGAAAAGGAAAATCGTGTTGTGCGCCGTAATTCTGAAATGATCGAATTAACAAAGCGTGAATATGAATTACTATTAACATTAATGGAAAATGTAAATGTTGTATTAGCCCGTGATGTCTTATTAAATAAAGTCTGGGGTTATGAGACAGAAGTCGAAACGAATGTTGTTGATGTTTATATTCGTTATTTACGCAATAAAATTGATGTTCCTGGCGAGGAGAGCTACATTCAAACTGTTCGTGGGACAGGTTATGTGATGCGCTCGTGAAATCAATAAAAATGAAAAAAGCGGCAAAAAAAGAACTGAAGGGGCCTTCCTTGACAATCAAGTGGGCTTCTGCAAGTTCTTTCTTCATATTCGTTGTGTTCACTATCTTTGCAGTGATCACCTATAAAACCTCAGTGAATCTTATTGTTGAAAAAGAACGCGAAAATGTAGAAAGAACGGTTGGCGAAGTTGGAAATCGCTTAGCTAATGCAAAAGAAAATTTGACAATATCAGAGGTCTATGAAAAGTTAAAGACGCCTAATGTTGATGAACGCGATCTAAATAACAAGAAAGTTTCTGTAGAAGGCTCCTTGATGGAAATGGATACTATGCTTTCAGAGTTAGGGCAGCCAGCTTTATACTTATCGATATATGATACAAAAGGAACGCTTATATTTGAAACCCAGAAAGTAAAAAGTCAACTACTGAAAAAAGAAAAACAGGCGGCTGAAATTCAAACCCTAGAGGACAAAACGGGTTTTTTGGTTATCCAACCCATTTATTCTAAAGAAAATAGAGAGCAAATTGGATATATTCAGGCTTTTTATGAGCTTTCTTCATTTTATGATATCAGAAACCGCTTATTACTAACCTTAGTTGCATTGGAAATCATTTCATTGATTTTAAGTAGTATTCTGGGCTTCATTTTGTCTTCATTTTTCCTAAAACCATTGCAAGTGCTAAGAGATACGATGGATACGATCAGAAAAGATCCGCAGTCTGATATTCATATGCCAGACATTCATTCTAATGATGAACTAGCAGATTTGGCAGAGATATTTAATGAGATGCTAGATCGTATGAGACGCTATATCGAGCAGCAGGAACAATTTGTAGAAGACGTTTCCCACGAATTACGCACGCCCGTTGCAATAATTGAAGGGCATTTGAACCTATTGAACCGTTGGGGCAAAGAAGATCCGGAAGTTCTAGATGAATCCTTAGAAGCTAGTCTGCAAGAAATTGTTCGTATGAAGAGCCTAGTTCAAGAAATGCTAGATCTGTCACGTGCAGAGCAAGTGGATGTTCAATATTCAAATCATACATCCAATGCTAAGCAAGTTGTTTATCAAGTATTTAACAATTTCAAAATTCTATATCCTGATTTTGTCATTACGTTAGATGATGATTTATTGCATGAAGTGACATTAGGGATCTACCGTAATCACTTTGAACAACTGCTGATCATTATTTTGGATAACGCAGTAAAATATTCAACAACGCGCAAAGAAGTCCATATCTCAATTTCTAAAACATTGAATGAATTTGAGATTGCCATACAAGACTTTGGTGAAGGGATCCCAGAAGAGGATCTGGATAAAATATTTAATCGTTTCTATCGTGTAGATAAAGCTCGAGCACGTAATAAAGGTGGAAACGGACTAGGTTTATCGATTGCTAGACAGTTAGTAGAAAACTATAAAGGAAGAATCGATGCAGAAAGTGTTGTTCATCAAGGAACGATCTTTAGAATTTATATTCCGATAGTGGATACCAGTGCGATAGTAGAGTAGGGGCGAAAGTCCCTACTTTTTTGAATAACGAATGATCATACAGTTCGAGATGTTTAACGAGCCGGGAAAAACGAATGCTTGGACAAACTTTAAACGATTTGTTCGTCAACGAAAAAAACAAACAAAAATAGACATTTTCTAGTTGCATTTTATGATAAGACTTGTTATATTTATACATGTTCTACTGAGTGTACGTCACTTGAAAAGAGACAGAAAAAAATATTTTTTTCCTCTTGACGAGTATAAGATATTCATGATAGAATAACAAAGTTGTTAATTAAGAAACAGCAAAACAACTTGAAAAATCAAGAAGAAAGTTGTTGACAAATAACAAACAACCTGATAAACTAATGAAGTTGTCGCGAAACATTCGATAACATCAAGCAGAAAAAAACTTTGAAACTTTTTTAAAAAAAGTATTGACATCAAATCGAAGATTTGATATGATATAAAAGTTGCTGCGAGGTAACACAGTAGACCTTTGAAAACTGAACAAAGTAAGACGAACCAAATGTGTAGGTTGTTTTTACAACRGTAAAAACAAACAACAATTTTTAACAAAGCGAAGCAATATGCTAGCAAACAAATGAGCTTAACAATCTTCGGATTGTGTTCAACTTTTATTATGAGAGTTTGATCCTGGCTCAGGACGAACGCTGGCGGCGTGCCTAATACATGCAAGTCGAACGCTTCTTTTCTACCGAGTGCTTGCACTCATTTGAAAAGAGGAGTGGCGGACGGGTGAGTAACACGTGGGTAACCTACCCATCAGAGGGGGATAACACTTGGAAACAGGTGCTAATACCGCATAACAGTCGACACCGCATGGTGTTGATTTGAAAGACGCTTTCGGGTGTCACTGATGGATGGACCCGCGGTGCATTAGCTAGTTGGTGAGGTAACGGCTCACCAAGGCCATGATGCATAGCCGACCTGAGAGGGTGATCGGCCACACTGGGACTGAGACACGGCCCAGACTCCTACGGGAGGCAGCAGTAGGGAATCTTCGGCAATGGACGAAAGTCTGACCGAGCAACGCCGCGTGAGTGAAGAAGGTTTTCGGATCGTAAAACTCTGTTGTTAGAGAAGAACAAGTAGGAGAGTAACTGCTCTTCCTTGACGGTATCTAACCAGAAAGCCACGGCTAACTACGTGCCAGCAGCCGCGGTAATACGTAGGTGGCAAGCGTTGTCCGGATTTATTGGGCGTAAAGCGAGCGCAGGCGGTTTCTTAAGTCTGATGTGAAAGCCCCCGGCTCAACCGGGGAGGGTCATTGGAAACTGGGAGACTTGAGTGCAGAAGAGGAGAGTGGAATTCCATGTGTAGCGGTGAAATGCGTAGATATATG
>NZ_AYPQ01000002.1 GCF_000633635.1 Enterococcus crotali | reverse complement strand
CCGTCCGCCACTCCTCTTTTCAAATGAGTGCAAGCACTCGGTAGAAAGAAGCGTTCGACTTGCATGTATTAGGCACGCCGCCAGCGTTCGTCCTGAGCCAGGATCAAACTCTCATAATAAAAGTTGAACACAATCCGAAGATTGTTAAGCTCATTTGTTTGCTAGCATATTGCTTCGCTTTGTTAAAAATTGTTGTTTGTTTTTACCGTTGTACAACCTACACATTTGGTTCGTCTTACTTTGTTCAGTTTTCAAAGGTCTACTGTGTTACCTCGCAGCAACTTTTATATCATAYCAAATCTTCGATTTGATGTCAACACTTTTTTTAAAAAAGTTTCAAGTTTTTTTCTGCTTGATGTTATCGAATGTTTCGCGACAACTTCATTAGTTTATCAGGTTGTTTGTTATTTGTCAACAACTTYCTTCCTGATTTTTCAAGTTTTTTTGAACTTGATTTGTTATTCTATTTTCGTTCCGTCGTCAGTGTTTCTTGCGACAACTTCACTAGTTTATCAGGTTAGCCATTGTTTGTCAACAACTAWTTTTCTGATTTCCAAAGTTTTTTTCGTCTTTTTCGTCTTTGGATTGTTATATTATGTTTGTCTTTTGGCGTGTTACTTCAGTGCCTTGCGACAAGATATAATATACCAAGATTCTAGGCTTAGGTCAACTAAAATTTGCACTTTTTTTAAAGTTTTTTTCGTTACCGATTATTTTATTACTTTCGTTCTTTATTGTTCGTTTTTACGGCAAAAACAGAGTGTTTTTATTCTATTTCTTAATTTTTAGTAACATATTCTAAATTTCCCGTAACTTCTCCTTGTTTTTGTCAATTTTTCCTTTTTTTTGTTAGAATGTAGAAGAGGAATTCTACTATATATATGGAGGAAATGAATGATATGAAAATTTTAGTTGCTGATGATGATAAAGAAATCGTAGAACTACTGAGTATTTATATTCACAACGAAGGCTACGAAGTGGTTAAAGCTTATGATGGGAAAGAGGCTTTATCTAAGATTCGAACAATTTCCGATATTGATTTACTTATTTTAGATATTATGATGCCCATCATGGATGGAATGCAAGTAGTGAAGGAATTGCGAAAAGAATCTCAAATTCCTATTATTATGCTGACTGCTAAAACAACTGACATGGATAAAATTAAAGGACTAGTAGCTGGAGCGGATGATTATGTTACAAAACCATTTAATCCATTAGAAGTCATGGCTCGTGTGAAATCAATTTTAAGACGTAGCCAAATGCAACTTAAAGCAGATGAACCTGATGTACTTGAAATCGGCTCATTGATTATTAATAAGGATTCTCATGAAGTTAAAACGGTTGATGGAAAAGAGATCCAACTAACTGCCTTAGAATTTGGTATCTTATATTTATTAGCTAGTCATCCTAATCGCGTGTTCAGTGCGGACGAAATTTTTGAACGCGTCTGGCAGCAAGAAAGTATTGTCTCAGCAAAAACTGTTATGGTTCACGTTAGTCACTTAAGAGATAAGATAGAAGAAGCAACTGGTGGAGAAAAAGTCATTCAAACAGTTTGGGGAGTTGGATATAAAATCGATGCTCGTTAGACAAAAGAAAATCGAAAAGCAAAAACGAATCACCTTAACATCTAAAGAAATCAGTGAGCTACTTGCTGAAGGAATCGTGACAATTATCCTGTTACTTCTATTAAATGTCTCAATAACGGTTCTACTTAGCGGTAGCCAGACACTGCAGGGAATCATTTGGGCAACTAAGGGTGCTTTCGCCAAAGAGTTGAATACAGATTTATTTTGGAGTTTGAGCAAGTTTGTTATACCGATCTTTTTCGTAGTTGATGTTGGCGTGTTGTACTGGCGCTTGATTCGCCGTTATCGACAAATGCAATTGCGTCATATCATTAGTGAGCTTCATTATATCGCTAACGGGAATTACGACCACCGTATTCCTTTTGAGTTAAGTGGTGATTTAGCAAAAGTTGTTACTAGCATCAATGGCTTGGTTGACAGTACTGTTGCAGCTATTGAAGACGAGCGGAAAATCGAAAAATCAAAAGATGAGCTTATCACAAATGTCAGTCACGACATTAGAACACCTTTAACTTCTATTATAGGCTATTTAGGTTTGATTGAAGATCGGCAATTTCATAACCAGGAAGATTTGTTAAAATACACGCATACTGCTTATGTAAAAGCTAAACAAATGAAACTACTGGTTGATGACCTGTTCGAATATACAAAAGTACGCCAACCTGCTGTCCCTGTCAATACGATTAGTTTTGATATGGCTCAATTGATTGAGCAACTAGCTGCTGATTTTGAATTAGAAGCAACTAAAAATAACATGACGATCCAAGTCAATGCTAATCCAGCATCAATCAAGATGGATGGCGATACTGAAAAATTAGTACGTGTTTTCAATAATCTATTATCAAATGCACTAAAATATGGCAAAGGTGGTAAAAATATCGTCATTGACGTGGAAAAAGTTGGAACAGAAGCTGTGATTGCTGTTAGAAATGATGGCCCGTCGATTCCTAAAAAATCGTTAGATCAATTATTCGATCGATTCTATCGCGTAGAAGAATCACGATCTCAGGAAACAGGTGGAACAGGCCTTGGTTTAGCTATCGCCCAAAGTATTATTGCGTTGCATGGTGGTTATATTTATGCAACGTCTGATAATCATTGGACATCTTTTATTATACATCTGCCTTTAAAAAGAAATTGATTGAGCAAGGTTGACATCTAAACAAAAATTTTGTATCCTAATGACAAGCAAAGAGAAAAAGTATTTATAGTACTGAATCAAAGAGAGTTTGCGGTGGTGAAAGCAAATATTCAACTATAAAGAAGTCCGTCTCTATTACATGCGTTTGACGAAATAAGCCAAACCGGTGGCAGCCGTTATCTGCATTACAAGGGCAGCATTATGCTGAACTTGGGTGGTACCGCGAAATTCAAGTCATTTCGTCCCAAGAATTTTTTTCTAGGGATGGAGTGGCTTTTTATTTTACTACAAGGTTATCTAGCTATGTGGGCTAACTCCTATTTTCCAGTCGGAGTTGGACGAGCCCGCTACGCTTTTATATTAAGGAGGAGTAATTATGTTAGATGTAAAAATGATTCGTCAAAATTTCGATGAAGTACAAGCAAAGTTGAAAACTCGTGGTGTAAAGGAAGAAGTATTAGTAGAGTTTTTACGCTTAGATGAAAGTCGTCGTAACCTACTCGTGAAATCAGAAGAATTGAAAAAATATCGGAATGATGTTTCCGCTGAAATTGCACAACTAAAACGGAATAAAGCAGATGCTGCTGACAAGATCGCTGAAATGAAAGAAGTTGGTGGTAACATCAAAGCGATGGATACGGAAATCGAAGAAATCGACGCTAAACTCCAAGAAATTTCTACAACCTTACCAAATCTCCCTCATGACTCAGTACCTGTCGGAGCAGATGAAGATGATAATGTTGAGGTACGTCGTTGGAGTGAACCTAGAAGTTTTGCTTTTGAGCCAAAACCACATTGGGATGTAGCTGAAAATCTTGATATTCTTGATTTTGAACGTGGAGCAAAGGTTTCTGGCAGTCGTTTTGTTTATTATAAAGGCTTAGGTGCTAGATTAGAACGAGCATTATACAATTTTATGCTTGATATGCATGTTTATGATCATGGCTATACTGAAATGATGACCCCTTATATCGTTAACAGCAATTCTATGTTTGGAACGGGGCAATTTCCTAAATTTAAAGAGGATGTTTTTCAGCTAGAAGGAACAGATATGACGTTGATACCAACTGCTGAAGTTCCTTTAACAAACTATTATAATAATGAAATTTTAGATGGTAAAGATTTACCAATCTACTTTACTGCGCTTAGCCCTTCTTTCCGTTCTGAAGCAGGAAGTGCTGGTCGTGATACTCGCGGACTGATTCGCCTACACCAATTCAATAAAGTAGAAATGGTGAAATTCAGTGATGCGGAACATTCTTATGAAGAATTAGAAAAAATGACCGCTAATGCGGAAGATATTCTACAAAAGTTAAACCTTCCTTACCGTGTTATGTCATTAGCTACAGGAGATATGGGCTTCTCAGCAGCGAAGACATATGACTTAGAAGTTTGGATTCCAGCCCAAAACGCCTACCGTGAAATCAGCTCTTGTTCAAACTGTGAAGATTTCCAAGCTCGTCGTGCGATGATCCGTTACCGTGATGACAATGATAAAGTTCAGTATGCTCATACACTAAATGGATCTGGTTTAGCTGTTGGCCGGACAGTTGCCGCAATTTTAGAAAATTATCAAAATGAAGATGGAACTGTGACGATTCCAGAAGTTTTAGTTCCTTACATGGGTAATTTGAAACTAATTAAATAAATAGAAAGAATCACTAATTTAGCGGGATGTTTGTTGAAAGTGTGATTTAACCATGATACATTTGGTTTATTGCACACAATCAAATTTTTAAATTAGAGGGATAATGTTATGGACAGAAAGAATCACCCACGAGGAACCCGAAATACCCGGCGAGAAAAAAGGCAACACAGTGTTTCCAGAAAATTAACTTTCGTAGCGATCTTTGCTACTTCTTTCATCTTACTTTGTGGAGGCGTCTACGCAACCTATGCTATGCAACACAAACCAAAAGAAGCAAACAAACTGGAAGATGATGGTTATGAGAAAAAAGAAGCGGCACTGTTGGAGAAGATACGCGACGCTCAAAAACAAGCGGAACTTAAGAATACGGAGCAAGAAAAAACAGACGGCAATGTTCAGATACTTTCTTATGAACCTGTTACGCCTGACGCTATCCCTCAATTTCAAGCATTAAAAGCGGAATTGACAACTTTAATAGATACCGCTCAAAAAAACAGCCCGAAAGAGACACCGCTCAAACTTGTCGGTTATATAAAAATGATTAAATCCAATGAACTGGTAACGGGATATCAGCCTGTTGTTGAAAGCTATACTTGGAATCCAACAAATGAAGAATGGACCGAACAAACTGAAGTAAGTCAAAAAATTGCCTTCGTCAATCAAAAAACAAACCAACCCTTGACTCTCCAGGATCTTTTCACTAGTGAAGCAAATATTTTAGCTGTTCAACAAGTCATTCAGCAAAAATTACTTGCAGAGAGTCCTGATGCTAACACAGTTATTGACAGTGTCCTCAACATGCCTAGTATTTCTTTAGACGGAACCGTATTTACCTATCATTCAGATAAAATCAGTTTAGGCTTGCCGGAAAATGCAACTGGAAAAAAGGAAATCACGTTACCTTACAAAGAGATTGCTGGCTACGTAAATCCTGAGTATATTGATCCAGAATCTATCAAAGATGCCTTACCAACGCCATTAGATCCAAACAAAAAATATATCTCGCTGACTTTTGATGATGGGCCAAACCCTGAAACAACACCGAGACTGTTAAACATCCTAAAGGAAAAAGGCGTTAAAGCTACATTCTTTATGCTGGGTCAAAATGTCATAAAAAACGAATCCCTTGTAAAACGAGTAGCAGATGAAGGTCATGAAGTAGCTAGTCATTCTTACTCCCATCCCCAATTAACCGGAGTTGATGTGCAAAGAGTAAAAGATGAGGTTCAAAAAACAGATAAAGCCATCTATCATGCCATTGGGAAGCTACCCACTGATTTCAGACCACCTTATGGCGCTGTAAACAAAGACGTTGCGACAATCATCGGAAAACCGATCATCCAATGGTCTGTAGATTCACAAGATTGGCAAAGTCATAACGCAGAAGCCATCATCAAACGCATTGACGAAACCGCCTATAATGACACAATCGTTTTAATGCACGATATCCATCCAGAAACAGTTGATGCTGTGGCTACAGTAATCGATCGATTACGTGGAGAAGGATATGAAATTCTACCTTCTAAAGAATTATTAGGAAAAAAGGCTAAACCCTTGCATATGTATTACGGTTCTAAAGATGAACGTCCTGTACAATAAATACAAAAACTCCGAAGTCGATTATGACTTCGGAGTTTTTTGTATTTATTGTTCTACAGAATAATTAGGGGCTTCTTTCGTAATTTGAACATCATGGGGGTGAGATTCTTTCAAACCATTCCCACTCATTTGAATAAATTGTGCTTCGTCACGTAATTGTTTTAAGTTTGCCGCACCGACATAGCCCATACCTGATTTTAAACCGCCAATCAATTGGAATACAATGTCTGAAACGCTACCTTTATAAGCAACGCGACCTTCAATACCTTCTGGAACTAATTTATTTGCTTCATTAACGCCGCCTTGGAAATAACGATCACTTGAACCTTTTTCCATTGCACCTAGTGAACCCATTCCGCGATATGTTTTAAAGCGACGGCCTTGATAGATTTCAAATTCTCCTGGTGATTCATCTGTCCCAGCTAACATACTTCCTAACATAACGGCATGTCCACCAGCGGCTAAGGCTTTGACGATATCGCCTGAATACTTGATCCCGCCATCAGCGATAATTGCTTTACCATATTTACGAGCGACAGACGCTGCATCATAAATTGCTGTTAATTGAGGCACTCCAACACCAGCAACAACACGAGTCGTACAAATAGAACCAGGTCCGATCCCTACTTTAACTACATCAACACCCACGTCATAAAGGGCTTTAGCACCTTCTGCCGTTGCAATGTTTCCAGCGATAAGCGTTGCGTCTGGGAAAGTATCGCGAATTTCTTTGATTTTACGAATCACACCTGCACTATGACCATGTGCCGTATCGATAATGATCGCATCTACTCCCGCATCTAATAAGGCTTCAGCACGTTCAAAGGTATCACTCGTAACACCCACAGCCGCAGCTGCAAGTAAACGACCATGCTCGTCTTTAGCTGCATTTGGGAATTCAATTACTTTTTCGATGTCTTTAATCGTGATCAATCCGCTCAAACGGTTATTTTCATCAACGATCGGTAATTTTTCGATTTTATGTTTTTGTAAAATCTTTTCAGCATCTTTTAGCGAAGTCCCAACTGGGGCAGTGACTAAGTTGTCTTTCGTCATGACTTCATCGATCTTCATTTGATAATCGGTTACAAATCGCATGTCACGGTTGGTAATGATCCCAACTAATTTACGGTTATCCATCGTTTCTACGATTGGCACCCCGCTGATACGGTATTTACTCATCAGATTTTCAGCATCTGCTACTAAGTTGGTTGGCGTTAAGAAAAACGGGTCGATGATTACGCCGCTTTCAGAACGTTTTACTTTGCGAACCTCATCAGCTTGTTGTGCGATACTCATATTTTTATGAATAACACCCAAACCACCTTGACGAGCCATTGAAATGGCCATTTTACTATCAGTTACAGTATCCATGCTTGCACTGATTAGAGGAATATTCAACTTAATATTTTTTGCAAGTTGGATACCCATATCCACTTCATTAGGCAGTACGTGACTTTCTGCTGGAATCAATAAAACATCATCAAATGTAAGACCTTTTTTCACGAATTTTGTTTCCCAGTTAGACATTTTCTAGACCACTCCTCTATTTAATTTTATATAAGAAAATAACAGATAATAAAAGGTAAGTCAACCGCATTTCCTTGTTTACAGAGATTTTCTCTTAGTTTTCTGAAACATGAGCATTTTCTCATTTCGTTCTTATTATTTTAAAAGGATAACTAAGGCTTTTTCTTTGATTTCACCCTAGTTGAGATCTTTGGTGCTACTTGCCATACAACACAGCTCAAAAAGGTAAGAGCCGAGATACTTGCTGAAATTTTTTGAGCCCATGTAGCATGATATGAAATCGATACACTGCCTTTTTCGGATACCTGAATATCCACCAATCCATTTTTCTCATTTAATACAGCTGGAGTAGTTATTTCTTTTCCATTGCTTACAATCTTAGCCTGATAGCCATAATAATAAATAAACGGAATTGTAACCGTTACTTTTGATGTATTTTTAGTCTGATAGTCGAATGACACCGAATCAAATGTCATTTTAACATCCTTCACCACTATTTTATCAGGGTTATACACGACTTTGCGCTTTTTATTTTTCTTGATAGTGTCATAATCCACTTCCTTTGGTAAATACTCATGTCCAGCACCAATGTAATAACTATTCGTTTGATCATAAGATTGGTGGGATAAAATCCGTTTTCCTTCAGTATCAATACTTTCTTTTTCATACAACCCTACACCAAGTAAAACAACAAAAACTAAGATGATCTGACTACTGGGAAACTTTTTGAATAACCCAAAATCATCATTTGCAATAAGATACGCCAATAATAAGGTTACAATTGATAGGAAACGCCAAGGAAACTGGATGGTATTAATTGGTGTCTGGTCAAATAACTGCCATGGAAAAAGATTTGTCGTCATGAACATAAATAATAATGCCAAAATGATCAATTCACGATTTGGCAGGTCTCGTTTAAACAACATTCCAGTATAGATGATCAAACCAACTAACAAAAGAACACCTATATTTGCTGAAGATGCATGGAACACACTATTTTTAAAACTATTAGTAAGTAACTCTCCTAAAGAATAGCTCTTATCAGAAATCAACGTCAGAGGATTTGACGTAACTTGAAACGTTACGTGCTTCATTTGTTCAAAAACAGGTACTAGATAGAAAGCTAAAAGCAAAATTGTTACGCCAGTTGCTTTTGCTATCGCAATAATTATCTCTTTTTTTATAAATCGTTTCGCATGAAAAAGGATATACAATCCGATAAAAATACTAAGAATTTCCAATGAAATGAAATGAGCTAATCCGATTCCTGTCATTCCAACAGTCAGGAGAAACCATTTCTTCTCATCACCATTTTTCAACAAATACAAACTTGCCAAAACCACTGGAAAAAACCCCATTGCCAGCAGTTCTCCAATCGCTTGTCTATTAAAAAAATCTTGTAAACGATAGATCGATAAAGTATACAATAGTGAAAATAAGTAACTTTTCACTTTAGAAAGCTTCATATATCTACCCGATACATAGCTCAAAATAAATGTTCCTAAATTTATTCCAATAGCAAAAATAATAAAACTAGTAGCCAGTGAGAAGCCAAACACGCGTAAAATTGCTGGAACATACAAATAAAAATCTGGATAAAACAAACTAGATGCATACCCATATCCACCAATGAAAAAGTAACTTACTTTCGGAAATAACAGACCATGCT
The DNA here is from genome assembly GCF_000633635.1 of Enterococcus crotali. Classification (GTDB taxonomy): domain Bacteria; phylum Bacillota; class Bacilli; order Lactobacillales; family Enterococcaceae; genus Enterococcus_L; species Enterococcus_L crotali. The sequence goes on along the minus strand of NZ_AYPQ01000002.1, from coordinate 741,276 downwards.
TTAATGACATAGCCAGACCCTCGATCCGATTTTGATGAAAATGGTAATCATCACCAATCATAATATGACCGTTTTGAAGATAAACAATATATACAGACAATACACTTAATATAAAAAAACTCAGAAAAATCAGTAATCGACTACGCTTGCTGATCCAATCTTTCATTGCTTCACCTCTTCATAATGAAAATTATTTGAAAGTTTCATTCTTAGTGTATATGGTAGCGCGCGGAGCCTTTTCTTTCAAATACAAACCCTTTATATTTGAATTTGCCTATCGTTTTATTTGTTAAAAATTCAATAATCCTATATTTGTAGGTTTTTTTATTCAGAAAAATAAAAAGATCTGAGAGCTAACTCAATGAGTTAGCCCTCAGATCTTTAAAATTCAAATAGATGGTGAGACAGTATTCCTTTATCTCAACCTTTTTACTCTCTATCGCGCCAAACTACTACGCATATTGTATTTTTTCTTCAATAAGTAACGAGCACCTAAAGCAATCCCACCAATAATGATAACGACAATTGGATCAAAGACAGGGTTGATAACGGCTGGCAACATTGCAGAACCTGTAAAGACAATAAGCCATAGAAGCATCGATCCAACTAAGATCAAACCAGTTTTAAACCAACCTGGACGTTTTGATTTATCCACGCCTGGGCGATCATATTGATAGACATATTTATACATTAGATAAAACACGTAACCACCAGCCATTGATGCCAGCACTAAGGTTAGTAACCCTAAAGGCTGTGTCTTTCCTTTAGACCACAGCATCATTACTGAAAACATGATTGTCATCACACCAAATAACAGCAATGTATTGTCCAACCACATCAAAATAGGAGGTGATTCCGGCAATTCTTCTGGTTTATTTAAAATCGACTCCGTACGTTCAGCCACTGTTCCGAAAAGCTGACGCGCAGTTTTCCCACTTTTTTGACCTTCTACTAAATGAGGCAGAATTTCATGTAAAGCAAGTGTCTGTGCTTCCTCTGAAAGATTAGCAGCAACTAGTGATTTTTTTAAGTCAAAGATGTATTGTTCATTTCTCTTTGTCAATTTTTGTTCAAGTTCACGATTTTCTGAAACAATATCTCGAAGTGCTTCTGATTCCATGTTTTGCGTCCTCCTCGCCCGTGACCAACGGGGCAGTCTTTACCTAAAAAGTATTCTAACACATTTTTTAGGGAGAAAAACAGTTTTTAGCTATTTTTTTCTTATACATTGAAACGGAAAAGCATAACATCGCCATCTTGTACAATATATTCTTTTCCTTCTAAACGAACTTTGCCTGCTTCTTTCGCTGCTTGCATATTGCCATACGTATTCAAATCATCAAATGAAACCGTCTCGGCACGAATAAAGCCTCGTTCAAAATCAGTATGGATGATTCCAGCTGCTTGAGGTGCTTTGATTCCTTTACGGAAAGTCCACGCACGTACTTCTTGCTCACCTGCAGTAAAATAGGTTGCTAGTCCTAATAAATCATAGGCTGCACGAATCAATTGATCTAACCCAGATTCTTCGATGCCCAATGCCTCTAAGAACTCAGCTTTATCTTCATCATCTAACTCTGCGATCTCTTCTTCTGCACGTGCACAAACAACGATTACTTCTGCTTGTTCATTTGCAGCAAAAGTTCGTACTTGTTGAACATAAGGATTATTATCTGAATCAGCTACTTCATCTTCTGATACGTTTGCTACATATAAGATAGGTTTTGCTGTTAATAGGAATAGACTTTTAACGATTTTTTGTTCGTCTTCTGTAAATTCGATCGTCCGAGCAGATAATCCTTCTTCTAGAACTGGTTTAAGCTTATCTAATACTACTAACTCCGCTACCGCATCTTTGTCTTTTGTTTTAGCGATTTTAGCCACACGTGTATAACGCTTTGTAATAGAATCTAGGTCTGCCAATACTAATTCCAAGTTGATCGTATCGATATCTGCTAAGGGATCTACACGTCCTTCAACGTGGGTAATATTATCATCATCAAAACAACGCACCACATGGCAAATAGCATCTACTTGGCGAATATGGCTTAAAAATTGATTCCCTAACCCTTCCCCTTTACTTGCGCCTTTTACGATTCCGGCGATATCTGTAAACTCAAAAGTAGTCGGTACTGTTTTTTTAGGTTTCACTAACTCTGTTAAACGCAGCAAGCGCTCATCAGGTACTTCAACCATTCCCACATTAGGATCAATTGTTGCAAACGGATAATTCGCCGCCTCTGCTCCTGCTTTTGTAATTGCGTTAAAAAGGGTAGATTTCCCTACGTTAGGTAAACCTACGATTCCAGCTGTTAATGCCATTGATCATTCACTATCCTTTATCAGTTTTTTTTCCAAAATTTTTTTCATCTTCTTTTCAAAATCACGGCGTGTCATCATAACGATATGACCGCAGTTCGTACATTTTATTTTAATATCGGCGCCCATTCGAATAATTTCCCAACGATTTGCCTGACAAGCATGGGGCTTCTTCATTTCTACAATATCACCAAGATCATACATAACAGACATATCCCTTCTAAAAGTAGTCATCAATTTTCATAAAATCAGACATAAACATACAAAGATACAATACCATTTTTTCGCCAATCAAGCAAAGCTATTTTATTGATTGGCTTTTTTTCTATATTCCAAGTGAAACATCCAGATAAAACGATTGTTTTTTACATAAATAGAAGAAAAATCCATTTATATAGGATTGTATTTGCTGGATTTATGTTAGATAATAATGGGAATGGCACTATCAGAATGAGCTCGGGACAAAATGAGGTGACCCCCAAAAGTTGTACGTGAAAATACAATTTTTGGAGGTTATTTTTTATGACTTATTATGAAGTAGAGTTCAAATTAAAAATCGTCAAAGAATATCTGGAAGGTCCCCTAGGTTGTCGAGCATTAGCTAAAAAATATGGTCTTTCATCGTATTCCTTAATTTATAGTTGGAAACACTCTCATCAACTATTTGGAAAGGAAGGGCTCGTCACACATCGTTCTCCTCAAAAATATACTAGTGAATTTAAGCGAGATGTATTACACTTTATAGAAACGACAGGGGCTTCTTTCGGGGAAGCAGCGAGACAATTTAAACTGCCATGCGGTCAAATGATTTCTCGATGGCAGAGGAAATACATTACGGACGGCCACACAGCCCTGTCTAATCGCAGAGGGAGACCTAAAAAAATGACGAAACCAACAAAAAAACAGCAGAAAAAAGCCTCACTTTCCCGTGAACAAGAATTAGAACGTGAAAATGAATTATTACGAATCGAGGTGGAGTATCTAAAAAAGCTACAGACTTTCCAACAGAATATTATGGCGAAGCGAAACGGCGAGTCCAAACCAGAATAGCCATCGACCTGATTGGAAAGTATCGTCAAGAGTTAGTCTTAGAAGCCATTCGCTTACCCCGATCCACCTTTAATTATTGGAAAAAAAAGATAGCTGTTGAAGAAACTACGTCTCCAATAGAAGAATGGATTCAGCGTATTTTTAAAGAAAACGATGGGAATTACGGATATCGTCGATTGAAGTTGGCGTTAGCCCATAAGGGCTATCAAGTGAACCATAAAAAAATTCGGCGAATCATGAAGAAATATCATTTAGTATGTACAAGCTTCACTCGTCGTTCAAGAAGGTATCGCTCTTATAAAGGACAGGTCGGTCAGACAGCCAAAAATAGAGTGAATCGACGTTTTTTCAGTTGTGTTCCCAATCAAAAAATTTATACAGATATATCAGAATTCCACTATACTGAACGAAATCCCGAAGGAATAACTGTCAAAAGAAAAGCGTACCTAAGTCCGTTTCTAGATGGGTTTAATGGAGAAATCATCGCCTATCATTTCCAACAAAAACCAACATTGGATTGTGTGTTAGGACCTTTAGAAAAAGTGATTGAAAAAAGCAAATATGGGCACTATCGAATGACGATTCATTCCGATCAAGGCTGGCATTACCAACATCACCAGTATGTCAGACGGTTAAAGCAAGCAAAGGTATACCAGAGCATGTCACGAAAAGGAAACTGTTTAGACAATGCATTAATGGAAAATTTCTTTGGTTTGATGAAACAAGAAATGTATTATAGACGCATTTTTTCTAGCTTTGAGGAATTAAAACGAGCAGTTGAAACGTATATTGATTATTACAATCATCATCGAATAAAAGCAAAATTGACCGGTATGAGTCCAGTACAATACCGAATTCATACCAGTCAAGTAACAGGTTAATCTACGTACAACTTTTGGGGCGCACATCAAAACTAAAAAACAGTTTTGCATCGAGCTCTAAATTAAATATAAGATGTGTTCCAATTAGGAAAGACCTGGCCATATAACCATCTGATATAGTACACAGAACCTACCTTGTTTCCAGAATTTAATTTTTATTCGATCTTTAGATAGTTAAAGGAGTTTTGCTATGAGAAAATTCGACTTATTAGAAAAATTAGAAGTTTATCAAATTGACTTATTAATATATTTAAGTAATATTGGCGGTACCGCAACAAAAAAAGAGCTTTTGCACCACTTAGATATCGGAGATTACTTTTTATCAAAGCTGATTGAAGAGCTGATGACCTCGGCAAAACATTCGAATAATCGATTTTCTATCGAAGTAAATAAACATACCATTACTTTTAAAACAAAACCTGATTACTCCCTCCATACGTTATATAACGAGTTGATCTGCCACTCACCAAAATACAAAATTCTAGAAGAATTGCTACTTTGCGGTACAATTGATGTCACTCGTTTATGTGAAAAAATTGGGATCAGTCACTCAACTTATTTTAGAAAAATCAATGAATTGAATGTCTTATTAAATGAATTCGATTTATCCATCCAAAACGGCTATTTGCTAGGTTCTGAATTACAAGTTCGTTTTTTTTATGTCTCTCTTTACATAGTCACAGATCCTAAGCACCAATTAAAAAGCCCGCATATCGACCCCAGAATTTATGAAACGGTCAATCATATTCAGCAAAGCTTAGGTGGCTCCATCTCTATTTTTTCCCGAAAAAAACTTATCATTTACTTAAGCCTATTAAAAAGAAGAAATGCTCAAAAAAACGTACAAAATTACAGTGATCAGGAGCCCTTCTTTAGTAACCAATCAGACATTAGCGGGCAAAGAAGATTTATAAATGCACTTAAAAACACTCGCCTATTCAAACAAGTTGATAAAACGCTTGGGGCCTTTCTCGTTTATTACTCCTTTAAAATGCTTCCTAATGAAACCATCTTATTGCTCCTCTTCATGATTGGCGAAGAAATCATCCCTAGTAATTCTCACTGCTTAAAAGAACTTGACTTGATTGAACGATACAGTAAACTTTTGATTAAAAGATTGAACACAGAATTTTTTAATTTTATGAATAACTGTTATCCAGATTCCCATCTAAATGAAGCACAACACGAAATGCTCCATTATTATTTAAATTCTATCGGCTATCGCCATTTAATATTCAAGGGAACGATCGATTATTATTGGGAGCTCCATTATGCTGAATGGAAAAAAAGCGAACATGCTGGAATTGTTACTATTTTCGTTGATTATTTAAAAAAGAGTTTCCCAGAGATTTTTGTCGATGATACACACGACATTATGCTTATTACGAGATATGCTCATGCAATAAGTTTTTACGAGGAGTGTATCAAAACAAAAATATCGGTCGGTATCTTTATTGAAAGTGATCTATTACGCAAAAAAAAATTTACGGACTGGTGGATCAAATATATTGAGTTATCCACATTTGCCCGAGCTGAGCCTTTAGCTGACAACCAATTTTATGATTTAATTATTAGTAATGTAGATTGTTCCCATTTGAAAAAGAGAGGAAAGCACTTTTTTGTTATGACCAACTATAAAGAAAAAAAAGATATCTCTGATCTTGATCGATTGCTATATGATATTTATTCTTCTAGTCATTGAATACTACTTAGCACGCTGCTAACAGAACTGTGCCGAGATTGAGTCGTGCCATTTCGAGCTACTTCTCAGACCTTAAAACATAAATCAACGTATCCTATCATAAAGTTAACTATACGTTTTTTCATCAAACAAATTCAAGCTTTTCCATCAATTGGCGTTCTTCAGCAAAAAATGAGTTTGTATAACAATCCAGCGTCATTTTTGTTGAAGAATGACCCAATAGGGAACTTATTGTTGCAATATTTCCTCCTGCTTCTAAACATCGCGTAGCAAAGGTATGTCTCAAAGAATGGAAAGAAAATTTTTCTAAGCCTATTTTCTTCCGGATTATTTGAAACCGATAAGCAATTGTACGAGGTTCCAATGCTTTATGTTTATTGGAAATAACATACGCACTAGTTGATGTTTTTTGAAGCTCCAACAAGGTTTTCATTAATGCACTAGTAATCGGTATTTTTCGTTGTGAGTTGTTGCTTTTCGGGGTAATCTCCACGATTTCTGTCTTTCTTCCAGCGTTATCTTCCGTCTGAATTCTAAGTACGGTCCTGTTGACACCTAATGTGTTGTTGTCAAAATCAATGTCATCCCATTTTAACCCGCAAATTTCTCCAATTCGTAGTCCGGTCTGTAAAGCGAGCATGATAGAAAAAAATTTCTGACTACTATTTACTTCCTTCACCAATCTAGCTTGGTCTTTGACCGATAATGCCTGTACTGTTTTTCTTCTTGTTTTGGGGAGTTCAACTCCTATACAGGGATTTTCTGACAATAGATTTAAAGAAACGGCCTTACTCAAGCAATTTTTTAATACTGAAAAGATCGATCTAATCGAACTGGCTTTAAGCGTTTCATCCATTTTTTTAAGTAAAATACCCATATCTGATTGTTTTAGCTTTTGTAACTTGATCGAACCTATCGTTGATAAAACATGTACATCCATTTTATTTTTATAGCTAGCATACGTACTGCTTTTCACTTTAGGACGAACAAATGTCTCCAACCAATAATTCGTCCAATCCGTTAAATAGCCTTCATAAGGAAGGAGATTTTTGCTATTGTTTGTCTGTTTTTCGTATTTCACCAAGATGAGTTGATGCTTTACTTCTGTGTATTTGTATCCGTAAATATATCCATAATGGATTTTTCCATTCTTTTGTCTACCCTTTATGTATCGGCCTTCCCAGCGACCATCTTTTCTTTTATAGATATTTTCTCCTCTTCTTGCCATAACTAGCATCCTTTCTAAAATATTATTTTTATACATTTAAATAAAATGAAATGACTACAATTTTAAATACATGTATGTTATTTTTATCTATTGGAAAACCACTTAGTTAAAATCAATGTATTTAATTTCTCTTTTTATTTAGTCCCAACTAAAATAAGCGACAATCTTACAATACGTTTAGTTTTCTTAACCAAGTATGAATGATTATCTTTTTCAATTAGTTTCAAAAATTTTAGAAATAAAGAAAATATTTGGAAGTCTAATATCCATTTTTTTTGTTATACAAATACTATTTGTATAATATTAGAAGTAAAAGAAAGAGGTATGACACACCTGAAACTGTTCTAGTTTCTTGTACATCACCCCTTTTTAAATCATCTTGCTTCACTGATCAGGATATTGTTACTTAACCTTAAAGAGCTACTTAAGAACTCTTTTAATGCTGCGTATCCTTCTAGCTTGATCAAGAGCTCCTGCGAACAATACACCCAGTAACTAAAAATGGTCGGACCTGCTGCAACTTTTTCTACAGCCTCCATAAATTGACCTAATTCTTCAATTAGTTCTCTACAACTTAATTTACCAGCAATGATGATTTCTTCTTTGCCTTCCAACTCCAACAACATCCATAAATAATCGATAAATTCTACTTTGGCTTTTAAATCCAAAAATTGTCTTTTAGGTATCATTCGTTTTCTATTTAATTCTTCACTTCGTGTAAAACAAGTTAAAACGTCCAGCTCAGCTTTAGAGGTGTACTTTTTCAAATTGTTTTTTTGCTTGGTTTCCTGTTAGTTCTCTGTTTTTGCTGGAACCAATTGGATGACCAAGTTTTCACTTTCAACGCTACCGAGTATTGTTTCGCTCGATTCAATTTATATCTACTTACTTTAGTTTTCTCGGAGCGTATACTTTTTTTATCTACACTAGTCAATTTTATTTCCGTTACTGCTTGTTCTTTTTTTTCAGAATCGTTTGGAATACTTTTTAATTTATATTCTCCCTGACTCAGCCGCTCTTGGATCGTTTGGCTGACTTTTGTAAGTTCTGTTTTCAGCTGCTCTCCAGAATCTAAAACAATGGATTCATTCTTTGTTAGCCGATCTTCTAACCCGTCCATTTTCTTAGTCAGCTGACTGAATTTTTCTAATACTCCAGAAATTTCAGCTTCTTTTCTTTTATACTCAGCTTCTTTTTCTTCCTTGAGCGTGTTGTCATAGGTTTCGATAGTTTCTTTTGCGCATTCTTTTAGTTCCCGTAGCTGTTTTACCTGAGTCTCTTCGTAAAAACCTATGGTAAAAGTCAAGACAATATATGCTGTAGAGGTAAAAACATTGATTTTTTTTATGAGTAATTCATTGTTTTTTTCAGTCCACGTTTCATATATTTTTTTAGCCATACGCTCAAGTTCCATTAATGATCGAACATCTTTTTTAAAAATTAGCTTACAGGATAGATACGCCTCATTTGGTGTATCTAAGTGCTTATTGTAAAGTTCTACTCCTAAAAGTCTAGGATTGACTTTTTGATGGAGAATATATTTTTTAATTATTCTTTTTTCCTGTTTTGGGGTATTTTGTTCCGATTCCTTCATATCCTCCAACTCCTAAAATCTCTATGCTATAAACTCTTTTTTTATGCTTTAAAAATAGTGTTCGAGCAATTTCTGGTCTTTAATTCTATCATCCAAACGTAATGGCTATTTGTTAGAAACTGAATTTCTTTGCCTTTTAGACTCTACAGAACGTCTTCTCCTAACGCTTTCGCTCCTATTACCTTCTGATTTTCTTTTGCGTCTAGGATTTTTTTTATTAGGCTCTCGCTTTTTATTTTTATGATATAATGCTTCAGCATAGCGCTTTTCTTTGCGTTTTCTTAAAATCAGTAAAATCAATAAGAGTAACAACAATAAAACGAATGTACTCACAAAGATAATAGTGTAAAACATTAAGTTCTCTTTGCTCTCGGTTAGACTATCTTTTTCTTTATCCTCAGCTGACATAATTTTTACTTCCTTATCCCATTGCCATTCCTGATTAGTTGCTTTGGATTTCGCTGCTATAGCAACTTGATAGCTTCCAGGTTGAAGTACCTGATGTTCATCATCGATAATAAAAGTAAGGCTTGAATTAGGTGCCATGCGATACCCTGTTAATTGGGTTTGAAAGGATAGTTTATCTGAGCTGTCTTTATAAACTTTCGCTGTAAGCTCGATATCTTCCAAATTCACAGCTTGATCATTTTGAATCGTTGCTTTTATAAGATTTTTTTTTGATTCTTTCACAGAAAAAACGGTTAATAAATTCAATTTTGCTGTAATTGGCGTATCTGTCTCTGTTAATTTTACAGCTACGATATATGTCTTAGATGCTTTGTCTTGCTGATTAGTAGCATCCTTATCCTTATTATTTTTTTCTGTTGAAACAACTTTGATTCCACCTAAAATCATTCCATTAAATTGATCCTCAGGCATTTTTAAATGTACTGTCGTTGTAATTGTTTCATGCGCAGGTATTGTAATTTCTGACTCCGCGCTTGCAATATCTTTCAAGCCCAGCTTTAGGCTTTTATCTCTTTCAACGATTTTTGACCGATCTGAATAATCTATATCTCCCAACTCATTGGTCGTAGCATCATTGATTTGTAAAGTAACCTGTTGTTTTTTATCAGAGGTATTGGTCAACTCCAACGCCAAATCTTGTTCTTGATTAGGCTTCATTCTAAGATCATAATACGTTGCCTCTGGATTATGCTGATTATTTGGTAAAATAGGCTTCACTGAAACAGCCCACCCGACTTCTGATTTGATTGTCATAAACACCAACATTAAAAGAACAGATCCTATTATTGCAATAATCAGGCGAAGCATTTTCCGTGTATTAGTCATTGAATTTTACACTCCCTGCATAATGAAATCATATGTATTTGAAAAAAAATCGGATTTAACAACTATGAAAATGAAATGAGCAACCTAACCAATCGATTGCTTTCAAATTATTACCTACTCTTTTTTTACACCGATTGATTTTCTTTATAATCCTCTGATGATCCCATTGTTGTAGCATCATTTTTATATGTAGTGATGGATGGGAAAAGCCGACTATTCCCAATCCACTTTGTTCCTTTATCCAAGTAAGAAAGGTGCTTTTTAAGCATCAATAATTGACTCATCGTTTAATACGATCTGCTCAAGTAAGTAATTTTCTCCTTGGATAAGATCGAAGTAAGCCGCCTTATTCAATATACTGTCATAATCCATTTTCATGATTCGAACATGAGGTTGACGAAACCAAGATTTTTTTTTGATTTTCACTCTTGATTCAATCAGCTTACATTCGTCTAAAATCAAGTAAATTTCATTTGTAGAAACTGAATCTTTAAAACTTCTTACCTGTTCTCTTTCATATGTCAGTTGGTTATCTGAAATCGTCATTTTTTCAGATTTTGTCATTAATTCTTTGTTCATCATCCAAGACTGCTCTAAAAACTTGGCTTTTTGCAGTAGTTGAGAATATTCTCGCAGGTCGACCCGTACTATATGATCCCAGTTCTCATTTTCATTACTATCTGATTTACTTAATGCTTTCATCGCCCTAGAGAGATTTTGCCGCTCCATTTGATCGATCACAACTTCTAGTTTCTTATTAGCAAGTCGCATCCGCTCTTTTGCATGTCTTTCTCTGCTAACAGCTTCTTCGATCTTCAACAAATAACTAGCATTATTATTGTCCTCATATTCCACCACTTCTGCTGGTTCTGCAGTTGGTGGGCTGTCCACTTTGAAAGGTTTGATAAATTTAGCGACGAGTTGCTCGATTTCGTAAACAAAGGACTCTAATACGTCATCTCCACCTTCGATTAGTTGCTGATCCAGCGACTGTAATAGATTGACCATAAAAGGAAATCCAGCCTCTCTATATGCGATGGGGACAAAATCGATATAGTAAACGACACGCGTATCTTCTTTTTCTTTAGAACCACCTATCCAGGCAATCTGAGGAAATGAGTGGATCAGCTCATCCAACAAAGCTGACCAATCAAGATCCACAAAATCTAATGTAATCTCTACATGCTTGAAAAAAGAAATTATGGTATGAAATTCTTCAAAATATTCTTCCACTTCTTTTTGTGGATAGGGGATTCTTTTATTCCTTTTTTGAAAAATCTCTTCGCAAATATAATAGATATCCCGCAGCATATCATCATCAAAAAGACGCTCGCCTACTGCTGGAGAAGCGGCTTGGTAAATGTCGACCATAATATTTTGATAAACCACTCCTTAATCCCCTTTCCTTAATCTAGTGATTGATCTGATAACCGGCTGGATTTACTTAACAGATCTTCCATTAGTACACTTGTTTCACTTTGCAGGCGAAGTATTCGCGTATGGTAATTTGCAGCTTCCTGATTGATCATTTTTAACTCGATAGAAGCTTCTGAAACAGCTTTTTTGGTTTCGTGTCTAGCAGCTTCTACGGTTCGATCCGCTTCGATAGTTGCCCGCTCAATGATTTGCTGTGCTTTTTCTTTGGCTTCCATTAGGACTTCTGCTATTTGATTTTTCATTATATCTTGCTGACGTAGCTGTTTTTCAGTCTCTATGCTTTTGTTTCGTTCCTCTAATAATTGTTCATCTAGTTGTATTCTCAACTCTTCTAATCGATTCACTTGCTCTTCTAAAGCAAGGATTCTTTCTTTTGATTTAGACGAACTTGTTAAACGCATCGTTAATTGATCGATTTCTTGTTGCTTATTCTCCACTTCTGCTTTCAAGCGCTCAGCCATTGTTTTTTGACGTTGCAGTTCCTTTTGAAATTGCTGATTTTCATTATTCAAATGCTCAATTACAGTTGCTTGCTCTTGTTGTGTCTCTTGTTCTTGTTTTCTCATATTATTTTCCAAACGCTCTCTTTTAGTTGAAGTTTCTGGACGACTTTTTTTAGGGGGCTCATAGACTTCCTCTTCAAATTCATCGTCATCGTATTCGTCGTAGTCATCATACTCGTCATATTCATCGTAGTATTCCTCATAATCATCATCATGATCCCTTTTCTTTTTGCTTTTTTTGTTAAATATCGCCAATACTCCCGCTCCCCTTCTCGCTTATAATTACACACTACCTACCAGTAATTCTCTTGTTTTTTCGTCATTTTGTTCATCTATTGCTATGAACTCTTGATTCAAGTAATAACCAATTCCTTTTTTATTTAGAATAAACGGTTCGAAAATCGATGTTTTTTCCATAATTTTTTGTTTGATGCGATTAATTAAATTGCTCAACAATGCCTGTTTATTTTTTTGTTTGGCATTTGCCAGATTGCCTCACAGAGTGACTGACTAGAAAAAACTCTCTGATCTGACTCAATAAAATGTTCCAGCACTTGATGCTCTTTTTTCGTCAATGGAATCAACCAGTTATCAATAATCAATGTTCGATCCTTTAATTGAAATGAATACTGTTTTTTAACTTTAGCTACATTTGAAAAAGATGAAACATTTTTAGAAGAAGCTTCGCTGTTCTCAAAAGAAGCGTCTGTTCTTTCCTGACTATTTTTACCCACGCGACCGGCTGTTTCTTCAAAAATTGCTGCTAGTTTGCTTGCTAAATCAGTGACAGATATCGGATAACGAACAAAACTCACGCTAGCATTAGTCAGGTATTTAGATTTATTGACCTGTTCTGATTCAAATGTTAAAACAACAATCGGCTTATTCAGTAGCACCAAATTATCTAGAAAAGACTCTTTTAATCCGCTATACATGGATTGTTGATAAATAATAAGATCAAAATTTTGTAGAAAATAAAACTCTTTATCTTTGGGCTGAGTCATTATATCTTTTGAAACCATTATTTCATAGTCCATATTCAACAAACTATTTTGCAACAGTCCATTTGCACTTAATGTGTCGGTTAGTATGATAATTTTTTTCCTCATAAATAGTAAATCCTCCTCTTGGTTTTTATATATAGTAAGTTCCAACCATTTATATTTTGATACGATTCCTCAGGCTGATGGCTGTGGCACGCAACTAACTCGTCTACCACATAAAACTGCAAATAGTAGTCTGCCAGGAATTTCCTATTCTTATATAAAATAAGAAAAAAATGACACATAAGCTGATTTGATGATTCTTTTAACGAAGTGTTGACGGCTGTATGACGGTTAATCCAACTCTTTTAAACAAATAATTATTCTAAAAAATGACATTTTAATAAAATAAATAGATCGTGTTTTTTAATACGTGAATATTAATTTTCGCATAATCAACTACTACACCATTTTTTGTATTACGTATAATAGTCGCTGAAATTATTAATTTTCTTCGATGTTATCGAGACTTTTACTCATTTATTTGACGGTTCATTTGACGGCTTATGAAAATAAGTAAATTTATTATCAGTGACATTACATGTTAAACTTTAGAAATACAGTCATAGTTCACAAAACGTTTTGTATGGTTATGTGGCTACTTAGCAAGGCCTAATTGTTAAATATATGATTTGATCCCTGAGCCAGCCATAATATATATAAATTAAATATATTGTTATTTTTTATTCCTCATTGACATGTCCAAATTATTTATTGTATACTCGATGTATAAGTATTTAACTATTAGACATCTATTTAACAATATCCATAAGGGCAAATTTAAACAATTATAGATTTTTCTTATTTTATATAAAAACAAGAAAAATATTAGTTATTTTGTATATAATGTTTTTTATAGAAAAAGGCACTATAAAAATAGTTATTTTAGTAAATGGTAAGATATACATCATTTAAAAAAGCAAAGGATAAAACTAAAAATTAGTTTTATCCTTTGCTTTTTCTATTCATTTATTTTTCTTCGCTCATTATGCTTCATCAAAATGAATTTCTAAAATATCTAAAATTCTGGCCAAGTCTGACTGTGACAGGTACTCGATTTCAATTTTTCCTTTTCCTTCTTTTTCTTGAATGGCAACAGTGGTACCAAACTTATCCATTAAACGATCTTCGCTCTCACGAATGTAGTAAGGTTTGTCTTTGATATTTTTCTTTTCTTTCTTAGGCGCTTTCTTGCCCTGATTTTCATTTAAGTCATTGACGATTTGTTCTAATTGACGAACAGTCAAATTTTCTTCTACCACACGTTTTGCTAAAACCAAAATTAGGTCTTTATCCTTTAACCCCAACAATGTTCTGGCTTGTCCCATAGATAATGTTTCACCCTGAACCATCTCTTTCACTTGAGTTGGCAATGTCAATAAACGTAAATAATTCGCAATATACGGACGACTTTTTCCTAAACGTTCTGCTACTTCTACTTGTGTTAACTTCAAGTTTTTCATCAGCATATCGTAGGCTTCTGCTTCTTCCAACGGGTTTAAATCCTCACGCTGCAAGTTTTCCAATACAGCGACTTGCATCATCGCTTCTTCATCAAATTCGCGGACAATTGCTGGAATTGTTTCTTTATCTGCTAATTTTGATGCACGGAAACGTCGTTCACCAGCAATGATTTCGTATCCCTTAACGGCAGACTTTCTAACAATGATCGGTTGAAAAACACCTGATTGCTGAATCGAATTTGCTAATTCCTGAAGGGACGCTTCATCGAATGTTTTTCTTGGCTGATAAGGATTCGGACGAAGTTCATTTAAAGGAATTTCAAGTACCTCTTCTTTTTGAACATCTACATCTTCCAAACTAGCAAAATCTTGAAACAATGCATCAATACCTCTACCTAAACCTTTTCCTTTACTCATTATCCAACACTTCCTTTGCTAGTGCTTGGTACACTTCGGCACCACGTGAACGGGGATCATAATCAATAATCGACAAACCATGACTTGGTGCTTCAGACAGACGGACATTTCTAGGAATAATTGTATCGTACACTTTTTCCCGGAAGTATTTGCGAACTTCTTCCACAACTTCAGCGCCTAAATTTGTTCGTGCATCATACATCGTAAGTAATACACCTTCAATACGTAAATCTGGATTAAAATGTTTTTGAACGAGACGGATCGTGTTTAACAACTGACTCAATCCTTCTAACGCATAATATTCACACTGCACCGGAATCAAAATCGAATCACTTGCTGTAAAAGCATTAATCGTTAAATGTCCTAAAGAAGGCGGACAATCAATTAAAACAAAGTCATAGATATCATTTATCTCTTCAATAGCAGCTTTTAAACGAGATTCTCTAGCCATCATTGAGGTCAATTCAATTTCAGCTCCAGCCAACTGGATCGTTGCTGGAACGATATCTAAATTCTCTCTAGAGGTTTGTTGAATTACGTTTTTGATTGGTTCTTCATTCACTAATACATCATAAACATCCGTTGCAACATCTGGCTTACGGACGCCGATACCACTTGTTGCATTTCCTTGAGCATCAATATCGATCAGCAACACTTTCTTACCATAATAGGCAAGACAAGCACCTAGATTCACAGTGGTCGTTGTCTTACCAACGCCGCCTTTTTGATTCGCTACAGAAATTATTCGTGCCATTTGTGTCCCTCCATCTTATTTGATTGGTTGTTTATTTGGTAAACCAGGTTTTCTTGGGTATTTTTTTGGTGTTTCTTTTTTCTTTTGGATCACGACGATATGACGCTCATCTTCTGTGATCGGTAATTCAAATGACACTTCTTTTTGAAATTTACCGCCTAAAGTAGCAATCGCAGGTTTGGCTTCTGTAATCTCTTCCTCACTCTTGGCTGCTTTCAATGCTAAGAAAAAACCATCCTTTTTCACTAACGGCAAACACAGCTCACTCAATACATTCAAACGGGCAACTGCGCGAGCTGTTACATAGTCAAAAGCCGCACGAAATTCTTCTTTTTGTCCAAATGTTTCTGCACGATCGTGATACAATGAAACATCTTCCAATTTCAGCTCAGTAACCAATTCAGTTAAAAATGTAATACGCTTATTCAATGAATCCACGATTGTAACTTGTAATGTAGGAAAAACGATTTTTAATGGAATACTGGGAAATCCTGCCCCTGCACCAACATCGCAGATCGATTTGTTTGTTGAAAAATCTTCAAAAAACGCCAACGAAATAGAGTCATAGAAATGTTTTAAATACACTTCTTTTTTTTCAGTGATTGCAGTCAGGTTCATTTTTTCGTTCCATTCAACAAGTAATTCAAAATAACGGGCAAATTGATCCATTTGATGATCTGATAGTTGGATCTCTTTTTGGCTTAATAATTGTTTAAATTCTTCTGGAGTCATACGTTACCTTCCTTGCGTGAAACAGAAAATGTTTCACAGTTGTCTTTTCTTACTTTAACGCAAATAGCAATTTCTTGCAATGTTTTTAACAAGATTTTTAGCAGTTATAATAAAATGTTTCTTTCTATTATATAGCAGAAAAAATTCCCTTTTCATCGAAACACTTTCTAAACAATAAAAGAGGATGTGGAACAAAAGTAAAAATCACTTTTGTTTCACACCCTAAGTACAAATAAACGTTGGAAGTAAAAACATCTCCTTCCTCGTTTGCTTTCTTAGTCGCCACCAGCTGTTGCTTTAACAATTTGGTTGTAGATCGGTTCACGATTTATTAAATCTTCGATCGTGCCTATTTTAACTCCTTTGGAATAATAGCCATCTAGAATTCCTAATTTTTGAAAAATGGTTTGTTTATACGCAATTTCCGCATTCCACTCGACAGTATCCAGAATTGCTAAAGCTGAATGGATCGCTTCCATCCCAGTTTCTCCACCTGTCGTAATTAACACACCATGACTGTCCAGTAAAAATTCATGCGGCAAGGTTTTTCGCGCCATTGTTTTGATATGATTGCTAACGATTTCTGCTAACTCTTCTGAACAATTTGGCTCAAATTCCAACACTTCAATATACTCCACTTTCTGAGTGGCTTCTGTCAAGTTTGGCATATCTAAGCCGCTGGTAGCCCAAAACATGCTATTTGGTGCATGAGCATGTAATACCGCCTTGATTTCAGGATTCGCATCATAAACTGCTTCATGCATATTAATCTCTCTGGTCAATCCACCCTCACCTGCGATCACTTTTCTTGTATGAGGTTCAACTACTATAATTTGAGAAGGGGAAACATGACCTAAATACGCTTGTGACATCATCGTTGGTGTCATGATAATAAATTCTTTGCCCATTTTATCTGTTGTTTTAAATGAAAAGTTGCCTCCTGCAACATTTGTGTTTTTACGTTCAAAAATCAACTGTACGATTTTTGCCATATCTTCTCTTTCACGTTCAAATAAGATTCTTCCGTCTGCCATGATTTACTACAGCTCCTTCTTCTTTTTTATTATTTTTCCTGTACGAATCGATTCCTTTGCTGCTTCTTGAACCACTTTATATTCTACGTATTTTTGTTTTTTTCTGTCATCGTATTCTTTAAAAAGCACTGCATTCCCATTTTTATAGATGAAAAAAGATAGGAGCATGACTAAAAAATACAGCGGCAAGATATTGATTGATAGCGCACATATAAAAAGTAGGATATCTAAGAATAGCAGCAGCATCCATTTTCCCTTTTGATCCATGTCGACCCATCCTTTCTTCATTTTACTCAACTCTTTATTTCTTTATAGCGTGCACTTGGTACTGGCTCTTTTGCCATATACTTATACAGCCAGACAAACATCGCGATAAAAATGATAAAACCGATGATTGCTATCACGTTCAAATTCGCGGCTTCTGCAAACAAGATTCTAAATTCCGGCCCTTCGATCGATGACCATGTAATGCTGCCTCCTTTTAAATCTACTGCTCCTGTTTTTTTCGCTAAACCAGTCAATACAGGTGCCAGATAGGTTGCGCCATATAAGTAAAGCGGCGTATAAATAATACCTAGCGTGATCATTCGGTATAAATTGCCACCGGTCAATAATAAACCGCCAACTGCAATCGAGTAGTTGATGATTCCAGCTAGCGGCAATACTTGATTACCAGGTAAAATCATCGCATAGCCAATAAAGACTGGCACTAAAATGATTGCTGTAACCCAAATTTCAGAACGTCCCGCCAAAATCGGCCAGTCTAACCCAATGTAAACCTCGCGATCTTTAAAACGTTTTTTCATCATTTCTGACATCGCATCAGCCAATGGAGATAACGACTGCATAAACATCTTACTGATCATCGGAAACAACGCCATGGCTGTTGCCACTTGAATCCCTAAATTTAACGAACCAGAAATACCATAAGCTGCGCCAAAACCAAGCAGTACACCAATGATAAAACCCATTACACTATTTTCAGAAAAAATGCCTATTTTCGCTTTTAGCGCTGAAGTATCCGCTTTTTTTTTWAAAAAAAGGAATTTTATCCATCACAAGATTGACCGGCAACATCAACACTGCTGAAATATTCATCAGATGGGTCACGGTTACTAGAGGAATTCCTGTCAAATCCTGAATATGACGTTGAAACATATCTCCCATTTTCAACTCCAAAACTACTTGTACAACAGCGGCAATAAACCCTGCAACTAATGAGCCGCTGATAAAGTACACTAGATACGCAGTCAGGGCTTTCCCCCAGACGTTCCACATATCGACATTTAATGTTTTAGTTAAATTCAATAAAAGCATAATGAAATTCACCCCTAAAACAACAGCGAAAAAGACAAATGCGTAGGACCAAGACCATGTAATACTTGCAGCTCCTGTCCAGCCTAAATCAAGGGCTGGTAAACTTATTCCAGTATTTTTAGCCATTGCAACAGACGCTGGACTTACCGCATCTGACATAAATCCGATCACCATGCTCATTCCTGTAAAGGCTACACCTAAAGTAATCGCCGACATAAAAGCTTTTTTCAACGGCATACGAGCGATCAGCCCAATAATCAGGATAATTAAAGGAACAAAAATAGCTGAACCTAGATTTAATATATAATCAATCACAGATTGAAAAATTTCCATCTCTTCTACCTACCTATCTTTTTGATTTTTTGGTATGATTAGTTTGTATTATTATTTATGTGGGGGTCGGATTCGTCATAATCCGAGCTCCTGTTTTATTTTCTTGTGTCGTTAACGATTCCTTCATAGATTTCGTCAACGCCCATACCTGTTAAAAATGGCACTCCTGCATAAACAGAAATCCCTAGTTTTTCCGCTTCTTGAAGTACTTCGTCATCCGGTTTTGCGATATAAACATAAATATCCGCATTGGGTAACTCCTGTAAAATCGATTTATAGTCTACTGCTTCTACAGGATAGTCGATGCGATCGGCATCAAATTTACTTTTGATTTTTTCTGCAACTGTCGTACTTGTCGCCACACCACTGCCACATGCTACAATTAATTTTCTAGCCATTTTTTACTTCCTCCCATTGGTTCATGAACAATTTGAACATGTCCTCATTTTCTGTTGTCATTTTTAATTCGGAAACAAATGCTTCATTTTGAAATAAGACCATTAACTCTTGTAGTAAGCCAACCTGTTTTGAGGGTTCCTTGATGCCTAAGAAAAATAAATCTCTCACCTCCATCTCTTGATTGTCCCCCATTTGTTTGACCTTGATCGGCTTTGTTGTTCTTACAATATATATGAAAGGCCTTTCAATATATTTCGTGTCAGAATGAGGTAGCGCAATATTAAGATATTCAGTAATCAATCCTGTTGGAAATACTTTTTCCCTAGATGTGATTCCTTCCAAATATCCATCGTTTACATACCCTACCTGCGTCAAGCGTTTTGCGATACACTCAAATAATTCTTCTTCATTTTGCACAGTGACTTTTAAATCGATCAATTCCGGTTGAAACATCTGCTGTGTATTCATGGTTCCCCTCCAATTTAGTGTGCCATCAAACTTTTTGTGTTCAACTTTGTAAAAATATGTTAAACTTTGTTTATACAAAAAGAATACATCTTGTACAAAGGTTTGTCAACGCTTTCTTTTGATTGTTTTTTGTTCATTTTACGTTTAAAATGTAATAGATAAACATTTTCGAACAAAAAGGAGAGCTTTTTATGTTAAAAAGAGAGCGGCATGCACATATTTTAGAATTACTGGAAAAAAATACATTTATGACGGTATCCGATATAGCAGTAGAACTACAAGTTTCTGAAATGACGATTCGTAGAGATATCAATGAACTAAGTGACTCTAATCAGTTAGTTCGCTTATATGGTGGTGCGCAAAAAATCAATCGAAAAGATAAAGAACTAGCTACCCACGAAAAGATCAACCTACATATCGAACAAAAAGAATATATCGGAAAGATCATGAATTCTTTGATCCAGGATCATCAGGTTGTTTTTGTAGGTGCAGGAACAACGATTTTATATGCATTACCTTTTATCAAGAAACAAAATTTAATGATCGTTACGAACAGTTTATTAGCGTTCAACTATGTGATTGAACACACTGACTACCGGATCTTGTTGACTGGAGGGGATTTTACACCGATTACAGAAGAATTTATTGGAGAGCACGCAGAACAAACATTTGAAACAATCAACATCGATATTGCTTTTGCCGCAACAAATGGCATCTATAATAACAACGTGACCACTTCCAATTATTTAGAAGGCGGTGTGCAGCGGGCGGCGTTTAAAAATGCTAAGAAAAAGGTTGTTGTAGCAGATAGTACGAAATTCAATGTCAGTGATGTGTACACTTTTTATAAACTTTCCGATTTAGACTATGTGATCACTGACGATAAAATGGATGAGCAAACGTTCAATTTTTACCAATCTTATGGAAAATTATTAAACAAGAAACGTTAACTGGGTTGTCTGATCTTTTCAAAGCCCAGATTGACAGGCTTTTGAAGGAGAGGAAACCACAATGATTTTAACCGTGACACTTAACCCATCGATAGATTCTATTTATTTTACTGACACATTTGTTTTAGGCGAAATGAACCGTTGCAGTAATCCTGTCAAAGCGGTTGGCGGAAAAGGCATCAACGCAGGAAGAACTGCTGCAATTTTAGGTGGTGAAGTGACCGCAATCGGTGTTTTAGCTGGAATCAATGGAAAATTTATTCAAGCTGAACTTGAACAAGAACCATTTAAATCAGTATTTCTCCCCATCTCAGGGGAATCAAGAAATGCTGTAACTGTGATGGATCAAGAGAAAAACCAAACGGAAATCGTAGAGCTCGGCCCCGAGATCACAGATACAACGGCAAAAAAAATAATCGACACTGTGATCGATTTATCTTTTAAACAAAAAAAGACGCCTGTCATTGCTTTATGCGGTTCTGCTAATACTAAAAACGAGCGCCTATACCAAGGTTATTTACAACAGCTACAAAAGCGACTTGGACCAGCGGCAAAAATTCTAACAGATATTTCAGGAAAACAATTGCACAATGTCGTAAATGGCACAATTAAACCTTATTTCATCAAACCTAATATTCATGAATTTGCAGAACTAGTGAATAAACCCTTGACGAACAAGCAAGATGTTATCGAACAGCTAAATCATCCACTATTAGCAGGAATTCCGTTTATTCTAGTTTCTTGCGGCGGAGACGGTGCTGTAGCAAAATACCATGAACGAATCTTTGATGTCTGCATACCTGTCATCAATATCGTTAATCCTACAGGATCAGGCGATGCCACTGTGGGCGGTGTTGCATTTGCTGTAGACAAAGGTTTTTCTATAGAAGAAACTTTGCGTTATGGAATGGCTTGTGGCATGAGTAATGCTCTTGAACAAGCGGTCGGCTATGTTTCAGTTGAAAATGTTGAAGCTTTGAAAAATAACATTGTGATACATGAAATAGAGCAAATGTTTCACGTGTAACAATGAATTTTTTAAATAAAAAAATAGAGAGTTTTTTTGCATGACATAGGCCCTCTCAAACAGAACACAAGTTTAATTTCAATAATCTTTGTCAAGTACCTGATTTTTAAAATCTGCTCACTTTTTTTTATGAATTTCTATGATTTCGTCAAATTCATATCATGCATATCAGTTTGAACTCTTTGTTTCCCATCAAAATAGATACATTGAAAAACCCATTGAGTCTCCTACTATTCAAGTACAGATTTGACATTTTCTAATAATTATTCATGTTATTCTAGATTTTTTTTAATTATATAAAACACAGCAGCTGTAATACGCTTCTATATATTATAAGTTAATTTTTTTATTTATGACCTCCAGTTATATTAATTATATATAACTATAGTAATTTATTAGAAATTACTGTAAAATTTATACTATAAAGGGAGTGTGCTATTTATGAAAAAAAAAGTTTTAAAAAAGTTGTCATTGGTTTTAATTTTAGAATTATTTGTTGTTCAATTAGTCGTAGCTATACCTTCAGTTTTTGCTATAGAAAACTATACAGAGCAAACTGGACTAATGCAGGACTCAACAAGTACTACCGAAAGTGTCTCGGTAAGTTCGGATGAAGAGCCTCTACCAATTGAAGAAAGTACAATAGATTTAGATAACGTGGTTGAAAATGAAATAACAACTGATGAATTACAATTTGAAGATAGTCTTAAAGAAGATAGTTATTCAGTCACAGAAGTTGATCCTGTTTCAAATCAAGTAGATAAAGAGATGGAATACTCTTTACAAGGAGACACTAAATCGGTGATTAATTTTCCTGATAAAAACTTGGAAAATGCAGTGAAGAGTCAACTAGGATTGAATCAAACTGAGAATGTAACTACTGAGAATATTCAAAAATTAGGATTTCTTACTGTCGATGGTACACCAATTAGTTCATTGACTGGTCTTGAGAATGCTAAAAACTTATTTTCTATAAACATATATTCACCAGGAACAATTAGCGATTTATCCCCACTTAAAAATTTAACTCAAATTGACAATCTTGATTTGCGAGATCAAAATATTTCTGATATTTCAGTATTATCAAATTTACCCAAATTGAAATATGCTAAATTTGAAGGAAATAATATATCAAATCTAGCTCCATTATCAAATTTAAAAAATCTTTATGCTGCTAAATTTAAAAATAATAATATCTCAGATGTTACACCTTTAAAAAACTTAATAAGTCTAAACCTTTTAGATTTAGAAGGAAATTCTGTGACAGATATTTCAAGTCTAGCTAACCTTGTTAATTTGACACAAGTCAACATAAATCAGAATAATGTATCAAATATTACAGTTTTAAAAAATTTTAAAAATCTAAAATTTCTAGATATGGAAAAAAATCATATAGTAGACTTAAGTCCATTGAACGGATTAAGTGCGTTAAGTAGTATTTATGCAAAAGGTCAAATCGTCTATTTAGCAAGTGATGTAGCGACTCATTCTAAATTCATTGAAAAAAATATTGTAAAGCCATTAGATAAATGGAACGGTAAGTTAGTTTATAAAGGATTTAATAAAAATTCTAATGTATTATTTTCCATGAATGAAGAACTAAATCAGTTTGAATGGGACTACGATAAAGAAGACCCGCTTGGTGAATTGGAACTAAAGGTTTATTGGAGTTATGCCAACTTTAATGGGTACTTAATAAGAAATGTGACTTTTGATGGTACAAGCAGTAGTTCAAGTACCACTGAGTCTAGCAACAGCTCAAGTACCACTGAGTCTAGCAACAGCTCAAGTACCACTGAGTCTAGTAACAGCTCAAGTACCACTGAGTCTAGTAACAGCTCAAGTACCACTGAGTCTAGTAACAGCTCAAGTACCACTGAGTCTAGTARCWGCTCAAGTACCACTGAGTCTAGCAACAGCTCAAGTACCACTGAGTCTAGCAACAGCTCAAGTACCACTGAGTCTAGCAACAGCTCAAGTACCACTGAGTCAACTGATACGAAAGTTCTTGAAGGTCAGATATCGCTCAAAGAAATAACAATCCATCAAAATGAAAATTGGGTTCCTTCGGCGCACTTGGATTCATTATCTTTAGGAAACAAAAGTTACACTTTCGATGAGGCTGTTAAATTAGGCGCTTTAACTTATACACCAAATACTATTGATACGACTAAACCTGGTGATTATAAAATAAGTTTTACAATTGATGGTAACAAATTGAATCAAGAAAAGGCTGCAAATAAATTCTTGGATGTATTTGGTTTCATTGTAGCCGATGCGGATGAAATACCTGAAATAGTAGTAGTTGATACGGTATTGCATATTCTACCAAAAGAAAATACAGCTAGCACAAAACCAACAAGTAATACTACAAACGGTCCAGTAACTACAGAGTCAATAAAAGGAAAAGTATTCCCTAAAACCGGCTCAGAAGTGCCTAATCTCACGCTAAGTATTTTAGGAATAGGGATGATAACATCAGGTTTTTATTTCATTAGAAAGAAAGAGACATACAAACCTAAACATAAAAAAAATTAATAGCTGTCAATAAAAGAGATATGGGCAGTGGAAAACCCTAACTTCTTTGAGCTATCCAATTAGACTTCCTAAACAAAAAATAAATTTCATCAGTTTAGCCTTTTCTTCTTTTAATGAATCTGGAAAGCTTCTATTGATGAACTTGAGATGTATGTTAAAAAGGGAAAATAAAATAGAAGATCCCAAATTGTAAATAGATTTTGGGTCTTCTATTTTTTATATTATTTGAAAAATTTCCCTTATTCATTGGCTTATTTAACCAGTATTTCCTCAACTAAACAGTGATTAGTCCAAATCCTAATTCTTCGTACACCTATTCTTTTCTAATATGTAGAACCCAAGTAAACCAGAAACTAACAGTTAACACATTGAAAAGCTTGATCTTTCGCTAAATAAAACGGTCGTAAATACCCCACAGTATTCGACAACGGAATAACCTCTTCACTTAAGTCGATCTTTACTATTTCTTTGATATACTTTTTCCGTGTGATGATTCGCTCCCATAACTCAGGATACTCTTCTCTAATTTGTTTTTGTAACTGGTTATCAGCCAACGCAACACATTCTTCCGCACTCACTCCTGTATAGCCTGCCACAGATGGAATAATATCGATTTGTAAAATCATGCCACTCTTCAATCGTTCTTCAGATCCAGCATAAATCGGCGAAGACATCCATTCTTCATCTGATACCAAATGTCCAGGATTTAAATGCCAATGATAGTCAGCTTTGGGAAAAATGGTTTCAATTGTTTGATAGAGCTCTCTTCCCGGCATTCCGATTTTTATTGTTTCCAGCCAAGTCGTAACAGCCTGATAGTATGGCTTAGCTACTCTTTCTAAGTAATCTTGCTGATTTTCAGGAAGCTGCTCCACATTTTCTATTACAAAACCCGTTCGGCTAGATAACCCACCTTTAAATGCAGTCGTTAAAGACAGCGGATCTCCCATGGCTACTTTTTTGTGTGTTGGATAAACATTTCCATATTCAAAACGTTTCCCAGTTGCGGCAATCGTAACAACCGTATTAGTTTGACCTTCAGCAGTCAACTCATTGCCTAAGGTAGCCTCAGTCACACCTATTGCCACCGCATCCATCGCATTTAAAATGCAGCTAGAAGCTAAGTTGGCGCCATATTCATAATGGGCAATTTCATTCACATTATTAGTCGTACGAGCACCTTTGTCGCCTCGAATAAACAGATGAGCTGCATTTTTGACTACCGCCTGTTCATTTTTACTTGTTAAAAGTGCTTGGATAATAAAATAAGGAAGATCAAAGTAAGCTTCATTCGCTGATTTAGCAGTAGTAAACATTTTCCAACCGACAACACCGATTTGGCTTTTTTCAGATAAACCAATCGTTTCAAAAATGGTTTCCAGCCTCGCTTCATTATCCATTGGCTGATTAGGTAGTGAAAACAAAGGACAGTGGATCAACTGATTTTCGATCCGAGCAACCTGTGCCATTTTCAAATTTTCATTTCCAAGAATCAGTGTGCATTGCCCTGTATCATCCAAAACGAGCAAGCCTTCTTCAAAACGAGGAATAAAACCTGTTAAATATTCAAAGTTTCCCCCATGCTCTTTATCGGCATAAATCACCAAAGCATCGTACCCCTCTGATTTCATATTATCCAAAACCTTTTGTTTCCGCTCATTCATCGTTTCGTCTGATAAAAAAACTGGAGCTACATTTTGAAAAATTGTTGGTTTAGGCAGCTTTGCTAATTGAATTTGCGATTCTTTCATACTATTAACTTCCTTTCAAGCAAATTATTTTTGTATTCAAAACTCATGTAAACGTCTTTTTTGCTCTCCCTCAGCCGTAAAATTAGTTGGCGCCAACCAAGACTCCAACTGTATTTTTACTTGTTGCCATTCACTATCGATGATAGAAAACCAAGCTGTGTCCCTATTTCGCCCCTTATATACTAATGCATTCCGAAAAATCCCTTCAAAGCGAAAACCTAAACGTAATGCAGCATTTCTAGAGGGTTCATTCAGCGCATCACATTTCCATTCGTATCGTCGATAGCCTAAATCATCCATTGCATAACAGGCTAAAAGATACTGTGCCTCTGTCGCTATTCGTGTTTTTTTCAATGTATCAGCATAAATCACAAAACCAACTTCAATTGATCCATGATCTGCATTTATCCGCATTAATGCCAACGTACCCAGTGCTTTCCCACTAGCCTTGTCAATAATTGCATAATGAAAAGGATCTTTAGAGCCACTGATTGTTTCTAAATAGGAGGAAAAATCCGCTTTGCTTTCAAACGGATACAATGGTAAATAGGTCCAATTTTTAGCCTTACTTTCTGGACCATATACTTGATATAGCGCTTCGAAATGACTATTTGGATCTATTTTTTCTAGCCGACAATACATCCCTTCTAACGTGTTTTTTGATGGGTATTCTCTGGTTGACCAGTCTGATATCGGAAACCCAATTGGCTGATCGTATGAATTGTAGTTAGGTTGTGCGTTCATTTCATTTCCCCCTATCTCTTCCCCTAGTTTAACAAAAAAAGGAAAGCAATTATAGAGAGAGGTTCATGGTATTTCCGATCACAATAAACACTTTTTTAAATGATTATAATAATTATCTAAAAATAACGTTTTTAGTATAATTTTTGAGAATTCCTGTAATAAAAATATGCTATAATTAGGAACAATAAAAACATATTGTTCAAAAAAGATAAATACCACAAACCATACATTATTGATCTTAAACTCAAGGGAGATGAGCTATTGAAGATTGCATTGTGTGATAATAACCAGAGAGAAATGGGAAAAATCGAAAAAACTATAGCACTACGCTATTCTCACAAATATGAGTTTGATTTCTTCAGCAATGGGGAGAAATTACTACGACATCTTAAAGAAAAAGGGAAAAAGAATTACAGCATCTACTTTATTTCTATTGAAATCAACGAAATGGACGGGATCGCATTAGCACAGCAAATACGTACACTTGATTTAGATGCACTGATTATTTTTGTTTCTGACGATATTCAGCGCATGCCTGAGGTCTTTAAGGTACAAGCCTTTGACTACCTATTAAAACCGATTTCTCAGGAATATTTGCTGGAAACGATCGATCGGTCTAATCATTATTTTAACGCCACTCATGCCTACTTTGAATTTTCTTTTAACCGAAAACTTGTTGTTTTAGCGATGGATGACATCATCTATATCGTCAAAAGTGGACGAATCGCATACATCCATACAACAGAAAAAGTTTATAAAACTTATTTAACGATGGCAGAAATTATAGATAAGTTAGATAAAGATTTATTTGCCCGAATCCATGGTAGCTACGTTGTGAATTTAAATTATATTGTTGAAATCATGAAAAATGAAGTATTCGTTAAGCAGTTTGAAAATAATATCCAACAAGAGAACACTGTCTCTTTACCAATGAGTAGAACCTTTAAAGATGAACTAAAGCAAACTTACACTATTTTTCTAAAATCAAGACAATCATCATAAAAATGTCGTTTTG
Source organism: Enterococcus crotali (assembly GCF_000633635.1). Classification (GTDB taxonomy): domain Bacteria; phylum Bacillota; class Bacilli; order Lactobacillales; family Enterococcaceae; genus Enterococcus_L; species Enterococcus_L crotali. The sequence goes on along the minus strand of NZ_AYPQ01000002.1, from coordinate 713,284 downwards.
ACATATTTTCAAAATAAGAATGATAAATACTTTTTTCTATTAAAGTATTTATCATTCTTGTATTTTTATTTTTCAGACTAATAGAATACTATAAAATTCACATAAAAATAAAAAACAATCCTAAAGAATAATTATAATTCTATTATTTTCGTTATTTTTTACTTAAAACATGCAAGTTATTACATTAAGTCTTTGCTGACTCTTGTTTTATGGTAACGTTTAGGTAACTAGCGGGCGTTATCGATGCTCTCTACTAATAACGATTTGGAGGAATGAAAAATGGCAGGCGATAGAATTAAATTATCCCCACAAGAACTAAGAACATCTTCAACAAAATATACGGATGGTTCGCAACAAGTTCAAGATATTTTACAAAAATTACAAGCAGAACAAGATACAATTCAAGGAAACTGGGAAGGTAGCGGGTTTGATAGCTTTAACGATCAATTCACTGCTTTAAAACCAAAAGTGACAGAGTTTGCTGAGTTATTAGATCAAATCAACAAACAATTAAACGAAGTTGCCAACATTGTAGAAGAAACAGACCAAAATATCTCTTCAGCAATCGGAAGAGGTCTATAAGAACCATATAACTGAGGAATAGGGAGGGCACTTGCTCCTCACTGTTCCTCTTTTTTAGGAGAATGATAAATGAACAGTAAAAAACTATATTATCTGTTGAAGTCTGTTTGGATGGTCGTAATATTACTTATTATGCTGATATTTATGAATCGAGATTTTACCGATATCTCTGCAAATAAAGCAAAAGAAGAACAAGATATGCGGTTGAATATTGCTTTAGTAAATGAAGATAACGGGATTGAAAAAAATAACATAGACTATAACCTCGGCTCAGATTATGTAAAAAAAATCGAAAAAGATGCGACGTATAACTGGTTTACCGTTAGTCGAGGAATTGCAGAAAATGGATTAAAAAATGGCACTTATAACTTACTTGTTACGATTCCAAGCAATTTTTCAAGCAAACTTTTAGAACTAGATAGTGAAGCACCTGAAAAAGTTCAGGTCAATTATAAAATCAACGCAAATGGAAATGCTACTTTAGAAAATGAATCAAGAAGTGTTGGTCGAAAAATCGTCAATGATTTGAACCAGCAGCTCGTGGATTTGTATGTAGTTAGTATCGTGGATAATTTATATACGGCTCAAAGAAATATTGAAAAAGTTTATACAAATCAAACCGATTCAGTTGGTAAGTTTCAAGATATTCTTTACCAACCAACGATCAATTTTAAAGAGTATTTACCTAGTATCACCTCACAATCAAAAAATGCATTAGAAACAAATAATCTTTTAACTGATACATTGACTAATTATACAAAAAGCACTGAATCATTGGTATCTAGCATGGTGATCAGTCAACAACAGTAGAAGAATTACTAAAACAACGAGCGGATGGCAAAATTACCTATGAAGAATTTTTAGCCATTTTAGTTCCATGGATGAGAGCATCTTAAGTTCAGAAACAGATGAACTATATCGAACGATCAAAAGTGTGAATGATGCTATGCAAAACGACTTTGGAGCTGTCGGAGCCGATGGAGAATATGTTCAAAAAACCAAAGAATTACAAGAACAGTTAGCCGCTTCACAAGAAGAAGTTAATGCTCAATTAGAGAATCTAAAACAAATCAATTTAAATTATTTTAAAACGTATAAAGAATATTTTTATTCCTATTTTGGCTATCGAAACCTTGAAGAAGATGATTATCCTGAAATTCGTTTAAGCGATGCTTTAAAGAAAAAAGGAAATGAGCATTTAGCAAGTGTTAAAAATATTGAAACATTCAACAAAAATCATTTAAAAACAATGCAAAAACGACTAGGTTCCTTACCTTATACAGGGATTTCTCTGAATTTAGATCCAATCTATACTTACCCTAGAGTCCCTTATGGTGATCAACAACCTTTGGATCAAATCATCACAATGCAGACGGGGATTTCTGAAAAAGTAGATGCTATTAACGAAACAATTAACGAAATCAACCAAAGAAACCAATACCCCGAAGGACAAGAAATCAAAACATTGAATTTCGTAGATGAGCCTACCAACGGTTACTATCGAGACTTAAAATATGCCTATGATCGTCTGGAAAACGAATGGGAGAGACTTCCAAGAAGAGGAGAGTTCACACTATCCTTTACTGAAATGGAAGAAGGTCAATTAGCCGTTGCCATCCCAGAATATGTTGAAGTAACGTCAATCTATGGAGTAAAAGATGGTGGCAGATTTGATCCACCTCTTCAAGTAGGTACTTATACTTTTAATCTAACAAAATATCAAAGAGAAATCACAATATCTTACAACATCAAAGAAGATTACGACGAAACAACCGTTGTAAGTCCTCAATTCGATCTACAAATTAGTAAAGTGATGAACATCAGCCGGATGCTTCCAGCAACTACAACTACAAAAATCATTAAAGAAGAAACAGCAGATGAAGAAAAACAAGAAACAACCGAATCGAGTACGCCCGAAAAAAGAGAAGCCGACGAGACTGATGTCCCTCTAGTTCCTACAGAACCAGAAACATCTACAGGTTCAGCAGTTAGCGTAACATTCCCTTATAAAGTTGATGTATCTGGTTTCCTCAATCAAGACTACCAAGAAGCAAAACGAAAATACTCTGAAGAAGTCGGTAAAGTTTTAGAATTATACAAATCAGTTGATGCTGAATTAGAAGAATTTCAAGATTATCCTTTTGAAGAATTTCATGATTTACTGTCAATGCCGCTAACTGATGTATTACAAGGATTGATCAATGAAACCTTTGATCGCGGGCATTACAGAACACAATCAGAAGAACTGATAGACTTGCAACGAAAAGCAACTGATATGGAGAAACAAGCAGAAGATGCTAGTACGAGATTAGGAAAAATTCAAGAAAACAGTCTTACGTTAAATGAAACTGTCGCAGGACAATTAGCCAAAATGGAAGACTGGCGTAAAACATCTCAGGAAATGACCGCCGGAGAAAAACTTGTTGATTCTACTAATAAAGAGACTGATTCACGAATAGAGGCTCTTAAAGCTTCTCTAGATGCTCTAAATGAACAAACTAAAATGGTAAAAGACGCTTCCGAAACGAATGTAAAAGAAGCTTCTGATGTACGTAATGTGTTTGATTCATTCGACAAAGAAGTCCAAACTGCACAAAAAAATGGTGAAGACCTATCTGCTAACGCAGATGTCATCATGGACAACCTAAACAAAGAACTCGCGAACAACAATGATTTCGTGTCAGCATTTATCAAAGTATTGAACAATGCGCACAAAGACGGGGTACCAAATAACACCTTGCTACAATTTATCGCAAATCCTGTCAACGGAAAATCAGAAGCAACAATTAAAACAACCGAAATCAACGAACCATTTACTTGGATCTTGATCATGTATACCTTGAGCTTATTTATCGCATATCTTTTTGCAACACAACCTGTCGCAAGAAAAGTTAAAAATAAGTTCAAACGAGAAAAATTATGGCTGAAAGATAACATGTTAGAAACACTTCTTCTCAGTCTTAGCGCAATCGGTATTGGTTTGATTTTAGGAATTCTAAGCATCAGTGAATTAGGCATCGTAAAAGAATCCCAAATCGTTTGGGTCATGATGATTGTACTATTTATGCTGATATTCTCATTATTGAATCACTATGCATTGAAACAATTCCATATTGCAGGTTTTGCCTTAAGTCTCTTCCTATTTATTAGTTATGTCTTTGTCACCAATGCGATCGGTAAAACCAAAGGTAATAATCCGATGGTTGACTTGATTCGTTCGGTCAATCCATTGTCGATCGGTGAAAACAACTTAGCAGATATTTTGGCAAATAATGCGTTGAATATTGTGCAGATCATTTTGTATCTGTTAGCGATCGCAGCCTTGATCGTATTTAACATTTTCATTTGGAAACCAAAACGCAAAGCAAAGGAAGTGACTCCGAAATGAAAAAGCTAATGTTCTTACTTTTACTAGGAATAAGCCTTTTCTCCTTTTCTGACACAGCCAAAGCGGATGAAACCTTACTTGATAATAACTTAGAATTAAAAACAGATCGATTGAATAAAGAACAGGTCGATGATGGTAAAACGAAAAGCTTTGTAGCAGAAGATCGTCTATTCGAAGATGAAATGATGCAAAAAACGGCGAATGCAAAAGCGTTGGAAGAACAACAAAAACAAGAAGACATGTCACAGCTTTTCCTAACAAAAGCAGCAAAAGTAAAAGAATTAGATGCTACTCAACTATTTGTAGTAAATGAAAATAATCATGCAGCAGGAAAACGAGAAGAAACTGGTACAACGGTTTCTTCTCCTCCTGCGTTATTTCCACTAATTTTAGGTTTAGCGCTAGTGACGATTGTTACCTTATTCTTGTATCACAACAGAAAACGAGGACAAAACCATGGCAGATAATAAAGAGCATATCAATGTCACCTTACTGTATCAAAAAAACAAAGAAAAAATGGTCGATTTACGAATTCCGAATAACATCACTGTTTATCGTTTTATTCGAGAATTAAACCAAATTTTCGGCAAAGAAAAAGACGTTAAAAAATACCAAATCAAAGTTTTGAATAAAGGAATTCTTTTAGATGAAGAACAAAAACTAAAAGATTTTCCGATTACTGACGGAGATATAATCGAAGTGTTAGGGGAGTAAATGATGGAAAATATGAAGGAAACTACAGTAGCAGTCATAATTGAAAAACACACATACGAGTTTAAGAAAACAGTAGAAAATTGGCAACTTGCCTTAAGAAAATCAGAAGTACAAGTTAGTGAAGAAAAGGATTTAGCTTTACTTAAAGTCGCTCACCCACTATTGATGGATGCCAGCATCCACTGGGAAGAAGATGCGGTGACGTTCACTTATGGTTTGCCGGAAGAACGAATGACATTTAGTGAATTAAAAACTGGATCAAAAGAAGATAAATTACGTGCAATGGCCAATATGGCTGCTGTTGAGCAATTATTAGATTTACCTCTTACCTTCTTTATCCATCCTGAAAATTTATTGTTTGATTATAACTTACAGCCAAAAATCGCTTACCGCGGACTAGCTGGAAAAATGCCGCCAAAAGTTACAAACAATGACCTACTATTAAGACAATACAAAAGCTTGATCATCGCCTTATTCGAGAAAAAAGACGATTTTACCAAACTATATGAAGGCCAATTAGAAATCAAAAAAGGTTCTGAATTTATCCAAACGATTTTGAAAAAGGAAAGCTTTGAAGACATCAGACAATACTTGGTGCAAATGTATGACCAAACCGTAGAACATGCGACAAGAACTATCAAAAAAGTCAGCAAAACCAAATTCCAAGTGATGAAACAGTTATCGATCTGGATGACTGTGCTATCTGCTATTTTAGTGATCCCTCTTGTTTACTTACTATTTTTCCGTTTACCATTTTTAGATCGCATGCAAGATACAGATACAGCTTTCTTGAAAAATGATTATGAAGCCGTGATCACAACCTTAGAACCAGTGAAAACAGCCAGCATTCCTTTCACGCAAAAATATGAATTAGCGTTTAGCTTTATTCAAGGAGAAGCATTGCAAGAACAACAGAAAAAAGTCATTTTAAATAACGTAACGTTACGTTCTGATGAAAATTACTTAGATTACTGGATCGAAAACGGTCGCGGAAATCTTGATGAAGCGCTAGATGTAGCGAAAAACTTAGAAGATTCTGATTTGATTTTATATGGAATCACACAAAAAATCGAACAAGTTAGAAAAGACACGAAAATGACGGGTACTGAAAAAGAAGAAACCATCGGTAAATTAGAAGCCGACTACAAAAAATACAAAGAAAAACGTGACGAAAGTGTGAATGCTGCTGAAGAAGCTGAACAAACACAAGGATCGACAGCTCAGGAGGGAAATTAGATGCCCAAGACACAAGCCATCATCTACCTTCAAGGCTATCGCTATCAATTGACCCTTGATGAAGAAAAAACACAAAGAATCGGTTCAGACAATCAAGCGTCTCTTCACTTACCACTATTGACCGATGCAGACCAATTGACGATCGAAATGAAAAACGAATGGGTCCTAACACACCAAGGACAAGAGCATGTTTTATCCCTTGGTTCTCCCCTTACCTTTTCATTATCAGATGACCAACAAGCAACAGTTATTTTAACACCTGTGACAAAACTACATGTGTTTGATCTATTAGATAAGAAAGAAATCATTTTAAGCACAGATAAAGGTGCAACGCTTGAATTGCCGAATGACGATTTAGCACAGCCTCTTTCTGCTATTTTGAAAAAGCAAGAGGACCAATGGCTGTTAACAGTACTTTCTGGTGAGTTGATGATCAACAATCAGCTATTTACTGGCACAGACTACTTACTCGGCAAAGGAGACGAACTGTCTTTCTTACACCACACATTAAAAGTCTTTACCCATGAAATCCATGCCACAGAAGGCACGATCATTAAATCTGATTTGTGTGAAATCTATACGTCTCGTTACGATGTCTATGAAGATTACCCGGATTTCCACCGTTCACCACGGATCATTTACCGTGAACCAGAAGAAAAAATGATGATCAATGCCCCAAGTGAGCCAAACAATAAACAACAAGACCAACTGATCAAAACGATCTTACCACCGATCGTGATGTTGATGGTAACCGTTGCGATGGCCTTTTTCAGACCAAACGGCTTATTCGTTTTAGCAAGTGCGGCAACAACGTTGATCACGATTATTTTCTCGATCACCAATTACTTTAAAACGAAAAAAGAACACAAACAAAGCTTGATCGATCGCACGGTCAGCTATAAAAAATATTTAGTCGATAAATCAGTGGAATTACACCAACTGAATCAAGAACAAAAACAAGGACAATTGTATCATTATCCAACAGTTTCAGAATTGTTGGAGATGACCAAAACCTACAGCCCAAGAATTTACGAAAAAACACCGTTGCACTTTGACTTTCTCTTCTATCGTTTAGGATTGGGAACACTGCAATCGTCAAGTGAAATTACCTATTCTAACAAAGAACGCGGCAAAGAAACGGATGATTTAGAAAAAAGCGGTTATGAGCTTTATACGAAGAGTTTAGAGCTAGAAGATATGCCAATCGTGGCGAATTTAGTCAATGGACCTGTTGGGTATATTGGCCCTAGAAACTTAGTGTTGGAACAGCTTCATTTATTGGTCAATCAATTATCTGTCTTCCATAGTTACCATGATCTACAGTTTATCTCGATTTTCCCAGAAGCGGAAAAAGACCTATGGGAATGGATGCGTTGGTTGCCACATGCAACGATGCAAGATGTCAATGTGCGTGGATTTGTTTATAACCAACGTAGTCGTGACCAAGTATTGAATAGTTTGAATCAAATCTTGAAAAACCGTAAAAATTCCATGGAAGAAAACCGTAATAGTCGTGATAGTACGATCTTCTCCCCTCATTATGTGGTGATGATTACTGACGAGAAATTGATTTTGGATCATGTCATCATGGAATTTTTCAATGAAGATCCAAGTGAATTAGGTTGTAGCGTGATTTTTGTGGAAGATGTTATGAGTAGTTTATCAGATAATATCAAAACCGTTATCGATATCCGCGACCGCAATACTGGGGTTCTCTTATTGGAAGAAGGCAAATTGATGAACAAATCGTTCCAATTGGATCACTTCCCTGCTGAATTTAACAAAGAACAATTGCCACGTTTATTGGCACCATTGAATCACTTACAAAACTTGAAATCAAGTATTCCTGAAGCTGTTACTTTCCTAGAAATGTACGGCATCGAGAAATTTGACGAGTTTAATGTCACCCAACGTTGGGCAGAACACTCTCCGCATAAAACCTTGGCTGTGCCGCTTGGTTTACGTGGAAAAGACGATATTGTCTACTTGAACTTACATGAAAAAGCCCATGGACCTCATGGATTAGTCGCTGGGACGACAGGTTCTGGTAAATCAGAGATCGTGCAAAGTTATATTTTGAGTTTAGCTGTGAATTTCCATCCGTATGATGTGGCTTTCCTACTGATTGACTACAAAGGTGGAGGAATGGCGAACTTGTTCCGTAATCTTCCCCACCTATTAGGGAGTATTACCAACCTAGATGGCGCTCAAAGTATGCGTGCCTTAATCTCTATCAACGCCGAGCTAAAACGCCGTCAGCGCCTTTTCTCGGAGAATAACGTGAATCATATCAATCAGTATCAAAAATTATATAAAAATGGCGATGTTTCTGAGCCTATGCCTCACCTCTTCCTGATTTCGGATGAGTTTGCGGAGTTGAAATCAGAACAGCCTGAGTTTATGAAGGAACTTGTTTCCACTGCTCGTATTGGGCGTTCATTGGGGATTCACTTGATTCTTGCGACACAAAAACCAAGTGGGGTGGTCAATGACCAAATCTGGAGTAACTCGAAATTTAAATTAGCGTTGAAAGTAGCGGATAAAGCCGATTCGATGGAAATGTTGAAAACGCCAGATGCAGCGGAAATCACCCAAGCTGGGCGTGCTACTTGCAAGTGGGGAATAATGAGATTTATGAATTGTTCCAAAGTGCGTGGAGTGGAGCGGATTATCAGCCTGAGAAAGATGACCAACAGATTGAGGATCATACGATTTATCTAGTTAACGACCTTGGTCAGTATGAGATTTTAAGTGAAGATTTAAGTGGACTTGAAAATGCGGATGATGTGAAACAGATTCCGACTGAACTGGATGCCATTATTGATGGGATTCATGAAGTGGCGGAACGTGAAAATATCACGCCACTACCGAGACCTTGGTTACCGCCGTTGGAAGAACGGATTGCTTCTTCTACGCTACATCCTGTGGACTTTAGAGAAGAATGGTTAACAGAGAAACAGCCGCTTGAACCAGTGCTTGGTGTGGTGGATGTGCCAAGTATGCAGGCGCAGAATACCTTACGTTTGAATATGACGCAGGAAGGTCACATGACCGTGTTTAGTAGTCCTGGGTATGGTAAGAGTACGTTTATGCAGACGGTTGTGATGGATTTGGCGAGAGTGCATAGTCCTGAGCGGTTGAATGTTTACTTGCTTGATTTTGGGACGAATGGACTTCTTCCGTTGAAGAAATTACCACATGTGGCAGATACGATGAGTATTGATGAAGAAGAGAAAATTGAGAAGTTTGCGAGACGGATCAATGATGAGTTGAAACGTCGTAAGAAATTGTTGAGTGAGTTTTCTGTAGCTAGTTTGGATATGTATGAACGAGCAAGTGGGAAAGAAGAACCAATTATTTTGATTCTTTTAGATGGTTTTGAAGGATTGAAAGATGCGAAGTTCAATGAAATCCTTGAGAAAGTGATTACCCAAGTTGCCCGTGAAGGTGCTGGGATCGGGGTTCATCTACTTCTTTCTGCAGGTAGACAAAATTCTCTGAAAGCAATCCTTTCAAGTAATATCAAAACACAAATTGTATTGAAAATGATTGATGATAGTGAGCCTAGAGCGATTGTTGGACGGACAACATTGACGATTGATGACATCCCTGGTCGTGGATTGATCAAGTTAGAAGAACCTGAGTTATTCCAAGCAGCATTACCAGCTGATGGCGAAGATACGTTACAAATTATTGAAGCAATTCAAGAAGAAGTTAGTCAGATGGATCAACATTGGACTGGGGCTAGACCTGAACCAATCCCTATGGTGCCAGAAATTCTTGATTTTGAAAGCTTTAAGAAGAAAAAACAAGTTCAAGAAATGGCTGAAAATGGTGTTTTACCTCTTGGTGTTGATTACGAGGAAGTTGAAGTAATGCCCTTCAGCTTAGTTCATCAAACGAATTTAGCTGTTATTGGTGAACAAAGAAAAACATTCTTACCATTAAAACAAGCAGTTCTTTCCTCAATAGAATTGTTGGCTGGTCAGCATAATACAATGATTATTGATACTGGGCATATCTGTGAAAAAGAAACACTAGCAGTAAATGCCTATATCGCCGATCCAGCAGTATTTCCTAAAGTAAAAGAAGATATATTAGTTGAAATCAGAAATCGAAAAGAAAATGGCTATGAAGGATTACCTAAATGGCTTATCTACATTACAGACATGGAAATATTTGAGAAAGAAACTACCTTAACAGAGGATGAACTAAAAGAATTCTTCCTTTCTACTGAACAGACAGGTGTTCATTTTATTATCGCAGGAGATCATCAATACCTTGGAAAAACAAGAATTGGTTTACCAAGACACTATAAAGAATTAATCAAAGCTGCAGTTTTCTCAATGAGAGTTTCTGATCAAGAGTTTGTAGAAAAACCATATATGTCTAGAGAGCCTGAAATAGAAATAGACAGTGCTTACTATGCCGCAGAAAAACAATTTATAAAAATCAAACACACACGAGAATAAAAAGGAGAAACACTATGGTTGAATTAGGAATGGAAGAAGAACGAGCGAGAGTTGCAAAAGATGCAGCAAAAGCCCATCGACGGGCAGTGATTGTCAGTCAATTGAATATGACTCGTGCTTCTTTGACAACATTAAGTATAAAGAAAATAGAATTAGAAGAAAAAATTCAAAAAATCACGACCGCATTAACAAATATTGAATCCGCTAAAAGTGATTTTGACACGGGAAAAACAAGTTTAGACGGCGTTACAATTGAATCCGGATCATGGAAAGGTCAAAACGCAACAAAAGCCAATACGGAGCTTGGACAGATGAAAACATCTGTCCAAAGTATCGGTACGAAAATTAATGATGCAGTGGATACTATTCAAGATGATAAAACACGATTAGAACGAGACTTAGAACGTTTAGAAGCAGAAATCGCTGCAAAAAATGGGCAAGTAACTAACTTAATTGCGCAGTTGAATAGTTTATAACAATAACCAAAGGAGGTTAAAATATGAGTGGACAATTCGGTATTAATATAGGTGTTTTTAATAGCAACATAACTTCTCTAAAAGCGAGTGCAAGTTCAATAGATTTTTCTCCAAGTGCTAGTTTATCAAAAACAGATATCAATCCTTTTAAAGAATACGAAAATTCTGTTCAAGATTTAGCAACAGCACTAGCACAATACAAATCCATTATCGAAAGCGATGCACAACAAATGGAAAATATTGGTAAAGCAATTGAGGACGCCGATAAAAGAAGTCAAGGAAAATAAAAAAGCCCTATTAGAAAGGAGAAGAACATGGCAAAAATTGATATGAGTGAAGTAAAATTATTAAAAGAAGATTTAACTAAAAATGCGGATAAAGCCACTTCGGCCATTGCTGAAACAAAAGCTGGATTGGGTAATATAAAGGATATGGATTCATTTAAAGGAGACGGAGCAAAAGCAACAAAAAATTACATTACTCACGCACACAACAATTTGATTGAAGTTTATGATAATATAATAGAAGACTTAAAGTCTAATTTTACCTACTCAATGGATCAGTTCAGTAGTTCAGTAGATAACGATGCAAGCTGTATAATTGACAGTAGCTATGTCACTCAATTAAAGACAGAAGTGACAAGTGCAACTAAGAGTATTTCTTCTGCTATAAAATCAATAAATAAAGAAATCAGCAGTATTTCTGATATTACTTCTGCAAGTAAAATTCAGACTACTGAGTTTAAAAGTGATGAAAAAGAGTTTAAAAAAATCATTACAGATATGATTGATAAATTTGAAGCATTTATTTCAGCATCTAGTAATAAAGTATCACAGTCTAAGGAGTTTATTAGCACGTTGAACTCTATGCAGGGTCAAATTCAAAAAATATCTGCAGTACCTAATGGGATAAAAGGATTCAATAAAAGTAAAATACAAATATTTAAAGACCTTAGAAACTCCTATAAAAATATTAAAAAATATGCAAAACCTGGTATTGGCGCAGTTCATTTTGTTTACCATGCCAAAAAAGGTAATATCAAAGTTAAATACGTAAAATATGGAAAACTTGATATACGAATTGTTAATCCTAAAGCGATTATTGGGAAGATAAGAAAAAATAGATTTGACAAATGGACATACACAAAAGACTGGGGAAAAGGAACCGCCTATAGAGCTATGACAGGTATAAAAAAAGGTAAGGTTGAGCTTGCAAATGCCACCAGTAAAACTTCCAAATTTTGGACTCTTGACAAATCTGTACTTGGTGTTTCTAAAGGAACAATTGCTAAACGACTCAAAGACAGTGTTAAATCTCCTTTTACAGGTTGGAAAAATTTAGGAACATTTGGGAAATTCGCAAAAGGAGCAGGCTTAGTAGGTACAGCAGTAGATGCTGGTTTATCAGGTTATGATAATTTTAATGATGCAACAAAACAAGGCTTAACAGGAAGTAAACGTGTAGTAAGTACCACAGTAAACACAAGCATAGATGTTGGTATAAAAGCTGGTGGTGCTGCTGTTGGAGCAAAGGCTGGCGCAATTGCTGGTGCGTGGGCAGGATCTTTTATTCCTATAGTGGGAACAGGTGTTGGAGCTGCTGTTGGAGCTATAGTAGGTGGGGCTGTAGGGAGTGGGTTAGCTAGTAAAGTTACAAAAAAAGTTAAAGATGGTATAAAAAAAGGAATAAACAAAGTAATCAAAAACTGGGCTTTTGGATAAAATAACTAATAGGTAAGGTTAGGGGGAAAAATGAGAAAAACAGCTGATGATTTTTATTTTTTTATTGCACCAATAAAATATCGATTAGAATTTGCCGGAATTAAAGCTACAAGAACAGTAAGCCTTATAGCTGTTGCTTGCTTTCCGATTATGTATTTATACATTGATAGTCTTGAGTATGAGGACATTTATCTACCAATAACAATATTGTTTCAGAGTATTAGTGCATTCTTTTTAGTTATAAATGTGTTAATATTATGCTCATTATTAATTGTAAAAACTAAAATATATGATCCAATTATCTATTTTTTAACTAGTTGGGGCTTTTTAGAGCTAGCTTATGTCATACTCATCTTTGAATATAGTGTTTTTTTATCAAGTCGTATTTCAGAAAAGTATCAAGCACTAGTATTTGATATCTTGTTATCTCTTCCATTTGTATTTATGCTTATCTCGCTAGTATGGTATATTTGGATGATTCGGACTGGAAAAACACATAAAAAATATTCTAAGGTAATTAAGATGGAAAAAAAGGTAAAAGGTGACAGTGATATAACTAACGCAATGACTAAGGGGCAAGGAATTGTTTTGATTGGAACATTTGCTGGAATTGGGTTAGGAGGCCTCCTTGAGGGATCGCTTACCTTATTTGTATTGCTGATTGCACTTGTGTGTTTTATGGCATTTATAGTAACTAAATTTTTGATTGTATCATATACGAAATTTAAATTTTCTGAACAATATTCTGAAAAAGCTTTAACAGTAGCATTAAAGAAAGAAGGATGGGAAAATTCATGAAAGTAACTCAAGGTCCACTGATCTTATTAAATGTAGTACGACCAAAAACAATTGCAAAAAAAGAAGAAATCACTACAGCTTTAGAATTCTCTGAATTTTTTGATTATCAAGAGGAGTTTTATCAGAATGGTCCTGATGTATTATCTATTACCCCGCAACAAAATGAACCAGATTATGTCATTTTTGAATTTTTCTTAACTTTAAACTTACCAATAGAAATAGCCACAGGTGGCAATAATTTAAAAACTTATGACAGATATACAGTAGAAAATGCTTTGATCACTAGAATTGCTGATAATGAAGAAGACTATTTCAGGTATGATAAAGAGTTACGAACATATGCAGATGAACAATTAGATTTAAATTTATCTGAAAAAACTTATTTTGTTATTACCGACAATTTAGGAGAAAAAGTTGTTGATATTTTCATTCCGATTGAAGGAGGAGTATTAGCTTGATTGTAGAGGGAAAAAAAATTGCATATAAGAATGTTGTTTCTAAATATTATCAATTTGAGCGCTCAGAATCTCTGCAGATAACTGAAGACTTCATGCGACTAATTGATGAAAAAGACCTGACTCCAAATGGTCCATTATTTTACACTGTAATGAGTGAACTTGGTGTTGAGCCTATTTTCGCCGTCTACAATATTCCAGTCGAAGAAAATCGATTAAAAAACTTAGACGATGAAGACTTAATGTTTCAAACATATTTTCAGGTAGAGCCTATGTTGATGACTAGAGCTTTGGTAACTGATCAAGAACAAGCTCAGGAAATAGCAATAGAAAAATATGCAGAGTTGATTGATTATGCGAATAAAAATAATATGGAAAATACAGCCCCTTTCCATAACCTTTTTAAAATAGTTGATGATCAGCTGTACTTAGAAGTTTATTTTGGAGCAATTCGTGTATTTCAAGACGAAGGGAAAATGAAATCATTCTTGAACAAAATAAAAGAAAAATTCTTGAAAGGAGAATGATTATGCGTTTAGAAAAAATGCCACTAATTATGCCCAATGTAGTGAGGCAAAGCATGAATTTGTCGAAAACTGATTTTGATAAAGGTTTTGAAAAGATGCACAGCATTGAAGCTCAGGAAAATGTTTATAATATAGATATAATGATCTTCAAGTTATCTGAATCTGACAAAGACAATACTGTTAGAAATATTGAATTCTATATGCCTATTTCAGAAATACCAGAGAACTTTCCTTACGAAACAATTAAAGTATTTGAGATAGACAATACAATTGTTCTGAGACAAGCTGATCTAGAAGATAATCTAGAAGAAGCTAGAAGAAAAATTGCTGATTATGCTCTAGAAGAATACAATAGCGAATTATGCGACGAAATGTATTGTGTGAATTACGATATTTATAATGAGACTTTGATTGACGTTTATATTCCTATGAAATAACGCTTTGATTCTATAATGTATAACACTATACACTGGTATTTAAAATACTAAAAAAAACGGAAATAGTTCTGACAGTTAGGTCAAAACTATTTCTGTTTTTTGAGCCATTTCAACTGAGCAATCTTCATATTACTCATCTGTAGACATATTGATTGCTTTAAAACGTTCGATTTCTTGACCTATATATTTTTCAATATTTGTTTCAAAAATAAATTTATTATAGTTCAACACCTTGTCAAAATTCTGCTTCTCCATAAATGGATACTCATTGACCAACTGTTTCAATACACTCTTTTCATCCCCAACTTCCAACTTACGAAAAAAATCAGCTTGCAAATGTGCTTCATTATTAATGTTCTCAATTTGATTATTGTAACCAAAAAAAGCATTTGGATTGACTCTAAAAAATTGAAGAGTCTTCTCTATTTTTCATAATGACTTTACACAAACCTTGACGAAAATTGAGAACCAAATTACAGAGTTGAGACAAAAAGAAAAAGTTAAATATTAAGTCATGTTCAAAGTGAAAAATTACTCTAATTAGTAGTTTTTTACTTTTTTGTTAAGTATAAAATATTTATCCAGTCTTTATGTTAAACTTAACATAAAGACTTATTTAGAATGTACGCTAGATATGAAAAAAACGAAGCTAGCGATATTAAAAAAAGAAAAGATAATACTTGGAATGTGTTCGTGACTAGTAAAAAAGGAAACCTTACAGGCTTTAAAACATATTTATGTTACCTTAGATGATTTCGTGGAGAGTTTGAGAACAGATAAAAGATTGCGTGAGTATTTTAAAGCTTAGATCATGTTTATATGTCTAGAGCTTAGTAATACAGGTTCTCTTAACTTAGACAAATTAAAATAAAGGGCTGATAAACAATGGGCACAGAAAATTTTAAAATTATGAGGAAATCTAACAAAAATAAAAATACAATTTATGAAGATCCATCTTGTATCGTCAACTGCAATGTTGCAGACTTTAGAGATGAAGTTTATTGGACAATTATATTATCCGCCCATACTAACGAGACCATACAACAAGTACAATTGACAAACGAACAAGAATTAGAAGTCTATAGAAGAATTAATTATTTGACGTTGAAAGATTTAAATAAACAGATATATGTTAGCGGATTAGGTTTTATAAAAGAAGCTCCTCAGTCCTTAGAAGTCCCTTTATTAGATTGGAAGTGAAGAATTGTTCTCAATGATAGGTAACATAATTAAATTTCGTAATCTAAAAAATATTGAATATCACTGTAAACAAGTTTTAAAATTAATTAAGAACAATTACCCAAATGACAATTCAAACTATAGCTTAGCTAGAATTGAACGTTCCATAAACCAAATTTTAGAACAAATCGACGGCAGTGAAACAATCACTAGTACTATTAATCTCATGGATTTAACCAGACATTTTGTGGATGATACAGGGAATTATAACGATCCTATATTGATAGAGCTCGAACATATGCATAACAAAATAAAAAAGTTAAACAAATGATCACAACAGTTTTAGGAGGAACAAAATGAATCTTAGTTTAAGACAATTTAAGAAAGAAGATTTATTTGAATACACGCTATCAGTAAAGTCTGGTAGACATGATTCAGAAGGATTAAAAACATTGACTAATTTTTGGATAATATTGGGACCGCTATTTGCTTTTGGTATAACCCACTACTTCATTGAATATATAGGTTTTATACCTAGCATTGTCAAAATAATGTCTACTGTTTTTATAGTAGTTTCTATCATTTGTCTCTTCTTTAGCGTAAATAAAGTGAGAAAACATTTTGAAAAAGCTCAATCGATCCTCTTTCTTATTATTCTCTTTCTTTTTGCATGTCTATCTTTTTGTACTGGATTCATTTTATATCTTCAAAATATTTATAATTACTACAAACAGTTTACTCTAGAGGTTATTCCTCTCAATATAATAAATTTAATTCTAATTATTGGGATGCTTAGTTTCATTATTCCAATAACATCAGGATACATTACTATGTTGACATATATAAAAAAAGGAAAAGCTAGAAAAGAAAATTTGGTAAATGAGAATGAAAAATTGTCTAGAGAAAATTTCATAAGTCTTCTTTTTTCATTTTTCACACCTATAGCGTTCCCTTTAATACTTTTTTTCAGTCATGTCCCTATGAATGGGTTTCCTAATTTAATTTTAGGTATATTAGTAAGCTATGGGATATTGTTTTTTTACCTGGACTGGTGATAACGTTCTACACAAAGTGGAAATTTCCAGAGTGTTAAAAAAAGGAGAACTTTATAGTGGAAAACTTAATATACAACAGTGAACTCATCTCTTGGATTTTTAACGGAGAAAAAATTGAAATTAAACTAAATAATGGTGACTTCTATTTAATTCTAGTCAATGTATATATTAGAGGTGAAAAATTTTGCGTACTATTAAGAAAATAATGATTATTATAAGTTTTTGTGCTTTTATTTTCCTCATATGTGCGAGGATTTTATCAACAAGATTTCCACTCGTTACTGAAGGAATATCCAAAAAAGCTGCACTAGATAAAATCGCTACAAAGTCATCAGAGTATTATATTGTTAAGCCTGAGTTATGGACAACTAGTCGAGGTTGGACTATTGAATCTGAAAATGGGCATAATTTAGAGGATGTAGAGTTAGTCGACAATTCACCCAAAAATCAGTTATCAAGCATGGTACTTTTAAACGAAGATAATAATTTTTTAGTCAAGGGAACTTTAATAGATAAAGAAAAAAAAATAGTTGTAAAAAGCTGGAAATTTATAACACCTATAAAACGAGATTATCTACATCCTAAAAAGGGACAAAAAAATAGATGGTTCTATCCAAAAAAATATGTAGATCAATTTGATGTGGATAACGGTGATTATAAACCTTAAGAAATGAATTGTAAATAAATAGCACTCTAAAGGAAAAATATTTCAAAAAATAAATAATTTGGAGGAGAAAAAATGGGTGTAGGAAAAGATCGCGTGTTTCTCTTATCGGCTATTGTCGAATTAAAAACACAATATGAATCACTCTTCAAAGCAGCGGAACAATTCAGTCATGAAATGGAATCTAAAGTATCAACTGTTCGTTCATTAGAATCTCAGGTTCCCTCAGAAGCCAAAAGTGGGCGCTTAACTGGCGCTACCAGCGGCTTTAAATTAGAGAAAAATAAATTTCAGGATTTATTACAAAAATTACAACGTGATGTTGAAAAACTTCAAAATGATTTACCAACTTTAGACAGAGCGGCGGCTAGTAATGTTTCTGAGTTAACAAGCGCTGCCAATGAACTCGCTAGTCTATTTAAAGAGTACCAATCGTTTATCAATGGTGGCTTCACTGCTCAAAGTGTCGATGCCTTTAAGAAATCATTATCCAAAATGCGCTTAAAAAATGGAATGTCTATGTCCAATGTAGACAAAACACTGAAACGAGTATCAGAAACATCTAAAGGCTTAAAAGTAACCAGTGCCCGATACAGTAAAGATCCAGTCAACCTGACAACGGGTAACTTTAGTGCAGACAAAGAAGATTTAGTCATTCAAGGGGAAGTACCTTTGAGCTTCACCCGTACGTATAATGCGATGGACGAGTACAAAGGGGCTTTAGGGAAAAATTGGGTTCATCCTTTTGAGGTCTGTGTGACCGAAGAAACAGATGAACTGAAAATTATGATGGAAGATGGGCATGTTGTTTCTATGAATTCTTAGAAAACAACAACTACCACTCTTCTCTCTTCCCTAGCCATATTGTGGTAAAAGAAGAAACAGGCTATCAGCTAATTATAGAAGACCAAACCCATTATCACTTTAATACCAAGGGTCAACTAGTGACTAAACAGACAGAATCTGGACAAAAAATCCGCTTCTCATACAATTCTGAACAACGATTGAAAAAAGTAGAAAGTCCAAGTGGTTTCATTCGTTTTCGTTATGATGACACTGGGTTACTCACAAGTATCAAAGATCAAGCCAAACGAAAAGTAAGCTTTTCTTATGAAGATGCGTGCTTGACGGAAGTAAAACTACCAAATAAAGCGATTGTCCGTTACGGCTATGAAAATGGTAAATTAACAACAACAACCAATCCAAGAAAGATTAATTTAGTCAAAAATGAATACGACTATTTATCAAGAATCACGAAACAAACCTTCCCAGATGGCGGAGTTATGACCTATGAGTACGATGATGACGCGAAAACAATTGTTGTAACGGAACAAAATGGATTAAAAGTTACCTACTACCGAGACAAACATTACCGAAATACGAAAGTCGTCTATCCAAATGGCGAAGAAATTACGACCTACAATAATCAGAATAAGCCTACTTCTGTCACGGATAGAAAAGGAAATAAAACACAATACAACTATGATGAACAAGGTAATCTGATTAACGTAACCAATCCATTAGGTGAAGTTATGACAATGAAATATGATGAGCAGAACCACCCTATCTATATGAAACAACCGAATGGCGCTGAATATACCTTTACCTATGAAAATGGCAACTTATTAAAAGTGGAGAATCCATTACATTGCTCGTCAGAAATGATTTATGATGAACAAAATCGTCCAATACGTGTGAAGCAACCCGACGGTAGTCGCATGGTCTTTCGCTATGATGAACGCGGCAACCTAGCAAGTATCCAATACCCAAACCAAGGAACCACTCATTATGTATACGACAACCAAAATCAAGTCATTGAAACCACGAATCCAACGGGTGCCGTAACGAAATTCGAGTATGATTCAGAAGGTAATTTGACCAAAGTTACGAATGATGAAGGCAATACACGCGAATATACGTACAATGAAATCAATAAAGTGACTACCGTTAAAGACTTTGATGGGACAACAGTCACACAAGAATACAATGAGTTAGGAAAAGTTTCAGCTATCACGAATCAATCTGGACACGTGACAGAGATGGATTATGATTTGATGTGGAATATCTCAAAAATTAAAGAACCAAATGGCGCAGAAACGGCCTACTTGTACAACCAATACAACCAACTAAGTCAAGTCGTTAACGCCAAAGGTCACAGTGTTCACTACGACTATGATGAAAATCAAAATGTGACTAGTATTCGCTCTCCTAAAGGGGAAGAGACAACGTTTGCGTATGACGCCTTAAATCGACGGACAAAGATGGTTGAAGCTGATGGTGCGACCACTCGTTATACCTATAATAAACTAGGTAAAGTCGCAACAATCACCGATGCCTTAAACCATACAACGACCTTTGAATACGACTTACTAGGACAATTAGTCCGCCAGACAGATGCTTTAGAAAATGAAATCACCCTTTCTTACACCTCACTTGGACAATTAGAAGATGTGACAGACGCAAACGGTGGGATCACGTCTTATGCGTATTATCCAGGTGGAAACTTAAAACAAGTCACCTACCCTGCTGGTGAAACAGAACAATATGTGTATGACTTGAATGACAATGTCATTGAAAAATGGGCTGGTGAAGAAAGCAAGATCACTTATACCTACGATAGCTTAGATCGTGTCACAGCTATTACCAATCCATTAGGCAACACCCGGAAGTTCTCTTATGACGCTGCCGATCGAATCGTTTTATACCAAGATGAAGCGGGAGCCATTACGGAATACGATTATTCTCTGACAGGAAATCTTACTCTGGTTAAAGATGCTTTAGGGAATGAAACCCACTACGATTATGATACGGTAGGGAATCTAACAACCATTCAACAATACGGGTTAATCGATGCCGAACTAGAAAAAGTGTCCGAACAAAATCGTGTAACACAGTATCAATACGATTTACTAGGAAACGTGACCTCTGTCACTGATGCTTTAGGAAATCAAGAACAGTATCGCTATGACGAAAATAATCAACTTATCAAAAAGACGGATAAAGACGGTTATCAAACAGACTTAAACTATAACCAAACGGGACAAGTTCAGAAAATCCAGTATTCAGATGGTAAAGAAGTCCTTATGCAGTATAATCCTCTACGTAAATTGGAAGCGGTGAAAGACTGGTTAGGCACCACTCAAATGAAATTAGATGCTTTAGGTCGTGTAGAAGAAGTTCAAACGCCAGATCAACAAATCACAAAATATGGATGGGACGGTCAAAGTAATCGTACAAAATTAGTCTATCCAGATGGCAAAGAAGTACAATATGTTTACAATCCTTCTAACAAACTAACAGAACTACACACCGGAGATCAGGTCTATCGTTATCACTATGATGCCCAAGGACGCCTGATTGAAAAATCTTTACCAAACCAAGTGACAACACACTATGAATATACACCTGCTTCTCAACTAAGTGCCTTGATCCATCAAAAAGAGCAAGAAATTCTAGAAAAATACCAGTATCAGTACGATCAAGCTGGAAACAAACAAGTAATTGAGAAGCAACGTCAAGGGTTGACCAAAGACAGTGGACAATACCAGTATCAATATGATGCCTTACAGCGTTTGACACATGTATCAAAAGACCAAGAAGTCTTACGTCAATACACCTATGATGCATTTGGTAACCGTACAAGTAAACAAGAATCAACTGGTTCAACAACCTATCAATACAATGCCTTGAATCAGCTAATCAAACAAAATACACCACAAGCAACTAAACAATTTAACTATGATCAACGCGGCAATCTTGTGGAGGAATTGATCAACAATCAGGTTACTAAATCATTTACCTTTGATGCGACCAATATGATGACACAAGTGACTACTGCATCAGGTGACAAGGCAACGTATCAATATAACGGTTTGAGAAATCGATCAGGCCAAACAGTTGAAAAAGTCAATGAACCGTTAAAACAAATTCAGTATATTTTAGATTTAACAAAACCATATAATAATTTATTAGCACGTCAGGTGAATGAAGACAAAGAACTGTATTTATGGGATAATGACTTATTGGCAAAAAATGAAGAAGAACACTTCTTGTTAGATGATTTAGGCAGTCCGTTACGTCAGTTAACAAATACTGGACAGTCTCTTGAAGAATATACCTACGATGAATTTGGACAGAGTCTATTCAATACACCAACTAACCAACCTTTTGGTTTTACTGGGTATCAACAAGATGAAGTTAGTGGAATGAATTATGCGCAGGCGAGATATTATGATCAAAATCAAGGTAGGTTTTTAAGTGAAGATGGTATTAAAGGAGTATTGACTTCCCCTATGACTTTAAATCCATACACTTACGTTTGGAACAGTCCTTTAGATTTGGTGGATAAGGATGGATATTTCCCTTCACTAGGTGATATTGGAAAAGGAATTTCAGATTTTTGGAATAATAATATTAAAGGTGAAAGTGTAACTACAGAAGTAGTCTATCCAGATGGAACTAAACACGTCACTAGTGGGACTAAAGGCGGAAGCATAATCGTAACTTCTGCTAAAACATCTATTGATAAAGCTACAGGGAAAAGGACTGACACTGCTGGAATAGGAATAAATATCCCTATTAATATATCTATTCCTACTCCTTGGGGAAAAATAGGTTGGTCTAACAAAACCAGTATTTCTGCAGATTCGAGTGGTCTTTCTTCTATTAAGGCTTCGCAGGAACAGAAAGCCTCTTTCACAGATAAACAAGGAAATACCTCTGATCTTCATAGGAATATTACTATCAGCAAAGACCCATCTATTACTCTCGGTGCAGGAACTAAATCATCAAATGGGAACTTAAATGTAGCTGATTTTGGTTTTGATAAAAATGGTTGGACTGGAACGGGTACAACTGGTATGAGCAAAGGAAAAATGACAGATAAATGGATTAAATCTATTAGCTCAAAAACATGGAAAGAACTGTTTGAATACGCCAAAGTACCATTCATGGCTATTAGCGCAGTTGCTCTTACAGCACTTATTGCTTATCTAGTAGCAAATGATGCAACTGGTATAGGAGTTCTTGATGATTTCTTAATTGGACCAGCTGGAGCAGCTCTTTCACAACTACTTCTTAAATTAGGAGATATGTTTGGCAAAAATCCTCAGTTTGCATCTGCTATGAGCTGTAATTTAGCATAAGGAGGGAACTATGAAAAAAATACTTGCTTTTCTATTATTAGGAGGATGTATCCTCAGTTTGCAAGGGTGTATTAGCTTTGGTGATGAGGATAATGATACAACCAAAGTAGAAGGCATCACTGAACGAGATTCAGATTTTAATGAAGACGACTATATCAATAATTATTATTCAACGATCAGCGAAGCAATCAAACATAACAATTTTGCGGATGGAAAAAAAGCTGATTTTACACTAAAACAAACTATAAAAATTATTGAAGATACTAAAAGCTGTAACTTTTATGGTACTATCATTCAACCTGGCGGGGAAGAAATCTTTGTGGTTATGCGATTTAGATTAAAAATAACGGAGGGCAAGAAAAATTATTCAAATCCTCTAGCTATAGTCCATCATATGATTTTATTAATAATACGTTGTACAAAAATAAAAGTATTATTGAAGAACAAGAAATGTTTTTACCTATAAATAATGACCCTTACGCTATAAAAGGTGTAGAAAAGTATCCTAATTTCATTTGGTCATTAACAGCTAAAAAAGATGTGAAAAAAATGAAAGTAAATAATCAAAAACTCACTGAAATCATTCCTTTCAAAATAGGGAAAGATCAGCTATATTTTTATTACTTCGATGATTTAAAAAATAATGGCGAGTTTACTGTAACAACTTAAAAGATAGAGTGAAAAAGTGTACTTATTGATAATGAGATATTTACACTTTTTTGCTTGAATACCGCAAAGAACTAATTAAAGTGACTCCTCGCCGTTGCAACCTACGATCATACAAGTTTTCTAACATACCTACTATGAGCTACAATCTAGCATAAGGAGGGAACTATGAAAAAAATACTCACTTTTTTACTATTAGGAGGGTGCATCCTCAGTTTACAAGGATGCATCAGCTTTGGTAATAGTGAAGAAAATGATACAACTGGAGTTGAACGTGTTACTGAAGGAGATCCAGAGTTAAACGAAGATGAACGCATCAAAGGATACTATTCAACTATCTCAGATGCTATTAAGCATAATACTTTTGCAGACGGAAAACCTATTGATTTTGAATTAGTGAAAACTATAAAAATAATTGAAGACGATGAAAGCTGTGTCTTTTATGGAACATTATTTCAAGCTGATGATGACGGTGAATTCTTTACTGTTATGAGGTTCAGAAAGAAAATAGAGGCTGGGCAGAAAAAATATTCAAATTCTTTAGCCTATACACCCTTACCAACTGAATTTATTAACAGTAAATTGCATAAAAAAAGCACTCTAATTGAAGAACAAAAATCATCGTTAAATCTCTATAACGATCCATATGCTATTAAGAGAGTCGATAGTTATCCTAACTTTATATGGTCTGTAACAGCTAAAAAAGACGTAAAAAAAATTAAAGTAAATGGTCAAAAGCCTACTGAAATTATTCCTTTTAAAATAGGAAAAGATCAGTTGTATTTTTACTACTTCGATGATTTAAAAAATATTGAAGAATTCACTATAACAACTTAATAGATATAGTAAAAAAGTGTAAATATCAAGAATCGGATACTTACACTTTTTTACTCATATTAATTTTTAACTTCTTCTCTCAAAGAGAAATAGTTATCCAAACTTTATATTAAAATTAAATAATCTATATATTAAGGTAATTTTGATAATACTCCAATAACAAAAATAAAAGAAACACTGGTTCAAATGGATTGGAACAGAGATATTACCTTCATTCAAAGCCCTATAGAATTGGAGTTAATTAGCCTCTCTGAAAATGAATATGAAGAAGGTTCACTCGAATCAACTTCCGGTGGACAAGAATTTGTAAGTTTAGACTTGTTCGATCCAGAAAATGATATAGAAAAAGAAGTTGTTAAAGAACTTTGGCTTAATTTGGAAAAAAGATTTGCTGAAGCTGCAACTGGTTTTGTATCTATTTACACTAATTCATTTGATGATGATAGTGTTTTTAATAAAATCACGATTCCAACACTATTGAAAAATGACGATGTGACATTAAACTTTATTGATCATAAGCAGCGATTCTAAATAAGATATATTAGACGGTATTAGCGGTAATCGCTGATACCGTTTTTAAACATATTAAAATTTTAATCAACCTAAAACGAATAACAAAACATTAGTGATATTGAAGATTTTGGTGCAGATTTAATGAATATTATGGTTAAAGGTGCATCATCTACTAAGATGGAACATGTCGTAAAAATGATGCAGAATAGTGATAGAAGTAATTATAAGGGGATAACTCAAATGGCTAACAGCACTGCAACTAGGGGGAAATACGCAAATAGGTTAGATTATTTACATGGAAAATATGGTAAAATGTCTAAAACAGAGTTAAATCAAAGAATGAATTTACGTGGCGAGACAATGCAAGAATTAGAAAATATCAGAAAAGCCACTAGTAAAAATAAACTTGGACCTGCTTTTGCAGGAGCATTTGATAAAACTGCAGGAAAGTATAATTTTGCAATAACTATCAGAATTACTGAGTTATTTTAAGTAAGCGTTCATTGACAATTAGCATAGATAAAAAATTAATTGTTTTAGAAGACAGCTAAATATCTTATTTTAAAGATATTTAGCTGTTTTGATTTTCTGATTTTTCTAAGAATAGTTTTCAAACAATCATGATAGGTTATTCCAACAAAGAGAATTTGTAAATGCGCCATAAAAATATGAAGGTAGGAACATAAATGTCTATAAAAAAGAAAAAAACAATAATTATTAGCATTATTGTAATAATTTTTTTAGGAATTATATCATGTATTAGTTGGTTCACTTATGAGTATTTTAGAATACCTTCATCCGCTGAGACAACAGCATGGTGGGATATTAGTAAACAACCTGAAATTATAAATATGGGAAAAATGAATAATAATAAATGGACAATTGCACAGTATAAAGACGTACAAAATCCAGAAACTAAGTATAGAAATAAGCAACGATATAATTATAATTCTTCTGATATTGAAGTTGGAGAAAATCATGTTGCAACATTTAATAGAACCTATACTACTCCAACACCTTTGGAATCAACTACTTTAACTACTATATTTGAAATTTTTCTATATGATGTATCGTCAAAAAAGGATTCTGAGCCAAGAAAAGTCGACCTACTAGCCAAAGATAAAAAACTAATAGATGAGAACTATATGTATTTTCTGAATGGTTTTTCCATAGATGATAAATACTTAATTATTTATGGGACGGATGGACCTGAAAAAAGTCAGATCTACTATTATTTAGATGTGAAAGATTATTCAATCAAAACAGAGGAAAAAGTAGAGGAAAAATATCGTTACAAAGAACCAGACCTAACAGCTTACAGTATCTTTAGTATCAATGATCTTGAGAGCCCTAATCCTAATATTTGGCCAGTATCCAGAAAATCTGCTAATAAGTATTTAGAAGGTGGCTATACTTCGAAAATAAATACTAGAAATGAGTTTATTAAAAAATATCCAGAAATAAAAAAATACTATAGCGATGACACATCATTTTTAATAAATTATTCAAATAATGATATGACTCCAGAACAGTTATTCAATGAATTAAGTTCAGGGTATTACGAAAATTAATTGAGGTGAAAAAATGCAAAAAATTGAAGTAGGTACTATCAAAAGTACGCTTATATCAAATGATTTACCAGAAATTATGGAGTCTGTCAACACTTCAATAACGGATGATAGCAAATCAGTATTAGAAAGTGCTATGAAACAACTAGGTAGCTGCAATAAGCAGCTAGGTAAAAGTTTAAAACAGCTTAACACATATATTGACAGTATGGCTGAAGCGTTCGAGGAAGCTGACAAACAAGCCAGTGATCTAATGAATCAAAATACTGCCACTCTGGCAAGTAGTTCTAATAGCCGTTCGAGTGGTACTAAAGGATATTTAGAGTTAATTTCATCTGTTGAAATTAACTCCATTTTTTATTTACTTTCAGGAACAAACTCCATAATATCCCCTGGTTGACAATCAAGAGCCACACATATCCTCTCAATAACATCCATTGATACCTTTTCATTTGCAGAAAGCTTCGCTAAAGTAGCCGTTCCTATCCCTATTTCTTTACGTAACTGTGTTTTTGTTATTTCTTTATCTATCAATAACTTCCATAAACGATTATAAATTATCGGCATTTGCCTTCCCCTCCCGTTTTCTACTAACTATATTCTAAACATAAATGTAGATATTCTACAGTCAAAACAATAAATTCGTATAATCGAATAAATAATTCTAAAAACGAAATAAAACTAATGGAACTAAAAAATCTCTATTAGAAAGGAGAAGAACATGGTACAAATTGATGTGAGTGAAGTGAAATTATTAAAAGAAGAGTTAACTAAAAATACGGATAAAGGCACTTCGGCCATCGCTGAAACAAAAGCTAGATTGGGTAATATAAAAGATATGGATTCATTTAAAGGTGATGGTGCAAAAGCTACTAAAAATTATATTTCTAATGCACATGACAATTTAATTGAAGTTTATGATAATATAATAGCAGACTTAAAGTCTAATTTTACCTACTCGATGAATCAGGTCAGTAGATAATGATGCTACCAACCAAGGACTGACAGGATCTAAAGGAACAGTAAGTACTACTGTAAATACTGAAGTAAATATGGGAGCTAGTCTTGGAGGCGGTTATCTTGGAGCAGCTACGGGTGCCATAACTGAAGGAATTATTGGTAGTGGGGTTGCAAAAAAATAGTAACAGAAAAATTAACATCTTA
Organism: Enterococcus crotali; assembly: GCF_000633635.1. Classification (GTDB taxonomy): domain Bacteria; phylum Bacillota; class Bacilli; order Lactobacillales; family Enterococcaceae; genus Enterococcus_L; species Enterococcus_L crotali. The sequence goes on along the minus strand of NZ_AYPQ01000002.1, from coordinate 685,688 downwards.
TATAAAAAAGGAGTTTATTAATTTGAAAAAAACTGCGGATGATTTTTATTTATTCGTTATACCCTTAAAGTACAACCTAAAAGAGTTCAATAGGAAATCAATAATCGTATTATTGACCTTATCTATTGTAATATATACTATTATGTCTTTTTATGTTGATACAGCCAACATAGTTCCACTGACTCCTGTTTTTAAATTTTTCTCCATGTTTTTTGCTACTGCAAATTTCCTGAATTTTTTATCACTTTTTCTAAAAAAATGGAAGTATCAAGAGGCTATCTTATGGTTTACAACAAGTGTTATTATACTTCAATATGCATATGTGATTATCATTTTTACCTATATCACATTCCTATATAACTTCCTATTTTTCAAAAATTCTCTTATTTTTTTTGACATCTTACTTTGTCTCCCGATGTTACTTTTATGTTTATCTCTAATTAAAAACTATATTAAAGTACAAAAAAAAGAAGCACATAAAAATAACAAGAAAGTAATTCAGTTAGATAAAAAATATAGAGGAGAAAAAATTGCTATTGATAATAACAGCACTTCAAAAAGAAATATTATACTCATAGGAACTTTAGTTGGAGTAGGCACGGCAAGTATAGTAGAGCAATCTTTTGCCATCTTCATTTTATTTCTAGTTTGTATATTTTTCATCTCTGTAGCTGTATCCAGAATGATTTTAATTTCTTACATGAAATTAAAATTCCCAAAACAGTACTCATATGAAAGTATAGAAAAGGTTCGTTAATCTTATTAAAGGTTATAAGCCCAAAGTACATTCAACCATAGTACCTATACTCTTTCCAATCATATTTATTTTTGCATTACTTAACTCTCATGCTGAAATTTTTAAAGGAAGTATAATGAATATACTGTTTATCTTTGGTTCAATCATTTGTTCATTCTTCCTACTGTACCAATAATAATTTCTTATATGAAACTAAAATTTCCAAATGAATATTCTGAAAAAAGAATGATACAAAACAACGATGATTCCTTAAACTCTATAGAAAGAGAAGCTTTTCAATTTGTAAAGAGTATATCTAAGCTAGATCTGAATGATGCAAAAACTGAAGGTAGCTGTGTTTAAAAAATATACAAAAATTTTCTTACTTTATGATTATTTTAAAGGAGTTTCAAAACTCACAAAGATCATGGGAGGTTTATCTGCCGTATCTATTGAAACTACTGGTTTAGATAAACATGATTCAGCAATCGTTTCTGAGTTAACTTCTTTTGGAACAGCAAAAAATTAAATGAACATGTAGCATTAGCTGTAAATATTAGATAAACTTAAGGGTATTGGAAACTGGCTATCAAGTAAAAAGTAATGGAGGTTTAATTTGAAACAACTTAGTGAAGAAAATTTTTATACATTTAAAATGAATATATCATCTGGCAGACAAAATGCTCTCTCTATAGCAGGACTTTTGCGTGTACTTCTTTTTTGCAAGATCTTTTTTATTATCTTTGTTTTTTTTGCAGGAAATGACATTATCACCCTAGCAAGCATTCGAAATATACTTAATGCTTTTATAGTGATTAATTATATTCTTACAATTATTTTTTCATTTAAACGTATCTATATGAATTTTCAAAAGTTTCAATATATAGTTTTTTGGTTGAATATTTTTGAATTAGCTATTTTAACGATTGCTCTTGGTGGTATTTCCATTTTTAATCCTGTTCAAGGAGTGCTCACCTATAATAATGCAAGAAACATTATTGCAATCACTTCTAATTTATTAGGAATTTTAGTTTTTATAGTAGCACTTTTCATTTTTAGAAGTCATGCTCTCAAAGGTTATTATACTAAAGAGGGAAAAGGAACAACACAAATGAAAAAAAATGAACATTTAGGAAAATTCTTATTGCCTATTTGCATTTCTTTATCCATCATTGCACCAGTAATTATAAAACAAGTAATACCAGATACAAGTACCACTTTTATTCTTATGGGGATGTTATTTATTTTGTTAGGTTATGCTATATATATAGGTGCTGCTTGGACATCTATGACTCTGTATTGTAAATTAAGATTTAAAAGTTTCAATCCGCCTGTAGAACAGATCACTAAAGAAACAGAGAATTATAAATGAAAATTAATCGACAACCATTTCATATGGAGTACCTAGTTACTTATACAGATACTTGTAAAATTGATGACTGGGACGAAGGTATTTTTAATTTAGAATCTATTGTTTGATGAAGGTTTATATCAAACTGCTCCGATATTTTTACTATATCTGTTCAATATAGAGAGCTGAATTTCAAAGTGATCTAGTAAATTACGTAGAAATTTTTGAGTTACCATATACTTTGGTCTTAAGACAAACCGATCAAATGGACTCATTGGATGATGCCTTAAAACAGCCTTGAAAGCTATGTAAAAAATAATAACATTATGCACATCTTTCAAACAGAAGATGAGTATCAAAAAAATACGACTGTATTATTGATAATTTATATAACAAATTCTCTCCTTTAGACAAAGAAACTGCAAAATCATAGTTAGATATCCTCATGAACTTGCTAAATAGTAGAACTCTTAAATGAATTAAATTTAAGAATTAGTAATTCAACTGGTATTTATAAAAAATCATATGAAAAAATTTATTTAGAAGTTTGCTTAATGACAGGTACTATTGAAAATAGTAATCAAAAAAAGGGGAGAATTTCCTACCATAGATTCATAGTAGATCAGTGGGATTTTTCAGACGAATTAGGCATTAGGCTATTAAATTTTAAAGAACAGTATTTGAACTTAAAAAAAAAGCAATAACTAAACCAACACAATCAGGAGTAAAAAATGAACTCAACTCACACACACATTACCAAAATAAGTCTATTTAAAAAAATCCTATTCCTCACTACCATCTTCCTATTCGCTCTATCCCTTCCGCAAACCAGCTCAGCCGAAAGTTTCTTCGTCGATGATCAAGCGGGTCTATTAAGCGAGGAAACAAAGCAAGCGATCATTCAAGCAAACGAATCAGATTTCAAACAACTACCTGGCAGCCCGCAATTCGTCCTAAAAACCATCAAAAAGTTACCCAAAAACGAAACAATTGAAACCTACGCAAATGAAACCTTCCAAACCTTAGGCGTCGGTGATCGAGATCTAAATAACGGTTTTCTATTTGTCATTGCAGTGTCTGACCGGAAATATCGTTTAGAAGTCGGGTATGGTGTAGAAGATGTGATCACAGATAGTATGAAGCGTGACATCGTACCCACCAGCGTGGAGCAACTGTTTCGTGAGGAAAAGTATGATCAAGGCTTGAATATCATCAGCCACAACATCCTATCGATCGTGAATGAACGTTATGGCAATTACGAAGCAGCGAAAAAGGAAGTTCAGGATCTAGAGCAATCAAGTTACTCTTATGATAACGCTCAATATCACTATGTAGAACCGAAAAAGAATTTTTTGGACTATGTTTGGATTGCTTTTGACTTTATTACGGATCATTTTATTCTTTCACTACTTGTCCTTGTAGGATTTTTCGTAGGCTTTCTTTTCCTTAGAAGCTTTTTAGAAGAACGTCTTTTAAAGAGGTCTCTATTTGATTCGATTCAAGATTTACAAGTACGTTGGCTCGGTAAAGTATCTGTGAGAGAACGAGCAATGCTTTTTTATATTAAAGAAACACCTATGTGGATACTAATTCTAGCAAATTTTGGCAACTATACATTTTTGCGACAATATTTAACTAAGATTTTATTTACAAGCGATGTCATAGATTATGTAACAGAACTTGGTAAATATCGTACCCATCACCTTACCGAAGCCAATAAGCTAACGTATTGCACCTTATGTTTAGAATTCAGTGAGCGTTATTATAAAGCGTATGCTCAAAGTTTGAGCGATTTCCTAACTGATCCGAAAAAGATCACGCAAGCAAAAACACAACTACAGCTGAGGCTGAAGCAATCGGACAATGACTACTTAGAAATTTTACAAAAAATTATTCAAGCCAGACTCGCTTTCATCCAAACAAGGGATATTGTTCAAGTCTATGTAAAAGAGCATGTATCCGCGTCCTTTTACACCAAACAAAAGGAAAAATTACTGGTTTTACTTGTTTCTTATCACCTGCTGAAAGGTCGAGATACCAGTAAAGAGGATTTTTTCAAAGAAGCTGGAAACTTTGAGCAGGAATTGCCTAAAGCCTTAAAAAAAGGCGAGAAGGATTTTAAAAAAATCGAATCGAACTATTATCAAAAAGCGATCATGGATCTTGATAAATGTTTGTTTTTAGGCGCAATACCGGGAATCAATTTAGCTAGCTATCAAACCTTACAGCATTTTAGGGCTTCAAGCTACCAAAGTAGCGATTCTGACGGTTCATCCAGTGACGAAGGAGGAAGTTCTGGTGGCGGTGGTTCATCTGGCGGAGGCGGCTTTTCTGGCGGCTGGTAGATACGGTTTTACCATAAAAAAGAGCGACCCACACATTAGATGTGGCTATCGCTCTTTTCTTCTGCACTCACATTTACAAATCATACTCCCGTTCATGCTTCAATAACCATTTCTTCCGCTCCACGCCACCACCATAGCCGCCCAAACTACCATCTGTCTGAATCACTCGATGACAGGGAATAATGATTGCCAACTGATTGGCTCCATTTGCATTGCCGACAGCCCGCATTCCTTTTGGATTACCGATCGCTGTTGCCAATTCTTTGTAAGAAGAAGTTTTGCCACGCTCAATTTCTGTCAATGCTTGCCATACACTCTTCTGAAAATCCGAACCTAAACATAGGTACGGTGTTTTAAATTCATCTAGCTTCTTCTCAAAATACAAATCCAGCTCTGCATTGATCTGTTCGTTGATCTTCGTTTTTCCTGGAACGATCGAAGCATTCATACGGTTACGCAGCCGTTCGATCTCTCTTTCCAAACCGCGGCGATCAACAAACTCAAGTAAATATAAGTACTCGTCATCGGCAATACTCATCATTGGTCCTAAAATCGTATCGATCCAATCTGCCGATAATACTTTGATCTCTTTTGATTGCTTCGGATTTCTTCCCATGATTTTTGAAAAAGCATCATAAAAACCGCTTGGTGAATCATAGCCAACATCCAATTGCGTATCGATTCTCTTTTCACCATTTTTGATTGATTTCAAAGCCATTCCCATCCTTCTTGAACGCGCGTATTGAACAAACGTCATGCCATAGACTTTTTTAAATTGCCTTCTGGCTGTCATCGAGTGAATGCCCAATTCAGCGAAGTCTTGATCTTTCCAACGTTTCTCTGGATTTTCTTCTACTAACTCCACCATTTGTTGAACCAAAGGCGGGATTTCTCTTGGAAAAGATAATGGTTTACAACGCTTGCATGGTCTATAGCCTGATAAAAGCGCTTCTTCTGCTGTTTCATAAAATGTACAATTTTCGTATTTCGGCTTTCTCGCAGGACATGTTGCATGGCAAAAAATGCCAGTAGAACGGATGCCGACAAAGAAAATACCGTCATAGGTTGAATCTTTTGCCAACAATGCTTTGTAATAGTGTTTTTTTTCTGTTTCGCTGATCATTGAGCATTCCCCTTTCTAATTTATTCTGAACAATTCAATCTGATTTTGCTTCTCGTATTGAGCCAAATCCGTCAGTAACGTTGTATAAAATTTATCCAAATCATTATCGCCACTTTCATTATAAAGCATATAAGTCGAAGGTCCAAAACTGATTCTTGAAATTCCAGTATCTAAATAATCTGAAATTGAATCTGTTTGAATATCTAACATAATATTGATCGGTAAAGTAGTTTCCGCTGCTATCTTCTTAAGATGTTCTTTGCTTTTCAAACCTGGAATAAAAATACCATCGATCCCAGTTTTTTCATAGGCTTTGATTCGGGTGATCGTTTGATTTAATACTTGTTCATCTTGGTTATTTGCTGCCACATCTCCAACAAAATACGTATCGGTTCTTACGTTGATAAATAGATCTTTTTTCATGGCTCTGCATTTTTGCTTGATGGATAATAATCGTTCGTTTTGTACCTTGATAGGATACAATGTCTCAGCGTTTGGTTGTTTATCTTCAATGTTGATACCAATGACGCCGATATTTAGAAGTGCTTCACTATTTTTTGCGAGGTCCTCTATATTTGTGGCGTAGCCTGATTCGATATCAGCAGTGATATAGTTGGTTTTTGCGTCCATTTCTTTTATGTAATCTAGTAGTTCATCAAAAGGCATATTTTCACCGTCTTGGTAGCCATAATGATCAGACATTGCGTAGCTACCAGTCGGAATTAAATTTATTTTTTTCCTCGTCAATTCATTTGCGCTAGCTACATCCCAGATATTTAGTAAAATAAGTGGTTTATCTTTTTGGTGCGCATTTCTAAAACGTGCTGTTTTATGTTCATTCATAGATTATCGATCCCTTCATTTTGTTTCTTTAGTGTACTGCTGATTGACAGAAGGTTCTTTCGAAAAATGAACATCAATTTTTTATTTTTTTGATGGGTTGACCTGTGCTGCTATTACTTTTTTAGGCTTAGGTTTTTGATGATTTGCTAGTAGGGTGGCTTTTCTCCCTTTGCAAGCCTTGAATTGTTCATCATCCACTCTGGCGAAGCCAATCGTGGTGATTCACAACAAATAACCCACTCTTTGGGGAAGAGTGGGAAAAGGAGTTAAAAAATGAAAAAGTGTTTTGTTAGGGTTGTTTGTTTGGTATGAATTTATAATAACTTGAAAATGTGACTATTTTATGTTGAAAGAGTGGTTTCTTTATTATGATTGTTGGGCGAAAATTCGAAGTTTTCGTTTAATTTATGGACTTTTCTAATATTCAAGTCAGTGCTTTTGCTCTACCACTACTCCTACTAGGATAGGCAGTGGTAAAAAAAGCTGGTATTACTCACTTCAGGAAATTCACAATTCCATATACTTTTCAATTAAAAATCAATATATTTTTTTCTGCTTTCCTACTAATTACAATTCCATTGAAATTAATCATATTAAACGAGCAATTATATTTATTGTCCATTGGATTATTATCAAAAACTTATAATCATGCAGAAAAACATGATACATAACTTACTTGAAAACATTGTATAATTACATTTGTGAAAATATAAATTCCTTTAAGTTTTTATTTTTTTACTATATTAATATTATCGCAAAAAGGGAAGGTGCGTGTTGAATGAATGACTCATGGAGAAAAGGTTCGTTTAAATTTTTATTGTTTTCAAGTGTATTTTTGGTAGGATCTGGTAGTCCTATACAGGCATTAGCTGTAACAGTAGAGCAGATGAACCCATCAGCTGAAAACACATTGGAAAAAGATTATAAGAGTATATTAGAGGAATATACAACCGCTAAAAAAGAATACGACGAGACAACAAAAAAGTACAATGCTGCATTAGAAGACTACAATACTTCTAAAAGTGAAGCTGATAAATCCTATGCAGATGCTAATGGACTAAAAACGACTTTAGATGGATTAAAAGGTAACTATCAAAAAAATCTAAACTTGTTTAATGAAGCGACAACAACTTACAACACACATAAAGCTACATATGAAACAAATAAGTCCAACTACGAAGCACATATTGAAACATATAATGAAGCAAAAGCAGCTTACACAGCTGAACAAACCCTTTACAACAATGCCGAAGCAACTTTTATAGATATGCAGACGCAGTATTTAAATGCGCAAGCTGAATACGAAACATTGAACAAAGATGCCGAAGAAAAAAGAACGATCTACGAAAAGTTAAGAGTAGAGTACGAAGAAAATCGAAAAATTTATGAAGATGCGGCAACAGCATATAGAACCATTCAAACAGCCTTCAACGAGGCAAAAAGTAAATATAATACCCAATTGACGGACTATAGCTCACAAAAGCTTGCTTACGAAACGCTACTTAACAACTATAATACTAAAAAAACAACCTATGATACGAAAGCTATAGCACTCAATTTAGCTACAGATTCATATAACACCTTAAAAACAGATCTTGAAATAGCGAAAGCTAGCTACACTGAAGTGAAATCAGACTATGATAAAGCACTTGAAGAATATAATGTACTGTTAACTGAGTATAACGAAACAAAAGTAAGTTATTTAGCTGATAAAACAGCGTATGAAAAACGTTTATCAGAGTTGACACTATCAATAACCGATTATGCTCATAAACTTGCTGAGTATAATAAAATCAAAGAAGATTATATCACTACCAAACAAGCATATGATGAAGCAAAAACAACCTATGATACGCTATCAAGTCAATTGAAAGAATTTGCTACTCAATATGAAACGGAACGTACAACCTATGAAACCGAAAAAACAGCCTTTGACCTGAAAACTAAAGCGTATGAAACAGATAAAACCGCCTATGATCAACAAAAAGCTGAATATGATACTCAACTGACTGCTTATGAATCTGATTTGACTATCTATAATGAAAAAAGAACAGCAGCCGAGGCGATTTTAAAACAGTATGAAGAAGGTACGGTGGAATATTCAACAGCTTTAGCTGCATACAATGAAAATAATGATCGCTATAACGAAGTAAACAAAGAATATCAACCCGTAAAAGAACAAGCGGATTTACTCACTGCAAAGTTTAAGGAAGTTCAGACCGCATATGAAACTACAGCTGTTGATTATCAAAAAATTGCGGCTTCTTATCAGACGATCAAACATCAGTATGATGCGCTTATTGCACAATGTGAGCAAGCGAAAAGTGATTATCTACAATTGGAAACAGAATATCAAACTATAAATACCAACTATATTCAAGTCATGAAAGTCTACACAGAAACTGAAACTGCTCATCAAGCAGCCGTTACAGAGTCCGCTGAAGTAAAAGTCCAATATGACTTGTTAAAGGAATCTTATGACGCCATATCGGCGAAATTTTCAAGTGGATCGGAAGCCTTTGATGCTATCGAGACGAAATATATTGAGGCAAACAAAACATACGATACTGTTAATCAAACATATGAAACAGCACGTGCCGAATATGACCGTCTTTTACCAGAATATCAAACACTGGCAGAGGAGCTAACAAAGCTAAAATCCGACCTTACCACAGCTGAAACATCCTTTACAAAGTTAAGCGAAACATTCGCCACAACTACAAAACAATACACCGCTTTAGAAACACAATATACTGCGACAAAAACAAATTATGATAAAGTAACAAAACAGTTTGCTGATTTGGATGCCGAATACATTATCGCCGAAACAGCTTACACACTAGCGGCAACGTCCATTTCCAAAGTGAAAGAAAATTTTGTACTACGCGAGAAAGAATATACTGATTTAGCTGCTTATTATGTCGGTCTAAAAACGAAATATGAAGCAACGCTGAAACTCTATACTACGGCTTCGGCTAAATTAGGCGAGGTTACAGCTGAGCAAACAGTCCACGAAGCAGAGTTCAAGGCTGTTTCAAAAGAATACGCAGACTTGACACGCTCATTTAAAGAACTTCATGAAGAGTACAGGGGTGTTGATTCAGCATATACCGCTGCAAACGATGCGTGTACAGCGGCGGACACTGACTATCAAAAAGCAAAAGAAAAATTAAAAATTCTTACCGTCGAACATAATAAAATACTTGGACTCTTTACCGATCTGAAAACTAAGTACGATCTTGCAAAAGAAAGCTTTGCTACTGCTGGAAAAATGCACAAAGATGTACTTGCTGCTTATGATACGGCTCTTATCGCTGAAGGTGAAATCAATGATGCTGTTACCGAAATGAATCGAGTTCTTGCTGAATTCCCAACTGATAAAATCACAGAAGCTAATCTTGAAAATATTCCAGCGGACTTAGCAGTATGGCAAGCTGAGTATGATGTAGCGATGAAAATATTAAATACTACTTTTGAAAATTCATGGCCAATAATTCAAGAATATCAAGAAGTGAATAATCACTATAACGAAGCCAATCTAATCGATATTTCACAACAATTGGAAAGTGTCTATGATCCAATAGATTTTGATACTCAATTATCTAACTATATTAAAAATGCTCAAGACACGATGCAAGAAAATGTAGATACCGCTAAGGCTTATCAGCAATATTTTCTTGCATATAAAGATTATTTACGCGCTTTTGATGACTATAAAGATAAATGGAAACCTGGAAATCAAGGAGATGTAGACAATGATCTAATGCTTATCTGGTTGCCTACAATCAATTCTTTGCGTGAAAATAATCGTAATTATGAGATTTTAGGTTATACTGATGAACAATTAAAAGCCATGTATTCTGTAGAAGGACTAAAAACGTTTATATCAGTATATGAAAAAGATGGTGCTGCAGCACTTTCAAATATTTATAACTATACTGAGGATTATATAAAAAAAGTGGACGAAGAGTGGAGCACAGCTCAAGCAATTTTAAAAGCTGAAATAGCTAAGTTCACAACCGCAACAGGAATTACCATTTCAAGTTTTTTTGATGACGGGATGCTTACCGAAAATACAGTTGAAATGTATGATCAACTTTTATCTGCTTATAATAAAAATATGAAATATCTCAAACAAGCAGCAATACGCTATGAGAATTATGTGGATCGCGGTGTCTCGGTTTACGAATGGCTTACCGAGTATAATAATAATTATTCAGGATTTGACGGTAGCCTTGGAGGACAACCAATGGAAGATCTTGTTAAGATTCCACCTATTAAACTTAAAACTATTGAGACAGAATTAGATTCACTGAAACTTAAAAAATCACAGCTCCAACTCCACCACCAGTTATGTCTGAGATACCTATGGAGCTAGCTGTTCTCAATATCCCTAATAAGGTTGAAAATATAACAGAACCAATCAACCCCAATCTTGCACCAGCTGCTGCTTCAACAAAAATACTTGATGGAATCACTGGAATCGATCTACCAACGTTAACACAAGAGCGTGCATCTACTCCTCCCAATTCAATTGTAGGGTTAGATACTTCTGAAGATGTAACTGATATAGAATTAGCTAATGATGAGGCTGTGGAAAGCATTCGACCTGATGCTCCTGTTGAGCTAAATGATTTAGACGATGTTACAGCCATTGATCCTTTAGAACAACCTAAAGAGTTAGAAGAAGCACCAATGGTTGAGGCGCCGACTATTCCAGAAATTCTAGCACCAGAAGCAGTTGATCCAGTAACACCACCGGTAGAACAACCGATCGAGCTTACTGCACCAACTGACCCTAATACATTGGAAGCTCCTGTCGTAGCGAATTTAGCCGAAATGCCTATTGCACTAGTAGATCCTAAGAAGAAAGCGGAAGACAAAGGTACAACTGGTGTTACAAGCTCAAAAATAAATACAACTTCAGATCCTTCTAGCAATAAACTACCGAAGACTCGATCTGAAAGAAGATTACCAAATACAGGTACAGAAACTTCATTATTTGGACAAGGAATGGGTGCTTTTATGACAGGTGCCGCTGGCTCTCTCCTTTTCTGGAAGAGAAGAAAAGCAAAACACAATAAATAAAATAATGATAAAAATAAGCTCAAACTACAAAAATAACTTTTTGCGGTTTGAGCTTATTTTAGGATAAATTTTTGAGTTATCTGATTTTTTATTTTGATTAGTTCTTAGTCGAGTGCGTGATTTAGTAATACGGTAACTTCTCTCATTTACACACCTTGTATTATTCATCATCCACTCTGGTGAAGCTCAGTCTGCCCTTCAATTCTTAGTGCTTTATCACTTAGATAGTGATTAAATTGAAATGTAGTAGCGTGATTCACTAGTATGGTAACTTCTCTCACTTTGCACGCCTTGTATTGTTCATCATTCACTCAGACGAAGCTCAGTCTGTCCTTCAATTCTTAGTGCTTTGTCACTTAGATAGTGATTAAATTGAAATGGAGTGGCGTGATTCACTAGTATGGTAACTTCTCTCACTTCGTTCGCCAAGTATTGTTCATCATCCACTCTGGCGAAGCCAATCGTGGTGATTCACAACAAAAGACCCGCTCTTCGGGGAAAGAGCGGGAAAAGGAGTTAAAAAATGAAAAAGTGTTTTGTTAGGGTTGTTTGTTTGGTATGAATATATAATAACCTGAATTTGTGACTATTTTGTGTTGAAAAATCGGTTTATTTATTACGTTTATTCGTTGAAAATCTGAATTTCTTTTAGATTTCTATAATCTTTGGTTGGTTTTATCGACTACTTGCTGCCCTTAGTAATTATTATGTCGGACATTGAAAAGAACCGTCAAGTATTCCTGAGACTTCATAAACTAACGTTTCTGCTTTCACTCCATGACTTTTCAAGTCAACAATTAAATCTGCAAATGACCAGTTTGTAACATACACTCCTTTAGTTTGTTTTTGTCATAGAATCGTACTGGCTATTTCTTGAACGTTTTTTACGATTTCTTCATCTTCCATCCACTTATCGGATTGAATCCAATTATGGATCAACTTCATTTTATTTGGTGTTTCTGGATCTTTATTGACCGCTTGTTCCAGTTCAGATAACTCATAAACCAACGTATTCATGATATCAATGTCCAATTTCTTTTGTATTTGAAGAATATACGTTAATGGTGGATTCCATTGGTAGCTGGACGCTAATTTCGCTTTTCCACCAACTAAATCTGACCAGTTTAGTTCTTTTTTTATTCTTATCTCATCGACTACTTCCCAGAAATCGGTGATCGTTTTTATTGTTCGCATGGGGTTCACTCCTTTGTGCTGTTTTTTATTTATACTTCGATCTTACTCTGTATTTATCCTTATTGACTGTTGATTTACTGTTAAAAGTCTCCCAAAAAAGGATAATTGGAGCCTGAGAAACACAAAATGTTTCACATGAAACAAAAAAGCTGGGACACAACTCTACGAGTCACATCCCAACTTCCTATCATTGCTTTAAAAACTTTACCACACTGCTTTTACTAATCAAACGCATAAAGAGCACTTGATTATTTTGCGCTTTTTAGTGACTGCATTAACTGCTGCAGATGTTCGTTTGCAGACGCCACATCTGCACGAATCATTTCCTCTGATAAAATAAAGGAGCCACCTACAGCTATGATTTCCTCTGCTTCTACGTACTCTAGAAAGTTCTTTTCATTGATCCCCCCAGTTGGTAAAAATTTCACATCATAAAAAGGACCACTTAAACTTTTGATCGCTTTTAACCCACCATATATATCTGCTGGGAAAAATTTCACCACATGTAGGCCATAAGTTAATGCTTGTTGAATATCCCCTGGTGTAGCCGTTCCAGGAAAAACAGGAATATTCTTTTCTAAACAAAATTCAATGACTTCTGGAACAATAGCTGGTGACACAATAAATTGTGCGCCATTACTAAAAGCGTCTTTGGCTTCTTGTAATGTACGAACGGTACCTGCTCCAACAATTAATTTCCCAGAAGCGGCTAATTGTTTGATGGCTTCCAATGCTAAGTCGCTTCGAAACGTGACTTCAATGAACGGTAGCTCATTACTTAATAACACTTCTTCTACTTGCGGTAAATAGCTTAAATCTGTTGCTGTGTAAAGCGGCAACAGTTTGCAGTCGGCTAACTGTTGGTATATTAGCGCTTTTTTTTCCACCTCTATCATCATTCTTTGTCACTTCCTATTTTCATTTGCTTTGGTTGCTTCATAAAGTCCTTGAATATACGTTAAACCCATTGCTCGGTCATATAAGCCATAGCCAGGCATCGCATTCTCATCCCAGATTGCGCGACCGTGGTCTGGACGAATCACTCCTTCGTATCCAACGTCGACTAAAGCTTGCATCAGAGCAGACATATCTAAAGAACCTGCAACACTTGGATGAGCTGTTTCTTCAAATCGATGATCTCCTAAAAACTTTACATTCCGGAAATGAACAAAATTAATTCTGGCACCTATTTCACGAATCATGGTAGGCAAATCATTGGTTGGATCTGCACCAAGAGATCCTGTACAAAAAGTGATGCCGTTTGCTGATGAATCGACTAGAGATAAAATTCGTTTCAAATCTGCTAAGTTCTTTGTAATTCTTGGCAAACCAAAGATTTCCCAAGGTGGATCGTCGGGATGGATACCCATTTTGATATCTTCTTCTTCACAAACTGGAATGACTCTCTCTAAGAAATAGCGTAGATTTTCAACTAAATCTTCTTCGGTTACTCCTTCATACATTGCTTTTAATTCTTGAAATTGGTGCAACCGTTCTTCTTCCCAACCAGGTAATCGAAAGCCTTTTGATTGACTATGAATCAATTGATACATATCTTCCGGCTGCATATTTTCCACAATAGCTTGGTCAAAAAGCAAGGATAAACTGCCGTCTTCATTTTCATAAGCCAAATCCGTTTTGGCCCAACCAAAAATTGGTTTAAAACTGTAGCAAACTAAAGAAATACCGCATTTCCCTAAATTACGTAATGTTTGAATATAATGATCGATATACAAATCCCGCTCTGGCGTACCAGCTTTAATAGCATCATGAATAGCTACGCTTTCGATTCCTAGTAATTCCAACCCTTCTTTTTCAACGGATTGTTTTAATGCTTGGATTTCTTCTACAGACCAAACATCTCCAGGTAGTTTATTTAATAATGTTCCAACGATTCCAGTAATTCCTGGAATTTGTCGGATATGTTTTAATGGAATGGCATCTCCTTCAGTGCCATACCATCTAAATCCCCATTTCATTGCGCTCATCCTTTGCTTCCTCCATTAAAAATCATCCTCATCGTCATCAACTGCCGTTGTTACCATGGAAATATCCCACGTTTGTACGCTCTCTTTGCCTTGTGCCACAACAGCTTGAGCTGCTTCTGCGATAGGTGTACCTAATAATTGATGATTAATGGCTTCTAAAATCATTGGTAAATTCGTGCCACTAACAACATAAATAGCTTTTTGGACAGTTGGCTCCAATTCATTGATCACTAAAACAGCTTGATTGTATGGACTCGCACTTAGTAAATCAACTAAAACCAACACACCATCCTCTTGATTCACTGTTTCAATTGCTTTTTTGATTTGCCCACCTAATGCTTGTACGTCATCTCCACTATTTAAATTTACTGTTTCAATGTTTTCTGTTGCTCCCATGATAACGGTAGCAGCATCTTTTGCTCCATCACTTAATGCACCATGTGTTGCAATCACAATTCCCAGCATAATTGTTCCTCCTTTGATTTTATTGAGGTTATTTAACTGACCTTAAAATGGCCTATTTTTACCTTTGTTTTACAAATCAAAATTTCCTAATACGTCTTTTAAACTTGTTTTTGCTGCAGAGGGTGTTGCTTGGAAATAAATATCTTCTACCCCATAGTTATCGTGCATATCTTTTAATTTTTCAGCATCTTCTTTGTTTAAATAGACTGATTTTGTAACGAATAAATCTTTTTCTGGATTTTTTTGTGCAATTCCACCAATATTTAACTCTTTCATCGGTACTCCATGTTTTACCAAGTCATAAATAACTCCAACTGTTTTAGCAATTAAAATACAGTTATACTCTTTGAAATTGTATTCATCCCAATAAAATTTGGCTTTTTCTGGTGTAACGACAATTGTTTTTTGCCCGGTGCGGCTACCCGCACTTTTGTATAAATCCCGCATAAATTTATCTTTTGCCACAATCTCATCCACTACGAAAATTGAATTGACACCACTTTTTTGTGATAATGTCATCATTACTTGTCCATGGATCAAACGCTCATCCACACGTGCTAAATTTACTACACCCATTTTTTTCACGTCCTCTTCTTTTTATAAAATACCAACTGCGGCCAAAACAATTAAAATACCTGTGAGCCACAATAATGCTTGTGTTACTTTTAGACCTTTTTTCGTATAGAACCAATACACACCCATCACAACTGCTAATGGTAATAGTCCCGGTACAATTTGATCCAAAATATCTTGAACAACGAATTCACGCCCAGAAAGCTTAAATTGTAATGTTGAAGAAACTTTGACATAGTTTCCAGCTAAAATCCCCATCATAAACAGGCCGAGAACAGATAACATTTCAATCGCCTTTTGAATCCCCGCACTTTGCATTAACCCCGTTGCATTTCGTCCCATTTTAAAGGATGATCTGGCAAAGAAAACGCCTAATAACACTTGATATAAAGCAAATGCGATAAATGGAAAGATCGCCCCTAATGCACTTCCTTGTTGTGCCCACGGAACCGCAATGGCAATAAAAATATATTGCACAGTTCCAGAGTCGATCGCATCACCAATGCCTGCCAAGGCCCCCATCAACCCAGCTTTTGTGTTATACATTAAATCATCTTGCATCATGATCTCGCGTTTTTCATATTCTTCTTTGGCGCGCTCTTGTTCCATTGACGCCATCAACCCAGTAATGACACCGCCGCCCCAACTTAACTGCGTATTGAAGAAAAGTAACTGACGCATGTAAGCTGCTTTTAATTGTTCATCATCTTTGTATAACTTTTTCAAAAGTGGCATCATTGCGTAAAGCAATGATGGTGCCAGATAACGTTCAAATGAATGTGGAATTTCATTGGCAAAATGCCAACGAAGATAAGCTTTTGTTACATCTTTATTTGTAATTTCTTCTGGTGCCAAAGCCGTTGTTTTCGGGACCATTTTTTCTGTTGTTTCCGTCATTTTTAGTTCCTCCTTTTTTCCTAAAATCCGTCATCGTAATCGTCGTCATCATCAAAATCGGCAGATGAATGGTTGGAAACAGCACTTTCTGTCACAACAGATTTGCCTTTTTGAACTTGAACAAAAATTAACGCGATAATAACACCGAAGATTGCATAAGTCACCATCGTGATTTCTAATGATTTAAAGACAATACTCATGAAATAAGCTAGGAAGAAGAAGACCAAGAAGTCTTTACGTCCAATAACATAAACCGTTGTCGCAATCCCGATCGCCGCTAGCCCGCCGCCGACTACTTCTAATACATGAATAACCACTGTTCCTTCTAATGCCTTGATAATATCTGCAATCACTGGTGCACCTAAATAAAGAGCAAAAAACACTAACGGAACGAATAAAATAAATGATGCAATCGTTGGGTACCAGATGATCGAACGCGCAATTTTTTTCGAGTTTAACTCTGCAACTGCTCGGTCAGTGTATTTCCCTAAAAATGTATTAATAAAGAAACGGAATTGATATAAATAACTTCCTAAAAGTCCCACAGGTACCGCTACAGCAATTGCTGCTTCTGGTTTTAAATTTCCTAATAAAGCAACTGGAACGGCGATCGCTGCCGCAATCGATGGTTCCGCCGGCATCGAGCCGCCAGGAGAAAACACACCCATATAGATCATTTGCAGGGCCGCTGTGACAATCATTGCTTTTGGCACATCCCCCATCACTAAACCAGCAACTAATCCGGTCATTAAAGGTGAAAAACGTAACGTTAATGTTGCACCTCCTCCAAGCCATCTTGACATAATTGCCGCTACCCAAAGCGCCATTATCAAACTTTGTAAAACACTTAAAGTTTCCATAGTTCCTCCTCCTTATCCTTGTTCTCGGATATATTTTTCTAGGTCTTCAATTCCTTGTTGCAATGTTTTTTCAGAAATAGTGATCGGAATTAAATGAACCTTTTCTTTTGAATCAATAAATTGAACCATTGCTTGCAAAACATCTGTATCTTCTGGATATAACCCCATTTGTTCCAACGACATAGGCAAGTGCATGTCTTGATAAAAAGGGATTAAATCATCAATTACCGACCACTTTTGTTCTAATGCTAATTGATAAAAAATACCATAGGCGACTTTTTCACCATGCAAGAAATCGTGACTGTTTGATAAAAACTTACTCATTGCATCATGCATCGCGTGTGCCGCAGCATTCCGAGCATATTTATCACCTAACCCACCAACTAATCCTGAAACCGCAAAAATAATTTCTGAAAGGTGAACAAATTCTGGCGTTACTTTTCTATTATCCATTGCGTTCAAAGCAGCGACCGAATCACGCATAATCGCTTCCTGACAAAGCTTAGCCGTTGCACCAGCCAATTCTAAAAACGGTTCGTCTTGTAATTTTTCTTGTCGTAAAATACTTTCTGATTCATACCACTTCGCCAATGTATCAGCTAATCCTGCAATAAAATAATCTCTAGGAGCATCGATGACCAATCGTGGATCTGTGATTAAAAATGCCGCTTGTCGAAAGAAATGTTCTGTTTTTCCTTCGGCTGCACCATTTTCTTTATACATCACTGCTAAAGGTGTCCAAGGAGCACAATTACTCGCTAAAGTCGGGATAACACCAAAATTCAAATCATTAAGATGTGCTGCATAACCGACCAAATCGGCTAATTTACCACCACCGACACCAATCATAAAGTCGATCTCATGGCTTTTGATCTGATCTGTAATCAACTCTGCCCCATAATAGCTACATTCACCTGTATAAGAATGATAAAAAAATTGATAACGTTCATCTGACAAAAAAGTTAAAAAAGGCTGAGCTTTTTCAAAAGATAGTGAACCATGGACCACTAAAATTCTTTTAGCATGATATTCTTCCAATAATTGCGGGACAGTATCTAACGCTCCTTCATGATAACGATAAAATTGCGGCCCCACTTTGACTTTTAAATCTGTTAACATCTTCATCCTCCTCTTTTAGCTGACATAACGACTAACTGCTTGAACGGCTCGTTGCGGTAAAATACCATCTGCAACATCTTCCACATCTCGAACACATTTTTCCCCCATTGCTTGCAAACATTCCATCGTATAAGCAGATGTATGTGGCGTCATTACTACGTTTTCAAAAGAGAGATAAGGATGGTTTTTTCGACCAGGTTCTTCTTCTAAAACATCGGTACCAAACCCAGCGATTTTCCCTGAACGCAAGCCTAGAATCATTGCTTTTTCATCAATTAATGCGCCACGTGCACTGTTTGAGAGATAGACCCCATCTTTCATTTTTGCAATTTCTGTTTCACCGATTATATGGTAACTTTCGTCTGTTAAATTGGCACATAAACAGATAATATCTGCAGAGGTTAATAACGTGTCTAAATCAACTTTTTTCGCCCCATAACTTTGTAAATACGTTTGTGATTTATAAGGATCATAGGCTAACACCTCACAACGAAACCCATTTCTCAATGCTTCAACCACGCAACTCCCTGTATTACCAACCCCAATAACGCCTACGGTTTTATTAAACAATGTTCGACCAACAAAGTGGGCACGTTTCTCCCATTGGTCTGCTTTAACACTTAAATCTGCTGCGACTGTCCGTCGTAAAACAGCTAATAAATTCGTGATATTATTCTCAGCGACAGCATCTCGTTCAACCAATGCTGGAATGATAGAAACAATCGTATTGTGTTTTTTCGCCGCTTCTAAATCGATGTTATTGTAGCCAATGCCATGACGAGAAATTAATAGCAGTTCATCTTTGTATTGGAAAAATTCTGCTGTAAAAAATGGGGTAACACTGGCGATGATCATCGTGTATCCGTGTAACAATTCAGCCAACTCTTTACCACCAATTTCACTATCTACTATAAAATGTTCAACGACTCCAAGTTTTTCTAATCGAGCCAGATGTTCTGGAAAAATTTCGCCAAAACTACTTGAATTCACTATTGCGATCTTCTGTTCTTTTGACATGATCAAACTCCTTTACTGACTTTTTACAACTGCGTGACCACCAAAGCCTTGACGCAAAGAGGCAACTACCTTGTTAGAAAAATGATTCGTTAACATGCTTTCATTACGAGCAAATAACGACAATGCCGTTGTTGGAACGGGTATTTCTAATCGTAGTGCTTCTTCGATCATCCATTTCGCTTCCCCATTTGAAGCAACTTTTCCTTCTAAGCTGGCTAATGCGGGATCTTCTGAAAAGATATCAGCTGCTAACCCCATTAAACGTGCTTCGATAATTGAGCCATGGTTCCAAACACTTGCCACCTCATCCAGTGCAAATGAATAATCCGAAGCTTCTAACAAGTTAAACCCTTCCCCCATCGCCTGCATCATCGCGTATTCGATGCCATTGTGAACCATTTTTAAATAGTGCCCTGCTCCTGATGTTCCTGCATAAAGATAGCCATTCTCACAAGCTAAATCTTTAAAAAAGGGTTCCAACACAGACACCGCTTCTTTTTCGCCACCAACCATTAAACAAGCTCCATCACGAGCCCCTTTTAAACCACCAGAAGTACCGCAATCAATGAAATAAATGCCTTTTACTTTGGCTTTTTCTGCATTCGATACACTATCATGAAAATTTGAATTACCGCTATCTACGATGATGTCTTCTGACTTCATGACTTCTGTAAGTTCTGCTACCAATCGATTAGTGATCGTGCCCGCTGGCGTGCTTAAAATTATCACCTTCTTTTTATTAAGCGCTTTCAATAAATTATCTAAAGAATCCACTACCGAAAGACCTTTTTGCTTAGCTGTTTCTCTTGCCTCGTTGTTTACATCGTAGCCAATTATTTCCCAACCTTGCGCTTGAACATTCAATGCCATGTTCAACCCCATCTTCCCAAGACCAATAAATCCAATAATCATTTTTTCCTCACCTGCCTTTTTGATACACCCATCATAATAGATAAAAAAAAAAATGTAAATGAATACATTAAATAAAAATATTTTTTATTACCTAAGGAAAATCCACTCATAACAGGGGAAAAATAGTCCTAGTTTTTTTTCTGTTTTCATGTAAAAGAAAGGAAACAATGATGATTAGCTCGAACATTCTGACCTATTTTCATTTTCTCTCTTCAAGATTTTTTCAAGGCTTTATAAACTTTTCAGAAAAAAGATTGTTTATTTTTTTTGACCCTTTTTTAAGGTTTTATTTTTTCAGACCGATAGGAGAAATTGTAATTCTAATTTTTTTTCTCTATAATAAGTCTATACTAATAATAAAAAGGCATTCATTTTGTAAAAAAGGTTGAAAGATTGGAGGAACTTCCTTATGAAAAATCATTACCTTGACCAGCGAATTCGAATAAAACGACCAAGTTTAAGTATTACAGAAGAAAAAATTTCAGATTATCTTGTTCAATCAGAAGCACTATTGGCTCAAATGACATTAGAAAATCTAGCGAATGAAATCGGTGTTTCTCAATCTTCAGTTTATCAATTCGTTAAAAAAATTGGCTATTCTGGTTTTCAGGAATTTAAGATTGATATTGCCCGAAATTCCAATTATCAACCGACCTTTCAGAACATCAATTCCGTCAACGGTGCAGATGATATTTTACCAGATGATAACAGTATCGATATTGCCAAAAAGGTCTTACAAGCCAATATTTATTCCTTAAGTAATGCCACACAATTTTTAACGAAAGAGTTATTGGATAATGTTTTGACACTAATGTATTCTGCAAAAACCTTACATTTTTTTGGACAAGGTGGCTCTTCGATTGTTGCTTTTGACAGTTTTCATAAGTTTATTCGCACCAAATATCGGTGTAATTATGTTTTTGACTATCATATGCAGCTAAGCTTTGTCACTAAACTGACCAGCGAAGATTGTGTGTTTATTTTTTCTCACTCTGGCAAAACAAAAGAATCGATTAATCTAGCTCGTCAGGTAAAAAATACCGAAGCAAAGCTGATCACTTTGACCGGTAACAGCGGTTCAGAATTAGCAGGATTATCGGACGAAGCCATTATCGTTGTAACGGAAGAAGGACTATTTCGTGCTGAATCATTAGCTTCTCGGATTAGTTATTTAACCGTCATGGATATCCTATACACCAATATTATGTATCATAATTTTGATCAAAATGCCGATTCTTTGAAGAAGATTCGCTATAATATTAGTACTACGTAGGTAGCTCCATCTTGTGTATCATAAAAGCATGATTGACTGTTTTTGGTTACTGGTAGTTTTTAGATAGCTATTTTAACTTCAAGAATAAAAAACCACATCCTCATGAAATTTGACACTCGGTATTCGAGATCAACATTTCATGGGAATGTGGTTTTTGTATTAGCAAATAATGATTAGTATTTATATAATTCTTATACTGATAATGAATTGTTTAAAATTTTTTCTGAATCCATAGCTTTTTTGATTCATAGAACAGTTTGTAATCTTGTTGCATCACTATTTTATGGTTGTACTTTCGCTATCTTTCCTTGCTCGATATACACCATCAAAATCGATACATCAGCTGGATTCACCCCACTGATTCGGCTTGCTTGTGCAATCGTTTCTGGTTGGATTTTTTGCAATTTTTGTTTGGCTTCTGTTGCCAACCCGTTGATTGCAGCATAATCAATATTTTCTGGAATTCGTTTGGCTTCCATACGTTTTAGTTTATCAACTTTTTCTAACGCTTTTTTGATATACCCTTCATATTTCAGTTGAATTTCAACTTGCTCAATGACTTTATCATCCAGTTCTACTTCAGAAGCTGGGATAAATTGTGTCACTTCATGATAGCTCATTTCTGGGCGTTTTAAGAAGTCTCCAGCTAAGACCCCATCTTTCAACGGAACAGAACCTTTCGCCTCTAAAAACGCTTGTACGTCCGCTGTAGGCTTCACTCTGACTGAGTTCAATCGTGCAATCTCTGCTTCGACTGCTTTTTTCTTTTCAAGATACGCTGTATATTGGTCCTCTTTGACTAAACCAATCTCATATCCTTGCTCTGTTAAACGTAAATCTGCATTATCATGACGTAAAATCAAACGATATTCCGCTCTTGACGTTAGCAAACGATAAGGTTCATTTGTTCCTTTGGTTACTAAGTCATCGATCATCACACCGATATAGCCATCACTGCGTTTCATGACAAACGGTTCTTTCCCTTGTACTTTAAGTGCAGCGTTGATTCCAGCAATCAATCCTTGCCCTGCTGCTTCTTCATAGCCACTGGTACCGTTGGTTTGACCCGCTGTAAATAAGCCATCGATCACTTTCGTTTCAAGTGTTGGACGCAATTGGTGCGGCACAACAACATCATATTCGATCGCATAACCTGTACGCATCATTTCAGCTTTTTCCAATCCTTCAATTGAATGTAGAATATCTGTTTGAACATCTTCTGGTAAGGAAGTGGAAAGTCCTTGAACGTAAACCTCTTCTGTATTCAATCCTTCTGGCTCTAAAAATAATTGATGACGAGGTTTGTCAGAAAAACGAACGATTTTATCTTCGATCGAAGGGCAGTAACGTGCGCCTACACCTTCTACGATTCCTGTAAACATTGGTGCGCGGTGTAGATTGTCTTGAATGATTTCATGGGTTCCTTCATTCGTATACGTCAACCAACAAGAACGTTGATCCAAATTATAAGCACTATCTGGCGTACTGAAACTAAAATGATTTGGTTGTTCATCGCCAGGTTGTTCTTCTGTGACAGAATAATCGATCGTGCTAGCCTTTACACGAGGAGGTGTCCCAGTTTTGAAACGATCCATTTCTAAGCCTAATTCTTTCAAGTGATCAGCTAAACCAATCGATGGCAATGAATTATTGGGGCCTGAAGAATATTTTAGTTCCCCGATGATGATTTCACCGCGAAGTGCTGTTCCAGCTGTAATGATCACCGCTTTACTTTGGTATTGTGCACCTGTTGTTGTGACAACTCCTTTGCAAATACCATCTTCCACGATCAAGCGCTCAACGATTCCTTGGCGTAATGATAAGTTGTCTGTGCGTTCGATCGTGTGCTTCATTTCAGTAGCATAAGCGTGCTTGTCCGCTTGGGCGCGCAAGGCGCGAACGGCCGGACCTTTTCCTGTGTTTAGCATCCGCATTTGGATGTATGTTTTGTCTATATTATGACCCATTTCGCCGCCTAAGGCATCGATTTCTCGCACCACGACTCCTTTGGCTGGACCTCCTACAGAGGGGTTGCATGGCATAAAGGCCACCATATCTAAATTGATTGTTAAAAGTAAGGTTTTGCTGCCCATCCGAGCAGAGGCTAAGGCTGCTTCTGAGCCCGCATGTCCTGCTCCAACTACGATTACATCATAAGATTCTGCTTTAAATTGATTCATCGACTCTTCCTTTCTATTTTCCTAAACAAAATTGACTGAATAATTGGGTGATCAGTTCATCTTGGACACTGTCACCGACGATTTCACCTAAAAAGTCCCAGCAGCGTGTCATATCCATTTGAACGAGATCGACTGGCATTCCGGCTTCGATTCCTCGAATCACTTCATCTAGCGCTATCGCTGCCTGATCTAGTAAAGCGATATGACGGGTATTGGATACGTAAGTTGCATCTTTTTCCCCTGTTTGACCACCGAAAAATAAGTCTGCGATTTTTAATTCTAGTTGCTCCATTCCTGTATTGGATAAAACCGATACGGGTAATATTTCTTCATCATTAACGAGCTGTGTTAATTCTTCTCGATCTAATTGAGACGGCAAATCCATTTTATTTAGTAGGATCACTCGTTTTAATCCGTCTGTCGCTATTAATAATTGACGATCTTCTTCTGTGAGCGGCTCATTTTGATTCAAAACGAGTAAAATCAAATCGGATTCAGCTAATGCTTTGCGGCTACGTTCAACACCGATCCGTTCCACGATATCTTCTGTTTCTCTGATACCAGCTGTATCGATCAATTTCAATGGCACACCACGAACGTTGACATATTCTTCGATGACATCTCTTGTAGTTCCTGCGATATCTGTTACGATCGCTTTTTCTTCACGTAATAAGTGGTTCAATAAACTTGATTTCCCAACGTTTGGACGACCAATGATCGCTGTACTCAAGCCTTCACGCAAGATTTTTCCTTGCTTCGCTGTTGTCAATAATCCTTCGATCTGAGCTTTGACAAATCCAGCTTTTTCAAGCAATAGCTTTGTCGTTAATTCTTCTACATCATCGTATTCAGGATAATCGATATTTACTTCGACCTGCGCTAATGTTTCTAAAATTTCTTGTCTTAATGAGCGAATCAAAGAGGATAGATTCCCATCTAATTGATCCAAAGCAACATACATCGCTCGATCTGTTTTTGCTCGAATCAAATCCATCACAGCTTCTGCTTGAGATAAGTCCATTCGACCATTTAAAAAGGCTCTTTTGGTGAATTCACCAGGCTCAGCTAAGCGTGCGCCTTCTCTTAATAATAACTGTAACAACTGATTAACGACTACGATTCCGCCGTGGCAGTTGATTTCAACGACATCTTCTCTAGTAAATGTTTTCGGTGCCCGCATGACAGAAACCATCACTTCATCTAATAAACTCTCGTCTTTAGGATCAAGGATATGACCATAGTGAATGGTGTGCGTGGGAACGTCCAGTAATTGCTTACTACCAGAGCGATAGACTCTATCTGCAATAGTAATTGCTTCATCACCGCTTAAACGGACAATACTGATTGCTCCTTCGCCAGGTGGGGTTGAAATTGCGGCGATCGTATCAAATTCTAGTGTTATTTGTTGCATGATTGACTTCCTTTCGTTCATAGATTGAGTTGTCTTTTGCGTAGTAAGTACTACAAAGCTGAACAACTCTTCTTTTTTTAACTATGTATAATTCAATTTTTGGCTACAAAAAAGCGCCCACTCCACCCCTATTTTTTCAGGTTGGATCTAGCACTTTCACTGCATCAATTCCTATTAATTTCTTGACATAGGATAGCATATTTTCATATTTTTCGCAAGATTGTTTATTTATTAAAATCATTCGTTAACTTTGCATTTCTTCTGTTTTATCTTTAAAATAACCTTATATAAGGCAAGGAGGTTCCTATGATGAAACGAACAAAAAAAGATGAATTCAGTGAACAAGAATTAGAAAATCGTTTAAGTGGAATCACATTATCTACAGGGAATGTCAGTAAAAAATATATCGTTCGGGATATTGTTTTTGCAACAGATCGAATCGAGACAGACTTATTTTCACCAGATGTCAATCCAAATGATATTTTCAGTGGTGTTTATCGTCAGTTGAAAGTCATTGCGTTTGAATATGAAGCCGATGCTGTGATCAATTGTCACTTTGAAGAAAAGTATGTGGAGTATCAAGGGAAATGGGTCGTAGAAATTTTTGCTTATGGAACTGTAGTTCAATTTACTCAAACGAATATAGGCTAAGTCAAAAAAAGAATGTGGGACAAAACTAAAAATCAGTTTTGGTGTGCACTCTAAAACCGAATAAACGGCGAGAAAAAAGCAGCTCCTTCGGAAATAAGCTGGAATTCACAAAAATTTGAAGAGCAATTTTCGTAAATTCCAGCTTATTTCTCGGAGCTAAACACTTTTTATACGAAAACTAAACCCTAAAAAAACAAAAAAAGGCTACCTCCTACTTAATGCGTAGTTAGCTCTAATTGGTCTAGAACAGTTTAGCAGTTACATCTTAAACTGTTCTTTCTATTTTTGTAAATAACTTTCTCCAAGTTCATTATAGCGGGACTGATCGGAAAACATCCGATAAATAATACGTAAGAATAAATGAACGGTCGCAACAACCGATTTTTTGTGTCCAGCATTTCTTCTTACCCGAAAGAAAAATGCTTGAATTCGATTAGGTTTCCTTGGGAAACCGCCAGTGCCCCTTGTGCTAAAACTTTTTTTAGATAGGAATTTCCTTTTCCTACACGTTTACTTCGTGTCTTTCCAGCACTTTGATTATTTCCTGGACTCACTCCTGCCCATGATGCAAGATGTCCAGCTGAGGGGAAAACAGACATATCTATTCCTACTTCTGCGAGTACAACTGCCGCGGTTCTTCGATTGATTCCCGGAATTTCCTCTAAACGTTCTACGTATTCTTCATAAGGAACGAGAGAGTCATTTATGGTTTCTTCGACTTCTACTAATTGTTTTTCTAAGCACTCAATCTGAGTGAGATGAAGAGATAACATTTTACGATAATGAGGCGTCATAAATCCTTCTAAAGATTCGAGCAATTGAGGAACTTTTCTGCGTAATGTTGTATACACACATTTGAGGATGAGTGTTTCTGTGATTTGTTCATTTTTAATTAAAGCATAAAGTAACCCTCTACCAGATTTTCCATAGATATCTTTAATTACTGAAGCTAATTTGATTCCAGCATTCTGTAACACCATGTGCCCGCGATTTTTTTCTCGATTCAAATCTTCCACTAAATGTTTGCGGTAGCGAGTTAAATCTCTCAGTTCCTGAATGGGTTCTGGTGGAACAAAACTTGTAGGGACGACGCCTAATCGAGTGAGTCGCGCAATCCACTCTGCATCTTTCATATCCGTTTTTTTCCCTGGAATATTTTTGATATGACGAGGGTTCGCTAACTGCAGCTCAAAGTGATTCTGTAAAATTCGCCAGACGCATTTCCAATAAACGCCCGTGCTTTCCATGCTTATGTGTGTGACTTCGTAAGAAGTCAACCAATCAGACAAGTCAAAAAGACCACGAGTTGTCGTGTCAAAACTACCAAAGAATTTTTCTGGCCGTTTTTTCCCTTCGGTAGAACGAATAATACAAGCAACAATCACTTTTTGATGGATGTCTAATCCAGCACAACAAGACCGAAGTACATCTTCCATTTTCAACATTCCTCCTTGAAAAAAAGTACAGAAGGGGCTATTCTACTTATAGAAACAATTTATTTTTATACGCAGGTTCTAAGACCTAATGATTGGTGCAAATAAGTAGAATGATCTAGTTTGTCCCTCAAGGTCACTTGGAGAAGAACCTCAATAAGTGATCGACCTACAAGCCACTCCTGTCATCTCTAAGTATGACAGGAAAAAGCCTGTAGGTCGATCACTTTCGTTTTCATTCTGTTTGGTGAGGGCGATAGCCCTCATGGGTGTTTGTCTCGGCCTCTTTTTTTTGACTAAACTATCGTATGAAATGCGCCTACTATCATTCCTACAACAGGAACAAGTACCCAAATCCAACTTGCCCAAGCCCCTTTATTCTCTTCTTTGGTTGCTACTAATTTTAAACGTAAGTTTCATTTTCCAATTCTAATGCTTCGATTCTATTTGCTTGATCATTCATAATGTTTTCTCCTTAATAGTTGATAAACTTATTATGCAGGATACTCAGCACTTTTGTTAGATTATTTTGTCATCATCTCATGTGACTTTTGTCATACTCCTTAGCTAGAGACAAAATAAAAAACCTGATTCTAAAAGAACCAGGCTGGAAGAAGCACGAATGCTTCAACTACTTTATCACCGTATTTTGTACGTTGATAAGAATGATTTCGTCTTAAAATATACTTTGTTTAACAGCATTTGTCAATCTGTTTTTTCACATGAATGAATTGATTTAAACAATAAATGTCCCTTTAAAAAAATAACTTTTTAAAGGGACATTTTTACGTTCATTAATATTTTTTTACTGGTTCAACAACTAGATAGCGGTAAGGTTCATCGCCTTCTGAGTGTGTTTTGATGTGATCATCTTTACTCAAGGTAAAGTGGATTTGTTTTCTTTCAAATGCAGGCATTGGTTCTAGAAAAACTGGACGACCAGTTTGCTTCACTTTTTCTGCTGTTCTTTCTGCTAAACGTTGTAAGATTGCTTGACGTTTTTCACGATAATCCCCAACATTTACTACCACTGATAATTTATTTTCTGCAACACGATGAACAAATACTTGTGCTAAATACTGCATCGCATTTAAAACTTTACCGTGCTTTCCAATCAAAATTCCTTGTTTATCCGTATCTAGATGGAAAACCAACAAGCCATCTTTACGTTCCAAACGGACTAGAGCAGGTGCATTTAGTTCTTTTGAAATGGTTGTTAAATACAAGGCCAACTCAGTGATTGCTTCTTCATCTTCAAGGTTTTCCAAGACTTTTGGTTCAGAAGAATTAGATTCAGTAGCTAACAACTCTTCAACAGCTGTCTCTACTTTGACTTCCTCATCTGTCACAATGATATCTTCGACTGTCTCTGTAACTGCTTCTGCAATTTGTTCGCTGACAGTAGGTTCGATCGATACTTGAGCTAGCTTCTTACCAAAACCCA
The DNA here is from genome assembly GCF_000633635.1 of Enterococcus crotali. Lineage (GTDB taxonomy): Bacteria > Bacillota > Bacilli > Lactobacillales > Enterococcaceae > Enterococcus_L > Enterococcus_L crotali. Next base: position 656,785 of record NZ_AYPQ01000002.1, on the reverse strand, counting down.
AGAAACCTTTTTTAGCGTCTGCGATCACCTTGATCTCTACCTCTTCTTTTGACAAATTCAGTGCACTCAACCCTTTAGTTGTTGCTTCTTCAATTGTGTTTCCCTCATAAACCGGCATCTGGAAAACCTCCTTTTATTTTTTCTTATTTTTTTTCTTAGGATTCATTGCTTTCTTCAATGCACGTTCGCGTTCTTTTACTTGTCTTTCAGCCTCTGCACGTTCTTTGCGGATTTTGAATGGATTGTTGATCAATAACGTTTGACCCACTTGGAAAGCATTTGAAACTACCCAGTAAAGTGATAATCCGCTGGCTAAGCTCATCCCCATGACAAAGATCATAACTGGCATTACGAAGTTCATGATTTTTAATGAAGCATTTGATTCGATTTGACTCATACTAGTCAAATAGCTGCTGGCAAATGTAAAGACTGCCGCTAAAATCGGTAAAATCAGGTATGGATCGGGTTGACCCAAGTTAAGCCACATAAAACTTCCCTGTTTCAATTCAGGTACACGAGAAATAGATTGATAAAGAGCCATCATGATCGGCATTTGGATCAATAGCGGTAAACAACCTGCATATGGATTTACATTGTTTTCAGCGTATAATTTTTGCTGTTCTTCACGGAATAGACGTTGCGTTTCCGGATCTTTTGATGAATATTGTTTTTGCAGCGCTTTTAATTTTGGTTGTAACTCTTGGGTTTTGCGCATACTTTTCGTTTGGAAATGCATCAATGGTAATAAAATAATTCTAATTACTAATGTAAATAAGATGATCCCAATACCAGTATTTGCTGAAATGGATAGGAATTTAATTGCTTCCGCAAAATAATAGACAATGTAGCGGTCCCAAATTCCTGTACTGTTCTCATTAATCGGGGCGGTTCCACAGGCAGACAACACAAAAACAAGTGTCACTAGACCTGCCATCAATAATAGGCGTTTATACTTCTTCACAAAACTGTTCCTCTCTTATTTCAAAATTTTTGCAAGCTTTAAAACATGCATCACATTAGTGTGAATTTCTTCAGATGTTAACTTGTCAACACCTGGTCTTGCGATGATAATAAAATCACATGTTGGATCAATCAACTCTTTTAATTGGTAAATCGACGTACGGAGCTTACGCTTAACGGCATTTCTAACCACTGCATTCCCAATTTTTTTCCCTACGGAAATTCCAACTCGAAAATGCTTTTGTTCTGGTTTTTCCAATACATAGACAACAAATCTGCGATTCGCACAAGACTGCTTGTGTTCAAATACTGCTTGAAATTCTTTCTCTTTTTTTACTCTATAGGATTTCTTCATTTTCATCCCTTTGTTTCTTTCTATCTTTCTTTTTTGCTCACTCTACAATAATAGCATATCTCAGACTATTTTTTCCAAATTTCATGGAAAATAACCGGAGATTTTAGTGATAATGACTCTAATTTCATATATTATCATTTTTTTGGTTTTTTTTCACTTTATTTTATGGCATGAGAGATTTTTGAGGTTGGTGATGTTGAAATAAAATGGGCATAATTTAGGACATGAATGTTTCTTTCCCTAAATTATTATTTTGCTTTTCATTCTTAGCTTACTACTTTTTTAGTGTTAGGTATTTGGTGATTTACTAGTCCTTCAATTCTTAATACTTTGGTACTTAGAAATTGATGCAATCGAAGCGATGTGGAGTGATTCACTAGTATGGTAACTTCTCTCACTACGCACGCCTTGTATTGTTCATCAACTACTCTGGGCAAGCCAGTCGTAGTCCTTCAATTCTTAGTGCTTTAGCACTTAGAGTTTGATGAGATCGAAGCGACGTGGAGTGATTCACTAGTATGGTAACTTCTCTCACTACGTTCGCCAAGTATTGTTCATCATCTACTCTGGGCAAGCCAGTCGTAGTGATTCACAACAAAAGAACCCTTTATTATTTCCACACATACTTTGTGAAGATAATAAAGGGTTCTTAGTTTACACTTGATTCGTTATTTAAAGTCAACATAGATTATGCTGAAATAACTTTTCTGCCTTTACGACGTCTGCTCGCTAATACGTTGCGACCATTTTTTGTGCTCATGCGTTTACGGAAACCGTGAACTTTTTGACGTTTGCGTTTGTTTGGTTGATACGTTCTTTTCATCTCTTGTTCCACCTCCTGAAATTGTAACTATCCATCAATACATAGACATACTTTGATAGTATAACTAGTATTGGGTAGATTTGTCAATAAATTTTCAGGAAATAATTTTTCCACCTCGCTAAATAAGTTATCCACAAATGAGAAAAACTTAGGGATAACTTGTGGATAGTTTTTTTAGTCCTCCTAGTTCATTTTTAATTTTCTTCACACTTTTGCACAAAAAAACAGGGTGTGAAAAAGTTATGCACATATTGTTTTTTTACTGTGCATAACTTCTTTAAAATCCATTAATAGCTGGTTTTGTTTTACATAATATGCTGTGGATAAATAAAATCGTTAAGATAAATCCACAGTTTATTCCCTCTCTGTGGATAAGTTTATCACCCTCTGTGAATTTTTTTCCACAATTAACAATTTGCCTGTGGAAAAAGTTTGAAAAAAATGCTAAAATTCTATTTGCTTATCAATTTATATTTGCTCTGCTTTTTTATATAGAAAAATTTGTATTTAGTTGTGCGAGCTTATTTCTCAGAAAAAAGACCAAAATTTGATTACGGCAAAAAATGCCACTCTCATTTTTTCCTATTTTTCTGTCAGAATTATGCGGTTTGTTCCGCTTTTAAACTAAGGAGGTCACCATATGCCCGATATGGAAAGTTTCTGGAAAGATCTAGAAGATACTTACCAATCTGTTTTGTCTGCGCCAAGTTTTGATGCTTGGATAAAAACAACGCAACCGCTAAAGTTGGAAAATAACCAATTATGGTTAGAAGTTCCTTCTGCTGTTCATAAAGACTATTGGGAAAAGAATTTAGCCGCAAAAATCGTCGAAACCGGCTTTAAATTGACTGGTGCTGAAGTCATGCCTCATTTTGTTGTTACTGGTGAAAAAGAAACAATGCCTGTTCAGGAAGAAAAAAAAGCCCCTGTCACGCAAGAAAAAATTGCTGAACATGGGAAAAAGGCTTTATTGAATCCAAAGTATTCTTTTGACACATTCGTTATCGGAAAAGGAAATCAAATGGCACATGCTGCAGCGTTAGTTGTAGCAGAAGATCCTGGTTCTATTTACAATCCACTATTCTTTTATGGTGGTGTTGGTTTGGGGAAAACCCATTTGATGCATGCTATTGGTCATCAAATGCTGCAAAATCGCCCCGATGCAAAGGTAAAATACGTCAGTAGTGAAACATTCACCAATGAATTCATCAATTCGATCCAAACGAAAAATTCAGAACAGTTTAGAAAAGAATATCGAAATGTTGATTTGCTGTTGGTTGATGATATTCAGTTTTTGGCTGAAAAAGAAGCAACGTTAGAAGAATTTTTCCATACCTTCAATGATTTGTATAATGAAAACAAACAAATTGTACTAACAAGTGATCGACCGCCTAACGATATTCCAAAACTTCCTGAACGCTTGGTTTCTCGTTTTGCTTGGGGTCTATCTGTCGACATCACACCACCAGATTTAGAGACACGAATTGCCATTTTACGGAAAAAAGCTGATGCCGAACGACTGGAGATTCCAGACGATACGCTTAGTTATATCGCAGGCCAAATCGATTCTAATATTCGAGAACTAGAAGGAGCTTTAGTCCGCGTGCAAGCTTTTGCGACAATCAATGGTGAAGATATTACTACTAGTCTAGCCGCTGATGCCTTGAAGTCTTTAAAATCCGTTGGCAGTCAAAATCACCTATCTATTTTACAAATCCAAGAAGAAGTGGCAAAGTATTACCATATCCAATTAAAAGATTTAAAAGGCAAAAAACGTGTAAAATCCATCGTTGTTCCTAGGCAAATTTCAATGTATCTTTCTAGAGAGATGACAGAAAACTCTCTACCAAAGATCGGAGCAGAATTCGGCGGAAAAGATCATACAACCGTTATTCATGCTCATGAAAAAATCCAACAATTAATGGAAAAAGATCCAACGATTCAAAAAGAGGTTGGGGAAATCAAAAACTTGCTTAATTCGTAAGCTGTGGATAAAAAAGCAAAAAAATAAAAAGTTTTCCACAAGTTATACACAGGTGGAAAACTCCTATTTCATTTCGTTTCTAGACTTTTCCACAGAATTAACAGGACCTACTACTTTTATTATTTATTTATATATAAATACAAAGCTGTCTGCGCAAAATTCATGCGTTTAAAATTCAATTAAAAAGGAGTTCAATCATTATGAAATTAACTGTAAAAAGAAGTATCTTCTTACAAGAATTACAAACGGTTCAAAGAGCTATCTCTTCAAAAACAACGATCCCTATTTTAACAGGTGTTAAAATTGTTCTAAATGATGAAGGACTAACATTAACAGGTAGTAATGCCGACATTTCTATTGAAAGCTTTCTAACAAAAGATGATGAAAAAGCTCAAATGACGATTGAATCAACAGGTAGCATCGTTTTACAAGCACGTTTCTTTGGAGAAATCATCCGTAAATTACCTGAAGATATGTTTACATTAGAAGTACTTGATAATAATCAAGTAGCAATTACTTCAGGGAAAGCCGATTTTACAGTTAATGGATTGGATGCAGATAATTATCCACATCTTCCTGTCATTGATGCCAAAAATCAAATTCAATTACCTGTTCATCTGTTGACAAAAATCATCAATGAAACAGGATTCGCTGTTTCTCTTCATGAAAGTCGCCCAATTTTAACCGGGGTTCATTTCATTTTGGAAAACCAAAAATTATTGGCTGTTGCGACAGATTCTCATCGTTTAAGCCAACGAATCATTCCGATCGAACAAGCAGCTGAAGATTTTAACATCGTTATACCTGGAAAAAGTTTAACTGAACTTTCTCGTTCATTCACGAACGAAGAAGAAATGGTTGAAATCAGTATCATGGAAAATCAAGTATTGTTCAAAACACAGAATATGTATTTCTATTCTCGTTTGTTAGAAGGAAATTATCCTGATACGAATCGTTTGATTCCTACAAGTTTTAATACAGAAATTGATTTTTATGTACCAGAATTATTATCGGCTATCGATCGTGCTTCGTTATTGTCACATGAAGGCCGTAATAATATCGTTCGTTTAGCGATTGCTTCTGATTCAGTTACTCTATATGGTAACTCTCCAGAAATCGGTAAAGTCGAAGAGCCATTAAACTACGAAAAAGTAACCGGTGATCCACTGGAAATTTCTTTCAACCCAGATTATATGAAAGATGCTTTACGTGCATTTGGAGATATGAGTATTACGGTTAAATTTATTTCTGCGATTCGTCCGTTTACGTTAGAGCCGACAGAAACAGATTTAGACTTTATTCAATTGATCACACCAGTTCGTACAAATTAAAAAATTTAGAAAAAAGTGTGTGTGAAAAACTGATTTCAGTTTTTCACACACACTTTTTTTCATGATTATTACAGCTGAGAACAAGATTTATCCAGTCTCATATTTTTTTATATGTTTTTTTGTTTTTGTCCCCGTAATTATAAAATAGATAGTGCTAAATAGAAAAAACATCATTGGCATAATCTGGATAAGCAAAAAGAAGGTTTCCATAATAATCATTCCAACCAATTGAAGACCACTGTACGCCCAAAGACTTGAAGTCAAGTACCATGAGGATATATTTTCAAAAGAAGGTTGCAACATAAAGAAGTAGATAAGCATTAATAATCCCCACATAATTGCATGATTATACAATCGCTTATAACGATCATTACTTGAACTAACATCTGAAAATATATCAAACGCTTGGTTTTTAACGTTTGTTGGCACAAAAAATTGAAAACCGCTCCAGCGAGTACCACTAATATGTTGCCAACCGCTATCCTCAAATAACGTTAAGTAAGCAAGGTAGTCCGTTTTCTTTCTAAATGTTTGATAATCGATCCTATAATTTAATGAGCTAGGCGTCGTCTGTTCAAACGTATAAACACTAAATAAACTGTAGTTACTTAAACGCCAACCTTTTTCAGCCATTTTGTTTAGATATTTTTCTTCTTTTTTGATATCGATGAAAATCCTTAACTTTTTCATTTTCTCCTCCTACAATAAATTATCAGCAAGCAATACCAATTGTTTCAACCGTGCCACTTCTAATTTCAAAACATCTTTTCCAGTATCCGTCAAAGTATAGATGCGGCGACGTTTGTCTTCACCAGGTACTTCACGTATCAACTTTTGCTTCAATAAATTCTCAGTTGCTCCATACATGGTTCCAGCGGCTATGCGTACTCGACCATTACTTAATTCTTCAACTTTTTGCATGATGCATAGCCATGTGAGGGTTCAATTAGTGAAATCATAATATAAAAGGTTGTTTCTGTTAGCGGTAATACTTTACGGTTATTCATTTATACACACCTTTATTTGTTGTATTCAATTATACAGTTCAACTATACAATTTGATTGTATATCGTCAGACTGTATATGTCAATTACTAAAAATAAGAGATTTTGTTTTTTTCTTCCGTCAAAATGAAAAATACTGAAAAAAATTTCAAGAGCCTCAACATGCAAATTTCTTCTTAAAATGCATTTTAAGCCTTTTTTAATCGTTAGAATATTTTTTGTCGATTGCATTCAAAATTGCTTAGAAACAAAATTAGACGGATAAATTTGTTTTTTGACGTAAAAAAGAGTATAATATAAGAGTAAAAGTGAAAACAAAAAAGAGGGATGCATTTTGAAAAAGACGATTGTTTTAGAAACAGATTACATGACACTTGGTCAAGTCTTAAAAGAAGCCGACGTTATCAGCAGTGGCGGAGCTGCCAAATGGTATTTAGCTGAGAATAGTGTTTTCGTGGATGGGGAATTAGAGAATCGCCGCGGCAGAAAACTATATGCCGGTATGATGCTCGAGATACCTGAAGAAGGTACTTTTTTTATGGTCAAAAAAGGCGAGGCAGTCGATGAGACTGAATGAAATCGAGGTACAGCATTATCGTAATTATGATGGGCTGACCTTAGATTTTCCTAAAACGCTAAATATTTTCTTAGGGGAAAACGCACAAGGAAAGACGAATCTTTTAGAAAGTATTTATGTTTTAGCTATGACTCGCAGTCATCGAACCAGCAATGAAAAAGAACTGATCCATTGGGATTCTGATTCAGCCAGAATCAGTGGTGTCATTGAAAAGAAGACAGGCACTGTGCCGCTTGAGATCATTATTTCTAACAAAGGCCGTAAGACAAAGGTCAACCATATTGAACAAAAGCGACTAAGTTCATACATTGGGCAATTAAATGTTATTTTATTTGCACCAGAAGATCTATCCTTAGTTAAAGGTTCACCTCAATTACGACGTAAGTTTATCGATATGGAATTAGGTCAAGTCAATCCAATTTATTTGTATGATTTGGTTCAATATCAGTCTGTCTTAAAACAGCGTAATCAATATTTAAAACAATTGGCTGAAAAAAAACAGTCAGATCATGTTTATCTTGATATTTTGACTGAACAATTGGCGGAATTTGGTGGTAAAGTCTTGTTTGCTCGTCTAGAATTTATCAAAAAACTAGAGCACTGGGCGAATTTACTGCATAAAAAAATCAGCCATGAAAAAGAAGAATTAGCGATCGACTATTTTTCAAGTATCCCGTTAGATAAAGAAAATTTTTCACTAGAAGAGATCCAAAAGCAATTGCTGCAGAGCCTTCTTGATAGCCGAAAACGAGAATTGTTTAAGGCGAATACTTTTTTAGGTCCTCATCGAGATGACCTGATTTTTAATGTAAACGGACAAAATGTCCAAACATATGGCTCACAAGGCCAGCAAAGAACCACGGCTCTTAGCGTAAAGCTTGCGGAAATTGATTTAATGTATTCAGAAACGGGCGAATATCCTGTGTTGTTATTGGATGATGTCATGAGTGAGTTAGATAATGAACGACAATTGCACCTGCTAGAAACGATTGAAGGAAAGGTCCAGACTTTTTTAACAACCACAAGTTTGGATCATTTAAACAATAAATTAACTGTTGAACCGGATATATTTTACGTTCATCAGGGAGAGATAGAGAGGGAAGCATAAGTATGACAGAAGAAGAAAAAAACATGAAAGAACGTGCCCAAGAATATGATGCCAGTCAGATTCAGGTATTAGAAGGTCTTGAAGCGGTTCGTAAACGTCCTGGTATGTACATAGGATCGACGAGTTCAGAAGGTTTACACCACTTAGTTTGGGAGATCGTGGATAATTCCATCGATGAGGCTTTGGCTGGCTTTGCATCAAGTATCCAAGTAGTAATTGAAGAAGATAACAGTATCACTGTTGTCGATGATGGACGGGGAATTCCAGTTGGTATTCAAGCCAAAACAGGTCGTCCAGCAGTTGAAACGGTCTTTACCGTTCTCCATGCAGGAGGAAAATTTGGCGGCGGCGGATATAAAGTTTCCGGCGGACTTCACGGAGTAGGTTCCTCTGTTGTTAATGCTCTATCGACAACATTAGACGTAAAAGTCTATAAAGAAGGTAAAATTTATTTCCAAGAATTCCATCAAGGAGCTGTCAAAGATGACTTAAAAGTGATCGGTGACACAGATCGTCATGGAACGACTGTCCATTTTGTTCCAGATCCAGAAATTTTTACAGAAACAACTGTCTTTAATTTTGATAAGTTAGCAACGCGTGTTAGAGAGTTAGCATTCTTGAATAAAGGGCTAAAAATTTCTATTGAAGATAAACGTGAAGAAAAATCTGTCTTGAAAGAGTATCACTACGAAGGCGGAATCAAGAGTTACGTAGAACATTTGAATGCGAATAAAGATGTGTTATTCCCTGAACCTGTTTTTATTGAAGGGGAACAACAAGACATCATCGTCGAAGTATCGATGCAATATACAGATGGTTACCATACTAACTTATTAAGTTTCGCCAACAATATTCATACGTATGAAGGCGGAACACATGAATCAGGTTTTAAAACGTCATTAACGCGTGTGATCAATGATTACGCTCGTAAACAAAAGATCATGAAAGAAAATGACGAAAACCTTACAGGGGAAGATGTTCGTGAAGGATTAACAGCTGTTATTTCTATCAAACATCCAGAACCTCAATTTGAAGGACAAACGAAAACAAAATTAGGAAACTCAGAAGTTCGTACGGTTACAGATCGCTTATTCTCTGAGTATTTCAATAAATTCTTGATGGAAAACCCAACTGTTGGGAAACAAATCGTAGAAAAAGGCCTACTTGCTTCTAAAGCTCGTATGGCTGCTAAACGAGCACGTGAAGTGACACGTCGTAAAGGCGCACTTGAAATCAGTAATTTACCTGGTAAATTAGCCGATTGTTCAAGTAAAGATCCTGAAAAATGCGAAATCTTCATCGTCGAAGGAGATTCAGCCGGCGGTTCAGCAAAACAAGGCCGTAGTCGTGAATTCCAAGCGATTTTACCGATTCGTGGGAAAATCTTGAATGTTGAAAAAGCCAGTATGGATAAAATTTTAGCGAATGAAGAAATCCGTTCACTATTTACTGCGATGGGGACAGGCTTTGGAGCTGATTTTGATGTGTCGAAAGCGCGTTACCACAAACTAGTGATCATGACCGATGCCGATGTCGATGGCGCACATATTCGTACGTTGCTATTAACGTTGTTCTATCGTTTCATGCGTCCAGTTGTTGAGGCCGGCTATGTATATATCGCTCAACCACCTTTATATGGGGTCAAACAAGGAAAAAATATCACATACGTTCAACCAGGGAAAAATGCTGAGGAAGAACTAGCTCAAGTTTTAGAGAGCCTACCTGCTAGTCCAAAACCAAGTGTTCAGCGTTATAAAGGTCTTGGAGAAATGGATGATCATCAATTATGGGAAACAACCATGGATCCTGAAAAACGTTTGATGTCACGTGTCAGTGTCGATGATGCGATCGAAGCCGACCAAATTTTTGAAATGTTGATGGGAGACCGTGTTGAACCACGCCGAGCATTTATTGAAGAAAATGCCCATTACGTGAAAAATCTAGATATTTAATGAAGAAGGAGAACCTCTATTCTATGAGCAAAGCGAATTAGAGGTAGCGGATACTACGCTTATGCTTCGATCACATCCAAAACTAAGTACTAAAAGTACTTAGTTTTGAAGGTCGGACCAATAAATTTAAAGGAGACAGATTCATGAGTGAAGAAATCAAAGAGAACATTCAAGACGTCAATCTGACCAGTGAAATGAAAGAATCCTTCATTGATTATGCGATGAGCGTTATTGTGGCTCGTGCGTTGCCAGATGTTCGTGATGGGTTAAAACCAGTTCACCGCCGTATTTTATACGGAATGAATGAGTTAGGTGTAACACCTGATAAACCACATAAAAAATCAGCTCGTATCGTTGGGGATGTTATGGGTAAGTACCATCCACATGGAGATTCATCGATTTATGAAGCAATGGTACGGATGGCTCAACCTTTTAGTTACCGCAGTATGCTCGTTGATGGACACGGAAACTTCGGTTCTGTCGATGGTGACGGTGCCGCTGCCATGCGTTATACCGAGGCTAGAATGAGCAAAATTGCGTTGGAAATGCTTCGTGATATCAATAAAAATACAGTTGATTTTCATGGAAACTACGATGATTCAGAACAAGAACCAGATGTACTGCCAGCACGTTTTCCTAACCTTTTAGTAAATGGAACAACAGGGATCGCTGTTGGGATGGCAACAAATATTCCGCCTCATAATTTAGCTGAAGTTATCGAAGCTGCAAGCTTGCTGATGGAAAATCCAGAAGCAACAACGAATGAGTTGATGGAAGTATTGCCTGGTCCAGATTTCCCTACAGGTGGATTAGTTATGGGTAAATCAGGAATTCGTCGCGCCTATGAAACAGGTCGAGGATCGATTACGATTCGTGCTAAAGTTGAGATCGTTGATATGCCGAACGGTAAAGAACGTATCTTAGTATCTGAGTTGCCGTATATGGTCAACAAAGCCCGTTTGATCGAACGAATTTCAGAATTACATCGTGAAAAAAGAATCGAAGGAATCACTGATTTACGTGATGAATCTTCTCGTGAGGGGATGCGCATCGTCATTGATGTTCGTCGCGATGTCAGTGCCTCTGTTATCTTGAATAACCTTTATAAAATGACCGCATTACAAACCTCTTTTGGTTTTAATATGCTGGCAATTGAAAAAGGAATTCCTAAGATTTTAAGCTTGAAAGAAATTCTTGAAAATTATATCGAGCACCAAAAAGAAGTTATTACACGTCGTACTGAATTTGATAAGAAAAAAGCTGAAGCGCGTGCTCATATCTTAGAAGGTTTGCGAATTGCTTTAGATCATATTGATGAGATCATCGCAATTATTCGAAATTCAAAAGCAGATGATGAAGCGAAAGCCTCTTTGATCGAACGTTTTGAATTTTCAGATCGTCAAGCTCAAGCGATTTTAGACATGCGTCTACGCCGTTTAACAGGTTTGGAACGTGACAAGATTGAAAATGAATACCAAGAATTATTGAAATTCATCGCTGACTTGAATGATATTTTAGCTCGTCCTGAACGTGTTGTTGAAATCATTAAAACAGAACTTGGTGAAATTCATGATAAATATGGTGACGCTCGTCGTACAGAATTATTAGTCGGTGAAGTCCTAAGTTTAGAAGATGAAGACTTGATCGAAGAAGCTGAAGTCGTTATTACTTTGACGAATAATGGCTATATCAAACGAGTAGCAAACAGTGAATTTAGAGCGCAGCGTCGTGGTGGACGTGGTGTGCAAGGAATGGGCGTTCACGATGATGACTTCGTGAAAAACCTTGTTTCTTGTTCAACCCATGATACATTACTATTCTTTACGAATAATGGGAAAGTTTACCGTGCTAAAGGCTATGAAATTCCTGAATACGGAAGAACAGCTAAAGGAATTCCCGTGATCAACATGTTAGGGATCGATTCTAGTGAGAAAATCCAAGCAATCATCGCGGTTGAAGGACAAGCAGAAGAAGGACACTATCTATTCTTCACGACCCGTAAAGGGACTGTTAAACGTACAGCTGTTAAAGCATTCTCTAACATTAGAAGTAATGGTTTGATCGCAATTGGTCTAAAAGAAGATGATGAGCTAGTCAATGTTGTCTTAACAAATGGTGAACAAAACATGATCATCGGCACACACAATGGTTATTCTGTGACATTTGCTGAAACTGCAGTTCGTGATATGGGCCGTACAGCATCGGGTGTACGCGGTATTCGTCTAAGAGAAGATGATTACGTCGTAGGAGCCTCTTTACTGGACGCTGACACGGAAGTTCTAGTGTTGACGGAAAATGGTTACGGTAAGCGTACGAAAGCCTCTGAGTACCCTGTGAAGGGCCGTGGCGGTAAAGGAATCAAAACAGCTAACATTACAGCGAAAAACGGACCACTAGCAGGACTTACTACCGTTCGTGGTGATGAAGATATTCTAGTGATCACCAATAAAGGTGTTATTATTCGTTTCAATGTTGATTCAGTTTCTCAAACAGGACGTGCTACGTTAGGTGTTCGCTTGATGAGAATGGAAGATGATGCAAAAGTTGTAACGATGGCCGTTGTTGAACCAGAGCCAGATGAAATTGTTGAAGAAGTTGAAGGTGTGGAAACAACAGTTATTGAAACTGAAACACCAGATACAGATACAACGACAGAAGAATAAAAAATAAGCATATGAATAGAAGAGTGGGACAATAATCAGATTTTTTTCTGACTATTGCCCACTCTTTTTAGTCTAAAGAAACTGAATCATCAAAGGATATGAGGAGAAACAAAATTACTGAATTTTAAGAGTAAAATTTAAATTTAAAAAAATGAAATATCGTTTCGCTTTGTTTTGGAAAAAAGTATGATTATAATAAAGGGTAATAAGAAGTGAGAGGTAAAAATTATGACACAGGAGAAATTATTACTATCTAAAACTTTTTCAAAGCAATTAAATATTGGAACAGCATTATCAAACTTTCTTGAAAATATATTGGACATATTCGGGGGGAAAACAACTGTTTATGAACGTAGACCAATTACCTTTTCAGAGTATCTTTATGTTGAGATGATTACTTTTTCAAATGGTTTTCAGATCAGGACGAGTTTGAAAAGAAATCCAGAAACATTTGAGATAGAAGCTTTCGCCTATTCAGAACCAAACCATGTTTACTTATCAAATCTAACTTCAGAAGAATTAAATGTAATGTATTTACTTGTCAAAAAAGAAAGAGAAAAAATCATGAATAAAAAATATTCAGAGGTGGATCAAAGAGAATTAGAGATAATGACCTCTTTGTTAATGAATTTAAAAGTTATTACAGGGGAAATAATCTAGTAATAAGACTTGAAAAAGAGGATGACATTTGTCATGTTGATTCCTGACAAAAGCTTCTATTTTTCTGATGCGGAATCCGTCATAATAAGCTTATCAACTAATTAGGAGCGGATAAATATGACAAACCAAAATGAAAAAATCGAAGTATTAAAATTAGAAAACGAGAACTTGAGATTACGTTTAGCGACGATGAAAGAAGACAATAAAAATAATTGGAATTCATGGATCTGGGTATTAGTACCAGTGATGGGAATGCTGATTGGATTAGCAAGAACGATTTTTTAAGAGGCAAAAAGAAGAGTCCGGGACAAAACTAAAAATCAGTTTTGTTTCGGACTCTAAATCCGAATAAACGGTGGAATCAGAAGCAACCCCTTCGGAAATAAGCTGAGATTCACAAAAATTTGAAGAGCAATTTTCGTGAATCTCTTCTTATTTCTCGGGGTTAAACACTTCTGACCCAACCTCCTTTAAAATTCACATAAATGGTGGTAAAAAGACAGCTGCGTTAGAAATAAGTTTTTGTTCCAACCTTGTTGTCATCACTTCTTTAATTTTCGACTCATCAATGTGCACCGTCCAACAGCAATCAATGCCCCAGAGTCAGTAAAGACTTTACCTTCCCAAACTTGGATCGTTTGTCCGACACGATCAGCTGTAGCAACGACAGTCAAAGTGCCATCTGCAACACTTTTTAGATGGTTGACCTGAAGATCGATACCAGCTGCATAGGAATCCTGATCTAGTTGTTCATTAGCACCTAGACTACAGGCAGTTTCAATCAAAATGCCATTCATTCCTCCATGTAAAATACCATAAGGTTGTTTGTGATAATCGCCTATTTTCATCGTTAAGACAACTTTTTCTTTAGATAACTCAGTTGTTTCGATTTTTAGATAGTCTAGTAAATGCACTAAGATCGATCCTTTCCTTATCTTTATCACTTAAGTATACCATAGGCGAGTTAAGGCATACATAAACCAGTCATTTGACTGTTGAGCATAGCAATTATTATAAATGTATTCCATCACCAAGATTTTGTAAGAGAATATTTCAAAAAAAGCAACAGATAATCTTATGCATAAAGTGAGGGTTTAAATTCTATTTTTATAGTATAATTTATTTTTATAATGAATTAAGCAGAAAGTAGGAATTAAGAATGGGTTGTCTAGGTAATATTATTTGGTTTATTTTTGGAGGCTTTTTTGGAGGTTTGACATGGCTTTTAGCGGGAATTATTTGGTGTATTACGATTGTTGGAATTCCGATTGGTTTGCAATGTTTCAAGCTTGCAGGGTTAAGTTTTTGGCCATTTGGAAAAAGAGTGGTTTATAGTACGAGTACGACCTCATTTTTAGTAAATATCCTTTGGTTGGTTTTCAGTGGTTTTTGGTTAGCAGTAGGCCACTGTGTCAGCGGAGTTATTTTATGTGTGACAATCATCGGTATTCCATTTGGAATGCAGTCATTTAAACTAGCCAAGTTAGCATTGATGCCATTTGGCGCACAAGTAGTACCTACAAATAGTACGTATATGGAATAAAAAATAAGAGTAGTTGAGCTGGATAATGGTTTAGCTACTTTTATTTTTGCGTACCTATTTCTTTGACCAATTCTCTTACTTATTTAGCTTTGGCGGCAGTATTTTATTGATTTCTTCTAAAGCAAAAGATGCAATAATGCGTATTTCCTGGTCCTACTTCATAGAATCTTTCACTATTCTCTAAATCGCCTATCATTCTAAAATTTCTATATTTGTGTATAATAGAAGCATTGAAAACTAATTTGGTTATACAGGTTAGTGTCTAGGAAAAAAGCACCTTAGTCATCATTTCCTATTTTTCTGTCAGAGCTAAGCAGCTTGTTCCGCTTTTAAACTATCTAGCTGCACAAATCAATCCTTAGGAAAATAGATAAATTGTCAGTGAAACTAAAAGCGTTTCAATGTCAATTTCCTAATTTTCTACAGGATTACCCGATTTGTTTCGCTTTTAAAATTATAAGGAGGTTTCCTCATGAGAAACTGGACAACGATCAAAGAATACGATGAAATTTTATTTGAACAAGAAGGTAAAGTGGCGAAAATTACGATCAATCGCCCTCAAGTGCACAATGCTTTTACACCAAAAACAGTTATGGAAATGATTGATGCATTCAACATCAGCCGTGATAAACAAGATGTCGGCGTAATTATTTTAACTGGTGCAGGAGACAACGCTTTTTGTTCTGGTGGTGATCAGAAAGTTCGTGGACATGGTGGTTATGTTGGGGAAGATAGTGTTCCTCGTTTGAATGTTTTAGATTTACAACGCTTGATTCGTGTGATTCCAAAACCAGTCATTGCAATGGTCAAAGGATATTCGATCGGTGGAGGAAATGTCCTTCAGCTTGTTTGTGATTTGACGATTGCAGCAGACAACGCTAAATTTGGTCAAACTGGGCCCAATGTTGGAAGTTTCGATGGCGGCTACGGCTCAGGTTATTTAGCACGTGTGGTTGGTCATAAAAAAGCCAAAGAAGTTTGGTTCTTATGCAAACAATATACAGCGGAAGAAGCGTTGGATATGGGATGGATCAATACAGTCGTACCTTTAGCCGAAGTAGAAGATGTCACGATGGAATGGGCAGAAGAAATGTTGAAGAAAAGCCCGCTTGCATTACGTATGATCAAAGCTTCTTTAAATGCTGATACAGATGGATTAGCTGGAATTCAGCAATTAGCGGGAGACGCAACACTACTTTATTACACGATGGATGAAGCAAAAGAAGGACGCGATTCATTCAAAGAAAAACGTGATCCAGATTTCGACCAATTTCCTAAATTTCCATAAAGGGTGACAAACATGAGTAGTTGGCTACAAAAACAAGTAAATGAAAGACCAAATCATCCTGCTTTTTACTGGCAAGATGAAGTCTGGTCTTTTGCTGACATTGGACGGGAAGTTAGACAGTGGGCAGTAGAATTTTCTTCAAAGATTCCATATGAGGAGAAAAGAGTGGCTCTATTCAGCCGAAATTCAAAAGAAATGTATTTTTCGATTTTAGCTTTGTGGGAGTTAGGCAAAGAGCTCGTTTTGCTAAATACACATTTAAGTTTACAAGAACTCCACTACCAATTGACCGATGCTGAGGTGAATTTGGTGGTGGTTTCTACTGAAAGGTTACCTTTTCTTTCAGAATTGACTCAAATCATGAGTATTGAAATGTCGAAATCAACGAGTACAGAAGAATCATTGATGGAGTCACCTTCGCTCTATCAACTGGAGGCAACAGCTTCAATCATGTATACCTCAGGTACAACAGGTAATCCTAAAGGGGTGATACAGCAATTTAGCAATCATCTTGCCAGCGCTCTAGCAACACAAGAAAATATGAGTATTTCACCTGATGATTGTTGGCTTTGTCCAGTACCATTATTTCATATCAGTGGTTTGTCCATCATAGTTCGGCAGTTAGTCTTGGGATGTAGCCTGCGTTTATATAGTAAGTTTGATGCAACAGTAGTAACAAAAGACTTAGCTGAAGGATGCGGAACAGTAATTTCTGTTGTTGCAATCATGTTGAAGGAATTACTAGAAAACTATCCGAAGAAAGGCTATAGTTCAAATTTCAAGGCAATGTTGCTTGGTGGCGGTCCTATTTCACCCAAAGCATTAGAAAAATGCGAGCGTTATGGAATTCCTGTGATCCAATCATATGGAATGACTGAAACTTGCTCTCAAGTCGTTGCCTTGCGCTTTGAAGACGCTGCACTAAAAATCGGCTCTGCGGGGAAACCTTTAGTAGGCATGCATATCAAAATTGTTGATGCATATCAAATACAGTTGAAAGAAAATGAAGTCGGAGAAATTCTATTAAAAGGAAAAAATGTTGTTTCACACTATTTACATGGTGAGAAGTGGCAAACAGTGAAATGGACAACAGATGGTTGGTTTAAAACAGGTGATATGGGTTATCTGGATGAAGAAGGATATCTGTATTTAGTCAGTCGATTAAGTGAATTGATCATTTCAGGCGGCGAAAATATTTATCCAACGGAAATTGAACATGTATTACAAGAGTTTCCCGGTGTAAAAGAAGTTGCTGTAGTTGGTGAAATAGATGATAAATGGGGAGCTGTTCCAGTTGCATATATCGTTGGAGATCCAATGATTACGGTGGAAAAAATAAATACCTTTGCTAAAACATATTTAGCAAAATTTAAACTGCCTAAACGAATTTATTTGTGTCATTCGCTGCCTAAAACAGCAAGTGGAAAATTAGCGAAACACCGCTTAACAACAATAGAAAGGGAGGCTTTTTTAAGCAAATGAGCATTCCTAAAGAACTAGAGCAAGCGTATGAACAAGGCTATCGTCAATTTAGCTGGATCAAAGAATTAAATGAATCTGAAGATTCTTTGCGTACTTATTTTATGAAGGGGCAAAAAGCCTTTAAAGGTGAGCGGTTTTATTGGCAAACACCAGAAAAAGATATTATGTTAGTCGGGTTTGGTAAAGAAGAAGAACTGACCTATGACCACGCATCATTTGAACAAGTAGAGACATTTATATTAGGCGAAAAAGCAAAAATCTATCAAAATCGCTTTATTTCAGGAGCCGGAGCGATATTATTTGGTGCGTTTCCTTTTGATGATAAACTTGTAGAACAAAATGAATGGGGACCGATGGAACAAGGCTTGTTTTATCTACCAACTTTTTTGCTGACTCAGGTCGAGGAGCATCGCTATATTACCATCAATTTTAGCGCGGCAACGGAAGAGGTATTACAGAAAAAGTGGCTATATCTTACGACACAATTCACTGAAATCATGAATACTCAAGTAAAAGAAAACGAAGAGACTACTGGGCAGATAACAGCAGAAGAAGTTGCGGTATCGCAATGGATGAGTGTTGTTGATGAAACGGTCAAGAAGTTAAAAGAAGCAGGACCTTTAGAAAAGGTTGTTTTAGCTAGACAAATGAAGGTAAAAAGCAATAGTCCATTCGAGGCCGATGCCATCTTGAAAAATCTTCAGCAACAGCAAACGAATACATACTTTTTTTTGTTGGAATCAGACGAGCATGTATTCATTGGTGCAACACCAGAACGCTTGTTGAAAGCTTCTACAACGACCTTTTCAACGGCAAGTATTGCTGGCTCTGTTTCACGTGGAACAACGGAAACAGAAGATCTAGAGTTGGGAAATTACTTATTGAACGATATGAAAAATCGACAAGAACATAAAATTGTTGTAGACAGAATCATTAAAGAGTTGGAATCAATGACAGGTGCTGTGATTCAGGCACAACCACCACAATTATTAAAAAATCGTGATATTCAGCACTTACATTTACCGATTGAAGGACAGCGGAAAAATGATTATCGTTTTTTGAAAGGAATCCAGCAATTACATCCAACACCAGCCTTAGGTGGAGAGCCGAAGGAATTAGCTTTGAAGTGGCTAAAGGAGCACGAACCTTTAGATAGAGGGTTATATGGTGCGCCGATCGGCTGGGTCGCTATCAAAGAGGATGTAGGAGAATTTGCGGTTGGGATACGTTCAGCAGTGTTTTCTGGAGATAGCGGCTACTTATATGCCGGTTGTGGTATCGTTAAAGACTCAATAGCAGAGCAAGAGCGAATAGAGACACAAATCAAATTTCAACCGATGTTAAGAGGAATAGGTGGGGATGATCGTGACAAATCAAAGTGATATGACAAGCTATTTACAAACTTTTGTTGAAGGAATAATCAGCAGTGGAGTAGAGCAGGCTGTAATAAGTCCTGGTTCTCGTTCTACACCACTAGCGTTATTGCTGCATCGACAAGAAAAAATCGAAACTTTTATTGAAGTCGATGAACGTTCTGCAGCATTTTTTGCCTTAGGATTAAGTAAAACAAGCCTCAAACCTGTTGTTTTACTGTGTACATCTGGGACGGCAGCCGCAAATTATTATCCAGCGATTTGTGAAGCAAATGCTAGTCATATTCCATTGATCATTCTAACAACAGATCGACCGCATGAATTGCGTCAAGTGGGTGCACCGCAAGCAATGGATCAATTCCATTTATTTCAAAGCCATGTGAAAGAATTTATAGAAATGGCGATTCCAGAAGGAACTAAGGGAATGCTCGATTATGCGTATTGGCAAGGTATGCGCGCTACAGATACTGCTTGTCAAATACCAAAAGGCCCGGTTCATTTAAATTTTCCGTTGAGAGAACCATTACTGCCTGATTTAAATCGACGGTTGCTTGTTGATAGAAAAACTGAAATTATAGCAGGCAAAAAGCAATTATCAGAAGAACAATTAATGAAATTTGTTGATGCATGGCAAGGAAAAAGAGGGGTTTTAGTTGTAGCGGAAGCCATACACCAGAAGAAGCTGAAGTGTTTATTGCGTTAGCAGAAACACTGAAATGGCCGATTCTTAGTGATCCTTTGGCAAATATTACTGCTTGTCCTAAAGAAAGCTCGTTGATTATGAGTTATGCGGACTTATTTATTCAAGAAGTCGATATGAACCAATATCCAGAAGTAGTGGTTCGGTTTGGCATGCTTCCAATCTCAAAAAATACGATGTTTTGGCTGCAATCACTTAGCAATAGGACGAAGATCTACTTCGTTGATGAAACAGGTGAATGGCAGGATCAATTAAAGCAGACTCAAATTGCCATCCAAGCAGATGAACAACTGTTCATTCAGAAATTGATAGAGCGCGTTAAGACAGAAACCTCAAATTCGTGGAGTCAGCAATGGATCGGCTGGCAGAAAACAACGGAAAAACAATTAACCGATCTTAGAGAGATGAAGACTCTAAATGAAACTTCGGCCAGTATCTTGGTTCACAAAAAAATGGCAAAAAATGGTCAGTTGTTTGTATCAAATAGCAATGCGATTCGTTTTTTAGATCGTTTTTCAACACCTGAAAATAATCATTATCAGTTATTCGGCAATCGAGGGATCAACGGAATAGACGGGATTGTTTCAACAGCTTTAGGAATGTGTGCGACAAATCCAGATCGTCAGAATGTTTTATTGATCGGCGATTTAGCGATGTATCACGATATGAACGGTTTATTATTGGCCAAACGATACAATTTACCATTGACGATTGTTTTACTGAACAATAATGGCGGCGGTATTTTTTCTTTTCTTTCACAGCGTCAATTGGAAGAAGAGGATTTTGAACCAATTTTTGGAACACCGATCGATTTAGATTTTTCTTTAGTTGCTCAATTATACGATGCTGAGTATGTAAAAGCAGAGAGTTTAGAGCAGTTAGAACAACTACTGGCAATAACACAGAAACAACCGAAGTTCCAAATAATAGAAGTCATCGGTGATCGTCAGGAAAATGTACTTTTGTATGAGAAGATTATTGCTGGTTTGAAAAAAGAGCTAGGGAAAAATAAATGAATCATAACATAAATGGTGTAACTTATTATTATGAATGGCTGTCTGATTACAAGGAAAATCAACCAACTTTAGTTTGTTTCATGGGTTCACAGGAACAAGTCAAACATTTGCGCCAGTTTTTCGAAAAACTAGTGCTATAAATATTTTAGCGATTGATTTAATCGGTCATGGTCGAACGGATTGTTATGTTCATCCTTACCGCTATCAAATGACTTGTTTATGTCAGGATATTGCTTTGCTGATCGAACAACTAGGGATAGTTGAGTTTTCCTTATTAGGCTATTCAATGGGTGCTAGAGTAGCTTTAGGCTTCGCATGCCTATTTCCTCAAAAGGTTCATCAACTGATCTTAGAGAGCGGTTCTCCTGGCTTAGAGAAGCAGACAGAGAGAAGGTTGCGTAAACATTCTGATGAACATCTAGCTGGTTTTATTATGAGTCATCCTATTGAAATATTTGTTGAAAAATGGGAAAAACTACCTCTTTTCGAGAGTCAAAAAAGGCTGGCGCCTAAAGTTCAGCAGGCTCTTCGAAATGAACGACTATCACAACAAGGCTTTGGTTTGGCATGTAGTTTATGGTTCATGGGGACAGGTGTTCAACCAGATTTTTGGAAAGAACTAGGTAAGGTAAAAGCTGCCACACTGCTGATAGTTGGGGAATTAGATCCTAAGTTTCAACAAATTGCTAAAAAAATGCAAGAAAAGCAACCAGATTTTTCTATTGAATTAGTCAGTGATACAGGGCATTGTATTCATTTAGAAAAGCCGGAGACATTTGAGAAGCTCGTTATGGCATTTGTGTCTAGTGGCTTTGAAAAAAGATAAAATCTTAAGGAGGAAATGTCGTTGAAAATTGATCGCATTGACCGTTATCGTGTTCGACTGCCTCTAAGGATTCCATTTGAAACTAGTTACGGTCGTTTGACAGAGAAGGCCTTTGATCTTTTATTAGTGAGTGATGAATTGGGAAATCAAGGTATAGGTGAACTAGTTCCCTTTGAACAGCCGGATTATATAGAAGAGACAATTGATACAGCTCGGATAATCATTGAAAACCACTTGATTCCTTTACTAAAAAATGCAAAAATTCAACATCCTAAAGAAGTCTCGTTTCTCTTTGATGAAGTAAAAGGCAATCAAATGGCGAAATCTAGCTTGAGACGGCAATCTGGGACTTATATGCTAAACGTAATGGAAAGAGCTTAAAAACTTATTTTAACAAAACGAGAGCACAAATTCCTGTTGGAGTTAGTGTGGGTATCCAGACTGATCTAGCTAAATTATTGGATCAAATTACAGAGTATGTAACAGCAGGATACCAACGCATTAAATTAAAAATTCGGCCAGGTTATGATCTCAAACCAATTGATGTAATCCGAAATAAGTTTCCCGATATACCTCTGATGGTGGATGCTAACTCGGCATATACCATTAAGGATATCCCTCATTTACTCCAATTAGATGGGTATGATTTAGCCATGATTGAACAACCTTTTGCAGCGAATGACTTTCTAGATCACGCACAATTACAAAAAGAATTGCAAACAGATATTTGTCTAGATGAAAATATTCGGACGCTTAAAGATTGTGAGCTGGCCTTTTCTTTGGGAAGCTGTCGGAGTATCAATTTAAAAATTCCTAGAGTAGGTGGCATCACAGAAGCCATGAAGATAGTCGATTTCTGCAAAGAAAAGGGATTACTGGTCTGGTTAGGCGGAATGTTTGAATCTGGTGTGGGAAGAGCTTTAAATGTACAGTTTGCTTCTCAAAAAATTTTTACTTTTCCAGGAGATATTTCAGCTTCTGACCGTTATTACTACGAGGACATTATTACAGAACCTTTTGAAATTCAAAATGGCGAACTTAATGTACCTGACGGATTGGGAATTGGTGTTTCTTTATCTCAAGAAACGTTATTGAAATATGGTACGTATGACACTTTATTGATAAATGAAGATGGGACAAGTGTTTAATCCCGAAAAATAAGCTAAGATTCACAAAAAGTTGAAGAACATTTTTCGTGAATTTTAGCTTATTTTTGAAGGGAGAGCTTTTGCTCTCACCGTTTATCCGGATTATGTGTGAACGGGACATGACTCTTCGAGTCATGCCCCGCTCACTTCTTTTTTTAGTCTAGAGGATTAATTTTCTTTCAGTGACTTTTCAATCTGTAGTCGTTGGACTTTCATTGTAGCTGTACGAGGAATCTCGTCCCAATCCATAATGATCGGTTTATTTAAATGAGGTAAATCAGTAACTTGTTCCCACCAAGCATCCCAATCCATTCCTTGTTTTGGATCAACTGCTAAAATCGGTTGAGGAGAATTATCTTTGGCTCTAACAATGATCACTTCTTGAAGAAAATCAAGAGCATCCAATAAATGATCCTCAATTGCCAGATTGCTATCGATTTTATCAATCAAGTCTACTTGACGATCTTTAAGGAATAAATGACCGTTTTCATCCATAAAGCCGTAATCACCACTATCCCACCAAGGGCCAAAAACAGTTGCTTGGAAGCGGTCATCTTCTTTATAGTAGGTTAGTGCACGTCCCTTAGATAAAAATTGGATGTGTCCATCCGTCATGACAGGTAGAACATTTCCATCCTTATCTGCGATACGTGCTTCAGTCAAACCTTCTAAACCAACTCCCATATCACGTGCATCAGATGTTTTAAGCGATTCTAACGTATGAGCTTTTAAGATCATCGGCCCGCATTCGCTTTGTCCATAAACTTGAAGGAAAATCGGCTCATTTTTTTCTGAAGCTTTTAAGAAACTAGCCATTGTAGCATTGTTGATAGCATCAAAAGTAGAATGGTAGTAACGAACGCTTGCGAACACTTCGGGCTGTCTTTTCGCCAATGCTGTCCATTGAACAAAATTATTTGGATGAGTTTCGACAGCTATCGGTTGATGTTCTGTGAGCATTTTTGAAACTGAATCGCTGTTTGAGATCGATAAAGGCATCATCGGAAAACCCATTGCCATCAAAGAAGAAATTCCAATGTTAAAACGAGAATGAACCGGTGAAATATGAAAGCCAACAAGTTTTTTCTCAGCAATTTTTGTAAAAATCGTTTTTTGCCATTTTGTCCGCCACCCCATAGAATTAGCGGAGTGACAAATTAATTTAGGAATCCCAGTTGTTCCAGAGGTATGTGTCATATAAGCAATCATATCTGTAGGTAATTCCACTTGAGGCACCTCATTAGTAGGTGCTTGTAAAAGTCTTGTAAGTGAAATTTGCTTTTCTGGTGAACTATTTTTTACTTTAGCAATTTTTTCTGCCGTTTCATCATCGAATAAAATAAACGGATTTTCCAAACGATCGACAAAAACTTCAATCGTTTCAGCTGGAAAATGATAAGAAATCATTGCTGGAATAGCACCTAAGTACGATGCTGCAACTGCTAATAAATACGTATCGAATTTTGAGCTTTTAAAAATAATGATTTTATCTTCAGCTTTGACACCTAGGCTAGCCAGTTGATAAGCACGATTTAAAATCGTTTCGTGGCTTAATTTATAGGTATAATTGGTTCCAAGTTCAGGAAAAGCTGGTAAAGATTCGTCATGAATAATAGCAGTTTCAGGGGCCTTAAGTGCGGCCTCAAGATAATTCGTGTACAAGTTGAGCGGTTGGTAATCTAACAATTTATTCAATGTAACAGCATCCTTTCAAACTACTTCAAATTATTTGTGCAATTTCGAACAAGGATAGTATACCATGAAAAATAAATAACCTAAATTATAAATAAAAAAATGAAAAAAATCGATTTAGGCGTATATTAAAGTAAGACATGAGAGAGAATTGACTTGATAAAAAAAAAATCAAAGATTGCAGAGAATGCTTGATTTTATCAGCTTTTAGATGTATAATAAAAAATTGTGAGTAGTCTATATATTTTAGATAACTCTCCTTGCTCTTAGCAATCTAAGAGCCTAAAGTCCATAGGGAGGTGAAAATCAATGAGTCAAGCTACGAATTACGAAATTATGTACATTATTAGTCCGAACATTGATGAAGAAGCAAAAACTGCTTTAGTGGAACGTTTCGACACAATTTTGAAAGATAACGGAGCAGAAGTTATCGAATCAAAAGATTGGGAAAAACGCCGCTTAGCATATGAAATGAACGGGTTCCGTGAAGGCATCTATCATATCGTTAAAGTATCTTCTCCATCAACTGCAGGAGCAATCAATGAATTTGATCGTCTTGCTAAAATCAATGACAGTATTATCCGTCACATGATTATCAAGGAAGAAGTATAATCCAAATGTTTCACGTGAAACATCGGAATTGACGAAAGGAGATGTTTAAATGATTAACAACGTTGTATTAGTTGGAAGACTAACAAAAGATCCCGATTTACGATATACATCTAGTGGTTCGGCGGTTGCGACGTTTACTTTAGCGGTAAACCGTAACTTTACGAATGCAAATGGAAATCGTGAAGCCGATTTTATTAACTGTGTGATTTGGCGTAAACCTGCTGAAACAATGGCAAACTATGCGCGTAAAGGTACATTATTAGGCGTAACTGGTCGTATTCAAACTAGAAATTACGAGAATCAACAAGGTCAACGTGTATACGTGACCGAAGTTGTTTGCGAGAATTTCCAGTTGTTAGAGTCTCGTTCTGCTTCAGAACAAAGACAAACAACAGATGGATCAGATTCAACACCAACTTATAATGCTGGTGGTGGAAGTTTCCAACAACCACAGAACAATAATTTTTCAGGACAAAACAATTTTAATCAATCATCCTCTCAGTCTAGCAATAACGGTATGCCTGATTTTGATAGAGATTCTGATCCATTTAGTGGTTCAGGTTCGACTATTGACATTTCAGATGATGATTTACCATTCTAAACGAATTTGATAGGAGGGAATAAGAATGGCACAACAAAGAAGAGGCGGGCGTAAACGTCGTAAAGTCGATTATATCGCTGCTAACCATATTGAATATATTGATTATAAAGATATCGAATTACTAAAAAAATTCATTTCTGAACGTGGAAAAATTTTACCACGTCGTGTAACAGGTACTGGCGCTAAGAACCAACGCAAATTAACAATTGCGATTAAACGTGCACGTATCATGGGCTTATTACCATTTGTTGGTGAAGAGCAATAATATAGAATATATTAGAGATTAAAGGATTAATTCTTTGATCTCTTTTTTATAATATTTTTATACCTTGAATGAGTAATTATTATATAATAAATTGATAAGAGATGTAGGTAACTACATATAGGCGGTAAATAAGATACTATAGTCAATCAGTGCTATCTTAATACTAGTTACTGCAGCTGACATAATCAATTTTAAATGTTTCACGTGAAACATTTGGCTGTTCGCAGAAATTGTATTTTTATGATAAAATAACCTTATCTGTAGAATAATGGAGGAGTCTTAATAATGAAAAAGATTAGAATGAAACGGATTTTGGGTTCTGTATTCGTTCTCTTTTTATTGGAAATAGTACTATTTTTCTTCATATCTAATCAATATATGTATATTGCTGGATTACTAATACTCAATCTTATTTTGATTAATCGGATCTTTTATCTAATCAAAAAATTGAGATATCGAATGCAGAAAAAATTAGAGAAGCAAGCACTATTGCAGAAAAATCATTAGATTATGCTTTTAATGAAGTATCAGTCGGGATTATAAACTACGATTCTGATACAAAAGAACCAAAATGGCTAAATCCTTTTGCAGAAGCTATTTTTCGTAAAGATGGACAAACCCTCATTAGTCCAGAACTAATAAATAACTACGTACTGCTAGCTGAAAAAGGAAAAGATATTTTTAAAGTCGGTGATGATGTTTTTCGGTTTAATGTTGATACGGATCAGCATACGATCACTTTTAAAGATATTACAGAAGAAAGTAATTTATATCATGAGAAATTAGATATGCAAACGGCAATTGGAATTGTTTCAGTTGATAATTATGATGACATTACGGATAATATGGATGAGAAAGAAATATCTTACTTAAATAGTTTTATTACCACCATGGTTTCTGATTGGATGGACGAATATCATGTTTTTTATAAAAGACTAAATGCAGAGCGTTACTTTTTCATTGCCCAGTTGGAAGATATAAAAAAGATGATGGATTCAAAATTTCAAATCTTGGATAAAATCAGAAGAGAATCCAGTACTAGAGAGATAGCGATTACATTAAGTATGGGAATTTCTTATGGTGGGGAAACATTAAGTCAGACAGGTAACACCGCTCAAACTAATTTAGATACAGCATTAGTGAGAGGTGGCGACCAAGTCGTCGTTAAAGAAGCCAAAGATAATGCCAAACCGATTTTTTATGGAGGCAGAACAGCATCTGTCGCTAAAAGAACGCGTGTTCGGTCTCGTGCGATGAGTACCGCAATTCAAGGAATATTATCTGAATCTTCGGATGTGTATATCATGGGACATCGTTTTCCAGATATGGATGCAATTGGTTCGGCCTTCGGCATGGCACGTTTAGCAAAATTCCATGGTAAAGAAGCGTGGGTCGTATTAGATAAGAGTGAAAGCATTCCTGACGTTGAAAGAGTGATGGTTGAGCTAGAGAATTATCCTGAATTGGCGAAACAGATCATTGCGCCAAAAGAAGCAATGAAAAGAAAAACTGACAGCAGTTTATTGATCATGGTTGATTACCATAAACCGTCACTTTCAATTTCACAGGAGCTATATGAACAATTTGCTAAAGTTGTGATTATTGATCATCATCGCCGAGGGGATGAATTTCCGGCTAAACCTTTGCTTGCTTATATCGAATCGTCTGCGTCATCAGCATCAGAGTTAGTGACAGAATTGATTGAGTATCAAAGTAATACACAAAAACAGTTGGATAAGCTTGAAGCGACCTTATTATTAGCTGGAATCGTCGTTGATACGAAAAGTTTCAGTGTGCGCACAACAGCGCGGACATTTGACGTAGCGAGTTATTTAAGAACTTGTGGAGCTGATGCATCTTTAGTACAATATTTATTAAGCTCAGATTTAAGTAGTTATTTGGAAATGAATAGTTTGATTGCCAAAAGTGAGTATGTCACACCAGATACCGTCATTGTTACTGGTAGCGAAGAGAAGGAATATGATAGTGTAACTGCGGCCAAAACAGCAGACACGCTATTATCAATGGTGGGAATCAATGCAGCATTTGTAATAACAAAACGCACAGATAAACAAATCGGCATCAGCGCACGTAGTAACGGGTCGATAAATGTCCAGCTGATCATGGAAAATTTAGGCGGAGGTGGTCATTTCACTAACGCTGCGGTACAATTAACTAATGTAACAGTAGCTGAGGTAAAAGAGCAGCTGCTGAAAGTGATTCAGCAAAATATAGATGTAATGTATGATCAAGTTCCGTAGCTTTCGCTTTGAATGAAAAAAGATCAAATGGTTTTATCGGAAAAAGTACTATAGCTGTTATTTCTTATTTTCAGTTGGAGTTATTGAGCTGATCTCGTTTTTACTTTTCAGTACATCGACAAATATGCTGAAAAGTACGAGTGTTTCAAAGAAACGATTGATCATTAATTAGTATGAGGAGGAATAATCGTATGAAAGTCATTTTTTACAAGATGTAAAAGGTAAAGGGAAAAAAGGGGAAATTAAGGAAGTACCTGCAGGTTACGCACAAAACTTCCTAATCAAAAACGGCTATGCTCAAGAAGCCAATAAAGGCAGTATCAGTGCTCTTGCCGGACAAAAGAAAGCGCAAGACAAACATGAAGCTGAAATTTTAGCAGAAGCGAAAAAAATGCAAGAGTTCTTAGAAAAAGAAGAGACTGTTGTAGAGCTTAAAGCGAAGGCTGGTGAAGATGGACGTCTCTTTGGGTCTATTCCTTCAAAGCAAATTGCGGAAGCCTTAAACAAGCAATATAAGGTCAAATTAGACAAACGTAAATTAGAATTATCACAGCCGATTCGTGCTTTAGGTTTTACAAAAGTTCCAGTGAAATTACATCATGAAGTAACGGCAACGATCAAAGTTCACGTAGTAGAAGAATAATTTGCAAAAGCAGGGGATTTCCTCTGTTTTTTGCTTATCATTAAGCTGAAATGATACGATAATGTCATTGTACATTTTGCTTTTTTCTTGTTAAAATAGAAAGACTGAAAAGCGTAATTTGAGCTATAGGAGAGAAAAAAATGAATGAAGTATGGCAAGATCGAGTACCGCCCCAAAGTATGGAAGCAGAACAGGCCGTTTTAGGGTCGGTTTTTTTAGATGCTGAGGTTATTATCGATGCTTTAGAATACATAGAACCAAAAGATTTTTATCGCCGTAATCATCAATTGATTTTTCAGACTATGCTTACCTTGAATGATCGAAATGAAGCGATTGATGTGATCACGATCAAAGATCGTTTGGAGCAGGAAAATCTATTAGAAGATGTTGGCGGTTTAAGCTACCTATCAGATTTAGCTTTAGCTGTGCCAACTGCTGCTAATATTGTTTAC
The DNA here is from genome assembly GCF_000633635.1 of Enterococcus crotali. Lineage (GTDB taxonomy): Bacteria > Bacillota > Bacilli > Lactobacillales > Enterococcaceae > Enterococcus_L > Enterococcus_L crotali. Next base: position 627,466 of record NZ_AYPQ01000002.1, on the reverse strand, counting down.
TATGCGAAGATCGTCGAACAAAAATCATTGCTCCGTAACTTGATTCAAACCGCTACAGAGATTGTTACTAAAGGGTTTGAACAAGGAGAAGACGTTGAAACCATCTTAGATGATGCAGAGCGCAGTATATTAGAGGTTTCAGAAAAAAGAAATCGAAGCGGCTTTTTATCGATCGCCGATGTATTGAATACGTCGATCGCTAATATTGATCAGCTTTATCAAAACGACGAGGAAATCACGGGTTTACCCACGGGATATCCAGCCTTAGATAAAATGACAGCTGGACTGCAGGCTGAGGAATTAATTATCCTGGCAGCTCGTCCTGCCGTAGGGAAAACAGCCTTTGCCTTAAATATTGCCCAAAATATCGGGACTAAAACAGATCGTTCTGTTGCTATTTTCAGTCTGGAAATGGGGGCTGAATCGCTTGTAAATCGGATGCTTTGTGCGGAAGGTTCAATTGAAGCGGGGCATTTGCGGACAGGTCAGTTATCAGAAGAAGAATGGCAAAACCTTATTATTGCAATGGGTAGTTTATCTAGAGCGCAAATCTATATTGATGATACGCCTGGTATAAAAATTACAGAAATTCGAGCAAAATGCCGTAAACTAGCGCAAGAGCGCGGCAATCTTGGCTTGATCTTGATCGATTACCTACAATTGATTGAAGGAACCGGTCGTGAAAGTCGTCAGCAGGAAGTATCTGAAATTTCCCGTCAACTGAAAAAATTAGCAAAGGAATTAAAAGTTCCTGTTATTGCCTTGTCTCAGTTATCCCGTGGAGTAGAGCAACGTCAGGATAAACGTCCTGTGCTGAGTGATATCCGAGAGTCTGGATCTATTGAGCAAGATGCGGATATCGTAGCTTTTCTTTATCGTGATGATTATTATGATCGTGGTGAGGAAGGCGAAGATGGTGCTCGTGAAGAGCCTGAGATCGACAATGTTATAGAAGTTATTATTGAAAAAAACAGAAGTGGTGCCAGAGGAACGGTAGAATTGTTATTTATTAAAGAGTTCAACAAGTTCGCTTCGTTATCACCGAGAGAAGAGTTCTAAAAAAGGGTGAAACAACAGAATGTGCCTCCCTAAGTTAGTTATTCACTAATTTTAGGGGGCACATTCTATTTATTTTTATCCTTTTAATAGTGGAGAATTGATGATTGAAGCTAAAACGATGCTTCTTTTTTGCGTTTTACAATGTAATTCCACCATCAACGCTGATGACAGCACCAGTCATATATTTCGAATGATCTGAGGCAAGATAAGAAACTAAAGAAGAAATATCTTCTGGTTCACCAAGTTCTCCATTGTTTAATAAAGCGACAGAAGGACGAGGTTGTTGGAATTTACTTTTAGTCATAGATGCAATTGTAGAATCCGTAAGCGGTGTAACAATTCCACCGGGACATATTGCGTTAATCCGAATATTATTTGCGCCATACTCAATAGCTGCGTCTTGCACTAATCCAAGGACAGCTCTTTTTGAAGCAGAGTAAACGCCAAATCCTGTTTCAGAGCGAATACCTGATGAAGAAGCAATAATGGTTATATTTCCGCTTTCTTGGTTCAAAAGTTGCTTGATTACGTGCTTCATACCAAAAAAAGTTCCTTTAACATTTACATTCAACACTTTATCAACATCCGATTCAGGCGTTTCATCAAACATTTTGGGCTCATAAATAACACCTTGATTTCCTAAATAGTAATCAATTTTATTGTATTTTTTAACGACAAAATCAACCAGTCGTTGAACATCTTGTTCAATACTCATATCTGTTTTGATAAAATCAGCTTCACCACCGAGTTCCTGAATTTCTTGAACAAGTGACAGACCTTTTTCTTCACCTCGAGCAGCTAAAACAAGAGAAAAACCGTCTTTCGCTAGTTGAAGAGCGGAAGCTTTCCCAATTCCTGTTGTTGCGCCGGCAATTAATGCGACTTTTTTCATGTTAATTCTCTCCTTTTCATTTTAAAATCATGGTAATTATTCTGATTTTGAAGCTTTGACAGGGCGTTCAAAAACATCACGTTTTTGATTTAAATCATAAATAACATCTGCGACATCTTTAGCAACAACCCGTTCTTTAAGTGAAAAACCTTCAGGTAAATCTTCTCGTTCTAGCTCTTTTTCAGGATCTGAATAAAGCGGAGGATTATCTAATGGAAGATATCCAACAAAAATGTCATCAGACTTAAGTTCTTCACTTAAATGCTCAGCAAGCAACCTTAATGCGGCTTGTGGTGCTCCGATTGCCGCTGTATATGGGAAGGGTGATCTATCTGATTGCCCACTAGTAAATAATAACGACCCTTTACTTGACTTTAAAAATGGAATTGCCGCTTGGGCAGAGCTCAATGCGCTTAAGACTCTCATTGTAAGAAATTCGGATAATAATTTAGTTGTGATTTGTGTCGCAGGCATATAAGCCTTTCCTAAAGGACCAGGAACGTTATAAAATAGAACATCAATACCTGACATTCGTTCACCTAACTTCTGAACAGCTGTTGCAATATCTTCAGGGCGGTTAGCATCAGCAGTTTCAGAAAAGGTCTCGACTCCTTCATTTGCCAATTCAGTACTCATAGCTGTCAAATTTTCTTGTCCTCGACGGATCAACCCGACTTTATATCCTTCTTTCCCGAATTTTCGTGCGGTCTCCAGGCCGACTCCTTGCCCAGCACCAACAATAATAATTGATTTTTTCAAAATGGTTTCCTCTCCTTCATAACTATTTATTTGCTATAGCATCATTAGAATAGGCTCGAAATAAAAAAATGTCACTCTAAATTAAAGGAAAAAAAAAGGATAGTTCATGTTGTATTTTTTTCTTTTTAATAAGCAGAGAAGCAATGTCCCTCTAAGGATTATTATCTTAATTAGTACTATTTTGTCTGTTTTAAGGTCCTTATTTTCTTGGAAAATAGATTGAGAATCGGTGTTGTTATCAGTACTAATTTGTTTATTAGTCATTTTTTCTTGCTTTCTCTCTCAAGGTTTATTTATAATGAGGCTGCACAAAAGATAAGGAGGATCGTGATGGCAATTGAAACTGTAAAGTATAAGAATGAATTAAACCGTGTGGCGTTAAATGGCTTTACCTCAAATGAAATGAACCTATTTTTTTCTATTGTTTCACGGATCAAAAATAAAGAAGATCGAATCATCAGATTTTCTTTAAATGAAATAAAAACACTAGCACAATATAAAGCAACATCAACCTCTAGATTCATTGAAGATCTCAAACAAACGTATACAAAAATGTTAAAGCTTGTTTATCCTCATACATACTCTAAAAACGATCAAATGACTGTTGAAGAATTTAAATTGTTTACACATTTTGATTTCTGCGGAGAAAACGCCGTTGTTTATGATAGTTTAGGTGAAGAACTGAAAAGGGATGCTACAATGACCTTAAAAAAAGGGTACATTGATATTTCTGTTAACCCACAGTTTGCTTGTTTGTTAAATCAGATGGTCAGCGGTTTTACAAGATTCTCTTTAGTAGAATTTACTAATTTGAAGAGCAAGTACACAAAGGATATGTTTCGATTATTGAAACAGTTTCGTACTACTGGTTTTCGCACATTTTCTATCAATGAATTGCGTTACATATTAAATATTCCGAAAAGTTATCAAATTGGTCAGATTGATCAAAAAATAATCAGGCATTTAAAAGAAGAATTGAGTCCAATTTTTAAAAACCTTACAATCAAAAAGGTTTATGCCAGAACGCAAGGAAATAAAGTAATGGGGTATAATTTTTATTTTACTCCTGAAAAAATTTATGAATAGTTTAAGCAATTTTCGCTTTTTTACTCAATTGCTTTTCTTTCAAAAAATAATGTTCGTGTTTTGCTATATATATATATTTATATAAAATGATAATATTCGATTTTTCCTTGAAAGCGTTGTGTTTTATTGGTACAATGAATCAGGACAAAATAATTTAGAACGAGGTGTTCGAATGTCATCAGTTGTAGTAGTTGGAACGCAGTGGGGCGATGAAGGAAAAGGAAAGATCACAGATTTTTTAAGTGAGAATGCTGAGGTCATCGCACGTTATCAAGGCGGAGATAATGCAGGTCATACCATTAAATTTGATGGTATTACTTATAAACTACACTTGATTCCTTCAGGTATCTTTTACAAAGACAAGATTAGCGTAATTGGAAATGGTGTTGTAGTTAATCCAAAATCTCTAGTAAAAGAACTGGCTTATTTAAAAGAAAATAATGTAACGACAGATAACTTACGTATTTCTGACCGTGCGCATGTCATTTTACCGTACCACATCCAATTGGATCAATTACAAGAAGATGCTAAGGGCGAAAATAAAATCGGTACAACAATCAAAGGGATCGGTCCAGCATACATGGATAAAGCAGCTCGTGTAGGAATTCGTGTAGCAGATCTACTAGATAAGGAAATCTTTGAAGAACGTCTAAAAATCAATCTAGAAGAAAAAAATCGTCAATTCGTCAAAATGTTCGACAGCGAACCAATTGCTTTTGAAGATATTTTTGAAGAATATTATGAATATGGTCAACAAATCAAACAATACGTCACAGACACTTCTGTTATCTTAAATGATGCATTAGATGCTGGTAAACGTGTTCTGTTTGAAGGTGCACAAGGTGTTATGCTGGATATCGACCAAGGAACCTATCCATTTGTAACATCATCAAATCCAGTTGCTGGAGGCGTTACGATCGGAAGCGGTGTTGGTCCTTCTAAGATCAATAAAGTCGTTGGGGTATGTAAAGCTTATACATCACGTGTTGGCGATGGTCCATTCCCTACAGAATTGTTTGACGAAACAGGAGAAACGATTCGTAAAGTTGGGAAAGAATATGGAACAACAACAGGTCGTCCACGCCGTGTGGGTTGGTTTGATACCGTTGTGATGCGTCATTCTAAACGTGTTTCAGGAATCACGAATCTATCATTGAATTCGATTGATGTGCTAAGTGGTTTAGACACAGTAAAAATCTGTACAGCTTATGAATTAGATGGCGAATTGATCTACCATTATCCAGCTAGCTTGAAAGAGTTGAGCCGCTGTAAGCCAGTCTACGAAGAGCTGCCAGGTTGGTCAGAAGACATCACAGGATGTAAGACATTAGCAGATCTACCAGCAAATGCAAGAAACTATGTACACCGCATTTCTGAATTAGTTGGCGTACGTATTTCGACATTCTCAGTAGGTCCAGACCGTAATCAAACAAATGTATTAGAAAGCGTTTGGGCACAAATTTAAAACTTAAATCAGGCGAGAGACAAAGAAAAAAGTTGTTTCTCGCTTTTTTTCATTTTTCTCCAAATAGTAGCTTTTTTTGATTATTTATGTCTCTAATAAAGCATGAGTAACTATTGATTATATGTTAAAATAGAAAGCAGCTAGGGAGGATTAAAAATGACATTTAAATTAATGACAGATTCATGTTGTGATTTACCATATACATATTTAGAAGCAAACGATGTTGATTTTATCAGTATGACCATTCAATTAAATGGGAAAGAATTAGTCGACGATTTAGGGAAAACATTTGATTATGATTGGTTTTTACAAGAAATAAAAACGGGCGGAATGCCAACAACTTCTCAGGTAAATGTGGGACGATATATTGAATTTTTTAGACCATTTGTAGAAAAGAAGCTGCCGATATTGTACTTAGCTTTTTCTTCTGGTTTAAGTGGTTCTTACCAAAGTGCGATGCAGGCTGTTGATATATTGAAAGAAGAATATAATGATGCGCAAATTTATGTGATCGATACAAAAGCGGCAAGTTTAGGCGAAGGTTTGCTAGTCAGTGAAGTTATTCAGCTGAAAGAAGCTGGCCATTCTTTAGAAGATATCTTATTGTGGTTATCTGAAAATAAAATGACCGTTCATTCATGGGTCACAGTGGACGATTTAAAACATCTAGAGCGTGGTGGTAGAATCTCTAAAGCGGCAGCTGCAATCGGTGGGTTGATGAATGTTAAGCCGATCATTGTAGTAGATGAACTAGGAAAACTACAAAATATCGGCAAAGTTCGTGGTCGCACTAAAGCATTGAAGAAACTAGCTGATGAAACTGTTCAAGGAATGATCGAACCGCTAAAACAAACAGTATTTATTGCGTATGCTGGTGATTTAGAGAGCGCAGAGAAAGTCAAAGCATTGATCGAAGAGAAAGTTCAAGTCAAAGAAATCCGCTTGCATCCACTCGGACCAACGATCACTAGCCATACAGGAAATGGCTGTATAGCAGTATTTTCTAGAGGAAAGAAACGAGAAACAAAATAATCTTATTTTATAAAAAAAGACATTAGTCTAAAGTATTTTTGAAAGTTCAACTTTTAAAAATCACTTGGCTAATGTCTTTTTTTGAGTTCAATCGAAGCGATATAGCTAAATTGGGGGAGACTATTGACAGTATTTTGAAAGTAAAAAAGAGGTGATCTACAGTAAGATGTATTTATCGAACAAAAGAATTTGAATTAAGGACACTTAGTTATAAGTAATACAGGTTCTTAAGAGAATGTTGGACAAAAAGGAGTCGCTATGTTGGTTGCACTAGCGAAAATTATGAAATTAAAGGGAGGAAATCAAATGAGAAAATCAACATTTAACTATGTCAAAGATATTTTAACAGATTACCCAAGAATCGAAGAGTACATCAAACAACGTGAAGAAGAGCTTAGGTATCCATATCGTGAGAATGATTTAAACTCAGGTATTAAAGGAAATAGAAGCAATTATAATACACAAGATAACTTAATGATCACAATCGAACAAGATCAAAGATTGGCGGCGTTAGAACGAAATAAGCGCGTTGTGTCCAATATATTAGAGGAATGCTGTGAAGATACTAAAATAATTATCCAAGAACTCTATATGCGGCGTATGCCTAAATACACAATTCAAGGGTTGATTACTAATGGGTTGATTTTTGTTGGCCGAACAAAGGCCTTTGAATTACGGGATTGGTTCTTTTTACAGGTAGCAAAAGATTTAAATTTGACCATCTAATCTACGAACGATAGTCGGATTTTTGAAATAAAATTCCACGGTAAGATGATAGTATCAAAAAAATAGTCGTGGTAGCTTAAGTAGTTAAACCTACCTATTTTTTGATAGAAGAAAACCCATCGTTCGATTGAAATGGAATCTATGGACGATATGCGGATTTTCAAAAGCAACATCCAGTATAAGATGATCTTATCGAAAACTAGTTATTAAAGCATTGGCTGACGGAAGCCCAAAATAATAAAAATAAACGTACTTCCAGTCAAACATGTTTTAATAACCAAAGACATCGTGTTAGGAAACTTACCACAATTCCGGCAGATAGATTTTTGAAAAGTATCAGAAAAGTGACAAATCTGATAAAAAATTTATCTACGTTTATATAAATCAAGATGTGACGATCGCACATTTGGAAAGGATTTGTATAAAACACTTAATTGAGGTTCGTAGTATTCAGATCAGTAAAAGCTATTACAAGTAAGAGAAGAATGTGAGGAATACCAATGAGTAAGTACTTCAAATTGATTAATGCAATCGACACGATAACGACACTAAATGTTGCTAGTCAAAAAGATGGCGTAATAATTTATAGTCATGTTCGTTTAAAGCCTGGTGAGAAATATGAACTAGGCGATGATAAAGTATTTAGTCGATCACTGCAGCAGATTCAGGTTGAAAGACCCTATTCACAACCGCTAGCGAACGAATTGAGGTCTTTAGGAATCGAGTATACAGAAAGTTCTTGTAAATCTTGTGGTGGCCGCATCAAAAAAATCTCCTACTCAGTTGTAGAAATTATTGATGAATGAACCTTAGTTTTACTAAGAATCAGGCAATCACTGGAGGCTGTGTAATGAAAATCCAATTTTTAGGGATCAAAAATCAAGTAAAAAAATCGGGCTGTTCATCTTGTGGCAGCAGACAACGGTCAAAACACACGTTCCAACGTGAAGCACGTATGGTTTTACCAAGCGGACAAACAAAAATGTTTTATGCAGGTGAAATGTATGAAGTTATGGAACGGGATGGCGATTTCTTGTTAGAGCAGACATATAGTTTGGATGGACAAGCTATAAAAATGTTTAAAGAAGGATGAACAAAACTGCTGGGAGTTAAAATCATCTAGCTTCAAGGGCTAGTCTCTCGGAAAAAAGATAAAATCTGCCTGTGACCAAAAGCGTCACAATCATATTTTCCTATTTTTCATTCGAGCCTGACGAGCCCGTTCAGCTTTTAAAACTATCTAGCTTCAAGAGCTAGCCTTTCGGGAAAAAGAAAAAAATAAATGAGGCAGAATGCGCCTCAGTCATTTTTTTCTATTTTCCAGTCAAGGCTGACCAAGCTCTTTCAGCTTTTAAAATTAGGAGGAAAGAAAATGGCTAAAGAGAAGAAAACAAAAGAAGTTATTAAGAAGGATACTGTCGATGCACAAGTATTCATTCAAAGAAAATTGCAAATGTTAAACCAAAAAAATGGTGGAAGATATGAGCGCGATGCAACACGTGTCGTTCAAAATAATCAATAATAGGGGGAATTATAAATGACAAGATGTAGCAATGATACATTGATTTCTAAAATTGGGATGAAATCATTAAATAAATTAATGGAAGTTGACTTTGCCGTATTAACGGATATTGACAGCTGTGTCAAAGTAAACACAAAAAATTATATGGAATTTAACGGAATAAGTGCTGCTTATAATGTATACAATACACCGGAAGACATGTTCAATTGTTTAGCAGAAGGGTGTAAAAACTCAGGAACATTGACCGTTATGAATAGCGCTGGTTCGGCTTCTGGTGCGTCTTTTGCAGTTAATGCAGATGCAACAGAATTTGTAGCGGGTGTGATCACGTATTACGTTCATTTCCCAGCAGCTGGAGTTTATAATGTAGAAACGACTATTTCTGATATTGCAGATCAAAATCAATCAGATTCAGATATTTATCAAAAACAAATTGTGGTACAAGAAGCAGGGTTCCAACCAGTTGTTATTGACTTATCTAAACTTCCTGAAGCGAGTAGTGGTACAGGTTGGTCAGCGAGTGAGAGTGGTATTATCCTCCATATGTATGTGACACCAGAAAGCGGAACTATTTCTACGATTGGTTTCTCTTCTATCTATGTATATAACAGCATTGAAGATTTTGAAATCAATGATGTTGTTAAAATCGGCTGTATTGATGAGTTTGCAGGTGAATTAACGGTTGATCCGGTTGAAGCAAGTTGTTTTGGTGCAGGCTATGATGCAACAAGTATTGCCATCGAAAGAACCTTGACTGGTAAGAGCGCTTCGGCAAACTATTGGAAATTAAATCCACTAATGTCTAAAGGTACACAAACAAGCGGTTGGTTGATTCAAACAGCTGAAAAAGCAGTTGCTGCGACAACAATTGATGGCGTGGACTATGGTTATGTTCAATTAGCTGACATGAATATGGATGAATGTGCCTTTACAACGGCTGCGATCGCTGATAGCTGTAATGTTACAGAAGCGCTATTGAACCGTGTGAATACACCAGCAGTTGTTGAAATCAACGAAAAACAATTTATCGTTTTAGCAGATGGAAAAATCTTATTCCATAAATCATTAGTAGGGAAAGAGCTTGTAATCAGCTATCCGAAAAAAGTGGATGTTGAGCACTTTGTTGGAAATGAAGATGTATTGGATACACGTCGTGTACGTATGTCATTTACACAAGAACAAACAGATGGTGTGAAACAAAACTATGTGTATAACAATGTCTTGATCACTTCATTCCCTGGAACAGTGAATAACGAAGAAACGACTTTTGAGTTTACGATTTCAGTACAACGCGATAAAAACGGCAACTTCTTTGAAATGTACCGTGTAGCAGAGTAATAAAAATCATTTAGCTTGGCGGGCTAGCTCCTCGGAAAAAAGATAAAATTGAATGAGGTAAAAAGCACCTCAGTTAATTTTTCATATGTTCTGTCGGAGCTGAACAAGCCTGCTACACTTTTAAAAATTATCTAGCTTTAAGAGCTAGCCTTTCGGGAAAAAGATAAAATATGATTGTGACCAAAAGCGTCACCCTCATATTTTCCAGTCAAGGCTGAACGAGCTCTTTCAGCTTTTAAACTTATCTAGCTTCAAGAGCTAGCCTTTCGGGAAAAAGATAAAATATGATTGTGACTAAAAGCGTCACCCTCATATTTTCCAGTCAAGGCTGAACGAGCTCTTTCAGCTTTTAAAACTTATCTAGCTACATGAGCCAGTTTCTCGGAAAAAAGATAAAAAATAATTATGGCAAAAAGCGCCATCCCTATTTTTTCCTATTTTTCATCGAAACTAAACAGCTCATTACGCTTTTAAAATTAGGAGGAACAGTGATGACAGAAAAAGGCATGAAAGCCGCTGACTTTTTAGCGATCAGCAATAATTTGAAAAAAACGAATGAAAATGATACTCCTTTTGCAGTGGTAAAAGATCAAGAGGTATCAGTGGTCGGTGATGCAAATAAAACCGGAGTGAAAAAAGCTGACTATAGTGTGAAATTCCGTGTCCCTCAAACGCATTTTGAGCAAAAGCCAGAAGGTGCTAAAGAGGTTGGATCTTATTATGTGTTCAGCGTTGAATTTGGAGATGTAACGATCACACCACGTTCCGATTTAAGAATTGTTGATGCGATCATGAAAATTATCCCGTTTTTCAATAAGTTGAAGGAAAATGGGGACATGGAAGAATTTAGCAAAGAAGAATTACTATCTGTTTTTGTAGGCGCAGGTGATGAAATTCATCTAGCTATCTACAATTTGGTGGCAACATTCTTAGGGATCGATGATCAGATGGGCGAGTATATGCTGCCATTCTCTGTGATCGAAAACCTAAACAAAATTATGGAAAATCATCCAGAAGTCTTCAACGAAGCAGATGTTTTTTTCGGTTAATCTACAGACAAGCTTGTGAAAATGAGACTTCAGTAGAAAAAGAATCGGAAACATTCTTTGCTAATTTGAATATTTATACGTATATGGCTCATTATGTCGCGAAAATCTTAAAGCAGCGTCCGAATCTTATTTTAGACGATTGGGGCGTTGCTGAATTATTAGTGGCATATGGGCAGTATGCGAATGAAGAAAGTTACAGTAATTTTCTTGAATGGAAATCGCTTGGAAATGAAACGAAGCGTAAAGTTAAGAAGCCGAAAGAGTATGCAGTCTTGTTTTATACGAATGATGATTTGGCGGATTAGTTGCATTGTGTGGTAATGCTAATTTAAATATAGAAAACTCTCTTATCCCTTGAGGTATAGAATTGGAAGGATGAGAGAGTTTTATTTGTTTTTAAACGTATTTAATTTTATTTAGTTCGTGTCACTTCTAATATATTTCTTTTAGTGGTTAAATCAATTCGCTCTCCATCGACTAATTTAAATGCTTTGAGTTCGTTAATAGTTATACCCAGATTATATACTTGAGATTCACCATTACTATGATAGATTTTGAATTGTGTTCCTTTATCTTCCATTGGTTTAAATGTGTACTGTCCAGCTGGAAGATCTTCTCCTACTATAGTTTCACCACCTGAAATATAGGCAGTTTCCCCCTTAGAGAGGTTGGAAAGATTATCCTCTAAAAGTTCAGCCTCTATTCTATTTTTTTTAACAGTTAATTCAATTCGATCGCCTTTTTCTAATTTAAAAGATTTAAGCATCGGGATTGTTATACCGAGATTGTACAGTTCAAAATTTCCGTTTTTGTTATGAATTTTAAACTGTACTGTTTCTCCATCAGCCGGTTTGATAATATAACGTCCAGGCTCAATATCTTCTCCAACAATAAAGTCACTGCCGGAAATTTCGGTGATGTCTCCGGTTTTGAGTTTTTCCATAGCTATATCTAGATTTTCTAAACTACTTATTTCATCAACAGAATGTTCACTAGTTGTTTGTTTAGTTTGAGTAGTTTTTTCAACAGATTTGTTGGGAGAAGAAGTATTACTAGAGTTTTCACAGGCAGTTAATATTAAACTACCTAACAAAAAGAACCCTATAATGTTCAATTTTTTCATGTTAAATCCTCATTTCTGTAAAACATGTATATTGCAGGAACTAAAAATTAATAAAATTACTCATAGATATAATAATAGCACGTTTTGAGTATAATATCAGTAAATAAATAACAAAAACTAATGATGAATCTAGTCATGTTCGGATAAGCGTACACATAATCTATAAAGAAGTATATTTTGAACAATTTCCGAACTTTCAGATCTGAATTCTGCTATAGAATAGTATTATCAGTAAATAGTTATAATATCTGTTGATAGTAAAAGATCTATCAGCATTTTTTATTGGTTTAAAAGACGTGTTATTTTTGTCTTTAATAATGTGACTTCTCTATTTTTCCATTGTGAGTAAAGACGTAGATATATCCAGTCTTTAGTCTTAGTTTAGAGAAAATATTCTGTGAAAGAAGTGATAAGTGAATACTAGAAAGATAAAAAATATAATAGTTAGAAAAAGCATGAGCTTGTTGCTATGCTTTTTGTTTAGCATCAGAAAAAGATCCATATAACAAAATAAGAAAGGAGGCGGCAGAGTGGCAATAGAAAAAATATCAATAGATATGAAATCCAACTCTGAAGAAATCGCAAAACAGCTTTCTAAAATAGACAGTAAAATCAAACAATTAAAAATAGAGAAAAGTAAAGTCCAATCAAGTGTTAAAAAACTTGAAAAAAGCCTAAGTGAATTTAAAGGATTCCGTTTTATAGAAGATGCAGCTAAATCCATAGAATCAGGGGCAACAGCGCTCAAAGAAGTCAACGATAAAGTGCCATCAGATTTAAGCAAAATTGGGCCGAAATTAGGAAATATGGGGATCGCTATAGTAGGAATGGGGACCTTAGCGGTTATAGCTGGTGCATTAGCAAGTGGCGATGGAAAAAAAGCCCAAACGGGTTTTAAAACGATTCGAGATATTGGCAAACAATTAGAAGAAGCAGCCGAAACAATGAGCCAAATCGCCACAAAAGTGCCATCCGATTTAGGGTCAATGGGCGCTCGTTTAGGAAATATGGGCATCGCTATCGTAGGAATGGGTGCATTAGTAGCGATAGCTGGAAAGTTAGCAAGTAGCGATGCAAAAGTAGCAAAAACAGGATTTAAAACGATTCGAGATATTGGCAAACTATTAGAAGAAGCAGCCGAAACGATGAGCCAAATCGCCACAAAAGTACCATCCGATTTAGGGTCAATGGGCGCTCGCTTAGGAAATATGGGGATCGCTATCGTAGGAATGGGTGTACTGGTAGGAATCGCCGGGAAATTAGCCCAAGATAATCCCAAAGAAGCAAAAAAAGGATTCCAAATAATTCGAGAAATCGGCAAATTACTAGAAGAAGCGGCCGAAACGATGAGTCAAATTGCTGCAAAAGTGCCATCCGATTTAGGAGAAATGGGCTCTCGCTTAGGAAGCATGGGCATTGCTATCGTAGGAATGGGTGTACTGGTAGGAATCGCCGGACAATTAGCTCAAGACAATCCCAAAGAAGCGAAAAAAGGGTTCCAAATAATCCGAGAAATCGGTAAATTATTAGAAGAAGCAGCTGAAACGATGAGTCAAATCGCTGCAAAAGTGCCATCCGATTTAGGAGAAATGGGCTCTCGTTTAGGAAGCATGGGCATTGCGATAACCGGAATGGGCGTATTAGTAGGAATCGCTGGAAAATTAGCTCAAGATAATCCTAAAGAAGCGAAAAAAGGATTCCAAATAATCCGAGAAATCGGTAAATTATTAGAAGAAGCAGCTGAAACGATGAGCCAAATCGCTGCAAAAGTGCCATCCGATTTGGGAGAAATGGGCTCCCGCTTAGGAAGTATGGGCATCGCAATTGGTGGAATGGGTGTGTTAATAGCTATAGCTGGTAAATTGGCTAAAGACAATCCCAAAGAAGCGAAAAAAGGGTTCCAGATGATCCGAGAAATCGGCAAATTACTAGAAGAAGCGGCTGAAACCATGAGTCAAATTGCTGCAAAGGTTCCATCCAATTTAGGAGAAATGGGTTCGCGTTTAGGGAGTATGGGTCTTGCAATCGGTGGAATGGGTGTATTAGTAGCAATCGCTGGTAAATTAGCAAAAGACCACCCTAAAGACGCTAAAGCTGGTTTTAAAATGATCCGTGACCTTAGTGGTTTATTAGGTGAAACAGCTGAAGCAATGAATCAAATAGTGGCAAAAATACCGGGTGATTTTGGTAGTTTTGCTGGCAAATTATTAGCTATGGGTGTGGCCTTAGGTGGAATGGGACTTCTGGTAGGGATAGTCGGTAAACTAGCTGAAAAAAATCCTCTTGCAGCACTGGCAGGTCTTGCTTCAATAGGTGAGATGATCAATCTCCTGACAAAATCAGCCGAAGCAATGAAACAAATTGATGAAAAAGTTCCAGATGATATTGCCAATGTTGCAGCCAAATTAGCTAATATCGGAATAGCGATCGGAGGCATGAGCGTTCTAGTCGGAGTTGTCGGTGCCTTGGTTTCTTCGGGTATTGGCGCATTGGTCGCTGGGGCAGGTTTAGCAACAGTCTTTCTAGTAGCAGAAGAATTGATGCATGTTTCAGAAGCCCTAAATCAGTTGGATCAAAAAGTCCCAGATGATACCTCAAGCATCAAAGGAAAAATAGAATCAGTTGCGACAGCCATCGGTTATTTCACTGCAGCTAACCTAGGAAATGTTGTAGATCTATTCAAGAATGCCGTTGGCGCTTTGAATACAGCAGTTGTAGCAGAAGGTGTTATCAAGCTAGCGAAAGTAGGAACAGAATTACAAAAGTTTGAGGATATTACGATTCCTGCGAATATTGAAACGAAAATCAATGAAATTCAAAGTGTCTTTGAATACTTGAAAAAAGGAGTAGGGTTCCTTAAAGAATTCGACCAATTTTTCAATGGAGGAAAAACGGATACTAATATTGGAAAAGATGCGGCAGAAGCGGTGGGAAATTTAGTTTCTGTAGCCAAAGCAATTGAACAACTTGAAAAAACTGAGATAACAGATCCAGCAAGGTTAAAAACAAAGATCGAATCTATTCAGAAGACCTTTGAATATTTTACTCAAACAAAAGGTTGGTTTGATGATGTAAAACGAGCTTTTGATGGCGGGAATATTGATACTGAAATTACAGAAAAGGCCAAAAAATATGTAGCCAATCTAGCCAATATTGCAAATGAACTATATAAAATACAAGAAGTAGATTTGAATTTTAGTGATATTAAAACTAAACTCGATGATATTCAGGATATAATAAAAGATTTTGAACAAATAGATCTGGATATGAATCTAGATTCTACTGCGTTAAATGACACAGTAGAAAAAGCCGGGCTTATCAATCAATTAATTACTCATCTTGAAAAAGCTCTAACCTTTACTTTTGATACAGCAGCTCTGGATAATTTCAAGACGACCATGGCTAATATTTCATTAGCAATTCAAGAAATATTGACAGCAGATTTAATTCCTAAAGATGAGAAAGGTAAAGCAAGTAAAATTCCTAGTTGGGAAAAAATGGAAGTAGATGTTCAGCAAGCCATTGATAAGTTGGGGAGACTTAACGTTTTGGGAGAACAGTTGAAGACAGCACTAAGCTTTGGATTCGATACTGGAAAACTGGAGACTTTTAGAGATACAATGAATAACATTTCAACTGCATTGCGCGAAGTGTTAACAAAAGAACTTTTAGTTGACGAGAATGGCGAAGCATTAAAATTTACCGAATGGGAAAAAATGCAAAAAACAGTTACAGATGCAGTTGCCAAAATAACAGAATTGAATAATTTGGGTAAACAACTTGAAACGGCATTAGGATTTACATTCAATGAAGAAAAAATAGAGGAGTTTAAGAAAACACTCGGACATCTTAAAAGTGCAGTTCAGAGTCTTACGCAGTTTAATTTTGAATTTATTGGACCACTACAGGAAGGTACCACAAGTGGTAATTCTAAATCCAATGATAAAAACTTTACAGAAACTGCCAGAACTACAAAAGCAAAAATAGAACAAATAACAAAATTAATGACAGAAATTGATAAAATAACAAATTCTTCGATTGATCCAGAATTACTCAATCAAAAACTATTAGCTCTGACTAAGTGTTTAAATCAAATCAGACAATTTATTATTGATACTAAGGACATAGGTAATGTGGAATCCATTCAAAATAGTATAACAGCTTTTAGTAATATGGTCGAGCAACTAGCAACGCTAAAAGGAGATTTTGAAGTGGTTGGAACTAGTTACGCTAATAGTCTGTTAAATAAATTCAATGAGATTAATCCAACAGGAGCAATTATGGAAAAAGTTAACACACTTATTTCAGATCTCAAATTGAAATATGAGGAATTTACAGGAATTGGTAGAACCTACGGTGAAAACCTAAAAACAGGTTTTGCAGAGGGCGTAGCAAGTATGATTTCATCACTAACAGATGCAATTAACAAGATTACAACAGAAGAATCTAGAGCACAATTTTCTGTACCTCTTAACACACTAGGAAATACACTAGGAACATCTTTAATTGATGGTTTCAAAGAAGGAATCAGAGGAATGGCTACAGCAATTAACGAAGAGCTTAGTAATGTTAAAGCAGCAACAACTAAATCACAAGGTGGCGAAGTCGAGTTTCATGCTTCTGGTGGGTTAGCGGGTATTTTTAAGAAGAAAGGTACAGATACTGTACCAGCGATGTTAACACCTGGCGAATTCGTACAGCGCAAAGCTGCAGTTCATACATTTGGGCTTGATTTTATGAATAAAGTAAACAATCTTGATGTTCGTGGAGCATTCAGTGCATTGACAGGTAGATTTAATACTCAGTCAATGCGGATCCCCGATGTTTCGACAGTTATTAACAACATTACTCATACAACTAACAATTCAAATAAAGTAACGCAAAATGTCGTTAGCGGAAATGCTGATTATATGATGAAACGTGCGAGTCGATATTTAAGATAAGTATCTAAGGCGTAAACTGATACTAGATATTAACCATAAAATGAGTTTCTTTCTATAGTAATATATGTTAAAATACAAATAGTTATTTTTACGTTACAGGAGGAGAAAATGAAAAAAACAATAGTATTTGTATTAACATTAATAGCACTTCTAGGACTAAGCGCATGTGGTTCTACAGGGAAAAATTCAAAAAAAGAAACAGCCGTAAGCACAGAAGATTCTTCTACAAAAAAGATAAGAAAATGAAAGAAATGGAAGAGGACTTAGAGGAAAAAGGCGTAGAAATTAATATCAATAGTATAGATGACAGTTTATATTTTACTAGAGAAAAAGGAATAGACTATGATTATTTTGATATGACGTTTGATGTGTTGCATGACCCAGATGAAATTCGTAATATTATGCTCAGATTAAAGGGAAATATTAGTGGGAAAGATAAAGACACTCTATATTATGAAGTGAGTAAAGGAAGGATAGTTGAGTCATCGGTAGATAACACTAGTATAAATGACATGGCTAAAGTTCTCAAAAGTCTAGACCATTCTGACAAAGAAATCTTAGAGTTTGCACAATGGTACTATAACAAAAATCAATAGAATAATAAAAAATGCAGTAGAGATAGTTAACAATGAAGATCAAAAAATGGAAGAAGATTTAGGAGAACAAGGTGTAGAAATAACATCAAGAAACTATGTGTATTTTACTAGAGAGAAAAGCCTAGATTATTCCGATAAAGAAATCCTAGAATTCGCTCAATGGTATTACAACAACAATAAATAACAAAAAGAACAAGAACAGCCTCTCAGCTGTTCTTGTTCTTTTTTATATACCCAAACAACCCAAAAGAAAGGAGTAAACCATGACAATATTAAACAGAAAATACATCCAATTCAACGATCTCGTGATCGACAACTACGAAATGCTGCAATCCGCCGATTTAAGCGGTGGATTCAAAACGAACACAACAGAATACAGCTTCGGTCATGGAAGCTACGCGAATTTTAAAGCTAAGCAGCAGTTTTCCATGGAGCAATCCTTAAGCATGACACTAAAACTCGACACAAGAAAATTGAGTGGTGATCAAAAGAAATTTTATAAAGACTATGTTTTTATGAACATTGTCAAAGCAGGAAAGTTATGGGCGATCGAAGGCGAACAGCTTTTATGGACGAATGCTTTTATCAAAGATTTCAGTGAATCTTATTCTATGGAACGACACGTGGTCAACATCGACATCGACCTTGTGCTGTACGAAGGAATTTGGCATAAAGCAGACACGAAAAAGGTTTTCCTAAAACCTTATGTAGCTTGTAATTTTATGGAGTGTTTAGACTTTCAAGAAGTCGATGAGTGCCAAGATTGTTGTATTTCGTGCAGTCAAACCAAACATGAACCGTGTCCAAAATGTGTCTGTGAATGTGACTTTCTAACTGGTGAAAATTCACTTTGCGAATTGAAAAAGGAAGTTTCTAGTGCTTTTTATAGCCAATGTGGCGATACGTATCAGATCATTTATAACTGCGAGGCAGGGAAAAAGATTTGGTCTGAAGAAAAAATGTTAGGCCACAAAATCTGCAAGGCGAAACCCTGTAAAGATATTATTGCCGGGCAATTTTATAGTGACACGATCATGGACAGTGATAAAATCACGATCACCTTGATTGGAGCAATGAAAGATCCAGTGATCACCTTAAACGGTAATAAGATGCAGATTTTAGGGGAATATAACGGTAAGTTGACCTTGACCGCTAGCGGCGAGATTTATTATCTAGAAGATAAGTGTTGCTCAGAAAAGTCGATCAATATCAATCAACTAGTCATACCGACAGGTCATACATTCGGCTTCACTGTCCATCATGGAACGAACGGCATCATCGTAGAAACCAATAACTGTTGTGAAATGACCTGTGTGTATGTCAAAGTTGACAGATTAACGATTTAAAAAAGGAGGGAAATCAATGGCTGATTATTGTACAGCTTGCGGCGCATTAAAGGAATATGCACCGAATTTTGTGGAGAATGGGATTACTAATAAAGAGTGTAAAAGCCTCCAAAAAGATACTGGCTTAAATTCAGATTTGAAAAAGTTGCATAAAAATTGTGAAGATCTCAATGATATATTGGATTGCTTACTCAGTTCGTTACAAGACAAACTGCCGGCCTATAGTGTATGCGATTGGAAAGAGTATACAAAAGAACTGACAAACAATTTATACACGATCCAAAAAGCATTGATTTGTAGCGAATGCGGACAATGGGCAAAACTTCATGAAATTGAAGATTCAATCAATAAATTATGGACAAAAATGGCAAAAGTCGAAGCGGCCTTAGATGCATTAGCTGCTCAAAAGTGGGAAGTCGATGCTCGAACATTAGTGCAATCAGAAGTACCGGAGCTGAAAATTCATATTAATCGATCCGGCTATTTTGAATTCAATTGGACGGATTGGGACATGAACGGTTCTGTCATCACGAATCCAATGG
This sequence comes from Enterococcus crotali, assembly GCF_000633635.1. Lineage (GTDB taxonomy): Bacteria > Bacillota > Bacilli > Lactobacillales > Enterococcaceae > Enterococcus_L > Enterococcus_L crotali. The sequence continues at coordinate 607,988 of NZ_AYPQ01000002.1, read as the reverse complement.
GCAGAGGGAAATTGACAGGTAGAATCAACTTCGGAATGGCTCAGGAGAATGGGATGAATGCGAAATGGCAAGTTAGAAGTGTCACCCTAGACACTGTGTCATATACATCACTGAAAGTCAGAAGTTTGGAATTTATCATCAAGTTTTATGTGCCGACGATTACAGGCGGAACGCTGGAATACGAAAGACCCCATGATAGCATGAAGAGTTTTACTGATAAAATCAATAAAACGATTCCTATCAATTTAAAAGGAGTCTTAAGTTCTGGACAGAACAGTGGATGGCTACAGGCATTTACATTTAAAGATCAAGGAAAAGTACTAAGTAGTATTGTGAATGGACAAGTATGTTTTTCCAATAAAAATTTAACGTCAGTTCCACCGTATGTTTAAACAAGTAAGTTAGAAAAGGAGAGAAAGAGAATGGCTGAATATTGTGCAGCATGTGAGAATTTAAAAGACTATGCAGCGAATTTTATCATAAACGGTATTACAGAAAAAGAATGTAACAGTTTGAAAAAAGATACAGGGTTAAATCCTGATTTAGATGTCCTGCATACCAACTGTGAGGATTTAAATGATCTTAACGATTGTTTGATCGGCGCTTTAAAAGATACCTTAGCAGATCAGAGCGTATGCGATTGGAAAGAATTTATGGATCAATTAATGACAAACCTACAATTGATGAATAATGCGATGGTTTGTAGTGATTGTGGGCAGTGGCTTAAAATTCATGAACTGGAAGATTCAATCAATAAATTATGGAAAAAAATGGCAAAAGTCGAGGCAGCATTAGACGCTTTAGCCGCTCAAAATTGGGAGGTAAATGCGACTTACACAATTGACTATTCCACACCAGAAATGAGTGTTTCGATTGATAGAAGTACAGGGAATTTTGTTTTTAACTGGACCGATTGGTTAAATAGTTCCTACACTACAAGATTAGGTCGAGGTCGTGTAACGGGCAAAGTAAATTTTGGAATGGGGCAAGAAAGTGGGTTGTCTGCGAAATGGCAAATACGAAGTGTGACAGTGAATAACTGTACATATAAATCCGAACATGTTAGTGATGTTAATGAGTTTGTGATCAATTTATATGTTAAAAGTGATAAAGAAGCGCGCATATTTCAGGTGAAACATAACACGACAGAGGATAAAACATGGGGCATTAACCAAACAATTAACATCGGGATGAAAGGTGTTCTTGCACCAGGTAGCGACAGTGGTTGGATTCAATTTCTCGAAGTCTTTAACGATAGCGTATCAAGTTCGTTAGATGATCGTGCCAATGTAAAAATTCAGTTTGCCAATAAAAATAAAGCGCCCGTTTCTCCATATGTTTAGAGAGTTAGGGTTATGTAAAAGAAGAGTCAAAAGAGAGGATGAAAAAAATGACAGATTGCCAAGCGTGCGAAAAGTTAAAAACGGATAACCCAGAATTTGTTTTAAATGGGATCTCAGATAAAGAGTGTAAAAGCTTGAAGAAAAATACAGGGTTAAATCCTAAATTACCAGTTCTGCATAACAACTGTGAAGATTTAAACGATATGAATGATTGTTTATTGGGCTATTTAGGCGAAGAACTTCCAGCAGTCGATATGTGTGATATCAAAGAATTTATTCAAGATTTCTTAAACAATCAACGACTGATGAATAAAGCTCTGATTTGCTCAGATTGTGGTCGGTGGGACTTGATCGAAAAAATGTTAGATGCTTTGTTGAAAATCATTGAAAAATTAAAAGAAATCGGTGTTTGGGAAGGCGGACTTGAAGGTGGCTTTATTCCTGGTAAAGGGATTGCAGGTGGGAATATCAACTTGTTTGGCGGTTCTCCGGATGGGGCTCATTATATCCGAACGAATAATCAATCAACAGAAAATGATTTGGCTGGCGGAATCAATGCAGCCTTACTGAAACAGCTTAAAGCCGAATTGAAGGAAGAACTAACAGCCGAATTAAAAGAGGGTGAATAAGTATGCCAAATAAAAATTATGCGCCAATTCGTGGTAGTTGGGGACATGATCCTGGTGTTCCAGGAGATGTTTACCTCGCTGGGGCGCCAACAGCAGCACAATTTCAAGCGATGCCAGGAAATCCGCCCGGCTTTCCTAAAGCAAGTGGACATGGAGAAGGTGTTACTGCTGAAAATGTTAACGGTAGTCTCTATAGATTACGTCTTTCACTGGTTGCTTATGGAACTAGAGCAGCAACAGGACTTTATACACCTTATGTTTATGCAGGTACACTAGCTGCAGAATACGATTGGCAGCTGATTGTGGCTAAGACATCTGTACAGACAGAAGATCCAGCGAGTGCACCGTATACCCATGCGTTTACTGAGACTCTAAAGCAAAGATATTATGGATCTCAGCCTTTATATGCAATGTCTGGTTGGAACAATCCGCACGCTTCAAATAATTTTGGCGGAACATGGTACAACGATGTTACAAGAAATACGTTTGATGCGACAGGAATTACTTGGCTAAAAATAACAATATATGGGGATGATACATTTCCTCTTGAATACAGCTATATCCGATTTAAAGATATCATTGATGACTACCGACCGATGGCGATTAGAAAAAATGGCGATTGGAAGTCTCTTGACAATACGGGTGGATTTTGGCAGATTCGCAAGTCAGGTAAATGGGTCGATAGTTCAAAAACGTCATTTAGTGATGATGGTAAACCTAACAAAAGTGCCAATCAAATCCGCAAAGGTGGAACATGGAAAGCACAAAGTAAGATAGGAGGCTGAGGGGATGTCAAGTATTGAAACAGCGATCAATTGGATGGATCAGCGCAAAGGAAAAGTGACCTATAGTCAGGCTGTTAGATTAGGTCCAAATAGTTATGACTGTAGTTCAGCCGTTTACTATGCCTTGATTGCTGCAGGCATATTGTCTGCTGGTATGATGGGAAATACAGATACTCTGTTTGGGCATTTGGAAGAAGCAGGCTGGAAGCAAGTCAGTAGTCCTCAACGAGGAGATGTTTTTATCTGGGGAGTAAGAGGTGCTTCTGGTGGAGATAGTGGTCATACAGGGATATTTGTTGATAATACTAGTATTATTCATTGTAATTATGGTTCAAATGGGATTACTGTAGATAATTATGCCTCTATCCGCAGCTATAATGGTAATCCGCCAGCAACCATTTATCATAATCCCAAAGGAGCTAGTGGCGGTTCAACACCTGCACCAGAAATAACATCAGAAGAAGAGCGCAGAGCTTGGTCGATTGCCCAACTATTAAATAAGGCTGGCTACAATATGATTGCAATCGCTGGTTTATTGGGAAATATCGATGTTGAAACCGGTGGATCGATGAATCCAGATACGGATCAAACTCATGGTGGTCCAGCTTATGGGCTTGTTCAATGGGATGGTTCATCTTATCCATTAGTAGGCAGCCCAACCTCCAGTGGTCGAGAATACGTCCAACGTTTATTAGCCCATGCAAGTATTAATGGAAACTATACTAGCGTGGAAGTTCAAACTCGTTTGATCGACTGGTGTATGTTCAATGGGCAATGGATCGGCGTAGTTGAACCTAAATCTGTAGAAGGATTTAAAAATGCCACGGATGTGGAACAAGCTACAATTGCTTTTCTCAAAAATTTTGAACGAGCTGGAACGGAGCATCTACAAAGAAGACTTGATGCAGCTAAACGCTGGCACACTTTTTTGAATAAATTACCTTCTGATTTAGGAGAATTAGAGACCTTTGAAACGATGACGAATGTGGGCTCTTTGGATTTTTTAGGAATCAAAGAAGGAGAAATTCATGCTTCTGGTTGGCATTTTAGTTCAGATAAAGGAGATCAATATATCGCTTTTATCAACGCTGAAACAGACCAAGAATTAGGGCGTATCAAAGCCACACCTATTGACCGCCCAGACGTCAAAGAAGCCTATCCAAAAGTTATCGGTGTGGAAAAATCTGGTTTTGAGGTTAAGCTTAAAGTGCCAAACGGGACGGCTGTGTATATCAAAGGAATACGTACGGATGGAACAGCTAAGGATGAACTGATTTTTGATCAAATCATCATCTTTGAACAAGCGTTTGATGTTGAGATCGATCCTTATGCAAAAAGCAATACGAAATTCTTTTTTGAAATTCTAGAACACGGAAAAGTGATCAAACGGGGCACTAAAATTTTGAATACCCTTAGTTGGAGCAATGAGTTGATGTATGTGCCAACGACTCAAATCGATTTACCGATTGAATATACTGAATGGATCAATGGGCGTGAAGAGATCAAGTTGTATATCAACCAAAAGGTTTTCCATGGCATTGTCACGGGCTTTACGTTAGATAAGGAGAATGAAACGCTATCTGTCGACTTGGCTCATGTGGTTTCTGAATGGGAATATCGGCAAGTGTCTACGAACTTAGCGGCGAAGAGCCGAACAGTCAATGATATATACAGTACCTTAGATTTTCGTTATCCAGGCTGGAATGTAAATTATCGGCAGGATTCAGCGATGCGTGTGATCGATTATGTGTATAGTCGTCAAAATAAGCTAGAAGGCTTGACGAAAACCTGCGAATTGACACCAGATCTTTTTTGGCGAGTGGGTTTTCATTTTGGACGTGCCTTGGAAATTGGTTCTTTCGGAGAGAAAAAACCGTATGTATTTTCTACCAAGCCTAGTAGTAAACAAAATATTCGAATCATCGCTGAACCAACAATCAATCATAGTTTTGACCATGTCATCAATATCGCAACTGTTTATGGTGAGAAGTCAGATTCTGGAATGTCTAGCATGAGTCTTAGAGAAATCTATGAAGATAAAGCGAGTCAAGATCCAAAGTTTCCAGTAGTGATTTTGAGAAAAGGAATCAATAACGAACGTGGCTATGATTATATTCAGTTTTCAAAGCTGGCTCCAAATGGAAATATCGAATATTCCGTGATCGATACGGAAAGTGTCGCATTGGAGTCAGCTAAAGTGATCGAAGGAGCATTTTCATTCAATGATTTAGCGCCATTTAATACAAATGAAGAGGAAATTACTGATGAAGACCGGGCAAAAGCCGCTAAAACTGCTTATGATGCAGCTGTCAAAAAGTTGAAACAGTCTAGACGTACCTATCAGGTCGAATTGACAGTAGAAGAACTGCCGGAAGAAATCAATGTAGGCGATAAAGTCCGTTTGCTTTATGATAATCAATTGTTAATGGTTGAGGAATGTTCAAATTATATGAAAAAAATCCTAAAAATGGATGACTGGTTTTATATTACTAGTATGAACTACTCCATCGATCAAAGCGGTGTAGAAACGAATAATATTGTCTTAGAGAAATTTTTAAAAGTAGACAGGGAGAGTGGTCAGTAGTGAAAATGACATATGATTCAGCCTTAAACAAAATGGCTGAACGAATTGCTGATCGGACGAGCGAAAGCAAGCAAGGTCAGCTTCAAAGACGAAACCAAGTAGTCGATATTTACGGGATGGAATTTACGAGGCAGGGTGATACCAATCATCCTGCCACTTTTTATATCTCAGTTAGTCCCGATTTGATTTATTATGAGCGATTTGAATTCAAAATCATTATTCAGCCATTTGCTATGCCGATCGCTGCAGGTGGTGCAACAGGTTCAACCGCTGTTCAGATCAATGAAACAAGTTTAACTGTAAACCAAAACACAGTTAGCCCAAATCCTCATAAGCATACAACTATACCGCATAATCATTCGCTAAGTGCAGGTGTCTCTTTATTTACTAGTAGCGTGTCTGATTTTGAAGTTTGGATCGAAGGTATTGATGTTACTCCGTATTTAAAAGCCCAATATAATGGAGCATGGATCGAAGGAGAAGGTGTATTTCCAGTAAAAGGCTTGTCTAATTATGACCTATTGAAAGCTGTGGGATTTATGCCAAACTGGCAAAGAGGTGCGATTCTAACACCAGGCTATAAAAAAGTCGAATTGAAAGGGACTGGGATTTTCAACGCAACCTTGGTGAACTATTTGAAATATTCCCACGTGAATAGGTGATGGTATGAATAAATATGAACAACAAGCACAAAAAATGAAAAACCATTTACAACACCATCCCAAAGATTATCAAACAGTAATCAGTCTTTTTAAAGTTGAAAGTGACTCGATTCTTTATGAACAACAAAAAAGTAAATATCTTATGTTAAGAGAAATCGCAAAATATCAGAAAGCTGGTGAAAAAAGTGAAAAATAAACACTCAACAGACGGTATCGCTGAAGATTTGATCAGAAGCTTTGTCCAAGTAGCAAGTGCTGAAATGCATGCCAAAACACTGCTGGAAAAACGAGTGTCGGAATTAGAGAATGGGTTGATCGATCTTGAAACGGAATTAGAACTACAACTGCAAAAGATTGTCGAATACAAGGAAGAAATCACCAGTCTTGCTGAATTACGACGGGCAGATATGCTGTATCTTTTTGAGCTATATGGGCGTCGTGGGGATAAGGAAAAATGGTGTACAGTCAAACATCTTGCTATTGCAATGATGACAGCCTTTGAAGCTTGGCAAGCCAGCGCTGGTGACGAAGCATTACTATCGGCAGCTTTAGCTAAAAATAAATTATTTATCAAAGCATTGACGCAATTTTTAGGTGTGGAAGTAACAGAATGTGCTGCGTGCTTTGCAGACATCATCAAAGGAGGAGAAAAAAATGGTTAAACCAAGTATTTGTAATGATAATAAGAAACAGCCGACAGTTCCAGATTTTTGTGACTATGGGGATTGGGAAGTTCCTGTCACTGATTTATCAGAAATTAAACAACCGAATCGTGATCATGCCTATATTTTACCTGATAATTCTGTTTGGGTATTGGCATATGACGGGAAAAGCTTTGCCCAAGTAACGAATAGTGGAGAAAATGGAACTGCACAAGCGACACGAATCAATAATACAGATGGGTACCTGAGTATTCATGGCAGCGGCACGTATAACGTGACAGCTGATTTAAAGACAGAGAAGGTCATAGCGTTAGTCAAAGAAAAGATGGATATCCCTAAAGGGACGATTGATACAGTTGGTGTTGTAAAGCCAGATGGACAAACGATCACGATCGATAAAGAGGGAACACTGAGTGCCGTGTTTCCTGAAGCACCTTTAGATGGAAATCCATATATTCGTCAAGATGGTCAATGGCTCAAAAAATTTACGTATCCCAACGTTTACTATGAATTGAGCAACCTAGCTGATGACCAGCTTATTTTTAATATAGCGATTAAGGATGCTGCCAAACATTACAAGGTTATGTTTGACAATCAAGAGGTACTATTGTCTAAGCTGGCTACAAGTATTACAGGAAAGATCGTATTTGACCAAATGAGTGTAGAAAGAAGTCAAACAATGGTAGAGTTTTACTATATAAAAGATGGGGTCAATGAATTATTTTACACATTAGATTTAACCCCTTTATTTAAGCTTTTGAATACTAAAACGAGTGAGAGTTCTGAATATGTGAATAAGTCTGCAGCTGTTACGTTTGATGAGACGGAGTATTTTGCAATCGAAGATAGATATGTGATCCAGCAAGATCAAACAGTCTTTTTCAGCGTAAATTTAGCGAGTATAAAGGCCTTTCCTTTTTCAAGAAATGGCAAATTCAAAGTCGGAAAATTATCAGATCCAGAATTATTTCCAAGAATTAAAACGGCCGTTAATATGGTCACAGAGAATCCAAAATCAGCAATTTATGCCAATACGGCAATCATCGTTGAAACCAATGGTGATATTATGCTGGTTAATACTTCGGATGTTTCGATCGGTTCCGCATACAACTTTAGAGTAGGCAATACTCATTTTATTCATATGACCTATATAACTGGATAAAAAATAGAAAGATGGTGAGTTATGAAATTTTTAGGTTTTACGATTGCAGAAATTGCCACATTGCTTGCTATCACAGGATCTTTTGGTGCTTGGGTCATTTGGCTAGCGAAAAAGGCATATGAGGCAATCAAACATAATATTTCCGATCCGATGAAGCATAATCTTGATGGGTTATCAGAAGCAATCACCCATTTATCAAAAAATGTAGCAGAAGAGACTAAATTGTTGCATGAGCGCTATTCTGAAGTAGTCGATAGATTAGATGATCATGAAGAAAAAATTGGAGAAATAGAAGATACCGTCATTAAACATGATGAACGAATCAAAACCTTATTTAGAAAGGGGCAATAGGAATGAAACAAGTATCCTCTGATACAATTGCTAGAACGATTATTCTAGTTTTAGCATTATTAAATCAAATTTTAGCAATCACGGGTAAAGGCACAATTGATATTGTAGAAGATACAATTTATCAATTGGTGTCTTTATTTTTTACCGTTATGTCAACAGGTATGAATTGGTGGAAAAATAACAGTTTTACTTATGAAGCAATTAAAGCAGATGAAATTTTGAAGGAGTTGAAAGAAAATGGCTAATTTAGAAAAAATGTTGCAATGGATGATGGATCGCAAAGGAAATGTTACTTACTCGATGAACGCAAGATTAGGGCCAAATAGTTATGATTGCTCTAGTGCAGTCTATTTTGCTTTGATTAATGGTGAATTTTTATCAGCACAAACGATGGGGAATACAGATACTCTTTTTTCTCACTTAGAAAATGCTGGTTGGAAAGCCGTCCAAGCCGATGCAACAGGCAATTACCCAGCAAAAAGAGGAGATATCTTTATCTGGGGCACTCGTGGTGCTTCTGGAGGAGCAGCAGGGCATACAGGGATATTTATAGATAATCAAGATACGATCATTCATTGTAATTATGGCTATAATGGAATAACAGTTAACGATCATGACACGATTTGGTCGTTAAATGGCTGTCCTGCAATTTCGATTTATCGTTATGGGACTAGTAGTAACAATCCAACGCCAAAGCCAAGTCCGACTCCTCAACACACGCCATCTGAAGGTATCTCGATGATTGGTACATTTTATCCAGATAGACAGTTAGCGGTCAGTGCAGATACAAATCCAGATGATCAGGCTAGCCCGGCACTCGATTACTATTTACCCGGTATGGCGATCCGCTATGATCGTTACATCCATAGTAATGGCTATGTCTGGATTAGTTATATATCTAGCAAAGGAATTCGTCGATATGTGGCAGTTGGGCCAGATGATGGAAAAATAGATACAACTTGGGGAACGGGCTTCTTCAACTAGTAGGTAGAAAAATAGGTCTTAAGACTGATTACAAAAACATTACATCGATATTACAATTAGTTTACAAAAAGAAATTTATAAAATCAGTAACGTTATAGATATCTTCATTGGTTGGGAATTCCAATGAGCATTAAGCTGTAGATAAAAGAAAACGTCTAAAAGAATTTAATGGTTTTTATTTATTTTTGTTTGACTGACTAAATTAGAAAATAGAAGGATAGGGGGATTGAGAGATGTTCAACTATTTAAACGAATATATCGCTTTTTCTACAAAGATAAATGACTATATTTCAACAATTATGAGGGAGAACAAAATTAGCTGTGAGGAGTATCGTTATACTCATGTCTGGGAGGTTGTAAAATCTCAAGGTGTAGCAATCAGAGGCTTTGATTTTGAAGGGATTGCGAGTAAACGTATTTCTGGCATGCTGTTTCAAGATAGCTTGGAAACGACGATCGTATTTAATCAACAATTGAATAACCAAAATAAAAAATTTGTGATTAGCCATGAAATCGTTCATTATTTATTTCATAAGACTGATGAAAACGTGGTTTTTGTAGACTCACACAAAGATATACAAAGCTCTGCTCATAAGGAGTTACGCGAATTTCAAGCTAATATAGGCGCATCAGCAATCTTGATCCAGATCGTGTGCTTGTTCATTTTTTGAAAAAAGGGTGGGGCCTCGCTCAATTATCCAATCATTTTGAGATTTCAGAGAATCATCTTTCTGGACGCTTGATTCAAATGATGCAGGCGAATCTGGGATTGTGTTTGAAAGTTGCTAAAAATCATGTTGATTGCATTCGTTATCAGTCTGATAAAAAAGGAAGCAGGAATGCGTTCCTAATTGCTGTTGAACTAGAATATCGGCAAAAAGAACATGAATGGCTTCGTACGTTTTAAAATAGTTGTAATCAGCTTAAATAAAATTGTACTACGAGTCATAGTTAAATAGTTGTTAAGAAATCATCTACGCATGTTCCCTTTTAAAGATAAAAAAGCCACAAAGTAGAATTGGGGGAGTTTTTCCAATAACTACTTTGTGGCCTTTTCTATTTTTTAACTAAGTTTAATACTCACCAGAAAACAATTCATCCAATTGTTTTTGAACGTCTTTATTTTCTAAGAATTCATCATACGTTGTATCCGCACGATCGACAACACCTTTGTCAGAAACGGCGATGATGCGATTTGCTAATGTTTGAATAAATTGGTGGTCATGTGAAGCGAATAAAATTGCGCCAGTGAAAGCCATCAACCCATCATTTAAAGCGGTAATTGATTCTAGATCCAAGTGGTTCGTTGGATCATCTAAAACAAGTACATTTGATTTAGAAAGCATCAATTTAGATAACATTACACGAACTTTTTCGCCCCCAGAAAGCACGTTGACTGATTTCAGTACGTCTTCTCCAGAGAATAACATTCTTCCTAAGAAGCCACGTAAGAACGTATTGTCATCTTCTTCTTTACTTGCAAATTGACGTAACCAATCTAAAATCGTTAAATCAGTATCAAAGTCTTTGCTGTTATCTTTTGGTAAGTAAGCTTGAGTTGTCGTAACACCCCAACGTACGCTACCAGTGTCAGGTGTGATTTCACCCATGATCACTTTGAATAACGTCGTTGTAACGATATCATTATCTGCAATGAAAGCTACTTTATCAACATTATTTAAAGAGAATGAGATATTGTCTAAAATTTTCTTACCGTCAATCGTTACAGAAACATTTTCCACGTGTAGTAAGTCATTTCCGATTTCTCTTTCGGGAGTAAACCCAACGAATGGATAACGACGTGATGATGGTTGAATATCATCTAAGGTAATTTTGTCTAGCATTTTCTTACGAGATGTTGCTTGTTTTGATTTCGATGCGTTGGCACTGAAACGAGCGATAAAGTCTTGTAATTCTTTGATTTGCTCTTCTTTTTTCGCGTTAGCATTTGATTGTAATTTTGCCGCTAATTGGCTTGATTCCAACCAGAAATCATAGTTCCCAACATATAATTTGATCTTACCAAAATCAAGATCGGCCATGTGCGTACATACTTTATTTAAAAAGTGACGGTCATGGGAAACGACGATAACAGTATTTTCAAAATTGATCAAAAATTCTTCTAACCAATTGATCGAACGAGTGTCCAAACCATTGGTCGGCTCATCTAGTAGTAAAACATCTGGTTTACCGAACAGCGATTGCGCAAGCAATACTTTGACCTTTTGGCCAGCAGTTAGTTCACTCATTTTTTGGTCATGTAAACTTTCAGGAATGTTTAATCCTTGCAGTAAAACAGCCGCTTCTGGTTCAGCTTCCCAACCATCTAACTCAGCGAATTCCCCTTCAAGCTCAGCCGCTTTGATCCCATCTTCATCAGTGAAATCTTCTTTCATGTAAACAGCATCTTTTTCTTTCATTACTTCATATAAGCGTTTGTGACCCATGATAACCGTTTCTAAAACCGTATTATCTTCAAAGTCAAAATGATTTTGTTTCAAAATAGCCAAACGTTCATCGGGACCTAAAGCAACATTACCAGTCGTTGGTTGGATATCGCCAGATAAAATCTTTAAGAAGGTTGATTTACCAGCACCATTAGCACCGATCAAACCGTAACAGTTACCTGGTGTGAATTTAATATTTACATCATCAAAAAGTTTGCGGTCAGAAAATAGCAAACTTACATCATTTACAGTAATCAATTGTTTTCCTCACTTCATATAGAATAGTTAAACCTCTCTGCATTATAGCGAGGAAACCCATATTTTTCAAGGAATTTCAGACTTTTTCAGAAATACCTTATAGTTTTTCCTAAAATAAAGCTACTTTAGAAAAAGAAGTGTTTCATGTGGAACATTCTAATAAAAGGTTATTAGTGTACTTTTAAAACGATACACTGTATGATACACATGAAATTAGTGTATCGTTTGGCTATCAACTCGTAGATTATTTAAAGTGAAAGGAGAAGCTGTAATGAAACGTATCGAACGAATTTATCTTTATGTAAAAGAACAGACAGAGCATTTAACGCCTAGCGACGTTTCCTTGGGCGGCGGAGTGACAACAGGAAATGTTTCAGAAGCACTAGGGATTCAAAGAACCAATACCAGTAAAGACTTGAATCAGCTTGTTCGAGAAGGTTTACTAGAGAAAATAGACGGGCGTCCAGTCAAATATGTTGATAAAGCGATTTTTAAATATCAACCATTGTCTAAGCCTGTGATGAGTTATCGTGAACATAGTCTAGTAAAAGGACAGACAACTAACGCTGAGCAACTACATAAAACAACAAAAAAATTTGCCGGAGAAGATATTTTTAAAGGAATGATCGGCTCAACTGGTAGTATGAGAACACCAGTTGAACAAGCCAAAGCTGCAATTCTCTATCCGCCAAAGGGCTTGAACTGTTTGATTACAGGACCAACTGGATCTGGGAAGACGTATTTTGCGCATGCGATGTTTCAATTTGCCTTATTAAATCATGTGATCGGTTCAGATAAAAAGCTGGTTGTCTTTAATTGTGCTGATTATGCCCACAATCCGGAGTTATTGATGTCCCATTTGTTTGGATATGCTGAAGGAGCATTTACTGGCGCAACAAAAGCCAAAGAGGGAATCATCCATGAAGCGGACGGTAGTATTTTATTTCTTGATGAGGTGCATCGTTTACCACCTGAAGGGCAAGAGATGGTTTTTTATTTTATGGATCACGGGACGTATTCAAGATTAGGCGAAACAGTTAAAAATCGCCGAGCTGATGTGCGGATCATTTGTGCTACAACAGAAAACCCAACGTCATCTTTGTTGAATACGTTTGTACGTAGAATTCCGATCATTATTCAATTGCCGAATTTTATTGATCGTCCAGCCAAAGAGAAAATCGATTTGCTTAGAGTTATGATTTCAATGGAAGCTTCGCGAATCCAACGAAAAATATCGTTGTCTGAAGATGTGGTCAAAGCTTTGATTGGCAGTGTTTCTTACGGGAATGTTGGTCAGTTGAAATCAAATGTTCAGTTAGTGACAGCTAGAGGTTTCTTAAATCATATCGACCAAGATGAACTGGCGATTACAATCGATGAATTAACGGACAGTATCAAAGAAGGCATGATGCAGTTGGCAAGTAATCGGGATACGTTAGCTGAACTATCAAAATATTTGGAACCGCAAATGATTGTAGCGCCAAATGAACCTTTAGTGACGATACAGTCTGATTCGTATGAGCTGCCGTATAATTTATACGAAATCATTGGCGATAAAGCCGCTTTGTTAAAGGCAGATGGGTTAGAGCAGGAGGTCATCAATAATTTTATTACAACAGATATCAATGTTCATTTGAAATCATTCTATAAAGATCATGGATTCACGTTTGATACTGAAAATAAATTAGCTGAAATCGTTGACCAACGCATTATCGATGTCACCAAAGAAATCTATAATTTTGCGAAACAAAAGTTAAATTACAATTTTCAATCGAACTTTATCTATGCGATGAGTTTACATATCAGCTCATTTTTAAAACGAATTCAAAATGGTGAAGAGCGCCAACATCAATTAAATGAAAATATCAGGAATATGGTGTTGGATTATCCGGTAGAATTTGAGACAGCGCAAGATATCAAACGAATCATTGAAGTCAATTATCAAATGAAAATCCCAGATTTTGAGACGTATTATTTAGCCGTTCTTTTGATCTCATTGAGAGAAAATAAAGATGCTGGACGAATCGGAATTGTGGTAGCAGCACATGGAAAGAGTACAGCCACAAGTATGGTGCAAGTTGTATCACAACTATTGAATGTTGATAATTTAAGAGCAGTTGATATGCCATTAGAAATGCAACCGAAAGAAGCATTACGCCAAATCATCAATGTGGTGAAAGAAGTTCATGAAGATAATGGGGTGATTCTTTTAGTTGATATGGGTTCATTAGCTACCTTTTCAGATGAAATCACGCGTCAAACAGGGATCGACGTTCGGACTGTAGATATGGTCACAACACCAATTGTTTTAGAGACTGCTCGCAAAACGACATTGATCGATACACAGTTAGATACACTATATGAATCATTGAAAAACTTCCAAGGCTATGCGGAGATTCAACAAGAAAAAGAACTTGATCCGTTAGCACCTTGGAAAAAACGTGTGATCATTGCAATCTGCGCTTCTGGCGAAGGAACGGCCAAACGAATGAAAGAAATGATCGAAGCCGCTGTCCCACCACAATTAGGATTAGAGTTAGAAGTATTGCCATTGTCCATTATTGATATGAAAGAAGAGCTTGCAACGATTCAAGAAGAATATCGTGTCATTGCGGCAACTGGTATTACTGATCCTAAAATTGCTGCGCCTTTTATCCCGATGGAAACCTTCTTCTCAGGTGAAGCTGAATCTGTGATCGACCAACTATTGATGGACAGTGACATTTACGTGGAGACACATGAAATGGACGAAACGGCAGCTAAAAAAATCTGTATCGATTACATGGAGGAAAGCTTTACATTTATCAATCCTAAGAAAGTGATCGATCCGTTGTGGAGTTTTGCCGATATCATCAGAACTAAACTAAATTTAGAATTAGAGTATACGTTTTATGTCAATTTAGTTATGCACTTGGCTGGGATGTTAGAGCGAGTTTTGCAACATGATACATTAACGCTGACAGAAGAAGAATTACAGCAGATAGAAGCAGAGCCTAGCTACGAAGTTGTAATGAAAGCCTCATACTATTTAAAACAGACATTTAAAATAGAAGTACCGATGGAAGAAATCTATTATATTATTCAGCTGATCAAAAATACTCAGATGAACCAACTGTAAAATACAGAAAATACACTAATAGGGATACACAAAAAGAATACACTGAAAAAGTGTATTTTTTGTGTATTTTCTTAAATAATCCCTTAGTTTTCCCTTTAAATTTGCAATACACTAGTTTTGGCACGAAACTTGCTTTAAATAGATCGAGGATGAAATCTGTTCGTTATTCAATCATTTTTTAATCCTTTTGTTTATTTTACTAGTCGTAATTTTGGCAATAAATGACTAGGCATAGTATTTTATTAATAAAGTATTAAGAATTTGCCAAGTGAACAAATGAGATGAAGGAGAACAATACATGATGGATATTCGTTTAGTACGGATCGATGATCGGTTGATCCATGGACAAGTAGCGACTGTCTGGACTAAAAGCACCAATGTCAACCGAATCTTAGTCATTAGTGACGCCGTTGCCCATGATACGCTACGAAAAGCCCTGTTGGTACAAGCGGCTCCACCAGGTGTAAAGGTAAATGTTATCACAGTCGATAAGATGATCGAGACGTTTGCAGATGAACGTTTTGATAGTCTAAAGGTCATGTTGTTGTTTACAAATCCTGAAGATGTGAAACGTGTAGTAGCAGGTAAGGTGGTATTCAAATCCGTAAATATTGGCGGTATGAGCTTTACCAGTGGAAAACGGATGATCACAAATGCAGTTGCTGTTAATCAAGAGGATATAGCAGCATTCAAGTATCTACATGATCAAGGGATTCAATTGGAAATCCGCAAAGTCGTTGCAGATAATCAAGTTGATTTGATGGAATTGCTGAAAAAAGAACAGCTAGTATAACTCTTTTTTCAGATTCTATATAAATGGTGAGACAGACTCGATGTTCATTGTCGTAACTTATGCGTAGAATTGGAAGGAGTGATCCGATCGATCGAATATTAAGATAGTATCGTTGAGTAATAGTGATCATCGAAAATCAGCTGACAGATCGTAAGAAGCAATTGAAAACACGAATCGAGTAACGCATTTTTTCTTTTTCTATTTTCCAGTTGGTGTTTTCATCTGTTGTTGATTTAGTGATAAGTAGTTTGAAAAAAATATAGGAGGTATCAAATTATGGTAGGAATTATTATTGCTAGCCATGGAGAGTTCGCTCAAGGCATTTTACAATCCGGTTCCATGATTTTTGGCGAACAAGAAAAAGTACAAGCAGTTGTATTGATGCCTAGCGAAGGCCCAGATGATTTAAAAGCCAAATTAAAAGCAGCAATCGCAACGTTTGATGAAGAAGATGAAGTACTATTTTTAGTCGATCTGTGGGGAGGAACACCGTTTAACCAAGCAAATAGTCTTTTTGAAGAACATAAAGACAAATGGGCGATCGTTAGCGGATTGAACTTACCAATGTTGATCGAAGCATATGCTTCTCGTTTTTCAATGAACTCTGCGCAAGAAATCGCAACGCACATTCTTGAAACAGCAAAAGAAGGCGTAAGAATCAAACCAGAAGAGTTAGAACCAGCAGAAGCACCAAAAGCTGCTGTGGAAGATGCACAACCCAAAGGTGCATTACCTGAAGGAACGGTTGTCGGTGATGGCAAAATCAAGTTCGTTTTAGCACGTGTCGACTCTCGTTTGTTACATGGACAAGTAGCGACAGCTTGGACAAAATCAGTTTTACCAAATCGAATCATCGTTGTTTCCGATGCGGTTTCTAAAGATGATCTTCGTAAAAAACTGATCGAACAAGCGGCTCCTCCTGGGGTTAAAGCAAACGTTATTCCAATCAGTAAAATGATTGAAATTTCAAAAGATCCACGTTTCGGTAATACTAAAGCATTATTATTATTTGAAAACCCTGAAGATGTGGTAAAAGTGGTTGAAGCAGGCGTAGACATCAAAGAAGTAAACGTTGGTTCTATGGCACATTCAGTCGGCAAAGTCGTTGTAAGTAAAGTATTATCGATGGGACAAGAAGACGTTGAAGCATTTGAAAAACTAGAAAACTTAGGTGTTAAATTTGACGTCCGTAAAGTTCCAAATGATTCTAGCGCAAACATGGATGAAATCCTTAAAAAAGCAAAACATGAATTAGAGCAAGCAAAATCAAAATAATTAAAAAAATTTAAATGAAAATAGGAGGCTTATCATGTCTATTATATCAATTATTCTAGTAATTTTTATTGCCTTTCTAGCTGGTATGGAAGGGATTCTAGATGAATTTCAATTTCATCAACCACTAGTGGCATGTACGTTGATCGGATTAGTTACTGGTCACTTGGAAGCAGGAATCATTTTGGGCGGTACATTACAAATGATCGCACTTGGATGGGCAAATATCGGAGCAGCCGTAGCACCAGATGCCGCATTAGCATCGGTAGCATCAGCAATTATTTTAGTTAAAGCACTAGGCGCACAAAGTATTTCTATCAAAGATGCAGTATCTTCATCAATCGCAATCGCTGTTCCTCTAGCAGTAGCAGGTCTTTTCTTAACGATGATCGTTCGTACATTAGCCGTACCGATCGTTCACATGATGGACTCAGCTGCAGAAAAAGGAGATATCAGAAAAATCGAAGCATTGCATATTTTAGCAGTATGTATGCAAGGTGTTCGTATTGCAATCCCAGCAGCTGCACTTTTATTCATCCCAGCAGAATCAGTACAAGGTGCATTGGAATCAATGCCAGCATGGTTAACGGATGGTATGGCTATTGGTGGTGGGATGGTCGTTGCCGTAGGTTACGCTCTAGTAATCAATATGATGGCGACAAAAGAAGTATGGCCATTCTTTGTTATCGGTTTTGTAGTCGCTGCGATTTCTCAATTAACATTGATCGCATTAGGAGCTTTAGGCGTTGCGTTAGCCTTGATCTACTTGAACCTATCTAAAATGGGCGGTTCTTCAAATGGCGGAGGCGGAAGCAATACTGGCGATCCACTCGGCGATATCTTAAACGACTATTAAAACAAGAGGAGGAGAATAGACATGGCAGAAAAAATTGAATTAACTAAAAAAGATCGTTTAGCCGTTGCATGGCGCTCTACCTTTATTCAAGGTTCTTGGAACTATGAGCGTATGCAAAATGGTGGATGGGCATTCTCAATGATCCCAGCGATCAAAAAATTATATAAAACAAAAGAAGATCGTTCAGCGGCGTTAAAACGTCACTTAGAGTTCTTTAATACACACCCATACATTGCTTCACCAATTCTTGGTGTGACATTAGCACTTGAAGAAGAGCGGGCTAATGGAGCACCTGTTGATGACGTAGCAATTCAAGGGGTAAAAGTTGGGATGATGGGACCATTAGCCGGTGTTGGTGATCCAGTATTCTGGTTTACTGTTCGTCCGATGTTAGGTGCTTTAGGTGCCTCACTAGCAATGGGTGGCAGCATCTTAGGTCCAATTATTTTCTTCGTTGCATGGAACTTGATTCGTTGGGCATTTATGTGGTATACCCAAGAATTTGGCTATAAAGCTGGTTCTAAAATCACAGAAGACCTTTCAGGCGGCTTGTTGCAAGATGTAACAAAAGGTGCATCGATTCTCGGAATGTTCGTTCTGGCAGCTTTAGTACAGCGGTGGGTATCGATTAAATTCCTGCCAATCGTTTCTACAGTTAAACTAGATAAAGGTGCTTATATCGAGTGGGATAAACTTCCTGCTGGCGGAGAAGGTATCAAGAGTGCTTTCGAACAAGTTAATCAAGGTCTAGCACTTTCAGCTGACAAAGTTACGACACTTCAAGATAACTTAGATCAATTGATTCCTGGTTTAGCTGCATTGTTACTTACATTCTTATGTATGTGGTTATTGAAGAAAAAAGTTTCTCCAATTGTCATCATTCTTGGTTTGTTCGTAGTCGGTGTTGCTGGACACTATATTGGCTTGTTATAAGCTAAAGTAAGTAAAGTTTATTCACTCAGTGCTTGGGATAAGGCCATTCGGTTTTGTCCCAAGCTTCATTTACATAGCTTAATTCATTAAAAACACATATAATAAAGAATAGAAATCACGGAAGAAATGGAGCAAATAAAATGGTTCAATCACTGAATACACAAGTAGATTTCATAACAGATGCCACCGCTTTTACAGGACTTACGGATTATGGAAAAATTATGATCGGCGACAAGGGGTTTGAATTTTATAATTCTCGTGATAGCCGAAAATTTGTTCAAATCCCGTGGGAAGAAGTTGATTATGTGATCGCATCGGTCATGTTTAAAGGGAAATGGATTCCGCGTTATGCAATCCAAACGAAGAAAAATGGGACATTTACATTTTCTTCTAGACAACCGAAAAAAGTGCTTAGAGAGATGCAGGAATATGTAGCACCCGATCATATGGTGCAGTCATTAGGATTCTTTGATGTGATCAAGCGTGCGTTTCGCTCAATCGGTAAAAAAAATAAAAAGTTGCTCGTTCAAAACATTGGTTTATTTTGAATGAGCAACTTTTTTATTTTAGATAGGAATAGGATCAACGTTTTTTTTCTTCCGTATTAAACTGAATAGCAGGCAATACAAACATAATCAGTAACAATAGCGTTGAGAAAATCGCTTTGCTTCCTAGAGACAAGGTAGCTGGATTTACCAAACCGATCAGAACAGTAAATTCTAAAACAGCTAGAATAACGGTAGGTATGGTCTCAAAAAAACTACTTTTTTCTAAGTAATATCCAACTAAAACAATGCCGGATAGAATTAGTAGAATCAAAGCAAACATTTGATGAGATAATATTATTGTTTTTCCGAGTCCATTCATTTTACTATCGATTATTGGTATCAAAAAAGTAGCAAGCCAACAAATAAGGGCTAGCAGAGCAAAGGAATAACTCGTTTTTTTTGAAAAGCTATTGTATTTTATTGCGGCGAGAATGAATAAAATAGATGCTAAGGATAATAAAAGTGGAAGGCCCGTTTTGAAAAAACTGATCACTATTACAGGCTCCAGAAGAATCGTAAATAGATTAAACTGCAACAATAAAACGAAAATCAACAGAACAAATTTTATTAAAGATCTTCCAGAGTTATTAGGCAATTCGGCTAAAATATGATCACTGATTTCTTTGGGATTTTTTCCGAAAAATGTTTGAGCTGAAGTGCCATCTTTTTGTGCGTCTAAAATATCTTGTAGAATTTCTAAGAGAATTTCCTCTGTTTGCTGTTCCTCTTTATTTATATTGACACGTATATAGACAAGAATTTCTTCATAGTATTTTTTATTTTCTGGAGTAAGTTGTTTTCGTAATTCGTTATTTTGTTTGATCATGTCTTTTTTGTTCATTTTCAGCCCTCATTTTCTTTTTTCATAATGTTATTCACACCTGTGGAGATCAAAGACCATTGTTTTTCGAATTGCTGTAAGTAGGCTTCGCCAGTTAGGGTCAAAGAGTAGTATTTTCGTTTCGGTCCTTCAGAAGACGGGCGCATTTCACCTATAATCAACTGCTGTTTTTGGAGTTTGAGTAAGATGGGGTAAATGCTGCCCTCGCTGACCATGTTCAAACCATATTCGGCTAATAAGGTAATCATTTCATAACCATAAACTGTCTTTTTTTGAATGATTTTTAAGATACAGCCTTCTAGTACTCCTTTTAGCATTTGAGTAGAATCCAATTAGGGCCCTCCTTTTCAATAAGTATCTTGTAATACAATGTACCAAAAAACCACTATGTTGTAAAGCAACATAGTGGTTTTTTATATCATTTAATTTATTCGAACAACGCAGGTTAGAATTCTGTAACTAAGTGGTTCCACTTAAGCGTAATAATATTTTTCCCTAAAATATCTTTTGTATAATTCATAGTCATATGAGTATCCAACGCTGCCTGGTTAGTCCAAACTTCCCAGAGCATAAACTCGCCCTTTTCAGGGTTACTCGGTACAAAGAAAAATTCGACACTACCTTCTTCTTTAGCTGTTTCTTCTGCAAAATGTAATAGTTGTTGATAAACATCCGTGTAATCAGTTCCTGCAGTAGCACTCAAACATGCTGTATTGTAGACAAAGTTTTTCGCATTTGTAGCATTGATTCTGTTGATTAATTTATTATTCATTTTGCACTCCTCCTATATTTATATCAGCACTAGTGTGTTAAAGTAAGTATAATTTTAAAAGAACATGTAAACAAGTACGCACTTTTTTGTGCCTTAGAAAGTTGGTGGAGTTAAATGGAAGAATATCCTGTAAGATATGAAGATCCTTGTCCTGTAACCACGGCTTTGAAAATAATTGGAGGTAAATGGCGTATTCCGATCATTTGGAAATTGGCAAATGGCCCTGTACGGTATAATGAGTTAAAAAGACAGCTGACTGGAATTACGAATATTATGTTGACGCGTTCGCTAAGAGAATTAGAAGAAAATTATTTACTTAAACGAGTTCAATATTCGAATATACCACCTCATGTTGAATATTCATTGACAGAAAACGGTTTAAAATTATTACCAGCGTTGATGATTATTAAAGACTGGGGGTTAGAAGTGATAGACAAGGGTACAAATAAAATGAATTAAAGATACATTATCGATTGATTTCTGATTCTAAACTGTGGAATGTAAGACTGCTGTTTAGAATAAGAAAGATAATCGATTTTTTTATATCTAACTTCTTAAATAAATTATATATATAATAAATAATGCTTTAAAATTTTTGTAATAAGAAAATTATTTGTTATTTTTAGAGTCGTTTATTTTGACTATACCAATTTTTAGGAGTACCATAAAAATGTAGAAAGAAATAAATAAAACAGGAAGAAGTGGGATAATATGAATGAAACAAGCAAAAGAGGTATAGACTGGGGATCTTTGATTCTGGGAATTCTATTTGTCTTAACAGCGTTATTATCATTCCAAGATCCAGCTGGAAACTTGATTGCAATTGTGATGGTATTTGCTATTTTTGCGATTCTTAAAGGGATCTTTGAAATTTTTGTTCGCAATAGAATGAAGGAATTAACAGGTTACAAAGCCTATGCGCCAATTATTTTAGGTGTGATCGACATTATAATCGGTATATATTTCTTATTTAACTTAAATATCGGTGTTGCAGCATTACCGTTTATATTTGCGATTTGGTTTATCTTAGATTCTGTTTTTGGATTATTGGCTTTAGATTTGGCGAAATCAGTTAGTACTGGCTACTTTTGGTTTACATTAGTCGTGGATGTTTTGGGAATCATTTTAGGGGTCATGTTATTGATGAATCCTCTATCTTCTGCGCTAACATTAAGTTTTCTAGTTGGATTTTATTTTATGCTTTTTGGTATCACACATATCGTTTATGCATTTAGATAAGACAAGGAGGAACAAGTAATGGCAAATTATGCAGAAAAAGAAGCAAAATTAGTAGAAAAAATCGGTAAAGAAATGGATAAGTTAGACGTGACTCTTGAAAAAATGGAAGATACTGATAGCAAAATCAAACATTTTTATGAACAAGAAAAAGCGTTGCATGAAGTAAAATCAATTATCCGCAAAGAAAATAAGATTGAAAAAGAAGAACAAAAAGCACATGATAAAGCAGTCGAAAATGCTGAAAACTGGATTGATGATCAAGAGTCATTAGTCTATCAAATCAATACTGAAATTGACAAACTAGACACAACTTTAGGAAAAATCGATAGCGATGAAAATAAAGTGAAAAGCTATTTAGAACAAAAAAAGGCGATTCACGAAATTAAAAAAATTGTTAAAAAAACAGATCAGTTAGGCTAAACATCCTATAAAAATGATAAGAAGTAGACGGTGATCATCATGATTGCCGTTTGCTTTTTTGGTTTCGGCAATGTGATTGAAAAAATAAGTTATAATAGAAAGAAACACGAAGGAATGAGACTATGGATTATCATCGCTTTAAACTACCAAAGGCTTATTGCCCTAAATGCTCAAGGAAAGTGGAGCTGCTTTTTTCAGAGGAAACTTCTGATCAGGCTCAGTTTTATATTTGTTTCAAATGTAAAACGATCGGGCAATTCGGCGTCGGAGAGCTACCTCAAAATGATTTTTCATCCTTTTCTGAAACAAGAAAAAAAAAGATCCAGCAGGCGGTTGAAACGATTCCTGACAAATATATTTATAAGGCAAAAGGAAGCCAGTTACGCTTAGAAGAAAAAACTGAAACGTATACAAGACGTTGGTTAAGTCTTTATGAATATGAAAAAGCATTTGGAGAAGAACTTGGTTTTGAGACAATCGATTTTAGAAAAGATAAACGGTTATGTAAGTGGTGTAATCAAAAACTAGAAGGCAGACGAAGATCCTTTTGTTCGGATCGGTGCAGCCGTAATTATGGAAAAGCCACATTTTTTAAACGAGGCATCTCCACATTACCATACAGAATAGCGAGTCGAGATCAATTTTATTGCAGAGTAACGGGAGCAGATTTAGCACGTACTAATCGCTTTGGTGTCAGAATTCCTGCAAGTGATCATCAAGTAGAAATCCATCATTTGATTTTTGTTTCAGCTGGCGGAAGTGACCATGAAAGCAATCTCGTCACTGTCTCTAAGCAAGTGCACAAAGATTATCATATGGGGATCGAGTATGCCGTTGAAGCTATTGAAAAAATCAAAGAGCAGCAGTTGGTGCTATACCGGGACAAAATGTATACAAAATAATCAGTTTAAATTCTCAAAAAGTTAGACTAATTCTAAGAAGATTGAGATAAAGTCGCCTCCTGACTGTAGTAAAATTAAAAGGGTGTTCAATAAATGTTAGAAGGAGAATATAGAATGAAGAAACTGGGGTTAGTCTTTTTATCAGCAGTGGCTATTATTTCATTAGCTGCATGCGGAGGAACAGGGTCGTCTAAAAAAAGTGGAGACGATAGCAAAACTGAAACAAAAGCATCAAAATCCAAAATCGCCTCTCTTTCGATCGATGAAGGTGAGTATGTGGTACCAAAGGATGAGGAAGTAGAAGATGGGGAAGGCTTCCTTGCATTAAAAGTAACAATCAAAAATGTCACAGATAAGAGTTTAGACATGAGTGCTACAGACATCATGCTTTATGATGAAGACGACAGCAAAATCGAAGCATTAAGTCTTTATCTAGATGATAGTAAAACACCGTTACTTGCGTATGAAAAAATTTCTGCCAAGAAAAGTAAAACGGGTTATATCGTATTTCCTGTAGAAAAAAAGGCAAAATACAAACTACACTTTGAGCCTAGAATTTATGAAGTAGAAAAAGAGCCGAAGCCGATTATTCTTGATGTTGATGCGTCAGAATATAAAGATCATAGTGAAGATGCAACGAAAGTAGCCACAGCTTTTATTGATGAAGTCTTTTTAGCTACTGAAAATGAGGATTACAATAAACTTGTTGCGAATGATCGTGATGAAGCAGTCAAAAATTTTGATGAAAACTTCAATAAAGCCATCAAGAAAAAATTCTATGACTATAAAGTGACAGATGAAGAAGGATTAGCACTTGCAAAAGTATTCAGAGAAGACAATGCGAAAGTAGCTACAGTTGATTATCAAATTGCTTCTTATTTCCCTGATGTAGCGGAAGTAACGATAAATACAGAAGGTTTATCATTTAAAGAAATGAAAGATGATATGGAAGCTGCTAATAAAGAATATTATGAAGCGCACAGAGATCAAGATTATGATGAGAGAAGCAAAGCTGCTCAAAAAGCAGAATTAGACAAGTTACCTGAAATCTTCAAAAATACCAAACCTGTGAGTATTGATGATTATGGTGATGGATTTAAATTAATAATGAAGAAAAAAGACGACAAATGGGAAATCCAAACAAAAGGGTCAATCAATTATTTTGATAGCCTTGAGCAAGCTTTCCGCGGAGATATTAGTAAATAGTACAAGTACACTAAAAGTAGTCAGTTAAACTTCCTTTGTAAACCACCCGTTGTTTGTAATTAATAATGACAAAGCCTAAAGTAGAGGTAGAAGCGGGGAATACTTATGATTTTAGGAGTCGTTTATCTGGTTTCATCTAGTGCAGAGTTATTGAAATACAGAAATTAATTATTGATTGAATCATAGAAAAGCACCAAAATCAGAAAATTCATCTGATTTTTGGTGCTTTTTATTTATATAAGAAGCCTATTGGCTGAACTAGCTGTCATGCTTAGTAATATCTACGACGATTATTTGATGATCCAGAGATCATACGTACTAACCAAACCGCGATAGCAACTGGAATCATGATTTTGATTGCGAACCATAACAAACCGCCTAAAATCCCAAGTACAATACTTAAAACAATGCTCCCTACGAAAAATAACCCGATTACCATTAATATATTCATTACCATTGACCGTTGTCTCATTATAAAAACCTCCATTTTTTTCTTGTTCTCTATGAATAAAGTATAGCAAGAATCTTTGACCAAAGAATCCACCTTTAGGCTGATTTTCTCTCCATCCTAAGGCGGGTCATTTTCATTGCATTTGCCTAAAAAGGACGTAAAATGAAAAAGAGGAGATGAGGAACATGTCAAAATCAAGAGTCGAAGCTTTTACAGATGCGGTTATTGCAATCGTGATGACGATTCTAGTTCTAGAGTTGCATCAGCCCACAACAGATACTTTAGCTGGTTTAATTGGTATTGAGCGAAAATTATTTATTTATATTGTTAGTTTTGTAATGCTAGCAATTTATTGGAATAATCATCATCATATGTTTCAATTAGTTCAAAAAATTGACGGACGTGTGCTGTGGGCAAATAATTTTTTTATTTTCACCTTAACGCTGGTTCCCTTCGCGACTGCATGGGTAGGCGATTTTATTGATAGCTTAGTGCCACAACTGACGTATGGTGTGATGACGCTGTTAGCAAATATTTCCTATTTGATACTGACTCGAGAGTTAATTCGGGTAAATGGCAGTGATTCTACATTGAGCGAATTATTTCGGCGGTATAATAAATCCTATTTAACGATTTTTTTAAATATTTTAGGTATATGCTTAGGTTGGCTGATCCATCCTTATTTTGTATTAATTGTAAATATTAGTATTTTGGTTATGTGGATCATTCCTGATCGGCGAATTGAAAAGCAATACAAAGAGTGACGCTTTAATGTAATGAGAGAAACTGGATGAAGCTATTTATATAGTTTTATTCCGGTTTTTTTGATTTTCGATTACTATTCTCAAATTTTTCTTGAATTATGACATTTTTTGGAAAAATTATTATCTTTTATAGGGTAAAATTAAAAATGATTGTTTAAAAAAAGAACGTAATAAACATAGAATTATAAAAAGGATATAGAGGGGATTGGCGCATTTACTTATTGTTGCCTAAATCCAGATCACTCGGTGTTGCGGAAGTTACTTCGATAATAAATGACCCACTCAATCTGATCGGCTTTTGCGTATAGTCGATGGTCTTGATTTTCAAAGTGAAACGTTAACTCCAGCCTCTTTGATTATAACAAGGGTATTTCTAAATAAAAAAGGTAAGGTACAAGTAAAAAAGGGGCCGTTAGTACATATGGAAAAGTTGAATCTTACGAAAAATAGCACAGAGAGTAAAAAAGTTTTTTTAAGAAAAGAAATCGAAGCAAATCGTTTAGGCGAAGAGCTATATTCGGATGAGGTATTGAGTCAATATTCCGTTTATCTATTGAGAAAATTTGAGCTATCGACAGATTATGAGCAACCAGAGCAATTTGAAGGACTATTAGAGGACCTTCCAGAGCAATTTAATCATGAATTTGAGGATTGTGTTGCAAAGAACCTTTACGTACGCGTGACGCAAAAAGCTGTGTATATCACATTGCTGTTAGCATTAGCACATCCACTCAGTAAGTTGCAAATAAGCGATCTACGTACGTGGATCAGTAGCTTAGAAGTTCCAGAGTTACCGCTAGAGCACGTCTCAAGTTTTTCTGAGGATATACCCATTGAGATGGTTAAAGGGTTACAGGAGACGAACAGCGAAGTCTTACTTTTGACAGAGATGATGAATCAATTTAGTGAAAATCTGAATGATATTTATAAAGAAGTCCAAGCTGTCAAAGACAAACGGACACCACCTGTTGTCAAGGTAGTGCAAAGTAAAGTTGCCGCAAAAGAGGCGTTGGAATTTGAGAATGCCAAACAATTAAAAGTAGTAAATGAAAAAATAGCACACTTGGAGGAAGAGTTTGCAACATTTAAAACGGCGGTAGATAAAAAATTAACCAATATACCAAAGCCTAAAACACCGCCAAAATTTAAAATTATTTTTGGACCAGATGAAAAAGCAGGTCCAACTTTAGAACATCGCCTGGACGAAACATTACAAAGAATCGATCTGCTTGTGCAAAGAATGGATCGTTCAGATCAACAAGTAGTAGAATTGAACAAAACGATTGAAAAAAATAAACAAGAAAAAAGACCAGCACTTAACTTCTCTACAGCAAGAAAACCTGTTGATGAACAAAATAAATTAGCAGATAAATTAACATCAACCAGTGAGGAAGTCAGCACGATTGCTCGCCAAATACAGCAGATCAATGATAAATTGAACACTGTCGAATCAACTGTTTTAGAGGTGAAACCAGATTCAGCAGCAATAGCAAGAATAGAAAAAGACCATGGTCAATTACAAGAGACCGCTTCGGAAACAATTAAATTGAACAAAGAGATCGATCACCTGACCACAAAACTGCAAAGCGTTGAAGCAGAATTGACCATCGTTAAAAGCGAAAAGAAAAAAGTACCCACAGTCAAACTGACTAAAAGTGATTCAGCAAAGAAACTAGCTGAACAACACCAAAAAGATCAGGAGCAGTTAAAATCAAATGCTACTGAAATTAAGAAACTAACACAAACCGTGGGTAAAGTAGATGTTCAATTAATCAAAGCGCATCAAAAAATAGCCGAGTTAGAACAAAAGATGCGTCAAACGACACAAACCGCATCAATAGCGAAAAAAGAAGCTACTACAATAGTTCAGCAAGCTTCTGAAGCAAGAGTCAATAATACAGTAATGGGACCCGCTGCGCCACCTACAAGAGCTGTGCCGTCACAACAGCCAGTTACACAAGCAACTAGAAGTTTCCCATCGAAAGAGACTTTTTTACAAGCTAATCGACCGATGAAACCAGTTGTAGAAACGATAGAAGAAAGACCTACAGTGACATTAGCAATTGAAGAAATGCTTGATCGAGTTTCAGAAAAGCACCCTCAAACAACAGAAACAAGGAGCTCTTGGACATTAGATGAAGGTTACGATAATAAGAATGCCTTAGATCCACAAGGACCATCATTACGCCGATTGAAAAAATTAGAATGGGATATCCATTCATTTTTCCAGCAAGGACGAGGGCTAGGACATAAAGGTATGTTGCCCAAAGATGATTTTCATACGAATATTCGTAAAATCGAAGTCTTGCCGTATTTATGGGCCTCGGTTTATGAGCGGGAAAAGAAAGACATCCTGTTAGGCAACGAGTTAAGCACGCAGCACTTGATCGATGATTTAGGTGACTTTTTAGAAGAGGTCAAAGTCTTATCTAAGAAAAGAAAAGTCATGGGTAAATGGATTTATTGTCCAAAAGAAGTGGAACAAAAAATGGAAGGCTATAAATTATTGAGTGAATATCTAGAAACATTCTTGGCACGTCAAAATGCATAAGAACCCATAGAATAAACCGTAAAAATAAGCTGAAACTGTAGGAGTCATTCTTCTGCTTCAGCTTATTTTTGTTTGCTCGCAGAATCATTGATTTTCTAAATGTTCATTTACTGGTACAATAAAAGGACTAATGAAATTAAAGGTGCAGACAAATGACGGGATCATTAATTACAAAAAAGAAAATAGCGAAGGTATTTAAAAAACTTGTGTCAGATATTGGGTTTGAAAAAGTGACGATCGCAAAAATCATGCAGGAAAGTAACATGCGGCGTCAAACATTTTATGATTATTTTCAAGATAAATATGAATTAGCAGATTGGATTTTTCAGCAAGAGGCAATCGAAAAAATCGAAGATAATCTGGCTTATGAAGGCTGGCAGTTTATTGTGGAGAATTTATTTGTCTACTTTGAGGAAAATCAGGTCTTTTATCGCAGGATTCTGACTTTTGAGGGACAAAACTCGTTTCAAGAATATTATACACAACATTTAAAAGTATTGATCCATCAAGTTTTAGTGGTTAAAAAGCAAACAGACGAGAGTCTGGAAGATGGGGATCGCTTATTTCTGGAAGAATTTTATGCGAATGCATTTGTTTCCTTAACGACAAAATGGATTATTGATGGCTGCACGATTGATTCGCATCGTTTTGCTGAGCAAATGAAAATCGCCTTTCTAATGGGGTTTGAAGAAAGACAATGAATAACAACGTACACATGGAATTTACGTTGTTGTTCATTGTCTTTTTTTATCTCCAGCCAAAAGCATCGGTCGGGGTACTTAAATAATCCAGCCATTTATCGTCTTTGATTGCTAACAAAGTTAAAGAAAGACCATTTGTATTATAAGCCGTTAAAAAATTGCCCATTCGTTTATAGACTACTTGAATATCTTCAATGTCCATTAATTGTTGAACGTCATTCATAAAAACACCAAGTTCTAGCAATGGAATGTTACCTAGGCCGTTCACTAATACAGCTGCTTGGGTCAGGTCCTTTTTTGAGTATTGCTGTTTTAGTTTGTTTACCAGCTCAATCGCGATTCTCTCAGAAGATTGCATTTTTTCAATGCGGTAGCCAGGTTCTCCGTGGATACCAATGCCAAAGTACATTTCATTTTCTGCTAATTCATATTGTTGGGGAATGACACCAATCGGTGACGCAGGCGAAAAAGCAACTCCTAATGTTTTGATCTGAGGAATTAATTGTTCACCTAGTGCTTGTAATTCATCTAAAGAGTATCCTTGGGTTGCGGCTGCCCCAATAATTTTGTGGACAAAAACAGTTCCAGCAACTCCCCGTCGTCTCTTTTCAAATGTGCCGCTCTCAATAGAACAGTCATCATCTACGATCACATGAGAAACAAGGAATCCCTTTGCTTTTGCTAAGCGTTCTGCTTCTAAAAAATTCGTCAAATCCTTTTCAAAATTTTTGATGATCAGTAAAGTTCCTTTACCATTATACGTTTTTTCGATAGCTTGAAGAATTTCATCGCTAGCAGGAGGTTCAAAAATAGTACCCATCACAGCACAATCTAGCATGTTTTCTCCGATGTAACCGACATGAGCGGGTTCATGACCACAGCCACCTCCACTAATCAGGACTACTTTATTTTCAGCAATCGTTTTTTTAGTGACGATCCCAGTTTCTGCTTGCCAATCAAGTCTGTCATTATATGTATAAGTAAGCCCAGCTAGTAGTTGCTGGCGAATTTGCCCGCGGGAATTAATCAATTGTTTCATTGAGCCTTCGCTCCTTTTCAATAATATCTGTCTCCATTATACGCTGTATTCTATCTGAAAACTACAATCTTTAGGTAGAACAAAATGAAAGCGGACACATTTCGTTGTTTGTCCGTTGCAACATTTTCCATATGCGAGTATTGTAAACGTATACAAAAAGTGAAAGCTGAACAAGCTCGTTCAGTCTCGACAGAAAAATAGGAAAATATGATTGAGGTGCTTTTTGCCTCACTCAGATTTTATCTTTTTTCCGAGAGATTAGCTTGTGAAGCTAGATAAAGCAAAAGAGCAACAAGCTTATCTAGTCTTGACAGAAAAACAGGAGGGAATATCATGAAAAAAATCATCAATCAAGCGCAAAATGTCGTTCCAGAAATGGTACAAGGATTTGTCCGAGCTCATCATGGAACAATAGAACAAGTTCCAGAAACATTTGTTTTAAAGCAAAAAGAAATTGGCAAACAAGTTGCTTTGATCAGTGGAGGAGGCAGTGGTCATGAGCCGGCCCACGCTGGATTTGTTGGGTCTGGTATGCTACAAGCGGCAGTTTGCGGACAAGTGTTCACATCACCAACACCTGACCAAATTTTTGAAGGAATCAAAGCCGTGGATCAAGGTGAAGGTGTCGTAATGGTTGTGAAAAACTACTCTGGCGATATTATGAATTTTGACATGGCAAAGGATCTAGCAGAAATGGAAGATATCAAAGTTGGCACAGTTGTGGTGGACGATGATATTGCTGTGGAAGATAGTACGTATACACAGGGCAAACGCGGAGTAGCTGG
Source organism: Enterococcus crotali (assembly GCF_000633635.1). Classification (GTDB taxonomy): domain Bacteria; phylum Bacillota; class Bacilli; order Lactobacillales; family Enterococcaceae; genus Enterococcus_L; species Enterococcus_L crotali. The sequence goes on along the minus strand of NZ_AYPQ01000002.1, from coordinate 576,930 downwards.
TACAGTCTTAGTCCACAAAATTTTAGGAGCAGCAGCACGGAATGGGGCATCAGTAGATGAATTAGTTGCATTAGGTGAACAAGTTGTTAAAAATTTGAAAACGATTGGTGTGGCCTTAACGGGTGCAACGGTTCCAGAAGTCGGCAGACCTGGATTTATTTTAAAAGAGGATGAGATTGAATTCGGTGTCGGTATCCATGGAGAGCCCGGTTACAAGCGAGAAAAAATCAAAACGTCTAAGGAGATGGCCGAAGAATTAGTTTCAAAACTAAAAGCGGCATTCCAATGGAGTAAAGGCGATAAGTTCGCTATTTTGATCAATGGATTAGGCGGCACACCATTGATGGAACAATATATTTTTTATGATGATGCAATGAAGTTATTGGATATAGAGGGTGTAGAGGTTTCTTTTTCTAAAGTCGGTAATTATATGACTTCTTTAGAAATGGCTGGGCTTTCTATAACATTGTTGAAGGTGGAAGATGATTGGGTAGAGGCTTTGAATGAAGAGGTAGGTACGGTGGCTTGGTAAAGGCTGATATAGATCGAGCATTGATAAGTATAGTTTGGAAAATGGAGGAATTTAAATGTTTACTGTAGATAATTTAAAGAAAACACTACAATTATTCAAAGACAAAATCGATAAGAATAAAGACTATTTAAGTGAACTGGATACGCCGATCGGTGATGGCGATCATGGTAATAATATGGCCCGAGGAATGGAAGCTGTAAGTGAAAGTTTACAGAGCAAAGAGCCGGAAACGGTGCAAGATATTTTCAAAGTGACTGCGATGGCTTTGATCAGCAAAGTGGGCGGCGCTTCAGGTCCGCTTTATGGAACAGCGATGATGGAGATGGCAAAAGCTTCTGCAACAACATCTGATGCACTACCTATTTTAGAAGCTGGATTGGCAGGAATCGAAAAACGTGGGAACAGTCAGCCAGGCGAAAAAACAATGTTGGATGAATGGGCACCTGCAATTGAAGCAATCAAAAAAGGCACGTTAACAGATGCCGCACTAGAAACAGCAGTAGAAGCAACAAAAGATATTGCTGCGACAAAAGGACGTGCTTCATATGTTGGCGAGCGTTCTATCGGTCATATCGATCCAGGTGCGATGTCTAGTATGTATTTCTTTCAATCTTTAGTGGAAGCAGGTGTGTTTGATGAGTAAAGGTGTCGTGATCGTATCTCATGTGAAGGAAATCGGCGAAGGTGTGGATCGTTTGATCAAAGAAGTCGCAAAAGATGTGCCGATCACTGTTGCAGCAGGCTTAGACCAAGGAGCAGTGGCACATCATTTGAAAAAATTATGGAGGCGTTTGAAACGAATTCTGCGCAAACATTACTCGCCTTTTATGACTTAGGTAGCGCTAAAATGAATTTAGAAATGGCCATCGATATGACGGAAAAAGAAGTGCTGCTATTTGATACAGCCTTAGTAGAAAGCGCTTATACAGCGGCCGCTTTGTTACAAGTAGATACACCAATCGAAACTATAAAGGAGCAATTAGCGCCTTTAAAAATAAAATAAAGATAAGAATGGGAGTTTTCAAACATGAGAAAAGCGTTTATTAGTCCAACGAAATACGTTCAAGGTGAAGATGAGTTATTGAATTTAGGTTATTTTGTCACGACATTTGGGAAAAAAGCTTTACTGATCGCCCATGCAGATGATGTGAATCGGGTAAAAGATAAACTGGATAAGACGGCTGAAAAATTTGATATTTCCTTTGTAGAAAGTAACTTTCATGGAGAAGCATCACGTATCGAAGTGGCTCGTCTGCAAAAAGTGGCTGAAGAGAATGAGTGTGATTGTGTCATTGGTCTTGGCGGTGGTAAAGCGATCGATACGGCAAAATGTGTGGCAGAAGGTCATAACTTGATTATTGTACCAACCATCGTTGCTACAGATGCACCAACAAGTCATTCGGCAGTTCTTTATACAGAAGATGGTCAATTTGACGATTATGCTTACTTTGTTCAAAGTCCAAGTGTCGTTTTGATTGATACGGTCGTTATTGCAAATGCACCCACACGTTTCTTAGTATCTGGTATGGGAGATGCCTTATCCACTTATTTTGAAGCAAGAGCCACGCATAATTCTTATTCTAATGTAAATGCGGGCTTGCCTTGTGGTGCGCGTGAAGGTGTCTGCCCACCAGCTAAGGGAACGAATACAGCACTAGCATTAGCCAAATTATGTTACGAAACGATTTTAGAAGATGGGTTAAAAGCGAAAGAAGCGTCAGATAATAACGTAGTGACACCAGCATTGGAAAACATTATTGAAGCGAATATTTTACTGTCAGGTTTAGGATTTGAAAGTGCAGGACTTGCTGCAATTCACGCGATCCATGATGGTTTGACCGTTTTACATGATGCTCATGGCGCAACACATGGTGAAAAAGTAGCCTTCAGTACGATTTGTCAGCTAGTGTTAGAAAATGCGCCAAAAGCTGAATTATATGAAGTATTAGACTTTGCTTTATCGATCGGTTTACCCGTTTGTTTAGCAGATTTAGGAGTGAAAGAAATTTCGGATGCTGAGTTAACAGAAGTTGCTGAAAAATCATGTATTCCAGAAGAATCGATTCATTCAATGCCATTTCCAATTACAGTGGATCAAGTAAAAGCAGCGATTATTGTAGCTGACCAAATTGGAAAAGAGTACAAGAAACACTAAAAAAGTTAGTAGTTAGGAAAAAACTAAGCGATAAATCCAGCCAACATTGGATTTATCGCTCAGTTTTTTTATCAAAAATCGTCTAATTCATTAATAACGGGATCAGTCCTGTTATATTGAAAAACACATGCAGAATGATTGTAAAAAGTATATTATCTGTTTTTTTATAGAGAACACCAAAAATGATTCCTGAGAAAAAATAAGGTAGTACAAGTAGCCCTTCATTCATTGTAATAATATCCATGTGTAAAAAGGCGAAGAACAGGCTAGAAATAATGATCGCAACCCATGAAGGAATATATGTAGATAAGCTAGAGATTAGCATTTGCCGATAGAATAGTTCTTCCACAATCGGTCCGATTATTCCTAAGATGAAAATCGTCGTTAATGGTGAAAGTAACTGGCTAACTGTGATAATGTCTGAATCATTCGTGAGTGTTGCGGTAATACCAAGGGAATGAATTAAGAAAAAACCTGGAAGAAGAGCAAGGTTATCTCCTACATAACCAAGAATTAAAATGAGCAATGATTTGAGTTTATTATGAGCGATCCAGCTTAAATTCTTTATAAGAGTCGTATGATACAAGACAATACCGATAACGAAGAGAAGTATATATGCCGCTATATTTACATTTGTTAAAGCTGTTTTTTCTAACAGTAAACTCGGAATATTAAAAAGAAAAACAGCTACATAAATAACTAGATATAAAATAATTCCTTTTTTTTGTTTAGTCAAAAGCACCCTCCTGTGTAAAGATAGTTAGTAAATCGTTTGGTGCCATAGCTTTTTCTGAAACGTTAAAACTACTTATTAAAAGGATTAATAAGAGAATTGCGATAACAATCCCAAGAATGACGACCCATTTTTTATATTGTTGGTCTTTTTTAAATTCTTTGATGATTTCTTCGTCTTCTTTTAATAGTTGGTCAAGAGATAGATCGTATAATTTGCTTAATTCAACGAGCAATTCAATTGAAGGGTAGGTTCTACCAATCTCCCAACTTGAAATGGTTGAACGAGAAACATGGAGTATTTCAGAAACCTCCTGTTGAGAGTAGTTGTTAGCAGTTCTGGCTTCTTTTAGCCGTTGTCCAATCTTCAAAGTGATCATCCTTTCGTGATTTATGTTGAAAATGATAATATACATAGTGGCGAAAAGAAAGTGCAGATATGTCACAATCCGCTGATTCACAACGATGTGTAACTATGTAACGTTAAAAAAACGAAAAATTGATGGTAGATGATGCGTGGATCGATCAATTTAAAGGAGACGATGCTGGTTGCGCAAAAATAAGCAAAAAATCAATAGTGGAAAAATAATCAGTTATAAGCTAACATATAAAAGAAAATAGCTGTAATTTTTTTAGTGAGTGGTTAAAGAAGGCGGTGAACAAATGAAAAATAAAATAAGCCAATTGTTCCATTGGATGAAAGCCCATAGTTTATTATTGAAATTGATTTTTCTGGGTTCTGTTTTGATTTTTGTTGCGAATCAGGTGACGCATATTGTGCAAGGAATGACATGGCAGGATGTTTTTCATACGATGGGACAACAAAATCGCTTTCGAATTATTGGGATGATTCTGGTCGGATTGATCGGTGTTTTGCCAATGCTATTATATGATTTGGTCGTAGTGAAGGTATTAGAAGAGCAAGGAAAGCCGAAAATGAATCGCTGGGAGTGGTTTGTTTCTGCTTGGGTCACAAATACGATCAACAATCTAGCAGGTTTTGGCGGTGTGGTTGGCGCAACATTGCGGGCTAATTTTTATGGCAAGGACGCACCGCGTAAAAAAGTGGTCGCAACGGTTTCTAAGGTTGCTCTATTTATGATTTCTGGTTTATCCATTTTAGCATTTATTGCGTTTATCGATGTTTTTTTTATTCGTCCGGAGAGTTTGTTTAGAGAGTATTGGGTCTGGTTATTAGCTGGCAGTTTGATTGCGCCAGCACTGTTGCTGTTTACTCAAATTAAAAAATATACACTGTTCAAAGATTTTTTCCCAAAGGGCATTTTTCTTTTATTTGGGGCTTCATTAGGGCAGTGGTTAGGTGCGATGCTCGCCTTTTTAAGTGTGGGTGCGTTGATGGATGTTAAGGTCTCATTGGTTTCTGTTTATCCAATGTTTGTGATTGCGACATTGATTGGCATGTTGACAATGGTGCCGGGCGGTATGGGAACTTTTGATGTTTTGATGATTTTAGGCTTAGCGCAATTAGGAGTAGGACAATCGACAGCAGTTGTTTGGTTGATTTATTATCGATTATTTTATTATGTTTTACCTTTTATTACAGGAATTATTCTATTTATTCATCAAACAGGTATTAAAATCAATCGCTTTTTTGATGATTTACCTCGAATTTTTTCGCAGAAAGTCGCTCATTTTATCCTAGTGGCAGCACTTTATTTTGCTGGGATTATGATGGTTTTGCTGTCGACGATCACAAATTTATCCAATGTTAGTCGATTGTTCAAGTTTTTATTACCTTTTTCTTTTGATTTTTTAGATCAAACATTCAACATGCTGATTGGTTTTTTGCTGTTGGGTCTAGCAAGAGGGATTTCGATGAAAGTTCGGAAAGCTTACTGGCCAACAATCAGTCTATTGATTTTTGGAATTGTTAATACCATCTCCAGAACAGCTTCATGGCAGTTGATTTTAGTGTATCTGGTGATCCTTTCAGCGGTGTTTTTAGCGAGAAAAGAGTTTTACCGGGAAAATTTGTTTACTCCTGGGGTGCTCTTGCAGTTGATGGTGTCTTGTTTAGCTTCTTATTTATTATTTATGCAGTTGCAGGGTATTATAGCTCCCATCCTGACAAAACAGGGCCGCTTCCTCATATGTTTTTACTATTTCCATCTGATGATGTCTGGTTTTCTGGTTTGATTGGGCTAGGAATCTCGATGCTTGGTTTGATTACACTTTATCAATATCTAGCAGATACTTCAAAAAGTTTAGGTGAATCCTATCAGGAAGAACGTTTAACGGCATTGATCGATCAATATGGCGGAACACCAGGTAGTCATTTACTTTATTTAAAAAATTATACCTATTATTACTATCAGGAACATGGAGAAGATCAGGTCTTGTTCGCATACCAAATCAAAGGAAATAAATGTTTTATCTTGACTGACCCGATCGGGAATAAAGAAAAATGGGCGCAAGCCACACTGGCATTTATGGATGCTGCTGATTTGCTAGGCTATCAAGCAGCATTTTATCGAATCAGTGAAAAGTATACAATGCTTCTGCATGATTTAGGTTTTGACTTTATGAAAGTTGGAGAGGAAGGGATCGTTGATTTTTCCAGTATCGACAAGGCGCATGTCTCTTTGGCAACCAACAGCATGGAATTGCAGCATTTAACTAATTTAGGTTATCGATTTACGTTGTATCATGATCCTGTGTCAGATGAGCTATTTCGGGAATTGGCTCGTGTATCTGAAGAATGGTTAGGAACTCAAAGGGAACGGAATTTTGTGGGTGGTCATTTTAATAAAGAGTATCTTGAATTAAGTGATATCGGTATTGTGCGGAATGACCAGCATGAAGTGATTGCGTTTATTACCGCTAAGCCGATCGTCCAAAATCGTGAAATGTCGTATGACTTACTACGTTATTGTGAAACAGCACCTCAGCATATTACGGATTTCTTGTTGACTCATTTCATTGAAGCGTACCAAAAACAAGGATATCATTCTGTTGATTTAGGCATGGCTCCGTTATCAAATGTGGGGGAAACAAAGTATTCGTTTTTAAATGAACGTTTGATTAATATTTTTTATAAGTATGGTGATCAGGTCTATAGGTTCAAAGATGCAAGAAAAGAGAAAGAGCCTTATGTAACAAACTGGGAAGCTAGATATTTTGCTTATTCAAAACAAAGTAATGTACTATTTGCTTTTATTCAGCTTACTTTGTTGATTGAACGTAGTAAGGGCAAAGCAGTCTCTATAGTCGAAGAAGTAATATTTGAATCGTAGAAATAAAAGGATGGGAAGTGGCCAAGAAAATGGGTTCTTTTCATCCTTTTTGTCTACGTCTTAAGTACCTCTAGTAAAAAAATCGGAATAGCGTATAATAATTAACAAGGGACAAAGGAGGTTTTTGAATGAGTTTGGAGCAAGTAACTGTACAAACGAAAGCAGAACTAGCAGCCGCCTTAGATAAAAAGGTAGATGAAATTATCGTTGAAGGCGATTTCAGTCAAATTATCGCAGAAATCAAAAAGGGCCAATTAAACGATACTGAAATGATGGGTTTTACAGTTGGTAGTGGCGGCGTAGGTATTTTGGTAGAATACGGAGTTAGCAAGTTGCTGGATATTTTTGATTCAACAAGTAAAGAAGACAAAAAAATCCACAGACAAATTGAGCGCTTATATAAGATCCAACGCTTGACATCAGAGTCATTTCTATTACATTTAAAACAGTTAGATTATTAAAAATAGAAGAAGGCGGAGAGCAGTTACTTTTTCTGTTTTCCGCTTTTTTATATAAAAAAAGGAGAGGCTTTGGTGGCGTATAATGAGCATGGGAGAATCGCTATTTTACAAGGCTAAAGTCTAAAGGAAGGAAAAAAGAAAGTGAAAAAATCAAGAAAAGTCATCATTGATACAGATCCAGGGATCGATGATGCAGTTGCAATTGCCGCAGCATTGTTTGATGAACGGTTGGATATCAAACTTTTTACCACAGTTGCGGGGAATGTTAGTGTGGATAAAGTAACAAAAAACCTCCTTAAGTTGCTGGCCTTTTGGGATAAAGAGATTCCTGTAGCGATTGGTTCTGATCGCCCTTTGCTGCGTGAAGCGATCAATGCTAGCGACATTCACGGAAGTACAGGGATGGATGGCTATGAATTTCCAGAATCCAAGTATGAATTACTAACAAAAAATCATGCAGTGATTGAGATGTATAAAGTATTGATGGAGTCAAAAGAAAAAACTACTCTCGTTGGGATCGGGCCATTAACGAACATCGCTCTTTTGCTGAGAATGTATCCTGAATGTGTAGAAAGAGTCGAAGAACTGATCATTATGGGCGGCTCGTTAGCTAGAGGAAATTATGGGGTATTATCAGAGTTTAACATCGCTGCTGACCCAGAAGCGGCAAAAATCGTTTTTGAAAGTAAAATGCCTTTAACAGTGGTTGGATTAGATGTAGGAGAAAAAGCACTGGTTCTACCTAAAGAACGTGAACAAATCCAAAAGATGAATAAAACGGGGGATATGATCGATCATTTGTTTAGCACATATCGTGGTGGTAGTTTAAATACTGGACTGAAGATGTATGATGGTTGTGCAATTGCATATCTGCTAGAGCCTGAAATGTTTGAAGTAAGAGAGTCTTATGTTGCAGTTGAAACACAAGGGGCGTTGACTGCTGGAGCGACGTTAGTCGATTTAGACGGATACCTGGGACAAGAGGCGAACTGTCGGGTTTGTGTGGATATTGATGAAGAACAATTTAAACAATGGTTTTTAGCAGCGATTAAGAAGTGTGATTGATCGAATTATAATGAACAGCCATTCTCAATTTTCAAATCATTGATCAAGCTATGTAGAATCATTTTTCCATTTCTTTCCATAACAAAGTGAGTGAGACATAACTCTTCGAGTCATATCCCACTCATGTGGAATCCGGATAAACGGTGGGAGCAGAAGCAATCCCTTCTTATTTCTCGGGATTAAACACTTCTGTCCCATCCTCTTCTTTGCATGGTGCTAAGATGTCTTCAATGTTTTTAAGTATCGTTTGCTGTCGTGTTGGTGGACTGGAGACAATCTTTCAAACACAGTCGTTAACAGGATTTGGTGAAACTTTAAAGTAGAATAGTTTATCATGTCCTTCAAATCTTGACAGGATACATTACCCCAAGTGACTACTCGTTTTTGCTTTAAAAATAATGATAGCAAGCCCACACCTACAACTATAATTCCTACTAAAATTATATAATCCATTGAAGTAGCTCTTGTAATTAAATGTATTTGACCGCTGTTCCATATGCAACAACTGATTGCATATCTTGACCAATTGTACCTGAATCAAAACGCATCATCACAACTGCATCCGCATTTAAATGGCTTGCTTCAATTTTCAAGCGCTCGATTGCTTGGTCACGCGCTTCTCGTTGCATTTCTGTGTAAGATTTGATTTCACCACCAACGACAGATTTTAACCCTGCACCAAGATCTTTAAACATATTTTTTGAACGTGTAGTTAAACCAAAAACTTCTCCAATAATTTCGTATTCTTGGTTGGGAATCTTTTCTGTTGTTGTAACTAGCATAATATCTAGCCTGCTTTTATCCATTTACTCACTATATAAATTCAAGCATCATAAAATAAAACGGTGTAGCTAGTAAAAATAAAATATATGCGCCTGTAACCATCCTACTTAAATTTACACTAGGCCATTTATTAGCATAGGTTTTTTGAAAAGTAATGAATAGCATCATTAGCGTAATAATAGTTACACAAATACTTCTGAAATTGAAAAACATATTCCAATAAGGAGACAGTGTTGTAATGTGCATTCGGGGTAAAAAGTAATAAATAAGTATAGCTAAGTTAGTCCCAAAAATAGAGATATGTTTTGTTTCATTCATGTTTATTCCCTCCATTCATATCAGTCAAGACCGTCCATCCCACGATAGCGTTTTCAATTTTGAGCATATTGGGTTCGCATTGATTGACTAAACTCAGACCTTTTTGCCTAGTTGAGCAATCTTTCTTTTTTATGCTAATCATACTGGATACACTTTTTCTAGTCAACTGGTTATAAATATTTAATACTTCATTAAATGAGAGGCAAAAATACATCAAGAGGCAAATGTGGCTTATTTTATCGACAATAAATCCCTACAACAAAAAATAAGAGACGTAGACAAAACTAAAGATCAGTTTTGTCTACGTCTCTTAACGAATTTAACGTTTTTTCCGGTTACGTTTTTTCGGTGGTACTAATGCAAGTCTAGGTTTATTGATTACTTTGACATAGACTACAAACCCGCCAATACAAATAATAAACAGCATCACACCAAGTACAAAACCTTCTGGTAAATAAACAAATTCAATCGTATGTTCACCTTGTGTGACTGGAATGCTAACAAAGGCTTTTTTAAACGGTTCGATCGGTACTTTTTTCCCATCGACATAAGCTTTCCAACCTTTATCATAAGGAATCGTTGTTAAGAGGACTTGATCATTCTCTGCATTCACAGTTCCAACCGCTTTGCGTCCCTTAGCCGTTAGATCAGCCCCTTTATTTTGAATCGCTTGGACGGATGTTTCAAAAGCTGTTGTATCTAACCCGACTACTTTAGGCTCCATAAAGCTGACAGCAGTTGTACCATAAAAGCTGACAGTAAAGGTAACACTTGTAGGTTTATCATAATAACCGATATTGTAATATTGCCCAGTGATATTGATTTGCGATTTTTGACTCGTCCCATTCACTGACATTGTAGCAGTCGAACTTTCTAATTGCCCAAAGTCTGTTGGGAACAAGCTAAGATAAGCTTGAGTATTCGCAGGCACGTCCACTGTCCATGTAATATCTTTCGCTACGTTGCTTTGAACTTCGCGATAGGTCACAGAACTCGCATTTTGTTCGATTTTGACATTATTTTTATTGATGATAGTAGGTTGATAGAATTTAAAATAATTTTGTTTTTGATCCGCTAGTGCATTGAATAATTCGCTTTGGCTGCTCAAATTATCGTTGGCTGGCTGTTTGACTTTGTAGATATCTTTATCTGCTAAAAAGCCTAACGGTAGTGCATTACTGTTTTCATACAATGAAATTTTCCAGCTTTGTCAGTCGGGAAAAAGCCAAATTTCAACGGATCACTTTCAGAAATATTATATTTGATCCCAACTAGAGAATCCATCAACAATGTATTGTTTGGATAACGAATATTCAAACCAGTTCCTCTAGCTCGGAAGCCCAAGTCATTTAAATAAGAAGATGAATGACGATTTCTGATAGAAGAGAACAAGCTGACGCCACTATAGCCATAATTGATACTATCATTGGAAGAAACTGGATTTAAATTTTCTAACCGATAAAATGTGTCATTGTCTTTTTTTGTCTTATCGACAAGCTTTTTGATAGATGGATAAGGTTCAGAGTAAAGACTGCGAGAAGCGTAGTTCCAATCATCTAAAATACCTTGTAACATTGTATTTGTATTGATAAATGCTTCAGTCGAAACCAGTAATACCAATAGTATGATCAAATAATGCATAGGAATTTTTTTTAATTGATAAAAGACGATCCCAGCTAGATACAGCAGTAAAAATAAAACTGTGATAACAAAGGCTGAAAGCGGAATATAGTCATAACTTTTTGCATCTTTTGTTCCTTCAGCTAAAGCAAAAAGTGCAATCAGCATGATCGTGGAGCCGGCTAGTAAGCCTAAATCATCTGTTTTAAATTTTTCAAATCCGTAACCTGCTAACAGAACAACTAAGAAAGAAAATAAAAAGCTGTAGCGAAACAAAAACATATTTGGCGCATGCATCCCATGCCAAAATAGATTTAGTGGTGTGATATAAAAACTAGCAATCAAAATAAGAAATAGGCTCCCAAACAGGAGTTTATTTTTCTTTGGAACGTCTCTTGTGACAAAATAAAAGATACAGAAAATCAAAGGTAATAGACCCACATAGATAAAAGGAATCGAACCATATTTTGTTGTATCATAGACACCGATCATATTTTTCATCACGATGTCCCAAAAAGCAGTTGCTTCAGTCTTAAACCGGGTGACTTGAGATAAGGTCTCCCCATTTGCTCGTAAATCAAGGACCGCTGGCAATACTAAGATCATTGAAGCCCCGCCAGCTAAAAGAGAGGTGATTCCATAAGAAAGGATACGCGTTTTATAAACTTTCCAATTCGTCAACATTCGGGCAATAAAGTATAGGAAAGAGAAGACACCGATCATAAAGCCCATGTAAAAATTCGAGATAAATAATAGCAGATAGCTTACAAATAACAGCGTTGGTTTTCGTTCATCCATCAGACGATGTATACCTAAAATAACCAAAGGAAGGTAAGTAAAAGCGTCTAACCACATGATGATTTCTGAATGTGCCGTAGCAAATGACATCAACGCATATGGAACACTAAGCATGACATGGCCCCATTTGGGTATCTTATAGGTGTTCCGAGCAAACACCCAAAAAGATAAGCCGGCTGAACCAATTTTTAATAAAGTGATCAAATACAGCGCATCAGGAATATTCTGGTTTTTAAAAAAGATAACGAGCGGCGTAAATAGCCACCAAGATAATAGGAAATCAGTGAAAGATAGTTTAAGCCCAGCGATGCATTCCACGTATAAAAAATGCTTTGCTTACCATGCAATACATTGTTAAAACTAGCGTGGAAATTGGAGAATTGTGAAAAGGAATCGCTCGCCATCACACTACGGCTACTCCCAGGATAAATACCTAAACTTAAATAAACAATGACCATCACAAAAAATGGTATGAAAAAACTAGCGGTCATATAAGGCCAGTTTTCTTTAATAAATGCCTGTATTTTTTTCTTCATAATCAACCTCACAACGTAATAAATAGAATATATATAGTTTAGCATATCCTTAGAAAAATTGATTGCTAGAAAGGAAAAATTAAAGAAAATCGAAAAATTTGTTAGGGGCTAAATTGAAAAAATAGTTTAACTAGTTGTTTTGATATTTTATTGTGTAAAAAATCAAAACCCGAGTATAATTAATCTATATAACTATCAATATAGAAAGTCAGGGATATTCATGTGTACAGGTATTCATTTGAGCTCAATAGAAAGAAATCATTATCTTGGAAGAACCCAAGAATACAATATCAATTTTGATTATATTGGTGTGCAAATTCCTAGAAAGCTGAAAATTACGGAGGGGATTGAACAATGGCAAACTCTGTATTCAGTATTAGGAATGGGAATCAAAGAAAATCAACAGACTGGCGCTCAGAGTGTGGTTGATGGCGTCAATGAACATGGACTTGGAGGAATCACGCAATACTTTGCGGAGTTTAACCGATATTCGACCATTGAAGAAATTAAACATGCCGGTAAATTACCGCTACTAGCAGAGCAATTTGTTTTTTGGGTATTAGCAAATTGTAAGGATACACAGGAAGTAGAAGAAAAGATTTCAACAGTGGCGATTGCTGATCTTTCAACAAATGGTAAAGCACCAGGGTTGCCACAGCACTTTATGTTTACAGATGCTGCTGGTCGTACAATTGTTGTTGAACCTTCACTAAAACTAGGCTTTGATGTATATGAAAACCCAATTGGTGTGATGACTAACAGCCCCAAGTTTGATTGGCATATGACTAATTTGGAAAACTATACAGGATTATCTGATGTAAATGCAAAAGAGGCAATGTTCCACGAACATCACGTTTTATCGGCAGGTAAGGGGTCTGGTATGCATGGTATTCCAGGAGATTACACGGCTACCTCTCGCTTTGTTCGAGCGGCATATTTATTGAAATTTAGTGATCCAGTTGGGGATAAAGAGAGCATCAACAAAGCATTTCATATTTTATCCACATCTGATATCGTCAAAGGTGTAGTCAAGCTGGATGAACCAGCCGGACAAGATCGTCAATATACGCAATATACGTCTATTTATGATTTAAGTGAAAAACAATTATATGTTAAAATGTACGATAATTTTACGATCCAAACCATCCATTTCGATGAAGCAGCTAGAGATGGTGAACAGATCAAGACCTATGATTTAGTGAAAACACCGCAGTATAAAGCCTTGAATTAAAATAAAAATACTAAGATTCGCGAGCAACACTTCTGCGAATCTTAGTATTTTTTTAAAGCCATTGTTTGATTTTTTCATACCCTTGACCGACCTCAGTTAATGAATGGGTATCCGATCCATAAATAAAAGGGATTCCTAATTCAATCGCTTTTTTAGTTATCCACACCTGTGGATAACTCTGTTGATAACCCTGTTTATAAAATCCAGCAGTGTTTAAATCTAAGCTGTATTTTTCTTGCTGCACACGTGTTAAAAGGGTGTGGACAAGTTCTTGATTTTCGGAAGAATAGTCAGTGGATTCATCAAAGAAACGTTCGAATTTTTGGCACAAAGAAATATGTCCTAAACGGGTGGGTTTCCACGGACCTAAATCTGCTTCTAAAGATGCTAAAACCTTTTGATAGTAACGTTTTTGAGCTTTTTCAAAGCTAGCTAAATAGTCAACGACTCCAGTTTGATATTCTTCAAAAGAATAGTCGATTCCACGTAAGCCATCTTTTCCTTCAAGAAAATGTACGGATAAAATTCCGTCATCTGTCTGCGGTCCATATTCGGCCAAAAAGTCCTTCGTCCATCCTTCAAATTCTGAAAAGTAATCCAGCTCAAAACCAATGTGGATTATAATGTCAGAAGCGTACTTTTTCCGCAAATAGTCCATTCTTTTAAAATAGTTATCCACATCATTCAAAGCCATCGAAGCAGTTGTCCACACCTTTGGATCTCCAGCTGCACATTTTTCTATGCCTGTAGGTAAAGGCGCATGCTCTGTAATGCTGTATTCTTTAAAACCGAGACTGATTGCACGTTTGATCAGTAATTCTGTATCATCGACTTTTCCATGGGGACAAAATTCTGTATGAGTATGACCATCACGTTTCATGAAGTATCCTCCTTTTGTTGTGTATAAGTTTTGCATTTATTTATAGACAGTGTAGCAAAATGTGTTTTAAAAGTAAAAACAGCAATGTTTGAGTTGGATGCGTTTGGTATAATAAACCAATATACAAACATTGATTTATAGGCATTCTACAAACTATAGATTTTCTTATATTCCTCATTCTACACATACAAGGTAGCGTAGGGACTTCTCTCATTTTATATTGTGATTAGAAAGGAGCTTAATTAATGGAGCTAAGAACTCAATTGAAAAAATATCGAATTGCGAACGAATGGACTCAAAAAGAATTAGCAGAAAAAGTTAATGTTTCAGATAAAACAATTTCTAGCTGGGAAACAGGTCGTACATATCCAGATGTTGCGATGTTGATTACTCTCAGTGAATTATTTGGCATTACTTTAGATGAATTTATGAGAGGGGACGTCAAAATGATAAAAAGGATCGATGCGGATTTAAAATTAAAAAAAGTCTATAGGTATGCACTGATAGCTACTGTAACTATTTTTTTAGGAACAGTTATTTTTTTTAATACGTACCAATATAAGAATCAGTGGGTAGATAGATTCAATCCTTTTATGGACATGAAAATAGGATATGCTACATTACCGACTGAAGTTACTTATAATGAAGGAAACGAGTATGAAGAAAATAGTAAAGAGCTGCAAATTCCAGATCCTTACAAAAATATTTGGGTTACGGATGATCCATTTGGTGAAGGAACGAGATTGGATTTTAAAGGAGGGCAATCTCCAAAAGGCAAAAATTATGCATTAATACAACATAAAGGACTATACGTACGGCGTATATCTTTTGTGTCTTGGGATTCAATTCCAGGAATGTACAGAGATATCATGCATAAAGAATATGAAGAAGTTCCACAAGATGAGGATGAGCCGATTCACCATTAATACCATAAAATAAGTGACCAATAAAATTTTTTCAAGATAATTGACTATCTGAGTCATTTTATTGGTCATTTATTTATCAGTTGTTTACTTTCGATATTGCCCGTCACCATAAACAATATATTTCGTAGAAGTAAGTTCCGCTAAGCCCATCGGACCACGTGCATGTAGTTTTTGCGTACTGATCCCGATTTCAGCTCCAAAGCCAAACACAAACCCATCTGTAAAGCGTGTAGATGCATTAGCATAAACCGCTGCTGCATCAACCTGTTGCAAAAATTGTTGTGTAGCAAAATAATTATCACTAATGATACTTTCCGAATGCTTGGTGTTGTAGCGATTGATATGCTGAATGGCTTCTTCTAAAGAATCCACGACCTTCACCGCTAAAATATAATCATTGAATTCCGTTTCCCAATCTTCTTCAGTGGCTGGGATCGATTGTTCAAAAATAGCTAGTGCTCGCTCATCTGCTCGTAATTCTACATTATATTCATTCAGCGCTTTTTCGATAATAGGTAGGAAATCAGCTGCCACGTCTTGGTGGATCAATAATGTTTCTGCTGAGTTACAAACAGAAGGACGTTGGCATTTTGCGTTGACGATGATATTTGTTGCCATCTCTAGTTGCGCGTCTTTATCGATATACACATGACAATTCCCAGTTCCCGTTTCGATCACTGGAACAGTTGCTGTTGTTAAAACTGTTTTGATCAAATTTGCCCCACCACGAGGAATCAAAACATCTAGATAATCATTTAATTTCATCAATTTTTGCGCTGTTTCCCGAGAAGTGTCGTCGACAAACTGGATCGCAAAAGGGGAAGCACCTTTTTGTTCTAACGCTTGTTGTAAAACAGTGACTAAAACTTTGTTTGAATGGAAGGCTTCTTTTCCACCACGTAAAATCACCGCATTTCCTGTTTTGAAACAAAGACTTGCAGCATCGGTCGTTACATTTGGTCGAGATTCATAGATAATGCCGATCACGCCTAGTGGTACACGTTGTTTACCGATCATCAAGCCGTCTTCATTTTTCCACATTTTATCGACTTCACCGATTGGATCAGGTAAAGTTGCAACTTGTCGGATGCCATCCGCCATTTCTTTGATCCGCTCATCTGTTAAACGCAAACGATCTAACATCGCATCTGTAATGCCGTTTTCCTTGGCTGTATCTAAATCTTTTTGATTTTCTAGTAAGATTTTAGCAGAGTTTTTTTCCAGTTCATCTGCCATATGCAGTAATAAATCATTTTTCACTTTTGTGTCCATCAAACCTAGTTGATAAGCTGTTTCTTTGGCTTGCTTACCTAGTTGGATTAAATCAGTCATGGAATGTTCCTCCTTCTTTGAATTAAATAAATAATGTACCAATCATTTCACCGTCTAAAATATCAAAGATAATCTTTGGTTGCCGTCCATTCGCTAAAATCATGGCGCATGATGCTCTAATACACGTTCTGCTGCTTTTAATTTACTGTACATACCACCAGTTCCAAAGCGACTGCCTTTGCCACCAGCTAACTGTAAAAGCTCTTCATTGATTTCGTTGATTTCAGAAAAGAGGGTGGCTTCTTTATTTGTATTCGGATTATCCGAGAAAAATCCATCGATATCAGATAACATGATCAACGCATCTGCTTGGATCAGTTGGGCTACGATTGCAGATAATTGATCGTTATCGCCGAATTTTGTTAAATGATCTAGTTCATCGATAGCTACCGTATCATTTTCATTGATAACAGGAATGATGCCCATCTTTAGGAGTTGTTCTATTGTGTTTGTGACGTTTTTACGGCTTTCAGGGTATTCGATCACGTCTCTAGTCAATAATAATTGAGCGATTTGCTGGCTGTAAGTCAAAAATCGTTGATTGTAAATATTCATCAACTCCGCTTGCCCAACCGCTGCTACTGCTTGTTGTTCTGGAATGGTCGGTGGGCGTTTGTCCATGTTTAACTTATTCAAGCCGACACCGATTGCACCAGATGATACTAAGATGATCTCTTTGCCTTGGTTACGCAAATCGGATAAGGTAAAGGCCAATTGATCGATGGCGCTTAAATTGATATTACCATTGGGATAAATCAACGTACTTGTCCCAACTTTGATGACGATTCGTTTTGCTGCTTTTAATTGTTTTCGCATGGTTGACCTCGCTATTTCCTAACTTTTCCAGATTATTTTAGATAAAACTATTATCTAGTCTTTTCAGTTTATTTGCAAGAAAGCTTGGACAAAAATTTGGCTTTTGTCCAAGCTTAGCTTTTATTCTTCTATTTTACAGTTTTATGTGTTATTTGTCTCTAAATCGTGAACAAATAGTCCACTTAACAATTTAGGTTCAAACCAAGTTGATTTTGGCGGCATGATTTTACCAGCATCCGCTACATTTAGTAAATCATCCATCGTTGTTGGATAAACGGCAAAAGCTGCGGTCCATTGTCCACTATCCACTAGTTGCTCTAATTCGTTCATGCCACGAATCCCGCCAACAAAATCGATTCGTTTATCTGTACGTACATCTTGAATATCAAAAATAGTAGCAAATACATGAGTTTGCAGTATAGAAACATCCAAACGATCAACTGGGTCGTCTGATAGAATTGCCTTTTTAGCAGTAAGTGTGTACCACTGGCCATCCAAATACATACCAAACGTTTTCGGTTGAGTGGGTTTTCCTGTGTCTGTTTTTGTAACCGTAAAACTCTTTTCTAAACGATCGAAGAAATCAGTATCGATCGGAACATTCACAACACGGTTATAATCTAAAATTTCCAATTCTTCTTTTGGAAAAATCACGGATAAAAAGTAATTGAATTCCGCTGTTTCAGCAGCTTCAGGATGAGCAGCTTTTTTCTTTTGTCCAACTTTGACCGCTGATTCTGTCCGGTGATGGCCGTCTGCAATATATAAAGCGGGCACATCTTGAGCAAAAGTTGTAACTAGTTGTTCGATCACGGTTGGTTTATCTACAAGCCAAACACGGTGAGTGACTTCATGAAAACTAGTGAAGTCATAGACTGGATCGTGTGATTTTTTCCATTCATCTGTCAGTGTTTGAATCTGTTCATTTTTTCGGTAAGTTAGAAAAATCGGGCTAGTATTAGCATCGCATGCTTCAATATGACGGATACGATCGACTTCTTTTTCTGGACGGGTAAATTCATGTTTTTTGATTTTCCCATCTGAATAGTCAGTAATCGAAGTACAGGTTACAAGGCCCGTTTGAGCGCGTCCATCCATTGTTAATTCGTAAAGGTATAAAAGTGGTTGCTCATCTTGGATCAGCCATTGTTTTTGTAAAAATGTTTGTAAATTGCTAGCCGCTTTTTCGTAGACTTGATCATCATAAGGCGAAAGTGTTTCAGGTAAATCGATTTCTGCCTTGTCGATATGCAAGTATGAATAAGGATTATTTTCGCCTAGTTCACGCGCTTCAGCAGAACTTAAAACATCATAAGGTAATGTAGCAATCTTGTCACTAAACTCAATTGCTGGTCGAATACTTTTAAATGGATGGATCATAACCATTAGTAGCTCACCGCCTCGGCGTTTTTAATTGTCCGGACGCGAATAATGTTTTCAGCTGCTTGGATTTTCTCCGCTGCGGCATTGATTTTTGCTTCGTCTGTTTCTGCAATATCAACGATCGTATAGGCGTAATCGTCACGACTGCGGTTGATCATCGTATCGATATTGATATCTAAATTCGCAATACCAGTTGAGATTTGTCCTAACATATTTGGCACATTTCTGTGTACGATGGTGAAACGGAATGGAGAATTGAAGGCCATTTCAACTGTTGGGAAATTGACAGAACGTTTGATATTCCCTGTTTCTAAGAATTTTTTCAGGGTCCGAGCAGCCATTTTTGCACAATTGACTTCTGCTTCCTCTGTTGATGCGCCTAAGTGAGGAAGGACTAAGATTTTTTCATTGTGCAAAAGACGTTCATCGGCAAAATCAGTAACAAAATTGCTGATTTCTCCTTGAGCTAGGGCTTCGATCACGGCTTCTGTTTCGACTAATTCACCACGAGCAAAGTTAAGCAAAACAGCATTGTTTTTCATTTGCGCTAATTGTTCTTTGCCAATCAAATGATGAGTATTTTCAGATAAAGGAACGTGAACAGTGATAAAGTCACAAGTTTTTAAGACTTCCTCCATGCTTTGTGCTCGTTTGACACGTCGTGAAATACTCCAAGCGGTGTCAACAGAAACAAAAGGATCAAATCCTGTGACTTCCATCCCTAAACGATAGGCATCGTTGGCAACCATCGCTCCGATGGCACCAAGGCCGATCACACCTAACTTTTTACCTTCTAATTCAGTACCAGCAAATTGTTTTTTTTGCGCTTCGGCCTGTTCTTCAGTATCTGTTCCGGTCAGAGTTTGTACCCAGTTAGAGCCTTTTAAAATTGGACGGACAGATAAAAGTAGACAAGCAATGACTAATTCTTTGACCGCGTTAGCATTGGCACCTGGTGTATTAAACACAACGATACCGTCTTCGGTACATTGTTTAACTGGAACATTATTCGTTCCAGCGCCCGCACGAGCAACGGCTAAAACAGAAGCAGGAAAAGCATAGTCATGGAGTTTTTCACTGCGTAAAATGATGCCAGCAGGTGTTTCCGTTTTATTGATCGTAAAATTTTCTTCGTTAAAACGAGCTAAACCAACTGGTGCAATTGCATTGAATGTTTTAATATCATACATCTATTTTGTTCCTCCATTTTCTGCTTCGAATTTTTTCATCAAATCAACCAAAGCTACAACACCAGCTTTCGGGAATGCGTTGTACAAACTTGCACGCATACCACCTACAGAACGGTGTCCTTTTAAGTTCTCAAAGCTTGCAGCTAAAGCATCTTGATTGAATTTTTTATCTAGTTCATCACTTCCAGTAATAAAAGGAATATTGTTGATCGAACGGTCTTTTGGATTTACTGGTGAAGAAAATAGGTCAGATGAGTCGATCTCATCATATAAAATAGCTGCTTTTTCTTTATTTTGTTTTTCCATTTGACGAACTCCGCCTTGTTCTTTGATCCATTCAAAGACAAGTTTAGCCATGTAAATGCTGTAGGTCGGCGGTGTGTTGTACATTGAGCCGTTTTTCGCATGGATATCATAATCTAGCATAGCGCTAAGAACATCTGCTTGACCGATTAGATCATCACGAACGATGACAACCGTCAGTCCTGCGGGGCCAATGTTTTTTTGTGCTCCGGCATAGATCAAGCCAAAATCAGCGACATTATAATCGATCGATAAGATATTAGAAGACATATCCGCAACAATCGGTACGTCACCTGTATCAGGTAGATCATAAATGGTTGTGCCTTCTATCGTATTATTGGTCGTAATGTGGACATAGGCTGCATCTTGCGGGATATCTTCTTTATGGATTTCAGGAATATACGTGAAATTTTTGTCTTCACTTGAAGCAATCACTTGAACATCAACATTATCGATTTTTTTCGCTTCACTGATGGCTTTTTTTGCCCAAGACCCAGTGTTGACATATAAGGCTGTTTTATTTTGCGCCAAATTCAATGGAACCATGGTAAATTGCATACTAGCGCCACCTTGTAAAAAGAGCACTTTATAGTTATCAGGTATATTCATCAATTCTCTGAGTAAGGTTTCGGCATTTTCAATGATCGTTTCAAAAAGGGAGGAACGATGACTCAACTCCATCACGGACATGCCGCTGTTCTCGTAATTCACCAATTCGGATTGTGCTTTTTCCAATACACTTTTAGGTAAAACGGCGGGACCAGCTGAAAAATTGTAAACAGTTTTCATACATCTATCTCTCCTTCGATATGATCATTCATCTACTTTTTTATAGTAAATGTGAAAACCATTATAACAGAAAGCTTAGATTAAAAAAAGATTAAAAGTAAGTTTCGTAATTATTTTCACAGATTTTTTCATCTCTGTAAGCTTAAAGCAAACATGTTTATAAATCGGTAAACATGTTTATATATGGCTGAAAGCGCTTCTTATCGCCGATGTTTTCCACTATAATACGTCATGAAGAAACATCGGCCGAATCGTTCTTCTACTGTAGATTTTGAAGTGTATAACTCATTAATAATTCAAATTGGATCAAAACAGTACCAAAAAATAATTGAGGATAAAAATCTTGATGGGAGCTTGGAGAGTAGGTATTTGTACTAATGGAAAGTGTAGAAAGTTTACTAATCGCTGACTGATCACTGCCAACAAAGCAGATGCTTTCTAACTCATTCGTCTGAGCAATTTCTGCTAGTTCAAACATCCTGCCAGTATTACCGGAATTACTGATGAAAATCAGCAGTACATCATCTTTATGACTTTCTCTTAAAAATTCTAAATGACTGTTAGAAGTAGCTCTAAATCCATAAAGATTCAGGTATTCAGAAAAATAGTTGGCTAAATTTTGCGAAAATCCAGAACCTAAGATCATGATGTTTTTATCCTGATATTTTTTCAAAAGTGTCAAAAAATTATCGCCGTAAGCTTTAATCACATCATGTTTTTCCAGACGTTCTTGGCTGAGATTGAATTCACTGATGTAAAAAACGAGCTCACTATAGCCTGTAAAATTCATTTTTTTCGCCATATTGATGATCGTTGCAGTTGAAACAAAGCTTTGTTTAGCAATTTCTCGGATACCTAAATTTTTTAATTCCAGACGATGGTCGGTCATATACCGTAAAATTTGGATTTCGGTTTTATTCAATTGGTATTTTTCAGCAAGACTATCGATATTCACTTGAATCACCCTTAAAATCAATTTAGTTAGGAGTATTATAACATGACAGAACAAGAATATATCAATGATCCCTGGGCAAGAGTTAAAACTAGAAATAATTTAAATGGCGATGAGGTCGTTTCTGCTCTGCAAAAGTCTATCCGTCGCGGTAATGAACGTGCAGCTTGTGATTTCGCTTATGAAATGTATATCACATCTCCACAGTTTGAGGAAAAATTATGGCGTAGATTACTTGCGATCTCAGTAGAAGATATCGGGATGGGCAACGATCAAGCTGCAATCATGGTCAACAATTTAAATCAAATGCGCAAAGAATTTCAATACAATGAATCTGATCGTGCGATGTTCTTTTTCCATGCGATTCGTTATTTATGTCAATCTGAAAAAGATCGTTCTTCCGATTTATTGAAAAATATCGTGATCAAAAGTTTTGCAATGGGACATGTACCTGAGATTCCAGATATCGCTTTAGATAAACATACAACACGTGGCAAAGAAATGGGTAGAGATTCAAAACATTTCTTGAATGAAGCGAGTCTTGTTATTCCGCAAGCTGAAGTAACCAATAACTACAAAGAAGAATATGCAAAAATCATTGATCGCTATGACCCGAATGAAGTCGTTGAATCGGCTTTTGAATTTAACTCTTGGCAAGTTTAAGGAGGAGCTTCTGATGAATAAATCAGCGAGTGCTAAAGGATCTATTGTAAATCGATTGAACGACATTTTAAGTCCATTTGCGAATAAAATTGGCAATCAGCGCCATCTTAAGGCTGTATCTACCGGAATGATGTTTGGTTTACCATTTATTGTGATTGGTTCTTTCTTCCTGATCTTTGCCAATCCCCCCATCAATATAGATCAGTATGATCCAGCGAAGGCTGGAGTATTTATGAAGTTTTTAGCTGCGTGGAAAGAATTCGCTGTTGCCAATTATGATGTGATTACGGCGCCTTATAATTTGACGATGGGGATTATTGGGTTGATCAGTGTTTTTGGGATCACCTATTCATTATCGAATGAGTATAAGCTGAATGCTGCTATGAATGGAATGGTCAGCATGGTGACATACTTGCTTGTATGTACGCCAGTTAAGGACGGTACGATTTCTCTAGCTTATTTAGGAACAAACGGCCTATTCGTGGCAATTATTTTAGGTCTGTTAGTTGTTGAAGTCAGTCGTTTCTTTGAAGTGAAAAATATTAAGATTTCGCTACCGGATACCGTGCCACCGATGGTTGTGACGTTCATTAATACGTTGATTCCTTTGCTGACGAATATTGTTTTATTTTATGGATTGAACTTGGTTTTTCTAGGATTGATCAATCAGTCTTTCCCTGATGCAGTTATGTCTGTGTTAACGCCCGCTGTGAATATTGCAGGGAGCTTGGGCGGTTTGTTATTGATCGTGACATTAGGAAATGTTCTCTGGTTATTTGGTATCAACGGTTCATCGATTATTTTTCCAATCGTCTTTACGTTAGGTGTGGCTCAAACAGGACTGAATGCAGAACAAGCTGCCGCAGGAGAAGCGATGACACATTTGATGAACTTACAGATGTTTCGGATTTCTGTTTTAGGTGGCGCAGGGAATACGTTAGGATTAGTTATTTTGATGATGTTCAGTAAAGTACCACAATATCGTACAATCGGTAAATTGTCATTTGTCCCAGGCATTTGTTCCATCAATGAGCCTGTGATTTTCGGGTTACCGATCGTCTTTAATCCGATATTAGGAATTCCATTTTTGATCATGCCGATCATTTCACTGTTTCTAACGTATTTTGCACAAAAAATCGGCTTGATTTCACTAGGGTTTATCGTTGATCCATCTTTCACACCGTTTTTTGCTCAAGCATATTTGGCGACGATGGACTGGCGTAATATTGTTTTCTACATTTTCTTAGTAGTTTTGAGTATTTTTGTTTATTATCCATTTTTTAAAGTCTTTGAAAAGAATCAAACGAAATTAGTGGATGAAGTGTTGTAGGAGTTGAAGCATAAATCTAAAAAGAGTTCGATTGCATAATTTTATGTAATCGGCTTTTTTAATTGGGTGATTTATTTCACTTTCTCCATGAACGTGGTAGACTACAACAGAACAAACCGTTTCAAAGGAGGTCAAGTGATGTCTAAACTAAAAGAAATAGCCCGCAATTGTCTGCAAGTTGCACCGTTTATTTTATCCAATACAATTATTTTTATCCCCTACTTTTTGTTTTTGAGTCTAAGTGATGGTACGACTTTGGAGAGAGTTTTGCCTTTTGTTCTTTTTTACACGTTTCGAATGACTGGGATATTCTTGCTAAAAAGCTTCAAATTAGCGTTGACGAGCTTTAACGTGTTGATCATCTCGATTTTGCTTGGAGGTGCTGGCTGTTTGATCGGGATGCTGGGGCAATTTTATTTTCCGGCGTATCTATTTGCAGCTATTTTACTCGGTCTAAGTGCCTCATGGCTGCCAGCAGCCAATACTACCGTCAATTATCATGAAAAACAGCAAGGGTATTCTGCGTTGACTGGCAGAAAATATCTTTTTATCTTACTGATATTTGGTGGTGTGATCGCATCGTTGTTGTTGACAAATGGTATGAGGATTCCGCTAGTTTTAGGGGAGTATACGTTGTTGTATATAGCAGCCTATCATACAGTCACACACTATCCTGACTATGAAATTGATTTTAATGAAGTTGATCAACAAGTGATATCGGTCAAAGAGTTCTTTTTATTCTTATTTTTCTTTGTTTTGTTGTTATTTATCCGTTCTGCTCGTTTGCTATTTGACACACAACTTCTGGATGTTGCTATTATCGGATTTTCTCTTTTGTTTTTAATAGCTGGCTGGTATTTGAATAGTCAAAGAAAAACATGGAAACTCCCATTATGGCTGAATTTAATGACGTTTGCTAATGGCATGTGCATGAACTTTCTACTGCTTTTTGGAACATTCTATGTTTCGTTACGTTTAGGGTTAAATCGTCTTACTGCAAATTTATATGTTCCTTATATTTTAGGAATAATCGGCTCAGCTATCGTTATTAAATTTTTATATCGTCTATTGCCTAAGGTAGATCCTAAAATCATTCATCTGTGTGGCTTTATGTTGTCACTATTCTTATTATTGTTTCGACCAATTTTTCCAGTTGGAATCTTTCTGCTCAGCTGTTTCATAAGTGCTACAGGAAATTTCTTGAACCAGCAGTATTATCAAGAAGAAATCTTACCTCAAGATCAACGAATCATTACGAAATATAGCACCCAAACAAAGGGGAGTGTGACCCATCAGTTGTTATTGATGAGCGTTTTATGGTTGTTAGCGAAACAAGCACAGTTACCAGTCAAAACTGTTTTACAGATCACAGCGCATCAGACCCATAATCCAGCTGCTCTTCAGTTGGTGGAGCATATTCATATAATTAGTATAGTCGGCTTGATGTTATTTTTTGCTTTTATTCTTTACGAAGTAGTAAAACCTGAACAAAATGAGTCCAAATGATGTGAAAACATTAAAAAAGCACAAGAGAATATTAAAGATACTGTAAAAGTAAACTGGGGATCGGTGTAATATGTTAAAATAGAAATAGTTTACAAGTAGAGGAGATTTTTGATGAAACAACGAGGATTTGAAATTATCACTGATTATATAGACCAAGGAATCGCAATCCCGCAACGTGCCACAAAAGGCGCTGCTGGTTACGACTTTGAAGCAGCTGAAACGGTAGTTGTTCCAAGTATTTGGCAATTACAAGCACAAGGTATCGCACCAAAACCCGTTTTGGTAAAGACAGGGATCAAAGCTTACATGGCTGAAAATGAGTATTTAGAATTAGTGAGCCGTTCATCAAACCCTTTGAAACGCTTCTTGATGTTAGCAAATGGTGTTGGTGTGATCGACCGCGATTATTATAATAACGAAGGCAATGAAGGACATATCATGTTTCAGTTTCTTAACTTCGGTTATGATGAGATGGTCATCGAAAAAGGCGAACGAATCGGACAAGGAATCTTTAAACCGTTTCTTTTAGCAGATATTGATGATGTAGAAAACGAACGGACAGGTGGATTTGGCTCTTCAGGTAAAAACTAAGATAAAATCCCTAGAAAACTGCGTATATTACAGTGGGTAGTCTTAGTCTAAGAGGCCACAACTATGGTAAAATAAAGAATACATCAAAACGAGGGGATAGCATATGGCAAAAAAAGCAAAAGTTCAATTTGAGTGTCAAACGTGCGGGTATATCTCCCCTAAATATTTAGGACGCTGTCCAAATTGCGGGCAGTGGAACACAATGACAGAAGAAATCATTCAAGATACGACAGATCGTCGTGCTAGAGTTAGTTTAACAGGTAAAAAGACTCAACCGCAGCGCTTAGCTGAAGTCGTTCCAAAGAAAGAGCCAAGAGTTAAGACGAAGCTAGTGGAGCTGAACCGGGTACTAGGCGGCGGGGTTGTTCCTGGGTCACTTGTTTTGATCGGCGGAGATCCTGGAATTGGGAAATCAACCCTTCTTTTACAAGTATCGCAGCAACTTGCTGAAATTGGCGGCAAAGTGCTCTATGTTTCCGGAGAAGAAAGTGCCGAGCAAATCAAAATGCGTGCGGAGCGTTTAAGCTCGATCGATACGGAGTTTTATTTATATGCTGAAACGGATATGAACGAAATTTCTCGAGCAATCGAAAAATTAGAACCTGATTACGTGATCATAGACTCTATTCAAACGATGACACAACCGGACGTGACTAGTGTTGCTGGTAGTGTCAGTCAAGTGAGAGAGACAACGGCTGAATTGCTGAAAATCGCTAAAACCAATGGGATTGCGATTTTTATCGTAGGTCACGTGACCAAAGAAGGTTCGATTGCAGGACCCCGTATGCTTGAGCATATGGTTGATACCGTTTTGTATTTTGAAGGCGACAAACATCATACATTCAGAATCTTGAGAGCAGTAAAAAACCGTTTTGGGTCCACTAATGAGATTGGAATTTTTGAAATGCGGGAGCATGGATTGGAAGAAGTAGCAAATCCTTCTCAAGTATTTTTGGAAGAGCGATTGGCTGACGCTACTGGTTCAGCAATTGTTGTGGCAATGGAAGGAACACGGCCGATTTTAGTTGAAGTACAAGCATTGATTACGCCAACAATGTTTGGTAATGCCAAACGAACGACGACTGGACTGGACTTCAATAGAGTGTCTCTAATTATGGCAGTTTTAGAAAAACGCGCGGGGTTACTACTACAAAATCAAGATGCCTATCTAAAAGCCGCAGGTGGTGTGAAAATCAACGAACCAGCCATCGATTTAGCTGTGGCGGTCAGTATTGCTTCCAGCTACAAAGAAAACGGTACAAAACCAACAGAATGTTTTATTGGTGAGATTGGTTTGACAGGTGAGATTCGTCGTGTGAACAGCATTGAGCAACGCGTGCGGGAAGCACAAAAGCTTGGATTTACTAAGATTTATTTGCCAAAGAACAATTTAGGCGGCTGGACGCCGCCAGAAGGAATCGAGATCGTTGGTGTTGCGACGATTGGTGAAACCTTGAGAAAAGTATTCAAATAAAAAGGGTCTAGAGGCTGCAGTAAATAGTTAGTCAGCCTCGCCTCTTTTTCTTTAAATTAAGTATGACTATATTGGAGGATGAATCTATGCAAAAACGTGTCATCACACTGCTGATGGTCGTCGCTGGCGCAAGTCTAGGTATCTCAGTGCTACCACTGGCTTGGGATATGGCGAAACAGGCAGATAATACATGGCTGAACAATAACTTTACTAACAGTTTGATTGGTGCACTTATTTTCTTTATTTTATCGTTAGGGTTAGCAAAGTATATTGTTTCAGTTGTGAAAAAAGTAGAAGCAACATTAAACGAAATGAGTTTGACGTATCTATTATTCGGGAGCGTCGGTGTGATTATCGGTCTGATCATCGGAGCCATTATCTCAATTCCGATGTACAATTTGAATATCCCATTCGTAAATAGCGTATTACCAATTTTGGTCATGATCGTTTTTGGTTATCTAGGGTTCCGTATGGGGACAACTCGGATTGATGAGTGGCGTAAAATTTTTACTCCTAAACAAAAGAAAGCGCAAGTTGAAACAGAAGGAGAAGTTCTTGATCGCAGAATAGAAGATCACTTTCATAAATACAAAATTTTGGATACAAGTGTAATTATCGATGGTAGAATCTACGATATTGCTAAAACTGGCTTTTTAGAAGGTGTTATTTTGATTCCTAATTTTGTATTGTACGAGCTACAATATATTGCAGATTCTGGAGATAGCCTAAAACGTGTTCGCGGGCGCCGGGGATTGGATATTTTAAATGCATTGCAAAAAGAACCTGGTATTTCGGTTGAAATGTATGAAGGAGATTTTGAAGATATTTCAGAAGTTGACAGTAAGTTGATTAAATTAGCAAAACTGTTGGATGGCGTAGTAGTAACGAATGACTACAACTTAAACAAAGTTTCTGAATTTCAAAATGTTCCTGTGTTGAATATCAATGCTTTAGCAAATGCTGTAAAACCCGTAGTGATCCCAGGTGAAACAATGAATGTGATGGTTGTAAAAGCTGGAACAGAACGTCAGCAAGGCGTAGCCTATTTAGATGACGGCACGATGGTTGTGGTTGAAGATGGACAGCATTATATGAATGAACATATTCAAGTAGTTGTTACGAGTGCATTACAAACGGCAGCTGGTCGAATGATTTTTGCTAAACCAGCTCACTCAGGTCGTGGGATCGACGACAGTAAAGAAGAACATAGAGCCAATGAGAAAAGCTGAAAATAGAAATAGAGCGCTGGATTATGAGGTCATTTTATTAGCGGCAGGTCAAGGGAAGAGAATGGGTGCCAGCCGGAATAAAATTTTATTGCACTTGATCGGTAAACCAGTTATTTCTTATTCTTTAAACACCTTTTTCAATGATCCAGCATGCAAACATATTATCTTGGTCACGCAAGAAGATGAACAGGATTTATTAGCAGCAATGGTCAAGAAAGAAGCAAAGAAAAAAAGTTGCACAGTAACGCTTGTATCCGGTGGTAGTGAACGTCAGTATAGTGTTTTTAATGGGTTAAATGCGTTGATCGATCCAGAAAATATCGTAATGGTTCATGATGGAGCAAGACCTTTTGTCAGCTTAGCTCAATTGAAATCTTTGCATAGAAAAGTACAAGAAACAAGAGCTGCTATTTTAGGCGTTCCGGTCAAAGATACGATCAAGCGTGTCTTTGATGGAATCGTTGAAGAGACAGTTCCACGTGAAACATTGTGGCAAATCCAAACGCCTCAAGCTTTTTAT
This sequence comes from Enterococcus crotali, assembly GCF_000633635.1. Lineage (GTDB taxonomy): Bacteria > Bacillota > Bacilli > Lactobacillales > Enterococcaceae > Enterococcus_L > Enterococcus_L crotali. Next base: position 547,561 of record NZ_AYPQ01000002.1, on the reverse strand, counting down.
GGCACGGATCTAATGGCAGTCCATAGGCTCGCGCAACAGGAAAACTATTTAGGAACAGATGATGCTTCGCTTATTGAAAAATATGGTAATTTACCTGTATCAATGGTGTTGGGCAGCTATGAAAATATCAAATTAACGACACCTGAAGACATGCTGATCGGCGAAGCAATCGTGAAACGAAAAAGAAGTTAGGTGAAAAAATGATACGAATTGGACAGGGTTTTGATGTTCATCAATTAGTAGAAGGACGTAAATTGATCATCGGAGGCGTTGAGCTTCCTTTTACAAAAGGATTGCTGGGACACTCGGATGCAGATGTATTGTTACATGCGATTACAGATGCACTGTTGGGTGCCGCAGGACTTGGAGACATTGGTCATTTATTTCCAGATACTGATCCCGAATTTAAAGATGCGGATTCTATGAAATTATTATACGAAGCAAATCAAAAAATTTTGGCTAGTGGCTTTACTATTGGCAATATTGATTGTACAATTTTAGCAGAACAACCAAAAATGAAACCCTATTTAGAACAAATGAAAACGAACATCGCTAAAGCCTGTCAAATTGAAACAAATCAAATCAATTTAAAAGCAACAACGATGGAAAAAATGGGCTTCATTGGTCAAGAAGAAGGTATGGGAGCGATTGCGGTCGCTTTACTTGAAAATAGAAAGAGGAATGCACAATGACAAAAGTACGTGTACGTTATGCACCAAGTCCAACTGGACATTTGCACATTGGAAATGCAAGAACAGCTTTATTCAATTATTTATTTGCCCGCCACAATGATGGTGAATTTATTATCCGAATTGAAGATACCGATCAAAAAAGAAATATCGAGAACGGTGAAAAAAGCCAGCTGGAAAATTTAGCTTGGTTGGGCATGGATTGGGATGAATCTCCTGAAAAACCAGGTGAATATGGTCCTTACCGTCAGTCAGAACGTGGCGAAATTTATCAACCTTTGATCGATCAACTGTTGGTAAGCAATCGTGCTTATAAATGTTATTGTACTGAAGAAGAGTTAGAAGCTGAAAGAGAAGCACAACGCTCTCGCAGTGAAATGCCTCATTATTCTGGGAAATGTGCAGAATTGACACCTTCTGAACAAGCAGAAAAAGAAGCACAAGGACTTACTCCTGTGATTCGTTTCCGCGTACCGAGAAATACTTCTTATACATTTGAAGATATCGTTAAAGGCGAAATTGTTTTTGAATCAGATAATATTGGCGGGGACTTCGTTATTCAAAAACGTGATGGTATGCCAACGTATAATTTTGCTGTAGCAGTGGATGATCATATGATGAAAATCACTCATGTTTTACGTGGGGACGATCATATTGCGAATACACCAAAACAATTGATGGTTTATGAAGCATTTGGCTGGAAAGCGCCGCAATTTGGACATATGACATTGATCATCAACTCTGAAACGGGTAAAAAATTAAGTAAACGTGATGAATCGATTTTACAATTTATCGAACAATACCGTGAACTTGGCTATTTACCAGAAGCAATGTTTAACTTCACAGCGTTATTAGGCTGGTCACCAGTTGGGGAAGAAGAAATCTTCTCACAAGAAGAATTGATCAAAATCTTTGATCCAGAACGTTTAAGCAAATCACCAGCAGCCTTTGATGGGAAAAAACTCGAATGGGTCAATAACCAATACATGAAACAATTAGACTTAGATGTTTTAACAGATATGTGTCTTCCTTATTTAGTTGCAGAAGGCAAAATCGAAGCGCAACCAAGCGGAGAAAAATTAGAATGGTTGAAAAAAGTTGTCAGCTTGTACCAACCACAAATGAGTTATGCGGCTGAAATCGTCAATGTATCTGAGTTGTTCTTCAACGAACATCCAGTCTTAGATGATGCAGCCAAAGAAGTCTTAGCTGGAGAAACAGTTCCAGAAGTTCTAACAGCCTTCAAAGCACAATTGGAAGCGATGGACGTTGTAGATGTTCCAAGTATCAAAGCAGGGATCAAAGCAGTTCAAAAAGAAACTGGCGTGAAGGGCAAAAACCTATTCATGCCGATTCGTGTAGCTGTTTCAGGACAAATGCATGGACCAGAATTAGGCGATACGATCGAGCTTTTAGGGAAAGAAAAAGCGTTAGATCATTTAAATAACGTTTTATAATAGAAATATGTAGAGAAGAAGAAGTAAAAAAGCGCGTGTCTTTAGAGAGACTGTGGATGGTGAAAACAGTTGTCAGCCCTTTTTGAAATGCATCTTTGAATAGTTTCAGTGATACGTAGCTGAAAACGGCCAACAACCGTTATCTGTTTTGAGGCAGGGAGACCTGTGAAAAAAAGTGGAACCACGCAGAAGCGTCTTTTAAACGGAGTTATTTCGTTTAAAAGATGCTTCTTTATTTTGAAACGCATCACTAGGACGTTTTCGATTGATGTGATAAACAAAAAAATTTGTAAGAGGTGGGAAATATGAAAAAAATAAAAAATGAAGTTATCCAAACTAAAACGAGTTTTTTTCTTTTTGTGTTTTTTATTTGTACGATAATAAACTTTGTATTAAGAAGCTCGCTAACAGTCCGTGATTTATTTGCAATTCTAGTGGAAACGATAGTCATAGCTTTCTTTTTATGGCAACTGATTAAATCGCAAAAACACAATAAATAAAATTTCTCGAGAACTATTAGCAAGAAGGTATACCAGGGGAATAAAAATGGTTTTGACAATGAACGAAAGGAGTACGAATATGAGTTGGTTAAAAAGAGCCGTTAGGGCAGTCAAAAACAATGATCCAGCAGCACGTTCGACGTTGGAAGCATTGCTTACATATCCAGGATTACATGCGTTGTTTTGGCATCGTTTTTCCCATTTTTTATATAGACACCGCTTGTTTCTTTTAGCGAAGATCCATGCGCAGTTTTGGCGATTTATAACAGGGATTGAGATCCATCCTGGCGCGACAATTGCACCGGGCGTTTTTATTGATCATGGTATGGGAATTGTGATTGGTCAAACGGCAGAAATCGAAGAGGATGTTGTATTGTTCCATGGGGTAACGTTAGGCGGGACAGGTAAGGATACAGGAAAACGTCATCCGACTGTCAAAAAGGGAGCTATGGTCCATGCACATGCTCAGATATTAGGACCTGTTACAATTGGTGAACGGGCCAAAATTGGTGCTTCTGCTGTTGTATTAACAGATATTCCTGATGATGCAACGGCTGTAGGAATACCAGCAAAAGTTGTTAGAGTAAAAGGAGAAAAATTGGAGGTAACGTATGATTCAAATTTATAATACATTAACGAGAGAAAAAGAAGTGTTTCAACCAATAGAGGAAGGAAAAGTCCGGATGTATGTCTGCGGACCGACTGTCTATAATTATATTCACATCGGCAATGCCCGTAGTTCAATGGCTTTTGACACGATCAGACGTTACTTAGAGTATCGCGGATATGAAGTGAATTATGTGTCAAACTTTACCGATGTCGATGATAAAATCATCCGAGCAGCTAAAGATCTAGGTATCACAGCGCCAGAAGTTGCAGAACGTTTTATCCATGCTTTTGAAGAGGATACGAATAGCTTAAATGTTAAACCAGCAACGCTGCACCCTCGTGTCATGGATCATATGCCGGATATTTTGACGTTTATTCAAGCGCTGATTGATAAAGGCTATGCGTACGAATCACAAGGCGATGTCTATTACCGAACACGCAAATTTGAAAACTACGGGAAACTTAGCCATCAATCAATCGACGAATTAGAAGTCGGTGCGAGCCAACGAACTGGTGTAGAAAAAGAATTGAAAGAAGATCCGCTAGATTTTGCCTTATGGAAAGGGGCTAAAGAAGGTGAGATCTCATGGGATTCTCCGTGGGGAGCTGGACGTCCTGGCTGGCACATCGAGTGTTCTGTTATGGCAACCAAACATTTAGGTGATACAATTGATATTCATGGTGGCGGTCAAGACTTAGAATTTCCCCATCACGAAAATGAAATTGCTCAAAGTGAAGCGAAAACAGGCAAAACATTTGCTAATTACTGGATGCATAATGGGTTTGTAACAATTGGCGAAGACGATGAAAAAATGAGTAAATCGTTAGGTAACTTTGTAACCGTTCATGAGTTAGTGAAACAAGTCGATCCTCAAGTACTGCGTTTCTTCATGGCAACTACACAATACCGTCGCCCGATTCGTTATAGTGAAACGACATTGAAAGAAGCCAGCGTCAATTTACAGAAATTAAAAAATGCGTTTGAGAATGTATCCTTTAGAAAATCTGATGCAGCAGTCGAATTGGAAGCAGATAATCAAATGTTACAAGAATTAGCAGACCTAGAAACACGTTTTACGACTGAAATGGATGATGATTTTAATGCGGCAAATGGCATCACCGTAGTCTATGAAATGGCGAAATGGTTAAACCAATATAGCGAGCAAGAAGCGGTATCAGCCTTGGTGATTGAAAAAGCTCTGGAACAATTTACACAATGGTTAAGTATTTTTGGGCTCTTCTTTTTATCAGAAGAGCTGCTAGATGATGATATCGACCAATTGATCGAAGAGCGCAATCAAGCACGTGCCAATCGTGATTTTGCCCGCAGTGATGAAATCCGTGACTTGTTAAAAGATAAAGGAATAACCTTGGAAGATACAGCGCAAGGAACTAGATGGAGAAGAAGTGAATGAGAGATTATACACAATTAAACGGTTTAGCATTGGCTTATGTGGGCGATGCGATCTATGAAATTTATATCCGTGACTATTTGGTTGAATTAGGCCAGACTAAGCCGAATATTCTACACCGTATGGCGACACATTATGTTTCAGCTAAAGCGCAGGCTTTTTTGATTCAGGGAATGCTTGATGAGCAGTTATTGACAGAAAATGAAGAGCTGATGTATAAACGCGGCCGTAATGCTAAAAGCCATACCTCAGCTAAAAATGCTGATATCACAACTTATCGAATCGCGACAGGCTTTGAATCATTGATGGGGTATTTACATCTAACGAAACAAACAGAACGTTTAGAAGAATTGATCGATTGGTGTATAAAAAAAGTAGGTGAAGAAAATGAGAAATGATAAAAAACGTTCTTTCAAAGGGAATAAATCACAAAAAAAAGAACCGTTCAAAAAAGAAAACGTAAAAAGAGAACGGGAAATCACCCAAGAAACAATTGAAGAGAATTTTGTTTTCGGTAATCATGCGTCAGTTGAAGCGATTCAACAAGGGCGCGGCAATAAATTATTTCTACAAGAAGACAGTAAAAGTGAAAAAGTCGAACAATTAAAATTACTGGCAAAAGAAAATGCAGTGCCTGTCAAATGGGTGCCAAAACAAAAATTAGATACTATGACCAATCATGGTGTGCATCAAGGCGTTGTACTAGCGATCACAGCGTATGAATACTTAACGCTGGATGAATTGCTTGATCGTACGAAAGAAAAGACAGAGACCCCTTTTTTCTTGATTCTAGACAGCTTAGAAGATCCTCACAATTTTGGTTCTATATTAAGAACGGCAGATGCAACAGGAGTTGATGGTATCATTATTCCTAAACATCGAGCAGTAGGAATTACACCAGTTGTTGCGAAAGCTTCGACTGGAGCTGTGGAATATATTCCTGTTGCCCGAGTAACGAATTTAACGCAAAGTATTGCTACACTGAAAGAAAATAGTTTTTGGATTTTTGGAACAGATATGAACGGGACTGATTATCGTCAATGGAATACTCAAGGAGCAATTGCTTTGATCATCGGTAATGAGGGCCGTGGGATGAGTCAAGGACTGCATAAAGAAGTCGACGAGTTATTGACGATTCCAATGAGCGGACATGTTCAGAGCTTGAATGCAGGTGTTGCAGCTGGGTTGCTGATGTATGAAGCTTATCGCGGACGAAATCCCCTTTAATCATTCTGGTAAACGGCGGGAAAAGAGTGAACAATATGCTACATAAGTTTTGAAGCTATGAACAACTATGCTTGAAACTGCGGAATGCTTTTTTCTCGACTTTTTATATAAAGAAGGTGACAAAGAAAAATGAAAAAACAGTTACTGATCGTGGATGGTTATAATATGATCGGTTCTTGGCCTGAATTGGTTCAGCTCAAGAATCAGAATAAGCTTGAAGATGCTAGAGAAGTTTTACTACAGCGTTTATCAAATTATGCAAAATATGAGGATTTAGAAATCATCGTTGTTTTTGATGCACAGCTAGTTCCAGGCATTCAGCAAACGTATAAAAAGTACCAGTTAACAGTCGTTTTCACCAAGGAAGAAGAAACCGCTGATAGCTATATTGAACGTATCGCAGGAGAGAAGAATGATCGATTGACCCAAGTAACTGTAGCGACGAGCGATCTGGCAGAACAATGGCTTGTTTTTTCAAAAGGGGCGTTACGAGCGTCGGCAAATGAGTTGTATAAAAATGTTCAAAAAACGGAACGTACGATTGCAGTTCATGCAACAGATATCCATTTTCAAGATTTTCGACGAAATTCTCCTTGGAATATCGATCAATTGTCAAAATTGTCAGAAAAAATGGATGAATTGTCTAAAAACAAAGATTAATATCCTGTTTTATTCTACTTTTTAAAAATAAAATGTTACGCTTTTTTTAAGCATTTTGGTAGAATGCTTGAAAGGAGAAGGTTGGTAATGAATAAGTATCAAGACATTTTAAAAGGGGACACAGTAAGTTTGATCGTTTGTATCAGAAATATCATCCAGTAGTGTATAAGTTTCAAAAAAAGTATTATCTGAAAGATTTTGATCGAGAAGATTGGTTGCAGGAAGGCCGAATTATTTTTCATCGTTCGTTAGAAAAATATGAAGAAGTGCACGATGTATCAATTGGGAAGTTTTTTAAGTCAAACTTTGAAAATCATATTCGTAGTTTAGTCAGAAAACAATGTGCACTCAAGCGAACGATCGATACACAGTCGGTCTCTTTAGATCAAAAAATGGAGAATCAGGGAGAGTCGTTTTTCGATTACATAGGGATAGAAGAGACTGATGTGTTAGAGCAAATGATCATTCGGGAGAAGCTAGAGCAGTTGCCGACCATGCTATCGCCATTTGAACGAACTACGTTTCAAGAATACATGAATGGTAAAGAATTAGAAGAGATCGCTAAAGATACAGATAGCCGTGAAATCACGGTTAGAAGCGCATATGATCGGGCAAAAAGGAAACTAAAAGCAATAATTTATGATTAGATGAGAATTTTGCCATTTTTCACATCAAATAATTATCCATTTATAAATTATAATTAGTTGCATTTAATTTTCTGCTATGGTAAACTTGTTATTTTTATTAATATGTGGTATACTGACATTTGAGGTGAATGCAATGCCAACAACTTTAGCTTCCATTAAAAAAGATCTAGAATGTCGTATCGGCAGCAAAATCACATTAGTTGCTCAGACCGGCAGAAAGCGTCAAACAGAACGTAATGGTATTTTGACAGAAACGTATCCATCTGTCTTCGTAGTAGATTTAGATCCAGATGAAAACTCATTTGAACGAGTTTCTTATAGTTATTCAGATGTGTTAACACGCACAGTAGAGATTGAATTTATCAGTGAAGCAGTCTGAAATTTATTGATTTTAAAGAGTAGAGCTAAAGCGTTTTCGCTTTGGCTCTACTCTTTTCGATAGATGAGACTTATCTACTCTAGCAAAATTTTATTTTCTAAGGCAATGAATGAGTGAAACCATTTCGAGCCATGCTTGCTTAAAACGATACTACGATTTTGCGGATGTTTAATTATCCACTCATGGGCAATACATTCATTGAAAAAAGCTGTTCCTAGATTCCCAGCCAAATGAAATTTTCGTTCAGTCCAATCAAGACAAGGTTTTGCGAATATACCTGGTTTCTTTTTTAAATCTGGTATGTTAATAGCCAAGTCCGAAAAAAATTTTTCTCCTGAATGAGTAAGAAATAACTGATCATTCTCTAAAATCAGAAACTGCATCAGACATAACTGATCAAAAAACTGTACACCCAATTCACCAGCTAGATGGCAATAACAACTTCGGCCCGCTTTTAGCTGTTTATACTCTGTACTTTTATTATATGAAGTAATAGGTTTTAGTGGGCTAAGGTGCATTAATTTTTCCATTAATTCTGCAATCTCATCATTGGATAGACAGTAATAGACATGTCGTCCTTGTTTATGAAACGTAAGCCAACCCAGTTCAGCCATTTTTTTCAAATGGTAAGAGGCTGTATGATCTTTGATATGTACTAACTTAGCAAGCTCGTGAACGGTATGATACCGTTTGTCCATTAGAATCGTTATGATTTGAATCCGTGATTCATCGCTCAATACTTTCGTTATTTGACCAATATCAGGAAATCCCTGCATCTATATCCCCTCCCTTTCAATTCCATTGAATAACTCAATCTGCATCGAGATATCCTTATTATATACTATTTACATCTTATAAGAAGAGGTGATAAATATGTATAAACAACTCAATAAAAATTCTTTCTACTACGGCTTTCCAGTTGTTTTAATGACAACTAGAAATAAAGAGACTGGTTCTGATGATTTAACTCCGATCAGTTCAACATGGACACTTGATCAATCAGTGGTTTTAGGTATAGGATTGGATAATCAAGGATTTCACAACTTAAAAATTGGTAGTGATCTAACGCTGAATATGGCTGATCAAAGCATATGGAAGCAGATTGAAAAAATTGCAAAAAAAACTGGAAACCCTACGGTACCTGACTATAAAAAGCAATTAGGGTACGATTATTGCGAGAATAAGTTTCGATTGGCAAAATTTTCCAAATTAGCTGGTATTTCAGTTTCTACTGTACGTATAGCAGAATGCCTTATTCAAATAGAAGCGTGTGTTACCGATATTAACGTACGAAAAAATTATGCTATAGTTGAAACAAAAGTGAAAGCAATTCATGTCTCAGAAGAAATTTTAGCAGATGAAACTCATATTAATGTGGAAAAATGGCATCCGTTGATTTATAAATTTAGGGAATATGCCACCACTGATAAACATTTAGGTAAGAATTTTCGATTCCAAGAATTTCTTGAATAATACCGATGGAAAATAATCGATGAGGCCGAGACAAAAGTGTTTAGCTCCGAGAAATAAGAGGGAATTTACGAAGGAGCTACTTTTGTCTCGCCGTTTATTCGGTTTTGAGCGTACATCAAAACTGATTTTTAGCTTTGTCCCACACCTTATTTGTTTACTGAATTTCATCGAGTTTGGGACAGAAATGTCTATTTCCTAAAACGTCACTTCTTTTTCTACCACTTATTCCTCTTTTTTTGTAAACCATAGATAAATGCCAATACCAGTCCAAATAAGGACAAAGCCTAACAATTGAATAGTTGAAAAATGCTCGCCAAAAATGAATATTGCTAGAAATAGCATGATTGAAGGACCAATGTATTGAATAAAACCTAGTGTGACATAGTCGCTATTTTTGTTTGCAATCGAAAAAAGAAATAGTGGAATCACAGTCAGGATACCAGATACTAACAATAAAAATTGCTCAGAAACAGGATAAGTAAAATAACTTGTCTCTGCGTAGAAGTGCAAGTAATACCAAGCGATGGGGCTGAGTAGCAACGTTTCCCAGAATAAACTAGTTAGAGATGAAATCGTTGTTTTTTTCTTTGTTAGCCCATAAAAGCCAAATGTTCCAGCAATTAATAACGCATTAAGCGGAATATGGCCAGTATATATAGATAATAAAATAACGCCTGCCATACCAAATCCAGCAGCGACTAAAATAAAATGGCTCGCTTTTTCCTTTAATAGATAGATTCCTAAAATAACACTAAGGATAGGGTTGATATAGTAGCCTAAACTTGCATCGAGGGTATTGCCAGCATTTACAGTAGTAATAAATAATAACCAATTAGCTGAAATTAGAGTAACTCCTAACAGAAGATAAGCAAGTTTGCTTTTACTTTTAAATAGGATTTTGGTTTCTTGAATGACTTCTTTGGTTTTTCCAAGTAACAATACTGCTCCAATAAGGACGATACAGGAGAAGATGATTCGATAGGCGAGTAAGTCCCTTGAATCAATATTTTTTACCGTTTTCCAATATAAGGGAAGTACTCCCCAGATAATATAAGCTAGAATACCGCTTAGAACACCTTTATTTCTTTTCATATTTTCCTCCTTCGGGTTTATCTAATATAGAGTTAACTATAATGGATAAATATCTCCATATTCATCGAGATATGATTAATTTTATCAAACCAAAAGTGAACATTATTGGTTCAGGTTGGATGGTTAGTGCTGGAGCGCTTATCTACTTATCCAGTAAGAAAGAACGGCGTTATTGTTTACCAAATAATCGTTTTATGATTCATGAGCTCTCAGGTGGAACACAAGGACAATCTAGCGATATGGAGATCACTGCTAAAGAAATCATCCGCACAAGAGAGAAAATCAACCAGCTTATAGCTAAAGAGACTGGTAAAGATATTGAGCAAGTCAAAAATGACACAGCTAGAGACTACTGGTTAAATGCTGAAGAAGCTCTTGAGTACGGAATTGTTAGCAAAATTATCACACATAGAAGCGAGTTTGCTTAATCACTAAAAAGGCAGCCGAATTTCCTTCAGCTATGAAGCCATATACGGTTCTTTTTGTGTTGGATTTGAAAAGCGTCTCAATTTTTTATCTAATATATACTTCTCTAACAACATATGGTAGAATTTAAAAGATTGTGAAGATGGTTAGGTAATGGATTAGAATAGGTGAAAAAGAATGGAAATCATAGAAAAAGCGCCCGCAAAAATCAACTTGGGGTTGGATGCTCTCTATAAAAGACAAGATGGTTATCATGAATTAGAGATGATCATGGCTAGCGTAGATTTGGCTGATCGGCTGACCTTTGAGCTGTTGCCAAAAAATGAAATAGTGATTGAAACAAATAGCTCCTTTTTACCAGTGGATAAAAGAAATCACGTGTATCAAGCAGCAGAATTGTTGAAGAACACGTTTGATCTTAATCAAGGAGTTAAAATTTACATAGAAAAAAGAATACCCGTAGCGGCAGGCTTAGCTGGAGGTAGCAGTGATTGTGCTGCGACTCTTCGAGGATTGAATCGGTTATGGAACTTAGGATTGTCATTAGAAGAGCTTGCTGAATTGGGGAGTAAGATCGGTTCTGATGTTCCTTATTGTATTCATGGCGGGACAGCCTTTGTTACAGGACGCGGGGAAAAATCGAGTTTTTACCATCGATGCCGCAGTGCTGGGTCGTTTTAGTAAAACCCAAGATGAGTGTTTCTACTAGCTCGATTTTTAGTAGTTTATCGTTTAACAGTATTCAACATCCTGATATTACCGGGTTGAAGCGAGCAGTTGAAACGGATGATTATCAGTTGATGACTACAAAGATCGGTAATGCTTTAGAAGGTGTGACAATCAAACGTCATCCAGTGATTCAACAAATCAAAGATCGCATGATGAAATATGGCGCAGACGCATCGCTAATGAGCGGCAGTGGCCCAACTGTTTTTGCTCTATGTGAGAAGAAGACACGAGCACAACGGATTTATAATGGTTTAAAGGGCTTTTGTGATGAAGTCTATATTGTGCGGACGTTGAAGTAAACGAAAAAGAAAATATTGGAACTGTGATCCTAAAGAAAAACCGCTCAATTGAGTGGTTCTTTAGGTATAAGAGGGTTAAAAGGAAAGATGCATCTGTTTTTGATGGTACATATTCCCAATCTTAATTGTTCTTTCTGATTCATTGATACGATAGAATAGTGCATAATTTTTTCCAATTAATATTCTATAAGCGGGGTTGTCGAAATTGTAAATTTCGGATATTTCTTCATGCATTTCAGGAAATAGTTTTGTTAGTTCAATAGATTTATAGATGGACTGAACAAATGTTGTTATTTTTTTCATCAGTAAATAAATAGTCTTCAGACCATTCTCGAATATTTTCTCTAAGGCTAAGGCGAAAGCTTTCAGTGTACTCAACGGAAAAAGTAACCATAACTTATTTTCCCCAACCATATTTTTTGAATTCTTCCATCATTTCAGCTTCCGTTACAATATTACCTTTTTCAAAGTCTGCGAAGCTTTCTTCAATTAGATTTCTATCATAATTTTTTTGTGCTTCAGACAAATCTAACTGAATAATATCCCCTATTTTTTGATAAACCAAAGATTCGCCTTCAACGATTCCACTGTCTTTAGGTAAAATTACACCTAGGGAATTTCCTATTTTTCTAACTTTGATTTTATGCATAAAAATCACTCCGTTTCTACAAATGGTATAACGTGGCTATAACTATATTTGAAGAAGAAGTATTTTGGATCAACGTTATCGAACAATTGGAAATGTTTTTTTATAGGAATAAAATATTTTTTCTGTTTTCTCTTGACGTTCTCTTTTCCTTCTGGTAAATTAGTTCTTGCTAATAAATCGTAAATATTACGATTTGAATAAGACAAATCGAAATGAGGATAAGAGAGATGAGAAAAAATAGCTGGAAATATATTGTAGGATTCTTTTTAACAGCAATGATGCTGACATTAACTGCTTGCGGGCAAACAAAAGAGCAAGACAATTCTGGAAAAAGTGATACAATAAAAGTCGTGACAACCTTTTACCCAATGTATGATTTTGCTAAAAATGTTGTCGGTGATGCTGGGGATGTTCAGTTATTGATCCCAGCTGGAACAGAGCCTCATGATTATGAACCAAGTGCCAAAGATATTGCTAAAATCACAGATGCAGATGTGTTTGTATACAACAGTCATGAATTAGAGACATGGGTCAAAGATGTTTTAGAAAACGTTGACGAGAAAAAAGTTGCTGTTGTGGAAGCTGCAGGTTCGATCGATTTAATGGAAGGTGCGGCTCATGAGCACGATCATGATGGTGAAGAAGCTGACCATGACGAACATGATCATGATCACGAATTAGATCCTCATGTTTGGTTAGATCCAGTTTTAGCACAAAAAGAAGTTGAAGCAATTCGTGATGCCTTAGTTAAAAAATACCCAGATAAAAAAGAAACCTTTGAGAAAAATGCTACAGCTTATATTGAAAAATTAAAAGAGTTAGATACGGAATATAAAGAAGCATTTACGAATGCTAAAAACAAAACATTTGTCACGCAACATGCAGCGTTCGGCTACTTAGCGAAACAATACGGTCTGACACAAGAGTCAATTGCAGGAATTTCGCCCGATCAAGAGCCTTCACCAAGTCGTTTAGCTGAGCTGAAAAAATACATCAAAGAACACAATGTCTCAGTGATTTATTTTGAAACGTCAGCTTCATCAAAAGTTGCAGAAACATTAGCACGTGAAACAAATGTAGAATTAGCGGTCCTTAATCCGTTAGAAAGCATTACCCAAAAAGAACAAGATCAAGGGGAAGATTATATTTCAGTGATGAAAGCTAATCTTGAAGCGTTGAAAAAAAGTATTAAGTAAAGAGAATCGGGACAAAAGACGGACAGTTTTTTCTCCCGATTTAAGCAGTTTATACGGTTGAAGAAGGAGTAGAGTCATGCATTATCTAGAAGTCAAAGACCTCACGTTTTATTATGATGATGAGCCAGTCTTAGAAGATGTTTCCTATTATGTCGATCCCGGAGAATTTGTGATTCTAACAGGGGAAAATGGTGCAGCAAAATCAACATTGATCAAAAGTACTTTGGGTTTGTTGAAACCAACGAAAGGGACAATCACGATTGCCAAAGAAAATACTGAAGGTAAAAAACTGAGTATTGGTTATATCCCTCAGCAAGTGGCCTCATTTAATGCTGGTTTTCCAAGTACAGTGATCGAGCTGGTTCGTTCAGGACGTTTTCCGCGTAATCGTTGGTTTAAACCACTAACAAAAAGAGATCATCAACACGTAGAAAAAGCGTTAAAAGCAGTTGGCATGTGGGACATGCGCCATAAACGGATCGGAGAACTTTCCGGTGGACAAAAACAACGGATCAGTTTAGCTCGTATTTTTGCGACAGACCCAGATTTATTTATTTTAGATGAACCAACAACAGGGATGGATGAAACGTCTAGAAACGAATTTTATCGCCTGTTAAAGCACAATGCACATGATCATGGTAAAGCAATTTTGATGATCACCCACGATCACGAAGATATCAAATCTTATGCAGATCGACAAATTCGTTTAGTTCGGAAGGAGGATTCACAATGGAGATGCTTTCATATGAGTTCATGAGAAAAGCTTTTTTGGCGGCAACGTTTATTTCAGTAATTGCGCCGATGTTAGGCGTGTTTCTTGTGATTAGAAGACAATCTTTAATGGCGGATACTCTTTCCCATGTATCGCTCGCCGGAGTTGCTTTGGGATTCTTCTTAAATTGGAATCCAGATATCATGACATTGGTTGTCGTGATCATTGCTGCAATTATTTTAGAATATCTGCGAATGATTTATAGTACGTACTCGGAAATCTCGATTGCGATTTTAATGTCTGGAGGACTTGCCTTAGCTCTGGTATTGATGAACCTTAGCGGAGGGAATTCAGCGGCCAGTATCCAGTCGTATCTATTTGGTTCGATCGTGACGATCACATGGCAGCAGGTCATTATTTTAGCGGTTTTGTTTGTGGTATTAGTGATTTTGTTTGTCTTATTCAAACGTCCAATGTATGTGTTGACCTTTGATGAAGATACGGCCCATGTGGATGGCTTGCCGATCCACTGGATGTCGATGTTATTCAATGTGATCACAGGTGTGGCAATTGCGGTGATGATTCCGATTGCGGGAGCCTTATTGATATCAGCGATCATGGTCTTACCAGCTGCGATCGGGATGCGGATCGGTAAAGGATTTAACACGGTGATTATTATTAGTGTGATCATGGGATTGATCGGCATGCTAACAGGATTGACGGGATCTTATTATTTAGAAACACCGCCAAGTGCCAGCATCACTTTGATTTTTATCGCTTTATTTATCCTTGTAAGTATTGTCCGTAAAGTCGTTGTAACGATGCAACGAAATAGAAAAATGAGTGAAAGAAAAGCATAAATAAGTTAGCTGAAGGTAAGGGAAAAACGAAAGATTTTTTCCTTATCTTCTTTTTTGTTTCTTAAATTGCGAACTATTTTTCGTTTTTTTCAAAAAATGCTCGATTTTTTTTGTAAAACACCCTATAATAGGGAACGATAGATCATGAGGAAGTATCATTTATTTTACTTGTTGAAAAATAATGTATAACGAACCTATAAAAAAATAAGGGATAGCAATTATTCAAATGAATAACAACCCTTAAAGGAAAGAGGAGAAGAAGTGACAGATTCTAAAATTCGGAGAAGCGAACGATTGATTGATATGACACAGTACTTGTTGGATCATCCCCATACATTGGTTTCTTTGACCCATTTTGCCCAGCGCTATAAATCTGCTAAATCATCGATCAGTGAAGATTTAGCGATCATCAAAAAAACATTCAAACAACGAGGTACAGGAATTCTTGAAACCATTCCAGGAGCAGCCGGCGGTGTTCGGTTTATCCCTGAAATTCCTTATGAGGAATCAAAAGAATTAGTATTGGCTTTGTGTGAACGTTTATCAGAGCAAGATCGTCTGTTGCCGGGAGGATATGTCTATCTTTCTGATTTATTAGGACAGCCGGAATTGTTGCGCCAAGTTGGGAGAATCATTGCTTCTAAATATTTAGGTGAACAAATCGATGCGGTTATGACAGTAGCGACAAAAGGTGTACCGATCGCGCAAGCTGTTTCGTATTATTTGAATGTTCCATTTGTGATCGTTCGTCGTGATTCAAAAATCACAGAAGGCTCAACAGTTAGTGTGAATTACGTTTCTGGATCATCTGAACGGATCGAAAAAATGGAACTATCAAAGCGTAGCTTAAAGCGTGGTTCTAGAGTGTTGGTCGTGGATGACTTCATGAAAGGCGGCGGAACCGTTAACGGAATGAAGAGCCTTATCGAAGAATTTGAGGCAGAGCTTGTTGGGATCACTGTGTTTGCGGAGTCTAAATTTAAGGGACAGCGTGCGATTGAAGATTACACATCATTGCTTTATGTGGAAGATGTAGACACACGTACGAAAACGATCAATGTCGTTCCTGGGAATTATTTTGACGAATAGAATTGAAACCAGCTATCAGAAATGATGAGCTGGTTTTTTTGTTTTTTTCAATCATATTATTGTGACTTAGTTGTTTTATTTTTTCTTAGGTAAGCAAGTCCGCTTAAGAGAATCAATGATCCACCAAGGTATAAAATAGATTGTGTGGCAGTTTCCCCTGTTTTAGGAAAGCTCTTGCTGTTCTTTAAAGAGGTTGTTTTTTGTGTCGTTGGTTTTCCAGAGTTTGCTTGGTTTATATTCATCGGTGGATCTGATTTTTTATTAGAAACATAGTAGTAAGTAACGGTTTGCTTCTCACCAGTTAGAGTACCGATAGTATTTGTGGGTAATTTCGTTTCATCCAAAGTATAGCCATCGATGATCAATTTGTAAGTAGCCGTTGAGACATCGTAAGGTGTACCGATCAAGCCGCTAATGGTTTGTGATGCTGCGAGTTCTTTACCGCTTTCATCAAGATATCGAACGGTCAGGTCTTGTGCTTTGACTAGATTTTTTTGGTACGTATAAGTAACGATTTGATCTAGGGCACTTAGTGTTCCTATCGCATTTGTAGGCAGTTTTGTTTCATCCAAGGTATAGCCGTCAATGATTGGTTTGTAGGCATCTGTTGAGGCATCATAAGGTTCGCCAAGCGACCCGCTGATCGTTTTTGAATCAGCTAGTTGATCGCCTTTTTCATCAACATAGCGCACAGTGACATCATGAGCTTTGACTAGATTTTTTTGGTACGTGTAGGTAACGATTTGACTTACTTGGCTTATGGTTCCAGTCGCATTTGTAGGTAATTTTGTTTCGTCTAAGGTGTAACCGTCAATAGTCAGTTTGTACTCGGCAGTTGTAGCATCGTAAAGATCGCCTACCATGCCACTGATTGGTTTTTTAGGTGCAATTTCAGTGCCTTGTTCATCTAGGTATGTAACCAAGACATCTTCACCGGGGAGTGGATCAGCTTTCTTTTGAACGATGTACTCTCCAGAAAATTTGTGAGACAGTTGAGGGTAATTTGAAGGATTTTCTACAGTTGCTGGAATCACAAAAGTACTTATCTTGTCCCCTTCTTTTAAAATGATATTGTCTGGAAGGTTGAACGTAAAAGCATATTTTTCGTCATCAATTTTTGTAACGGTATAATCAAACATCTGATTTCCAGCAGTTGTTCCATTATACGTTTTACCATTGATCGTGATCCAAGCTGCACCATCAAATTTACTTACAGGAACCTTTTCACCAGACGGTAAGGTTCCGAATGCTACAAGGTACCCAGAAATTTGAGTTTGACCTGCATAGGGAGTATCTAATGTTGGTCCTTCAAAAACCAGTTGATCTACTGCGTATGAAGTTTTGGGAAAACAGGTTACAATCAGCAAAATAGCAAAAAAACTTATGAAACTAGCAATTTTTTTCATTTGTAATCTTCTTTCTTTTATTTATTTATTATTATCTATTAATTATATATTAAACAAATGAAAATGAAGTTTTTTGTGAATCTTTTCATAAATAAGGGCAGAATAAAATAAACCTCTTTTATTTAACGAAATCCCAAATTAGGTGTATAGTTAATCTGTAAGCAAATTTATCCAGTTTTTCACACACGATCAAAAGCTGAATGAATCAAATGAAAGAAGGCCAACATAATGGAAAAACAAGAAAAAATCCAAATCCTAAAAGACATCGTTGCAATCAAATCAGTCAACGGCAATGAAAAAGAAGTCGCTGAGTATTTAAGCAAGCTATTCAAAAAACATGGCATCGACTCAAGCTTTTTAGAATATGACGAAGACCGTGACAACCTAATTGTTGAAATAGGTAATAAAAATAGCGAAAAAGTCTTAGCTTTTTCTGGACATATGGATGTCGTTTCAGCAGGGAATGAAGCTGATTGGACATCGGATCCGTTTAAACCTGAAATTCGTGATGGGAAAATGTATGGTCGCGGCACTTGTGATATGAAGAGTGGTTTAGCTGCAATGGCTATTGCAATGATTGAATTAAAAGAGGAACAAGCAACGTTCAACGGTCGTCTGCGTTTGATCGCTACAGTTGGTGAAGAAGTTGGTGAATTAGGTGCAGAACAATTAACCAAAGAAGGCTATGTGGATGACGTGACCTCAATGGTAATTGGTGAACCTTCCGGCTACGCTGGTATCGTTTATGCGCATAAAGGATCGATCAATTTTAAAGTGGAGTCTCAAGGTAAGAACGCTCATAGCTCAATGCCCCAACTAGGAGTAAATGCAATCGATCATTTAAATGACTTTTACACAAGAGCCAACGAATTATTCCGTAGTGAAATTCACACAGACGAAGTGCTGGGTGATTTTATCTATAATGTAACCATGATTTCTGGTGGAGAACAAATCAATAGTATCCCAAGTGAAGCAAGTCTTCAAGGAAATATCAGAACGATCCCTAATTATGATAATGACCTTGTTATCAAAAAAATGAATGAACTGATCGATGAGTTAAACCAAAAAGATACGTATCATTTAACATTGAGCATTGAAGCCAATAAAATTTCAGTGAAAAGCGAAAAAGATTCCGATATCGCAAAAATTGCCCAACAAGTAGCGAAAAAACAAGTCAATGTGGATATTCCAATGGTTGGCGTATCTGGAACGACGGATGCCGCTGAATTTACAAAAGGCAAACAAACATTTCCAGTGATTATTTTTGGTCCAGGAAATGAAACACCGCATCAAGTGGATGAATATGTGGATGTTGATAACTATTTGGAAATGGTGGATATTTATAAAGAAATGGCAACGACTTATCTAGCTTAATGAACATCTGATAAAAGACAAAAGATCTAGAATGGGAACGTCCGATTCTAGATCTTTTCTTATATAATTTAAGTTCATTTAATTTAGAAAAAAACAAACAACTATAAAACGATTTGCCGGATTCCTTCTTCCATTGTTGTGATCTTAAATTCAGGAAACCGTTGTTTAAATTTATCTGAAACGAAGATATTATCCTCTTGATAGCGCGGAAGCAGCTCTTTTAATTCTTTCAATTGAGGACTAAACAGACGTCCTAAGTTAAATTGCCACATTTTTAGAACAGTATATGGAAGTTTTTTATTTAAAATTTGTTCGGATAAATTGATTATTTCAGAATAACTTTTGCTACCATCACAAGGTAAGTGCCATGTCTGACCGTAAGCATCTTCGGTGTTTCCGATCAAAGCCATTGCTCGACTGGCATCTGGTGTCCAAATCAGTGTTCGTAAGCTTGAATCGCTGAGAGGAACTCGAAGCTTTTTCCCTTGATTTATGTTCTCAAAAATCATGGTATTCGTGATACTTTGTGTTTTACCAGGGCCATAAAATTCAGGTGCGCGACAAATAACTGCATCTATTTCTTTAGCGTTCATCTTATCAAGTAACATTTGCGCCATATTTGCTCGTACAACTGCTTTTCTGCCTACTGGTTGAAAGGGGCTGTCTTCTGTTTGAGGGGTACTATTTTTGGCGTACATATACGTATTATCGAAAAAAACTAATTTCGTTTGATTTTCGATACAAGATTTCATCACATTTGCCATCATTATGAGGAATTGTTCTTCCCACATGTGACTATCCATTGGAAGTCCAGCGGTAAAATAGACAATCTCACTTCCAGCGATTGCTTGATTCGTTTCTTCATAATTAAGCAGATTGGCTGGGAAAAGTTGATCGCTTTCGTTGACCTTTTTAGGACTACGACTCACTAAGCGAAGATCTGTAGTAAAATTTTTGTGCAACTCCTTGGCGAGTTCTTGCCCGATTTGTCCATTACTTCCTAAGATTGTTTGCATGGTCATTTCCTCCTAAATCTACTTGATTCAATAGTAATTTTGCGACAGAACGAACAGAGAACGGGTTTTGTCCAGTGATGATTCGTCCATCTTTTATAGCATAATCTTTATAAAAACGTTTCTTTTTAAAAGTTGCACCATTTTTTTCAGCAATCTCTTTATTTAAGAAAGGGACAACAGATTTTTTTCCAGCAATTATTTCTTCAGTCGTTGTAAAACCTGTAATGGCTTTATTTGCGATAAGATAGTTTCCATTATCGTCCTTAATATTTAATAAACCTGCGATGCCATGACAAACGGAAACTAAATAGCCATTGTCTGTATAAATTTCTTTAGCGATCGTTTGTAGTTCCTGATTATCTGGAAAATCCCACATCACACCATGTCCGCCAGTATAATATATCGCAAAATAGTCGTTGGCATTTACTTCAGCTGGTTTTAGGGTATTCGTTAATCCTCGATAAACAAAATTTGGATCTTCGTACACGCTTAAGATCGATTCATCCGTGTATTTCATACTTCTAGGGTCTAATGGGATAAAACCGCCCTTTGGACTGACAAAATCATAGGCGATACCAGCTTTGTTTAACTCATCTACAAACTCAGCAGATTCACCTAACCATAAGCCTGTAGGTTCTTTGGTTCCTTGGTATCTAGTGACGTTTGTTTCTACGATCAATACTTTCTTCAATTTATTTCCTCTTTTCTGTAAAATCAATGATTTGTTCTATTAGCTGTTTCAATTGATTGATTTCTCCTAATTCATGGGTTAAATAGTAGAAATTTTTCGTGCCTTCTCGTCGATAATCAACAATATTGGCATTTTTTAATACTTTTAAGTGATGAGAAACAGCAGGTCTTGATAAGCCGGACGCTTCAATTAAATCTGGAACTTGCAATCCTTGGCAAGCTTGATCTTCCATCAGTCGAAGGATGATTTTTTGGCGTTTTTCGTCACCTAAAGCGGTTAAAAAGGGACTAAGTGCGGCGAAGCTTTCTTTTAATTCGGTCATTTTATTCATAGGTAAACTCCTAGTTTTTTTATTTTTATCGTTCGTTGGTTTAAACTATTAAACCAAAAGGACGAAGCTTTGTCAAACAATCCGCATCCCTTCAGAATGAAGTTATTTTTCTAAGGGGGGAGTCGTTAATATATATGTCTTGTCCATTGATCTTCATTCATCCTATTAACTATCAAAAAATGAATTGTATCGATTCAAAATTGCTATTGTTTTTTATAAAAAAAAAGCTCTATAATGACTGTATAGTATGACAAGTAGGGAGAAGACGATGGTTACAGAAGTAAAAAAGAAACGGGAACAATTGCATTTAACACAGCAAGAATTAGCAGATATATTATATGTAACGAGACAAAGTATTTCGAATTGGGAAAATGGAAAAAGTCATCCGAATAGCGATATTCTAAAGCAGTTAAACAATATTCAGGTGAGTCACGATGAGTAATAAAACAAACAGCTGTTTATCTTGTGATAGTAAAAAAATGGTTGGGTGTTTCTGAAGGAATAAACAGCTATTTGAAATGCGCAGGTTCCGCAGGCCTGCGATTTTTTACTTAACGACCCATCTTCCGCCAGACGGATCGTTAAGACTACAGATGAACTAGAAATCAATCGTTACGTTGCGCCATTCAATCGGGTAAACGAAAGAACTGTTTATTTATCTGTTTCTGATTTTTATCCATTTGTATGCGCATTGACTTGGCTGCCTTTTTAGATCAAATGGTGAAACGTATGGTAGTGATCGATTCTAGTAAATATGTTTGCAAGCACCAATTGGTAGAATGCCAATACGAAAATACCGTATTGAAAAAGGAGAGAGGTACTTGCTATTTATAAAAAGAGCGAAAAAATACGGCATTAGCACCAACTAATACCGTGCAAAAGTGCAACAAATAACCACCAACTGCTTCAAAATAACAATATCTGTAAAAAACACTAGTATTTCTTACAAAAATTGAGTAAAATGAAAGAGTCGATATGCAAATATTGACTAGGGCAACTTATATTATTAGTTTCGGCTGATAATATGAGGCTCTGTATGTGGGTGACCGCCCTTGTACAGAGTGCCTTTTTATTTTGTTTTTTCGCTCTAATTACCTGATTTTAAACACAAAAAAATGATATTAGTCAGCTACTAATACCATGAAGCGTTCGTTAAATAACCATTCACTAACAGTATTGAGCAAGAAAAAAGAATGGAAATTTGTTCTTACTTTTAGTACAATAAGGTTAGTCAATAAGAAATTATTGGCGAGGCAACTTGTATTATTAGTTTCGGCTGATAATACAGGGCTCTGTTTAGAAGATGACCGTCTTCTGACAGAGCGCCTTTTTTATTTTATGTTGTAAATTTATTCTAACCTAAAGCTGTTATAGGAGTCAATAGAATAGTGGGAAAGAATTTTAATAGCCAAATTCTGGTCGAAAAAATGGACAAGTTTGATAAAAGAGGTGGAAATTTTTAAGTTTTACTTGCGTTGGTGGTTGTCTGATTTATCGCCTAATAATAGGGTATTTTGCTACGAAAAATTGCAAGTAAGAGTTATAAATAATTGCTATTATGATATAATAACTAGTGTAGAAAAGTGAAAAGATGGTTGGCTAAATCTCTTGAAAAAGGGGTGATGCCTGATGATTAATGGCTGTGTCCATGGAGAGGAATAGAGTTGTCAGTATACGAAGCATTAACACTTGCGATTAGTTTTGCAATGTTAGTGGTTGCCATATTGAAATTTAATCAAAAAAATAAACCATTTTTTTAACTTTAGTAGGTTAAAATGGTTTATTTTTACCGTTTAATCTATAGCCGCCAGCTTTTTACTGGTACTATCTACACTAGAGAGGTATGTTAGCGCATATCTCTCTTTTCATTGTCATTATAACACGATTTTTTTAAATACGCTAACGAAGTTAGGGGATGAATTACTTCATTTAAAATAGTTTAGAAGCTAGAATAAAGTCAGTTCTCACTATAACTTTAAATAGCATGCAGACATTTTCAAACATTCAACTTATTTTTAAGTGCCTCAGTCAAAGTCTGAGAAAAATTTATATTTTCTTTTTCGGCTAAGTCATTGATCCATTCTGGAATCGATGTATTTTTTCTTACAGATTTTGAATGGAATTTCCTTCTATACTCATTTAGATCCAAAGTAACCATTAAAACAAAATCAGTTTCATTGTCTAATGTTATTTTTCTTGGATCAGATGTGGTAGGCAATTCTGTTTTATTATAGATCGCCAAACCTAATGCTTCTTGAGCCATTTCTACGGCATGATCGATACCGTCCCCAAATGTAATTATTTCTGGGATGTCAGGGAATGTAACGTTATAGCTATTTCTTTCTTGATTAAAAATAGCTGGATATACAACTAGGCTACTCATTATAGTATTCCTCCTTATAGTCAAATTAAGACTATTTAAGTCCTGCTTGTTTCCATATAGCTATCGTATCGGTACATCGCCTGTGTGCATAGGCACTATTGTTGTGTGATGAGTGATTGGATTATACATTTTTACGTGGCTACCATTTTGATCAGTTTTTACAAATCCATTTTTTTTAAGAATTTTTACTATTTCTCTGGCTGACTTGGGCACACTGTTATTCTCCTTTATAGATAGTATGATACGTAATAATGCGTATTTGTTCAACTGTTAGCTTAGTTTTTTTAAAATCTTTTTGATAGAGTAAATCATTTTAGTTAAAAGAGAAATAGCTGGTCAGTTTAATAATGTCAAATAGTCAAATAATTCGAAAAAGTAGGAAGGATTTGATGGAAACGTCAAGTTCTCTCAATTTTTCTTGCCAATAGCAAAATTTGGGAGATCAAAAAATAAAAACCTAGAGGCGATTTCCTCTAGGTAATATTTTACTTCATAAACTTCACATTCTGAACGAACGCTTCTAATTCTTCCCTACGCTCGATATTATGGTTACATTTCTCACTGTCATAGCAAATATAATTCCCACGCTTCGTGTACATCCCATCACCGGATTCTTTCACCTTAGACAGAAACATCGCAACTTCTGACGTTTCATGACAAATCGGGCAGATCCCTTTTTGAGTCGTAGGAGAAATCGTTCCTGAAACACCGACGAACTGTCCGTCAATTGAAGCAATAATAAATTTTTGCTGTTTCCCGCTATCATTCCAGCTGTAAAAAGTATAATCTCTCAAGTCCATTGTTTCCCAATCTGGGATTTTCAATTTCTTCGTCTTTTTAAAGAGCTTTGTCAGTTGTTGTTTTGAAGGCGGATCAAATGGAATAACCGCTTCTTTTAACCCTTCCAAATATTGTTCCAGTCTAGGCTTAGAAGTTGCAGCTTCTAAAAAACCATCTAATAACGGCTGTAACTGTTCTTTATCTGTACCAAACTGCTCATTGATTTTCTCAAGAACGATTGCTTGTAGTGTTTTGATTGTATTTTTATCATTTACAGATAAATGAGCTTGTAGCAAAATATTGGCTTGTTTTCTAATAAAATTAAATTGATATGGTTGTATTTTTGTATTCATAATGGATTTCCTCTCTATCATTCAAGTGATAAAATTAAAAGCGCAGTGGGCTCGTTCAGTCTCGACAGAAAAATAGGGAAAATTGAATGGGACGCTTTTTGTCACATGCCATTTTTATCTTTTTTCCGAGAGACTAGCCCGCGTAGCTAGATAGCACATGGCACAACGCACTCTGACAGAAAGATTGGTTCTATAAGTTACTGGCTGTTAATTGTACTAACATAATTTTCCTTTATTATAACGCAAACACGTAAAATTATAAATTGGTATAGCAAAAAAGCAATTGGTTCAGTTGAAAAACCATAAAGAGTAAGCTAAACTAAAACATGGTGCTATTTTAAAATGAAAATAAACGATTGAAAATAAAACAAATCTTAGGAGTGAAGCAATTGGAAAACAGATATGTCATCATCCTGGCTGCTGGTAAAGGAACACGCATGAAATCAAAACTTTATAAAGTGTTACACCCTGTCGCTGGCAAACCAATGGTGGAACACATCATGGATCAAGTAGAAAAAACGAATCCAAGTGAAGTTGTGACGATTGTAGGTCATGGAGCTGAGGCAATCAAAAGCCATTTAGGTGAGCGTAGCCAATATGCTTTACAAGCAGAACAATTAGGAACAGGACATGCGGTGTTACAAGCTGAAGCCCACTTAGCAGGCAAAAAAGGCACAACCCTTGTTATTACAGGTGACACGCCGTTATTAACTGCTGAAACATTAGCGAATCTGTTTGACTATCATCAAGGGAAAAACGCCAGTGCAACGATTTTAACAGCTCATGCCGAAGATCCAACTGGATATGGTCGAATCATTCGTGATCATGTAGGCATCGTTGAAAAAATCGTGGAGCAAAAAGATGCTTCCGAACAAGAAGCTCGTGTGCAGGAAATCAATACTGGGACTTTTTGCTTTGATAATGAAGCCTTGTTTAATGCTTTATCTAAAATCAATACCGACAATGCACAAGGGGAATACTATTTAACAGATATTATTGAAATCCTAAAAAAAGAAGGCAAGACCGTTGCGGCCTACCAAATGGCTGACTTTGAAGAAGCAATGGGAATCAATGATCGTGTAGCTTTAGCTGAGGCGAATAAAATCATGCACCGCCGTTTGAATACAATGCATATGAGAAATGGTGTCTCATTCGTTGATTCTGATTCAACGTATATTGACGAAGGTGTTGTGATCGGTTCAGATACGGTGATTGAAGCTGGTGTGCATTTAAAAGGGAAAACAGTGATCGGTGAAGATTGTTTTATCGGCGCACATTCTGAAATTGTGGATAGTGTAATCGAAGATAACGTAAAAATCACGCAATCTGTGATTGAAGAAAGTATCATTCGCAAAAATGCAGATGTCGGTCCATTTGCTCATATCCGTCCGAAAGCTGAAATCGGTGAGCGTGTTCATGTTGGAAACTTTGTAGAAATCAAAAATGCGACAGTGGCAGAGGATACTAAAGTCGGTCATTTGACGTATGTTGGTGATGCAGACTTAGGGAAAAATATCAATGTTGGTTGTGGTGTGGTTTTCGTTAACTATGACGGGAAAGATAAACACCGCACAACAGTCGGGGATCACGCGTTTATTGGCTCGTCAACAAGTTTGATCGCACCTGTGAACGTTGCAGCGAACTCAGTGATCGCTGCAGGTTCTACGATTACAGATGATGTGGCAGAATTTGACTTGGCGATTGCTCGTGCAAGACAGGTGAATAAAGAAGGTTATGGGAAGAACATGCCTTATATGAATAACGAGAAGTAAGGGATAATAATAAGAAGATGACTGCGAAATTTTGACAGTCATCTTCTTTTAGTTTTCTGTAAAAGCAATGGAGTTATTATGATGATATATATTTTAGATTAATCATGTAGTTGCTATGGTTATAGCCTTCCTTGAAATTATTGTTCTCCGTAGCATTCAGTTTGTTTTTATGTCATAATAAAATGTAATGACGACATTAGGGAGGTAATTATTTTCTTGAGGGGGAGACTAATAATTTTGGCTCCGAATATATTAATTTATTGTATAAAATAATATTTTTGATAAGAAGGAGTGATCATGTGGCATACCATACCTACGAATTTTTAAAAAATCGACGGAACGATCCTAAATGGCGCGCATCCTATATTTCTGCTAGAAATAAGCGTATCATTTCATTTTTAGTAATGGGGAATTTGTTTTTTTGGGGTGCTATTCTTTGGAGATATATTGATCGTCATGATATAGACGTTATGATTTATATTAATGAGATCAAACAAACAATTGTAGATCGTTTAAACTAACCTCTGTGTATGCATATAAAATGTTGGTTTATTAGAGTAACGTGGACATATGATAAAGGAAAATAAAAGAAGAGAGCTAAAAAATCGTAGCTCTCTTTTTGTTTATCCTATTTTCCTTTTACGATTATATTCATAAAAACCATAACCAGAAAATCCAATAACAATTAATCCTAAACTGCCATAAGCAACAATTGTTTCACCCATTTTCGGGTAATTCACTGTTTTATCACTAGGTTTTGCTGGTTTTAGTTCATTCGGTTTTGTTTTATCAGGATCTTTTGGATCAGGATTTGGTACAGGTTCGGGTTTGTTTTTCTTATTAAATTCAGCTTCTGAAATAGAAATGATTCGTTCTCCTGGAAAAGCATCTTTGTATTGAGACAGGTCAATATTTGTAGCAGCATCATACAAACGAAGAGTTGCTCCTTGTTTTAAATGATTAATCAAGACAGTATCTAAAGAAGGTCCTTCTTCACGCTCGCCGCCTAACATATCGTAGCCGTCACCGCCAGCTGCTAAGAAGTCATTCGTTGCCATATGATAGGTTGCCTTTTCATCGATCGGTGCAAATTTTCCAGTTGTACGATCCTGGATTTCTACTTGCAGAACCCGTTCTCCAACAATCGTTTTGTCCGTTCCGTTGCCTTCGTCTGCGGGTAGTAATGAGCCCTTTTTCGTTGAATCATAGTGGACTCGGATGGTGCTGGAGACATGTAGGAAGCCACCATTTGCCCCAAGTTTTGGTTGATTAAAGTCGTCTAAAATGATTGCACCGTTTTCGTCTTTTTGTGCCATTGAACGAAGTGAAAGCTCAAACATTTCTTTGACCTCTGCACCTGTCACTTTGATTTGGGAGATGCTGTTACCGAAAGGCATTACAGCTATAATATCTCCTAGCGTCACTTTTCCAGGTTCGATATTTGCTCGAATACCGCCACCATTTGTTACTGCAAAATCAGCTTGATTTTTAAAACCGTGCTGTCCGTAAGCGAACATGGCATCGCCAATCAGATTCCCTAAATTTGTTTCTCTTGTTCGTACATTGTCGCGTTCACCATTAAACTGGTAAGGGTTATTTTCAATGACAACTTCTGAACCCCATGCTTCAAAATTCGCTCTGGCCTTTTCAACTAAGGCTTTAACGGCAGGATCTTCTTCTAAATCTGCTAAGGTTTCTGCAGGAGTTAATGAAGCTGTTTTTTTGCTAAGGTCTGTCAAATCCACATTTACTAAACCGACATTATTCAAATAATTCCCTGTTTGGGTGTACATCACATTTCCAAATTGTTTTCCGCCATCAACGGCTGTATGAGAATGCCCATCTAAAACAGTAATATTCAAATCGGGAAAATCTTTGCTTAGTGTCTCTGCCAAAGTATCACCACGCCATTCATGTGGAGTCGTTTCGTCGATACCTAAGTGTCCAGTAACGACATAGGCAGTGATTGTTTCCCCTGAACCTTTGATTGTTTGGATGGCTTTTTTTGTTTCAGCGATTGGATCAGCAAAAGTCACACCAACTACATTGTTTGGATGTGTTTTTGTCGCTGTTTCAGGTGTGGTTACGCCGATAATGGCGTATTTATTGCCGCCTTTTTCAACGATTGTAGAAGGTTCAAAGACTAATTTTCCATCTTTAAAAGTATTATTTGATAAGATTGGGAAATTTAATTCGTCTTTATACTCTAGTGCCGTTTCCAAGCCAAAATCAAATTCATGATTTCCAACAGCCATGGCATCGTATCCCACTTCATTCATCACTTTGACCATGTCTTTGCCTTTAGAGAAATTGGAAATCGGCAAGCCTTGAAATGAATCTCCTGCATCGATTAAGAGATCTGGATTGATCACGTTTTTATAGGTTTTCAAACGTGCCGAACCTAAAACATCTTTGCCGTTGCCTTCTAATCGTCCATGAACATCGTTGGTATGCATGATCGTAAATGATTCTGAGTCTGGAGCGTAACCAGCATTGCGTACATCTTGTTTCGTGATTGGTTTGACATTTGGTGTGCGACCATCTGCTGCAGGTTGTGTCTGTAAGGTACCATCATTCACTAGTTTAACAGCTAAATCACGCCAGTTTTTATTGAAATGATAACCAATCACTTCCCAGTTGTTTTCAATTTCAACTGCGGGGTCAAGAGTTTGTTTCTCACGGATATAATCTGCAATCAATCCACGCAATGTTTCAGGATCAGTAGACTTGATCGGCTCACCTGTCACAAGACCTTGTGTTAATAGGCCTTCGTAGCGATAATTGTTCATAGCAATCGTATAGTTTGCCGCAAGATCAACGGGTTTTCCATCGATTGTTGGATTGATGATACGCTCACCTTGTGGTTTAGAAATATCGATCTTATAAGAAATACCAGAAAAAATATCATAGTTATACACACGAATTTTTTCATTAAACTGATCGTTAAATCATCTGGACCAGGTGTATTGTAGTAATCCGCTTGATGTTCCATGTATTTCAGTAGATTTTCACCAGTGATATTGACGCTAACTAAAGTGTTAGGGTATTTGTAAATATCAAATATATTGGAATAAGAAATATCTCCTGCATTTAATTTACTGTCAGCTTTAAAGAGCGCAGAAGCAGCAAGTTGTGCACCGGTTGCTTTTCGTTGCACATTGTTGATCAGAGAAATCATTGCAGTCGGACGCAGTTGTGCTTCTGGAATTCCTTTTACTTCTTCAGCAGGTAAAAAATCCCCAGTTGCTGTTCCGATTTTCTCTGAGATAAATTCTCTTGTTTTGTCATGATATTCTTTTGTTTCGGCTTTTAATGCTTCATCTGCTGGGACAGTCTTGGTATTTACGATGGCAGCATCGCTGTTTTTGACTTGCCATTTGTCTCCTGCTTTTTCGACATCAAGCTCGATTTTGATCATTTCGGTTCCGGTATCTTTAGGACCGGCTACTGGAACAAGTCCATTTGGCCCTTGGATTTTTTCTGCGAAAGAGCGGTGATCATGACCTAAAATATAAGCATCGATACCAGCAACCTTATTGATTACTTGATCGGCACTTGCAGCAAGATCAGAGTTTTGACGACCAGCATGGATCGAAGCAACAATGATATCAGTGTCGTCTTTTAGTTCAGCAACGGCTTTTTCAGCTTCTTCTTTCAACGGAGTGAAAGAAAGACTTTCGACTTTAGCGCCGTCCCATAGCTGTATCTGTGGTGTGGTTAAACCGATGATACCAACGGTTAAATCAGTCTTACCATCATTATCTAGGTCAATTGCTTTTTTCATAGTTCCGCCAACAAAGCGGTTGCCCGAGTCTTTTACATATGTGTTTGCAGATAAGATTGGAAAGGCTGCTTCATTATCAAGTTTTTTGATTAAATCCAAGCCAAAATTGAATTCGTGATTCCCCAACACCATGGCATCATATTTCATGTAGTTCATGGCTTTGATCATAGGATTTGGTTTTTCGATTAAAGGTGTTTTGTTGTACAAATCGTCCGTCAAAATCGTTCCTTGGTTCATATCACCATTATCGATCAAAATTGTACCGTTAGGATTTTCTGAACGAATAGTTTGTACGACAGAACTGACTTGAGACAAGCCGACAGGTGTTTGTTTATCATCTTCGTACGACCAATCCCATAGTTGGCCGTGGACATCTGAGGTACCTAAAATGGTAAGTCGCTGTGTTGTCGCTACTTTATTCGTTGGAGAAGTGGTATCTTGTTCATCCGATGTTGTACTTGAAACAGTAGCTTCTGGTTGCGTTGTTTCTGAGGTTTGTTGCTCGATTGCTAATGCAGTTGCGGCGCCAGTACTTGCTAATAAAGTTGAAACCATCAATACTTGTAACCCAAGTTGTACTTTTTTCAAAACAGACTTTTTCACAAAATTCCTCCTCAAATTAGAAACTGGATAATACGTACTATCATTTACATGATGGATCATAAAAATAAAATAATGCGCTTTCATTTTTATCAACCTTCTAAATAGTAATATATATTTTTAACCTTGTCATTAGAAAATACGCTATTTTTTTAAAAGAAAATGACAAAATCACCATATTTTAATGTTACTCGTTTTTTTTCTGTTCGGAGTTGTCTATTTTTATTAGAAAATTGTATTATTTTGGAGGAATGCCTCAAAATCACTTGATTTATTTTGAAAAAGTGACTACTATTTATAAGGAAACTATTGTTCAGTAAAAGAAAGCGGAGGTCCTCATGTCTAAACATTATTTTGATCCTAGATTGAAAATCTTTTCTCTTAATTCGAATCGTCCATTAGCGGAAAAAATTGCTGCAGCTGTCGGTGTAGAATTAGGAAAATCTTCTGTCACTCAATTCAGTGATGGTGAAATTCAAGTAAATATTGAAGAAAGTATTCGTGGCTCTCACGTTTATATCATCCAATCAACAAGCAGTCCTGTTAATGATAATTTGATGGAATTGTTGATCATGATCGATGCGTTAAAACGTGCTAGTGCAAAAACAATCAACGTGGTGATGCCTTATTACGGTTATGCACGTCAAGATCGTAAAGCGCGTGCCCGTGAACCGATCACAGCGAAACTTGTAGCAAATATGCTTGAAAAAGCAGGAGCAACTAGAATGTTGACATTAGATTTACATGCTGTTCAAATTCAAGGATTCTTCGATATTCCAGTGGATCACTTGATGGGTGCGCCATTAATCGCGGATTACTTTATGGAACACGGCATTCAAGGCGATGATGTTGTGGTTGTATCTCCTGACCATGGTGGTGTGACTCGTGCCCGTAAACTTGCGGAATACTTGAAATCACCGATTGCAATCATCGACAAACGCCGTCCAAAAGCGAATGTTGCTGAAGTGATGAATATTATTGGACATGTAGAAGGTAAAATCTGTGTCTTGATCGATGATATGATCGACACAGCTGGAACAATTTCATTAGCTGCCAATGCTTTACAAGAAGCGGGTGCTAAAGAAGTATATGCTTCTTGTACACATCCTGTTTTATCAGGACCTGCGTTACAACGTATTGAAGATTCTGCGATCAAACGTTTAGTTGTAACTGATTCTATCTATCTTTCAGATGATCGTAAAATCGATAAAATCGATGAAATCAGTGTTGGTGAATTAATTGGGGATGCAATCAAACGTATCCACGAAAACAAACCAGTTAGCCCGCTGTTTGAAACAAAACGCCGTTAAAAAAGAAAATAATAAATCAAAAAAGTCGATAGGCATTGCCTTCTGTTTAAAAAATTGCAGAAGACAATGCTTGGCGACTTTTTTATCTGCCAAAAATAGTAAGGCAGGGTTATCTTGTTTGTAAGAAATGGGTTTAATTTTTATATTAGCAAAAGCTTGTCTGATTGATTAGTCTAAATAGTAAATTTGGATTCGGACAATTGAAATAGTTGATTTTCTTGGAGCAATAATAAATTATACTTTAGAAAAATATCGTGAGAAGAAATGTGGAAAAGTTGATTAATCAAGTGATTTGTAATCATTATTATGCAAGATCAGGAGCTGTTTTTCATTCGCTTCATCACCATGTATTCTTTTAATCTGCTTACCAATAGCTTTAATTAATGTTTCGTTTTTTGTTAATTTAATAGCTTTGAAATAATCAACAGCAGTGATATAAAATTCAAAGTTACCATTCACGCTGTATAACACGAGATTTTCTAAAATTTTAATCCAAAATGAATATTCAAAATTATTGTAGAACTGGGGCAATGTATTAAATTGCTTTACTAACTGTAAAGCTTTTCTCAAATTATTTTCTTCCAAGCATTTATCAATATAATTCCCATAAATAACTAGAAGTGCAGTGTATACTTCACTACTGGGCATTTCATTACTCTTATATGGGATAAAAAGATGTTCTAATTTTTCAGTTGTTTGAATAGTAACTGCAGGAATCAAGTTACCAAATGCTTCATAATCGCTTGAATATAACCATCTCCCTCTTTTTTCTGTATAGTAATCGATTATATTATTGATATCTTTTGGGCTTATCGTTAGAGAATTTGGTTGCTCTGAATGTCTATGAGTGATAGTTTTAAGCCCAATAAAGCGACTTAAAATCTTAGGGTTATAGAATTTTTTGTTACTGATCGATTTGATTGAATAGGCTAGGTTTCTGATATTTTCTGAATGAATATTACTTATCGTTAGATCTTCAATAGATTCGCTGTTTTCTTCTAAATTGTAATAATGTAGTAACTCTTGGAGAGATATGCCTATGCGATGGCATATTGCTAATAGGACCTCTAGTTTTCCTGATGCTATATCGTTTTCAATTTTGATATATGTTCTTCTATCACATATATCAGAGTAAACATCTTTAGAAGTTAAATGAAGTGATTCTCTAAACTTTTTTAAAATGTTTTTATTCAATTGACACCCTCCTTTTAGTTACAAGTTCATCTAAAAAAATTATTAGGCGTAAAAAATACTGCTATTATTATTGTTGAAAGGTCATTTCATTCATTTTATTATCTTTTTGTATCTTTTTAAGGACATTATATGTCTTTTTTTGTCTAAACTCAAGAAGTATCAGGTATAATCGTTTTTAAATATAAGTAGAAGGATGTTGCTATATGATCAGAAACAGAAATTTTAATATACTCTTAATTGGTAGATTAATAGCAAATTTTGGAGATAGTTTATACGCGATAGCTACAGCTTTGTTAGTATACGAACTTTCACAATCTACATTTTATTCAGGCTTTGCTTTATTTTTAACTTCTTCTACAGGTATAGTTCAAATATTGATCGGTCCATTCTTGGATAGAATGAACATTAAAAGAGGACTTGTTTTATCACAATTTATTCAATCAATATTATTATTGTTAATACCATATTTTTATTATAGTGATAGCTTAACTTTAGGGAAGGTATTGGTTCTAATGCCGACAATTACATTGATTAATCAATTTATATACCCAAGCCAATTGTCACTGTTGCCTAAAATCTTAAAAGAGGAAGATATGCTAAAAGGAAACACTTTGTTTACTTTAGCCTATCAGGGAAGCGATGCAATTTACAATGCAATAGCGGGGACATTGATAGCCTCAGTTGGACTTTATACAGTTTATAGTTTAAGCAGTATAACATTTTTTATAAACTCGATTATCTTTATGTTTCTAACACACACAATAGCCCTATCTAAGGTCCAAAAGCAATTAGATATTTCTGAGCCAATTAAACAGTACAAATCGGATATCATTAGTTCCTTTGGAATATTGAAAAATAAATTCCTATTTTCCATATTATCAGGCTTTATATTGATGAATTTCTTTACTACAGGTATTTATGCAAATCTGCCGGCATTTTCCAATTCAGAATTACAGTATAGCTTTTATATGGCTGCATCAGGTTTAGGAATAATATTTGGCTCAATACTTTTAAATGCAGAAAGTGTAAAAAAAATATCTGTAAAAAAAATTTATGTCTGCTCAGCATTTATTACAGGTTTATCATGGACTATTACTACATTGCTAGATCATTTTACCAATACACCAACAATGCTTCCCGTTCTGTTTTTCTTTATTGGATGGATACCTATAGGAATGATCAATATTCTTTCACAGACAATTGCACAGTCAATAATCCCTAAAGAAAAAGTCGGTGCAGTGATGGCCACAATAATAGGTGTATCTACATGTATGTCTCCATTTGGAGCATTACTAGGAGGACTGGTTGGAGATGTAACTAACCCTGCTGTTACAATTAGTATTAGTTCGCTATTAATTATTTGTATAGGAATATACTGGATATGTAGCAATGGTATTAAGGGACATCTGAGGTTAAAAAATATATCTGAAGAAAGGATTGTTTTTAATGATTATTCGTATTAACAAACATTTAAAGTTAGAAGAAGCTTCAAATAAAGATTTTGTTTTTTTGAAAAATCTTTATCAAGATAAAGATATCCAAACTTTAGCCTTATCCGAAGATAATTTTGATATACAAGATAGTAATATTAAGAATACTATAGAGTTTTTCTCGAACTCCGATGATATGTTGTTCATTATAAAGTTGGATGATCATTCTATAGGAATAGTTACATTATATGATTTTTCATTTTCGGCTAAGGAAACAAAATTTGGAATTATTTTAATGGAGAAATATCAAAATTTTAGTATAGGAATTAAAGTCTTTAAATCAATTGAAGAGTATATATTTTCCAAACTTCACTTTAACAGAATTGTTAGTGAAGTAATAGATTATAATTTGAAAGTCATATCTATTCTAAAAAGGCTGGGCTTTGAATTTATTGAATCTAAAAAAGATATAGTTAGAAAAGGATCAAGTAAGTATGATCTCCAAGTATACGAGCGAAAAAATAATGTTTGTATCTAATTCTTATACGAGTGCAATTAACTTCTTTTGTTCTGCAACTGGAAGATATTTTTCAGAAAGTGGCTAAATATGGAGAAAGAAATTATTGTAATTAAATAAGAGTAAAGATAAATATGGATTTGAATATGAATAATTGGGAGGAGATAATTATGAAAAAAGAAATCGTAGTAATCAAGTAATATACACTTAATGATGGGAAAGTAGGAATTACTTGACCAAACAAAAAGCACATGGGCTATCCATGTGCTTTTTGAGTACT
Source organism: Enterococcus crotali (assembly GCF_000633635.1). GTDB lineage: Bacteria > Bacillota > Bacilli > Lactobacillales > Enterococcaceae > Enterococcus_L > Enterococcus_L crotali. The sequence goes on along the minus strand of NZ_AYPQ01000002.1, from coordinate 512,235 downwards.
ATCTGATTATTTTTTAAGTCCTTGCATACATATTCTTAGATGCAGAATATTAAGTATTAGTAGTTTATTAGATGAAATCTTTTGATTAGTTCTTTTCAGTAGCTGCCATCTGTTCTCCATACAATTTCCCATCATACATCTTGAAAAATGGATAATAACAAACAATCGACACCGCTAAATTAATAAAAGCAATCAATACTGCTCGAAAATCGCCGCCAGTTCCAAGAAACGCGCCGATCCCCACAGGAGAAATCCAAGGAATCCCAGTAATTACCTTATTCACTAACCCGAGAGAAGAAGCAAAATAGGCAATTGTCACATTGATCAAAGGCGTTACAATAAACGGAATGATCAAATAAGGATTATAAACGATCGGTGCACCAAAAATCACCGGTTCATTGATATTAAACAATCCAGGCAACACAGCTGCTTTACCAAGTACTTTTAATTGATCTGATTTTGCCGCAAAAATCATCAATAGAACCAACCCAAGCGTACTACCTGCACCACCAATAAAGATATACATATTTACAAAATCACCAGCGAAAATGTTTGATCCGCCATCAATATTTTCTGTCAAGGCGACCAATAAAATGGGGTTGATAAAACTATTTTTGATCACAGCTGTTCCATGAACTCCGACAGCCCAAAGCAGATGGATCAACAGCATGATCACGATGATCCCCAACCAAGAGCCTGTCAAATCCTTAACAAACTCAAACGGTTTGGACAACAACCCATGTAAATCAGTATGGAAGACAGCTAAAATCGTATTGATAAATAACATTACAAACGCAATAAAAATAGCAGGAATCAATGAAGCAAATGCCTTACTTACCCCATCAGGAACGCCTTCTGGCATCCGAATCGTAATATTCTTTTTCACACACCAACGATAAATTTGAGTCGAAATCACAGCAGTGATGATCCCAATAAAAATCCCAACACCACTAAAACGAGTGACCCAACCGCCAAGTGCGATCCCATTATAAATGATCGATGTTTCACTTTCTGATTGAATCAGCTGAGCACCACCATCAACGATATCTGTTTGTACAATGGTCATCAAAAAGGCAAACAACCCTAAAATAGCTCCAACAAAACTACTTAGTCCATCACTTTCTTCTTTCCGGTAAATGTCCGTTAAATAATAAGCAGTCGCCAAACAATAAAAAATGGCGATCGACCCAATCGACATAGTGGTCGCTACACTATAAATCGGTGCGAATTTCAAGATTGTATTCTCAAAAAATGGTGCCAGTGGCGGAATGATTTGCGGTAAATTATTAATGATCAGAAAAATAGAACCAACGATCGTAAATGGCACCGTAATGATCCCCGCTTGCATGATCGCTCGAATAAAGCGCAAGTTGGCAACTTTATTCAAAGGAGGCATCAATTTTGTTTCTAAAAACGTAAATACTGTATTCATTTTTTTCTCCTTTCTTTAAGAGGGCAGTTGATTTGTCTCAATCAATGTTTGATACCAATAAAAACTGTCTTTTTTGTATCGAGCCAGTTCTTTTTCATCCTGTTCTGTTCGATCGACATAAATAAAACCGTAACGTTTGCTGATGCCTTCATGAACACTGATCAAGTCGATTGCTGACCAGGGACTGTACCCAATCAAATCAACGCCAGCTTCAATAGCCTGTAGGCACTGGTCAATATGTTGCTCTAAGTAGTTGATACGGTAAGGATCGTGTACTTTGCCGTCTGCTGTTAATTCATCTTTTGCTCCTAAACCATTTTCGGTAATAATGATTGGCAAGTGATAGCGATCATAAAGAGTTTGTAAAGTCGTTTTCAAGCCATCTGGATCGATCGTCCAATTGAATTCATTTTTCTTTAAATATGGATTGGTAAAGCCTTTATAAAAGCCCCATTCCATGATATCTTCACTTTGCTGATCACTGATGCCGTTTGCCATATCGTCTTTTTCAGTTGGTTTTTCTACCGTCACGGTGGTATAAAAATTCATGGCAACGAAATCCGGAAAGTTACTTTCCATTAACTCCTGATCTTCAGCGGCAAATTCAATCGTGACATTATTGCGATTTAAATAGTCTTTGAAAACCGCGTTATAGCGACCAAAACAAGAAAAATCCAGATAAGCCCAGTTTCGAACGCTATTAAAATAAAGAGCAGCTTGATTGTCCATTGGTTTACTAGTTGCAGGATATACAAGTGAAATATTTGGTACGGGACCGATTTGACCGCCTTCGATCAATTCATGGCAACGTTTGAATGCATATTTTTCAGCAATCATTAGGTGGTGGAATTGTTGATATTTTTCTTGCAGTGGAATTTCTTTTCCTAGAATTTTTTTATCCACTAAAAGCATGATGTTCGGTTCGTTGATCGTTAGCCAATGCTTTACACGGTCACCATAAGTTTCAAACAAGGTTTCAGCATATATTTTAAAGGCATCTACAGTACTGCGGACGCTCCAACCGCCTTCATCTTCTAACGCTTGAGGTAAGTCAAAGTGATTTAAAGTGATATAAGGCTGGATGTCGTATTTTAGCAATTCATCAATGACATCGCTATAATGCTGCAGGCCTTTTTGGTTTATTTCACCTCGTCCTTTAGGGAAAATTCTGGTCCATGCAATGGAGAAACGGAAGACTTTGATGCCCATTTCAGCTAATAAACGAATATCCTCTTTGTAGTGATGGTAATGATCCACAGCGACTGTAAAATCAGCGATTTCATGATTATCTCTTGGACGTGTATCTTGAACGCTTAAGCCTTTACCATCCGTTTGGTAAGCTCCTTCTGTTTGATGGGCGGAAATGGATGCGCCCCATAGGAAATTTTCTGGAAATGTATGTGTCATATAAATTTTCTCCGATCAATATTTTTTAGTGAAGCGTTTTCTTGGTCTTAGAATAAGGGATTGTTTGGATAAATTCAATACAATCAAAAGAACTGTTCATGAAAGAATTTTTATGAACAGTTCAAAAGGTGGCGATACAAGAAAAAAAGAACTCTCTTAGTATACCTTTTTTATTCAGTTAAGACTTCGACGGAGATTCCTTGTGATCGATAGCTGCTTAAAATAGTTGATGAGATCGATGAATCCGTATATAACGTATCGAATAAAGACGTTTTATCGATCATGAATGAGCTGACTGACTCTAAATAAGCAGAGGGTGTGTAGACAATTTTCAGCCCGTTGGTGTGTTGGATCATCGTTCGATAAATAAAGGATTCATTCAACGTTTTTGTGGTCACTTCATGAGTGTTAAAACCTGCAGCTTCAATTATGCAAAGGTTTGCTTCAACTTTATTAAAAGAATGGGTAGCAAAATCTCCGACAAGGGCATGGGTATTTTTTTCCAATTCGCCACCACTGATCGAAATCAATGCTTTTTTTGCACTGTGATCGATAGAAATCGCTGAGATATCGTTGGTCAAAATTGTCAGATCAAAAAAAGATAATGCATAAATCAGTTCATTGGAGAAATGCCCAGAACCAATGAATAGTTGCGCGCCAGGCACTAAAAGTGGTCGGATTTTTTCAATAAACGCAGACATTGGAAAGACCGTCTCTTCCTGTTTAGCGGAATGTTTCAACTCATGATCAGGAAGTAATCGTACGCCACCGTAGAATCGTTCAATCATCTTTTTCTTTTCTAAAAAGAGTAAATCTCGTCTAATCGTTACAGCAGAAACATTAAAAAAAAGTGCAAGTTCATTTACAGTTAAACTCTCGCTATGCTTTAAGTACTCAATCAGATTTTCCCTTCGTCTAAAAACATCTCCTTGACTGGTTTTCATGTTTTCCTCCTAATTTAAACGCGTGGTAGGCTCGTTCCACTATGACAGAAAAATGGGAAAACCTAAATGGAGCGTTCTATGCCACAATTAGATTTTATTTGTCCGAGGAGCAAGCCTGTAAATCAAGATAAAATGCTATCGTTTTTTAATTATTCATAGTATAGACAATTTTCTAGCAAAAAGACAGCTTGTTTCAATAGAGATTTGATGCTATATTTTGTTAAATAAGGCACAAACAAGTCAGGAGGAAAATGTTGATGGGAGAGTCCAAGCAATTTCCATTTCATCTATCATTGATGAAAGTGAACTATGCACCACCGCAAATCAGTGATTATTTAACTCTTTTTCTGATGCTTAGCGGTAGTATGCTCGTTAGGGTCGGGGAAAAGGAATATCAATTAAATTCAGATGACATATTAGTGATTAATCCGCGCCAACAATACCAGGTGAGAAGCTCAGATAAAAACTTATTCTTATCTTTGCGTATTTCAAGAACGCCGCTTACGCCACATTTTAAAGAGAACTGGTTGCCGTATATTGATTGCTCATCCTCAGATGCCAAAGCGTCTGAGGGAGAAAAATTTCAGCAACTGCGTGAAGCATTAGTCCATTTAATGGCCGCTTATTTTAAACAAAACGATGAGACAGAATTGGAAATGTATCAGCATTTATTTACTGTGTTAAAACAATTAGTCAAGGAGTTCAAAAAAGAACTGGTTCCGATGCCCCTTGTTGCGACCGAACTTGCGGATGATCGGATGAATCAATTACTAGAAGACATTCAAAAGAACTACGATCAGCCGATTTCATTAGAGGCACTGGCTGAAAAAAGCGGCATTTCCTATTATCATTTATCACGTTCTTTTAAAAAACAGGTGGGTATCAATTTTACGGAGTATCTAAATCAAATCCGCTTAATGCATGCAGCGGAAAGTTTGGTGGTAACATCACAATCTGTGATCAAAGTCGCTTTGAATAGTGGTTTTTCGACAGCAAAAAGTTTTCATCAAGTGTTTAAAAAACAATACGGACTAACGCCAGCAAGTTTTCGAAAAAAATATTCTGTGGCAACAAATCAGCTGAAACAGACAGCAGAAAACGCCGATTATCAAGAAATCACCGGAGCTGCAGCACTACAAGAACTCGCCAAGTATTTAGTGGAAAAAGATATTGATGACGAAAATGCGGCAATCGAACAGCGCCTAGAGCTTATTTTACCTAAAGAGCAGCAAGCTGCTTATCCTAGTAGTAAAAAAATTATAAAAATCGGTCCAGCTGGTGAAGGATTGGCCAACGGAGTCCAACGTGAATTATGTATTTTGCAAAAAGATTTGAGCTTTGATTTAGTTCAATTTGAAGGGTTTTGTGAAGAGACGAATTTTGATAATGATGTTTTATTAGTATCAGAGTACATTTTGAACAATCAATGGTTCGATTTTTTAGTGAAGGTTCAGTTAAAACCGATGATCCAGCTTTATTTGCCGGAAGACTACACAGAAAAAGTGGATGTACAATTATGGTGCGATAAGCAGTTGAAAATCATTCGGCATTTTTTAAATCGTTATGGTCAAAACGAAGTGAATCAGTGGTATATTCAATGGTCACTACCTAAAATAAGTGGTGTTTGGAATGAAAGCAGCCGCTGGGGCTATCATTATTTTTATCGTAAGTTAAAGCAAATGGTTTCAGCGTGCAAACTAGGTTTGATGTCATTGCGTTCCTTGGATGAACGTGAGTACCAACAGTATCAAGCCTTTATTCATGAACAAGGAGCTCAGCGCTGTTTACCAGATTTTATCAGCTTTCATGCAGATCCTTATGCATCATCTTCAATCAAAGATGAGCATGCCTTGCGTTTTAAAAATTATCAGCAAGAAATTTTAGCCAGAGTAAAATCCGTTATTGCAACGAGTCCAGCGAGAGAGAATACGGCATTTTCGGAGTGGACACCAGAATTATTTTTGACGGACTGGAATACATTGGTCGGTGAAGGAAATACCTTTTCTGGAACGTTTTTCCGTTCAGCACTGATCTTGGAGTCAATCGTGGAATTGTCAAAAGAAGTTGCTGGAATAGCTTTTTGGCTGAATATCAAAGTGAAGGAACGACAGACGCACACTAGGGAAGACAGTAGTTTATCTGTTTTTCTTTATGAGGAGTTAAGACGGCCACTCTTTTTTTCATTGCGATTTTTGAACCATCTAAAAGGAGAATTAGTTGCTAGTGGAGACGGCTATATTTTGACGCGGAACCAAGGTCAGTTTCAACTGTTACTTTATAATTCTAGTTATCTTGATCCGTTGTATTCGGTCGATACTTTTCAAGTGCAGTATCAGACAAAGAAAGTGAAGATTCAATTGAAAGAATTGCCTGTAGGAGATTATTTAATCCGGGAATATGTTTTAGATAAGGACCATGGTGGAATTTATAATGATTGGATTAGAGTGGGTGGTCAAGCGGAGCTGGATCATGAGTTGCAAAAGTACTTGGAGCAGAAGATTGTTCCTAAGTTCGAACTGAAAAAAGAGAGAATAGATTCTTTTGGTTATGAGTTGGAAGCGACACTGACCTTGAATGCTTGTCAGTTGTATCTGCTTCAGCCATTGTGTTGAAAAAAGGGGGTGTTTGGAAAGTCTGGGTGGAAAGAAAAAAGCCATTATAGACAGAACAAATCACTCTTTTTTTGTAGTAAATAATACAATTAATAGTTAATGATAGATGTTTTTTTTACGATATTTTAAAGAAGAATCGCTTTAATACAGATATTTTTTCAAAGAAATTCTTGTAAAAAATAAATCCATGTGCTATTGTTATGACAATGAGATGTAAATGGAAGGTGAAAAAATGAATGACAACAGATTACCCTTGTATATTCAGATTGCCAGTGATTTGAAGTTTAAAATCAATTCTGGTGAGTGGGGAATCGAGGATCAAATCCCTACAGAATTTGAATTGTGTAATATCTATGATGTCAGCCGAATTACAATCCGTAAGGCTATCGATCAATTAGTGAATGAGGGTCTTTTATATCGTAAACGAGCAGTCGGGACATTCGTTCAATCGAAAGAACCAGAGGGGAAAGAAACAATTGTAAAAAGTTTTACCCAGGAAATGAACAATCTCGGTAGAAAAGTCCACACATTAAAAGCAAAAATAGAGAAAACGCCTGCTTCTGCAAAAATAGCTAATTTTTTAAATATCAAGGAAGGCGATCCAGTTTTAAACTTAAAACGAGTTTTTGGTACGGATGATTTAGCCTTTGCTTTTTTTGATACCTATTTTACCTTTGATCAAAACTTTTCAACGGATAGCCAAGATTATTATGGTTCTTTTTATGAATATTTGAAGACGTTTGATATTGTGGTAGATTCAATCAAAGAGTATGTTGAAGCGATCGAACCGAGTGAACAATTATTAAAAGCGTTAGAAATCAATGAACATACCCCAATTTTAAAACGCGTGAGAATTACTCAACAATTAGGGAAAGACTTTCATGAATACTCAGAATGCTTTTACATAGGCAGTGAGTATCGTTATTACGTGGAAGGTTTTGCATAAATGAATGAGGATATATTTCTGAAAGCAGAAGTATATTTTCTTTATAATATAATGTAATGACAATATGTCAATATGAGGAGGAAAAGATTGTGGCAATTTCATTTATTAGGATCGATGACCGAATCATTCACGGTCAAGTAGTTACTCGTTGGATGAGTGAAAGAAAATGTGATGGGGTAGTAGCTGTGGATGATCCATCGGCAAATAATCCAGTACTGGCAAAAATGTTAAAATCTGCCGTTCCATCCCCGCTGAAAGGTTTTGTTTTGACGGAAGCAGAAATAATAGAAAAATGGCCAAAGATAGTTGCAAGCAAACGTCAATACTTTCTGATTGTTCGGTCACCAGAAACACTCGTTAGAATTTTTGAAAGCGGTGTCGATTTTATTTTAGAGAACAAAGAACTGAATGTAGGACCAATGAGTGTGAGGGAAGGAGCAAAAAAATATGGGAAAAATCTAAGTATGATTCCGACAGAAGAAGCCGCATTTAACACATTACAAAAAAATGGAATGACTATTTCATTTCAATTAGTTCCTGATTCTAAAAAGAAAACGTGGACTGAATTGAAACTCGAAGGAGGAGAATGACGATGAATGGAACCTTATTATTTCAAGCCATTGCTATTTCACTTATTTGTTATTTAGGAGCTTTATCGACCCCCTGGTTATTAGGCTTGACTGGTGGTTGGTATACGATTACTAGACCTTTGGTATCTGGCATGATCGTTGGACTTATTTTAGGAGATATGAAACAAGGAATTTTGATTGGTGTTGCGATTCAAACGGTTTATATTGCAATGGTTACTCCCGGCGGGCAAATGCCTGCAGATTTAAATTTTGTTGCTTTCCCTGCGATTGCTTTAGCAATGCTTTCAAACGCTAGCACTGAAGTAGCGGTAACTTTAGCCACCACGATCGGTGTTCTTGGAACGATTGTCTTTAATTTATACCAAGTGGTCAATTCGTTTTGGAATCATCGAGCAGTGGCTGCTATTCAAGAAGGTGATTATAAGAAATTTCGGTTGAATGCTATTGCAGGACCACAAGCAACTAACTTTATTTCGCGTTTCGTACCTTCGTTTTTAGTTGTTTATTTTGGATCTGGCTTTGCTAAATCGATGTTGGATTCTATGCCGCAATATTTGATCGATGTTATGAGCTACTTAGGCGGTGTCTTACCAGCAATTGGGATCGCGATGTTACTTACAGCTGTTGTTAAAGAAAATTCGCTGTTTCTTTTTTTCCTTTTAGGATTTGTCTGTATCGTCTTTTTGAATTTGAATATGATTGCGCTAACAATTGTGGCTGCGGTTATTGCGTATCTATTCTACACAGGCTCAAGTAAAAAAAGTATTGTTACTCCAAATGGTGTGATCGATGAAGAAGAGGAGGAGGAGTTTTAACGATGACTGAAAAACGATTAGATAAAAAGACCTTAAAAAAATCGTATCATAGATGGATGATGTACAACTTAGTGGCGATGAGTTTTGAATTTTTAGAAGCAATGGGCTTTGCTCTTTCAATGGAACCAATAGCAGATAAGTTATACAGTGATGAGCCGGAAAAGAAAAAAGAAATGATGGAACGACACACCGTCTTTTACAATACGGAGCCGCAAGTCGGTGCTTTGATCAATGGTATTTCTGCAGGACTTGAAGAGCAAAAAGCAATGGGAAATAGTGGTATTACAGGAGATTTGATCAATAGTTTGAAAATAGGCTTAATGGGTCCGATCGCTGGGATCGGCGATTCAATGGTGCCAGGGATGCTGATCCCGATTTTACTTTCGATCGGGATGGGGCTTTCTTCAAACGGGAGTATTTTAGGTGTTCTGTTTTATATTGTGGCGTTCAATAGCATTATGTATTTTGGTTCTCGTTACTTATTCTTTAAAGGCTATGAGCTTGGTGCAGAATCAGTTGAGGTATTCACTGGAGAGAAAGCGCAACAAATTACAAAAGCGATCACAGTGCTAGGTATGACAGTGATTGGCGGTGTAGCAGCTTCTTATGTGAATCTTGAGATACCGGCAAAATTTGCTCTAACGGGAACAGAAATCGATGTACAGGCTATTTTAGATGGTATTTTCCCAAAACTTGCGCCACTTATCGTGATTTTCTTATCTTGGTATTTAATGGCGAAAAAGAGTGTTTCACCCGTTAAACTGATTTTGATCTATTTTGTTGTTGCATTCGCAGGTGTTGGTGCTGCCTATCTATTTTAAATACCTAACTTACTCAGTCTTGTAGAAAAATGAACGAATCATAAAAGGGAGTGTAGAGCATGCATAATCGCATTATCTTAGTAAGCCATCTTGGTTTAGCCACTGGAATGAAAAAGGCGCTTGAATTTATTGTAGGACAACAACCACAAATTTCTGCGGTAGAACTTGATGAGCGGGGAATTGAACAATTTAAAGAAAACTTGCGTGCATTACAAAGTGAACAAAACACAGGGACGACGATTATTGTGAGTGATATTCCAGCTGGTTCACCAGGAGCTACAGCGTACAGCATATTTTCTGAAATAGGAGAGACTCGCCTTTTAAGTGGGATGAACCTACCCTTGATCCTAGATTTAGTCTTATCGGGCCCAACGAAACCGTTGGAAAAATTAATACCAGAGGCAATTGATTCTGCGAAAGAAACCATTCAAGAATATACGATAGAATCGATTAGCGAGGTTGACGATGACTTTTAATCAGGCATTGGCTATTACTTTAGATGAGGCTAATTTGGAGTTGCTGTTTGGAAAAGATATTTTTCACCCTACAAAAACGGAGAAAAGATATTTGAAAGACATTCGCAACAGCTTACTGGATAAACAAGCTGTTGGACCAGAACTTTTATATACCATAGCGATGGATGTTGGAAAAAAAGAGCATCAGGAAGATCTAATAAAGCGCAATTTATTATATGGCGTTGTGGGCTATAACAATGGGGTCATCGGTAATGAGCTTGTTCGCAGTCAAGGACATATCCACGCTATTTCGGCTTCATGTCATTCTTCCACTCCTGAAGTCTATGAAATTTGGCAGGGCAAAGCCTATATTTACATGCAGGAATTTGTTGACGATCAGCCGGGACGATGTATTGTCGTTTTTGCTAAACCGGGAGATATTGTCATTGTACCACCGAACTGGGCTCATTATACAGTGAATGCCAGCCAGGACAAAAAGATGCTTTTTGGCGCTTGGTGTATCCGCGACTACGCTTTTGAGTATAAAGAAATTAGACAACGTCAAGGCTTAGCCTATTATCCAGTAATTGAAAATAGTCATATAAAGTGGCGGAAAAACACCCATTATGCAGCAAATCTACTGGAAATAAAAACGGCGAGAGCTTATCCGGAGTTTAAGCTATCTCAAAATAATTTATATACACAATATGAAGAGGACTCAGAACGCTTTGATTTTGTAACGAATCCTTTAAAGTATCAAAGCGTTTGGACGGATTTTCAGCCGTAGAAAGGATGATCAAGGTGCAAGCAGCAATAACTCGATTTAATTGTCAGGGGCCAAATTTTGAAGGAACAGACATTAAACATAATCAAACGAAGCTTGAAAATTGTATCCAAAGCTATCAGCAAACAAGTCATGATTTGGACCTTTCTCAAGTGATTTATGAAGTGGAATATCATGAAAATGGATTGCAAGAAGGACATGAAGGGGGCTTATTCTTAGGCATCTCTCATGTGATGCCTGGAACTGTTGGTCAGGAATTTTACATGACCAAGGGGCATTTACATCAAGAAAAAGATACAGGAGAATATTATTGGGGATTAGCTGGACAAGGGCTATTGCTTTTAGTTTTTGAAGATGATCGTTACGAGCTGCAAGAAGTTACAGCAGGTTCTGTCCACTATATTCCAGGCAAAACCAGCCACCGTTTAATTAATATCGGAAGTGAAAAACTGTCAGTTGGTGCATGCTGGTTGACTGTATCGGGGCACGACTACGATAATTGTCATTTTCCGATTAGAGTGTTTAAAAAAGGAGAGGGAAAATTTGAAGTCATCAATTGTACGTCCTGAAATCAAAATCAAGAACCCGGCAACGATTATTACATCCTATGAGGAAATCGTCCAAACATTGTTAAAACAAAAAGTTGAAAAGAAAGCCTTGACGATTGCAATTGAGTGTTACCCAGTTTCTAATGAGGTGCTTTTGTTAGAGAAAGTCATTCGTCCATTAAATCCAGCCTTGATTATTCATGCGAACGATATGTTCATTGAGCCGGCTGAACTAAATCTGAAAATTCAAGAGAATTTGACGAATGACCGAATTTTTGGATTGATGAGTCATCATGAACTAGAAGACTTTATCGATACAAAAAGATTTACCCTGATGAAGGATAAACTAAACGCGATTCGAGCTCAAAGTGGTCTTTCTGTTGTTTATGGTGTTGGTGCATCGCTAGTTGACCATGTGGATCTAGTGATTTATGTTGATTTAGCTCGCTGGGAAATTCAAAAAAGATATCGTTCAGGGGAGTATAGTAACTGGCAAGGCAACAATGCAGGGGAAGATTCATTAAGAATGATCAAACGCGGCTACTTTTTTGAATGGCCGCTGGCGGATCGCTACAAACGAAAAATAGCCCAAAAAATTGATTATTTGCTAGATATTCATGATGAACAACACCCTAAATTAGTCAGGTATGATGAATACGAGAATGCTCTGAAGGAAATTGTTAGACAACCTTTTTCACTTGTTCCTTTTTTTGATCCTGGTATCTGGGGTGGAAATTGGATGCAGGAAACATTTGATATTGGTCATGATGAAAAAAATTTAGCTTGGAGCTTTAATGGTGTGCCAGAAGAAAATAGTTTGTTATTAAATTTTTCTGGAGTTACTGTCGAAATTCCCGCAAACAACTTGATTTTTAATTTTGGAAAAGAGCTATTAGGTGCAAGAGCTTTTGGTCGTTTTGGTCATGAGTTTCCCATCCGTTTTAATTTATTAGATACGATGGATGGTCAAAACCTAAGCTTACAGGTTCATCCTAAAGTGGATTATGCACAGGAACACTTTGGTGTACACTATACTCAAGATGAAAGCTACTATGTATTAGATGCTAAAAATGATGCGGTTGTTTACTTAGGCGTGAATCAAGGAATAGAAAAAGCGGAATTGATACAAGCCTTGAAAGAAGCTGAGAAGGGACAGGCCAGTTTTGATGATGAGAAATATATTTACCGTCATACCATGACGAAGCATGATCATTATTCCATTCCTTCAGGTACGATCCATTCAAGTGGAAAAGATTCGGTCATTTTAGAAATCAGTGCAACGCCGAATCGTTTTACATTTAAGTTATGGGATTGGGATCGAGTGGATTTTGATGGCTTGCCTAGACCGGTCAATATTGAGCATGGCGAACCTAATATCGATATCTACAAAGATCAAGAGTGGGTAGAGAGAGAATTGGTTAATCCTTTCATTATAATCGATCAAGGGGAAGGGTGGATGGAAGAGAAGACTGGGCTTCATGAAACAGAATTCATTGAAACTAGACGTCACACCTTTGATCGAAAGGTACATCACAAGAATCATGGAAGTGTAAATGTATTGAGTTTGGTCGAAGGAGAGGAAGCCTTAGTAACAAGTCCTAAAGGAGATTTTGAGCCGTACGTTGTTCAATATGCACAGACGTTTATTATTCCAGCAACTATTGATGTGTATGTTATAGAGCCATATGGAGCGAGTCTTGGCAAGACTATCAAAACAATGAAAGCCTTTGTACGTTAGTACGAATAAACGGTGGGAACAAAAGCAATCCCTTCTTATTTCTCGGGATCAAATATGTCTGTCCCATCCTCAAATAACAAATAAGATAAACGAGGTAAGTGATAACTTTGTATTTAGAAAAGTTGCTTACCTCTTTTTTTAAATGTTTTAGCAAAAATGACTATATTTTTTTTGCTTTCTCATTTTATTTTTCTTTGTATTTAAAATATTAAGACTATATACCGCAATTAAAGTGATTTTTATTCGTGAGTTGTTTTGTATAATAAGTTCATAGAAAACGTTTTCTTATATTTGAACTATGGAGGAAAAAAATGGAGACACAAGTTGAAAAAACGGTAGCAAACAAAAGTAGTGCTGGGTTGATTTTTGCCTTAATGGCTGGTTATTCGATGATTTACATGGATAAGAGTATGATCTCTACCGCAGTTTTACCAATGGCTAAAGAGTTTAATCTGGATGCTGGCCAAACGGGGATGATCATGTCCTTCTTTTTCCTAGGTTATTCATTGATGCAGATTCCTGGTGGGTGGTTAGCGGATAAGATCGGCGCAAAAAAAGTGTTAATGCTGTCACTAGCAATTATTTCAATTTTTTCATTCGCATTTGGTGCAGTTAGCAGTTTGATGTTATTTATGGTTATCCGCTTTTTTGCGGGTTTAGGTCATGGTGGGTATCCGCCAAGCTGTTCAAAATCGATTGCTGATAATTTTCCGCAAGAACGTAGAACCTTTATCCAATCATTGATTTTATCAACATCTGGCATCGGTGGTATTTTAGCCTTTACCTTGGGCACCAACTTGATCAATGCAAATTGGCGCTATGGTTACTTAGCGTTAGGCACATTATTTGCGGTTGCCTTTATACTTGTAGGTATTTTTGTTCCCAAACAAGCAACTAGCGCAAAAACAGGTACAGGGAATAAACCCGCAATAAAATTCAGTCAGGTGATCACGAATCGCAATGTATTAGTATTATTTGTAGCAATGTTATTGTTGAATTTCCTGCTATATGGAAATATGTCTTGGTTACCAAGCTTTTTAGCGCAAAAATTTGCGATCGATATTAAAACAATTGGCTATTTATTAGCGGTGAATGCAGTCTTTCAAACGGCAGCGACGATGTTTGCAGGTGCCTTATTATCAAAACTATTTTTAGGGAAAGAGCGCATATTTATCCTTAGTGCCACTGTGTTAGCCGCAATTTTAGTGGTTGCTTTTGTAGCATCAAATAATTTAGTCGTATCAATGATTTGTTTGATTGCAGTAAGTATGGTTTCAGTGAGTGCCTTTACGGCAATTTTCACATGGCCGCATAAAATCATGGATCCATCGATCATTGGGTCTTCAATTGGAATCATAAATACAGGTGGAACCTTGGGCGGCTTTTTAGCACCAATGATTCTAGGGCAATTGATCAAATCTGCTGGCGGTTCGTTTACACTAGCATTTGGTTTTATGGCAGCAGCTAGCCTTCTTTGCGGCCTATGTGCCTTAGGAGTGAAAAAAGAAGCGTAATGTCAGAGAAGAAATTTAAGTATAAAAGTGCTTTTGATATCATTGGTCCAATCATGGTCGGCCCATCTAGCTCACATACAGCTGGAGCGGTTAGAATTGGTAATATGGCAAGAGCTCTTTATAAACATACACCTAAAAAGTTAGTCGTTACTTTTTACGGCTCATTTGCTGAAACGTACAAAGGACACGGCACAGCAGTCGCGATCGTTGCAGGAGTTTTAGGCTTTGAAACACATGACGAACGGATTCCGGAAGCGATTGAAATTGCTGAAAAGGCAGGTGTAGTGATTGAATTCCTAGTTAGTGCTAAGGAAACAGAACATGCCAATACGGTTAATCTGGAGCTGATCGACGACCAAGAAAAGCTAAATATAACAGCTATTTCGATTGGCGGTGGCAGTATTCAACTAACAGAGATCAATCACCACTCAACACTTTTAGATCAGGAAAAGGGAAATGGATTAGTTTTCACATCAGATCAGCCTAAATTAGCAGTGCCAAGTGTTGAAGATGCACTGGAAAGTCCGGCTATTATACAGGTTCAACAATTAAATCAAGAGACGATCTTCTTTGTTGAAACACTCAGTGATATTAGTCAGAAATTAGTAGCGAAAATGAAAGAAATACCGGGGATAACAGCGGTCATATCGACGACCGGTTAAATTAGAGGATGTGAATAGTTTGTTTGGATCAATTGAAGAACTCATAAAACGAGCGAAACAGAACCAGTGTACTATAGCAGAAATCATGATCAGACAGGAAATAGAAACCTCTGGGCGCAGTAGATCAGAGATCATGAATCAAATGACACTGAACTTAGAAACAATGGAAGCAGCTGCCGCTAAAGGGATTCAAGGCGTTCGCTCACATTCTGGTTTAACTGGATATGATGCTAAAAAACTGCAGGCATATTTAGAGAAAAAAACTATTTTAACGGACACCACATTTGTAAAGGCGTTGTGCTACGCAGTGGCTACTAACGAAGTCAATGCAGCAATGGGGATGATCTGTGCCACGCCAACTGCGGGGTCAGCTGGCGTAGTTCCAGGTGTTTTACTGGCTTTTAGCCAAAAATTTGAATCTACACGAGAAGAAATGTTGAACTTTTTATTCACAGCTGCTGCGTTTGGTTTTGTCACAGCTAATAATGCAATGATTTCAGGTGCGGAAGGTGGCTGTCAGGCTGAAATCGGTTCAGCCTCTGGAATGGCAGCGGCGGCCTTAGTCGAAATGGCTGGAGGAACACCAGAACAAGCGAGTCAAGCATTTGCGATAGCATTGAATAATTTGATTGGACTAGCTTGTGATCCTGTGGCAGGGTTAGTAGAAATCCCTTGCATCAAACGAAATGCAGGTGGGACATCTAATGCAATCAGTGCTGCAGAAATGGCTTTAGCAGGAATCGTAAGTGAAATTCCAGCAGATGAAGTGGTAGAAACCATGTATCGTGTGGGTCGGAGCATGCCAGCTGACATTCGTGAAACTGGGATCGGTGGATTAGCTGGTACAAAAACTGGAAAACGGATCGCGAAAGAGCTGTTTGGAATCGATCGATAACTTAAATAAAAATAGAAAAATTGGATGCGACTCAGAAAGGAAGAATTAAGAATGGATGCAAAACAACAAATCTCAGCATTAATCGATGCAAAAAAAGACCTATTTATCACTGCAGCAGATCGTATTTGGGGAACCCCCGAAACCAGATTTGCAACTAATGAATCAGTTAAACCATTTCTTGAAATTTTAGAAAAAGAAGGTTTTTCAATCGAAAAAGGTGTAGCCAATATGGAACATTCTTTTGTAGCAACATATGGTAGCGGCAGTCCTGTGATTGGAATTTTGGCTGAGTATGATGCTCTAGGAAACCTGAGTCAAGTGGCTGATTTAGGGGAACAAAAGGCAGAGTACGAGGGCGGCAATGGTCATGGCTGCGGTCATAATCTATTGGGAACTGGGGCTTTAGCAGGAGCAGTCGGCGTTAAAGATCTAATGGAAAAAGAAAAGTTGTCAGGAACGATCAAATTATTTGGCTGTCCGGCGGAAGAAAGTGGTTATGGCAAAGCCTTTATGGCAAGAGATGGTGTGTTTGACTGTCTTGATGTTGCTCTTTCATGGCACCCAATGGATACTAGTATGGCTTGGGGACTTAGCAGTTTAGCGGTTTATCAAATCTATTACAATTTCAAAGGTGTATCCGCTCACGCAGCAGCAGCGCCAGAACAAGGGCGCAGTGCACTTGATGCAGCCGAGCTAATGAACATCGGGGTACAATTTTTACGTGAACATATCATTGATGAAGGACGCGTCCACTATGCCTTTATGGATGCAGGCGGCGAATCAGCGAATGTGGTGCAACCAACGTCTAGCTTATATTACTTTATTCGTGCACCAAAAATAGAACAAGCAGAAGAAATCTACAAACGTGTCAACAAGATAGCAGAAGGTGCAGCATTGATGACAGAAACAGAACTTGAGATCGTGTTTGATTCAGCTTGTGCCAACTATTTACCAAATCAAGCGGTAACAACAGCGATGTATGAAAACTTAAAAGAATTCGGGAACATGAATTTGACACCAGAAGATCAGGCATACAGCCAAAGATATTACGATAGCTTAAATGAAGTCACAAAAGCAGGCTTGGTCAACAGAGCCAGACAAAGCAACCCAACAGCGAGCGAAGAAGAGATAAAACGCCTTGGAACTATGCCGGTCTTAGATCAAATTGCTCCGTTGTTCTTTACAGACGCAACTTCTGGTTCTACAGATGTCGGTGACGTTAGCTGGGTTTGTCCGACAGCTCAAGTATTGATTGGCTGTGAACCGCAAGGCACACCACCTCATTCATGGCAGTGGGTCGCTAATGGTAAATCTTCTGTAGCTCATAAAGGATTGCTGGCAGCGGGTAAAACAATTGCTGTTACAGCCTATGACTTATTAACTAAACCTGAACTAGTCGCACAAGCGAAAGCAGAACACCAAGTAAGAGTTGGTGGCAAAAAATACCAATCTGCTATTCCAGCAGATGTAATGCCTAAATAATAATAAATGCTGCCAAAAATTGTATGTTCAACTACAATACTTGGCAGTATTTTTTTGTCCGATAGCTTAAAACTGAATCATGTGCTTAATCAAAGGATAATGCACATAAAATAAAAGAGTGTTGTTATAATGATTAGAATTTGATAAGATTAAATAGTAGCAATAGAATAAAAGTAGAGGAGAAAAAAATGAAAACAATAAAAGGTATGATGTTGGGAATTTTGTTTAGTGCTATATGCTTATCCTATTCGACTGTGTCGTTTGCAGAAGAAATAAATTCTGGTATGGATAGAGCCGCGACTGAGACATCAGAAACAAGAATCTCTGAGGCGCAAAAAGAAATTGACACTACACCACATTTTAAAATCAAAGAGCTTAAAGCAGTTGTAGGCGATAAAGGAATGTTAGAGGTTGAACAAATCGAAGGACTGAAAGATCTCAAAGGAACCTTTAAAGCTACTGTAGCAGATCAAAAAATCCTTTCAATCAACGCTCAAGGTGAATGGCAGGCATTAAGTGCTGGAAATACGAAAGCAACATTGGATTTTGAATGGGATAAAGCATCACTGGAAAAGATTCAGGAAAAATATCCTGAGTATAAACTGATCAAAAAAGACCTAGCTCAAGAAATCTCTGTAGAGGTGACAGCCGTGACTGAAGTTGATATTACACCTGAATATAATGTGGGAACGATCAGCGCCAAACTAGGCGAAACTGGGCAATTTTCAGTAGCTCCTATGGGTGGAGTAACGACACCAAAAGGAACCTTTACAGCTTATATTCCTGATGGAAAAGCAAAAGATATCATTTCAGTTGATGCGACTGGTAAATGGACAGCCTTAAAAGCTGGTACCACAGAATTTATCTTAGACTTCAAACTTTCTGATGAATCCTACAAAGAGATTCAAGATAAAAATCCTGGCAGTACCTTGATGTCACGAGATATTGCAAGATCGATCAATGTAGAAGTAAAACCTGCTGGTGTATTAGATATCACCCCGATCATTGACAGTGACTCGATCACTGGAAAAGTTGATGATACCGGACAGCTAAAAGTAAAACCAATCGAAGGAATCGAAGATACTGAAGGTTCTTTTGTTACATCTATAGCCGATCCTTCTATCATTGAAATTGATGCAGCTGGTAAGTGGACAGCATTGAAAGCTGGAACAACAGACGTCACGATTACGTACAATTGGTCTGATGAAACAATGAAGAAACTAGCTGAAAAGTATCCAGGATACGAGTTTTCTACAAAAGAAACAGCACAAGTAATTAAGGTGACCATTACTGAAAATACCACTGGTTCAACTAAGCCAGTCGGAACAACTAAACCTGTAGGAAAGCAGTTACCGGCAACGAATGATGCAAGTAGTAACAGTACTTGGATGGTGGGGGTACTGATGTTGGTTTTAGTTGCATTAGGATGGTCAAAAAGAGAAGCGTTAACTAAGTAAATGAATGGCTGAACAATCAAAAATAATTGGTTGTTCAGCTTTTTTTATATGCTATATAGCCTAACTATAACTAAGCAGAAACAGAAATCAGTATCATGTTCGAAAAAAAATGCAAAAAAACTTATGAAAACTTATTTAAAGTTGATTAAAAACTTATTATTATGCAAAACGGGAGTTATCTGCTATACTCAAAATAAATCAGGAGGTAGCCTATGGATCAAACTGAACGCATTGCTAAAATTTTAGAGTTGCTACAAGAAAAGGAAAAATTAGATGCAGCCGAGCTAGCAACGTATTTTCACGTTTCTAAAGACAGCATCCGTCGCGATATTTTATTGATCGTAAATGATGGTTTAGCTGAAAGATACCGTGGTGGAATCAGACTGCCAATTATCAAAACCAAAATCGAAAATTATTCCAAACGACTAGTCGCAAACAGTCAAGAAAAAATTCAAATAGCTCGTAAAGCAGTAAAAGAAATCTCAGCGAATCAAACGATTTGGCTGGACGTTTCGACCACGGCTCAATTTATCGCTAAAGAACTCACACAAGAAAATGTCTTAATCGTGACCAACTCGATCGACAATGCTTTATCCGCAACAGAAAAAAATAATGAGCAAGCCGTTTTTCTTCTAGGAGGGTACTTCAATTCACGCTCTCATTTGCTGCATGGGACGTCAATAATCACTCAATTAGCTAATTATTACTTTGACGTTGCATTTATCGGTGCATCCGGTATCAATGAAGCAGGTCTCTTTTATTCTGAACTGGAAGATATTGAATTAAAGCAAACGATCATTAAAAATGCTAAACGCACTTGTGTTGTGATGGACAGCTCGAAAGTTAGAAATACGACAAATTTTAAACTAGACTTCTCAGAGATAGATATGTTGATTACAGACAAACCATTACCCAAGACGCTCATCGCACAATTGAAAAAAGCGGAAGTACAAATTATTTTTGCAGAGGATGGGATTAAATGAAACTATTACTTCAAAATGTGTCCATAAGTGAGCCAACAGGCATAGATTCAGTAGATATTCTAATTGAAAATGAAACAATTACAACAATAGCAAACACAAAAGAACAAGCTTTTGTGAATGAAACAGTGGATAGTAAGATTAATGGACGCGGACAATTACTGATTCCAGGGATGCTTGATGTCCATATTCATGGAGCAAATAATTTTGATATGATGGACGGCACCACAAAAAGTATTCAAGAAGTGTCCAAAAAATGTTTGGAAACAGGCTGTACCGGATTTTTAGTCACATCAGTCACTTCTTCTTTAGATGCTTTACTAACAATGATCGATCGAACGAAAGATGTGATCGGACATGAAGAAGGAGCAAAAATCTTAGGAATTCACTTAGAGGTCCATATTTAAATGTGAAAAGAAAAGGCATGCAGGATCCTAACTATTTGAGAAATCCTGATTTAAATGAAATGGCGGCAATTTTTGAACGAGCCGGTGATTTGATCAAGATGGTTACCGTAGCACCAGAATTACCAGGCTGTTTAGAATTGATTGCCTATTTAAAAGAAAAAAACGTGGTCGTAGCAATTGCACATTCTGATGCAACTTATGAAGAAGCGCAAGAGGCTTTCAAGAAAGGGGCAACGCATATCACCCACTGCTTCAACGCCATGCCGCCAATTCATCATCGAGCACCAGGCTTGGTTACTGCCGCTCTCGAAAACGATCATGTTAGTGTTCAGGCGATCGTCGATGGAATTCATTTACATCCAGGAATTGTCCGTTTATTACACAAAATAAAAGGAGCGGATGGTATGGTATTGATCACAGACGCTTTACAGGCCATGGGAGTGGGCGATGGTGCTTACGAATTTGGTGGACATCATGTCACTGTTGAAAATGGAGTAGCTCGTTTAAAAGATGGCACATTAGCATCCAGCACAGTGACGATGAACGAAGCGCTTAAATTGAGCGTGGAAATGGGTATTCCGTTAAATGATGCAATTAAAATGGGGGCAACGACACCAGCCGTTATTTTAGGAGAGCAGAAAATTGGTAAGATTGCAGTCGGATATGATGCTGATTTGATTCTTTTAGATGAAGACTTTCGAGTAGTAAAAACAGTCTTAAAAGGACGAGTAAAATAAAAGTTGATTTGTATAGTAGAAGGGTGTGGGACAAAACTAAAAATCAGTTTTGATGTGCGCTCTATAACCGAATAATCGGCGAAAAAAAGCAGCTCCTTCGGAAATAAACACTTTTGTCTCGGGCTTTTAAGTCAGTCGTTATGTACCTGATTTAATTGATTATTTAATCTAGCTACTTCTTTTTTTAAGCGATTGATTGAAAGGACACAATAAAAAACGAGGCCTGCTAAAAGTGGATCGAGTAGTATATAAAGAATATCCATAACTATCTGATTCACGAGTCGAATCTGCTCGATCATATTTTATCTGCCCCGCAAATAATAGAAAGCACCATCATACCAACGATCCACTTTTTATTGATTTTTTTCATACTTATTTTCCTCCCATTAGTTTAAAAAAATATATCAAAATACGATATGAACTTAATTGTAAATCATATAGAGATAATTATAAACTAAAAGTATGAAAAATATTCTATTTACTTTTTATTGGGTAACAAATCTCAGTAATATAAAATTCTTCCTGTTCCTCAGTAGCTGGGCTAGAATGATAAATGTTAAAAGTGCTTCCAGTAATTACGTACTCATTCACTTCCAACCAGTCAGCCATATCGGCATGAATAGTTGGTATAGCATTGTAGGCACCGTTTGTTACAACTGAAGCGATTAAACCTGGTGAGAAGGTTTTGGTCTGTGGATACAAGGGTTTTAGCGATTCTGGAATACTGATCATGACTTCGATATCTAAGCTATCAGAAGCCGTGTTATGAAAAACTGCGATAGAATGACCCAATTTAGCTTGGTCTTCAGTTCGTATAGTAGAAAAAAGTTGTTGCCAAAGTTGCTCTTCTTCATAGTAAGAGGCTACTTTTTGATGATAAGTAAGAACGAATAGATCATTCATGATTTTTGTTTCGATCGGATAATTTACCGCTTCGGTTTTCGAAGTGGTATTTTTTCTTCTAACAGAGCTAAATAGGCAAGCTGTAGTTTCTTTTCAGCAAGTTCTGTTTCTAATAATGTTCGATGCTTTGCTAAATAATCAGCTAAATCGACATCGCCATCTAAAAAAGTTTTGATTTCTTTTAGTGGAATGCCAATATTTTTGAGTGAAAGAATTTGGTTCACCTGAGTAATCTGCTCAGGTGTATAGTAGCGGTAGTTATTATCTGTTTGAATGATCTTGGGTTTTAATAAATTTAATTTGTCGTAGTGCCTAAGCATACGTGGGCTGATGTTAGTCAATTTAGAAAATTCACTGATTTTAAACATAATTACTCCTTAAATGAATCTAGAATCACACTACTTCTATTATACGTTAAAACAAGTTGACTTTCACACTGTGTCAAGGTTTAAAATACAGGTAGGATAATCAAAGGAGGTGCTAGCAACTGTTTCTTGTTTTATACAGTTAAAAATAATGGACTATATTTCAGCAAAATCGATTTTATCAAAAAGCAGAACAAATGAATGGTTTGGAACAGATTACACGATGAATCTTTACAAAGGATGCCATCATGGATGTGTCTATTGTGATTCAAGGAGTGAGTGCTATCAGATCGATCAGTTTGATAAGGTACGCGCTAAGAAACAAGCAATTGAATTATTAAGCGAAGAGCTGTCTGGTAAAAAGAAAAAAGGCGTTGTCGGAACAGGATCGATGTCAGATCCATACAATTTTTTTGAACGTAGCCAAGAGTTGACATTACGATCATTGAAATTATTTCATCATTTTGGCTACGGTGTTTCAATTGCGACTAAAAGTAGTTTAGTTACACGTGATCAGCGAATTTTAAAAGAAATTGCCCAGCACTCGCCTGTCAATGTTAGTCTATCGGTCAGCACAATGGATGATGAGTTGGCCAAAAAATCGAGCGCTCAGTTAGTCCGCCATCTCAACGCTTAGAAGCTATTCGCCAATTAGCAGCTAGCGGGGTTTATGCGGGTGTTATCCTGATGCCGATGTTACCATTTCTCACCGATGATTGGTCAACGATTGAACTGATTGTTTTAAAAGCGGCAGAAGCTGGAGCGAAATATGTTTATCCTTTTTTTGGGATGACCTTGAGAGATCGGCAAAAAGAACATTACTTTAGATTTTTGGCGCACTATTTTCCTGAGATCTTAATCAAGTATAAAAAAAGCTATGGTCATGGTTATTACTGTGAAATTCAGAATCAAGCTCAAATTGCGAGTAAATTTCATGCACTTTGTGATAAATTAGGGATGGAATATCAAATGGAAAAAATCATATATAATTATCAAGCTTCTTATGTTTCAAGTCAGGGAACGTTGTTCGACTAAAATTTATTAGAAAGAGCTTTAAATAGTAAAGGAGTTTAAATATGCGCACATATGCAAATAAAGAAGAGTTGATTGCAGAAATAAAGAAAAGATATGAGAAATACGATGAAGAATTTATCGATGTGCCTGAAGAGCAGAAAGACATACGGATTGAAGAAGTGGACAAAACGCCTTCTGAAAATTTATCTTATCAGCTTGGTTGGGTAAATTTGATTCTTCAATGGGAACAAGAGGAGCAGGCGGGAAAAGTCGTTCAGACCCCTGCTGAGGGGTACAAATGGAATAATTTAGGTGGGTTATATCAATCTTTTTATGAAAAATATGGGAAATATAGTCTTGCTGAGCAAAGAGTCATGCTAAGAAATTCTGTTAATGAAGTATGTGACTGGCTGGAGACTCTTTCAGAGAAAGAGGTATTTGAAGCAGGCCAGAGAGAGTATGCAACCACCAAAGCGATGTGGCCGTTATACAAGTGGGTGCATATCAATACTGTGGCACCATTTACGAATTTCCGAACAAAAATCCGTAAATGGAAAAAACTTACTATGCTTAAGTAACAAAAGGGGAATAAAAAGGAATTCATCTCAAGTATTTAAATAAATAGAGAAGGCTGGAATGTAACTCGTAGAGTTATGTCCCAGCCTCCTCTGTTTGGCTATTTTTAATTAGTTATTAAACGTTCAACGATTAATTCAGTCATGGAAGTAACCTGCAAGTCTGCTCCTTTTAACGTTTCTGTAGCGGAAATTCCTACAGCATACATGCCGGCAGCTTTGATTCCCTCAATGCCAGCCTGAGCATCTTCAAAGCCAATGGCATCTTCTGGTTTAATATTGATACTTTCAGCGGCTTTTATGAAAATTTCGGGATCAGGTTTACCTTTTTTTAAGGTTTCTGGATCAACGATGTGTCCGAAGAAATCAAGAACCCCTAATTTTTCTAAAATCATGGGCGCATTTTTGGAAGCTGAAGCAATTGAACAAGGAATATTGTGCTCTTTTGCTTGAGTTAAAAAAGCGTGAACACCTGGCAATAAATCTGTTTCCGAAAGATCTGCTAAAAGCTTAACATATTCATCATTTTTGCTTTGTGCTAATGCTTCTTTTTCTGTTAAAGTAAAATCATTTTCTCGTTGACCGTAAGCTAAAATTTTATCTAAAGAATCCATGCGGCTGATTCCTTTTAAGGTTTCATTGAATGTCTCATCGATGGTGATGCCTAAATTTTTTGCGAGCTCTTTCCAAGCAATATAGTGAAACTTGGCTGTATCGGTAATAACGCCGTCTAAATCGAAAACAAAGCCTTTTTTCATGTGTATTCTCCTATCTGACAATTAGTAATTGATGGTTATTTCTTCATGAGCAATCAATGGATACTGCTGATCATTGACCAGTATGGTTGTATCTTGTGAGGGATAAACTCGAACGCAATGCTTTGAAACGGTTATTTCATAGTGAATCCCTTTGTGGTCGATGTTAAACGTCAGATCAGCCCAAGTTTCTGGTAAATTAGGTTTGATTGTCAAGTGTTTCTTTTTGATATCGATGCCAGCATAAGTGGTTAGGGTAACATAAATTGTTGCAGCCATAACACCAGTGTGGATGCCTTCTGCGGTCGTACCGCCCTGGATATCCTGATAATCTGAATGTAAGGCTTCTTGGTATAACTTCCAAGACAAATCGTGAAATGCTACCTCTTCGGCTAGTTGAGCATGAACGATTCTTGAAAGTGTAGAACCATGAGACGTTCTATTTAAATAGTATAAAAGGTTTTTTCAAGGTAATCAGTAGGTAGGTCATAGCCAAGTTCCTCTAAGATTTCATCGATTTTTTCTTTATTTAAATTATAGAACAACATTAAGGTATCTGCTTGTTTGGACACTTTATAATCATCTGGTGACTGTCCTTCGGCTTTTAAAATGCGGTCCATGCGGTAAATATTACCATACTTTTCTTTTGCTTGTTCCCAATCGACCTCTTTTAATGCAAAATAGCCTTCATATTGGGCGATGATCCCGTCTTCATTGATCTCCAGCGCTAAGCGTTTGCGGATATCTTTCATTTTTGCTAGATTTTCTTGTGTAATGTGTGTTTTATTAAATAATTCTGTCTGTTCTTGCGTATTTAATAGTGAAAGGATATTTTCTAATTCCTCAAATAACCAAACGACCATGATATTTGTATAAGCATTGTTTTTCAAGCCGCTTTCTGTGCTATTAGGGTATGCTTCGTGAAATTCATCTGGTCCCATAACTTTATCGATATAATAGCGGTCAGTTTTTTCATCGAAGGTTGCCGCACTGCGCCAGAAGTTCGCGATTTCCATTAACATCTCGGCACCATGTGCTTTGATGAATTGATCGTCACCGGAATTGTTCCAGTACATCCAGATATTGTACGCGATTGCTAGTGACACATGTCTTTGTAAGATACTGTGATCTTCGCCCCATTCGCCGTTCAATGGATTCAAATGAAGTTTTTGTGTATCTTCGCTGCCGTCAAGACCAGATTGCCACGGATACATAGCGCCGTCATAGCCACTATCATGAGCATTCTCTTTTGCTTTACCTAAGCGATTATATCGATACATCAACAACTGTTTCGCTGTTTCAGGGAAATGTAGAATATAAAAAGGCAAGATAAAAATCTCATCCCAGAAAATATGTCCGCGATAGGCCTCACCGTGTAAGCCGCGAGCAGTTACAGAAACATCCAACTCATTATTACTAAATGGAGAAGCTGAAACAAGTAGGTGGTAGGTATGGATCCGTAATAATTTTTGAGACATTAGATCGCCTGTAACTTGAATATCTGCTTTTTCCCATAAGGATTCCCAAGCCTGCTTACTTTCAGCAAATTCTGAATCAAAAGAAGTGGCAGGAGCCACAGGCTTTTTCCAGGTTGTTTCGGCTATGGAAGCTTGGACTTGGACGTGTTTTTCAAGTGTATATGTTTTGTTTTGTTCAGCATAAAACGAAACCTCCTGTTCGATCTTTTGCTCGCTTATCGAATGACTGACTTTATCAGGTTCAAAAAATCACCAATGATTTTGGCTGATTGAAGAATGTTAATGTTTGAGTGATTGGTCTGAACTTCGATCATTGTCCTGTTTTTCTCTGCTTCCAAGTGAGTGATATGAAAGTGTTTAGCCGTTAGATTACGATATCTTTCGACATTGAAATTATAGACCGAGCCGTCAGTTTCAGTTTTGACTGTCATCTGTTTAGAAAAGTTTAATGGCGTAAAGGAGTATTTGATACTATAGTTATTCATTTTCGCCATATTTACAATTTTATGAGCGGTGATTTTTACTTGATGTTGCTGTGGATCTTCAATGACCATATGAGAAGTGAACAAGCCGCTTTTTAAGTCTAGATTTCGGTGCAAGTAATGTAATGTCGCATTTTCAAGTGTCAACCATTCATCGGTTCCAGCAACTTTGATGCTGATATATTGGTTGTTTGGCGTGTTGACAAAGTCTTCATTTTCAACAATTTGACCAGCGATTTCTGATTTCTCTTCATTGTAGAGCCCGGCGATATAAGTGGCAGGATAATGATCTTTTGTAAGGGACATTTCAGGTGTCGTACCGCGCAGTCCCATAAAACCATTGCCTGTCGTCAGTAAGGACTCAACTGAATATTCTTCTTTTCCAGGTGTATAGCCGAAATAATCTAAATGCCAAGTGGAATCTTCTGCTTTTTCTTTAAACGCTGTTGCTAAATCTACAGCAGCAACCTGTTCAGAAGTTGTAAGTATTGGGCAATTTAATAATTCTGAAAAATGTTTGATAAGATTCTCTATTCCTGCATTTAAAAGTGTTACGTGGGTATTTTTAAGATAAAATTCGGGTGGAATTGTATCTAAAACAGCGCCATTGATAGTTGGGTATTGTTCGTTAATTTTCATTGCCAAGCATTCAATTGTGCTTGGAAATTCAAAATCAGAGAATGAAAACTCCTGTTGGGATACTAGCAACTGTTGTTTTTTCTCTTGAACATATAAAGTATCTTGCGTAAATGAGAGGAACAAATAGTTCATAGTGGCGACTCCTGACTAAGATTTTTTTGAACTTGTATAGACATGTCGTTTTCGTTTTTATTATAGTATGAATCGTTTATAAATACAAGTGAAGGCCTAAAGAAATGTTTTCGTTTAGGTAGTTAGTTGTTGAGAATGCTATATTTTTAGGGGAGAATGTGCTATCATTTTCTTTGAGTATCCTAGGGTGGAGGGATGGACATGAATAAATTTCATGATATATTTTTAGAGCTTGAAAAAGGTATTCTAGAAGGCGATTATCAGCCAGGGACATTGCTGCCAAGTGAAAATCAATTGGTCGAGCAATACTCTGTTTCAAGAGAGACGATTCGCAAAGCACTGAATTTACTGATCAACGCAGGTTATATCCAAAAAAAGCAAGGTAAAGGCTCGATCGTTTTAAATGTTAGAAAATTTGATTTGCCGATTTCAGGAGTGATCAGTTATAAAGAATTGCAGAATGCTCAGCAAATACATAGCATCACCAGAGTTGTGGAACTGGAAGAAGAGACCGTCAGTGAATCGCTAGCGCGTTTGACTGGTTGGAAGAAAGATGCGGCGGTCTGGCGACTTGTGCGTCAAAGAGAGATCGATGGGGAAGTGGTGATCGTTGATATCGATTACTTATTAAAAGAGATTATTCAAGAGCTGCCTAAAGAGCGGGCAGCGGACTCTATTTACGATTATTTTGAAAACGATTTAGGACTAGCTATCAGCTATGCACAAAAAGAGATCACTGTCGAAGCGGTAACAGAAGCTGATCGAAAGTTAATGAGTATCAATGAAGATACTCATGTTGTGGTCGTTCGCAGTGTTGTGAGCTTAGAAGATACACGTTGTTTTGAGTACACGGAATCGAGACATAGATTAGACAAATTTAAGTTTGTCGATTTTGCCAGAAGAAGAAAAGCATAAAAAATTTGGTTGTTTCTAGGAGATGAAAGTACTAATGTATATAGGGATAATCTATTTCATTGTCATTATTTTAGCAAATACGGTCGGTGCTATTTCGGGCATGGGGGGTGGCGTGATCATCAAACCTGTACTGGATACCTTGCATTTTCATCCGTTGGCAGCTATTTCATTTTATTCTAGTGTAGCAGTTTTTACGATGTCGATCGTTTCTACATTGAGGCAGATGAAAAATGGTCTGAAGTTACAAATTCCAATTGCGGCATTGGTATCTTTGGGTTCTGTAGTAGGTGGGATTTCTGGGAATGGGGTCTTTGAAACTCTGTTACGGTTCTTTTCTGATGAGAAATATGTTCAATTGATTCAGATCTGTTTGACGATCGTAACGTTGTTATTTGCTTTTTTCTATACAAAAATGGGTAATGAGCGTTCCTTTAAGTTATCTCATCCTGTTTGGTATGTGATTGTAGGCTTGTTTTTAGGGTTTATTTCTACTTTATTGGGAATTGGCGGCGGACCAATTAATGTGGCGTTATTGATGCTATGTTTTGGAATACCGATCAAAGAAGCAACTGTTTATTCGATCATCACGATTTTCTTTTCACAGGCAGCAAAATTAGTTACGATTGCACAAACAACTGGTTTTGGCCGATTTGACTTGGCTATCTTATGGTATGTGATTCCAGCTGCTGTTTTGGGTGGCTTTATTGGAGCTTGATTAGTGGAAAAATTTCTTCTGAAAGAGTGACACAAGTATTTCAGGTTGTCATTATTTTAGTCTTGCTGTTGAATTTATGGAATGGGGTACAATTGTTTATTTAATCAAGAGAATGATTATTTTTACACTACACGAGGTGTTGAGGGGGCGTATAATGGAGTATCATGTAAAGCAGTTTTCACAATTGACGACGAAGGAATTTCTAGAACTTGTAAAACTTAGAATCGCTGTATTTGTAGTTGAGCAAAACTGTCCTTATCAAGAGGTGGACGATGCTGATGAGTTGGCGTATCATACTTGGTTGCAAGAAGGAACAGATATTGTGGGCTATACCCGAATCATTGATAAAGGAGATACAGTGACTTTTGGCAGAGTAATAGTGAATCCTGATTATCGTGGAAAAAAATTGGGGAACAAACTTGTAGAAGAAACGTTGAAAGTAGTAGAAGATAAATATCCAACCCGTCCGATCATCATTGGTGCACAAGCTCATTTGACAGAGTTTTATGGAGCGTTTGGGTTTGAAGTGATTTCTGATGTGTATTTAGAAGATGATATTCCTCATGTTGAGATGAGAAAAATTAAATGAGATGGATGCAAAAGGCATCTAGCGTAATGTAGTAGTTGTTTTTGCTCCAACCGTTTATTTGGATACCTTGAGGCTGAGACATAACTCGAAGAGTTATGTCTCAGTCTTATTTTGGATCAGGGCTAGAAATCAAAAATGGGGATTATTGAACCCAGTTACATAATATAAAAATAAATATACTAGCCAAAGTACACCCAATAACAAAATAATGCGGGCGAACCAATTTGTTTTTATGTTCAATTGCCAGCCAACGACTATAAAGGCGAGACCTACAACACAATTTATAACAAATGTTCCTAGGCGAGGTTGGATTAATAGTGTAAAAATCCCTAAAAAGATAAGTGTGGAAATCGGTAAGCTAATGTTAGTCAAGTTTTTTTTCATGCTAATTTACCTCCTTTAGTATAAAGTATACAGGAATTATTAGAGTAATGTATACGTTTTAAGGAAATGGTACTATAAACAAAAAACTTTCCTAACAAACATAAGCATACCTATGTTTGTTAGGAAAGTTAAGTTATGGCTATAAGGCTACTCGATAATTATTTTTTGATGTTTTCAGAGCTAACCTTTGTATCATTGTTTAGCGTTGCAGTATTTTGCGCCGCAAGTAAATCACGGATTTGTTCTAATAAGTCATCCGTTGTAGGTCCAGTAACTTCTTCTTCCTCAGCTTGAGGTTTTTTCTTCATTTTGTTAACGGCTTTTACAATTAGGAATAAAACAAAAGCAGTGATTAAAAATGTAATAAGAGCACTGATCACATCACCAATGTTGAATGCTACACCTTTGACATGGAAAACAAGAGCTCCTAAAGCATCATCCGCACTTTTTTCTCCAGTAGTCAATACGAAAACTAAACTAACTAACGGCGTAATCAATCCATTAACGATTTGTGTAACAATAGCAGTAAAAGCAGAACCAATAACGACCCCAACAGCTAAATCAAGGACATTACCACGCATAATAAATTCTTTAAATTCTTTAATCATCAGTTCATCCATCCTTTCTCAAGTTCAGTATACAAAAGAAATAAAAAAATTTGAAATGAAAGACTCTTACATCGATGAAAGACCATTGAGCTGTGCTATAATTAAATAGATATAGAAAATCTTAAAAAAACGTTTAAAAACGTCCAGATGATTGTATTTCATGCTGGGCTTTATTATGATGAAAAACAAAGAGGAGCTGACAAGATGCCGATTGCATTAGCACAAGGGGTCAACTTACATGTTGTTCCAACCGAAAAATACAAAACAGTGCGTATTTTGGTTCGTTTCAATACGCGTTTGAATAAAGAAACAATCACAAAACGGACACTTTTATCCAGTTTGATGGAAACAAATAGTTTGAATTATCCAGATCAGGTGAAGTTGAGTGGGAAACTGGCAGAGCTATATGGAGCTAGTTTCGGAATTAACGTGAATAAAAAGGGTAATTTACATTGGTTGAACCTTTCATTGAACTTAGTTAACGATAAATATTTGGAAAATAGTCATGTACTAGTAGATGCTGTTGCATTTTTAAAAGAAATTTTGTTTTACCCAAACATCATTGATGGGAAATTTGAAGCTGAAACATTCCAACGTGAAAAAGAAAACCTGAATGCTTATTACGAAAGCATCTCAGAAGATAAGCAAGTCTATTCTTCTTTAGCATTACAAAATTTATATTTCAGCCAATCAGAAGATCAAAAAATTCCAAGTTTTGGGACCATTGAAGACTTGGAAAAGGAAACAGCGGCTAGTATTGCGGCGTATCATCAACAAATGATCCGTGAAGACCAAGTGGATATTTTTGTCTTGGGAGACGTGGACGAGTCTGAGATGGAGGCATTGTTTAGTCAGCTGCCATTTGAAGACCGAGCAGCGGGGATCGCTGATATCTTTTACACGCAACCATCTAGAAACGTGATCGAAGAACGCTCGGAACAAGAATCACTAGCACAATCAAAACTAAATCTAGGGTATCATACAGATGTTTATTATGGTGATGAAAACTATTTTGCGCTACAAATCTTTAATGGTGTGTTTGGCGGCTATCCGCATTCTAAATTATTCATGAATGTCCGTGAAAAAGAAAACTTAGCCTACTATGCATCTAGCAGTATTGACACATTCCGCGGCTTATTAAGTGTTCAGACTGGGATCGATGGTCAAAACCGGAATCAGGTTCTGCATTTGATTGCGGCTGAGCTAGAAAATATTCGTCAAGGAAATGTGACAGACTTAGAAATCGAACAGACTAAAGCAATGCTGAAAAATCAATATCTACTTGCTTTAGATAATGCAGGTGCTGTCTTGGAAAATGAGTATTTAAATGATTTGATTCCTCACCTTCGTCTAAAAGATGACGAGTGGATTCGCCGAATGGAGGCAGTCACGTTGGCTGATGTTCAGCGTGTGGCCAAATTGGTGCAATTACAAGCGATTTTCTTTTTGGAAGGAGAAAAAGTCGATGAATAAAAAAGAATATTCTCAAATCAACGAAGTCCTTTATACAGAAGTATTGGATAATGGACTGACCGTTTATTTGTTGCCTAAAAAAGATTACAACAAGACTTATGGTTTGTTTACGACAAATTATGGTTCGATCGACAATGAATTTGTTCCAATCGGGGAAAAAGATTTTGTGAAAGTACCAGATGGAATCGCTCATTTTCTGGAACATAAAATGTTTGAAAAAGAAGATGGGGATATTTTCCAACAATTTGGACGTCAAGGAGCTTCTGCTAACGCCTTTACCAGCTTTACCAAAACCAGCTACTTGTTTTCAACAACGGATCAGGTGGAGAAAAATTTAGAAACGTTGTTAGATTTTGTTCAAGATCCTTACTTTACGAAAGAAACAGTGGAGAAAGAAAAAGGGATCATTGGGCAAGAAATCCAAATGTACTTGGATGATTCGAACTGGCGCTTATTTTTTGGTACATTAGGCAATCTTTACCCTAAACATCCATTGCACATTGATATTGCGGGAACAGTGGAGAGTATTGATGAAATTACTGCAGAGGATCTATATACCTGTTACAACACATTTTATCATCCAAGCAACATGACATTATTTGTTGTAGGTAAAATGGAGCCCGAAGAAATGATGGCGTTTATCCGCAACAATCAGTCTGCTAAAGAATTTGCCAAAGCGGCACCGATCAGGCGACACTTTCCCAAAGAGACAGCAGCGGATATCATTAAGGAAAGCTCGATCGAAATGGCCATTAGCCGTTCAAAAGTTATTGTCGGATTGAAAGGCTTAGATGAAGTGCCAGAAGATGGCAAAGAGCTGCTTAAATACAAGACAACAGCAAACTTATTATTCCAATTATTGTTTGGTAATACCTCTCAAAATTATTTGAGTTTGTATAATGAAGGATTGTTAGATGATAGTTTCGGTTATGAATTTAGTTTAGACCGTAGCTTCCATTTTGCTGATTTCGGCGGAGATAGTGATCAGCCTGAGCAATTAGCCGAACGAATTGAAGAAATTCTTTTAACTGTATCGGAAAGTTCAGAGTTAACGGATGAAAATCTAGCTTTATTGAAGAAAAAAATGATCGGAAAGTACTTCCAATCATTAAACTCATTAGAATATATTGCCAATCAATTTTCACAATCGCTTTATGATGAGACAACATTATTTGATACACCAGAAGTAATCGAAAGTATTCAATTGGCTGATGTGAAAGAACTAGCACAGCGTTTTATCAATAAGGATGGTTTGAGCCGTTTTTATATGCATCCTAAAAAATAAAGAACGTTTTATTAGAAATCTAGCTTAGTTTTTATTCTGATGATTTTCCTGTTTTGCGAGAAAATCATCAGAATTTATAGCAAAGAAACAAGGCGTAATACGAATAATAACTAATGCACCAACGAACATAGTAAAGACCCATTAGAAATCCTTTTGTGTTAAATAAAAAAAGTCCGATATTTAGTGGAAAACTTTCAAAAATGTTATGCTCATCAGTATTTTTTTATGGTATCCTTAGAATACTGGGTGAATGGAATATTTAATTTTTTTAATCAGCCGATTTTAGAAAATAACTCAGTTCACCACAAGTGTAGTACATAAAGTAGATACCAATTTTAATGTATGATAAAAGCAGTCGGATGCATGTCTATTCAGAGACATTTATGACACATTTAAACTACGAGATTAAAGATTTACCTAATAAATTAGGTAAATAAAACTGAGAAATTAGAGAGACTGGAGAAGATGGACGAGTGGCCAGCGTAAATATAGGGAAAAAATTAAGAGATGCACGACTGCAGCAAAATATGTCTTTGGACGAACTGCAGCAAATTACCAAAACACAAAAGCGCTATTTAATAGCTATTGAAGAAAATGATTTTGATTCTATGCCAGGCACTTTTTACGTGCGTGCCTTTATTCGTCAGTATGCGAGTGCAGTAGGCTTGGATGGCAATGAATTAGTAGAGATTTATGATGGAATCGATGAACCAGAAGACGTAGAATCAGCGATTCAGTATGAAACTTTAGAAGAATCAAGAACTCAAATGTACGATGAAAACAGCCAAACAAAACGTTTTATGCGGAGTTTACCTGCAGTTATTTTTTCTTTGATTGGTTTAGCAATCGCAATTGTGGTGTTTTATATCACGTGGCAAGATCAGCAGACTAGCCTATAATTCAGCCACCAGCTTCTGAAATCATCAGAGAATCTGATTCAACACCAGACTCTGAATCAAGTCAGGCACCTGTTTCGAGCAGTACAGAATCATCAACATCAAGTTCGTCATCTGAACCTAAGGCACCAACCGAAGTGAATTTTATTAGTGAATCAGGAGCGAATATAAATATGAGTGCGACCAATGTTGCGACTCCAGCTAAACTTGAGTTTAGTGCGGTGACAGGACCTTGTTGGGTCGGTGTCTATATTGCTACAGCAGCTAATAATGATAATGGTTATTTTTATCAAGAGACAATCCAACCTGGTCAGCCAAAATCTGTTGAAATCCCAGCAGGCACAACGCAAATAGTTGTGAGTCTAGGCGCATCAGAGTATATGGAGTTTAAACTAGATGGTCAAAAAGCGGAATTTAATCCGAACAATACTGGTATTGGACCAAGAGATATCAATATGACTCTTGCCTATGCACAAACTGGGCAGTCAGAGCAATCCGAACAATCTCAGCAACCACAATAAATAATAGGCGGCTTTATTAAGTAAGTTGTAGAACAAAAAACTTCAACTTTTAGCGTGCTAGCGCTTAAAGAGTAAAGGTGAGGCAGCGCAACGGCGAAGCACAGTCGTTGTAATTAATTCTCTTGTGACTAGGACATAACTCGAAGAGTTATGTCCTAGTCACAAGTTTTTTCACCTATTTTAATTTATTTAGTTTTTAGAATTAGAAAAATGTCTTTTTTAGTGACATGATCTATAAGATAACGTAAAATAAGTAAAAGAAGAGAGGGGTAAAAGGCATTGAACTTACCAAATAAATTAACAGTTATCAGAATATTTATGATTCCCATTTTTATTGCTGTCGTCAGTATACCGATGGATTGGGGTACTATTACAATAGCAGGAACATCTTTAGCAGTCACACAATTAGTCGGAGCCATCATTTTTGCAGTGGCAAGTATTACCGATTGGTTAGATGGAAAAATCGCTCGAGCACGAGGCTTAGTAACAAACTTTGGTAAATTTGCTGACCCGTTAGCAGATAAAATGTTAGTAATGACGGCTTTTATTGTTTTAGTAGGGCAGCAAAAAGCACCTACTTGGGTAGTTGCAATCATTGTATGTAGAGAATTGGCAGTCACAGGATTGCGTTTGTTATTAGTTGAAGGCGGTGAAGTGATGGCTGCTGCTTGGCCGGGGAAAGTCAAAACGGCAACACAGATGGTTGCGATCATTCTATTGTTTATCAATAATATTCCGTTTGCGGCTATTGGTTTTCCAGTAGATCAAATCATGTTATATATCTGTCTGATCTTTACAATTTATTCAGGAGTCGATTATTTTGTGAAAAATGCAGACGTATTTAAGGGCTCAATGTAATTATCATTTAATCGAATTAATAGCAAAAAACTAACTTTTCTACTGATTTTGTAGTAAGAAAGTTAGTTTTTTTCGTTTTTATAAATATTTTTTCGTAAAAAATCAGCGTTCAAACCCTTGGCAAATCAATGTTTTTCAAAAAAATCGAGATTTTCACAAATATTTGATGCTACTATTTATAAAATAATAGTTTACTTTTTAGAGAAGTGTGGTTATAATTTGTGTATCGGAACTATTATTATATGAACAGTAGTATTCGAACAAAAAAATAATTGGAGGAATTTATAATGAACAAATTTGTAAAAGGTGCAGTAGTTGCTGGTTTAGCTTTATCAATCGGAGGAACAGGATTTTTAGCAACAGCTACTCAAGTACATGCTAACTCAGCACAACTTGTAGATAACACAGCTAAAATCAATGCCTTAATCCAAGAAAAACAAGAAGCAATCAACAAGAAAAAAGTTAGTCGTGACCCACAAGAGCAAAAAGCATTAGGAATCCGCATCGGCGAAATCGAACGTGAAATCCAAGCATTGAAAAAAGGCGGTTCAACAGGTGGTTCAACTGGAAACACAACAACACCAACAACGCCAGGTGAAGATACAGCATCAAAAATCCAAGCCTTGATCCAAGAAAAACAAGAATTGATCAACAAGAAAAAAGTGAGCACTAACTGGCAAGAGCAACAAGCATTAGGCATTCGTATTGGTGAGATCGAACGTGAAATCCAAGCATTGAAAAACGGTAGCTCAACAGGTGGTTCAACTGGGAACACAACAACACCAACAACGCCAGGTGAAGATACAGCATCAAAAATCCAAGCCTTGATCCAAGAAAAACAAGAAGCAATCAACAAGAAAAAAGTTAGCCGCGACCCACAAGAACAAAAAGCATTAGGCATCCGTATTGGTGAAATCGAACGTGAAATCCAAGCGTTGAAAAACGGTAGCTCAACAGGTGGTTCAACTGGAAACACAACAGCACCATCTACACCAGTTGAAGACAATGCTGCTAAAATCCAAGCATTGATCCAAGAAAAACAAGAATTGGTTAACAAGAAAAAAGCATCACGTGATAAAAACGAACAAAAAGCATTAGGCAAACAAATCGATCAAATCGAAAAAGAAATCAAACAACTAAAGAAAAACAAATAATTCCCTAATAACTAACTAATTATTAATTCTCAACTTTCTTACCCAAATTTGTGTGAATCTTATAAATTATTTTTGCTAACCTATATTGGCAGGGATAGATAGAAATAGTGAAGGAGAAATCCTTCACTATTTTTTATACTATGAGATGAACAAAACAAAGAAGACAGCTGCCGCCAAGGAGCTGTCTTCTTTGTTTTATTCAATTAAATCCATGGCCCAACGACCACTGTATAAATACTTAGACCAATTCCTACAAGGATCAAAAGAATCCCGATGATCAATAAAGGACTGAATTTTTTAGTATTTACAGTTTCTGTAGTTTCCTTTTTAAATAACTTGGATAAAGCTGCAAGCAGCAGACCTAAAATAATCAGTAAACCGTTAATGAAAAAGGTTGATAGACCATTCTTTTTAGCGCTATTTTTTAAAAGTGTTGAATTTTGTAGAGCTTTCAATTTCTTAGCATATTTAAAACTGACATTAGGTGCTTTGATCATAGGCGAAACCTGAGCAAGAGCTGTCTCCAACATCACTTTATCAGCAACTAGCTTAAACGTTGGCTCAGTATTTCGCTGGATCACGCCATACAAGTCTTGATCTAAAATGACTTCTTCTTGGCTGACTGTGTTGTCTCCTTTAGATAGTAGTTTCTTATACTCATAGGTAGCAAATGCTCGATCAAAAATCGCATTACCAAAAGCGTGACGTTGTAGCTCACCTTCTTGGTCTTCCCAATCACCTACGCCCAGTACGACTTCAATCAAGCGTGTATCTTCCCGTTTAGCCGTTGCTGCGTAGTTAAAGCCGCCAGTTGGACTAGAACCGGTTTTTAAACCGTCCGCGCCCTCATAGCCATATGCTAGACCTGGCAAAGAATAGTTGTGATTCTCTAAAACTTCAGCATAAGGTGTATTTTCCATGATCGTGATTTGAGTTGGACTAGTATAGTTCACTGTATCTGGATAATTTTTAAGTAAATGATAAGATAAAATAGCTAAATCTCGAGCTGTAGTCACATTATCGGCATTTTGGTCGATTCCTTCTGGTTTGTAATAGCCATTGAAAGAGCCTGTTTCAGCACCGCTGCAGTTGTAAAAAGTAGAGTTGGTCATACCTAATTCTTTGGCTTTATCGTTCATCATATGGATGAATTTTGCTTCATCATTGGCTGTTACAAGGTTTGCTAACATTACAGTCGCCACATTTGATGATTGAACCAGTGTGGCATAAAGCAAGTCTTTGACGGGATAGTCTACACCGGAAACAATGGCATTGTTACTTAACTCATAAATCTGTGAAATAGCTTGATCGCTATCTGTTGCTTTGACTGTTGTATCCAAGGTGAATTTTCCTTGGTCGATCGCTTCGAAAACGAGATATACAGACATTAATTTAGCTATACTGGCAGGGTTCCATTTTAAATCGGGATTGTCTTCCCAAAGGACCTGTCCAGTTTGAGCTTCGATTACGATCGAGGCTTTTGGCTTATACATTTCATTTGTTTGATAGCCCGCATTTTGGGTGATTGTCAGAATATCTTCTTGGGCATAGGCGTTAGTAGCCGTAAAAATACCTGAAAAGTAGCCTATAGCTAATACGAGTGAGCAGATTTTCAGTAATACGTTTCTTTTCTTCATATAAACATCCTTTGTAATTAATCGAGGCTAAAATAGAAGCACGTAGCTTATTTTTAAAGAGTAGCTTCTAGTCTCATTGTTCAGGTTCTTCTAATAAAGTAGGAATATTTTTAAATGCATCTCTATTAGGATAATGAATCATCTCTTCATCAACTTCTTCCCAATGTGGGCCAAAAACATGATCTAATCTTCCTTGATCATCGAATGTAAGGATCAGTTTTTCTTCTTTTTCTTGATTTTGATCAGAGACAATAAACTTTAGTTGGGGCTCTTTTACTACGTAGAGAAATCCTCTTTTCAACTTCTCAGAGATAGGTTCATTCAGTTTGTTTTCTATGACTTTTTTCATGTTTTCTGAAAGGTAGTCAGTGTATTCTAACAGATTTTGCTGCTTTTTGTCAGAAAACAAGAATTTTTTTAAGAAAATAGTTGTGCTACTTTCTGGATTTATTTTGATTGATTGAAGCATAGTCTGAAATTCGCTCTCTGAAAGTGGGTGCCATTGATTGCCATAAACATTCGTAAGGTTAAAAAGAGATTCATCAGTTTCTAAGATACACAACAGTTCTTCATCATAATAGACTGCAATTTTGCGGCTTTTTGGATCGCTGACGAAATTCTCTTCAAACGTAAAGGCAGAACGGTCACTGTGCGTAGATGTATCTCGGTTTACATAATCGTCCAAAAGTTTTTTCAACGCTTGATCATAGACATTTCTATCAATAAATAGCTGTTTTCCTTCAGGATCGTTTGACGCATAAAAATAATGGATAAACTGTTCTTCCAATGTATCATCGTAAAGCTTGGTCTCAGCTTCGATTTCTTCATTGGATTCTTGTTCGTATAAGCTTTCCTTTTCTACTAGAACATCCATAAGCTGTTCTGGGGTTCGATTAGAATTATCTGTACTAGCGTCGTGGAAAAAAAACAAAAGCACTATAACTATTAACGGAATAGCAAAAAATTCCATAAGAGCTTTTAATACAGGTGACTTTTTCTTTTGTGCGCATTTGATTTCCTTTTCGATTAGGTGGTATGCTTTTTTTTCATTTTTAGATAAATACGGAAGTAGTCTTTTAAACTGTTCCTGTAGAGCAATTTTTCTTGAAAGATCCAACTGCTTCCAAAGATTGAAAGCTGGAATGTATCGATTTGTATGAAAGAAAATAGAGCCCAGCAACAGCATGAATAATTCGTCTGGTATGGTCAGTAGTTCCTTGTGCCAAGTAAAACGTGTATTATCTGTATGCGTTCCATTTAATAACGCAAAATAGCTAGTCAAAAAATCTGTGGTTGGATTATTGTTCATTGTTTTTGTTCGCTCTAATAATGAAGCAAATACTATTTTATCTTCAGCGTTATCCAACAATCCATTTGACTGATTTAATAGATGGATCATCTGAAGATTCCAAAGCTCACTATCATACGCAAAAATAGTCGCACATTCAGAGATGGTTTCTTCAATGGAATCTGGCGAATCAACAATCATCTGATAAATATCGTAGCGCAGATGAAAATAGTCTTCCCGTTGATTTTTAGGGATTTCATCTGCTATTTTAAAAGAAAAAGGCGGAACATTGTAAATTACTTTTTTTAAACGCATAAATTCAGTTGAGACAAACCGCTCTTGACCAATATGATCGGTTAATTCGGTTAAATCAAATAGTTTAAATAGAAAGCGGATGACCTCTTTAGCTAAGCAGGGATAGTTCTTCACTAAAAGCAATTGGATCGTGTAAGTATTGTGCATATATTCATCAATAGACCAATGATCGATCGAGGCGGTTACTTCTTTCCAGACAGATAAGTCATAAAAGTAATCTTCCTCCTCAATTATCCGCTGTAGAATATCGTAAAAAGATTCCACCGGTTCCCAAGCGGAAAAGCTTGGATGATCGGAATATAACGCATCTTTATCTGCTAGTTGCTCAAAGTCAATAGTTGCGTCAGTAGGTCCAGTTGGCAGAGTAACATGCTTGCTTTCTATTAAACTATCGTTTTTTGCTAAAGTCAACGCTGAATCAAAAGCGGTTTTTAGCCGTTGGAATTCCTCTGGTTGTTCATCTGGATTGATCAATTTTAGTTTAGCCGCATAAGCGCGCTTAATCTCTCTTTTGTCAATTGTCGGAGCGATTCCTAAAATGGACCAGATACTCATAACCAGAGTCCTTTTTCAAGTTCGTTTAGTTGTTGTGTTAATTCGGCAGCAGTTCTTTTTGTTAGAATTTCTTCTTGCTTTTCTAGGACATCTCTAAAATGAAATAATAATGCTTGGACTTGTTCTCGCTGCATACCAGTTGTTTCAGCGTAAAGTCTTTCCAAACGGGCAAGTAACAACCGATTTTCAGCACGATCTCGTGGATGGACCTTTAACGCATTTAACTTCGCTAAACTTTCCTTCATTTGCTGTGACGTTAACTTTCCAGGAGCACTTTCAATGATCAACTGCTCTGATCGGCCACTTGTATGGGTAAGAATAACTTCTAAAAGGCCGTTAGAGTCATAAGTAAAGCGACAGTCGATCGGCGTGTTCTCAGGTCCTTTTGGAATTTTTATTTCTAATTCACCAATTTTTAGATTATCTTTTGCCATTGGATTTTCGCCTTGGTAGATAGAAAAAGCCACATATTCTTGATTGTCTCTTAGTGTATAGAATGTCTTCATTTTACTGACAGGGATGGTGGTATTTCGCTCAATAATCGGAGAAAAAACGCCCTCGATATAGCCAGTACTTGTTTGACTCACTGAATCGACACCTAATGTATGACCGCAAACATCTGTTAAAATCATTTCACTGACCATTGAGCGATCTTGTTTTAAAGCGGCTTGAATGCCTGCACCGCGTCCAACAGCCTCGTCTGGATTGATTTGTGTATAGGGTATTGTTTTTAGTAAACGGGCAAAATAGTTTCGCACGATT
Organism: Enterococcus crotali; assembly: GCF_000633635.1. GTDB lineage: Bacteria > Bacillota > Bacilli > Lactobacillales > Enterococcaceae > Enterococcus_L > Enterococcus_L crotali. The sequence goes on along the minus strand of NZ_AYPQ01000002.1, from coordinate 470,711 downwards.
GGATTTTTCGTTGCACCGCCAATCAAAATCACCTGATCAATTTCTTGAATAGTGATACGTCCATCATTTAACACACGACCGATCGGCTGTCGCATTCTAGTTAACAAAGGTTCACATAGCTCTTTGTAACGCTCTTGCGTAAGCTTATAAGAATACGTATGATCATCCCATTCAAAATCAAACGAACCAAAATCCTGTGTAGTCAGTGCATGTTTCAATAATTCGGCTTTTTGGTATAAAACAGATTGTGTTGTTGCTGCTAACACAGTACCAGTCAATTTATACTCACGCAGACAGTCTTGAACGATCACGTAAGTGAAATCTTCTCCGCCTAAGTGATTATCCCCAGAAATAGCTTCTACCTGCATGACACCGTCAAACATTTCTAATAAAGATACGTCAAAAGTCCCACCACCCAAGTCAACGACTAAGATGGATTGATCTGCTTCTTTGTGAAAGCCATACGCCATTGCCGCTGCGGTAGGTTCACTGATCAAGTTTTGAACGGTCAGTCCTGCTAGCTTTGCCGCTTCAACAGTGGCTTCTCGCTGGATATTGTTAAAGTAGGCAGGTACGCTGATCACAACTTCATCACAGGGCTGCTTCAAAAATGCTTCAGCATCTTCTTTTAAACTACGTAAGACTAAAGAAGACAATTCAACTGGTGTAAATGAATGTCCACCTAAATCATATTTTTTATCGGTTCCCATAAACCGTTTAAAAGTTGCTGCTGTTAATTGTGGATGACTGATGAGGCGTTCTTTAGCAATTGCGCCGATTAAAATGTCCCCATTATCATCGACACCTACAACAGACGGTGTTAAGGCTTGATCAAATTGATTATTGATCAACTGAACTTTTTCTCCGTCCCAAAATGATACCAAACTATTCGATGTTCCTAAATCAATCCCAATGATCCCCATATTATTCTCCTTTTTTACCAACTTTTATGTAATTCTATAAAAATTATAATATATTCATTTTACGTGAAAATCGAACAGAAATGTACGTTTTTTGTATATTTTTAATAAAAAGTAATTTTTGAAGAATTTTGGTATACTTTAATAGATGGAGGTGCTTGTAATGAGAAGTGAACGAATGGTTGCTTCAGAGTGGGAAATATTCTCTAAGTATTTTTCTGGAAGTATTCAGTTACTGCCTTTTTATGAAACTCATACCTTAGCAAGGCAGGTTTTTAGTAGTAAGGTTCGAGAAAATAGTGATGCATCTTACGTTATTTATAGGGGAAAAATTCCTAGTCTTTTTATAACAATAACAGCAGGTCAAGTTACGAATATACTGGCTCAAGAAACGGTTCAATTGAGTTGGGGAACTATTTTTTTAGTTGTGGACAAATTGTTTAAGCAAAGCTTTCAACAAACAATCTCATTTACATTCCCAAAAGCGCTTACCATGCACTTACAAGAAGTTTTTTTGAAACATGGCTATATAGTGGTGGATAATACATCTGTATCCAAAGAGCTAGTGTATCAGACTGGATTGGTTCTAGGTGGAGGCGGGGCTAGGGGCGCTTATCAGATCGGCGTTTGGCAAGCGTTGAAAGAGTTGAATATTTCAATTGAAATCATTACTGGAACATCGGTCGGTGCGCTGAATGGTGCCTTGATTTTACAAGATGATTTTGAAGCGGCGAAAAATATGTGGGAAAAAATCGATACACAAAAAATTCTTTCATTTCCAATAACGGATGTTTCCACCCAAACCTTAAGCGGTATGATGAGTCAAATCGGCTCGTTCACTCGGAGTGCGATCCAATCAAAGGGCGTTTCTACTCAGCCGTTGAAATCTCTGATCCAAGAGACCTTTTCACAAGAAAAAATGCAGCAAGCGACCACCGATTTTTATTTAGTTACAACGGAATTACCAAATATGCAGGAAAAAGAAATTCGTTTCAAAAGCTGTCACAGTGAGCAATGGCAAAATTGGCTGTTAGCTTCGGCATCGTTTTTTCCAGCAATGGCTGCAACAAAAATTGCAGATAAATATTACGTAGACGGTGGCTATCGCAACAATATTCCCGTTGATTTAGCGTTGAATGCAGGTGCAACAGAATGTATCATCGTAGACGTAAAAGGACCAGGAATCACGAAACCGGTAAAAATACCAGCAGTTGTCAGCTGCTTGAGCTTGCAAACGCCTTGGACGATGGGGGCTGTTCTATTATTTGATGGGATGCGCTCAACACGAAATATTCAATTGGGCTACCTAGAAACAATGAAGAAGATCAGCGGGAAATATTTAGGTTATTGGTATACATTTGCTGAAACCTTAAGTGATCTAACCGCATTTCAGCAGACATTTTTTGTTTATATAAAAGAAACATATCAAATAAAATTATGGAATTCTATGGAACAAAAAAATAGAATCTGTAAAAAATTGCGTAGAATTTATAAAGACAGGGTGTATACAGAAAATATCGGATTAGTTTTAATCGAACTTTTAGCAAAAAATCAGGAAATATCTGCTTCTAAGCTATACACAGTCAAAGAGTTAGCAGGCATCATACTGAAAAGTGAGCATGAGAAAACGGACCTAGTGGAGAGCATCGGGATGATTTCTGTACAGGAATGGTTGAAAAGATACTATGAAGATTACTTTTTACTTTCCGATAAACAACAGGTATCATTAGTGAACGAGCTGTTAAATGGCGATAAACAAGAGAAGCTCAGCGGATAGCTTTCTTATTAGAGAAATTACCTGCACAAGTATTACAAATTTTAATGAAAGAATTTATACAACAAGGAGTGAAGGAATAATGAAACAAGAATTTTCATATGAAATCGTAGAAGAAATTGCTGTTTTATCAGAAAACACACAGGGATGGCGGAAAGAATTCAATTTAGTTAGTTGGAACGGACGTCCACCGAAATTTGATTTAAGAGATTGGTCGGCAGATCACGAAAAAATGGGTAAAGGCATTACACTTACAAACGAGGAATTTGAAATTTTATCTAAAGCAATAAAATCCATGTAGAGAGGACACCCTGTCAATGAAAAGTATGACTGGTTTTGGGAAAGAATCATTTTTAAATGATACCTATCAAATCGATGTAGAAATCAAAAGTGTTAACCAACGCTTTTTAGATATTCAATTACGCATGCCTAAAGAGGTCAATCCTTATGAAATGGCCATTCGTCAGATGATGAAAGAAACGGTGCAGCGTGGACGGATCGAAGCCTATATCAATATTAACAATACAGGCAGCGGCAATCAAGAAGTGTTGGTTCATTGGGAACTGATCCATCAATTGTTAGGAGACATTCAACAAGAATTAACAGTCAATTATCCACAAGCAACATTTGATCCTGCGAAAAATATCAATCAACTGCTGAACAATTCAGATTACGTCGAAGTGACAGAAAAACAGGAAATAGATGAAACATTTGGTCAATTAGTTTTAGATGTGGTGGGAAAAGCTGTTGAACGAATCGATGCAAGCCGTCTGCAAGAAGGTCAAAAAATCCAACAGATTTTGACTACGTATAGCCAAGATTTCATCGAATTAGTTCAAACTTTATCTGGATTTGTGGCAATTTATGAAAAAGATTACCGCGAAAAATTTGAAGCGCGGTTGAATGATTGGCTAGGCAGTCAAGTCGACGAAACACGTTTATTGACTGAACTGGCGATTTTACTTGAAAAAGGGGATATCCATGAAGAGCTAGATCGTTTGACAATTCATGTGGATAAATTGCAGGAATTATTGATTCAATCAGAACCAGTCGGACGAGAACTGGATTTTCTGATTCAAGAGATGAATCGTGAAGTCAATACGATCGGTTCTAAATCAAGTCCGATCGAGATCAAAAATATCGTCGTTCAAATGAAGACGATCCTCGAAAAAATTCGTGAACAAATCCAAAATGTCGAATAATAGAAAATAGTTTGTGATTCTATTGTTTAAAGCTATAATTAAAGAGAAGAAAGCAAAGAGGTGAATAATTATGTCAAAGTATTATGATGTAACGTTCCATGAATTAAGCGGAAAATCCGTAGTAAAAAGAGAAATTATTTCGGATAAAGAACCGTTTAATGTTTGGGAAGATGCTTGTGTGTCATTTACAGAGGATAGTTTAAATATTCGAGTAAATGAAGATGCGTATATAACGTTGAATCGTCGTTTCGTCGTCCGAGTGGATGTTGAAGAAGTAGAAGGTCCTGTGGATAAAAAAATCAAACGCCATGATGAGATCATGGGTGTTGTGAATACCTTATCAAATATGGGATTTTAGAATACGTTAAACATAAAAAGAGGCCGATACAAAAGTGTTTAGCTCCGAGAAATAAGAGGGAATTTACGAAAATTGCTCTTCAAATTTTTGTGAATTCCAGCTTATTTCCGAAGGAGCTGCTTTTTTCTCGCCGTTTATTCGGTTTTAGAGTGCACGCCAAAACTGATTTTTAGTTTTGTCTCACACTCTTTTTTATTATTATAAAAAGACAAAAACACTGATCGCTGATAAAATCAAGAGAACACCCACTGCAAATAACAAATGAGTGGTTGGTGTAGCTGTTTTGCGGCTACGTCGTCTGACTCCTGCAACTCGTTTTCTAAAGACTCGAGAAAAAATCAGGAACAAGATACCGCAGAGCGCCAGAATACTACTAACTAAATAGTTGTACTTAGCATGTTCTTTTGATGAAGTCTGACTCGTCTTCTTTTTTACTGAAGGGGCATCTACAGCTTTTGACGCAGTTTCCTGATAGGTAACAGTTTGCGCAGGAATCTCTGGTGATACTTGCCCATAATCGCTTTTTAATGATAATTGTCCGTCGTTCATCGTAAAACTAGGTTCAGTATTTTTTTTAATGAATCCATAAAAATCTTGTTCGAGGTCGATTTTTTTTGATCGATCGTATTTGGTCCTTTGGAAAGTAATTTTTTGTATTCATACGTAGAAAATGCGTGATCTAAAATGGCATTACCTGCTAGATGCCGCTCATATTCTCCCTCTTGATCAGACCAATCGCCGACGCCTAAAATAACTTCTATAAGTCGAACATTCCCTTTTTTGGCTGTGGCGATATAGTTAAAGGCACCAGTGGGACTTGAACCAGTTTTTAGTCCATCCACACCGTCATAGCCATATTTTGCACCAGGTAATGAGTAATTATAGGTTTCAAAAGTTTCCTCGTAAGGCGTATTTTCCATAGTTTTAACAACAGGTTTGCTGGTGAACTGTAATACATCAGGATATTTTTTGATTAGATTATAGGTCAACGTAGCTAGATCTCGAGCTGTTGATTTGTTTTCTCCATTGGGATCGATTCCTGGCGCTTGATACAAGCCATCAAAGGCGCTGATTTGTGCGCCGCTACAGTTAAAGTAAGTAGTATTGGTCATGCCTAATTCTGCCGCTTTATCATTCATTTTACGAATAAAACCAGCTTCATCATTATCAGAAACTAGATTTGCCAGCATTAGTGTGGCAACGTTTGAAGAAGGAACGGCAACCATAGAGAATAGGTCGCGAACAGGATAGTCGACACCTAAAGAGATTTTATTGTTGCTTAATGCGTAAATTTGCGAAATATTAACATATTGTTCCGTCGCTGTGACTGTTGTATCTAAAGTGAATTTTTCTTGTTCCATCGCTTCAAAAGCTAAGTACATGGTCATGACTTTTGCAATACTCGCAGGACTCCATGACAAATCAGGTTGCTCTTCCCATAAAATTTGCCCAGAATCAGCATCAATAACGATCGAAGCTTTTGGACGATAGGCTTCTTTGACGGGGAAACCCGTTTTTTCTGCAAAGTCCAGCAAATCTTCTTCAGCATAATTTATCTGTGGGAAACCTCCGAGTAAAATACAGGCAATTAGTAAGAAGCAACTGGTTGTTTTCAAAAGTGTTTTTCTTGTGAACATAGAGTTAAATCCCTTCATTTTTAGTACTTTCACTTAATTAAACAGCTTAGTTATTTTATTGTGAAAATGAGTAATAACTTTATTCTACTTGAAAAGCAGGGGTGCTGTATACGTTTTTTGAGAATTTGTGACAAGATATTTAAAAATTGTAGGTTCAAGCTATACATAAGATCAAATGACTAGATGCTAGAATTAAAGAGAAATGTATTTTTTTGAAAAGAATATATAGTAAAACCTTGAAAATTACCGAAAAAAAGTGCATTATAGAACTAATACTTTATTAACTTATAGTTGTGCAGACAAGCAACTCTGTTCAGCTTTTAATGAAAGGAAGTCATCATGTCAGAGCGTGGGTTATTAATTGTACTATCGGGTCCTTCTGGAGTTGGTAAGGGAACAGTGCGAAAAGCAATTTTTGATAGTGAAGAGAATGATTTTCAGTACTCGATTTCTATGACTACCCGTAAAATGCGGGAAGGAGAAGTAGAAGGAGTGGATTACTACTTCCGCACAAAAGAAGAATTTGAAGCAATGATCGAAGCTGGTGAGATGCTGGAATATGCACAGTATGTAGGTAATTACTACGGAACACCGCTAACTTATGTCAACCAAACGCTTGATAAAGGAAAAGATGTCTTTTTAGAAATCGAAGTTCAAGGTGCTGAACAAGTCAAAGAACAAGTGCCGGACGGCGTATTTATTTTTTTAACACCGCCAGATTTAGCTGAGTTGAAATCACGAATCGTTGGTCGCGGAACGGATGACCATGATGTGATCGAGGAACGAATGCGTGTGGCTCGGGAAGAAATCGAAATGATGGCCCTATATGATTATGCTGTTGTCAACGATGAAGTGCCATTAGCTGTAAAACGAATCAAAGAAATTATCGCGAGTGAACATTTTCGCGTTGATCGAGTAATTGGTAAATATATTAAAATGTTGAAGGAGATGTAGCCTTATGATGCTAAAACCATCTATTGACTCATTATTAAAAGAAGTACCATCAAAATATTCACTTGTGATCCTAGCAAGCAAACGTGCCCATGAATTAGACGAAGGAGCACAACCAACACTAGAAAGTTTTGAATCTGTAAAAAGTGTAGGCCAAGCATTAGAAGAAATCGATGCTGCAACAGTGATCAATGATCCTCGCCCAGAAGAAAAACGTGAAAGAATGCGTATGGCGAAAGAAGAACAAAAAATGAGACACGAACAAGAACAAAAAGAACTTGAAAATCGTATTCGCGACGAGAAAAGTTTATAAAATTATAAGCAACTGAGATGAGACTATTTAGAGTTTTCATCTCAGTTTTTATATGTGTTAAAAGCAATCAGCAAACAAGTGCTTTAATTTTTTGTAACAGAAATCAGAGGAACAAGACAAATGTCGGATTCTTTAGTACAATAAGCAAAGAAAAGCAGAACGAATCGGTCACGTCACGAGAAAATTAGGAATCTGAATGTGGTATCTGTTTAGCTCTAAAAAGTCAGTACTATAATTATAGAATGGAGGAATGTTTATGAGAAAAGCGGCACAAGTAATCGTTGATGTACCAACGATGCAGACTGATCAACCGTTTACTTATTTGATTCCTTTTAACTTAGAACAACAATTGGCCATCGGTATGAGGGTAGAAGTTCCGTTTGGTAATGGTAATCGGCATCTTCAAGGCTTCGTTTTAGCAATAGATGAAGTGTCAGACGAGGTGATTGCAGCACAAAAATTTGAATGGAAAGAAATTCTTTCTGTATTAGATTTAAAACCAGTTCTGAATACGGAATTGTTGGAACTCGCAGATTATATGAAGGAAAAAACATTTGCCTTTAAAATCACCTGCCTACAAACGATGCTGCCAAGTGTAATGCGTGCAGATTATAGCAAATACATATATTTAACAGACGAATTAGAAGAAAACATGCAAGATGAGCTGTTCTATGGGCTAGATGAAATTGCATGGGAAGATGCTTTGGCCCGCAATATTTTACCGCAATTGATGCAACTTAGAAAACAGCAAAAAGTGGATATTCGCTACGAAGTAAATACGCGAAATAAAGTAAAGACGATTCGTTATATCCAAGCACTGAAAGATTTTGAACAGTTGGAAGAAGCACGGATGGAACTTAGAAAAGGTTCACAAAAGAAAGAGCAATTGATCAGCTATTTACAGCAATTAGGCTTAGAAAAAATGACGACGGTCAAAGAGATGAAAGAACTAGGTTTTAGTACCGCTGTTTTAAATGATGGAGCGAATAGACAATGGCTGACGTTTATCGAAGCGGAGGCTTATCGTGACCCTTTTGCTGACCATACATTTGAAAAGACCACAGCATTAGCTTTAAACGATGAACAGCAAATAGCAGTGGATAAAATACTAGGATCTGTAAATCAAAAAGCCAGCACAACTTACCTATTAGAAGGAATTACTGGTAGTGGGAAAACAGAAGTCTACCTGCAAGTCATAGCTGAAGTCTTGAATCAGGGCAAAACGGCCATGATGCTAGTTCCAGAAATTTCATTGACACCTCAGATGGTCCATCGATTTAAAAGCCGTTTTGGTGAACAAGTAGCTGTGATGCATAGTGCTTTATCTCAAGGTGAAAAATATGATGAGTGGCGTAAGATCGAGCGCGGTGAAGCTCAGGTCGTAGTGGGGGTCCGCTCGGCTATTTTTGCACCATTGGAAAATCTTGGTGTGGTGATCATCGATGAAGAACATGAAGCAAGCTACAAGCAAGAAGAAACGCCCCGTTATCATGCGCGGGATCTAGCAATTTGGCGAGGCGCTTATCATCATTGCCCTGTTATTTTGGGCAGTGCAACGCCTTCGTTAGAATCACGAGCTAGAGCGCAAAAAAATGTGTATGAACGGCTATTATTGACTAAAAGAGCCAATCAGACGGCGACATTACCGACAATCGACGTTGTAGATATGCGGGAAGAAATCCAAAATAAAAATACTTCATCTTTTTCATTGGCGCTTCAAGAAAAAATTCGAGATCGTCTAGTTAAAAAGGAACAAAGTGTGCTACTACTGAATCGTCGCGGCTATTCTTCTTTTGTGATGTGCCGAGATTGCGGATATGTTTTACCTTGTCCAAACTGCGATATTTCTTTAACGCTGCATATGGATACAAAAACGATGAAATGTCATTATTGCGGTCATGAAGAACGAATTCCCTACCATTGTCCAAATTGTGGTGGAGATAAAATTCGTTATTATGGGACAGGGACACAGAAGGTTGAAGAAGAGTTAAAAGGACTGTTCCCTGAAAGTCGTGTTTTACGGATGGATGTAGATACTACCAGACGAAAAGGCGCGCATGAGAAGATTTTGACAGCATTTGGCAACCATGAAGCAGATATTCTACTTGGAACGCAAATGATCGCTAAAGGATTGGATTTTCCTAATGTGACGTTAGTTGGTGTGTTGAACGCTGATACGGCACTTAATTTGCCGGATTTTCGTTCAAGTGAGCGCACATTCCAGTTATTGACTCAAGTCAGTGGGCGAGCAGGAAGAGCAGAAAAGCCTGGGGAAGTGATCATTCAATCATTTAATCCAGAGCATTATGCCATTCAGTTAGCTAAAGCCCAAGATTATGAAGACTTTTATCAAAAAGAAATGCACGTCCGCCATCGGGGCGACTACCCGCCGTTTTATTTTACAGTCCAAATTACGGCAAGTCATCCTGAAGAAAATCAAGCAGCTAAACAGATGTTTGAAATAGTGAAAGAACTGAAAACAGGTCTGTCTGACCAAAGTATTTTGCTTGGACCAACACCTAACGCAATTATGAGAGTCAATAATCGTTACTTTTATCAAGTGATCATTAAATACAAAAATGAACCAAATCTCCAAAATATCTTGAAAAAAATACTGACTGATACCCAAAGAGCAACAGCACACGGATTGAAATTATCGATCGATGCTGAGCCGATGAATTTTATCTAAGCTCTTAGTTTTATCAAATATCAAAGTGTGATAATAGACTGATGATACTTGATCCAAAGAAAGGAAACCTTATGCGCTACCCTATAGTGATACACCCTAATGAACGTCTAAAACAAAAAGCAAAGCCTGTGACTATGATCACGGATGAAACAATTACACTTTTAGAAGATATGTACGAAACAATGGTTGCTCATGATGGAATTGGTCTGGCTGCTCCTCAAATCGGTAAAAATTTGCAACTTGCCGTGATTGAAGTGGATGAAGAAACAGGATTGTTTGAACTGATCAACCCTGAAATTATCGAACGAAAAGGTACGGATATCGATGTGGAAGGTTGCTTAAGTATTCCAGAAACTTATGGAACCGTGGAACGTGCAGATGAAGTAACCGTGCGTTATTTTGACCGTGAAGGGGATGAAATCGAAGTAACGGCATATGGTTATCTTGCCAGAGCATTTCAACATGAAATCGATCATCTCAATGGTGAGTTGTTTATCGATAAAATCATTGACCCAATCAAACCAGAAGATTTAGATGCATATATGGAGGAACATTTAGATGACTAAACTAATTTTTATGGGAACACCAGCATTTTCAGTTCCTATTTTAGAAGGATTGATTGAACATGGCTATGAAATCCTAGCCGTAGTCACTCAGCCAGATCGCCCAGTTGGACGAAAAAAAATAATCACAGCGACACCTGTGAAAGAAGCTGCAGTAAAGCATGGTTTACTTGTTTTACAACCAGAAAAAATCTCTGGTTCACCTGAAATGGAAAAAATAATCGAACTTGCACCTGATCTTATTGTGACAGCTGCTTTCGGTCAATTTTTACCAGAGAAAATTTTAAACGCACCCAAATTTGGTGCAATCAATGTTCACGCATCCTTATTACCGAAATATCGCGGCGGAGCACCTGTTCATTATTCGATCATCGAAGGCGAAAAAGAAACAGGCGTTACGATCATGGAAATGGTGAAAAAAATGGATGCTGGAGATATTCTTTCTCAAAAGGCGATCCCAATCACTAAAGCGGATGATGTAGGTACAATGTTTGATAAGTTAAGTATTGTCGGAAAAGAATTATTACTAGAGACATTACCTAAAATTTTAGCCAATGAAATCACGCCGATTCCACAAGATGAGAATCAAGTAACCTTTTCACCAAATATTACGAGAGAACAAGAACGAATTGATTGGACTAAAACAGCGGAACAAATCGATAATCAAGTTCGTGGGATGCGTCCGTGGCCGACAGCCTTTACGACTTACAAAGAAACAAACTGGAAACTCTGGGAAGTAACGCCATTAGAAGAAACAACAAAGGACGCGCCTGGAACAATCATCAAGCGTGGCAAAAAAGAGTTATGGATCGCGTGCGGCCAAGGAACGGTTATTTCTGTAGACACAGTTCAGCCCTCCGGTAAAGGAAAATTATTCATCCAGGATTTCTTAAACGGAGTCGGTAAAACAGTTGCAGAATCAGATAAGGTGGGCTAGTCAAAAATGGGAAAAAAAATACCAGCACGAGTAAAAAACTCAGTTCGTTACGTCGCATTAAGAACAATCGAACGTGTAGATAACGGCGGAGCCTACTCTAATTTATTATTAAATGAAATGATCAATAAATCGGCTTTAGGAGAAAAAGACAGCCGCTTATTCACAGAGCTTGTCTATGGAACGATCAGCCGGAAGTTGTTACTAGAATATTATTTAACACCATTCATTACAAATCCTAAAAAAGTGGATAGTTGGGTGAAAAATTTACTGAGCTTGTCGATCTATCAATTAGTGTTTTTAGATAAAATTCCTGATCATGCGATCATCAATGAAGCGGTAGAAATCGGAAAACACAGAGGCAATGTCGGAATCGGTAAATTTGTTAACGGCGTACTTCGTGCATTTCAGCGTGAAGGTGCACCAAGTTTAGAAGACATCAAAGATCCTGTAGAGCGTCTATCGATTGAAATCAGTATGCCTAAATGGTTGACAGAAAAACTGATCAAGCAAATGGGCATGGACGAAACAAGAAAATTAGGCGTATCACTTTTTGAAAAAAGTCATGTCAGCGGTCGAGTTGATACTCGCGAAATCAGTATTGTAGATGCCTTAGAAGAATTACACAAAGATCATATCGAAGCATCAGCTAGCCAAGTTTCGCCTTATGGTGTAGTGGCAGATAAAGGCTTTTTAGCAGGTAGTTATTTATTTACAGCAGGTAAACTAACAATTCAAGATGAAAGTTCGATGCTAGTTGCACCAGCGATGCAAATCGAAAAAAATCACGTTGTTTTAGACGCTTGTGCGGCTCCTGGTGGTAAAACGACCCATATCGCAACATTTCTTGATTCGGCTCAAGGTGGACGTGTGAAATCGTTAGATATCCATGATCACAAAATCAAGCTGATCAAACAAAATGCTGAACGTTTGCATGTAAAAGATGTTGTTGATACTGAAAAATTAGATGCACGCAAGGTCGGAGAAGAATTTCCAGCAAATTACTTTGATCGAATCTTAGTTGATGCACCTTGTTCGGGATTAGGTTTAATGCGCCGTAAACCAGATGTTAAATACAATAAATCAGCTCAGGATTTTGAGCAATTGCCTAAAATTCAACTAGAAATTCTAGAAAGTGTCGCCCCAACGTTGAAAGAATGCGGTATAATGGTCTATAGTACATGTACAATTGCTGAAGAAGAAAATCAGGAAGTTGTTGCAGCATTTTTACAAAAGCATCCAGAATTTAAAAAAATCGATGTGAATGTCAGTGAAGCTGTTCAGTCTGCTGTGCATGATCAAATGCTTACGTTATACCCACATCAATTAGGAACGGATGGATTTTTTATTTGCTGTATGCAGAAAGTTTGTTAAACGAGGTGAAGCATAGTGGAAATCAATTTTCAAACAGATGTCGGACGAAAACGCAATACAAATCAAGATTATGCTGGTCTATTTGAAAATCAGGCAGGCGTTTCTTTAGCTATTTTAGCTGATGGGATGGGCGGTCATCAGGCTGGGGATGTTGCTAGTCAGATGGCAGTCAATAATCTAGGTGAGCGCTGGCAGGAAAGTCTTATCGATACATCGGAAAAAGCAGCACAATGGCTGATCAAAGAAATCCAGGACGAAAATGAAATGATTTATCAAAAGGGTCAGTCTCAACCTGAATATTTAGGAATGGGGACGACGATCGTCAGTGCAGTATTGCTGGATCAATCCTTCATATTGGCCAATATTGGCGATAGCGAGCTTATTTGGTGCGTAATAATCAATTACGTCAGTTGACAGAAGACCATTCTCTAGTTAACGAATTAGTAAAATCTGGTGAGATCACCCGCGAAATGGCGGCCAATCACCCGCGCAAAAATGTTTTGACTCGCTCGTTAGGCATGCGAGAATGGTAGAAGTCGATGTAGCCAATCACCTTTGGGTTCCTGATGATTATATTTTACTATGCTCAGATGGGTTGACAAATATGGTCTCAGAAGAGGATATTTTGTCAGTTTTAGTCTCAGAAAAACCATTAAATGAAAAAGTTGAAACATTGATCAAGACAGCCAATGAAGCAGGCGGAGCAGACAATATCACTGTTTTAGTGATCCATTTTGATGAACAGAAGGAGGAAAACCAATGATCGAAATCGGCAGAAAATTGAATGGTCGATATCATATTATTGGCAATATTGGCAACGGTGGTATGGCAAATGTCTTCTTAGCTCATGATTTGATTTTGGATCGTGATGTTGCTGTTAAAGTGCTTCGTTTTGACTTTCAAAATGATCAAGCAGCAATCCGCCGTTTCCAAAGAGAAGCCTTAGCTGCGACTGAGTTGGTTCATCCAAATATCGTCAGTGTCTATGATGTAGGTGAAGAAGACGGGTTGCAATACTTAGTAATGGAATACGTAAAAGGAATGGATCTGAAACGATTTATTCAAACACAATATCCCATTCCATATGCAAAAATTGTTGATATCATGGAACAAATTTTATCAGCAGTTTCACTAGCGCATGAACATAGAATCATTCATAGAGATTTGAAACCGCAAAATATTTTGATGGATGAAAGCGGCGTTGTTAAAATCACCGATTTTGGGATCGCCATTGCGTTAACAGAAACATCGATCACACAAACCAACACAATGCTGGGATCGGTCCATTACCTTTCTCCTGAACAAGCCAGAGGTAGTATGGCGACCAATCAATCAGATGTTTATGCAGTGGGGATTATTTTATATGAGATGCTGACAGGAAATGTACCCTTCGATGGAGAGTCAGCTGTAACCATTGCTTTAAAGCATTTCCAAGAAGAGATGCCTTCAGTTAAAAGTTTTGACCCGAATATTCCTCAATCGTTGGAAAATGTAGTGCTGCATGCGACGGCTAAAGATCCAGCAGACCGCTATAAAACGGCTGAAGAAATGTCACGTGACTTATATACGGTACTGGCGGCAAACCGTTTAAATGAGCCAAATGGCAGCCAACAGGCTGATGGGAGAAACGAAGATTTTAACGCCGATCACAGATGAGATGGCGATGCCATCGTCTTTTAACTCGATGGAGACACCACCTGAAGAGCGTAACGAGCATGAAGAAATCGAGCAGCAAGAAGTCGCAAAGAAGAAAAAGAAGAAAAATAAACTGGCGATCATTTTAATAAGTCTGTTAGCGTTAGCGCTGCTTATCGGAGGGATTTTCTATTTTGCAGGACGAGGCAGCAGTGAAGTCAAGATTCCTAACGTGGAAGACAAGACGGAAGCAGAAGCACGTAAACTTTTAGAAGATGCTGGGCTGAAAGTCAAAGCGGAGACAAAAGAAATTCCTAATGACTCTATTGCAGAAGGAAAAGTAGTTAAAACAGATCCTGCGATAGATTCCACTGTGAAAAAAAATCGGGAAGTTGAACTTTATATAAGCTCTGGGAATAAAAAAATCAAATTGGATGATTATTCTGGAGAAGACTATAAAGACGCGATCGAAGCGTTAGGTAAACTAGGATTCAAAGAGAGTCAAATCAAAATTACCAAAGAAACAGATTCTAAGATCGACGAAGACAAAGTCATTAGTCAGACACCAGAAGAAGGTGTTGAAGTCGATCCGAAGACAGATGAGATCACATTGGTTGTCAGCAAAGGACCTGATGATATTTACCTCGCTGATTACGCTAGTTTAGGCTATAGTTACTCTAATGCAGTGGATGAGCTACTAGGTTATGGCATCAAAGAAAGTCAAATCAATCGAGTAGATAAACCAAGTGATACAGTAGCAAAAGATTTAGTTATTGCTCAAAATCCAGCTGCGGGCAATCCATTCAATCCTAAAAAAGGCAAAATTACGTTAACGGTCAGCTCTGGGCCGGATAAAACAACAACGTCCAGCTCTGAATCGAGTACAGTCGTTTTAGGTAGCTACGCTGAAAGCTATACGTATGAAAATGCCGTAAATGCTTTGACTAATTTAGGTATCAAAGAAAACCAAATTTCTAAAGTGGATGAAGCCAGTGATTTGCCAAAAGGAACAGTTATTTCACAAGATCCGGGTGCTGGTGCAACGTTTGATCTTAAAAATGGGAGAATTACACTGAAAGTCAGCACTGGACCAAGTAATGTCAGCGTCCCAAGTGTATTAGGGCTTTCTCAGGCTGAGGCGAAGTCTCAAATAGAAAGTAGCGGTTTGAAGTATGTACAAGGCAGTGGTGATGCTGCTAAGGGAACCGTGTCAAGCATTTCACCGAGTGTTGGTGACAGTGTTGCAAAGGGTACTTCTGTAACCGTCAATTTTACAAGTGCAACAGATTCAACAGGTAATGAAAATAATTAATTAAATAACTTAAAGTGATTAAGACGAATATTGTCTTAATCACTTTTTTTAGGTGAAAAAGAGATTTCTTCAGCCCTGCGTTTAGCTTTTCTTAAACCTATGTTAAAATGAAAGCAATAGAAACGAGGAGGTGGCATTTCTGAAAGGTCAAATCAGAAAAGCGTTAAGCGGTTTTTACTACATTTATGCAGATGGCGCAACATTTCAAACGAGAGCTCGTGGTAATTTTCGGAACCGAAAAATCACGCCGTTAGTTGGCGATGAAGTGATGTTTGAAAGTGACAACCCAACAGATGGCTATTTGCTTGAGGTTTTCCCTAGACATAATGAATTGGTGCGTCCGCCTGTGGCGAATGTAGATCAAGGTGTGATTGTCATGAGTATGGTTGAGCCTAATTTTTCATACAACTTACTGGATCGCTTTTTGGTCACTTTGGAAGACAAAGAGATTGCGCCAATCATTTATTTGACGAAAGTTGATTTATTAACTGGGAAGGAAGCAGTCAGTGTGGCAGATGCTCAAAAAGTCTACGGAGCGATCGGTTATCCAGTAATCGCCGCAACAAAAGTCGATGATGCAGCAGCACTCAAAACGCTAGAACAATATTTTCCAGAACGTTTGACCGTTTTTATGGGGCAATCAGGTGCGGGTAAATCAACCTTGTTAAACAGAATTTCACCTGACTTGCAACTAGCAACGGATGAAATTTCTGAATCGCTAGGTCGGGGGAAACACACGACACGCCATGTAGAATTACTACCTTTATACGATGGTCTAGTTGCAGATACCCCAGGATTTAGTTCGATCGACTTTTTAGAAATGGAAGCAACTGAGCTGCCAAAACAATTTCCAGAATTTGTAGAAGCCTCATCGTTATGCAAATTTCGTGAATGTATGCATCGGAAAGAACCTGGTTGTGAAGTGAAAAAACAAGTAGAATCAGGAGCGATCGCTCAGACACGATACGATAATTATTTACAATTTTTATTAGAAATAGAGAATCGTAGACCAATCTATAAGAAAAATAAATGATATACCGCAAAGAAGCAATGCCTTATTTTAGAAAGCTCAGATCAACATAGAGTCTTGTGTTATAAGTATTGAAGGATCGACCAAAAAGAAGAAGGAGTGGTTTTAATGAAACTAGCACCATCGATTTTAAGTGCTGACTTTGCCAATTTAGAAAGAGATATTCAATTAGTTGAAAAATTAGGAGCGGACTACATTCACGTCGATGTGATGGATGGTCAATTTGTGCCAAATATTACCTTAGGACCAAACGTGGTCTCGGCGATTCGTCCAGTGACTAAGTTGCCTTTAGATGTTCACTTGATGATCGTACAGCCGGAAAACTACATTGAGGACTTTGCTAAAGCTGGGGCAGATATTATCACTGTTCATGTGGAATCAACGCCCCATATCCATCGTGCGGTTCAAATGATCAATGATTCGGGTGTCAAATCTGGTGTTGTAATTAATCCGGGAACTCCTTTGTCCGCGATTGAGTATGTGCTGGATTTAGTTGATCAGGTCTTGATCATGACCGTTAATCCAGGATTTGGCGGACAATCATTTATCGAAAGTTCATTAGAGAAAATCGCTCAATTAAAAGAATGGAAAGAAACAAAAGGCTATACGTATGATATTGAAGTAGATGGCGGGATTGTTCCAGAGACAGCTAAACGCTGTAAAGAAGCAGGCGCAAATGTTTTTGTAGCAGGTTCTTATATTTATAATTCGGAAAGTCCTAAAGATCGTATTGCTGCATTGAGAGCTGTGTTGGATTAATGAATATTCTTCTGGTGGCTGGCGGTTCGCCTGATGAGTGGCCGCAGTTTGATGCTGAAACCTTTGATTATTTGGTGGGCATTGATCGAGGAAGTTTGTATATTGTAAAGAGTGGTTGGTCATTGGATTTAGCGGTTGGGGATTTTGATTCTTTATCCTATGAAGAACGGCAGTTGATCCAAAAAGAAGCAGGAGAACTAGTACAAGCAACAGCAGAAAAAGATGATACAGATACTCAATTAGCATTGGCGTTGGCTGTTGAAAAGTTTCCAAAAGCCGATATCACGATCATAGGGGCGACAGGTGGTCGTTTGGACCATTTTTTAGCCAATCTGTGGTTGCCGTTTGAACCGCGATTTCAGCAGTTTGTCCGTCAAATAAAAATAAAAGATCATCAAAATAGTATCGTTTATTATCTTCCAGGAGAGTATGTGGTCCAAAAGGAAGCTAGGATGGATTATTTAGCATACTGTTGTTTAACTCCAGTTAAAAACCTGACTTTGACAGAAAGCAAATATACGTTAGATCACGTGGACGTAGCGATTCCTACTTCGTATGCAAGCAATGAATTTGTAGGAGAAACCGCTGGATTTTCATTCGATACAGGAATGATAGCAGTGATCCAAAGTCGAGATGATAAATAAAAAAGCTGAACGGCATGCCGTTCAGCTTTTTGATTATGTTCGATTAAGATTAAGCACGCTCGATTTTACCAGATTTCAAAGCACGAGTTGACACCCAAACTTTTTTAGGTTTACCGTCTATTAATACACGAACTTTTTGCAAGTTAGGTTTAACAGTACGTTTAGTAGCGTTCATTGCATGTGAGCGGTTATTGCCGCTGCTTGTCTTACGACCAGTAAAGTAACATACTTTTGCCATTTTTAGTTTCCTCCTTTGCTTTGATCTCGGAGCGATATTTTTCAGCTCATACTAACTTAATTTATCACATTACTAGTGATTTGGCAAGGGGATTTCAATTTTTGTATGGATTATAGTGCTGATTTTCTTGAAATTACTACGTTCAAGCATGCTTAAACGTAATAATTCTAAGAAAAGCTAAGAAATCAAGACTTTAAGAAAAAAAGTCCAAATATAAAAAAATCAGATAAAATAGTAAGTAACTAACAAATATACTCCAGTTGGTAAAAAAATCTAATAGGAAAAGGGTGGTCGTAATGTCAAAGCTAAATTAGAGAGTAGAGGTCAGCAAGAAAAAAATAAAGACGAAGCATTATTCTTTGATTTTTTGAAAGGGCCGCATGATCAATTACCTACAGTTCCTTTTAAAACGCTTGATATGATTCAAGAAGCAAACAAGGAGAAACTTGTTTTTTGGAGTTATTCAATTTTCTAGAAGAAGTGAAGATGTCTAGCAGTTATATAGGTGAAATGGATCTGAGACTGATAGTAGTTATTAACGGGATAGCCTATATCAAAAAAATACAGAAGACAGTCTTCATATAATAAGAATAAGAAATAACCACCAATTGAAGAAAAATGCTCATTACATTATTTTATTGAGAAACATTGAAGAAGAACAAGAAGATGACTTAGCTGAAAAAATTTTATTACTATTAAATCAGAAAGCTATCAACTATGAAATCCAGGATAGTAAAAACTCATTATATTTATTAAATAGAAGTTGGAAGTTAGAACAAATTCTGAAAACGAACCTGAATGTTTCTAAATAAACGTTTTAAACATAAATGTAAACATGAGGACACCGTAAACATCAGATATGCTTATCGTAAGAAAGGATAGCATTTATCCGAATTCCATGTGAGTGGGATATGACTCGAAGAGTTATGTCCCACTCACTCTTTTATTATCAGAGAAATATGCTGAAGATGAATCAAAAAATGAATGTGTTGGTTCTGATAATGACGCTTAGGAAGGCATAAGTGATTAACAAACAAGATAGAGTCATTCAGGTTGGCTTTATCGTTAGAGAATAACAGGAAAACAACGATAATGTGCTGTTTTATTCGTTTTAAGCCAAAAAACGTTCTGGTATTTTATTCTGTCTATAATAAGTAGTGTAAGGCAGACAAAACAACGAGCTGCAAGAACAAATTAACTCTTAAATGAGGAGGAAAAATAATGGAAGTACCAAACAGAAGCAATTATTTAGTTAAAACAGACAACTTATTCAAAACTTACAAAGAATATCATGCGGTCAATGAAGTTTCCATGACGATCAATAAAGGAGACATTTATGGTTTTATAGGAAAAAATGGTGCGGGAAAAACAACCTTTATTCGTCTTATCACACAATTAATAGAAAAAAGTTCTGGGAACTTGACATTCAATTCAGTAAACAAAATGAAAATGGGGGCAGTTATTGAAGGGCCCGTCTGTTATCCATATTTATCAGCAAGAGACAATTTAAACTATTATGCTATTCAACGAAATATAAAAAATAAAAAGCGGATCGATGAAGTACTCGAATTTGTAGGCTTGGCAAATGTAGACAAAAAGAAAGTCTTTAAAGACTATTCTTTAGGAATGAAACAGCGCCTAGGAATCGGCTTGGCTATTCTAGATAACCCAGAATTTTTGATTCTTGATGAACCTGTAAATGGTTTAGATCCTCAAGGAATCGTAGAAATCAGAGAGATCATTCATCGTTTGAATACAGAATTTGGAACAACGATCCTAATTTCCAGCCATATTCTTACGGAACTATCATTAGTTGCCAGTAGGTATGGAATTATCAACGAAGGAAGTTTGATCAAAGAGCTAACGAGTGAAGAACTAGCAGAAGAATGCGGCAGAAGTATTTCTTTGAAGAGTTCAACTGATTCGTTAACGATTGAGTTGTTAAGCAAAAACAACTATCAAGTAGAGCAAAAAGATGATTTTATAGTGGTCAAAGCAGAAAAAGAGATGATGCCAGCCATTGCAAAACTGTTGTTTGAAAATAATATTTATCTTACACATTTTGACTATAGAGAAGAGAATTTAGAAGAATATTATTTAAACTTAATTGATGGGAGAGCTAAACATGATTAGTACATTAAAAGCAGATTTTTATAGGATTTTTAAAAGCTCATTAGGATTTTATTCAGTAGCAGGATTAGTTGTTGTGGGGATAGCATTTGGGTTCTTAGCTTCCTCAGACAACACGCCTCAATTGATCATCCAATCAGGATTATCCAATGGCGCATTACTGATACCAGTATTTTTAACGAACATTTTCATGATTTCTTGGGGACATGAGTTTAGTTACCGTGTTGTCAACAATTCGTTGATTTCAGGTATGAAACGCAGTACGTTCTTTGCCAGCAAAACAATTTTGACCTTTTTATTAACAATTTTGTTTATTGGTGTATATGCAACGAGTTTGATGATTACAACATGGGCTTTAAAAGGAGGATTTTCATTAAGCACAGCGCTGAAACCGTTGTTAGCGCAACTTCCATTATATCTGGCGGCTAGCAGTCTAGGAATTTTATTGTTCAATGGGCTTAAAGCTTCGTATATCTCAGTAGCAGCATTTATTTCACTGGCATTTGTCGGAGATACTATTTTTTCAAACATTATTTCTACATACTTTGCTAAATTTGATTTTATTTTAGATACTCTATTCTTTTCAAATTTACGCATGGTCACAGATTTATCGGCACTTTCAAGTAGCCAAGTCCAAACAATTTTTATCAGCAGTGCCATTTACGCAGCACTTGCATTATTGATCAGCTTTAGATTATTCAAAAATAGGGAATTTAAATAAGAGGAGAGATTTATTATGAAGAAAAAAATGATGATTTTAGTAGCGGTATTAGTAACAATTGGGTTCTTTAGTTATACAAGTTTTGCTGCAGGGAAACCAGCAAATCAAGTAGATCTATCATGGGAATTAGCAGATGCTCAAATCGAGAAAATCGCATTACAAGGAGCAGAGCAAGAGGTCAAAGTAGTAGTTAATGAAACAACGAATGATAAGACGAAGATCACTTTGTCAGGCAAAGTCTCTGAAGAGAACGAAGAATTTTTAAAAGGGACTGTGAAAAAAGAGAATTCATTAGAAATTCCTTTAGCAAAACTCAATCAATTTAGGTTGATGACCACGGCTAATGGCAAAGAACCATTACTCTTTACAATTGACTTAGGGAAAGATGCATCTTATAAATTTTTAGAAATCGACAGTGTAGTTGGTAATGTTGAAGCAAAAATTCAATCAACTTTTGAAGGTATTTATCAATTAGAAACAAATGAGCAAGGCGAAGTCAAAGCTGTCCCTGAAACAAAAAAATTAAGTAAAGATCAAATAAAAATCGACACAATGGGGGACATCACTGTTGAAAAATAGGAAGGGGCAAGGACTATGTATGCGCACTACATGCAAAAATCGAGTACGGATTGCGGCATTGCCTCACTGAGAGTGATTTTAGCTCAACTTGAAATTAAAATTAAAAATGTTAGTGAGTTATATCAGCATTACAATTTAAAAAAAGATCAGGGATTGTCTCTGGGAGAGTTAAATGAAATATTGCTACAGTATGGTGTAGTATCCAGTTCTTACGAAGTTAGGGATTTTGAAGAGTTAGCAAGTGTTGAACAGCTGCCAATGGTGTTAGTGGTTGAAAATGAGGGATATGCACACTACGTTGTTGTCCACGAAATCAAAGACAATCACTATACAATATCTAATCCTGCTGAACCTAAACTTAGAGTCTACGAAAAAGAAGATTTGAGAGCTATCTTTCTCGGGTATGCATTATGTATTGAAGACATTCAAGAAGTGACACAAGTTGCTAAGAAAAAGAAAAAAATCTCTTTCAATTTTAGATCAAAGGAAAAAGAAACAGGTGTCGCACAAATTCTTTATAAAGAAGTAATGACCAGCTTACCAGTTAAAACAAAAGCCAATATGATTTTATTACTCTTTCTGAAATACATTTTGCCTTTTGCAACAACGATGTTTATTCAATCTTTGATGCAAAGCATTACACCAGAGTCACAGATCATCGATATCTTAAAACCAGTTTTTATAGTAGGTTGGCTGATCTATCTATTCTTTTTAGTAAACCTTAGAGAAGGTAAGCAGAAAGTAAAACTCGAAAATGATATTCAAGAAAAGATCTTGATGAATTATTACAATCAGAAGATCAGTGATCTTGATTCTGGAAAGAATTTGGAGAATGTCACAGGCTATTTCTGGAATTTAGTCAATTCAGTATCCGGCCTATTTCAAAAATTTTATTTCAAGATCAATATTAGTTATGTCATTGTATTGACCGTTGTCTTAGCGAGCATTTCAAGCTGGCTGGCACTCGCTCTATTGTTCTGGAGTGCCGTTTATGTCATTTATTTAAACCGCAAGATTCAGGCGATTAAGAGTAATGAGATGGACATTATAGGGAAATCTTCCGTATTTTCTTCATCAATAGAAAATAATATTAAATCATCTCTAGATATCAATGTATTTTCTAAAACAAAACAATCAGGGGATTTTGTTAAAGATAAGATGAAAAGCTTCCTAAGTGCTAGATTAAGCAATAGCACTACGGAGTTGAACGTAGTTTCTGTTTATCAATCGATGATTACACTAATGAGTTTAAGTGCATTTCTAATTTTAAGCACAATGACCTTGTATGGAGAACAAGAAAGTATGATCAATACCACAACAGGTATTTTCATCATCTCGATTATTTTAAATAGTCTATCTCCTGTTGTTCAAAGTTGGTTGATGTATCAGAAAAGTACTGTAGCAATCGATTTTATCCAAAGTTCGAATGACTATCAAAGTAATATAGAAATCAAAAGCAAAGAGCCATTAGGTGTGGAAAAAATCGAAAAAATTGCAATTGATCATCTGGATTTTAGTTACGATAAGAGCAAGCAAATTTTTGAGAACTTCAGTTTCGAAATGCAGGCAGGAACAATTTATGGAATCAAAGGAGAGAATGGTTCGGGTAAGTCAACTTTGATCAAATTGCTTTCAGGAGTCTTACAACCAGATGAAGGAGAATTTATCATCAATGAGAGCACGAAAAAACGATCACTAAAAGAAACAGATATTAATGAGTACATAGGAATGTATTCTCCAGAGTTTAATCTGTACAGTAATACAGTTGGTCGTAACATTCGATATAAAGTTTTTAATGAGCAATTACATGAAAAAGAAAAAAATCAATATGAAGATATTTTTAACTTAAAACTATCTAATAATCACCTTGTTCAAATGGATGCAGCCAATCTTTCACAAGGACAAAAACAAAAAATCCTTTTGATGAGGGCCTTATATCAAGAAAAAAGTATTTACATTTTTGATGAACCAACGGGAAATCTGGATAGTGATTCAAAATCAGCATTAATGAACAAAATTAGGGCGTTAGCAAAGGACAAAAATAAAATTGTTCTCTTAGTTAGCCATGAGCCAGACGTTTTGGCTTGTTCGGATAAGATCCTTGAGATACAGAAAAAAGGAGGAGAAAACAATCAAGAATCTAATTAAAATAGGTTTAGGGATGATCATCATAGTAGCAGGTGTCTTGTTTATGATGAATAATCAGACGAAAGATTACACGAAAAATAAGATAGATATGGAAGAATTAGAGCAATTTAAAACCGCTAAAAAAGATGTTTTTGTTGTGGTGGGAAACAGAGGCTGTTCATCATGTCAAGAATACAAACCAGTGATGGAAGAAGCTATTGAGAATACCAATAAAACAGTCTATTACATGGATACAGATAACGCAAAAAATAGTGGTTTTCTTAAAGAGCATAATATTACAGTGACACCAACGATTCTGATTGTTGAAAATGGTAATATGAAACGCCTTGAAGGCAGTCGAGAACTAAAGGAAACAGAAGATATCCTATTAGGAAAAGCAAAATTCTAGAAAGGAACTAAAAAATGAAGAAAAAAGTAATCTATGCAGCACTCTTGACCGCAATTTTTGGAGCAAATTTATTCACTGCTAACCATGCTTATTCATTAAGTGCACAGGTTGAAGAAAAAGAAACTGAATTGGTTGAATCTAAACGCTCATATCCGCAAATTTACAATCATCTTGATGCGATCACATTAAATACATTTGAAAATAAAGTAGCAAATCAGGAATCATTCTATGTTTACGTTGGGCGCCAACCTGTGGGGATTGTAATGATTTTGAACCAGATCTGATCAAATTGGTAAAAATGCACAAATTAGAGGACCAGCTGCTGTATCTCAATGTCGCAGAACTTCGAACCAATGAGACAAAATGGGAAAGTTTTAAAAAGACGTATGATTTGATTTATACACCTACAATTGCCAAGTTTGTCAACGGAAAGCTAGACAGTAAAGTAGAGTGGACGCCAGAAAAAGGCATATCTGTTGAACAAGTAAATAAATGGATTACAGATAATGTAGAAAAATCAAAATAACGCATATAAAAGAACAATAAGCTAGAACTTGAAAATGACATGTAGAAGGGAAAAAATAAGATGAAGAAATTAGACTTGAAACAAAGTAAGGAAATTCAAGCTGGAAAAATTCTAGCTCCAGCGAGTTCTTGGTGGCTATATCAAGTTCTTTGCGGCTCTTGGAAATAATATCGATCAACAAGAAGTAACTATAAAAAACAAAGGAGACAACGAATGTTTAAGTTAACGATGAAAAAGGGCAGCGAGATCAAAGCCGGGAAAACATTTTGTGTAGTAGATGCTTTTGGCTATAAAGTATTATGTTTTACTTTTAAATAAAATAGTAAGTCGAAAAACAAATAGAGAAGACATCTCTTTTAATAAATAGGAATGAAAGGAGCGATAAAATGTTTAAGTTAACGATGAAAAAGGGCGAAGAGATCAAAGCAGGAAAAATGTTTTGTGTGTTGGATGCTTTTGGTTATAAGATATTGTGTTTTAACATTTAATTAAATGACTGAAAAAACAAATAGACAATCAAAGAAGAGGAGAATAATTATGAATAAATTAGAACAAAAGGAAACAAATGAAATCCAAGCAGGTGTGAGAGTGTGTGCGTTCAATATTTGGGGAGTCAAACTATTCTGTTGGTACGCCTAAACTAACCTGACGAAGAAAACATAAAATAATAGAAAATCAATATATGGAGGGTAACACATGAAAAAACTAACAACAAGACAAGAAGAAACAGTAAAAGGCGGCAAGTGGTGTTTCGTCAATAATATATTAGGAATCAAAATTTGCTTTTAAATAAAACGCTGAATCATAAAGTGTTGTAGAATCAAAAAACGATCAATCAAAAAATAGAAAAGAGGAATAATACATGAAAAAATTAACTAAGAGACAAGAAGAAACAGTAAGAGGCGGCAAATGGTGTTTCGTCAATAATATATTAGGAATCAAAATTTGCTTTTAAATAAAACGCTGAATCATAAAGTGTTGTAGAATCAAAAAACGATCAATCTAAAAAAGAAAAGAGGAATATCATGAAAAAACTAACAGCAAAACAAGAAGGAAAAGTAAAAGGCGGGAAATTTTGCGTAGTAGATGCATGGGGCTTAAAATTATTCTGCTGGTACTAAGCAATAGAATAAACAGTAATTAAAATCAAACTGGCAATCAAATACAACAAAAAATAAAAAGAAAAGGAAGAGAATAGATGAAAAAACTAACAGCGAAACAAGAAGATAAAGTAAAAGGCGGGAAATTTTGCGTAGTAGATGCGTGGGGCTTAAAATTATTCTGTTGGTATTAAAAAGCGAGTAGAAAATTTAATCACATAAGAACAAAAAAGCGGAGATCAGCAGTAAAGTTCTCTTCGCTTTTTTGTATTTTTACACTTAGGAATAGAAAATGAACGTTTACGCGATAAAAGACACTCTTTTTATCAGTTAAAGCAACGAATTTGATGATTCAAGCAATAACTATCATTACTAGCTATTTATTTGGTAAAGTTAATTCAAGGAAACGGAGGGAATAAACGTGGAGAAAAATATTTGGAATTTATGGAATGTGGAAAGCTATATAAGCAACCTGATTTTGAGCTTTATTATAGATGGACATGAAGAGTTGAATCGTATCGATTACTTAAAATGTAAACTCGGAATTGAATCAATAGTCATCAATGTATCTAAATTACTGTTTATCTACAGTACAGCATTTCTTCTAAATATTGGATTTGAAACATTTATTCTACACCTGAGTTTTCTGACTATTAGAGTATTTGCATATGGAGATCATGCTGGTAGTAGTTTTGGTTGTATCGTTACGAGTATCTTATTATTTGTTGGATCTGCCGGAGTTCTTACTGGTGGAATCTTAATTCCGATGGAAGGATTGATCTTCTTACAAGTCATTAATGGATTGATATTAAGCAAATATGCACCAAAAGCAACAAGTAAAAATCCGATTGGCAGTGATGAAAAGAAGAAACGAAGAAGAATGCAAGCCTTGAGTTCGTGTCTGATTATGACGGTTATTATGATATGTGTTCCAGAATTACTAATACAAAATCTTATGGTTATTGGAAATGTTTTATCTGGTATGAGTGTTTTACCATTAAAAATAAAAAAGGATTAGGGGAGAATAGAAAATGAAAAAGTTATTGTTTAGATTATTTGCTGGTTGGGGAAGTCAAAATTTAGTTATGTGTTGTGGTTTTTTTGCTGATGAAGTTCTAATTCCAGCAGAATTAAAGGAACAATTAAAATAATATCATTAGTTAATAACAGCCTAGTAATGGAGCTGTTATTTTTTGCTTTATGAATGACTAAAATTAATTTGCTTTGATAATTAATAATATGTATAATTTAAATATCATTAAAATGGAGGTTATGTTCTATTGGACAGAAATAGTTTTGTGTTTTTATTTGGAGCGGCGTCCCAAATGATTTTTGATTATATCATTTTTAAATTGTTGATAGGAAAGAATAATTTTCAAAAAAAGGAAATCATTTTGCTACTAGTTGGATCATTAATTATAGGAAATCTTTTCTTTTATATGGGAAGTTTTACCATAGTTATGATGATTCTCTTTTTATTGTTTCTTGGTATGCTTTTTGTGGACTTAAAAAAAATATATATTGCTGGTGCAATGTCATATGCTCTTATAATATCCGTTATATGTGACCATATTTCGGGAGTGTTGGATGCCTATTTGTGGAAGAACGATAATGTTGAAGTATCTTTCTGGTCTGCTCTAATTCATTTGTTTTTTGGTCTTGGTTTATCTCTTATTATGGCACTTTTAATTGTTAAATTAAGAACATTAGTACATAAAAAGATCCCTTTTATGAATGAATTTGCTCCAATCATTAGTATTATAGGCATTTATATGATGGTCATTTATTACATAAGTATATTATTAGGAAAATACTTAGGCAACAACACAGAGATCATCACCTTAAACTTAATTTTTTTCATTATCTATTTCTTTATTTCCGTTCTAACCTTTTTCATGTACGCCAGCTCTACAAGAAACAAATACGAAGCGCAACAAAAAGAACTGGAACACTTAGCTAACCAGCGTTACATGGAAAGCATGGAAAATCAATTCAAAGAAATCAGTAAATTTCGTCACGACTATAAAAATATTCTAATGTCGATGGAGAATTTCATTGTTGAGAAGGATATCGAAGGGTTGAATGACTATTATCATTCGGTCGTCAAAACATCTTCCCAAGTGATCGAACAAAACAATTATAAATTAGAGAAATTAGGAAATATTCAAGTAAGAGAGTTAAAAAGTATCTTTGCTTCAAAACTGATCACTGCACAAGAAAAGGGAATCAATACGAAAGTAGAAGTGACTGAAATTGTTGATAAGGTCAATATGGATTCAGTGGCGCTAGTCAGAGTGCTAGGGATATTTTTAGATAATGCGATTGAAGAATTGGAGTATTTAGGTAGTGGACTTTTGTCTGTAGCATTGTATCAAGATGAAAAAGCAGTACATGTTATTTTACAAAATAGCTGTCGAGAAGATATTCCTAAACTCCATCAGTTGAAAGCTAGAGGTTTTTCTACAAAAGGAACAAATCGTGGAAATGGCTTAAGTAATGTTCAAGAAATTATTGCAGAAGCGAATAATTTATTTTTATCTACATCAATCGTGGATGATTTATTTACGCAAAAATTAGTAATTGAGTTTTAGAGATGGAGGGAAAAAATGCTGTCGATTATTATATGTGAAGATGATTGGAAACAGCGCCAGTTGTTGGAGCAATATGTGAAAAATTATATTATGATGGAAAATTTAGATATGGAATTAGTATTTTCCACGGGGAATCCAACAGAAGTTTTAGAATATGTTAAAAGTAAACCTAAATTTATGGGGCTTTATTTTTTTGATGTAGATTTACAGCATGAAATGTCAGGTTTGACTTTAGCCGCTGAAATCCGCAAGTATGATGATTTGGGGAAAATCGTCTTTGTAACGACGCACGGAGAGCTTTCTTATTTAACATTTACATACAAAGTAGAGGCAATGGATTACATTATTAAAGATTCACAAGAGACGATTCAAGCGAGAGTCTGCGAATGTATTCGAATCGCTCATGAGCGTAGTCAAAATGATCGTAGTGGTAAAAAGAATTTTTTCAAATTTAAAACAGGGGATTCTGTACGATCGATCGATGTAAACGATGTTATCTTTTTTGAATCTTCTATCTCTTCACATAAAGTGATCATGCATCTAGAGAATGGGGAAGAAGAATTTTACGGTGCCTTAAAAGATATCGAAGATCAATACGAAGAGTTTTATCGTTGTCATAAATCATTTTTGATTAATAAAAACCATATCTCAGAGATACAAAAGAAAGAACGAATAGTTGAAATGAGTAATGGTGAAACCTGTCTCGTTTCTGTAAGAGCTATGAAAAATTTATGAGTTTTCAAAAGCAACATAGACCCTCAAGGTTTTATGTTGCTTTTTTCGTTTATTTCAGTTTGACAATTCCCTTCAAACGATGTAAATTATACAATTATTGGTAAATTTGATGAGACGCTCTATAATTATCTGGATAAGTTCCTTTTCATTGAGGTACGGCTATGTTAAAATATTATAGAAGAAAATAGGGCAATTGTGCTCTTTAAGGAGGCTTTCATCAATGGCTGTAAAAATCAAAACACCAGCAGGCACCATTGAGATTACCAATGAGGTTATCGCCACTGTAGTTGGCGGAGCTGCGACAGATATCTATGGTATCGTCGGTATGGCTAGTAAAAACCAAATCAAAGATAATTTAAATGGCATTTTGCGTAAAGAAAATTATTCTAAAGGTGTTGTCGTGCGTCAAGAAGAAAATGGCGTTGCGGTCGACGTATATACAATTGTAAGTTATGGAACAAAAATTTCAGAAGTTTCTCGTAATGTACAAGAAAAAGTAAAATATAACCTTGAAACACTACTAGGCGTGACAGCTAATTCTGTCAACGTGTTTGTGCAAGGTGTTCGTGTGTTGCCTGACTAGGTAGCCAGCTGTTAGCAAGAGTTTAGCTGGATGTGATCGTTTTACTTTTTATTGATCTAGCTCCACGAACCAGACCTCTCAACAAATAGATAAAATGCCGAAAAGACAAAAAGTATCTTTTCTGCATTTTACTAATTGCCTTGACACACAACGAATAAAAATAAGTTGATGTAGAAAGGTACCTACTCGGTTGTTGGAGGGGTTCGTTTCGCTTTTCTATGCAACAGTGAATCTCAAAGGAGGATTTTTTAGGTGAATGTAACAGAAATCAGTGCAAGTCAGTTCCAAGAGATGGTTCAGGCTGGCGCGAGTCGTCTGCATGTGAATGCAGAGTATGTCAACTCATTGAACGTTTTCCCTGTGCCAGATGGCGATACAGGAACAAATATGAATTTATCTATGACCAGTGGAGCAAAAGCGGTAGCCGATTCTCGTTCTGAAAAAGTGGGAGAATTAACAACAATTCTTTCAAAAGGACTATTGATGGGCGCTAGAGGGAATTCAGGTGTTATTTTATCCCAATTATTCCGCGGTTTTTCTAAGCAAGTCCCAGATGTAGTGACATTGAATGCCAAAGATTTAGCAGCAGCATTTACTCATGGAGTAGAGACTGCCTATAAAGCAGTAATGAAACCTGTAGAAGGAACAATTTTGACTGTTTCCCGTGAAGCTGCGCGTTCTGGTGAACGCAAAGCTAAAGAAACGGATGACTGCATCGAAGTAATGGAAGCAGTTGTTAAAGGAGCAAAACGTGCATTAGCCAAAACACCTGATCTTTTACCTGTGTTAAAAGAAGTTGGAGTAGTTGATAGTGGCGGTCAAGGTTTGTTATTTATCTACGAAGGCTTTTTAGAAGCTTTATCAGGTAAATTTTTAGCAACAGAAGTTTATGAACCAAGTCCAGGTGAAATGGATGAAATGGTCAATGCAGAACATCACCGTGGTGTCAGCGGACATGTAGCGACTGAAGATATTAAATTTGGTTATTGTACAGAAATCATGGTTCAAATCGGTGAAGGTCCAACGGTGGACAGCGACTTCGATTATGAAACATTTAGAAATTACCTAAATGAACTAGGAGATTCTCTGCTTGTTGTAAATGACGATGAAATCATCAAAGTTCATGTGCATACAGAACATCCTGGTGAAGTTATGAACTACGGTCAAAAATTTGGCTCGTTAGTAAAAATCAAAGTTGATAACATGCGTTTACAACATGAGACATTGGTTGAACATGATGCTAAAGCAGCGATTGCTCCTAAAGCTCGTGTGCCGTATGCGGTTATTGCAATTGCAGCAGGAGAAGGTGTTCAAGAATTGTTCCGTAGCCTTGGTGCAAGTTATATCATTAGCGGCGGTCAAACAATGAACCCTAGTACAGAAGATATCCTGAAAGCTGTAAAAGAAGTCAACGCTGATCAAGTTATCATTTTACCTAACAACAAAAACATCTTCATGGCAGCTGATCAAGCAGCAGAAGTAGCTGATATTCCAGTAGCGGTTGTTCCAACAAAAACAATCTCTCAAGGAATGACAGCTATGCTTGCATTCAATGATCAACAAACGCTTGAAGAAAATAAAACAACCATGACAGAAATGATCGAAAGTGTCGTCAGCGGACAAGTAACAACGGCTGTACGTGATACAACGATCGATAATGTTGAAATCAAAAAAGACGACTATCTAGGGATGATCGATGGCAAAATCGTGGTGTCTGAACCAGATATGTTCAAAGCGTCATTAGATACGCTAAAACGTATGATTGATGAAGATACAGAGATTGTAACGATCATTGTAGGTGAAGACGGGACTATGGAAGAAGCTGGGAAATTCGTTGAGGCTTTGGCTGCTGAATATGAAGACGTAGAAACTGAGCTTCATGAAGGCGGACAACCAGTTTATCCATATCTATTTTCAGCAGAATAATGAATGATTTATTGAGGCCAGACACTAGTTGTTTGGCTTTTTCTGTAGAAATTAAAAATAAGGGCGATAGTTTTCGTATTTAGTGTATGATAGGCAGTTCGCTTCAAGGGCTAACCTTTCAGAAAAAAGATAAATGATCGAAGGTGACCGAGAACGTCACAATCGATAATTTCCTATTTTTCTGTCAAGGCTAAATGAGCCCTTTACGCTTTTATTATCTAGCTTCAAGGGCTAACCTTTCGGAAAAAAGATAAATGGTCGAAAGTGACCAAGAACGTCACAATCGACAATTTCCTATTTTTCTGTCAAGGTAAAACGAGCCCTTTACGCTTTTATTATCTAGCTCTAAGGGCTAACCTTTCGGAAAAAAGATAAATGATCGAAGGTGACCAAGAACGTCACAATCGACAATTTCCTATTTTTCTGTCAAGGCTAAATGAGCCCTTTACGCTTTTAAAGTTAGGAGGGAATTTGATGGGTTTATCAGATGACATCGGTGTGTTATCAGGCGTGGGGCCGAAACGGGCGGAGAATTTAAAGGAATTAGGGATTCACACGATTGAAGATTTGTTGTCATATTATCCTTTTCGATACGATGATATCCAAGAGAAAGAATTGAACGAAATTCAAGATCAAGAAAAAGTTACCTTAAAAGGACTTGTAGTATCGGAACCGGTAGTCAGTCGATACGGATATAAAAAGAGTCGGATGATGTTTCGAATGATGCAAGACCATGCGGTGATCAATGTATCCTTCTTTAACCAGCCTTATTTAAAGGACAAAATTGTTATGTCTGAGGAAATTGCAGTTTATGGAAAATGGGATGCTAAACGAAAAGCATTGAATGGGATGAAAATATTAGCGGCTAAAAATGATGGAGAGGACTTTGCTCCAATTTATCATGTTAATAAAAAGGTTCGCCAAAGTAGTTTGGTCCAACTTATCCGGACAGCTTTTGAAAAATATGGTGAGCTGATTCCTGAAATTTTGCCAGAAGAGCTATTGGAAAAGTATCGTTTGATGCCAAGAAAAGAAGCGATGTTTGCCATGCATTTTCCAAGTGATCCAAATGAAAGCCACCAAGCAAAGCGCCGAGTGGTTTTTGAAGAATTTTTCTTATTTCAGCTGAAAATGCAAGGACTAAAAAGACATGAAAAAGCAGAGAAAAATGGCTTGAGCATTCAGTATGATATAGAGCGTCTGAAGTCATTTACGCAAAAACTCCCATTTGAATTGACTGCCGCACAAAAGAAAGTAACCAATGAAATTTGTCGAGATTTAATGAGTTCTAACCATATGCAGCGCTTGCTACAAGGTGATGTAGGTAGTGGGAAAACGGTGGTAGCAGCAATTGCTCTTTATGCAACGATGACCGCAGGCTTTCAAGGAGCGTTAATGGTACCTACAGAGATTCTAGCGCAACAACATATGGAAAGCTTACAGCAATTATATGATCCCTTAGAAGTGAAAACAGCGCTATTGACAGGATCAACTAAAACGAAAGAGCGCCGAGAATTGCTTGAACAACTTGCCGCAGGTGAAATCGACATTATCATCGGTACACATGCTTTGATTCAAGAAGATGTTATTTTTCATAAGTTAGGGTTAGTCATCACAGATGAGCAGCATCGCTTTGGGGTAAATCAACGGCGAATTTTAAGAGAAAAAGGACTAAAGCCAGATGTGTTATTTATGACAGCTACCCCAATTCCGAGAACCTTGGCTATTACAGCTTTTGGTGAAATGGATGTCTCGATCATTGATGAAATGCCTGCTGGCCGAATACCGATCGAAACGCGTTGGATCCGACCACCGCAATTAGATACAGTTTTAGAATGGATGACAAAGGAACTAGCTCGTGGACACCAAGTGTATGTGATCTGTCCGCTGATCGAGGAATCCGAAGCCTTGGATGTTAAGAATGCAACAGAAATTTTTGAACATATGTCGGCTTTTTTCAATCCCACTTATCAAGTTGGATTACTTCATGGGAAGATGAAGAATCAGGAAAAAGAAGAGATTATGCAGGAATTTAAAGAAAATAATTTACAGCTTTTAGTTTCTACTACTGTAATCGAAGTGGGTGTCAACGTTCCAAATGCGACGGTTATGCTGATTATGGATGCGGATCGCTTTGGATTGGCACAGCTACATCAACTACGCGGTCGGGTCGGTCGAGGTTCAGAGGCGTCCTATTGTATTCTAGTTGCCAACCCGAAAAATGAGATGGGTGTGGAGCGAATGAAAATCATGACGGAAACGAACAATGGTTTTGTCCTGAGTGAAAAGGATCTGGAGTTACGAGGTCCTGGCGAAGTATTTGGGGCTAGACAATCAGGTGTACCACAATTTGCAGTGGGCGATATCGTGACAGACTTCAATATACTTGAAGTTGCTCGACAAGAAGCTAGTGCAATTTGGAAAAAAAGCCAGTGGTGGATTTTGCCAGAGTATCGTGGCGTTGCTGATAAAATCAAGCCAAATGATGATGAGCAGCAGTTTTTTGACTAAAGTTTTTGAGAATTCACAAGAGAATGAAAGAAAGTTCCGCTTTTCAAGGAAAATAGACAATCTGTCTATGAAACAAAAAGAGTTTCCTAGCTAGATTTCTAATTTTCATGAGAGTTAAACGCTTTGTTCCGCTTTTCGTTATGTTATACTACTTATTGTAATTTACCTAGGAGGGACTATGTTATGAAGATTGCAGTTGATGCAATGGGTGGCGATCATGCACCACAGGCTATTGTTGAAGGTGTTATGCTCGCCAAACAAGATTTTCCGGAGATTGAGTTTTTACTTTATGGAAAAGAGTCTGAAATTAAAAAATATGTAACAGACGCAACAAATATTACGATTATTCACACGGATGAAAAAATCAATAGTGATGATGAACCTGTGAAGGCGATTCGTCGTAAGAAAACAGCTTCGATGGTCTTAGCGGCACAAGCAGTAAAAAATGGAGAAGCAGATGCGATTTTTTCTGCTGGTAATACCGGCGCTTTGTTGGCAGCTGGATTGTTTATCGTTGGGCGGATCAAAAACGTAGAACGCCCAGGTTTGATGTCGACGTTGCCGGTTATTGGACAGCCAGATGGCGGTTTTGATATGCTGGATTTAGGCGCAAATGCTGATAATAAACCAGAACACTTAGTTCAGTATGCTGTGCTTGGTTCTTTTTACGCTGAAAAAGTAAGAAATATCGCAAAACCTCGTGTGGGTCTTTTAAATAATGGATCTGAAGCAACAAAAGGTAGTGAGTTGACTAAAAAGGCCTTTGAATTATTATCTGAAGAAGCTGAAATCAATTTTATTGGAAATGTCGAGGCACGTGACCTATTAAACGGAGCAGCAGATGTAGTTGTAACGGATGGTTTTACAGGAAATGCTGTATTGAAGTCAATTGAGGGAACCGCGCTGAATATGATGGGGCTGTTGAAATCATCAATTCTGGCAGAAGGCTTTAAAGGCAAAATGGGTGCGTTACTTTTAAAAAATGCACTACGTGGTATGAAAGATGAAATGGATTACTCAAAACATGGCGGAGCAGTTCTTTTTGGATTGAAAGCACCTGTTATCAAAACACATGGTTCAACAGGCCCAGAAGCTGTTCGATATACAATTCGTCAAATCCATGCAATGTTGGAGACACAAGTTGTACCACAACTTGTCAGCTACTATGAAACAAAAGAATAACGATTCTTGCAACCTATTTGCAACTATTTTGTAATAAGGCTGCAAAAAAAGATGGACAAATCGATCATTTGTGAGTACAATGTATCATAGCGTTTAACTCAGTCGTGAGGAACGCTTTTCAAAAGCAGTGGAGGTGAATACAGTTGACTCGTGAAGAAGTACTTGAAAAAGTAGCGAAGATTATCTCAAACCACTTTGATATTGAAGCTGAGAAAGTGACAGATCAATTAAACATTAAAGATGACTTGAATGCAGATTCAATTAGTGTAATGGAATTTGTTTTAGAGCTTGAAGATGAGTTTGGTACAGAAATTTCTGATGAAGACGCAGAGCAGATTGAAACAGTTGGTGCCGCTGTAGATTATATTATGAATAACCTATAATTTGAAACATAAAGAAAATGACGAGATAAAAGTGTTTAGCCTTGATAACTTGGGCGGAGCCACTTTTTTCTCGTTATTTTTTATGTGAGAGTATGAATCAAAACTAACAATGTTTTGATTCGTGCTCTTTTTTTGTTCTTTTAAGAAAAAACAGTTTATCAAAATGTTGCATTTTTCATAATTATTATATACAATTGCTTAAAAATGATTACAATTAGAGTATAGAGAGAAAATTAGAAAACGGTGTTTTTTTAATAAGAGTTTCTATTGTGATTGAGATAGTTAACTGAGCATGAAGGAGTGTATTAAAGTGAATGAGGGTAATCCGTTATTAGATGTTCAGCATCTGCACACAGGTTTTCGTATTAAAGACGAGTACTATGATGCTGTTGATGATGTGTCATTTGAATTAGGAAAAAATGAAATTTTGGCAATCGTTGGAGAGTCAGGTTGTGGGAAAAGTACCTTAGCTACAACGATTATCGGTTTACATGATGCAAATAATACTCGTGTAACTGGAGAAATTTTATACAAGGATTTGAACTTAACTACGTTTAACGAACAATTATATAATAAAATTCGTGGCAACGACATTGGGATGATCTTTCAAGATCCATTATCAGCGTTGAATCCTTTGATGCGGATCGAAGACCAGATCAAGGAGAGTCTAACATATCATACGGAGATGAACGCAGAACAAAAACAAGCGCGAGTAATCGAACTATTGACACAAGTGGGTATTCCAAATCCTGAACGTGTTGGAAAGCAGTACCCTCACGAATTGT
This sequence comes from Enterococcus crotali, assembly GCF_000633635.1. Taxonomy (GTDB): domain Bacteria; phylum Bacillota; class Bacilli; order Lactobacillales; family Enterococcaceae; genus Enterococcus_L; species Enterococcus_L crotali. The sequence goes on along the minus strand of NZ_AYPQ01000002.1, from coordinate 434,090 downwards.
CTGGGGGAATGCGTCAACGTGTGATCATAGCAATTGCGATTGCTTGTAAACCCGCAATTATTATTGCAGATGAGCCAACAACAGCATTGGATGTTACGATTCAAGCACAGATTTTGGATTTACTTAAGGATTTACAAGAGGAAACTGGCTCGGGAATCATTTTGATTACGCATGATTTAGGCGTAGTTGCTGAAATGGCAGATAAAGTGGCTGTGATGTATGCTGGGCAATTTGTTGAAGTTGCGACTGCTGAAGAATTGTTCAGCAATCCTAAACATCCATACACACGTTCTTTACTGCAATCAATTCCACAAGAAAATTCAGATGATAGTCAATTACATGTGATTGAAGGTGTGGTTCCTTCATTGAGTAAGCTACCGAGAGAAGGCTGTCGTTTTGCGCCAAGAATTCCTTGGGTTTCAGAGGATGCTCATGAAGCAGAGCCAACATTGCATGAAGTGTCAGAAGGGCATTTTGTCCGCTGTACTTGTTATCAGCAGTTTCATTTTAGAGACGATCAGGAGGATGCATAATGGCAGAAATCATTCAAATCAAAGACTTGAAAGTTCATTATCCTATCCGCAGTGGTTTCTTTAACAGAGTGACGGATCATGTGTTGGCGGTTGATGGGGTTGATTTTATTATTGAAAAAGGCAAAACATACGGCCTAGTGGGTGAATCAGGTTCTGGAAAATCTACTACAGGAAAAGCTATTATCGGGCTGGAAAAAGTGACCAGCGGCAGCATTTTATACCAAGATCAAGATGTGACGAAAGCTCATAATCGTAAAGCCATGAAATATAACAAAGATGTTCAAATGATTTTCCAAGATTCGATGTCCAGTTTAAATCCGAAAAAACGAGTATTAGACATTATTGCTGAACCGATTCGCAACTTCGAACGCTTGAGTGATCAAGAAGAAAAGAAAAAGGTCAGAGGACTTTTGGATATCGTTGGAATGCCGGAAGATGCGTTGTATAAATACCCTCATGAATTTTCAGGTGGACAGCGCCAGCGTTTGGGCGTGGCTAGAGCTGTTGCAACAAACCCTAAGTTGATTATTGCAGATGAGCCAGTTTCTGCCTTGGATTTATCTGTTCAGGCTCAAGTGTTGAATTTTATGAAAAATATTCAAGAAGAATATGGATTGAGCTACTTATTTATTTCGCATGACTTAGGTGTGGTAAAACACATGTGTGACAACATTGCGATCATGTACAAAGGGCGATTTGTAGAGATTGGGACTCGCCAAGATATTTATACAAATCCACAGCATATTTACACGAAACGCTTACTGTCTGCCATTCCTAAAATCGATGTTGCCCATCGGGAAGAGCACAAAGCACAACGCCGTCAAGTAGAAAAAGCGTATATTGAGCATCAAAAAGATTATTATGATCAAAAGGGTCGCGTATATGATTTGCGTAAAATCAGTGAAACGCATCAAGTAGCGTTAAAAGATGGAGGTGCAATCTAATGTGGAAGACGATTTTACGGCGTGTACTGTTTATGATTCCTCAAATTTTGATTTTAAGTGTACTGATTTTTGTATTAGCTAAAATGATGCCGGGTGACCCTTTACTGGATTGATCAATCCTAATACTGATCCGGCTGTTATTGAAAAAATGCGTGAGTCAGCTGGTCTGAATGACCCTTGGACAACACAATATATTCGTTGGATCGTCAATGTTTTCCATGGCGATTTTGGTGAAAGCTTTATTTTCAAATTGCCAGTATCGACATTGATTGGTAGCCGCGCAGTGAACACGATTCTCTTGTCCTTAGTAACAGTTGTGATCATGTATGCGATCGCGTTACCATTAGGTGTTTTATCAGGTCGTTATCAAAACTCTATTTTAGATAAATTTGTCGTCATTTATAACTTTTTCAGTTTTGCCGTGCCACCTTTTATTTTCGCACTCGTTATGCTATTTATTTTTGGTTACCGTTTAGATTGGTTTCCGACAACAGGTTCGATTTCCAGTGGTGTTGAGCCGGGGACCGGCGCGTATATTTGGGATCGGTTCTATCATTTGATTTTACCGGCGTTATCTCAAGCACTTTTAGGAACTGCGATCACGATCCAATATTTACGTAATGAAGTGATTGATTCCCAATCACTGGATTATGTGCGGACGGCTCGTTCAAAAGGGGTACCGACAAGTAAAGTCTATACAAGACATATTTTTAGAAATGCTTCTTTACCAATCGTTTCTCAACTTAGCTATGAGATCACAGCTTTAATCAGTGGTTCGGTAGTCATTGAAAAAATCTTTGGTTATCCGGGAATTGGGAAGTTATTTATTGATTCGATCGGACAACGGGATTATGCAGTGATCACGTCCTTAGTATTGATTTTAGGAATTGCAACGCTTGTTGGAAATCTGATTTCAGATATTGTGATGAGTCTTGTAGATCCGCGGATTCGAATTCAATAGTAAATCAATTTTAAGGAGAGGAAGAGACGAGATGGATAAAAATAAAGAACTTATAGTAGTTGCTGTACCAGAAACGATTCCACCAATGGGATTTCGAATGATCGCAAGAGAGTTCAAAAAGGATAAATTAGCGATTTTTTCATTGGTACTGTTGATAGTCATTTTATTGGTTGTTTTTATCGGTGCTCTATTGACCGATCAAGACAAAGTAATGACAGTCAGTATTTTAGATAAATATACAGAGCCTGGTGGAAACTTCATATTGGGGGCAGATGAAGGCGGACGTGACGTGCTTGGACAATTGATCATTGGTGCTCGTAACTCTGTTGTGATCGGGTTTGCAATCACGATTTTGACTTCGATCATCGGTGTAGGTATTGGTATCGTTTCAGGTTATTATGGCGGAATGTTTGATAATGCAGTGATGCGTGTGGTTGACTTTATCATGATTTTACCGATCATGATGATCATTATCGTATTTGTTACGATCATTCCTAATTATAATGTTTGGTCTTTTGTGGGAATCATGAGTGCCTTTTACTGGGTCGCCAAAGCCCGATTGTTTAGAAGTAAGACGCTATCTGAAGTTCGCAGAGACTATGTGAGTGCCTCAAAAACATTAGGAACAAATGATTTTAAAATCATGTTTCGAGAAATCATGCCAAACTTAAGTTCATTGATCATCACGAACTTAACGATCAACTTTGCGGCAAATATCGGGATCGAAACGACACTAACGTTCTTAGGATTTGGCTTGCCGACAAATGTACCGAGTCTTGGAACATTGATCGGATATGCAAGCAATGGTGATGTTTTAGCAAATAAAACATGGATCTGGGTACCTGCATCCGTACTGATTTTAGTACTTATGCTATGTATAAATTATATTGGCCAGGCGTTTAAGCGTTCAGCAGATGCTAGACAACGTTTAGGTTAAAAGAGGAGGAAATAGTGTGAAAAGCAAAAATCTTTTGGGTTTAATTACATTGACAGCAGTGGTGGCTGTAACATTAGCTGCGTGCGGTGGAGGTAAAAAATCAGATTCAGGAAACAAGAATGTAGAAACTGAGGATATCAGTAAATTTGCGATGGAAGTCAAGAATGATAAAGAGGCAGTCAAAGGTGGGACTTTGGATGTCGCAGTAGTGTCAGATACGCAGTTTAGAGGATTATTTTCTGAGGTATATTATGAAGAAACGTATGATAATTATTATATGCGTCCGTCACATGAATCTTTGTTCTCATATGATAAAGATTTTGTGATTACAGATGAGGGGCCTGCAAAATTAGATTTGGATATTGAGAATAAAAAGGCAACAGTTACCTTGAAAAAAGATATAAAGTGGTCAGATGGCGAGACAGTCACCTCGGATGATCTGCTTTATCCTTATGAAGTGATTGGGAACAAAGAGTATACAGGGATTCGTTATGATGACGATTTTACAAATATTGTTGGTATGGAAGAATATCATGATGGGAAATCAGATACTATTTCTGGAATTAAAAAAGTAGATGATTTAACGATAGAGATTTCTTATAAAGAAGTGAGTCCTAATTTACTACAGTTGAGTGGCGGTGTTTATGCTGCTGCTATGCCAAAACATGTCTTTAAAGATATTCCCATCAAAGATCAGGTACAAAGCGATGCAGTTCGGAAAAATTCAGTAACATTCGGCCCTTATTACATGAGTAAGATTGTAACCGGAGAAGCGGTGGAATATTTACCAAATGAGCATTATTATAAAGGCAAGCCTAAATTAGATAAAATCGTGTTTACAAATGTGCCATCATCTTCAATTGTAGAAGCATTAAAAGCAAAGAATTACGATTTAGTTTATTCAATGCCAACGGATGTATATCCAACGTACAAGGATTTAGATGGCTATCAAATGCTAGGGCGTGAAGAGTTAGCGTATACGTATGTTGGTTTTAAATTAGGGACTTTTGACAAAGAAAAAGGCGAAGTTGTTACGAATCCAGATGCTAAAATGTCAGATGTGAAATTGCGTCAGGCGATGGGATATGCCATAGATAATGATACAGTTGGTGAAAAATTTTATAATGGGTTGCGTTCTAATGCAACAACATTGATTCCGCCAGTTTTCAAAACATTACATGATTCTGAGGTAAAAGGTTACGAATATGATTTAGATAAAGCGAAGAAGTTATTGGATGATGCAGGCTATAAGGATACAGATGGTGACAAACTTAGAGAAAATCCTAAGGGAGAAAAGCTAACAATCAATTTAGCTTCAATGTCTGGTGGAGAAACAGCGCAACCATTAACCGATTATTATCTACAACAATGGAAAGAAATCGGCTTAGATGTAAAACTTACAACAGGTCGTTTGATTGATTTCCAAGCATTTTACGATAAATTAAAAAATGATGATCCGGAAATCGATGTCTTTCAAGCTGCGTGGGGAACAGGAACAGCTCCTTCTCCAGCTGGATTATATGGACGCAACGCAGCATTTAACTACTCTCGTTTTTCTTCTGAGGAAAATGATAAATTATTAAAAGCGATTGATTCAAAAGCATCTTTTGATGATGAAAAACGTAAAGAAGCGTATGATGCTTGGCAAGAATATATGTTTGAACAAGCACCTGTGATTCCTTCGTTGTATCGGAATCAAATCATGCCAGTAAATGACCGAGTGAAATCATTTACTTGGAATTATGAAGAGACTAAAGATTTTTATACGATTGAATTAACAGCTGAAAAACGTTAATTTAGTGAGATTTAAATAGCGAGGCTGGGACAGAAGCGTTTAACTTTGAGAAATCGACTAAAAAGTTGCTTCTGCTTTCAGCGTTTTTTAGTGTCGTTTTTTAATTATGTTCGGATAGTAGAGTATCCTTAACTAGTGCAATTGTTCATGGGTTCACTGTTTATTATATCTAACAGTGACAAAGACCAATCTTTTTTTGTCACTTGTATCCTAGACATAAATTCCTAAGCATGATAACCTTCTTTTTAAGCGCTTACAAAATGGGTGCTTTAAAAAAGAGAACAAGAGGAGAATTCAAATGGAGCAAACACTCGTTATCATCAAGCCAGATGGCGTTTCACGTAAACTAGTTGGAGAAATCCTTCAGCGATTTGAGAAAAAACAATTAAAGCTAAACCAATTAAAAGTAGCAAAAATGTCCCGGGAGTTAGCGGAAGAACACTATGCACATGTGAAGAAGTTTGATTTTTTTGAAGACATGATGAAGTACATGACTTCATCAGAAGTTGTTTATTTAGTTTTAGAAGGAACTAGTGTCATTAAAACTGTTCGAAAAATGATTGGTGCAACAAATTGTTTAGAAGCTGAACCAGGAACGATTCGAGGCGATTACGGTGCTAACAGTTACGAAAATATTATCCATGCATCGGATTCCCCAGAAGCGGCTACAATTGAGATCAACCGATTTTTTAATGAATCGAATTAAAATGAGAGCGTATCAAGAAGTGGTGACGATCTTGAGCGCTTTTTGTCTGTTTAAATGGAAAGAATGCCGGAATCTGTCCTATTTATTATAAAAAGTCTCATACTAGTTCCTGAAATCATTAGGAAATCCTTCAAATACGATGAATTCAGTAGTGATTTTAGCGCAATTCCTCCCTAACCATTTAAAAATCCCGCAAAAAAAAGTATAATAGAGAAGGTTGTAAATAAACTTAAAGGAATGTAGCAAATGGACAATCAGTTAACTACCGAATTAAAAGAACGTTACGGCATTGTTTTCCATGATGTCAACCTATTAGAACAGGCTTTTACCCATTCATCCTATGTGAATGAGCATCGATACTTAAAGCTATCTGACAATGAACGATTAGAATTTTTAGGAGATGCCGTTTTAGAATTATTGGTTTCTCAATATTTGTATAAACAATTCCCAGAATTGCCGGAGGGCAAATTGACAAAAATGCGAGCAGCTATCGTTCGTGAAGATAGTTTATCCAAATTTGCGAAAGAATGTCACTTCGACCAATATATTCTTCTTGGCAAAGGAGAAGAGAATTCTGGCGGACGGACTCGTCCGGCGTTGCTTTGTGATTTATTCGAAGCGTTTTTAGGCGCTTTGTTTTTAGATCAAAAAGTCGATGCAGTTAAAAAGTTTATTGCAGAAGTCATTTTTCCAAAAATCGATGCCGGTGCTTTTTCACATGAGATGGATCATAAAACACATTTACAAGAAGTATTACAACGTCAAGGGGATGTCAGCATTGAATACCGCTTGATCAATGAAGAAGGTCCTGCCCATGATCGAATCTTTTACGTTGAAGTTTATGTCAACGAAAAAATGATTGGAGCAGGTTTTGGTAAATCGAAGAAATTAGCAGAACAGGACGCCGCTGAACGAGCGCTGAAACAAAATCCTGAATAAGCTTGGAAGGAGCCGTTTTATTCGTGTATTTAAAACGAATTGAGATCGCAGGATTTAAATCCTTTGCGGATCGAACCGTTATAGAGTTTGAAAATGGTGTGACGGCTGTCGTTGGACCAAATGGCAGCGGGAAAAGTAATATCACCGAAGCGATTCGCTGGGTCTTAGGCGAACAATCGGCAAAAAGCCTTCGCGGAGCAAGATGCCGGATATTATTTTCGCTGGTTCTGAAGGTCGTAAGGCGTTGAATATTGCTGAAGTAACGGTTGTATTAGATAATAGTGATCATTTTTTACCTTTAGATTTTACTGAAATCAGCGTGACTCGTCGCTATCGCCGAACGGGTGAAAGTGATTTTTATATCAATAAACAAGCGTGTCGTTTAAAAGATATCCACGATTTATTTATGGATTCTGGGTTAGGGAAAGAATCGTTCTCAATCATTTCTCAAGGGAAAGTTGAAGCAATTTTCAATAGCAAACCAGAAGACCGCCGCGGTATCTTTGAAGAAGCTGCAGGAGTGTTAAAGTATAAGCAGCGTAAGAAAAAAGCTGAGCAAAAACTGTTTGAAACAGAAGATAATTTAAGCCGTGTGCAAGATATCATTTATGAATTAGAAGATCAATTGACTCCTCTAGCTGCACAAAGCGAAGCGGCCAAGGAGTTTTTGAAACTTAAAGAGACTTTGACAGAGATCGATGTTAGTTTAACGGTCACTGAAATCGAATCAGCCAAAGAAGTTTGGGAAGTAAAAGCAGCTGAACTTACTGCAATTGAAGAAAAGCTGCAAATAGCAAGCAAAAAAATTCGTGATTCAGAAGATGAACTATTCCAGCTGCGTGGTAAACGGAATAAACTGGACGAACAAATCGAAACAGAGCAGCAGCAATTACTGCAAATCACAGAAGCGTTGAAACAAACTGAAGGACAAAAAAATGTCTTGGTCGAACGTTCAAAACATACGATGCAGACAACTAGTGAATATCAACAATCTTTAGAAGAAAATGCTGAAAAAATCACACGCTATCGTGAAGAAGTCCAAGACTTACAGGCAAAAGTGACCGAGAAAAAAGCTCAACGGGAATCATTAGTTGAAGCAATCAGAGTCTCAGAGCTAGAAGTTGAAAAATACAGCAAATCTTCAAAAGAATTACTAGAAGAACTACGAAGCCAATACGTGGAAGTGATGCAAGAACAAGCCAACACAACGAATGAGCTAAAATATTTAGAACGTCAGTATCAGCAAGAGACAGCTAAAAATCAGCAATCTATCCAAAAGCACGAAGCTTTAGAAAAACAAATGACAGATGCTTTGGCGGAGAAAGAACAAGTAGAGATTGATTTAGCTACATCAGACCAATCATTAACTGATCAAAGAGAACAATATACCCAATTGAAACAACAGCTAGATCAAAAACAAGGGCAATTAGCTGTGAAACAAAAACAAATGTATCAAGCGATGAATCAAGTCCAACAAGCCAAAGCACGTCAAAAAAGCTTGCAGGAAATCCAAGAAAACTATTCAGGATTTTACCAAGGCGTTCGAGCTGTATTGAAACACAAAGACCAATTAACTGGAATCGTTGGAGCAGTTGCCGAGTTGATCGATGTGCCAAAAGACTACACTCTGGCAATTGAAACGGCTTTAGGCGGTGCAGCGCAACACGTTGTTGTAGAAACGGAAAAAGACGGTCGTGCCGGGATTACGTTCTTAAAACAACAGCATAGCGGGCGTGCAACCTTCTTACCGTTGACGACGATCAAGCCGAGAATGGTTTCTACTGCAGTTCGGGATCGTGTCAGTACGATTCCAGGATTTCTAGGAATAGCCAGTGAACTAGTCCGTTTTTCAGAGGATGTCAGCAATGTCATCCAGAATCTATTAGGTGTGACCTTATTAGCAGAAACACTAGAAAGCGCCAACCAATTAGCCAAAACGGTGAACTACCAATATCGTGTTGTTTCTTTAGATGGTGATGTCATGAATTCAGGTGGTTCGATGACTGGTGGTGCCAATAAACGAGGCAATCAAGGCAGCCTATTTTCTCAAACGCAAGAACTTCAAACATTGACTGAACAAATGGAGCGAGTTGAAAAACAATTAACAGCTACTGAAAAAGATGTTCAACAACTAACCGATGAAGCTAAAGCGCTAAATGAAAAGCTTGAGCAACTCCGCTCAACTGGTGAAACAAGTCGCTTGAAACAGCAAGAATTACAAAATAAATTAGTGAATCAAGAAGAAACGATTACACGTTTAACTAAAGAACAACGTCTTTTCGAATTTGAAGCTCGTGAGCTACATCAATTTTTAACAGAGTATCAAGCGAGAAAATCAGAACTGACTGAACAACAGCAAGAACTGAATCAGACGAAAGATCGCTTAGATCAGGAAATGAAACAAGTGGATCAAGAAGCGAGCCAAATGGAAACCTTGAGAGCAGAAGCGTTTGAGCGTTTCAACCAAGTTCAGGCTGACCAAGCTGTTGCAGCAGAACAATTAGCACACCTAACAGAGCAAGTAACAGAAAGACAAACGCAGTTAGATGAATTCTTAGCAAGAGAAACAGCCTTACGTCAACAATTGCAACAATTGAATGACAACTCAACAGATCACCAAGTGACTGAAGAAAGCTTAGCGATCCAATTAGAACAATTGGCAGAGAAAAAAGAACAGTTGCAGGCAAGTATCCAAGAAGCAAAAACTGCTCGTCAGCAATTACAAGAACAAGTCGATCAAATCGATACTGGTTTAGCTGAAGAAAATAAACAGCAACAGCATTTATTGACGGAGCAAACCAAAATCGAAGTCGAGAAAAACCGCGCAGAGATCAAGCTGGATAATTCATTGCAATATTTGCAAGAAGAGTACAGTTTAACCTTTGAACGTGCGAATGAAGATTATGAATTAACGATCGACAAAGAACAGGCCAAAATCGAAGTTAAACGTTTAAAACGTGAGATTGAACGTCTAGGTCCTGTTAATCTCAACGCGATCGAACAATATGAGCAAGTCAATGAACGTCATGAGTTTTTGGTCTCTCAACGTGACGACTTGTTAGATGCCAAAGAGCAATTGTTTGAAACGATGGGTGAAATGGATGAAGAAGTCAAAGCACGTTTTAGTGAAGTCTTTGAAGCGATTCGTGCCCAGTTTAAAGTGGTGTTCCCAAATATGTTTGGGGGCGGCCGAGCAGAGCTGATTTTAACCAATCCAGAAGATTTACTGAATACAGGAGTAGAAATCGAAGCACAACCGCCAGGCAAAAAGTTACAAAATCTAAGCTTACTTTCAGGTGGCGAACGAGCGTTGACGGCCATTGCGTTATTGTTTTCTATCATCCGTGTTAGACCTGTTCCTTTCTGCGTCTTGGATGAAGTAGAGGCGGCTTTAGACGACGCCAATGTTTCTCGTTTTGGTCATTACTTGAGTGAGTTTGAAGATGACACGCAATTTATTGTGGTAACACACCGTAAAGGAACGATGGAAGCGGCAGACGTGTTGTATGGTGTGACGATGCAAGAATCAGGGGTGTCGAAAATCGTTTCTGTTCGTTTGGAAGAAGTTAAAGAAGGCGGCGCAATCGTCGCTGAGGCATAGTTGTATAGGATAGGAGGGAAAAACGGGTTGATTAAATTAGTCGCGATTGATTTAGATGGTACGCTTTTAAATAGCAAAAAGGAAATCTCCACAAGAAACAAAGAAGCTTTGGCACAAGCTAAAGCAGCAGGAGTTAAAATTGTTCTTTGTACAGGGCGACCGTTGGCTGCAATTGAGATTTATCTAGAAGAATTGAACTTACGTGATAATGGTGATTATAGTATTACATTTAACGGTGGCTTAGTTCAAAAAAATGATACAGGTGAAATCATCGAGAAAGCATTAATGCCTTTAGAAGCGGTACATGAGTTATATGAATTAGCTACATCACTGAATGTACCGTTGGATATTTTATCTGATGGACTTGTGATGCAGTTGCCCGCTTCAAAAGAGCACATATCTATCTATAGTCAATTAAATAATCTGTTGACATTTGAATCCTACGAGTTAGCACAACTTACAACAGATCAAATTTATAACAAAGCAGTAGTCGCAATCGATGAAATCTATTTAGATGAGCAAATCAAAAAAATCCCTGCATCATTTTACGAGCGCTATGAAGTCATCAAAACCAGAAGCAATTTACTAGAGTTTATGCCTAAAGGGATTACCAAAGCCTATGGAATTTCTCTATTAGCTAGGGATTTAGGCATCAAGCAAGAAGAAATCATGACGATCGGTGATGAAGAAAATGATTTACCGATGATCGAATATGCAGGGCTTGGCGTGGCAATGGAAAATGCTGTTGCTAAAGTCAAAGAGATGGCAGACGTGATCACAGATACCAACGACAATGATGGTGTTGCACAAGCCGTTGAAAAATTTGTTTTAGAACCATTGAGAGGAGGGAATTAAATGGGATTTTTCGATAAAATAAAAAAAGCGTTTATGAACGAAAAAGAAACGCCACCTGCTGAAATCAAGCCAGAGGAAGAAATCATCGAATCCGTTCAAGAAGAAGTGATTCCTGAAGAAAAACAAGTAGAGACAGAATCGCTAGAACAAGTACAAACAGATTCTCTTGAAACAACGGAAGAGTCTGAAAAAGAAACAGAACCTGAAATCGATCCTCTGATTACCGTAAATCCTGTTACTCAAGCAGAAGAACTGGTTGAGCCTGAAATCATTGAGGAACAAGAAGAGGAAATCATCGTTCAAGAAAAGTATGAAAAAGGTTTGGAAAAAACCCGAAAAACATTTGGCGAGCGTTTGAATGAATTATTCGCTAATTTTCGTTCTGTTGATGAGGATTTCTTTGAAGAATTAGAGGAAACCTTGATCGGTGCAGACGTCGGTTTTGATACAGCAATTAAAATCACTGAATCTTTACGTCAAGAAGTCAAACTACGTAACGTGAAGAAACCAGCAGCAGTACAAAATACGATCATTGAAAAAATGGTTGACTTATACGAAGCAGAAGGTATCGAAGAAAATAATGCCTTGAATATTCAAAAAGACGGATTGACCGTGATGTTATTTGTCGGTGTAAACGGTGTTGGTAAAACAACCAGTATTGGTAAACTAGCACATGAGTTCAAACAAGACGGTAAAAAAGTCTTAATGGCAGCGGCTGATACGTTTAGAGCTGGAGCCATCGATCAATTAGTTGTCTGGGGTGAACGTGCTGGTGTTGAAGTTGTCCGTGGTAATGCAGGCGGAGATCCGGCTGCGGTCGTTTTTGATGCAGTCGATCGTGCTAAAGCTGAGAATGCGGATATCTTATTGGTAGATACAGCAGGACGGTTACAAAATAAAGTCAATTTGATGAACGAATTAGAAAAAATCAAGCGTGTGATTCAACGTGAATTGCCAGATGCACCGCATGAAGTATTACTTGTAGTAGATGCTACAACAGGGCAAAATGCGATGTCACAAGCGAAACAGTTTAAAGAAACGACAGATGTTACTGGATTAGTTTTAACTAAATTGGATGGTACAGCTAAAGGTGGGATCGTTATAGCGATTCGCAATGAGCTGCATTTACCAGTGAAATTAGTTGGATTAGGTGAAGGAATCGATGATTTAGAACCATTCGATGCAAATGATTTTGCAGTTGGATTGTTTAAGGGATTGTTGAAGGAAGAAGATTAGAGATAAGACAGGCTATTTAGTCTTTTAATAAAAAATCAGCTTTTGAATACGTCAAGTAGATGCGTATTTAAAGGCTGTTTTTTTAGAAAAACTCATTGGATTATGAACGGTTATTTTTTTACAGAAAAATACTATAATCAAAAATCTATTTTCCAAAACTGTCCAAGAGCTAATTAGTTCATGCTACTTTTCTCAATCTAGCGAAACAAACTAGTTCTTCAGGGAAAAATAAGAACCGTATTAGTGACAAAGAAGTCACGAACACGATTCCTTATGTTATTGTCAGAGCTAACACCTTTGTTCTGCTCCGCGGTTCTATTACAAATTATTCGATTCAATCCCATAATCTTCAGCAATTTTCTTCAAACTAAATCCTCGTCCGAAAACTTCACTTGCATTCATTGAAACGATAAACGCTTCTTCATCGATCGCCATGATGTTTTCCTTGATCTTAGCAAAGTCTTTTTCACTAATAACAGTCATCATCAGCATACTTGGATGTTTTTGATAGCCGCCTTCTATTGGAATCATCGTTAAGCCTTTATCCATATCGACTAAGATTTTCTCTTTGATTTCTGCATATTTTGGTGAAATGATCATGACATTTTTAGAACGAACAAAGCCGACTTGTACCATATCGACCACACGTCCGATAATGTATAAACAAATCAACGAGAATAATACAGTATCCGTATCAAATACATACAGTGCTGATAAAATCACTAAACCGTCTACAAATAAAATCGAGACACCAAGTGAAATTTTGAAATACTTATTGACGATTTGCGAAATGATCGCAGTCCCACCTGTTGAGGCATTTCCTCTAAATTCTAGTCCTAAACCAATCCCTGTCAAAAGACCGCCAAAGATAGTTGCCAGAAAAATATTGTGCGTCAAGACAGGTAGATGGGTTGTGATCCCAACAAAGAAAGGATAGATCAAACTTCCATAAATCGTTTTGATCCCGACTTCTTTTCCCAGTAGTAAAAAACAAAGAACTAATAATGGCAGATTGATCGCATATAAAACCAAAGCGGGATTAAGACCGAACAAGTAGTTAATAACCACACTGATCCCATTGGCGCCGCCAGCTACAATTTTATTTGGCAATAAAACTGAATTGATCGAGATTGCTAAAATAAGTGAACCAATCGTCACGTATAAAGTGTCTTGAATTTGTTGTTTTGTAAATTTCATTGTTATCTATTTCCTCCATTTCTAAAAATAGTGAGATTTCATTGATGAACGATAAATAAGTGCATAAAATAATATCCCCTAGTTATACTATCATGAATGACTAGAAGATATCATGAGATAATTTTAATTTTTTCTGTGACGAATATGGTAAAATTATAGAGAGGAGAAAAAGCAGCTATTTTTTTTAAATAAATGTTAGAAAACGTTGATCCCATAAATGTTCATGGTGCTGGATAATTGTTTGCGCACCTAATAAATCATTGTTTAAAGTGGTACTTAGACCACGCTTCATAAAACATGTATACCCTAGTCCATGGGCCATACGAATCGTAGTATCAACGCAATACTCTGTTTGAGCACCGCAAAATTCAAGCTCAGTGACAGATAGCTCATCTAAAAGTTCTTTTAATTTAGTTTGGAAAAAGGAGTTGGCATGCGTTTTTCCGATGTAGAAATCTTCAGCTCTGGCATCAAGTTGCTCAAATAGATGCCAGTTAGGACTTTCAACCACAAGTTCTTCATCTTCATGCTGGATAAATAAGATGGGCAAATGATTGTTTCGGTAATCGGCAATACGCTCGTTTACGCCAGTCAATACCTCATTGAGATGAAACAACTTGCTTCCAACATTTTCTAGACCTTTTTGAAGATCGATGACGATCAATGCTTTATTATTCATTATATTCTCCTTTGAGTTAATTTTTTTAAGTATACTATAAAACGAAGTTGAGTGACTTCAAAAATGACCTGTCTACTTGAACTGATCAAAAGATGTCGCACGCTCTATTTTTAGCTAATTGGGGCAGTTTCGTTTCTTTTTGACAAAATTTAAGCTAAAAGATTCTTTTTGCTCCTCTTTTTCTATATAATGATTAGTGATGGAATAATAACGGGGAAGAAAGGCGACAGTATGAAATTTAAAGAGTTGTTACAGCAAAAAACTATCCGTCCATATGTTATGGCGGCACGATTTGGATTAGAAAAGGAAAGCCAACGAACTACATTCGATGGCCAACTAGCAACAACAGATCATCCAGAAGTTTTAGGAAATCGTTCGTATCATCCATATATTCAGACTGATTTTAGCGAGTCTCAAATGGAGTTGATCACACCTGTGGCAAACTCCATTCATGAAATGATGCGTTATCTTGCAGCGATTCATGATGTAGCATTGCGTTCGATGAATAAGCACGAGATGCTTTGGCCGCTTAGTATGCCGCCAAAATTACCTTTAAAAGATGAAGATATCAAAATTGCCAAGTTAGACCAGTTTGAAGGCATTTTGTATCGTCGTTATTTAGCGAGAGAATATGGCAAACGCAAGCAAATGGTCAGCGGAATCCATTTTAATTTTGAATATGACATCGAATTGGTCAAACAGCTTTTCTCAGCACAAACAGAATATGAAACAATCGAAGAATTCAAAAATATTCTATATATGAAGGTTTCTCGTAATTATTTACGTTACCGTTGGTTGATCACCTATCTATTTGGTGCGTCTCCTGTTAGTGAATCTGGTTATTTTACTGAAAGAGAAGAGCGTCCGAAAGAACCTGTCAGAAGTATTCGCAATAGCTCATTTGGTTATAAAAATAATGAAAATGTCAAAGTATCGTATGAATCGTTACAACACTACATTGATGATATTCACCGAATGGTTGAAAATGGCATATTATCAGAAGAAAAAGAATTTTATTCAGCCGTTCGGTTACGCGGTGGGAAACAAATGGCTGATTTGCCTAAAACCGGTGTTCGTTATATTGAACTTAGAAATTTGGATTTAAATCCGTTTGCGCCATTAGGTGTGGATGAAGACTCACTTGAATTTATTCATTTGTTTATGTTGTATTTATTGTGGACAGATGAAAAAGAAGCACCGAATGATTGGGTAGCTACAGGTGATTTCTTAAATGAACAAGTCGCTTTAGGGCATCCATTTGCTCAAGTCAAACTTTTGGCAGAAGGTGACCGAATTTTTGCTGAAATGGACGAAATGATTGAAGCACTAGGTCTATTTAGAACGAAAAAATCACTGGAAGTCCACAGAGCGCAATTAAGAACCCCAGATTTAACGATTGCTGGAAAAATGTGGACGATCATTGAAAGTAATTCTAATCAGGAATTGGGAATTATTTTTGGAAAAGAATATCAAGGAATGGCGTTTGAAAGACCGTATCAATTAGCTGGCTTTAGAAATATGGAGTTATCCACACAATTGTTTTTATTTGATATTATTCAAAAAGGCGTGGAAGTTGAAATATTGGATGAACAGGAACAATTTTTAAAACTTAAACATCAGGATCATATTGAGTATGTCAAAAATGCTAATATGACTAGTAAAGATAGCTACATTGTTCCTTTGATCATGGAAAATAAAACGGTGACTAAAAAAGTCTTGGCAGAAGCAGGCTTTAATGTGCCGGCAGGTGACGAGTTTGATACGCCTGAGAGTGCGGAGCAAGCCTATGTAAAATATTCAGAAAAGGCTTTTGTGATCAAACCTAAAACGACAAACTATGGTCTGGGGATCACGATTTTTAAAGAAGGCGCCTCATTAGCTGATTATGCAGAAGCCCTGAAATTAGCATTTAAGGAAGATTCAGCTGTTTTGATTGAAGAATTCTTACCAGGAACAGAATATCGTTTCTTTGTCTTAGACGATCAAGTGCGTGCAATTATGTTACGTGTACCTGCTAACGTTGTAGGTGATGGACTGCGCTCGGTCGAGGCATTAGTAGCAGAAAAAAATCTTGACCCATTAAGAGGAACACATCATCGTTCACCATTGGAACTGATTCAGTTAGGAGATGTAGAACGTTTGATGTTAAAAGAGCAAAATCTCTTGACGACATCTGTTCCAGAAAAAGATCAAATCGTTTATCTGCGTGAAAATTCAAATGTCAGCACAGGTGGCGATTCTATCGATGTGACAGATAACTTTGATGAAAGTTATAAGCAAATCGCCATTGAAGCAGTTCAGGCTTTAGGGGCAAAAATTTGCGGAATCGATTTGATTGTACCAGACAAATCAGTTAAAGGAACCAAAAACAGCCGAACATACGGTATTATAGAGGCAAATTTCAATCCAGCAATGCATATGCATGCGTATCCGCATTCAGGTAAAGGGCGTCATTTGACAATGGATGTGTTGAAAATGTTATATCCGGAAGTATTTGAATAAGTATTGATAGAATAAGGTAAGGTAGCTTCTGATCTCGCCGCTTATTCGGATTTCGAGCCTGAGACAAAAACTGATTTTTAGTTTTGTCCCAGGCTCGACTTCTTTATTTTCATAAAAAATAAATTGACAAAGCGCTGATTAATTCCCACAATAAAAGAAGGAAAAATAAAATAATCGGGTGTAACACAGCTCAAGGAAATGTTGGAGGATCACATGAAAAAAATTTACATAGTGGAAGACGATCTGCAAATCGCAGAGACGGTTGCGACTTTCTTAAGAAAGTGGGCGTTTGAGGTACAGACAGCACTTGATTTTCAAAATGTGGCAGAAGACATACTACGTTATCAGCCAGATCTTGTTTTAATGGATATTTCCTTACCTTTGTATAATGGCTTTCATTGGTGCAGCGAATTACGGAAACAAACAGATGTGCCAATCGTCTTTTTGTCATCGGCCAACGATAATATGAATATCTTAATGGCAATGAATATGGGCGCAGATGATTTTATAGCGAAGCCCTTTGACTTACAAATACTAGTTGCTAAAATCCAAGCGATTTTACGCCGAAGTGAAATGTTGCTGACAGCTCATTGTCTGAATTATCAAGGGTTTAGTTTAGATATAGAGGCTTTTGAAGTTGGATCTGAAGAACAAACACTCTCTTTAACAATCAATGAAACGAAAATTTTAGGCATGCTTTTTCAACAGCCTGAAAAATTAGTTCCTAAGGAAAAAATCATGGAAAAATTGTGGGAAAGTGAAGAATTTATCGATGCTAATACATTGTCGGTAAATATGACACGTTTGAGAAAAAAAGTAGCGGCTATTGGTTTAGATCAACAAATCCACACAGAAAAAGGTAAAGGATATCGTTTAGGAAAAGGAGAGTAAACGCATGAAATTATTTTTTCAGTACATACTCGATAAACGTTTAGCTATTTTTGCTTATGTAGGAATTATTGGGCTATTTGGGTCGACATTTTTTCTCTATGAAATTCCATTGTCGGTGTATGCCGATGCGTTGCTTTTTTCTACGCTGCTGATCATTGTTGTAATGAGTGTTCAGTTTAGTTATTATGTTCGAAAACATCGGCAGCTCCAAGAGGGAATTCAAGCACCTAAACTCCAAAAATTTCAGAGAAAAACAACCCATTCTTTGCTAGAAAAAGAATATGAGCAGCTACTTGCAGCGGTTGAAAAAGAATATCGGGCGGAAATTGGCGCACTTGAAGCCGCAAATCAGCAGTTAATGGATTATTATAGTATGTGGAGTCATCAGATCAAAACACCGATTGCTGTGTTAAATTTAAAAATGCAGGAAAATGAGTTGGATCAGGCGATTTTAAAACAGGAATTATTTAAGGTCGATCAGTATTTGGACATGATGCTCCAATATTTGAGAATGAATCATACAGAGAATGATTTTGTTTTTGAAGAAATCGATTTGGATCAGCTGGTGAAAGATACTGTGAAAAAATATGCCGTCTTTTTTATTCATAAAAATCTTTCTTTTTCATTGGAGCCGACAAATCAAACTGTTATCAGTGATAGAAAATGGCTACAATTTGTATTAGAACAAGTGTTGTTTAATGCGATCAAGTATACAAATCAAGGCGGAATAAAAGTTTATATGAATCATGAAACGCCATTTGGACTAATCATTGAAGACACCGGCATCGGTATTTTAGCGGAAGATGCTGTTCGAGTATTTGAGCGAGGCTATACAGGTTTTAACGGTAGAACCTATCAAAAAGCATCTGGTCTAGGCTTGTTTATGAGTAAAGAGATTTTGACTAAACTAGGGCATCAAATATGTCTTTCATCAGAGGTAGGAATTGGAACCAAGGTTAAGCTAGAACTTAGCCAAAAAGTATTTGAATTGGAATGAGCGATTCCATTTTTTCGAACCTTACCTCAATGTAAGGTTGGCGGTCGAAGTGTAAGTGTTCTTTGACTGCTTTTTTGTTTATAGTGAATTTATAGACAGATTATAGGTAGGAGCGATTTTAATGGCAATGTTAGAAGTGAACCATATTCAAAAGATTTATCAAACAAGATTTAGCGGTAATCAAGTAACGGCATTAAAGGATGTTTCTTTTCAGGTAGAAGCAGGGGAATATATTGCGATTATGGGCGAATCTGGATCAGGAAAAAGTACCTTACTAAATATTTTAGCAACCTTGGATATGCCGACAAATGGGACAGTGTTACTAAATGGTGAAAACATTACAGAGATACCTGAGGGGAAATTAGCGTCATTTCGCCGTAAAAATTTAGGCTTTGTTTTTCAGGATTTTAATTTATTAGATAATTTTTCCATTAAAGATAACATCTTTTTACCATTGGTTCTATCTAAAGTTCCTGTGAATGAAATGAATCAACGGATCGAGCCTTTAGCAAAAATATTGGGAATCGATCCGTTGTTAGAAAAATACCTTACGAAATTTCTGGTGGGCAAAAGCAAAGAGTTGCAGCAGCGCGAGCTCTGATCACAAAGCCCAAACTAGTTTTAGCAGATGAGCCGACGGGCGCTTTAGATTCAAAAAGCTCTGAGAATTTACTGCAATTATTTCAAGAGGTCAATCAACAAGGTCAAACGATCGTAATGGTTACCCATAGCGCGATCGCAGCCAGTCATGCGAATCGGATTTTATTTATTAAAGATGGACAAGTCTTTCATCAATTGTATCGTGGTCAAAAATCCCATGATGAATTGCTGAATGATATTTCAAAGACAATGACGACCTTGTTAGCGAAAGGGGTCTAAAGCATGTTATATCTACGTTTAGCTTACAGCAATATCAAGAAAAATCGAGCGGTGTATCTACCGTTTTGTCTGGCAACGATTTTTACAGTGGTATTAAATATGATCATGCAGGTGATGGAGAATAATCAAGGGTTGGATCACTTGCAAGGAGCAGAGTCGTTGAAGATCATGTTTAACTTAGGTAGTAAGATCATTATGATTTTTACTGTAGTTTTTACATTTTATACACATAGCTTTTTGATGAAACGTCGTAAAAAGGAACTGGGTTTATATAATATTTTAGGGATGGATAAGAAGAATTTAACAGTGATGATGCTGTTTGAAAATCTGATTACATTAGTTGTTACACTGACGATTGGATTACTCACAGGTACTATTTTTTCTAAATTGATGTTTTTGATTTTAAAACGTCTCACTGGTTTTGGGACAGACTTTATCTATGCGTTTTCTTTTAAATCATTAGGTCAAGTCACGCTGTTATTTTTAGGTGTTTTTATGCTGACATTCTTGTATGATGCTTGGGAAGTTAGAAAAACCAAACCGATCGAATTGCTGGGGCAAGCAAGTTCTGGAGAAAAAGAACCTAAGTCGAAATGGTTGTTTAGCCTCGTTGGGCTTGTTTGTCTGAGTGTAGGCTATGGTATTTCCTTAACGATCAACTCACCAGTAGAAGCATTGTCGCAATTTTTTATTGCAGTGATTTTAGTGATCGTCGGCACATATAGCCTTTTTATCGCCGGAAGTGTTACCTTATTGAAATTGTTGAAGAAGAATAAAAAATTCTATTATAAGCCGAATAACTTCATTTCCATTTCTAGTATGATTTTTCGTATGAAACAAAATGGAGCAGGTTTAGCAACGATTTCTATTCTATGCACGATGGCATTAGTGACCATTTCTTCTACTGTTTGTTTGTATATTGGGCAGGAAAAAATGATTCAAAGTAAAAATCCATTCGAAAACTCAGTAGAGGTTGCTTTGCCAATGGAAACAACGCAACAAACTATTCGTGATGTGGTAAAAGCTCAAGGGGCAACCGAAAAAGAAGTGAAATATACCACGATTTCAGGCAATTTAGTCACGTTGAAGCAAAACGAAGATTCATTTGTTCCATTAAAAGAAGCTTTTTCAAATTATAGCAAGATTGTGGGCTTTCGTTTTTTGGCGCTGAGCGAATATAACCGATTGGAAGATAAGTCATTGGCTTTGTCTGAAGATGAGGTATATGTTTATCCAGTCACAGGTGACTATCAAGCAAAGAGTATCAAGGTTGGCAAAAAAGAATTTCAGGTAAAAAACACCCTTGAACAATTTGTGTTTGCACCAAAAGAAGAGGATGCCGTTTTAGGCTCTCTAATTCTGATACTTCCAGATGCAATGGCAAACCCAAGCTTTTATGCTGAACTTGCAGAGGATTTCAAAGAATCGGTCTTTAAATTTGTTCCGACACCTGTTTCGATCGTAGGTTTTGAATTAGCTGGTTCATTAGAACAGCGGATAGAAATATCCAATGTACTACAAGAAACATTTCAACAGATGACATCTGGCAATGAAGCGTTGGAGCGTTCGTTAACGGTCACTTCAATTGATAAAGATCGAGAAGATATGCGTTCGTTATATGGCGGATTTTTCTTCTTAGGTATTATTTTTGGGTTGAGTTTCTTAGTAGCAACAACGTTGATCATTTATTATAAGCAAGTCTCAGAAGGAAGCGATGATCGTGACCGATTTACTATTATGCAAAAAGTTGGGTTGAGTCATAAGGAGGTAAAAAAAGCGATTCAGCAACAAATCTTATTGGTATTCTTTTTGCCAATCGTTGTTGCAGTCATTCATTTAAGCTTTGCTTTTCCGATCATTAAGAAATTGTTAGTATTGTTTGGTTTGGTGAATGCTAATTTATTGATCATAACAACTGCTGTTTGTGTCTTGATTTTTTCTTTAGGATACTTCGTTATTTATTGGCGTACATCAAAAGTGTATTATCAGTTAGTCGAGAGGTAAAGAAATGAGAGGTTCAGTCCGAAAAAAGGGGCTGGCCTCTCATTTTAGTGAGTATAGAACGTGCTAATATTCCAATTCCTTAATCGCAATCGTCTGTTTCGTCTCTTCGACATCTAATCCAGTTGTCTCTTCCCACCATTGCTTCATTTCACGTTCATACGTTGTGGGAAACACTTCGACTACTTCACTCATCGTCTTCCCTTGCAACCGAGCATAAGGATAGTTCAAAATTAGGTTGTACTTAAGTTCTGTCAGCAAACTATAATATTGAAACATCATATAATGCAACGCTTCGTTATCCTGTTCTAATAACACATTTGGCGATCGATCCAACATAAAACCAAAGCTGCGCATCATAAACGTAAATGCGTCCATATGATCTGCTTCGATTTGTTCTACTTCACGTAATAATTTGATATGAGCATTCAATGCATCTGCTAAATCTTGTTTCAATAAATCTGGGTTTACCATAATAGTTCCTCCTGTTTAATGAAATAATTTATGCCAGAAACCCTTTTTGGGTTGTTCTGTTTGATTCGCTGAAGCTTCCTTTGGATATTTCTGTTCAATATCGATCGTCTCTTCATTTACCGCTTCTTTTGCAGCTAAAATCAATCCTAGAGAATCAGGTGTATTCTCAACAAAATCATTTACTACAGTAAATTTCATTTTTCGCTCGTTGATCAATTTAATATAAACAGACTGTAAATCAATTGCCATTACACCATTTAAAAGAACGGTAGCATCAGGGTGTTGATCAAGCTCCTTTGAAAAATTAGTTTTATTTTCTGTATTTTTCATCTGCGCAATCGTCATTGTTAGGTAACATCTTTCGCGGAAAGTACCCATATATTTGCGCTGTTCTTCTGGTTTTAGTAGCGGGGTGCCATACATTGCATTGTCTAAATGTTTCTGTAAGTCATCTTGTGCCATTAATTATCTAACCTGCTTCCATATATTCTTATGTCAAATTATAGCACAGAACAAGTATAAAACACCTGAAATAACTGAATTTCATTGCTAATTGAGAATGAATAAAAGCTAAAAAAGTATTGCATTTATTAAGAATTTCGCATAGACTAGGAGATAAGAATGAAAATCATTCTCAATTAGAAAAGCTGAACAAGCTCGTTCAGTTCTGAAAGAAAAATAGGAAAACATGATTGTGCCGCTTTTGGGCACGAGCAGGTTTTATCTTTTTTCCGAAGAACTAGCTTGTAAAGCTAGACAAAGAGAAAAGCTGAACAGTCTCGTTCAGCACGGACAGAAAAATAGGAAAGCATGATTGTGCTGCAGTTTGGCACAAGCAGGATTTATCTTTTTTCCGAGGTGCTAGGCTGTAAAGCTAGACAAAGAGAAAAGCTGAGCAGTCTCGTTCAGTTCTGAACATTTCATTCTAGCAATTAGAAAAACGGAGCAAGTATATGAAAAAATAGGCCTATTTGTTCTCTTACTCCTTTTGATTGTATCATCGATTTTTGTCGGAGTGAAAGATATTTCTCTGACACAATTATTTCAATGGGATTCACAGCAACAATTAGTATTGTTAACAACACGGCTGCCTCGAACGATTAGTTTGGTGATTGCTGGAAGTACGATCAGTATTTCCGGATTGATTATGCAGCATTTAACACAGAATAAATTTGTTTCACCAAGTACGGCAGGGACGATGGACAGTGCCAGGTTAGGGATTCTGGTTGTAATGATTTTTTTCCCTACAGCGCCATTGTTATTTCGCTCCTTTATCGCATTTTTATTTGCATTTGGTGGGACGTTAGCTTTTATTTATTTAACACGCTTTTTACCTGCGAAAAATCAAGTCATGATTCCACTGATCGGTGTGATGTTTGGGAATATCATTGGTTCAGTGGCGACATTTTTTGCCTATCAATTCCAGCTTGTTCAAAATATGTCTTCTTGGTTGCAGGGAAATTTTTCTACTGTGATGAAAGGCAATTATGAACTTCTTTATTTGACGATACCATTATTGATCGTTACCTATCTTTTTGCGTATCGTTTTACGGTCGTCGGGATGGGTGAAGATATGGCGACAAATTTGGGATTGAATTATCAGCGAATTCAGCTATTTGGTTTAGGGATCGTGGCTTTATCTAGTGCAGTTGTCTTGATCATGGTTGGGAATATTCCGTTTTTAGGTGTGATCGTTCCTAATCTGGTATCGATGCGTTACGGCGATCATATGAAAAATACACTGGCAATCACAGCAGTTGGTGGAAGTATCTTTTTACTAGCGTGTGATGTGTTAGCCCGTGTGGTGATTGCGCCCTATGAAGTGCCCGTGAGCGTTGTAGTAGGTGTGCTAGGCAGCTTTATCTTTATCGCATTATTGATGAGGAGGAAAACAGCATGAAAAAATTCTTCCAGTCATCAGCGGTGAAAATCATCTTATTATTGATTGCCGTGATTGCGGTGTGTGCTTTGTATTTGTCTTATAAAACTTATGGAAATTGGGCCTTTGCGTTAGAGCTTAGAGGGAAGAAGTTATTCGCTTTTGTATTCGTCGGGGTGGCTGCAACATTTTCAACGATCAGTTTTCAAACGATGACGCAGAACCACTTTTTAACGCCAAATATTTTAGGCTTGGATTCATTATATGTATTTATTCAAACTTTACTATTTTTCTTTTTAGGTGGGCAACAACTTTTAGGCAATGAAACGATTGCTACTTTCTTATTGAATGTTTTGCTGATGGTAAGTGCCAGTATTATGTTGTCTCGCTTCTTATTGAAAAAAGGTGGGAACGATCTGTTTTTATTATTGATGATCGGGATTATTTTAGGAACATTTTTCAATAGTATCAGTACATTTCTCCAAGTTGTGATGGATCCGAATGAATATGATTTGCTGCAAGGAAAATTATTTGCCAGTTTTGGCAATGTGAATAGTCAGCATCTGTTGATTGCTGGGATTTTGATCACGTTATTAGTAGGATTTTTATGGTTCAGAAGTCATGCGCTGGATGTTTTGCATTTAGGTAATGAACAGGCAACTAGTTTAGGGATCAATGTTCCGAGATTTCAGTTTGTGTTATTGACTGTAATCAGTGGTTTGATAGGATTATCGACAGCTTTGGTAGGGCCTGTGACCTTTCTCGGGTTTATTGTTGCCAATATGAGTTATCAATTAATGGGTACCTATCGACATCGTGAGTTATTTTTAGGTGGTAGTTTGTTGTCCATCCTTTTGTTAGTATTTGGTCAGTTTCTTGTAGAGCAAGTGTTTCAGTTGAATACGACGTTAAGTATTGTGATCGAATTTGGCGGCGGTGTCTATTTTGTTGGAAAGATTATTAGTGAAAGGAAGCAACGCAGATGATCGAAATCAAAAATGTTTCAAAAAGATATGGTGAAAAGATTGTGGTTTCAGAGGTTCAATTGCCGATTACAGAGCAAAAATTGACCGCTTTTATCGGTCCAAATGGAGCAGGGAAAAGTACGTTGCTTTCAATGATGAGTCGCTTGATTCCCAAAGATACTGGTGAAATTTATTTAGATCACAACGAAGTAAAGACTTGGAAACAAAGCGAACTGTCTAAAAAGTTATCGATTTTAAAACAAACAAATGGTATCAATCTGAAAATCACGGTTCGAGAGCTAGTTAATTTTGGGCGTTTTCCTTATAGTAAAGGGCGCTTGAAAAAAGAAGATCATGAAAAAGTCGAAGAAGCGATGGAAAATCTTGGTTTATTGGATTTAGCGGATGAACTGATCGATACCTTGTCAGGTGGCCAATTACAGCGAGTATATATTGCCATGGTTTTAGCGCAGGATACGGATTATATTTTATTGGATGAGCCTTTAAACAATTTAGATATGAACTTTGCGGTTCAAATGATGCAGACATTACGACGCTTAGTGGATGAATTTGGTAAAACAGTCATCATCGTACTTCACGATATCAATTTTGCAGCTAGTTATGCAGATGAGATTGTAGCGATGAAAGATGGTCGTTTATTTACTCATGGTAGTACGGATGACATTATCCAATCAGAAGTGTTGAATAAACTTTATGATATGAATATCCGAATTTGTGAGATTGAAGGAAAAAGATTTTGTATGTATTTTAGCTAGATCAAAAGAAAAGCGTAACATGTTCGTTCAGCTTTTGAGCAAATTAGCAGAAAAAAGCTTTAATCTATTGTAGAAAAATTTAAAAACATTAATGAAACTGGGGGAAATAAAATGAAAAAGAAATTCTTAGCAATTGCAACGGTATCAATGATCGCACTTCTTACTTTAGGTGCATGTGGCAACAATGGGAAAAAAGCGACAGATGGTTCAGCTTCGAAAGAATCAAGTTCTGATGTAGCAACAACAATCACAGTAAAAGATTCAAATGGTTCAGTAGAAGTACCTAAAAATCCTAAAAAAGTTGTTGTTTTTGACAATGGATCACTAGATACAATGGACGCACTAGGTGTTGGCGATACAGTTGTCGGTGCTCCAACAAAGAATTTACCTGAGTATTTAGCTGACTACAAAAAAGTAGAATCAGCTGGTGGGATCAAAGAACCGGATTTAGAAAAAATCAATCAACTAAAACCTGATATGATCATTATTTCAGGACGTCAAAAAGATTTCCAAGATAAACTAGAAAAAATCGCTCCAACCATTTATCTATCAGTAGATGCTAAAGATACATGGAATTCTACAAAGAAAAATATTGAAACATTAGCTGAAATTTTCGATAAAAAAGATGAAGCGAAAACAAAAATTACTGATTTAGAAAAAGAAATTGCAGATGTTAAAGAAAAAGCTGAAGCAAGTGATGACAAAGCGCTAGTTGTTTTAGTAAACGAAGGACAACTTTCAGCGTATGGCACAGGTTCTCGTTTCGGTATCGTTCATGATACATTCGGCTTCAAGCAAGCAGATGATGCAATTGAAGCATCCACTCATGGCCAAAGCGTTTCTTACGAATATGTCTTAGAAAAAAATCCAGATATCTTGTTTGTTGTTGACCGTACGAAAGCAATCGGTGGCGATGATACGAATGATAATGTAGAAAGTAATGAATTGGTAAAACAAACCAATGCAGGGAAAAACGGCAAAGTAATTTCTTTACAACCTGACGTTTGGTACTTAAGCGGTGGTGGATTAGAGTCTACGCACTTGATGATTGAAGATGTACAAAAAGCGTTGAAATAGAAAAATAAAATAGTCTCACATTCATATTATCGATCAGAAAATGGAATGTGGGTCTATTTTTTGCCAAATATCATAAATTCTAATGATTTTATCTAGTGAAAATGAATAGTGGGTGATTAATAAATTTTTAATACCTATATTGACGCTGCTTCTCTATATATGCTACAATCCTTATAATACATTATCTATTAAAATTAAATGTGAAGATAAGGAAAGTATTTTTCAGATAACTTAAAGAGAGTCTCGGTTGGTGGAAAGAGACAGTGAATATGGAAAAGAAAATGGCCTTTGAACAAATTGATCGAACACGTTAAGATCAATTCAGGTGCGCCTGTTATAGCGCCTCAGTATGATTGTACTGAAAGAGTGGGCTTATTATGTAAGTCAATTGAAGGTGGTACCGCGAAAGTTTAAAACTCTCGTCCTTTTATTAGGATGAGAGTTTTTTGTTGTGAATCACTACGACTGGCTCCGCCAGAGTAGATGATGAACAATACTTGGCGACCAAAGGGAGAGAAGTTACCATACTAGTGAATCACGGTCCACCGTTTCTAGCTCAGCACATTCTAAGAGCCAAACTCAAAGAATAGAAGAACTCTGACTGGGCTTCGCCAGAGTAGATGATGAACAATACTTGGCGACCAAAGGGAGAGAAGTTACCATACTAGTGAATCACGGTCCACCGTTTCTAGCTCAGCACATTCTAAGAGCAAAAACTCGAAGAATGAAAGGCCTCTGACAGGTGCTCCGCCAGAGTAGAAGATGAACAATACAAGGCGTGCAAAATCAGACTAGGAATCATCACAAAGCCTCATACAAATGAACAAGGACCGCTTATTTTCAATATTCACAGCATGGTAGGGGTAGTTTAATGTATACAGATACCGAAGGGGGAAATAAAATGAAGAAAAAATTATTAGTCGTAAGCGCAGTATTAACGGGATTATTACTAACAGCTTGCGGAGGCAACGACAAAAAAGAAACAACAAAAAGTGAAGAGGGAGCAGTTGCGGCTAGTCAAAAAATCGAGATCAGTTCGCCAACGCCACTTTCAACATTAGACACAACACAGACAATGGATAAAAACACCTTTACAATCGTTCAGCATCTGTTTGAAGGCTTGTATCGCTTTGATGACGATAGCACGCCAATTCCAGGACTAGCAGAAAAGGTTGAGACAAGTGAAGATGGTTTAAGTTATAAATTTACATTAAAAGATGATATCAAATGGAGTAATGGTGAACCGATCACTGCACAAGATTTTCTGTATTCATGGAAAAAATTAGTAACACCTGCAACAATTGGTCCAAACGCATACTTGTTAGACAATGTAAAAAATAGTAAAGCAATTCGCAACGGTGAAAAATCAGTAGATGAAATAGGACTTTCTGCGCCAAGCGATAAAGAGTTTGAAGTGACGTTAGAACAAGCGCAGCCCTCATTTTTAACCGTTGCTTCAATTGGCTGGTTAGCGCCACAAAATCAAGCGTATGTTGAAAAACAAGGCAAAGACTACGCAACAGACAGCGAGCATTTACTTTATAGTGGTCCGTTTATCTTAACAGATTGGGATGCATCATCAGATACATGGACATTAAAGAAAAATCCTGAGTATTACGATGCAGATAAAGTGAAATTAGAAGAAGTTAAAGTCAATACCATTAAAGAAGAAAACACAGGGATCAATTTATATCAATCAAACGAATTGGATTTAGTCCGAATCAGTGGTCAATATGTGCAACAATATAGCGATGAAGCAGGATACGTAACGCATTCTGATGTAGCCAATTACTACTT
Source organism: Enterococcus crotali (assembly GCF_000633635.1). GTDB lineage: Bacteria > Bacillota > Bacilli > Lactobacillales > Enterococcaceae > Enterococcus_L > Enterococcus_L crotali. Next base: position 405,469 of record NZ_AYPQ01000002.1, on the reverse strand, counting down.
AGATTTCAATAAAAAAACAGGTACTGCTCCTGATAATCTTCATTTACGAAAAGCAATCGCACAAGCAATCGACAAAGATGCGTTAACGAAAAGTGTGCTAAACGATGGTTCGAAACCATTGAACGGTTTGATTCCAAGTGGGCTCTATAAAAATCCCGAAACTTCTGAGGATTTCAGAAAATTCAGTGGGGATCATTCAGTATACGATGTGAAAAAGGCCCAAGTTGAATGGGAAAAGGCTAAAGCGGATCTAGGTGATAAGATCAAGCTATCTCTTTTAGTTTCTGACGACGATAATGGGAAGAAAATCTCTGAATATGTGCAGAGTCAATTGCAAGAAAACTTAAAAGGTCTAGAAATTACTATCAATGCGCAACCGAAAAACAATGTTTTACAAACACGTAAAGATAAAGACTATGAACTTTCATTGTCAGGCTGGATTGCTGGTAGTAGTGATTTGGATTCTTATTTTAACTTATACGCTGGAGAATCGGCATATAACTATGGTTCATACAAAAATGCTGACTATGATAAATTGATTACAGACGCACGCACGGTCAATGCAAATACACCAAATAAACAGTTTGATGACTATAAAAAGGCCGAAGATATTTTATTGGATCAAGATGCTGCCCAAGTGCCGCTTTATCAAAGTGCGTCTAACTACTTGATCAATCCAAAAATCAAAGGAATTAGCTATCACTTATATGGTGACTATTTCAACCTTAGAACGGCTTATTTAGAGGATTAACCAGCTTCACGAACTTGTTTGAAAAGAGGAATAAAATAATGAGTCGATTATTAGAACGATTTATCCGATATGTAAAAGTCAACACTCGCTCAGATGCAGCAAGTCAGACAGTTCCGACAACACCAGGGCAAGTGGACTTTGCAAGAATCATTGAAAAGGAATTAGCAGAAATTGGACTTTCTGATATTCACTACAATGAAAAAAATGGTTTCTTAACGGCTGCTTTACCTGCCACCACAAATGAGAAGATACCGACGATTGGGTTTATTGCACATTTGGATACAGCTGATTACAACGCTTGGAATATTCAGCCTAACATTTTTCCAAATTACGATGGTCAAGATGTTGTATTGAATGAAAAACTTGGAATCATCATGGCAACTGAAGAGTTTCCCAATCTGAAAGAGTATATCGGTCAAACCTTGATCACAACAGATGGAACGACCCTTTTAGGAGCGGACGATAAAGCTGGAATCGTAGAAATTTTAGATGCAGTTGAGTATCTATTGGCCCATCCTGAAATTCCTCATGGAAAAGTCCTACTTGCGTTTGGACCAGATGAAGAAATTGGACGTGGCGCTGATCGTTTTGATGCACCGAATTTTCCAGCAGCATTTGCTTATACAATAGACAGTGGAAGAGTCGGCTGCTTTGAATACGAAACATTTAATGCGGCACAAGCTGTGATCACGATCGAAGGGACAAGTGTCCATCCAGGAACAGCGTATGGAACAATGGTCAATGCAATCAAATTGGGTGAGAAAATAGATGCCAAATTACCTCAAGCGGAAGTTCCGGAAAAAACACGTGGACATGAAGGATTTTATTTACTGACAAAATTTGTTGGAAGCTTAGACCATGCTGAGTTGACGTATATCATTCGGGATCATGACAAGAACCTTTTCCACCAAAGAAAACAACAGCTTGCGGATATCGTTGGTGAATTAAATAAATCATTCGACAAAGAACGGATCAGGATCGACTTTCTAGATCAGTATTACAACATGAAAGAGATCATCGAAAAAGACATGACCCCTGTAGAACTAGCTGTTAAAGCAATGGAAAATCTAGGGATCGAACCGGATATCCAACCCTTTCGCGGCGGAACAGATGGATCGAAAATCTCGTTTATGGGTATTCCCACCCCTAATTTATTTACAGGCGGTGAGAATTTCCATGGGCAATATGAGTTTATTACACTAGAGTCAATGGAATTAGCTGCAAAAACAATTGTAGAAATCATTAAAGAAAATACGAGTAAATCAAGAGTTTAAGAGAAAAAGTCGATTTTTATATAAAAAATAGTTGACAAGATTAGAATTTTCTAATATGATTATCCTCAATAACAAAGCTTTGAGAAAGAGGAGTAACAACACTGGAACTTTTCAGAGAGCTGATGGGACTGCGAATCAGTAAGGGATGGGTTGTGAATGGACTTTCGAGCGAAATGTTGAATCTCAGTAGGCATTTTCGGGAACTCCCGTTATAGAGTAAGGTCGTTGATAGACGACTGATAAGAGGAAAGAATTTCTTTCAAACTTGAGGTGGCACCGTGAATTTTTCGCCCTCAAACCACAGATTTTGTGTGGTTTGGGGGCTTATTTTATTGTAAAGAATGAAAAAAAGTGATTTACAATAAAAGCTGTGTTAAGGAGAGAGAAGTAACTATACTAGGAATCATCAAACACTCTGATCCCAAATGATCAATAGTGAACAGCGATTCCAAGGTTACGAAAAAGAATTTTTTTCATTGAGGTGGTACCGTGGATACTATTATTCGCCCTCACAAAACAGATCGAGGTCTGCTTTGTGAGGGCTTTTTGCTGTGAATCACTACGATTGGCTATGCCAGAGTAGATGATGAACAGTACTTGTCGAGCAAAGCGAGAGAAGTAACCGTACTAGGAAACACTACGAAAGCTTCGCCAGAGTAGATGATGAACAGTACTTGTCGAACAAAGCGAGAGAAGTAACCGTACTAGGAAACACTGCGACAGGCTTCACCAGAGTAGATGATGAACAGTACTTGTCGAGCAAAGCGAGAGAAGTAACCGTACTAGGAAACACTACGAAAGGCTTCGCCAGAGTAGATGATGAACAGTACTTGTCGAGCAAAGTGAGAGAAGTAACCATACTAGGAATCACTACGATAGCTTCGCCAGAGTAGATGATGAACAGTACTTGTCGAGCAAAGCGAGAGAAGTAACCATACTAGGAAACACTACGATAGGCTTCGCCAGAATAGATGATGAACAGTACTTGTCGAGCAAAGCGAGAGAACTTTCATTACTAGAGAATCACATATTCTGTCAAACTCTTAAACAAAAAAACTAGAAAAGAGGAAATCACATGCAATTAATCAAAGAAATCCAAGCAGATTATCTAACGGCGATATCCGCCTTTTTAAGAATTCAAGGAACAAACAAATGCCTTTTAGAAAGCATTCCTAGAGATAAAAGCAAAGGACGTTATTCAATCATTGCCTGGGATGCTGTTTCTGAAATCACTTGTTTTGGAAACCAATTAACGATAGATGGGCAAACGAATACGGTAAAAGATCCATTAAAAGAAATCGAAAAACAGGTATTGAAGAGAGAAGAACTTATAAAAGAACTTCCTTTCCAAGGTGGTGCAATAGGTTATGTCGGTTATGATGTGATTGCCTGCTATGAAGATTTAGGCAAGCTACCATGTGATGAATTAAATGTTCCTGATATCCACTTTTATCTATTCGATTCTTATTTGATTTTCGATCATGTCGGTGAAAAAATCATATTGGTTGAAGCAGATACTTACTCAAAACGAAGTGAAGAAGTATTAAACGAAGCAATCAAGCAGAAAATAAATGAATTACAAACGCCAAACGAAGAAGAGCAAAAGGAAATCCATTTAAAAAAATTAAATTACCAAAGCAACTTTACCAAAGAAAGCTTTGAACAAGTAGTTACCAAAGTGAAAGACTATATCAAGCAAGGAGACATGTTCCAAATGGTGCCCTCACAACGCTTAACAGCTGATTTTGAAGAAGAACCTTTCGATTATTACCGCAGATTAAGAGTCACCAATCCATCAACCTATCTGTATTTTTTAGATTTTGGCGAAACATACGTGATTGGATCATCTCCAGAAAGTCTCGTCAGTGTCAAAAACCAAATCGTAACAACAAATCCAATTGCAGGAACACGCAAAAGAGGGCAAACGGTGGAACAAGATTTGATTTTAGAACAAGAGCTACTCACAGATGAAAAAGAACGTGCGGAACATTTAATGTTGATTGATTTAGGGCGAAATGATGTAGGAAAAGTTAGTGAAGTGGGCTCAGTCGAAGTCCCTGTTTATATGATTGTTGAAAAGTATCGCTTTGTAATGCATTTAGTTTCAGTTGTGACAGGAAAACTAAAAAAAGGATTGACCGCGATGGATGCATTAAAGGCAACGATACCTGCTGGAACAGTCAGCGGTGCGCCAAAAATTCGAGCGATGCAACGTATTTACGAAATCGAACCAGTCAAACGAAATATCTACGCAGGAGCTGTCGGTTATTTATCTAAAAATGACCAAGCCGATTTTGCCATTGCGATAAGAACGATGGTCATCCATAAAAATAAAGCGTATGTACAAGCAGGAGCAGGCATTGTTTATGATTCTGATCCTACGAAAGAATATGAAGAAACACTACAAAAAGCCAAAGCACTTTTGGAGGTGGGAAAATGATTTTACTGATCGATAATTATGATTCCTTTACATACAACCTTGCTCAAATGATTGGGACAGGTCACGATGTAATGATCGTTCGAAATGATTCAGATGATATGTTTCATTTAGCAGAACAAGCGGATGCAATCGTGATTTCACCGGGGCCTGGAACGCCAGCAGAAACAGGCTATGTAAAAGAAGTGATCCAGCAATTTTACCAACAGAAACCAGTATTAGGTATTTGCTTAGGGCATCAAACGATCGGTGAGGTATTTGGTGCTAAAGTGATAACGGCTAAAGAAATTCGTCACGGGAAACAATCCACTATTACAACAGAGAAAATCAGTCGACTGTTTAAAGGAAGCACCGATGAAGGTTTAGTTATGCGTTACCACTCACTAGTAATTGATCGAAAAACACTACCAGAAGAATTCATCATCACAGCAATCGCAGAAGATGATCAGGAAATCATGGCGATCGAACACCAAACATATCCCGTTTTTGGTCTTCAATTTCATCCGGAATCGATCGGAACACCAATCGGTACGGCAATCATTAAAAATTTTATCCAACTAATGGAGGAACAACGATATGAAAAATCTATTTGAAAAAGTTTTTCGAAATGAACATTTGTCGCGTATAGAAGCGCAACAAGTGGCAGAAAAAATCTTTGAAGGTCAACTAACCGATAGTCAAATCGCAGCTTTTTTAACAGCACTAAAATGTAATGGAGAAACGGCTGAAGAAATGGCGGGAATAGCTGAAACGATTCAGCGAAAAGCAGTAACTATCGATTGTCAAAAAGAAAACGTCATGGATAATTGTGGGACTGGCGGCGATCAATCAAACAGCTTTAATATTAGTACAACTGCAGCCTTTGTTCTGGCAGCAGGGGGCGTAACTATCGCGAAACATGGCAATCGCAGTATCTCAAGTAAATCAGGCAGTGCGGATATATTTGAATGTTTGGGTGTAAATATTGCCCTCTCGCCAGACAAATTAAGTATGGTACTGAATGAAGTCGGATTGGCCTTTCTCTTTGCCCCTCATATGCACCCAAAAATGAAATATGTCATGAAAGTACGCAAAGAATTGGGGACACCAACAATCCTAAATTTGATTGGTCCATTAACGAATCCCGTGCTTTTAGACTCACAATTAATGGGAACCTATCGACGAGACTTACTGGAAGAAACAGCAAAAACATTAGGCGAATTAGGACGTAAACGGGCGGTAGTGGTCAATGGTTCAGGTGGATTGGATGAAGCCTCTCTTGCAGGAACGACACACTTTGCTTTATTGGAAAAAGAGAGGATCACGATGCAGACGATCGAACCCGAGGAGTTTGGTTTTGCTCGACTTCCGATAGAAGCAATTCGTGGCGGTAATGCTGAGCAAAATACTGAGATTCTGTTATCGATTTTGAAAAACCAAGCAAGTCCTTATTTGGATACTGTTTTATTGAATGCAGGGTTAGGTTTTTTCAGCAATGGAAAAGTATCAACTGTGCAAGAAGGAATTGTATTGGCGAAAGATTGTGTGGCGAGCGGTGCGGCTTTGGATAAACTACAACAGCTGATCCAAGTACAAAAGGAGGTTGCTTAAATGAATTTTTTAGAAAAAATCATCAATGAAAAAAAACGAGAAGTGAACCTAATGTCAGTAGAAACAGTTCAGCCACTAAGAGAAACACACTCATTTTATCAGCAAGTCAAAGATTATCCTGAAAAAATGCATATCATTGGAGAAGTCAAACGAGCGTCCCCGTCTAAAGGTGCAATCAATTTATCCGTTAACGTGATCGAACAAGCAAAAGCTTATGAACAAGCAGGCGTTACAGCAATTTCTGTATTGACAGATGACGTTTTCTTTAAAGGTTCGATCGAAGATTTGAGGCAAGTAACATCAGAAGTGAACATCCCTGTATTATGCAAAGATTTTATCATTGATGAAAAACAACTGATTCGTGCAAGAAATGCTGGAGCAACGATTATTTTACTGATCGTATCGGCTTTGTCCAAACAAAAATTGGCAGAACTATATAAAAAAGCAACGGCATTGGGTCTGGAAGTTTTAGTAGAAGTCCATGATGAAGAGGAACTGCGGATTGCTGAAGCGTTATCGGCACGATTGATTGGTGTAAATAACCGAAATTTAAAAACATTTGATGTTTCGATCGGTGTGAGCCAAATGTTGGGAGAAAAACAAAAAACAGATGCTGTATATATCAGTGAATCGGGTTTTTCAACGAGTGAGCAAGTTGCTCTTGTGAAAGAGAACTATCAAGCGGTTTTAGTTGGAGAAGGATTGATGCGGGAAAATGATCCAAAAGCGAAAGTCAAAGCATTGCAGGTCTTGCGATGAAAGTGAAAATTTGTGGATTGAAAACGAAAGAGCAGGTAGACGTAGCAGTAGCACATGGTGCAGATTATCTTGGCTTTGTCTTTGCAAAAAGTACACGTCAGATTACTCCAGAAGAGGTCAAAGAAATCACGAAAAATGTACCCAAAGAAGTTAAAAAAGTGGGTGTCTTTGTTTCGCCGATCCAATCAGAAGTGGAAGCAACCATCCGACAAGCTGGACTAGATATGGTGCAGATCCATGGCGATTTGATAACAGAAAACTATACTGTTCCGCTAATTCGAGCAATTCCAGTTAACGGAATGGATCAAGAAAAATACATTAAAGAGACCAGCGCAGAATTTCTGCTCTTCGATGCACCACCCCAAAAATTTGTCGGAGGCAATGGTGAAGTCTTCGATTGGCAGCAATTAGATACAAGCTCTATCAAAAATAAAAAAATCATTATCGCTGGCGGTTTAACCCCAGAAAATGTACAACTAGCTAAACAAAAGTTCAACCCATATGCTGTTGATGTATCTAGTGGAGTTGAAACAAATGGAGTAAAAGATCCCAAAAAGATTATTACTTTTCTAAAGAAAGCGACCTAGTTATGGGCTAGGTTTTTGAGAAAAAGATAAAACCTGAATGTGACAAAAAGCGTCACAGTCAATTTTTCCTATTTTCTTGTCGAACCTAAACGAGCCCATTCAGCTTTAATGCTCTCTAGCTTCACGGGCTAGCCTTTCGGAAAAAAGATAAAATATGCCTGTGACAAAAAGCGTCACAAATATATTTTCCTATTTTTCAGTCAAGGCTAAACGAGCCCGTTCAGCTTTAATTACAAGGAGGAAAATTATGTATAATCAACCAAACCAAGGATTTTACGGAGATTTTGGAGGGCAATTCGTCCCGGAAACATTAATGTATGCTGTTAAAGAATTAGAGGAAGTTTATGAAGTGTCAAAAACGGATGAGGTATTTCAAAAGGAGCTGAACTACTACTTAAAACAATATGTTGGACGGGAAAATCCATTGTACTTTGCAGAACGTTTAACAGATTTTGCTGGCGGCGCTAAGATTTATCTAAAAAGAGAAGATTTGAATCACACTGGTGCACACAAAATCAACAATACGATCGGCCAAATCTTATTGGCGAAAAAAATGGGTAAGAAAAAAGTCGTTGCAGAAACAGGTGCAGGGCAACATGGTGTAGCAACAGCTACAGTGGCGGCTTTGTTTGGGATGGAATGTACGATTTTTATGGGAGCTGTGGATGTAGCTCGTCAATCGCTGAATGTTTTCCGGATGGAATTATTAGGCGCTAAAGTTGAAAGTGTGACATCAGGTAGCCAAACTTTGAAAGATGCGGTAAACGAAGCGTTACGTTTTTGGGTTGCCAATGTTGAAGACACTCATTATGTGATGGGATCGGTTTTAGGTCCTCATCCATTTCCGGAAATCGTGCGAGATTATCAAAGCATTATCGGAATTGAAGCGAGACGTCAATTTTTAGAGGTAGAAAACAAATTACCTGATGCAGTCGTTGCTTGTGTGGGCGGTGGGAGTAATGCGATGGGGATTTTCTATCCCTTTATCAATGATGAGGTTGCACTGATCGGTGTTGAAGCAGCCGGCCTAGGATTAGACACAACCTCACATGCGGCATCGATCACCAAAGGGAAAACAGGCGTACTTCATGGGGCGATGATGAAGCTATTACAAGATGATGATGGCCAAATTTTAGAAGCTTTCTCGATTTCAGCTGGCTTAGATTATCCAGGACTTGGACCAGAGCACTGTCATTTAAACGAAACGCAAAGAGCAAGCTATGAGTCAGTAACCGATCAAGAAGCGCTAGATGCCTTTAAAATTTTATGCCAAACAGAAGGAATCATACCAGCTTTAGAAAGTTCTCATGCCGTTAGCCATGCGCTCAAAGTTGCAAAAGAACTTGGACCAGATAAACAAATTATAGTTTGTCTTTCAGGCCGTGGGGATAAAGATGTACAGCAAATCAAAGAATTATTTGAACAGGAGGTATCCCAATGAAATCATTAACGAAGCAACTAAAGGCGAAACAACAAGCAAATGAAACGATCTTTGTTCCATACATTATGGCGGGGGCTCAAGGGCTAAACCAACTAGCTGATGAAATTCAGCTACTGACAGAAGCTGGAGCAAGTGCAATCGAATTAGGGATTCCATTTTCAGATCCAGTTGCAGACGGTCCTGTAATCCAAGCAGCTGGTCTAAGAGCACTAGAAAATAAAGTAACACTGAAAAAAATAATCCAGCAGCTAAAACAAATCAAAACCGCAACGCCTTTGGTGATCATGACGTATTTTAATCCGATTTTTAGTTATGGCTTGGAAGCATTCATTCACGATTTGGTGAAAACGGATGTCAAAGGACTGATTATTCCAGATTTGCCATATGAGCATCAAGAATTGCTAACACCATTATTAAATGATAGTGATATTTCATTGATTCCATTGGTAGCTTTAACAACACCCAAAAAACGAATCCCGGAATTAGTAGAATCGGGAGAAGGATTTATTTATGCAGTAGCAGTCAATGGTGTAACAGGAACTGGACGAAATTATCAAGAAACATTAGACGAGCATTTAGCCTATATTCAAAAAGTCAGTGACAAACCAGTTTTAGCAGGATTTGGCGTATCATCTAAAGAACATGTGGCACGTTTTAGGAAAAGTTGTGCAGGCGTGATCGTAGGCAGCAAAATCGTTCAGCTACTTAGTGAGGGGAAACAAACAGAAGTTAGTACCTTTATCAAAGAAGTAGTAAGCAACTAATTTTAGATTTCTTATTTTTTTATTTTTCCTCTTGCCTCTGAGCATTTCTTTCTGTAAAGTAGTATGAAAAGTAGGTGGAATCATGGAAATTGTTATCAATCGCAATTTGATTTTTGCAGAAAACCAATATTTGGAAACCGAACGTTTAAAATTACGTCCAGTAACATTAAGTGACGCCAATGATATGCACGAATATGCATCTGATGAAGCAACGGTCGCCTATGTTTTCCCAATCCATCAGTCTTTTAAGGACACCAAAGAAAGCATTGCAAACTATTTCATGGCAGCACCGCTTGGAAAATATGGGATCGAGTTAAAAGCAACTGGTAAATTTATCGGAACGATCGATTTACGTGTGGTGGATCAGCATAATATTGCGGAAATCGGTTATTCTTTAAACAAGGCATTTTGGGGACAAGGCTATGTGCCCGAAGCGGCGCATGAATTACTTCGTTTAGGTTTTGAAGAGCTGAAATTGATACGTATTTTTGCGACACATGATATCGATAATCCTAAATCTGGCCGTGTAATGGAAAAAATTGGGATGAAAATAGAAGGCAATATCCCAAATGCCCGGATGTGGAAAGGGAAAGTTGTTACAGATATTATTCGAGGGATCACGCTAGAAGAATGGCAAGAATTGCATAACTAAATTACAGAATAGCTCAGAGGAGAAATGACTACATGTTGATGTTTACTGAAAAAGATTTTGATGTTTTTACGATAGAAGGCTTAGACCCAAGGATGGCTGGTATTCGTTCGGCGATCCAACCAAAATTTCAAGAATTAGATGATTATTTTGCTGAAGAATTAGGCGAAACACTAGAAACAGAATTTTTTGTTCATATCGCCCAACACCGCCGTAGAACTGTTTACCCACCAGAAAATACGTGGTCTGCACTAAGCCAGAAAAAACGCGGCTATAAAATGGAAGCTCATTTTCAATTAGGTATCTGGCCAGATTATCTTTTCATGTGGCTATCATTGATAGATAATCCTAAAAATGAAAAAGAAATCGCCCAAGCTTTTTTAGATAATCCATCGTTATTTGAGCAACTGGATGATGACTTTTACCTATCGATCGATCATACCCAACCTGAGATCGAGCGGTTGAATGAAGCCGATTTAGAGAAACATCTAACCCGTTTTCGTGATGTAAAAAAAGGAGAGTTTCAAATTGGTCGAATCATTAGAAAGACAGATGATCTATTGAACGATCCGGAAAAAGCCTGTGAGTATATGCTAAAAACGTATGAAGAATTAATTCCGTTGTACCAGCTAGCAATTGGGTTACAGGGGTAAGACTAGAGCCAGAACACAGGTCACTATATAGACTGTTGTTCTGCTCTTTTTTGCGGATTTCAAGTCTCTAAAGCCAAACTAGGCTATTAAGCTCACCGAGAGTAAGAGAATACTGTTCAAAAGAATCTAAAATAAATTGTTTTGGATCATCGATATTTATCCCTTCTCGAACCAAAACGTCAATTCCGGCAGGTGTTAAAAAAGAGCGGTCGAATTTGATAACTAAAATCGTATCCGTAATAGTCAAGATGGACCATTTACTACTTAAGAGTTTTAAGAGTCCTCTACCTCGCCAAACAAAGTGGTTTTGTTTATATGTATCTATTCCGATAATCTTTTTTTGTTGCCCTTTATTATTTTTGTAAGTAACAATATCCAAGAATCTGAGGGGAGAATTTTTCGATTTTTCATATTGTATAGTAGGATCACTACGCTTTTTCGATAGCCAAAGCGGAAAATTAGTCCCTTGTATTATCCAGCGGCCCTCTAGTCGTTCAGGTGAGTTTTCCATTTGTTACAATCCTTTCTATGATCGATTTACGCTCAAAAATCAGTAACTATCTTTAATTTTTAAGACACAAAAAAGCTGTACAATGCATTTTTTACATTATACAGCCTTTAAGAAAATGACTCCAAAAGTCAGCTTATGATACGTGGATAATAAGTTTATTGCACACCGATCTTATTCAACGGATAATAGCGAAAATAAACAACGCCCACGATATCTTCTTTATCTACAAAACCAAAATAGCGACTATCATCTGCTTTGCGACGATTATCACCTAACACAAAATACTTTCCTTCAGGAACAACAGTGGCAGGACCTGCAGCGCTATTAGCTAAAGTAAAATCAGCAGTCAAAGGCATATTATCATCCAACGCTGCTTTAAATTCATCTAAATAAGGTTCATCATATTTTTTGTCATTGATATACAACTGATCATTTTCCATCCGAATCGTATCACCAGGTAAGCCAACAACACGCTTTACAATTCGTTTTCCATCTCGTGGACTAGGAAAAGTAGCAACATCAAAACGTTTTGGACTGATTAAAGATGTTTGCCATAAACGATCAGATTCATGATAAGTGGGCTCCATTGAAATACCAATCACTTCTACTGGGGTTAAAACAAACTTCCGTAAAAAAAGTGCAAACAACAAAATCATTGAAAATTGCATTACCGTATAGAGTGTACCGTGTCTTTTTTTCATAAATAAACTCCTTTTTACTTATTGTTTCTTTTAGTATATCAGATTAATTTTTAGAAATAAGAAGAAATCTAGACGAATATGTGGATTTTTTTAGAGAATAACCAAAGCAGATATTTTGTTGTGATTTCTAAATTTTGCTATACTTTTTATAGAACTTATCGATTGATAAGGAGGAGGGAGAATTATGTTTTTAGCTTGGAATGAAATAACCCGTTCAAAATTACGTTATGCACTGATCATTAGTGTGATGTTTTTGATTTCATATTTGGTTTTCTTTTTAACTGGTTTAGCGTATGGTTTAGCTGAAGATAATCGAACAGCTGTGGATAAATGGCAGGCGGACGGTATTGTATTGTCCGATGAATCAAATACGAATATCAATATGTCGATGATTCCCATTAAGTCGATGGATGAAGTTGAAGCAAAAGAAAAAGCCTCACTAGGACAAACCGCAGCGGTAATTCAATTAGATAAAAAAGGCTCGGAAAAAATCAATGCTAGCTTTTTCGGTATCAATAAGGATGAATTTCTAATGCCGAATGTTATTGAAGGAAACGCATTTTCAAATGAAAATGAAACAGTTGTAGATAACAGTTTGAAAAAAGAAAATAATCTCAAACTTGGGGATACAATAAAACTAGCCGGCAGCGATAAAAAGCTGAAAGTTGTAGGTTTTACGGATAATGCTAAATTTAATGTTGCACCTGTATTATATGTATCCACAGCTGCTTTTCAGCAAATTCGCTTTGAAAAATCGGATACTTCAGATAATGCTCGTGTGAATGCGATCGTTTTTCGTGCAAAAGATGGAGACCTAAAAAACGTTCACTTGAAAGAGGATGGCTTGACCAGTTACAGTATCACGAAATTCATCAATGAATTACCAGGATATAGCGCTCAAGTACTGACTTTTGGCTTTATGATCGGCTTTTTGATTGTGATTGCAGCAATTGTTATTGGTATTTTTATCTATGTCTTGACCATGCAAAAAGCAACGATTTTCGGAATCATGAAAGCTCAGGGGATTTCTGGTTTTTATATCGCAGTCTCTGTAATCGTTCAAACCTTTGTCTTGGCCGTTTTGGGGATAACTTTAGGTTTGCTTGGTACAGTGGGAACTTCTCTCGTTTTACCAACAGCTGTTCCATTTCAAACGAATTGGGTATTCTTTTTATCGATCGGTGGCATAATGTTAGTGATTGCGGTATTAGGTGCGCTATTCTCGGTTCGGACGATTGTTAAAATCGATCCGTTGAAGGCAATTGGATAGAAAGGGGCTAGTTTAAATGAAGGCAATCGAATTTTTATCTGTGGATAAACAGTTTTTAGATGGAGATACGACAATCGAAGCATTGAAATCCACAGATTTTTCTGTGGAAAAAGGTCAGTTTGTTGCAGTGATCGGCCCAAGCGGCTCGGGAAAAAGTACCTTTTTAACGCTGGCAGGTGGCTTACAAACGCCGACGAGTGGCGAAGTTAAAATAAATAATGAAGCATTTAGTCAAGAAAATGAAAAAACTCGGTCTAAAATTCGTTTTTCTGAAATTGGGTTTATTTTACAAGCATCGAATTTAGTTCCGTTTCTCACTGTGGAAAAGCAATTACGTTTGGTGGATAAAGTCAAAAAAGAAAAGACGGATGTGGATAAAGTCAACAAGTTATTAACAGAGCTTGGAATTGAAAAGTTAAAGAAAAAATACCCAGATGAAATTTCTGGTGGAGAGCGTCAGCGAGTGGCAATTGCCCGGGCTTTGTATAATGACCCGTCGATTATTTTAGCGGACGAACCCACAGCAAGTTTGGATTCGGATCGAGCATTCGAGGTTGTAAAAATATTAGCCAGAGAAACGAAAGAAAAGAATAAAGCAACGATCATGGTGACACATGATCAGCGTTTGATCGATTTTTGTGATGAAGTATTTGTGATGAAAGATGGAGTGCTGGAAAAACAATGAACTTAAAAAAGTAGAACGAAGCTGAAATCTAGCTTCGTTCTACTTTTATATGAAAAAACCTTGTACAGCAAAGCTGTACAAGGTTTTTTTGAAAGATCCACAATGCAATAAAAGCAAGAGAATCTTAAAGTTTTTGGTTGTAGTATTCAACGACAAGAGCTTCGTCGATATCAGGGTATAATTCATCACGTTCTGGTAAACGAGTGAAGCTACCTTCTAATTTTTCAGTATCAAAGCTTACGAATGCTGGACGTCCAACAGTTGCTTCAACAGCTTCTTTGATTGTTACTACGTTTTGAGATTTTTCACGAACAGAAATCACTTGACCAACTTCAACGTGGTATGAAGGGATATCTACGCGTTTGCCATCTACAGTCACGTGACCGTGGTTTACTAATTGACGTGCTTGACGACGAGTAGTAGCAAGACCTAAACGGTAAACGACGTTATCTAAACGTTGTTCTAGTAAGATCATGAAGTTAACACCGTGTTTACCTTCTTTGATCTTGCTTGCTTTAATAAACAAGTTAACGAATTGACGTTCGTTCATACCGTACATATGACGTAATTTTTGTTTTTCAGTTAATTGCATACCATATTCAGAAACTTTACCACGGCTGTTTGGTCCGTGTTGTCCTGGTTTGTATGGGCGACGTGCTAGTTCTTTACCAGTTCCTGATAGAGAGATACCTAGACGACGAGAGATTTTCCATGATGGTCCTGTATAACGTGACATTAAAAATTCCTCCAATAAAATAAGTTTTTTTGGAGTAAAATAATCTTCTGAAAAATTCATATTCGTTCAGTTCATTCTTCAACCTTCGCCCTTTGCAGCCGTGGGTTACGCAGTTGAACCTGAAAGCCAAAGCAATCAAGGCAATGAAATGTTGACGAGCCTATTATTTTTCTGCTGCATTATTTTACACAAAGCATAGTATAGCGCAAAAGAGGGGATAACTCAAGCTTTTTATTGCGTTATCCCGAATCAACTACCAGCCACCAGATGCGCCGCCGCCACCAGAAGAGCCACCACCAAAAGAATCACCAGAAGATCCATCGTCAGACGAATCATTTGACCAGTTATCAGAATTGTAATTAGAGGCTAAGTAGTTATGCGTTAGCATGTCCCCGTTGCTTGAATAAAGTGTGTCATCTATTAATATCCGACCAAATCGCTTTTTTTGAGCTGAGGGATTTCTCATTAACTTTCCTCTGATAATTGCTCGATGTAAGCTTCTTGTTGAAGGTGCTAGGGAAGAACCGCCTAACAAAATAAAATAGAGATTCGTTTGTTTCATTTTTTCGATCAAGGCTTGATAGTTGTAAAGAGTTGTTTGAGTAGAGGACGCGGACGATTGTTCCAGGTAATCATGGTAGTTTTGGTTTAATGTTTTTCTTGCTCGAAACACATTGATAATAAAAATTAGTGTTACTAATATAGTAGTTGCTAAAAAGAAGAAAAAAATTCGATGAGAGAAGTTAGCTGAACGTTTTTCTTCCCAAATTTGATTGATTTTAAAATCAATGGATGCTACTTTATTGTTCACTAAAGAAAATACCTGCTCTACTACTTGAATGACACCATCATCATAGTTCTCCTCTTTAAAAGCATTGATTATATGACTATCGTTGATGATAGCATCCGCCGCACGAGTAGAAAGAATGTTCTCTAATCCATAGCCCACTTCCAAACGGAATTTTCGATTAGTTAAAGCAATCAGATATAAAATGCCGTTATTTTCTACTTTATCGCCAATACCTAATTGAGTAAAGATTTTGTTCGCATAAGATTCAATCGTTTCGCCACTTGGTAAATCATTGACTGTTACAACTATTAATTGCGCACCCTTGGTACTAGCTGCCAATTGTTTATTAAGGGTATAGATTTTTTTCTTTGTGTCGTTATTTAAAATAGTGGCATTATCTGAAACAAAAATATTGTTTTTATTGATTATCAGATTACTATTTGTTTTTTCAATAGGTATAGAATAATTATTTTCTTTTAGAGAATAATTTTTAAGCCCTTCTAGGTTTTCTGTTAAAGTAGTATCAAATGATGTCGCTGTTTCCGCTATTTTTCCGGATTCGAAGTTATCCCGTTCTTGCTGAAGAGTATTCAATTGTTGATCATAAGCTGCTATTTTCGCTGAATGGTCCGTATTAGTTATGAAATTTAAGCTGAAAAGAACACAACTAAATAGAAGCAAAAACAATAAACTGACAGCGAAAAGACTATTTCTTCTTTTCAGAACGTGATAGTAGTTCGTAATTCGTTGATCTAATTCCTTATATTGTTCGATTTGCTCAATATCACTCATTTTATTGCTCTCCTTTGTTTAAGGAACGAATAGGAATCCGTTTTAGTAAAAAAGAATCACGTCCATTTTTTGATTGAATTGTTTTTGTCTGAGCTACCAATAATCTGTTTCGTTTTTTCATAGTAAAAAAACACTCCTTTTATAAATTACACAACCTCTTACTATCTTTTATTTTACCATTGTAGATTCATTATTTATCATGTTTTTTAGTTGTTAAAGACAAAAAGAATGTCTTTTTTAGATAACGAAGAGAAAGTGTACAATTGTTTTGACTTGTTCAAAATTAGCAAGTTATTTGTTATCTTATGAAAAAAATGCTATTTTGTATGAAAAAGCACTAGACAAAACCCTTACAGGTCTTTAGAATGATAAAGGATGTTTTGTGAAAAAAATGATGAAAACAAATTGAAAAGGAGAAACACAATGAAACCTGTATCGCCATTATTTGAGCAGATCGACAAATCAATCAGTAAAAAAATGAACTTATTCCAAAGTAGTTTTATGCGTTACGCTTTTCGTGCAATACTAGCTTGTATGTTTTTGACTTTAGGAACGGCGGTTGCCTTTGCGATTGCGATCAAAGGTGAAGGAATGGTACACGGCTTAGGCAAAATTTTATATGCTTTTATGTTTAGTTGGTCACTTGTTATGATTCTTTATATGAATGCTGAGCTTGGTACATCGAACATGTTATACATGACAGTTGGGGTTTACCGTAAAAAAATCAACTTCTCTTTTGCAGCGAAAATTTTAGTTACCTGTATTTTATTTAATTTAGTCGGTGGTGTGTTCTTTGGCTACTTGATTTCGTTGACGGTTCCTTTCCAAGACTTACCTGCGGATAGCTTTTTCTTTACATCGATTGCGGGTAAATTAGATAAAACAACGACACAAATTTTAGTTGAAGGAATGTTTGCTAATATCGTAGTAAATACAGCTGTGTTAGTAAGCATGCGGATGAAAGATGATGCTGGTAAAGTTGCCGCAATCATTTTTATCATCTTTATCTTTGCATTCTTAGGTTACGAGCACGTTATCGCCAACTTCCCTGCGTTTAGCTTAGCGTACTTCGCTTCTCATGGAACGATGGCGGCAATGACAGTCGGTAGCGTAGCGCACAATCTATTCTTTGCTTTGATCGGTAACTTTATCGGTGGTGGATTAGTGATGGGCTTGGGTTATGCGTGGTTGAATAATGCAGATACAACCTATTTAGATTAGAGGTTGAAACGGAAGTTATTTCTGTTTCACTGTTTATAGAGCTGGAACGGAAATTATTTTCGTTTCAGCTTTTTTGATATGGGAAGTTATTTGAAGTAAAATAGAAGAAAGAAGAAAAAGGGGCAATAAAATGGATAAAGTCGTTTTTCCTGAAAATAAAGAAAAGGCTGAACAAATGGCAACGTACATGAAAAATTTATTTCCTTTTGCAGGTGTTACGGCACCAGAGCGCGCGGTGCTAGAGAAAGAGCTTTTAAAGCTAGTAAAAAACTACCGTTTGATGAGTTGTTTGAGCTAGTGAGCTTTTATTATCATAAATCAGAACGGGAATACCAGTATTTGGCGATAGATCTCGCTATAATCAATGTTAAACGCTTTTCTTTTACAGAAGTTCTATGCTTCAAACCTTTTGTGATCGACAAAGCTTGGTGGGATAGTGTTGATTCTTGGCGTAAGTTTTTTGGTCTATGGGGATTTCATCATTTAGCCGAAATGCCTCAGTTATTTGAAGCCTTTTTTGGGGAAGAAGACTTCTGGCACAGACGAGTTGCAATCAATCTGCAACTGTTATATAAAGAAAAAACAAACACTGTGTTATTGAAAAAAGCCATTATTTATGATAAAACTACAGATGAGTTCTTTATTCAAAAAGCAATAGGCTGGTCCTTGCGTCAATATAGTAAAACAGATCCAGAGTGGGTTCAAACCTTGATCAAGACGACCGAATTAAGCCCATTAGCAGTTAGAGAAGGCAGTAAGTATTTGCCAAAATCATAGAAAGCGAGCGAGTTATTACGCCATGAGAAGAAAACTTTTTGCATTTGATATTGACGGAACATTGCTTGGAAGCGACAGACAACCGTTAGAAAGCACACGAGAAGCATTAAAGATGTTAAGACAACAAGGACATCTTGTAACAATTGCAACAGGTCGTAGCCGATTTATGGCGCAAGATATTATTTTAGACTTAGATTTTTCTAATTATGTTCTTTGTAATGGAGCGGCAGCATTTTTAGATCATGAACAATATTTTCAAAATTTACTGGATCAAGATGAATTGCATCGTTTTGCTTCAGAGGTTGAGAAAAAAGAAATTGGTTTGGCTTATGTTGGACTAGATGATGTGAAGAAAAATAATCATCATCGCCGTGCGCAAATGGTTGAAGCAATGGGTTCGATCGACTTTGAAGCACCAGAATATGATGTTAATTTCCAAAAAGAAAACGATGTGTATCAAGCGTTAGCTTTTTATGATGAGTCAGCAGATGGTATGTTTGATCGTGAATTTTCTAAATTCCGTTTTATTCGTTGGCACTCTGAAAGTGTAGATATCGTTCCTAATAACGGCTCTAAAGCTGCAACATTACTAAATTTAGCAGATCGTGTCGGAATTGCCCGTGAAGATATCGTTACATTTGGTGATGGGGAAAATGACCGTGAAATGTTGCGGGAAGCTGGAATCGGCGTTGCTATGGGGAATGCCTTACCGCATATCCAAAAAGAAGCAAAAATCGTGACAGATACTAATGATAACGATGGTATTTGGAAAGCGTTGAAAGAGTTAAAGGCGATTTAAGTATAAAAAAAGTGATCCGTACAAAACTAGTTAAGTTTGCACGGATCATTTTTTAGTTATTCAATCACCAAAACGCCATCTTTCAGCGCATATGGATTTTCTGCATTGATATGATCATAAAACATCACACCATTCAAATGATCGATTTCATGTTGTACCACGATCGCTTCGTAATTTTTTAAACGGATCTTTTGTTTACGCCCGCGGCATCTACATAAGAAAGTGTGATTTTATTATGACGTATCACGTAACCGGGCACTTCACGGTCAACAGACAAACATCCTTCGCCTTCGCCAAGACAAGCATCTTGAACGGAATGGCTTAAAATTTTAGGGTTATACATCACCGCACTTAATGTTGGTTCTGGATTTTCTAAATCACCGCTGGGTACATGGACTGCGATAATTCGTTTAGAAATATCCAGTTGGGGTGCCGCTAGACCAACGCCGCCACGTAAGCCTAATTCTTCTGCTTTGACAGGATCTTGACTGTTATGCAAGAACTCCATCATTTCTTCGCCTAATTTGATATCTTCATCAGATAGTGGTAAAGCTACTTCTTTAGCCACTTCTCTGAGTGTTGGGTTTCCTTCACGGATAATATCCTCCATGGTGATCATGGGATAATTCCTCCTTTAATTATTTAAAAGTTTGATCAGTTTCAATATAAGAAACATGATCTTTCGTTAATCTATTTATTCGCCTATACAGTTTATCATAAAACCATTCAAAATGGGGATAAATTGTTTAAAAAACACAAGTGCGAGCAAGCTTGGTCTTGCATTATTACCAACTTTCCTGTAAAGTATACCTGTATGAAATCATACCGTCTGTTACTTGGTTGTGCGAATCACCAACGCATTACTCAGTAAGAAGATGATTCTTAAAGAAGAGGTGAAAAACATGGCAATGTCAAAAGAAAAGAAAAACGAAATCATTAGCGAATACGCTCGTCATGAAGGAGATACTGGTTCACCAGAAGTACAGATCGCTGTATTAACTGCTGATATCAATCACTTGAACGAACACGCTCGCGTTCACAAAAAAGATCACCACTCTTACCGTGGACTAATGAAAAAAATTGGACACCGTCGTAACTTGTTAGCTTACTTACGTAAAACTGACATCCAACGTTACCGCGAATTGATCCAACGTTTAGGATTACGTCGTTAATCAAACAATGAAAAGCGAGATTCTTAAATGAACCTCGCTTTTTAGCTTATTTAAAAGCGAAGGTCAAGTATCCTTAAAATACTAAAAAAATAGCATCTTTGGAAAGTTTGAATGAATCTACTAACCAAATAAAAGGACTCAATTCTTTTGAATCTTTTCATTTGTTTAGTAGCAGTCTGACTTTTCCGAAGAATCAAAGGAGAAGAGATATATGTCAGAAAAACAAGTGTTCAAAACAACTTGGGGCGGACGTCCTTTACAAGTTGAGATCGGCCAATTAGCAAAACAAGCAAATGGCGCAGTATTAGTGCGTTATGGAGAGACAGTTGTCTTAAGTGCAGCAGTTGCATCAAAAGATGCGAGAGACTTTGATTTCTTTCCATTAACAGTGAACTATGAAGAAAAAATGTACTCTGTAGGGAAGATTCCAGGTGGATTTATCAAGCGTGAAGGTCGTCCAAGTGAACGTGCAACTCTAACGGCTCGTTTAATTGACCGTCCGATCCGTCCAATGTTTGCGGAAGGATTCCGTAATGAAGTTCAAATCACAAATACTGTTATGAGTGTTGAACAAGATTGCACACCAGAAATGGCTGCAATGTTTGGTTCATCTTTAGCTCTAGCAATTTCAGATATTCCATTCGACGGACCAATCGCAGGTGTTGATGTTGGTCGTGTAGATGGTGAATATGTATTGAACCCAACCGTTGAACAATCTGAAAAGACAGATATCGAATTAACGGTTGCTGGAACGAAAAAAGCGATCAACATGGTTGAAAGTGGTGCTAAAGAAGTATCAGAAGAAGACATGCTTGGTGCATTGCTATTCGGTTTTGATGCAATCAAAGAATTAGTGGCTTTCCAAGAAGAAATCGTTGCCGCTGTCGGTAAAGAAAAAATGGAAATCAAATTATTACAAGTGGATGCTGATTTGAAAAAAGAAATCTTCGATGCATACTACGCTTCAATGAAAGAAGCTGTTATGACAGAAGAAAAATTAGCGCGTGAAGTCAATATCGATGCAATCAAAGACCAATTAAAAGAAGCATATGCTGAAAAATTTGCTGGTCATGAAGACGCAGACCAAGTAGCAAAAGAAGTCAAACAAATCGCAGAAGATTTAGAAAAAGACGTAGTTCGTGAATTGATCACGATCGATAAAATCCGTCCTGATGGTCGTAAATTAGACGAAATCCGTCCATTGGCATCAGAAGTTGGTATTTTGCCGCGTGTTCATGGTTCAGGATTATTCACTCGAGGACAAACACAAGCTTTATCTGTAGTAACGTTAGCGCCGCTTGGTGAACACCAAATCATCGATGGTTTAGGTGTTGAAGACAGCAAACGTTTCATTCATCATTATAATTTCCCACAATTCTCTGTGGGTTCAACAGGTCGTGCAGGCTCTCCTGGTCGTCGTGAAATCGGTCACGGAGCTTTAGGTGAACGTGCGATGGCGCAAATTATTCCGGATGAAGCAGATTTCCCATACATGATCCGTGTGGTATCAGAAGTCTTAGAATCAAATGGTTCATCTTCACAAGCAAGTATTTGTGCAGGAATCTTAGCATTGATGGATGCTGGTGTGCCAATCAAAGCGCCAGTTGCCGGAATCGCGATGGGTCTTGTCAGTGATGGCGAAAACTATACGATTTTAACAGATATCCAAGGCTTAGAAGATCACCTAGGCGACATGGACTTCAAAGTTGCTGGAACAAAAGACGGAATCACAGCTTTACAAATGGACATCAAAATCCAAGGGATCACTGAACAAATCTTGACAGAAGCATTGACTCAAGCGAAAAAAGCCCGTATGGAAATTCTTGCTGAATTGACATCAACATTGGCTGAACCTCGTCCAGAGTTAAGCAAATACGCACCTAAGATCGAAATGATCCAAATCGCTCCAGCTAAAATCAAAGATGTTATTGGTAAAGGCGGAGAAACGATCAATGGCATCATCGATGAGACTGGTGTGAAGATCGATATCGATCAAGAAGGTAATGTAAGCATTGCCTCTGCTGATGCAGATATGATCAAAAAAGCGATCAAGATCATTGAAGAGTTGACAAAAGAAGTGGAAGTTGGACAAGTGTACCTTGGTAAAGTCGTTCGTATCGAAAAATTCGGTGCATTCGTTAACTTGATCAAAGGGAAAGACGGTCTAGTTCATATTTCTCAATTAGCCAATGAACGTGTAAACAACGTTGAAGATGTTGTGAAACTTGGCGATGAAGTCCTTGTAAAAGTGATGGAAATCGACAAACAAGGTCGTGTGAACGTTTCGCGTAAAGCATTATTGACTGAAGAAAACAAAGAAAAATAAATAGAGTGAATAAGGCAGAGTAAGGTGTTTCACCTACTCTGCTTTTTTTCTGAGTAGAAAGTCAGTTAGCTGAGGTTGATTTTGTAGAAATAGCTGTCGTTTGATTCCAACTGACCTCGTTTAGTTGTTTTTCAGCGGTGGTCAGTAAAAGCTCGAACTCTTTGTTGAAGGTCTGAAAGAGCTTTGAACAGGCATAATATTGTTTGACGACTTGTTTTTTGTTGATGGGTGTAGTTGGATTCTTAAAATATTTTTCCAAGGTCGTTAATGGTTCTTGCCAAGAAGCTAATCGTTCTAAGGTGTCACGAAGATCGATGATTTCTTGATGTGGAAAAAATATGGATTGGGCGAATACGATCAAAAACAGCTGGGCAACCCGAGACAAACGATTGATGGAAAAACAGTTAGAAGAGTATCAAATCTATGCGGTGATTTATAATGATAAAGATGGCAACCCTAAGGTCATTTGGAAAGTAACGAAAGATGGAGCAGGTGTTAAAAATCCAAAAATCTACCAGTATTTAAATGCGAATGGCAAAGACTTACCATCAGACTTGTTTGAATTTATGTCTCAGCAGGATTGGGATGATAAGGTCAAAGTAGCCTTTCGAAATGGAAAGGATTTACAAATAGGGGACAAGTACAATCCAGTTTTAGGAGCGTTAGTAGCAACAGGTCAGTATTTTGAAGATGCTTATAAGTTTATGACGGAAGACGAACTGGGGCAAGCGTTACAGATGTTAGGGTTTAACTTTGCTTCTTATCGATTGGCGACGAATAAAGGCACGAAGACGGTTGAGAATAAGAATACTGGTGGGGCGGATCAAAAAGTAATAGAGGAAATAATCAATCCTATTATAGAAGCTCCCAGATCTGGAAGTGGATTGAAAGTAGATGATATTAAACCAGTTAAAGGGAAAGGTTCTGTTTATGATATTGACCCATTGACAGGAAAACCACCTACAAAACAAACCCAAATTATCATAGATGAATTTCCCAATGTTCCAAAAGCACATGGTTTTACTGATATTATTGATAATTATGCTGGTTTAGCAGAAGTCACAGATTTAGGTAATGCTAAATTGTATCAAATTCAGAGAAGTCAAAATGGTGTTATGGGGCGTTTTGAGTGGATAATTCAAGACGAAAAAGTTACACACAGAATGTTTGTCAGAAATCCAGAATTGAATGGGGTGCCTATAAAATAATGAACTATATAGATGAATTTAAAAAAAATGATATTTCTTTTTCTTGGAATGAGCTTAAAGTAGGTAGATTTGGTTATTCAGACAATAAATTTTATTTACAAGGTATACTTGATGATGAATTTGTAATGAAATACACCTTAGATTATCTAACTAAAAATGAAAATGAAGAAAATTCGTATGTATGGGAGCTTGCCAGTTTATTTTCACCATATGATGAGAACGAAATATATAAGCTTCTGGATTTGATTGAGGATTTTAATGAAAAAGATTTGATGTCTTATTATAGATGGAGATGGATTTTAGTTAATAATTTATTGAAGAAAATCTTAGACAAAAATTATGTAAATGCGTTGTTAGAAATTAGTGAATTCTGGCTTGATTTGAGGTCCCCAATTGATATGCCTTATCAATACCAAGGTGTGGAAAATAAATTGACACCTCAAGAATTTTACACTGAGGAACACTTGTCTAAAGTTATTTCTGACCATAAAAAATGGTTGGAAGATGAAAGAGAGAAATTAAAGTAATAGATAACGAAATAAAGAAGGTAATGTACCACGAGCTTGGTAATAAAGTGATAAAGCCTTGACTGGTAAGCGAAAACTCACTAATCAAGTCGCCAATAGATAACAAAAAACTAGTCGTATTTATAGTACAAAAGTTCAAGGGATTTTTCTAATCTTTTGAATGGCTATTAAGTGTACAAACATTTCAACTAGAAAATATATAGTTATTGAAACAGTATTAATGAGGCTAGCTCATTGATACTGTTTTTCGTTTTATTTTATTGCAAGATTTCCCTTCATTTTTCCAACGAACGCATGATAAAATCCATAACGAAAACGTTACGAATGGATAGTTGAAAAAGAGTTAGTCAACAATTACCGTTAAATTTCGGGAACATTCCATACGAAATAATATTATTTTGATTTTTAGGAACATTTAGCTACAGAAAAAAGGGCTATTGACGGAGGATAGGATCATTAAAATGACAATATTTAATAAAAAATTGTAAAGACGCACCACAGCTCTTTTGTTTGCCTCTAATTAGTGGTAAAATTGTTGCTATCAGTCTAAAGATTAGTCGGGGTGTCGATGTGAAAAAATTTAATCCAAATAAAAATATAATTATCACGCTGATCGTAGTGATTATCGTGGTTACCATTATTAGTTTGACCGCAGCTCAAAGAACAAATAGTGGGAAAAACAATCTTGGGCAATCAGCTGTCAATGACGGTGTAGGGTTTGTTGACAAAGTGATAGGTTTTCCAGGTAAAGTGATCGGCAATGGCATATCATCGATCAGTACACTTTTTAACACCTATGACGAGAATGAACGATTAAAAGAAAGAATCGATGGATATGGCGAATTATCTATCCAAAACGATAACTTGAAAAAAGAAAATGAAGCGCTGAAAAAAGAGCTATCATTAAATGAGACATTGGGCAATTATGAAAAAGTGTCAGCGACGGTCATTACTCGTTCTCCAGACATGTGGCAAGATCTATTGATTGTGGACCGAGGATCAAATGATGGTATCGAGCCGAATATGGCGGTATTGGCTCAAAAAGGCTTGATCGGCCGAGTAATCGAAGTGAACGCAACATCATCGAAGGTTGAACTGCTATCATCTAAAAACCAAAATTCAAATCATTTTCCTGTTCAGATCAATTCTGAAAAAGGAGATTCATATGGTCTATTAAAAAGTTATGATGATAAAGCAGGCACATTGATCGTTAGCCAGTTAGTAGGAGACATGGACATCAAAGAAGGCGATACTGTTCAAACTTCCGGATTAGGCCAAAACTCTCCGGCGAATCTACCTGTAGGTGTAGTTCAAAAAGTGAAACCAGACAGCTACGGTCTAGATCGAGAAGTGTATGTCAAACCTTATGCTGAGATGTATAATATACCCGTTGTAACAATCATCAAAAGATTAGCTGGAGCGGGGGAGTAAGATGCAAATGATACGAAAAGAAAATGTTAAATACTATGCACCGGTAGTTTTCTTTTTATTGATGCTGATCGATGGTCAATTAACTCAAGCGGCTGGGAATTTAACAGATAATGTCTTTTTTGCAAATGCTCATTTTATGTTATTGGCATTTTTAATGGCTGTTCCCAATCTGTCTAAACGTTACTTGTTGATTACGGCAGTAGTTTTAGGGCTGATTTATGATAGTTATTATATAGGGATCATTGGCGTTTATACGGTTGCATTAGTTGCAACGGTGATGATGATGTACCGATTTCAGCGAGTGGTTCATACAAATTTATTAACAGCTTTTTTTGGAATGATCATTTTTGTGACTGCTTATGAATTAATTGCAGTAGCATTGCAAATTATTTTCAACTTATCAAATGTAGCGCCTTTGTTATTCATCACGAAAGTTTTAGGGCCGACATTGCTTTTCAATATGTTGATATTTGTTATTTTCTCTTATCCATTAAAGAGATTGTTCGGCAACGAATAGTCTCTTTTTACAGTTTTTATAAGAGCTTCTGATAAGAATTGAACGTTCTTTTTTTATGTGGAAAATAAGGATCGAAAGATAGCAAACGTTATTTTATTTGGGTTGGTGAAATATTTTTGTAATATCTTTTTTATCTGCATGTCATACTGCTATGGTACAATTAGCCCGTTGCCAGATACATAATAGTGAAAATAATCAGAAATATATATAAAGTAAACACCGGAGGAATAAATAGTGAAAAAAAGTATATTATCAGCATTGCTGATTTGTTCAGTCACCCTTACCTCAGCTGTATTGCCAATAGCTGCAGTTGCAGATGACTATGATACAAAGATCGAGCAGCAAGATGAAATCATCAATGGATTGAAAACAAAAGAAACTGAAGCCGCAACGAAGTTAGCAGCAATCGAATCAGATATGTTGACTACTGCGACAAAAATCGATGAACTAACTGCAAAGAAGAAAACACTTAAAGAAGAAATCAAAAAACTATATAGTGAGATTTCAGATTTAAATGTTCGTATTCAAAAAAGAGAAGTTCAAATGCGCAATCAAGCCCGTGATGTACAAGTCAGCGGATCAAGCACTAGTTATTTAGATGTTATTCTTAACTCAGAATCCATTTCTGATGCAATCAGCCGAGTGCAAGGAATTACGACATTAGTCAATGCTAATAATGATTTATTGGAACAACAAACTTCGGATAAAGAAGATGTAGAGAAAAAATCAGAAACAGTAGAATCACAAATTTCTGTTTTAGAAACATCTACGAAAGAATTAAATGACAAGCAAGCTTCTTTGGATACATTGAAGCTGGAACAAGAAATTGCTAAAAATGAATTAGAAGCACAACGTTCTACAGAAGAAAATAAAAAATCTGAGTATGTTGAACAAAAAGCAGCAGCTCAAAAGAAACTAGAAGAAGAACAAGCTAAGCAAGCAAAACAAGCAGAAGCTCAAAGAAAAGCCGAAGCTGAAGCGGCTAAAAAACTTGCAGAAGCACAGGCAGCAAATCCTGGTCTTGCAAAAACAAATGTTGTAGAAGAAAATGGTACAACAAGGGAAGCACCAGCTGCACCAGTGTCAGAAAAACCTAGTGGCAATACTTCTGGTGGTGGCACCAGTATCGGTACTGGTAAAGTATCAGAGGCGAAGAAAAAAGCAGCACAAATTGCTTTAAATGCTGTTGGACAGACAAATCCGACCGGTTGGGGCCAAAGCGGTGAATGTATCGTAGCGGTACAAAATTGGTTGAATGCAGCAGGCGTTAGATTCTCACCAGGTGGTCCTCATAGCGGATATACTCAATCAGGAGCGGTTCAAGTATCTTGGTCTGACGTTCAGGTTGGAGACGTGGTTCAATATGAGAACGCACTTAGCCCAGACGCTTGGCTAGACGGCGTTCATACAGTTTTAGTTGTTGGTGTAAACGGTAGTTCAGTTCAAATCGTTGAATCAAACAATCCAGCAGGTTCTGGTTACGTATCAACGACTACAGGTTGGACACCAAGCCCATATGCAGCGAATTTCAGAGCAGTTGTATGGCGTTTTCCAGGATAATCTAAACTAATAATTTAATCCCTACCTACTTAAATCCAAATGGATTTTGTGGGTGGGGATTATTTGTAATCTAGCATTTATTGCAGTATGGTAAGAGAGTCAGTGTTAGGTTTTAGTTTTTTTCAGTTGTCATGCTTAACTTTCAAAAATGAAATACTCCTGTAACATTAATTTTATATGTATGACATGTGATTATGATACAATGATTTCGTTGTCAATATAAGAATGAAAAATACTCAAACAATGTTCGAATTTATAATAAGTAAAAAAAGTAGTAAAAAAGTCGGAGGAATGAATTGTGAAAAAAAGCGTATTGCCATTACTAATGATTTGCTCAATAGCCCTTACATCTGTAGCAGCACCAATGATTTCATTAGCAGATGAAGTGGACTCTAAAATTCAACAGAAAGATCAAACAATTTCAGGATTGAAATCTCAAGAAGCTGATGCTCAAAGCCAAGTGGCTGCTGTACAAAATCAAGTAGCTTCTATTAATGAAAAAGCAGAAACTTTATTAGCTGAACAAGGCGAATTAAGAAAAACTTCTACTAACTTAGAAAAAGAAATCAAGCAATTAACAAAACGTATCGAAAAACGTGAAGTTGCTATCCAAAACCAAGCACGTGACGTACAAGTTAATGGTAACAGCACTAGCTACATGGATGCATTATTGAATGCAAAATCTGTTTCTGATGCGATTACTCGTGTAACTGCGATGTCTACAATTGTTAATGCTAATAATGACTTAGTAAAACAACAACAAGAAGATAAAAAAGCAGTTGAAACAAAGAAAACTGAAAATGAAGAAAAATTACAAGATCTTCAAGATAACCAAGTAGAACTTGAAGCTCAAAAAGGCGATCTTGTTAAAGCGGAAGCTGATTTGAATGTATTACAAACAACATTAGCTGCTGAAAGAGCAACTGCTGAAGATCAAAAAGCTGGTTTAGTTAAAGAAAAAGAAGCAGCAATTGCTGAACAAGCACGTATTGCTGAACAAGAAAAAGTAGTAGCTGCGAATGCTAAAAAAGCAGCTGAAGAAGCTGCAGCGGCTAAAGCAACTGCCAAAGCTACAACACCAAGCAACACAACTGCTTCATCTACTGAAGAATCAACAACAGCTAGTTCAACAGATAATAATAATTCAGGAGTTGTAACACCTCCTGTTAATAATGGTGGAGGCAACGGAGAAGTTACGCCAACTCCACAGCCAGATCCAGTAATACCAATTCCAGAACCAGAAAAACCAGCATTACCAGAACCAACTGGTGGTTCTGCGATCGCTATTGCAGCAGCACAAGTTGGCAAACCATACGTTTGGGGTTCTAAAGGACCAAGTAGCTTTGACTGTTCAGGTTTAGTTTACTATGCGTTCATGAATTCATCTGGCCGTAATGTCGGTGGATACACAGTTGCACAAGAAAGTGCTGGTACACGTATCTCTGTAGCGGAAGCTCAAGCTGGCGATTTATACTTCTGGGGTAGCCCAGGTGCTTCTTATCACGTAGCAATTGCTACAGGTGGCGGTGGTTATATCCACGCTGGTAACGAAAGTACAGGCGTTGAATACAGCAACGTTGGTTCATTTACACCAAGCTTCGCTGTACGTATGTAATCAAATCAAACTCAATAATTTAAGAATCAGACAGATGTCTGATTCTTTTTTTGTAAACAAAAAAGAAGCTTCAACGAAAAATCCGTTCAAGCTTCTCAAGACTATTTAATATATTTTTCTGTTAATTCCATAAATTCATCAACATCTTTAATCACTTGATCGATTCCTGCTTGCCAGAAATCAGGTTTTGTTAAGTCGACTCCAAGATGTTTTTTAGCTAAGTCTTCTGACGTCATTGATGCAGTGTCACGAAGTAAGGCAATATATTGGTCTTCAAAGTTACTGCCTTGTTTGTTTGCATAAGCGTAAATTCCCATACTAAATAAATAGCCAAACGTATAAGGGAAATTATAAAATGGAACATCATCAATGAAGAAATGCAATTTACTTGCCCAGAAATGAGGATGGTAAGAACCTAGACTGTCCTGATAGCTTTCTTTTTGAGCTGTCAGCATCAACTCAGTTATTTCATCTTCACTTAATAAACCTTTTTGACGTGCTTCATAAAAATGGGTTTCAAAAATAAAACGAGCATGGATATTCATAAACATTGCAATGGCATTTTGCATCTTAGTATCCAATAAATTGATTTTTTCTTCAGGTGTCTCTGCTTTTTTTAGTGTTGCATCTGCAACGATCAATTCTGCGAACGTACTGGCTGTCTCTGCGACGTTCATTGCGTATTCCCGGTCAAGTGTTGGCAGATCCCACATCACGCTACTATGGAATGCATGGCCCAATTCATGAGCAAGTGTGGCCACTTCATTGATTGAATTTCCGAAGGTCATAAAAATTCTAGATTCTTTCGTCTCTGGAAGCTCTGTACAGTAGCCTCCAGGTCGTTTATCAGGGCGATCTTCTGCTTCGATCCAGCTCTTTTCAAAAGCTCCTTTAGCAAATGCGGCCATCTTAGGACTGAATTTTTCAAAATTCTCTAAAATAAATTCAGCGGCTTCATCAAAACTATAAGATGTTTCTTTTAAATCGCCTAAGATAATCGGAGCATCCTGATCTTGCCAGTCCATTTTTTCTTTTCCAAATAATTGTGCTTTACGTGTTAAGAAGTCGATAAAAGGCTGTTTATTCTTTTGAATGGTTGCCCACATAACATCCAGCGTTTCTTTTTGCATGCGGTTATAATTTAATGGCTTTTCTAAGAAATCGGTAACACCATGCAGTTTATAATCACTTAAACGAAAACCATCCAAATGATTTAAAGTATCGGCCAATAAAGGTGATTTCTCACTCCAAGCTTTTTCCCACTCAGCGAATAACGCCGCACGAACTTCTGCATTAGGATCGCTCATCATGCGATTAAAAGCCTGTCCAGCTGAAAGGAATGTTGTTTGTCCATCTTCTTTAAATGGAATCGAAATACTGGCAACGATCGTATCATAATGGCTGCTCCAAGCATTCAGCCCGTCTAAGGACAATGTATTGATAATGTTTTCTTCTTCCTCAGATAATAACTGCATACCATCTCGACGTATTTCATTTAAACGAAATGCAATTGCTTCAAAAGCGGGTAAAGCAGTTAACATTTGCCAATCTTGATCAGAAATTTCTGTCAATTTTTTAGTAAAAATAGTTTCTGCTAACTGAACTGCTGGTAGTAATGAAAAAAGATCACCAGATAAAATTTTAGCTTTTTTATCCTTTGTATCAGCAGAAGATAGCGCAGTGATAAAACTGCTGCATTGAGAAAATCCGTCTGAAATGGCTCCTTGTAAGGCTAAAATTTGCAGTAATTCTTGATAGTCAGTATCATTTTTAGGTGTCCATTGCTCAATCAATTGGTGATAGTTGTTGCTTTGTTCTGTTAATTTTGCTAATCGTTGTTCTAGTTGCGATGAATGGCTGCCTCCAGGGAAAATACTATCTAAATCCCAAACGAGCGAATAAGTCATACCTGATTCCTTCTTTCTTAGATCTATTTCTTCTAGTATATCATAAGAAAAAAATTTTAAGGATTGTTTATTTTTTTTGAAAAGACTACTATAATAAAAGAAGCGAGGTGACGATTTGAAAAAACAATTGAAAAATAGTAATTTTTACATAATTGTGGCTTTCTTGATCATGGCTGTTTTATTTTACAGTTCTTCCCAAACGTATGAGCAGCAATCTCAAGTTGGGCTATTGGATAAATTATTAAGCAATCAGCCTTTCAAAGAGCAATTAAAAGGAATCTCATTTAACTATGCAGGAAGTGAAATAAGTATTCAAGCGAGCGGATATTCAAAATTTATAGAGTTTTTTATCCGCAAAGGGGCTCACTTTGGTACATACTTTTTGTTAGGCGGCAGTTGGTTTATCGGATTAAATATGAAAATCAAACAACCGCTTTTGATCGGCGTTGTTGCGTGGCTGACAGCAACTGGTTACGCTGGGTTGGATGAATACCATCAAATGTTGACAGGCGGACGTACACCGCTGTTTCAAGATGTGATGTTGGATTCTATCGGGGCATTAACAGCAGTCATTCTTTGTCTGCTAGTAATTGGTATCAAAAAAATGAAAAAGAAATAAAGAGTCGAGACGGATGTTCAATCTGATAAATAAAACAAAATTCTGGGTTTCATATCAGACTTTTGTTTTATTTTTTTATTTTAATTTAAAAATCAGACTTTAGCTGGATGAAAATAGAATAAAGAAACTTTATTATAAAGAAAGTGAATAGAACTAGGTAAAAAATAGGGAGAGGTATTTGATGAAACACTTCTGCAAATTTGTACTTGCGATAATCATTATTATAATAGCTAGTATGATTGGGCTAAGAATGTATACGTATAAAAATACTTCGACTACTGCAGCGATGATCGATTATTTTAATCCGCTAGTCAAAACGGCCACGCTTTACACTAAGACTACTGAAAAATATGAGTATAAATACCCGGATGCAGTCAGTAAAATAGAGAATTTTGCGTATGTTGAAACGAGTTACACAGCTCAAGGAGAGAAACGAAAGGTAGAATATATTTCATTTGGGAAAAAATTGCAACCTGGGAAATTCCTCAAACTAACAACTAAAGGACAAAACGTTATGAAGTGGGAAGAAATCGATAAACAAGAACTACCAGAAAAAGTAAAGCCATTATTATTTTAATTAAATGAAAAAAATCTTATGAAGAAGATAGTTACATTCAAAAGAACTCCCTTTATACTGTTGAGTAGGGAGTGATTGATCATGGAGAATGTGACGATTAGTAAAAATAAGACAAGAGATACGGCCACAATTAATGGTTTGGGCATGTTAGCCTATCGTATTTTTCCGGATACCGAATGTGTCAATATTCAATTGTTGAGCGGAGCACAGGAAGAATGTACGATTCCATTTAGCGATGGAGAAATATTTAGATTGCGTGATGTGGAGCTTCGGTTAGATATTATTGATTAAAACCAAAAGAAAGATAAGACAATGGCTGAAATAGGTTGTCTTATTTTTTTGTATGATCTGCTGGAACACTAGCCGAATAAGAATAAAGGTTGCAACTATTAGGAAGCATAGTAAAATAAAAGGTAAATGAATGTTGCAGGTTTGTTTAGCTTTTATGTTGTCTAGCTTCATGAGCCAGCATCTCGGAAAAAAGATAAAACCTGAATGTGATAAAGAGCATCACAGTCATGTTTTTCTATTTTTCAGTCGAAGCTAAGCGGCTCATTTAGCTTTTATGTTGTCTAGCTTCGAGTCAACTACGTTTTTAAAATAGGAGGAATAAAAAATGGCAGGTCACAGTAAATGGAAGAATATTCAAGGGAGAAAAAATGCACAAGATGCAAAGCGTGGGAAGATATTTCAAAAGTTATCAAGAGAAATTTATATGGCAGCCAAAGCGGGGGGCACTGATCCTGCAACTAATGCTGCATTAAGATTGGTTATGGATAAAGCAAAAGCTGCTAACATGCCAAATGATAATATCGACCGTGCAATCAAAAAAGCCAGTAGTGCTGGTGAAAACGAGCATTATGACGAGATTACTTATGAAGGATATGGGCCAGCTGGTGTTGCAATTTTAGTCTATGCGTTGACAGATAATCGGAATCGGACGGGGACGAATGTGAGAGTTGCATTTACTAGAAATGGTGGTTCTTTAGGGGAAACAGGTTCTGTTAGTTATATGTTTGATCGTAAAGGATATATCGCAATTGAACGTGCAGGTCTTTCTGTTGATGAAGATACGATGTTTGAAAACATACTAGAAGCAGGAGCTGATGATTTAGAAACATCTGAAGAAGTTTTTGAAATCTATACAGCACCAGAAGATTTTACTGCGGTTCGAGATACACTAGAAAAAGACGGTTATACTCTAGCGCAAGCTGAATTAACAATGGTTCCGCAAAACTTAGTAGAATTAGATGAAGAGCAACAAGAACAATTACAAATGTTAATCGATAAACTTGAAGAAGACGATGATGTATCCGAAGTTTTCACTTCAGCGGATATGTGAGATAATTAATTTAAAAATGATGACAGATAGTTGTCAGCATTTGCATGGTAATTTATAGTTATCACATGAATGGAGCGGATACTATGAATTATAGAACAGAACAAAAAGAAGCATTTATTATCGCTGGATATACACAAGAAATGAAGAAAATAGAACAAGATGAAAATTTTTATGAAATATCGAATGTTTGGTCAAATTTAACGGAAGAAAAAATCAATCAGCTAATGGCGGTGACAGATGGGACACTCCAAGGCTTGCTAGGTGTTTCTGATAGCAATAAGAGTCAGAGACAATATAGATATATGATCGGAATGAATAAAAAGCAGGATCAAACTACCTTGGATGAGTTAGCTGAAACCCAATTTCCAGCGACAAAATGGGTGATTTTTGAATGTATTGGGGCAATTTCTGCTGGAGTCAAAGCACTTGATAAAGATCAACCATTTGAACCAAATGTTTTGATGCGTTTAAAACAGAACACACATGCACCGTGGCAGATGGGGAAATTCGTGAAAATATTGAGATACCAAGGATCGAGCGTTATCCAGTTGGAGACATGGAAGCAGATGATTATAAGTGTGAATTGTGGATTCCTATCATAGATTAAAAAAGACAATGAAAGAGGGAGAACATGAAAGAATTTTCGAATCCATCTGTAGCTACTATTTTTGAGCATTACCCTGAACGATATCGCAAACCGTTACTAGCACTTAGGGAATTGATTTTTGATACAGCGAAAGAATTAGCTGTAGTAGGTGTGTTGGAAGAAAGCTTGAAGTGGAATCAACCTTCTTACGCAACAAAAGCAACAAAATCAGGAAGTCCGATTCGCATCGATCGTTTTGGAGCGGATAAAATTGCTTTATTCTTTCATTGCCAAACGACATTAGTAGAGGAATTCAGAGCATTGTTTAGTGATGTTTTTGAGTTTTCCAAGAATCGAGCGATTGTGCTTGACCCAGATGAAGAGCTACCACTCAATGAGTTAGCATTTTGTATTGAACGAGCGTTAACTTATCATAAAAAAGGTTAAAAGACTATCATAGTAAAGGCTATAACACACAACATTTTATAAGTTGTATGTTATAGCCTTTTTTAGCCTCGCTCAATAAAGGTATAGGGAATCGTTTTAGTGGCGACTTCTTTATCCAAAAGCAAATGAAAAGCGGCCTCTCCGCACTGATCTATATGGTGATCGATCGTAGAAAAGTTGAGTAATCTGCTAGAAAGTAAATTTTCTTCTCCGATCACTAACACATGATCTTGAGAAATATGCTGTAAAATACCCGCTGCAACATCATCGCCATTGGTAACGATCACTTCTAGGTCTGCTAATTTTGAGAAATGACTACCAGCTTGGATACCATCTTCGTACGAGCGACATTCTCTAACAAGCATTGATTCATCCAAATAGCCGATGACATCACTATAGGCTTGTAACACTAAGCCGGTACTAGCGCTATCTTTTTCAGTTCGACCAACCGTTAAGCCGATGTTATTATAGCCTCGTCTTTTTAGTTCAGTAAACAGATTAGTATAGGATTCTTTGCGCTTGATAGAAACACAAGAAATCGGAAACGTACCTGTATCTTCACAACAAACGATCGGTGCATATTTTAAATAATGAGCAATTGTTTCAAAAGACACTTTTTTTGAGGTAATGATCATGCCATCCCAGGCTTTTGCAGCTAGCTCATCCAAATACTGTTTCTCAACGTTAGAATCATAATTGGTTGGTAGTAAGGTCACTTTGTACCCATCTTCAAAGGCGGCGCTTAAAATGCCACTAACGATTTTTTCAGAATAAGCATGATCAGCATAAGGGATCATGACGGCAATGTGTTTTGATTTTCCACTACTTAAATCCCGAGCTTTGGCATTGGGCACATAATCAAGTTCGTCCATGATTTTTAAGATCTTAGCTCGTTTTTCCTCAGACACATAAGGGTGGTCATTCAAAACACGGGACACGGTAGTAACGGAATAACCAGACAATTTGGCAATATCACGAATATTTGCCATAAGTGACTCCTTTCAAACCTAGTAACTAACGCTTAGAGGGCGTAAAATTCGGCTTAAAAAAGGCATTAAGTGATTCCCGTAATCAATAAAGTGATAGTGTTCACCTTCATAATCAAAGCAAATGAAATCAAGCTCGCCTTCTTCTCCAAGCGTCAATCCTTCTATTTCAGCCAATTTTACTGCTTTATCGATCGGTTTGCAATAGTTATTCAAACTACGGATCATAAGTGCCTCATGTTCGGTTGATAAAGAAACAAAGTAATAATCTAGTCCCAAATGATCTGTTAATTCAAGCATACCATTCATCATTATCGAATCCTCCTGTCGTTTTTTCAACTATAAAGTATGAAACGCGTATCAGGTCAAGAGGAAATGTCTCATTTAGTTTGTTATAGACTTTTGATGATGATTTCTTGTTCGATTCGATCGATATCGACTTGTTTCATTTCAGGAAACCAGTTAAGTACATTAGCAGTTGAATAGCTGACCGCTTTTTTTAAGACATCGATATCTTCTAAGTTTCCCAATGTTAGGTATTTGACCAATCCACCTAGAAAAAAATCACCGCAAGCAATTGGGTTTTTCGCTTGTGCTGGTGGGACAAAAAGATGATAGATCTGCTGATTTAATTTGGCGATAACGCCCTTTGCACCGAGCGTGACGATGAAATAGGGAATAGCTGCAGCTGTTTCTGATTTTAGAAAATGAGCATAGTCCTCTATTTCGTTAAAAGTGTAATCTGGGGCTAAATCATTTAATTCTTCATCATTGATTTTGATCACTTCTGGCTTCCCTCTATAAGCTTCGATTAAGGCAGGACCACTGGTATCAACGAAAAAGTGAATGTCTTGTCCTTTTAATTGTTCTTGGATTTGAGCGATATAATCATCAGGCATTCCTTTCATCAAAGAGCCTGAAAAGACGACTGTATCGTGTGGCTGAATGGTATTTACTAATTGCTTGGTAAAGTTATTTAATAAAAGCTCATCTAACACGAAGCTATTTTCATAAATAGGATAAACTTTGTTCGTTTTTGTATCTACAATAATGTTGCAAAAACGTGTATTGACAGCTACATCGGTTATTTCCAACTGAATGTGTTTCATTGAAGCAAGCTCTTGTAAGTATTCTCCGTTTCGTCCACCTAAAATCGTATGGATACAATATGGGACAGAGGTGTCTTCAAAATCCAACGCATAAGCGACATTGAAGCTCTTACCTCCTGCAAATTCTTTGACTTTATACGGACGGTTTGGAAGCGCAGCAGAGAAATTCTCTATCAATAATGTGCGGTCAATTGCTGGATTTGGGCAAATTAAATGTATCATGGTGATCATCTCCTTTAATTTACTGAAATAATAGCATCAAAAAAAAGAATAATCAACAAAAACTTTGCTTTATGTCGTTTAAAGCAAAGTTTGTGAAGTTAAAGCAAAATAAAAGCAAAAAAAGTGTTGCATTTTTATTTGCAGATGCTATTATTATGTTAACGATTACAATGAGATTAGGAGGCAAAGGAATGAATGCACAAGATAGAAAGGACTATATCTTAGATATTTTAAAAAAGA
This sequence comes from Enterococcus crotali, assembly GCF_000633635.1. Taxonomy (GTDB): domain Bacteria; phylum Bacillota; class Bacilli; order Lactobacillales; family Enterococcaceae; genus Enterococcus_L; species Enterococcus_L crotali. The sequence continues at coordinate 367,891 of NZ_AYPQ01000002.1, read as the reverse complement.
ATCATTCTGTCAAAATTTTGAAGTTAAGTAAAGAATTACGTGTTACAAGAGAAACAATACGTAAAGATTTATATGAATTAGAAAAAGAAGGATTGATCAAAAAAATTCATGGTGGAGCTGTATTGGACAGTTCGAATCAGGAGACGGATTACGAGCGCCGCAAAAGTGAATATCAAGAAGCAAAAACTGCAATTGCCAAACAAGCTGCTAAGCATATTGAAGAAGGGGACACAATTTATTTGGATTATGGTACGACAACATTAGCATTAGCTAAAGAGATCATGAATTTTAAAAATATCACTGTTATTACGAATACAATCCCGATCATCAATTTATTGTTACATAGTGAAGATATCAACCTTTTGATTCCAGGAGGAATGCTTAGAAAAAATGAAGACTCACTATATGGTCCATTTGCTTCAAATAATCTGCAAAATATTTTTGTAGATATTGGTTTTTTGGTTGTGGTGGAATCGATGATGAGGTTGGGATCACAAATCATCATATGGGTGAGACGATGATCTCAAAGGAAATGATCCATCATAGCCAAACATCAATTATTTTAGCGGATCACAGCAAATTTGGCAGTATTGCATTTAATCGTACTGCAACTTTTGATGAGATAGATATTATCATTACGGACGAAGACTTGTCTTTAGAAACGTATGAAAAAATCAGTCAGAAAGGAGTCGAAATTTATTGTACAGACGACGAGTAGAAGGAGGGCAGCGAAATGAAAGAACCATTATTGTATCATCGATTGTCAGTGGCTACACAACGGGAATTGTTTGAAAAATTAAGTACAGAACTAGAGGTAGAAGGAATCGTGCAGCAACATTTCTTAGAGGCATTGATTGAGCGAGAGTCAGAATTTCCAACGGGATTGCCGTTAAAAATTGGGGTGGCGATTCCACATACAGATGGCACTTATGTCAATGAAGACCGCTTAGTATTTGTTACGCTAGAACAACCCATTCCATTTAACGAAATGGGGGGAGATGAGGAAGATGTAATTGAAGTATCAGTTGTTATAATGCTAGCAATCAAAGAAGGGAAAAAACATTTATCGATCCTGCAAAAACTGATCGAATCACTTCAAAAAGAAGGATTTGTAGAACAATTAGCCCAAGCGGAAGATGTAAATAAAATGGAAACAGTTATTTCTGCGTATTTATAAATTAAGGAGTGAATATATCATGAAAAAAGTAATCGTTGCCTGTGGAGGCGCAATCGCAACATCAACTGTTGCTGCAAACAAAATCAAAGAGTTGGCTCAAAGAGAAAGTATTCCAGTTGAAGTGGTTCAATGCCGAGTGAGTGAGTTGGACAGTAAAAAAGAAGGAGCAGATTTGATTGTGACAACTGCCAAGGTCAGAAAAGATTACGGGATTCCAGTTGTTCATGGCGTAGCGTTTGTTTCTGGTGTAAATATCGAGGGTACTGAAAATAAGATCTTAGATGTTTTGAAGCAATAAGGAAGGAGTAAAAATATGGCTATTATTCAATATATTGTCGACCTTGGTGCAAGTGTGATGCTTCCGATCGTGATCATGATATTAGGATTACTATTAGGTCAAGGAATTGGTAAATCACTTCGCTCAGGTATTACGATTGGAATTGGATTTGTTGGAATTGGGTTGGTTATTTCTTTACTGACGGATAATTTAGGTGCAGCAGCAGAGGCGATGGCAAAGAATTTTAATTTAGGTTTAAATGTTGTTGATCTGGGCTGGCCGGGAACCTCTCCCATGGCTTGGGGTTCAGATCTAGGGTTGATCGCAATCCCAATAGCAATTGGAGTCAATATCATCATGTTAGTATTTAAAATGACAAAAGTTGTAAACGTTGACATTTGGAATATTTGGCATATGGCTTTTACTGGAGCCATTGTTCAGATCGCCACTGGAAATTTCTATCTAGGTATTTTAGGTGTTGTCGTTCATGCAGTGATTGCATATAAATTAGGGGATATGTTTGGTCAAGTAACAGATGATTACTTTGGTTTAGAAGGAATTTCGATCCCACACGGCTCCTCAGCTTATATGGGAGTCTTTGCTGCTCCAATCGATGATTTGATCGAAAAAATTCCAGGAGTCAATAAAATCAACATTACCTCAGAAAAAATCGAAGAAAAATTGGGCGTGCTGGGACAACCAACGATCGTTGGAGCAGTTCTTGGATTCGTGATCGGACTTTTGGCAAAATATTCAGTTGCTGATTCATTACAATTAGCGATTCAAATGGCAGCAGTCATGGTCTTGATGCCAATGGTCGTAAAGTTGATCATGGAAGGGCTAATTCCAATTTCAGAAGCTGCTCGTAAATTATTAGATAAGCATTTTAAAGGTAGTGAGCTAAAAATTGGTTTAGATCCTGCGTTGTTACTAGGGGATTCACAAGTTATCGCTGCCAGCTTACTTTTTGTTCCATTAACGATTTTGATTGCTGTAATCGTACCAGGGAATCAAGTATTGCCGTTCGGTGATTTAGCAACGATGGGCTTTTTCATTGCTATTGCTGTTGGGGTCCATAAAGGGAACTTATTTAGAACGCTGATTTCTGGTTCAGTAATCATGTATGTGACGATTTGGATTTCTAATCAAATGATCAGTTTACAAACACAATTGGGACAATCGGTTGGTTTAGTTGCTCAAGGAGAACGCGTATCTTCTTTAGATCAAGCTGGAAGTCCAATCACCTATTTATTGACTAAAGGAATTACCTTAGAGACAGGTCTTGGCTTTTTCGTGATTTTAGTCGTCTATGTGGCCTGTTTTGTTTACACGTTTATTAAGTATAAGAGACAAACATTATATGTTGAAGCAGATGGAGAAGGAGTGAAGTAGTTTGAGAGCATTAGAAGTTGTTGGAAAAGCTCAAATGATTCTAAACGAACTAGAGAAACCTAAACTCGAATCAGACAAAGTGTTGGTCAAAGCTGCCTATTGCGGTGTTTGTGGTTCTGATTTACCAAGGTATTTTGAGGGTGGTGTTCATACATTTCCACAAGTTTTAGGTCATGAATTTTCAGGAATCGTTGAAGCTGTTGGAGCGGATGTATCTGATTTTATCAGTGGTGATCGTGTAGCAGTTGCCCCGCTCATTCCGTGTGGCAAATGTGATGCTTGTCAAAAAGGGGAACCTGCAATGTGTTCACACTACAGTTTCATCGGTTCGAGAGAGCAAGGAGCAATGGCTGAATATGTAGCAGTTCCTGCTAAAAATTGTGTGAAGGTGCCGGAAAGTTTGTCCTTAAAAGAAGCGGCTCTATTAGAACCATTGACTGTAGCGATTCATGGAATTGAACGAATCGAGCTTCGTGCTGGAGTCAGCGTCATGGTTTTAGGTGCAGGTACGATTGGTTTGTTGACCTTATTGGCATTACGTGCTAGAGGAGTTGGCGAGATTACGGTTGTTGATTTGAATGAAAACAAACTAGCGATAGCCCAAAAAATTGGTGCTGATCAATTGGTCAATCCGAATACTTGTTCCTTAGAAGACTATTTCAAAACACATGATTTACCAGAAATCGTGATTGAAACAGCCGGGAGTGCCATCACTCAAGTTCAAGCAATTCGATTTATTCAAAAAAGAGGCCAAATCAGTTATGTGGGCACTAGCACCAAAGAAGTTGTATTGTCACCAGTTGATTTTGAAAAAATCCTACGTGGAGAGCTGGAAATAACAGGATCATGGATGTCGTATTCAGCGCCATTTCCAGGGTTTGAATGGACGGCTGGCTTACGCTATATGGCAGAAAAGGAAATTAATGTGAAGCCCCTGATTACAGGTATTTACTCTTTAGAAGATTTAGAAAAGCCATTTAAAGAAATGGTTAAAAAGGATTCAGAACATGTCAAAGTATTATACGAAATAAATCCAGAATGAGAGGTTAGGTATGAAAAAAGTTAGTCAGAAAAAATATGAAGCCCTTCAACGAGTATCGGATGAATCAGGGATTATCAGTGCGTTAGCAATTGATCAGCGTGGCGCTCTAAAGAAAATGATTGGAAAATACCAGTCGCAAGCTGTTTCATCAAAACAAATCAGCGACTTTAAAATGATTGTTTCAGAAGAACTAACACCGTTTGCGTCTTCAATCTTACTAGATCCAGAATATGGTTTACCAGCAGCGGCGAAACGAGCGCAAAGCGCTGGTCTATTGTTAGCCTATGAAAAGACTGGTTACGACGCAGAAAAAGTAGGACGATTGCCTGACATCTTAAATGACTGGTCTGTAAAACGTTTGAAAGAAGCAGGGGCTGATGCTTGTAAGTTTTTACTTTATTATGACATTGATGAAGCGGATGAGATAAATGAACAAAAGCATATTTTTATTGAAAGAATTGGTTCAGAGTGTTTAGCTGAAGATTTGCCATTTTTCTTAGAAGTGTTATCGTATGATGCGGATGGACTTGATCCTAATTCAATTGAATTCGCTAAAGTCAAACCGCATAAAGTAAATGAAATGATGAAAGAATTTTCAAAAGACCGTTATAATGTAGATGTTTTAAAAGTGGAAGTACCGGTTAATATGAATTATGTAGAAGGTTATGGTACAGAAGTTTGTTATACACAGGAAGCTGCGTTGAATTACTTTAAAGAGCAGAGTCAAGCGACGGACTTACCATTTATTTTTCTAAGTGCTGGAGTAAGCGCGAACTTATTCCAAGAAACACTAACATTTGCAGCTAAGGCACAATCGACTTTTAATGGTGTCTTATGTGGAAGAGCAACATGGGCAAATGGCGTAGAACCATTTGTCAAAAAAGGAGAGACCGCCGCAAGAGAATGGCTGATGTCTGATGGTCGTCAGAATATCAGCGAACTAAATAAAGTCTTACAAACAACAGCAACTTCTTGGCATAACAAAATCGAAAAAAAACGAGGCATAAGATAAACGGCTAGTCCAAACTCTCAAACCTGAACGACGTTTGTCTCAACCTCAGCTTTGTATCTACTATACAATAAAAATGGATAATTAGAAAGAAAATCAAAAGCAGGCTAGGAAATTTATAGCCTGCTTTATTTTAGCTTTTAAAAGATCATCTTCTTTGTCTTTCTAAATACCAGCGAGTATACTGGAAAGTAAGAGAGGTTTTTCCTCAAAAAGACATAAAGGAGCTGCTACTATGATCAAACTCAGTCAAGCAAAAATGGATACCCTCAATCGTTTATCCCATGAAAAAGTTTCTTGTGTCGACATCGAATTGGTTCAATCACTGCTGACAGTCGTTATAAGCTGTAATCGTACTGTCCATTTCTGAAATACTTGTAGAAGAAAGACCATCGCAATTTTTCAGTATACATAAAAATTGTTCCCGTAGCTCAGGATCGGGAATCATTAAATAAGAAGCAATCAATCCCGACGTATTAAAGGTTTTGCGTGCAGAAGTACCTAATACCATATGTGTGGTTTCGTCTGCCCATTTAAAAATTGGAGAATGACGTTCACCTTTACGCAAAATATCCATAGACATATAAATAAAAAAGAACCTGATTCGCTAAAAAGTGAATTAGGTTCTTTTTTCTATGGAACTCTTTCGGATCTTCAATTCATTTTCGATGACAGCAATAATAGTGAAAACATCACTTGGGGTAAAGCCGGGATTTATATAAACAATAGGTATATTTTGTGCTCTTTTTTTTAGGAGTGAAGATGTTGTAGAAGCAATAATCAAATCAATGTTCACTTCTTCTAGTTGAGCGGTAGACGACACGAAAGAGATATTATAAAAAGGCTGCAAAAAGGATTCTAATTGTTGGGCGATAATCCTTTCCATGATCACAGGTAGATCCGTTTCCATCTGTATATAGATAGGAGGTGAATAGATTGTCGGGCTTTTGATAAGGGCATGTGCTTCACAAAAACGCGCAACAAGCATTTCCTCATTTGAAAAAGACACAGCGGGGAAATACTTTTGCATTTCTCGAAATTTCTCAACCATAGCTGCTCTTAAAAAAGGATAGTGTTGTTTTAAATACCTAGTGTAATCATAACCAGATAATGTAGTTGCGAAATTTGGAAATAAAAGATCGGTCAAAAAGCCTACGAAAAGCACGCTGTGATAAGCAATTTTTGTTTCTTCATCAATAGCAGACAAGTCTGGTTGGATAACTTTTAGGAATACTTGATACATTTGATAAACAGAGGTATTCAACGACTTGTGAACAGCCAACAGACGTTTTGACACTGTTGGAATTAAAAGAAAGCTAGACCGTATCTGAAATAATAAACAAATAAAATCTGCTTCTGGAGTAGATAAATGAAAGCTTTGCTGTATCGAGAACAAGATCGAATCATTTATCCCTGCTTGTGTAAGAGCTTCTTGATTCAGTTGATGAGCAAAGCTAGGCAGATCTTCGTTGGTTAGTGGCTTTTTATGATTGTAACGATAAAGATTGATTGCAATCATATAGCTCCAGCTTGCAACGGTCACATCTTTAATAGGAGAATAAGGTCTCATTTCAGTTTCGATGAATCTAATGATTTTTTGTTGATCGATAGTCGGAAACGGCCAGGACATTCCACGATAGATATTCCAAAACAAGATATAGCTGAGATACCGAAATTGTATCTCGTTGCCCTCCACGCTTAACTCCCGATTAACTGATTTTATCTTCAATCCATATTTTTTTAGTAATAGATTAAATTGTTGTACTCTTCGACGAATTGTACTTTCACTGACAAAGTACTTTTGAAGGAAATAATCCAAAGACAAATTTGTCTGGAAAAATAGTTCTTTCATTAATGATAATGCTATTGACTGTTCAGTAATAATAGGAACTGTTTCGAGATAACCTATTTGCCCACCAGTAAAACAAACCCCTTTGCCTTTTGAAAAGTTGATCTGAGCAGATTCGACTTCTACAATATCATTTGCTAATTCTTTTGTATATTTAAGAACAGACTTTCGCTCTAAATGACTATCGAATACTAACTCATCCATAGAATACCAGTCTTCTTTTTTATAAAGTAAGTAAAGCAATTGCAATTTTTGCCTGTTTCTGCGTCAAAAATATCAAAACTAAGCATGGGAAATCCCTCTCTTTCATTGCTGACATAATAATGCAAAATCTCTTTTTTCTCAACGAATCAGAACTGAAAAAAGCATTTATCCATTGAAGGATAAATGCTATGTAGTCAGAAAAGGGATTTTTATGAGACAAATGATGAGCAAATCTCAATAAAAAATCACGTTAAACTTAATTTAAATAATAAAGAACAAAAAAATATATTTCTTATTTCTATCACAAACAAGAATATAAAAAAATGAATTATTAGAGAAGAAATACGTTTTTGTATTTGTAAATTAATTGTAGATTCATATTAACTGAGCTGAAATTTAAAGTCAATAGAGTTTTATCTCATTTTTTTGCGGAAAAATTAAAAAAAGTGAGATAAATGACAAAAATATATTTGATTTTTTACAAGAAAGCTTGGATTTACAGACTATTTACTGTTTTAGCCGTCAAAAAAATCGTCAAAAAATTCAAAGCAAAGGATAAGTTAATTATGGTGAAAAAAGGAGAAAATATTTATAAACGTAAGGATGGTCGCTGGGAAGGTCGATATATTAAAGAGCGGACACCTAAAAATAAAATTGTTTATGGCTATATATATGGAAGACATTATTCTGAAGTAAAAGACAAGCTAACGGTGGTAAAAGCCAAGTATCTAGTAAGCGATTATTCTATCACTAGTTATCATGGAACGATCGAAAATTTTATTGGTAATTGGATGCTCTCAACAATGAAATATACGGTCAAACCAACTACCTATTCAAACTATGTCCGCTTGATCAAGCGCCACATTATCCCAACAATTGGTTCTATCAAGCTGCAAAAAATAACTCAAGAAAATATCCAAGCCTGGGTTTATCAGCTAGCACAGCAAAAATTTGCTTCAGGAACGATCCGAAATGTCTTTAATATTTTGAAAAATGCATTAAATGTAGCTGTTAAGCAAAATTACTTAAACGAAAATCCATGTAACAGCATAGTTTTACCAAAAACAACAACAAAAAAAATCGCCTCACTTTCCCTGACAGATCAAAGAAAAATCGAGTTGGTTGCGCTACAGGAAAAAGAATGTTCACCAATCATTTTAGCGCTATATTCAGGAATGAGGATCGGAGAAATCAGTGGTTTGAAGTGGGAAGACATCGACTTTGAGAAAAAGACCATTCATGTCAAGAGAACGATTACAAGAATAACCAACGAACACACAACGGTAAAAAAGACCGAAGTTATTGCTGGAACGCCTAAGTCCAACAATTCTGAAAGAATTATTCCGTTAGCAAATAATTTATCAAATTATCTATTAGAAAAGAAAAAATATTCGTCTACGGACTACGTTATTTCATGTAATGGCGGACTAACAGAACCGCGAACAATCAATTATCGATTCAAAAAAATTACCAATAAACTAGGATTTCCAGAAATTCGTTTCCACTCATTACGACATACGTTTGCCACACGTTGTATAGAACAGGGAGTTGATATTGCCAGTCTAAGTCAAATACTTGGGCATCATTCAACGAAATTGACATTAGATACATACGCAGATTCTTTATTAGAAAACCGACAAGCCGCAATTGCTACAATTGACAATTTATTTTTAAATGCTCAGTAACTGAGCATTTAATTTTTGCACAAATAAGCCGTCACCTTCGTGGTCACGAATTTCGAAGAGGAGCATCTAGTAAGAAGAAGAAGATTTTTTTCTTATTTGTGATAGAAATAAGAAATTATAACAAAAAAATAAATATACAGTTAGTTAGAAAAAAGAAGAGTTGCCATATCTTCTTTATAGAAAATATTATAAAGCGTATAGGGCGGGAAGCCAAATATTCGACTCGTAAGATCATCAAAAAGGAAATGATGTGAAAAGTAGATTGATGAATGTGGATGCAGCTAGGCCAAAGAGAATATAGGAGGTAAACATGTATAACATAGGAGTAATTAATACTGGGCTTCCAGAAGTAGAATTAGACAGATACATAGAAGAAGGGGGTTTTAACTCATTTAAGGCTTCCAATATAGAGCCAGAGGAGTTATCCAGAGATCTTAAAAAAAAAGATGCTGTATTGATTTTCACGGATAATGTGGATTCTGTGGTGGCTGAAATTTGCCAATTTATCATTGAAATCAAGATGAACTCAGAATCATTTGTGTGGGTCGTATCGAAAAAGCATGATGAAAAGAAACGAGTTGTCTACCTACAACTAGGAGCTGATGGAAATATCAGCACAGAATGCTCGCCCAAAGAATTACAATTGATCGTAAAAAATGCATTAAATAGAAAGAAAATGTATGAAACACAATCAATAGAAGAAGAGAAAACGACAGAGCAAAACGAGATTGTAGCAGAATTAAATGAAAAAAATCTAAGCATTATCACATTAGGCGAGGAAGTCCCCCTTACTAGAACAGAGTATAAACTATTTAAATTGCTTTTAAGTAATCCCGGCATTGCCTTTTCATATGAAGAGTTATATAGGAAGGTTTGGGGGAAATCATATGATGATGAAAAGTATCGTGTATCGAATGTAGTTTTTCATATTCGTAAAAAACTTGAAGAATATTCATTAAATCCAAATTACATCAAAACAGTTCGTTCCGTTGGTTATATGATTTGTGAATAATACCTCTAAGCTAAGAGTCATAAATGTACTATTTGAAAGGGGGTGAAATGAAAAATGAAAAACAAAAAAAGAAATGAAAAGATGAAACAGTTTAAAATAGGGTTTTCACTTTTTATGTGTCTCGCGTTAATTGTTAGCTTTTTTACGTACAGTTTCTCTGCAAAAGAGCAACCGGTAAAGGCAGCAGCTAATATTACTACCTCAAACTATTCAACTTGGACTGCAGGAACATTGTCAGAAGCTAATCAATCAGTCAATAGCCTGTTGATATCTTCAAAAGGTTCTGATTCCACTCGTCCCTATAAAGACAATGCGACTTGGTCCGAAGGGTCACTTTCAGCACTTGATAAGGTATATAAAGTCAGTAGTAACGTATCAACTACGGATGACGTTAGTGCAAACTTATCAAGAGAACAATTGATCCAAACTGTTCGAGGGCTGGAATTGGCTGGAACGAAAAACAAAGCTAGCTATGTTTCACTAAATAATTATCCAGATGATTCTGGAAAATATAGTTTGGAATATGTGATTTCTAATATGGGATTAGAGGCTGGAGAAAAAATTGATGTGATGTTTATCTTGGACTGGTCTGGTTCTATGAAAAGGCAAAGTGTTGCACCAACTGCTGAGAGTTCACTGGTCAATGGTCGCAAAATGGTTGAAGCCTTTAGCCAAAAGTTGATAGAATCCAACGCGGATGCTCGTATTCGTCTGATTGCACATAATCAAGCTAATAATAATACTTTCGACTCAGAATTGCTTCCGGGGTATCTACCTAGAAATGGCATTCAAAAAGATTCAGGATTCTTTCAAATCGATGACAACAAACAATATCTACAGACCATTCAAAACATGTACACAATGAATCCTCAATATGAGAATGACTCAATTCCTTGGGTGATCAAATCAGTGACCGATTTGGTTAAAAAGGAAGGGGAAGGTAAAGTCCGTTCAGATGCAACACCTGTGATGATCGTACTAAGTGATTTTCAATTGAATATTGGTGGAACAAGCCAATATGCAGTCTTAAAACAATATGAAGATAGTTTAAAAGCATATAATTCGGGATTCTCAGGAAGAGTTCCCGCGTTTATTGCAGCTGCGTATTATAATATGTATCATACGCCTGGAATGGGCGGTTCTGGTGTGATTGGCGGAATAACAGATGTACAAGAAGCTACTATTAAGGGGATAAATCCTGATTGGTCAGCGGTTCATATTAATGAAAGTAACTATACCACAGCCGAAGCAAGGTTAAAAGCTGCGATTGATACGGGTGTTGGGTATCTTCCATGGAATGCTAATCTAAAAACAAATGCGTTCAAGTTTACGGAATATAATTCCACTGAAGACGAGTTTGTTTCATTAGATGCTAAAAATTTGGCATTTAAAGGGCTTGGAGATGGTGAAGGTACATTCAATATGAATGTAGATACCGCTCAATACAGCAATCCTAAAAAAGGCGATATGGCTCAGGCAACGACAACAGCTACTGCTAGTACAGACAAAGAGTCAGCAAACTTTAGTCCTACCTCTAAGTTATTCTTGCCGATCACTGATGCGGCTGTTGAATTGTATAAATACAACGGTTCGGGAAGTCCAACATCAGCATCTAATTACTCATTGGCAGATACTGTAGTTAGCAACAATTACAATGCCTACGGTGGAACAAGTTATTCAAAACAAAGCAGCATTCTTACTTCAATAGATTACCTTGATAGTACGAAAAAGACTCTAACGAAGCAAAATGCATTTGATGCATTAAAACAAGGTCTTGGTGAGACTGAATTTAACAAACTTGACTTTATTCAAGCAGGTTCATTAAATGCAGATTCATTAACTGTTCAATTTGATTCCAGCAAAAACGTCTATAAAGTCTATGCAGAATCGAAAACAACTGAAAGTACTATAACTGTTGAGCACTGGATCAAAGGCGGTGCGAAAATCTCAACAACAGTTCAACCAGATTTACCACAAAAGGGAGAAATTGGTGCTCTTGCCAATATTACACCAACATCTATTCCTGGGTACACGTATGTTGATTCTGATTCAGAGCCGCTAGGTAGTGTGACATATGGTACTACGAATAAAACAGTAAAGCTGTATTATACGGAAAATCCTAAAACGACTATGATGACTGTGAAGTACATGTTAGATGGTACATCAACAGAAATCATCTCTTCGAAATCGGTAGAAGGAACTATTGGTGAAGCAATCACAGAAACCCAATTAGACAAAGGTGCAGTAGGTACAGGCTATACATTTGTCAAACAAACACCAACACCAGCTATTTTTGGAACAAATACAGAAGTGATTCTGTACTATACCAAAGATAAGGTTATGGGGAAAGTCACTGTAGAATATTGGGATAGCGATACGAACACAAAAATCTCTGGTGTTTCTGATGAAATACTAGAAGGCGAAGTTGGTTCAGCTGTCAAATACACACAAAAAGATATTCCAAAGTATGAATTCGACAAAGCTAAGTCTGATGCTATGCCAACAACCTTTACTGAAGGGAATGTAACTGTTCGCCAGTATTATGCAAGAGTTTATACAATAACCATTGAATATTGGGATGCTGGAACAAATGCTAAAATCGCTTCCGAAACAAATAGCATATTTATTGGTAAAAAGGATACTTCATTAACCTATTCCCCAAAAGAAATTGATGGTTATATTTATGATTCAGTAAGATCTGATAAACTCCCTTCTACTATTACAGGAGATGCAACATACCGGGCATATTATAACAAAGCCGGGAAAGTAATTGTTGAATATTGGAATTCAGACATCAATCAAAAAATCACTGAAGAACAAAGTGAAGAATTACAAGGTGTGATCGGCGAAAAAGCAGATGTCAAAGTTAAGGTACTATCAAGATATAAATTTGATGCAGCAAGATCTGATTCTATTGACAATGTCACCTTTAAAGAAGGAACAACGACAATCCGACTGTACTATACACAATATATCGATTTGACCATTACTTTTAAACAACTTAGTCCGGAAAATGAATTAGCTACAGTTGTTGTAAAAGCTAAAATTGGTGAAACAATTCATTTAGAAAATGATTTTAGCGAAGTTAAGGATAAATTAGCTGAGTTGGAAGGTTTATATCGTTTATCATCTCGACCACCAGATTACGATGCTTATGTTGTACCAAATGACGATGCAAATCTAATTTATTTCTTTGACGGAACCTTATTCTTATCATCAGCACCAGCTACGTTAGAATTTGGTAGTAATCACCAAATCATGAACTTTGGTGATTATGAGTCAGACCGACCAGCATATGACCAGCCGTTAACAGTAACAGATACCAGAGATAAATTAACTCAATGGGAGCTGACAGCAACGTTGACGACGGAAATGCATTCTAGAAAAGATACTTCTTTTGTGTTGAAAGATGCCCTTTACTATAATGATGGATCGACAACAAAACCGCTTAGCAAGGATTCAAGCACTATGATCCTTAAAAGTAAGCATGTGAAACAAGGCGATTTCGATGTTAGTGAAACTGAGTGGAAAAATAAATCGAATGGATTTGTCTTTAAATTATCGAAAGACCAATTCAGAAAAATCGATGACTATGATTGCAGAATCTTATACACACTAACAGAAGCGAAGTGATGAGGAGGTAATAGTAATGAAACATAAAATTAAATATCTACTATTATCTACCTTTATTCTAGTAATTGTAGGTGCATGTAGTAGTCAAACGGTTTTTGCTGAGGCTGGAGCCGCTCAAACTAACGGAAAAGTATCTTTTTATGATGATACACCAATTGATTCATCGAGTACGACAGATCCCTCAGGTACAACAGAACCAACCAATTCAAATGGGGATTCGGGAGGATCTTCTGTTAAACCGGTCGGAAAATTACCTTCTACTGGTGAATTAATTGCAAAGAGTTTAACGATTAGCGGAAGCATTTTACTAGTCTTGGGTTTAAGCTTTGTTTTGGTGAAGAAAAAAAGGAGGGCAGAGTAGTTCATGAAGAAAAATATTTTTGTTACTGCTTTTGTCGCTCTGATAGCGTTACTTTACCTGACAGTTGGTAACCAGAAAGTTTTTGCTGAAGCTGACAAGGGAGGTCCAGGTCACATTAGCTTCACTGGCGACAGTGATGGTGGTGACAAGGGAGGTCCTAAAGACCCAGAAAATCCAGGAACCAGCGTTGATCCTGGACCAAGCCCAAGTACAACAGGCGATTTACGCATAGATTTTGTTCCACAGCTGAATTTTTCAGCAAATAGAATTTCTGATAAGGCGATGAGCTTGCCTGTAAATGCTCAATTATTTCATGACGACACAACAGCTCGCGGAAATTTTGTTCAAATAACAGATGAACGCTCTGAAGCATTAGGCTGGACCTTGCAACTGCGCCAAGAGATGCAGTTTCAGAACATGGATACTGCTAATAACGAGTTAAAAGGAGCTTTTCTTTCTTTTGACAAATCGTGGGCAAATTCAGTTTCCAATTTGGACAAAGCACCTGTTGTTTCTAAAGAAATAATTGAAGTAAACAATATTGGCGAGACACATACCTTGGCGAAAGCTAAATCAGGTAATGGCTTAGGAACTTGGTCTATTTCGTTTGGAGCATCGGAAAATAATCCACTTCAATTAGAAAACACCTTAACACCCAGAGTGGATGAAAAAGGTGAACCAGTCTTAAATGCTGATTTCGGTAATCAGCAAGTTTATCAAAATAATGCAATAACTTTAAACATTCCTACTGCAACTAAAATTGATGCAGTAGAATACACAACGGTGATAACTTGGATTTTATCCGAGCTACCATAAATTACAAACATATTATTTAGGAGGAAACACAAATGAAATTAACACACAAATTATGCGGCGCGGCTTTAGTAGCTGTTGCAGGGGTTGCTTTGGCAGTACCAAATACTACAAAGGCAAATTCAATTGAAGGAGCAGGCCATATCGGTTTCACTAACACTAGTGGAATTACATCTGGAACAGAAAACAGCTCATCTGATTCTTCAGATCCTGATTCTGGTACAGGTTCTGTGATTACGGAGAATCCAACATTCCCACAAACAGATCCAGGTACATTTGGAATCATCGCTGTAACACCTTTAGAGTTTGGTAGTGGACACACTGCATTAACAGCAACAAACGATACGTATGATGCAGCTTTATACGATAACGGTAACAATGTAAAAACAGCGAACTTTGTATCGTTCTATGATGTACGTGAAGACTCACGTGTGTTTTCATTGTCTGCAAAAATGACTACAGAATTCACAAGTGGTGCTAACAAATTGAACGGTGCAACAATAGAATACAAAAACACTTGGGTAAACAACTATCCTGGAGCTGTTGCTACAACTGCACCAGAAGCTAGCGTAACAGTTGAATTTGGTAAATCTTCACCTGCCATCAAAAATACTGGAACCGCGAATGCTGGTTATGGTCAACATGAATTAATATTTGGCGAAAGACTGGCAGATAATTCAGGAAATGCAAAAGAATCTGTTGTTTTAACGATTCCTAAAGCTGGTAATGAAGTAGTTGCAACAGGCGATTACAATGCTGTAATCACTTGGACAATGGGGGAAACTTTATAATTTTAAATTAACGTGAGTTAAATAAGTTCACTGGCTAATACAGCTGGTGAACTTATCTCATGAAAACAAGAAATGAGGCTATGTAATATGAAAACTGCAAAGAAGATAATAGCAATCACATTTTTATACATAATAGGAGTTTGTTCGTTTAGCCTAAATGCAGAAGCATCAGTTGGCTATACATATAAGGTAAACAAGCCAGAGAATCAGATTAATCAAGAGGTAGGATATTTTGATTTACGAATGAAGCCTTCACAAAAACAAACAGTATCTATTGATTTGACAAACGAGTCTGATAAGGAAGTCGTGGCTCTTGTGTCTTTGAATGGCGCCAAAACAAGTGGAAATGGTGTTATCGAATATGGGTCTGTAGCTATTGATAATGATAAGTCATTAAAATATGATTTTACTGACTTGGTAAAGGGACCAGAGAAGGTTGTTTTACCAGCTAAGACCACCGTACCTTTGAAACTGGATATTACAATGCCGGAAGCAACTTTTGATGGGGTTATCTCCGGTGGAATTCAGTTGAAGGCGGAAGTGGATGAAAAAGAGCGGGCCAAGCAAAAAGGAGTTATTAATGAATACGCCTATATGGTCGGAATGATCCTTTCAGAAACAGATACTGTCGTAGAACCAGAATTGAAATTTAACAGTGTAAGTGCAGGGTTAAGTAATTACCGTAATAGTATTTTTATCAATTTTTCCAATATTGAAGCAACTTATTTAGAAGATTTAACCATGGATGTTCAAATTACTAAAAAGGATTCTGAGGCTGTACTTTATGATGCTAAAAAAGCTGATATGAGGGTAGCACCGAATAGTATGGTAGATTTTCCTGTCTCCATGAATGGAGAAAAAATGATTCCGGGAGACTATAAAGCCTATGTTGTAGCGAGCGCAAAAGATAGAAAATGGACATGGGAAGAAGAATTTACGATTACAGATGAAGATGCAGATAAATACAACGATCAAGACGTCAACTTAGTCCAAGAACAAGGAATCAATTGGAAACTTATTGCGGTTATTTTTGGTGGTGTTGTCGCAGTTGCGCTAGTTATCTTTGTAATTGTTCGATTTGGTCTAAAAAGTAAAAAGAGGAAAAAAATAAAGAAGAAAAAAAGTTAAGAAAGAGGAGATGAGAATAGAATGAGTACTTTAGATTGGTCATTTGTTGCCCTTGCATCTGGGGTACTTCTCTTTAGTTTTTTTAGCTTGACTTTATTTTTTAGTTCAAGTAGAAATAGAAAAAAAATTAAGACGTTTAAGAAAAAACGACCGCCAAAGAATAAAAAGAAACGCAAGCGTTGGATTATGCATAAGAAAAAGCTTGAATCAAAAGTTAAAAAGCAAATTGCCTGGTCAATCGTATTATTTTTATTTGCTGCAGTAGCTTTTTCAGGAGCCGCTTACACCCGATTTTATCAGCAAAATCGGTTGAATGGAAAAGAATCAGAGTCACTTGTTCAAGTCTACTATTTATTAGATGAAGTGAGTGTACAACTAGAAGATATTCAAAAAAATAAAACACCTCAAAAGGCAATTAAAAACGTTGGAACGCTTTCTGGTAAGCTAGTTAGCTTTGGTTTTACAAAAGCATCAACTACTTTAAAAGAAGAAAAACAAATTATTCTAAACCGTTATTTTAATGCGGTCAAACAACTAGGAACAAACTTACATACACAATCATTAGAATCACTACAAAATGAAGAAGTATTTAAGGGATATCTAGACGATATAAAGAAAATAAAAATATCACAAAAAGAAGTATTTAAAGAATTTAAAATTAACGAAGCTGCTCTGGAGAAAAAACAATAATTTAATCTGAGGTGGCCTGAATGAAAAAAAAAAGAGTAGCTGTACCTCAAAAAAAGCAACAAACCGCTTCCGTAAACAAAAAAACTAGTAAGTCTGGCCTGAAAAAAAGAAAGCGGCAAAAGGAATTACTTGCCCTTAAACGAAAAAGAGCCAAACAAAAAAAATTGCTATTTGAGCTGTTGATCACACTAGTAGTGACAACTCTGCTTGTTGTTCTAATTAGTGTCTTTTTATTAGCTTTCCCTAAAGTTGAAGGCTATTCTATGGTACCCACATTAAATGACCAAGAACGGCTAATTGTCTATAAACCAGCAAAAATCGAACGTTTTGATTTGATTTATATAAAGAATAAATTGGGAGAAACAAGCATCCGTAGAGTGATTGGACTTCCAGGAGAAGAAATTCAATATAAAGGAAATGAACTATATATAAATAATGAGCTAAAAGCCGAACGTTTTATCACACGTAACGAAGAACAAAGTGAGGAACCTGCAGTTGCTGATTTTAAATTAAAAGATATATTGGGCGTAAGTAATGTTCCTAAAAGCCAGTATTTTGTTTTGGGAGATAACAGAGAATATGCGACGGATAGCCGAGAGTATGGATTTATTGAGACGAAGGATATTGTTGGTGTTGTGAAAATTCGCTTTTTCCCTCTACATGGTATGCGACAATTTTAATAATAGAAGGTAATTAAATATGGTAAATAAAGAAAAGCAAACGGAAACAAAAAGACCACCTCGTTCTTATAAAAGTGTAAAAAAAAATATGTATGTAAAAAAAGTAAAAAAACGGAGACCTATTCAAAAAATAAACTCGCAAAGGCTGCCGCAAAGATTATGGCAGTCTGAGGCTCTTTTCTTAATCGCTTTTGTTGTTGTATTAACTGTCTTTCTTTTCAACTTTTCAGTGCATCGAGTTAGTGGTCAATCGATGGAGCCGACTTTTCAAGAAAAAGATCTAATTTTAATCAAGAAAAAAAAATCGTTTCGACGCTATGAAATCATTACATTTGAGCCAAAGGGGCAAAAAGATGATTCGTATATAAAACGTGTAATTGGGATTCCAGGGGATGATATTTGGGTTAGTGGTAATAATTTATTCCTTTTACCAAATGGCAGTTCTCAAAGAAGTCAAAATGCTCCTGCCACAATTGATGAATTACAAGATGGCATGGTTAAAATTGCATTATCACCAAATGCTGCAGAAGAATTGAAGCAATACAAAAAAATTCCTGAGAATCATTATTTTGTACAAGGGGATAATCGGAATCATTCAAATGATAGTCGAAGTTTTGGGTTAATTAATCAAGATCAGATTGAAGGAGTCGTTTTTTATCGGTATTTTCCATTTAATAAACTAGGTATACCCTATTAAACAGTAAGAAAGTGAGAAATAATATATGCAGATTGAAAAAATAAAAAATTTTTTTAAGAATAATGTATTATTCATGGGACTAAGTATTTTTATTCCTATGCTAGTAATGATTATTGCTTATTATAAGATAGGAATCTATCCAGGAAGTAAGATGTCTATCTTGGCATCAGATGCTTTTGCACAATATTCAAATTTCCATGCAAGTTTTAAACATGTACTGGAGGGGAAACAAAGTATTTTTTATACGTGGTCAGGTTCATTGGGGCTTAATTATTGGGCTCTTTCTGCGTACTACTTAAATGGTATTTTTACACCATTAGTGGCCTTTTTTGACAACGTTAATATGCCGGATACACTTTATTATTTAACATTACTTAAATTTGGTGCAAGCGGTTTGTCATTTTGGTTTTTTGCACATCATACATATAAGCTAAATCGCTGGATTATCACAGCTTTAAGTATTAGTTACTCCTTGATGTCCTACGCAGTTGCCTATTCAGAAGTTATTATGTGGTTGGACACATTTGTGTACTTACCGCTAGTTATCTTGGGAATTCATCGGGTGATGGACCAAAGGAAACCTGTATTATTGTTTATTAGCTATTTATTGCTATTCTTGTCTAATTTTTACATGGCTTTTATGGTAGGTGTTTTCTCTTTTCTATACTTTTTTGCTCGAGCTGTAACGAACTGGAGTGAGTATAAAAAAACAATTTCAACTTATATGATTACATCGCTTATAGCCGGTGCTGCCTCGATGGTTGTTATTTTACCGACGGTTTTAGACCTGCTGACGAATGGTGAAAGTTTGACTAAAATAGAAACCTTTATTACTAAAGATATTGGTGCTTGGGATCTAGTAGCAAAAAATCTAGTGGGGCTTTATGATACAAGTAAATACCAAAGTATGCCATTTGTTTATGTCGGATTAATCCCGTTACTGCTGTGTGTTTACTATTTTGTCACAAAGAAATTTGCTCTTAAAAATAAGCTGGGGTATGGTGCATTATTACTGTTTTTAATCGCGAGTATCTATATTAGTGGGTTGAATTTATTTTGGCATGGGATGCATTCACCTAATATGTTTTTATTTAGATTTAGCTTTTTGATCTCTTTCTTAGTTATTTTATTATGTGGCTATAGCTTAGAAGTCTTGACGAAAGATGACAGTAATAGTTTAACGAATATTGTTTTAGTTGTTGGCGGACTCTTTCTAGTCTTTATGTTCTTGTCCGATAAAAAAAGATATGGTGCGGTTTCAACTGAAACATTAATTATAACCATTGCTCTACTCATTGTTTACTTAGCCCTTTGGTTCTTCTATGTGAATAAACCCAAACGAGCAAACGTAGCAATAATAATACTCTTTGTTGTGATGACTGGTGAAATGACTTTTAACACTCAACAAATGATTATTGGGATCAAACGTGATTGGGGCTATACAGATCGTAAGTACTACCAAGAACCTTATAAGGATGTAGAAAAGTTAGTGACACAAACAGAGGATAAGGAATCGTTTTATCGCTTAGAAAACATCAATCCTACTTCTTCAAATGATAGTTTTAGATATGGTTATGGTGGCGTATCTATGTTTTCTTCTATCCGTAATAGACATTCCTCACAATACTTGAACACATTAGGATATCGATCTTTAGGGACCAATTTGCAAATCCAATATAGAAATAACACTATACTGGCAGATACTCTTGTTGGCATGAAATATAATATAGCAAAAGGCGAAGGCTATAGTAAATTTGGCTTTGAATCCATTGGAAAAAGTGGTCAATATACATTATATGAAAATAAATATGCGTTACCACTAGGTGTGCTAACAGATGAGGCTATTTTTGAAGACAATGCGGTTAAAAATCAAACTGAATTGTTTAACCATCTAGCTCAGACTGAAGGGGAAATTTTCTCTTTTGGCGACGCACCCATTATTGATTCAGAAGATGTTGTAATAACAGAATCCGGTTCAACTATTACATTGGGGGAACAAGAAATTTCCCATCCAAGGAAAATCAAATTATTAGTAACAGTACCAGAAAAGACGCAAGGTTATGTGAGTATTGTTCCAACAAGTTTTACTAAATTTACTGATTCTTATGTCACAGCAACTGTAAATGGGCAACGGATGTTCAATAAAGTTTCCGATTTCGGACAATATTATGATTTAGGCTACTATGATAAGACGACAGCTGTTGAAGTAGAGTTTTCATTTACTGGAGAAACAAAGAATCTGGAGATCTTTAGACCAAATGCTGTTTTTCTTAATACAGAAAAATTTGCAGAAGATGTAAAAAAAATGCAGAAAAATGGAGTCGATTTTGTTGTAGATGGACGAAAAGCTAAAGCTGAAGTTGAGATCAAAGCAGATGAAGTTCTTTTGACTACGATTCCTTATGAAAAAGGTTGGTCTGTCTATATTGATGGAAAAAAAGAAACTGTGGATTCTTTTAAAGAGGCATTTCTTGCTGTCACTATCCCGAAAGGAAAACACACGATTGAATTTGTATATCTTCCGCAAGGCTTTGCTATTGGAGCCAGTCTGTTCGTAGGTTCTATCGTAATTTTTGCTTTATATGTCTACTGGTTACACAGAAAAAGCTCTAAGCACTTGAATGATCATGAACAAGGGGAAATCAAGGAATGAATGTAAAGAAAAATTTATGCCTGTTAGTAGGTCTATTACTCTTATCAGCTTGTCAAAAGACAACACTACAAAAAGAATCATTACTATTTTCGGCGAATGAAAGTGACTATAGAATTCAGCTTCCAACAAGTTGGGAAGAAGAAGTGAATCCAGAAGAAACAATTAATGCGAATGCGGTTTTTGGAGCCAAAGATACTAAAAGTAATTCTCTGTTTTATGTTAAAGCAGACAGTGCGGAAAATCTTTCAAAAGAAGCACTAGATAAGTATTCAAAAAAATATTTAAAAGAATATTATGATCTTAAAAAAAATAAAGGAGAGCAACTTGTCTTAAATAACCAACCTGTCGTTCACTATTCTTTTGAAGGAACCTATGAAAAGAAGCCATCCTGGTTGGATATTTATTATGTTTCGAAGGAAAACTCTGTTGTTCAATTTTTCTTTTATAGTCCTGTCGACAATTCGCATCAAAAGAGGCAAAAATTATTTGCTTCGTCTATTGAGACTCTCACCGAATCCAAAATGACCGAAACAATAGAGAAATCCTCAGGGGAATTAGATAATAAAGTTGAAAATGATCATTTTTCTCTGCAAGTCAGTACGTATGAAATTGATAAAATAGCAGGGGATCAACTACTTATTGTACGCTTTTTATACAAAAATAAAACGGAAGAGACGCATACACCAATTGATATTTGGCAGAAGTATGTAAAAGTTTATCAAAATGGTGAAGTGTTGGCTCCAAAAGAAGATATCTTATTAGAAAATCATACCTTAACTTTCTTACAAGAAAATAGTAAGAAAACTATAGAAAAAAATATGGTGATTGAATCGATTGTGGCTTATCCGCTTGAAGAGAACGGCAATAGTGAAGTAAGTATTGAATTTGATACAACTGAGTTCCCTGATAAACAGCCATTGATGTTGAAAATGAACTAGCAGGAGGTAGAGAATGAACAAGTATTTGAAATATATAATGTTTTTATTGGCATTGTTGATATTTTCAGCGTGTTCAATGAAAAAATCAACAAGAGATGTCGAGCTATCTAAAGAAGATATTCCTTTTACTTGGTGGGGAGACCGCACCAAGAATTTTGGGAACTCCAGTTATCCGATTTCAGAGAAAGAAATAAAAGAAGTGGTTGAAGATAAATATGGATTGAAATTGCTCCCTTTTTTCTCGGAAGTGCGAGAGTTAGTAACAGCAGAATTTGATAGAGATGGGGTTACATCGACAGATGAGGTTAGTATTATTGCCCAAGAAAATAGTTTCAGATTAACAGCAGAAAATAGGTTTAAAGACGCACAGGGTGAAATTATTGTAAATGTACGAACAATCATTGAGTATGAGTACTATGCAAAAATTGGAAAAGTAAAAGTGAAAAACCAAGATGTTGATATCAGGACAACCGTTACAGACGATAAATTCATAGGAAAAGATTACAATCACTTTATTGAGCAATTAGTAGAATTATTAAATATCTCAAATTCGGAGAAATCAGTAAAGGATTTTAACAAGAAAAATGCAGAGGATCCTAAACAATTTGCAGGACAAGAAGTAATGATTTACACTAGCAAGTTGAAAGGTGAAAAAGAATTTACGTTTGGAAAGAATCTTTATGTAAGATACAATGGAGATGGAATTCCTCATAGTATTTTTGTTGGAACAAAAGATTATCGCTATTAAAATGTATACAAAATTCTTTAAGAAGTATTAATGATAATGCAAATAGAGCTAAATTAGAAGCAGACGGAAATGAGTGTATAGGGAATCATTACTTATTCAACGGAATTAGTAAGTATTAACTTAAACGCCTTCTCACAAAACAAATCCAAATGATGATTCACCGTAGGGAACTTCAACAAGTGACTAGACAAATGAAACAAAGTAATAGTCCATTCCCAACGAGTCTGTCAATTCAAGCATTGCATTCGTCATAATTCAGTACCTCCTGTCTTTTTTTACTATAAAGTATGAAGCGCTTATCAGGTCAAGACTAATATTTAGAAAAATAACTGACTAGCATATTCGTAGAAAAAGGGTTTCTTTTTGTCTTGCTAACTATGAGAGAGTATACTCAGAGTAAGAGAGGAATTTCCTCAAAAAGACATAAAGGAGCTGCTACTATGATCAAAATCAGTCAAGCAAAAATGGATGCCCTCAATCGTTTATCCAATGAAAAAGGTCTGATTGAAGCATTGGCAATTGATCAACGAGGTTCTTTAAAAAAGATGATCGCAGACGCCAGTACGATGGCTACAGGAGAAGAAATCGTTGATTTTAAAAAAGTTGCTTCCAAGGAGTTAACCCCTTATGCATCTGCGATTTTATTAGATCCCGATTATGGATTACCAGCGACAAAAGTTCGTGATAATTCATGTGGATTATTGTTGGCGTATGAAAAGACAGGTTATGATGCTTCTACTCCGGGAAGGATGCCAGATTTATTAGAAGATTGGTCTGTCTCACGCTTGAAAGAAGCAGGAGCTGATGCCATCAAGTTCTTATTGTATTATGATCCGGATGAGCCAGCGGCAATCAATCATCTAAAGCATGTATTTGTCGAGCGTTTAGGCAGTGAGTGCTTAGGTGAAGATATTCCACTCTTTGTTGAGATCGTGACGTATGATGCCGAAATTACAGATGCTAACTCAGCAGCTTTTGCTAGGCTCAAACCTCACAAAGTTTTGGAAGCAATGACCGAATTTTCTAAGCCGCACTATCATATCGATGTATTAAAAATGGAAGTACCAGTTAATATGAATTATGTAGAAGGTTTTGCTGAAACTGAAGTGGTTTACAGTAAAAAAGAAGCATTAGGCTATTTCAAAAAACAAAGTGAACTAACAGAACTGCCATTTATTTTTCTAAGTGCAGGTGTTTCAACCAAATTATTCCAAGAAACGTTAGAATTTGCGAGAGAAGCTGGTTCTACATTTAATGGAGTTTTATGTGGACGAGCAACTTGGCGTGAAGGAGTGAAGCCATTTGCTGCTAAAGGTGAAGCGGCAGGTCGCGATTGGTTTGCAACACAAGGGAAAGAGAATATAGAAACACTAAATGAAATCGTCGATCGTTGTGGTACTTCTTGGCGGTCAAAAGTTGAAGTTGGATAAGAATAAATAATGTCTGGAATAAATCAATTTACGGTTTATTTCAGACATTTTGGTTTAATTGGATCATTAAAAAAGAAAGAGAAAAATAAAATTTTTTCTATGTATTGCAGATGAACTTTCATTAAACTATAATCTAGTAAGTAGCTTATAAAATAAAACGATAAGCAATGAGTTAGAGAGGATCCTGAATAATGAAAATTGGCATTCCAAAAGAAATCAAAAATGGTGAAAATCGCGTAGCATTGCCAGCTTCTGGGGTTTTAGATCTTATTAAGCATGGACATACAGTGTATGTTGAAACCAATGCGGGGCTGGGAGCATCGATCCATGATGAGGAATATGTAGCTGTTGGTGCGACAATTGTAGCGTCTGCTAAAGAAGCTTGGGCACAAGAATTAGTTTTAAAAGTAAAAGAACCATTAAAAGAAGAGTATCAATACTTAAGAGAAGACTTAGTCTTATTCACATATCTTCATTTAGCAGCGAATAAACCACTAGCAGAGGAATTAATGAAGCGAAAAACAAAAACGATTGCTTATGAAAGTGTTCAATCAACAAATGGGGAATTACCCTTATTGGCACCGATGAGTGAAATTGCTGGACGTTTGGCTGCGCAGATTGGTGCTCAATTTTTAGAAAAAGTGCCAGAAGGAAAAGGCATTTTATTAGGCGGCGTTCCAGGGGTGAAAAAAGGGAAAGTAACGATCATCGGTGGCGGAATTTCAGGATGCAATGCAGCGAAGATCGCGCTAGGACTGGGTGCAGATGTTACGATTTTAGATGTCAATATCAAAAAATTGCAAGAAATCGATAACCAATTCAATGGAGCAGTCAAAACCCTTATTTCAAATCACTTCAATATTCAAGCGGCGGTCAAAGATGCTGATCTTGTAATTGGAGCTGTCTTGATTCCAGGACGTAAGGCACCTGTTTTAGTCACGGAAGAAATGGTTGTTTCGATGCCGGAACATTCTGTGATCATTGATATTGCGATCGATCAAGGCGGAATTTTTGAAACAATCGATGAAGTGACGACACATCAACATCCAACATACGTTAAACATGGTGTGATCCACTATGCAGTTGCCAATATGCCTGGAGCAGTGCCGCAAACAGCCACGTTTGCTTTGTCGAATGCTACTCTGCAATATGTTGTGGAATTAGCAAATAAAGGATTTGAACAGGCGGTAGAGCAAAATCCAGCATTACTTGCAGGTGTCAATACATTGAATGGCGCAATGACGAATCATGCGGTTGCAACTGATTTGGATTTGCCTTATTCTTCTGTTCAGTCAGTACTATAAATAGTTAAATTTACTAGGAGGATACATGCACCCATGACAAAAAAAGACTCGTTACACTTAATTGAACGTTTATCAAATGCATCTGGTGTTTCTGGCTTTGAAGACGATGTAGTCGCAATCGCTAAAGAATTTTCAGCTCCTTTTGCTGAAGTTAGTGAAGATCATATTCGTAATGTTTACATGAAAGTTGGTGAGCAAAAAGCAGATAGACCAACAATCGTATTTGATGCT
Organism: Enterococcus crotali; assembly: GCF_000633635.1. GTDB lineage: Bacteria > Bacillota > Bacilli > Lactobacillales > Enterococcaceae > Enterococcus_L > Enterococcus_L crotali. Next base: position 342,147 of record NZ_AYPQ01000002.1, on the reverse strand, counting down.
CACAGTGATGAAGTTGGTTTTATCGTTCAAGCCATCAAACCAAACGGTACATTGCGTTTTTTACCTTTAGGAGGCTGGGTACCAAATACAGTTCCCGCTCATCGCGTACGAATTAAAACATCTGATGGTAAGGAAGTACCAGGTATCATTGCCAGTAAACCACCGCATTTTATGACAGATGCGGAACGCAAAGAAGTCCAATCAATCGATGATATGGTGATCGATGTAGGCTGTATTAGCGCCGAAGAAGTTGCAGATAAACTTAACATTGCGATCGGTGATCCAGTGATTCCAGATGTTGCCTTTGAATATCTGGAAGCGACTGATGTGATGTTAGGAAAGGCATTTGACTGCCGTATCGGCTGTGCTTGTTTACTTGAAACGCTCAAGGAGCTCGCTAAAAAAGAATCAGCTTTCAATCTGATTGGTACGATGACAGCTCAAGAAGAAGTCGGTGAACGCGGCGCAACGGTAGCGATGAATAATGTGAAACCAGACCTAGCTATCGTGTTTGAAGGCTGTCCAGCAGATGATACATTTTCAGAAGAATATATGATTCAATCTGGTTTAAAACGTGGACCAATGCTTCGGAATTTTGATGTTTCGATGATTACTAATCCGCGATTCCAACGCTTTGCCAAAGAAACAGCCGAAAAATATGGTTTACCAATGCAAAGTTCTGTTAGAAAAGGCGGAGGTACCAATGGAGCTATTATCAATTTAACGAACAAAGGTGTACCAGCCATTGTAATTGGCGTGCCAGTTCGCTATGCGCATACGCATTACGGTTATGTTGCATATGAAGATTATCAAGCAGCGTATCAATTAGCGGTTGCTATCGTGAATGACTTAACGGAAGCCACGATCGACAGCTTTTAATGATAGAAAAGAAATTAGGGGGAATTAAAAAATGAACATGAAAAAATGGGCATTAACAACAGCTGCCGCGGGTTTATTGGTAGTATCACTCGCTGCATGTGGTTCGGGAAGTAAAGAAAAAGAAGCAACTGAAGATAAAAAACAAGTACTAACAGTTATTGAAAGTGCAGAATTACCAACAATGGATATATCTCAAGCAACCGATGTTGTTAGTTTTTCAGCAATCAGCCAAGTAATGGAAGGGTTGTATGAATTCGCAGATGATAGCACTTCAGCACCAGCGATTGCTAAAGAGGTTGCTACACCTACAGATGATGGGAAAAAATATACGATCAAATTACGTGATGATGCAAAATGGAGCAATGGCGATGCGGTAACAGCAAATGATTTTGTTTACTCATGGAAACGCACTGTCGATCCAAAAACAGGGTCAGAATATGCGTATTTATTTGATGGCTTTGAAAACTATAAAGCAATCTCTAAAGGTGAAAAACCAGCAGCTGATTTAGGCGTTAAAGCAGTTGATGATCATACATTGGAAATCAATTTAGAATACCCGATTCCATACTTATCTTCTCTTTTAGCAAAACCAACATTCTATCCATTGAATGAAAAATTTGTTGAAGAAAAAGGGAAAGAATATGGAACAAACAGCGATAACATGATTTATAATGGTGCCTTCACACTATCTGATTGGGATGGTACAAGTATCACATGGAAATATCTGAAAAACGATCAATTTAGAGCAGCAGACAAAGTAAAATTAGACGAAGTCGATGTTCAAGTAAGTAAAGAAATCGGTACGAACGTGAACTTGTTCAAAGCTGGCGATACAGATATTGCACCGATTAAAGGCGAATATGTTGATCAAGAACTGGATAACCCAGAATTGGTGAAACGTATTTATCCATCAACTTCATATTTACAATACAACACTGAAAACAAAGTGTTTGCGAATAAAAATGCTAGAAATGCGATTACTAAGCTGATCAATTCAGATCAAATCGCTAAAAATATTCTAAAAGATGGTTCTATGGCGATCGAAGCTTTGTACCAAGAGGGATTGCTAATCAAGAAACAGGAAAAGATTTCGCTGAAGAAGCAGGCGCCTTGATGAAGACAGATATTGAAGGCGGTAAAAAATTATGGGAAGATGCGAAGAAAGAATTAGGTGTTGACTCAGCGGAAGTGACATTATTAACTTCAGATATCGACACAGCTAAAAAAATGGCAGAATATATCCAAGGATTATTAACAGAAAACCTAAAGGGCTTAAAAGTAACAATCTCAAGCGTACCATTTAAAAACCGTTTAGATCAAATGAGCAAAGGTGATTTTGATGTTGTGTTAGCTGGTTGGGCAGCAACTTACGCCGACCCATATGACTTCTTACAATTGTTTAGAACAGGTGGAGAGCAAAACTACGGCAAGTTCAGCAATGAAGAATTCGATAAATTATTGACAGAATCAGCAACAACCTATGCCACTGAAAATGAAAAACGTTGGAATACCTTGTTGGATGCTCAAAAAGTCTTGATGGATAACTCACCAGTGACACCACTTTACCAAGCGTCAGAAGCCTTCTTAGTAAATGATCGTGTTGAAGGTTTGGTTTATCGTGCAATTGGCGCACCATACTATAAAAATGTATCATTAAAATAAGTAGTAGAAAAAATATGTTGAGAAGGTAGCTTAATGCGACTTTTCAACATATTTTTTTAGTTCTAGAATTGTCTAATTAAGTGCAACACTCTAAAAAGACTCATTTTAATATATGCTATAATAAAATAAAACTCATCTAGGAGGCCTTCTCAATGAAAAAAGAAATATGGTATAAATATCTGTATGCAGCAATATCTATTCTAACTATTGCTTTCATAATTAGATTGGGTGTAGATATAGCTAAGCAAACTAAAATTACTTGGATTTTTATTTTGGATAGAGCCATAGACTATTTGATTCCAATAATCTTATTATTTATTTTTTCTAAATTTTGTAGGAGTAAATATAACATCAAATAAAAATAGCTCAACTGGAAATACTTTCTTGTATAAAATTTAAATTAGGCATAAAGTTTTATCATAAAATACTTCATAAGGTGTTATCCAGTTTAAACATTTTCTCGGTCTGCTGTTCAGTTTATGAATCACAGATTCAATATACTCTTTCGAAACAGGCGTCATATCAGTACGTTTCGGTAAGTACTCACGTATCAATTCATTTGTATTTTCATTCGTTCTGCGCTGTCATGGAGACCATGGATCTGCAAAATAACAATCAATGCCGCTAAATTATACATTCTAGTATTCATTTTGCTTTTAGTGCTACATCCAAAGAAGCTGTAGAAGCGTTCTATAATGCCGCAATAAAAGCTGGTGGAACTGATAATGGTAAACCTGGAAACAGGCCAGATTATGGTAAGCATTACTATGTAGCGTTTATTCTTGATCCAGATGGCTATAACATTGAAGCCGTATATCATGGGGATTAGTACAGTTAAACGTTATCATTCATTTCTTTTGATAAATCACAACAAATTGATGCATTCTCTGAAAGAAAGCTTTATACTAAAGTAATAATGATACGTTTTCTGGAGGAAAAAGATGAATAATAACGATATATTGATTCGCTTGCGCTATGCATTAGATATTAAAGATACAGACATGATAAAGATTTTTAAATTAGGGGATCTAGAAATCACAAGAGAAGAGTTACGAGCATTATTAACGAAACAAAATGAAGAAGATGAACTTCCACGCGATGCGGTTTGTGATAATCGGACATTAGAGGCTTTCTTAAATGGCTTGATCACTTTTAAAAGAGGAAAACCACCTGTAAAAAATGGTGTAGCACCTAAACCGACATTTTTGATCACTAGCCAAAGTAATGTCAATAATGTATTGCTTAAGAAAGTAAAAATAGCTTTAACACTGACAAGTGATGACATGCTAGATGTCTTACGACTTGCAGGTGTTTATGCTTCGGATAGTGAACTAAGCGCTATTTTAAGAAAAGAAGGTCACCGAAACTATAAAGAATGTGGTGACCGATATGCGAGAAATTTCCTAAAAGGTTTAGCCATCAAGTATCGGGAATAAGCAATCAAAAAGCTGAAAAATAACGATCAGGATGAAACTAGGGCGATAGACACTAGTTTTATCTTTTTTCGGATTAAAGAGGAGAATACATGAAGAAAATCGAACGAATACTGGCGATCATCGTTTTGCTTCTAGAAAATGAAATCGTTTCAACAGCACAATTAGCACAACGATTTGAAGTGACTAAAAGAACAATTTTTAGAGATATCGAAACGATTGAATTAGCTGGTTTTCCAATTGTTTCTCATTCAGGTCGTAATGGCGGTTTTTCTCTAGTAGATTCTTTTAAATTGCGAACATATACCTATAGTGGAAAAGAGAAGCAGGATATCCTAAATGCTTTGAATGTTAAAGAAGGGTTATTTGGAATTTCTGATCAACAAAACACCATTAAAGAAAAGATTACCCAGATGCAAGAAAAAACAAATCAAGCGGAGAATCCAAAAAGCCACTTTTCCTTTGAATCACCAACGATGCATCGCCCGGAAATTGAAGCGGAAACTAAAAGAAAAATCAATAACATCAACATGGCGCTAAAAAAAAATCGAAAGCTAACAATTGATTATGTAGACAACAAAGGTGATCATACTCAAAGAACGATTCGTCCTTATGAACTGATGTTAATGAACGGTAGCTGGTATATCTATTCTTACTGCGAAGAACGAGAAGCATTTAGGTATTTCAAAGTCACTCGAATTCGCCAACTTACGATTCAGAAAATACCATTCGAACCTGTTGCGTATTCTAATAGAAGACTCATTGAAAGAGATGGAGAGATCATTCAATTACGTTTTAAAAAAGAAGATTTAGGGAAATTATATGATTATTATACGGAAGATGAGATCGAAGTAAAGGCAGATCATGTTGATGTAAGCATTTATGCCAACCAGCAAAAAACGATTTTACCATTTTTATTGATGTTTGGTAATGGTGCTAAAGTGATAGCACCTGTTGAATTACAAGAACTGCATAAGCAAGAAATAGTTAAATTAAGTAAAACCTATTAAAGCTGGTTTAAATAAGTGAATTAAATAAAAATCAAACCTTAGTATTGTTCGTTTTTATCTCAAACAATGCTAAGTTTTTTTTTGTATACATATAAGTAACTGATTGCTCCTTAACAGTGAATAGCCTAGTGTTATTTTCGGGTATTCCTTCCACATAAATGATGATTTCTTCGTTGCTCTTTAGCCTGTTCGGTTTATGCATCTCCTCGAGGAATCATCATCATTTTCAATAAATCGGTCGATTCAGCATAAACGATAGATGAGCAAAGGGGTATGTTAACAAAGATAGTTAGAACGAGCGCTCCCAATAAGTGTGGTATTTTAATTTTCAAGTAAATAGTTCTCCTTATCATCGGTTAGAAGCTGATCCTTACAACGAATGCTACAATGTATTTTTTAGCAAAAATATATTGTATAGTTTTTGGAAAAAAGTTCTTTCAAATAAGTTTCTACAGGGAGGAAAAAAAGAAAAATAGAATAAAAGAGAGATTTAAGAAGCGAAATAAGAATGAGACGTAGTAAATCTTGGTTATTATATTTTGAAAAATTATTTATTTAGTAAAACTCTGCCTGAATAGTAAAAATAGAAAGTACGGCTTAGTCGTTCTATATAATGATAATATAACTTTTTTTTGAAAAAAGAGAATAAAATAGAAAGTATGAACACTTTGGAGAATAAAAAAAAGATAGTTTAAAAATACCGATATTGCTGATTTTGTGTTTGTTTATATCAAAAAAATATTAGTTTAAAGAGATATACATTCTTTTTTGTCAAAAAAAAGGACATAACAAAGTAAGTATAAAGAAAAAAATATTATATTATTAGTAAATGCTATTTCAAAAATTTCTTGCAAGGAGGAAGAAAAGGAAAAAAAGAAAAATGAGAAACAGTTATGATAATAACGATGTCGAAATATTGGAAAAAGAAATCAAAATGATAAAAAGAAGGTGAATAAATGTGCGTATTTTTTTGGACGATGTTTATGATAGACGTATGAGCGTTTTAAGTTATGTTGATAATCAAAGAAAGGAAGTGAGTTTAGCAGAGATAGGCAAAGCGACAAAGCTTTCTAAAAAGACCGTTTCGATGATTATTAAACAGTTTGAACAAGAATTAGATGTCTCAAAAGAGCAATTTGAAGTTTATTACACCAATCAGACTATACAAGGTGTGTATGCAAATAATATAGATATAGTAAGTATTAGTAACAAGCATTTAAAACATTCTATTTTGTATAAAATGATCAAACATCTTTTTTTGATGGACAGAATCGATGCAATCACTTTTTGTGATATAGAATTTATTAGTCCAGCAACATTTTCTCGTCATCGAAGAAGACTTCAGAAAATATTAAATCGATGTGAATTAAGTTTAACACGAACCAATGAGATAGAGGGTGATGAATTAAGGATCAGGAATTTCTTTTTTCTATTTTTTTCAAATGCTTTAAATAGCTGGACGTTTGATAAGCATAGTTATCTAGAAATAGAGAATTATTTAAGTGACCATATACCAGAGTGGGACAACCTAGACAGTATTAAAAAAGAAAAACTATGTTTATTGCTCTATATTTGTAATATTCGCATTAGTTATAAAAAAAATATAGAGAAAAGCATTCTATCTAAATTGTCGGAACAATTTCATGATGGTTTTTACACTAACTTATTCTTTGACTACTTTCATTTACATAAGAATAGAACAGAACAGCAGTCTTGGGATGAAACAAGTGCCGTATTATTTTTGATTTATAAAGAACGTTTATCCCATGAAGAGTCATTTGAAATTGAAGAATATCCCAAATTTTTCAATGAAACGAATTTTGAATTTATAAAGTACAGTAATCTATTAACGAATCAAATAATAGCGACTTTTTTTCAAGGAGCAACGACGCCAGCAATCTATTGGGAGATAAGAAAAGAAATAGATATGATGCACTTACTTTTTGAAACTAGTTTTATTGACCCGAGAATGTTTTATTATATTTACGATGAAAATAGCTTCTATTATGCAGACGCAGCTGAACAAAAGATCCAGTTGGGTGTTCAAAATCTTATGCATAAGCTGATTGAAGAGACAGAATATGGTCTTTTTTTTAAAATAATTAAAAAATCTATCAACCAAGAAACGTTGATAGATTACATCTATTTAGTGGTGTATACGATTTTGACAAAATTCCTACAAATGGAATTTCCGAAAGTTAAAATTTTAATTCGAAATTCTAAAATATTCGTAGAGCCTATTTTACGTCAAAAAATCAGTCTGATTTTTAGTGACAAGGTAGAATTTGTAGAAAGTCAAAATGCAGCTCCGGATATTATTGTGACGGATATTCAGTTGCAAAAAGTGGAGTCAGAAGCGAAAGTAATATTTATTTCATCTTTTTCAAACAGCTTTGATTTTTCTCTGTTGCTAGAAGAAATAGAGGAAAAATTCTAATGTTTTACTATGAAAGAAAGGGAACGATGAGTAACAAAGAGGTCACGACTCCTTTAATTGGGGGTTATGAAGAGCGTAAATTTTGCCACTAACAAATAGAATCAATGCTTTCCATGACTCAGGATCATGAGAATGTTCAAAATGAAAGCTACGTGAATTGTTTTGTTCAGATTCAAAGGAATCAGAAATAATGATATCTGCTTCTTCCGCATTAAAAGTAAACCCTAATGTTGAATCGCCAAAAATAATCAACAAGTTATTTTTGACAAAGTCAAAGATAAAGTTATTAGGTGAATGCTGAATAAAGATCAGTAACTTTGCCTCTTTTTCAGCACTTTTCAAAATTGAATGAAAAAACTTAGCCATTAAAGCGATAAAGCCAGACTTCATATATTTTTTCAGCAAAGGTTCGCTAACCAGCGACTCTATTACAAATGTTCGATAAGAATCTTCGTTTGGAGAAAACCATTTTGCTTTAGACTCAACAGAATCATTTACTAAAAAACGTCTAAAATCTACGCCAATGTAGCGAATATATAATAAGTTTATGATCAATAAATAATAATTTTTTAGATAGTTATCGCTTGTGAGTCTTACATTATAGGTCATTAATAATTTATTCAAAATCTTGGTGGTTAAAAGTGCGATTGGAAGTTCAGAATTAATGAAATGTTGCGCAATATTCTTTTTTTCTTCATCAGAATCAATATTAGCGACAAGGAATCTGGATAAAAAACCAAAGAAATAAGCTTCACTTTTCACGTCGACAGAAGCTAAATCGACATTATCTGATTCTGAAAACAAAAAAGTAGGCGATTCTTGCTCGAAAAAACGAAGGTACATCATAAAGTCTTTGGAAAGGGATAAACTTTCCTTTCTATAGAAAATTCGCCAAAAAGTTACGTTTTGGAAATATCGGATTCTATTTTTTTGTGAGAAAGATAGTCTGACATCGTTTATAACTAGGGGCAATGTCTGATAAGCGTTCGGTGTTTTTTCAAAAGGCCATTCTAATCCTTTAAAAATGATCCAAAACAGAATAAAACCTAAGACACGAATATTTTTTTCTTCCCCAATTATATTGGTTTGATAAAGCGTGGGTGCAAAAGAAATCTTTAAATTAAAAGGAGCTAACAAGCTTTTCACCTGTTTTAAGGTTGAATAAACGTGAGACGGACTTAAAGATAAATCTTGGGCTAAAGACTCGACGGAAACATAGTGTCTTCTTAAAAGAGCAGCCAGAATCGAGAATTTCTGCGAATGCTTAATGTAATAGAGTCTCATTGAATCAATCACATAACTAAACGTTAAAGAATCAGCTAATTCGATCGTGTAGTTAAGTTTTCTTTTTCGTATTTTTACTTGTTGGTGTTGAAACACATTGTTCAGGTCATCTTCGAGTTTTTGTTTATAGCGGTAAAAAGTCTTACTAGAAATAGTAAATTTTTTCATCATGTCCTTAGTAGTTGCACCATTTTGAGCGTAAAGAAGTTCTTTTAATAATTCAAAGCGAAGGGATTCATTTTTTTTCATAAAAAGAGATTCCATCTAGCAACACTCCTCATACTAGTCATCTTATTGCTTAAATACATAGATATAATAGCATAAACTCTATTAGGAAGCTTGTAGAGACGATTAAAGAATCGAATAAAATTTCAATTGTTTCTTCCCCCTCTACCTGCATTGAAAACAATATAAAACAAAATGATTTATCATAATAAATATATAAAAATGAAATAAAAAAAGTAGAGACCGTCTAATCGTTTTAAGAAGGAGAGAATAGTCAAAATGCATAACATAGGAATACTTTATCTAAAAGAACCGACAGATAATGTAATTAGCCATGAAATTTTGAGTCCAAAATATAACATAATTGAACTAACTGAGAGCAGTAAGCCAAGCAATGAATTACATGCAGTCATTATTAGAGAAGAAGAGATATCCGATTTAAGTACTATTTGTGACCTAATATTGAAGATAAGAAAGCAATCTCAGTGTTATATATGGATATCCACAGCAACTGAAAATTCATTAGGGAAATTAGTTTATTTACAGTTAGGCGCAGATCAAGTGTTTGAAGCAAATAGAGAAGAGAAAGAGATCAGCTTTATCATAGACAATGCCTTATGCAGAATCGGGCTGGAAAATAAAGTGAGTCAATCTATTGAAGAGGCTTCTGCGAACAAGAATATGTTTCAATTGAATTCTAGTAATATCAGTGTTGTTATCGATGGTGGAAGCGAAGTTGTTTTGACGAAACTTGAATATAAAATCGCCGAGCTACTATTAAAGACTCCAAATACAGCTGTCGATTATGAAACGATTTATCAAAAAATCTGGAATGATGACTCAGTAGAAAACAAACGTTACCGTGTGGCCAACGTTGTTTACCATTTAAGAAGAAAAGTCGAAACGAACATTAAAAAGCCTAAGTACATTAAGACGGTTCGGTCTAGAGGATATATGTTGAATATATAGACGTATAAGTCCTGGTTTCGATTATCTTAGAGTTACATCACTTTTGTTTCTACATTACTCGAGCAAAGAAAAGAAAACTAAACTGGTGATGTTTTATCATCAGTTCCTACATAGTAGTTTACAAGCAGTGTGATTTTACAAAACCGGAAGAGATATTTCAAACAGTTCCACCCTTGAGGGAGACGTTGAAAGATAGGAGAGGGCGAATAAGATATCATTATATTTATAGTTTTAACTATTTATTTATAAAAAATATGTTTTATATTGATTCGCTTTCTTTTTTTGTCGATTAACTTAAAACGATTTCTCTCAAGATAATGAAACTCAAAGGAATCTCTATGGATTAGAAAGCTTTCTAAATAGCAATTTATTTCGCTTATTTCTCTAAGCTCTGAAAAAGATGAAAGAACGAAAAAAAGAAATAACATATAATTATGCATGTAAATAAATGGGATGACATTATTTAATTTTCTTCTTTTTAATTAGTTATAAAATAATTAAAAGTTGAAATAATAAAATATAATTCATTTTTTCCATGGGATAAGTTAGGTGGAAACAAAATGAATTATGGAAAAGGAAGGAGGAATAAAGATGAAAAGGAAAGTTCTTGGTGGTAGTTTTATAACACTTCTTGCCTTAGTGAGTTGGGGATTATTTTCAAGTGAAGGGGTTATCAAAGCAAATGAATCGCCAGTGAAAGAAACTGCGATAGCTAAAAAAGATTCTGAACAGAAAATAGAACAAGAATCTCCTCTAAAACCAGATTCGAGAGCTGCTTGGGGTAATAAACCAAGTGCACCACTCGCTACTTTTGGACCAACACACCCAGATTTGTATAAATCTATGGCGCCAGGTGTGGCTGAAAGTTTTCCTAATATGTATTCTTTTCAACCAAAAATGACTTCTTTAACAGAGTTATATAGAAAATATCCGGGAAAAGCTCAAGCTCTTATCAAACCTGGATCTTGGCCACCGCTTGATAGCCTTAAGCAAACAGACGTTGGTTACTATTTACTCGGTACCCATATGGGAATCAAGAATGGTCGTTGGATCGATCTAAAATTAGAATATGTGGACACAGGTCCTGTAAAATCTACAACTGAAAAAATTTCGGTAGGAGTATCAAGAACTGTGCCGGCAGGTGGTGGGACAATTCATCTAGCGTTTGCTGTAGCTAGTTCAACGAATACTGAACCTATTTTTAGGATGAGTTTTCTTGATCATGAGACTGGAGAGCCAGTCAAAATGGATTCAGGGCATGTGACCTTTAATGATATTGATTATAACGAATGGATGAAAGTAACACCTAATGGTGGTCAGTTTGACTATATTGCAGCGAGAAGTGACAATGGAATTTTGACGGACACTGCCAATTTCACTTCGGGACAAGTAACGATGATTTCACCAGAGAATACAAATGTGGCTGACGATGATTTTAAACGTTTTTTCACAATAGGATATAGCAACGTGGATTCTCTGGATATCCAGTATTATACAGATGGGACAGGGATCAATATATCGCAAGTAGAGGTGCCAGAAGCAATGTTTGAATTAGAAGCACCCAACCTTATTGCAGATGTGGACGAAAACTTAGAGGATGAAGTGATTACAACATCACTGATTCAACCAATACCCTATCGATCATCACTAGGAAACTTATTATCTCTTGCATTTGAAGGGACTATTGATGATAGTTTGACATTTAGCGATTCAGATATTCAGATTTATAATCGAGATGATCAGAATATCTCTACAAGTTTTATCACAACAAAGGATTCTAAGAATCCACAAAAATTTACAGTCGTAGCTAAGCCAGAGTATACAGCTACATTAGTTGATAAAACGGAACAGTTGCGTGTGGATGTTAAAACAACACTTAATAAAACGAGTAATGCATACAAGAAATATCAGAACAACGCAACTGGACAATTAACGATTCCTTTCCAGATGAAGCTAAAATACAGCAATGCTAGCGGAGTTGATTCCGGTGTAATAAAAGAAGTGTCCTCGAACATTGCTTTTGGGCATATAAATTTGAAGAAAGCCACTATACAGTACAAAAATGAAGCTGGAAAAAACTTACAAGCTTCGCAAACTAAATTAGGATTTTTTGGGGATAAAATCAACTTTAGTGCGCCAAATATCGAAGGATATAATCTGAAAATACCTCAATCAGTAGATCGGGAAGTGATTTTGTCAAATACAGAACAGAATGAAGAGTATGTGTATGAGAAAATAGAACCTGAGGTAACTCTTGAACAATCAGTAGACAAAGCCAAAGCTCAACCTGGTGAAAAGTTACATTATAAAATTAATGTTGGATCAGTTCAAGAAGTCGCAAAAGATTTGGGTTCAAGAATAATATCCATTGAATATTTTAGCGATCAGGGGCAAAAAATCAGTACAGATAGTATTCATGAATGGAAAAACGGAACAAGTTATGATTTCAGCGAGATACCAGCTATTGAAGGTTTTGATAACTCTGGCGTAATAGTCTCTTCAAATGCAGCAGGAACAGTTGCTGGTGAGGATATTGTAATTAAATTAAGTGGCTTTAAAGCGACAACGGACAATCTAGTTCAAAAGAAAGTTCGCTATGTTGATGAGAATGATCAATCGATCTCAGTTGATGAAGTCTATCTTGGCAGAGATAAGTATCTTCCAAATTACTCAGTGAAAGCAAAAGCAATACCAGGCTATGTGCTAAGTGATGGAACAGAAAGCTATCCTGTGATGTTCAATACAACCTCACCAGCTGAATACGTATTTAAGTATCATTCAACTAGAAACTATCATTCGCTAAATATTACGGAGTTACTAGATACAAAACTAGAAAATCCAATGGGCTTCACTTGGAAAACAAAAGATGATGTAGAGATTCCTAAAGCTTCTATTACTTATGATGAAGTAAATCGTAAAATAACTGCAACTCCACCAACAGAGGGAATTGCTTTTAACCACGAATCAACGATTGAGTTTGACGCAACAGTAGCCGCTACAGCATCAGCATATGATGTTATTTCACAAACTGCTCGTTTTAAAGCAGGTTATCTTGCTGATGGTCTAGTGGATATTTCTACGACACCTGCAACAGATACGGTGGTAACCCTTGACTCACAAGTTATTGTAAAATTTGTTGATGACAGTACTGTACCACTAGAGATAGCGGATCAAATAACTTTTACACAAGAGATTGGTACAAGTATTGATGTGTCGAAAGAAGAATCAGTAAAGGCAGTTATCAATAAACTGAAGAAAAAATACGAGCAAATTCTACCTACTCCTGGTCTTGTTGAATTTAAACCAGAGGTAACGACTGTAGAGTTTAAATTTAAAGGTCTGTTAACCTATATTTCTTCACCAGAATCATTTGATTTTGGGTTGAAAATTTCTTCTTATAAAAAAATACGTGTAGATAATCCTAAAATAATTGGATTGCCGCTCGTTGTTTCTGACACTAGAACAAATTCTCCAGGCTGGTCACTAAAAGTGAAACTCACAGAAGAATTGTTAAATGAAGATGGGAAGACCATACTCAAAAATGCTGTTCGCTACAAAAATGGTAAATCAGAAGAAATTTTGAATAATCAAGCATTAGCGATCGTTCAGAAGCAAACTCCAGGAGAATATGATGTTAGTAAAGATTGGAGTGCAGAAGGTGAGGGACTTAAAGTGGAAATTGCACCTGGTGCAGTGAATGCTTTAGGAAAGTACCACGGTGAAATTCTGTTTGAGCTAGGTGAGACGCCATGATGAGAAGGAAGGATGATAAAAAGATGAAACGAAAACGTTATAGTAAGGTTATCTTTTCCTTAATTGTCATAAGTGCTTTTTTATGGAGCGGATCTACTATTGTGTTAGCTGAAAGTGTTCAAACGAATGGAGATATTGTCATTCGTGAGAATCTAACAGAACCATCAACCGAGCCGACGACTGAACCGACAAAACCAATCGCTTCTTCGGAACCACCTGTAGCAAAAAAGCCGACAGGACGTTTACCTTCAACGGGTGAATTAGTGACGATGAGTGTCTCAATCAGCGGTATTCTTTTGGTTATAGGAATATTTTTATACAGAATGTTCAATAAAAAGAAATCAACGAATACACAAGGGAAGGAGCAATAAAACAGTGAAAAAGAAGTTAAGAATGAATGTTGTTTTATCAATGCTCCTATTAAATAGTTCCCTTGGAGTGCTATCTGGAAATACGGTCTATGCTGAAGAGGTTTCTCCAGGTATGGAGGTTGGTTTTTCTGGTCGAGAGGATGAGGGGGATGGGATTAAGGATCCTGAAAATCCTGATGTAACGGTGAATCCTAAAGAAAAGAGTGCAGTTTCAAAAGAAAGACTACGCATTGATTTTGCACCGCAATTATCATTCAGTAGTGGAGAAGTAACGGATAAAGATAGTGAGTATACCGTTAAAGCCCAGATGTTGGAAGATGAAAAAATTGCAGCACGAGGGAACTTCATTCAGGTATCGGATTATCGATCCAATCCAACTGGATGGTTATTACAACTGCGCCAAGAAAAGCAATTTACCAATACAGCTAAAGCTGAAATCACTTTAGAGGGAGCCGTGCTTTCCTTTGATAATTCTTGGACAAATTCAAAGAAAAGTGCAGAATATTCTCCACATGTTTCCAAAGAAATTATTCGTTTAACGAATGTTGGCGAAACATACAACATAGCAGAAGCGGCGATTGGTGAAGGTGGCGGTACGTGGTCGATTGTATTCGGAGCGTCTGACCAAAATAAAAATGAAAAAGATCCTACTCTTGTACCAATGGTGGATGATAATGGGAAACCTGTTATGGATTCATCTCTTGGCAAGCAAATATATACAAATAATGCAGTAAAATTGTCTATCCCGGGGGCAACTAAAAAAGAACCAGGAACTTACACTACGGTGCTAACTTGGATTATTTCCGAGCTACCATAAATAAAAAATATTTTTAGGAGGAAACACAAATGAAATTAACACACAAATTATGTGGAGCAGCTTTACTAGCAGCTTTAGGAGTATCAATTGCTTTACCATCAGTAACGAAAGCGGATGTAGCTGATGGTAAATTACCACCAGCAGGAATGGACATCCAATTTACAAAAAATACTGGACCTGGAGATACTACTATTACTACAACAAATCCAGAGGGTAGTGATGTAGTAATTACATCAGGACTAGTAACAACAGATGCAGGAACTTTTGGAATGAGAGCTGGTACACCATTAAACTTTGGTAAAGCTAATTCTTCAGCTTCAGGTTCTGGCCGTCACTTCTTTGCACAAAACTTTATTGGAAATGCTGGCGCAAAAGATGAAATTGTAACTGAAAACTTCGTTGATTTTATTGATGATCGTTCAACAGCAGACCACAAATATGTAATCACTGCTGAAATTACAAAACAACTTTCTACAACATTTGAAGGTGCTGAAAGACCTCTTACAGGTGCAGAACTAAACTATCTAAATGGTAGTATTCAATCTCAAACAGATCCAACAAATGCATTAGCTCCAACGGCTGCTGTATCTACAAATCCTGTTACATTTGGCGAACCAACAGACATTCTTGTGAATGATGATGCGGCTAAAGGTCGTGGAATTTACCGTATGTCATTTGGTAAAAAAGGTGCTGGCGATGTAACTGACTCTGAAAAATCAGTTAAATTGAACATTCAAGATAATTCAGAATTGTTTGAAGATACAGCTTATAAAGGTGAAGTTACTTGGAAAATGGCTGTTTTACCATAAGCAACTTAACTTGCGAACACATTTTAAAATAATTGAAATCAAAGATAAGAGTAGCAGTACTCTTATCTTTGTTCTTGATGAAAGGTAGAGAAAAAAATGAAAAAGGTTAAACATATTATTTTTAGTACACTTATCTTATACATACTGGGTATGACTGCCTATGCTCAAGTCACATATGCAAATGAAGACACAGGGAATTTTAACTATAAAGTGATTAGACCTGAAAACCAGAATGGATATGCAAATTATTTTGATTTGAACATGAATCCAAATCAAAACCAAACTGTACAAATTGAACTTACAAATATTACAGATAAGGATCTTGAAATAGGAATCTCATTGAATGGAGCAAAAACAAATTCAAATGGTGTACTAGAATTTGGACCATCTAAATTAGAAAAGGATGCTTCGTTGAAATATGATTTTAAGGACATTGTAAAAGGACCTGAAAAAGTAAACATTCCACCAAAAGGTACGGTTCCGTTAAATTTAGATATTGCGATGCCTGCTGAAAGCTATGATGGTATTATCACAGGTGGTATTCAGATGCAAGTAATTCCGTCAGAAGAGACAAAGAAAAAAGAAGAAAAAGAGCAGCAAATCGTTAACCGTTACGCTTTTGTTGTAGGGGTAGTATTGCGAGAAACAGATACACCTGTGCAACCAGAGGTTAAATTTAATAAGTTTTATGCAGGTTTAACCAATTATCGTAATGCTGTGTATGCAAATTTCTCAAACGTTGAATCAGAGTTTCTAAATGATATGAGTATTGACTTTCAAGTAACCAAAAAAGGTTCTGATGAAGTGTTATATGATACAACAAAAACCGATATGCGTATGGCGCCTAATTCAATGATAAGTTTCCCAGTAGAAATGAATGGGGAAAGAATGGAAGTGGGCGACTACACAGGTCATATTTTAGTAAAAAGCAAAGATAGAAAATGGGAATGGTCGGATGACTTTACCATTACACAAAAAGAAGCAGATAAGTACAATGCTCAAGATGTTACCTTGGTTCAAGAACGCGGAGTCGATTGGAAATTGATTGCTTTGATTGTTGGAGTTGTCGTTATTATTGCAATTATTGTTTTTGTAATAATTCGAGTTGTGAAAAAGAAACAAAAGCAGAAAAAGCAGAAAAAGAAGAAGAAAAAAAAGAAATAACGTAAATCTTAGAGGTAAAATAATGATTTCAGTAATTAAAGGAGGAGCAGTGCAGTGAGCATTTTAGATTGGGCATTTATTGCATTACTATCGTGTGCCATCCTCTTTTTCATTTTCAGCCTATTATCCTTAGTTCTCGCAATTCAAACAAGAAAAAAATATACAACTTTAAAAAGAAAAAAAGTGAAAGATAAACGCAAACGAAAAAAGCTAAAAAAATTAATCAGTCGAACACAAAAAGCGATGAGAAAGAATTTTCGAAGAGCTGCAGTTCTATTTTTATCAGTACTTATTATGGCAGGAGCAGCGTCTTATTCAAGGTATTATCAACAGACGACCTTAGAAAAAGAGGACGCTAATGCTATTGTTCAAAGCTATTTTTTAATAGATGAAGTAGATAAACAATTAACAGGTGCTGAAAATGGGGCAAGCGCAGAGTCAATTGAAGAAAGAATCAAAGAAGTAAGTTCTCTTTTAGTAACATATGGAAATAAAAAAGCATATGCTGGATTGGCTGTTGACCGTCAAAAAACATTGAATAGATATTATACTAAAATCAGAGAATTAGGTGCCAATCTTAGTAATATCGATAAAGAAAAAGTATCGAATATAGAATATATCCAAACGTACCAAAAGACCATTAAACAATTGCAGACAACACAAAAAGCAATATTCAAATTGTTTGCTGTAAATGAATCTGCATTAAAACAGAAAAAATAGTAGTTTTCCAGAGGTGATGATATGACCCGGAAAAATAAAAATATTAAAGCTAGAGTAAAACCATCAAATTCTTCGATGAAAGTAAAAGCTATAAATAATAGCAGTCAAAAGCAGGTTAATAAAAAAAGGCGTAAAAAAAAACGACAATTGCCAAATAAGAAAAAGCGATTAGTTCGAAAAAAGAAAAAATTTCAAAAAAAATTAAAACAATTTTTTCAAGAGCTAGGGTTAACGATTTTGATTACCTTCTTTTTATTGATAATAATAAAGCAGCTAACATTTTCTTTGACAAAAATAGAAGGGTATTCCATGTTAAACACTTTAATGGATAATGATTGTGTATTTGTAAATAAATTGAGTAAGGTGAAACGTTTTGACCTGGTTTATTATCGTGATTCAAAAAGTAATGAGATGGCGGTTAGAAGAGTTATAGGGCTTCCGAGAGAGCAGTTTTACTATAGGCAAGATCAATTATTTGTAGAAGATAAGAATGTTCCTGAGCGTTTTTTAGCCGAGATAATGAAGACTAGCCGTAATAACCAAAAGAATAGTACTTTTACTAAGGATTTTGAATTACAAGAAGTAACTGGAGATCAACGAGTTCCAGAAGGAAAATATTTTGTATTAGGTGATAATCGACCTTATGCTTCAGATAGCCGAGACTTAGGTTATATAGATGAAAAAGATATTGTCGGAGTAGTAAAAATGAGAGTGATGCCTTTCCACCAAATACAATCTTTTTAGATACGAGGAAATGAAAAATGACCAAACAAAGGAAGTTGAAAAAAATTTTTTCTATAGTAAGTAAAAAAAATACTATATTTTTGATTTTAATTTTAATCTGTGTGCTATTTCTAGTCTTATTTAGGACTCATTTAGTGAATGGTATATCAATGTTTCCCACATTAGAAGAGGGAGATAAGATTATTGTGAAGAAAGGAAAAATACCAACAAGAGGGGATATTATTACGCTTAAGCCAGAAGATAATCCGCAAGAATCTTATGTGAAACGAGTAGTAGGGATGCCAGGAGATGCTTTAGCATTGGAGGGAAACTCTTTACGCGTCAGTTATTTGGAGAATGGGCATAAAAAGCGTGAGGAAATAACCGTGACAGATGGTGTAGCTATGATTTTAGAGAAACAACACAAAATTCCAAAGGACAAATACTTTGTATTAGGAGATAACAGAAGTCACTCCAACGATAGTCGTAGTTTGGGGCTGATAAATCGAACTCAGATTGAAGGGGTTGTTGGTTGGAGATATTACCCGTTCAATAGAATAGGTCATATAAAATAGTATTTATATAGAGAGTAGAAGAAAGTTGAGGTTCTATGAAAAAAATAACGATGTTCTTGAAAGAAAATGTTTGGGCTATGACCTTAAGCATCGTTTTGCCGATTCTAATTATAGGTATTTCCTACTATCGGCAGGGAATTTATTTTGGCAGCGATGCAACGTTATTGGCTAGTGATGCATTTGCACAGTTCTCTAATTTCTACGCTAGCCTGAATAATGTGCTACAAGGGAAGCAAAGTATTTTTTATACTTGGAGTGGCTCATTGGGGTTAAATTATTGGTCATTAGCGGCTTATTATTTAAATGGTTTATTTACGCCAATTGTCGGCTTATTTCACAATAGTCAAATTCCTGATGCGATGTATTGTATTACATTACTCAAATTTGGGGCGATGGGTGGTACGTTTTGGATTTATAGCAATCAAACATTCAAACTCTCTAAGTGGATAACAGTGGGATTGAGTGTTTGTTTTGCATTGATGTCCTATACGGTTTCTTATTCACCAATGATTATGTGGTTAGATGCTATGGTTTTCTTACCACTAATTATTTTAGGAATTGATCGCTTGATGGATCAAAGAAGTCTGGTTTGTTATTTGCCAGTTATTTGCTCCTGTTTCTATCCAATTTTTATATGGCTTTCATGGTAGGGGTTTTTTCTTTTTTATATTTCCTTGCTCGCATGTTCACTGATTGGCAGAGGTATAAAAAAGTTTGGGATTATACTTAGTTGTATCGTTACTTGCAGGTGGGGCTTCTATGGTAACTATTTTACCTACTGTTTTTGATTTGAAAAGTAATGGGGAAAGTTTGACTACCATTTCTCAAATACTAACCCCAGATACTGGAATCTGGGATATCATCGCTAAAAGCATGGTAGGTGTATATGATACATCAAAATATGAAGCAGCTCCGTTTATTTATATAGGATTAATTCCATTACTGTTTTGTCTGTTCTATTTTTCAACTAAAAAAATTCCATTAAAAAATAAACTTTTTTATGGGAGCATTGGAGTGATTTTAATTGCCAGTGTCTACATTCAACCATTAAATCTATTTTGGCACGGATTACATTCACCAAACATGTTTTTATTCAGATTTAGTTTCTTATTATCATTTTTGGTTTTAATGCTTGCAGCCTTTGGGCTAGAGAAGTTTGAAAAAGAAGATCAGCATACGCTTATAAATATAGGAATCGCTGTAATCGCAATATTTATTTTAACTGTGATCGCTTCCAATAAGAAACGCTATAGCTATATTAGTGGAGAATCACTTATATACTCAATTGTCTTTGTAATTATTTATGTAATTTTGTTTATAGCCTTGAAAAAAATTAAAGGAAAACAGACTATTTTTTATTTTGGGATCATGCTTGTACTTGTTTGTGAGATATTTATTAATACGGGCAAAATATTGGAAGGAGTTCGTAGTGATTGGGGATATCCTAAACGTGAGTTATATAGTCAATATTATAAGGATATATCTAGTCTAGTTGATCAAACCAAAAAGGAAAACAAGCAATTTTATCGAATGGCTAATTTAAATCCAGTTTCTCAAAATGAGAGTTTTAACTATGGTTATAGTGGTGTTACCATGTTTTCTTCAATTCGTAATCGAAATTCATCTAGCTATTTAAACGATTTAGGCTTCCGTTCGACAGGTTCAAACTTGTATATTGATTACCAAACAACACATTGTTGATGGATACTCTGTTAGGAATCAAATACAATATATCAAAAGATAAGCCGATGAAATATGGTTTTGAAAAGGAACAAAGTCAAGGTGCGTATACACTATATAAAAATAGTAATGCGTTACCACTTGCAATAAGAACGAGTAAAGAAGTTTACAAAAAAGGACAAAATAAGAGTCAAGAAGATTTATTGAATTATTTAGCAGATACGAATGAAAAACTATTTTATTTTAAGCAACCAAAAGAGATCGACACAGAAAATCTAATTACTGAATACGATGGAGATGTTGTGTATTACTCAGAAGAAAGACCGGCAAGTGATAAAAATATTACTTGGAGTTTAGAAGTGCCAGCATATTCTCAAGCTTATATTAGCTTATTAGCTGAAGACAGTAGCATAATGAGAGATGCTGTGGTAGATGTTGAAGTAAATGGTGTTGTTCGAACGGCAGAAATGCCAAGATCTGGTCAATATTTTAATGTCGGTTACTATGAGGAACCAACGAATGTGACGATAAAAGCAAGTTTTAGAGGGGTACCAGTTGTAAAGTTAATTCGACCAGATGGACTGATTTTAGACACAAAGGCTTTTGATAAGGTAGTGGAATCTTTAAAAGAAAAGGGTGTCGATTTTAAGGTTGAAGGTAGAAAAGCATCCGGTTCTTTTGATGTGAGCATGAAAGAAGAATTACTTCTAACGACAATTCCATACGACAAAGGATGGAAAGCATACATTGATGATAAAGAAACGAAGATTAACTCCTTTAATAAGGCATTTTTGGCAATAAAGGTTCCAAAAGGTAAGCACAAGGTGGAATTTATTTTCCTACCTCAAGGATTTAGGATTGGTACCTGTCTCTTTGTCTTTTGTATCAGCATATTCTTAGTACTTCATTGGAGAGAACATAAGATATTGAGAGCTAAAATGAAGGATGAGAGGACTATAAAATGAAAAAAAAGATTAGCATGTTTTTTTTGCCTATTTTCTGTTTCATTCTATTGATAGGATGTTCGGAAAAGCTGTCTGGAGAAAAAACAACAATTGAAGGACAAGGAGTAACCTATCAGTTTCAACTTCCTGCGAAATGGGAGAAGGTTGATTCTTTTCAAGAAAAATTCAATAAAAAAGCTATTTTTGGAGCAGAAGACAAAAGAAGTAATTCGAGCATGTTTATTATGACTTACTTAAAATCAACCGTTGATTTAAAAGATTTTGCATCAAAAACAAGATTAGAGTTGCAAAAGCGCTATGGCTATAAAGAGTTAGATGGCATATATATGAAGGAATATGAAATAAATAAAAATAAAGCTATTAAATATACCCTAAATACTACTTTTCAGGAAAAAGATGTTTGGGCTCATTTTTACTATGTAGAAACAGAGCATGGTTTTGTAGAATTAATCTTTTATTCAGCAAATGATGGAGATTATAAAGAAAGGTCCATAATCATTGATGAGAGTGTTGAAACATTAGCTGAGGTTAAAAGTAAAGAAAACAATGACAGCACTAATAGTTCTGAACTAGAAAAATCTGATGGAGATACTGTAGAAGTGAAAAACGATAACCTTACGTTTACTATTGATGGTGTGATGACTCTATTAGAAGATGAAAAAAATAAAAAATTAGTACTACACTACCAATTAACTAATTTGGGAAATGATAATGTGATACCAAAGGAAATTCAGTCATATATTATTGCTGAGCAAAAAGGAATAAAACTTACGCCAGAAAAAATAGCTGATGACAATCAAGATCTTGATTTAAGTGAACTAGCATTAGCTAGCGAAAGAACGATAATCAAAGGAGAAACAATGGAAGGGATCTGGGTATTTTCTTTACAAGATACAAGTGATGTTGTTTTAACCTTTAATCAGGAACAATTTAAAAACGAAAAACCACAAACGATTTATCTGCCTAAATGACATATAAATATATTGTACAACGGATTCAGAAGGAGAGCATCATGAAGAAAAAATTACTATTTTTATTATTTGCTCTAATTGCTTTAAGTGGTTGTACCAAAGCTAATGGACATACAACTCTAAATGCGTTAGATAAACCGCTTTTTTGGCAAGAAAAGAGAGAAAAGCCTTTTGGAAAACATGATTATGGTAAGTTAGATGAACAAAAATTTAATAAGCTGTTAAAAGAAAAGTTTGAGGTCTCACTTCCAGAATACTACAAGGATATGACGATTACTTTTGATAAAAATTTTGTGACAGAAGAAATCTATGCGGATCAACCTGATTATTTTATAGCAGCACAAGGTGAAACGCTCTATTTAAAAATTGTCAGTCAATATAAAGAAGAGCAGGAATTAGTTTTATATACTACGATGGAATTCGAATATGTGTTTAATCGAGAGAATGAACAGGTAACGCTAAAAAATCAATCAGTCGTTATAAACGATACATCAAAAGAAGGAAAATTACTTAATGATACTTTCGATCAATTAATTACAGGTATAGGACAAGTAACTAATATTAAGCAGATCAATAAGAAATTAGAGGAATTTCATACATTAGCGAAAAAGGAAAAAGATAATCTTAGCAATCAAATAATTGTTTTGTATGACGATTCAAGCGTTGCAAAAGAAAGAAATGAACTGCAAAAAGTTTTGTCAGTTCAGTACAATCCAGAAGGGATTTTAAAAAATATCTATTTTTATATTGTAGATGTTATTGATGAAGAAAAGTAAAACCGTATCAGAGAGGAAACTATACAAAGTTTTACTACTGCTAAATCTATAAGGAGTTTACCTATGAATTTATTCACTAGTCAACTAAGTGATCGTACAAGAAAATATTATCTAATAGGTACGTATTGTCTATTTCTATTTTTAAGTATTTTTACCATTTATTTCACGTTAATTAAAAATCAAAAAATGTTTCTTGGAGATGATTTAGAGTTTCATTTAGGGAGAATTGAAGGGCTCTACTTAGCTATTTCGAATGGAGATTATTTTCCAAAAATCAACTATTTTTTTCTTCAAGGGATGGGCTATATTTCTAGTATATTTTATCCAGACATATTACTATATCCAGCTGCTCTACTTAGAATAAGCGGTCTTTCTACAGCGCAGGCTTACGTTATATATATGGTAATAATTAACTTCTTTACCTTTGTGATTGCCTACCATTCTTTTTATTCTGTAAACAAAGTAAGGAATAAAAGTTTTTTGTTTGCCTTATTGTATGGTCTATCTTCTTATAGGTTATGCGATGTATTATATCGTGCGGCTTTAGGTGAGACCTTGGCTTTTATGGTTTTGCCAATTGCGTTTGTTGGAATTATTAAAATTGTGTCTGGTAATTACAAACAGTTTTATATTCTAACTATTGGGATGTCTTTGCTATTTTTTAGTCATATGATTACTTCTTTTATTTTTATCCTTTTCATTTTAATTTTCTTGATATTGAATATAAAGAAGCTGATGAAGGAAAAACAAAGAATTCTTTACATTATAGTAGCGGCTATTAGTACGATTTTTTTAGTGGCACTGTCCCTTTTTCCGATGGTTGAACAAATCCAGTTTCAAAAACTTGCATTTCAGGATAGAACTATGTTTTACCTTGGAAAAACAGCTGAGCCTCTATTAAGTTATGTAAACACTGCATGGAGAAACCAAGGTTTTAATAATTTGGGATTATTCGTTTTGATTTTACTTTTGTTGTATATACTAAGATTTACACAATTGAATAAGCTGAATAAGCAAATTATTGGAATAAGTATAGCCTTTTTTATCATGGCAACGACGCTATTTCCAAATCAATTATTAAACCATACGATTCTAAATATGATTCAATTTCCATGGCGCTATTTTATTATCGTGACACTTGGCATCTGTTGGGTAACTGCAGATACTATAGAGGAGCTACTGCCTAAAAAAGTTAATGGGAAAAAATGGTTTATACCAGCTATTCTATGTCTGTTAACAGTTAATACTTTTTACTATCAGCATAATTTGAGAACAGATCTCTTACAACAGGATAGAAGAATAGCTTATTCTTCATTTTCAAAATTAAAAGGTCAGCAACTTGGGTATGGGCAAGAATATCTACCTAGTGGCTTTAAGTATCTGATGGATTCTCATACGTTAATTATACTACCTGAAGAGACTCCCGTTGATAATATGAAGCGGGTCTACAACGTAATGACTCTCGATTTCAAAGCCAAGGAAAGAACCAAACTAATTTTCCCAATTATTTATTACAAAGGATATAAAGTAAAGGTAGAGGGAAGCGGCACAGTCAGCGAGATTCAAAAATGTCAAGAGCCCTACGGCTTTTCTGAAGTTTTTGTAGAAGGAAATGGTCGATTGACTTTTTGGTATGAAGGAACAACTATTCAAAGGGTATCCTTCTATATCTCCCTTGCTACAGCTGTTCTTTTGATCGGCTATATAGGAGTACAGAGAAAAAAACAAAGAATTAACTTTGAAGAAGTTGTTAAGTCAAAAGACAATGATGATTAAATGACAGCACCAAAACATCATAGAAAAAGAATCTATAATGCAACAATTTTGCAGTGAGCTAGAACAGTAAAAAATGCATCGATTCTTTTTATATCATTTATTAAAGTTGAGATAATGCATTAAAATGATGAAAGAAATGTATGGTTCCTGGCACGCCAACGGAAGATTACTCAAAAAGGGAGAAGAGAGCTAAACTTAAGTTGTTTAGCTTTTTTTACTTGCCTTGGAGTCCACTTCATGGTTTATGATAAATACAACGAATAGAAATGAGGAGAAGACGATGACTAAAACACTATATCTAATGAGACATGGCGAAACACTATTCAACCAACAGAAAAAAATCCAAGGCTGGTGCGATTCACCTCTTACAGAAAAAGGGATCAAACAAGCACAAATCGCTGGAAATTATTTTAAGAATCAGAATATCACTTTTGACAGCGCATATGCATCAACTTCTGAACGGGCAAGTGATACCTTAGAACAAGTAACAGATCAGCCTTACAAAAGAGTAAAAGGCTTGAAAGAATGGAATTTTGGCCGTTTTGAATCAGAGAGTGAGTCTCTGAACCCGTCATTACCATATGGTGATTTTTTGTGGCTTATGGTGGGGAAGAAGAATTTCAATTTAGAGAACGGGTTTCTCAGACATTACAAGAACTAATGAAAGAAGCAGGGGAAACGGTCTTAGCGGTTTCTCACGGTGCCGCTTGTCGTCAATTTATGAGAAACTGGGCGCATACAAGTGACATAGATCAAAAGAAACCACTAAGTAATTGCTGTATTTTGAAATTTGAATTTGAGGATGATACATTTACATTAGTCGAAATCATCAATCATGATTTTTCGAATTTGTAATCAGTGAGCAAAGGAGGAACGTAAGTTGAACAGTAAAGAAGCAGCTGAAATGTTTGGTCTAACGACAGACACCGTTCGTTATTACGAACGAGTCGTGTGATCCCACCAATCAAACGGGACAAAAATGGCTACCGTATCTATACTACAAGAGATCTGAATTGGATTTATCTAGCGAAAAGCTTGCGTCATGCAGGAGTATCGATCGAGTCTCTAATTGAATTTGCCACACTTTCTCAACTCGGTGGAAATGTTGAAAATGCTCAAAAACAAATCTTGCAAGATCAATTACAAGAGATCACTGGAAAATTAGAAGAGATGACCAAAACACGTGATTTACTCCAATACAAAATCGATACCTATGACGAACATATCGCCAAATTTAAATCAGGAGAGCTTACTTCAGAGAATGTAGAAGAGCTTTGGAGAGTAAAACATAAAAAGTAAATGCAAACTACTTGCTATGAAGTTGACTCCGTAGTTTATAGTGTTCTTGTCATGAAATGAGAAGGAGGAAATAAAAATGCAAACTGTCACATTGAATAACGGGATAGAAATACCTATTTTAGGTTTTGGTACCTATCAAATTACAGATCCTAAAGAAGCAGAACAAGCCGTGGTCGCTGCAATCAAAGCAGGCTATCGTCATATCGATACAGCTCAATCGTACTTGAATGAAGCGGCAGTCGGTCGCGGGATTGCAGCTGCAGGCGTTCCTCGTGAAGAATTATTTATTACTACTAAAATTTGGGTAGAAAATGTTTCTTATGAAGGCGTTAAAGCATCATTTACGCGTTCACTTGACCGGTTGGGTTTGGACTATGTTGACTTATTGTTATTGCATCAGCCGTATAATGATGTTTATGGTGCATGGCGGGCAATGGAGGAACTGCAAGAAGCTGGGAAAATCCGTGCAATCGGTGTTTCAAATTTTGCGGTGGATCGAGCAGTAGATTTAGCTGAGTTTAATAAAGTAGTGCCCCAAGTCAATCAAATCGAGATCAATCCCTTCAATCAGCAAACAAAAAATATCGAAGCCTTAAAAGCAGAAGGTATCATCCAGAAGCATGGGCGCCATTTGCAGAAGGAAGAAATGGGATTTTTACAAATGAGATTTTGATAGCTATTGGTGAAAAATACCATAAATCTGTAGCTCAAGTTATTGTTCGTTGGTTGATTGAGCAAGAGGTCGTTGTTCTAGCAAAATCGGTAAAACCAGAGCGAATGGCTGAAAATTTGGCTGTATTTGATTTTGAACTAACAGAAGAAGACAAGGCAGCAATTGCTACATTGAATGAAGGGGAAAGCCAATTCTTCTCCCACGCAGATCCTGAGATGATCAAATGGATGGCTGGTAGAAAAATGAATGTGTGAGAGTATGAGATAAATAGTAAAGAA
Source organism: Enterococcus crotali (assembly GCF_000633635.1). GTDB lineage: Bacteria > Bacillota > Bacilli > Lactobacillales > Enterococcaceae > Enterococcus_L > Enterococcus_L crotali. The sequence goes on along the minus strand of NZ_AYPQ01000002.1, from coordinate 314,898 downwards.
CAGATAAAATCATTCAAAAATTTCGTAGATTTTACGAGTTTTTGAATGATTTTTTAATTTAAAAAGATAATAAATGGTTTGACTATTTGCTATAATGTTTACGTGATACGCCCTAGAAACCTTGATAAATCAACATGATACGAATTGTATCAACACAAAAGAAAAGAGAGAGCAGATTATAGGAACGAGACAAAAAGACTAAATGTGCTTCGCCTGTTCAAAAAATAAATAAAACTAAGTGTTATCAGCTGTTACATAAATCAGAATGAGACTGATTTATGTAACGAAACTAATGAAGGGAACAGGTTTGGTGAGTTTAAATAAAGTCGAGTATCTTCCTATATAAGAAATGTACTATTGTAACAAGCTATTTTTAACGCTATCAGGTAATTCATTTTCAGAGACCTGTACTGGACTATCTAAAACACGTTTTTTTGAAGCGGTCACTTTGATAAAGGAGTTTGGTATCAGTGGTTTAGGATCTAAGTCAGTGATCGATAATTTAAGCGTTCGCTTTTCGCCTTTTTTTGTAACGCCGTTTAATGAGTAATCGTAAGAGTAAAGCTGTTGGTCATGAGAGTTTTTTACTAGCGCACCAGAATCATCTTTTGTTTCAGATCTTGTAGGTACTGTTTCAGGAATCAAGGCATAGGTTTCGGTTCCGACATAAGTGCTTTGATAATAGCCAAATCCTTTGTAAAAAATCAGACCAATAACTAACAGTGCTAGTATGCTTATTATTTTTTTCATATTAATCAGCCCTTTCTACGAGTATTATAGATGAAAATAAACTGAGTGTAACGAACAAGGAGCTAACAGTTTTGTTATATAAATAAAATGAAAGTAAGCATATTTACCATGCTTGGTGTTGCAAAATTCAGGGAGTATATCATATGGACAAAAAAGGAAAAGCCAACAAAACTGCCTAGTTTTGTTGGCTTTTCCTCTTTTTTAACAAGTACTTATCTTCTATTTCTATATAAGATGTCCTCTGAATCTCCATTAGACCAAATTTTACCAGAAGTGGCATCAAAATCTTCATTATCTAGCTGAATGCAGCGGATCCGTTGATTATTGTAGGTCTTGTAGTAGTAATTCAGCGAGCTATTCACCATAACCGATGTATATTGCGTATAGTCATAGGCTTGCGTTGTTTTTACAACACCTTTAGGAATATCAACATTGGCAAGAACGTGGAACAAAGAAGTAACGCCATCTAGCTCAGACTGAGTATCCTGTAAGCAATTTTTTAAGAAAACGGCTCTGACAAATCTTGATGGCGGTGTAAAATCACCAGGAAGACCAAATGCGCCAGCACCTTCACCAAACGGTTTCATTACCATATCTTTTAAATGTACTTCTGTTTTTTGATCTGGTTGTAGACCAATGTAATTTCTTAAATTTGTAGTATGCCACTTATAGTCAGGGCTATTCGTCATGACACCGATTGTATTTTCATGAATGTATAACGTTTGTTCCGTGTACTCAATGACGATGCTTTTACCAGTATTGTCCGTAATGACCCAATGAAGAGGTAAGACGATGCCTAAAAAGTCTAGCGCCGTATTGTCAACTTGAACATTTTCCATTGTCCGAGTTACATCCTCAATAGTAGAGCAGTTGGAAAGTAAAAATGGGACAACATCGTGAGGAGCTAAAGAGTATTTTTTATCGCGATCTTGACTGTTATACTCTGCATAACCAGAAAAATAAAGCGCAGCACAAGAAAGTCCTTTTTCATTTAAGCCATCGGCAAAAACAAATTCACCATTATCCATTTGACGAGCCATTCCAACAAAGGCAAAGTCATTTTTATGATCATCGCTTTTGTCATTTGCAAAAACAAATTTCTTTCTTGGAATAAAGGTTGGTTCAGCATCTAAAATAACCGCAAAATCCATTGTTCTAGCCAATAAAACAGTTTGATCTTTCGTTGTCATCGTAACACTTGTACACATCGATCATCGCTCCCTCTTTTTTATGAAATAAAAATTATATCTAAAAAATAAGATTATAGAATAATGTAAGCTAAAGTGAACTCTCTAAAAGTTTAACGTAGTTTAAATTTATAATCAAATAAATGCAATAATGTTTGTTTTTTCATAAAGTATTGAAAAAATAGTATAAAATGAAAAACAAACTAATTGCGATAGTACATTTTTGATATAATAAATTTTCAGATAATGGATTATCGTCATTTTTTATTTCAACTATAAAGCTGAGATAGAAGTCGTTGATGTGCCTGAAATGCTTGCGTAGGGAATCGTTAGTTATTCAAAAAAATTATAACGAATCGATTACTTATTTCTCGGGATTAAACACTTCTGTCCGATCCTATTTTTTGATTCGAACATCAAAGTTTTCTCTACGTGCATCTTCTTTGAAGATTTTTTCTGCTACATCTTTTGCAGTGATTCTCATTTCTTTTGTTAACTCAAATCCGCCCGGTAAATCTTCACGCTTCGCTTCTTTTTTCTCATCAGTGATCAAAGGCGGATTATCTAATGGGAAGTAACCGACAAAAATATCCTTTTCCTTTAACTCTTGACTTAGATGAGTCATCAACATTTTCAACGCTGCTTGTGCGGTTCCCATGATCCCAGTATAGGGATAAGCGATTCGATCTGATTGGCCGCTAGAAATCAAAACAGACCCGTGACTTTCTTCTAAATAAGGCATCACATGTTGCACCGAACTTAAGACAGAAGTTACTCTTAATTGTAAAAACAAAGAGAATAACGATTCAGGTGCCTCAGTCATCGGCATATATGATTTGCCTAGCGGACCAGGAACGTTATAGAAATACGTAGTCAAGCCGCCAAGCTGTTTCACTAGACGATCAATTGCTTGATTTAGCGCTTCTGTGTTACTGGCATCAGCAGTTTCATAATAAACAGTAATACCCTCTTGTTCCAATTCCTCTTTCAATTCTACTAAAACAGGTTCTAAAATATTGATCAAGCCTACTTTATACCCTTCATTACCATATTTTTTAGCCGTTTCATAGCCAACTCCTGGGCCTGCACCGACAATAATAATAGATTTACTCATGAAAAAACTTCCTTCCGTTGTGTTTTAAATTACTTCCAAAGAATAGCATCGCATTTCAACCTTGTCAGGTTGGGAAAAAATAGAAAATATCATTAAGATGTTCGAAAGTAAGGCATAGCAAAGGTTTAAGTGCTATGTGTTTTTTGAAAAGTGCACATTTTATGGGGAGATATCAGTACCTTTTTGTATTTTTTATTGCTTTTTAAAAAGAAACTGACTATAATGACGTTCAAATAAGCAGTAGAAAGTGAGCTCTGATCATGAACGAATATGTGAAATATAAAAATGAACTGAATACGGTCTCATTAGGTGCCTTTAATGCGAATGAATTCAATCTTTTTTTCTCTATGCTAAGCAAAACAAAAGAGGAGCAACATCAGCAAATCTATTTAAAATGGGATGAATTGAAACAATTGGCTAATTATGGATCAACGTCTAATACGCGATTTTTGAACGATTTAAAAAGCATGTACCAAAAACTGGTTGATTCTAATTATATTCATATGTATACAGATGATGAGCAAGTTGGGTTGGAGAGTTTCGCCATTTTTGAAAATTTTACCTTTTTTGAAGAAGAAAAAGCAGTTGGAGCACAGTTCAATCCAAAGTTCACTTGTCTTTTGAACCAAGTAAACAGAAACGCTACCTGTTTTTCTTTAGAAGAATTTATTTCGTTGAAGAAAAAGTATGCTAAAAATCTTTATCGTTTGTTAAAACAGGCTGAAAAAACAGGCTATTGGGAAGTTTCGCTCAAAAAGCTATCTTTTTTACTTGGAATTCCTAAAAATTATCAAGTCGGACAAATCGACCAAAAGATTTTAAAACCGTCAATTGAAGAGTTAAGTATGTATTTTGAACATTTGAAAGTTGAAAAAAAATATAGTAATACGCAAGGAAATAGAGTCTTAGGGTATAGGTTTACTTTTGAGAAGTAGAAGTCTAGTGAAGGGTAAATATTGTTTGTGTGTATTATGGTGATTACATTTTAGAATATTTTAATTATTATGTTTGAATTAAATGTTTATATATAAAAATATTTATTCTAAATATTTGATATATATCAAAAGTGAAATTTTATTTTATTTAGAAATTTGTTACTATATATAATATAGAGTAGTATGTCATTTTTATAAAAAATGGTATGCTACTCTATTTGACTACTTCATAAAGGGGAATGGGATGGAAAAAAAGTAAAGTTGAGTTCAAAGTGATTAGATGCCAGTAAGAAAAAAACAAATGCATAGTCCTAAGAAGATAGGGATTATAATATCATTTAAGTTGGGAGAAAGAGATGAAAAAAAGAAGGAAATATAAATTAATCTGTTGGGGTATTTTTAGTCTTTTGTTGTTTTTGACAGGTTTTTCAAATGGTTATGCGGCGCCAGCCAATCCGCATTTAGGAAAAATAACCTTTGAGCAACCAGATGGAAAAACCTTTGAAGGGGAACTCAAAGGTGATGAGTATCTAAATTATGTTGTTGCGGATAAAACAGAGGTTGTTGTCATACAGGGAGAGGATGGCTACTGGCAGTACGCACAAATGAAGAGAAACAGAACGGGCGCACAAACAAACGGTAAGAAGTATTTAATTGATGAAAAGCCGATAGATGCATTGACTGAAGAAGAACTAAACACAGTTGAAACACCGCTACAAAAAGAAAGTAGAACGTTAACGTCAGGCCCACTATCATTAACTAAAGATCAAAATTTATTAGTGGTTTTAGTTGAATTTAATAATCAGAAATTGAATCATTACCATACTGGAACGGCTGTTGAGAAACCAACGAGTATTGAACAGTGGCATGAAAAGTTTTTTGGAGAGGCGTCTAAAAGACAAACACTGAAAAATTATTACAATGAAGCAACTCAGAATAGAATCAATTTGTTGCCAGCTACAACGACGCAATATAACGAAGCGCCAGGAATCGTTAGAGTTTCATTGAATGAAGATCATCCTAACCCAGGAATTGGAAACACGTCTCCGGAAAAGTCATATATGGAAAAAGCTTTACAACAGGCTGAAGATTATATAGACGTATCTGCTTATGACAAAAATAATAACGGACTCTTGGATAAAAATGAACTTCATGTGATGTTTGTCTTTGCTGGATATGAGGCTTCAGCGAGTCGGGCTACAATGAATACTGTATGGGGGCATAAGAGTTATTCAACAATTCAATCCAAAAATGGGATACGTTTTGAGAATGGCTATGTAGCAATAGGAGAGAATGTATTTGAGGTCATTGATGTTCCACTTGGTCCAACTTCCACCTTCAAGTCTATAGCTGTATCTAGCCCAATTGGTCTAATGGCTCATGAGTTTGGACATGATTTAGGATTGCCTGATTTATATGGACCTAGAACCGCTAACACAGGATATGGCTTAGGTTATCATAGTTTAATGGCACAAGGAGGTTGGGGAACAACAGGGAATAACATGGTGGCTAAACCTGAGGATTATGAAGGAGCTAATCCTGTACATTTTGACGCTTATTCTAAAGCTCAACTCGGGTTCCCAGTAGAAACAATTGAAAGTGAACAAGAAATTTCAACAGTGGATGCCCGCGATGAGAACTTCAAAATATATAAATTACCAATCTTCAAAGAAGGTGTCAAAAGTGAAAAAGAATACTATTTAATTGAAAATAGACAGATATTTGGTTTTGATGAAGGACGCCGGAAGTTTAACGGAAGTGAAGGGATTTCTGTTTATCATATTAATGAAAATTATAGAAACAATTTGCATATAACAAAGTATGGGGAGCAATTAGTTACCTTAAAAGAAGCGGATGAATCTATTCATGGCTACCCGTTATTAAGTAAAGGAAATAAAAATAGTGAGAAAAGTTATTTGAAAAAAGAATTCAATCCTGCTTTTGATACTAAAACAGTTCCTTCTAGTATGACAAAGAGATTTGAATATCCACAGTTTTCTTTAGCTGTTGAAAATGAAGAAAGTAATATAATAAAAATAAAATTTAAAGACACTCGGCCAATCAAAGGAACCTATGGCACTTCTGAATGGAGCTTTGACAGAATAGATAATGTATTAACCTTTGGCAGCGGAGTGTTTCCAAATACTGCTAAATCAATGACGATCCAAGATGTAATAGAGTCTCGATTAGATGGAGAAAAAATTAAGAAGATCGTTATTGCTGGGGATAGTATAGAACTAACTTCTGGTGAAGGCTTATTTGGAGGTTTAAATAAGTTGGAAAGCATTGAGGGATTGGACAGACTGGATACAAGTGGCGTTACGAGTATGCGGCGTATGTTTGTAGGTCTTCACTCTATCAAAGAATTGGATGTTTCAACATTTGATACAAGTAAAGTGACGGATATGAGTTTAATGTTTGCGTGGTGTTCAAACTTAACTGAATTGGATATGTCTTCATGGAATACAGTCAATGTAACGAATATGCAATTAATGTTTTCTGGATTATCTAAAATAGAACATTTAGATGTTTCTCATTTAAACACAAGTAGAGTCACGAATATGGCAGATATGTTTTCGGAATTAAAGGCTATCACTAATTTAGATGTGACGAAATTAGATACGCGTAATGTGAGATTAATGTCGGATATGTTTAGGTCATCGTCCAATTTAACAAGTTTAGATTTATCGAATTTTAATACAGGAAGCGTTACTCATATGCCACGTCTATTTTACGGATTAACTAAATTAAAAACATTAGACTTGTCGAGTTTTAATACAAGACATACCAAGGATATGCAAAAAATGTTTTATGGATGTAAGTCTCTAGAAACTGTAAATTTATCCAACTTCGATACAGCAATGTTGACAAGTGCCGGAAAGGATAATATGTTTACAGGCTGTGCTTCTTTAGACACGCTGGTTTTAGGTCGAAACACCTTGCTTTATGATAGGTATGGAGGCCCAGGATTAGAAAGTAAAAATACATTGCCATATTCAGGTGCTTGGATTGGACCGAACGATACTAGATATAACAGCACTGAGTTATTTATGTCAGGATATAAAGGAGCGGTACCAGGGACTTACACACGAGAAATAGTTAATTAAGTCAGTAATGTGAAGCTTAAAAATAGGCTGTTGCTAAAAACCCTACTCTTTGTTTATGTGATTAGCGCTATTTGAAATAAGCTATAGATTATCTAAATGAGTGAATCAAAAATGAAGAGCAAGTACAAATGGCTTGAGACTTATGTCTCAAGCCTGTTTTTTGTATTCTAAAGCCCAATAAACGGTATAACCAATCACTAAAGGTCGCTTTGCTACTGTTAATCATAAAGAAGCTAGTCATTCGATGAATTTGAAAAGAATTTACCTTAAATTCCTTCTTACTTCTCGTATCTAAAGACTGTTGTGTCAATATATTTTTTTGAGCAATAAATCTAAGTATAGAAATTATTTTTCTTGAAATTATCAATTGATAATTAATAATTTTGTTAGAAAAAGTAACTGATAAAAATAACAATCATTATAATTTAATCTAAAATGTATATACTTTGACACGAGTTGATATTTTGTTTAACATCAAAAAAGTTGCTTTTCATACTAGCAATAAAAAATACATATTGGTCTATATCAATCAAAGAAAGGGACGATGTATAAAAGATGTTAAAAAAATTATCATGGTGTGTCGTAATGTTTGTAGGGTTCTTAGGAGCAGTTGGATTTAGCCAACCGTCATTGGCGGCTGAATTAAGTAGTGGAGGCTTTGTTGATGGGATACATTTTGATAAAACCGAATTATCAGATGGCGAACTGACGTCTATTCGAGTAACCTTTAGTGAAAAAGCGGATGCAAAGTTAAAGGCTGGAGATACATTGACTTTAACGTTGCCAAAAGAGCTTGAAGGTCTTGTGGATTCTGATAATACACCACGTGAAATTGATTTAAATGGATTAGGAATAGTCCGTGTCTATAAAGATAAAGTAATTGCTACATTTAATGAAAAAGTAAATCAGCTGGCTCATGTCCGTGGTGAATTTACTTTTGGTGTGCGCGTAAAAAATGTTGCAGAAAATACAGTGAAAGAAATACCAGTAAATTTGGGCACATCGATCACTGTACCAAATATTATCGTCAAAGGACATACCGGTGGTGGCGTTGAAGGGGAGAAACCCTTCTTTTATAAAACTGGAGATCTTTTAGGGAAATCAGGTCAAATTCGTTGGTTTCTAAATGCTAATTTGAATAAAAGCGAACTAGGTAACGATATTGTTTTGACCGATCGATCCGGTGGAGGCCAAGTGCTAAATAAAGATAGTTTTATATTTACTGTTGATAATTATTTAGGCAGATCAGCGTTAAGTTTAGAAGAATTTGTAAATCAAGGATATGGTACAGTAGAATTTGGAGCAGACAACGCTTTTGTTATTCGAATCTATCGTGAAAAAGCACGCTTGGCTTCATTTTCAATTATGTACACAGCAACGATAACCGAAGCTGGAAAAAAACAAGCAAACTTTACGAACGATTGTCAAATCGATTATCAATTTTATTATGAAAAAGCAATAAATGAAACGACAACATATAAAGTGAAGAATATCTTTTTAGATGGTAATGCCACAGGTGACGAAAATGAGCGAATAAAAGACCCTGTTGAGCAAGAAGAGATCATTGAAGATGAATCAGGTCAGTTAGAAGAGATTACACCGCTTGATCCAGAACAACCGAAAGAAACGAAAGAAGAGTTAAACAAAGCGAAAGAAGAACAGCCAGAAATCCACGTTGATGAGCAAACTGAAATCATCGAAGACGAATCGAGTGAAGTAGTCGATATTCAGCCAATCGAGGAAGAGAAGGCGAAAGAGACGAAAGAAGAAGAATTAAAAGAAGCAAAAGAAGAACAGCCAGAAATCCACGTTGATGAGCAAACTGAAATCATCGAAGACGAATCGAATGAAGTAGTCGATATTCAACCAATCGAGGAAGAGAAGGCGAAAGAGACGAAAGAAGAAGAATTAAAAGAAGCGAAAGAAGAACAGCCAGAAATCCACGTTGATGAGCAAACTGAAATCATCGAAGACGAATCGAATGAATTAGTCGATATTCAGCCGATCGAGGAAGAAAAAGCAAAAGAAAGCCAAGAAGAAGAATTAAAAGAAGCGAAAGAAGAACAGCCGGAAATCCGCGTTGATGAACAAGTTGAAACGATCGAAGATGAATCAACTAAACTGGAAGAAATCAAACCAATTGATCCAGAGAGCGTGGAAGTAACAGAAGTTCCACCACTAGAGCCTGAAATCTCTGGTAAAGAGGTAGAAGTACGCCAAGATAAGCCTGTAAAAGAGGAAATTAAACCAAATGGGCACGCAGAAGGTGAGCGGATACCAGTAAAAGAAACGAAGGAACAACCGAAAGTAGATAAAGTACTTTTGAACGCTTCTAAAGCTCAAGCAAAAGAACAGCTACCTAAGGCAGGAAGTAAAGAGAGCAATAGTACTATACTTGCTGGTTTGGCAGTAATCATGGCGGCTGTAGGAGTATATATTCTAAATCGCAGGAAAACAGCTAAATAAAAAAATAGGCTAAAGGATAAGGCAAATAGCGCTGACTATTTGCCTTATCCTTTATTTATGTTTTCCTAAAATATAGTACTGTCTATATAAATGTAACTATTTTATAATTTTGATGCAACCATTTACGTTTTTTTAGACTCTAATAGATAGAAGGTTCAAATTAACTGTTGGAGATGAAGGGAGTATTTTACTTGGCAAACGATGTGTTTTTAGTTAAAAAGGCTCAAAAGGGGAATCAAGAGGCATTTATTCAATTGATTCAAGAGTACGAAATAGTACTTTATAATATGGCTAGACGGTTTTTATCGAATGAACAAGATATAGCAGATGTACTGCAAGAAACGGTGATCACTGCGTACCAAAAAATGGATCAACTTAAAAATCCAAAATATTTCAATACTTGGATATGTCGAATAATGATCAATCACTGTAAGAAGTCATTGAACTTGGAACCCTCTTTTGATATAGAGGATTATCCATTTTTAGTTGATAGGCAAGAGACAGAGCATTTAGGAATGAATGACTTACTGCTTGGGCTAAAACCAATTTATCGGATTCCTCTTGTATTGTATTATTACAATGGTTTTTCGGTAAAGGAAATCAGTGAGATTTTAACTGAACCCACTGGAACGATCAAATCTCGTTTAGCTCGAGGGCGAGCATTATTGCAAAAAGAATATATTGGATCTGAAGGAGGAACAGTAAAATGAAAGATTTTGAAGAAGAGTTGAATAAGACAATGAAAGAAACTCAATCAGTCTCTCAAGAAGCTCGTCAAGCATTCGATACAGCATACCAAACAATCTCTCAAGAAAAGAAACACGTGCACCCTAAAAAGAAAAAAATTCTGCCATTCATTGTATTTGCAGCGATCCTCTTATTAGGACTTTCATTAGCCTTTACGCCAATTGGTAAAGCCGTAACTAATTTTTTGCACCTCGGACAATTCACCTCTAAGACGCTTCAAGATAAAGGCTTTGTCACGCAACAAAGTACAAAAGCAAAAAATGAAGAGATTGAAATCAAGCTAAATGAAGTTTATGCAGATCAAAATGAAATAGGTCTGCATTTTACGATCGAAGTTCCAAGAAAGTCAAAATTCACTGATAAAACGCTTGATAATTATGGGGTGAATTTTGCACTTAAAAATGGTGATGGCCGTTATCTGGTTGATTTGAAAAGTGGTTTGTCAGAATCACATGAGAATTTGAATCTGTTTCATTCAATTGTATCTGATTCTCATTTTGATCATAGCACAAATCAGTTAGAATTGACTTATCGACTTCGCGCAAGTGATGGGAATGTACCAGCATTGGAGAATGCAGTAATTGTCATTAATCGTTTAACTGCGATGTATCCTATGGATGATAGTCCAGGATCTCATGAAGGAAAAGAAGGGAAAATATTTGAAGAGCTTCAAGGTATGTGGGAATTGCCGATTGATACGTCGAAAATCAAGTCGTTTGATGCGCTTGATTTTGCTCCAACTGATCCTTCATGGTCAGAAATAGTGTCGGGGCTGGTGTATCCAAATTCGTTTGTGATGACAACGAGTGATAAGAGGTTTAATGAATTAGTCGATATAGATGATATCTGGCTGCAAGCTACAATCAATGGTCAAGAAGAGCGTTATTTGCTAAGAGAAATTAGCACGGATGAAAAAGATGGAAAACAGTATTATCAGGTGGTTTTTGATTACCCAGGATATGATCAAGCAGATTTGTTGCTACTTCATTATGGCAATACTGAGGTCGAATTTAAGCGTCAATAGTTTGTGTAAAAAGAAAAATCGGATGCTGCAAGCACTGACTTGAGCATTAAAATTAAATCTAATTTACCGCTTCCATACTAGATAAAGTAGGAAGCGGCTTTTCTATTTACCAGCAAACACTAACTGCCAAGTAATACCAAATTTATCAGTCAGCCACGTCACTTTTTTGAAAATGCCAGCAGCTTCAGGCCCCATCATGACTACGCCTTCAGCAGAAAGTGCTGAAAAAATGTGGTCAAATTCTTCTTCAGTATCCATTTCTACAAATAATGAGAGATTCCAACCAGAGGTAACAGGATTTTCAGGTCCCATTTCTAAAAAATAGAGTAATGGCCCATTTAAATCTAGTTGTCCATTCAAGACACGTTCAGGATACGCATCATAATAAGTAACAGATTGAATCGTAGTATGTGGAAAAACGTCAACATAAAAATCCATTTGCTTTTTAGCATGTTCTGTTACTGAAATAAATGTTATTGGTTGTTTCATTTTCTTCACTCTCCTTTAAGTATAAGATAACAAATTTTGGTTTGATTTCAATGGATATGCTTAAAAAAGTTGCTGCTCTACTACTTAATGTATTTCATTTGCTTCTTTGGTCTATCCTTTTATTGGAAAAACGAAAATTAATAATACGGTATCATAGTAGATGAACGATTATATGAAGTAAATAACATTTTTAGACAATTTTACATGCTAACAAACAATCTGATGTTTTTTCTTCTATAATTATTTTATTTTCTTAGACAGAATCAATAGCATTAGAAATGTTGTGAACGCTGTCTATGAATAAATATGGGGGGATATTAGTTGAGAAAAAAATTAATAGTTATTTTATTGTTAGTAGCTGTATTCTTATTTGGAAGAAACACATTATCTGTTATAAAAGCAAATGAAACTGTATCGCCAGAACCTCAAAAGGTAGCGGTGGACACAAAAACAGTGAGACAAAACAAGAACATAGTGTCTAATGATGCGTATATTGATGATCCAATCTCAAAAGGATGGACACCCTTGAAGAAATATGAGCTGGAAAGATAGTAACGCCGGAAGGTGCGGAATTAAGATACCAATTTGGTGGTTTTGGTCGAATAGGGGAGACGATTGTTGATGATCCTGGTGGTGTTCAACCAGTTGTACCCAACGTTTATTTATTTGATCCGGATGTAAGGGACCCACTGACCCCGGATGAGCCAGGGACTGCAGAAGAAATATCAGGACTTTTTGGTGCCGCCATTGGTGCACAGACGAGTAAACCGTTTAATTTTATATTTAAGAACGGAAGCTCTCCAGAATCTTTAACCTTAGGAGAACCTGAAAATGTTCGGTTGTATAAGAAGGTAGCTAATGGGAATACTTCTTACATGATGCAAACTGATTTAAAAACTAGTTACGAAGCTTCAACAAACGTAGCTATTGATTTTCTAGGACAAATCACAATGGAACCACATGAAGAAACTGGTTCCGTAAAAATAGATACTTATGTCAAAAATAACGACTCTCTAAATACGTTCGAGCAAGTTGCATTAGGATCAAGTTATGATACTTATCTTTATAAGAAGGATGACGTTCCGATTCGTTTATATGGTTCTCAAAAAGGACTACAAATTAGAATGTCGCGTGAAGAAGACAGGGATAACATGCCGGAAGGTAAGGTATATTTACTGAATTATATGTTTAAAACAGACACTCCTGTAGAGAATTGGAGAGGTGGACAATATGTTGACCAGTACGCGAATAGTTTTATAGAAGAGAAGTATAGAGGATTTCCCAATATAGATTCTCAAGGTGATGAACTCAATGGCAACGCAGCTGGTACAGTTGTTTATGAGGGTAGAGTAGACGGTGGAGATACTGCAATTAGAATGAAAACTCAGCCGATAGAAAATTTTACTAAAGGAACAGTTATTGGCTATAATTACAATATTGGTCTTAAAGCAATTAGTTTTGTCCCTTCCCTAGCATTAGATGAAAATGAGGGAGTATATAACAGAACAAAAGATACGGAACATCTCATCACTGGTCAGTGGGAGGATTCAGACAGCTCGACCTCTTATCTATATGCTTCAATTGATGGAGGACCAAAAAAAGAAGTTCAAAAGTTGCAGGCTTATGTAGCAGGTGCAGGAGGAGAAGTTAAATATGCTCTTCCGATTTCTGATCTTACGCCAAATGCTGATAAGAAACATACGATTAAACTTACCTTGATAGATAAGGATGATCCAGACAAGCAATCAGAGTCTGCAGTAAGTGAATATACACTCTATGAAGCGCAAGATCCTGTCATAAGTTTAAATAAAAACAGTGATCTATTAACTGGCAAAGACTATATTGTAACAGGAACCTTGAGTGACAGAGATGAGTTTAAACCAACACCTATTTATTATAAAAAATGGGATACCACAGAGTATAAACAGGCAACTGTTGTGCAGAGTGGTGAATCAACATTCTCTTTTGTCATACCAGCAAGTGAAATTCCAATGACAACAGGTGCCAATCATGTATTTGATATCTATGCAGCAAATAGATTCGGGCTTAAGTCTAACGTAGAAGGCCTTAAGCTATCCATGGATCAGAAAAAGCCTGTTTTTACGTTAGATTCAACTGTCAAAACCTTAATTGATGGTGCATCAGAATACGAACTAGCACTCTCAAGCTATGCTCATGTGGGGTTATATTATCCACTTGTATTGCTGTATCAAGTAGATGATAATGAGTGGAACACGCTGGAGCAAGAAATTGGCACAAAAACAGATACGTTAGATACTGTATCAGGGGCAGGTGATAAGTTTAAAATTCCAGCTTCTGAGTTGAGTTTTGGCACAAATCATACGGTTAAAATCAAGGTGAAGGACCGTTTTGGCGTAGAATCTGCTGATTCACAAGACGTTCAATTTATTATGCCTGGAAAACCAGCGTTAACATTAGAGAATCAACAGGGGCCATCGCTTGGCGAGACACAAGTTGTAAAAGGAACACTCAAGACAGAATACTTCCCAGTAAAATTCCAATATAAGATCGTGAAAAATGGGGAAGCAGGAGCGGTTTATCAAGAGGTTTCCGAAAAGGATGTTACAATCGATCAAACGACTGGTAAATTCAGTTTTTCAATCGCTGAAGCTTTATTACCAGCCGGTGCTAGTTACGATATTTTTGTAAAGGGATTAGATAAGTACAACCAAGAATCAGAAGAAGTTAGCTATCACTTAACAGAAGTTGTCCATTTTAAAGCAAAATTTGTCAATTCAGTAGGAGACACGATCCATCCAGATATCACGATTGATCGCGAACTAGGAACGAAAATTGATTTAGCTCTAGAAGAAGAAGTACAAGCAACTATAACGAAGTTAAAACAACAATACACACTGGTAGATTCTTCTGTACCAAAAGAATTAATAGATGTGAATAGTTCCACCGCTTTTTGGGAATATAAATTTACTGGACGTTTAACCTATGTATCCTCACCAGAAGCATTCGACTTTCGTTTACAGGTCGCATCTTACAAGAAGATACGTATCGACGACCCTGAAGTGATTGGACTGCCTTTGGTTGTATCAGATACTAGAGAAAGTAAACCAGGTTGGTCGCTAAATGTGAAGTTGACGGAGGAACTACTAAATGAGGATGGGAAAACACCTCTCAAAAATGCAGTCCGTTATAAGCATGGGAAGACAGAAACCATTTTAAATAGTCAGTCACTACCGGTTTTTCAAAATCTAGATACTGGTAAATACGATATTAGCAAGGATTGGAGTCCAGCAGGTGATGGACTTAAGTTGGAAATCGCACCTGGGGCAGTCAATGCTTTAGGAAAGTATCACGGTGAAATTCTATTTGAACTTAGCGAGACTCCATAAATTAGTAGAAAAAGTTTTGGTCTTAGTATATAAAAACTGTGTAGATACTGCTTCTAAGCTATTGTAGCTTAGTACAGTACTTACACAGTTTTTATTTGCCATTAATTAAGTCAAGCAATCAATTGATTCAAGCAAGATTTCCCCCATTTGATGCAATTACTTGCTTATACCAATGGAATGATTTCTTGGGTCTTCTATCAAGCGATCCATTGCCGTCATCATCGCGATCTACATAGATAAACCCATAACGTTTACTCATTTCACCAGTCCCAGCACTGATTAGATCAATACAACCCCAAGGCGTATACCCAATCAAATCAACCCCATCATCAATCGCTTTTTCCATTTCAATAATATGGTGTTTGAAGTAATCGATCCGGTAATCATCATTGATCGATCCGTCCGCTTCCACTTCATCAAAGGCGCCAAGGCCATTTTCTACGACCATCAACGGCACTTCATAACGAGAATAGATTTGATTTAATGTATAACGCAGACCCACAGGATCGATTTGCCAACCCCAATCACTGGTTTCAAGATACTCATTTGAGACACCGCCAAACAGATTTCCACCCGTTTTATCATCACGTGACTCTAAATCATCAGTGATACACGTTGTCATGTAATAGCTAAACGTGTAATAATCTACAGTTCCAGCTTTGAGTAACGCTTTATCTTCTTCTGTGATTTCTACCTGAATATTATTTTTTTCAAAATAACGTTTCATGAAATAAGGATATTTTCCTTTGACTTGAACATCACCACAGAAAAAGTTGAATTTTTCATTGATTTGTTGTGTTTTCAACACATCTTCTGGTCGACAAGTTTTTGGATACATGGTGATATAGCTAACATACAGCCGATTTTAAAGTCTGGATTGATTTTATGTCCGGCAACAACTGCGCGAGCTGAAGCCAGAAAAACGTTGTGTAAGGCTTGATATTGTTCAGTTTCAGTATAATCTCGATTGAATAAACCGTTGATTCGTTTGCCATGATCCATTGTCCCGAAGTTGATTTCATTGAACGTTAGCCAATAGTTTACTTTATCTTTATAGCGTTCAAACAGAGTTGTCGCGTAATTTTCGTAAAAGCCAATCGTTCGTTTATCTAAAAAGCCATCATATTTTTTTCCTAAGCTAAAAGGCATTTCAAAATGGGAAATCGTGACAAGTGGTTCGATCCCATATTTAGCGAGCTCATCAAAAACATCATCATAAAACTGTAACCCTGCTTCATTAGGTGTTGCTTCATCTCCATTCGGAAAAATTCGTGACCAAGCAATCGACATTCGGTACACTTTAAAGCCCATTTCTGCGAATAAGGCGATATCTTCTTTATAGCGATGGTAAGAATCGATCCCTGTATGGCTAGGGTAGTAATATTGGTCTGTATCGATTTCTAAATCGAATGTCCGATGTGTATTGGCTGTTCGACTTCCAGCCCGATTATGATCGCAAATAGAATCTCCTTTGCCATCTACGTTCCATGCTCCTTCGCATTGGTTAGCAGCTGTTGCGCCGCCCCATAAAAAATTCTTTGGAAAACTCATATTCTTTTACTCCTTTATAAACTAAATTGAGATAGCTGTAAAAATTAATTTGAAATAATCGCAGTGATCAGAACATCCCCTTGTTTAACTGAAGATTCAGAGGTTGAAATGACATCGGCGTAATCAGGCGTATTTGTAACGATGATCGGTATTTGTGTATTATAACCCGCCGCTTCGATTGCATCGATATCAAACGTAACTAGTTTATCGCCTTTTTTCACTTTAGCATTTTGTTCAACAAAGGATTCAAATCCTTCCCCTTCTAACTGAACGGTATCGATGCCAATATGGATCAACAGCTCTGTTCCATTATCTGAGATCAGACCAATGGCATGTTTGGTAGGAAACAGCGTCATGACAGTCCCATCAAACGGTGCTACGATCTCACCGATAGTAGGCTCGACTACAATACCTTTACCCATGATTCCTTCTGAAAATGCAGCATCTCTAGCTTCGCTCAATGGAAGAACTTTCCCAGTTACAGGAGCAAGAACGGTATCTTTTGTTAATTTCTTTTTTTGCCCAGTTGCGGCAAGTTTTGCTTCTTCTTTTGATAATTGAATCGTTGGTTCATCATCTTTAAATCCTAAAGCCCAAGCTATTGCAAAACCAGCTGCTAGAGCACACGCATCCAAAATCATTGCGTAAATCGCAAACTTAACATCGCCATCTGGTGAGATAGAACTTGGATAGCGGAATATTCCTAAGCCACCCATTTGATAGCCCTGCATACCTAAGCCCATAGCGATGGCGCCGGTAACACCCCCAACAATACAAGATGCCCAGAAAGGTTTTTTTCTAGGTAAAGTGATACCGTAAATAGCCGGTTCAGTTACACCGAAGATACCTGAAATAAAAGCAGGGATCGATAATTCTTTTAATTTTGCATTTTTAGTTTTCAACATGACCGCTAATACCGCACCCGTTTGTGCAAAACTCACACTACCTGATGGTGTTAATAAGGATGTTGGGTCACCTTGAGATAACGCGATAATGGCAAATGGAATAAGTGCCCAATGGAGACCAAACATAACAAGAATTTGCCAAGAGAAACCAAGAATAGCACCGAATAAAATTGGGCTGAAACTTTGAACAGAAAGTAAGCCATTTCCTAAAGCGTCAGAAACGGTATTCATGATTGGACCGATAACTAAGAAGGTTAAAGGAATCGTTACAAGCGCTGTTAAAAATGGAACAATAAATAACTTAATAACGTCAGGAATAACTTTTCTTAACTGCTTTTCTAAAAAGGCAGCAAAAGCCACCGCTGCAATAATCGGCATAACCGTAGAACCATAACCAGCAGGCGGAATAGAGAATGGAATACCAAAGAAATTAAGCCCTCCTGTTTCAGCAAACTGAGCAGTAGCTGCACCTTCTAAAAATCCAGGATAGACTAAACTTGATGCAATCAACATTCCAAGGAAGGGTGAGCCGCCAAATTTCTTCATTGCTGTGTAACCAATAAAGATTGGCAAGAATTTGAATAATCCGTCACCCATCGCATTAAAAATAGCTGATGTTGATGACTCCGCAAAGCCAGCCCCTAAAGCGAAAATTAAAATGGCATTAACCCCTTTTAACATACCGGCTGCAGACAGTGGCGCTAAAATCGGTTGGAAAATAGAGGAAATCATATCAACAAATTGATCAAATAAATTCCCTTTTGGCCCTGACTCAGTCGGAGCTTCTAGCACACCTAATACAGCATCCACATCTTTGCGAACATCAGGCACATGATTTCCGATCACGACTTGATATTGTCCACCTGCTTGCATGACTGTCACAACACCGTCCATATTTTTTAAGACTTCGGTGTTTGCCTTACTTTCATCTTTCAATTTAAAACGAAGTCGTGTGATACAGTTGGTTAAAGAATTGACGTTTTCTTTGCCTCCAACTTCTTTGACAATTTTTTTTGCAAGTTCTTCATATTTACCCATTTTTGTTCCTCCAAATGTTAAATTATTTTTTATTCAGAGGTCTCGCCAACTTAATGTCACGATCCAGTGCCTTTCCACAGGCAATTGATTTCCTACGCTCCTTTTCGGTATATAATTTAGATTAAGAGAAAATCTCTCTAATTAACTTGTTTTATCGATGATACGAGCTAAGTGGATGGTGATGTACACTTGTTCATCTTTAGACATTGTATAGTTGCGTCGACTTTTTAACAGTTCAGCGACTTTTTTTGTTGCTTCAAAAGCTTCTGGATATTGTTTGGTAACGAGTGTGAATAATTCATTTTCAACTTGGTTTTCAGAGATTGTCGCAGTGTTATTTTTCAACATTCGTTCAGTGAAAAATTTTAAATGTGTGATAAACCGTTGAAAGTAAATATCGTTTTCAGCAAAATTGATTCGGAGTGTATATTTAATGACCGTTAATATTTCTTCGATCAATTGCGTCAGACTGATCGCATCTTCATGATTGCTATCAAGTTGAGCGTTGGTGATATGCAAGGCTAGAAACCCAGCTTCATCATCAGTTAACGCTACATTCAATTGCTGGTTGACCATTTGGATAGCCGAACGTGCTATGTCTAATTCGATTGGGAAAAAACGCTTGATATCCCACAATAAAAAATTTTTGACTTGAATATTTTTCTTCGCTCGTTGGATAGAGGAATGTAAGTGATCGGCAATTGCTATAAAAGACGATTCATTCAATTCTTTATTTAAAGTATCTTTAGCGTGAGATAAAATTCTATAAGAAATTTCAATGATTTCCTCAGGGATTTCTGCAAAAAGTTGTTCGATTTGTTCAGTTTCAACTTGGTTTTCAAGTTTAAACACCTTCTCGATTTTAGCCCCATCCACTTCTGAACCAGCCTTCATCTGAAAGCCCAACCCATTGCCCATCAGAATCACTTCTTCATTATCCTCATTTAGAACAATGACCACATTATTATTTAAAATTTTTAGAATTTCCAAAATGATCGACCTCCGTTTAACTTGACGAAAGAGATTGAGAATAGAAAAAAGCCCAAACAAGACCCTATAAAGGTGTTGTTCAGGTTTAGCTTAACTTAATAATCACTATCCATTTAACAAAGCAAATATACACTATAAAGAAAGCGCTGTCAATGTTTTTTGGAGAAATCATCATTTAGCAGGTGGAAAAATGGGTCAAGACAATAGATGAAAATAGTAAGCTATAACTGTTACTATTATTTTAGGCGCACTCTCTTTTAACCAAACCTTCAAGGATCGTCGTTCCTGTGTAGTAAAGTAGGACTAAAACGATAAAAACATATCTTTGTGGTATCATTTTCTTTTAGCCATTTCTAAACGTATGTATAGAGTATCAGTGTAACTATTTAGTTTGAGTTACTGTTTTTGTATATGTTAGAGGAATATGATTTTTGCAAGAAACAAAATTTATTCATTAACTTCTTAAGGGAATCAAGGTATAGTTAAGGGAGAATAATCGAGTGAAGGAGAGTCTCATGAAAAAACGGGAATTCATTGTTCAGGATTTGCTGAGTAAAATCTATCAAGAAGAATTTAAAGACGGCAAGTTACCTAATCAGAGAAAGCTTGCAGAAATTTATAGTGTCTCACGCTTTACGATCCAACAAGCGGTGAAAAACTTGGAAGAAATCGGTATTGTAAGAGTGATCCAAGGTTCTGGGATTTTCGTTCATGAAAAATGGCGAAATAATCCGTTGATTTTCAATTCACTGACCAAAACACCCTATGATCGAATTGGATCAAAAATGATTGAGTTGAAAAAAGCACCAGCTACATTAGAAGAGCAAAAAATATTTCAAGTTAGTGAGTTGGAAGAGATTTGGACTTTTGAGCGAATTCGAATCGTGAATTATAAAATCGAGCAGCTAGAGATTTCTAAATTGCCGGTTTCAATGTTTCCAGACCTAAGCCAACAAGTGGTGGAGCATTCCATTCAAAACTATGTGGAAAAGAAAGGCTATCGTATTTCCCACTACATTACGAGCTACGATCCAATCACGACCTCAAAGGAACAGTCTCAGCTATTGTTATGTAAAAGGGGAACACCTGCCATGCAGATCACCAACCGTGCAATCTTGGAAGATGGCCAAGTGTTTGAATATAGCAGTATTATTGCAATTGATTATTCTGTGACCTATATTCGACCATTCGATCGAGAAATTCATCGTTCTAGAATAGATTAAATAAAAAACGACTAGGGTTCTTTTGCCCAGCAATCAGGTTGCTGACGGTAAAGAAGCTAGTCGTTTTTTCTAGTTATGGTGTCACGATCGTGCCATCGGGTGTTCTACTTTGTGTCCATTCATGGGGACGATAAACAACGGGGTATTCTTTTGCACGTTCTTCATCAAAAGTCACACCGATCCCACTTTGTTCGATCGGATAAAAGAAGCCTTTTTCTGGAGTTGGAATATTACCAAAAAGTGTCGTTGTATTCTTGGGAATATCGATATTTTCTTGAATAGCTGCATTGTGTAAATGAATATTCAAATGCGTGTTCACAGCAAGACCAACAGGTGTAATATCAGAAGGCGTATGCCAGGCGATACGAATCCCCATTGCTTCACAGTAGTGTGCAAGTTTCAAGGCAGGTGTGATCCCACCAATTTGGGAAACGTGTGCTCGCATAAAATCGATTTGGCGATTGCGAACAAGTTCTTTCCACTCCATAGGATTATTGAATAATTCACCTGTAGCGATCGGTGTGGCTGATTGACTGCGTAATTGCGCTAACCATTCGTTTTGATTAGGAGGTAAAATATCCTCTAAAAAGAAAAGA
Organism: Enterococcus crotali; assembly: GCF_000633635.1. Classification (GTDB taxonomy): domain Bacteria; phylum Bacillota; class Bacilli; order Lactobacillales; family Enterococcaceae; genus Enterococcus_L; species Enterococcus_L crotali. The sequence goes on along the minus strand of NZ_AYPQ01000002.1, from coordinate 293,408 downwards.
TTATACTTCTCTGAGGCTTTCGCAAATTGAATGGCTTGATTAGGATGCAGACGTTCATGAACATCATGCAGCATTTGGAAACGACTGCCATACTTCTTTTTGATGCTTTCAAACATGCTTAATGTTGTTTGCATATATTCTTCTTGGTCGAAATAAGAACCACTGATCGGCTGATTTGGTGTTTGCAGATTTTCAGGGGTACCGCCATAAAAACCTAGTTGACACCGAATATAGCGATAGCCCTCATCAAGATATTTATCGATTTCACCAAATAAATCATCTAGATTATCTGCCACCGCATGAGTATAAGCTGGAATAGCTGTTCGAGATTTTCCGCCTAATAATTGATAGAGAGGCATATCAGCTATCTTTCCTTTAATATCCCATAACGCCATGTCTACACCAGATATCGCATTATTTGTGATGGGGCCATTCCGCCAATAAGAATTCACGTTCATAACTTGCCAAATATCCTCGATTTGATTGGCATCTCTTCCTATCAGAAGTGGTTTCAAATACTCTTCAACAACAGTTTGGACTGCTAAAGGCCGAAACTGAAAAGTTCCACAGCCAATGCCGGAAATCCCCTTGTCCGTTTCGACTTTAACGACAAGTAGATTATGTCTGTCTGGTTTAATAGCAAAACTTTTTATATCGGTAATGATCGTTGGTGTCATTTTCTTCACTCCAATTTCTATTGATACAGTTTAATTCTACGTTTATTGAAACACGTTAATAGAGCAGTGTCAATTTGGTCTGAAAAAAATGAATTAAACGATATAAAACCAGTCCAATTTTTGGTTATTATAATTTAGAACGTTGTTATTAAGCTGTTCTTATTAGTTTTTATATAAAAAGGACTGGTTTTACAAGAGTGTTTTTCCATGCTACTATGTTGGTGAAAACGGAAACAAGAATACTCATTCAGATAAACGAGTGGAAAAGCATGTTCCGAACAAGGAGGACAAAAAATGAAGCACGAAGAAATAGCAAAGCAAATTATTGAAGATGTTGGCGGAGCAGGAAATATCAATAATGTTTGGCACTGTATGACTAGATTACGATTTAATTTGAAGGATGAAAAGAAAGTTGATTATTCAGCATTGGAGAAGCTTTCCAAAGTCGTTGGTACGAAATATCAAAGCGATCAATTACAAGTCGTCATCGGCACAGACGTTGCAGATTACTTTGCACCAATTGCTAAAGAACTGGGCTTAGATGAAAATAGTCAACAAGGGGAAACTGAGAAAAAAGGACTTGTTTCAGTCTTTATGGATACTGTTTCAGGCGTTTTTGGTCCAATTGTTCCAGCAATCGCCGGAGCCGGGATGATCAAAGGCTTGATGGCGGGATTAGTTGCATTGAATGTGATATCCAATCAAACGGATACGTATTTAATCATCGACATGGTAGCAAGTGGTGTATTTACGTTTCTACCATTCTTCGTAGCCGCATCAGCAGCAAGGATTTTTAAAACGAATCAGTATTTGGCGATTGCGATTGCAGCAATTTTACAATTTCCGACGATGACAGCAGCAGTTGCTGAAGGCAAGATTTCAGCGTTTCAGCTATTTGGGGTTGTGCCAGTTCCAGTCTTTAATTATGCTGGTACCGTTATTCCCATTATCTTTGCTGTATTGGCTTTGAGTTATATTTATCGTTGGGTAGATAACGTGTTACCACAAATATTACGGACAGTCTTCACACCAACTATTTCATTGTTTGTTGCAGGATTACTAACGTTAACGGTAATCGGTCCAATCAGTATTCATTTAGGAAATCTATTGGCAGCAGGAGTTGCTTGGCTATTCTCGATTTCACCAGTTTTAGCAGGAATCGTCGTGGGGGCGATTCGTCCAATTGCCATTTTTACTGGTTTACATCATGCGATGACACCAATTGCGTTACAGAATTTTGCTAATCAAGGCTATGATATGTTGATGCCGATGATGTTTATGGCGAATATGGCGATCACTGGGGCGACTGCGGCCATTTATACAAAAGTCAAAACGAAAGAAGAAAAATCTTTGGTATTGTCTTCTGCTGTTTCTGGTCTTTTAGGAATCACCGAACCGGCACTTTTCGGGATTTTGTCTAAATATAAAAAAGCCTTTATCGCGGCAACAATCGGTAGTTCTGTAGCGTCAGCTTTTATTAGTTTCTTCGGCGTTCGTATATATGGCTATATCTTATCTAGTATTTTTAGTTTACCAGCTTATATTGGACAATATTTCATTTTTGCGGTTTTAGGAATGTTGATTGCTCTTATTTTGTCATTTACTATTTGTTATTTTATGGTGCCAAAACAAGAAGAGGAAGACGATGTGTTAACCAATGAAGTCGATCTTCATGCGATTTCTAAAGGAAATTATATTCCTTTGGAAAACGTGCCGGATGAAGTATTTTCAACAAAAATGATGGGAGATGGATTTGCAATTGATTCGATCGATGGGACTATTTTTTCACCTGTCAGCGGCACAGTTACAACAATATTCCCTTCAAAACATGCAATTGGAATCAAAACGGCTAATGGAATCGAAGTCCTTGTTCATATGGGGATAGATACAGTTTCTTTAGGTGGCAAAGGCTTTGAGCTTTTTGTAAACGTTGGCGACAAAGTATCTGCTGACACTAAAATCGCTCAAATGGATCTTGAGTATATTCGTAGCCAAGGAAAAGAAACCATGATCATTGTTGTGATCACCAATATGGATCGTATCGTAACATTATCAGGTTTAAAAGATCTGGAAGGTCAGCATCAAGCAGGAGCATTACTCGAAAGAGCTCAGCTTAGCTAATGAAAAGGATGGGATAAACGGATGAAACGAATGGATGTATTAAGACGCTTAGAGAATGCTGGAGTGATTGCAGTAGTTCGTGGAAAAGACCAAGAAGAAGCGATTAAAGCCACTCAAGCAATCATCAAAGGTGGATTAAAAGGAATAGAAGTGACCTTTACTGTGCCGAATGCGCAAGCGGTGATTCAAGAATTGATTGAAGCTTATCAAGGGCAAGACATTGTGATCGGTGCAGGAACCGTGTTGGATGTAGTGACCGCCCGTTTGGCAATCATGGCAGGTGCAGAATTTGTAGTTAGCCCAAGTTTTGATCAAGAAACAGCCGAGCTGTGTAATATGTATCAAATTCCTTATTTACCAGGATGTATGACGATCACAGAAATGCAAGCAGCATTGAAAAGTGGAGCAGATATCATCAAATTATTTCCAGGTAATAGTAGTGGTCCAAGTATGGTGTCCGCTGTTAAAGCCCCATTACCTTATATTAATTTAATGCCAACAGGCGGCGTGAGTTTGGACAATATGGCGACGTGGTTTGATGCTGGCGTTGTCGCAGTTGGTGTTGGTGGCAATCTACTGGCACCAGCGTCGGAGGGAAACTTCACGAAGGTTACAGAAATTGCTAAACAATATGCGGCAAAATTAATGGAGATCAGAGGACTGGAAAATGGCTAAGATCCTTTGTCTGGGTGAGATCATGATGCGTTTGTCAACTGATCCAGGAATTCGGCTGAATCACACGAAGCAATTAGATGTTTATTATGGTGGCGGTGAAGCAAATGTGGCCATTTCACTGGCTAATTACGGGCATCAGGTACAGTTTGCTAGCAAAGTTTCAGACAATGGCTTTGGACAAGCAGCTGAAAAACATTTAAATAGTTACGGAGTTTCAACGGATTATTTATTCAAAGAGCAAGGTCGTTTAGGCGCTTATTATGTGGAGCAAGGAATCGGTCAAAAAGCTACAAGCGTGGTCTATGATCGACAAGGATCAGTGTTTGCTATGATGCATGAATTAGACTGGAATAGTTCGAAGTTGTTTGAAGGAATAGACATCTTCCATATTTCTGGCATTACGCCTGCACTTTCTAAACAGTGGCAGGAATTCACAATCAAATTAGTGAAGGCCGCTAAAAGTAACGGGTGTAAAATTAGCTTTGATTGTAACTATCGGCAAAACCTTTGGAGTCAAAAAGTAGCAGGTGATTTTCTGTTGGAAGTTCTGAAATATGTTGATTATTGTTCGGCAGGAAAATTAGATGCTATTCATTTGCTAGGAATTCATGAGAAGTCAGCCGACACAGATATTACCTATTACTATCAACAAATGAGTACGATGTTTCCAAAAATAGAAGCTTTTTACTCAACTAATCGAAGGATTCATTCAACTAGTTGTAATGAGTTGCAAGGAACTTTCTGGTTTAATGAAACATGTTATACGTCAAAAAATTATACGATCGATCCTATCGTTGATCGAATTGGCGGTGGAGATGCTTATAGTGGCGGGCTGTTGCATGGTTTACTTATGCAAAATTCACCACAAGAAATTGTTGAGTTTGCAACAGCCGCCTCGGTGTTGAAACACATGATCAAAGGCGACTGTAATCAATATAGTGAATCAGAAGTACTGAAATTTCTTGAACAAGACACTGCGAAAATCAATCGATAAAATCAAATAGAGCAAAGTGCGCATAAGAAACCCGTAAAGTTCCTTTGATTGAAAAAGGATTTTACGGGTTTTATAAGATCGTATTCAGTCTGATTTTGTAACCTTTAAATCTTTGAAGAAAGCTTCGGTACCAATATCAACAAAGAAACCGATTCCGCCTCTAGCATCAGCACCGTGTTTCATATTTTCTACTACTAAAATAGGTTCTTCCTCGTTGTTTAAATAAAATACTCCTTTAGCGCCATCGATCACAGCTTTCAAGCTGATCCATTCATCCAATCCAATATCAGCCGGTCCCTCAAAATCAGTAATACCAAGATTTCGGAAATAGTCAAACGTGTATTTAGGATAGGAAAAATATTGAACGCCGCGATTTTTTCTGACAGGATCGTCAATCCGGCCGTTTGTAGGTCTTACATAGAAAGATTCAAATTTTGTATCATCATCATTGATTCGAAATGCAATGCCAATGAATCCTCGTGCAAACTCTGGGGCATCGGGTAATAATCGGCTTAACATCTTCACTTCGATTGTCCCGTTATGAAATGTTGAACTGATTAGTTTTGCATAGGTGTTCTCATCAAATTGCATCAATTTGTCTTTTTTCACTACTCTTAAAACAGCTTCACCGTTCAATGTGGTGTGCTCGACCGTAGTATGCACTGCTTCAATTGGTGTTGTCTCACTATTCATTTACAAAATCCTCCTTAGTAGTTGTTGCTCTCTTTATTAAAAAGTATAGACAATTTTTTGGGAAATGTTAAGTAGGCACTAATTTGTAACTATCTAGCTAAGCTGCTGTTTATAAAATGCTCCCCATTGTCTCATCGATTCAATCACAGGTAACAAACTTTCTCCCAATGGTGTTAATTGATACTCAACGTGAGGTGGCACTTTTTCGAAATCGATTCGTTCCACAATGCCGTCCAGTATCATTGAATTAAGGCTTTCAGTCAATACCTTTTGAGAAATTCCTGACAATGACCGTTTTAATTCAGAATTTCTTTTAGCGCCTGTGATCAGATCGCGAATAATTAATGTTTTCCACTTGCTGCCAATCAATTGAACCGTCGTTGCCACGTCACAAAGCGGCATTTCTTCTTTTTTTATCATTCAAAAGTTGCTCCTAACTGTTGAAAATGAGCCAGTGTTTAGAAGTGGCTCTTGTATAGAAGAATTGTTACATGTTTAAAGTTGAAAATCAACCTAGATCATTATAGGAATGAGGAGGATAGTTCTGTAAATTTCAAAATATATCATTGAAATGTTAGCGCTATTATTGTAGACTGGAATAAGTGATATAATTTTTGTCAATTTGTCATGATTTTCATGATGATAGCAGGATAGTAAAAAACGATACATCCACGGAGAGTAGTTTTGATTTAATATTAAATTGAAAGCGTTAACACTTTTTTGATGAGTAGTTTGTTTTTTTATTTGAATGTACTAAAAAGAAAAGAGGAATAGAAAATATGAGCAATGATAACACAGTATTATCCAGAAACACAGAACAGGCACCGCAAGATACCCACTCGTCACAAACTGTCGCTTTTTCTCATTACAATAACTTTTCAGCCCAATTACCGCTTGATCCAGCATCTGGAAAATTAGTTGCTGGTGGTATCAAAGAGCAAGCAGAACAATGTTTTAAAAATATCAAAGCAATTGTAGATAGTATTGATCATGTGATGAGTGACATTGTGAGAATCACTGTCTTTGTCAAGAACATTAAAGATGTGGATGCGGTAGATGAAGTGTCTACGTCATTTTTTACAAGCTACTACCCATCAAGAACAGTTGTTGCAGTAGATGCCTTACCAATGGATGCTTTGGTACAAATCGAAGCCTTGGTTTCAAACGGTGAAGGCACGATTCCAAATGCACCCCAAGCAGGTGACTTGATAAAGCTGACAAATAACACGTTAAACGCACCAAGTAGCTCATTATCAACACAAACTGTGTCATTTTCTCATTACAATAATTTATCCGCTCAATTACCGATCGATCCAAAAACAGGTAGAGTAATAGCAGGTTGTGTGAAAAAACAAACGGGACAGTGCTTAAAAAATATCAAAGCCATTTTAGAAAGTATCGATGTTCCGTTGGATGATATCGTTAAGATCAATATCTTCTTGAAAGATCTATCGAAAATCGATGCTGTGAACAAGGTCTACACAACCTTTTTCCCAGATTCAGCAATTGCTCGAACAGTAGGGTATCTTCCAGCACGGACAGTTGTTGCTGTAGCAGACCTACCAATGGGTGCTGACGTACAAATTGAAGCTGTGGTATCACATGGAGATGGTACACCACCACAAGCAATTGAAGATCGACACGGATTGATTATCGAAGCAAATAATACTGAACAAGCGCCGAAATGTCCGTTTTCAACTCAAACCGTTGCGTTTTCACATTATAATAATATTTCAGCCCAATTACCAATTGATCCAAAAACCAATGAAATGGTAGCGGGCGGGATCAAAGAGCAAGCCGGACAGTGCTTAGAAAATATTAAAGCGATCATCGAAAGCGTTGATCATGTGCTAGCCGATGTAGTGAAGGTCAATATTTTTGTGAAAAATATTGCTGATATGGCTGTTGTGGATGAAGTTTACGCACGATTTTTCCCAGATGGAGTACCGGCTAGAAGAGTAGTTGGTGTGTCAGCCTTGCCGAAAGATGCGTTGATTCAAATCGATGCCATTGTTGGGAATGCCGAAGGAACACCGCCAATTGTTTAGAAAAAATAAAAGATGAAGAACAAACCTGCGCTGAATTGAATTAACCCGTCATGTAGATTTAAATACACATGACGGATTAGTATAGTCTAGACAGTGCTTCATTACTATATTTGTTAAATTTAAAAGGGTCTTGTATATAACGCTTGTCGTTATATACAAGACCCTGTTTTTTTCTTGATAAGAACTTTTTCCAAAAGTAAAATATCTCATTTTTTTGAGATAGTACAAGAAAATGTATAGAAAAAAAAATTATGAAAACGTTGACAAAATTTAGTTTAACGTTAAACTGTTTTTGTGGTTTAACGTTAAACTAAATTTAAGGAGGAATCAAGTTATGAAGAAGCGCAAAGTTTTTGCAACATTGATCACTTTATTGATGGTCGGAGGATTGGCAGCTTGTGGGAATGGTAAGAGTAGTGAAAAATCAAGTGGCACGGTCGATACCAAAGAAGATAAAGGAATGGAAGTTCTTGGCGAAAAAGTCTCATTTGATCCTAACAAACTAGTAAATGACGGTAAAACTATTGATATTGAATATTGGACATGGAATGAAGGCGATCCGGCAATCACTATGGCAAAAGAATATGAAAAGATTTATCCTAATGTCAAAATCAAAGTTGTTAATCATCCTTGGGAAGATTATTGGACAAAGCTTCCGTTAGCATTGAAAGGGAAAAATGGTCCAGCAATTTTTAATATTCATAATTCACAAAATGATATTTTAATGCCTTATTTAGCCCCCTACGATATTGCGACAGATGATTTAACGGCAGATTTTACCTCAGTTGAACCTCATATTTCGGATGGAAAAGTTTATTATATCGACAGTATGATCAATACTGGAAATATCTATTACAATAAAACTCTTTGGAAAGAAGCTGGGTTAACGGAGGCTGATATTCCAAAGACATGGAAACAATTTGAAGAAGTTGCTAAAAAATTAACGAAAAAAGACGGCGATAAAATTACTCAAGCTGGATTTAACTGGAATGGGGAAACGTATAGCGCATTATATCAAGGATTAAACTATCAAAAAGGAGAACTATTATTTAAAGATAATGGGAAAATGGTCAACTATGATAATGCAGTGACCAAAGAAAACTTACAATTCTTAATTGATCTCTATGAAAAAGAGGGTGTGGGTTCAAAAGACTTTGGTGCTGAATCGTCTCAAAGTTTTGGGAACGGTCAAAGTGCGATGGTTTATAAATGGGGATGGTATCTAAATGAACTAGATACCAACTATCCAGATATCGACTACGGTGTATTTGCGACACCAACACCAACAGAAGATGTCCCTTTTGCTTATGATCGTTTTAATGGAGAAAGTACACCTGGAGTTAATAAAAACCAAACGGATGAACAACAAGCCGTAGCACAAGATTTTTTAAGATATTGTTTAGCAAATGATGAATACTCTAAGAAAGGCTCACTATCATTGGCGTCATTCCCTACTAAGAAATCATTAGCAAATGATAAAGAAATTCTTGCTAATCCAGTGTTGAAAGCGATTGCTCCTCGTGTGGATCGTTTGATCTGGCCAGGACCATTTCCAGCAACAATAGAGTCAACAGGAACAGAAACGATGGAAGATGTCTTATTTAATGGAAAAGAGTTGTCATCAGCTGTTAAGGATGGCCAACAAAAGATGGAAAAAGATATGAAAGATACTGATTTTACTTCATTGGAAGATAGTTATACTTTCATAAAAGAAGCAAAATAGAAGTTAAAAACGAAAAGGCACTAGTTTCAAATGTTAGTGCCTTTTCTTTAAAAGGGGGACAATTACGTGGAACAAATAAAGAAAAAAACGTCATTTTTGAATCTAAAAACAGTTTCAGTTACCTTGCTGATTATCTATTTTGCTATTTTTCTGATTTATCCAATTTATAAGGCATTTGCCGGTAGTTTGCATAACTGGAATCCTTTGATCGATAAGTATGACTATGTGGGGCTTGAAAATTTTAAAGATGTATTAACAAGCGGATTATTTTGGGACTCGATGAGAAATACCTTTGTCTTTGCTTTCTTTTCAGTATTCTTTCGAGTAGCAATTGGATTAGGATTAGCCTTGTTGTTGACCTCTAAGTTCACAAAGATGAAAACTGTTTTTCAAGGATTATTTTATATGCCGACAATCACACCATTGGTTGCAGTTTCTTTTGTTTGGATGTGGATGTTTGATCCGCAATTTGGCTTGATTAATAAAGTTTTTCATCTAGATATCAACTGGCTGAAAGATACTAGCTGGGCACTTCCAGCGATTATTATCATGACCATTTGGAAAGATTTTGGCTATGCGACCGTTCTTTTTCTGGGTGGACTGATGGGATTACCTGATGAGGTGTTTGAGGCTGCAAGGATAGATGGAGCAAGTAGTTGGCAAACCTTTTGGCGAGTAACGCTACCGTTATTAAAACCAACCACACTTTTTGTTCTAATCACTTCGTTGATTACCTATTTGCAGGCTTATATTCAGATTTTGATTATGACAGATGGTGGACCAGGAACATCAACGTACGTTATTTCTTATTTGATTTATGACGAAGCATTTGTGAAGTATAATTTTGGAACAGCTTCTGCTATGGCCATTATTTTATTTGTCATTATTGGTATTTTAACTGTTATTATGTTTAAAGTAACCGGAGAAAGGAAGGAATTATCATGAAAAAAACAAAAGCAACAGTCTTAAATATTGTTCTTTTATTCTTAGCGGTAATCACGATTATTCCGTTTGTGTGGATGTTTCTGTCTTCCTTTGCGCCTAATAGTGACATTGTAAAAATCGGAGGATCATTATTCCCAACTCCGTCTACTTTCGCAAATTATACAAGTGTTCAAGAAAAATTTGATTTTATGCGAATGTTCCTTAACAGTTTATTTATTTCAATTACAACGACAGTCATTATCATTTATACAAGTGCTTTGATGGGGTTTGTCTTTGCAAAGTATAAATTTAAAGGCAAAAATTTACTGTTTGGTGTTGTGTTAAGTACAATGATGTTGCCATGGGCAGTAACGATCATTCCTAAATATGAAATGATGGTAGATTTTGGTTGGCTTGATTCATACAAAGCGTTGATCATTCCTTCAATGGTCAGTGGGTTTGGGATTTTTATGTTTCGTCAAGCCATTTCACAGATATCTGATGAGATGATTGAGGCAGCTAGGATCGATGGGGCTTCGGATTTTTATATATTCCATCGAATTATTTTACCGATGTCTCAAAATACGATTGCTAGTCTAGCTATTTTTCAATTTTTATGGAGCTGGGAAGATTTCCTTTGGCCATACTTGATGATCAATGATGAAAGCAAACAATTGCTATCAGTTGGGTTAAGATTGTTCAATGGTCAGTATGGAACGGATTATGGGGGCCTTTTTGCAGCAACCTCAATATCGATTATTCCAGTCATTGTGATCTATATCGTGTTTCAAAAACGCTTTATTGCAGGCGTTGCAAATGGTTCAATTAAATAAATTATAGCAATTGAGATCAATCAATGTATAATAAGTATATTACATATACGGATTGAAAGGATGATGAGCATGAAAATCACAATAAAGAAGATTGCTGAGGAAGCAGGAGTAAGTGTGACCACTGTTTCTAATGTAATCAATAATAAAGCACATCGTGTCTCAGATACTAAAAAGGAACTAATTCAATCCATTATAAAAAAATATAATTATTCGCCTAACATGAATGCAAGAGCATTAGTGCAGTCATCCTCTAGGTTAATTGGTCTCTTATATTTCTCGGATAAACCAAAATTAGATTTCTCAGATCCTTTTGTGACAGAGGTGCTAGAAGGGATCGAGCGAATTGCTAAAGAAAATGGTTTTTTCATTTTGGTTCATAGTGTAAATTCTATGGAAGATATCGAGGAAGTCCAAAAAAATTGGAAATTTGAAGGGTTTATTGCTGTAGGTTTCACACAGCAGTTATTTGAACAAGCGGATAAAATCATTCAAAGTCCTATTGTCTTTTTAGATACGCATTTAGAAGAACAAATGTATACAAAAATCAAAAATTATCCAAATCGCTATTTTATCAATACAAACGATTTTCAAGCTGGGTTTGATGCGACGAGTTATTTGCTTTCTCGTGGAATCGAGAAAATTGCTTTTCTTTCCTATGGATTTGACGAAAATCAAACTAGTGTCATTCAGCAACGTTATCTAGGATACAAAGCTGCTTTAAATCAACAAAATATCGACATAGAAGAGCAGTTGATTTACACAGATGAAGAACAGTCCGATATGTTGGAGGCAATCGATGCGTACCAAGGAGTAATTGTTACCGCAGATTTTCTAGCATTGACGTTTATTCATTTTTTAAAACAACATCAGGCATATTCAGAAGAAAAGCTATCGATCATTGGATTTGATGATATTGCTTATGCTGCGCTGAATGATCCACCGCTATCTACAGTGCGATTGGACCAAATCAGCAAAGGTGAAAAAGCGATGCAATTATTGGTAGATATTTCAATCAAAGAAGAAGATGCGAGCAAAATCGATCAATTAAACGAACTACAAGGAAAATTGGTTATTCGTAAAACGACTCGCTAATGAAAGGGATGAAGGAGTAAATGGCAAAAGTTGCCGATCTATATTATAAATTAGATCCATGGATGATTACGGAAGAAGGATATGACTTGGAAAAAAATGAAGTATCTGAGTCGATTTTTTCTTTAGGAAATGAATACAGTGGAATAAGAGGTTATTTCGAAGAAGGTTTTAGTGGTCCTACTTTATTAGGAAGCTACTTCAATGGGATTTATGAAAATAGTCCAACTGAAAATAGAGTGCAGTACAAAGGAATCGTTTCAAGAAGTCATTTTATGGTCAACGCGGTCGATTGGTTGTATACAAGAATAGCAATCGATGGTGAGTACTTAGATTTAGCTAAAGTAGAGATCACTGATTTTAGCAGAACACTAGATATGCGCACAGGTATTTTATCTAGATCGTTTATTTGGGAAACAAAAAGCAAAAAAAGAGTAAAATTACTGTTCGAACGATTCTTAGATATGGAGCAAGCGCACTATGGATTTCAAAAAATCACAGTAGAGGCACTAAATTTTTCTGATGAGATCAGTTTTCAAGTGGGAGCAGATTTCAATACAGTTCATCAATCCCAAGAACAAAATTTTTGGCAAGAAGAAAAAAAAGCTGCAACTAAAATGGCAGCAGCAATCATTGGAAAAACAACGACAACAAATCAAAAAATCTATTCAGGGTTTCAAATAGAAGCAAACGAATCTCTTGCAACAGAAATTGTTGAAAGGGATAAATTTATAGGCATTAAGTTAACGTTAAACTTAATATGGATAAAGCTTTTGAATTGAAAAGATATACGACCAATGTTGCTGAAAAAACGGCAATTGAGACAAATGAATTGTGGACAAAAGGAGAAGTCGAACGTCAACAACAAAGGACGATTTCATATGATGAGGCGAAAAGAAGACAAGAAAAATATTGGCAAAAAATGTGGGCGTCTTTAGATATCCAAATTGAAGGTGATGATCTTAACCAGCAAGGGATTCGCTATTGTATTTTCCAACTGCAACAAACCTATCATGGTCAAAATCCATCCAATAATATCGGAGCAAAAGGTTTAACTGGTGAATCTTATGGCGGTCATGCTTTTTGGGATACAGAAACTTGCTGTCTACCATTTTATCTTTTGAATAATCTAGAAGCAGCGAAAAACTTACTAGAATTTCGTTATCAAACATTGCCGCAAGCGAAAAAGCGTGCGAATGAGCTAGATTGTGAGGGTGCTTGTTATCCAATCGCAACTTTAAATGGAAATGAAGCAAGTGATCTATGGCAGCATGCTAGTTTGCAATTTCAACCGAGTACAGGAGTAGCCTACGGTATTTGGCACTATTTACAAGTTTCAGAAGATACAGACTTCTTATTCAGTCATGGTATTGAAATGCTGATCGAGATCAGCCGCTTTTTAAGAACGAGAGGGGATTGGTCACCAACAGGGGAATTTGGCTTTTTCGGTGTCATGGGACCAGATGAATTTCAGCTAATGGTCAATCACAATGCATATACAAATTATATGGCTAAAAAGACATTTGAATATACCTTGGCTACCTTAACTGAAATAAAAGAAACACATCCCAAACGCATCGAAGAATTGAAACAACAACTGACACTCACAGACGAAGAGCAAGTAGCGTGGGCAAAATGTGCTGAAAAAGCATTGATCATTACAGAAGAAAATGGCTTGATCGAACAACATGATGGCTTTTTTAAACTGCCCCATGTCGAAATCAATTCCATCCCAATAGAAGATTTCCCACTTTATCATAATTGGTCCTATGATCGAATTTATCGTAATGACATGATCAAGCAGCCAGATGTATTGATGTTTCAATTCTTATATAACCAAGATTTTTCACTGGAGTCTAAACGAATCAACTATGATTTTTATGAGCCAAAAACAATCCATGAATCGTCACTATCACCCTCTATTCATTCTATTTTAGCCGCAGAGCTAGGAAAAGAACAAGAAGCTTATGATTTCTTTGGATTTGCTACAAGAATGGACTTGGATAATTATAATCGAAATACAAAAGAGGGACTTCATACGACATCGATTGCGGCTGCTTGGATGAATATTGTTTATGGTTTTGGTGGTGTCCGTACAGATGGTAAAGAACTGTTACTTGCTCCGATGATTCCACAACAATGGACAAGTTATACCTTTAAAATTCATTATAAAAATAGCCTGATTGAAATTAAAGTCAAGCAAGAATCAGCGCAATTTCAAATCCTTGAGGGAAATCCTGTCACGGTGAAAATCTATGGAGAGCAAACTGAAATTGGGAATCAACCAATCGTAAAAAAACTTCATTAGTGAAAGGAGAAAGTAAATGACTTGGAAAATCAGTGAAACGTTTGATGAACGTGCCATTACAAACTTCGGCAATAAATTTCTTCTTGCAAATGGCTACATGGGCTATCGAGGAACGCTGGAAGAATATACGAAAGAACAATTGGTAGGCAATACAATACTTGGTCTATATGATCAAGTAGGATCAAAGTGGCGTGAACCAGTGAATGCTCCGAATGGTTTCTCCGTGAAACTATTTAAAGACCAGAATGAACTAAGCTTATTGACAGAAAAACCAGTTGAACATACTCAAGAATTAGATCTTTACAATGCACTTCACCACAGAAAGACGACGTTTACAGTTGATACTGGGCAGTTAGATTTAACGATTGAGCGTTTTGTTAGTATAGAATCGGTCCATTTAATGGCAAGCAAAGGGACGATCGTCAGTACAATTCCGTTAACGATAACCTTAAAGATTGGGATCGACGGTGAGGTGTGGGATATCAATGGGCCTCATTTAGTGGATTATCAACTCTCTGAAATCGGGAAAAATACGTTCATAATGGAAACGAAAACGAGTGAAGCAGGAAAGAAATTGGTGGTCAATCAAGCAGTTCAAGTAAGTAATTTTACGGAACAAAAAGAAACCTTCAAAAAAGAGCAAGTATTCCGTGAGTATACGTTGACATTACAGCCAAATGAGCCTGTGGAATTTGAGATTTTCGTTACCGTTTACAATGAAAATGACTGCGAAAATCCTAAAGAAGAAGCTGCAGAGCAACTGAATCATGCGCAAAATGCAGGCTATGATCGTTGCAAAGAGAGTCATCAAAAGAAGTGGCATTCGTTATGGGAAAAATCAGATGTTGAAATCACTGGTGATGACGATGCTCAGCTAGCTTTGCGATACAGTATTTATCAGTTGCTCGCCATTGCTCCTAGACATTCTGACAAGCTCTCTATTCCAGCGAGAGGATTGTCTGGGCAAACATACAAAGGAGCCGTTTTTTGGGATACGGAAATGTTTATGGTACCATTTTTTCAAAGAACAGACCCTACTGTTGCGCGTAACTTATTAATGTATCGTGTCCATACACTGGATGGTGCCCGAAAAAAAGCGGAAGAATATGGATTTTCTGGCGCCTTTTATGCTTGGGAAAGTCAAGAAAATGGCCAAGATGCAACATCGGATTATAATGTGACCGATGTGTTCACTAAAAGATCCATGCGAACGTATTTCAGAGATAAACAGATCCATATTAGTGGAGATATTGCCTATGCAATGTGGCATTATTATCGTTATACGAATGATTTTCAATTTTTATTAGATGGGGCTGCCGAAGTTGTGTTTGAAAGTGCAAAATTTTATTTCTCATATAGCTATTTTAAAGAAAATAAAAACCGGTTTGAACTAATCGATGTAATTGGTCCAGATGAATATCATGAGCGCGTTTATAACAATGCCTACACCAATAAAATCGCATATGAAACGGTACGCATTGCATTAGATATTTGGAACCTACTAAGTAAAAAGGAACCTGTATTCTTAGAAAAACTTCTGATGAAAACCAATCTCCTTAATCAAAAAACTGTTTTACAAAGCTTCTTAGAAAATTTATACGTTCCACAACCAGATGAAAAAACTGGAATGATTGAACAATTCGATGGGTATTATCGATTGGAAGATGTTTCTGTAGAGGCAGTTCAATCTCGTCTATTAGACCCACAGGAATACTGGGGCGGCGCATATGGTGTGGCTGCGGACACACAAATCATCAAGCAAGCAGATGTTATTTGTATGTTGCACTTATTCTCAGATAGTTATAAAGAAGAAATTTTGAAAAAAAACTGGGAGTATTATGAGCCTAGGACAGAACATGGTTCTTCATTAAGTGCTTGTATCTACGCCATAGTTGCATGTAAATTTAACAATCAAGACTGGGCGTATCCCTATTTTATGAAAACAGCGACCGTTGATTTGACGGGGGAATCGAAACAATATGCAGGAACGATCTACATTGGTGGAACACATCCGGCAGCTAATGGTGGTGCGTGGATGGCAGCTATTTTAGGATTTGCTGGTTTGACAATTAAAAATGACCAACTTGAAGTGGCCCCCAAACTACCAAGGCATTGGGAAAAACTAAAGTTTAAAACCGTCTACCAAGAAGAAAGCTACACAATAGAAATAACACAAGGAGGTAAAAAAATATGGAAAAATTAAAAGGTGCATTGTTTGATTTAGATGGTGTTTTAGTGGACACGGCAAAATATCATTATCTCGCTTGGAAAGCTTTAGCCGATGAGTTGGCGATTCCATTTAACCAAGAAGAGAATGAACGTTTAAAAGGTGTATCCAGAATGGCTTCATTGGAAATTATTCTATCATTAGCAAATAGAGAGAATGCATATACTGATAGTGAAAAAGAAGCGTTTGCCGATAAAAAAAATACATT
The DNA here is from genome assembly GCF_000633635.1 of Enterococcus crotali. Lineage (GTDB taxonomy): Bacteria > Bacillota > Bacilli > Lactobacillales > Enterococcaceae > Enterococcus_L > Enterococcus_L crotali. The sequence continues at coordinate 276,888 of NZ_AYPQ01000002.1, read as the reverse complement.
ATATGTCCAATTTATTGAAGATATGGATGCGTCAGAAATATTGCCGGGAGTGATTCCATTATTAACAGGCTTGCGTGAAAAAAATATTAAAATTGCACTAGGTTCAGCTAGCAAAAATGCCCCTAAAATCATGACCGCAACTGGCTTAGCTCACTATTTTGATACATTGATCGATGGAAACGTTGTATCTAAAGCTAAACCAGATCCTGAGGTCTTTTTAAAAGGAGCAGACTCGTTAAAATTAGCGCCTCAAGACTGCGCCGTTTTTGAGGATGCTGAGGCTGGTTTACAAGCCGCAAAAACAGCAAATGCTTTTGCAATTGGCATAGGGACCCCAACTAATCTTCCTAGTGCAGATATTACGTATCCAAATCTTGCAGAATTTGATATCCATACCTATTTTTAAAAAACATAACTGAACAAGATACTAAGAGGCTGAAACACAACAAAAACTAGCTGTGTTTCAGCCTCTTAGTATACGAATAAACGGTAGCTCAGAAGCAGCTACTGCGCTTCGATCACATCAAATTCTAAGTGCTAAAGTACTAAGCTTTGAAGGCTTCGGAAATAAGCTTCTGTCCCAACCATCATTTATGACACGACTGAAAGAACAGCTTTTATAAAAAGGCCGATGTCGGTTGGTGACAAAAAGGAATTGTATCGGTCTTTAGAACAAGCGTTTTAAATTGACAGCAGAAATGTGATGTGATATCGTCCATGTATACTTATTTAGAGGAGTGGAAAAGACATGACAAACAACAGACGTTCAGTTACATGCTGTTGTTGTATGGTGCTAAAAAGCAGCATACCCATTTGTCATGCCTATTAATAGTCCATCTAGAAAAGTTAAACGCTTCAGATCACTTTACTAAAGAAAAGGTGAACTGTTTATATTTGACGTTCAAGAGGTGCTGATTTAATAGTCAGTACCTCTTTTTTTGTTCACTTTTTTTGTTGCAACGGCGCAGTTATAATAGCGATAGGAGGATGTCATGATAGTTGATGAAGTACAGGAATTGATTGGACATACACCGATGTTCAAGTTTGATGCTGCTCGATTTGGCGGTCAAAAAGGAAGTACGATCTATGCCAAATTAGAGTACCTAAATCCAGGTGGGAGTGTAAAAGATCGGCTGGGGCAACATTTGCTAACCCACGCGTTACAAGAAGGAAAAATAACTACTGCAACTACGATCATTGAACCCACAGCAGGAAATACAGGAATTGGTATTGCCTTGGCAGGTGTAAAGGAAGGCATCAAGACTGTATTTGTTGTACCGGAGAAGTTTAGCTTGGAAAAACAACAATTGATGAAAGCGTTAGGAGCAGAGATCGTCCATACACCAACTGTCAAAGGAATCAGAGGGGCAATCGACAAAGCAAAACAATTGGCAAAAGAGATTCCAAATAGTTATTTACCGTTACAATTTGAAAATGAAGAAAATCCCCAAGCGTATTACAACACACTTGGACCTGAAATTTTTCATGAACTTTCAGGAAAACTAACAAGCTTTGTTGCAGGAATCGGCAGTGGAGGAACTTTCGCAGGCGTTGCAGCCTATCTAAGAGATCAAAAGCCACAGATTCGTGCGATTGGAGTAGAACCAGAAGGCTCGATTTTAAATGGAGGAACAGCTCACGGACACGAAATTGAAGGGATCGGTGTAGAGTTTATCCCCACGTTCTTTGAGAATATAACTATTGATAAAATTTATACTATCCGTGATGAAGAAGGGTTTTATTTTACAAGGCTTTTAGCGGAAAAATTTGGGCTACTTGTCGGCAGCTCAAGCGGAGCAGCTTTTGCTGCAGCCATTAAAGAAAGCAAGACCTTACCCGAAAACAGTACAATCGTCACTATTTTTCCAGATTCTGGAGAACGATATCTCTCAAAAAATATTTATGGCTAAGACCAATTCAAGGAGGAAAAACGATGCATTTTCAAACAAAATTAATCCATGGTGGAATCAGTAACGATGAACAAACAGGAGCAGTCAGTGTCCCAATCTATCAAACCTCAACCTACAAGCAAAATGGTGTTGGAAACCCTAAACAGTATGAATATTCTCGTTCTGGAAATCCGACCCGATTTGCTTTAGAAGAATTAGTAGCAGAGCTAGATGAAGGCATACAAGGCTTTGCATTTGCTTCTGGTTTAGCAGCCTTGCATACAGTCTTATCACTTTTTAAAGCAGGAGATCATATACTATTAGGCGATGATGTATATGGCGGAACGTTTCGATTATTTCAAAAGGTTTTTGAGAAAAATGGACTCACCTATTCATTGGTGAAAACAGATGTTTTAACCTCAATAGAAGGAGCAATCACGGATAAAACAAAAGCAATTCTCTTTGAGACGCCGACCAATCCATTATTGAAAATTTCTGATATTCAAGCAATTTCCTCTCTAGCAAACAAGTATCATTTAGTGACGATTGTGGATAATACCTTTATGACGCCTTATTTTCAACGTCCCTTAACACTAGGAGCCGATATTGTGGTATACAGTGGAACCAAGTATCTTGGCGGACATAGTGATGTTGTATCAGGTTTTGCAGTGACAAATCAAACAGTATTAGCAGAAAAAATCGGCTATTACCAAAATGCGATAGGGGGCGTTTTAGGCCCTCATGATAGTTGGTTAGTTCAAAGAAGTCTCAAAACATTGGCACTTAGAATGGAAGCTCACCAAAAAAATGCACTAAAAATTGCCGCATATCTTGAAAATCATCCAGCTGTTGCAGTTGTTTATTATCCTGGGTTAAAGAGTCATGCGGGCTTTGAATTAGCCAAAAAACAAATGAACGGTTTTAGTGGCATGATTTCTTTTGAGCTGAAAAATGAAGCGTTGGTCAATTCGTTTGTGGAAGGACTAACCATTTTTACGTTAGCAGAAAGCTTGGGTGGGGTTGAAAGTTTGATTGAAGTTCCAGCAGTGATGACACATGCGTCTATTCCAAAGGAAATCAGAGAACAGGCTGGAATTAATGATGGGTTGATTCGCTTATCTGTAGGTGTTGAATATATTGATGATTTGATTGCTGATCTAGATCAAGCTTTTGAGAGAATAGGTAAATAACGTTTTTAGTTTCATAGTAAGAAGCTTGAATTGTAGACTCAAAATAAGTCAGCATTGATACGTAAAATATAGCTAGATAGTAAATAATGAAATTCCTTATCGTAATCATCCGAAAATAAGTTTATAATAGATGGCAGTATACAAATATCGGAGGGTTCTTACGTGAAAAAACTAGGTTTTGATCCACAAAAGTACATCGAAGAGCAATCAAAATATATCCTTGAAAGAGTTGACCATTACGACAAGCTCTACTTGGAATTTGGTGGTAAATTGATTGGAGATATGCATGCAAAACGCGTTTTACCAGGATTTGATGCGGACGCTAAAATTAAACTGTTACAAAAATTAAAAGATCAAGCTGAGATTTTGATTTGTGTTTATGCAGGAGATATCGAGCGTAACAAAATTCGTGGCGATTATGGAATCACCTATGATATGGATATTTTACGTCAAATCGATGAATTAAGAGAATATGGTTTAGCGGTCAATAGCGTAGTTATTACACGCTACAGTGGACAACCTTCGACAAAAATGTTTATCAATAAGCTAGAACGAAGAGATATCAAAGTGTATAAACATGCGGCCATCGAAGATTACCCATCGAATCTTGAAAAAATCGTCAGCGAAGAAGGCTTTGGCAAAAATGAATACATCCCAACAACTAAACCAATTGTAGTCGTTACAGCACCTGGTCCAGGTAGTGGGAAATTAGCGACTTGTTTGAACCAGTTGTATCATGAAAGTCGTAATGGTAAGACTGCTGGCTACTCAAAATTTGAAACCTTCCCAGTTTGGAATGTTCCGTTGAAGCACCCTTTAAATATTGCCTATGAAGCAGCAACCGTTGATTTAAAAGATGTGAATATGATCGATTCTTTCCACTTTGATAAATACCAAGAAGTTGTCGTCAATTATAATCGTGATGTTGAGACCTTCCCCGTGATCAAGCGGATCATTGAAAAAATTACGGGTGAAGAATCTGTCTATCAATCACCAACCGATATGGGGGTTAACCGTGTAGGTTTTGGGATCATTGATGATGACGTGGTAAAAGAAGCCTCTAAGCAAGAAATTATTCGCCGTTGTTTTGCTACAGAATGTGACTTTAAAAAAGGATTGATCGATGAAGAAACAGTCAATCGCATTAAATTGATCATGGAAGAAGTCGAGCTGAAAAAAGAAGACCGCAAGGCGGTGCTTCCCGCTAGAGAGTATTCAGAACGATTAAGAGAACAAACTCAAAGTAGTGAAACACCTGCCGTTATTGCATTTGAGCTGCAAGATGGTCGAATTGTAACGGGGAGAACAAGTAGCCTGATGGATTCATGTTCATCTGCTATCTTGAATTCTATTAAAACATTAGCCAATATATCGGATGAAATTTTATTATTATCGCCAGTGATCCTTGAAACGATTCAAACGATGAAACGAAAGGATCTTCACAGTAAGATAACCGCTTTAAAAGCCAATGAAATTTTGATTGCCTTAGCGATCAGTGCTGTGACGAATCCGACAGCACAATTGGCTTATGATAAATTATCGGAATTAAATGGTGTCCAAGCGCATTCTACGGTGATGTTAAGTAAAAATGATGAGCAGACATTACGAGAGTTAGGATTGGATATTACTAGTGATGCGGTTTATCCGTCGGAGAATCTGTATTATATTTGATTTTTCATGAGATACTGATGATGCTCAAAAAATGCAAAAATAGTTAATAAAATAACAGTTGAAAGTGGATCATCCACTTTTAACTGTTATTTTGTGTGTTTGCTAAGAGCACGAATATTAAGTGTATTGCAATTTTACGAAAGCCAAACCCATAGCAGCGAACTAACCGCAGCAAGCACACCAGCAGCTAATGAAAAGCCCACAACGATTTTTGTTTTATTCCAACGATCTCTTTTTTTATCTCGTTTGGCTCTGGCTGCTTCAAGATCTTCCCCGTCTATAAAAGCAACAATCTCACTATATGTTTGAACATCTCTTTCCTTTTTGATTTTCTCGATTTTTAAAGCCGCAATCATAGAAATTCCCCAAAGAACGAAAGAAATAGCCAAGCCATACCAGCCCCAAAGTAACATAGCAGGACCAATAGATAGAACTGTTAGGACAATAAAGAAGAGCATGACCCAAGATAGCCGATTCATTTTTTCTGCTTCGATGTGTTGATTTTTTTTCATAATTTCTACATCTCCTTTGACTAATTCATCTAAGGTGACATCAAAAAGAGTGCTCAAGGCAATCAGATTATGAATATCAGGATAGGTGTGATCGTTCTCCCATTTAGAAATTGTTTGCCGTGTGACATAGATTTTTTCTGCAAGTTCTTCTTGAGAATAACCATCTCTTTCACGATACGTTTTTAATTGCTTATTAAAGTTCATTTTGCTGTCTCCTTTGAGTCTAAGATAATATAGATGGTCTATTTTGTCTGTCTATTATCGTGTACTTTGTTAAAAATTGGGTGTATACAGGCATTTACATCAGCGAAATCATTGATATAGCAGTTTTTTTACGAGTATGTTTGAAATAAGTAAAATAGTGTCCACAAAAATTACTATGTGTTTATTTTTGGAGTAGTAAAGAATTAGGTAGTCAGCTGAGATAGACCGATAGAAAAAATACCGATATAAAAATAATTATGGCATAAGTGATCAATTAATTATAGTTAAAATCAAGATGTTATTATATGCAAAATAACATGAATTGCTTTTTTAAATAGGGTAATAAGCCCATCTTTTGAGAAAATTCATGTATAAAGAGAAATTTCTGACAAGTAATACTTATTCAGCTATGCGTCACAATTTCAGAAGTCTCATTAAGTAAGAAAACGTATTCCCATAAAAAACAACCCCTTTCTTTTTCTCGTTTCATAGCGTAGAATAGCAAATTGAAGAAGCCAGACAAAAATGAGGAGGTTATGTCATGAAAATATATAAAATATTAAACAATAACGTGATCATCACAAAAGATGAGCATGGAATAGAACATGTGATCATGGGTAAAGGAATTGGATTTAAAAAGAGTGCAGGCGAAACCTTAGATATGACAAAAGCCGACAAAGTGTTTCATTTAGAGGATGCTGGCTTGCAACAACATTTTAATTCACTTAGTAATGAAGTTCCTTATCCAATTCTAAAAATAACAGAAGAATTTATTGATATTTCGAAGAAAAAGTTGAATCAAAAGTTAAATGAAAGTTTACATGTTTCTCTGGTGGATCATATTTTCCATGCGTTAAAAAGACACCAAAATGGACAATCGATTACCAATTCGTTGATTTGGGAGATCAATCGCTTATATCCAAATGAATTTGAACTAGCCAAGGAATTACTGGGGATGATTGAGCAGGAGACAGAGGTTCGCTTGCCAGCTGATGAGGCAGGTTTTATTGCAATGCATTTGATCAATGCAGAAATGAATGAAGAAATGAATACCACCGTTGCAATCACGAAAGAAGTTTCGGCTATTTTAAAGATTGTGAAATATCATTTAGGGATCGAATACGATGAAGAGTCATTGAATTTTTATCGTTTTTTGACGCATCTGAAGTTTTTTGTACAGCGTATCACCAACGGAACCTTACTCGATAGCGAAGATCATGACCTGTATCTATTAATGAAAAAGAAGTACCCATTAGCGTATGATTGTGCAAATAAAATTGCAGAGTATGTGTATACGACTTTCCATCTGGATTTAACGTCTGAAGAAATGCTGTATCTTGTGATTCATTTAAAACGTTTATATACAAGAGAGAAAACACTTTCAAAAAAGGATTGACTTCCATTTTTGAAAATGCTATCATTTGAGACAGATAAATAAATAACGTATCAGGTTAGTGGATTGTGACTGTTCGGCAGGCGACACCTAAACTTTTACTAAGGAATTGCACACAGGGGTAGTGTATGCATTTTTTAGTAAAGGTTTAGGTTTTTATTTTGCCAAAAATAGATCCGGAACTATTTTAAACCAGTTGAAAACAACCTTTTGCAAGTATGTTCTTAGGAGGATTTATCATGGATACGAATCAATTAGCAGAAAAAATATTAAAAGAAGTCGGCGGCGAAGAAAACGTACAATCACTCGTTCATTGTGCGACACGCTTACGATTTAAATTGAAAGATAGAACGATTGTGGATAAAAATGCTGTGGAAAGTATTCCTGGTGTTGTAACGGTAATGGAAAGTGCGGGGCAATTCCAAGTGGTGATTGGCAATACGGTGCCTGAAGTGTATGAGGCGATTGGAAACATTTCAAACCTAACTGGTGATCAGACCGGTTCAGATAATAGTTCAAATGAAAATGAAACGATTTTTGGCAAATTTGTAGATTTAATTTCTAGCTTATTTACGCCTTTACTTGGTGTGATGGCAGGAGCTGGGATTTTAAAAGGGCTACTTTCTATTGCTACGACGACAAAATTGATCATCCCAGAAACGTCGACGTATATCATTCTAAGTGCAATTGCGGATAGTTTATTCTACTTCTTACCCGTTTTACTAGCAATTACAGCAGCAAGAAAGTTCAAAGCCAATGTCTTTGTTGCTGTAACGATTGCAGGTGCTCTGGTTTATCCAACGATTATTGGGTTAGCTGCACCAGATGTTTCAGCTGATTTCTTTGGAATTCCAGTGGTGATGGTGAAATATACATCAACAGTTATTCCGATCATTTTAGCAATTTATGTGATGAGTGTACTAGAAAAATTCTTGAATAAACGTCTACATCAAAGTATTAAAAACTTTATCACACCTATGATTCTGTTGATTGTGATTGTGCCGTTAACGTTAATGATCTTTGGACCATTTGGCGTATATGTAGGGAATGCGATTGCGGATGTATTGATCACAGTGATCAACTTTAATCCGATTATTGCAGGTGCCTTAATTGCAGCTTCATGGCAAATTCTTGTAATGTTTGGCTTGCACTGGGGCATTGTACCTGTGATGATGAATAATATTGCTACGATGGGGAAAGATCCTCTAAAACCAAGCGTAGCGATTTCTGTATTTGCACAAGCTGGTGCCGTTTTAGGTGTTATGCTAAAAACGAAAAATAAGGAGTTTAGAGCATTGTCAGCTTCTGCTGTCGTTACGGCTTTATTCGGTATTACTGAGCCAGCTGTTTATGGAGTGACATTAAGATTAAAACGTCCGTTTATTATTGGTGTGATTTCAGCCGCTGTTGGTGGCGGTATTGTTGGCTATGCAGGAAGTATGGGCTATGCAGCAGGACCTTCAAGCATTTTAATGATTCCAGCTTTTTATGGACCAAATGGCGAAGGTTTTGTAGGCTTCCTGATCGGTATTGCCGTAGCATTTGTTTTGGCGGCGGTTTTAACTTATTTCATCGGATTTGAGGATATTCCAGAAACAACAACAGGAACAAACGAAGTATCGACAGCAAAAACAGCAACACATGTTGGCGTAAAATCAGAAGTGATCAGCAGCCACTAACGGGTGACATTGTGCCACTAGAAAATATTAATGACAAAGCGTTTGCTTCAGGAACATTAGGGCAAGGCTTAGCGATTTCCCCAACAAAAGGAGAAGTGGTTTCACCAGTCAATGGTACCGTCACTATGGCCTTTGCAACAGGACATGCGGTTGGTTTAACTTCAGAAAATGGTGCGGAGGTACTCATTCATATTGGTTTAGATACCGTTCAATTAGATGGGAAGCACTTTGAATTAAAAGTAACACAAGGCCAAACTGTAAAAGCTGGAGATCCGCTGGTCGTATTTGATATCGAAGCCATTAAAGCAGCTGGGTTTGACGTAACAACACCAGTTATTATCACGAATACAGCAAATTATGAAGATGTTGTAGTCAGCGATCAAGCACAAGTGGATACAAGCGATCGTTTGATTACATTACTATAAAAAGGAGTGGCATTTATGACACAAGAAACTATATTTCCAGAGAATTTTTTATGGGGCGGCGCGATTGCAGCCTGCCAAGCGGAAGGAGCATACGGTCAGTATGGTCGTGGGATGGCCGTTTCAGATATTTCCTTTTTCGATAGTCAAATCGAACGTCAAGATTTAGCCAAGCATCGCAATGTCACAACAGAAAAAATTGAAGAAGCGATGAAAGATCCGAATACAAAACGATATCCTAAACGTCATGGAATCGATTTTTATCACCGTTATAAAGAAGATATCGCCTTATGTGCAGAAATGGGCTTTAAAGTATTCCGTTTTTCAATGGCTTGGAGTCGTATTTTCCCAATCGGGGAAGAGGTAACACCGAATCAAGAAGGACTGGATTTCTACGATGCTGTTTTAACCGAAATCGAGAAATATGACATGGAACCACTTGTGACCATCTCTCACTTTGAAATGCCTTTAGCACTTGTGAATAAATACAAAGGCTGGACAGATCGTAAAGTCATTGACTTATTTGTTCGCTTTGCCGAGTGCTTGTTTACGAACTTTGGGCAACGAGTGACCTACTGGATTTCATTCAATGAAATTAACGCAGGACGTTTTTCAACCTTTAAATCTACTGGTGTCGTAGCGGATAAAACAGACAATTATATCCAAGATTGTTATCAAGCAGTCCATCATCAATTTGTCGCAGCAGCACTTGTTACCAAACGATTGCATGAAATCAACCCAGCTGGCAAAATGGGCTGTATGATCGCACGTTTTACAACGTATGCGGCAACCTGTAAGCCAGAAGATGTCTTACAAATGATGCATGACGATCAATATGACAACTTCTTCTATACAGACGTGATGCTTCGTGGGGCTTATCCTGGCTATATGAATCGCTTCTTTAAAGAAAATGGTGTTTCAATCGTTTGGGCAGACGGAGACAAAGAATTATTAAAAGAGTACACGTCTGATTATTTAGCATTTAGTTACTATATGTCGAACGTGTCGAGTGCACAGCCAGATGAAGGTGAAATGACAGATGCCAACTTGAAAAAAGGACTAAAAAATCCTTATCTAGAAAGTTCTGCTTGGGGCTGGCAAATTGATCCTAAAGGGTTGCGTTATACGTTAAATAATCTATATGATCGCTATCAAGTGCCTTTATTTATTGTAGAAAATGGCATCGGTGCCGAAGATAAAGTAGAAGCTGATGGAAGTATTCATGACACCTACCGCATCGATTATTTACAAAAACATCTTGTGCAAATGAAAGAAGCTTTGATTGATGGGGTTGATTTAATTGGGTATACGACGTGGTCTTCGATTGATATTGTTTCTTCTGGGACTTCTGAAATGTCAAAACGTTATGGTTTTATCTATGTCGATCAAGACGATGACGGTAATGGGACGTTGGCGCGGAGTAGAAAAGATTCGTTCTATTGGTATCAAAAAGTGATTCAGAGTAATGGAGCAGAGTTGCCAGTTTCGTAAAAATAGAATATTTAAGCACCATACGCAGATTGGATGATTGCGTATGGTGCTTGTTTGTTAAAGTCTTTACTCGATGTTAGTACTTTGTTTGTACCCTATCTATTAAGAGAGTTAGGCTTGGACATTACGAGTGATGCAATTTATCCGTCTGAGAAATTGTATTATATTTAGGATGGTTATGATTAAATTAAGTTTTAGAGAAGTGACGGCATATCATTCTGAGGGATGATTTGAATTACCTTTAATGAAAAGACAAGTAGTTGGATAGTCAATTACTTGTCCTTTTTGTTCAATGTTTTTGTTGAATGTTTTTTAATTCATTATGATAAATTTAATGATAAAAGAATTTTCATTTATTAACTTTGTGGTAAGATTAGTTTATATTCATTGGTAAACGGTGTGGATAAAATGGAAAAACAGGAATAAACACAAGTGTGGCTACTGCTCTAATAGCGCAGCCTATCGAGGAAATAGAAGAAAAAAATGAGATAGGTAACTGTGGAGCAGGTTATAAACATTAAAGATCAAACCGAATATGGTGGTAACGCCTTGTGCTATGATGCGGTTGAACATTGGTAATTTGAAGCAAGAATCACTTAAAACAATTTTAAATAGAAGTTTCAAGTTGTTTTCAAAATTAGAATTTCCGGATTCAAAACAGTGTTCTACATGTTCAGAAGAAAATTATTGTAAAAGATGTATTTCAGAAGCCATTATAAGAAAAGATTCAGTTAGTGTATGTAACTGGGAAGTGAAACACCAAGGGATACTGTGTAAAATTATTTGATCTTGTATACGAGATTTATAAAAAGATTTAGTGGTGAAAAATAAGATGATACTATCAGTGATAGTGTATCATTATGAGGAGAATCCGTTTATGAACATTTAAAATTACTTTACTTTGAAAGAATAAAGAAAAAAATCAAAGAGACAAATTTCTGTTTCTCGATAAGTAAAGGTGAGAAAAAAATGGAAAAAAATAAAGCATTCAAAAAGCTTGTTATCGGTCAAATGTTTGCGAATATTGGCGATATTATATATACAATTGCTGTCGTGAGTTCGGTTTTTACACTAACAAACTCTGCGTTAGCTGCTTCTTTAGCACCAGTTATTATGACTGTTGGGACAGTATTTTCAGGAGTGTTGACACCGGTTTTGATTAATTATGCTACATTGACAGAAGTTTTACGGAAAACGCAATTGTTTAAAACATTTATATTAATAGGATTAGCTGTGTATTTGAATTTAAAAGTAAATAATGAAAACTTGTTCTTTTTATATACATTTATTTTTAGTATTTCTTTTTTAGATGGTTGTGCAGAACCAATCACCAGGGCACTTATACCTCATTATGCTGAAAAGTCTTATTTGATACGTGCGAATAGTATTTTCAGTACAATGCTTCAAATTGTCAGTATCGGAGGTTGGGCAGTGGGCTCTTCTTTATTGATACTTTTCTCTATTTCAGGCCTGATTTGGATCAATGTTGGTATCTTTGCTATTGCTACTTTAGCTTTTTGGTATTTACCAACCGTTTCTACGACTGATAATGCTGATGAAGATAGATGGAAAAACTTGATTTGTGGATGGCAGGAAATACGCAAACAACCTATTATATTTACAATTGTGAGTATGGATATACTTGAGAGTATTGCAAATACGGCGTGGATTTCAGCCGTTGTATTGGTTTTTGTGAAAGATGTTTTACACGTTTCAGAGAACTGGTGGGGCTATATTAATGCTACTTATTTTCTCGGCGCTGCTCTGGGAAGTATGCTTGTATTTTATTTAAATGTAATGGTCGATAAAAATAAATCTAAAGTAATAGTCATCAGTTCGATCCTAGGCGGAGTTATTACATTCCTCGTTGCTTTAGGAGGAAATCCACTTCTTATTTTAGTCTATTCAATTCTAATAGGTGTTTTTATGCAAGTTAAGAATATCCCTCAGGCGACAATCTTACAACAGAAGGTTGATAGAAATAAATTAACATCTGTGTATGCTGCAACAGGTATATTAAATACTGCAACCTTTTCTTTATCGTCATTGTTAATGGGGGCTGTAGCAGATACGTTAGGTGTGAATATTGTTTTTGTCTTTTCAGGAATACTACTATTTGTAGTTGCCTTTATAGCGAGAAATAAAAGAAAATTATTAGATGAGTAGGCAAAAGGAGTAAACTGTCAATTCAGCTAATAGTAATGAAGCTAGTTTATAGAATTATAAGTGACCATTATGAGATCTGAAGGGAAGTCTGCCGCAGGCCTCTTTTTTTGTTGAAAAAGATTGTACTAAATGAATAAAAAAGCCGTGGCCTCTTTTTCAGTAAAGGATTCATGGCTTTATTAATAGATGTAATTTGATAAATTAAAGTCAGAATTGCTAAAACGACGAATCACCTATTCGTTGTTTTAGCATTAAGTACTGTCTAAATCTACTCTTGATCATATAACCAATAGAACGATAACTTATTACCATCAGGATCAGAGAAATCAACGTATCGAAGAATACCAGGTACATCCTCTATCACCTCGTCAACGATTACGCCAAGTGATTTTAACCGTTCAAATTCTTTGTCTAAGTCTTCTACTCCTAAACGTAAACCATTCTCTGAAACATTCATTTTTCTTCGAAAAGTTGAATCCAAATAGAACCAACTGGATACTCGATAACGCCTTCAACAGGGTTGATTTTTTCATCACTCATAAGAAGCTTTTCATACCAAAGTGCAGATTCCTCCAAATTACTTACTGGTAGACCTACAGTGACACTCTTTACATTTAAACTCATAACTATTTCCTCCATTCCATCAACTTACGACTAGTTTATCATCTCACGGTCAAATAATATTATCCTAGATTGTGTTCTTTAAACGAGAGATCAAAAGTTTCCCCACATTCACTAATATTGGCGGGTCTTCTGGTATTGGTTCTCTCAGTTTGATCGTATAATGATTACCAGAACAGTTTGGAAAAGATAACTTGTCATCTTCTTTCCCCCTCAAGCTATTGCCTAAGTTAAAGTAAGATAGAATATTATTAGAACGGCTTATCCCGCAAGCTAATAGATAATAGTCTCCACTTGGAATATTTTTCAATGTATTTCCGATTAAATTTTTAGTAGCTAATCCAGATATAGGCATATGATTCGGTATAAGTGTCCGGAAAAGTCCGATAAATATAATCCCCGTTTCAAATCCATCAGGTACGTCAATCGTTACGGTGCAAAAAGAATGACTCTTTTCTTCAAAATGCGTGATTGACTGATTCTCATCATCCGTTTCAAAACGTTTCATATCATCAAAAAGTGCACTCATTTCCGTTTTGTACGCTCTAGGAGAACTACCTGTATATTTTTTAAACGTATTCGTGAAACTACCGCTGCTTTCAAAACCTGAACGTTCTTGTAGGTCGAGTATTCGCTTTTCTTCATCTAGTTCAAAGATCGCCTTTTCAACTTTTAAACTAGAGAGAAATTCGGCAACACTGAATCCATTGATTTCTTTAAATTTCCGACTAAAGTGATGTTTATCATAACCAAAGTGAACGGCAATTTCCTCACTGGTCATTTTTCTACTGACAGCTTCTTCTGAAATGAAAGAAAGAATTTCAGGCATTTTTGTTTTCATTTTTGTTCCTCCTTTTCAGAGTGCTATTTTCTAAAGGTCTTATCAATAATCTATATCAACTACTTAGTTTACACAAAAAGAAAGAGTTTTCCAATAACATTTAAGCGATTCAATGGTTTATCAAAAAGTTACAGGAACACTGAATAATCTGATAAAGTCTATAGTTTTCAATATGGTATTCTTATCTTACATAATATTTCCAAAAGCAATTATATGGTTGGGCAATTTAGCTAAAAAGATGAGTATTATGTAGTAGATAAAATTAACTAATTTATCAAAGGAGACATTCAGATGGCAGATAAAATCAGTACCGATGCAGCGACAGTAAATTCTTTAACAAGTAAATTTACAAGTAGTCTCTCATCCTTATCATTCAAACCAAAACAAGCAAGTAGCATGAGTTTTTCAGAAAGTAGCGCTGCCAGTGCAATGAAAAGCAGTGTTTCTTCTCTTAGTACCATCGTGTCAACGTTTAAAAACAACGCGTCTAAAGACATTGGAAACTTAGAAAAAATACATCAAGCCATCAAACAGGCTGAAAAAAATGCAGTAAAGTAGGTGCTTTATGGAAGAAAAACAACTACAAGTAAAAATCGAAGAATATGAAGAGCGAAAAACAGCGTTAAAGAAAAAGGATACCGAAAGTGATTTTCTAATCAACGATCTACAACGTGTTTATCAACAACAAGCTGAAATCTTAGAAGAATTTCTCTATTACAGCAAAGGAACAGAAGCAGAACGTTCAGCTAGGATAGATTTAGAAATGCTAGAAGACGAACGAACAGAAGCCTTCCGAACCTTTGATGCAGGAAAAGAAGAGCTAACAGAATTAGTCAGTCAAACAGAACGTAAAAAAATCCAAGCAGAAGACGACCTCCTATGGCTGCAGAAAAAGAAACAAGCACAAGAGGAGGAAAAAGATGCCTAAATTTAGATATACGGAATGGCAAAGTGTTGCCAGTGAAGTCCAAACGTTGCGTTTAACTGTGTTAGATCAACTAAATTCTTTTAAAGAGGCGCAACAAGCATTTCAAAGTGCAGGGAAATTATCTGGTACAGGTTGGGCGTCTACCAAAAGTTATTTCGATGCTTACTCAGAAGTGTCAACGACAGTGGCAATGCCTTAAACACTCTTGATGATGCGATTACCTCTTATTTGAGCGCCTTTACCTCAGAAGTTGGACCAGCAGAAAATGATTTAGATACCGCAAAAATGGAAGGATTGAAAGCTGAGTTACGTCGTCTACAAGCAGAAAATGATGTGATTATGGAAGCTTTAGCGAAAACTTTTGAAGATGTCCCATTTGTGAATCAATTTTTTAATAAGAGAAGTATGCTAGGAACTGCTAAGAAAATTGAAATTCTCGAAAAATATAGCGCCTTTGAAGCAGCACATGGCAGTGATTTCTCAGATGTCCAAACAGTTATTGCTTCGATTGCTGAAGGCTTAGCCTTTCTAGGAAGTGCTGGGAATTTTTCAGGCGGCAAAGATGGCTATAAAATCATTGATTTTAAAAATCAAAAATGGTATAAAGCACTAAAGGACTTTAACAAAGCACAACCGAAAGATCGACTCGATGTGGTCATCAAAGAATTATCAAATGGTGTCGAATATCAGATTTATCGTAATGGGAAATTGGATGTTCAAAAAACAAAAGAGTTACATGAATTGTTTCGTGTCCATAATATTGAATTATTTAAAGAGTATGGACCGGAGATTTTTAAAATCCTTACGAATATTGATGATATTGAGATCCTGCTTGCGAAAGATTCGACGACGATGCAGCGCTCATCCTCTGGAGTGTTCTTACTACTCGCAGTATTGCCGATCGATCGAGTGAAGGATATTTTGAAGTCGGCTAAGTTGCTTAGAAATGGTGATTATACGCTTGATGCGATTAAGCTGACTGCTAAAGAGTGGGAAGCGTTGAAAGAGTTTGAGAGGTCAGCGGATGTTGTTAAGACTGTTGATAGAGGGAAAGATGTAGGGAAAGTTAGTGGAGTGAATGATTTTAAATTTGGTGAAAATGTAAAGAATCATTTAAAGAATGTGGAAAATGTCAACACTAAAAAAGGTATTATTGGTGGACATAATTTGGATGAGTTTAATAGTGCTTTAAGAAGTCAAGGGGTATCTTTAGATGATTTGATTATATCTAAAAAACCACATCCTTCCATTGCGGGCATCTACGAAATTGAATATCGGATACCAAAAAAGGATATAACAGGCGGAATTGCAAAACCAATTTCTTACAAGAATATTGACACACCAAAAACAGTTTATGATCCATCTGTTTTTTCAGAAACAGAAATCTATAACTTAGGTGTAGAAGCGATGCAAAACGGAAAAATTATAGGTGGAAGAGTTGAAGGTACTGCTTCTAATGGACTGGGGTTTATTGGTTATTTAGATGAAGCAGGAAATGTAAAAAACTTTTTCCCAATTTTAGACTAAGGAGACGGAAAATGAACTATGTAATTTTAGAAGACCAAGCTGATAAAAAAATGATTTTAGATGATATATTTTTTGAAATAGCTCATAGAAAATTAGGAATTGAAAAAGCTCTTAAAAAGTTCTCTCAGCAGGAAGGGTATATTGTCGAAGGTAAGGCAATTTGCTTTAGAGGAGATTTAGATGAGTATGAGTTATCACAATTAAAAATACCTTTAGATGATAAACATATTTTGGTTGATGTAGAGGCTGATTATTCAAGCGTAACTCAAAATAGTCAAGCCTATATTACGTTCAAAGAATTTTACAGCTACTTAGAAAAATACCTAAAAAGCTATGTAACTTTAGATGATAGAATATATAACTTGCTTTTAGATGTAAAAAAAGGGTTGGAAATCTAAAAAATCCCTTGTAGCAGTTCAAAACAATATTTATATATTGGGATAACGAAAGAATAAATATGAAGGGAAATAAATCCATAAAAGAAATTGTTTGGAAAGTACGCAAAATTATGTATGATAAAGTTGAAAAAATAATTAATGAATGGGATCCGATTGATTTATTTCCAATGGCTCCCAAAGATGAGTATAGCCAAGAAATAAAACAAGTTGTGAATGTTTTAAAGAAAAAGGAACGATTATCAGCAGAAAACTTAGCGAATACATTAAAGATAATTTTTGTAGAATCGTTTGGTGATGACATGTTTTTCAGAGACAACGAACTTGACATTGCTAATAAGTTATTAAACTTAGAATAAATAAAAAAATTACTCTAATAGAAGGAGAATTAAAATAGAACAATATAGATATACTATATCAGGTGAATATAAAGATTGGTGTGAAATTTATAAAAATGATAGTCTCATTCACAGTGGCTCATTATTGGGAATTGTAAAAAAGGTAAATAATGAAATTCTCTTAAAAGTGAATTATGGTACTGAACAATATTTTTACTCGGTTTTGAAAAGATTCAATGATCTTGTAGTAGCAGTACCGCGAGACTCTGATGTTGTTCAAAGCGAATATAAATATCAACCTATATTATTTGATCCTCAAGAGTTTCAAACATTTATTGACAATATTTATTTTGATGAAAAACTATTAGAAAATCTGTCAAGAGTATCTAAAGAGGATATAATAAATATGTGGTTGTTATCCAATCCCAAGCGCAAAAATTATTCTAATATATCTGAAATGAGGCAAGATGTATTAGATAATATATTATTTTTTTCTGATGATAATTACGATATGACTTATCTAAAAGAGAGTATCAATGCTTCAAAATTTTCAATTAATCCAATTTCTATTGAACATGAATCAATAATAATTTACATGGATAGTGAAGAAGGAGTCTATGAATGGAATAGCTTAATAAAAATAGATAATAAGGTATATTTAAAAATAGATAATAATTATTATATAAAGTAACTACACTATTGAATAAATTCAAGTTTCTAGAGCATTATTCAATTCAAAAAAAGTCTAGAGGAAATTCTTCTAGGCTTTTTTGAATTAGAAATGGATGCTACTAGACACAAAGGAAATGCTACACAGAACTAAATGACTTTAACAAAGCCCAACCGAAAGACCGGATCGATGTGGTCATCAAGGAATTATCGAATGGCGTTGAATATCAGATTTATCGTAATGGAAAACTGGATGTTCAAAAAACAAAAGAGTTACACGAACTGTTTCGTGTCCATAATATTGAATTATTTAAAGAGTATGGACCGGAGATTTTTAAAATCCTTACGAATATCGATATATTGAGATCCTGCTTGCGAAAGATTCGACGACGATGCAGCGCTCATCTTCTGGTGTGTTCTTACTACTCGCAGTATTGCCGATCGATCGAGTGAAGGATATTTTGAAGTCGGCTAAGCTAATGAGAAATGGTGATTATACGCTAGACGCGATTAAGCTGACTGCTAAAGAGTGGGAAGCGTTGAAAGAGTTTGAGAGGTCAGCGGATGTTGTTAAGACTGTTGATAGAGGGAAAGATGTAGGGAAAGCTGGAATTAATTTTGGAAGTTCTGAAAAATTAGAGATTCATTTTTCAAAACATGGTTCTGAAATGAAGCAGGCTTTAAACAAAAAAAATTACACTATAGCCGATTATTTAAGTGATGCAAATCATGTAATTAATGAAGGGCAATTTGTTCCCGAAATGAACGGATATATCAAACTTATTAGTGGTGAAGGCAGTGCCAAATATGCTTTTGTAGGATTAGATAGGACAACTGGTAATATAACAACGTTACATTTGAAATCTGTAAAAGAGCAGGCTAAAAAAGCACCTAGCTTGGGCTTAAAACCATAGGAGGATATATATAATGATTATTGTAAAAAAAGTAAATTGGATAGATATAGATTCAAAAGAGGCAGATATTTTACTTTCAGATGGTACGTATTCCATTGAATGTTTTTGTAGTGATTGTACTCTTTCAGAAGGTGACGCATTTTCAGATATTCTTTATGGATTTAATGTTAGAAATATCGTGAAAAACTTCAATGAGGAATACGTAATAGATCAAAAAAATGGTAACTACTCTATTCAAGGGAAACTTGTAGATAAGGACAGTGAGATTTTACAAATAGGAGAGCTTAAAATAGATATATCTGATGGCGATATACCTAAGGACATTGACAAAAATGATTATGTAGAAGTTGATATTTCAAGAATTGATATTTATTAAAATAGTTGTTTTTTCACTTCCCTAAAGTATTATTCAACTCAAAAAAAGTCCTAAATACAGGAAAAACGATAGGCTTCTATTTTAATCTGAGTGTTTAGAGGAAGGGGATAGAATACTAAAGAAGTATAGAAAAATTTTGTCTAAAGAAGCGAATGGGTAGGAAAAGATAAACTTGGTAAGGCTTAGATATGAGTTTTTAAAGACGAAAAGAAATGGGACCTTTTCCTCGTATTAATAAAGGAGGGGAGAATTAATAATGAGTATAATAGAAAAATTCTTGCAAGCAGAAATAAACGAGCAAGAGCTATACGAAGCAATAATTGAATTTATTAGTTCTTATGAAATTAGAAGTGGCGAGTTTGAAGGAAACGAGTATATTATAAAGAAACTGGATCGATTGAATTTCTTGGTTTTTCCAGAATATGAAATCAATAATCAGTGTGAAATTCCATTTGTAGAATGCTTATACAAAGATGAACTAATTACAAAAATAAATGAATATGCACGAGAAAAAAATTTGAATGTAGTGGATGTTTAATACATGACTAAAATAATGAGGTCTAGAGGAAATTTCTCTAGGCTTCTTTTGTTGAAAATGAGTTGTGCCGAAACACAACAAACAAGTAGTTAGATAGCAAACTACTTGTTTAAATTTATCGTTCATCAATATTAGTTCGGCAAATACTGATGAACTTTAAAATCCTATTTGCTGCTAGGAGTTTAAAGCAAAATGTTTTTCAGTTTTTCTTTGGTTTTGAGTTTGTGTGTTTCTTGAGTTAATGTTTTTAGTATTTGCTCATGCTCATAAAAGAGGTTATCGGGAATAAAATGGTTTTGGGTGTTGTTTTTTAGTGAACTGAATGTTTCGTGCCAGTTCTTTAATAGTTGGATTGAATGATTTAGTTTATGTAGATCTTGATAGGTGATCATTTTTACTGGGTGAGCCATGTTGAACCTCCTAATGATTTCTATTTTTTTCATTCATTGCTTTTGCTCTTAAACCTATTTTAGAGTTTATTGCTCTAAAAGTCAATAGAGTTTATAACTCTATCGTAAAATAATTAGAAAAGGAGACAAGTCATGCAGTATATAAAGCGGATAAGAGAATTACGTGAAGATAATGATTATACACAGAGAGAAGTTGCAGCGCTGTTGGGTGTGGGGCAGAGGACTTATGCTGATTATGAATATGGAAAAACGAGAATCCCTTTAGATTCCATGATTATCTTAGCCAAATTTTATGACGTTGATATGAATTATATTTGTGGGATTAGTCATGTGAAGAACTCATTTCCTAAAAAAAGTTAGTTTAATACTAAATGATAGATAGTTAAGTTAAGAGTTTATAGCTCTAAAGTATAATTGAGTTTATAACTCTAGGATAGAATAATCAAAAAGAGGGATGGCTATGGATTATATTAAGCGAATAAGGGCATTACGTGAGGATAACGATTATACACAGAGAGAAGTTGCAGCGCTGTTAAATGTGGGTCAGAGAACTTATGCTGATTATGAGTATGGCAAGACGAGAATCCCTTTAGAATCTATGATTAGACTTGCTAAATTTTATAATGTTGATATGAATTATATTTGTGGGGTTAGTGATGTGAAAGAAAGTTTTTCTAATAATAAAGGGAAGTAAATTTGCAAATAAATATGAATAAATTATCTTTCTCTTCATAACAAGACAAGATTTTAGATGTCATTAATACTATTTTAGATATTGAGAAAAATAATTAAAGTCCATGAGTGAATAGAAGCTTGCATACGCAAGCTTCTTTTTTATGTGTTTTTATTTTCCAACCTTATGTCTTTCTATCATGTTCCATTCTGCCCTTTCGAGTTCGGACGATGTAATTTAGAAATTTTGTTTGATTACCTACAAGGAATCAGGCGAGCCTTCGAATACTTCGTCCTTTCCATCAAACAAAAAAAGTACTGTGTCAATTGCGCCTCAGCTCAAAACAAAATGGGTGGTCAAAAAGAGACGAAGAGGAAGAATAAGATGGAATTAGTAAAAGTAACGGAAGAAATGATGATGGAGCAAGACGGAAAAAGAGTTGGCGGAGATAGCGATCATTGGATATATTTAACTAATTTGAAAGCTTATAATGAAGGGTTTTTATTAGGTGTGTATTTACACTTTCCATTTGATGAGGAAGACTTGGCACAAGCTTATCAAACGATTTGTGTGGGAAATGAGTTTGTAGATGAATTTGGTTATTCGTACGAGGAATATTTTATTACGGATTATGATGTGCCCTTTTCTGTTGGAGAGTATGATTTTCCTCAATCTTTAGCAGAAAGGTATGATGGTTTAGAGGAATATATGAGTTATCCAGATGAAGTTGTTCGGGTGATTGCGGAAAATAGAGGTGCTGAGGTAACTATTATTGAATTGGATGATACAGGAGTGAGCGACCATGAGAGGTTAGGATATGCTTTGGTAGATTTGGGATATTATGATATTCCTGAGCTTTTGGCGAATTACATAGATTATGAAGCTATTGGGAGGGATTATGATTTAGGGACTAGTGGGGAGTTTATAAATGAGTCCTATGTAGAATTTATATAGATAAAAAGATGACTCATTTAGGGTCATCTTTTATTTATCTGATCTAAAAACAGATACTTCTTCATGTATTTTTTTAGTTTGGAAAAAATAAATTAGTTTATTGGACGTTCTAGAGATTGAGCGTTTTTTATCAATTTCAGATTGCAAGTAAATTAAATCAGTATCTTTATCACACAGCAAGTTTTCAATATTGGAATTTATGTTAGACGCTTTTTTCATGTTTACAAAAGTTGAGTATAGCTTTTTTGTAAATGATGCGAAGGTGACAAATAATCCAAATAACACTTCATAAAAAGTTAGTCCAGAAGTTGACAGTACAAGAAATAATACTCCTACAAATATTAATACGCAGAAATAAGCACTACTATTAATTCTTTTATCGAAATAAATGTTTTCTCTCATGGCTGATTTAATTGCTTGTTCTTGAGACATATTTTTTTCCACAGTTGTGTACCAATTTTTTACTCCTTTAGGTTTATCAATTCCAGAATTGCTAGTTTGTCTTTTAAAAAATTCCTTGTTCCTAGCTTCATATGTTTTAGATAGATGAATCAATTTTTCTTGAAAATCATTAGTCCATCCATATACATAATAATCAAAACTTTTTTTTAATTCCGCAGCAGTATCAGTAAACTTATCGATATAGTAGTCTAATATGAAAGAAGCGAGGAACCAAATCATCATCAAATAGTTCAAAAATATACTTTGCAAGAAAAAAATCTTAAGTATAGGAAGTGATAGAACAATAATCCATTGTATTATATCAATAGTATCGGCTCTATTATACAGCAATCTCGCTGTAGTTTGTATTCTCAGCGATTTGCTTTCATTTTGTTTTTCTAATACCTCCATAACTAACCTCCCTTTAGCAATATATAATCTTTTTTCATTTGTGCATGCTCTAATGGATTAGAAAGAATAGAGTTTAATGTGCTCCAATGACAATTTTTAAACTTCAAACCCGAATTACAGGGGCATTTTTTATTTCGGTATTCATTTTTTAATTTATTCACTTGCATAAGATTTGAAACTTGTTGATTTGTAGTCACATTAAAAACTTCTTTATATGTTTCTAAAATCCCTAAATTTCCATGTCCACGATCTCCATGTGGAAAAACCCCATATTTATTATAATACTCATACGTTCCTAAAAATTCAGCAATTAGAGAGATATACTTATCTAAAGAATAGTCAGGTTTCATTTTTCTTCTTATATCCAATTCTGTACCCAAACAAAACGTTCCCTTGGTATCAGGATTAACATGTGGAAAATTATTAACTCGCTTTTCTCCTGCTTCAAAGACAATAGGTAGCTCAATGGGATAATTTTTTGGAATTTCTAAGTGGATTTTGTAATCAATCAAAAAGTTTGCTCCATTAATTGCAACTTTAGCATCAAAATCGAATAACACAATAATTGATTTTTCTTGATTTGTAAAAGATGCTATTCTAATTCCGCCTAAAGAATTAAATAGATTTTTTACATGTGGAAAATCTATCATTTTACTCTCCATGGCTTGGATGAATTAGAAGTTACCGAAAATTGTTTTTTCTCTGTATCTGATACAGGTGAGTCAATCGCAAATGCATTATAAATCTCAGTGACACTTCTTTCTTCATTATTTTTTTCTATTAATGTTGCAAATGTATCTTGTAAATTATCAATCCAAATAAAGAAATCCTTAGCTTTAGTTTCATCTTCATTCCAAGAATTTAAAATATTATCTTTACCGTTTGCTGGATTATTTAATACCCACTGTCCCATATCACGAGTAATAATATCTGAAATTGCATATCCAGTAACATTCATTCTTTTAGATAAACTATTGGTAGGATAGTTTTTAAGTTGTTGTAGTTGTGTAATAACTTGTATTAGTAAATCTAATTCACTAGAAGTGGGTCTTAAATTTTTTGCTAGCTTTCCAATAATTGTTGTAATAATAATTGAAGAAGGTTTATTATCAGAGTTTCGGCGATAGTAGAAGACATCTCTAGTACGCTTTAATATTTTGATGATATTCAATAAATTATTGTTAAATTCATCCTCAGGCAGTTCTTCAATAGAAGCAGAAAAGCTATTATCGCGTTTTTCTAATAAGTATCTACTATGGAATTGTTGAATTTCATTTTCAAACCATGTTACGTATCCTTTAGGATTATTTGTTATCCAGTAATTGTTTTCTTCAAGAGTGTTAGGGATAGCCACAGAACTTTTAACCAAATGAGGATTCTCAGTTATGCCAGTTAATAGTTGAACTGTCCTGTAATCTTCAGGAACACTTGGGATTATATCAATAGAGAAATCTACCCCATCCTGTTCCTTAAATTCAATTGTAAAACATTTGTCTGACTCTTCAAAAGTATTTGAATATCTACTATCTTTCAAAGCATTTCTAAAGTATTCTTTTAGAATTTTAGGGCTAATTGATTCTTTCGTAACATTGACTTCACAAATAACATCAACATCGTAAGCACGGTCTCTGCCGTTTTTATAAGGTCGAATAGCTGTTTTAGTTGCAAATGAGCCTTGAGCGTAAAAAGAAATTTCTAATCCAGATTTTTCTTCTATTGATTTACAAACATTGGTGTAGAGGTCAATTGCCCTATCTCGTTGTGTCTTTGTTAAATCGACTTTTTCCAAGATTTTTTTCAGTTGTTCTTTTGTTTTTTCCATTTATTTCCCTCCAATTTTTTCTACATACATATCAACAATCTTTTTAACCTAAAAAAACAAACTAACGTTCTCATTTATTCTATCATAAATTGAGAATAAAATAAAGTTAGGGAATAGGATATATTGTGCTTCCGAATAATAAAAGTCTATCCAAACACTATATATAGTGTTCGGATAGACTTTAGTGAGGGGGTTCTCAGAAATTGAAGCGGTGAACTATATTTTGAAAGCAAGAATAAAAAAATATTCTCTTAGAAGATATTTTACTAAATCTTTTCTTTCTCAAATCTGTATACTATAGTGCCATCTTCTTCGACACTTTTTAACATTCCTTGTTCTAAATCATATTCCTCATTTTTATATACTATTGTCGCACTAAAACTTAAGGGGTAAATTGACTCTTTACTAAATTTTAAACCATAAATTTTTGTACCATATTTTGGAAGTCTTGAACCTGTCAAAAAGCAATCATCTTCAAAAGATGAGTTAAGTAAATAGAACATACTTTTAATATTTGATTGTTGCATATCAAAGAATCTGAAGAATTTATTTCCCTCTATTTCAACATCTGAAACGGACATATCTGAAAATTTAGTAGCGCTTGAAAAAACACTGTCTTTAATTTTTATTGAGCGTAAATTTAAGTAGCCTAGCGAAGTAAAATTATTAAATGTACATTTATTTATTATGATATCACTATATTCATTATTCCCATTTCTTGAGTTAAATTCTACAGAACCGTAGAAAATACAATTATCAAAGTACAAGTGTAAATTATTATGTATTTTGAAAGTGTTATCCCCTTTAAATATACAATTTTTAAATAAAGAACTTCCTCTAAAAATAAAATTTGAGATTATTTCTTTAAACGAAGAATTAGTTGAATCAAAGGTGACGTTTTCAAATGTTGCCTTGCTTAAAGTATATAGATTACGTTCATTTAATGTTTCTAAATATAAATATTCATCCTTAAATTTGCCTATATGAAGGTCATTGTATTCACAGAAATCTATTATATGAGTAGTGGAGTAGAGGTATCTCAACAAATATCTTGCATCAGCACGAACACATTTTTTCTTATCTTTAAGAAGAGAGTGGAGATAATCTGATAAGACTATGACTAAATCATCAGCTAAAAGCATACCTGAATTTTCTGTATTTATTCTTGGCTCCAGTATTTGTTTATCTATAGCTTCCTCGATATCTCTAATGTCTGATAAACATTGTCTTTCAGAATTATTTGAATCTAAATTTGCTATTGATCTATCTAAATTTCGTTTTATAAATAGTAATTCTTCTTTTTCTTTTAAAATTTTATTGTTGTGTTCATTTGAAACTTGTTCCATTCGCACCATTAAAATATTCAATAGAGTAGGAACTAAAACTAAAATTGTTCCAATGCCAGCCCAATATGCCGTTACGTACTCTAGTCCAAATTTATCCATGAAAAAAAAGTTTGGAATTACTTTATTTTGATTGTAATCAAAAATAACTCCAGCCAAAAGACCAATAATTGCTATTAAAAAAATTGTATTTACGACTTTATATTTTCTCATAAAAATCCTCCTGTTTCTTAATTATACTACATTTTTACGAAAATAAATCGTATTAAAAATAAGCTGCTAAGCAAGTTCAGTTAGGAATGATTGAGAAAGACTACAAATGTTTTATCATTTGTTTAAAGAGTATTTTCCACGTAACTGTAATTTGAATGGAAGTATAAAGAATAACTTGAAAAAATGTAAATCAATCATATGGTATATATTATAAGAGGGGGATGATAGAATGCTTGATTATACTGCTTATCTACAAAAAAATGATTCAATGTCTTTCGAAGAAGCATTGGAAATTTACAACTCTATTTTTAATGTACTGGAATGCAAAGATGAATATTTACATGAGCTATGGAAAGAAGTCATAGATTCAGCTATAGTGTATTCTAATATGAGAACTAACTGGAATTATTTTTCTAGGGAAGAGAAACAGGAAAAGGATAAATTAAGAACTAGCTGTCACAATACCTTCATGATCAATTTAAAGACTTTTTATAAGTTGTCTGAGCAATTAGAACTAGATACTAGTTGGATAGAAAAACTTGGCTCGTCAGAAGATAGAAAACGCTGGGGAGATTTTGCAGGGTATATCTTATGTTTAGAAAATATTAGAGCTAGATAAAGAAAACAATTTGAGGATGCTATAAAAAGTAGGCTCATAAAAAATAAACCCCTGTCAAGCGTTATCCTGACAGGGGTTTTTGGTAGGGAAAATGGTAGGGAACCATATCATTTTTAATGAAAATCAAGCATTTCATAAGTTGAAAAACGTTGATTTATCGGCATTCCCCATTCTTATTACGTTGGCTCTTTATTCCCACTCCACAGTAGCAGGTGGCTTACTCGTAATATCATAAACAATCCGATTCACATGATCCACTTCATTCACGATCCGCACAGAAATCTTCTGCAACACATCCCAAGGAATTCTAGCAAAATCAGCTGTCATCCCATCAATCGAAGTCACTGCACGAATGCCCACAGTATAATCATACGTACGGCCATCACCCATTACACCCACACTACGGATGCCAGGTAACACAGTAAAGTACTGCCAAATATCACGATCTAAACCAGCATTAGCGATCTCTTCACGTAAAATCGCATCAGAGTTACGCACGATTTCTAATTTATCTTCAGTAATTTCACCAAGAACACGAATCCCTAAACCAGGACCAGGGAACGGTTGGCGCCAAACAAGAGCTTCCGGCATACCTAATTCGATCCCTAAAGCACGAACTTCATCTTTAAATAGAGTATTTAACGGTTCGATCAATTCAAATTGCATATCTTCCGGCAATCCGCCCACGTTATGGTGAGATTTGATTGTTTGCGCTGTTTCAGTGCCGCTTTCTACGATATCTGTATAAAGAGTTCCTTGTGCTAGGAAGTCGATACCATCAAGTTTTGTCGCTTCGTCATCGAAAACATAAACAAATTCGTTTCCAATGATTTTACGCTTTTCTTCTGGATCAGAAACGCCAGCTAATTTATCTAAGAAACGTTTTTTCGCATCAACTTTAATGATGTTTAAGCCAAATTTCCCACCTAAACTATCCATTACTTGTTCTGCTTCACCTTTACGCAATAAACCATGATCCACGAAGATACATGTTAATTGATCGCCGATCGCTTTTTGTAAAAGCACACCAACAACGCTTGAATCCACGCCGCCTGAAAGGCCAAGAAGGACTTTTTTATCGCCGACTTGTTCGCGGATCTTGTTGATTTCCATTTCGATGAAGTTACCCATTGTCCAGTCGCCTTCGCAATGACAAATATCAAAGGTAAAGTGACGTAATAGATCGTTCCCATATTCAGAGTGACGAACTTCTGGATGGAATTGCACACCGTACAGGTTACGTTCTGTATTTTGAACAGCTGCAAATGGACAATCTGCGCTAGTTGCCACCGTTTCAAAGCTATCTGGAATAGCAGCGACTAAGTCACCATGACTCATCCAAGCAATTTGTTTTTCAGGTGTTCCTTTAAAAATAGGTGAATCAGGAATCAAAAGTGATAGCTCTGACTTGCCGTATTCACGGTTGCCAGCAGGTTCAACTTTTCCACCTAAATTATGCATCATCAGTTGCATACCGTAACAAATCCCTAGAATTGGAATGCCTAATTCATAAATTTCAGGATCGATACTAAACGCATTTTCATCATAAACACTATTTGGGCCACCAGAGAAAATAATTCCTTTTGGTGCCATTTCGCGAATTTCATCCGCTGTGATTCGGTGGCTCAATAATTCTGAGAACACGCCAAATTCACGAATACGTCGAGTAATCAATTGGTTATATTGACTACCAAAGTCTAAAACAATAATTTTTTCGACAGTTGTCAAATCGGCAACATTGGTCACATTTATTACCCCTATCCATTTAGATTTATCTAATAAAAGGTCAAAAAGAATTTTTTGACCTTTTTAGAATCAAGTTAAGTGATACTTTGTGATCTAGCTTCACGAACTAGTGCTTCGGAAAAAAGATGAAAAAGGCTAGTGACAAAAAGCGCCACAATCAGTTTCCCCTATTTTTCTGTCAGCACTGAACGAGTTCGTTCAGCCTTTCTTTTAATACTTACGCATAAATATCTCATCAATAATATGATTTTCAGTCTTATGAAGTATAATATCCGCTCTACCTCGAGTTGGCAAGATATATTCCTCTAAGTTTTTCAAATTCACAGTTTTCCAAACTTCTTTAGCCATTGCAAAGGCATCTTCACGATTGCCAATCGCATATTGATAATAGTAATTATCTGGATCAAGAAAGGCCGTATCAAGTAAGGCGCCAAATCGTTCAAGATACCATTTTTCAATCAGCTTCGGTTCCGCATCTACAAAGACGGAAAAGTCAAAGAAGTCGCTGACGTAAATTTGCTGATTTGCTGGCAATTGCAGTGTGTTGATTCCTTCAACGATCAGGATATCTGGTTGTTGGATCACTTCATATTCGCCTTCGATAATATCATATACACTATGAGAATAAAGTGGTGCTTTGATTTCTTCTTGGCTATTTTTGACTTGGTTTAAAAAGTCGATCAACTTTTCCATGTCGTAGCTTTCAGGAAATCCTTTACGATCCATGATACCTTTTTCTTCCAACACTTTATTCGGATACAAAAAGCCGTCCGTCGTAATCAGTTGGACATTGCGGCGTTTAAAGGTTCTGGATAAAATCAGCTGCAACAGGCGAGCGGTGGTACTTTTTCCAACAGCCACACTACCAGCGATCCCGATGATAAAAGGCGGAACAGGTACATATTCATGCAAAAACAGCCCTTTGCTAACAGTTAAAGACTCAAATTCTTTCATATATAAGTGAATCAGATGGGTCAGGGGAACGTAAATGTCCTGCACATCCTGCAATGAAATTTGATCATTGAAGCCTTTAATATCTTCTAATTCTTCTTCTGTCAGCGGCGCTTTGCCGTTATGATAGAAGCCCTGCCATTCCTTCCGTGAAATGGGGTAATAATTCATTTTATCGTCCATCGGTTCCTCCACCAAAGCCAACATTTATTTCTGTGCTTATTATAGCATCTTTCATAAAACAACAAAACCCTACTGAGTGGTTAAAGTAGAGTTTTGTTGTGTATTCTTATTTATTCATAATCAAAGCACTTGTATCTTCAAAGTCATAGGCTGACAAGTCTAGTTTTATAGGTGTATTCGTTTTAGGATCATATTTAGTGAGTTGATCATCGAACATAAAATAGTAATAACCAGTATCCTGAGTGAAAAATGGAGGATTTATATGTTTTTCTTGTTCCAATTTTTCATATTCAGGAAAATGAATGAACGATTCAGATTGTTCTTTCAAGCTATAAACGGTCCATGTATAGCTTTTTACATATAGCTCATAGTGGCGAATGATCAGGTTTTCGTTTGGCTCGTCTACATATATTTCCATTGGATAAGGATAAGTCAAAGTGAGATACTCTTTATTTTTTGTTGCTAGATCATATACAAGTACTCGATTTGCTTCTCCTGGTTCACCATTTGCACCCATGTCAGTATTGGCTTCTGTAATATAAAGTTTATTTTGAAAATGAACCATTCTCATGTAGGCACTTGTTTCATCACCTAAATCTGTTTCTTCGATCACTTCAAATTCCTTCGTCATTTTCACTAACATATTTTTACTTGATCCGTCATCAGGGTTAGTATAGCCACATAAGACATAGAGATACTCTCCTAGAGGAATCAATTGATTGGTTAGGATATTTTCTTTTTTGCGGAGTTCCTTTTTCAGCTGAAGTTTCAAGTTCTTATCATACTTACAAAATTCTGTTCGATCACTAAAACAGGCGGTAGTATAAAAAAATTCCCCATCTATATTTGAAGTATAGGCATCATTTCCTTCAGCTTTGACAAGATCAATGGATAAGTCACGACCAATTTTTGCTAAGGAAACGTCAAGTTTGGGATTGTCAGAGGTTTTTGTGTAGTAATGATTATCCATTTCCCAGAAATTGTTGCGCCCAAAATTTAGATTTCCGTCTGCTCGTTTAAGTTGTTCCACTTTTTCTAGTTTATCGTCTTTTTCAAGAAAGGTTGTGATGTTTTTTGAATCAATAATAGCTAGATCGTATTCTTTTGTTTTTAATGCAGTTGTCTTTTGGCATCCGCCAAGCGCAACTAAAAATAATAGTGAGGCGAGGCCTAGTATTCTTCTTTTATTCATACTTCTGTTTTCCTATCTTATTTCGTTTAACTTTATTGTATAATGGAAAAATTACTGTTTCAATATGATTGTGACAATTAGTCAATTTTTAAGGATATTAGTTAAATGTGAATAGTATGATTGGATAGGGTAGAGGTTGTTTTATTTTTACTGCTAAAATAATTCTTTGCCTCGGCAAAACTGTCTTTTCAATGGTATGATAAACAAAGAAAACAAGTTAAGAAAGGAAAATACGTAATGAAAAAAATCGTTTTATTTGGAGATAGCATCACAGCAGGATATGGCGAAGAAGCTATCACACCGATTTTACAAAACCTAATTACAGAAGACCTAGCAGCGCAAAACTATGAAGAAGTCATGATCGCAAATGCTGGAATGCCAGGAGACACCACACAAGATGCTATGAAACGTTTGGAAAAGGAAGTATTAGCAGAACAAGCGGATATCGTAACAATCTTTTTCGGCGCTAATGACACAAACACGGATAACTTAGTTCCTTTAGAGCAATACGCAGAAAATATCGAAACAATGATCACTAAAATCGGGAAAGAAAAAGTTATTCTACTCACACCACCATATGTGGATTGTGCCAGAAAACCAACTCGGGATGATGACCGCATTCGGGAATACGTAGAACGAGTAAAAGTGATCGGAGCAAAATATGAAATTCCTGTCATCGATGTATACAAAGCTATGGTCGTTTACCCCGGCACAGATGAATTTTTACAAGCAGATGGACTACATTTTTCTAAAACGGGTTATGACTTACTCGCTGCCTTGATTGTTCGTGAAATAAAAGGTAGACTGATGACAAAAGAAAATAGTTAGGAAGAAGAAAATGAATAATCATTATTATACAGAAAATCCAGATCTAGCGCATGATTTAGAGCAGTGGTCGTTTGAATTAAGAGGGAAGAAGTTTCAATTTTTAACGGATAGCGGGGTATTTTCCCGTAATACAGTGGACTTTGGGTCCCGTGTGTTGATCGATGCCTTCGAATGGGCAGAATTACCAGAAGGAAAGCTGTTAGATGTTGGTTGCGGTTATGGTCCAATTGGTTTAACCCTAGCAACACTAAGCGATAGAACGGTAGAAATGATCGATGTCAATCAACGTGCGGTGGCTTTAGCGCAAGAAAATGCAAAGAAAAATCACATTGAAAATGTCGATATCCATACCTCAAATATTTATGCCGATGTTCATGAAAAGGAATACGCTGCAATTATTAGCAATCCGCCGATTCGAGCGGGGAAAAAAGTGGTTCACGAAATTTTAAGTGAAGCCCATCCCAGACTTTTAGTTGGTGGAACACTGACTGTAGTGATCCAGAAAAAACAAGGTGCACCAAGTGCCGAGAAAAAAATGGCAGAAGTTTTTGGTAATGTAGAAATCGTAACGAAAGATAAAGGCTATTATATTTTAAAAAGTGTGAAAGAATAATCAATATCTGATGACGAAGTCATTGACTATTAGAAATAGAATCTATAGTCAATGGCTTTGTGTTATTGTCTAGCTATCTTTTTACAAGCGTTTCCTCTAAAATAAAGATACAAGAAAACATGACAGGGGTGCCTTAAATGGTAACAATCAAAGATGTGGCAAAAAAAGCTGGTGTATCTGTGGCCAGTGTTTCTAGATATATTAATAAAAACGGGTATGTAAGAAATGAAACAGGGGAAAAGATTGCTGAAGCAATAGAAGAGTTAAACTATGTTCCAAACGAAGTAGCACGCTCATTGTTTCAAAAAAAATCAAAAATCATTGGTGTTTTACTACCTGATATTGCGAATCCTTATTTTCCTTTATTAGCCAAAGGCATTGAAGAAACGTTGATCAAAAATGGCTATATGATGTTGTTAGCAAACACATCAGATTCAAAAGAACAGCTCCAGCAATATATCACGACGTTCATTCAAAATAATGTGAGTGGCATCATCACAGCGTTGCCAATTGAGCCTTTAACAGATATTTCAGTTGTTGGGATCGATAGAGTGTATGCGGGCGATTTTAACAAGGTACTACCAGATGACTATTTAGGTGGCAAAATAATTGGAGAAGAAATTCTAAAGACGAACTTTAAAAATATCTTGATCATCACTGGGGATTTAGCCTTTCAGAGTGCGAAGAAGCGATTGAAAGGACTAAAAGATGCTTTAAAAGGACAAACAGATCATTACCAAGTATTTGAAACAAGTTCATTTAACGTCAATGAAGTGGATAAAATTTCAGATACTTTTTTTAAAGAGTACGAGAATATTGATACGGTGATCGCCTCGAATGACTATCTAGCATTAAAAATTATGCAAAAAGCGCAACAAAAAGGCTTGTCGATCCCTAAAGACTTACAAATAATGGGCTATGATGGGATTCCTTTTTCAGATATGACCTATCCTAAATTAACAACAATTAAGCAACCTGTTTATGAAATTGGCGAAACGGCCGCAACATTAATGATACAGCTTTTAGCAGGAGAAACAGGGGAAAAACAAGAAAAAATCTTACCGGTCATGTTGCAAAAAGGAGAAAGTTTACGCTGAAAAGGTTTACATTTTCGCTGAATGGTGTTAATGTATGATTATAGGTAACCGGTTACACATTGTGGATGGAGATGAAATAATGAAAAAAGTAGCAGTAATTGGCAGTATATCAACAGATTTTGTTGTAACAACTGAAATGATTCCAAATCAAGGAGAAACGCTGGTAGGAGAAAGTTTTCAGACATTTTTTGGTGGTAAAGGAGCAAATCAAGCCATCGCTTTAAGTCGTTCTGGTTTAGATGTTTCAATGATCGGGGCTGTAGGGAAGGATGCTTTTGGCCAATCGCTGATCGATAATTTAAAAAATAATGGTATTAATACAGAAATGATCCAACTATTTGATACTGTAGACAGTGGTTCTGCACACATTCAGGTAATGGATGGCGACAATCGAATCATTATTATTCCGGGAGCAAACGATCGAATCACGGTTGATGTCGTGAAGCAATATCAACAACAACTCCAACAAATGGAGATGGTCATTTTACAAAACGAAATTCCAATAGAAACGATTGAATATGTTATTGATTTTTGCTCAACTCATCGCATTCAGGTTTTGTACAATCCCGCGCCAGCCAAAAAAATCGCTGAAGAATACATTGAAAAAGTAACTTATTTAACCCCAAATGAGCATGAAGCAGTATTGCTATTTGAAAATAAAGAACGCGCAGAAATCTTGAGAAGATATCCGAATAAGTTAATCATCACATTGGGGGATCAAGGAGCAATATTCTTTGATGGTGAAAAAGAAATACTTGTACCTGCACAAAAAGTGACAGCGGTCATTGATACAACAGGTGCAGGAGATACGTTTAACGGCTATTTTGCAAAGGGAATACTAGAAGGACTAACAATTGAAGAGAGTCTGGAACTTGGGAATGCGGCATCAGCCATTGCGATTCAAACGAAAGGTGCACAAAGTGGTATTCCGATCTATGAGCAGGTGGTGACTAGCTTATGAAAAAGAGAGGTATTTTAAATTCTGAAATTGCTAAAGTTGTAGATGATCTGCGACATACCGATCGAATTATTATCGGTGATTGTGGTCTGCCTGTTCCTGAACAGGTCAAGCAGATCGATATTTCTTTAAAACTGGGAAGTCCCTCATTTTATTCTGTTTTGGAAGTTATCTTGTCAGAAGTAGCCGTAGAAAAGGCTATACTGGCGACAGAAATTAAGGAGAATAATGGCGAATTACACGAGCAGCTCATGGAGCTGCTCCCAGAGGTAGAGTATGTTTCTCATGATGAATTTAAACAACTGAGCAAAGAAGTTAAAGCTGTGATTCGGACTGGAGAAGATACACCGTATGCTAATATTATTTTGCAATCAGCAGTAATTTTTTAGAAAATGAGAGGAGGAATCTCATGGAAGTTAAAATGATAGGAATCAGTAAAAGTTTTGGCACAAATAAAGTATTGGAAGGCGTTGATTTTGAGTTAAGGTCTGGGGAAATCCATGCCTTGATGGGTGAAAATGGAGCTGGAAAATCTACCTTAATGAATATTTTGACAGGTTTACACAGACGTGATGCTGGAGAAATCTATATTGACGGAACCGAACACTATTTCAAAAATGCCAAAGAAGCAGAAACATTTGGCGTTACGTTTATTCACCAAGAAATGAATGCGTTTTCAAATATGACTGTATTAGAAAATATGTATCTTAATCGAGAATTGAAAACAACGCTTGGATTATTGGATAACAAGAAAATGGCAGAAGAAGCCAACAAGATATTCAATGAATTGCACATCTCATTAGACTTGAATGCCCAAGTTGATACGTTATCTGTTGGACAACAACAAATGTTGGAGATTGCCAAATCATTGATGAGCAATGGAAAAGTTCTGATTATGGACGAACCAACAGCGGCATTGTCAGAAACGGAAATTGATAATTTATTTAAAATCATTCGAGGATTGAAAAATAATGGGGTAGCCATTGTGTATATCTCTCATCGAATGGAAGAAATTTTTGCTTTATGTGATCGAATCACCGTTATGCGTGATGGTATATCTGTCAGCACTTATCAAATTTCCGATGTTGATGTAAATCGAATTGTACGAGATATGGTAGGCCGCGATATTGGGGACTTTTATCCGGAAAAAACGAACCCAATCGGTGATGTGAAATTTGAAGTAAAAAACTTAACTTCGGCTGGTCTTTTTGAGAATGTTTCATTTTCAGTTAGAGAAGGAGAGATTCTTGGTTTTTCGGGGTTAATGGGATCAGGAAGAACGGAAATCATGAGAGGGATCTTTGGAATTGATGGATATGACTCAGGAGAAATTCTATTAAATGGAGAGAAAATCACTATTCGCAAACCATCAGAGGCAATCAAAAAGGGTATTGGTTTTTTAACAGAAAACCGCAAAGATGAAGGCTTGATTCTTGATTTTAGCTTGGAAGATAATATCGTACTTCCTTCTGTTGATGAATTTAGTAAACATGGTTTACTGGAACAAAAAACAATGGATGAATTTGTGGAATTATTACTTAAACGTTTAGTGGTTAAGGCGGAAAATAAAGATGTCGCAGCTAGCAGTTTGTCAGGTGGGAATCAGCAAAAAGTAGTTTTAGCTAAATGGATCGGGATTGGTCCTCAAGTGTTGATTTTAGATGAACCAACCAGAGGTGTAGATGTTGGTGCAAAGCGCGAAATTTACTTGTTGATGAATGAATTAGCGCAACGAGGTGTTGCAATTATTATGATCTCGAGTGATCTGCCAGAAGTGATGAGTGTGAGTGATAGAATCATCGTGGTTAAAGAAGGACAATTAGCAGGGGAAGTTTTAAAAGCTGAAGCAACACAAGAAAAAATTATGAACTTAGCTACAGGAGGAATTTGAGCATGGAAAATACAAAAAAGAAAAAAGTCGCCTTAGGATCTTTGGGACCATTACTTGCATTAGTAGCTTTAGTAATTGTTGTAACTGTGTTAAATCCTAGCTTTATCACACCTAATAATTTATTGAACTTATTACGTCAAGTGTCCATCAATGCCTTGATTGCATTTGGGATGAGCTTTGTTATTTTAACTGGTGGGATTGACTTATCCGTAGGCTCGACATTGGCTTTGTCAGGTGCATTGACAGCAGGACTGATTGCTAATGGTCTTTCTCCGGTGTTAGCGATGTTGTTTGGGATGGTTCTGGGCGCCTTTTTAGGAATGATCAATGGACTGTTGATCACTAAAGGGAAAATGGCACCGTTTATTGCAACTTTAGCAACAATGACGATCTATCGCGGTGCAACGTTAGTTTACACCGATGGAAATCCAATTACAGGAATTGGTAAGAGTTTTATCTTCCAATTTATGGGGAAAGGTTATTTGTTTGGCGTACCGTTTCCGATTATTGTTATGTTGGTATTTTTCTTCCTATTATATACGTTACTTCATAAAACTGCGTTTGGTAAAAAGACCTATGCAGTTGGCGGAAATTTAAAGGCTGCGGAAATCGCTGGAGTTAAAACTGATAAAGTTCAAATTATCATTTATACGATTTCAGGATTGATGGCATCGATTTCAGGTATTATCCTTACTTCTCGTTTAAATTCGGCCCAACCGACAGCAGGTCAATCTTATGAAATGGATGCGATTGCTGCAGTTGTGTTAGGTGGTACTAGTTTGTCAGGTGGAAAAGGACGCTTGTTTGGAACGTTGATAGGGGTGCTGATTATTGGGACAATTAATAATGGATTGAATTTGTTAGGCGTGTCCAGTTTCTATCAACAGATTGTCAAAGGGTTAGTAATTATTATCGCAGTTTTATTAGATAGAAAACAAAATAAATAATTTAGTGAAGGAGAAAATGGCTATGAAAAAATTATTCATTTCAATGATGGCAACAGGGTTATTTTTATCAGGATGTGGTGCAGCAACTTTAGGGAATAACGAGTCTAAAGAAGACGCAAAATTTGAAGAGAAAAAAGCTGGAGATCTAAAAGTTGGGGTAAGTCTTTCTACATTGAATAATCCATTTTTCGTTTCAGTTAAAGACGGTGTCACGACATTAGCAAATGAAAATAAAACGAAAACAATTGTTTCTGATGCTCAAAATGATGCTTCAAAACAAAGTAATGATATTGATGATTTGATCCAACAAAACGTCGATGTACTATTGATTAATCCGGTTGATTCTTCAGCGATCCAGCCGGCAGTAGAAGCTGCCAATGAAGCGAACATCCCTGTGATCGCACTAGATAGAAACTCTGATGGGGGCGATATTTTAACCCTAGTTGCATCTGATAATGTAAAAGGTGGAGAAATGGCAGCGAACTTCATCGTGGAAAAAGTTGGTAAAGGAGCAAAAGTTGTTCAGCTTGAAGGGACTCCGGGCGCTTCTGCTACTCGTGAACGTGGAAAGGGATTTGAGAATATTGCTGAAAAAGAGTTGAAAGTGGTTCAAAGCCAATCAGCTGATTTTGACCGTGCTAAAGGGCTGAGTGTTATGGAAAATATGTTACAGTCCAATTCTGATATTACAGCTGTGTTTGCCCAAAATGATGAAATGGCGTTGGGTGCTGTGGAAGCATTGAAAGCTGCTGGTAAAAAGGATGTACTTGTTATTGGATTTGATGGCAATGAAGATGGTGTAAAAGCAGTGAAAGACGGAATAATGGCAGCCACAGTTGCGCAACAACCCGTTGAAATGGGGAAACTGGCTCTACAAGCAGCATATGATCATTTTGAAGGAAAGAAAGTTGAAGGTAAAATCGATTCTCCATTAGAATTGATGCAAGCAAATTAGTAAAAACGGTATAAATCAAAGAGAGTAAGTCCTAATGCCATTGGGACTTACTCTCTTTGATTTTTAAGCTTAAAATGCGGCAATACCATCGATTTCCACTTTAAAATCTGGATCAATCAGCCCTGCAACAACGACTAACGTAGCGGTTGGTTTTGACTCCCCTATAAAATCTGCTAACACACCTCTAACGCTTAATAAATAAGAAACGTCTGTAATATAAATAGTGATTTTGACTAAATCATCTACTGTTAAATCATGCTCATGTAAAGCGGCTGTGATTTTTTCCAATACAACCTCTGTTTGTTCTTCAATACTTTGTGGTGTGTGTCCCTCTTTGCTTGGTGTTTGACCAGAAATATACAAGCACTTGTTACTAGCGATTTTTGTGTTTTGATAAATTTGCATGGGAGTTCCTCCAATCGATTTTATGCCTTCATTGTATCATACTGATTAACAGTGCTTCGTTAAGTAAGCTATCTGATGTATTTTTCCCAACATCTATATTTTCTATAAGAATATCTATATTTTGTTTATTTTTATTTCTATTTGAAAGCGCTACAATTCTATTGTAGACAATTTGATGAAAGGAGTTGGGGAAATGAAGAAAAAATCAAAGAGCTCGCTTTTCTTTACGAATATATGGCGATATAAAGCATTGATCTTGATGGCGATCCCTGCAATGGTCTGGATGATTTTTTTCTTTTACATTCCAGTATTGACCAATGTGGTCGCTTTTAAGGATTTTCATATTTCACCAGATGGGTTTATCGCTAGTTTGAAAACGAGTCCCTGGGTTGGTTTGGATAATTTCAAGTTTTTGTTTTCTTCGAATGATGCCTTCTTGATTACGAAAAATACAGTGTTGTACAACGTGACGTTTATTACATTAAACCTTGTCATTTCTGTATTTTTTGCAATCGTAATGAGTGAATTACGGAATAAGCGTTTGGTAAAAGTCTATCAAACGATGTCTCTTTTACCGTACTTCTTATCTTGGGTTATTATTGGGTATTTTGTGTATGCCTTTTTAAGCCCAGACAAAGGGATTTTCAATCAGTGGATCACAAGTCGTGGAGGTACACCAATCAATTGGTATAGTGAGGCGAAATATTGGCCGTTTATCTTAGTCTTTATCGGGACGTGGAAAGGGATCGGCTATAATAGTATCATCTATTTTGCTTCTGTTATGGGGATCGATCGACTTATTATGAGGCTGCGATGGTGGACGGTGCAAGTAAGTGGCAGCAAATCAAGAATGTTACAATTCCTCAATTATTACCTCTAATGACGATCTTGACGATTTTAGCTGTGGGAAATATTTTTAGAGCGGATTTTGGTTTGTTCTATAATGTTCCGCGAAACTCAGGTTCGTTGTATCAGGTTACGTCTGTTTTAGATACGTATATCTTTAACGGCTTGACAGCTACTGGAGATATCGGGATGACAGCTGCAGCTGGATTGTATCAATCAACAGTCGGTTTTGTCTTATTGATGATTACAAACGGGATCGTTCGTCGCTTCGACAATGACTCGGCATTATTCTAAGGAGGAGTGAAAACATTGAGGAAAAAGCCAGTTTCAAAAGTAGCAATTCGTTCGTTTAATAAACCAGTCAACTTCTTTTTTAATATTTTGATCGCTGTTTTTGCTCTATCTTGCATTTTGCCGTTCTTGTTTGTTGTCGCAATCTCACTGACGAATGAAACAGCATTAGCCGCGAACGGTTATAGTTTTTGGCCTAAGGAATTTAGTTTGTTCGGTTATACTTATTTATTTGATCAGATGCAGGATAAAATTTTTCAAGCGTTATTTGTGACAGTGTTAGTTACAGTAGTTGGCACCTTGATCAATAGTACAGCGACGTCACTTTATGCGTATGTGATTTCAAGATCTAATTTTCCATTCCGTCGTTTTTTTACAGTGTTTTGTTTGATCACCATGTTATTCTCACCAGGAATGGTCGCAAACTATATCGTGATGACAAATTTACTTCAATTAAAAGATACGATTTGGGCGTTGATTTTGCCAATGGCGGTCAGTCCGTTTAATATTATTGTGATGCGGACCTTTTTCAAACGCTCAGTGTCTGATTCGATTATCGAGTCGGCTAGGATCGATGGCGCTTCTGAGATGCGGATTTTTATTCAAATCGTGTTACCGTTAGCAGTGCCGGGAATTGCAACGATCAGTTTGTTTGCGGCCTTAGGCTATTGGAATGACTGGTTTAATGCACTCTTATATATTCAAAAAGATAGTTTGGTTCCACTGCAATATTTATTGATGAAGATTCAAAATAATATTCAATACCTGACTCAAAACGCTGGAGCTAGTAGTCAATTATCTGGCGGGATGGCAGCGATACCGGGAGAATCTGCTCGAATGGCGATCGTGGTTATTTCGACATTACCGATTGCGATCAGTTATCCATTTTTCCAAAAGTATTTTGTCAAAGGATTAACGATTGGCGGAGTGAAGGAATAAAAAAGCTAGCTACGCTTTTGCAATTGTCTAGCTCACGAAGCTTTTACTAAAATGAACAGATGTTGAAAAGTAAAAGGTGAAGTGAAGCAAAACGTTGTTACTATTTTAAATTACAAGGAGGAACAGGAATGAAGACGTGGAAAAAAGTAGTCGGTTTAAGTGCAGCAGTGGTTCTTTTAGGTGCGTTAACAGCATG
Source organism: Enterococcus crotali (assembly GCF_000633635.1). GTDB lineage: Bacteria > Bacillota > Bacilli > Lactobacillales > Enterococcaceae > Enterococcus_L > Enterococcus_L crotali. The sequence goes on along the minus strand of NZ_AYPQ01000002.1, from coordinate 236,200 downwards.
TGGTGGAGGAAGTAAGGATAAGACGGACGGAAGTAGTAAAAAGGCAGATGAGAATACCTTACTGATGTATCAAATCGGGGATAAACCTGAGAATTATGATGCGTTGATGGAAGTTGCCAATAAGAGAATTGAAGAGAAAACAGGGGCTAAACTAAACATCCAATACATTGGCTGGGGCGATTACGAGAAGAAAATGAGTGTTATTGTCTCTTCAGGTGAAAATTATGATATTGCTTTTGCTGATAATTATGTGCCAAATGCGCAAAAAGGAGCTTATGCTGATTTAACAGAGTTAGCACCGAAGTTTGCTAAAGATGCTTATGACCAGTTAGATGAAGCGTACATCAAAGGGAATTTAGTAGATGGTAAGTTATATGCCTTTCCTGTGAATGGCAATGTTTATTCCCAACAAGTGCTGACATTCAACAAACAGTATTTAGATAAGTACAATTTATCGATCGATGGCATTAAAACATATAAGGATGCTGAAAGTGTGTTGAAAACGTTCCACGAAAAAGAACCGAATATTGCAGCTTTTGCGATCGGTCAAGGATTCAAAGTACAAGGCGATTATGATTTTCCAATTGGAATGGTTATCCGTTTGCCGTCAGTCTAAATGGTGATACGAAAAAAATCATCAACCAGTACGAAGACAAAGACTTTATGGATTCCCTAAAAACAATGCATAAATGGTATCAAGCAGGCTATATTCCATCAGATGCAGCAACAAGTAATACAGAGTTTCCATTGGAAGGAAATACTTGGTTCGTTCGTCAAGAGACACAAGGTCCTTACGATTATGGTGATACGATTTTAAGTAACGCTGCAGGACAAGAATTAGTATCTAAAGCTTTTACCACACCATTGAAGTCAAGTGATCAAGCCCGGATGGCTAACTTTGTTGTCTCAAATACGTCTAAAAACAAAGAAAAAGCTGTAGAAGTGCTAGGTCAAATCAATAGTGATCCAGAGTTGTTAAATGGTTTAGTTTGGGGTATTGAAGGAGAAGCGTGGGAAAAAATTTCTGGTAAAGAAGACAAAATCAAGTTGTTAGATGGTTACAAACCAAATACTCACTTACCTGCTTGGAATACCGGAAATAACAAAATCTTATACACACAAGATAGTATTACGGATGAAATGATCAAAGAGCGTGACGAATCAATTGCTAAAGCAGAAACATCTCCGATTTTAGGGTTTAACTTTGTGACGTCAAATGTAAAAACAGAAATGAGTAATATCGCAAACGTTATGAGTCAATATTTGGACGGCTTGAATACGGGAACCGTTGATCCAGAAGAAACTGTTCCTAAACTAAAAGAAGCACTTGTTAATGCCGGATATGACAAAGTTTTAACTGAAATGCAAAAACAATACGATGAGTTTTTGAAAAAATAAAACAGGTATAGTCCGTGGAACCAAGTGATTCGATGCTGCATCGTTTTTGCTTGGTTCTTTTAAAAAATAATTGGATTAAAATGCGTAGTATTATTTTATGCAGCAATTTTTTTATTTGGAATATCCTTAATAGTTATTTATTATATTAATAGAGATAAAGAAAGGGCGAGTTAGATGGTTGGAAAAGCATTAGAAACGTTATTCATTAAAATCTGGGTCATTGTAAAATTAAATTTGTTTTTTTGGTTATTCAGCTGTTGCGGGTTGCTTGTAGCTGGTATTGGTCCAGCTCTGAAAACGATCAATGAATTATTTATCAGTCACGAATTCAATTACAAAGAGATCACGTTAAAAGAAGGCTGGAGTCGTTTTAAGCAGAATTTTATTAGAGGGAATGTGCTTTTTTACGGTACTATTTTATTGTTAGCACTCTTAGCATACAATTTGTTTTTATCGGTTCAAATCCAAGGCTTGTCCTTTTTGATGATCGATTTTCTTTTAGTTTTTGCAATGATTTATGCATTGGTTACTTTTCAGTACACGTTATTATTAGACAGCTATTATGAGATCGGGTTAAAAAATTTGTTGAAGCTAGCATTCATTTCAACATTATCTAATTTTACAAATTTATTGAAAATCGCGATTGGTGTAAGTGTGATTTTATTTGTCACGTGGAAATTCAAAGGCTTAATTTTATTCGGCACTTTTTCTATGATTCAAATCTGGAGTTTCACTGCGACCAAATCATGGCGGCAAACGATCGATCAGCGATTGGAACTTCATGCGTAAAAAGCAACCTTCTTCCTTTAATGAAAAAACGTTACTGAATCGATTGCTGAAAAATTATGCCTTGATCCTTGTTTCCTTGATTTTGGTTGGCATGTTCAGTATTGGTATGAATACCTATTGGCAGTCAATGGGAAGAGGGGAGATCACCGCTCAAGAGGCTGTAGATACAATCAGTCGCTCGATCAATGATAAGAACATACAAGGTAAAACCATGTTGAATAGTTTGAGAGACAATCAAGATAAAATCAACAATTTAAATCGTTATATGGATATGTCGATTTCAGAGTATTTGACGTATTCTTTTGATCAACAATTAGAGAGTGGTAGCTACTTATTTTTGCCAGGCCAAGTAAAAAATTTTTATACCATGTATGATAATATCGAATCGATCATCATTGTTTTGAACAATTATAATGACTACTATCTTTCTAGTGTAGAAGATAAGAGTGGTAAGAAAATCAATGGGACACCGCGTCTGAATAATAAGTTTTATTTAGCCTATCCAATCACGAATCCTGTGACCTTAGAAGTTCTAGGAAGTTTTTATGTTGAGTTCTCTCAAAAAGATATAATCGATAGTTTGACTCATTTAACGACATTCGATGGATTATCTGCTTATGTATTTTCCAGCACAGGGTATCAACTATTGACCTATACAGAAAAGAATAACGGGATAGAGCAACAACTGATTCAACAAAAAATGAAAGAAACATCTGCGTTGCCGATCCAAAAATTGATGGAAGACAATATATTGGAACATCTGCAGACAACAAGTGGGTTTGATATTTTAGTGACAGTCTCCAAAGAGAAAATTCTGACGCATGTTCTTTTTGAACTGCGTATTTTGATGCTGGGTGGTTTGGTGCTGATTTTACTGCTGTTATATTTACTTTATCGCACCTTTACGAAGTATTCTCAGCAAGTTGATATTATTATGGATTCGATGGCGCTTGTATCTGAAGGAGACTTGAATACGCGAATCAATGAACAGGAGACGCAATTTGAGTTAAAAGAGCTCTCAATCGGGATTAACACGATGCTGGATAATATTGAGCAGTATATTTCCGATATTTATAAGCTGGAAATCAAGCAGCAAGATGCACATATGAGAGCATTACAGTCGCAAATCAGTCCGCATTTTTTATATAACACTTTAGAGTATATTCGCATGTACGCCTTAAGTGAGGGGAGTGAGGAGCTTGCGGATGTTGTGTACGCCTTTTCCACCTTACTTCGGAATAATACTGATCAGGCTAAGACCACAACCTTGGAAAAAGAGCTGAGTTTTTGTGAAAAGTATGTGTATTTATATCAAATGAGGTATCCAGATCGAATTGCGTATCACTTTGAGATCGATGAGGCATTGAAGGAACTGGTTTTACCGAAATTTTCAATTCAGCCGTTGATCGAAAATTATTTTGTTCATGGTATCGATTTTTCTAGAAATGACAATGCTATCAGCGTGAAAGCGCGCTTAGTTGATGGACAAGTCAAGATCTTGATTCGGGATAACGGCAAAGGGATCTCAGTGCAAAAGCTAGCATTGATTCAAACAAAATTGCAGAGTGATCAAATTGAACTGCATGACTCAATTGGGTTGCAAAATGTAAACGAACGTTTGCGCGCTTACTTTGGATCATCATTTTTGATGACGATTACGCCAAACGAAACAAAAGGGATTGCAATTATGCTATCTTTTGACGCACCATTCTCTTAAAATATTAAAGTTAGAAAAAGATCAAGGTAAGGTCGCTAAAAAAAGTCATCGTATTCCACTGCAAAATCATTTTGTGACAAGTAGTCTCAGAGTAAAGGAGTAATAAAATGAATTACAATGTTTTACTGGTAGATGATGAATATATGATCGTAAATGGACTGAAAAAAATTATTTCGTGGGAAGCAGAAGGTTTTTCCATCAAAGGGACCGCCAGAAATGCCAAAGAAGCACTGACGATGATGGAGACAGAGGCGATTGATCTAGTGATCACTGATATTACGATGCCGGAAATGACAGGGTTAGAATTCATTGAAGCTGCTCAAAAAGAGGCAAGGGAATTTGAGTTTATGATCCTTTCTGGTTATCAAAAATTCGATTTTTTAAAAGGCGGTTTGCAATTGGGGGCCATCAATTATTTGATGAAACCCGTCGATAAGATCGAGCTTTTAAAAAGTGTCAAAAAAGCAAGAAAACGTTTGGATGATCGTAATCAGCAGGAAACTAGAAATGGCTTGTATAGTGAAATTTTATTGTCTCAATGGGTGAATGGTGAAATTGACAAGGACAGTTATGAAGAGTTGGATCGATTGGTCAATACGGCAGAAAAGTCAGAGTGGACAGTTTTATTGATCGAGGTAAATCGTGAGAAAAAAATCAATGTCATTGACTGGCTGGAAAATCAGCAGCAATCGTTGTTGTTTACTCGGAATCTAGGGGATAAAAGCCTGATTGTACATATATTAAAAGGTGGTAAGTATCAATTGAACCAATTGTTAACTGCAAATCCTTTACAGGTCAATGAAGACGATAGCTGGTTGATAAGTGTCGGTGAGACGGTCAGTGATTGGGAAGATGTACCGGACAGTTATGAAAAAGCTAATCAGACGCTGCAACGCTATAAGTTTTATGAAGCAAGTGGCAGTAATGTGCTATATTCTGTTTTTTCAGATGATTTTGATCTTTCGGCAGATATTATTAATTTTAACAAAACCTTGATGGTGGGAGACTTTACTACGATCGAGACTACGATTGCTGAAATTTTTACTAAAACACAAAAAATCGGCGCTCGCCAGAAGATGTTCGCCATATTACGTTTATGCTTTTTATGGATATCTATCGTCGTTTTAATCATTTAGATGAAGGGGAGTATCAGCAAGTTTTAGATGATATCAATCACTCATCGAATGCAGATAAACTACATGATATTCTGTCTACTACAGTGACTCAAATCACCCGGGAGAAAATAGCATACGATTATTCAGAGAATGTTCAAAAAGTAATTGATAAAATTCGCTCAGAGTATACGAGCGAATTAACTTTGAAATGTGTAGCTCAATCGTTGCATCTTAATGTAATGTACTTGGGGCAACTATTTAAAAAAGAAACAAAGAAGAGTTTTTCACAATATTTGAACCAATATCGAATGAAAAAAGCGCAAAACCTGTTACTCTATACGGACGATAACGTAAATGAAATCGCTGATAAAATAGGCTTTAACAACAGCACATATTTCTCTCAACTGTTTAAAAAGATGAATGATCTAACCCCAAAAGAATTTCGAGAAAAATACAAACATCATTATAACTCAGTGGGTGAAGAATAGGTGAAAAAGAGTCCGGGACAAAACTAAAAATCAGTTTTGTTACGGGCTCTAAATCCGAATAAACGGTGGGATCAGAAGCAACCCCTTCGGAAATAAGAAGAGATTCACAAAAATTTGAAGAGCAATTTTCGTGAATCTCTTCTTATTTCTCGGGGTTAAACACTTCTGACCCAACCTCTTTTCGTAAATAAAACGTTATTAAATACTAAATGGAAGTTGCTCTTCTTTGTATTGTCTTGGTCTAGGCACGATGCCTAAAGTAAAGTCGATCGTACCACCATTCATCAAGCTGTCATGAGTGAAAACTAGCCCCTCATGTAAAGAATCATTGTAACGAATATGATCAACAAATTGTTGCTGTTCCTGATTTGGACTAGTAGAAATATTCAGTGTTTCACCGTTAGATAAATGAATAATCGCTTTATCAAACAAAGGCATGCCAATCACGTATTCACCTGAACCAGGGCAAACAGGGTAAAAGCCCAATGAACTAAAAATATACCAACTAGCCATGCTTCCATTATCTTCGTCACCTGGAAAACCAGTGGGACCATCATTGAATTCTTGACTCATCAATTGTTTAAGTAACGGTTGAGCAAATTCCGGTTTACCAAGGTAGCTAAATAAATAAGGGAAATGAAAACTCGGCTGATTAGAAATCGCCAATTGCCCAAATTCTGTGGCAGCCATTTCACTCATTTCATGAATTTCAAATCCATACCCGTCCACATTGAAAACAGGTGCCTGATTACATAAATCAATCAATTTTTCTTGGAAGTTGTCTGGTCCACCATAAGCTGATATCAAGCCTTTAAAATCATGATATACAGCAAAACTGCTCTGCCAAGCACTACCTTCAGCGTAGTCTTCACCCCATTGATGACTATTAAATGGTTGCTTGAACGTTCCATCTATTTGTTTTGCTCGCATAAAGCCAGAATGAGGATCGAAAATAGTTAAATAGTTTTTGGCTTGTTTTGTATAATGTTCAGCGATTTTATGTTCTTTCAAGGAGTTTGCAACTTGGCTGATACAAAAGTCACTGTAACAATAATCTAAGGTATGGTTGACTGACTCGTGATAGTTAGCAGGAACATATCCATAGGTTAAATAATCATTGGTTCCTTGTCTGCCATAATTTGGATTCTCGCTTTGAATCGTTGCGCCTTTGATCATAGCTTTTAAAAATTCAGGCATCAAATCAGGACGGATATTTTTCACTGCAGCATCGGCAACTACAGCATCGATCAACGTGCCCGGCATCAAGCCTCGTTCATCAGGTGAAAGCCATTTAGGCAAATAGCCGCTTTCTCGATAACTGTTTAAAAAACCTTCCAGCATTTCAGCATATTTTTCTTGAGCAATCAATGAATAAAGTGGATACACCGTTTTATAAGTATCCCAAAACCCATTATTTGTATAGAGAAATCCTGGTTTTACTTCTTTAGCCAACGTATCATAATGAATAATTTTGTCGTTAGCATCTTTTTCATAAAATGTTTGCGGGAATAAAAAAGCACGATATAAATTATGATAAAAGGTCGAACGACGCTGCTGGTTCTTATCTTGAATCTCGATTTTATTCAGATAATGAGACCACTGCTTTTCTGAGTTTGCAAGGTAGTCTGCTGGTTGCCAATGAGCTTCACGAGACAAATTTAACTTCGCTTGTTCTAAACTGATAAACGACGTACCAAACTGGACTACTTGTTCTTTAATATTCCCAAATGAAAAAGTAATACACTCATTTTCGCCTGTTTGCTCGACAGGTTTTTCAAAAGTTAAAGCTTGGTCAAAGTGCAATGTAAAATAAAAAGAAAAATGCTTATCCTCACAACCTGCGTAGTTTATTATAGAGCCGGAAACGGTATGTTTATCCTCGACAGTAAGTTGATATTTTCCAGGGAGTGAAAGTAAAAGTCCAGCATCTGCTTGTGTGTAACTTGCTGTTAAGACACCACCATACATACTTGGAATCAGACGAGTTGTCAGTTGATAGCGCTGTGCTGTCAGTTCTAAATAACTAGGTTTAAAAACGCTTTCATCTGGTCGGTAAGAAGACTGAGCATGAAAGACAGTCGATTCTTTTAGTTTGCCGTTAAAAGGCAACATAACCAAATAACTAAAATCCCCCATCCAAGGACTAGGCTGATGTGTCAAACGAAATCCTTGAAAGACACGATCGCGAGGATTGAACCACCAACTACCGTTATCTCCATTTGTCTGAGGTGCAAAATAATTCATGCCAAAAGGCACACCAGTATAGGGTAAACAATTACCATTTGAAAAAGAATGTTGATTATCGGTTCCGTGTCTAGTATCGATAAGTGTTGGTTTCATACATTAATTCTCCTTTGTTGAGTGTCGAATAATTTGTTTTACTGGAACTTGTTGATCTGCTGGAATCACTTGTTTTTCGATCCATTCTATCAGCATCGTACCTGCAAGTTTGCCCATCCCTTTAAAATCCTGAGCAATCGTGGTTAAAGAAGGATCGATCAATGAGGCAGCTTGGATATTATCGAATCCGATAATGGATAATTGAGTTGGTATATCAATGTTGGCTCGCTTGGCTTGGTTCATTAAAGAAATCGCTACTAAATCATTTTCGCAGACAACACCAGTAATCGCATTTTCTGAAATATAAGCAATGACATCGGAGTTTTGAAACGCTTGTTTATCTGTTAAAGCGGTGTGAAAAGATAAGTGCTGTTCTTTCGTCGCATGAATGTAGCCTAAATAGCGCTGCCGTACAGATTGAGGTAGTGTTTCTTCTCCGAAAATATAAGCAATCCGCTGATGACCTTGGGTTGCTAAATAAGATGTCGCCATTGCACCACCTGAAAAGTTATCTGATTGAATAGTGGGATAAGGCAGATCGTGGATCTTTTTATCTAAGATAATGACTGGAAATTGCTGAATAGACAACTCGAATAACGTATCTAGAAAATCTTCAGTATTATGTGCATAGTAGATCATCCCATCAAAGTCTTCAATGATATCAGCTGCTTGTTTATTGATCAAAAATTCCGAAGAAGACATGATTACTTCATAATGATGTTCACTTGTGACAGGTGCTAATCCCTCATTGAAGTTCCCTAGAGAAAGATCATTTACAAAGGGAATCAAAAATAAAATACGTGATACTTTTTTCTTCATTGGTTTCCGTTTTTGAACATAGCTGCCTTTTCCTTGAATGCGATAAATCAGTCCTTGGTTTTCAAGTTCTGTCAGAGCTCGTTTAGAGGTGATACGACTGACATTATACGTTTGAGAGAGTTCCTTTTCTGTTGGAAGTTGGGCATTTTCTGGTAATTTTCCAGTTTCGATTGCTTGCAATAAGTCATCGGTTATTTTTTTATACAATGGTTTTGACATAGTTGTTCTCCTAAATGTTAAATGATATATCATTGTTGTTAGTTTAACATAGAAAGAAAAAGAGTTCAATTTAAAAATATTAATAAAAACAGTAGACAAAACGCTTTCATTAGCATATACTTTCGTTGTTAAATGATATATCAACTATTAGGAGGTACGTATGACTTATAAAAAAATACCAAATTCCGTTCAAGCTTTTATGGATAAAATCACTCAAATGTGTGGGGAAGAACATGCTGGTTGGGCAGAGAACTTCAATGCGGCTTTTGCCAACACATTGACGACAACGGTTAAAAGGCAAGCGGATGGAACTACGTTTTTACTAACAGGAGATATTCCTGCAATGTGGCTGAGAGATTCTACAGCTCAAGTCCGTCCTTACTTAGTTATCGCCAAAGAAGATGAAGAATTGAGAGATATGATTTGTGGTCTGGTCCAACGTCAATTTTTCTACATCACGATCGACCCATATGCTAATGCATTCAATGAAGAACCGAATGGTGCCGGACATCAGACCGATCACACGACGATGAATCCATGGATCTGGGAGCGAAAATACGAAATAGATTCACTCTGTTACCCCGTTCAGCTCGCATACTTGCTATTTAAAAATACGGGATGTCAGAAGCAGTTCGACGAGAATTTTGTAGCAGGTGTGAAAAAGATTTTGACGGTTTTTAAAACAGAACAAGAACACCAAAATTTAGCCTATACATTCGAACGCGATACTACGCGTTTAGAAGACACACTTGTAAATGAAGGTCGAGGCAGTGAGGTCAGTAAAACAGGAATGACCTGGTCTGGCTTTCGTCCAAGTGATGACGCTTGCCGTTACGGTTATTTAGTGCCATCGAATATGTTTGCAGTAGTTATTTTAGGCTATATCGAAGAGATTTTTACTGAGATACTGCCTGATCCAGAAATCGTAGAACAAGCGGCTTCTCTTAGAAAAGAAATCGATGCTGGGATTCAACGATTTGGTAAAACAGACAATCAATCTGGGAAAGCTATCTACGCTTATGAGGTTGATGGGTTAGGCAACGCCAGCATCATGGATGATAGCAATATTCCTAATTTACTTGCAGCACCTTATTTAGGTTATACAACAGTTGAGGACTCCACATATCAAGCGACTAGGCAAACAATTTTAAGTAAGGAAAATCCTTATTTTTATGAAGGAAAATACGCTAAAGGAATCGGTAGTTCTCATACGCCAGAAAATTATATTTGGCCGATCGCATTGGCGATGGAAGGCATGACGACAAAAAACAAGTCAGAAAAAGAACGAATCTTGAATTCTTTAGTAGCCAATGACGGAGGGACACACTTAATGCATGAAGGATTTGATGTTGATGATCCGAAAAATTATACACGTGAATGGTTCTCTTGGGCTAATATGATGTTTTGTGAACTGGTAATGGATTATTTTGATATTCGAGTTGAACAATAAAAAGAATGGATGGAGTGTAAAATTATGAAGAAAAAAGTCTATATCATTTCTCATTCTCATTGGGATCGTGAATGGTACATGCCGTATGAACAACACCATATGCGCTTAGTTGAGCTGGTAGATGACGTGTTGGAATTGATTGAGACCGATCCGGCATTCGATAGTTTTCATTTGGATGGTCAGACGATTATTTTAGATGATTATTTACAAGTTAGACCAGAGAAGAAATCCGCCGTTCAAAAAGCAATTACGGATGGGAAACTACGAATCGGACCATTTTATATCTTGCAAGATGATTTTCTAATCAGCTCTGAATCAAATGTGCGCAATATGCTGATTGGTAAAAAGGAAAGCGAAAAATGGGGACCGGAAGTCAAGCTAGGTTATTTCCCAGATACGTTTGGTAACATGGGGCAAACACCACAAATGATGAAACAGGCTGATTTAGACGCAGCGGCTTTTGGTCGAGGAGTGAAACCAGTTGGCTTTAACAATGAAGTGTTAGAGGATGAAAATTATACCTCACAGTATTCAGAAATGTGGTGGCAAGGACCGGATGGTAGTACTATTTTAGGGTTGTTGTTTGCTAACTGGTACAGTAACGGTAATGAAATACCAGCTGAAAAAGAAGCGGCTTTAATGTTTTGGAACCAAAAGTTAGCTGAAGCTGAAAAATTTGCTTCTACGGATCATTTATTGATGATGAATGGCGTCGATCATCAGCCAGTCCAAAAGGATATTACCAAAGCAATCGCCTTGGCAAATGAATTATTCCCTGAATATGAATTTATTCACTCAAATTTTGATGAGTACTTAAAACAGATGCGTCAAGATTTACCAGACAAAGTTGGAACAGTCCAAGGAGAATTGACGAGCCAAGAGACGGATGGCTGGTTTACTTTAGCGAATACGGCTTCAGCAAGAGTTTATTTAAAACAATGGAATACCACTGTTGAGCGCCAACTGGAAAATGTGACAGAACCATTAGCTGCAATGGCCTATGAACTAACACAAAGTTATCCGCACGATCAACTTGATTACGCTTGGAAATTATTGTTACAAAATCATCCCCACGATAGCATTTGCGGCTGTTCGGTCGACGAAGTACATCGCGAAATGATTCCGCGGTTTGAAAAAGCGAATGAAGTCGGGAAATTTTTGGCTGAAGATGCCTTGACTCACTTAGTTAAAGCAGTCGATACAAAGCAGTTTGCCGACACAAGTTATCCATTTGTTGTATTTAATACATCGGGGTATCAAAAATCAGAAATCACGAAAATAAAAATAGAAATCGAGAGAAAGCCGTTTAAGGAAGGGATACCTCATGAATTATGGGCAGAGCTTGCTGAAAGTCAAACTCCAACTTTTGAAGTGATTGATTCTGAAGGTCAAGTAGTACCAGCCTTGATTTCAAATCCTGAAGTTAGCTTTGGCTATGATTTGCCGAAAGATCGTTTCAGAGTACCATATATGGCTAAATATGTGGAAATAGAACTGCCTATAAATAACATGCCAGCCTTTTCGTGGGACTCTTTTGCATTGCGAGAAACAAAAACGCCAGTTGGCAAAACAGACTCAATGGTCGTAAATGAAGAAAATGATGTGTTGGAAAATAGCCGCTTGAAGGTAATGATCAATGGTGATGGAACATTAGAAGTCTTGGATAAAACGTCAGGCAGAATATATAACAAATTACTGACGATTGAAAATACTGGAGATATCGGAAATGAATATATTTTTAAACAACCAGAAGATACGACTCCACTTTTATCTAGCGGGCTTCCAGCAGAAGTTTCCATAGTGAAAGATGAATCTTTCATGGTGCAAGTCAAGATCATTCAACGCATGATGATTCCCGAATCTGCGGAAGATTTATTGGAACAAGAACAAAAATCTGTCGTCGATTTTCGTTATAGAAAAGCCAAGCGCTCATCAAAATTGAAAGAATTAACGATCGAAACAGTAGTAACGATGGAAAAAGATTCTCCTCGATTGAGCTTTGAAACAGCTTTAAATAACCAAATGAAAGACCATCGCTTGCGGATGCTATTTCCAACAGGGATAAAAGCAGAGACACACGAAGCAGATAGTATCTATGAAGTGGTTACGCGACCAAATCAAGTTAGTAAAAGTTGGGAAAATCCAACCAATCCTCAGCATCAGCATGCATTTGTTAATATCCATGATGAAAAGTCTGGGATAACGGTTTCAAACTTTGGGTTAAATGAATATGAGGTTTTACCAGAAGCAAACACGATTGCGCTAACTCTTTTAAGAGCCGTTGGTGAAATGGGCGATTGGGGGTATTTCCCAACGCCAGAAGCGCAGTGTATCGGACAGCACACGTTTAAATATGGCGTTGATTTTCATGGGGAAGCAATGGATCGATATGCTACGTACAAACGAGCGTATGCAGCGCAAATTCCTTTTAGTGTAAAACAAACAACAAATCATGCAGGGCAATTAAAGGCAAAAGATGCCTATTTAACAATTGAAGGCACAAATTTGCAGTAACAGCAATGAAAAACAGTGAGAAGAATCAAGCCCTTGTTGTGAGAGGGTTCAATATGAGTGATAAGTCAGATGAGGTCGTGATAGAAAAAAGTACTGGCGCAAATTCTTATTTATTAAACTTACTAGAAGTGAAACAACCTGGAAAAGTAACGAACAACCTAGAAGCCTATGAAATTCGTACAATTGGATTTGACCGATAAGAAAGAGAAGTGATTTTGATGGAATATTATGGATCGATCGAAGCTGGTGGGACTAAATTTGTCTGTGCAGTAGCGGATGAAGATTTACAGATCATTGAACGAATCAGTTTGCCTACAACATTACCAGAAGAAACATTAAATCAAGTCTTTGAATTTTTTGATAGCTACCAATTGAAGGCGCTAGGAGTAGGTTCGTTTGGCCCAATCGATGTTAATCAGAAATCCAGTACGTATGGTTATATTACTTCTACCCCAAAAATAGGCTGGACAAATATGGATCTTTTAGGAGCGCTAAAAGCACGCTATGCTATTCCGATTGCTTGGACTACTGACGTAAATGCAGCTGCTTATGGTGAGATTCACTTGGGTGCCGGAAAAGGGACTCAAAGCTGTATCTATCTGACTGTCGGAACAGGGATTGGCGGCGGCGCTGTTGTGAACGGGGCTGTGTTGCAAGGGTTTAGTCATCCGGAGATGGGGCATATCACTGTTCGACGCTATCCTGATGATACATTGGAGTGCGTATGTCCTTATCATGATAATTGTCTAGAAGGGCTAGCTGCTGGACCTGCATTGGAAAAAAGAACGGGAGTCAAAGGACAACTATTGGAAATGGATCACGACGTCTGGGCAGTTGAAGCTTTTTATCTAGCGCAGGCTTTGATGAACTATACATTAGTTCTTTCGCCAGAAAAAATCATCTTAGGCGGCGGAGTGATGAAGCAGACCCAGCTTTTTCCGAAAATTCGTGAATCATTAGAACAACAATTAGGTGGCTATGTTTCGTTGCCTGCTTTGGATGAGTATATTGTTGGCTGTGATTTAGGTGATAACAGTGGTACTATGGGCTGCTTGTTGTTGGCAAAAGAAAAAAGAGGTTTGGCGTGAAAGGTGTCGAAGTAGTTCGTTTATTCGATGTACAAAATATCAGTTTTTATATGGATCAGGCTTTTGACGCAGAGCGCCAGAGAATAGCTTATTTATATTTACGATTACTAAATAAAAAAATCCGTTTTGTAAAAATACCTGAGGAGGCTGATGTTATCGTCAGCTTTTCGTCAGAAGCAAAGAACACTTTTATAATAGATACGGCTGAACAAATCGCGGTTCAGGCGGATAGTCGATCGACTGCGTTTCGTGGCGTTATGTATTTAGCGAAATTGTTAAAAACAGGAGCGGAAATCATATCAGGACAATTTTTCGAGGTTGTAACAGAACGAATCGTTATGTTGGATATTGGCAGGAAGTATATTTCGCCGAAAGGACTACATCGAATCTTAGAAGAAATGGCTCTGTATGGCTGTAACTTTCTGCAACTGCATTTTTCTGAAAATAATGGTTTTCGAATTGAATCGATACACTATCCTGAACTGGTTTCTGATGAATTTCTGTCAATTGCCGAGGTGAAAGAATTAATTCGTTACGCAGCCTACTTATCGATTGAAATAATTCCTGATATTGATACGCCAGGGCATATGGAACATTTGTTAAAAGCTTATCCAGATTGGCAATTGTTGATACAAGAGGAAGCAGGGGGCATTGGGAAAGTTCCTGCCGCGTTAGATATTACAAATCAACAAGCGGTGTCCTTTGTACTCTCGCTATACCAAGAGTATCTGCAGTTGTTCTCTGATAGTCGCTATTTCCATATCGGTGCAGACGAGTTTGTGGCATTCGATCAAATGGATCGGTATCCAGCCTTGAAAGACGATGGCATTTATAAATTTGAAAACTATGTCAACACAGTCGCTCATTTTGTTGAGGAGCACGGATTTATCCCTAGAGTTTGGAATGATGCGTTTTTTAGAAATAACCAACGCTCTATTCTGACAAAAAATGTTGAAATTACCTATTGGACGAAATGGCAAAAAGAAATGGCGCCTGTTCAAACCTTTTTGGACGAAGGCTATTCTGTCATTAATTTTAATGATAATTACCTCTATTACGTACTTGGTGAGAATGCTGGGTATACGTATCCTACTGCAAAAAAAATAAAAGAAAAATGGCAACCTGAGTTATTCGCGTCACACCAACTAGTTTCCCCAACTGAACAGCAACAAGTCAAAGGCGCTGCTCTGGCAGTTTGGTGTGATAAACCAAAAGCGAAAGAAGAAGAGGAAATCATAATAGATCTTATAAAATTGATGGACGGATTTTCTTTTCATTTCTACAAAATCAATTAATATGGCAGCTGAGATGGAGAGTATAAAACTTGACGTTTCAGCTGTTTTTAACGATTCACCATGAATAAACCTATACTTTTTGATATAAATGCTATAGTTTGTCTATTTATAAAATAGAAAGAAAGCGCTAACATTTTGTGTGAGAATGAATAATACTGAAATCGGGTAACTAACTTAAGGAGGTTCATTCAGTGAAAAGAAAAACGTGGAGAAGTGTGTTTTATTGTTCAGCTGCTACACTTGCTATCATGACGGGTGTGAATCTGACGCTTACGTCAACTGTCTATGCAGAATCATCTGAATTGGGAAGTAATCAGGAAAGTGGCATTCCCGTGTTTGAGCAAATGCCGGAATCAACAGCCTTATTTCCTGAGACGTTGTTAAATTGGAGTCCTAAAAGTGATCCAGATGCACCGTTTAACGTATCCAAAGTTCCGTTAGCCGCTCGAGTTCAAGGAAAAAAATCAAATGCAGACCAAAGTACAGAGGCAAAAGTACTATCGATCGCAATCGTGAATCGTCATACAAAAGGCACGCCGTCACAAGGTGGAACGGATAAAGCGGTCTATAATTTTACAAATTGGCAATATGTAGATACGTTGGTTGCGTGGGCGGGTTCATCAGGTGAGGGAATCATTGTTCCGCCTAGTGGTGATGTCACTGATTCAGCGCATAGAAATGGTGTCCCTGTAGTTGGAACGGTATTTTTTCCGCCAGAAGCGTATGGTGGAAAGAGTGAGTGGGTAGAACAATTTGTTCAAAAGGACCAAAAAGGAAGATTTCCGATGGCGGATAAATTGTTGGAAATGTCCCAAGCATATGGTTTTGATGGGTGGTTCATTAATCAAGAAACTAACGTTGATGCACAAACGGCTGCTGGGATGAAGGAAGTTATGAATTATTTACAAGCGCGAAAACCAAAGAATCAGCAAATTATTTGGTATGATTCTATGATTCCAAGTGGTGCTGTAGCGTGGCAAGGAGCACTCAATGAGATGAATCAAGGATATTTTCAAGAGGGGAAAAAGCGTGTTTCAGATAAGATGTTTATTGATTTCCGTTGGCAAGGACTTCAGTCATCGAATGAAAAAGCAACACAATTGAAACGTAGTCCCTACGATCTTTTTGCTGGAATCGATGTGCAGGCAAATGGTGTAAATACCAGACGTAAACCAAGCAGTATTTTGGGCGAAGACGGACATCCGTTGGTTTCCTTAGGTCTTTATTGTCCAGATTGGACATTACGAGATGGTGGGCAGTATGATATCGATCAGTATTGGGAAAATGAAAAATTACTATGGATAAATCCACAAGGAGATCCGCGTGCAGTAGAAACTCCTAACAGTGAATGGCAAGGTGTTTCACGTTACTATGTAGAAAAAACGCCCATCACGAAGTTGCCGTTCTTGACGAATTTTAACGTGGGAAATGGCGATGATTTTTATAAAAATGGCACCAAAGTCAAAGAAGGAACGTTTAATAACCGAAGTATTCAAGACGTAATGCCAACCTATCGCTGGGTCATTGATAATGAAGAGGGCAACCAGTTGAAGGCTGCAGTTAGCTATGAAGATGTGTTTAATGGCGGTTCTTCTATCAAATTGACAGGGCCGATGGCAGCGGACAAGAACACATTTATCAAGCTTTACGCTACCAAAATAAAAGCTAGTGCTTCTGAAACAGCATCGATCATAACGAAAGGTGCAGATGAAATGTCATTAATCTTGGAATTACAAGGAAAAGAAAAACCATTGATTATTCAAGGGACTAAGCAACCTCTAGAAAATGGTTGGATACAAACGACTTATTCACTTAAGCCGGCAGTTTGTCAAACGATTACAGCGATTGGTTTGAACATAAAAAATGCTCAAACTGAAACAGCTTCTATCTATTTAGGTCAATTAAGAATAGGGAAAGAAAAATCAACACCAATCAGCGCTGTCAGTAATCTTGAGTTTTCTGGAAAAACGATTGTGGACGATCTGACAGAAAGTATTCGAATGAACTGGCAGACAAAAGGGAAGAACACTGCATCTTATCGTATTTATCGAGAAGTTGCTGGTCAACTACAGTTTGAAGGTGAAACAGCAAATACGTCGTATACGCTATTAAATCAAGAGCGAACAGGTGACACGGCTAACTATCAAGTGGTACCAGTCGATCAGTATGGTCGGGAAGACCAAAGAAAAGGAGCGGCGGCAGTTTATACATTTGAAGCATTGAAAAAACCAGAAATAACGATCAATGCTAGTAGTACATTGTTGTCAGTGGGTGAAACAGTAACCTTATCGGCGGAGGTTTCTAAATCGACTGAAACGGTTAATTGGGAAGTGATGGGAGCGACACCTCAAAACGCTTCTGGCGAAGAAGTGACACTTTCTTTTGCAAAATCTGGCATCTATACAGTTAAAGCAGTTGCAGTGAACACTTCAGGTGAAACGGAGGTTATCAAAGAAAATTATCTCTATGTCTACGATCAAAATGCTGGCATCAAAATAGAAAACTTAGCGACTTTACCGACGACAACGGCTACTCAAGGTTCCGGCTACACGAATGAGCGTGAAAGTTATCGTTTTGCACTAGATGGAGATCCAAAAACAAAATGGTGCGATAATGGTAGTGATAAACCGTGGATGATTGCAGATCTAGGCGCAGAGAAAACAATTTCTGGATTTGAGCTTTTTCACGCTGGAGCAGGTGGTGAAAGTTCTGATTGGAATACAAGAGATTATGACATTTCTGTGAGCCATGATGGAAGCGATTGGACAACGGTTGTTCAACATCGAGGTAACACAGCAAACAATAGCAAAGATGCAATCGGTTTGATTGAAGCGAGATATGTCAAACTGTCTTTAGAAAAAGCAGAACAAAATGGCAAGACAGCTAGAATTTATGATTGGCAGATCATTGGAGTCGATCAAACAGGCATCATCAAATAGTACATTTTAAAACGTAGCAGAGTTAATTAGGATGGAAAAAGGCAAAAAGGGCGATTCGAACGCCATTTTGCCTTTTTGATGGGTTTATATTAAAGTTGATAGCTGTTTGCTAATTGTTCATGAAGAACTTGTTTTTCACTTTCAGGGATAAATGCGCCGTTCACTGCGTTGTGGTTTAATTTCTCCATATCTGCATAAGTGATGCCATACCATTCATGAAGTTTCATGTATTCATCCGTTAAGGTTGTATCAGAAACCGTTCGATTATCAGTATTGATACAGACGTTGATGCCAGCATCGATAAATGTTTGGAATGGATAATCGGCTAATTTAGTGACGGTCTTCGTTTGGAAATTACTGGTAGGGCACATTTCAATTAGAACATTGTTCTCTCGCAGTAAAGAAAAATATTCAGGTGTATCTTTTACGGCGATACCATGTCCAATTCGTTTAGCACCTAAATAAATAGCATCAGCTACATTTTTCCCACACCCGCATTCACCTGCGTGAAGTGTTAGAGGGATGGATAATTGATTGACTAGCCCTAACGTTTCTTCAAAAGTATAAGGAGGAAAATCTTGTTCATTTCCTGCAAGATCAAAGCCAGCAATACCCTCTTTTTTGAATTCTTCGGCTAATTGAACAATTTTTTCGATCGCTACAGTTTCTTCGTGTCGCATGCCGCATAATAAGGCATTGCTTTTTACACCGTAAAGTTGTTGTCCCTGCTCGAGACCCGCTAATACAGCTTTTATTATCTTAGGCAAGGAAAGTCCTTTTTCAGTATGGAGAGAAGGGGCGAAACGGACTTCAATGTACTGAATATGCTCTTCAGCTGCTTGACTAATAACATCGAGTGCTGCGGCTTTTAAAGCTTCTTCGGTTTGTAGGCAGGATAAGACTAAGTCAAAACGTTCTAAGTAGTCATTTAAGTTTTGGCAATCAATAGGCGCAACTAATAGTTCTTTTAGCTGATTGTCGTCATTGGGTAAAGCGATGTTTTGAGGCTCTGCTATTTTCCGTAAGGTTTCTGGGCGTATAGAACCATCTAAATGACAATGTAGCTCGATTTTTGCTAGTTTTTTGACTTGCTCTCGTTTCACGATATCTTCCTCTCTTTTCTTTTAATGCTATCGGTTTCGTTGATAAGTATTTTGAAGACTTTAACATGCGGAGTGCCCTCTGTCAATAAGAGGAGATGTGAACTGAAATTAGGAGTAGTTTTTTTAGACGAATTAAAGTAAAATAGTCCCGTAGAAAACAAGTTTGTTTGATTAGTTATTGGAGGGTTTATTTTGTTAGGAGTCGGATTATTATTTGTAGCAATCACGCTGATCAGCAATGGTTATTGTGGGTTAGCAGGAGTGGATAAAAAATCGACAGGATTGATTAATTTACTTACAGGAAGTTTGTCTTTTATCATCAATACGATTTACTTGTTTAGAGGCGCTTATTATGATGCTGGTACAGGATATTTATTTGCCTTTACCTATCTGATGGTTGGCTTGATTTATGTGTTTAATTTAGATATGCGTATTTATGGGATATTTGCTTTATTTGTAGCGATCAATACCATACCTGCAGCATATATTTCTTATGCAGTGGATGGAGATTGGCGGTTTGCTTTGATTTGGCTGTCGTGGGGGATTTTGTGGATGACTGGCTTTATTGAATATGTTCTAAAAAAGGAAATCGGGAAACCTGTCTTGTATTTTGCGATATTTGAAGGAATCGTTACTTGTTGGATTCCAGGACTATTGATGCTGACGAACAATTGGTAAGATAAAAGCAGTCTGTTGAAAAAAATCGACAGGCTGTTTTTTGTGCTAAATTTTATAAAATGTTTGCTTAAGCTATTTTATTCTAGTAAATTCTGATAAACTAGGTTCATTCGAGACGTGTTTTGAAAACGTTGACATGGTTGGTAGGTCTTGTCGATAAAGGGAGAATGAAGTATGAAATTGACTATTAAGGAAATTGCAGATATGGCGGGTGTTTCTGTCACAACGGTATCTCAAATCATCAATAACAAAGGCAGTCGCTTTAGTGAGAAAACGAGAAACAAAGTGTTAGCTGTAGTGGAGGAATTTGATTACAAGCCGGATTATTTTGCCTCTAACATCATCACCCGTCACTCAAAAACGATTGGGATGGTCGTGCCGGATGTGACAGATTTTTTCTTTGCGAAAGTCATTGAAGGGGTAGAAACCTATTTAAATTCACTAGGTTATATGATTTTGTTGTGCAATTCTAAGCATGATGAAGACAAGGCAACGCAATATGTTACTGAATTGATCCATCGTTCGGTGGATGGAATTATTTTTGCAACACCAAATATTTTATCATCAGATCACATTTTGAAGAATAAAAGCAAACGGAAAGTTCCGGTGATTCTCGTCGATCGTGGGATCAATCCACGTGAAAATGGTCGCTTGATCGTGAAAGAATATGAGGCGCTTACCGAGCCGTTTGTTTTTTGATTGAGCAAGGACATAGACACATTGCGATGCTGACAGAAAATGATGGGTATTATCAGCTGACAGAAAGAGTAACAGCCTATCAGCATGCACTAAAAGATTATGGAATCCCAGTGAGGGAAGCATACATGAGCAGTGGGGACTTAAATCTAGGCGGCGGCTATACGGCGGCCAAAAATGTATTGAAGAATCCGCAAATTACAGCCATTTTCTGTGGAAATGATGAGATGGCGATGGGGGCTTATCAGGCGATTGAAGAGTCTGGCAAGAAAATTCCAAATGATATTTCTGTTATCGGGTTTGATGGATTGGAAATTTCAGAATATCTAGTGCCAGGGCTAACGACTGTTTATCAGCCAAGCTTTGATATCGGTTTTTATGCGGCGCAATTTTTAGTAGAATCGATCAATGATCCAGATAAGAAAATCCCGAATAAGATTTTCGATACAACATTTATTTCGAGAAATAGCACGAAATCGATTGACAATCTGGGTGATTTGATTTAATGTTCGTGTTATAAGCGTTTTCAAAATATGTAAGCGTTAGTAAACTGTTTTACTAAAAGGTTTTAACCTGAATGATTTTAGTGTATAATACATCCTTGGGGATTGATTCGGAGGAAAAAAAGCATGAGAATGGTAGATTTGATCGAGAAAAAACGTGATGGACAGGTTTTAACGAAAGAAGAGATCCAATTCATTATTACGGGTTATACAAATGGCGATATTCCAGATTATCAGATGAGCGCCTTTTTAATGACCGTTTTTTACAAAGATATGACAGATGAAGAAATTACCACATTGACGTTGGCGATGGCTAATTCGGGTGAAATGATCGATCTTTCCTCGATCCAAGGGATTAAAGTAGATAAGCATTCTACGGGTGGGGTTGGTGATACAACAACCTTGATCTTAGCTCCCCTTGTGGCAAGTGTGGGTGCGAGTGTCGCTAAAATGTCTGGTAGAGGTCTTGGCTATACAGGCGGCACGCTTGATAAATTAGAGGCAATCCCTGGATTTCATGTAGAGATACCAGATGAAGAATTTATCCGTTTAGTGAACGAAAGTCATGTAGCAGTGATTGGTCAGTCGGGTGATTTAGCACCAGCGGATAAAAAACTATATGCACTACGTGATGTGACAGCGACCGTTAATTCTATTCCCTTGATCGCAAGTTCCATCATGAGCAAAAAAATCGCAGCAGGTGCTGATGCGATCGTACTAGATGTGACAACTGGTGAAGGGGCTTTTATGAAAAATATCGATGAAGCTCGTCGTTTAGCTGAAACAATGGTTCGGATCGGACGTTTAGCGAATCGCCAAACGATGGCAGTGATTTCTGATATGTCCCAACCCTTAGGTGAGGCAATTGGAAATAGCTTAGAAGTTGTTGAAGCAATCGAGACACTTCAAGGAAAAGGACCGGAAGATTTAATGGAGATGTGTTACATCTTAGGAAGTCAAATGGTCGTTTTAGCTAAAAAAGCTGATACATTAGACGAAGCGCGTGCGATGTTGAAAGAAGCGCTAGAGTCAGGCAAAGCATTAGATAAATTCCGAGAAATGATTCGCAACCAAGGTGGAGATGACAGCATCATCGATCATCCAGAACGTTTATTAACAGCAAAATATCAAATAGAGCTACCAGCTAAAACGTCTGGCGTTGTTCAAAAACTCGTGGCAAATGAGATTGGTATCGCCGCAATGCTGCTAGGTGCAGGGCGGGCAACAAAAGAAGATGAAGTTGATCATGCGGTGGGAATCAAGTTGCATAAGAAAGTCGGTATGGCAGTAACATCTGGTGAGTCGCTGCTAACTATTTATGCCAATTCAGAATCAATCGAGAACGTAAAAGAACTTTTATATAAAAATATCGAAATCGGCAGTTCTGGGACTGAACCTGAGCTGATTCATGATATAATAACAGCATAAAGGATGTGTAAAAAATAATGGAATTAAATCAAATGATTGACCACACTATTTTAAAAGCAGATGCAAAGGAAGAGGATGTTTTACGAATTATTGAAGAAGCTAAAAAATATGAATTCTTCTCAGTTTGTATCAATCCATGTTGGGTTGCTTTAGCAAAAGAACACTTAGCAGGAACATCTGTTGATGTTTGTACGGTAATTGGGTTTCCTTTAGGTGCCAACACATCAGAAGTAAAAGCCTATGAAGCGACAGATGCGATCAACAATGGAGCGACAGAAGTCGATATGGTCATCAATGTTGGCGCGCTTAAATCTAAGCAATATAAAAAAGTCTTGAAGGATATTCAAGCCGTTGTTGATGCAGCGAAAGGAAAAGCTTTAGTCAAAGTAATCATCGAGACAGCGCTATTAACTGACGAAGAGAAAGTCAAAGTTTGTGAATTAGCGAAAGAAGCAGGTGCGGATTTTGTTAAAACGTCAACCGGATTTTCAACAGGCGGTGCAACTGTTGCAGATGTAAAATTAATGCGTGAAACAGTCGGACCAGATATGGGCGTCAAAGCCTCTGGCGGTATTCACAATGAAGAAGAAGCTAAAGCAATGATCGATGCAGGAGCGACACGTATCGGAACAAGTGCTGGGGTTGCAATTATGGAAGGCTCAACTGGAGCAGGCTATTAATCTAATAGAAGAAAGCGGCGGACAAATGACAGCAAAACAAGAATGGTTAGCTATCGCAGATGATGCGTTAACAAAAGCGTATGTACCGTATTCTCACTTCCCAGTGGGCGCGTGCTTGATTACCAAAGAGGGAAAAGCTTATCAAGGAGTCAATATCGAAAATGCTTCATATGGATTGACTAATTGTGCAGAACGGACAGCAATCTTCAAGGCTGTCTCAGAAGGCGAACGAGAATTCCAACATCTAGTAATTGCAGGAAATACACCTGGGCCGATCTCTCCGTGCGGTGCATGCCGCCAAGTGATGGCTGAATTTTGCGCGCCTGAAATGTCAGTTACCTTAGTCGGTGAACATGGTGTAACGAAAGAGACGACTGTCGGTGAGTTATTGCCGTATGCATTTACGGAAAAAGATTTATAAGATCTAGCTACACTACTGTACATGTGGCATTGCAAGATCCAGCTACATGAACCAAACCTCTCAACAAATAGACAAAATGCTAGAAAGATAAAAAACATTCTTCTATCATTTTCCTAATTGCCTTGATACACAACGAATGAAAAGAGTTGATGTAAAAAGGTACCTACTTTGGTTGTTCGAGGTCCGAGCGGTTCATTCCGCTTTGCTTAGAAACACAATGAACAAAGTGATTTGATGTTGAAAAGTACACGACGACCGAAGAGAGAGTTGTTTCACCATTATCTTGTTTCATTCAGTCATCCGGCTGTTGAAAATATAAAACTATTTTAGGGGGCTTTACAGAGATGAAAAAAGCAAAATTATTTGGTTTTGGCTTGACTGCACTAGCATTGACAGTTGCATTAGCGGCATGTGGTGGAGGGAAAAAAGATTCAACAGATGGAAAATCAGCAGGTGGGGACGCTGATCACAGCGTGGTTATCGTTACTGATATTGGCGGGGTAGATGATCGTTCATTTAACCAATCAGCTTGGGAAGGTTTACAAGCTTGGGGGAAAGAACATGATCTTAAAAAAGGAGCAGATGGCTTTGACTACATTCAATCAAACGATGCTTCAGAATATGTAACAAATATTGATACAGCAGTTTCTAACGGATTTAAAACAGTCTTTGGTATTGGCTACTTACTAGCAGATTCTATCGGTACGGCAGCAGATGCAAATCCAGATACACAATTTGGTATCATTGATAGTGTTATTGAAGGCAAAGATAATGTAGTATCTGCAACATTTAAAGACCAAGAAGCTTCTTACTTAGCTGGTGTCGCAGCAGCACACACTACAAAAACAAACACTGTAGGCTTTATCGGTGGTGAAGAAGGCGCGGTCATCGACCGTTTTGAAGCTGGTTTCCACCAAGGCGTTATTGATACAGCAAAAGAATTGAACAAAGATATCAAAGTTGAAATCGAATATGCTGCTTCATTTGGAGATCCTGCTAAAGGGAAAGCGTTAGCAGCATCTATGTACCAAAAAGGCGCAGACATTATTTTCCACGCATCAGGTGGTACTGGACAAGGTGTCTTCCAAGAAGCAAAAGACTTGAATGAAACTGGTTCAAAAGACAAAGTTTGGGTCATTGGTGTAGATAGCGACCAAGACAAAGAAGGTAAATACAAAACAAAAGACGGTAAAGAAGATAACTTCACTTTAACATCAACTCTTAAAGGTGTAGGTGCTGCAGTACAAGATATCTCCAATCGCGCATTAGAAGATAAATTCCCTGGTGGCGAACACTTAGTTTATGGGTTGAAAGACGGCGGTGTTGATTTGACAAAAGGGTACTTGTCAGAAGAAGCACAAAAAGCGGTTGATAAAGCCAAAGAAGAAATTATCGCTGGAAAAATCACTGTTCCAGAAGTACCAAAAGACGTAAAAGAATAGATTTTTCTGCTTAGCGCTGCGTTTGTAGCAGCGCTAAGATTTTATTAAGCCTTTAAAGAAAGAAAACGAATGATCAAAAAACACTCATTTTCTTTCTTTAAGAGCCTAAAAGCTACTTTATTTTTTAGAAGTACCGTATTAATAGATGATGCAAGTTTTGTGATTAAATCGTTAGGATGTGAAAAATGTGGCTCAGGAAAACTTTGTAATTGAGATGCGCAATATCACTAAGCAGTTTGGGACGTTTAAAGCCAATGACAATATCAATTTAACTGTCCGGCCTGGAGAAATCCATGCGTTGCTTGGAGAAAATGGTGCAGGAAAATCTACCTTGATGAATATCTTATCTGGTTTATTAGAACCAACATCGGGTGAAATCTTTATGAATGGTTCAAAAGTATCGATCAATGGACCAACTGCAGCAAATCGTTTAGGAATAGGGATGGTCCATCAGCACTTTATGTTAGTAGATGCTTTTACCGTAACAGAGAATATTATTCTTGGAAGTGAACCAACGAATGCTGGCGTACTGGATCGCAAAAAAGCCACAGCAGAAATCAAACGCGTTTCTGAGCAGTATGGTTTATCAGTAGATCCAAGCGCTTATATTCGTGATATCTCAGTCGGAGCACAACAACGAGTGGAAATTTTGAAAACGTTGTATCGTGGTGCTGATGTGTTGATCTTTGATGAACCGACAGCAGTTTTAACACCACAAGAAATCGATGAGTTGATCGAAATCATGCGCGGACTTGTTCAAGAAGGAAAATCGATCATTTTGATTACACATAAATTAGATGAAATCAAAAAGGTAGCAGATCGCTGTACGGTTATTCGTCGCGGACAAAGTATCGATACAGTCAATGTGAAAGATGTTTCTTCGCAACAATTAGCAGATATGATGGTAGGACGCTCTGTTTCATTTAAAACTGAAAAGAAAGCGGCTGAACCTAAAGAAGTGGTTCTCTCAATTAAAGACTTAGTCGTTAAGGAAAGTCGTGGGTTAGAAGCGGTTAAAAGTTTAAGTTTGGATGTACGTGCAGGGGAAGTGGTCGGGATTGCAGGAATTGATGGCAATGGCCAAACTGAGTTGATCCAAGCGTTGACAGGATTACGCAAAGCGGAAAGTGGATCAGTTGAACTTAGAGGAGAAGCAATTACAAATAAAAATCCTCGGACGATCACTGAAGCGGGTGTTGGACATGTTCCAGAAGACCGTCATAAATATGGCTTGATTTTGGATATGACATTAGCGGAAAACATTGCGTTGCAAACGTACTACAAAAAACCATTAAGTACAAATGGTGTCCTTAATTATAGTCAAATCAATACTTACGCACGCCGTTTAATAGAAGAATACGATGTGCGAACTGTGAATGAATTAGTTCCTGCTAAAGCGTTATCTGGAGGGAATCAACAAAAAGCGATCATTGCTCGAGAAATCGATCGTGATCCTGATCTATTAATCGTATCTCAACCAACTCGTGGATTAGATGTTGGCGCAATCGAATATATCCATAAACGTTTGATCGAACAACGAGATAAAGACAAAGCGGTATTAGTTGTTAGTTTTGAATTAGATGAAATTTTAAATGTTTCTGATCGAATTGCGGTTATTCATGCCGGAAAAATCGTCGGAATCGTTGATCCAAAAGAAACAAGTGAAAATGAATTAGGATTATTAATGGCTGGTTATTCATTAGAAGAAGCTAGGGCCGAATTGAATCAAAAGGCGGGTGAAGTAGTTGAATAATCGATCAGAAAAACTACGGAATATTTTAGTTCCTATATTATCAGTATTGATGGGGTTTATTCTTGGAGCAATTATTATGCTTATTTCAGGTCAAGATCCAGTTGCTGGCTATCAAGCGATGCTCAAGACTGCGTTTCAAAGTCCAAAAAGTATCGGTGAAATTTTTGTAACAGCAGGACCGTTGATTTTTACCGCGTTAGGATTTGCTGTAGCTAATTCAGCTGGATTCTTTAATATTGGTCTTTCAGGTCAAGCGTTGTGTGGCTGGGTAACAAGTATTTGGGTAGCACTTTCTATGCCAGATGCACCTCGTATGGTCGTGTTACCTGTAGCTGTACTTGCAGGTGCTTTAGCTGGAGCGTTGGCTGCAGCAATTCCAGGATTGCTACGTGCATTCTTTGGTACAAGTGAAGTAATCGTTACGATTATGTTGAACTATGTTTTCCTTTATACAAGTACACATATTGTGAATAATGTCATGTCAAAAGATTTAATGACCAACAAAGGTGTTACAAAAGTAATTGGAGAAAATGCTAGTTTACGAACAGGTTTCTTAAAAGAGTTGAGTAGTGGCTCACGTTTGAATATTGGTATTTTTATGGCTCTTATTTTCTTAGTTTTAATTTGGTTCCTTATGAAGAAGACAACATTGGGCTACGAGATTCGTTCAGTTGGTTTGAATCCATTCGCCTCGGAGTATGCTGGAATGAGCAGCAAACGAACGGTCGTGATGTCAATGGTGATTTCTGGAACATTAGCTGGTCTTGGTGGTGTGGTTCTAGGATTAGGAACCTTTGGAAACTTCTTTGTTCAAGGCTCTTCCTTGAGTATTGGATTTGATGGAATGGCGATTTCCTTATTAGGAGCAGGTAGCTCGGTCGGGATATTCCTGTCCGCGATTCTCTTTAGCGTGCTGAAGCTTGGCGGTCAAGGAATGCCGCTTCGTGCAGGTGTGCCAATTGAATTAGTGGATGTTGTTATTGCGGCAATTATTTTCTTTGTGGCAATCAGCTATTTAATTCGTTTCTTATTAGCAAAAGCATCTGGCAATAAAAAAGAAGTAGCGGTAGTTGAAGAGTTAGTTGGAAAATCAGATCCGACCAGTCAAGAAGGAGGAAAAATCTAATGAATATTGCATTAATCGCTGTATTGGCGCCGATTATTACACAAACGTTGGTTTATTCCACTCCTTTGGTCTTCACGGCTTTGGGCGGGACATTTTCTGAGCGTAGTGGTATTGTGAACGTAGGACTTGAAGGAATCATGGTTATGGGTGCTTTTAGTTCAGTCGTATTTAATTTAACTTTTGCTGAAACTTTTGGTGCGGCCACTCCTTGGCTTGCTTGTTTAGTCGGTGGAGTAGTTGGGATGTTATTTTCCCTACTTCATGCAGTGGCTACGATCAATTTAAGAGCGGATCATATCATTAGTGGTACAGTAGTCAATCTAATGGCTCCAGCTTTAGGTATTTT
Organism: Enterococcus crotali; assembly: GCF_000633635.1. GTDB lineage: Bacteria > Bacillota > Bacilli > Lactobacillales > Enterococcaceae > Enterococcus_L > Enterococcus_L crotali. The sequence continues at coordinate 207,853 of NZ_AYPQ01000002.1, read as the reverse complement.
CTTGATCAAAGTTATTTATGGAAAAGGCCAAACAGATACAATCACAGAATCATTTGGTTACTTTTCATTTCCAATATTGAAGGATATCCCGATTTTAGGGGATTTATTCTTCAAACAAACAACATTGCCAGCGTTTGTGGCAATTTTAGTTGCTATTCTTTCGTGGTTTGTATTGTTCAAAACCCGCTTTGGTTTACGTCTTCGTGCAGTAGGTGAAAACCCTCAAGCAGCGGATACACTTGGTATCAATGTATATCTAATGCGTTATGCAGGCGTTTTGATTTCTGGCTTTTTAGGTGGAATCGGAGGAGCAGTCTTTGCTCAAACGATTGCTGGGCGTTTTGCAGTTACAACAATTGCTGGACAAGGATTTATTTCGATGGCAGCGATGATTTTTGGTAAATGGAATCCATTAGGTGCAATGGGGGCAGCGTTATTCTTCGGTTTTGCACAAAATATCAGTATCGCTGGTTCAAGTCTTCCAGTAATTTCATCAATACCAGCTGTTTATCTACAAGCGGCACCATATGTGTTGACCATTATTGTTTTAGTCGTTTTCTTAGGTAAAGCCTCTGGACCTAAAGCAATTGGGAAAAATTATATCAAATCAAAATAAAGTTAGTATAAAAGGGCGGGCTATGGGAAGTTATCTTAAGTCATGCCCTTTTTATAAATAATTATCACTCTAGTTTTACGGAATGAACAGGTAAAGCTTTTAAAACAAAATCAAAGAAAGAAGGATGGTTATGTTTAAACGTGTGCATTTAGTTGTAATGGATTCAGTTGGTATCGGGGAAGCGCCTGATGCTGAAAAATTTGGTGATGTAGGTAGTGATACATTAGGTCATATCGCAAAAGAAGCAGGTTTGACGATTCCAAATTTAGAAAATCTAGGTCTAGGAACAATTGCTCCTCTTCATAATGTTGAAGCTGTAGCTGATCATAAAGGATATGCAACAAAATTAGAAGAAGTTTCTGTAGGGAAAGATACAATGACAGGACACTGGGAAATTATGGGCTTGAATATTCAAAAGCCTTTCCGCGTATTTCCTGATGGCTTCCCTGAAGAATTATTAAAACAAATCGAAGAATTTTCAGGACGTAAGATCGTTTGTAATAAACCATACAGTGGTACAGCCGTGATCGATGATTATGGGCAACATCAAATGGAAACAGGCGACTTGATCGTTTATACATCTGCTGATCCAGTATTACAGATTGCAGCTCATGAAGAGATCATTCCTTTGGAAGAATTATACCGTATCTGTCAGTATGTTCGTGATATTACTAAAGATGAACCCTATATGATCGGTCGGATCATTGCGCGTCCGTATGTTGGTGAACCAGGCAACTTTACTAGAACAAGCAACCGTCATGACTATGCGCTAGATCCATTTGGTCATACGGTACTGGATTCATTGAAAGAAAATGGAAAAGAAGTCATTGCAGTTGGGAAAATCAACGATATTTTCAATGGTCAAGGAATCACAGATTCTGTTCGGACGAAGAGTAATATGGATGGTGTAGATCAATTACTTAAGGTAATGAAACGAGACTTTGAAGGTTTAAGTTTCACTAACTTAGTTGATTTTGACGCGTTATATGGTCACCGTCGTGATGTAGTCGGTTATGCCCATGCAATCGAAGCCTTTGATTTAAGAATTCCAGAAATCATCGATGCCATGGAAGATGATGATTTATTGATGATCACAGCTGACCATGGAAATGATCCGACTTTTCCTGGAACTGACCACACAAGAGAATATGTTCCATTGTTAGTTTACAGCAAAAAAATGAACGGCCAAGGCAGCTTGCCGCAAGGTCATTATGCAGATATCTCAGCAACTGTGGCTGAAAACTTTGCAGTTCCAAAAACAGAAAATGGCGAAAGCTTTTTAAATAAACTGGTATAGGAGAGACATGATGACAAAATTAGGTGAAATGTTAAAAGAGACAACAGCATTTTTAAAAGAAAAAGGCGTTGGTGAGGTCGATTTTGGCTTGATTCTGGGCTCTGGTTTAGGTGAGCTGGCAGATGAAGTAGAAGACGCTATTGCGATCCCATTTTCAGAAGTGCCTCATTTTGCAGTTTCAACAGTTGTTGGACATGCTGGTAAGTTAGTGTATGGTACACTTTCTGGGAAAAAAGTATTAGCGATGCAGGGGCGTTTCCATTATTATGAAGGACACTCCATGCAAAAAGTGACGTATCCAGTTCGCGTAATGGCAGCAATGGACGCGCATTCAATCATAGTCACAAATGCTGCAGGCGGTGTAAATGAAAACTTCACCCCAGGCAATTTGATGTTGATCACAGATCATATCAACTTACGGGAGATAATCCATTGATCGGTGAAAATGACGAAGCGATGGGTCCTCGTTTCCCAGATATGAGTCATGCGTATACACCGGCTTATTTTGAAGTGGCTAAAAAAGTGGCAAAAGAACAAAATGTACCATTGCAAGAAGGTGTTTACATGGGGTATTCGGGTCCGACGTATGAAACACCAGCTGAAATCCGTATGTCTCGCGTGATGGGAGCCGATGCAGTTGGGATGTCGACTGTCTCAGAAGTGATTGTTGCAGCACATAGTGGTTTGAAGGTTTTAGGGATTTCATGTATCACGAACTTAGCTGCAGGTATGCAAAGCAGTCTGAACCACGCGGAAGTTGTTGAAACAACAGAGCGGGTTAAAGCTCAATTTAAAGAATTGATCAAAGCAACATTAGCTGAACTATAAAAGAGTCATTATAAAGGAGAAAAAATATGAGCGTTCATATCGAAGCAAAACCAGGTGAAATTGCAGATAAAATTTTATTACCGGGAGATCCTCTGCGAGCAAAATACATCGCTGAAACATTTTTAGAAAATCCGGTATGCTATAACCAAGTCAGAGGAATGTTAGGCTATACAGGTACGTATAAAGGCGAACGTGTCTCTGTTCAAGGGACAGGTATGGGGATGCCTTCTGCGACTATTTATGCCCATGAATTGATCAACTCTTATGATGTGAAAAAATTGATTCGTGTGGGGACATGCGGATCGATTTCTGAAAAAGTGCATGTCAGAGATTTAGTGATTGCACAAGCAGCTGCTACACCATCGTCAATGATTCGCAATGACTTTCCTAAGTATGACTTCCCGCAAATCGCTGATTTTGATTTATTATTGAAATCTTACACAACAGCAAAAGAAAAAGGATTTGTGACTCATGTAGGAAATGTCTTATCTGATGATGTCTTTTATAAAGATAGCATGGATGGTGTATTTGAATTAGGAAAATTAGGCGTTTTAGCAATCGAGATGGAAGCGGCAGCGCTATATTATTTAGCAGCTAAATTTGATGTGCAAGCTTTGGCGATCATGACTGTTAGCGATAGTTTAGTAACAGGCGAAGAAACAACTGCCGAAGAACGTCAAACGACATTCAACGATATGATCGAAGTCGGTCTTGAAACAGCAATCAACAGTTAATAAAAATAGTTACTAAAACAGCTCCTGCTTATAGACGGAGCTGTTTTTATACTATGATTTAATCGAGTGGGACTAAAGGACAGTTTTCTTGACACGCTTTTTTGATAGACTATCATATAATAAGAAACCTAAATTGAACGGAGGAAGAAAAATTGGATAATTTTAGATTTTACGTACCGACAGATATTCGTTTCGGGAAAGACCGTTTGGCAACAGAATTAACAGATGTACTGGATGTTTATGGTAAAAATGTATTGCTCGTTTATGGTGGAGGCAGTATTAAGAAAAATGGGTTGTACGATCAAGTGATCGATTTGCTTGGAAAGAATCAAAATAAAGTGGTGGAATTGAGCGGTGTAGAGCCTAATCCTCGTATCGAAACAGTTCGTCGTGGTGTGGCGTTGTGTCGTGAAAATGAGATCGATGTCATCTTGGCTGTAGGTGGTGGATCAACAATCGATTGTTCTAAAGTGATCGCAGCAGGTTTTTACAGTGATGAGGACCCTTGGGAAGTCATAGCAGAACGCAAAGGATTTCCAGGAGCAGCTTTACCGATTGTTACGATCTTGACTTTAGCAGCAACAGGTAGTGAAATGAATGTTGGAGCTGTGATCACCAATTTAGCTACAAACCAAAAATTAGGTGTTGGTGGGCCGGCGATGATGCCAAAAGTGTCATTTTTAGATCCGACCACGACATTTACTGTGCCAGCTTATCAAACAGCAGCAGGATCTGCGGATATATTAAGCCATTTATTTGAAAGTTATTTCAACGTAACGGAAGGAACTGATGTACAAGACTTTGTTTCAGAAGGCTTGATGCGTGCGGTAATCAAGAATTGCCCGATTGCATTAGAAACACCTGATAATTACGATGCTCGCGCGAACTTGATGTGGTCAAGTAGTTTAGCGTTAAACGGTTTGACACGAAACGGTAAACATGGTGTTTGGTCGTGTCATGCTATGGAGCATGAGTTAAGTGCATTTTATGATATTACGCATGGAATTGGGTTAGCTATTTTAACGCCTCGCTGGATGAATTATGTACTTTCAGAACAAACAGTTGCTAGATTTGCGCAGTTTGCTCATAATGTTTGGGGAATCACTGAGACAGATCCGATGCTTGCGGCGAAAAAAGGTATTCAAGCAACATACGATTTCTTTAAAGCTTGTGATATTCCAATGACATTGCCGGCTGTCGGAATCGATGAGGAAAAATTTGGTGAGATGGCGAAACAAGCAGTTGCTCATAGTACAATCAAAACGGATGCGTTTGTTCCATTAGCTGAATCAGATGTTGAAGCGATTTATCGTGAATGTTTAACAGAATCTAACTTTGTATAACTAAAATTTGCAACTTGAAAAGGGGAAGTACCTATGAAACAGTTGTTTGATGAAACGTATTCCGAAAATCGGACGCTTTGGTATGCTTATTTTAAAGATATAGAGCAAATGGATTTGATAGAGACAATTAGCCGAATTATCCAAAATGATTTGCAAGCTTCTAAGGATGTTTTGGCGACAAGTTGGATATTTTACCGTGAAGAGCTACAAAAAGATGCTTTAGAGGAAGAAGTACGATCTTCGATCATGGTGCGTTTCGTTGGTGGAAGATATTATGCTCAATATAATATGTCTGATTTTGAATTTGTGACACAGCGAGAAAATATCGCCAATTGGCTTGAACGTTTGAAACAAAACTTAGAGAACTAAAAAGAGGCCGAGATAAAAGTGTTTAGCTCCGAGAACCAAGTAGGTACTGTGCAACATCAACTCGTACCTCGTTGTGTTTTACAGCAATAAGAGGGGATTTACGAAAATTGCCAAGAATCACAGTGATTTTACGAACTGATGATGATTGGTACCTACTTGGTGCTCTTCAAATTTTTGTGACCAAGTAGGTACTGTTTTACATCAGCTCATGCTTCGCTGTGTTTCATAGCAATTCCAGCTTATTTCCGAAGGAGCTGCTTTTTTCTCGCCGTTTATTCGGTTTTAGAGCCCGGGACAAAACTAAAAATTAGTTTTGTCCCGGGCTCAATTTTTTATAAGTAGTATTTTTTAGCTACTGTTAGGTCATCGTTTAATTCATAAACAAGTGGTTGACCTGTTGGGATTTCAAGATCCATGATATCTTCATCTGAAATACCTTCGATATGTTTTGCTAAGGCACGTAAAGAATTACCGTGAGCTGCTACTAAAACAGTTTTGTTGTCTAGTAAAGCAGGTGCGATTTCGTCTTGCCAGAATGGCAATGCACGTTCTAGAGTAACTTTTAGGTTTTCTCCGCCTGGAATATCACGTTGGTCTAACATAGCATAACGACGATCGTTAGCGGCAGAACCTTCATCTGTTGCTTCCATCAATGGAGGTAAAGTATCGTAAGAACGACGCCAAATGTGAACTTGGTCATCTCCATATTTTTCAGCAGTTTCTTTTTTGTTTAAGCCTTGTAATTTACCATAGTGACGTTCATTCAAACGCCAAGATTTGATTTGAGGAACCCATAATTGATCTGAGTTTTCTAAAAGTAAGTTACATGTTTTGATCGCACGAGTTAATACAGAAGTATAAGCTACATCAAATTCAATTCCAGCTTCTTTGATTTTGCGGCCGCCTTCGATTGCTTCTTCAACACCTTGTGGTGCTAAATCTACGTCAGCCCAACCGGTAAATTGATTCAACGCATTCCATTCACTAAGTCCATGACGAGAAAATACTAATTTTGGCATGTATAGCTCTCCTTTGAGTTGTAGTTTCTGAAACTTTCATTTCCTTTTCTATTGTACACCGTTTTAAAATAGATTTCCATTGTAAATTAGTGAAAACTACTGAAACTGATGATTCGATAAATTTTGGTAAACGATGACTATTTAGAGGAGAATAATACACATAAGGAGACTACAGCTAAAATCCTGTAATCTCCTAAATATTCACTACTGGTTTATTCTTACTATTTTTGAGAAATTTTCACGACGTCCGCTTCAGACAAGTTGATGTATTTGTAGCAAGTTCCCACAGAAACGTTACACTTGGAAGAGATGAACTGGATCGTTTCTTTTTTTTCGTGGTACAGGTGGCGAATTTTTTTGATGGTTCGTTTATCTATTTTAGGACGTCCACCGATCTTGCCTTTTTTTCGAGCATTGTCTAATCCGATTAAAGTACGTTCTTTGATTAAATCGCATTCCATTGTAGCTAATCCATTCATTAATTTAAAATAAATTTCTCCCATTGGATGACGAGTGTCGATTTCTTCATCAAGACTGACTAGATGAATACCTGAACCATTAAATTTTTGTGTCAGCTCAGTCAATTGACGGGTGGAACGACCTAGCCTATTTAAACGGCAAATAACTAAAGTGTCCCCATGGGTTAAACTGCTTAGAACAGTCTCAAGCTCTGAAATGAGCTGCTTGTCATGTGTGATGTCGAAAGATTCCTGATAAATCTCATCGCAGCCATAGTCAGAGAGCACTTTGATTTGAGCATCTAAGTCATCATCAGTAATTGTTGTACGTGCATAACCAATTATTTTCATCGTTCGTCCTTTCTAGTTATAGGATACTAAAAATGTAGCATATAAACGAACGGAATGGTAGGTGTTTTTTTATCTTTTTTTAATGATACTCTTCATTTTCAAATCTTATTCAAATAATTCTCTAGTTGGGAACGTGAATTGTTTTAGGACCAGACTCTCCACCAACAATCACAGTTGTGACGATTTGGAGGAATAAACCATGTTCAACTACACCTACTAATTGATCCAAATACGCACCGAAAGCGATTGGGTCAGTGATTTCTTCTAAATGAAGATCGATGATATAGTGACCGCCATCTGTAACCAACGTTTCCCCAGCAGGCGTTGTTCGTAAAACAGGAGCATAACCTTTCGCTTCAAATGAACGAACTAATTGTTGGCTACCATAAGGAACCACTTCAACTGGTAAAGGGAATCGACCAAGCTTCTTAACGAGTTTTGATTCATCCACGATCCAGATACATTTTTTTGAATACGTCGCAACGATTTTTTCAAACAATAAAGCAGCACCGCCACCTTTGATTCCTTGGAAATCCTCGCTGATTTCATCTGCTCCGTCAATTGTTAAATCAACATAAGGAACATCATCAATACCTTTTAAAGGAATACCAAGCTCTTGCGCTTGACGTTCAGTTTCTTTTGAAGTCGTTACACCAACGATTGATAATCCTTCTTCTTTTACACGTCGACCGATTTCATCCACCATAAATTTTGCTGTAGATCCTGTACCAAGCCTACGATCATGCCATCTGTTACATATTTTGCCGCTTCGATTCCTGCCATTTGTTTAAGATTCATTCGCTTGTTAGCCCCTTTCAAATAATCAAAGATATTGTACCGTTAAATGGAAAAAAAAGATAGAATGATTAAGAAATAATCCCCTCTTCCCTTTTTTAACAGACATTTTAAAAAAAGTAAGGGAGTATTATAGAAAAAAATAGAGAAGTGGTTGACAGTTCATAAGTAGCATGATATGCTATCAAAGGTGCTTTATCTACAGGTCTCTCGTTGGAGACGTGCTGACTGTCTATCGAAGCATATTTGATAATGAGTGCAGAGATTGCATTATTTTTTATCGCTAAAAAAGAACCACCTGGATGTGTGGGACTAGATGCGAAATGAGGAAGGAGGAAACAAGGAATGCCTACAATTAATCAATTAGTACGTAAACCTCGTAAATCAAAGGTGGAGAAATCTAATTCACCAGCGTTGAACAAAGGATATAATAGCTTTAAGAAATCTCAAACGAACGTAAACTCACCACAAAAGCGTGGGGTTTGTACTCGTGTGGGAACTATGACACCTAAAAAACCGAACTCAGCTTTACGTAAATATGCCCGTGTTCGTTTGTCTAACTTAATCGAAGTAACAGCTTATATCCCAGGTATTGGTCACAACTTACAAGAACATAGCGTGGTATTATTACGCGGTGGACGTGTAAAAGACTTACCAGGAGTACGTTATCATATCGTACGTGGTGCGCTTGATACAGCCGGCGTTACTGATCGTAAACAAAGCCGCTCTAAATATGGTACTAAAATGCCTAAAGCAGCTAAATAATTTGACAATCACTAAGGTATTATATAATAAAGAATTTTCGGAAGGAGGAGTTACGGATGCCACGTAAAGGTCCTGTTACAAAACGCGATGTTTTACCAGATCCAATTTATAACTCAAAATTAGTAACTCGCTTGATCAACCGTGTAATGGTTGATGGGAAACGCGGGATTGCTGCTAATATTATCTATAATTCATTTGATATCATCAAAGAATCTACAGGTAACGATCCATTGGAAGTTTTCGAACAAGCAATGAAAAACGTTATGCCTGTCTTAGAAGTAAAAGCTCGCCGTGTTGGGGGTTCTAACTACCAAGTACCAGTTGAAGTTCGTCCAGAACGTCGTACAACTTTAGGCTTGCGTTGGGTTGTTAACTATGCTCGCCTACGCGGTGAACATACAATGGAACAACGTCTAGCGAAAGAAATCATGGATGCTGCCAATAACACTGGTGCTTCTGTTAAGAAACGCGAAGACACACACAAAATGGCTGACGCTAACCGTGCGTTTGCACATTATCGTTGGTAAAATCCTCTCTGTATGTAAGTTAACTTTACGACAGACAGTCACTTTACAATCGATTTAAATAAAGAGAGGAGAACACCCTAGAATGGCAAGAGAATTTTCGTTAGAAAACACTCGTAATATCGGTATTATGGCTCACGTTGATGCGGGTAAAACAACAACAACAGAGCGTATTTTATACTACACTGGTAAAATCCATAAAATTGGTGAAACGCACGAAGGTGCTTCACAAATGGACTGGATGGAACAAGAACAAGAACGTGGTATTACCATCACTTCTGCTGCAACAACTGCAGAGTGGAAAGGTTACCGTGTAAATATCATCGATACACCAGGACACGTGGATTTCACTATTGAAGTTCAACGTTCACTACGTGTATTGGATGGTGCTGTAACCGTTCTTGATTCACAATCAGGTGTGGAACCTCAAACTGAAACAGTTTGGCGTCAAGCAACTGATTATAAAGTTCCACGTATTGTTTTCTGTAATAAAATGGATAAAATCGGTGCGGATTTCTTATACTCTGTAAACTCATTACATGATCGTTTACAAGCAAATGCTCATCCAATCCAATTACCAATTGGTTCAGAAGATAATTTCACAGGGATCATCGATTTAATTACGATGAAAGCTGAAATTTATACAAATGACTTAGGTACTGACATTCAAGAAACTGAAATTCCAGAAGAATACATGGATCAAGCAGTTGAATGGCGTGAAAAATTAGTTGAAGCTGTTGCTGAAACTGATGAAGACCTAATGATGAAATATCTTGATGGTGAAGAAATTACTATCGAAGAATTAAAAGCGGGTATCCGCCAAGCAACGATCAACGTTGAATTCTTCCCAGTAATGTGTGGCTCTGCCTTTAAAAATAAAGGTGTTCAAATAATGCTTGATGCAGTTCTTGATTATTTGCCATCACCATTAGATATCGATGCAATCAAAGGAATCGATGTTAAAACAGACGAAGAAACAACTCGTCCTGCTGACGACGAAGCACCTTTTGCATCACTAGCATTTAAAGTTATGACTGACCCATTCGTAGGTCGTCTAACATTCTTCCGTGTCTATTCTGGTGTCCTTGAAAGTGGTTCATATGTATTGAACGCTTCTAAAGACAAAAAAGAACGTATCGGTCGTATTCTTCAAATGCACGCGAATACACGTAAAGAAATCGATAAAGTGTATTCAGGAGATATCGCTGCCGCTGTTGGATTGAAAGATACAACAACTGGTGATACTTTATGTGCGATGGATGCTCCAGTTATTCTTGAATCAATCGAGTTCCCAGAACCGGTTATCCAAGTAGCTGTTGAACCTAAATCAAAAGCCGACCAAGATAAAATGGGGATTGCTTTGCAAAAACTTGCTGAAGAAGATCCATCATTCCGCGTTGAAACAAACGTTGAAACTGGTGAAACAGTTATCTCTGGTATGGGTGAATTGCACTTAGACGTATTAGTAGACCGTATGAGACGTGAGTTCAAGGTTGAAGCTAACGTTGGTGCTCCACAAGTATCATACCGTGAAACTTTCCGTGCGCCTTTAACTCAGGCAGAAGGTAAGTTTGTACGTCAGTCTGGTGGTAAAGGTCAATACGGACATGTCTGGGTTGAATTTACACCAAACGAAGAAGGAAAAGGTTTTGAATTTGAAAATGCCATCGTCGGTGGTGTGGTTCCACGTGAATACATCCCAGCGGTTGAAAAAGGCTTGGCAGAATCTATGAACAACGGTGTTCTTGCTGGATATCCATTAGTTGATATCAAAGCAAAACTTTACGATGGTTCATACCATGATGTCGATTCAAATGAAACAGCCTTCCGTGTAGCTGCTTCTATGGCGCTACGTGCGGCTGCTAAGAAAGCTAATCCAGTTATCTTAGAACCAATGATGAAAGTAACGATCACTGTACCAGAAGATTACTTAGGTGATATCATGGGACACGTTACAAGTCGTCGTGGACGTGTTGAAGGAATGGAAGCACACGGTAACTCACAAATCGTTAACGCAATGGTGCCTCTAGCTGAAATGTTCGGCTACGCTACAACATTACGTTCAGCAACACAAGGTCGCGGTACATTTATGATGGTATTTGACCACTATGAAGACGTACCAAAATCTGTACAAGAAGAAATCATCAAGAAAAATGGCGGAAACAACGCTTAATAGTTAAGAAATAAGTATATACTTATTTATGACTAGGATTTTCTGTGAATTTCAGTTAGAATAATAAAAGATGATCAGGTAGCTGTAAAACTATCTATCAAATAAAAATAAAATTTATATATTTTAGGAGGAACATTTAAAATGGCTAAAGAAAAATTTGACCGTTCTAAACCCCATGTAAACATTGGTACTATTGGACACGTTGACCATGGTAAAACTACATTAACTGCTGCAATCGCAACTGTGTTAGCTAAACACGGTGGCGGTGAAGCTCAAAACTATGCTGATATCGATAACGCTCCAGAAGAAAAAGAACGTGGTATCACAATCAACACTTCTCACATCGAGTATGAAACTGATGCTCGTCACTACGCACACGTGGATTGCCCAGGACACGCGGATTACGTTAAAAACATGATCACTGGTGCTGCACAAATGGATGGAGCTATCTTAGTAGTATCTGCTGCTGATGGTCCTATGCCTCAAACTCGTGAGCACATCTTGTTATCACGTAACGTTGGTGTACCATACATCGTTGTTTTCTTAAACAAAATGGATATGGTAGATGACGAAGAATTATTAGAATTAGTAGAAATGGAAGTTCGTGATTTATTATCTGAATATGACTTCCCAGGTGACGACACTCCTGTTATCGCTGGTTCTGCTTTGAAAGCATTAGAAGGCGACGCTTCATACGAAGAAAAAATCATGGAATTAATGGCTGCAGTTGATGAGTACATCCCAACTCCAACTCGTGATACTGACAAACCATTCATGATGCCAGTCGAAGACGTATTCTCAATCACTGGACGTGGTACAGTAGCTACTGGCCGTGTTGAACGTGGAGAAGTTCGCGTTGGTGACGAAATCGAAATCGTTGGTATTAAAGAAGATACAGCTAAAACAACAGTTACTGGTGTTGAAATGTTCCGTAAATTGTTAGACTACGCTGAAGCTGGCGATAACATCGGTGCTTTATTACGTGGTGTTGCACGTGAAGATATCGAACGTGGACAAGTATTGGCAAAACCTGCTTCAATCACTCCACACACAAAATTTAAAGCTGAAGTTTATGTTTTATCAAAAGAAGAAGGCGGACGTCACACTCCATTCTTCACTAACTACCGTCCTCAGTTCTACTTCCGTACAACTGACGTAACTGGTGTAGTTGAATTACCAGAAGGCGTTGAAATGGTAATGCCTGGTGATAACGTTGCAATGGACGTTGAATTAATCCACCCAATCGCTATCGAAGACGGAACTCGTTTCTCTATTCGTGAAGGCGGACGTACTGTTGGTTCAGGCGTTGTTTCTGAAATCACTAAATAATTAACACTTAAATATAGCAATAACCAGTGTAAAAAGCTGGGGTACTCGGACGTAAGTCGAAGGGATTTCCCTTCGGCTTTTTTTGTTTTGAATTTTTCTAGACAGTTTGAAAACTGCATAAAGAACTTTTGTAAAAGCGTTAAAAGATGCTTGACTTATATCGAGGTTCGATATAATATAGAATTACGATATATCGAACCTCGATATAAACTAGGAAGGAGCAACGAATAAATGGAAGATAAGTTAAAACGAATCTACATACCGATGACGGAAACCGGCTTTTATATATTATTTGCTCTTAGAGAAGAGCGTCATGGCTACAACATTATTCAGTATGTGAAAGAACTAACCGATCAAGAAATCATTATCAGTGCAGGTACGATGTATGGCAGCCTTAGTAAAATGGAGAAAGATGGTTTGATCCAAGCTACAAAAGAAGAGAATAGACGGAAAAGTTATCTGATCACTGAATTGGGAGAGGAAATACTGATTCACGAAATCAATAGAATTAATCGATTGTACAAAAATAGTATTGGAGAGAAAGTAGATGGAGACTAAAAAAATAAGAAGACGTTTTGAATTGGCGGATTATTTAGAGGAAGAAAAATTTTTACAAGAGCAACATAAACAAGGCTGGAAAATGGTGGATCTTAAATTGCCCATTCCGACCTATTTCTTTGAAAAATGTGAGCCCGAAGAGTATGTATATCAATTAGATTTTAAGCAAGATGTTAATGATATTGAAGAATATTTACAGTTATTTGAAGATTGTGGCTGGGAATATTTTTATAGGTTTGGTAACTGGTATTATTTTAGGAAAATGAAATCTGAAGTAGTGGAAGAGAATATGATTTTTAATGATGCGCCATCTCGTGCAGAAATGGCGAAAAAGGTCGTAAAGTTTCAAGGCTCGATTGCCTTTGTTGCGCTATTTCCAGTATTTTATTTGATTCCGATGTTGTTATCTAGAAATGAAGAGCGAAGTCCTATTTTTTTAGTTTTACTAGCAATATATGGAGTGATCATGGCGGTCTTGGTAGGCACTCAAATAAGAAATTTTTGGAAACTTAATCAAATCATCAAAAAAGAAGAACAATTATAAAAAGCTCGGAACAAAACTAAAAACTAGTTTTGTTCCGAGCTTTAAATACGAATAAACAGTGGGAGCAGAAGTAACTTTTCAGTGATAAACGCTTCCCGACTAACCTCTTTAGGTTCAAAGTTCTCCTGTTAAAAATTGTGCTCTTCCAAACCCGAAACTCCAATCCGAATCATTATTGATGACAAATGAAACGAGCAAATTTTCAGGAGCAATAGTGCAAAATTCTTCTAATTGTTCAGCAAGCAAGCGATAAAATAGTTTCTTTTGTTCTGTAGGTCGTTCACGGCTGATGACAGTCAGTGAAATCATTTTTTCAGGCTCGCGTTGAAAGCCTAGACCAGTATCTTCCATAATCATTTCAAACGGTTTGTGCTGAGTGACGATTTGATATCTATCACCTGCAGGGACTTTAAAAGACTCTAAAACTACAGAATGAGCGACATCAAGAATCACCTGTATTTCTTCTTTACTGCGGCCTTCGATCATATCAAATTTTAGTAGTGGCAAATAGATCTCTCCTTTTTTATGTTGCTAATTGCTATATAGAAGCTCAATGGCATGTAAGTCACAAAAATCTACATACGTTTGTGGAAGTTCTCTTGTTGTAACGATTCCCTTGATACTTTCTAGAGGTGAATAAGTAAGCAAAGTAGAATGATCGAATTTTGAGCTATCAGCCAGTAAGTAAATGTCCTTGGCTCTTTGGACGATCATTTTTTTTATGCGGTATTCCATTAAATCTGAGTTTGTTAATCCACTTGTGATCGATACGCCGGTAGCGGCCATGAATGCTTTATTTATATTATATCTTGTTACGACTGCTTCATCTTCGATCCCGACAAAAGAACGCGTTTTTCTTTTATAGCTATTTCCAATAAGAATGAGTTGAACATTTTTCATTTCTGCGGCTAAGTTGATGATATCAAGATTGTTTGTCAATAAAGTAAAGGGAAGCTCTGGGTCGACAGTGTTCAATATTTGGCTAGTTGTTGTGCCTGAGTCGATATAAATCAAGTCATTTTCTTCGATGAGTAGAGCAGCACGTGCTCCGATGGCTTCCTTTTCCTTTTGGTTGTGAATGTTTCGATTTTCAAAAGAAACCAGATTATTCTCTACGTAGACGACACCACCATAAACCTTTTTCAACGTTCCTCTTTTTTCTAGCACATTAATATCGCGACGAATGGTGTTTTTAGAAACATTGAAAACGCGGCAAAGCTCATCAAGAGAAATACTTCCTTGTTGTTGTATGTGGTTTTCAATTTGCTGAATGCGTTGTAATTTCATATGCGTTAACCTTTCCACTTTGTGTTATTAAAGTCACTATAACATATGGCCTAAATGTAATCAACATGTAACCATTTTTCTTTACTAGTGAGCCATAAATCATCGTATGTTTTTTTGAGGAATAAGGAAGTAATCAAGAAGTGATCAAAAAAACATGATTTTTTATCAGAAATAGGTTGACTATCTAAAATTGTAATTGTACAATGTAATCAAAAGTTAACCAAACATTATCAAGATATTACCATCGTGTTGATTTTTAAATAGATAACAAGGAGGATGTATAGATGGCAGAGGTACGGAGATTAAAAAATTATATTGGAGGAAAATGGGTAGAGAGTCATACTCAGTCATATGAAAAAGTGTATAATCCAGCTACGAAAGAACTATTGTGTGAGGTTCCCTTGTCTACAAAAGGAGATTTAGAGGAGGCAGTCAAGAGTGCGGCAGAAACTTTTGAAACATGGAAGGAAGTAGCAGTACCGCGGCGTGCGAGAATTCTATTTAACTATCAACAATTATTGATTAGACATAAAGAGGAACTAGCTAAATTGATCACTCTAGAAAATGGGAAAAATCTTAGTGAAGCGTTAGGAGAAGTGCAACGCGGAATTGAAAATGTAGAATTCGCAGCAGGGACACCGACCTTGATGATGGGGGATTCTTTAGCGTCGATTGCCACAGATGTAGAGGTAGCTAATTATCGTTATCCAATTGGTGTTGTGGCAGGAATCACACCATTTAATTTTCCAATGATGGTTCCATGTTGGATGTTTCCGATGGCGATTTCTTGTGGAAATACATTTATCTTGAAACCATCAGAAAGAACACCTTTGTTAACAGAGCGATTGGTAGAATTGTTTACAGAAGCCGGTTTGCCAGCTGGAGTGTTTAATATTGTCTACGGAGCACATGACGTAGTTAATGGGATTTTAGAACACCCAGAAGTGAAAGCGATTTCCTTTGTTGGGTCAGAGCCAGTTGGAAAATATGTCTATACTCAAGGGAGCAAATATTTAAAACGAGTACAAGCACTCACTGGCGCTAAAAATCACTCAATTGTTTTAAAAGATGCAGATTTAGATGATACTGTGACCAATATTGTATCGGCAACATTTGGTTCTGCTGGCGAACGCTGTATGGCCTGTGCGGTTGTAACCGTTGAGGATGAGGTGGCAGACGAATTTATTGATAAATTACAGGAAAAATCAGCAGGAATCAAAGTAGGGAATGGGTTGGATGATGGTGTCTTCTTAGGTCCGGTTATTCGAGAAGAGAATCAAAAAAGAACCTTTGACTATATTGAAAAAGGCCTTGCAGAAGGCGCGAAGCTCATTGTAGACGGTAGAAAAAATATTCCAGACAATGGTTATTTTGTAGGAGCGACGATTTTTGATGGTGTGACGACAGATATGACGATTTGGCGAGATGAGATTTTTGCTCCGGTATTATCGATTATTCGAGTGAAAAATCTAAAAGAAGCAATTGCGACCGCAAATCAGTCTGAGTTTGCAAATGGAGCTTGTTTATTTACCAATAATGCCTCTGCAATTCGGTACTTTAGAGAACATATCGATGCAGGGATGCTTGGAATCAACTTAGGAGTACCAGCGCCGATGGCATTTTCCCATTTTCTGGGTGGAAATCTTCTTTCTATGGCACCCTTCATGCAAATGGAAAAGATAGTGTAGAATTTTATACCCGTAAAAAAGTAGTTACAGCTCGTTATCCTAAAGCGACTATCTAACTGGAAAGAAGGAATACACATGGCACATTTGAACTATAAGCCTGTTCCAAGAATGTTGAATGAAGGAACCACACTGCTTCAGTATATCCATAAAAAAAATACAGCTTTGCAATATATTGAGCTGAAGGTGCTTGAGATGACTGTCGGCAGTACCTATCGGGAAAGTTTAGGGACAAAGGAGGTCTGTATTGTTGCGTTGACAGGGCAAATAACAGTAACAGATGGAGAACAGACCTTTAATGAAATCGGGGCACGTGAAAGTGTCTTTGAAAAAATACCAACGGACAGTGTTTATATTTCTAGAGAACACTCATTTGAAATTACAGCGAATTCTAAAGCGAGTATAGTCCTTTGTTATGCCCCTTCTGAAAAAAACAATCCTACCGTATTGATCAAAGCGTCAGACAACACGATTGAACAACGCGGACAGTATCAAAACAAACGTTTAGTGCATAATATTTTACCGGATACTAGCCCGTATGCTGAGCGTTTGCTAGTTGTTGAAGTATTTACCGACGGTGGTAATTGGTCAAGCTATCCGCCGCATAAGCATGATCAAGATAATTTGCCAATGGAATCTAAATTAGAAGAAACCTATTATCATGAACTAAATCCTAGACAGGGATTTGTTTTCCAGCGGGTTTATACAGATGATCGTTTGCTTGATGAAACGATGACTGTTGAAAATGGTGATGTAGTCGTTGTGCCAAAAGGCTACCATCCAGTGGGGGTTCCAGATGGCTATGATTCTTATTATTTAAATGTAATGGCTGGACCTACGAGAAAATGGCAGTTTCATAATGATCCAGATCATGAATGGATTTTAACTAGAGAATAGAAGGAGTGGCAGAGATGACGAAGAAATTTGATATAATCGCTCTTGGTCGAGCGTGTATCGATTTAAATGCTGTTGAGTATAATCGACCGATGGAAGAGACGATGACCTTTAAAAAATATGTAGGCGGGTCTCCTGCGAATATCGCCATTGGCAGTGCCAAATTAGGTGCAAGAGTTGGGTTTATCGGGAAAATATCTGACGATCAGCATGGTCGCTTTATCGAAGCATTTATGAATGAAGCTGGAATCGATACGAGTCAGATGTTTATCGATCGAAAAGGACATAAAGCAGGACTGGCTTTTACGGAAATCAAAAGTCCAGAAGAATGCAGTATTTTAATGTATCGAGATCAAGTTGCAGATTTGTACTTGGCGCCTGAGGAAATTGAAGAAGAGTATATTAAGCAAACAGATTTGTTACTAGTTTCTGGAACAGCACTGGCGCAAAGTCCATCTAGAGAGGCAGTTTTAAGAGCAGTTTCTTATGCTAGAAAAAATCAAATAAAAGTTGCGTTTGAATTAGATTATCGGCCGTATACTTGGCAATCATCAGAAGAAGTTGCAGTGTATTATTCGATTGTTGCTGAAAATGCCGATATCGTGATCGGTACTAGAGATGAGTATGATGAGATGGAAGGACGTAAAGGTGGAAGCAATCAACGGACGATTGATTATTTATTTCAGTATCGTCCAGAATTGATTGTAATTAAACATGGGGTGGAAGGTTCGTATGCATATACAAAAGACGGCGGAATCTATCAAACAGGCTCGTATAAAACCAAAGTTCTGAAAACCTTCGGAGCGGGGGACTCTTATGCAGCCGCATTTTTATATGCATTGAACTCAGGAAAAGATATAGAGACAGCACTGAAATATGGCAGTGCCTCAGCTGCAATTGTTGTTAGTAAGCATAGCTCTTCAGAAGCAATGCCGACCGTAAGTGAAATAGAGCAATTGATTTCAGAACGATCTTGAAAAAAGTAAGGTGGGAAACTAATGGTTAAAAGAATTCGCTTGACCACAGCCCAAGCGCTGATCAAATTTTTAAATCAGCAGTACATTCATATCGATGGAAATGAGTTTCCTTTTGTTGAAGGGATATTCACCGTGTTTGGTCATGGAAATGTCTTAGGAATTGGCCAAGCACTTGAAGAAGAACCAGGGCATTTAAAAGTATTTCAAGGGAAAAATGAACAAGGGATGACCCACGCTGCAATAGCATATAGTCGGCAAAAACTACGGCAGAAAATTTTTGCAGTGACTGCTTCAGCAGGTCCGGGTTCAGCCAATATGATCACAGCTGCGGCCACCGCTTTTGCTAATAATATTCCCGTGTTGCTATTGCCGGCAGATACTTTTGCTACACGACAGCCTGATCCGGTCTTGCAACAATTAGAACACGAGACAAGTGCGGCAATAACGACAAATGATGCTTTTAAGTCTGTTTCAAAATATTGGGATCGAATTCAACGTCCAGAACAGTTGATGAGCAGCCTGCTTAGAGCATTTGAAGTGATGACAAATCCTGCAACGTGTGGACCTGCAACGATTTGCATTGCGCAAGATACAGAAGCGGAGGCTTATGATTATGATGAAGAATTTTTCAAGAAAAGAGTTCATTATGTTGATCGACAAATACCGAGTCAACGGGCATTAGAAGGGGCAGTCGAAAGAATCAAAGCAAGCAAAAAACCTGTAATAATCGTCGGGGGCGGAGCAAAATATTCAGAAGCCCGCGAGGCACTACTGCGCTTATCTTTTCAATGTGGTATCCCACTAGTTGAAACGCCTGCTGGGAAAGCAACGGTAGAGGCAGATTTTAACAATAACCTAGGAGGGACTGGTATTTTAGGAACGCTGGCCGCCAATAAAGCGGTTCGGCAAGCTGACCTAATCATCGGAGTCGGTACACGTTACACTGATTTTACGACCTCTTCTAAAACGGCCTTTGACTATGAGCAAACAAAATTTTTGAATATCAATGTTAATCGAATGCAGGCATATAAATTTGATGCTTTCCAGCTTATTGGTGATGCGAAAGAGACTTTGACACTGCTGACTCCGATGCTTATCGGGTATCAAACAACACTTGGTGACACGATCCAGCACTTGAAAACGGAATGGTCAGCCGAACGAAAACGTCTGCGTGAGACGACATTTTCAAGAACTAATTTTTCACCAGAGATCAAAGGTCAGTTTACACAAGATATCTTAAATGAATATGCGGATACGTTAGATACAAACTTTACTCAAACAAGTGCCTTTCTTACGATCAATGACACCGTTGAAAAAGACAGTATCGCTATTGCAGCGGCAGGCTCGTTACCTGGAGATATGCAACGATTGTGGAATTCAGTTGTTCCGAATACGTATCATTTAGAATACGGATACTCCTGTATGGGGTATGAAATCGGCGGTGCTTTAGGAGTGAAATTAGCCAGCCCGTCACAAGAAGTTTACACTATGGTTGGAGATGGCAGCTTTTTGATGCTTCACTCAGAGTTGGTGACGGCTTTGCAATATCATCAAAAAATCAATATCTTGCTATTCGATAATTCAGGGTTTGGTTGTATCAATAATTTACAAATGGCTAATGGCAGCGATAGTTACAAATGCGAATTCAGAGACTACAATGATCAAATCATGTCAATTGATTATGCCAAAGTTGCAGAAGGCTATGGTGCTAAAGTCTACCGTGCAAATACTAAAGAAACACTTATAGCTGCATTGGAAGACGCGAAAAAACAAGACAAGTCAACATTGATTGACATCAAAGTTTTGCCAAAAACGATGTCAGATGGCTATGATAGCTGGTGGCATGTAGGGGTAGCAGAGGTTTCGAAAAGTTTGGCCGTTCACACGGCTTACGAACGTAGCCAAGAGATATTGAAAACGGCCAAAGAATATTAATAATCTAAAAAGTGATGTTTAGCTGCTTTTTTTGAAAAGAGCAGATAAACAGTTGAATGAAATTGAAAGCGAATACATTTTCGGGTGTAACAAAACTTGTTCGACAGGTTTGCGAAAAAATAGAAAATGGAGGGAACACAATGGATTTAAAAGTAGGGGTCATCGGAACAGGCGCAATTGGAATCGAACATATCAGACGGATCAATGAAAAAGTACAAGGAGCTTATGTTACAGCGGTTTCGGATATAAATGTGGCGCAGGCGCAACGTTTGGCCAATCAAATTGATGCTGTTTTTTTGAAACAGGAGAAGAATTAATTGCTTCTACAAGTGTTGATATTGTAGTGGTAACCTCTTGGGATCCAACGCATGAAAAATATGTATTGGAAGCAATCAAGCACCGCAAATACGTTTTCTGTGAAAAACCTTTAGCGACAGACAGCGCTGGATGCAAACGAATTGTAGAGGCCGAAATGGCTGCAGGGAAGAAATTAGTTCAAGTTGGTTTTATGAGAAGATATGATCGCGGCTATATTGAGCTGAAACAGGCCATCGAAACGAAAGAGTTCGGTGAACCATTGATGTTGCATTGTGCCCATAGAAATCCGACAGCAGACGAAAATTATCATACCCCGATGGCAATCATCAACACAGGAATCCACGAAATTGATGCATTACGCTGGTTACTTCAGGAAGATTATGTTTCTGCTCAAATGATCATGCCAAAGCAAACGAGTTTTACTCATGAAAAATTACATGACCCGCAAATGCTGATTTTAGAAACAACATCCGGCATTCATATTGATTTAGAAATCTTTGTCAATTGTCAATTTGGCTACGATATCAAGTGTGAGGTTGTTTGCGAAACTGGTGAAATCGGGTTAGAAGATCCAGCGTATACCCATGTGAAGTCAAAAGGCAAAAACTATACCAAAATCGCGCCAGATTGGCAAACTCGCTTTATCGAAGCGTATGATTATGAATTTGAATTGTGGATTCGTTCGATTCAAGCTGGCGATTTAACTGGACCGACTGCTTGGGACGGTTATGTTGCTGCAGTTACAATGGATGCTTGTGGACAAGCCAGAGATACAGGGGAGCGAGCGCTGATTCAACTGCCTGATTGTCCAACGCTATATAAATAAGAAAGAAATGTCATAACTAAATTACTGGGAGGCTGAAAATGGAGAAAATCAAAGTAGGAATCGTTGGATTAGGTCGATTAGGGAAAGTTCATGCAAAAAACTTAGCTGAAAATGTACAAGGATGTCAACTAGTCGCTGCCTGTAGTTTTGTTCAAGAAGAACTAGATTATGCAGTAACAGAGTTAGGTGTGAAACAAACCTATAAAAAATACGAAGAAATGGTAAAAAGTCCGTCAATTGATGCAGTCTTTATTGTTTCGCCTTCTGGTTTTCATTGTGAACAGATTCGCTTAGCGATGGAAAATGGAAAACATGTTTTTAGTGAAAAACCAATCGGATTGGATTTAGCTGAAATAAAAGAAACGCAGCGAGTGATTCAAAATCATCCGAATCAAGTCTTCATGCTGGGATTTATGCGACGGTATGATGACTCCTACCAATACGCCAAACAATTAGTAGATTCTGGGACATTAGGTGAGTTGACGCTAATGCGTTGTTACAGCATCGACCCTAGTTCTGCCATGGAAAGTTTTGTCAAATTTGCTGGTGCCAGTGACAGTGGGGGAATATTCATGGATATGTCGATCCATGATATCGATTTAGTTCGTTGGTTTATGAAAAAAGAAGTTAATAGAGTTTGGGCAATTGGGAAAAATGCTGCCTATCCTGAATTAGATGAAGTAGGAGAGTTAGAGACTGGAGCCGCGATGATGCAGTTGGAAAATCAAGCCATGGCAATTTTAGTCGCAGGTAGGAATTGTCACCATGGCTATCATGTGGAAACAGAATTGATTGGAACGAAAGGGATGTTACGTGTGGCAGCGGCACCAGAGAAAAATCTAGTGACAGTAATGAATGAACAAGGTGTTGTCCGGGCGTGCTCACAGGATTTTCCAGAAAGATTTCGTGAAGCATTTATTAATGAAGCGAAAGAATTTATTGCTTGTATCAAGGAAAAACGTCAGCCAGAAGTGTCAGCTTATGACGGTCTTCAATCAACTAAGATTGCTTTAGCTTGTAAAAAATCATTTGAGACAAATGAATTGATTGACATTGAAAATAAATAAGTAACATTCCTTAGAAAGGGGAGAAAATTTAAATGAGTGAATCGAAAATCCGTTTTGGTATTGCGCCGATTGCCTGGACTAATGATGATATGCCAGAACTTGGCAAGGAGAATACGTTTGAACAGTGTATTAGTGAAATGGCTTTAGCAGGCTTTGTCGGTACAGAAATCGGTAATAAGTATCCTAAAGACCCCAATGTGTTGCGTCCGTACCTTGATATTCGTGGATTATCAGTGGCGAGTGCTTGGTTTAGCGCATTTCTAACAACTGAACCATATGAGAAAACAGAGCAAGACTTTATTGAACATATGAATTTTCTGCATGCTATGGGGGCAAAGGTGATTGTCGTTTCGGAACAAGGACACAGCATTCAAGGCAGATGGACATACCCATTTTTAAAGAAAAACCTGTATTCACAACACAAGAATGGCAAGATTTAGCTTCTGGCTTAGAACGTTTAGGTGAATTAGCAAATGCTAAAGGGATGACGATCGTTTATCATCATCATATGGGGACTGGGGTGCAGACAACAGAAGAAATCGATCAGCTAATGAAAATGACAGATCCAGAAAAAGTCTCTTTGTTATTTGATACCGGACACTTAGTTTTTTCAGGTGAAGATCCGATTTCTATTTATCAAACATATCAAGAACGAATCAAACACATCCATTTTAAAGACATTCGAAAAGAAGTAGCTGCACAAGTGAAGTCTACGGAACAAAGTTTTTTAAATGCAGTTAAAGCAGGTGTATTTACTGTTCCGGGTGACGGAATGATCGATTTCAAGCCGATTTGGGAAGCAATCAAAAACAGTGGGTATGAAGGGTGGATCGTCGTTGAGGCAGAACAAGATCCAGCAAAAGCGAATCCTTTTGAATATGCGGTGAAGGCGAGAAAATATATTCGTGAAATCACAAATAACTAAAAGCCGAAAAAGGAGCGGAAGCATATGAATATATTTTCTCTTGTCAGTTTTGTCGTAATTGTTGCATGTGTCTGGTTGTTTGCTTATCGGCGTGCAAAAGGAGTGGATACTTCAGGTTCAGAAGGCTTCTTTATGGGGGGGAGAAGCTTGACCGCCTTGCCGATCGCAGGTTCGATCATCATGACAAACTTATCAACTGAACAAATCGTTGGTCAAAATGGTCAGAGTTATCATGCAGGTATGGAAGTGATGGCTTGGGAAGTGACGGCTGCGATTGCGATTGTTGCTTTAGCCGTTATTTTTTTACCGAAGTATTTTAAATACGGGATCAATACCGTCTCAGATTTTATTGAAATTCGTTATGATACAGTGACTAAAAGAGTGATTTCGATTTTGTTTATTGTGACATACATGATTTCTTTTTTGCCAGTTGTTTTATATTCAGGTTCATTAGTTTTTAATAAAATTTTCCATATTGATGAACTATTAGGTGTTCGACCGATCGTAGCTATTATTTTAGTTGCCGTAATCATTGGTATTGTAGGCATTCTCTATCTATTGATCGGTGGGTTATCATTGAGTGCCAATAGTGATACTGTTTATGGCGTCGGCTTGCTGATTTGCGGCTTATTGATTCCGATCTTAGGTGTCATGAAGTTAGGCGATGGTCATTTTATTGGCGGGATCGATTACATCGTTGATCATACCCCGTGGCTACTGAATTCTGTCGGAGCAATCGATTCAGCGATTGTACCGTGGCCGACACTGATTACAGGGATGCTATTTAATAATTTATATTTCTGGTGTACCAATCAGATGATCGTACAAAAAGCTTTATCTGGAAAAAATCTAGCAGAAGCGCAAAAAGGCACGTTTATTGTTGGACTTTTTAAAGTTTTTGGCGCGCTATTCTTAGTATTTCCAGGAATTGTAGCCCGGAATATCTTTGGTGATGCACTGATGAGTAATCCCGATAATGCCTATCCATATCTTGTAACTGAAGTATTGCCACAAGCGTTGTTTGGTGTTTTTGCGGCAGTGATCTTTGGCGCAATTTTATCTTCATTTGCTGGTGCTTTAAATGCAACGGCTACGCTGTTCTCGCTTGATTTTTACAAACCAGTGATCAATAAACAAGCAGACGATAAGCAAATCGCACGCGCTGGAAAAATCGTAACTGTCATAGTTGGCGTGATCTCGGTCGTTGTTGCACCATTTATTTCCTTTGCTCCAGCAGGATTGTATCAATTCGTTCAAGAATTTAACGGTTTATACAATATGCCGCTGTTAGTAATTATCCTTTTTGCTTTTTATTCAAAAACGGCAACCGCTGTGGCAGCTAAGTCTACAATTGCTATTCATATTGTTTTGTATGCGTTATCAAAAGTGTTCCTTAAGGATATTCATTTCTTATATGTGTTGAGTATTCTATTCTTCTTAGACGTAGTGATCATGTTAGCCATCTCCAAATTGAAACCGGACGGAAAGTTTGTGTTAGATTCTTTCGATACGAAAGTTGATATTAAACCTTGGCGATACACGAAAGTTGTTTCTATTGTGTTAGTGTTGATTGTCATATTAACATATGTCGCTTTTTCTCCGATAGGCTTTGCAAGTTTACAATAAGTCTAGCCGCATCTACTGAGATTACTTGAAGTGGCACTGAAATTAAGGTCAGGAGGTTTGCTATGGAAAAAAATATATTAATCATTTGTGAAGCGGGGATCAGTGCATCTTTGTTGGTATCAAAAATACTTGAGACGCTTAGAGAGAGACGTTTGGATTATGCGGTTGATTATGCCCCAATAAGTCGTGTGCAAGAAAAACTTGAGTTTAAAAACTATGATGTCTTGCTTCTAACACCACAAGTTGTACGACATGAAGAAAAAATCCGTAAAATTATTGAACAACAAAAATGCACGTCGAAAATTGTCTTCATAAAACCAGAGGATTTCCAGTACATGAATGTTGAGCAGATCATTAGTGATATGCAGTAGAGTTCATTTGTTCATTTTTAAAAGGCGAGCTTGAGTGGCACGCTGAGAAATATAAAGTAGCTGGCGTAGTGTTCGCTATCTATTCAAATTTTCCGAAACTGGAACGTAACCCAAAAAGGTACGTTCCGGTCTTTTTTTGTTTGTAAGTGTAAAGTTTAACTCAATCAAAAAAGTGAATAAAAATATTTTCCTTCTATTATAAAGAGTAAATCGCTTGTTGGAGGAATCAATAAAAGAGAATTTACACTTTAAGAAAATGGTTACAGTAAAAAAGTCGTTTTTTCTGAAAAAACCTTGCTATTGCTATGTTTCTGTAATATAATTACAAAGGTGCTATTTACAGAAGTGTAAAAGCATTGGTAAATCAAGGTTTTGATCTACCGGCTAAGAAACGAGAGGTTGCGACACGCCCGGACGCTTTGCCACGAACGAGCGTGACGGAAAAATTTTCGTGGAGCTATGTCTACTTTCAAAATAGGCGAAGGAGGGAACAAGATGGCAAAACAAAAAATTCGTATCCGTTTAAAAGCGTATGAACACCGTATTTTAGATCAATCAGCGGATAAAATTGTGGAAACAGCAAAAAGAACTGGAGCTGACGTGTCAGGACCAATTCCATTACCAACAGAACGCTCGCTTTACACAGTTATTCGTGCGACTCATAAATACAAAGATTCACGCGAACAATTCGAAATGCGTACGCACAAACGTCTAATCGACATTGTGAACCCAACACCAAAAACAGTTGATGCTTTAATGAAGCTTGACTTACCATCTGGTGTGAATATTGAAATCAAACTATA
This sequence comes from Enterococcus crotali, assembly GCF_000633635.1. Taxonomy (GTDB): domain Bacteria; phylum Bacillota; class Bacilli; order Lactobacillales; family Enterococcaceae; genus Enterococcus_L; species Enterococcus_L crotali. The sequence goes on along the minus strand of NZ_AYPQ01000002.1, from coordinate 181,436 downwards.
AAATCAAGATGATGGAGGTGTACTCATGACCAAAGGAATCTTAGGAAAAAAAGTGGGAATGACACAAATCTTTACTGAGTCTGGTGAATTAATTCCAGTAACAGTAGTTGAAGCTACGCCAAACGTAGTTTTACAAGTAAAAACTGTTGAGACTGACGGATACGAAGCTATCCAAATCGGTTACCAAGACAAACGTGAAGTTTTATCGAACAAACCTGCGAAAGGTCATGTTGCAAAAGCAAACACGGCTCCTAAGCGCTTCATTAAGGAATTCAAAAATGTTGAGCTAGGAGAATATGAAGTAGGTACAGAAATTAAGGTAGATGTTTTCCAAGCAGGAGACATTATTGATGTTACAGGAACTTCGAAAGGTAAAGGATTCCAAGGCGTTATCAAACGTCACGGACAAAGCCGCGGACCAATGAGTCACGGTTCACGTTACCACCGTCGTCCTGGGTCAATGGGTCCAGTTGCACCTAACCGTGTATTTAAAAATAAAAAACTTGCTGGCCGTATGGGTGGCAACCGCGTAACAATTCAAAACCTTGAAATTGTTAAAGTGGACGCTGAAAGAAATGTAATCATGATCAAAGGTAACATTCCTGGAGCGAAAAAATCATTAATCACAATCAAATCAGCTGTGAAAGCTAAATAAGCGTAGGGAAAGGAGGAACTAAGGAATGCCGAATGTAGCATTATTTAAACAAGATGGAACTCAAAATGGTGAAATCACTTTAAACGAAGAGATTTTCGGAATCGAACCAAATGAATCAGTTGTCTACGATGCAATCATCATGCAACGTGCTTCATTAAGACAAGGTACACACTCAGTAAAACACCGCGGAGAAGTTCGTGGCGGCGGCCGTAAACCATGGCGTCAAAAAGGAACTGGTCGTGCTCGTCAAGGTTCAATTCGTTCACCACAATGGCGTGGAGGTGGCGTAGTCTTCGGACCAACACCGCGTTCTTACAGCTACAAACTTCCTAAAAAAGTTCGTCGTTTAGCAATGAAATCTGTATTGTCAGATAAAGTTGCTGAAAACAACTTGGTAGCAGTTGAAGCTTTAGGCTTTGATGCACCAAAAACAAAAGAATTCAAACAAGTTTTAACTAACTTATCTATTGATGCGAAAGTATTAGTTGTTTTAGAAACAGGAAATGATTTTGCAGCATTGTCTGCACGTAATCTACCAAACGTTTCTGTAGTAACTTCTGATAACGTAAGTGTTTTAGATATCGTTTCTAATACTAAAGTATTGGCAACACAAACTGCTCTTACTCAAATTGAGGAGGTGCTTGCATAATGAACTTACTAGACGTAATCAAACGCCCAGTGATCACTGAAAAATCCATGCTTGCTATGGATGAAAAGAAATACACTTTCGAAGTGGACACTCGTGCAAATAAAACTTTAGTAAAACAAGCTGTTGTAGCAGCATTTGATGTTAAAGTTAAAAACGTAAACATCATTAACGTGCGCCCTAAATTTAAACGTATGGGCAAACACGCTGGTTACACAAAAAAACGTCGCAAAGCTGTTGTGACATTAACAGATGATTCAAAAGAAATTCAAATTTTCGATGCTGCTGAATAAGCAGTCCATGTTAACTATTAAATGGGAGGGAAAAAGACGTGGCGATTAAAAAGTATAAACCTACCACAAATGGCCGTCGTAATATGACAGCATCTGATTTTGCTGAAATCACGACATCAACACCTGAAAAATCGTTGTTGGCGCCATTAAAAAACCATGCCGGTCGTAACAACAACGGTCGTATTACAGTTCGTCATCAAGGTGGCGGTCACAAACGCCAATACCGTATGATCGACTTCAAACGTAATAAAGATAACGTTGTAGCGGTTGTCAAAACTATCGAGTATGATCCAAACCGTTCTGCTAACATCGCGTTAGTACATTACGAAGATGGAATCAAAGCATACATTCTAGCACCAAAAGGATTGGAAGTAGGCATGCGCCTTGTTTCCGGTACTGATGCAGATATTAAAGTAGGGAACGCATTACCATTGGAAAATATTCCAGTAGGTACTGTTGTCCACAACATTGAAATGAAACCTGGTAAAGGCGGTCAATTGATCCGTTCTGCTGGAACAAGTGCTCAGGTACTTGGTAAAGAAGGCAAATACGTATTGATCCGTTTGAACTCTGGTGAAGTTCGTATGATCTTAGCAACTTGCCGTGCAACTATCGGTTCTGTTGGTAACGAACAACACGAATTAATCAACATTGGTAAAGCTGGCCGCTCTCGTTGGATGCGTAAACGCCCAACAGTTCGTGGTAGCGTAATGAACCCGAACGATCACCCACACGGTGGTGGTGAAGGTAAACAACCGATCGGACGTAAAGCTCCAGTATCACCTTGGGGTCAACCAGCTATCGGCTTGAAAACTCGTAACAAAAGAGCTAAATCCGACAAATTTATCGTTCGTCGTCGTACTAAATAATTTTTTTGACCATGTGTCGTACATTTTGAGAGGAGGTTCACCATGGGTCGTAGTTTGAAAAAAGGACCTTTCGCTGATGAGCATTTAATGAAAAAAGTAGAAGCTCAACAAGGTGCCGAAAAGAAGAAAGTAATTAAAACTTGGTCTCGCCGTTCTACAATTTTTCAACATTTGTTGGATTTACAATTGCCGTATATGATGGACGTAAACACGTTCCTGTATACATCCAAGAAGACATGGTAGGACATAAATTAGGTGAATTTGCACCAACTAGAACTTATCGTGGCCACGGAGCCGACGATAAGAAAACTAGACGTTAATTTTGAGGGGAGGAAATGCAAATGTCAGAACAAATTACATCAGCTAAGGCAACTGCTAAAACAGTTCGCACTTCACCTCGTAAAGCCCGTTTAGTAATCGATCTTATCAGAGGTAAAAGCGTTGCGGATGCAATTTCTATCTTGAAATTCATGCCAAACAAATCTGCTGGAATCATTGAAAAAGTTTTAATGTCAGCAGTTGCTAACGCAGAAAATAACTTTGACTTAGACGTTGAAAACTTAGTAGTATCTGAAGCATTTGTCAACGAAGGACCAACAATGAAACGCTTCCGTCCTCGTGCAAAAGGTTCAGCATCACCAATTAACAAACGTACAAGTCATCTTACAGTAGTCGTATCAGAAAAATAATCTGTTTTAAACAGATGTCACTTGATAAGAGGAGGTCCATTATTCTTAATGCATCAGCATTTTGAAATAGTGGCAACCGAACCTTAAAAGATTAAGAGGAGGGACAATCAGTGGGTCAAAAAGTACATCCAATAGGAATGCGTGTAGGCATCATCCGCGACTGGGATGCAAAATGGTATGCTGAAAAAGAGTATGCTGAGTTCTTACACGAAGATTTAAGAATCCGTAAATTTATCGCGACAAAACTTGCTGATGCCGCTGTGTCTACAATTGAGATCGAGCGCGCTGCAAATCGTGTAAACATTTCAATCCACACAGCTAAACCAGGTATGGTTATTGGTAAAGGCGGATCTGAAGTCGAAAACCTAAGAAAATCATTAAATTCATTAACTGGTAAAAGAGTTCATATCAACATCATTGAAATCAAAAAACCAGATTTAGATGCAAAATTAGTAGGCGAAGGAATCGCACGTCAATTAGAAAACCGTGTTGCTTTCCGTCGTGCTCAAAAACAAGCGATCCAACGCACTATGCGTTCAGGCGCTAAAGGTATCAAAACACAAGTATCAGGTCGTTTAAACGGTGCTGATATCGCTCGTTCAGAAGGTTACTCTGAAGGTACAGTTCCACTTCACACTTTGCGTGCTGATATTGATTACGCATGGGAAGAAGCAGACACAACTTACGGAAAATTAGGAGTTAAAGTGTGGATTTACCGTGGAGAAATTCTTCCAACGAAAAAAAACACTGAGAAAGGAGGGAAATAATCATGTTAGTACCTAAACGTGTGAAACACCGTCGTGAATTTAGAGGTAAAATGCGTGGTGAAGCCAAAGGCGGAAAAGAAGTAGCATTTGGTGAATGGGGTTTACAAGCAACTGAATCTCACTGGATTACTAACCGTCAAATCGAAGCTGCCCGTATTGCTATGACTCGTTATATGAAACGTGGCGGGAAAGTATGGATTAAAATTTTCCCTCATAAATCATATACAAGTAAAGCTATCGGTGTTCGTATGGGTAAAGGTAAAGGCGCACCTGAAGGCTGGGTATCACCAGTTAAACGTGGTAAGATCATGTTTGAAATCGCAGGCGTACCTGAAGAAGTAGCTCGTGAAGCACTTCGTCTTGCATCCCACAAATTACCGGTGAAAACCAAAATTGTAAAACGTGAGGAAATGGGTGGTGAATCGAATGAAGGTTAAAGAAATCAGAGAATTAACCACTGCCGAAATGCTTGAAAAAGAAAAGCAATTCAAAGAAGAATTATTTAATCTTAGATTCCAACTAGCAACAGGTCAATTAGAAAACACTGCACGTATTCAAGAAGTACGTCAATCGATTGCACGCATCAAAACAGTATTGCGTGAACAAGCTAACTAATAGTGGAAGGAGGCCAAACGCGTATGACTGAAGAAAGAAATCAACGCAAAGTTTACCAAGGTCGTGTTGTTTCAGACAAAATGGATAAAACTATCACTGTTGTCGTAGAAACAAAGAAAAACCATCCTATTTATGGTAAACGTATGAAATATTCTAAGAAATACAAAGCTCATGATGAAAACAACACTGCAAAAGTTGGAGACATCGTAAGAATCATGGAAACTCGTCCATTATCAGCTACAAAACGTTTCCGTTTACTAGAGGTAGTCGAAGAAGCAGTTATTATCTAATAAAAACGAGATTTTCCTATATAGATTGAAACATAAAATCTGAAAGGGGGATACACATCGTGATCCAACAAGAAAGCCGATTAAAAGTCGCAGATAACTCAGGTGCTCGTGAAATCTTAACGATTAAAGTACTAGGTGGTTCTGGACGTAAAACTGCTAATATTGGTGACGTGATTGTTGCTACGGTTAAACATGCAACGCCAGGTGGGGTTGTCAAAAAAGGTGAAGTCGTAAAAGCCGTTATCGTTCGTACTAAATCAGGAGCTCGTCGTACTGACGGTTCATACATCAAATTTGATGAAAATGCTGCTGTAATTATTCGTGATGATAAGAGCCCGCGTGGAACTCGTATCTTCGGTCCTGTTGCACGTGAATTACGTGAAAACAACTTCATGAAGATCGTTTCTCTAGCACCAGAAGTATTATAATCAGGACACGTATCAAAGGAGGTGCGAAACAGTAATGTTTGTTAAAAAAGGCGATAAAGTGAAAATTATCACTGGTAAAGACAAAAATAAAGAAGGCGTTGTATTAGCAGCGTTTCCTAAAAAAGACAAAGTCATCGTTGAAGGTGTTAACATCATGAAAAAACACCAAAAACCAAATCAAGCAGCGCCGCAAGGCGGAATCCTAGAAGTCGAAGCGCCGATTCATGTTTCTAATGTAATGGTGATTGACGGAACAGGTGTAGCTGGTCGTGTAGGTTACAAAGAAGTCGATGGTAAAAAAGTCCGTGTTTCTAAAAAAACCGGTGAAGTCTTAGATAAATAGATTAAAAGGAAGGAGGGGCTTACTAAATGAACCGCCTGAAAGAAAAATATATTAAAGAAATTACTCCAGCATTAGTGGAAAAATTTAATTATAGTTCAGTTATGCAAACACCAAAAGTTGATAAGATCGTTATTAACATGGGTGTGGGTGACGCTGTTTCAAACGCAAAAAATTTAGATAAAGCAGTTGAAGAATTAGCCTTGATCACTGGACAAAAACCATTGATCACGAAAGCTAAGAAATCAATCGCTGGTTTCCGTTTACGTGAAGGAATGCCGATCGGTGCGAAAGTTACTTTACGCGGAGAAAGAATGTACGAATTTTTAGATAAATTAGTATCAGTTTCTCTACCTCGTGTACGTGACTTCCACGGAGTAAGCAAAAAAGCTTTTGACGGACGTGGTAACTATACTTTAGGTGTTAAAGAACAATTAATCTTCCCAGAAGTTGATTATGATTTAGTAGATAAAGTACGCGGTATGGACATCGTTATTGTAACTACAGCAAACACAGATGAAGAATCTCGTGAATTGTTGGCACAATTAGGTATGCCATTCCAAAAATAATAAAAGGAGGCGAACTACGTGGCTAAAAAATCAATGATTGCTAAAAACAAACGCCCTGCAAAACATTCAACACAAGCGTATACACGTTGTGAACGTTGCGGACGTCCACATTCAGTTTATCGTAAATTTCATCTTTGCCGTATTTGCTTCCGCGAACTTGCCTATAAAGGTCAAATTCCCGGCGTGAAGAAAGCTAGCTGGTAAACAAGTAAACTCGCATAAAGGAGGTAAATAGTTCAATGGTCATGACAGATCCAATTGCAGATTTTCTAACGCGCATTCGTAATGCAAACATGGTTAAACATGAAAGCTTAGAAGTGCCTGCGTCAAAAATCAAACGTGATATCGCTGAAATCTTGAAACGTGAAGGTTTTGTACGCGATGTAGAATATATCGAAGATGACAAACAAGGCGTGATTCGTGTTTTCCTTAAATACGGTAAAAACGAAGAACGTGTTATCACAAACTTAAAACGTATCTCTAAACCAGGTCTACGTGCTTATGTCAAATCTGACGAAGTGCCTAAAGTATTGAATGGTCTAGGAATCGCGATTATCTCTACTTCTGAAGGTGTTGTAACCGATAAAGAAGCAAGAGCTAAAAACATCGGCGGCGAAGTAATCGCCTACGTATGGTAATTTAAAAAAACACACAAGGAGGTGTCTCTAAGTGAGCCGTATTGGTAATAAAATCGTTGTACTTCCTGCAGGCGTTGAAGTCAAACAAGAAGGAAACAACATTACTGTAAAAGGACCTAAAGGTGAATTAACACGTGAATTTTCTGCTGATATCACAATGAATATCGAAGGAAACGAAGTAACATTCACTCGTCCAAATGATAGCAAAGACATGAAAACAATCCACGGAACAACTCGTGCGAACTTCAACAACATGGTTGTTGGTGTAAGTACAGGCTTTGAAAAAGGTCTTGAACTTATCGGGGTTGGGTACCGTGCTCAAATGCAAGGGACTACATTAGTTCTTAACGTTGGGTATTCTCATCCAGTAGAAATCACACCACCAGCTGGTGTAACTGTAGAAGTACCTTCGAATACACAAGTCGTTGTAAAAGGCGCTAACAAAGAACATGTTGGTGAATTAGCAGCAAATATTCGTGGTACTCGTCCTCCAGAACCTTATAAAGGCAAAGGAATCCGTTATGTTGGCGAATTCGTACGTCGTAAAGAAGGTAAAACTGGTAAATAATAGCAGCTTGAGAGTTATTTTTCAACATTGTTTGAAAAATAACGATCCGTTGTCTATCGCAGCTTAATAGCTAGCAAATACAAAGAGGTGACAATTGTGATTACAAAACCAGACAAAAACAAAACACGTCAAAAGAGACATCGTCGTGTACGTAACAAAATCTCTGGTACTGCTGAGTGCCCACGCTTGAACGTATTCCGTTCTAACAAAAACATCTACGCTCAAATCATTGATGACGTAGCGGGTGTAACGCTAGCAAGTGCCTCTGCCTTAGATAAAGAAATTTCAGGTGGAAACAAAACAGAAACAGCCGCAGCTGTTGGTAAATTAATCGCTGAACGTGCCGCTGAAAAAGGCGTTAAAGTAGTAGTCTTTGACCGTGGTGGATACCTTTACCATGGCCGCGTGCAAGCTTTAGCTGAAGCAGCGCGTGAAAATGGACTAGAATTTTAGGAGAAGGAGGAACACCATTCATGGTTTATATTGATCCAAAACACTTGGAATTAGAAGACCGCGTGGTTTCTATCAACCGTGTAACTAAAGTTGTTAAAGGTGGACGTCGTCTACGCTTTGCAGCACTAGTTGTTGTGGGAGATAAAAACGGTCACGTTGGCTTTGGGACTGGTAAAGCACAAGAAGTGCCAGAAGCAATCCGTAAAGCAATCGAAGACGCGAAGAAAAACTTAGTTGAAGTGCCTATGGTTGGTTCTAGTATCCCTCACGAAGTGATCGGGGTATTTGGTGGTGGCCGTATCCTTATGAAACCTGCAGTAGAAGGTTCTGGGGTAGCCGCTGGTGGACCAGTTCGTGCCGTATTGGAATTAGCTGGTGTAGCAGATATTACATCAAAATCATTAGGTTCAAATACACCAATCAACGTTGTTCGCGCAACAGTTGAAGGGTTAAAACAATTAAAACGTGCCGAAGAAGTGGCAGCACTTCGCGGTAAATCTGTAGAAGAAATCTTAGGATAAGGAGGACAAAATAATGGCTGAATTAAAAGTTACATTAAAACGCAGCGTTATCGGACGTCCTCAAAACCAAAAAGATACAGTTAAAGCACTAGGTTTAGGTAAACTAAACAGCTCTGTTGTGAAACCTGCGAACGAAGCAATCAAAGGTATGATCAACACTGTGTCACATTTAGTGGACGTTGAAGAAGTTTAATTTACAATAGTACATTGTTAAGGAGGTGCCAAACCAATGAAACTTCATGAATTACAACCTGCTGAAGGTTCACGCCAAGTACGTAACCGTGTTGGACGTGGTACTTCATCTGGTAATGGTAAAACTGCTGGACGCGGTCAAAAAGGTCAAAAAGCTCGTTCAGGCGGTGGTGTAAGACTAGGATTCGAAGGGGGTCAAACTCCATTATTCCGTCGTTTACCAAAACGCGGCTTCACGAACATCAACCGTAAAGATTATGCAGTCATCAACTTAGATGTCTTAAATCGTTTCGAAGATGGAACTGAAGTAACACCTGCAGGCTTGATCGAAGCTGGAATCGTGAAAAACGAAAAAGCTGGAATCAAAGTTCTTGCTAATGGTGAATTAACAACTAAAAAATTAACTGTGAAAGCAGCTAAATTCTCTAAAGCAGCAGAAGAAGCAATTGTTGCAGCTGGTGGATCAATCGAGGTGATCTAATGTTTAAACTATTAAAAGATGCTTTTAAAGTCAAAGACATTAGATCAAAAATTTTGTTTACTGTATTCATTCTTTTTGTATTTCGTTTAGGTGCGCATATAACTGTACCTGGCGTAAATGCAAAAGGTTTGCAAGACTTAAGCAATTTACCGTTTTTAAATATGTTGAATATGGTCAGCGGTAGTGCTATGCAAAACTTCTCTATCTTTTCGATGGGGGTTTCGCCATACATTACAGCATCGATCATTATCCAACTATTACAAATGGACATCGTTCCTAAATTTGTAGAATGGTCGAAGCAAGGTGAAGTTGGACGTAAGAAATTGAATCAAGCGACAAGATATCTAACGATCTTCTTGGGTATTGCTCAATCTATTGGGATTACTGCTGGATTTCAACAATTAAGTTCAGTTGGGATTGTAAAAAATCCTAATATGAGCACCTTTGCAATGATTGCTGTGATTTTAACTGGTGGAACAATGTTTGTTACTTGGTTAGGAGAACAAATTACTGAAAAAGGAATCGGAAATGGTGTTTCAATGATTATCTTTGCGGGGATTATTTCTCGCTTACCAGAAGGGATCAAAGAAATCGTTGAGGATTACTTTATCAATATTGAATCTTCTAGAATTTGGCAATCTGCGATTTTTATTGTGATTTTGATTATTGCAATTTTAGCTGTTGTTACATTAGTAACATTTTTCCAGCAAGCAGAACGAAAAATTCCTATCCAATATACAAAACGTGTTTCGGGTGCGCCGACTAGTAGTTATTTACCGTTAAAAGTAAATGCTGCAGGGGTTATCCCAGTTATCTTTGCTAGTTCATTGATTGCAACGCCGAATGCTGTGCTACAAGCCTTTTCTAAAAGCTATGCTGGTGAAGGTTGGTACGATGTAATGACACAGATTTTTAGTTACAATACCGTTCCAGGTGCAATTATTTATACTGTACTGATCGTCGCTTTCACATTCTTCTACGCTTTTGTTCAAGTTAACCCTGAGAAATTAGCGGAAAACTTACAAAAACAAGGAAGCTATATTCCAAGCGTACGACCAGGTAAAGGGACAGAAGAATATATTTCTGGAATGTTAATGAGACTAAGTGTTGTCGGTTCTATATTCCTAGGTTTAGTTGCCTTACTACCGATCATTGCACAAATGATTTGGAAGTTACCGCAATCTATTGGCCTTGGAGGAACAAGCTTACTGATTGTAATTGGTGTTGCTTTAGAAACAGCAAAACAATTAGAAGGTTTAATGTTGAAACGTCAATATGTTGGCTTTATCAATAAGTAGGAGTCGTGTGTTGAGGGTTATCCTCAGCACCATTCTTCTCAGGCTAGCTTCAAAAGCCAGCCTTTAAAATTAGGAGGAAATGAAATGAACCTCATTTTAATGGGATTGCCTGGAGCAGGCAAAGGAACTCAAGCAGAACAGATCGTGGATACTTATGGTATTCCGCATATTTCTACAGGAGATATGTTCCGTGCTGCGATGAAAAACGAAACTGCTCTTGGCTTAGAAGCGAAATCTTATATCGATAAAGGTGCTTTGGTTCCTGACGATGTAACAAATGGAATTGTCAAAGAACGTTTGGCTGAATCAGATACTGATAAAGGTTTTTTATTAGATGGTTTTCCACGGACTTTGGATCAAGCAGAAGCATTAGATAAAATGTTAACAGAATTAAATAAAAAAATTGATGCTGTCATCGACATCCATGTAGAAGAAGAAATTTTGGTTGAACGTTTAGCCGGTCGGTTTATCTGCCGTTCGTGCGGAGCAACTTATCATAAAATCTTCAATCCTCCTACCGTAGAAGGAACATGTGATCGTTGCGGCGGACATGAATTTTATCAAAGAGAAGATGACAAGCCTGAAACGGTCAAAAACCGTCTGGCAGTCAACATCAAAAGCAGTGCACCGATTTTAGATTTTTATAAAGCTAAAAACGTATTGCATACAATAGATGGGAATCGCGAGATCGATACTGTTTTTTCAGAAGTGAAAGAAATCATTGAAAAAAAATAGTTTTCTGATTAGCCGCAAGCTTACCATTTGTGTTTGATTCAGATTCTCTTGCCAAATAGAATAGTTTATGATAGAATGTATCAGTCCGACTTCTACCTTTTTGTAGAGGTTTAATTGAAAATTCTAGGTGGGGGCTGAAGTTTCCGCCATTTTATCGTGTGAAAATGCGAAACAAGTACAAGGAGGTACTGTGCGTGGCTAAAGAAGATATGATTGAAGTCGAAGGTACAGTCGTCGAAACTTTGCCGAATGCAATGTTTAAAGTTGAACTAGAAAATGGACACCAAGTTCTTGCTACTGTTTCCGGTAAGATTCGTATGCATTATATTCGTATTTTACCTGGAGATAAAGTAACTGTAGAGTTATCTCCATATGATTTAACTCGTGGTCGAATCACTTATCGCTTTAAATAATTGTACTCCGTAAAATTCAGGGAGGTATTATCATGAAAGTAAGACCATCAGTAAAACCAATGTGTGAACATTGTAAAGTAATTCGCCGTAAAGGACGTGTTATGGTCATTTGCCCAGCAAATCCAAAACATAAACAACGTCAAGGATAATAGGAGGTGTAACGTAGAATGGCTCGTATTGCAGGAGTAGACATCCCTCGTGATAAACGTGTAGTGATTTCCCTTACTTACATTTTTGGTATTGGTAACACTACTGCTAAAAAAGTTTTAGCAAACGTTGGCGTATCTGAAGATATTCGCGTTCGTGATTTAACAAACGAACAAACAGATGCTATCCGTGCGGAAATCGATAAGTTAAAAATTGAAGGTGATCTTCGTCGTGAAGTGAACTTGAACATCAAACGCTTGATGGAAATCGGTTCATACCGTGGTATCCGTCACCGTCGTGGATTACCCACTCGTGGACAAAACACGAAAAATAATGCACGTACTCGTAAAGGCCCAGCTCGTACTGTAGCAGGCAAGAAAAAATAATTCCTAAGTGAAGGAGGTTAGATCTTCATGGCAGCAAAAAAAGTTAGTCGTAAACGCCGTGTGAAAAAGAATATAGAAACTGGGATTGCACATATCCATTCTACATTCAATAATACAATTGTAATGATCACTGACAGTCATGGTAATGCATTAGCATGGTCATCTGCAGGTTCATTAGGTTTTAAAGGAAGCAAAAAATCAACACCGTTTGCAGCTCAAATGGCCGCAGAAGCTGCTACTAAAGCAGCACAAGAACACGGACTTAAAACTGTTGATGTAACAGTTAAAGGACCTGGTTCTGGACGTGAAGCAGCGATTCGTTCATTGCAAGCAACAGGTTTAGAAGTGACTGCAATTCGTGACGTGACTCCAGTTCCTCATAATGGATGCCGCCCTCCAAAACGCCGTCGTGTTTAATGAGTGCCACTCATTCTGAGTTTGAATTAAGAACGTCATTGAACAAGACACTTTTCGTTTTGAAAGGGGTATAGATAAGAATGATTGAATTTGAAAAACCAAGAATCGAAAAAATTGATGAGAATAGAGATTATGGCAAGTTCGTCGTTGAACCACTGGAAAGAGGTTACGGGACTACTTTAGGCAATTCTCTACGTCGTATTTTATTATCTTCTCTACCAGGAGCTGCTATTACCAATATTCAAATCGATGGTGTGTTGCATGAATTCTCTACCATTAAAGGTGTAAGAGAAGACGTAACTCAAATTATTTTGAATATCAAAGGCTTAGCATTAAAGCTTTATGCAGAAGAAGAAAAAACCCTTGAGATCGATATTACAGGACCTGCTACAGTAACTGCTGGCGATATTATCGTCGACAGCGATGTTGAGATCTTGAATAAAGATTTAATTATCTGTAGTGTCTCTGAAGGAGCTACTTTCCATGCTCGCTTAACAGTGAAACCTGGTCGTGGCTATGTTCAAGCAGACGAAAACAAAAAGGAAGATATGCCGATCGGTGTTCTCCCTGTTGATTCCATCTATACACCAGTTCGCCGTGTGAACTACCAAGTAGAAAACACTCGTGTTGGTCGTCGTGATGATTTTGACAAATTAACAATGGAAATATGGACTGATGGTTCAATCATTCCTCAAGAAGCCCTTAGCTTAGCTGCTAAGATCATGACGGAGCATTTAGACATCTTTGTTAACCTTACTGATGAAGCGAAAAACGCTGAAATCATGGTTGAAAAAGAAGAAACACAAAAAGAAAAAATGTTAGAAATGACCATCGAAGAATTAGACTTGTCTGTTCGTTCATATAACTGTTTAAAACGTGCAGGGATCAATACTGTACAAGAACTTACAAATAAATCTGAACCAGAAATGATCAAAGTACGTAATTTAGGTCGTAAATCTCTTGAAGAGGTTAAACTAAAACTACATGATTTAGGTTTAGGCTTACGTAAAGACGATTAATACTCTTTACGAAGGATGCTAGCTCGACTTATTATTTCGTTTTTTAGTCGAACTGTATACGAAACTTAGTGAAGGAGGAAAACCAACGTGGGTTATCGTAAATTAGGACGCACATCAAGCCAACGTAAGGCAATGTTGCGTGACTTAACTACTGATTTAATTATCAATGAACGTATCGTTACGACTGAAGCTCGTGCGAAAGAAATCCGTTCTACAACAGAAAAAATGATTACTTTAGGCAAACGTGGAGATCTTCATGCCCGTCGTCAAGCAGCTACTTATGTTCGTAACGAAGTTGCTAGCGTACGTGAAGAAAACGAAGCAATCGTTGTTGAATCAGCTTTACAAAAGTTATTCAATGATCTTGCACCTCGTTACGCAGAACGCCAAGGTGGTTACACTCGTATCTTGAAGACAGAACCAAGACGCGGAGATGCAGCACCTATGGTAATTATCGAATTTGTTAAATAATCAAACTATACCGTCACTTTATAGATGATTCTTTTAGAGTGTTATGATGTTGGAGGCGACTCCTAGTCTAGCTCAACGCTTTCTCTGCCAAATTTGTTTGGCAGAGAAGCACTCATCATAGTATAAGGTGTATTTTTTTGTCCTGAGAATTTTTCTCAGGACTTTTTTTACTTTTCCATCGTTCTATTTAATTTTCTGTGTTATGTTATTGCATCGAAGTGTCATTTTTAGTATACTTTTATTAGTCGGAATTTTCAGACAAAATAAAAGGGGTTAAAGGGGGAGTAACATGGCACAAATGACCGCTTTCACGTTATTGATGGCAATTTTATTTATTGGAGACGTTATATCGAGCAAGACAAAAGCGTGGATATCTTCTGTATTTGTCTGTGCTGTCTTATTTGTTATTGGTTACTGGACATTTTTTCCAGAAAACATTGTTGAGATTGCAGGGATTCCACCAGTAGTTGCAACATTATTGATGTATTTATTGATTACAAATATGGGAACGTTATTATCGATCAAAGAATTAGCTAATCAATGGAAAACGATTGTTATCACACTTTCAGGTATTTTAGGAATCGTTGTATTATTACTAACCGTAGGATCATTAGTATTTGATCTTGAAACAGTGCTAGTAGCTGTTCCTCCATTAGTTGGTGGGGTCGTGTCTTCATTGATCATGTCTGAAGCGGCACAAGCAGCAGGACTTACTTCATTGTCAGTATTAGCTATTTTAATCTATGTGATGCAGGGATTTGCAGGTTATCCGCTAACTTCGATCATGTTGAAAAAAGAAGGAAAACGAATGCTTGATAAATACCGCAACGGCGAATGGACACCCGTTCATGAACAAGAGAATAAACAAGCAGAGGAAATAGATGAAGATACACCGAGATTGTTTAAGTCAGTTCCTAAAAAATACCATACTGATTTTTCAAGAATCTTTCGTTTAGCTATCGTCGCTTTAATAGCCTACTATGTTTCGGTTTGGAGCGCGCCAGTTGTAACGATTAGTCCATTTGTTCTTTGTTTATTCTTTGGAGTTGTAGCGTCCTCACTAGGTTTTCTAGAAAAACAGCCTTTAAAAAAAGCGAATAGCTTTGGTTTTGCAATTTTAGGATTAATGTTATTTATTTTTGATGGATTGAAAAAGGCGACACCAGAGATGCTAGAGAAATTACTTTTACCGATGGTTGGTATTATCGTGATTGGTGTGATTGGAATGTATGTCTTCTCAGCTATTGTAGGAAAATTATTAGGTGTTAGCAAAGAAATGGCATTTGCAGTTTCTTTGACCGCTTTATATGGCTTTCCTGCGGATTATATCATCACTAATGAAGTCATACAGTCACTGACAGAAGATGAAAAAGAAAAAGAAGCTTTGACAAGTCATATGATGCCGCCAATGCTCGTTGCTGGTTTTATCACGGTTACGATCGTATCAGTCGTACTAGCTGGAATCTTTTCAAGTATTTTATTAAGTTTATAGAAATGAGGAAATAGCATGAAAGAATTAAAAGCGTTGATTCAAAAGTATAAAGAAGAGATGATCGATTTTAGAAGAGACTTACATCAACATCCAGAGTTACAATTTGAAGAATTTAGGACAACAGAAAAGGTTGCAGAGACGTTAGACAAAATTGGTATTTCTTATCGTAGAACTGAACCAACAGGGCTTATTGCAGAACTTGTCGGCACCAAACCTGGAAAAACAGTTGCTTTGCGGGCTGACATGGATGCTCTACCTGTTCAAGAATTGACTGAGGGCATTTCTTACAAGTCACTAGAAGATGGAAAAATGCATGCTTGCGGACACGATGCACATACCGCAATGTTATTGACGGCAGCCAAAGCTCTAAAGGAAGTCCAAGATCAAATTAAAGGAACGGTTCGATTTATTTTTCAGCCATCAGAAGAAAATGCTCAAGGAGCCAAAGCGATGGTTGCTCAAGGTGCAGTGGAAGGTGTGGATGATGTTTTTGGCATCCATATTTGGTCACAGATGCCATCAGGTTCTGCTTCTTGTGTCGTCGGATCATCATTTGCCTCAGCAGATATTTTTTCGATTGATTTTAAAGGACAAGGTGGACATGGAGCTATGCCAGATGCTTGTATTGATGCTGCTGTGATGGCTTCATCATTTGTAATGAATGTTCAATCAACTGTTTCAAGAGAAACCAATCCATTAGATCCTGTTGTGGTAACTATAGGTAAGATGGATGTTGGCACACGTTTTAATGTTATTGCTGAAAATGCTAGATTAGAAGGTACTGTACGCTGTTTTAGCCTTGAAACGCGTGATCGTATAGAAAAAGCTTTAAAACGTTATGCTGAGCAAACTGCAGCGATGTATGGCGGTACTGCTCATCTAGAATATAATTATGGCACTTTACCTGTGATCAATGACGAAGTCAGTGCCTTATTTGCTCAAGCAATCATTGAGGAAAGTTTTGGAGCCACAGCACTTATTCAGGAACCGCCAACTACTGGTGGGGAAGATTTTAGTTATTTTACTGAGAATACATCTGGTTGTTTTGCTTTGGTTGGCTGTGGAAATCCAGCCAAAGATACGCAGTGGGCTCACCATCATGGACGCTTCAATGTAGATGAAGATGCAATGGAAGTTGGCGCAGAATTATATGCACAGTATGCGTTTGAATACTTAAATCAGCAATAGGTGATTTAAGTTTAGTAAAAGAGTGTGTGATCAAATAAACCGTATATGTCATATTATGTATTTAAATTTAGAGTCGTGAACAAAAACTGATTTTTAGTTTTTGTTCACGACTCTTATTTGATGAGCAAAAAAATTAGACTTTTCAATGGTGAAAAAACTTTCTGTCATGACAGATAAGAATTCACATATCGGTACTTATTTTGTTATAATAGAGAATAGTGCAAAGAAAAGAATAGATGATTGAAAAAACACTGATTTTTTGTTAGTGTTAGTAAGACTAAATAATCGAGGGAGTACGCGATGCAACCGATAATTGAATTAAAAAATATCCATTTTAACTATCAACCAGAAGATGCTTCTCCCGCTTTGAAAGATGTATCTTTTTCCATCCAACAAGGTGAGTGGGTCGCTATTATTGGACACAATGGGTCAGGAAAATCAACGTTGGCAAAAACAATCAATGGGCTATTGTTACCTACCTCAGGCAGCATTACAGTCGGTGGTAAACAATTAAATGAGACCAACGTTTGGGATATTCGAAAAATGGTCGGGATGGTCTTTCAAAATCCTGATAACCAATTTGTAGGATCCACAGTAGAAGATGATGTTGCATTTGGCTTAGAGAATCAAGGGATTCCTCGGGATGAAATGCTTATTAGAGTTAAAGATGCACTAGAAAAGGTGCGCATGAATTCTTTTTCTACACGTGAACCGGCTCGTTTATCCGGTGGTCAAAAGCAACGAGTAGCGATTGCTGGTGTTGTAGCTTTACGTCCAGATATCATCATTTTAGATGAAGCAACTAGTATGTTAGATCCAGAAGGACGGGAAGAAGTCATTGCAACAATCAAAAAAATCAAAGAAGAAAGCAATTTAACGGTTATTTCAATTACCCATGATATTGATGAAGCTGCCAATGCCAATCGAATTTTAGTAATGAGACAAGGTGAATTAGTTAGTGAAGGAACACCAGAGAAGATTTTCTCGGCTGGAACTGAATTGATCCAGATGGGGTTAGATCTTCCGTTTCCAGAAAAACTGAAAATAGCTTTGAACGAACGTGGAATTGAAGTGCCAGAAGAATATATGACTGAAGAAAGGATGGTGGATTGGTTATGGACATCCGTTTTGAACAAGTAGATTTTACGTACCAACCGAATACACCATTTGAACAGCGGGCATTATTCGATTTGAATTTAACGATAGCTGATGGTTCATATACAGCGATTGTTGGGCATACTGGTAGTGGGAAATCTACTTTACTACAGCACTTGAATGCTTTAGTTAAGCCGACAAAAGGCTCAGTAACGATTGGAGACCGCAAGATCGTTCCGGAAACGAATAATAAAAATTTGAAACCGATTCGTAAAAAAGTTGGTATCGTCTTTCAATTTCCAGAAGCACAGTTGTTTGAAGAGACAGTGGCTAGAGATATTGCTTTTGGACCTAAAAATTTCGGTGCAACGGGAGAAGAAGGGGCTAAATTAGCCGCTGAAATGTTGGACTTAGTTGGACTGGATTCGAGTTATTTAGAGCGTTCGCCGTTTGAATTGTCTGGTGGGCAAATGCGTCGTGTGGCGATTGCTGGTGTTTTGGCGATGGAACCGGAAGTTCTGGTTTTGGATGAACCAACAGCAGGCTTAGATCCCCAAGGTCGCAAAGAGATGATGGAAATGTTTCAGCATCTGCATGAAGAACGCGGTATGACGATCATTTTAGTAACCCATTTAATGGATGATGTAGCCAACTACGCAGATCATGTGATTGTATTGGAACAAGGAAAAATCGTCAAGGCTGGTTCTCCGCAAGAAGTTTTTCAAGAGATTGATTGGCTGAAAGAAAAGCAATTAGGTGTACCAACAGCTGCTTCATTTGCAGAAAAGCTGATGGCTAAAGGTGTTACGTTTGAGCAATTACCTTTAACTGCAGATGCCTTGGCGGATGATTTATTAAATGGCTTGAGCAAGGCGGGTGAAGACCAATGATGAATAAATTGATTTTTGGCCGTTATATCCCAGGAGACTCTTTTATCCATACAATGGACCCTAGGGCAAAATTGATCGCTAGTTTTTATTTTATTGGGATCATATTTTTAGCAAATAATTGGCAAAGTTATGCTGTCCTAGCAATTTTCACGTTATTTGCAATTTTTCTTTCAAAAATAAACATTCGCTTCTTTATTCGAGGAATCAGACCGTTGATTTGGCTAATTTCATTTACCGTTATTTTACAAATGTTATTTACTCAAGGTGGAGAGATTTATTTTAAATGGGGAATATTTACGGTCACTGAATTCGGTGTAGTCAATGGGCTACTCATTTTTTGCCGTTTTGTGTTGATTATTTTCATGTCTACATTATTGACCTTAACAACTCCTCCACTTGATTTATCAGATGCAATTGAATACTTAATGCGTCCTTTAAAAGTCGTTCGTTTTCCTGTTCATGAAGTTTCGTTGATGCTATCGATCGCATTGCGCTTTGTTCCAACATTGATGGATGAAACAGAAAAAATCATGAATGCTCAACGTGCGCGTGGTGTAGATTTTGGTGAAGGAAATTTGATTCAGAAAATGAAAGCTGTTGTTCCATTATTGATCCCGTTGTTTGTTAGTAGTTTTAATCGTGCAGAAGATTTAGCAACTGCAATGGAAGCACGCGGTTATCAAGGTGGAGACGGTCGAACGAAATACCGAGTGTTACATTGGCATTTGAAGGACACTATAGTGATGGTAGCGTTTGTCGTTTTAACTGTTGTTTTAGTTTTGGTGAGAAGTTAGAAGTAAAGGTGGAAAAGAAATGCCGCGCTATAAAGCGATAATTGCGTATGATGGAACAAAATTTAATGGGTTTCAAGCTCAGCCAAATGGACGTACAGTTCAAGAAGAAATTGAAAAAACATTAAAGAAAATGAATAATGGCAAGACAATTACGATTTTTGGTTCTGGCCGGACAGATGCTGGTGTTCATGCATCAGGACAAGTTATCCATTTTGACTACTCTCAAACTAGAGAGCTGGAAAGAATGCGTTATGCTTTAGATACACAAACACCAGATGATATTGCAGTAAAGAGTGTAGAGATTGTACCAGAAGATTTTCATGCGAGGTATCATGTTGTAGAAAAGACGTATCAATTTCATGTAGATATTGGGAAACCAAGAAGTCCATTCAAACGATTCTATGCTAGTTATTTTCCTTATCCAGTAGATACGGCAAAAATACAGCGTGCATTAACTGACTTGTTGGGTACCCATGACTTTACTTCATTTTGTGCTTCTGGAACTGAGATCGAAGATAAGGTACGGACGATTCATGAAGCAAGTTTAGAGGTCAATGAAGCAGGAGATGAATTGATCTTTACCTTTCGTGGAGACGGTTTTTTGTACAAAATGATCCGAATTTTAGTAGGAACATTACTTAAAATGGGCAATGGTCGGATGGATGAAACGACGATCCCTGAAATTATTGCTGCAAAAGATCGCAATTTTGCTGGACCTACAGCACATCCAGAAGGATTATATTTAGTTGAAGTAAAATATGAATGATTCACAAAAAAAGTTCTCGTCTTTAATAGACAGAGAACTTTTTTGCGTATATTAGTAGTAAGAGACAAATAAATGAACAAAACAGTTATTCCAAAATCATATAGTAACGATCTTTTAGCTAATCTTGGATGATATTTTTCTTTTCAAATAGCTGTTGCAGCGTTTTATACAAGTCAGTTAAATCCTTATTACCATAGGACAGATCCCAGAAGTACAAAGGAAGATCCGGGTATTTTTTTCTAGGAAGCAACGAAGAACTGATAACTAGATCATAGCTGTCATTGAGTTCTTCTTGGTAAGGAGAAGAGTCAACAAAACCTAAGTCGTTTAAAAACTGATAGATCATTCGAACTAAAGTAAAATTATGCTCAAAAGCAACACCCACTTTTAAGTGTTCGGAGTGCTTTGGTTTATCATAGGCAGGGAGCAGAATGCTTTTAACTGAATGAATCAAAGGTTTTTTGATCGTGTAAATAAATTTGTATTCTTTTTCCTGAGCCTTTTCATCAAAAAATTGATACAGTTTCAGTTCGAGAGAGTGATCCGCTTTTCTTTTTTTATGAGGTGTTTCGACTAGAATCTGTAAATTTGGATAAGGTTTTCTCAGCACATAAAAGGTAAACATGATATTGATAAGATTACCAATGATGATGGGCTTATCCAGTATTTCAGGCTCTTTTTTGAATATATTTTCTTTTGCATAGACCAAGAATTCTTGAACCAGTTCATACACCGGATTAGGCCGAACTGAAAAATCATGTAAGGTTTGGAGCAAGGAGGGATCATCATCTATTGTATAAAAAGGAGCATAATGCGCCAAGAAAAAAATAAAGCTGCTTTCTCCTTTACTATGTTTAGGATCTAATGATTGTATAGGGCCTAGTTCCTTGTTTAAGCGTTCAAAATCATAATAAGGATTATCCTTCAGCAAAAAATCATAGTGTGTATCATAGGAGACAAACATCTTTTTCCGCGTACGACAAAGAAAAATCGCAGCAAAATAGGTTAGTTCTTTAGCACCTAAATAAGTTCTAGACAAAGGAAAGTAGTCAGAGAAAGCACTAGCAAGTTTTTGTGCGTCTTCAAGTGCAACACTCTTAAAAGGCCAGACTGTTCCCCTTGTCCCTAACCAGAGCGCATCAAAAAGCGCAACTCTTACTGAACGTTCATCACCGATCAAGTTGGCTTCTGTATATGTAAAGCGTAAACCGAATTGTTTTACGTGTTTTTTTATAGGCAGCATCTTTCTAGAAACTGTTGAACGGCTCACGTAGTAACGTTGGCAAAAATCTTCTATGTTAGGAGAATCATGATTTAAAAAATAAAGAATATATTGAAATGGAACGGATTTTTTTAACAAGAAATAACGATACTCGTCAATGGTTACAAGGAGTTTTGTGCTGTCGATTTTTCCAGCTCTATGCAAAATCGATGGGTGTGTCGAGATAATTTTTGTTAAATCATTATTGATTTCCGTTACTATAATCGATGTTTGTTGGTAATTCAAAGATAATTCATCAGATAATTGTGTAATGGATACATCTGCTTGATTTATTTTTGTGATTCGTTTGAACAGCATAAACTTAGTTAGCATTCCAGAATCCATCATCAATTTTTCGTATAACATGCTAATCACTTCCTTAAGACCTATTCTACTGTACTTGATAGCTACTTGTCAGCTAAGACGATAAGTGCAAAACAGTTAGTGATTCTTTTATGACAAAAAGTCGATGTTTAACAGGAGATTGAACAAATGGCAATAGCAAGATGAACATTATTTCTCTTTTTGAACAGAAAAATAGCCAATTAGAGAAATAATTGTATAAGCATTAGACAAAAAAATAGAGGCTGAGACAAAAGTGTTTAGCTCCGAGAACCAAGTAGGTACTGTGCAACATCAACTCGTACCTCGTTGTGTTTTACAGCAATAAGAGGGAATGTACGAAAATTGCCAAGAATCACAGTGGTTTTACGAACTGATGATGATTGGTACCTACTTGGTGCTTTTCAAATTTTTGTGACCAAGTAGGTACTGTTTTACATCAGCTCATGCTTCGCTGTGTTTCATAGCAATTCCAGCTTATTTCCGAAGGAGCTGCTTTTTTCTCGCCGTTTATTCGATTTTAGAGCGGACATCAAAACTGATTTTTAGTTTTGGCCCACCCTATTTTATTAAAAAGAATATTTTCTTATATTTTTTATCTTATTCTTAGCGATACCAAATAGGAATATTTAGTTATTTCCTTACTATTAATCTGCAAAGGAGTAATCAGATGAGTACAATATCAGAAGCAGTTGGAAAAAACTTAGATTTAAGCGTCAATGAACCATTAAAAGAGCTTGTTTATAAAGCCTTCCGAAAAACGATCATTTTGGGTGAGATTTCAGCCGGGCAACGAATCAACGAAAAAGAGTTTTCTGAAGTGATGAATATTAGTCGTACACCGATCCGTTATGCTTTGCAAAAATTAGTTGAAGAAGGATTAGTTGATCATGTTCGTGGTGTAGGAATCATCGTTCGGGGCATTTCACTCAATGATGCTAACGAGATTTACGCTATTAGAAAATCGTTGGATGTTTTAGCTACGATCACAGCAATGAAAGAAATGTCTTCTGAAGATTTTGAAGAACTAAAAACTTTATTAGAAGAAACCGAACGTTTAAATGAAGTAAATGAAATCGATCAAGTGTTACAAAAATTCTCTGATTTCAATGAATTGATTTATGAAAAAAGTAAGATGTTACGCTTAAAATCAATCGTTATGAAATTACGTGAATACCTCGTCTATTTCAGGGATATTTCGATTCGCTCTAAAGATCGCCGAGATAAAGCCTTGAAGGAGCATTGGTTGATTTATAAATGTATGCTGAATCAAGAAGAAGAACAATTAAAACAACTCATTACAGAGCATTTAGATTATTCTCAAACCTTTATTCTTAAAGAAATGGAAAAACATTTAAATGAAGCAAATAAATAAACATAGAGCGCCTAAATCAATCAGTGAATTCGCTTTAGAAGCCTTGTTATATGAAGCTAGCCTTGCTCCTAAACCAGGACTAGTCGACCCTAAAAGCTGCGGTGCACATGCAGACATGAATTATTTTACTTTTATTGATAGTAGTGCCGCACTTGCTCCATTTCTTACAGAATATGTTGATTTAGGATTTAATCACGATGGGTCTCCTTCGACTTTATTTGAAAAAGTTCGTGTACTTGGACAACAGGCTGAAACCGCTATGCTGAGAAAAACCAAGGGCATCAATACCCATAAAGGCGCAAATTTCTCTTTTGCTTTACTCTTAAGTGCAACAGGAAAAATAATGAACGATAAGCACTTGCAGATTCCTTTTACAAAACAAGATACAGCAGACATTTTTAGCTATGTGAAACAAATGACAGCAGGATTACTTTTAAAAGATTTTGCTGGTTTAGCATACAAAAAGCAACTAAGTTATGGAGAAAAGCTTTATTTAGAACATGGTATCGTCGGCATTCGCGGTGAAGCAGAATTAGGCTATCCAGCACTTAAAGATAATGCACTGCCATTTTTAAGGACACACGGTAAAAGTGATCAACGTGCCCTATTTTTAATTTTGTTATTACATTTGATGGCTACGGTCGAAGACTCTAATTTAATCAACCGAGGTGGTATCCACGCTTGGCAAAACGTACAAAGACAAGCGACTGAGCTTTTACAAACCCTTTCCATTAATAGTTCAGAAAAAGAATTAGAAAAAGCTTTAACTCTTTTTGATCAACAACTAATTGAAAAAAATCTTAGTCCCGGTGGCTCAGCGGATTTAGTCGCATTAAGTTTCTTTTTTGGTCGTTTGGAAGGCCTATTTTGAGTTTTACATAATAAAAAAATATAAAAACAGGTGAGGACCATGCTTGATCACCACCTGTTTTTATAACTATACTTACTAAATCCGACTTCATGCTTCCTTACCTTCTGGGTTAAATGAATAGCCAATCCCCCAAACTGTCTGTAAATATTTTGGTTTTTTGGGATCATCTTCAATCTTATTTCTCAGATAGTTAATGTATACCGTGATCAGATTCTTATCCATGTCTCCATCACTCCAGACACTAGCATAAATCTGTTCCTTACTAAATACTTGATAGGGATTTTCCATAAAAAATAAAATCATCATGATTTCTTTTGACGTCATGTTCACGATTTCACCATTTTTACTAAATTGGTACTGGTTTTTATCGAATGCAAAGATTCCTTCTTTCAACAATGTTTCTTCACGATGTTGACTTAGTGTCAGCAACTGCTCTGTTCGATTCAGCGTACTGATTACTTGTGCTCGTAACACATCTGGTGCAAAAGGTTTAGAAAGATAGACATCGCCTCCAGATTCTAGACCACTGATGATATCTTGCTCGCTTTTTTTCCCACTAACAAAGATAATTGGTGTCAAAGGCTGGCGTTCTCGAATCAACTGAGCCAAATGATAGCCGTCATTTTCATGTTCTAAACTGACATCTAACAAAAATAATTGAAACTCTACTCGGTTCATGATATCTAACGTTTTCTCGATCGTATCGCTTTGATAAATCAATAATCCCGTTGACTGAAGCGACTTCCAAATCAATCGGCGAATTGCAGGATCGTCATCTACTACTAAAATTTTTTCGTTTCGCAACGTGCACACCTCATTATTTTTTTACATTATCTATACAATAGCGGAATTATCTTTAAATTTCAATATGAACTTGTTATGATATGAACAGACTTTTAAAAGGAGCTAGACCAATGAAACGAACAAATAGAATTGTAAACATCATGATCGCAGCGATGATCCTCTTTATTGTTGTATCCGTTTTCTTTGCAATTCGGGGATTTTCCATTATTCGTAAAACAACTACGGCTAGTGGACAGGACTTTTTGCTGCAGTCAACAGAATACGTAGGTAAAGTGATCCAACTATCAATGAAGAATCGGCATCAATCGCTTAACTATCTAGCAATCGACGGGAATTTAAAGAACAGTGATGATCCGGAGACCTATCTAAAAAATAGCTCTTCTTCTCTCAATACGTTTTTTGATTCCCTAAATAATGAGGCGGATGCGCTCTTTTACATCGATCCTGACGGCACCCCGTTATATGCCTTTCATTGGGATGCTAAGAAAAAACAGATCTTGATTGCAGATACTGAAACGATTCGCCCTTTTATCAGTCACGACTTATCTTTAAAACAATTATTCGACAAACCCACTGCTCAAAATGGTGATTCCTATTTTATCGACAAAAAAGCCTATGTCAATTTTTATCAAGAAATTCGAACTGCCTCTGGTGCTATTGATGGTTATTTGATTTTACCTTTGAATCTAGAAGCTTTTTACCAGAATTTTCT
Organism: Enterococcus crotali; assembly: GCF_000633635.1. Classification (GTDB taxonomy): domain Bacteria; phylum Bacillota; class Bacilli; order Lactobacillales; family Enterococcaceae; genus Enterococcus_L; species Enterococcus_L crotali. Next base: position 155,946 of record NZ_AYPQ01000002.1, on the reverse strand, counting down.
ACAAGATTTTGAATTAGATTATAAAGGATATCCAATGATCAAAGACCGATCGATGACTGTTGTTATGCATCCTGTCGAGCAGCAAATTGGCTTAGATATTATCAATGGACGAGAAAAACTATACCCTGACTTTGACTACTCTGATTTAAAACGCTTAGAAAAATACCAACTAAATCATGACTCAGGAAAGTTGACCTATAAATCTTATTGGTGGGATGAAGATACACCAACAGAAGTGGTAAAAATCAGCGCCTTCGAATGGATCGATGTCGGTCTTGCTCATTGGGTCGTGGCTATCAATGCAGATTATAACGAACGAAATGATGATATCATCAATTTTGTCATCGTCTTGTCGTTCCTTTTAGTTTTATTATTACTTTTAATTATTATTTGCTCGTTGTTTATTCATAATTTCAGAAAAAAAGAAACAATTGAAGCAGAAAATCGCCAGCTGATCGAAAAACAAAAACAACAAAAAATGCAGCATCAATTAGAATTAGAACTTTATCAACGAAATAAAATGGAAACAGTTGGTTTACTCACGACATCGATCGTCCATGATATGAATAATTTCTTAACGCCGATTATTGGTAATACTCAGTTACTATTGGAAGAGCATGGAGAAGATCCCGTATTAGAAGCAGATTTAGAAGAAATTCTTCATTCTGCTCAAAAAGGAAAACAACTCTCTTCAAATGTCTTACGCTTTTCAAAACCACAAAAAAGCGTTCAGGAATGGATCGATATTTCTGCTGCGATCGGAGTTGCTACTCACTTGATTGGAGAGATTATTCCTAAAAAAGTGCGATTATCTCTGTCCATTCAAGAAAATCTTGGCACCACTAAACTAGAAGAAACTGATTTGCAAAATTTGATTTACAACTTGATTACAAATGCCTATCAAGCTACCAAAGGACATTCAAATAAAGAGCAAAAAATTCAAGTCATTGTCTCACCTGCTTCAAAAGAATTAACTGCAATGCTGAAGAAAAATCGACATCGGGCGAATCCTATTGACGATTTTGTGACATTGGAAATTTCTGATAATGGTCCCGGAATTCCTGATGAATTAAAAGAAAAAATATTTGAGCCCTTTTTTACAACAAAATCTGCTGATGAAGGTACCGGTCTTGGACTTTTCGCCGTAACTTCGATTGTTGAAAAATATGAATGGCACCTTTCATTGGATTCCAAAGAAGGCGTCGGAACTAGCTTCTTTATAACATTTCCAGTTCGTTCCTCTAAATAATTTAAAATGAACATTCTTTACTCAAATAAAGAGGGAGAATGTTTATTTTTATTCACTCTTCCAAAGTTCTACAAAACAGACTTTATAGTATTTTTTTCTCTCAGTTTTCGTTATACTAATATAGAAATCATTTATTGAAGGAGTTCTATTATGGGGAATTATTTTAGCATCATCATTGGTTTTATTTATCTCATCGGTGTATTCACGATTCCAAAATGGCGCAAAAAAAAGGTCAATCAAGATTGGAAATTTTTTGAGGTACTTTGGTTTTCAGTTTGTTTTATCGTTTATGTTATTTATTTGGAAGTACAGCTTCATACTTATTATTTTTTGATTCCATCAAGTTTTTTATTGATTTTCCTTTTTTACTATTTCAAAGAGAAACGCAGATTGATCAATGGTCTATTATTTAACTTGTTTTTGATCGTAGGTATGACATATTTGGGCTTTTTATTTGTTCGTACCACTAATCCTCTATTAGGTATTTTGGCTTGGATCACGGGTATTTTTCTATTAATACTATTCTTAATAGGACTTTATGCATTAGTTGCTTTCTTATATTGGAATGCGATCGTCGTTATGCGTAAGGAAGGTCATTCTTTAGCCAATTTATTGACATTACTATTAGCAATTGGTTTAACTGCATTTCTGATTTTCAATCACTACTCAGCTCGTATTTTGCCATCGTGGGCCTCGCTATTATTTGGTATCTTACCGCTGACCTTGTTTTATTTCTTTATGGTTTTCTACAATTTTTTAACGATTTCAGTTATTTATCAATTTAATCAACCTAAATACAACCAAGATTTTATTGTGGTTTTAGGTTCAGGTTTGATCGATGGAAAAACAGTTCCTCCCCTTTTAGGCAATAGGATTGAAAAGGCAATCCAATTTTACAAAGCGCAATCTAAAGCTACGTTACTCCCTCCAAAAATTCTTATGTCAGGTGGTAAAGGTGACGATGAACATATTGCTGAAAGTATTGCCATGAAAAATTACGCACTCGAAAAAGGAATTCCAGAAGAAGATATTTTAGTCGAAACAAATTCTAAAAATACTCTGGAAAATATGAAATTTTCTAAAGAAATCATGGAAGCAACTTTTGGTGGAACTGATTTTCATGCGATTTTTACGACGAATAACTTCCATCTGTTTCGTGCAGGCCTTTTTGCACAAATGGCTAACCTAAAAGCAGATGGTATTGGGGCCAAAACAGCTTTTTACTTTTTGCCTAATGCTTTTCTAAGAGAGTTCGTTGCAATCGTAATGATGCATAAACGCCGTCATCTGATCTTTTGTGGTCTAATCGCGGTAATGATGATTCTATTCGCATTGTCCGAATTCTTCCTTGTTACTCAACATTAAAACAGAAAACATCTCTAACTTTAATGCACTCAGATAAAGTTAGAGGTGTTTTCTTTAACGTAACTGTACATGACGAATTTCATCATAACCAATCTTATGCCCTCCTACATAAATCCCTAATTCATCATGCCCTTGGATCATGCCAATAATATCTGCTCCATAATTGCCTTCACAATCTAGTTCTTCTTTTTGAATCATCACTTCAATCTGATTTTGAAAAGCCTGCGCTAATACTTCATCAATTTCCATCCAGCTCATTTGCATTTTCTTTTCAGCTGGCTGTCTTTTTTTCTCTTGTTCAATGATCGCGGTATGTTCAGATAAATAAAATCCCGCCCACTTTTTCATCTTTCGATCTTGATACTGTTCAAAATAATAATCCCGCTCTTTACTCATTGCAAGCCCTCCATTCCCCCTGCATGTCCACCGACTAGTGACGCTCTTGAAATTGCTGTACCGCCAGATGAAACTGAACTGGCATGAACTAAAGAAACATAACCAAAACGCTGACGGATGTCATCGATCAACTGATCTAATTTTAGTTCCTTCATTTGCTCATCTGGTTCATGAAATAAATCTAATTGTACATAAGTATTATAATTCAGTTTGGAATAAGTAATCCCAATATGTCGTACTTCTTCTCCATGCCAATGCTGTCTAAAGATTGTTAAACAGTATTCGATCAACAGCTTGCTGCTGTTTGTTAAGGGTACTTTCATTTGTCTTGAAAAGCCCGTTCCACCTGATCTACCTGCTTTAGAAAAACCTACAGACAGATGGACACATTCTGTCTGACAATGTGCTTTTCTAAGGCGCGCTGCTACCTGCTCCGCCATTTCTCTGATCACAACCTCGATTTCATCTTGTCTCATATAATCTCGCATCAAAATCTGAGAATTGTTATAGGAACGTTCTTCCGGTATGTACTTTTCAGATAAACGACTGCGATCGATGCCATGTGCATGGGCATATAACTGTTCACCAATGATTCCTAAATTTCTTTTGAGGCTGTTTAAATCTGCATGGGCTAAATCATAAACAGATCGAATGCCTAAATTGTTTAAACGTTTGGCTAATCGGTGACCGATTCCCCACATATCCGTCATTGATTCAATACTCCAGACTTTTTCAGGAACATCTTCATAATGCCACTCTGCTAACCGTTCTTCATTGTGCTTTGCTTCGATATCCATCGCTAATTTAGCTAATAAGGGATTATCACCGATTCCAACTGTGATTGCTAGTCCTGTCTCTTTTTTGATCCTTTGCTGGATGATTTTAGCCACAGCTTTTGGTGTCTGACCAAATAATTTCCAACTGGCACTTACATCTAAAAAAGATTCATCGATCGAATAAATATGTAAATCTTCTTCTGCTACATACTCTTTGTAGAGCTCATTGATCTTCATATTTTCTTTGATATATTCATTCATTCGCGGCGGTACGATCATTAAATCTGGATGATTAGGCACATCGTATTTTCTTGTCACATTGGTGATTCCTAGCACTTCTTTTGCTTTTGGTGAAGAAGCTAAAACGAGACCACCAGTATTTTCAGCGTGGCTCATCACAACCAGCATTTTTTCAAGTGGGTCATATCCTCTAGCCACACATTCGACCGAGGCATAAAAGGATTTTACGTCAATACAAAAAAGTACTCTTCTAGGTTCTTTTTCATAATCAAACATCATAGCTATCCTCTCCTTATTCTATTTCATAACCAATTATACGAACGTACGTTCTTTTTGTAAAGGGGAACAACTTTTTAAATTTGAGAAATAGATAAAATAAAAAAGAATATGAGGTCTCTCAGAACAAATTCTGACAAACCTTTTATTCTCCAGATGACTTCATTTCTTCAACATATAAATGTGAGCTTCTAGTCTGTTGAATTATCATTGTACAAGTATTCTATAATAACGGATTAGGTACTGGATTGACAACACTAAAAAAGATCTCTACAAAATTTTCTTAAGTTTCAAGTAGGGTAAATGATAAGAACTTTTGATTTCTCTTGTAAAAATTAATACCAAACTATAAAAAGAACAATTCACTTTCATTTGCAATTTTTTCATATACTTTTTTATCTGCTTCATTTTGAAAAATCAAAGGTATACTGATATCATAATTCGTTTTTATAATTAAAGGTACTGTATTGAAATACAAGCTACTCCATAAACTTTCTCGTAAAAAACATTTAAAAAACATGTTCAATACATTAAGATTATCTATTAAATAAATTGGATCTTTACTATTTTTTAGAATTTCAATCTGATTTAATAGGATATATTTATCTATTTGATCAAAGTACTTTTCTTGACTAGTCATAAACTCTATTAAATCTTGATTATTTCCAAAAACTCCTAGGTCGATATAACATTTTTCTCTATTTAATTCAAAAACCTTTTTTATAAAGCAAAGAAATTTAGATTCTTGACTTAATTTAAAATAGTTGTTTGAGAGCAAATCTAATCGAGGATCTTCTTTAGCCATTGGTTTATTAAAAACATCTAATGCAACCTTCTTGTATTTTTTTTCAGTCTCAATAAATAATTCATCATAATCGGCAGCTTGAATATATAGCGCCATAACTCACTATTGATATTCACAGTATCGCTATCAATTGGCTGTATTTTGGGAATGACACCATCTTGAAATTTAATCTCTAAGTTTGTTTCCTTTTTCATCGTAAGTTCCCTCTCGCTTTCCTTTTCAAAGCCTCTTTTAGATTTTCCCAACAGCTTCCACTATGATTTGTGCTATACCAAATTGAGCTATCTTTTTGTAAATATTCAGTATCTTTTTTAGCTTTTCTGCCTACCTTCCTATTACTGTACCATTTTTTTTGCTCAAAATTTGGAATATTCTTCTTGACTCACTTCTGATGTTATTCTGCAATAAACCTTCCAGCAATTTCCTTTAACAAGGTCTTACGCACTATTACTTCCCGTCCATTTCTTAAACGCTGGATCTTATTTTTTGGAATATTTCTAACTCAGGGTTATTAAATATTATGTAAATTTAGAATAGAAAAAATTCTCTATTCTGTTTTTCTCTACTAACATCAATTAAGTTCTACAAAGTTTTTTTCATATGTTCGTATAAATCTGGAATATCCTCTATTGCTAAATCACAGATCCGTTCAAAGGTTTCTCAATCAGTTAAATTCTTATAATTTTGATAGTCACCATAACCATATTTTTGGTTAGCCATTGTTACTCTGGCTACTTTAGGAATGATTTCATAATTATTTTTTGAGGGCGCAGATGTCCCATATCACCACTCAAAATTTCCTTTAAAAGACTCTACACTCTTTTGAATTTTCTCATAATCATCCCGTTCGTTTTTGTCTTTAACTAAATGAAAATATAGAGCTGGAATTTCATAATAGAAATCATTTCGTTGATACATTGGTAATCTTCTCTGTCGTACATTAAATTTTTTCTTTAGAAGATCAGCTAATTTATAGTCCTCATCTGAATCCATTTCATTACTCCTTTATAATTTAGCTTCAAACTTTTAAAATCTTATTCTAAATATGGTGATTTCATTACTTCAACATATAATTGTGAACTTACATTCTTTTGAATCACCTTTGTTTTAGAACTACAGTACATATAATAGTCATAACCAAAATGAACAAAGATATCTGATTCACCAATTAACTTGGCCCAGATATTTTCTCTGAGTACCAGCCTAATTACCGGTGCCAATTTTCCTAATGAAATATTTACACCTTCTTCCAAAAAATCAAATAATTCTTTAGAAGTTAAGTAATCTAATTCCTCATAAGAATATTTTTCTAAATCAATTACTTTCAAGTTAGTGATTTGATTTAATTTCATAATTTCAATAATTTTATTTACATAGCTATTTTCATACTCCAAATATTCCTCATACGTAAATTTATGATTTTGAAATTCTGTTCCAATATCACTTACCGAGGTCCATTCATTTTTAATATATTCTTCTTTTATATATTTAGGATTATATTTTGTTATGCGATAATAATACATTTTAATCTCCTATTCTGTTTAAGTTTTTAGCATATAATTTAAGCTTGGTATAATTCACCATACTTTTCAATTTTTTGATATTCTAGTTCAATCTTATGAATAGCAGAATTTAAAAGATTATCTTTATTTATCTCTTTCAAAGCATTAATAACATTTTCTAACACTTTTTTCCATTCTGCGACAAAATCCTGTTTTGATAATTCTATTCTAGAATCATCGTTTAACAGTTTTTTTGTTCCTCCCACGACTGATGTCCACTTTGAATCAATTGTTAAGTAATCATTGCTCTGCCAAGTCATATTCCAAATGCCGTGAAATGAATTTGAAGGCCACTCAATAGTAAGAGTTCCTTCTTTTCTCGTTCGAAGCTGAAATAGCATTTCTAAAACATCATCTATCAGTTCACTTAAATTGTATTTATACGAAACAACTATTGGAATATAATTCCAAAACATTATCATATCTTCTATATGCAAAATATAAACACTTTCTATTAAATCAGACAAATCTGAAATATCATCTATTTCTATTGCTCCATTACTATTTATTTTGGGATTACTTGCTTGTATTCTAAACATTATAAAATTTTCCTTTCTTACTCTAATGGATATCCGTGAAATATACCTGTTCCATCCATTAGTTCTTATCTATCTCCTTATAGTCGCTATTGTGCTCCCATCTGGTTTATGAACAAAGATTTTAGTTGCTCAATATTTTTCAAAACACTATGTATAGTCAAAGTACGTACAAAAATTTGAAACTTACTTTGACCTATTTTAAAATTTAATCACTCTACTCTGGTTTCATGGTTTATCTATAGCTGTTCTTCTGTTAGTTTTCCTTCTTTATAATACTTCCATTAACAATTGATTTTAAAATATCAGGCGAATAAAGATAATCTAAACCTATTTCAAAATCAGTTGACTTCTCATTTAAAATAATATTGTTCAACTGTTCAATACTTTCATACAAAAACTTCTCTAGTTCAACATTTTTCTTTTGTTTTCCCCACAACCCCTCAATTATTCCCCAGTCAAAGCATCGCATAACTCTCAGATAGTTAGCACCTGACCAATCTGGATTTGTTTCATCACTTAAAACAATACCACCAGAAATTAACTTATCTAACTGTTCTAAAATTTTAATTATTTTGGAATTATAATGTTATCATTTTCAATTGAAGGCCATGCGTTTAAAAGTTCTTCTCTTTTTTTTACGCCCGCTCTTATTTCAGCAATGTCTACGTTTTTATTCCAATAAACTTTTCTGATTATAAAAAATGTGCTCTCATCAAATTCTTCTCTTTCATTTGAATATATGGACAAACTAATTAAATCGCTATTCGGAACTTGCTTTACCACTTGGAATATAGGCTCACATTTTGTTTTAATATTTTCATTTATCACAGTAATTTTTGCTGGTTCTTTCGTATAGTATTCTGTGATTTCTTCATACCTAACCATTGGTATTTGAGAAAAAGAAGTACTATATTCTCTAATTTTTTTACCATTAGTTAACTCTTTAGGTCGTGCCATTTTCATTTTTTCTCCTTTACTATTTTCCTGTAGGTATTTTATCAACATAAGTTGGTGATCCTCCTTTTTTGGGTATGGAGTATACGTCACCTGTTTTGTATTAAAATATCTAAACAAATTATATTTTATGTACATAATCAGAGTAAGTTAATACAAAAATCTAACTTACCCTGATTTAAAATGAACTTACTATTACTAGTTCACTATTTGAATAGACCTTTCGAATAGTTCAACTCCATTTTTCATAACCGCTCTTATTTCTTCAATTTCTTCTTTACTCCAATCTGGTGTATATATTCTTCCAGATTTATTGATAGTCGGAAGATTATTTCCATAAAAAAGTTTTGAATAAACCTGATTATAATTATCTTCATCTCCTAGAAAATGTTCATCAATTGAATAAGCTAAATCAGTAAAAATATTCCAAATATCTAACATTTCTTTTTCATTTATTTCTTCTGAATTACTTACATACCAATGTATGAGCCAGTCAATATCAAAAGAAACTTCATTTTCTTCACAGATAATCCGATTCTCAATACAATAATTTTTGAAAAATAATATTTTTCTACCTTTTGTGACAAATCCGTCCTTGTCATCTGTATACCAAACTGTCAATAATTTTTTTTTCTGATAAATAAACTGAACACTATGATAATCCATAAAGTAGCTTCCCCCTTAATTTTATTTAAATCCTCGATCTCCATACTTTTTCAATTCATTATGTTCAGTCTTAGGACCTGTTTTCCAATTTCCTTTTCCATATTTTTCATCAAGTAGTCGTTTTGCAAAATCGTTCCCATTTTCGTCTACATAAGGTCGCTCTCCAGCAGCCCAACTAGGAATATTACTTGCCTTTTCCTTACCACTACCTGATATTGGCTTTTTGAATTCCTTTGAGGCTACAATATTTCCTGTTGCACCATAATAATTGGTAATTCCTGTATTATGATCAATAGTAATTCGCCTGCGTCCTAGCTCGTCTATAACAAGTGTTCCTCGTTGACCACTTACATTATAATCGTTCGATGACCAACCTTTAGGGAGTTTATTCACCCCATAATTTCTAGCATCTATTCCGTCATCTGTTCGTAAATCCTTCGCTCGTTGAACCTGTACCTGATAGCGATCTGCCGCACTTTGATAATACAGCGCCTGACTATATGTCTGATAGCCTACAGGTTGCCCATTTCTTCCTCTGATATAATTGGCACCGACATAGTTTTGTTGTGGATAATACGTTCTTCCACCATAATTTTCCCCGTAACGAACGCCTGATGGAATTCCTCCCCATGAACTTGAGGCACGAACAACAGCATTCCAGACCTTTTTAACGGCTTTCTTCACATTATTCCACACTTTGAACCACCAACCAGTATTACTGCGGGTTATTCTCTACATAGATATACCGATTCTGGCTTTGCGGTTGTTCTACTTTTCCATACCAGCTATCTTCTTGTAGGAAGCGTCCAGTCGTTGTGCTGTATTATTTGATAAAATGGATGTTTTTAGAACCTTATTTATAGTCAAAGTAAGCTACAAAAAACTGTAACTTACTTCAATTTATTTTAAGTTTTAATTATCATCATCTAATTAAATTACTCTTCTGCTAAGTATCCTTCTATGGATTTTTTGTTATTATCTAACGTTACTAAATCCGTAAATAAACAGTCAAAAACAATCACATCATTTTTTTCTTTATAATACGTTTCAACTTCTTTTACTGGTAAGCGTACCAATTCATTTGACAAGAGTTCGTATTGTAAACGAGCGAAGTAGTTTTCCATCTCTTTTAATTTATTTTTGATTTCCACGTTATAATGAATTTCTTTTGTAGTAAATTCCCATGTATGAATTTTGGGATGATATTTTGTTTTATCAATAAAATAGTAATAATAATCACCTAAGCAACTGAAAAATATTCGAATATCATAACGAGTATTTCCTAATTTCTCTATTAGCTGTCTATCATTATCTAAAATAGGTTGATTTTTTTTTAATAAAATATCAAACTCATAACAACAAGATTCTTCGTCCACCATATCGATAACATTATACTCAGAAAATATCTTTCTTAAAGCTACCAATAGTTGTTCCTTAGTATCACTATTTCTTGATTTATTAATTTTAGTTTCTCTGTTTGCTACTTGAAACAACTTTTGTTCAACACTTAACTCATAACTTATACCTTTAGGATAATAGTAGTCAATAAGTTGAAATATTTTTTTATTCACCGTTTATAATTCGCCTCACTTATATAGTCTTATTTACGATTATCTCCCCTATTAAAACGTTTGTCATTTAGTAGTTTTTTTGCTTTTCTAGCTTGTTTATTTCCAGATTTCGCAGCCTTTTCTATTTCTCTCAGTGATTTATCAAGATACTCCCCAGGAAATTCCCCCCTTACTTTTGCATCTTTTTCAGTTTTAATAATCTCATCAGCCGTTTTATCTAGTCTAGCTTCCATTTTGATGTTTTCAATATATTTACCAAGAGCCCATCCAACGATCCCATTAGCAAGATCTTGCGCACTTGGGACTTTTGGTAGAGACGGAAATGAGAAGTTTCCTGTATCTAAATCTGGCTTAGGTATCGTTGTCACAGGCGGAACTACTGGAACTCTTGGAATGGGAATCACAAACGCCGTTCCTACTACAAGACCTGAATTTCTTCCCGTCCATTTCTTATCCGCAGTATCGCAAACTTTCTTGATTCGGACGGTTGCCATCATACGTGTTGCTTGCGCTCTTTGAACTTGAACTTGGTGGCGATAAGCCGCACTTTGATAATACAATGTCTGACTATATGTCTGATAGCCCACAGGTTGTCCATTTCTTCCTCTGATATAATTGGCACCGACATAGTTTTGCTGTGGGTAGTATGATCTCCCACCATAATTTCCCACATAATTAATCCCTGATGGAATTCCTCCCCATGAACTTGAGGCACGCGGTGAAGATGGGACAACGGCATTCCAAACAGCTTTTGCGCCATTCCATACAGTACTTGCGACTTTTTTCACGCCATTCCAGACATTTTTTGCTACTTTTTTGACACCGTTCCATACGTTTTTAGCGGTTTTCTTCACATTATTCCATGCTTTAGACCACCAACCAGCATTTCCGCTGCGATCTCGGTATTTCTGCGGATTGTTTTCTACGTAGATATAGCGATTCTGACTCTGGGGTTGTTCTACTTTTCCGTACCATGTATCTTCTTGTAGGAAGCGTCCAGTCGTTGTGCTGTATTCTCTGGCACGTAAATGGATTCGATTAGACTGATCATGGTATTCACTACGATAGCCATATTCGTTTTCTAAACGCAAGGCGGCTTCCCCATATTCATTATACAAGGTATTGGTGATTAATTCACCGCTTTGTCGATTCGTCATCGTACCAATACTGCTATAGCCATCACGATGGTATTGATCTTCTTCGTCTCCTAAGATATCTGTTTCTTCTCCAAAGGTAAATTCCTGTCTTTGGGTGGTTTTGACTTTTTTATCATAGGTTTCTTGCGTGAGTTTTGCAGGACTGGTGTGTTCTTGGTTGTATTCGTTCAATGACGTAATGATTTTGATTGAATGTTTTTTATCCAGTTCTTTTTTTAGTTTCTCCGTCTCAACGGTTTTTCTTGGTTTATTATGGTCTTTGCGCCACGGTCGATCCTTTGGTAAACAGCGTAGGCGGTCAGCCATAAGTGGCTGTTTCGCAACAGCAGTCAAGATTTCATATAACGTAACATCTTGATTTTTTAAGGCTAATTGAGCGGTGCGATCAGTTTGTTTCATCCAAGCTTTTAGATCGGTTTTGATCCGGCGTCCATGTTCAGTTGCCGTACCTTTGATCACACGATTGCCTAGTGCATCGTAGCCGTAAAGGGTATAAATACCGTTACTGCTCGTTTCTTGGATCAAGCGATCTTCTACATCATAAAGATAGGTCGTCACTTCACCGGTCATGGCGATTTTTTTGGCGACATTACCATTGGCATCATACTCAAATTTGGCGCCTTTTTCACTCGTGATTTCAGTGACTTGATTCATGTTATTGACTTTGTATTCATAGAAGGTTTTCTCTTTGTCATTGACCTTTTCTGAATAGGTTATTCGATTGCCCGCATCGTCATAATAGTACTCTATTTCGGTCTTTTTCTTGCCTTCGACTTCGGTAACTTTTGTCAATTGATCTTCAGCATCGTATTCATACGTTTTTTCAAGTGTTAATTTAGGGTATTGAATTGTTTCTTTTTGGAGATTGTCATTTTCATCGTACGCATAGGTCATTTTTGCTAATGATTTTCCATTCGCTTCTAAGGTTTCAGCTGTGCTGATTTCTCCTGTAGCTAAATAGTCATATTGTGTGATCGTACCATTCGGGTAGCTGATTTTTTTGATTTGACCTGCTCCGTCATGTTCATACACCGTTTTTTGATCACCATCTGCTACAACGGTTAGTTGATTCTTCTTGTCATATTCATACGTGATTTTCCGTTCACTTGGGTACGTCACGCTTGTTTTGCGTCCTAGAGAATCATAGTCGTAAGATAAACTTTCACCCAACTCATCCGTTGCTTTCGTCAAATCCCCGTATTGATTGTATTCAAACGCAACCTCGCCTTTAGTTGGGACAGCTTCTTTCAAGGCTTCATTGTCGATTGCTGTAATTGGCTCCGTTGTTTCATAAGCTGCACTCGCCATTTTTTCTTCATCGGTAAAGGTATACGTGAAATTGGCATTTTTAGTGACTTTTTCGACAAGCTGATTCATTTCATCATATTTATATTGAATCGTCTCTTCTTTTGGTGTAGTTGTTTGTGCTAGTTGACCATCTAAGGTATAGTCATAGCTTTCTTTTTTACCATTCGCTGAAAGAACGCTATCCAGTTCACCTGTTGGCGAATAGTTGAATGTGGTCAGATTACCAAGTGCATCTTTGACACTGGTCAAATTGCTTTGGAGATCGTAGGTATAATTAGTTATTTTTCCTAATCGATTTTTGACGCTAGTCAGTTGATCGTTTGCATCATAACCAAAGTGTTTTTCTTTGCCTTTTGCATCTGTTTCCTTCACTAGATTCCCATTACCATCATAATCCATTGTCATTTGATGATTTCTAGGATCCGTAATTTTTGCTACTTGTTGCAATTGGTCATAAGCATAACTTGTTTTATGCCCAAGTTCGTCGGTTTCTTCTGCTACTTGATTTAGTTTGTTGTACGTGTAACTAGAAGTAAATGCCATTGGATCTTGTTCTTTGGTCACATTCCCATTGCTATCATATTCGTAGGTGGAAACTTGTTCGCCAGGTGCGATAAAGCGAGTTACTTGACCATTCGCATCGTATTCTGTTTTCGTTTTATTGCCACGAATATCTGTCATTTCAACTACTCGATCTAGTAAGTCATAACTATAGGCAACATTCGTTTTATTGGGATAAGTCAATTTCGTGAGTTGTCCCAATTTATTATAGTCATAAGTTGTTTTTTTGCCTGCTGTATTGGTTTCCGCTATGCGCTGTTGATAGTTATTATAACTATATGTTTCAAGCGGTTCTTTTCTAACATTGTCTTTTACAGCGAGTAAATTACGGTACGTGTCATATTCATACAATCGTTTATAGCCTTTTGCATTCGTTTCAGAAGCAAGTTGACCATCAGAAGTATAGGTCATTTCTGTTACAGCTTTTTTAGGATCTGTGATTTTTGAAAGATTTCCATGTGCATCATATTCAAAGGTTGTGATGCGTTTATTCGGTTCTGTTTTTTTCAATAGTTGGTCATTGATATTATACTCATAACTTGTTTTGTTGCCATTGAAATCCGTTTCGGAAACTTTCCGTCCAACTGGATCATAGCTAACTGTTTGCTCGAATTTTTTAGCGTTGATTGTTTGAATCAGTTGACTATTGCCATCATAGGCATAGGATGTTTGATTTCCTTCAGCATCGATTTCTGTTATAACATTTCCATTGGCATCGTACTTGATTTTCTGACTATTGCCTAAAGGATCTTTGGTTTCGATCAAGCGATTATTTTTGTCATAGCTATAGGTCGTAATCTCATTTTTAGCGGTTGTGGATTGAATCAATTGACTGTTTTTGTCATAGGCATAGCTCTGTGTTTCGCCTAATGGATTAGTTTCTTTGATCAAATTACCGCGTTTATCATAGCTGTAGGCGTACTTTCCACCATTTGGCATCACTTCTTCCAAAACATGTCCTAAACTATCGTAGGTTAATGTTTGACTCGTTTCTTGTGGGTGAGTGATGACAGTTTGCTGTCCTAATTTATTATATGCATAACTTGTTTTATTACCTGCAGCATCTATTTCGGCAACTTTTTCACCAAAAAGATTATACTCATAGGAAATTTTTCGTTTTTGTTCATCTGTTGCTGTAAGCATCTGACCATTTTTATCATAGGTATAGCTCTCACTTTTGCCGTTGCTATCGGATTGCTTCACACGCTGACCAAGAACATCATAGCTATAATTGATCGTGACGTTTCCTGGCGTTACTTCTTTTGTTAATTGATTTAATAAATCGTAGGAATAGGTTGTTTTTCTACCAATTGCATCTTCAAACGAAACTAAATTTCCGCTAGTATCATAAGAGAGCTGCGTTATTTGTCCCAATGGATCAGTTGATGCTTGTAATTGATTATCTTTCGTATAACTATAGGTTGTCTTATTACCTAATGCATCGATTTTTTCAACTAAATTACTGTTGGCATCATAATGATATTGGGTAATATCTCCCGTTGATTCAACTGTTGTGGCTAGCTGATTCAACGAATTATATGTGGATAGTTTCTTATTTCCCAACGCATCGGTTTGTGAAAGGACGTTTCCTTCACCATCATACGTGTAGGTCAACACGTTACCATCTGGATCCGTGATTTTCGTCACATTCCCTTGATTGTCGGTTTCATAGACTGTTTTATTGCCAGCAGCATCCGTTTGCTCTGAAAGATAACCTAGCGGATTGAAACCAAAAGAACGCTGGTTATTTTCAGGATCGTTTTCAGTTGTTTTGTTGCCTCTTGAATCATAGGCATAATCGGTTTCACGATCACCTGATAGTTCCTTTAACAATTGGCTTTTTTCATTGTAAGAATAGCTGGTTTTCAATCCATTACGATCTGTTTTAGCCGTTATATTGCCCAATTCATCGTATTCATAAAGAATTGTTGTTTGATCTGGATATATTTCTTTGATCCGTTGATTTTTTTGATCATATTCATAGGTTGTTTCTTGTTTTAATGCATCGACTTTTTTGATTAGATTTTGATTTTTATCATAAGCATAGGTCGTTTTTTTCTTATCATCTACTGTCTCAGTTAGAGGATCACCTAGAGCATTCAAGGTGTAACGTGTAATTGAACCTGTAGCTGTTTTTTCTTCGATTACTTGGTTTAATTCATTATAAATGAATGTTTTACCATTCCCCAGATAATCGGTTTCTTTGGTTATATTTCCATTTGCATCATACTCAAATGTCTTTTTACCACCAGCAGGATTAACTTCAGCCGTTTTTCTACCTAATTTGTCATATGTGAAACTTGTCTGATTTCCGTTGAAGTCAGTTTCTGAAAGCAAGTATCCTTCTGCGCTATAGGAATATGTCTTTTTATTCCCATTGAAGTCGGTTTCTTCTATTAGTTCACCACGCTTATTTCGTTTGAATGTTTTAGCATTTCCAGCCGCATCGGTTTCTTTGGTAATCAAGCCTTTTGCGTCATATTCGTACCCATTTTTCACCCCATGAGCATCACCAATCGCCGTTAAATTACCAGCCTGATACGTATAATTTTCTGTGGCACCATCAGCATCGGTCTTACTAGTCACTTTGCCTTGTCCATCATAAGAATAGGTGATCGTTTTTCCATCTGGACGTGTGGTCTGTAATAGTTTTCCTTGTTCATTATAGTGATAATTGGTTTTCTGACCTAAACGATCCGTTTGCTCTGTCAATTGGTTACTAGTATTGTACAAGCTAATTTCTGTACTTCCATCTGGAAAGAATGTTTTGGTGACATTGCCATTTGCATCATTTTCATAAGTTGTTTTATTGCCTGCTCGATCAATTTCCTCAATTAGCTGGTAACGGTCATTATAGCGTTTGGTTTCGCTTTTACCATCAGCGTATTCAATCTTTGTTGGTTGGAAATGAGCATTGTAGGTAGTGATTTCTTTATTTCCGTTGCCATCGATCGTCGTTGTTTTATTTTTTTCATACGTGATTGTAACAGTATTGTTTTTAGCATCTGTTTGTTCGATAACACGTCCTTCTTTATCAAATTTATTTTGATAAAGTAGTGTTCCTTCGTCATCAGAATACGCGGTCATAAAGTGATTGTCATTGTACGTATATGCTATTTTCTTCCCTAACGCATCGGTCACTTTCGTTAAGTTTCCTTTTGCATCGTATTCATAGCTATTTGTAGACTGGTCTGGGAATGTGGCTTTTTTTATGTGCCCATTATCATCCCAGTCAAATTGAACTTTGCCACCATTAAATTGTTTGATTGATTTCAAAAATCCAGTTTCTTTTTCGTAGCTGTATTCTTTCGTTTGTCCATAAGCATTGGTAATTTTTCTTACTTGCCCTGTTGCATCAAATAAATAGATCAGCTTTTGTTCTGTATTCGTTAATTCAAAGCTACGTTTTTCATCTTTGATTTTTTTCGTCAATGTGTAAGGCGAATCATCCGATACTTGATAACTCCCATCTTTTCCACGATCAAAAAAGATCTTACCACCGTCTTCTTTTGTAAGCATCATTGATTTGTCTTCTAATTGGTTTAGGGTCAAGTATTGATTTAGTGTCCAGTTTCTGCCAATCGGGCTATCCATGCCGCCCCCTTTAGAATTATAGGTTCTAGCAAAAAGTTGTTCTTCTTCAAAATCGTACCAAACACTATCTGTCATTTCGTAAATTAAATTTCCACTACCAATATTGATTGGTTCAAAGCCATATTTACAATGCTTCCCTCGGCCAACAGATAATGCATCTAAGCGGATTTTATCGACCTTAGAAAGTGGTTGTGACTGATAAGCTTTCCCTTGATTTTTCTTTGGATTTCGAATAAAAACAGTATTTCCTTGGGTCAATAATTCATCTTTCATATTATTATCCCGCATGAATGTTGCTCGTTGTTTTTCTAATCCGTAGAATTTCAAGAGACGTGGCAATGTATCTTGGCTAGTTACTTTGTATAGTTGGAACTGATCATAGGTTTGCTTTGATTCTTCAGTTCCATGTGTGATCGTTGCTTCAACTTTGTAAAGATGATTTTCTTTCAAAGAGCTGGTCAGCAATGTATTGGTTTGCCAATTGCTCGCTAGCTCTAAATATTGGTTAGCATGTTCAAATAGTTTCGGATAATTAGGAAAGATATAATCTCGCCCAATCGATGGATCTGTTCCTGAGAACGTTACTTTATTTTTATCACTTGTATCAATCACACGATAGTTTATCTTGGCATCTGGTCGGCCGATCCCATCCATACCTAATGCTTGAAACTGAACTAAGCCATCATTATCAGAACTGACAAAGGGACGTAGTTTCAAAGTCGTATCTTTAAGTGGCATATTTTTATCGATTGGAGGACGTTCCCGATGCTTGATCACTAAATAAGGAGAGGTCGTCGTTACGCCTCCTTTAGGTGCAGCAAAAACTTCAGCGGTGGAGTAAGGTAATTCATGAGATGTTACTTTATTCGTTTTAACAATCATCCCATAATTATTGGCACCATTAATCCAGTCATTTGCCAAATTAGTGATGTCAAAATTAACTCTACGATTATTGGGATCGATTCCACCAATCATAGTTTCTTTGCCTGATTCATTAGCAGGTGGTCCATAAGGGAATTTTGCATCACTAAAGCCTTGATATGTAGCCTTAGAAAATGCTCCGATGTCTTTCGTTAAGCCATGAACTTCAAAATGGCGATTGACTACTTTTCCACTGCCATCTTTCGCACGATCCCCCCAAAAACCAGGTGCTCCTGTTCTAAATAATGAAAGGTTTGCTGATTCGATTTCTCTACCTTTACCAATTTTTTTCAATTCTACATCAGGGATCTTGATTAACCCATAGGTAACAAAATGTGCCGCACCTAATGTTCCATTATATCCATCATCATAGCCAATATACATATAATCTTGGAACCAATAATTCATTTTGTCATTATACTGACGAATACTAGTCGCTTCTATACCTTGCTCGATTTTGGCTTGGATAAATTGGACATTGACACGTGCTGCTTTTAAGCTTTGACTTTTTTCTTTATCAAAAGCTTTAAGTGTCAAGGTATTCGTTTTACTGTCAAAATCAGCTTCTGCAGTTGAAATAAAATCACCAGTTACTGTTTCAATCGTTGGTGTAGGAACTGCACTCACAAGTTTCTCTTCGTCATAAAGACCAATAATTCCCTGTTCCTTTTCCTCTCTTGCATGTAGGTTATCAGGTAGTTTTAACGCAAATTTAACTGTTGTCAGATCAGTTTTCTCTGAAATATATTGACTGACTTTAACTCCCGTTGGCTGATACGAAATTTCTACAGGTTCTAAATCATTTTCAGCTGCTAATAAGACTTTGTCGTCTTTAACCATTTGTACTTCGTATTTATCTTCGGGTAAGCCGATTCCTACTTTTGAATCACCAACCTTAACTGTAGGTATTTCGTTTTCATTTACTTCATTCGGTACTTGAACTTCAACTTGCTCTTTTGCTATATAAACGTCTTTTTCCTCTTCAAAAGTACCATTAAATTCCTGCCAATCGCTCTTCTCTTTTTCAAAATGAATGGGTTCTGTAAAAACAACAGTTTCCCCCATGCCTGTTTCAGGATGAACAAACGTTTTTGTTATCTCAGAACGATCGGCTACAATCTCTGTCAGACCTTTTTTCGCCATATCCTCTTTGACCGATGCCAACATACTTTTTTCGTCTGCTTCAAACGCTGATTTTAATTGTGGCGCAACATCTAAGTTTGTTTCTATTTTATCATCTGTTTTTTCAGTAGCTCCTTTTTCTTTCTCAATACTTTCATCAGCTTCTTTGATCTTTTGCTGTGTCTGCTGATCAAGATCTTCCTTTTGCACTTTTTCTTGTGTAGTGATCACTTCACTTGAACCAAGAGTTTCTGCTGTTTCCTTTTCTTGTGCAAAACTTTGAAGTGCTCCCCACGGTAATAAACCTAAAACTTGTATTCCAGCAACAAACAAAGTAATCCCTTTTCTTTTCCACTCTTTTTTCATCATCTCCCTACTCCTTTACCTCATCTTCTTTTTCTAGAATCATTTCATATTGTGTTTTTGCTTGTTCGAAATTTGACTTTTCAATTGTTCTAGCAAGTTCCTTGATATCTGGTGATAATTGTCGATACGTCTCATAAATCATTTTGTCTTCTTTACTAAGAAGTTTTTGATAGCTACCTAATTTTGCTTTATCCCCAATAATTTTAAAATCAGTCGCTACCTTTCTTAGGTCTTTGGGATACTCTTTATTTTTGATTTCTCCCATACTTTTCATATCTACCCATAATTGATAGGTTTCTTTGAAATTTGTTTCTAGATCATAGATTTTTTTATCTAGGTCTCCTTCATTTGCTTTACCACTACATCCTGTAAAAAGCAAAATTGAAATAAACAAAATACATAATGTTAACTTTTTAAAACCATTCACTTTAAAACCCCCTTTTTGTATTTTAAACTTAACAAAAAGGGGAGCTCATTTCAATAGAATAACAAAATAAAAAAATATTTTTATACTGGATAATTATAAAAATACTACGTTTAATGCAATTATATTTTGAATATGAAATTTTAAAATAACAATGAAGAATAAATACATATTTTTTCACAACCATCACTAGTCAACATCAAGTTATTTTTTTTAATTTATAGATAAAACTGCTATCTTAAATTGCAAAAAAGCATTATAGTTATCTTACAAGATAATAAGTAACGTAATAAAGGAGCGAAGCCTGTGTCCATGTATGAAAAGTTTATTCAAAATGAACGGTTACGGCGTTTTTTTGTTTTAGCTGTTGTTATTTTTATTCTATTTTTAGCGAGAAGTATGATCACAATGATTCTATTAACGTTTATTTTTACGTTTTTGGCTCTTCATTTTGTGAAATTTGTGCAACAATATTTAAAGATTCCCACACTCATCCTTGTTTTAGCCACTTATTCTTTGATCGTTTTTTTAGTCTATCTGGCTATCACAAAATATGTTCCGGTTTTGATTCATCAATCGGTCCAAATGTATAATTCCGTTATTCATTTTTATCAAACACCAACGGACGATCATAATCAGCTTTTGGTGATCATCGATAACTATCTAGAAAAATCAAATCTCATGACTCAAATTCAAAATGGGGCAAGTATTCTTTTGCGTTATGTCCAAGATGTTGGTTCGATCGGTCTTTCGTTTGTCCTTTCCTTTATCTTAAGTTTCTTTTTTATGATCGAGAAGAAACAAATGTCGGAATTTTCTAAGTTGTTTCTAAAAAGCGACTTCGACTGGTTTTTCCAAGATATTTACTTTTTTGCAGATAAGTTTGTCAATACGTTTGGTGTCGTAATGGAAGCTCAGTTTTTTATTGCGGTCGTTAATACAGGGATCACAACCATTTGTTTAGCCTTGATCGGCTTTCATCAATTACCAAGTTTAGCGATCATGATTTTTATTCTAAGCTTGATTCCTGTCGCCGGCGTGATCATTTCTTGTATTCCATTAAGCTTTATTGCTTATTCAGAAGGTGGTCTCAACGATGTAATCTATATCTTAGTCGTGATCATCGTCGTGCATTTATTTGAATCCTATGTATTAAATCCTAAATTTATGTCCAGTAAAACAGATTTACCTATTTTTTATACATTTGTTATTTTACTAATCAGCGAACGACTATTTGGGGTTTGGGGCTTGATCGTTGGTATTCCTATTTTTACTTTCTTTCTAGATATTTTAAAGGTCAAACCGATCCACTCAGTTACTGAAAAAATTTCTGATCCGCCTCAATAATTGAAAATAAAAAAGTGGACATTTGGATTTACTCCAGACGTCCACTTTTTTGTGGTTTTGGCTGTTTTCGTATTTGGAAAATCAGTCAGGCAGCAAAGACTAATTGATTTCGGACCAAATAACTATATCTTAACAGCTACCTGTTCCAATAAACCTAATACACGGCCATATATAAGGAATATCTCTCAATCCCTTTGCTCCCTATGAAGCTAAAAACTAGTCATTTTCTATTAAAGAAAAGCTAGCTGAACCACCTGTTCCAACCCTTTTTTAATCCCAATTTACTGCAAAATAAACTCTTTTGTCAATTTCACTTTATCACTGAATAATTTGGTTGCCTCAACAGATATTGGTGCGGTCATATCTGCTAGTTTGTAAGGAACTTTTAAATTCAATGTCGCTCCTGGTTGAATCTCAGTCATCGAATCCACATACCCTGATTCTGTCATAATTGCTGATTCTAAAGCGATACCATTTTGAAAGGCTTTCGTTGTGATCGAAGTTAAAAACATTGCATTTTTATTACTATTATTTGTAAACTCATAATCAATCACACCGACATCTTCCCCATTGTAATCTTTGGCAAAAGTCAATTCCTTGATCACTACATGATACTCACCTAAATCACCATTATCTGTTTCAGCAGGCGTTTCTGTTTCTTGTTTTTGGACTACTTTACTGGTTGTTGTTTCGTCTTTGGGTTTCGTTACTTTACTCGTTGTGGCTTCGTTTTTAGATGTTGCTTCGTCTTTAGAATCAGAGCCCATATTTGCTAGAATACCGCCTACTACTAAAATGCCGACCCCAATAAAAATAATTTTCTTCATCATTTTTTGTCTCCTTCGTTATTTAGTCCGTTGATACATGCTTATCATACTAAAACGCTAAAGGAGAATCTTATGCATTTTGCATAATTTTAACAAATCAACGATTGGATCATCTTTTAGCCCCTCCATGGGTAACAAATAAAAACAAACCATAATAACCAAACCAGCTAAGGAGCAACAACCCATAGCCAATTCCCCGCAATGTACTTTTTTTAGAGTTGAGTAATGGTATTTTTTCATGGAAGTTCATAAAATTAGTCAATAATAGCACGGGCAAAATAAAAATAATTCCAGCTTCAAGTAACCGCAACAATTTTTCAGCCCAGGTTTCTCCTTCACTAATATTTAAAGGCAGCCCGATCCCCATAAACACATAATAAATAATCGCCAAAGTTATCTTCCAAGGCTGACTTGTACGAAAGCCTGGTACATAGTTTCTTAAAAAGGATCGGATAGGTGTTTTCTTAGTACTTTGATTATTTTCCTCACTTAAACTTGTCATCGCCGCACTCATTGGCTGCTCATATTCTTTCAGCAAATGCTGCTTTGCTAAAACATCTGCCTGCATTTCAACAGCAGACTGATAGCGATTGTTTGGATCCAATTTTGTCGCTTTGACAATAATATCATGTAAAAAAGGATCTGAGCTTAGCTGATTTTTAGGATAGTCTTTGATCGAACAAATATTGATTACTACACCTACCGAATAAAGATCGCTTCTCTCATCAGATTCGGCAAATCCAAATTGTTCTGGTGAAGCAAATCCAATTGTTCCTAACTGAACGGTGTCGGTTTCTTTTGTTCCAGCAAATGCTCGTACAGCATCAAAATCAATCAACTTCAACATCCCGTCATTGGTCAACATAATGTTTCCTGGTTTAACGTCACGATGAACTAAGCCTTCGCTATGAAGCGCAATTAAAGCATCCAGCAGAGCCAATACTAGATTCAAAATTGTTTTAGTCTCCATTATTTCTGAAGACTTAACGATTTCTGCTAATGTTTTGCCATGAATAAATTCTTCATATAAATAAATCTGATCTTCTTCGATCACGACTTCTTGAATCTTTGGTAAATTGATCTGTTTGATTTTTTGTAGCGTAATCAAATGATCCACTAAATAAAGCGGATAGCATTTTTTTACAAAAAACTCCTTTGTGTCCTTTTTTCTTACAAGAATCGGTCCATTTATTTTATCTGTTAATGGCTCAATTTCTTTATAAGAAAATAGAACTGAATGATTTACGTTTTCCATTTTTACACTCCATTTTTATGTTTACTTTTTTAATTATAGCAAATAAACGAATAAAATACCCCGCTCTTTGTGAAAAGCAATGTATAATAGTACTATGATATTTTAAATATGGGAGATTTAGACATGCAGGAAAAAGATACAGACAAATTACTTCATTCATTAAAAAAAGCCGAAAATTTTCAAACAGCTCTTTCTGAAACTCGAGATCATACACTTGATAAAGACTTGAAAGATTATTTGAATCGATGGCTGATCGAGAAAAATAAGACAAAAAGCACTGTATTGAGAAAAGCAGGCATCGCAGAAGCAACTGGTTATCAATATTTTGATGGCAAACGAAAGCTTCAAGAGAAAAAATTGTAGCATTGACTATTGGTCTTGAGTTGACCCTTGAAGAAACAAATGAATTGATGAAAAAGACTGGTTACGCTCAACTTTACCCAAAACTTCCTTGGGATGCGGTAGTCATTTTTGGTATTTCACATAAATTATCGATTACAGAAATCGATGATCATTTGTATAATGAAGGCCTGAAAACTTTTGGTGAATAAGCCAAATTTAATCTAAAAAAAACATGGAGTGGGACATAACTCTTCGAGTCATATCCCACTCACATGGAATCCAGATAAGCGTTATAAGCAGAAACAATCCTTTCAGAAATAAGCTGAAATTGTTGTAAAATACAGTGAATGGAGAACGGATGTTACACAATATCTACTCGCTTCTCGGAATTAAAGATTTCTATTCTCAAACTCATTTTTTAGTCACTTTTCAGACTTTTTCTTACTGGTGATTGTAACTAAAATTGACACTAATGGTAACACATAGCAAAATACTGCATATGGTAAATAATTTATTGTTGCAATCCCCAAAGTACCTGAGATAAAAACACCACTCACACCCCAAGGAATCAATGGATTTACAACAGAACCAGCATCATTTAACCCTCTGGATAAGAGCGTTAAAGGAACCTCTTTTTCTTTAAATTTATTAAGAAATGATTTCCCAGGTAAAATGATCGACAGATATTGCTCGCCGATCAGTACATTAATACCGATTGAACTCATCATCGTAACAAAAATCAACTTCTTCCGTGAAGAGATCGCTGTTTCAAACCGTTGTAATACACAATCGATAATCTCCATTTTTACCAGTAGACCGCCTAAGGCCAAAGCCAAAATGATCAACGACACCGACCACATCATACTTTGAATCCCACCTCTAGAGAGCAGCTCATCTACTTGAGCATTTCCTGTCTGAGAAATAAAACCATTTTGGATCATATCAGCTGTCTCTACAAATGAAAAATGTCCATTCATAAAAAACATCAACACTAAGGATGTGCAAATACTCAATAGCAACGTCGGAATAGCGGGAATTTTCTTCCATGCACATACAAACAAAAGCGCCAAAGGAATCACAGCAATAAATGAAATCGCGAAATTGTCATTTAACGTACTAACTATTTCCATGATATCTGTACTGTCCAAAGCCCCATCATAATGCAGACCCATGACTAAAAAGTAGCCAAATGAAAGGATAGCCGCTGGAATCGCTGTTTTATATGTATTTTTCAAATGATCAAATAGATCGACTTCTGAAATTGCAGCAGCCAAATTAACTGTATCTGAAAGTGGCGAAATTGAATTGCCTAAAAAAGCGCCTGAAACAATTGCACCCGTTGTTAATGCTGGATCGACCCCAATCAAACTACCCATTCCTAAAAAGGCGATCCCAATCGTTGAAATAGTTGTAAACGAACTGCCGACAGCACCTCCTACAATTCCACACACAATAAAAACTGTTGGAATAAAATACTTCACAGATAAGAAAGAAAAACCTAAAACCATGATCGTTGGAATTGTTCCAGCAGCGATCCAAACGCTGATCAATGCGCCGATCAAAATAAAAATCACGATCGGAATGATACCAGAAGAAATCCCTTCGACCAAAGCATCATGAATGAAATCCCAAGAAAATTTTTTGTAAACAGCGAATAATAGCAAATAGCCAATAGCAATCAATAAAGCAACATGAGCAGGAATACCAAAACCAATAATACTGGTGCCAATCATCAACAATAATGTTATTAATAAGAAAACTGCTTCGTTAAAATTTACTTGATATTTTTTCATACATTGTTCCTCACATTTTTATAGAAAACAATGAAGAAGCTCCTTCATTCCCTTCTATTTATTTGTATTTATAGAAAATCTGCAGCTGCGGAAAAGCTTGAATAAACGCTTTACCGCACCCACAGTGGTCAAATGACAGTCGTATAAAAAGTTACTTTATCAGGAATTTTTATGTTCTTAATCTCTGGCGCAGCTTTTAAATACTTCCGTTTTGACCATCCTCTTCTTTTATTCAGCGTAGATTGCTTCTAATTTTTCTTGAATCGCTGTTTTAATTTTTGCTGCATACTCGTCAAAGATTTCTTTATCGTTCATATATGGTGACATACCAGCAGCACGTAAGATCGTTACTTTGTCAGCACGTTCCCATTCAGCACGAGAAAATCCTAAGCTATTTACAAATTCAAATGGGCTGTGACCATATTCTTCGATAGCAAAATCTGTATGTGAAGTGATGAATTCATTGTTATATAATCCACCTTTTGCATATGAAGCATAGTCATAGAAATCGTGGTTTAATTTGTTCATTTTCACAAGGTCAGTATTGCCTTTTTCGTTAAATACATAGTCGACCATGTTAAAGTCTGGTTTGGTTAAAGCGTGCATTTCGATTGTTTTGTCGCCAACTTGGAATTCTAATCCATCGATGAAATGATAGAAGTGGTACGCTCCTTCAATACTTGCACCCATCAATTTACCGTATCCAGTTACGTTAAGTGGTAATACTTTATGGGCAGTCCAAACAGCGGCAGCAGTTGCACCAGCTTTTGATCCTTCAAGAATATAAGCACCCAATAAGGCTGGAATATCCGCACCTTTTTCAAATACATACGTTGCAAAGTAAGAAATAACGTCACGCATACGGATATCTCTAATTACGACACCACCAGCAGAATATGGGATATAACCCATTTTATGAGGATCGATTGTTACTGATTCAGCTTTTTCAATGGCTTTGAATGATTCGTAAACTTCTCTAGTTAACCAATCATTTTTTTCCATAAAGATGCCATTTTTAGCGTAAACTTCTTCGATTTTATCCCATTCGATAAATTTGTCGTTTTCATCTAAGAAGATTGAACGGCCATAACCACCATAAGCAGCATCAACGTGTACATAGAAGTAAATACCTTCTGCAGCTAACTTATCGCGTAAAGCAACAATTTGGTCGATACGGTCAACTTGTCCTTCTTCAGTTGAACCAACTACTCCTACAACACCAAGCGTTGGAACACCTTGTGCGGCTAAATCACGGATTTGTGCTTCTAATTTATCGATATCCATACGGTATTCACTGTTTACTTCACCAGCAATAACTTGGTCTAAGCCAATACCGATGATGTCGGCTGCTTTTAACCATGAATAATGTTTTGTTTGTGGTACGATCCATTTACCTAATTTATCTAAGTTTTTACCGCTACGAGCAGAATGAGCTTTGATATCGTCCATTTTATCTTGAACTTTATCTAAGATATCTAGGACTTCTGTTGTAGACATATTTAGTAATTCCCACTCTGATTTACCTGCAACCATTTCTGGCGCAACAGCTTGAATCGCAAATGGTAATGATTTCATGTTACGGGCATACCATAATCCTTCTAAGTTAGCGATCGATCCATCTGCTGCAATATGACCCCAGCCATTTTCATAGCCCATTAATGTAGCGAATTCAAGACCAACTTCTTCTTCCATTTGTGAAGTTGCTGGTGATGACTCATAAGCCACGTTATTGCCGTTCCAAAGCATTGCAGTTGTATAGGCGATAATTGATGGCATTAATGTTTCAGCGTTCATATGGCCCCAGAAACGACCTGCTGAGTGCCATGGCAATGATTCAGTTCTTAAACGTGAAGACAACACATTGAAAACACTTCTCATATTGTCTGCAGTTTCTTGGAAACTTTTAGAGCTTCTATCTTGAGGTGTAATAACTGGTAGATCTTGTGGCATATAGTTTTGTCTCCAGCCAACATGTTCGTCGATCATTTTGTTTAATAATTCTTTGAATAAATCAACGTTTTCACCTTTATCGCCTATAAATAATGCTTTTAAATTCGTGTCATCAGTGTTGAAATTTTTCATGATATTTTCCTCCGTTATTTTCATATTTTTACATGTTGATTCGTTTATTTTTAATCGTTATTCTTACTTATCGATTTTTTTCCATTCTGGTTTCTTGCTCTTATAAATGATCAATGCAATACCAATCATGATAACTGTTGCTGCTACTTGATAAATAACATACGCTACATGTCCATTTTGTGGGACAGAGGTTGGCGGAATCAAGCTAACTAAAATCGTCACGATTACACTAATAATTGCAAGTCCAGCTACAACCCACATCAAGCCATTGCCTTTGCTGCCCAATCTAAATGGACGCTCAGTATCCGGCATCGTATAACGTAATTTGATTGCTGAAAGTGAAATCAATAGATAGACCACACAATAAAGAATTGTAGTTGTGATCGTAATAATCAAGAATGCTGCACTAATATCTGGCACAACGACATATAAGAATGAAACAAGTGAAATCACGATCGCTTGGATCATAACGAAAACGATTGGAATTCCTTTTGCGTTACGTTTTTGGAAGAATGGTGGTAAATTCCCTTCTTCTGCTACTTTGATCATTGATTTACTTGGACCTAAGACCCAAGCGCTCAATTGAACCAATACACCTACTAAAATCATTAACGAAATAATGTTATTGAAAATCGCTGGAATGCCAAGATCTTGTGTCATGATCACAAATGGTTGAGTGATATTGGCAAGTTCCATTTTTCCAGCAGGAACACTATCTGCAACGCTTAGACCAGCAGCTAAGTTAAATACAACTAATAATAAAACAGAGGCAATAACTGCGATTGGATAATTGCGTTTTGGATTATCAATGTTATTTGCATGAACAGATGAAATTTCTACTCCGGCAAAAATGAATATGATCCCTGTTAAGGTTGGCAAGCTACCTAAATCACTAAAATCAGGTAATAATTTACTTGCTTCAAAATGACCTAAGTAACTATCTTGATTGATCCCATGTTTAGCCATATACATCATTCCTAAAACAACTAAAGCTACAAAAGGAATATAAACACCGATCACAGCACCCCAGTCACCTGCAATTTTTACCATGTCGAATTTCAAGTTAAGCAATGTAATGACCCAATATGAAATCAAGATCATAATAAAAATAAATAAATTATTGTGTCCAAGATCGGGACGGTCGATCACATAACCAAGTAACACACCTACAGTTGAAGCAACCATCACCATTCCGAAAAACATTTGTACCCATAGTAACCATGAAGTAACAAAACCCCATTTTTCTCCAAAAGCGTTACGTACCCAAACTTGAGGGCCGCCTTCTTCTGGCCAGCCAGTCGATAGCTCAGCTGAAATCAAAGCAATTGGTAAAGCAAAGCAACATGCTGCAATCAGCATATAAAAAATTTGTGCCCATCCGGTTGATGCTAATGTTGGAACACTACGAACCGTTCCAAAAAAGGCCATGGTAATTCCAATTAGTCCAAATAATGATAATTTCTTATTCATGTTTAAATTTGACCTCCTGATTTAATTTATTTTTTGTTTCCCACATGTGAAATCACTCCCAAAGTATAGGTAGCTTTTAGCCTCAAGTCAAAAAGAGTAGAATTAAAAAAAAAGCCCGTTATTTAAGATTTATCCACTCTATACAGCGCGTCAATGCTCCACTGCGCTAAAGCATTTGTGTGAAAAAAATAACATGAAACAGCTAATTGTTAGAAAGTTATTCGCAATTGTCAGAAATCATAATAAGCTCTTTTCTTTTCAAAAAACCTAGATTAAATCACAATCCTCTTAAATGAGAAATAACTCATTTAAAAATAATAAAAGAAAAAAAGAAGTATTTGACAAGTCAGCAGATTTGTCGTAGAATTGCTACAAAATCACATATCAAACTTTAATAAAGCGAAGTAGCAAGAATGTCCCTATTTCAGAGAGTCAGCATTTAGTGAGAGTTGACATATACATTTTTTGTGAATTACACTTTTAGTTTCCTACCGTAAGTAGGCGTCTATCTACGATACAGATTTGAGAGGTATATGAGTTTTCATATACAATTTGGGTGGTAACACGGCGGAGTTCGTCCCATAGGCTAATAGCCTATGGGACGTTTTTTATTTTATTTAGGAAAGGAAGAAGAAACATGACAAACATTATTGATGAATTAGAATGGCGTGGCGCCATCAACCAACAAACAGATAGCGAAGGTTTACGTGAATACGTTGAAACCGAGAGCATTTCACTATATTGCGGTGTTGACCCTACAGGAGACAGTATGCATATCGGGCATTTGATTCCTTTTATGATGCTAAAAAGATTCCAAGCTTTTGGACATCATCCATTTATTTTGATCGGTGGCGCAACAGGAACAATTGGTGATCCAAGTGGACGTACGACAGAACGTCAATTACAAACAA
The DNA here is from genome assembly GCF_000633635.1 of Enterococcus crotali. Taxonomy (GTDB): domain Bacteria; phylum Bacillota; class Bacilli; order Lactobacillales; family Enterococcaceae; genus Enterococcus_L; species Enterococcus_L crotali. The sequence goes on along the minus strand of NZ_AYPQ01000002.1, from coordinate 126,067 downwards.
TGGAGACCGTTCAACACAACGTTGATTCTTTAACCAGACAAATGGAAAAATTATTTGCAGTGGACACAGATAACACGCTAACTTTAGTGAACAACTACGATTGGACACACAACCTTACTTTGTTGGATTTCTTGAGAGATTACGGTAAATTCTTCAACATCAATACGATGCTAGCTAAGGATATCGTGGCAAGCCGTTTAGAAACAGGTATTTCATTTACAGAATTTACGTACCAAATTCTACAATCAATGGACTTTTTACACTTGTTCCAACACAATAACGTCCGCATGCAAATCGGTGGCGCTGACCAATGGGGCAATATTACAGCAGGGCTAGACTTGATTCGTAAAAAAGAAGGTGCTGATGCAAAAGCCTTTGGTTTAACGATTCCATTGATGCTAAAAGCAGACGGAACGAAATTTGGGAAAACAGCTGGTGGTGCGGTTTGGTTAGATCCTGAAAAAACAACACCTTACGAGTTCTACCAATTCTGGGTAAATCAAGATGACCGTGATGTAATTAAATACTTGAAATTCTTTACCTTCTTATCAAAAGATGAAATAGATGCACTAGAAGTCAAAGTAGAAACTGAACCACATTTACGTGAAGCACAACGCGTACTAGCAGCAGAAATGACAAAATTTGTTCATAGTGAAGAAGATTTAAATGATGCATTAGCTATTTCAGAAGCTCTATTTTCTGGTAATGTAAAAAATCTAACTTCTAAGCAAATTGAAGAAGGCTTTAAAAATATGCCTACAGTGGAAACAGCAGCACTTGATCAAAACCTTGTAGATTGGTTGATTGAATTAGGTATCGAGCCTTCTAAACGCCAAGCAAGAGAAGATATCACAAATGGTGCAATTTCAATCAACGGCGATCGCGTTAAAGAATTAGACTTTACAATCACAGCTGATCATAGCTTTGATGGAAAATTCATTATTGTTAGAAAAGGGAAAAAACAATACACTTTAGTAAAATTACTTTCTAAATAAAAAAATAATTTTAACCACTTTTAAAGGGTGAAGGAAGACTGTTTTTCAGTTTTCCTTCACCCTTTTATTTTAATTTTTGTATTGATCTATTCAATTTACTGGACAAAATACAAAAATGTTTTATAATAAAAAATGCTTGTTGGAATGGAGCAAGTGTGACTATGTGAACTATTATTACCATTTACTATCCAGCTGCATGAGCCAGTCTCTCGAGAAAAAGATACTCCCTGAATGAGGCAAAAAGCGCCTCATTCCTATTTTCTAGTCGAGACTAAATGTGCTCATTCCGCTTTTAAATTTAGGAGGAACTTATGAAAATCGACAAGATACAAGACGGCCACGGCGATGAGTTTTTCCGTTCTCTATTAGCTTTAGAGACATTAGAAGATTGCTACAATTACTTTGATGACTTAATGACCTTAAAAGAACTTGATTCTATGATTCAGCGATTCGAAGTTGCAAAGCTACTATTATTAAATAAAACCTACAGTGATATTGCAGAAGCCACTGGGAGTAGTACCACAACGATCTCTAGAGTAAAAAGAATCATTGATGAGGGAAATGGCGGATTGCTTGAAATGGTTCATAGAATTGATGAACAAGACGACAAAGAACTTCACCGCTAACATATAAAAGTTTTACTAGAAAGTTAACGTTCTAACAGTTAAGGAAATCCTTTTAACTGTTAGAACGCTTTTTTTATAGCTTATATTTCTTAATTCCTATTATTGTTCTATAATGAAAATAGGAATATCAAAACAACCAGAAATGATTTTACTTACTAGGAGATCCTAAATGAAAAAAACACTCTTTTCACTTTTAAATTATCTATTTCTTTTATCCATACTTTATACACTTTATGGGACGCTCAGGAGTAGTCTGTTAGATATCTCAAATATTAACGACAAGATTTGGCCATTCTTACTTATTCTATTTTTTATTATTTGTATCGCGTTTATTCCAACCACCTCACGCTCTTACATTCAGAAAAAGCTAAAACCATTGTTCAGTTTTTTTAAGAAAAATATAGCCATGATTACTAAATTACTTTTCGTAATAGGCTTTATTTTACAAGTTATCATTTTATACTATATTCATGTACCTATTGGTTGGGACGTAGACGGGATCTATTCTGGTGTAACTGAATTAACAAAGAATTCACCAGACTCTATTGCTAGTATTTACTTGTCAAAAAATCCAAATAATAGCTTATTTTTCTTTTTAATGTATTTTATAAGCCAAATCGGGAATTTCATCCATCACTCGTTAGGAAATTCTTGGATGTTTTGGCAACTAACCAATACAATTTTTATGGATATCGGCTTTATTTTTATCTTTCTGGCAGCCAAAAATCTTTTTAACAAAAAAATTGCCTACCTCTCCTTTTACCTAGCATTTATTTCATTAGCTTTATCACCGTGGATGTTAGTTGTTTATACAGATACTATTATGTTGCCGGTAATTAGTATTATTTTGTGGGTTTATTCACTCGCTAAAAAAAATCACAATAACTATTTAATGATTCTTTTAGGAGTTTTAATTGCTATTTCTTACCTATTAAAACCTTCTTCTATTGTTTTTCTAGTTGCCTATATCATGATTGCGCTGTTTCTTTTGTTAACTGATCCTAAAAAAATTAATTTGAAAAAAGGACTCGTAATGACATTGCTCTTTTGCCTTCCTTTTGCTGGAACAATTAAACTCTTTCATGTATTCGAGGATCACCAAAAGCTTATCGTGCTCGATAGAACTCAAGCTAAGCCTTGGCAACATTTTGTAATGATGGGATTAACTGGTAGTGGCGGCTTCAGTGAAGAAGATACACGAGCAACAATATCAATTCCTACAAAAGAAGGCAAAATCAATTATGCTAATGAAAAAATAGCAGAACGACTAAAAAATTACGGCTTCACTGGTTATACAAAATTTTTAATGAAAAAACATCTCAATAATACTGATCGAGGAGACTTTGGTTGGGGACGAGATGGCGGTCCACAAATTTATGCTCCATCAAACGATCCTATACAGGCGTTTCTAAGAGATACTTATTATCAGCAAGGAGAGAAAGTTAAAACGGTAAGGCTTTTTATGCATCTTATGTGGATGATCACATTGATTGGTCTATTGTTTGTAACCAGAAAAGAATTTAAAAATGACGACCAAGATACGTTATTAGCTATCTTTAAGTTAACAATTTTAGGTGCATTTTTATACCTTCTTCTGTTTGAAGGAGGACGTTCCAGATATCTTATCCAGTATTTACCTATTATTTATATGCTCTCTGCTAATGGTCTTTATCTTCAATTTTCTACTATTAAAAGCAAATGAAAAAGCCGCTTATCAAATCATGTTAGACGATTTGATAAGCGACTTTTTTATTGAATATAAAACAAAAGACCGAGCTTGGCTAGCTCGGTCTTTCTTTGTGTGACAAATATGCTATTTAAATATGAATTGGCAAACCTAAAGCCAATTCAGAAGCATCCATAGTAATTTCCCCTAAAGATGGGTGTGGATGGATCGTTAATGCGATATCTTCTGCATTCATGCCAGATTCAACCGCTAATGATAATTCAGAAATCATATCACTTGCGCCAACTCCGCCGATTTGTGCTCCGATAATCACATTGTCTTCGTTTGTTGTTACCAAACGTACGAATCCTTCAGTTTTACCTAAAGAAATAGCACGACCGTTACCAGCGAATGGGAATTTGTAAGCTGTTGCTTCTAATCCCGCTTCTTTGGCTTCAGCGATTGTCATACCAACACTTGCTAATTCTGGATCAGTGAAGGCTACAGCAGGCATTGCTTTGTAGTCTACTTCTACTTTTTTACCAGAAATTGCTTCTGCCGCAATTTTAGCTTCGTAGCTTGCTTTATGAGCAAGAGCAGCACCTGGCACGATATCACCAATAGCAAAGATGTTTGATACGTTTGTTCTACCTTGTTTGTCCACTTTAACTAAACCACGTTCGCCAACTTCAACACCGGCTTGTTCTAAACCAAGATCATCCGTGTTTGGACGACGTCCAACTGTTACCATTACATAGTCAGCAGTGACTGATTCTTCTTTGCCGTCTACTTCATATTTAACAGTTACGCTGTCGCCGTTGTCGATTGCTTCTTTAGCCATCGCTTTGGTTACAACTGTTACATTTTTCTTCTTGAAGTCATCTGTAACTAGTTTAACCATATCTTTTTCATACGTTGGTAAAATTGAAGGGCTACCTTCTAAAATCGTTACTTCAGAACCAAGGTTCGCATATGCGCCACCTAATTCTGCACCGATAACACCGCCACCGATGATCACAAATTTCTTAGGTACTTCTTTCAAGTTCAAACCACCAGTAGAATCTAAGACACGTCCGCCAAATTTAAATCCAGGAATTTCGATTGGGCGAGAACCTGTTGCTACGATTGCATTATTGAATGAATAAGTTTGCGCTGAATCTGGGTGGATCACACGTAATGTGTTTTCATCAACGAAGAAAGCTTCTCCTTCAATAATTTCGATTTTATGTTTTTTAAGAAGGAAACCAACACCGCTTGTCAAAGTGTTAACCACTTTGTTGTCTTTCCATTCTTGTGTTTTTGTAAAGTCTAACTCAACATCTTTAGCTGTTACACCAAACATAGTTGAATCTAGTGATTCTTGATAGTGATGTCCTGCTGCGATCAATGCTTTAGAAGGAATACATCCAACGTTCAAACATACACCGCCAATAAACTCACGTTCAATGATCGCAACTTTTTGACCCATTTCAGCAGCACGAATTGCTGCAACGTATCCTCCAGGGCCTGAACCAATTACGACTGTATCTAATTCAATGGCGAAATCTCCTACTACCATGTGATAATCATCCTTCCATTAATAATAATTCTGGATCAGCTAATAAACGCTTGATGTTGTTCATTGCTTTTTGAGCAGTCGCGCCATCAACGATACGGTGGTCAAAACTCATTGAAAGTTTCATGACACGTCCAACAACGATTTCACCGTCTGCATTTACAACTGGTTGAGTTGCAATTGTACCTACACCTAAAATTGCTACTTCAGGGTAGTTGATAACTGGTGTGAACCAGCCGCCGCCAACTGAACCGATATTACTGATTGTGATAGAACCATCACGCATATCCGCAGCAGTTAGTTTACCATCGATTGCAAGAGCTGCTTTTTCGTTGATTTCATCAGCGATCGCAAACATGCTCTTAGTGTTCGCATTTTTAACGTTTGGTACATATAAACCATGATCAGTATCTGTTGCGATACCAATGTTATAGTAGTTTTTATAAACGATTTCTTGTGCTGCGTCATCAATTGATGCATTCAAGATTGGGAATTTTTGAACTGTTGCTGTCAATGCTTTCACAACATATGGTAAGAATGTTAATTTTGTACCATTTGCTGCTGCAACATCTTTAAATTTCTTACGGTGATCCCATAATTTAGATACTTCAACTTCGTCATGCAATGTAACATGTGGTGCAGTGTGTTTACTGTTAACCATCGCTTTAGCAATTGCTTTACGAGTTGGTGTCATTTTCTCACGAGTTTCAGCTTCACCTAAATCAGAAACAAATGGTTTAGCAGGTGCTTTTGGTGCAGCTGATTCAGTTTTAGCTGTTGCTTGTGGAGTTGCTGCAGTTTGTTCAGCTTGTGCTGGTGCTGCTGCTTGTCCGCCACCTGAGATAAAGCTTTCGATATCTGCTTTTGTCACACGGCCGCCTTTTCCAGTTGGTGCAACTTGTGTGATATCAACATCTTTTTCACGAGCAAATTGGCGTACTGATGGCATAGCAAGACACGTTTGTTTGGATCAGCCGCTGCTACTACGCCTGTTGACGCTGCAGGTGCTGGTGCTGCTTGTTCTGTTTGAGCAGGCGCACTTGCTGCTGGTGCTGAACTTGGTGCAGAGTTATGTCCTGGTGCATCGATTTCGATCAATACATCTCCAACGTTTGCTACTGTACCTTCTGGAACAACGATGTTTTTAACTGTTCCTGTTACTGGTGAAGGGATTTCTTCAACAGATTTGTCATTTTGAACTTCCAATAACGTATCATCTTCATTGATTGTATCACCTGATTTAACGAACCATTTTACGATTTCGCCTTCTGCAATACCTTCACCGATATCTGGTAATTTAAATTGGAAAACGCCGCCACCATTGTCTGCTGTTGGTGCTTCTGGAACTGCTGCTGGCTGTGCAGGTGTTTGTTCTTGGGCTGGAGCCGCTGCTGGTGCTGCATCATTTTCAGGATGTCCTGGTGCATCGATTTCGATCAATACATCTCCAACGTTTGCTACTGTGCCTTCTGGTACTACGATAGATTTAACTGTTCCTGTAACTGGAGATGGGATCTCTTCTACAGATTTATCGTTTTGAACTTCTAATAATGTATCATCTTCATTGATGGTGTCTCCTGCTTTAACGAACCATTTTACGATTTCGCCTTCTGCAATACCTTCACCAATATCTGGTAATTTAAATTGATAAGCCATTTTTTAAGCCTTCCCTTCCTTTATCGGTTCTGTTTAACTCGAAAATTGCGGAAAACAACAGCTCTAAATTTCCACATGAAAATATCACGTGAAAATTCAGGCATGCCGTTTAAAGCAAATTTATTCAGTTTCTAATTAAAATTCTGCGATTTCTCTAGCTTTCGCTTCGATATCTTTAGCATTTGGCAACCAAATGTTTTCTGCTTGTCCAAATGGGAAGATCGTATCTGGAGCAGATACACGGCCAATTGGCGCTTCTAATGATAAGACTGCACGTTCAGAAATTTCAGAAACAACCATAGCGCCAACGCCTGCTTGTTTTTGAGCTTCTTGAACAACGACTACGCGACCAGTTTTTTCAACTGATTTAATGATTGTTTCAACATCTAAAGGAGCGACAGTGCGTAAGTCAATGATTTCAACAGAAATATTGTCTTTCGCTAAGTTGTCAGCAGCTTTGATTGCTTCACGAACCATTGCACCGTAAGTGATGATAGAAACATCAGTCCCCTCACGAGTAACAGCTGCCTTGTCCAATGGTACTTCGTAAGCTTCATCCGGCACTTCCTCACGGAATGAACGGTAAAGTTTCATGTGCTCTAGGTAAACAACAGGGTCATTGCTTCTGATTGCAGAAATCAATAGTCCTTTTGCATCATATGGATTTGATGGGATAACAACACGGATACCAGGAGATTGAGCGATCAATCCTTCCAAGTTATCTGAGTGAAGTTCTGGTGTATGCACACCACCACCAAAAGGCGCACGAACAGTAATAGGCATATTACGTGTTCCGCCCATACGGTAACGAGTACGAGCCATTTGACCAACGATTTCGTCAAAGACTTCAAATACGAATCCAAAGAATTGGATTTCAGGAACTGGACGGTAACCTTCTAGCGCTAAACCGAAAGCTAAACCACCGATTCCAGATTCTGCTAAAGGAGTATCGAAGACACGGTCTTCACCAAATTTTTCTTGTAAGCCTTCAGTTGCACGGAAAACTCCGCCGTTTTTACCAACGTCTTCACCGAATACTAATACATTTTCGTCTTTCTCTATTTCAAGAGCTAAGGCATCTGTAATTGCTTGGATCATTGTTTTTTGTGCCATGATTATTTCGACTCCTTCGCTTCGTAGAATGCAATTTGTTCTTTAATGTTTTGTGGTTGAACTTCAAACATATTTTTCAAGAAATCAGATACTTTTTGTTTTGGAACTTTATCTGCTTCTGCAATTGCTACTTTGATTTCTTCTTTTGTTTTTTCGATGACTTCATTTTCTTTTTCTTCAGACCATAAGCCTTTGTCTTCTAGATATTTACGGAAACGAACTAATGGATCTTTTTGTACCCATTCGTCATCCATGTCTTTTGAACGGTAACGAGTTGGATCGTCACCTGATAATGTATGTGGACCATAACGGTAAGTTAACGTTTCGATCAATACAGGGCCGTTTCCGTTTGCAGACCATTCGCGTGCTTCTTTTGCAATTGCATACACTGCTAATGGGTCCATTCCGTCAACGACGATTCCTGGAATTCCTGCTGCTACAGCTTTTTGTGCTAATGTTTTAGCTGCTGTTTGTTTTTCACGAGGTGTTGAAATCGCAAAACCATTGTTTTGAATGATAAACACGCCGTTTGCATGATAAGCACCTGCAAAGTTGATTGCTTCATAGAAGTCACCTTGTGAAGAACCGCCATCACCTGTATAAGTGAAGACAACGTTTTTCTTGCCGCGTTTTTTCATTCCTAAAGCAACACCTGCTGCTTGGATGTATTGCGCACCAATGATGATTTGTGGTGGTAGAGCATTTAATTCTGGTGCATAGTGGTTACCTGCTACATGTCCACGAGACCAAAGAAAAGCTTCTGTTAATGGTAAGCCGTGTTGAACTAATTGAGGTACATCACGGTAACCTGGTAATAGGTAATCTTCTTTTTCCATAGCAAATTGACTTGCTAATTGGCTTGCTTCTTGTCCAGCTGTTGGTGCGAAGAAGCCTAGACGACCTTGACGGTTCAACGCAGTTGAGCGTTGGTCTAATACACGTGACCAAACCATACGAGTCATTAATTCTACTAATTCGTCATCTGATAAATCCGGTACAGCATCTTCATTTACGATTTTCCCATCTTTATCTAAAATTTGAAATGTTGGGAAATCAGCGTCGACTTTTTCCATAAGTGCTTTAAAGTCAATAGGTTTTTGTTTCTTTGCCTTTGCCATTTTGTCACACAATCCTCTCTGTTACGTTTCTTTTTTTCGAAAAAAGTAAAACAGCGTTAAAAACTGTATTACTTTTTATCGACTACACTTACAAATTATCACTAAACAGATAAAAGAGCAAGTAAAAAGTGAGCATTTCTTTAAATTTGATTAAAATACTTAAAACCTTTAGTATCAAAGGTTAGTGATTAAAATCACAAACAAGAAACCGTTTTACAAATAGCCTTCCTAATCGTATCTTTTGACAACTGGCTGTTATAGTCCTTGTGATCATTGTTATGCTACAGCAAGTTTACAAGTTAGAAATTGTTTGCTAAAAAATGAACAGACTTTTTCAGAACATAAAAAATAGAACAAAGACAAAAATTAAGTTATTTTGTCTTTGTTCCATAAAAAACGAATATTCATAATTAAAAAATAGTTTTTCTTCATTCATTACGAATGACAACTTCAATCATAGAGAAATTTTTCGTCATTTACACTTGAAAAAGTTGTTTCAAAAGAGCAAATTAAAATCTTGGTTTCACCAAAAACTACTCTTAAAAAAATTGAATGCTGTTTTTTCTAAATTAAATCCACTCTTTGGTAATATGAATATAAAGTCGTTTTGCCACTTCTACCGTGATCAAATATAGTACAATGATCAAAATGAACCAGCCCCAATAATTAGCTGGAAGTTTCACAAAGTCGAAAACCTCCCGAATTGGTGTCAAGACAATTAATAACCCTAGTCCAACTGCTCCTAAGCTAGAAAGAATCACAGCAGGTGATGCGATACTTTGAATAAATGGTAATTTTCTAGTCCGAACCATTTGAACAACCAAAGTTTGACTAACTAAGCCAATCACAAACCAACCTGTTTGGAACAAATGTTGACTACCGATCGTATTGGCGCTGAAGACAAACCACATCACAAGATAGGTCATGATATCAAAGATACTACTTACAGGTCCAATGCATAAGGTAAATTTCATCAAGCCGTTTGTTTCCCAACGGACAGGTTTCAATAAGTCTTCTTCATCCACATTATCCCAAGGAATAGCCAATTGCGCGATATCATAAATTAGATTTTGAATCAATAATTGAATCGAAAGCATTGGTAGGAATGGTAAAAAAGCACTTGCGATCAATATTGAGAATACATTCCCAAAGTTAGAACTGATCGTGATTTTAATATATTTCATCATATTACTAAAAACTTTTCGACCTTCGATCACACCATCTTCCAAAACGTTCAGACTTTTCTCTAATAAAATGATCGAGCTGGCATCTTTGGTAATATCAGCGGCGGTATCAACTGAAATACCAACATCTGCTTTGCGAAGAGCCGGTGCATCATTGATACCATCTCCCATGAAACCAACTGTATGGCCATTTCCTTGAAGCTTTTCAATGATTCGTGATTTTTGCATCGGATTCAATTTAGCAAATAAATTTGTTTTCTCTACTTCTTCTTTCATTTGCTCATCAGACATATTATCAATATCGGAGCCAAGCACAACATGTGATACTTCGATTCCGACATCACTACAAACTTTTTTAGCAACAATATCATTATCACCTGTTAAAACTTTTACATTGACGCCATGCTCGTGTAAGGACTTGATTGCAGTGATCGCTGATTTTTTCGCAGGATCTAAAAAGCCCATAAAACCGATCAATGTCATTCCTTGTTCATCTTCTACGCTATAAACGGCTTCACTATGAACATCTTTTTTGACAGCTACGGCCAACGCCCGCATACCTTGTTCATTCATACGAATATTCACTTCGCGCATTCTTTTTTGTAATTCTGGTGTCAATGGAACGATTTCCCCATTGATTTCCGCATGTGTACAAACGGCTTCCATTTCTTCAACGGCACCTTTAGTGATCATAAATTGATGCCCATCTGCATTAACTACCACAGTTAGACGGCGGCGAGAAAAATCAAAAGGAATTTCATCCAGTTTGGTTACAGAATGATACGGACTTTGATTATTATTTTCTTCATAAAAATTGATTACAGCAATATCCATTAGATTTTTCCAGCCTGTTTGATAATGAGAATTCAAAAAGGCCATATCTAAAACTTGATCATTGACTTCACCTAACGGATCTAAATGTTGCACTAAAACGACTCTATCTTCTGTAATCGTCCCAGTCTTATCTGTACAAAGAATATCCATACTGCCTAAATTTTGAATAGATGGCAATTCTTTCACAATGACTTTATGTTTGGATAAGCTTAATGCACCTTTTGCTAAGTTACTGGTTACGATCATCGGAAGCATTTCAGGCGTTAAACCAACTGCCACAGCAATTGCGAAGAAAAAGGCTTCACCCCATTCACCTTTCGTGATACCGTTGATCAAAAATACGATTGGAAACAGGATCATGACCATACGTAGTAAAAATTTGCTCACTTTCGTTAAGCCAATATCAAAAGAAGTTTTTCCACGTTGTGTGGTTGCATTTTTAGCGATATCACCAAAAAAGGTATTTTGACCTGTCTTCAAGATAATTGCTTTTCCTTGTCCACTCAATACATCAGTGCCCATAAAAATCAAGTCCTGCATGTCTAAAGCAGAAACAGATTCGGAATTTTTATCGATTCCTGCATCCACAAATTTTTCGACTGGCATTGATTCTCCTGTTAAAGAAGATTGGTTGATAAATAAATCCTTTGTCCAAATCAGTACAGCATCCGCTGGAATCATATCTCCTGTCGCAAGTGTAACAATATCGCCTGGTACAACTTCATCCATCGGAATTTCTTTGGTTTGACCAGCACGCGTTACAGCTGTTGTGTTTTCGATAAGTTCTTTTAAATTCAAACTTGCTTTTTGGGAACGGTATTCTTGAATAAATGCAATAATAACACTAGCTAAAATCATGATTCCCATAACAAGCGCTGCTTCAAAATCTTTTGTTACAGCTGAAACGACCATCAATAATGCTAATACATAAACAAATGGATCTTTAAAGGCTTCTAAAAACATAATAACTGCAGGTGTTGGTTTTTGTGCGGATACTTCATTTGGTCCATATTCTTCTAAACGATTTTTAGCATCTTCTTCGGATAAACCATTTTCTGATGTACGGAGTTCCATCATTAATTCACGTTCAGACAACATTGCTAATTTTCTTAATTCTTGGTCTTTTGTTGCTTTTTTTGTATCTGCTATTTTTTTATTCATCATTTTCTTTTCCTCCTTGTGCTTCATCTTATCTAGAAGGAGAAGAGAATTATTATTTCAATTCCATCGTTCCTAATAAGATGAAGGGGACATTTAGTTTATTTTTCGACTGACTGGGGTCTTCCATGTGGCTCTTCCTCTCTTTTGTTTATTTTAAAACGATGGATTTTTTTTAACTGTTAGGTTCGCATTTTATTATCTGGCTTACGTTTTTCTTCACGCTACTTGTTTCTTTTGGCGGAGACGCCTCATTATTTCAAATCTTGAAGCTTTCGCCTTCTGACTTATGTTTGCTTTCTGGCTGTTTGTTTCTTTTTGCGGAACTTCGCTCCCTATGGTCGCCAAGTACTGTTCATCATCAGCTCTGGCGGAGACGCCTCATTATTTCAAATCTTGAAGCTTTTGCTTTCTGACTTAGGTTTACTTTCTGACCGTTTGCTTCTTGTTGCGGAACTTCGCTCCCTTTGGTCGCCAAGTACTGTTCATCATCAGCTCTGGCGGAGACGCCTCATTAATAYAAATCTTGAAACTTTCGCCTTCTGACTTATGTTTACTTTCTGGCCGTTTGCTTCTTGTTGCGGAACTTCGCTCCCTTTGGTCGCCAAGTACTGTTCATCATCAGCTCTGGCGGAGCTGCCTCATTAATACAAATCTTGAAACTTTCGCCTTCTGACTTATGTTTACTTTCTGGCTGTTTGTTTCTTTTTGCGGAACTTCGCTCCCTTTGGTCGCCAAGTACTGTTCATCATCAGCTCTGGCGGAGCCAGTCGCTGTGATTCACAGCAAAAACGCACACTCAACAATAGAGTGTGCGTAAAATAGCAACTTAAATAAAAGTTTCTCTATCGTTGAGCTTTAGCACTATAGGGCGTAGATAATTTCTTATCAGCTACGTTATGAATGACCTTCACGATCATTCCTGTTAAACCAACTAAGAGTCTCTCGATTCTTTCGCGGCAGCAGCATGTGTCCAAATAGGAGCCTCACCTAACAATTATTCAGTTCTTAATCCTTAACCATCATAGTTCATATTTTTACAATTGTCAAAAGAAAAATGATTACTTTTACTTTTTACCCAAGCTCTCCCCTACCTTGAGCAATTTCCATTCTTGAAAAGTTTGCCATTTCTAATTCTTCATCGGATAAATTCTCCACCAGATCATAAAACCAATTACCTAAATCAAGAAATTGAGCGTTAGTCATCTGGTCAGATTCTGCAAATAGGATATTTTCAGCTTGATTTACTTTTAATGTCAAAATCAGTTCTGAGAGATAGCTTTGAATCGGTACCGAATAGTTTTCTCCAGTACCTTCATCGGTTACTAGAATCGTTGGCATAACTTGAACCTCTGATGCTTTTTTAAAAGGGTTAAACACTGCCGCTTTTACTTGTCTCATAAACCAATCTTCTTCGTATTCCATCGTAACACTCCACTCCTTTTCTAAATTGTCATTAAAATACTGAGCAAAATTCCCCTCATTGTTTTCTAATATTACTTTTAATTTTACCATTAATACTAGGAATTGCTAGGGCAAACTCAATAATACATCAAAATTAAAACTCATAATATGCGACAGTTTCTACCAAATAATCATATTTTTCAACACTGATCTTTTTGAAATAGCGAATCATTCCGGAAAATCTGTCTGTATTTTTTCATTATTGACGATTTCTTCGATCGTTTTAAAATTTAGACTCATCGGCTTCACTGCCTTTAATCAAATAAAAATAGATCTAAATCAAACCTTAGAAAGGTTTGATTTAGATCTTGTTCAGTCGATTGATTACTTAACTTCTTCAACTTCTGCCATATCTTCAATGTATTTGTAAACTTGTTGTCCAGCAATTCCGCCTTCACCAACTGCCGTCGTGATTTGACGTAATGTTTTTTCACGCACATCGCCAATTGCGAAGACACCAGGTATGCTTGTTCTCATTTCTTGATCTGTTTCGATCCAGCCTTCTGCATTAGTTAATCCAGCTTTTTTGAACGGTTCTGTCAAAGGATCAAGTCCAACATAGATGAAAACACCATCTGCTGAGATTTCTTTCACTTCATTAGTCAAAGTGTTTCTTAATTGACCGCCTGTCACAACCATATCATTTCCAGTGATTTCTTCAAGAACTGTGTTCCATTCGAAAGAAATCTTTTCATTGGCAAACGCACGATCTTGAATAATCTTTTGCGCCCGTAATTCGTCACGACGATGCACGATCACCACTTCTGAAGCAAACTGTGTTAGGTAAATGCTTCTTCAACAGCTGAATCGCCACCTCCTATCACCAAAAGTTTTTTGTTACGGAAAAAGGCGCCATCACAAACCGCACAGTAAGAGACACCACGACCAGCAAATTCTTCTTCTCCCTTAACACCCAATTTACGATGTTCACAGCCTGTAGCAATGATCACAGTTTTCGCTTGATAGGTTTTGTCATCACAAATAACTTCTTTATAAGAACCTTGGTCTTTGATATCCATCACGATACCATAGGCATTTTCAGTACCAAATTTTTCAACATTTTCGTACATTTTATAAGCTAACTCAGGTCCCATGATCGAGTCAAAGCCTGGATAATTTTCAACCTCAGCTGTATTATTCATTTGACCGCCTGGTGCACCTCGTTCGATCATCAATACTGAAAGATTAGAACGTGACGCATATAGCGCTGCCGTCATACCAGCAGGACCTGCTCCAATTATAATTACATCATACATCATTTTTTCAACCTCCGAATTTTTCAAGTACATTTACTTTACAACTTAACTAATGGATTGTCTATCTTTCTGCCCAATGATAGTAACTGTAAAAAAGCAGCTTCAATAACTTATTTTCGTTCTCTATTATATCATGCTTTTTTCTAGTTAACAGCATTTTTGCACTTACTTTTAATAAGTAAAAAAAGAGGTCGGGTCAGAAGTGTTTAACCCCGAGAAATAAGAAGGGGTTGCTTCTGATCCCACCGTTTATTCGGATTTAAAGTCCGAAACAAAACTGATTTTTAGTTTTGTCCCGGACTCTTCTTTATTCTAGCCCTCACTATTTTGCAGCTTATACATATCTGCGTACAATCCATTTTGAGATAATAAATTATCATGATTTCCACGCTCTACAATCCGTCCTTTATCCAATACTAAAATCAAATCAGCATCACGAATGGTAGACAAGCGGTGAGCAATCGCAATCGTTGTTCGTCCTTGACGCATATTGGCTAAGCCTTCTTGAATCAAGCCTTCTGTTTCAGTATCGATATTTGCAGTCGCTTCATCCAGTACAAGAATTTTTGGATCTGTTACAATCGTTCTGGCAAATGAGATCAACTGACGCTGACCACTTGAATAACTAGCGCCACGTTCGATTACTTTTGCATGATATTTTTTGGGTAAGGTTTCAATAAATTTATCCGCCTGAACAAATTCAGCGGCTTCCTTGATTTGTTCATCTGTGATTTCCGGATTCAACATCCGAATATTTCCAGCAATATCCCCATAAAACATAAAAGCATCTTGTAAAACCAATCCCATTTTTTTCCTTAGCTCTGACAAAGAATAATCACGAATATCACGATCATCGATCAATATTTCACCTTCATAAAACTCATAAAAGCGCATCAAAACATTGATGATCGAACTTTTACCGCTTCCTGTGTGTCCAATCAATGCAACTGTTTCACCTGGATTGGCAATAAAACTGATATTGTTCAATACTTTATTCTTACCATCATAAGAAAAGCTGACATTACGAAATTCAATTTTCCCGCGAATAATCTCTGAATTAGCCCCAACATTTTGCTGCGGCATTAATTCATCGTTGTCAAAAATTTTCAAAATCCGGCTGCCAGCTACCATACCATCTGTAAACACACTTAGAAAGTCCATCATTTGCGTCATAGGATTAAAGAACGCTTGGACATATGTCACAAATGCGTAGATCAACCCAACTCCTACAGGAGAATGAAGTGCATCATAGCCAAATAAAGTCAACGTTAAACCAATTGCAAGCGTATAAAGAAAATTAATGATTGGGCCTAACAACAATGAATTGGTTCTAATCATTGAAAAGCGAGTGCGCAAATAATCATTGTTCGTTTCTTCAAACTCTTTCTCTAAGCGATGTTCTTGCCTAAACTGTTGAATAATTTGCATCCCTGAAATATACTCATTCAATTTTGTATTCAACTGACTTAATTTTTCCCGCATACTTCTATAAATTCTTGAACTAAATTTTTGATAGTACCAAATCACAATCAGTAAAATAGGTAAGAAAATCAAATTATACAAGGCAATTTTCCCATTGATTTGAAACATCGCAAGAAATGAGGAAACCACAGCAAAAATCCCTGTTAAAACCATCAGAAAGACATACCAAAATTCAAATAATGTTTCCGTATCATTCGTTACACGAGAAACGATCGAGCCTGCTGGCGTTTGATCAAAATAACGCATGCCTAATGTTTGTAGTTTTTCAAACAACTTCACGCGAATATATTGATAGGTCTTCAGTGAAGCAGTCGAATATAAAAACCATTGGAAAAACCAGACAATACTTTTAACAATCACACCGAACAGATACAATCCAGCAAATAAGAAAATCACTTGAGTTGTGGCGGTCTTCGGCGTTAAATAATCATCCATAAAAATTTGAATGATCCTTGGCAAAAGAATGTTAATAATAGCCAGGACCAAAGCAAACAAAATTGCAGTTAAAAACGTCCGACGAAACGGTTTAGCAAATTTTAGCAATCGTTTAACGATCGAAACTTGTTCTTTTAACGGAACCGATTTTGTCCATTCTGATTCATATTTTTCTTCCATTATGCTTCACTCCCTTCAATTTTCGCTTCTAATTGTTGCTTATCCCACATCCGTTTGTACCATCCAGCAAGCCTTAGTAGCTCCTGATGCGTCCCACGTTCAATGATTTTTCCTTCATCCAAAACAATGATTTCCTTAGCATGCATCACACTACTTAGTCGATGTGCTGCAATGATCGTTGTTTTTTCTTTTCTTGCTTCTTTCAAATTAGAAAGAATTGCTTCTTCTGTTTTAGCATCTACCGCGGATAACGCATCATCTAAAATCAATAATTCCGGATCTAAGATCAAGGCTCTAGCAATTGAAATTCGTTGCTTTTGACCGCCAGATAAAGAAACACCGCGTTCTCCAACTAAGGTATCATATCCCTTTGGAAAAGCTTTGATCTCATTATTGATAAAGGCCATTTCTGCTGCTTGCTCAACTTGGGCTTCCGTGAAATCAGGATCAGCAAAACGAATATTATCTCGTACTGTCATTGAAAACAAGAAATGATCCTGAGGAACATAACCAATCGAATGCATCAATGCATCCAATGAATAGTCTTTGCTATTATGCTCACCAAACATTACACGTCCTTGATAATGATCATATTCACGCATCAATAATTTTAAGATCGTTGTTTTCCCAGCACCTGTTTTTCCAACGATTCCTAAAGTTTCGCCAACACCGACTGTAAATTTGATTTGCTCTAAGGTTGCATGGTCATCTTTAGGGTAGGTGAACTGAGCAATTTCCATTGATAAGCGACCTTTCGCTGGTGTTTGGATCGCATCTTTTTTCTCGATGATATGGGTTTTTTCATGCAATAGTTCGTTCACACGATCATAGCTTGCATTTCCACGTTCCAGTACATTAAACAAACGACCAATCGCAAACATCGGCCAAACAAGCATCCCTATATAACTTATAAATGAAATTAACTGACCGATCGTGATGGTGCCTTCCATGATAAAGCGTCCGCCCATAATAATTGTCAAAACATAAGAAATCCCAATGATCAACGTGATAAACGGATCAAATAATGCATCCAGAAAATTTACTCGTTTATTTTTGACGATAGCATCATCGATTTTTTCAGTAAAATTTTGAATATCTTCCTGTTCCTGACCAAACGTTTTAATTACTTTCATCCCAGTAATACTTTCTTGCGTTTTATCATTGATCGTTGAAAAAGCGGCTTGTGAATCTCGAAAAGCATCGTGTAATTTTGAACCTAAAACTCTCGATGTCACCGCTAATAATGGTAGCGGAATCAACGCAATCAACGTCAATCGCCAATCAACAAATAAAATCATCGCAATAATCGTTGCTCCACCTGTTATCAATGAATCCGCAAAGGTTAAAATCCCCGCTCCAGCAACATTTTGAATTGCATTCAAATCATTCGTCGCATGTGCCATCAAATCACCTGTCCGATACTTCTGATAGAAAACACTATCCATTTTGGTAAAATGATGGAAAAGTTGACGTCTCAAATCCTTTTCCAGTCTTGCTGCACTCCCCCAGATATAAATCCGCCAAATATAGCGAAAAATATATTGCGCTAAAGCTGCAACTAGCAACACACCAATCCAAAATAAAATAGGTTTGATCGTCAGATTTTTATCTGCTATTTTATCAACAACGATCCCAATTACTTTTGGTGGAACTAATTGAACAAGTGCTACCATTACTAATGAAAAAACCCCAATAATATAACTTTTTTTCTCTTGTTTGAAAAACCACCCTAATTTTTTAAATATAGACATGTATCATTCTCCTTTTCTAAATTGACTACTGTGCGCTCACATCTTTTATTTGTTGTTTTCCCATTTCAATACAACTCCTTTCATTTATTGAAAAATAAGTGCAAAAAAAACGGACCAAAAATCGGCCCGCTGTGCTCTTGAATTATGAATAGCAATAAAAAACCTTATTTATCTCCTTGGTTCTTCATTTGCTGCATCATTTGACGAATCTTCTTCTCAGAAGGTTTTTGTCCCATAGACATCATCATCATTCGTAACATTTCCTCATTAACGGGAGGATTCTTTTTAAAATAGTCTTGCATATATTTGCGCGCAAGGAAAAATCCGCCTGCTGCACCTGCTAATAAAGCGATAATCGCGATCAATACTACTAAACCTGTTGACATATAAATCTCTCCTTTCTACTACAAAGCTGAATAAGAACTTCTGCGAGTTTGTTATGCAGTCACTATTCTTACCAGATTCATCATTTTTCATTCTCGATGGGATATTATACCCTATTTTAATAAATTGCTCTCAAGAAACCATTTTACTAGAAACAGCCCAAAAAGAAAAGCTCTTTTGTCATATTCCTCACAAGAAATTTACAAAAGACCATTTCTTTTCTATTCCTACTGTTGATGTTCAATTTTATCCAATAAATCTGGATCAAATTTTTGTGATTTTAACATTGCAATCTCATAACCATATGGTGCTTTGCTGGTCTTTTTATCAGCACCTACATACGGCGTTTCTAAAATTTTAGGTAGCTCCTTCAATTTTTCATGATGAACCACTTTATTTAATGCATCAAAACCAATCGTTCCAAAGCCGATATTGGCATGTCGATCTTTATGGGAACCCATTGGATTTTTAGAATCATTGACATGGACTACTTTTAGACGATCTAATCCAATGATTTTATCGAATTCTTCTAAAACACCATCAAAATCATCTTTCACATTATAGCCAGCATCATTGATATGACAAGTATCCATTGTGACAGACAATTTTTCATTCAACTTTACACCTTCAATGATCGTTGCCAACTCTTCAAATGTACGGCCTAATTCAGTTCCTTTACCTGCCATTGTTTCAAGGGCAATTTGCGGAACTTGCTCTTTCCACAACACTTCATCAAGACCTTTGATAATTTGTTTTAGTCCAGCATCTACGCCAGCACCAACATGTGCGCCTGGATGTAGTGTGATTTGGGTTGCACCTAGTGCATGAGCTCGCTCAATTTCCTGACGTAAAAATGACGTTGCAAAACCAAAATTTTCTAATTTGATCGTATTCCCTAAATTAATAATATAAGGCGCATGGACAACGATATTGCTTAAATCATGCTCCGCCATAAATTTTTGACCTGCTTCAATATTCATCTCTTCAATCGGTTTACGGCGTGTATTTTGTGGTGCGCCCGTATAGATCATAAAAGTCGTCGAACCATAACTCGCAGCCTCTTCCGCTGAACCTAATAACATTTTTTTACCACTCATACTAACATGTGAACCTAATAACATAATGATCCTCCTAATTTTAAAAGCGTAGCGGGCTCGTTCAGTCTCGACTGGAAAATAGGAAAATATGACTGAGATGCTTTTTGTCTCATTCATTTTTTATCTTTTTCCCGAGAGACTAGCCCGTGAAGCTAGATAGTTTTAAAAGCGTAGCGGGCTCATTCTGCTCTGACAGAAAAATAGGAAAATATGAGGGTGGCGCTTTTTGCCACAATCAGATTTTATCTTTTTTCCGAAGAGCTAGCTCGTGAAGCTAGATAGTTTTAAAAGCAGAACGAGCTCGTTTAGCTCTGACAGAAAAATAGGAAAATATGAGGGTGGCGCTTTTTGCCACAATCAGATTTTATCTTTTTTCCGAAGAGCTAGCTCGTGAAGCTAGATAATATACGCATAAATCTTCTACTGAATTTTGCATCCTCTAAAAGAGTACGTGAAACGATCAGAAAAAACAATCTTTTTGCTTCTTTAAAAACTGTATCTACTTCTTATTTTTTTCTGTAAAACGAGTATAACTAGCGACCCATTCTGCCATCGAAATCTTACCCACTAATTCCCCAATCAACTCATAAGGAATATTTTTCGGATTACTGAACCGAATACAACTTTTACCCATGTTCAGCTTCGTTGGGACCACCTTTTGATATTCTTCTTGAAACCATGCCAATACTTCTTTATTCCCCATGATTCCCATATGATACAATGATAAATGTCTTTTCTGAGCACCTAAACTAATAAATGGCAATGGTTCATCTATTCTATTTAGATATCCTGCTGGAAAATCGTTCAAAGGAACCACATAGGTCGGCATTCCATATTGCATCTGCAACACAAATCCTTCGGGTATATTTTCAGCAATAACCTTAGCAAGACAGCGATAGGCCTCTTGCCACTTACCATCAATGTTCTCAATATACATTTGTATCTCATCCAAGCTGCGATCCTCCTTTAATTAGCTAAGAACTGCCGATATAACTCTTTAGATTTAAACCCTTTTTCTAAGATATCGATCATTTCAGCTTTTCTTTTTTCTTGCGTTGTGGCTTGTTTGGCACTAAATATGTATCTAGCCCAATCTTTTTTATAACCTGGAGTCAATTGATCAAACATTCTTTTGGCTTCCTTGCTATTTTCAAGTAATACCTCTACTGCTGGTATAAACTGAATATAATCCTCTACACGAGCACTGTTGGCAGATATTGATTTAGTTGTCCGTTCAACATTTTTCATGCCCGTCACTGTAAACGTTTCGTCCAAACTAACCATACGATTGAATTTTAGTGTACTATTTTTTATGTAGCCATCCTGATCGTCAACTTGCAGTGTGGGAAAAATTTCATCCCGATGAACGAAGGTTGGGTAACTCTTATTGCCTTTTTTTGGATATGCCACAAAAAGAACACCATCTTTAAGAAGCAACTGTTTCAAAATAACTTCTGATACAATTTGCTCAAATTCTGCCATCGATGTGACAAATACAAAAATCAAGTCCACTGGTGCTGTTGGAAGTTGGTTTGAAAACTCCTTTAGTTCTGGTAGATACGTATCATTCGGACGATTCACTACTACGCTACTTGAATAACGCATTAAATTCAATTTCTCAATAATCGATTTCCCCATTATGTCCAGCCTCTCATTCTGATTTCGAATCCACTGATAGTGTACCATAAAACGATTACTTCTTTCACTTTCGCTACATTCTAATCAAAAGAGATCCATCCTATAACATAGCATGGTATACTCAAATCAATCCCACTAAAAAGGCAGGTAAACACTATGACTATCATTGAAAACTATATCTCAAACATGCCAAAAGATCGTCAAGAAAAACTCCAACAACTTTATACTATGATTAAACAACTTGCCCCTCAAGCTACCGAAAAAATATCTTACGGTATGCCGACTTTCTACTTGAATGGTAATCTAGTCCATTTTGCTAATATGAAAAATCATATTGGATTTTATCCTACCCCTGCAGCTATTGAAGCGTTCAAAAATGAACTAACTGACTTTAAAACAAGTAAAGGTGCGATCCAATTTCCAGTTGATCAAGAACTTCCAATAGAGTTGATCAAGAAAATTGTTTTATTTCGGTTAGACGAACAACAAGTTAATAACAAATAATAATCGATGGCTAAACAGTGTGTTTAGCCATCGATTATTTACAAGTTTCTATTAAGTTTTTTTGATTAAATCCCTATAAATACCTGAACAACTGTTCATAATAGATTTTTTTTGCTATAATATCACGGAATGTATCATTTTATTGAGGTGAAGCTTTTGGACAATCAGGATAATTCCCACAGAACGGAACAACATTCTAATAAAGTACCAGAAAAGAAAAAGATTTTTTTGATCATAAATGTAGTGATTCGAGTGCTGCAATCATTGTTTGTCTTTGCAGTTGTTATCCTACTTTTAGGCGGTGCTTTAGGCATGGGGATCGGTATGGGCTATTTTGCATTTCTAGTAGAAGATACTCAACCGCCGACAAAGGAAGAACTCCAGACTGAGATCAGCGACATTACAGAAGTCTCACGAATGACTTACGCTGACGGAACAAATATCGCTATGATCAAATCTGATCTTGTCAGAACACGAGTTGATGGGGACCATATCTCTCCATTACTCAAAAAAGCAATCATTTCTACTGAGGACGAATACTTCGAAGAACATAAAGGTGTCGTTCCAAAGGCGGTCATACGTGCTTTGGTTTCAGATGCCACAGGTTTGGGCGGTTCATCAGGAGGTTCTACGTTGACCCAGCAGTTGGTCAAACAACAAATCTTGACTGATGAAACAACCTTTAAACGTAAGGCTAATGAAATATTGTTAGCTTATCGAATCGAAAAATATTTCTCCAAAGATGAAATCGTTACAACGTATCTAAATGTTTCCCCGTTTGGCCGTAATAATAAAGGTGAAAATATTGCAGGTGTTGAAGAAGCCGCAAAAGGTCTATTTGGGAAAAGTGCGAATGACTTAACGCTTCCACAAGCTGCCTTTATT
Organism: Enterococcus crotali; assembly: GCF_000633635.1. GTDB lineage: Bacteria > Bacillota > Bacilli > Lactobacillales > Enterococcaceae > Enterococcus_L > Enterococcus_L crotali. The sequence goes on along the minus strand of NZ_AYPQ01000002.1, from coordinate 103,086 downwards.
GCAGGGCTTCCACAAAGTCCGATCATCTATACACCTTATAGCAACACAGGTGCATTGAAAGATGACGAAAATCTAGCTTATGGTATGAAACGAAAAGATTTTGTTTTATTCAGTATGTATCGTGAAAAAGCGATCACTAAGGAAGAATATGAAGCCGCTAAAAACTATGACTTGAAACAAGATTTTCAACCACAGCAAGAATCGAATCAAAACACTGAAGGCTACTTATACTACGCAGTATTAGAGCAAGCAGTTAGCGAAATAATGGATATAAATATTGAAAAAGCTGGTGTAAAAAAAGAAACACTAGATACATTAGGGCTTTCTCAATATGAAGATCAAGCGCGAAAAGAAATTCAAAGTCGTGGCTACACGATTCAATCAACCATTGATCAGGGCGTTTATGATACCATGCAAAATGCTGTTGCAAACTTTGGTTACATGCTAGATGATGGTTATGGCGCAGGGCTTGTTGAGACTGGAAATGTTTTAATGGACAATCAAACAGGAAAAATTATTGGTTTTGTCGCTGGTCGTGATTTTAATGTCAGTCAAAGTAACCATGCGTTAGATACAGTCCGACAAGTTGGTTCTACGATCAAACCAATTTCAGTTTATGGACCTGCGATCGATCAGGGAATGGTTGGTTCAGAAAGTCGTTTAGCCAATTATCCTACCACGTACAGTAGTAGCGGCAAGCCGCTAGAGAATGCAACAAATTCTGGGACAAATACATTTGACACCGTCCGTCATTCATTAGAATGGTCTTATAATATTCCAGTTTACCATCTAAATGAAGCCATGAAAGCACAGATGGGCGATGATAATTTCTCTTACAATAACTATCTTAGCAAAATGAATTATCCTGCTAGCGATGCTTGGGCTTATCAATCCGCTCCTTTAGGATCTGTTGAAACCACCGTTTTAACTCAAACAAATGGGTTTCAAGCACTTGCTAATAAAGGTCAATATCAAAAAGGCTATATGATCGATAAAATCACAGATAATAGTGGAAAAGTTATTTATGAACATAAAGATGCACCCGTTCGAGTCTATTCTGAAGCGACTGCTTCGATCATGAATGACATGATGCGTTCTGTCTTAGATTCAAAAATAACGACGCCTTTCAAAAATATGGTCAATGGGCTTAATCCTGCTTTTGGAAATGTTGACTGGATCGGTAAAACAGGAACCACCGATTTGTACAAAGATGCTTGGTTAGTTGTTTCAACACCGACTATTACCTTAGGTTCGTGGACAGGTTATGATATTCCGACAGCAATGAGCCCAAACAGCGGCGATCAAAATAGTGCCTACTTAGCAAATCTGGCAAATGCAATCTATTCAGTTAGACCGGATCTGTTTGGTGCCGGTGAAAAATTCACTCTTTCAAAAGACGTAATCAAGTCAACTGTATCGAGCTTTACAGGAGAAAAACCAGGCACGTTCACTTATAATGGTGGAACTTATACTGCTCCTGGTCCAAATATCGAATCATTTTATGCAAAAGACGGCGCTCCAAAAAGCCAATACAAATTTGGCTTCGGCGGATCAGATGCAAACTACAGTGCTTACTGGGGCCGCTATGCAACACCGTCCTCTTCAAACTCGGGTTCAACCACCCCTTCTTCTTCTGAGAAAAAAGAAGAAAAGAAAAAAGAGGATGATAAGAAAGAAAATAATAATTAGATATAAGAACGGTCATTTGTTTTTTTAAGATTAATAAAACCCCTGCAAAAGTTTCATTTTGCAGGGGTTTTAAATTATTTAGTTGAGCCTTTTTTATCCATACCATATGGTAAGATAACTGTTTTATCTTCAATTTCTTCTTTATTCATTAATTTTGTCAATAAACGCATTGCTACAGCACCAATATCATACAAAGGTTGCGTCACGCTTGAAAGACGTGGACGAGCAACTTCTGTTAGTAATGAGTTGTTGCTTGTAATGATTTCAAATTCCTCTGGTACTTTCACACCAGCATCAATCATACCGTCCAATAAACCGATAGCCAATTCATCATCTGTTACATAAGCGGCTGTCGCCCCACTGTTACGGATACGTTCAGCTAATGAGATACCTGCTTTAAATTTATACTCAGATTCAAAAATCAAGCCTTCATTATAAGTTAGACCATTATCAGCTAGAGCTTCTTTGTAGCCCTTAATACGGTTTTGACCATTGATTGGATCGATCAACGCACCACTGACAAAGGCAATTTTTTTATTGCCATTTTTAGCCAATATATTCGTTGCATCTTTTGTTGCTTCTGCATAGTCAATATTTACACTACCAACTTGTTCATCTGGATCGATCGAACCAGCCAGGACAACAGGTGTTTTGGAGCGAGAAAACTCACCACGGATCTCATCTGTGATATGATGACCCATAAAAATAATTCCATCCACTTGCTTAGCTAAAAGATTATTCAATACATTGACTTCTTTTTGATCGTTGCTGTCAGAATTTGCTAAAATAATGTTGTATTTGTACATTGTTGCAACATCATCGATTCCTCGAGCTAAAGAAGCAAAAAAGATATTGCTGACATCAGGGATGATAACACCCACCGTTGTTGTCTTTTTACTTGCTAAACCACGAGCTACAGCATTGGGACGGTAATCTAAGCGGTCAATTACTTCTAACACTTTTTTGCGTGTAGCTGGCTTCACATTTGGATTGCCGTTGACTACACGAGATACAGTCGCCATGGATACATTTGCTTCACGCGCAACATCATAAATTGTAATTGTTTGTTTTTCCATGTCTATTCTCCTAAATCGTTATAGTTGTCTTCATTTTCTGAAAACGCTGTTTACATTTCTCAATAAGAATAGCAGAGTTTTTTTGTTTTTGCAACCGTTTTATCCTATTTTCATGAAATTTACTTTATATTTCAAAAAGCGCTTTAGCTCATTTCATGGTATGATAAAGATAAGTTTTTTAGTAAAATAGTTTTAAAAGAAAGAAGGATATCTATGAACCAAGAAAAAATCAATGAACTAAAAAAATGGATGGCCGAAACGAATACTGATCTTACTTATATCAGTGATCCTGGGCATATTGCTTACTTTTCAGGCTATAAAAGCGATCCCCATGAACGGGTGTTAGCTTTATTTATTTCGTTAAATCATGATCCTTTTTTATTTACCCCAGCGTTAGAAGTAGACGATGCTGCAAATAGTTCATGGAATTATCCAGTCTATGGCTATCTAGATAGCGAAAATCCTTGGGAAAAAATTGCTCAACTCATCAAAAAAAATGAAACACCAACTAAAATCGCAACAGAAAAAGATGCTTTGACCGTTGCTCGTTTTGATCTTTTAAATCATTACTTCCCAACTAGTGATTTCTCGGCAAATGTCACGCCTATCATTGAAAAATTGCAATTGCTGAAGACACCAACTGAAATTTCTACACTTATGGAAGCTGGTAATTGGGCTGATGTTGCTTTAGAAATTGGCTTTAAAGCTATTCAAGAAGGTGCTAAAGAACAAGAAATCTTAGCAGAAATCGAATATCAATTAAAGCGTCAAGGGATTCGGTCAATGAGTTTTGATACCCTCGTTTTGACAGGAAAAAATGCCGCAAGTCCTCACGGAAATCCTGGAAATACAGCAGTTGCTAAACAGGATTTCGTTTTATTCGACTTAGGTGTTGTTTACAATGGCTACTGCAGTGACGTTACTCGAACTGTTGCTTATAAAGAGCCAACAGATTTCCAAAAAGAAATCTACTCAATTGTTCTAGAAGCTCAATTAAAAGCAATGGAAGCTGTAAAACCAGGGATCACAGCTGGTGAGTTAGATGAAGTTGCTCGCGGTGTTATTATTGGCTACGGCTATGGTGAATACTTCAATCACCGATTAGGTCATGGAATTGGAACGACTGTCCATGAATATCCTTCACTTGTGACTGGAAATGATTTAGTTATTGAAGAAGGCATGTGCTTCTCTATTGAGCCTGGCATATACATCCCTAACAAGGTTGGAGTACGTATTGAAGATTGCTTACATGTAACTGAATCCGGTTGTGAAGCTTTTACAAAAACATCAAAAGAATTAATGATCCTTGATTAGTAGAAAAAACAAAGCCCGCATCCTAACTAGAATGTTGGCTTTGTTTTTTGTCTGTTCTATTTACCCTTAACGTCTTCTATTGTTTCTTTAACTGCTTTTTTTGTATCTTCTTTTGCTTCTACTGCTTTTTCCGGAACATCTTGCGTTGCTACTTTTGCTTCAGAAACACCTTCCGAAACTGTTTCTTTCGCCTTTTTCGCAGATTCTTTAACGTCTATAAAAATGTCATCAGAGGCATCTTCTGCGATATCGCCTAATTCGTCAACTTGATCATTGACGTCTTTAGCAGTCTTTTTAAAACGATCAGATAAATCGCCCGTTTGTTTTTTAAATGATTCTAACACTGTATCCGAAACACCTTGAGCTTTATCAAGAGAATCTTTTGTCTTGTCTTTTACATTCCCTGCTAAATCTCCCGCTTGTTCACCTAACACACTCGCTTTATCTTTAGCAATCGATGATAACTCTGAACCTTTTTGAACAGCGTAATCTGTATAATCCGTTGCCTTATCTTTAAAATCATCTGCTTGATTGGCTAAATCTTCACGTAATTCTTTACCTGATTTTGGCGCCAGTAAAAGTGCTGCTACCGCTGCTGCTGTTCCACCAATAATTGCTCCTAAAAAAAGCCGCCTTTTTTTGCCATGTCTATTCCTCCATTATTTTCTATTATTTGGTTGTTTCATTTACCTTTGATGATTTCTTGGGACGAAAGGCTCTAAAAGCTGCTCCGCCTACTTTGCTGACAACTCCTGCTTTAGCTGTTGTTTTACCGACAGAGCCAACTTTTCCAAGTAAATTTCGACTAGAATAGTTTAATTCTGAAACACTTTCGCTTAAATCTGCCACTGCGGCAAACAATGGGTCAATCGTTGCTACTTTCTTATTGACATCATCTAGCAACTCATTACTTTTTACCAAAAGCCCTTCGACTTGTCTGGATAAAATATCTACATCTTTTGTTACAACCTCAATCGTTTTATTCGCCTCATCAACTGTAGTCGTAACTCTTTCTACTGTTTTCCCGATTTTTATCAATACTAAAACAATAAATACTACTAACACAGCAAACGCCACTGCAGCAATAATCGCTGCAACCTCTCCACCTGTCATATTCTTGCTCCTTCCATCAATTATTCCATGTTCTTAGAATAACACCAACTGCTCTTTTTCACAAATCATTCAGTTAGCTTTGTTATCTTAATTATACCAATTTACAGACTGAGTCTCTACTGAGTATTTCAAAAATCCTCACTGTAATTTATAAAAAAGGCAGAACAAACTTCGCTCTGCCTTCAAGTGAAAAAATCGTATAGATCATTTTCGTCTATTTATCTTTAGGTGTATCTTCTTTAGCAAGTTCAGCACCTAATTCAATAATGTATTCACGCAGATTGTCCTTCACTTCTGGGTGAACTAAGCCATATTCAATACTTGTTTTCATAAAGCCAAATTTATCCCCTACATCGTAACGTTTCCCAGTAAATTCTCTGGCAAAGACACGTTGCGTTTTATTCAATGTATCAATAGCGTCCGTTAGTTGAATTTCTCCACCAGCACCTGGCTCTTGTGATTCCAATACATGGAAAATTTCTGGTGTCAGTAAGTAACGACCGATGATTGCCAAATCACTTGGCGCTTCTTCTGGTGTTGGTTTTTCGACAAAATTGTTCACATTATACAATCCTTTAGAAACTTCTGCTTCTGGATTAATAATGCCATATTTTGAGGTTTCTTCATGTGGAACTTTCATTACCGCAATGGTAGACGCATGCGTTTCATCATAATCATTCATTAATTGTTTTGATAAAGGGACTTTGTCTTCCATGATATCATCACCAAGCATCACAACAAACGGCTCATTTCCAACAAATGCTTTGGCTTGTAAAACAGCATGTCCTAATCCTTTTGGATGAGATTGACGAATAAAGTGAAGATTTACATCTGTCGTTTCTTCAACTAATTTCAATAGATCCGTTTTATTTTTTTCACGAAGATTACTTTCTAATTCAAAGTTTGCATCAAAATGATCTTCGATTGGACGTTTTGCTTTTCCTGTAACGATCAAAATATCTTCAATACCTGAAGCTAGTGCTTCTTCCACGATAAATTGAATCGTTGGTTTATCTACGATTGGTAGCATTTCTTTTGCCATCGCTTTTGTCGCTGGTAAAAATCTTGTTCCCAGTCCAGCTGCTGGAATAACCGCTTTTTTTACTTTCATGCCATTGGCCTCCTAATAATTATATGGAAAATTCATTTTCCGTTTTACCATCTCGCAGCATAATTTCTTTTGCTGCTTGTTTTACATCTTGTCCTTCGTATAACACTTTATAAATCGCTTCTGTAATTGGCATATCAACATTTAACTCTCTCGACAACTCATACGCTGCTTTAGTTGTCGAAACACCTTCAACGATCATTCCCATATTTTCAAGAACTTCGTCCAAGCTATGCCCTTTTCCAAGCAGATTGCCTGCACGCCAATTACGCGAATGTACACTTGTACAAGTAACAATCAAATCACCAACACCGCTCAATCCAATAAAGGTCAAAGGATTTGCTCCCATGGCTACACCTAAACGACTGATCTCAGCCAAACCACGTGTCATGATCGCAGCTTTCGCATCATCACCAAAACCCAATCCATGAATCGCACCCGCACCGAGCGCAATGATATTTTTCAATGCAGCCCCGGTTTCAACTCCAATCACATCATCATTGGTATAAATTCTAAAATAATCATTCATAAATAGAACTTGGACATATGTAGCCAAGGCTAAATCTTCACTTGCAGCGGTAATCGTTGTAATATCATGAACAGCTACTTCTTCAGCATGACTTGGACCAGATAAAACAGCTACACCACTTCTTTTTTCAACTGGAATTTCTTCCATCAAACTTCCGATATACGTTTATGAGTCCCTTGTTCCAAGCCTTTACTTGCATGAATGATCAATGGCTGATTTTTGCACTTCGCTGTAAATTCTTGTGCAACTGAACGAATCGCTTTAGTCGGAACAACAAACAACACAGCATCTGCATCCGCAATACATTCCTCTAAAGATATTTTCCCTTGTATTGACTTTGGAATAACCAAATCAGGAAGATAATGACGATTCGTATGATCGTTGTTGATTTCATCAATCTGTGCTTTATTATGCCCCCAAATGCGAACCTCATGACCATTTTCTGCTAAAACTTGAGCCAATGCAGTTCCCCACGAACCAGGACCTAAAACGGCAACTTTTTGTTTCATTGGTGAAAATCTCCTTTCGAAATAAGAAAAGCTGAATGAATTGTTTTGCTCTGACTGAAAAATAGGGGAAACAATTAAGTCGTTCTTTGACTTAGTTCGTTTACATCTTTTTTCCGAAGAGCTGATTCGGTGAAGCTAGATTACTCATCCCTTATTCCTTTAAATAAACAAACTAAATTATTAATTTCATAACTTTCATACCCACATAACATTTTAACATAGCTTAACAAGAATAGGCAGTTCTAAACAGCCTTTTTTGTTCCTTTTTCACGGTCATAAAATGGTACTGAGCCTTTTTTACGTCGAACGATCATAATTCCAATTGCACCGAAAAATAGAACTAGAGAAAATAGTTGAGAAACTCGAATATCTCCAAAGGCATATAAACTATCTGTCCGCATGCCTTCAATAAAGAAACGGCCGAAAGAATACCAGACGATATAACTTAAAGCAACTTCTCCTTCCTTTAAGAAGTTTTTCTTTTTCCTTAAAAGAACCAATACGATAAATCCTAGGACGTTCCAGATAGATTCATATAAAAAAGTTGGCTGATGATACGTTCCATCAATATTCATATTATCGATAATAAATTTTGGTAAATGTAAACTTTCTAAAAAAGTACGCGTTGTAGCTGGTCCATAGGCTTCATGGTTCATAAAGTTTCCCCAACGACCAATTCCTTGCGCTAAAATCACACTTGGTGCTGCAATATCTAAAAATGTCCAAGTTGAAATAAAACGATGTCTTGTGAAGAAAAATAATGCCAATCCCCCACCAATCAAGCCACCATAAATTGCTAGACCACCATTTCTGGTCAGGATAATTTCGATTGGATTATCTACATAATCCTGCCACTGAAAAATCACATAATACAAGCGAGCACCAATAATCGCACTTGGTAAGCCCCATAACATAAAGTCGATCACGTCATCTTCTTTCAAACCAACGCGAACTGCTTCCCTACTACTTAGCCAAACAGCTAGTACGATTCCTGAAACAATAATAACTGCATACCAGTAAACAGATATTCCAAAAAGATTAAACGCTACTGGATTTACTTGACCTAACATTTGGCTTCCTCCCAATTTAAAAGCGAAGCGGACTCGCTCAGCTCTGACAGAAAACAGGAAAATAGGAAGGTGGCACTTCTTGCCACAATCAGATTTTATCTTTTTTCCGAAGACCTTCAATTCTTAGAACTTTAGCTCTTAGAAATTGTTGAGATCGAAACAGAGCGTAGTGCTAGCCCGCGTAGCTAGATAGTTTTAAATGCTGAACGAGCTCGTTTATCCCTGACAGAAAAATAGGAAGGTGGCGCTTTTTGCCACAATCAGATTTTATCTTTTTTCCGAAGACCTTCAATCCTTAGAGCTTTAGCTCTTAGGAATTATTGAGATCGAAGCAGAGCGTAATACTAGCTCGTAAAGCTAGATAGTAAATGGTCACAATATTTTGCTTTACTACTCTACACCAGAGTTCTCTTCAATCAATCGAGTCAAACGCTCTTCAAATGCTTTCGTTGCATCATACCCCATAGTCTTCGCACGGAAATTCATTGCGGCAACTTCAATAATGATTGCCACATTTCGTCCAGTTTTAACAGGGATACGGATTTGCGGAACATCCACACTAGCGATTTCCACCATTGCATCATCTGAACCTAAGCGATCATATTTTTTATCTTTTTCCCATGCCTCTAAATAAACCACCAATTGGACCTGCATAAAGCCACGGACGGCACTTGCACCAAATAAATTCATTACATCAATAATACCAATTCCACGAATTTCGATCAAATGCTGCAAGATTTTTGGTGGCTCACCAACCACAGTCAATTCGTCTTGTTGATAAACATCTACACGATCGTCTGCGATCAATCGGTGACCACGCTTGATCAATTCTAATGCCGTTTCGCTCTTTCCAATACCACTGTCCCCTTGAATCAAGACGCCTAAGCCATAAACATCCACTAAAACGCCATGCACACTGGTTCTCGCAGCTAGTCGACTATCTAAATAACTTGATAATTCCCCTAATAATCTTGAAGTTGAAATTGGCGAGCGTAAAACTGCCAAGCCTTTTTCTTTGGCTGCCTGTACCATTTCTTCAGGCGCTTCCAGGCCTCTAGAGATAATAAAAGCGGGTGTATCCTTCTCACATAAACGACGCATAACCATCAATCGTTCTTCTGGTATCATCCGCTCTGAAAACGTGATCTCCTTGCTGCCAAACAGTTGCAAGCGATTATGAGGATAGTAATTAAAATAACCTGTTAACTCCAATCCAGGGCGTGAAATATCGCCAGTTGTGATTTCTCTATTTAAACTTTCTTCATCGCCATAAACGACTTCTAAAGAAAGCTTTTTTACCAGTTGATGAATTTTTACAACTTCTTCCATGTCTATCATTCATTCCTTTCCTCTACTCGTACCATTTTATCATTTCAAGTAGGAAGTTTCTAGCTATTCGAAAGATTGTCCTTGTTTTGTTTATGTTCTTTGTGCTAAGACTCGCTTTATGTTTATTATTTAGCAGAAAATAGTCGGCCATATCCGTAAATGATTGACTATCCTACATTAATTTGTATACTTAATTTGTATGACTATATCCAGCCAAAACAAGCGATTGGATGTGCGCCTTTATGAAAGAACAACTGAAAAATCAAGTAAAAGCTCTACCTTTGACCCCAGGTGTGTATTTAATGAAAGACAGGTATGGAGAGATCATCTATATCGGAAAAGCAAAAAAGCTGCGAGAACGTGTCAGCAGTTACTTTGTTAAAAATAAACAACACTCCAGTAAAACACTACGTTTAATCCAGCAACTAACTGCTTTTGATGTGATTGAAGTAGAATCTGAACTTGATGCTTTATTACTGGAATGCCAACTGATCCAAACACATCGCCCAATCTATAATCGGCAAATGAACGCTTTTGAGAAATATAAATATATCGAAATCAATACCGAAACTGAAAAACTTTCAATTAATATACTTTCTGTTCCTACAAAAACAAACTGCTTTGGTCCATTCTCGATCAATAGAAAACTGTCTGAATTAAAGTTGATTTTAGAAAACTTATATGGATTGAATCAACAGAACTACTGGCAGCACTCTCTTTTAGAAAATACGCCCGAACCTTTAGAGCTAGACATTGCCGCAAAAGAACTATTAGGTGCCTTTACATTGAGCAACAAATTGCCTCAAAAACGTTTAGAAGTAAAAATGAAGTCAGCCTCAGACAATCAATCATTTGAAAAAGCACTAAAATTGCGTGAAGACTGGCAATTTCTTACTCGTTTCTTTATTCATAATGAAAAATTGATTTTAGCAAACCAAACCACTTGGCAATTATTATCCGTTCCAGTCGATTCAAAAAAATAAAATACTATCTGATTCATCAGGGACTTGTGATAAGCGATCGAACAATTACCCAACGAACGTTTACTAAGTATACGCCTGGTGAGCTAGCGAAAAAAATCCTACCTAAACGTACACCTGAAAATATTCAGCATTTTTCCAAAAACCAAGTTGATTTTATTAATATTTTATATAGTTACATCAATCAACACAAAGAATGCCAACTAGTTGATCTCTCTGATCCGTTTGCATAAAAAAGACCTGCAGCATAACTCTTTGAGCTATACTGCAGGTCTTTAAAATCCGAATAAAGGACGGCCACTCTTATTCACTTCTGAGATGAACACATCTATCTACTCTTCTTATTCACTGTATTTATCCATATTACGTTCACTGACAATTGCATTGACTAATGACATAATGACGGCCATTAGAATCGCTGCCCCAAAGCTAGAAAAACCAAAATTCATTTCTCCAACGAATGAAGAGGTCATCTTCAAAATTGCCGCATTTATAATAAAGCTAAATAACCCAAATGTCAGTAAGGTCAATGGAAGCGATAGAATCGTCAACACTGGTTTCACTAGCATATTCAATATAGAAAGAACAAATGCTGCGATAATCGCCATCCAGATACTCCTTACATAAATCATATTCGGGAAAATCACTGAGAGTGAAACAAATGTCAACGTGTTAACAACCAGACGTTGAAAATAGCTCATTAAAAGTCACTCCAGTCATCGTCGTTCACTTTTTCAGCTTGCTTTCTTTGCTTTTGATCATTCGCATAAGGGTTGGCATTACGAGTATTTCTGTTATATGGGTTTTGGTGACCATAGCTGTTATTTCTCGCTCTACCTGAAGGAATCAATACAGCTAAGACAATGTATAACAAAATTGGGCTGCCGATAAAGATAAAGCTCGCTACCACATAAATCACACGTACGATTGTAGGATCGATACCTAACCATTCTGCGATTCCCGCTAGTTCCTGTTAATACCACATTATTGGGAGATTTTGTCAATCGTTTTCTCATGTTTTTTCACCTCTCCTTTCTTAAATTTTACAATAGAATGGATAAAGAATCATCCTTTTTTTGTATTTTTTTGCCTATTAATAGTTAAGAGCGTTGCCTACTTTAGACTACCACTCTTAACTACCTTTAAGCAGTCGACACCTTTTTAAATAGTCAATATTCTACACATTTATTTATCTGTGTCTTTTAAATAAATGTTTCCTGTTGTTGTAGAAGCATTGATTTGTGCCATATTTTCATCATCTAATCGTCTAAATTGCAATAATTGATTGGTTCTTTCTTTCTTTTCACGAACTACTTCGTAATCACTTAGGCGACTATTGACGCTACCTAAACTTGTTTTTACTGTACCTTCGACTCCCAGTTCAACTGGCAACGCGATTTTCACATTTCCATTAACAGAACTTGCTTCGACTTTACGCAATGTGTGCTCTTTTGCTGTGATGCGAACATCGCCATTGATCAATGAAACACCGATCGTTTGAGGTGTTGCAGCAATCGTTACGGTCCCATTGACCGTTTCGATGATATTATCTAGAATTTCACCATCCAAGACTTTAATATCACCATTCACGCCTTCAATTTCAAGCATTGTCGCATCGATTTTGTTAAATGTAATTGAGCCATTTGTTGATTTTGTATATACATCTTTCGCTTTTAATGATTCGATAGATACATTTCCATTCAATAACTTAATCGATACATGATCAAATGTGCGCTCTGGTAAGTAGAAAATCAAGTCTGCACGAACACGTTTATTTGGAATTTGGAAAGAAATCACTTCGTCATCCACATCGATTTGGCTTCTTTCTAAGAAAGCTTCCAGCGGTGTTTCAGCATCCATTTTGCCATAAAGTTTGATTTTACCTTCTACTTTGACATCTGGTTGATCCCATGTTTTGAATACGATATTACCATTCGCTACTTTAACGTCGATCAAACTTGCAAGTGGTGCTGGATAATTAAATTCATGTTCAAATTTCGTTGTTGCAACGCCAGGAACTTTGAAGCTAACATCTTTCCATTCCATATTGTCATTCATCGTTTCTGAGAATGAACTGAATGTTTTCTTAAGGAATGAGCCTAATTGTGAACCCGCCTCACTCATTTTTTCTCCGACTTGGTTGATTGTATCTGTTGCTTGATCTTTCCAGTCATCAGGAATATCAAATTTTGAAGTGACACGGTCTTTTGTTTCTGACCATTGTTCTTTTCGAATATTTTTCAATTCTGCATCTAAAGCAACTTTTTCTTGGATTCTTTCATCTAGAGAATCTTCTAGTGATTTGATTTCAGTTTCTAGTGATGTTCTTAATTCCAACTCTTCAGCTGTTAATTCACTCAACTCTTCTTTTGTGTTTAATTCCATCAATTTTTCTTGTGCTTCTTTGATTTCTTCTTTTACACCAGCAATTTCTGCATTGACTTCATCTAACTCTACAGAAGCTCGATTTGCTTTAGTTGCTAAATCATCTAGAATTTTTTCTAAGCGTTCATGATCCGCTGCTTCTTTTGCTTTTAACTCTTCATCAGTGATCTCAGGTTCGATGGTTTCATCTTCTTCCTGATTTTCTAACTTATTTAATAATTCTTCGACTCTGTCATTTTCTTTTGTGTCAACTGTTGGATTTGTTACATTTACTTGGTCGGCAGCTTTTTTGATTTGCTTTTCATCTTTTTCTGTTGCCATATTTTCTAATAATACTAAAGCTTCCTCTGAAGATAGGATACCTTTTTTGACTAAATCTAATACTCTTTCTCTTTCTTTCATGGAAATTGCCTCCTTAGCAAATTTTTCACCCGAGGGTGTTTTCCTTATGTACCTATTATGCCTTCTTTTTGATTGTTTGTCATAGGACTTAAGAATGAATTTTGGGTAGTCCTAAAGGGTAATCGTTCCTTTATTTAATAATACTACCGATTTTGATACATTTAATAGGAAGAACACTTCATCAAAAAAAGAAAAGATAGGGACATACTTCCTAGAGTTAAACTCTAAGGCCCCAATCTCTTCTATAATATACATGCGCTTTTTATTTTTTTAACTACTTAGACTAATTGTGGATCTCACGATAAATCAATTTACTTTCTTGAACATCTGATCCTATACGGATATTCTCCTTGATCATCGCTACAACGTCAGCAACCTCTTGTTGATTAGCAAAAATCGTTACTAAGCTGTCACCTTTTTTCACTGGATCACCAACTTTTTTTCTTAAAATCAACCCAACGGCTAGGTCAATATCATCTTCTTTTGTTTCACGACCAGCGCCAAGTTTCATTGCCGCTACACCGATATTATCTGCGACGATTTCTGAAACAAAACCATCCGAATCAGAAGTAACTTCAATTTCAAAGTTAGCTTGTGGCAATCGTTTAGGCTCATCGACCCAGTTAGGATTGCCCCCTTGGTTTTTGATAAATTGTTTGAATTTGACTAACGCTGAACCATCTTTGATCACGCCTGTTAACAGCTCTCTAGCTTTTGCTAATGAATCCGTCTTACCAGAAAGAACAACCATCTGACTACCTAGCGTCAAGACCAATTCAGTTAAATCTTCTGGGCCATTTCCTTGTAAGGTATCGATTGCTTCTTGCACTTCTAATGAGTTCCCAATTGCATTTCCTAAAGGTTGTGACATATCAGAAATGATCGCCATAGTATTTCTACCAACTAAATTACCGATTCTAACCATTGCAGACGCTAGTTCTACTGCCTCCTCCTCGGTTTTCATGAATGCACCCGCACCTGTCTTAACATCTAAAACAATGGCATCTGCACCTGCTGCAATTTTTTTACTCATGATTGAACTTGCAATCAAAGGGATTGAGCTAACTGTTGCTGTAACGTCTCGTAAAGCATAAAGTTTTTTATCTGCTGGTGTGAGATTACCTGATTGACCGATCACTGAAATTTTATCGCGATTGACCATTTCAGTAAATTCATCATCCGTCAATTCTACATGAAACCCTTCGAAGCTTCCAATTTATCAATGGTGCCGCCTGTATGTCCTAAACCACGCCCTGACATTTTTGCAAATGGAATATCCAACGCTGCAACTAATGGTGCTAAAACTAATGTCGTCGTATCACCAACACCGCCTGTTGAGTGTTTATCGACTTTGACACCTTCTATATTCGATAAATCAATTACATCACCTGAATGAACCATAGCCAATGTTAAATCCGCTCGTTCTGCATCTGACATGTCTTGAAAGTAGACCGCCATTAAAAAGGCACTTGCCTGATAATCCGGAATTGTTCCATTTGTTAAACCTTCAACAAAAAATTCGATTTCTTCTTTACTCAGTTCATGACCATTTCGTTTTTTTTCAATGATATCGACCATTCTCATATTTTGTACCTCACAATCTTCATTGTTTAAATTTTAATAACCACCTGTGGTATCATTCATTGATCCATCTACTATGCAACGCTTGAACTTGCCCCTACTCTTGATGCGCCAGCGTGAATCATAGCTTTTGCATCTTCGGCTGTGCGAACGCCACCTGATGCTTTTACGCCAATCGTTGGACCAACTGTTTTACGCATCAACGCAATATCTTTGATCGTCGCGCCACCAGTTGAAAAGCCGGTTGACGTTTTCACAAAATCTGCACCTGCTTGAACAGATAGTTTTGAAGCCGTGGCAATTTCTCTGTCTGTTAACAAACAATTTTCAAGAATCACTTTGACCAATGCTTTGCCTTGAGCTGATTCGACAACAGCTTTGATATCTTTTAACACCGTTTCTTCATCACCAGATTTTAGTGCGCCAACATTAATCACCATATCAATTTCTGTTGCCCCATTTTTAATAGCATCTGCTGCTTCAAAGGCCTTTGTTGCTGTTGTGTTTGCTCCTAGGGGAAAACCAATAACTGTGCAAATATCAACAGAGGTACCAGCTAATTCTTTACTTGCTAAAGCTACCCAATATGGATTCACACATACTGATGCAAATTCATACTTTTTGGCTTCCTCAATCAAGAGTAATACTGCATCCTCATCTGCTTCTGGTTTTAATAATGTGTGATCGATCATTTTGTTTATGTTCATTGTACTCTTCCTTTCAGAAATTCCGTTCTATACAAATGAAATTTCGTTCATAATAGCTATTTATAAAAGAGTAGAAAATAATGTCTACTCCGCGTACCAAATATAATTAATAACTTAACAGTTTCAGTGCTGTAAATTTATCGATCAGTAAAACATTGGCATATCCGCCAACTAAAGCACCATGAATGGCCTTGATTTTACGATCTCCACCCGCAATTAGAATAGATTTTTCTTTAGTCTTGAGTTCTTCAAGTTCAATACCGATCGTACGGCTATTGATTTCCTCATCACTGATTTGTCCATCTTCATTAAAGAATCTAGAACAGATATCACCAACCGCATTGGCTTTGAGCGACTTTTCTTCTTGCTCGGTGAAATAGCCCAATCGGAAATGCAGTGACTCACTTTGAACTGTTCCAACAGTAAAGACCGCAATATTTGCTTGTCTACCTAATTCGATGACTTTACTGATATGACGATCTTCAACGACCAAGTCCTTTGCTTTTTTACTATCTAAAATAACTGGCAAAGGAAATGTTCTTGCTTTTGTATTTAGAATCTCAGCAAAGAGTGTAATCGTCTCAAATGCATAATTGTTAACATCAAAGTAGGCAATCCCACCTTTTAGCTGAACAACTTCGACTCCTTTGACATCCATCCGACTCATCTTTGAAACCGTCTTGTGCATTGTGGTTCCCCAACTAACGCCGATAATATCTCCGTTTTTGATTGTATCTTCAAGATATTCAGCTGCATAAGCTGTTAAGTATTCCGAAATAGAGTTGTAATTGGGATCTGGTGAAAAAGCCACATGAACTTCTGCCAGTCCATATTTTTCTTTCAATTTTTTTTCGATTCCAAATAAATCAGAAAAAGGATCAAAAATCGTGATTTGAACATAGCCTTTTTCTTTGGCATAATTCAGTAAGCGCGAAATCGTTGGACGTGATACATTTAATTTCTCGGCTATTTCCTGCTGACTAAGTGAAGATTGATAGTAGAGCCTTGCAACTTCAATACTAAGTTGTTGTTTTTCTTTATCCATACTCATTGTCCGTTCCTTATTATTTAAGCCCATTATAGCAAGAACAAACAAGGAAGACAAATTGCACTTTATTCGTCAGTCAAATAAATATTTTTTAATTCAGAAAGTTTTTCTTGATCAAAATTCAAACATTCAGCTGCATACTTTTCTGCTGTACCAAAATTTTCCTCAATCAAACGAAAGGCATGATCCAGATATTCTTCTTTTACATAGAGTGCTGTCGCTAAGGATTCAAGTTGTTCTTCTGTAAATCCTTGCTCTCTAAATTGCTGCACTAATTCATCGTTGGCTTGCTTTCTTTCGGTATTTGTAATCAGAAAATCTTTATAAATTTCTTTCTTTTCTACCTCTAATAACATGAGCAATAATGCTGAAGCATAGCCTGTTCGATCTTTACCAGCAAAACAATGGAAAATTGTCGCACCATTTTTATTTGCTAAAATATATTCCATAAATTCTGTAAAACCTTCTTGTGCACCTGGATTCAAGACCAAATCCTCATAAACACCTAACATATGCTTGTCAACAGCATCAATTGATTTAAGTTTAGCAAAGTCAGCTAAACTTGCATTTTTGGCGTTCATTTTTCCAAGGAGATCTAAATTGACATATTCAACATCAGCGATTGGTGTATCTGGTGATTCACTGATTTCAAATTCTCTTCTAAAATCAATGATCCTTGTTAAACGAAAGTCATTAACTAAAGCAGTCTGTGTTTCTTGATCTAAATCGACTAGATGACCCGAGCGTAATAATTTTTTTTCTTTGACTGCTTTTCCTGCTTTATTTTTAATACCACCCAAATCTCTAAAATTTGTAATTTGTTTGTTCATTCGTCTTTTCCACCTTTATGCGTTTACTTTTTTTCTTCTTTTTTCTTCTGCCAATGCAACGATTCCTAAAAGAACAGCAATGATCACGATCGAAATGTAAAAGATGATAAAGGTATCATTCCAACCATGTAGTACATGTCCAAAGAAATTCACCCCATCTTTTGATGGATCAGAAATCTTAGCTAAAAGAATTTTTGCCATCGAATCACCAAATAGGTAAGCAAACGCTCCTAGTAACCCACCAGATACAACTGTCGCTTTTTTCGGAACAAAGCCCAACATAGATAAATTGATTAATAGTTGTGGACCAAAAACCATCATCCCTAACATAAACAGTGAGGCGTTGATCACAAATTCTGTTGTTCCCAACTGATACCCAATAATCCCAATCGGTAATAAGATCGTGCTGATCGTTGCGACTAAAGCCGGACGTCCTTTTAGCAAGTCTGAAATATAGCCCCAAGCCAGGCAACCGATCAAAGCACCCATTTCAAAATAAAAAATAGTTTGAGCTGCTGCTTCTTGTGAGAAATTCAAATGCTCTGTCACATATAACGGTGCCCAGTTATCAATGCCAATTCGCACGATATAAACAAATACGTTGGCTACACAAAGCACCCAAATATAAGGATTCGTTAGCAAATATTTTTTGAAAATCTCCCATTTTGTTAGATTTTCAGCGTCAACATTGGCTTCTTCTACTGGTTCACCAAAGATTTCCTCGCTTGAATTCCAACCTAAATCTTCAGGTCTATTCTTACCAATAAAGAATGTTACAACAGCTACAACAGCCGCTACCAACGCTGGAATAATAAACATTCCCGCAACTTGTCCCTTGAAAAAGGTCTGAGCACACCAAACAGCAAAAATTCCAGCAAAACCGCCGCCAATATTATGTGACGCATTCCATAACCCAATATATCTTCCACGATTACTTCTAGTTGTCCATTGCGTAATGACAGAAGCACAGCTAGGTCCACCCACACATTGAAACAACCCATTCAATGACCACAAAACCACGATCCAGCCCATCGGAACATTATTCATTGTAAACAATATTCCCATACACAAAACGGTAATTGAAGACAATAACAATAAAATAGATAAAATTTTCTTCGTGTTTTTGCCATCCACGATATAGCCGACAATAAATTTACCGAAACCGTACACGATAGAAAAGACAAAACCAATGTAGCCAAGATCTGTCGTTGTTAGGCCTAACTGACTTTTCAATAATGGCTGTGCCGCTTTAAAATTATTACGGATCATGTACATTGTGATGTAAATAACCACAACGACCAAAAACGGTTTCATAAATTCTTTGAACCAACGTTTTCTTTGTTCTGTTAACGTCAACTGACTTGTTTCACCAACAACTGCATTCGTTTCTTCCAAATTCACTCACCCCAAAATTTTAATTATAATGGTTAGCGCTTTCCAATATAAGTGTATAATACACGAGCACAGAACAAATGTAAACAGGTTATTGAAATTATGTTCATAATTATTTTTTACATTTTAGTCACTAATATTTTTAGACAGAAAAAATAAGTGTAGGATATAACTCGCGGAGTTATATCCTACACTTAAGGAATCCGAATAAACGATGGGCGTAAAAGTTTGTCTCACCCTCATCGTAATTGATTCTAGGTTATTCATTACTCATCGTGATTGCTATTCAACTCTGTGATTTTCCCTGTTGCCAAGTAGACAATCCACTCACAGATATTTGTCACATAATCACCGATACGTTCTAAATACGTAGCAACATGCAGATAATCGGTTCCACTGACAACCGTTTCCGGATTTGCCTGCATCGCTTTGATCGAATGACTGTAGATGCTGTCAAAATACTCATTCACACGAGCATCCATTTTAGCAATCATACGTGCATCTTTTTGATCAGTTTTCACATAAGCAATCAAGACATTATCAACCATTTTCTTCACATAGTCAGACATATCTGAAATTTCTTTTTCAATCTCAGGAATTCTGGTCTCACCTTTCAAGCGAATTGTTGATTTAGCGATTGATACGGCGTGATCCGCCATTCGTTCTAAGTCTGAGCTTGCTTTCATGACTGTAATGATCATTCTAAGATCTGTTGTCACCGGTTGTTGTAAGGCAATCATTTCAAAACTTTTCTTTTCTAGTTTTACTTCCATATCATTGATTTCTACATCATAATCAATGACTTCATTGGCAATTTTTTTATCATGGTTGATATAAGCACGTACAGACTTATGTACCACATTACTCACCATCATACCCATTTCATAAAATTGATTGTGCAAATTCAGTAATTCTTCTTCAAATTGGCTACGCAACATCTGTGTTCCTCCTTTTTTTATCCAAATTTTCCAGAAATATAATCTTCTGTTTGTTTTTCTTTGGGATTCAAGAATATTTTTTTCGTATCGTTAAATTCTATCAATTCTCCTTGTAAAAAGAAAGCAGTTTTATCAGAAATTCGTGAGGCTTGAGACATATTATGCGTCACCATAATCATTGTATATTTTTCTTTCAGTGTTAAAAGCATATTTTCGATTTTACCACTTGAAACAGGATCTAGCGCACTCGTTGGTTCATCTAATAAAATAATTTCAGGATCAACAGCTAAAACGCGAGCAATACAAACACGTTGTTGTTGTCCACCTGATAAAGATAAGGCGCTTTTATGCAGTTTATCTTTCACGTCTTCCCAAACAGAAGCTGCTTTTAAACTATTTTCCACAGCTTGGTCCAGCACTTGTTTGTCCTTTTCACCTTTTAAACGCAACCCATAGATTACATTTTCATAAATAGAAAAAGGAAACGGGTTGGGCTGTTGAAATACCATACCGATTTCTTTACGTAAATCTACGATATCTGTTTTTGGCCCATAGATATCTTTGCCTTTGTAAACTACACTTCCTGTGATCGTCACACCCGGAATCAAATCATTCATTCGATTCAGCGAACGTAGATAAGTTGATTTACCACAACCAGAAGGACCGATCATTGCAGTGATCTCTCCTTGGTTGATACTTAGATCGATACCTTTTAAGGCTTCTTTTTTACCATAATATAAATGCAAATCTTTTGATGAAATAATCTCTTTTGTCATCTTTCTCCTCCTAACCAAAATGTCCAGAAACATAATCTTCTGTCGCTTGAATTTTTGGTCGTGTAAAGATTTTTCTTGTTTCATCGTACTCAATTACTTTTCCTAAGTAGAAAAAGGCAGTGTAATCACTGATACGGGCAGCTTGTTGCATATTATGTGTAACAATAATGATTGTATAATCATCTTTCAAATTGACTAATGTTTCTTCGACTTTCCCTGTTGAGATCGGATCTAACGCACTTGCCGGCTCATCCAACAAAAGAATATCCGGCTTCATAGCGATAGCTCTAGCAATACATAGGCGCTGTTGCTGCCCACCTGATAAAGCTAACGCACTTTTACCTAGATTATCTTTAACTTGATCCCAAAGTGCAGCTTGTTTTAAGCTCGTTTCAACAATTTCATCGAGTTTTTTCTTGTCTTTTTCACCATGTTGTTTTAAGGCGAAGGTAATGTTTTCATAGATTGATTTACTAAACGGATTCGGGCGCTGAAATACCATGCCGATTCGTTTACGCATTTCATAAACATCAACTTCTTTGGTATTGACGTTCACACCTTTATACATGATATTTCCAGTCACTTTGGTGTTGGCGATTCCATCATTCATACGGTTCAATGAACGTAAATACGTCGATTTACCACAACCAGAAGGACCGATCAAGGCCGTGATTTTATTTTTTTCAAATTCTAAATCAACACCTTTGATTGCTTCATTGTCTCCATACCAAACATGTAGATCATCGGTATGTAAAGCGATTGGCTCTGGTAATTTAATAATATTGGTATCATTTAAATTATATTCTTTCATTCTGATTCCCCTAACATTAGGCTGATGTCATTCTCTTGTATAGTCTGTTTCCAATAAAGCGTGCGCCAAAATTAAAGAGTAACACGACTAAAATCAGAACAGCCGAAGCACCTGCAGAAACAGCTGCCCCATCCGGCATCGTGCCTTCTGTATTGATTTTCCAAATATGAACTGCCAAGGTTTCAGCTTGACGGAAAATACTGATTGGACTTGAAACACTTAGTGGATTCCAGTTGCTAAAATCAAGTGCTGGTGCACTTTGTCCAGCTGTATAGATCAACGCAGCGGCTTCTCCGAAAATTCTTCCAGAACTTAGAATCACTCCAGTTAAAATACCAGGTAACGCTTCTGGTACAACAACTTTCATAACCGTCTCCCAACGAGACAAACCAAGTGATAGACCTGCTTCTCTTTGTGTGTAATGAACAGCTTTTAATGATTCTTCGACATTTCTCGTCAGCAATGGTAAGTTGAAAAATGTTAATGCCAACGCACCTGAAATAATCGAAAAACCATACCCGATCTGTACAACAAAGATCAAGAAACCAAACAAACCAACAACGACTGAAGGAAGTGAGCTTAAAATTTCGATTGATGTACGAATCACATCAGTCACCCAATTTTTCTTTGCATATTCAGATAAATAAATACCCGCACCTAGCGAAATTGGAAAACTGATTAACATTGTAATTAGTAATAAGTATAGCGAGTTGAATAATTGAATTCCGATGCCGCCGCCTGCTTGATATGCTTTAGATGGTTTTGTTAAGAAGTCCCAAGAAATATGGGGAATTCCACGAACCAGAATATAAAGTAGCAAAGCTGCCAAGATCAAAACAATCACACCTGAAATAGCGTACAAAATACCTGTTGCAATTTTATCTGCTTTTTTTGCATTCATTATTTCAAGGCCCCTTTCTTACCGATGATCCGAATAATGATATTAAAGAATAATGACATCAACAGTAAGATCAACGCAAGTGACCAAAGCACATTGTTTTCTACTGTTCCCATAATCGTATTTCCGATTCCCATCGTTAAAATACTTGTTAAAGTTGATGCTGGAGTAGTTAAACTAGACGGCATGATTGCGGCATTTCCGATAACCATTTGAATTGCTAAAGCTTCACCGAAGGCACGTGCCATCCCAAAAACAACAGCTGTCAAAATACCAGGAACTGCTGCTCGTAAGACTACTTTATAAATCGTTTGCCAGCGTGTAGCTCCTAAAGCTAAAGAGGCTTCACGATAATGACGCGGCACTGATTTTAAAGCATCCACCGTCATTGTAGTAACCGTTGGCAATATCATAACAAATAGCACAAAAGTTCCAGCTAAAATCCCAAAACCTGTACCACCAAAAATCGAACGAATAAAAGGAACAATTACTGATAATCCAATAAAACCGTAAACAACAGAAGGAATACCAACTAGCAGTTCAATAACTGGTTGTAAGACTTTTGACCCTTTTTTAGGTGAAATTTCTGTCATGAACACAGCGGCACCAATCGCAAAAGGAGTGGCAATAATCGCCGACAAAAACGTTACAATAAAGGAACCGGCAATCATCGGTAAAGCCCCTACCATTGGCTTACCGTCTGTTCCAGTTTCACTTGGATTCCAATTTGTACCGAATAAAAAATCAGATACTTTGATTTTATTTGTAAAAAAGGTCGCTAACCCTTTGCTTGCAACAAAATAAAAGATCGATAAAACTACCAAAACAATCAAAGCGATACATAGAAAACTAATAAATTTCCCGCGCTGTTCCATTCTGGCGCGCTTTGATTTTGTTAACAATTTCTTCTGCACATCTTCCAAGAAAATTCCTCCTTAAATTAAAAGCTGAACAGGCTCGTTCAGTCTTGACAGAAAAATAGGAAAAATTGACTGTGACGCTTTTTGTCACATTCACTTTTTATCTTTTTTCCGAAAGGCTAGCCTGAGAAGCTAGACAACATTAAAAGCTGAACAGGCTCGTTCAGCCTTGACAGAAAAATAGAAAAAATTGACTGTGACGCTTTTTGTCACATTCACTTTTTATCTTTTTTCCGAAAGGCTAGCCTGAGAAGCTAGACAACATTAAAAGCTGAACAGGCTCGTCCAGTCTTGACTGGAAAATAGGAAAAGTTGACTGAGATGTTTTTTGTCTCATTCACTTTTTAACTTCCAAAAAACATCCAGATTCTCAGCAATTCCCATAATAAATTCAGTGTAACTTTTGAACATCAATTTGTGTTTAATAACATGTAAATCTTATGTTAAGTTTGTAAATTTTGTGTAAAGGTCGATTATTTAACAAGATTTCCTTGCCAATCCCGTTCTACTTTCATTTTAGATACAGGGATATAGCCTAATTGAGCAATAATTTTTTCTTGTACATCATCTGATAGCATAAATTCCAAGAATTCATCAGTCAATTGCTTTGGTTTTCCTAATGTATACATATGTTCATAGGACCAAATTGTCCATTTATTGGTTATAACATTGTCGTCAGTTGGTTTTACACCATCAATGCTTAACGTATTGACTTCATCATTAACATAAGAAAAAGCAGTATAACTGATTGCTCCTGGCGTATCAGCCACAATCGAACGTACCATTCCACTTGAATCTTGTTCTTGGGCTTGGATCGCTGTTTTACCATCTAATACCCAACGTTCGAAAGTCACACGTGTACCACTTCCTGCGGCACGATTTAGCATGACGATAGGAATATCTTTTCCACCGATTTCTTTCCAGTTGGTTATTTCACCTAGAAAGATTTTTCTAAGGTTTTCTAATGAAATATCTGATACCCCAACATTTTTGTTGACGATTGGTGTGATTCCAACTACAGCAACCTTATGATCTGTTAGTTTAGCTGCATCGATCCCCTTTTTTTCTTCAGCGAATAAATCTGAATTTCCAATGTCTACTGCGCCAGACTGAACTTGGCTCAATCCCGTACCGCTTCCGCCTCCTTGGACATTGACAAAACGTCCTGGGTTTTGACTTTGAAATTCCTCTGCCGCTGTTTCAACTAGGGGTTGTAGTGCTGATGAGCCGACTGCTGTAATCGATTCACCTCGATCGATCCACTTAGCACAGCCTGATAAAGTTAGTATTCCAATTAGACTAAAAAATAATAGCATTTTCTTTTTCATTTATCTGATAATCCTCCAAACTCAATTCAATCAATTCATTTTAACATTAACTGTTTCCCTTGAGAATTATAAGTTGTCGACATTAGCAATTTTTTAGAATAAAATAACAAAAAAGGGAAAGTAAAAAGCACAGCTGATCACACAAGCTGCACTTTTTACATTTGTTTATAGTAATGGCGAAATCAAACGGGCTAATCCTTCTTTTAATTTGATGAATACACCACGATTGCGGTATTTTTCTTCTGTCAAAAGTTCGGACACTTTAGAATCTTCATAAAAAGCATCACGGACTTTTTTCGAAAATTCTTGATCATAAATAATCGTGTTGACTTCAAAATCAAGTCGGAAAGAACGAACATCGATATTCGCTGATCCAACAGAAACGATTCCTCCGTCGATGATCATTGTCTTCGCATGAATAAATCCCCGTTCGTATGTCTCAATAATCGCTCCATATTCCAATAACTCAGCCGAAAATGAATACGTTGCCCAGTAAACCAACATATGATCGGGTTTATTAGGGATTTGCATTCGAACTTTGACGCCTGATAGTAGGGCTAATTTTAATGCTTCATGAATCGAAGCATCTGGTATATAATAGGGCGTTTGAATCAAGATTTCTTTTTTCGCTATTGAAATCATTTTTAAATAGGTCATCTTGATTTGTTCAAGTTCTGAATCAGGACCACTAGTTACAACTTGAACAGCTTTTTTCCCATCAGAGTGAATTGGTGGAAAATACGCTGCGTCATAGCTAAGTTCTTTTCGATGTTGTGAATTCCAATCCATCAAAAAACGATTTTGTAAGCTGTAAACAGCTTCACCATGAATCCGTAGATGATTATCGCGCCAATATCCAAATTTTTCAACTTCACCTAAGTATTCATTTCCAACATTAAAACCACCCGTGTAACCGACTTCACCATCGATCACTACTATTTTTCGATGATTACGATAGTTGATTCTTGGATTTAAATAGGGAACAAATAATGGGAAGAAAAAAGCAATTTCCCCACCATTTTTCTTTAATTCTTCAAAAAATTTCATATTTACCTGTGTTGAACCCCAAGCATCCAACAGTAAACGGACTTTTACACCTCTTTTTACCGCTTCAATCAGCTCTTGCCGAATTTCTTTTCCTAAGGTATCTCCACGATAAATGTAATACTCCATATGAATATGATCAACCGCTTTGCGAATGTCTTCGATCAATCCGTCAAACTTCTCTCTTCCATCTGTATATAAACGAATGTCATTACTCGTTGTATATAATGAACTTTCAAAAATAGTCAGCATGTATATTAGTTGCTTAGGGTCCACTTCACCTGTTGGCGGATGCGGAAAAAGTCCCCTTAATAGTGATTGTTTTTCCGATTCTATTTCGGCATTCATTCCAATTTTTGCCTGCATTTTCATATCAAATATCTTATCTTTAGAAATTCCTCGACCTAAAAATATATACAGCACAAAGCCTAAAACTGGAATAAACATCAGGACCAGTAACCATGACCATGTCTGAGCCGTTTGTTTTCGTTCCCTAAAAACGATGATTAGCGATAATAGCATATTAGCAATAAAAATAATAACAAATAAATTATCATATAAAAATTTCATTTATTCCCCCCTACCATACTCTCATTTAACCCCATTAAAGCATATCGAACTTATGAAAATAAGTAAAGAAAAAGCAGACAAAAATGTCTGCTTATGTTTGTTAAATTTTTAAGAAACGACGCATTGATATAATTGAACCTAAAGATCCGATAGTCATACCAATCACAACCATTAATAAGTCTAACTGCCAAACAAATGATTCTGGTTTCAGTAATGAATAATTCGATTGTAACAATTGACGGTTAAATATATTATAGAATTGTTGATACCCGAAAGTTAATAATAAGATTGGAATGATCGAACCTAATAAACCGATCCAAGCACCTTCTATAAAGAACGGCCAACGAATATATCCGTTTTTAGCACCAACTAAACGCATGATTTGGATTTCTCTTTGACGTGAAAGAATAGTGATACGAATCGTATTAGAAATCAGGAATACTGCAACAAACAATAGTAATAGAGCCGCACCCAATCCCCATGTTCTAACTTTTCCGGCAAGACTGAAGATCTTATCCGAAGAAACACCACCATAATCTGCTTTGAACACATTTGGAAGTTTCGCTGCTTTTTCAGATATTTTCTTTGTATCTGCTGGATCTTTAGCACTTACTAAATAGACATCATAAAGTGGATTGCTATCTCCTTCAAATAAATTCCACGCTTCACCCATTTGTTTTTGGATTTTCTTTAATTGTTGGTCTTTATTTGAGTAAGAGATAGTCTCTACATCTTTAATCTTATTTAGTTCTTTTTCTAATTTTTGCATTTCGTCGGGTGTTGTACCGATATCAACGAAAACCGAAACGGTTACGTTCTCTTCAATATCTTTTGCTAATTTTGTTGCATTGAAAATTACTGCCATAAAAATCCCAACAAGGACTAAAGTAATCGTAACGGCACTGGCAGAAGCGATCGTCATCCACCCATTACGTTTTAAACTTTTGATACTTTCTAGGACGTGAGAAAAGAACGTTCTAATCATCGTAGCCATAGTCTCCTTCCGCTTGGTCTCGAATAATTCGGCCATTTTCAATGGCGATTACGCGATGACGGATCGTGTTTACAATCGTGCTGTTATGTGTCGCCATAACGACAGTTGTTCCTTGTGCATTGATCCGATCTAACAACTTCATGATTTCCCATGAGTTTTCTGGATCAAGGTTCCCGGTTGGTTCATCGGCAATTAGAACTTTTGGTGTATTTACGATTGCGCGTGCAATTGATACACGTTGTTGTTCACCACCGGATAATTCACTTGGAAATACACGAACTTTGTGTTTTAGACCAACTAGGTCAAGCACTTCCATAACTCTTTTCTTGATATCTCTTGGTTTACGTCCAACAACTTGCATCGCATACGCAACGTTTTCATAAACCGTTTTTTTCGTCAATAATTTATAATCCTGAAAGACGATACCGATTTCTCTTCTAAGATAAGGAACTTCGGCATTTTTTATTTTCATTAGATCATGACTCGCAACTTTCAAACGACCTTTCGTTGCTTTTTCTTCACGGTACATCAATTTAATAAAGGTTGATTTTCCGGCTCCAGAAGGGCCAACAACATAAACGAATTCACCTTGCTTTATTTCTATTGAAATATTTCGGATAGCAGTCGTACCATTCGAGTATTTCTTCATTACATCTTTCATTTCAATCATGGCGTATTCTCTCCATCTCTGTTTTCTAGACTATCAATCATTATAACATGACTTTGTTTCAAGGCTCTTTCAACAGTTTACAATTTTGTTTCATTTCTGTGAATTGATCAATTTAATTTTTGTTTTAAGTAAGCATCGATAAACCCATCTAAATCTCCGTCCATTACTGCTTGAACATTTCCAGTTTCATAATTGGTACGATGATCTTTGACCATTGAATAGGGATGGAAAACATATGAACGAATTTGCGAACCCCAACCGATCTCCAATTGCTCTCCACGTAACGATGCGGCTTCTTGCGCCTTTTTATCCATTTCTAATTGGTAAAGTTTGGCTTTCAACATGCCCATTGCTTGTTCACGGTTTTTTAATTGAGAACGCTGTGCTTGACTAGCAACAACGGTCCCTGTTGGGATATGCGTGATCCGCACAGCTGATTCTGTTTTATTGATATGCTGTCCACCAGCTCCACTAGCACGGTAGGTGTCGACTTTTAAATCGTCCGTATTGATATCGATCTCAACATTTTCATCCAATTCAGGCATGATATCAACAGAACAAAAAGAAGTATGCCGACGTTTTGCTGAATCAAATGGTGATATCCGTACTAAACGATGAACACCTTTTTCCGATTTTAAATAACCATAGGCATTATAACCTTTAATTAAAAGCGTCACACTTTTAATGCCTGCCTCGTCTCCTGATTGGTAATCAAGAGTCTCTACTTGAAATCCGTGACTTTCAGCCCAGCGTGTATACATTCGAAGCAACATACTGCCCCAATCTTGTGATTCAGTCCCACCAGCTCCTGGATGAAGTTCCATGATAACATTATTTTTGTCATAAGGCTCGTTTAACAATAAAGATAGTTCATAAATACTTAACTTTTCTTTTAAAGCAAGTAGACGTTCTTCTAATTCTACTTGCGTATCTGAGTCGTATTCTTCTTGTTGCATCTCACTCATGATTTCTAATTCTTCTAGCTCATCCGCAAACTGGTGAAATTGTTGATATTTTTCTTTGTAGGAATTGGTTTCATTGATCAATTGCTGTGCCGTTTCTGAATTGTCCCAAAAACCTGGCTCTGCCATTCGATTTTCAGCTTCCGCAATATCTTCTTCTAACTGATCTAAGTCAAAGAGACCCCCTGAAGCTTGTAATTGATTGATTCATTTCATCTAAAATAGTTCGGATTTCAGCATTTTCCATGATATTTTCTTCCTTTCATTTTCAATACTCTATTACGCAAACAAATGAAGGCGAAGCAAACGCCTCACCTTCATTGATTCTTACAGTCCTTTACCGTGACAATTTTTGTATTTCTTGCCACTGCCGCATGGACAAGGATCATTACGGCCAATTTTTTCGTCAACATGGATTGGTTTTTTCTTAGCACTTGTATTACTTTGCGGCTCTTCTTCATCTGATGAATGAACAGCTTCGCCTTGCGCTACTTGTTCACGCTGAACATTTTGACGAATTTCTGATTTCATGAATAAGCGAGTCACTTCGTATTCAATTGCTCCAATCATTTCTTCAAACATATTGTACCCTTCTGTTTGATATTCAACTAATGGATTGTTTTGACCATAAGCACGCAAACCAACAGATTGACGTAATTGATCCATTGCATCAATATGATCAGTCCATTTTGTATCTACAACACGTAAAATAACAACTTTTTGGAACTCAAGAATTTGCTCTGCTCCATTTAACTGCTCTACTTTTGTATCATAGACTTCTTGGGCACGCGTTACTAAATATGCTTTGATTTCTTCTGGCGATTTAGTCTCAATATCTGCTTTAGTAATAGAATCTTCATGAACTAAAGTTGAAGCAGCAAAATCGACAATGCCATCTAAGTTCCAATTTTCTTTTTCTAATTGCGTGTGACTCTCCACAACACGTGTGATCGTCCGTTTTACCATATTCAATAACACTTCAGTCAAATCGTTTTCTTCCATAATGACTTCTTGGCGTTGTGCGTAAATGACTTCACGTTGTTCACGCATTACATCATCATATTGCAAGACATTTTTACGTGTATCATAGTTGTTTCCTTCCACACGTTTTTGAGCAGACTCTACTTGTTTGCTGAACATTTTACTTTGAATCACTGCATCTGACTCTTCAACGTTCATACGATCCAAGAACGCTTTGATTCGATCTGAACCGAAACGTTTCATCAGATCATCTTCAAGTGACAGATAGAATTGAGAAACCCCAGGGTCTCCTTGACGTCCAGCACGTCCACGTAATTGATTATCGATACGACGAGATTCATGACGTTCAGTCCCAATCACAGCTAAACCACCAAGTTCGATAACACCCAGACCAAGCTTGATATCTGTACCACGACCAGCCATATTGGTAGCGATCGTAACCGCACCTTTTTGACCAGCATTCATGATGATCTCCGCTTCTTTAAAGTGATTTTTCGCGTTCAATACTTCATGCGGCACTTTTTCTTTATTTAATAACTCTGATAATAATTCAGACGTTTCAACAGCCACTGTACCAACTAAGACTGGTTGACCGTTATGGTAACGTTCTTTGATGTCTTGAACCACTGCTTTAAATTTACTTTGCAGTGTTGGGTAAAGTAAATCTGCACGGTCATCACGAACGATTGGACGGTTCGTTGGAATTTGGAAGACTTGAATATTGTAAATTTCACGAAACTCTTCTTCCTCGGTTTTAGCGGTACCAGTCATCCCAGATAATTTCTTATACATACGGAAATAGTTTTGGAACGTGATTGTCGCCATTGTTTTAGTTTCATCTTCGATCTCTACGCCTTCTTTGGCTTCGATTGCTTGGTGAAGACCATCTGAATAACGACGTCCATCCATGATACGACCAGTAAATTGGTCAACGATCAAGACTTTGCCTTCTTGTACCACGTAATCAATGTCGCGAAGCATGATGAAGTTTGCACGCAACGCTTGATCCATGTGATGAGTCAAGGCAGTATTTTCAATATCATAAAGATTTTCTAAACCAAAGTTTTCTTCCGCTTTTTCGATACCCGCTTCTGTTAAGCTGATCGTTTTAGATTGAACATCGATTTTATAATCTTCTTCTTCTTTTAGACGCTTAACAAAATTATCCGTACGCGTGTATAGTGCTGTTGATTTTTCAGCTTGACCTGAAATGATCAACGGTGTACGAGCTTCATCGATCAAGATCGAATCGACTTCATCCACAATTGCATAGTTCAATGGGCGTTGTACCATTTGATTGCGGTAAACAACCATATTATCACGTAAGTAGTCGAAACCTAATTCATTGTTTGTACTATAAGTAATATCACAATTATAAGCATCACGTTTTTCTTCCGATGATTTTGAATTAATGTTTAAACCAACTGTCAAGCCTAAGAAATTGTATAATTCTCCCATTTCATCCGAATCACGAGTTGCTAAATATTCATTTACGGTTACTACGTGAACGCCTTCGCCTGTCAATGCATTCAAATAAACTGGCATCGTAGCAGTCAAAGTCTTCCCTTCACCTGTTCTCATTTCAGGAATATTCCCATCGTGTAAAACGATCCCACCCATTAACTGAACATGGTATGGATATAATCCTAAAACGCGTTTCGCTGCTTCACGAACAACAGCAAAAGCTTCTGGTAGTAGTTGATCTAGTGTTTCTCCCTTTTTGTAACGAGCTTTGAACTCGTCTGTCTTTGCTTTCAATTCTTCATCGCTTAATGCAGCAATAGCTGATGCATGAGTATCTACTTGTTTGGCAATACCATCCAAGCGCTTTAGTTCCTTTTTATCATTTTCAATTATCTTTTTTAAAAAATTCGCCATGTTTTTAAGTGTTCCTTTCAGTAAACTCTAATTTATTTTTTGCACTAAATGCACAATCATCCTTTCTATTTTATCACTAGTTGCTAAGAAAGGAAATAACTTCTCTTAATATTAATAATATATTAGTTCTTTTTTTATGTACACAAGAAGGAAATGAGGAAAGAGACTGCGGCAAAACGTGTGCCGTCCTGCTTCAGTCTCTTAAAAATCGAATATTCGAAAGGAAATAATTCTTGATAATAATTTTCTAAAAATACCTTTTCTTTTAATCTTCCAGTTATTTCAGAACAATTTTATTAAATCAAAATTATTTTCCCACATTGGTTCAATCTAGTCTGTTTCGATCAAGCCATATTTGCCATCTTTACGACGGTAAACAATACTTGTTCCGTTTGTTTCTGAATCTTCAAAGATAAAAAAGTTATGTCCTAACATGTTCATTTGTAAAACAGCTTCTTCACTATCCATTGGTTTTAATGAAAGACGTTTTGTACGAACAATGTCTAATTCTGGCGTTTCTTCAGGTGTTTCTTCACCATTTAAGAAAATAGCTGCTTTAGCAGTATTCATCCCTGTTTCACGAGATTTACGGTTAATTTTTGTTTTAAATTTACGAATTTGTCGTTCTAACTTATCTACAACTAAATCAACACTTGCATATAAATCAGGTGATGTTTCTTCCGCTCGTAAAACTAAATAAGGTAGAGGAATCGTAACCTCAACTTTTGCTGTTTTTTCAGTATAAACTTTTAAATTTACATGTACAGTTGCTTCAGGTGAATCACTGAAATAACGCTCTAATTTGCCTACTTTTTTCTCTACATAGTCACGGATAGCTTCAGTAACTTCGATGTTTTCTCCACGCACATTATATCTAAACATAACGATTACCCCTTTCATCTGCCACTAAAGAAGGAATAAAAGGACCACTCTGTTATCCTTCTTCTTAATTCTATTATAACGAATTATCCTGCTTTTGCCAACATAATTGCAGTCGTTTTTTTATTTTAATTTCTCTTTCACCTCGCGAGAGAAACGTATACAGTTTTGCAGGTTCTTTTTCTAAAATAACTTGTGCTGCATGGAAAATCGTCCGCCCGGTTGTATAAATATCATCAACCAAAAGAATGTCTTTATTTTCAACTTCTCTGAGCCCTTCCTTTGTAAGCTTAAAGGGCTGTTGTAAAGTTAATCGTTCTTTTCTTGTTTTTTGAACTTGAGAAACACCCTCTGCAAAGCGAATAAGATAGGGCTCGTATGAGATACCAGCAGCATCTAGTATTCCTTCGACCTGATTAAATCCGCGCATTTCCATACGTTTCGTTGAAATTGGCATCGGGATCACTAAAAAATTTTTCTTTTTTTCAAAGTACCGCTGTAAAGCTGAAGCAAAGCTATACCGAAGACGATAATTCCCTTTAAATTTATATTCTTCAAACCATTCTTGCATCGCTTGATTGTAAGTGTATATCGCTTCATGATGAAAGTCATAACCTGGATAATACTGTTGCCACTTTAAGCAATCCTCGCAATACGTATGCTTAGTCTGCCGTTGACAGCCATGGCAATTTTCTTTTTTCCCCAATAATTGAAATTTTACGACACATTGTGAACACAATTGTTCAGACATGATTTTTTTAGGCAAAAAAATTTCTTTTATAGTTAAATTTCTAGTGATCGTTTGCCTGCAATAATTACATTTCATCAATCAAGCCCCTCTCCACTCCTAGCCTATTCATCCTTTTGATTTGTCTGATTGCCTCTTTCATGCTTTCGTACAGCCATCATGTAAAAACCAAACCTCACCTGCAGTGTAGTTCATTCTTCGATCGACTCTACCAGCAATTTGAACAAGAGCTGACGTTGCAAAAACAGAATGATTTGCTCCTAAAACAATCACCGAAACACCATCAAAAGTCACCCCTCGTTCCAAAATAGTAGATGTTATTAAAATTCTATATTTTTTATTTCTCATTCCCAGCACTTTTTCCAATCGCTCTGAATCTTGTGAATGAACGCAAGCTAGTGGTACTTCTGGAAATTCCTTTTCTATAGCGTTCTTTAATTGTTCCATCAAAGAAATGCTTGGACAGAAAATCAATACATCATTTTTATTCATCAACATACGGATTTTAGTCACAAGTTGCTTTGGACTGCGACCTTTTTTGATTTTTTCATGCCAGTGACGACACCATTTTATTTTAGGAACGGGTAGTGCTCTCCGATGATAACGGGCAGGTAAGATGCTGATTTTCAAGTTCGTTTGATCATTTCTTTTAGTTGATGCATCTGTCGGAGTTGCAGTTAAATAGATGAGTGAGCTCTTGTTTTTGCTTGATTGTTTTACAGCATATTGCAGTAATGGATTGTTCACAAAAGGAAAAGCGTCCACTTCATCAATAATCAATACATCGAAAGCTTGAAAAAAACGTAATAATTGATGCGTAGTACATACTAGTAATTTAGTATAATAATATCTTTCGTCCATCTTTCCATGAAGCAAGATAGCTGGTTCATCTGGAAACACGGCTTGGATTCTAGGAAAAAGCTCTAAACAAACATCTACTCTAGGTGAGGCCACCCCAACGCGATAGCCACATTCCAAAGAATAATGAATCGTTTTAAATAGCATCTCTGTCTTTCCTGCGCCTGTCACCGCCCAAATCATTCTAGATTCCCCTTTTTTTACAGAAGCTAATAGCTCATCTGATACAGCTTGTTGTCCATCAGTAAGCTTTCCTTCCCAGGCAAAATGAACTGTCTTTTTTATCGACTCCGGCTCTGGTAAATGATAAAATTCTTGCTAGTATCTACTCTGCCTAGTTGAATACACTCTGGACAAAAATAATTTCCATTACTCAATCGGACAGTCACTTTCCTTTGAATTTGACCGCATCGTAAACACTGGATTTCCTTATCATTTAACTCCTCCATTGTTGGCATATTTTGGCTAGAAACTTCAATGATTTTGTCATTGTCGATCTCTTTTTTTAAAACTTTTCTTCCCCATAATTCTTGCATATTTCCCCCCTTCGTAATATAACTACGCACTTTTCGTGAATTATTTTTTTGAGGCACAAAAAATGAGTAAGAAAAAACGAATCACGTTTTTTTCTTACTCATTTTTTATTTATTCATCATTACCAATCAAATTTAACGCTTGCTGTAAAACTTTTTCCCCATTCATCATGCCATAATCTGCCATATTGATGACTTCAAGAGGAATTCCTTTTGGTGCTAAACGCTTTTCAAAATCGCCTTTCATAAAACGAACTTGAGGGCCTAATAGTAACACATCTACAGGTTTACTTTCTAAATTGTTATCCGCGTCTGAAGCAGATACTGCGAATATGTCCGCGTCTAAACCTTGTGCATCCGCTGCTTTTTGCATTTTTGTTACGAGTAAACTTGTGCTCATTCCAGCTGAACATACAAGCATAATTGTTTTTTTAGCCATTCTATCCATCTCCTTTTTCAATTGGTTCAATCAAATCATGTTCTACATCTCTAATCTTAGTATAGTAAAAAACGGCTTTTTGTCAACGCTTCCTACTTTTAGCTATTACTTATCAATCGTTTAAAACAGCCAATTGGATTTAAGTAGCTTGTTAAAAACGACATATTCTTTTTCAATATTTATTTGAACCACTTGATAGCTTGCGTTAAGCCAACCATAGGCTCCTTTTTCTGGATGCTTATGGTCATTTGCCCACCAGTCAACATCGGTCCTTGCTGTTTTAGGTAGTCCGGAATGAGGAAAAAGTAACTCGTCAAACTGAGTAAACGTTAGAGTTACTTGTGAACCACCATTGGTTGTTAAATAATGGGTAACGCTATCATATTTCTTTTGACGCTCTTTTGCCAAATTTCCCACCCCTTTGTTCGATCAACTCTACCTGAAAGAAATCGATTTTTGCTAAAAGCTATCCATTCTTTTAATCATTATCTCATATATTTTCCAAGAAGCAAACGCACGCACTTATCTTTTTTTAAAGAGAGTGGTTGCTTCTCACCCTGATTTTTTTTATACTTAAAATAATATGTAGAAAAGGAATGAGGAAATGCTTGAAAGTTATTTTACCATTCGTTCTGACGGAGAAAGTGAAATTGAAATAAAGAAATCACGCTTTATTTGTGCGCTCAAGCGTGTCTATTCAGAAGAAGAAGCCAAGCTCTTTATTGCACAAAAGAAAAAGGAACATTGGAAAGCCACTCATAATTGCAGTGCTTTTGTAATCGGCGAAAAAAGTGACATCCAGCGCAGCAGTGATGATGGCGAACCAAGTGGTACAGCTGGCATACCGATGTTGGAAGTATTAAAAAAACAAGAACTGATCAACGTTGCTGCGGTCGTTACTCGCTATTTTGGCGGCACAAAATTAGGCTCGGGCGGCTTGATTCGAGCATATAGCCATGCAGTTTCTCATGCATTAGAAAAAATTGGATTAGTAGAAGGCAAGCTGCAGCAGGAAATCCGATTAACCATTAGTTATCCGAATTTAGGCACTCTCCAGCATTTTATGGAGCATAATCCTTATACATTACAAGACACGATTTACGCAGAACAAGTGGAAGTAATTTGCCTTGTTGATGAACCAAAAACAGAATTATTTATGACAGAGATCACCGAACAGTTGAATGGCCAAGTTGTATTCACAAAAGGTGAATGTTCTTATCATGAATTATCAATTATTGAAAAGGAGCAAACACATGACATTTGAAGAAATATTGCCGCTGATAAAAAAAGGGGCTAAAGCTGTACGAACAGGATGGGGCGGTTTTGAACTGTATATTGAACTTAGGGATGAAATTGGCACATCGGATGGAACTTTTCTCCAAGTTACACCTTATTTTTTGATCAAAACATCTGATGAAGGCTATAGTATGTTTTCACCAACTCCATGTGATGTACTGGCTGAGGACTGGAAAATCGTCAGCACAGATTAAAAAGATAAAAAGAAGCTAGGACACTTGAAATAAGTCGGTCTAGCTTCTTCTATTTGTTAGGAAAAGAGGAACGATTATGGAATTTACTGAATACCAAGGAAAAACAATTTTTATAACAGGAGCCGCTTCTGGTATAGGACAAGCACAAGCTGTCGCTTTTGCCAGCCAAGGTGCCAATGTCTTAGGAATGGACCTCGATACAAAAGGGTTAGCTCAAACACTTGCTAAAACAACAGACTCACCTGGAAAATTCATTCCTTATACTGGAGACATTACAAAAAAAACAGAAATCTGTTCCGCCATAGAACAGGTAAATAAATCGTTTGGCAGTGTACATATTTTACTTAATACTGCCGGTATCTTAGATAATTACACTCCTACCTTGGAAACAACAGAAACGATGTGGGATCATGTTTTATCCGTCAATCTGAAAGGAACCTTTTTGGTCACCAACCAGATTTTACCCCAAATGCTGCAGCAAAAATATGGTGTCATCGTCAATATGTCTTCAATTGCTGGTATGGTGGCAGGTGGTGGCGGCGCTGCTTATACAGCATCAAAACATGCAATCATCGGTTATACAAAGCAATTAGATCACGACTATATCAAACAAGGAATTCGAGCAAATGCCATTGCTCCTGGAGCCATTCAAACACCCATGAATGCTGCTGATTTCGCTGGTGATGGGAAAATAGCAGCATGGGTCGCAAACGAAACACCCGCTGGACGCTGGGCCAAGCCTGAAGAAGTTGCAGCCTTGACACTCTTTTTGGCTAGCCAGCAAGCAGATTACATTCACGGAACCGTCATGCCAATCGATGGCGGTTGGCTAGAAAAGTAAATGAGCTTGACTCCATACTTTGCTTTACAAGCTATCGAATATTCGGTAACATAAAAGCAGTGAAATGATTCACACTATGACACTTCAGCTGGCGGTATTGTTCTGTCACTTCCTTTGGTCATAGTTATTACTAAAACAGGAAAACTGTTTTACAAAGGAGAACACATATGAATAATCCAAACACCCAGACTACTGCTTGGTCTGTCATTAGTTTGACAAAAATGGCTATGATCACCACACTTTATGTCGTGGTTACAATCTTTTTAGCTCCATTTGGTTTTGGCGCTATTCAACTCAGGCTTTCCGAGTTGTTTAATTATTTGCCGCTATTCAACAAACGTTACATTATAGCCGTGACTTTAGGTGTAGCTATCTCAAATTTCGCATCACCTTTAGGATTAGTTGATGTTGTCATCGGCAGTTTTTCGACGTTTTTCGTTTTACTTTTCTCTTACTCGGTCACCAAGCGGTTTAAAAGTCCGATCAAAAAAATGAGTATCACAGCCATTATCTGTTCACTATCGATGTTTACAGTTGCTGCTCAGTTGACTTATTTTTATCACCTGCCATTTTTCTATACATGGTTAACTGTTGCTATTGGGGAGTTATTGTCTATGTCTATCGGTGGTATTTTGGTTTATTGGATCAATCAAAAAATCGATTTAACAAAATAAAAAAACGAAAATGAACATTTTCAGCTACTCCAAATGAGAAATCTGAGAAACGTTCATTTTCGTTTATTTTTCTAAATAAAATTCAAAGCGATTGCCCACATATTGGGTTCTTACATATTCAAACGGGGTGCCATTTTCAAAATAGGAAATTTGGCGTAAGCGAAGGATCGCATCTCCTCGTTTGATTTTTAAATAATCAGCGATTTGCTCCGATGCCAACATGGCTGAAATCGTCTGATTTGCGTGTCCGATTTTATTGCCGCCTTTTTCTTCTAAAGTCTTATAAAAAGAATTGGTGATCTCAGCTTTGCTATATTGATCAACTAGAGAATATGGAACACTAGCTACTTCAAAACAAATCGGCAGATCATCTGCAAAACGAACCCGTTCCATCCGAACGATCTGTTCATTTTCTTTAAGATTTAGCTTTTCCATCTCACTAGAGCTTGGTTTAGCTACATAATAAGAAACTGTGCGGCTAGAAGGCACTCGATTTTGCGAAAGCATAATATCAGTAAAGCTGGTTGTTCCCGTCATTTTTTCTTGCACTTTTTTCCGGGCAACGTAAGTGCCTGAACCAATCTTACGTTCTAAAATCCCCTCATCAGCAAGTGTCTGGATCGCCTGTCTCAAGGTCATTCGGCTCACACTAAACTGAGTCGCCAGCTCACGCTCTGATGGAAGTCTGTCTCCAATCTTCCAAACACCATGTTCAATGTCATCTTTAATCTTATCGTGTATTTGAATATAAACTGGTAAACTTGACACCATCTTACTTCCTCCTTTTTATTCACTTCTATTATAACTGGTATATACCTCATAAACAACCAAAAGTTCCAAAATATAGCGAAGGAAACGTTTTACAAAATAATTTGGTATAATATAGTTAAGGTTTGGGTAATTTGTTTAGAATCATTTTTATTCCTATATCTTATTATATATTACCTGCCATACAAAAAGAAAAAAATAAAATTATATTGTTTTTCATTCTTATTGGCCATGCAAAAATTAAGGCTGGGACATAACTCTACGAGTCACATCCCAGCCTTAAGGAATCCGAATAAACGGTG
Source organism: Enterococcus crotali (assembly GCF_000633635.1). Taxonomy (GTDB): domain Bacteria; phylum Bacillota; class Bacilli; order Lactobacillales; family Enterococcaceae; genus Enterococcus_L; species Enterococcus_L crotali. The sequence continues at coordinate 63,722 of NZ_AYPQ01000002.1, read as the reverse complement.
GAAGTAAAAGCTTTCTAATCTCAAAAACTCAATTATTTTGTTTGATCAGTTATATATTTTAAGAACCTATTTTTTCTTCTTCCATCATTTTATTTGCTGTCGCCATCATCAAACGGATGCGGTTCAGCTGATTTACCAATGAAACACCTGGATCATAATCGATCGGTGCAATATTCGCTTTAGGATATTGGCGTCGCAGCTCTTTTGTCACACCCTTACCAACAACATGATTTGGCAAACATCCAAAGGGTTGCATACAAACAATATTATTTACATCTGATTTCAACAGCTCGATCATTTCTCCTGTCAAGAACCATCCTTCACCTGTATGATTTCCAATTGAAAGGATTTTTCCTGCATCTTCTGCTAATTCATGAATAGAGCTTAGACCTTCAAAGCGTTTAGAATTTCTTAAAGCTTTGTCCATCGGCTTTTCAACATATTCAATGATACGAATCGCAAATTGAGCTAAGTTTTTGCTTTGTTTAGACATGCCCATATTGTCGTATTTCCAAATTTGATTGTAAAGAGAGTAATTCATAAATCCAACAATATCTGGAACAACAGCTTCCGCCCCTTCTGCTTCCAACAAACGGACAATATCATTATTCGCAGTTGGGGAGTATTTCACAAGTATTTCACCGACAACGCCGACTTTAGGTTTCTTGATTTGTCGAAGCGGAACCTCATCAAATTCCGTGATAATTTTTTTCATGTTGCGGTTGAACAAAGTCAATGAACCATTTCGAACATTTTTTTCGATTTGTTTCAACCATTTAGCGTGAAGTGCATCGATCATGCCGGTTTCTGTTTCGTATGGACGTGTTCGATAAACCACACGTTCAAATAGATCCCCATACAAAAAGGCCACCGCAACCCGTTTTAGCATCGGTAATGTAAATTTAAATCCTGGATTAGATTCGACTCCTTTATTTCCCATCGAAACCGAAACAACAGGAACTTGAGGGAAGCCTGCATCGTTCAAAGCTTTTCTGAGTAACGGAATATAGTTTGTCGCACGGCAACCGCCACCTGTTTGGGTCATCATCACACTGACATGCTCTAAATCATATTCCCCGCTTTCTAGAGCTTCCACTAATTGACCAATTGAAATGATGGCCGGATAACACGCATCGTTATTCACGTATTTCAGACCAACATTAACAGCCTCACGATCATCCGCTGGTAAACAAACAACATTATAGCCCGAAGCTTTTAAAGCAACATCCACTAAACCAGATTGATGAATGGGGCTAAGCATCGGTAATAATAACGTGTGTGTCTTTTTCATTTCTTTAGTAAAAATGATTTTTTCTGGTTCTTCATGCTGCAATTTTGGTTCAAAATTCATTTTCTCCCGTTCACCGACAGCGGCTTTCAATGATCGTAATCGAATTCTGATTGCTCCTAAATTCGATCCCTCATCAATTTTTAAAACAGTATAAATCTTACCATACTGATCCATGATTTCTTCCACTTGATCTGTTGTGACAGCATCTAAGCCGCAGCCAAATGAATTCAGTTGTACGAGCTCAAGATTTTTTGATTTTGCTACAACACGAGCTGCTGCGTATAGCCGAGAATGATAGACCCACTGATTAACAACACGTAAATTCCCTACGTCACTTAAATGAGAAACACAATCTTCCGTCAACACATGAAAGCCTTCTTGTGTGATCACATCAGCAATCCCGTGGTTGATTTCAGGGTCTAAATGATACGGACGTCCAGATAAAACGATCCCTTTTTCCCCTTTTTGATTCAACATCACTAAGGTTTCTTCCCCTTTGTTGCGGACATCTTCTTTGAAGGCATCTAATTCTTCATAGCCATGTCGTAATGCTTGGGTCACTAGTTCTGCTGAAATACCCAGATCCGCAAACGTCTCACTTAAAACTTTCGCTACAGACGCTTCATTCGCTAAATTAATGTACGGATTACGATAATCGACTTTCCCATCGCGAATGTCGTCCACATTATTGCGAATCACATCAGGGTAACTTTGAACGATTGGACAGTTAAAATGATTATCCGCTTCCGCTGACTCTTGACGTTCAAAGACAACACCAGGATAAAAAATCATCGGTACGTTTGAATCGATCAGTGCTTGAATATGTCCATGAGAAATTTTAGCAGGATAACAAGCTGTATCACTTGGGATCGTCTCCATCCCTTGCTCATATAACTCTTTATTTGAGCGTGGAGATAACTCCACTCGGAAACCCAAATCCGTAAAGAACGTATGCCATAATGGATAATTTTCATACATATTTAAAACACGAGGAATTCCGATTCTGCCATGAATAGCATCTTTTTCTTTCAATGGACGGTATTTAAATAATTTCCGATATTTATAATCAACCAGATTAACTTTACGATCTTCTTTTTTCACTTTGATTCTGGCGCCACGCTCACAGCGATTTCCTGTGACAAATTGACGTCCATCAGAAAAGATCGTCACGGTCATCATACAATTATTTTCACACAAACCACAATGGGTAAATTCTTTATCCGCAGTAAACGTATCTAGCTCATCAAGTCCAAGAATCGTTGTTTCTTGACCTAATTCATAATTTTCCAACGCAATCAGTGCCGCACCATAAGCACCCATTAATCCTGCAATAGAAGGACGAACAACTTCACGTTCACTGATCATTTCAAAAGCACGTAAGACTGCTTCATTATAGAATGTTCCACCTTGGCAAACGATTTTTTTGCCTAATTCTTCTGGACGTCGAACTTTGATCACTTTATAAATCGCATTTTTAATTACAGAATAAGACAAACCAGCAGAGATATCTCCAACGGATGCGCCTTCTTTTTGTACTTGTTTTACTTTTGAATTCATAAAAACAGTACAGCGAGAACCCAAATCGACCGGCGCTTTAGAACTTAAAGCTTCGATCGCAAAGTCTTTTACATCAAAATTCAACGATTTGGCAAAAGTCTCAATAAAAGAACCACAACCTGATGAACAAGCTTCATTTAATTGGATCGAAGATAAGACACCATCTTTGATGGTCATAGCTTTCATATCTTGACCACCGATATCTAAGATAAAATCAACTCCAGGTTGAAAATGATTCGCCGCTTTATAATGAGCCATTGTTTCAACTTCACCAATATCGACTTTTAGAGCATTCTTGATTAAATGTTCGCCATAGCCTGTAACGGCAGATTTTCCAATGAAAACATCTTGTGGTAGTTGTTGATATAACTCTTTTAAAACAGTCATCGTTGTTTCCAATGGCTGTCCTTGATTATTTCCATAAAATGAAAACAGCAGATTACCATCTTCATCAATCAGAGTGACTTTCGTCGTCGTCGATCCTGCATCAATGCCTAAGAAAGCTACACCATGATGGTCAGATAATCGTTTTTCTTGTGCTTTGGCTTGATCATGACGAGCTCTAAATTCCTTTAGTTGTGTTTTATCTTGAAACAATGGTTTTAAGGTATCTGTTGGTTTTAATTGTTCTTGATCGCCTTTAGTCAAGCGATGGATCAGATCCGCTAGTGTGGTTGGCTTAGCACCTTCAGAATAAAGGGCAGCACCCATTGCTACAAATAGTTGGGGATTTTCTGGAAAAATCACATCTTCTGGCTGTACATCTAAGGTTTCAATGAACCGTTTTCTAAGTTCTGACATAAAGAAAAGCGGTCCGCCTAAAAAGGCGATCTTCCCTCTAATTTTACGACCGGCAGCAAGACCTGCAATGGTTTGGTTGACTACTGCTTGAAAAATACTCGCTGCGATATCCTCTTTAGCAGCACCCTCATTGATCAATGGCTGAACATCTGTTTTAGCAAAAACACCGCATCTGGAAGCAATAGGGTAAATCGTTTGATAGTTTTTAGCTAATTCATTGACACCATTCGCATCCGTTTTTAACAAAACAGCCATCTGATCGATAAAAGCTCCAGTTCCTCCGGCACAACTACCATTCATCCGTTGTTCTAATGCACCTTCAAAAAAAGTGATTTTTGCATCTTCTCCGCCTAATTCAATAGCAACATCTGTTTCAGGTATGATTTTTTCTACTGTTTTTGTACAAGCAATTACTTCTTGAACAAATGAAATATTCAAAACATCTGCTAATCCCATTCCGCCTGAACCTGTGATCGTCATTGTAATCGGTGTTGCTTCACCTAATTCATTCATCGCTTCATTCAATACTTTTTCAGTTGCTGCCTTCACATCTGAGTAATGTCGTTCATATTTGGCGAATTTTGTATGATTCTCTTCGTCAATAATTACTAATTTCACAGTTGTTGATCCAACATCGATTCCTGCTCTGATTGTCATACGTTTGATCTCCTTAAATTTCATACCCTTTTATTTCACAACACTTTGTTGATTATCCTACAAGGTGTCTGATATAATACTTATGTATATTTTAGAAAGATTCTAAAGTAATTGCAACAAGCAAAACACCCAAATTTGTGAGATAAGCAACAAACTTTTAAAATCTGTTGATTATTTCGAAAGGAAATTTTTATGTCGAAGAAAACGGACCTACGGGTAAAACGAACACACAAAATGATTATCGAAGCTTTCTTTCACTTAGTAGACGAAAAAGGATATGATTGTATAACGATTCAAGATATTGCCGATGAGGCAATGATCAATCGCGCAACTTTCTATGCTCATTTCAAAGACAAACAAGACCTATATGAACAAATTTTTGATTTTGCGATCAATGCCTTTACCTCTGTTATCGATACTGAACAAATCGTTGTCAGCAATCGAATCAAAGTCAAACAAATCGAGTTTTTGCTTACACACATTTACATCAATATTCAAAAAAATAAAAACTTTTTTCTGACGATCATGGACGGCAGCTCAAATGAGTTGTTAAGGAAAAAACTCGCAGATATCATTTATGAAAAATATGCAGATATTTTTTCCAAGCTAAAAATCACAGAAAATGATATCGAAGTGCCTATTGATTTTATCATCGAATATATGACGTCTATATTTATCGGAACTCTTCATTGGTGGATCACAAGTGACACTGACATGGCCCCTAATCATTTAGCTAGACTTGTCATCAAACTCGTTGGAAATGGTCACCTGACAGTTTTAGGCCTTGAAATCGATAAATAGCATCTAAATAAAGCAAATAGCCTGAAACAACGTGTAAATGATGTTGTTTCAGGCTATTACTCTTTATTCTCTTTAGCGGTTCTTAGAGCGCCACTTTTTCGTGTGTGCCGTATCTCTAACTGTTATAATTTCAATTCCTTTTGTTTTCTCACTGTTTTTCTTTTTAGTAAAAAGATTGACGTTGACATCGTACTTTCTGTCACGAGCTAAATCATAAACTTTTTCAGCTGTTTCAGTTATTTTCTCTTTAAAATTCATTGGGTTCACTCCTCATGCTTTTCATCCACTTTATCACATATTCTAAAAAAAGAGAACCAAAGCTACCACTAATTTTTTAGAAAAAAAGAACAACTCTATCTGAGTTGTTCAAAGAAAAAAACTGGGGTAGCTGGATTCGAACCAACGCATGACAGGATCAAAACCTGTTGCCTTACCGCTTGGCTATACCCCAATGGTCAAAATGGAGGAAAGTGGATTCGAACCACTGAACCCTAAGGAACGGATTTACAGTCCGTCGCGTTTAGCCACTTCGCTATTCCTCCAGAAGGTTTTTAGTAACAAACCTGACTTAGTTATAATACAAAACTTTTGAAGAAAAAGCAAGCCTTTTTCGAAAAAAGTTGTTATTTATTTTAGTCGTTTAAATTCCATTGGCGAATAATGTATTCTATCGCTTCATCAAGCGTTTTCACAGTTGCTTCATTGCGTCCATCGATCACGACAGCAAATTTTTTAGTATCTTGTGCTAAAACTTGACCAATTTCTTTTTTACCGATTGTTAAGGTGCTGACTGTAATTGTCTCACCATTTATTTTCTTTTCTGTTTCTTCTATTTTTACTTCTATATCTTTATTTTTTTTGACATTTTCATCCCTCCAAAGCTCTATGGTATCATGTTACATGAAAAAAGGAAAGCGTATCAAACGTATTTGCTTTTCATTACTTTAGTAAGCATAAAAAAGTCAGCTCATCTAGAAATAAGCTGACGATCTTATCATGATCTTTTAAAACTGCTTTCAGAATCATGCGCTAAATAAATTTTTTCTCTTGATCTCGCTAAGTACGCCAAAAATAATACCTGCTACAATCGAGATGACTCCAACCATAATAAACAACCATAAAAAGCTCGATAAATAGGTCTGTATAAAATCATACATTGCTTTAGATTGGATCCCTAGTCGCTTGAAAACGCCTTGCATTAAGATGAATGCTGGAACAACAGCCATCATCAAGCCGCTACCAATCCAAATATAAGCCCAATATCTCAACAAGCGATGGAAATACCCTCTTAGTGAAGAATATAGAGAAAAGCTTAGCAGCACCCATAGTACACCACATACGCCCATAAAAATCATTAGTGTTGATTTGTAATTCATGACTTTTCGTCCATAGGAAACTAAAAACGGCAATTCAATATAGCCCTTATAAATTTTTACAGCATTGTCTGAAAGACCATTTACAGCTTGTACAGATTCTGGTGTTGTCTGAATTGCTTTTTCTTCCATGTAGCTTGTAATCGCTTTAGAAACAGCATCATGGACGGCTTTTTCATTAGAGATCGAATACTTCGTCCCTGTATTGTACATCGCTTTAAAATACGCATCTACGTCTTTTTTGACCAACTCTTTACTGATTGAGCGATTTAATACGCCTTCTGGAATGTTGCTTCCCAGAGCGCTATTTTCCACTTGTCGATTGATTTCTTCGGTTAACTGTGAATAGTAATCTGCTTTAGCTGCTTGTTTTGCAATGTAATTTTCACTAAAAAGAGTTACTCTCAATGTCAGTAAAATTAAAAATGCAAACAAAAAAACTGAGGATAAAAAAGCAATAAAAAAGCGAGAAATTACTTTCATTAAATGAGTGCGATTTTTCATCTGACTGATTCCCCTCCCTTATGACTTCTCATCGATGATCGGTCCAGATACATAGTCTGCAGAAACAAAAACTCGCTCTGGTGTTAAACCAATTGCATCTAATGGGTAACAGGTATATAGAATCAGTGATCTTTTAGTGCGTTCGCCTAATTTTGCGTTGATCGTCGGGTCTTTGTAGTTAGCTATCTTTACTTCTGTCACTTGATACGTGTAGTCACCATAGTGAGTGTGGATAGCTACTTCATCCCCAGGTTCTAAGTAATAGATTTTACCAAAGGAAGGTAGATTATGCCCACCGATCAAAGTCGTTCCAAGATCTCCTGGAATCATACTTCCGATGTATTGTCCTGCGCCTAAACGCAAAATATCTTCACTATCTCCGTAAAATAATGGTTCATTAATTCCCACTTTGTCGATTACTACTTCTCCAAATTGATCTCCTCCAACGGGATAGATCATACTAGAAGAAGCTAACTCACCTTTTTCTGTCACTTTCATCCCAGCTGCGACTGCTTCTGCTGTTTTTTTATCCGAAGCATCGTTTTTTGTTTTAACCGATTTGTCCGCTGGTTTGTCAGATGAAGTCTGCTCTTTTTCTTCATATCTCTTTTCAAGGAGATTGGTTCCTTTTTGATCAAAGATGGAGCATCATTTAGTGAGATCAGTTCGACTGCGGAAGATGCGAAATTAATGACAGGTGCACCAATTATGTAAATAACAAGATAGCCAAAACACATAAAGAGAAGAGGCACGTAAATAAATGCCCCTACTCTTTTTAGTTGTTTCATCTTATGCTAATTTGTTCTTTCTGCTCACGAATACTGCACCTGCTGCAGCTACGATCAATGAGCCAAAAGTAATACCGCTTAATGCGTAGTTAGATCCTGTATTTTTTACTGGAGTTCCAGCTTGGTACACAGGAGCGCCGTTAGCATCAGTGATTGTCACTGCAGAATAACTTCCGCGAGCTCCAAAAGTGATTTTAACGCCTACAGCATTACCAGCAGCAATTGCGTAATTTTGTACTTGAGAAATTACGTTTGCTGGCAATAAGCTAATTGCTTTTCCAAGTGAGTTAACGCCTGTAGTATTTACAGAAACACTCTCAACTAAGCTACGAGCTGCTTGGATGTTTTTAATCGCTTCATCAGCTTGAGCTTGTGTTAAATCAACACGTTTCAAGTGATTTGAAGCTGCATTCGTTTCAGCCGCATCAAAATTGAATTTTTTACCGCCGATTGTTGCACCAGCATTCAATTCGTTAAGGATTGGCTGTTCTGTAGCTGAGATAGCGCCGTCTGCCGAAGCAGAAGTTGCAAAGCTTACAGTTGCTGCAAAAGCAATAATAAATCCGATAACTTTTTTCATTTTCATTCCTCCTATTCTTAAATATTTATAATCAATTACAGAATATCTGTAATAATTATACCAACAACAACCCTCTAATAATTAGAGGACATAAGGAAAGAATATTAAAGATAAACAACACTTTAATATCCCGTTAAGTTACGTTACTATATAAAACTATCATACGCCCTAATATTAGTCAAATCCTTTTTCAGAAAAAAAATGCAAGAATTTTGCTTACCATTCCTCATTTTAGATTTGCTGAGGCATGAATATTGCCTCAAAAACATCATATCCAGCATCTTTTAAAATACTTTCAATTTGATGCGTTTCCCTACTTTCGATTTGCAGTTCAATAATTGTTTCTAGTTCTTTGCGATTTACAACTACTGTTAAAATACTAAAATCATTTTCTGCTAATAATTTTGTAATAGTAGCTAAAATTCCTTTATGATCTTCTGGGATTCGAAGTTGAATTCTCGTACCACCAGCATTATACCCAGTGATTTTTAAGAAAGCGTCAAAAATATCATTATTTGTTATAATTCCAATTAAAGTTTCATTTTCATCAACAACTGGTAATACCCCAATATTATTTTGGCGCATTTGGAAAATACCGTCCTCTAATGAAGCAGTTGGTTTGATTGTTTGAACTTCTTTTACCATTATATCCACTACAGTCGTCTTGTTTAGTAAATAATTCACTTCATAGACACTCAAACTGGTTGCTTTTGACGGCATTGCCGATTGAATCGTCCCTTCCGTGATCAAGCCTATAAGTTTTTCTCCTTTGACTACTGGTAAACGGTGGATATTATTTTTTTCATCAAATCAACGGCGTCAAAAATCTTCATTTCCGGTTGTGCAACCACTAGATTTTTTGTCATAAAATCACTTACACTCATGCTATTACCCTCCTAAATAGGCTTTTTTCACTTCTTCACTTTCCAGTAGTTCTTTTCCTGGTCCGCTTAAAACGACTTCCCCTGTTTCTAATACATATCCTCGATCTGCAATCGATAAGGCCATTTTTGCATTCTGCTCAATCAATAATACCGTCGTTCCTTGTTTATTGATTTCTTTTATAATATTAAAAATTTCTTGAATAAAAATTGGAGCTAACCCCATGGATGGCTCGTCCAACAATAGCAAGCGAGGTTTAGACATCAGTGCTCTTCCCATTGCTAGCATTTGCTGTTCACCACCAGACAAAGTAGACGCATCTTGATTTTTTCGTTCCTTCAAAATCGGGAAACGCTCAAAAATCATTTGATAATCCTGTTTTAGATCTTTATCTTTTCTCAAAAAAGCTCCCATTTCCAAATTTTCCTGAACAGTCAAACCTGAAAAAACATGACGGCCTTCTGGTACTTGACACAACCCTGATGCTACGATTTTTTGCGGAAGCATTTTTTGAATCTGTTGTCCTTCAAATGTAATCGTACCATTTGATGGTCGATTCAATCCAGAAATTGTTCTTAAAATTGTCGTTTTGCCCGCACCATTAGCACCGATCAAAGAGACTATTTCTCCTTGTTCTACATTAAAACTAACATCACGCACAGCCTGAATCACACCATAATGAACAGATAAATTTTCAATTGTTAGCATTATAGTTCACCTCCAAGATACGCTTCGATCACACGCGGATCGTTTTTGATTGCTTCTGGCTTTCCTTCAGCAATGATTCTACCGTACTCTAACACATAGATTCTTTGGCAAACGTCCATAACCAAACTCATATCATGTTCGATCAAGACGATCGTGATTTGAAATTCCTTTTGGATTTTTCTAATCAATTCAGTTAAATCAGCTGTTTCCTGAGGATTCATGCCTGCTGCTGGTTCGTCTAAAAATAAAACTTTTGGCTGAGTGGCTAACGCCCGGACGATTTCTAAACGTCTTTGCTCTCCATAAGGCAAATTTTTGGCTAAGGTCTGAACTTTATTTTCCAAACCAAAAATGGCAAGAAGTTCCATTACTTTCTTTTCCATCTCGTCTTCTTTTTTATAAAAGGTCGGTAAACGTAAAATACTAGATAGAATTCCTTCTTTATTTTTGCTATTCATGGCAATCAGCACGTTATCTAAAACAGTCAAATCTTTGAATAGACGAATATTTTGGAAAGTTCTGCTTAAACCCATGTCCGCTATTTTATATGGTTTCATGCCATTTAGTACCTGTTCTTTACCTAGGATATCTAGTGTGACTGTCCCGTCACTTGGCTCATATACACCTGTTAAAAGATTGAATAAGGTTGTTTTTCCCGCACCATTTGGCCCAATCAACCCGATAAGTTCATTGGTTTCTAGGGTCAGATTTACATTTGAAACAGCTGCAAGTCCGCCAAAGTTTTTAGTTAAATTACTAACGTTCAATAGAGGCATTTGATTTGTCCTCCTTTTTCTTGAATAATTTTTTTACTGAAAATTCCCATGTGCCTAAAAGACCACCTGGTTTGAAAATCATGATAATAATTAGGGCTAAGGCATAAATGATCATTCTAAGTGCACCAGCATCTTGTAAGAACATATTTAAAATACCTAGCACGATCGCTGAAATAAAAGTTCCCGTCACACTGCCAATTCCGCCAAAAACTACAATAATCAAAATATCGATCGATTTCATAAAGCCAAAATCTTTCGGTGCAATCGTTTGAACATAACTTGAATAAATAGCACCAGCTACACTTGCTGTAACAGCACCGATAATGAAGGCTACAACTTTGTATTTGGTTGTGTTGACCCCCATTGATTCAGCTGCAATCTCATCTTCTCGGATTGCCATTGTTGCACGCCCTGGGCCACTGTGAATGAAATTAACAATGATCAACGTAACAATAACTACAAAGCCAAAAACCATCGGCCAGCTAACCATTGGTGGAATACCAAAAATACCAGCAGGTCCATTTGTTACATCCTTCATATTAATGATGATAATCCGAATGATTTCAGAAATCCCTAACGTTGCAATCGCCAAGTAATCCCCTTTTAATCGTAAGGTAGGGATACCAACTAACAATGCGACAATGCCTGATAAAACGATTCCTAATAGAATGCCGCTGAAAAAGCCGCCCATTGTTGGATACTTAACTGTCATGATCGCTGCACTATATGCACCGATTGCCATAAATCCGGCGTGACCGAGTGAAAATTGACCTGAAAAACCAATAATCAAATTCAACCCCAAAGCCAACATGATATTGATGCCTATCGTGATCAGCGTATACTCAGTAAACGGTGTGATAACACCTGTAACATACAGTACATAAATAAAAGCATAAGCGAGTGCAGCAATTAAAAGCCAAACAAGATTATATTTTAAATTCTTTTTCATGCGTGCCACCTACACTTTCTCTTTGATGTTCTTGCCGAGAATTCCGGCAGGACGGATCAATAAAATAATAATCAATAATGCGTATACGACCGCATCTTTATAATCTGAAAAACCAAGTGCGATCGTAATAGTTTCTAATAAACCGATCACAAAACCTCCAAGAGCTGCGCCTGGTATGATTCCGATACCACCTAAAACAGCTGCAACAAATGATTTAAGACCTGGGACAACGCCCATCATTGGATCGATGGAATTATAATAGAGACCAATCAACATACCTGCAGCCGCAGCCAACGCAGAACCTAAAGCAAAGGTAAACGAAATCGTCCGATTGACATTGATCCCCATCAACTGTGCCGCATCAGCATCAACAGAAACTGCCCGCATCGCCTTACCCATTTTTGTTTGTTTAACGATCAATTGCAAGGCAATCATCAGTACTAAAGAAATAGCTAAAATAAGAACTTGAATATTTGAAATTTGAATAAAGCCTAGTTGATAATTTTTAAATTCAATTGCCTGCGGAAATGATTTTTTCTCAGGACCTAACCAATAGATCATACCGTTTTGTAGCAAAAATGAAACACCTATCGCTGTGATCAAAGCTGCGATTCTTGTTGATTTCCTTAGTGGTCGATAAGCTAAAAATTCAATCACTACCCCGATCACAGCAGCACCAGCCATTGATAAAATCAGCGCTGGGAAAAAGCCTAAATTCAATTTATTGATAAAGAAATACCCCATAAATCCACCTAACATATAGATTTCTCCATGGGCAAAGTTGATCAATTTGATGATTCCATAAACCATCGTATACCCTAAAGCCAAGAGAGCATAAATACTTCCTAGAAAAAGCCCGTTTACTAGTTGTTGGATAACTACTTCCATGTTCATCACTTCCAATATTTTAGAATAATTGCTGTTTAATTAAAGTAAAAAGAGGATGGACAAAACATAAAACCTTGTCTCACCCTCTTTTAAGTCTTACCACTACTTGTTATTACTTAGGTTCTACTGCATCCGCAGATGTTTCTTTTCCTTCTGTCAAGCCTAATACAACTACTGATTTCTCAGGATTATGATCTTTGTCCATCGTCATTTTACCAGTTACACCAACAAAATCTTTCAATGAAGCTAATCCTTCTGTGATGTCTTTTGAATCAGCTGAATCTTTATCTTCCATTGCTTGTTTTAACATATAAACTGAATCATAGCCTAAAGCGTTGAAAGCAGATGGTTGTTTATCGTATTTTTTCTTGAACGCTTCTACAAATGGTTTTACTTTATCCGTTGCTGGCGCTTTTTCTGAGAAGTGTCCTGTGTAATAAACATCAGAAACATTTTTCGCTCCAGCAATTTCAACTAATTTCTCATCACCAAATCCGTCAGCACCAAGGATTGGTTTGTCAATTCCCATTTCACGCGCTTGCTTGATGATCAAACCTGCTTCTGCATAGTAACCTGGAATGTAGATTGCATCATAATCAAGGTCTTTGATTTTCGTTAAGATAGCTTGGAAATCTTTATCGCCAGCTGTAAATGTTTCTTCTTTAGCGATTTTCCCTTTAAATGTATCTTTAAATGATTTCGTCAAACCGATCGCATAATCACTTGAATTATCACCGATGATCACAACATTTTCAGCCTTTAAGTTATCTTGGGCAAAATTGGCTAAGATAACCCCTTGGAACGTATCTTGGAAGCAAGCTCTGAAAATATATTCTTGTACTTTATCGTTTACAACTGTAATGCTATCATCTGTACCTGAAGGTGTGATCACAGGCACCGCTGCTTTTGTCATATTAGGAATCGTTGCTTTCGTTGCGCCAGATGTTGCTGGTCCAACAACGGCAACCACTTTATCTTTAGCCGTTAAATTGGCTGCAACAGAAGTCGCTTCACCATTTTCTGATTTATTATCTTTTTCGATCAATTCTAATTTTTTTCCTAACACACCACCCGCTTCGTTGATTTCTTCAACAGCTAAGGTAATCCCTTCTTTTTCAGCGTTTCCGTATGCTGAAACATCTCCAGAAAGTTCCATGTTCATTCCAATTTTGATCGTATCGCCTTCAGTTTTATTTCCGCCACCGCTTGCGCCTCCACCAGCTGTTGGACCACATGCTGCTAATAGAAATAGACTAGCAAATAAAAAGCTAAATTTTTTCATTTTGTTTCCCCCTTGATTTTAAAGCTTGTTGTGTTGGCAAGCTCTGGCTGGAAAATAGGAAAAACAGCATGTGGTGCTTTTACCACAACGTTTTTATCTTTTTCCTGAAGAGCTGGCACAAAAAGCTAGTTGATTTTAAAGCTGAACGAATTCGTAAAGCTTGATAATTTTCTTCGCGTATATAATTATTAAAGAAGTATGTATACAAATATAATCAATATCGAAAGAAATGTCAATGAATTTTCAGAAAATTTCTATAATTCAAATTATTAAGAATCCTCCGTTACTTATAATCGTGGATTTTACTTGTTATTCTCACAACAAAAACGAGTCCGGGACAAAACTAAAAATCAGTTTTGTTTCGGACTCTAAAACCGAATAAACGGTGGGATCAGAAGCAACCCCTTCTTATTTCTCGGGGTTAAACACCTTTGACCCAACCTCGTTCTTGTAACATTCATTCGTTGTTTTTTTGACTCGTTATAAAATTCGCCGCCGCCCCGATCAAGTTAGCATCATTTTTATATTTACACGTCACGATCTGCGGGATAAAATCATTTAATTCAAAATGAGCCAATTTTTCTTTCATTCGACGATCGACTTCATCTAACAACCCTTTTTTAGCTGAAACGCCTCCACCTAAAACGATCATTTCTGGATCAAGAGAAAATTGAATACTAAACAAACCTTGAGTCAAGTACTCGTAAAAATTATTGACCTCTTCGATTGCCAATTCATCGCCAGATTCCGCTAGGTCAAACACTTCTTCTCCAGTGAAGGTCTCTTTCTCTACGCCTTTTCGTTCACAATAGCGCCACGCCATTTGTACAGCTGTTCCCAGCTTACTAAATGTTTCTCCCCCACTTAGATACATCAAACCAAATTCACCACCATAAAGATGAGCCCCTTTAGTAATTTGTCCATTATGGAAAATAGCACCGCCGATTCCAGTTCCCACGACCACAAATGCCACTTCTTGTTTGCCTTTAGCCGCACCTTCATAGATTTCTGCCATCCCTGCACAATTAGCATCATTTTCGATTGCCACAGGAAGCTTAAACAATTCTTCTAGCTCCTTAAATATGTTGAAACCATGAATATAAGGAATAGCTGAAATTCCGTTAATCATTTGCTTATCAACATCCACAACACCAGGGGCACTTAGCGCCACACCTTCTAGCTCTTGCTTTGTTTCGTTAAATACGGTTAATAATGACGCTTTCATTTTCTCCCAAGTTTTTGGTGTAGGAAAATTCCCTTTATCGATCATCTTCTCACCATTCCAAATTCCATGCTTTACTGCTGAACCGCCAAAATCAAATGCTAAAATCGCCATCTTCTACGCCCACCTCATCTATTTATTGTGCTTGTTTCTTCTATAGTTATAGGGACCATGATATTCCTGATCCGGATTTCTTTTTAAACTAAACTTCAACGGTACATAATCAATCCCGCCTTTAGTCAGCGGATGACACCGTAAAAATCTCGCTGTCCCCATCGTCACACCTTTAAGACTGCCATGTGTTTGAATAGCATCGATCATATATTGTGAACATGTTGGGTGATAGCGGCAACTAGCTGGAAGCCAGGTGAAATGAATCGCTGATAGCCACGTACCATTCCTACAAAAATATTTCCTGCCATTTCGTCCCTCTTTTCTCTATCAGAAAAAACTATACCTTGTTTTATAATCGAATGCAAGCTTACAAATTGAAAGTAGAACTATTTCTAGATAAATTCTTATAATTTGAAAAAGAAAACTATTCAAATTTCTGAAAGGATGCTAAACTATAGAAAAAGAAGTGAACACTGATTCAGTGCACAAGCTTCTACTCAACCTAAAATGAAATGGAGCAAACCAACATGGGCTTAAAATTTGAACGTACAAATGACTTAGATAAATTATTCGATTCTTTTGCTGTAGATCCTAAAAAAGTTGAAATGCCAAAAGAAGAATTAGAAAAGCAAGCAGCAAAAGCGGAACAAAAAGAAGAGCAGAAAAAAGAACAATAAAAAATTAGCTTTGACATCTCCTTAGAGGCGTCAAAGCTAATTTTTATTATAAATATTTTTCAATCGCCTGCCAAGCTTCTTCTTTCCCTTCTTTGGTTTGTGAAGAGAAAAGAATAAAGTCATCTGACTTATCAAAATTCAATGCTTTCTTGATCACACTCTCATGCTTGTTCCATTTACCACGAGGAATTTTATCTTTCTTCGTAGCGACAACGATTACTGGAATATCATAGTATTTTAAAAACTCATACATTTGGATATCTTCTTGTGTCGGTGCATGACGCAAATCAACCAAAGAGACCACGGCTTTTAATTGTTCCCTTGTTGTCATATAGGTTTCGATCATTTCGCCCCACTTGGCGCGTTCTGTCTTAGAAACTTTGGCATAACCATATCCTGGAACATCAACAAAATGCAACGCATCTTCGATTAAGTAAAAATTAAGCGTTTGGGTTTTTCCAGGTTTCCCAGAGGTTCTAGCTAAATTTTTACGGTTGATCAATGTATTGATAAACGATGATTTCCCTACGTTTGAACGACCTGCCAAAGCAATTTCAGGTAGTTCTGTCTCTGGATATTGTTTTGGTGAAACTGCGCTAATGATAATTTCTGCGTTATGAACATTCATAGTACTAACCTCCTAAGTTAAAAAGCTGAACGAGCTCGCAAAGCTAACTAACGTTGTTGTATAAAAATCAGTAAAAAGAGGTTGGGCCAGAAGTGTCTAACCCCACCGTTTATTCAGATTTAAAGCCCGAAACAAAACTGATTTTTAGTTTTGTCCCGGGCTCTTTTTAGTCTTTTAAGATTACCCAGCTTTTTTGTCTTTTTTATTATAGACAATTGCTGGTTTACCAGTACCTTCAACAGCCATTTCTGTAATGATGACTTTTTCGATCGTATCGTCTGATGGGACATCAAACATCACATCCATCATAATCTCTTCAATGATCGAACGTAAACCACGAGCTCCTGTATTACGCTCAATTGCTTTATTTGCAATCGCACGAAGAGCATCTGTTTCGAATTCTAATTCTGTATCATCTAAAGACAATAATTTTTGATATTGTTTGACTAAAGCATTTTTAGGTTCAGTCAAAATACGAACCAAGTCTTCTGTTGTCAGCTTCTCTAAAGCTGCTGTGACCGGTAAGCGTCCAATAAACTCAGGAATCAAACCGAATTTCAATAAATCTTCTGGAATGATTTGCTGCATTACGCTTTCGTCTTCGTTCAGCTTGCTATTTTTTGTACCGAAACCAATTGTTTTTTCGCCGAGGCGATTTTTGACCATGTTCTCGATACCATCAAAGGCTCCGCCGACAATAAACAAGACGTTTGTTGTGTCGATTTGGATAAATTCTTGATGAGGATGTTTGCGTCCGCCTTGTGGTGGCACACTAGCAACTGTTCCTTCCAAGATTTTAAGCAACGCTTGTTGAACACCTTCACCGGATACATCTCTTGTGATCGAAACATTTTCGCTCTTGCGGGCGATTTTATCGATTTCATCAATATAGATGATCCCTTTTTCAGCGCGTTCCACATTAAAATCAGCAGATTGCAATAGTTTCAATAGAATATTCTCTACATCTTCTCCCACATATCCTGCTTCTGTTAAACTTGTCGCATCTGCAATCGCAAATGGTACATTCAATGTTCTAGCCAATGTTTGGGCTAAAAATGTTTTCCCAGAACCTGTTGGGCCAATTAAACAAATATTGCTCTTTTGTAATTCTACCTCTTCAGAGCTTGAATTTTCTGATTGATTTACACGTTTATAGTGATTATAGACAGCTACCGCTAATGAGCGTTTTGCCTGATCTTGTCCAATTACATATTCGTTTAAGACATCCAAAATTTCTTGAGGTTTTGGGACATCCGTTAATTCACGTACGGCTTCGTCGTAAAATTCTTCATCAATAATCTCTTTACATAGGTCGATACATTCATTACAAATATAGACACCAGGTCCGGCAACGATTTTTTTCACTTCTTCTTGTGTTTTACCACAGAATGAACAGCGAACTGCACCATTGTTGCTATTTGTATTATCGTACATGCGTGTCACCCCTCTAAAATTAAAAATGACTGTCGTTACAGTCTTAAAATATAATAGCATAAATCAAGTGAAAATGCGAACATTGGATTTGCAAAGATTTACTAAATAAAAGAATTCTTATGGTATACTAAAAGAGTTAAATCAATTGCTGATTCTTATACACATTCAGTAAAAAATGGAGGGAATTTCATGCTGGAACAAATTTTATTAGGAACTTATACACGTAGAGAAAGTAAAGGGATTTATCAGATAGCGCTGGACACCGAAAAAGAAACTCTTTCAGACGCAACATTAGTAGTAGAAGAAACTAGCCCAACATACTTGGCATTAAATCAACAGGGCAACTTGTTCAACGTCACCTCAGTTGATGGTGAAGGTGGTATGGCCGCTTATAAAAGTAACGACGGGCACTTTGATTTACTGAACAAAGTAACTGAAGCGGGCGCTCCTCCATGTTATGTAGCGATTGATGAAGAAAAACAACTGGTTTTTGGTGCTAATTATCACCAAGGGATCGTTCATGTTTACCGTATTTTATCTGATGGACAGTTAGAACATACCGACAAAATCATACATGATGAGGCCACTGGACCACATGACAATCAAGACAATGCTCACGTTCACTATACAGACTTAACGCCAGATCGTCGTTTAGTTGTTTGTGATCTTGGGACAGACCGTGTTTACACGTATAATGTTAGTGAAAATGGCAAGCTGTCTGAAGTGGCGCAATATGTCGCTGAGCCTGGAACGGGTCCTCGTCATTTAGTTTTCCATCCCAATAACCAATTCGCTTATCTTTTCGGTGAATTAGACAGCACAGTGACTGTTTTGGCTTATAATGCGGCGGATGGTTCATTTGAACAAGTTCAAAAAGTATCAACGTTACCTGATGGTTTCAATGAATTCAACGGTGGTGCTGCCATTCGCATTTCAGCTGATGGTCGTTTTGTTTATGCGTCAAATCGTGGTCATGATTCGATCGCTGTTTTTGCAACCGCTGAAGACGGCAGTAAAGTTGAACGCATACAATTGATTTCTACTGAAGGCGAAATTCCAAGAGATTTTGATTTAGATCCTTCCGGTAAATTTGTGGTTGCTGCGAATCAAAATACAGACAATTTAACGCTTTATCGTCGCGATGAACAATCTGGACTTTTAGAAATGATCCAAAAAGATGTTTATGCACCTGAGTGTGTTTGTGTTTATTTTAAATAAACACGATAATTGTTGATACTACAAAAGAATCGAGCGTTCATGTTTTCTAGCATTAGCTAAAAGCATGAGCACTCGATTTTTTTAGTTTCAAATCTATTTATCATTTTTCATAATTTCTAACTTCAGCTTTCGACTCTTGAATCATATCAAGTGTATGTTCAAAATTCCGAGATGCATAGGCATAAAACAAAACATCTACTACAATAAATTGATCATGCAATGACGTGGTTGCCGCACTTCTCAAAACTGCTTCATTTGAGCGGACGGTTTGTACAGAATAATCAACTTTACTTGTTAATGTATTATTACCAAACTGCGACAACCCAATTGTTTTCAATTGATGCTTTTGAGCGACCTCCAGCAACCGCAAGACTTCTTTCGTTTCGCCTGAATGAGAAACACAGAAGAATACAGCTTCTTTTGGTGCAGAAACTAAAATGGTCACTAGTACATGAGAATCCTGCACACAGACCACTGTTTTACCAATTCGATTCCACTTTTGAGCAATGTTTTCAGCAACTAAATACGAAGCACCTATTCCAAAAACATAGATGATCGGCGCAGTTATTAATAAATCCACAATCGTTTCAATTCGCTTTTCATTTAGTAAAGCAACCGTTTCTTGCATCGATTGATAGGCATTACCTAATAGCTTTGTCTTGATCTCATTCACAGATCCATTTGCCGTGATATCTGAATAACCTTCATAAATTGGGGTTTCTATCTCCGCAGATAAACGGATTTTCAATTGAGTAAAACTGGGAACATCAATCTTTTTACAAAAGCGAATCACCGTAGCTGGACTCGTTCCTGCATAATGTGACAGCTCTGATGCTGTCATTTCGATTACCAACGATGGATTCTCTAAAATGACCTTACCGATCTTTTTCTCGGAATTCGGCAAGACATCTAGCATGCTAATAATTCTTCCCTGAATATTTTCGCCGCTCATCCTCTTAACTCCTTTTTAATGGATTGATTTTTTCTATGTACGTTAGGGCGAACTCGATTTACTCGCCCCGACTATTTAATAGTAGGTAATACTTCCTAAAGGAACTGCTCTGTCAGCGCCTGTAGCACTTGGAACATTTCCTTGACTGTGCTGCAACGTTTGATTTGCTAAAATCGCCATGGCAATCGCTTCTTTAGCCTCTGAAGAAAAACCAATTTCCTCTTGAATCAACACATGGACTTCTGGAAGCTCAGCTTTGATCATCGCGATCAAGGTTTGATTATAACTACCGCCACCTCCAATGATCAATTCGGTCTTTCCCTGAATAAAAGGTTGGACTGCTTTGGCAATTGATTTAGCGGTAAACATTGTTGCTGTTGTAATGAAATCATTTGGTTCAAGGGACCATTTTTCTAACAGCGCTGTCGTAAATTGCTTGCCAAATTCTTCACGCCCTGTCGTTTTAGGATACGATTTTTGAATATAGGGGTGTGCCATTAATTCTTCCAGCAATGCTTGACTGACTTTGCCTTGTTTAGCATAAACACCATTTTGATCATACTCTTGATTGAAGAAATACAAACATAATTCGTTCATGATGACATTTCCTGGACCTGTGTCAAACGCAATCATATCTGTGATTTCTCCCGATTTAGGAATCACTGTGACATTTCCGATTCCACCAATGTTTTGCAGTAATCTTGTTGTCTCAGGCTTTTGGTAAAGCACATATTCTGAGTAAGGAACAATGGGAGCCCCCTGACCTCCAACAGCCATATCTCGTTCTCTAAAATTTGACACAACAGTTGTTTTCGTCCGCTCACAAATCACCGCAGGATCACCGATTTGTAATGTTGAGGCATAAAGCTTATCTCGGGCAAAAGGAATATGGAAAAGTGTTTGCCCATGACTGCCGATAAATGCTAAATCTTCTGAAGAGATGCCTGATTTCTTGCAAACGTCTAAGACTGTTTGAGCGAACAATTCCCCTAATTCAACATTCAACGAACAAACTTTTTCGACATTTGACGTTTCTAACGATAAGGCTTCACGAATTCTTTGAAGTGTCTCTTTACTATAAGGTACCGTTAAAAAGTCAATGAGCTTAACAGTTGTGGTTTCATTTTTTCCAGCTATCTCCACCAACGCTGCATCAATCCCGTCTAAAGACGTTCCTGACATTAAACCAATTGCATACGCCATAATTTTCTCCTCGATTTCTATTCGTTTAAAGGCCTACTTATTGCTCAACTTCATGAAAAACGAATTTCTGCCACGGTCTGAGGTAAGATAATAAGATTCTATCTGCTTGCGTGACTTTGCCTACAACATTTGATTTGCCAGAGTTTTCCATCGGTAACAATGCTACTTGAAGCTCTCCTGCGTAATGGGCATATAACGAGGTCTCGACAATAATATCGCCAGTTTCCATGTCGACCGTATTAAACGGCGTAAAATCATGCCCTTTGTATTTTACTCGGCTTTGCGTGGAACGGATCACGTAATCAGAAATATCGCCACGATTAAAGTGGAATTCATCTAAAATAATTTTCCTTTCGGTTTCTGGTGTGGCAGGGTCAATCACACAATCTAAGGTCAGACGATACGGATCGATCTCACTTAAGGCTTTCAACTCCGCTTCAGAAGCAAATGCATTAGCGATAATCACATCATCGATCACATTAGTCGCCCATAAATGCTTAGCTTGTGTCGTGATCGGCCAAGTGCGATGCATTTCTAATGTACATAATCCTTCTTCAACCGGCCACGGACCAATCGTCGCGGTTGGAGAGTTGATCATTGCTGCAGTCCCGATTCCATGTTCTTTATATACCTCTGACGTTGCAAAAAAGTGGTCATAATTTAGCCCGGTATAACGGTGCGGATAAAAATTATGACAGCCGAATAATTTGTCCGCGTTTGCCTGATAACTTAAAATATTTTCTAGATAGCGCGTGCCAGAACTAATATTCAGCACAATGTCTAAGTCTTGTTCATTAAACGTCATGATTGATTCTTCATTACCTGTAAAGCCCATATCTAAACGAATTCCATCTACACCGATTTCCTTGAAAAAGGTCAAATCATCGTAACTGATCCCTAATTCTCCAAAAACACGCGGACTGACATCTGCAATCACTTCCATTCCCAACGCTTTAGCGTAGAAAATCGTCTCTGTAAATTCCTTTAGTATCTGCTCCTTGCCTTCTTCTACAGATAATAAACAAGTAAAGACGCACTTAAAATCATATTGCGCCGCTAAATCCATATATGCTTTGATTTCTGCTACACTGCTATGATTTGGGTAAACTGAAATCCCTAGTCTTCTCATTGTTTTTGCTCCATTCTACTTTGTTCTACTAGTAAACGACTACTTTCAAAAAAGACAACGGCTAACAACCCACTGATACTGTAAATTGCCTGCTTAATCAACTCTGGCATAGTCGGAAATAAAAGACTTGGTACCAAGGCAATCAAAAAAACAGAACACCCAATCAACCAACGGTTAGGCAATAATCGTTTCTTTTTTAAATAATGCGTCAGAATCAAGCCGACAACGATGAAAAACACGCTCGCTGTCATAAATACTATTTTCGTCATTTTTTCATCTCCTAGCTTCTAATACTGAAAGAAATGATGGAACGAAAACACCACAACATTTTCGTTCCGATCATTTTCTACTGATTCCTTCGCTCTATTTTGCGATAGCGTGTTCTTTTTCTAATTCGTTGTTATCATAAATCATCACAAATGGATAATAGATCACAACTGAAACAATGATCAAGACAATATTTAACACCGCTGCTCGCCAGTCACCACCTGTTGCTAAATAAGCGCCGATCGGCCCAGGCAATGTCCAAGGTGCGGTAAAAATCACTCGATTTACTAACCCAAATTGTGTTGCAAACCAGGCAATTGTAGCTGTAACCATTGGCGTTATGATAAACGGAATAATCAAGATCGGATTCAACACGATCGGTGTTCCGAAAATCAACGGTTCATTAATATTGAAAATAGCTGGTGCTAGCGTCGCTTTACCTAATTTTGAAGCAAATTGAGATTTTGTTTTAAACGCGAGTAAAAGAGCCAGACCAATCGTACAACCTGAACCACCAATCCAGATAAACCATTGATAAAAAGGCTCCGCTGCGATATTTGGTAATTCTTTTCCAGCAGCCATAGCTGCTGTATTTCCATCTAATAATTGCAACCATAATGGTCGTGCCAATGAGCCCACGATCGATACCCCGTGAATCCCAAAAGACCAAAAGAAAGTGATCATAAAAATCAGTAATAAGACACTAGGTAGACTATCTGCCGCGCTTACTAAAGGACTTACAATTTTAGAAATCGTTGAATGCCAATCAAATCCAATAAAGTACGTTATTGTGGAAATACCCAATATTACGATCAACGTCGGCGTCAAGGTTTCAAAAGATCTAGCTACAGCTGGTGGTACTTGTTCCGGCATCGTGATTTTAAACCTTGATTTATCTGTGATACGATAGATTTCTACAGCTAAAATCGAAGTAATGATCCCAACAAACATCCCACCGCCACCTAAATTAGCCATCGGCAACACAAAACCGGCAGTTCCTGCCGCATCTAATGCTTCTGCTGGAATATTCACTGGAACAAACGTTAAAAGAAAAGCAATCGTTGATAAGATCCCACCTGAAATCACATCTAGATTATAGGTCTTAGATAAACTTGCGCCAATTCCGAATGTCGCATAAAGAGTCATGATATACATCGTCATACGATACGGCAATAAAATCGTCGCTGCATTTGCTGTTAAAAACTGCGTAATGCCCCAATCTGCTGGAAGCGGCGGAAAGGCAATAATCAAGAAAAACGACCCAATAATAATCAATGGCAACGTCGCAATAATTCCGTCTCTAATCGCGCGTAAATGGCGTTGATTTGCTAATTTTGCCATTGGACCTGCTAAATGCTCTTCAATAAATTCAGTAAACTTTTTCACTATTCTCATCTCCTATTTCACATTCATTCAACTATTAAAGCCCTTACAAAAAAACGTTAAAACGAACATTTGGATAACAACATAATTGCATAAACATTTTTATCTTCTACTCGATCCACTAAACTTAGCGATATCCACGAATCCATATATATTCTGAGAAAACTTTTTTACCTCCTGATCTATTTTTCGGTTTTCCGTTTTTATCGTTCGTCTTGTGTTCAGCATACATCGATAAATTGACATTTCACTCATCGACAAATTCATCATACAGTTAAAGAACTTTTTTTTCAACTTTTTTACACAAAAAACGAAATAAAATTTCACTTTAAAGAAAAAAAGAGCCGTTAATAACTATTTTTAGTTCTTTAAGTAATATAAACAAAACAGAGAACTATTCTTACTCTGAAAT
Organism: Enterococcus crotali; assembly: GCF_000633635.1. GTDB lineage: Bacteria > Bacillota > Bacilli > Lactobacillales > Enterococcaceae > Enterococcus_L > Enterococcus_L crotali. Next base: position 39,246 of record NZ_AYPQ01000002.1, on the reverse strand, counting down.
TATATTTCTGAAAAAATGAATAGAAAAGGCTTGAATTAAATTCATTAGTTTCTTTCAATACACAAAAATAGAAGAACGAGAATCCGTTCTTCTATAAAATTATTCATCAATTTTATATACCAACTTGATTGTCGGCTAATTTCAAAAAATATTTGTGAATTTCTAAGGTATGTCTATCAGCTAATTAATAACTATTCTGATTCTGACATACTTGAAAATACTTCTTCCATATACTCACGTTCTTCTTTTTGATTCTTTAAATCTTCTAAAATTTCAGTTTTAGATAAAGATTTTTTTTCTTTATTAAACTCATACATAAAAATCAACTTGTTATCTTGTTTTACTTTTAAATAGAAGTGACTAAGTGGTTCATAAAGTGACTGAAGTATACTCTCAATTTCAGAAGCATATTCTTCATCAGATAAATTTTTTCTTAACTCTATTTCCACCTCATAAAATGATTCCGTCTCTTGAAAATATTCTTCAAACTCTGTACCGTCTGTAAAATTTTTAGTCGTTTTCCCACCAACAAATTCAATAACTGAATTTGTTATAAAGTGTTTATCTTTCAACAAATCTTTCGTTCTTTGATCAATTGTGTCCTGATAAAAATAGCTTGCATAGTTATCTTTGATCTCACCAGAATTACTAGCCCAAACTTCTACTACTCTTGAAGTATCCTCTTTAGGTGAAAAAGTCCCCATATAAATGTGTTTCGTTGGATATTTTTTGAAATATTCTGTCTCACTTTTTTTGTAAACAAATTCTTCATGATATTTATTTTCCAATTTTGATGTGATAAACTGTTTGGCACTTTCCTTATCTTGAAACTTATTATCCAAGCTTGAACATCCTCCTAATAGTAGTAATAATGAACTGATGAAAAAAATTTTTTTAATTTTTCCATGTGAATTCTATTACATCCCCTTTTTCTCTGACATTCCTTATATCATTTTCTTTTCTCAAAGCTTCAAGCATTGCTTTTCGCATATTAATATCGGGCACCTCTATCTCAGAATGTGTCATTAAAGCTTCTTTGTTAATTCCACTATCTGTTTTGATTACTAAATTCCAAAAATGCTTACCGTATTCTGCATAATCCCTTGTATCATTGGTAAGTAACTGTTCTTTAGTATTAACATCATAAACTGTTTGTTTCATTTTCAATTGATCAGCTTCTGCCACACAAGCATACCAATCTGGAATTGCCGTTTGAATTTGGGTAATTAGATCACTTGATTCTGGATTTTTATAATATAAACCAATTTCTGCTCCATATGCTTCCCCAAACCCATAAGTCCCTTTCCATAATTGTAAACGATACTCTTTACCATTCACATTAAAAAGAATCACTTCTGTATCGAGATCCATTCCTAGATACGGACCAAATTCATCAAATAAATCCATGAATCCGCCCATACTTTGAATAGAATGCTTATTTGTATAGTAATAATCTTTATCCATATTGTATTGAAAGCCTAGGAATGGAGAAATTATAGGAGAAAAGAAGCTAAACAACGATTTTTCTAATTCATTGATATCAAACGAATTATCATTTTCAGATTTTGGCGAGCCGATTTTTCTATTTCTAAAAGATTTACCTAATTCTCTCTTGGACCAAGCCTTCCCAATCGGTTTCGTCCATGCTAAATTCATCCTCGACAACTCAAACGTTCCAGAAGCTGGATTCCATGCCGCACCTTTTTCGACCTCCGCTAATCCTGCATCTAAATTAGCCAATTGTGCTTCAAAATCCGCAAATAAATTCGGTGAGCTTGCATTAAACTCGTATAATTGCTGTAGCTTTTCTTCATTCTTTTGAATCGAGCTTTGTACGCCCATATAGCGCTGTTCCATACGTTGATTGGGTTCTTTTTCTTTATCCATCGTGCGTGCCATATTTTGCAGTAAGGCTTGTCCTTGAGCAATTTCTGCTTTTAATTGTTCTTCGATCACATCGCATGTATCTACAGATGATTGAAATTCTTCTGGGAATTTACTATGGGCTTCAATTAAAGCCTCACATGCTAGTATAAACCCACTAGCCAAAGATGGATAGACTGCTGAAAAATAAAGTTTTGCTGAATCGTAAGTTTTGCTGGAAAGTGGTGCACTCATAAAAGCATTGACGCTATCTTTCAATGTCCCGCAAAATTGAATATATTCATTTGCCATTTGTTTAGCGGCGGCACTTTGAGATTTTACTTCACCTACATAAAAATCAATACCCATAGCGCTTGTCCTCCGCTTCGTCTCCTTCGGCAAACAGCAGGCTTCTCTCAGCGTATAATTCCTCTTCTTTGTCTCTCAACTGTACTTCCTCATTTACTAAACGTTCAGCTATGTCTTCTAGACGTTGGCGTTCATATTGGTGTAAGCGGTTGGCCTCGTCATCCAACTCCATAAAATGACCTGTATAACGTGAACCTTGATTATTGCCGATCAAGTCTTGATAATAGCGTTGTTCCTGTTGATGGATCGAAAAATAATCCGCTTCCAAATCCTCTAACTCTCGAATTTCACGCCGTTTATCCTCTTGATCAATACTTACTTGCCTTAACTGTTGATTGATTTTTAATTCTCTCTCTTCACTCATGAACGACTGCCACCTCCAAGATTTGGAGAAAACAGTGGTAAGTCGAAACTTCTTTTGATTTTTTGATCGATTTCGCTGAATTCTTTTGCGACCGAATAAATATTATTCCCGTCACGAGCGATCGCATTGGACACGCGCTGACCACGACTATGAATGCTCGCTAAGCTATTTTTTGCGTTACTATTGCCACTAACCGTCGTGCGTTCTGCCTTGCTCACCACCTCATTCACAGATGAAAAACCGCTTGCTGCTTGACTGAACTGTGCTGAGATACCGCCTGCAACGGTCACACTGCTTTTGATTCCTGACATTTCCCAAACCCCTTTACCTTATTTTTACCTTCACATATATCAAGTCTCCTCAACTCCCATTTTGCCATATTTACATACCTTATAGTTATCAAATATTTCTTTGTGACGTAAAAATTTTGCAAATTTAAGATTTAATATTAGCTTTTTTTGTAACATTAGACAAAAAACAGATTTATCACTTTAATTAAGTGCTAAATCTGTTTCCAAAGCATTGTATCTAACTAATTCTGAAATAATTATTTAAAATCCAAACTGTTCATCATTCCTTTTAAAGCGAGCAAATTACTTTCTCCAGTATAAAAACCTAAATATATATTTAGGACATCAAATTGACTTGAATCAATTTGCCATTTGTCGTTTCTTTTTTTGAACTTTAGGCTTAATATAACTGGCTCTTTTTTTACCGAAATTGTTGCAATTTGGCGAGAAAATAGTTGATTCAAGAAACTTGCTTTTTCTTCTGTTTTCATTTCTTTTAATTGTTGTATTTCTTGTTTTAGTTGTTTCAAAAATCCTGTTAAATCAATTCCATAAACTTGAATTTTGTATTCTTTCATTTTCTTTCGCTCTGTTATCAACTCTGAATCATAATATGTTTTTTCTTTAAGTTTCTGATGAAACTTTTGAAATAGCTTATCCAAATCATTTTGACTTAATCCAGTATCATGAGCAACCGTTTGTTTCACATCCAAAATGATTTCATTTAGTATCATTAAATTCATTGAACTCAGATCAAGCTCATGATCCTGATTACTCGTACTTTTTTCTAGATAAATCACTTCTTTTAAAAACTGATCTTCCAACGTATCACCTACCTCTTTTTTCTTACTTTTAGAAGTATCAATCATCATAAGGTATAGAAAACAAGAAAAAACCAAGACGACGACTACTAAAAAAATCCTAATTCTCTTGTTAAATTTTTTCATCTCTATTCATACCTCAATGATGTCGCTGGATCTAATTTTCCAACTTTCATCATTGGAACACTTGCTGAAAATAAAGACATCACAATAGCCAAAATAACCGTTCCGCCAATTGCCACGATATCTAACATAAAAACACTAGAAATCGCTTTGGCCTTCATCGCTACAATTTCATTGATTCCAAATCCGATGAATGAGGCAAATAGTAAGGCTAATAATAGCGATAGTAAAGTAATAAATGCCGATTCCGAGGTGAAAATCATGTTGATATCACGATTTCGATACCCAATCGCTTTCATTACACCAATTTCTCTCGTTCGTTCGATAACATTGATATACATGACAATTCCGATCATTACGACTGAAACAACAACTGCTTGTGTTGACATGAAAATCAAAAGCCCTTGAATGATCTTAATAAAATTGATAATGATATCGACAACCGCCGTCTGAGAGATCGCTACATACTTTTTATTGCTATTGATTTGGTCCATCACTTGTTTATTTTCTGAAGGTTCCTTTAATTCCAGAATGAAATAAGGAATATTTTTTTCAAATTTATTTTGTGTAACAATTCGTTCCATCTCAACAGGTGCCATGTAGGAGTTTTCTTCTTCTGTTTCATCTTTAACGATTCGAACGATCTTTGTTGAAAAGACTCCAGTCTTTTCACCTTCGCTTGTACTTTCAACAATCATCCCTTTTAATTTTTTACCGATGACACTATCCGCGGTAAGATTCTTTTTGTTCAATTTATTAAAATCTTTAATAAAGCTTTCAGTTAAAGTAATGCCTTCTTCTTTAGGATTTTTATATTCCTTCCCAGCCAAAATAGAGTCTTTTGTATTAGAAGGAACTTTGATCGATATATTATCGTATAAACTAACAACTTGGGAATAGTTTGGTGTTGTATCCCTGTAATCTGCTTTCCCTTCACCTTCTACTTCAACTTCAATCATTCTCATACCAAAAGGTGCCTCAAAATATTTGATTTTTTCTTGCCCTACTTTATTTTTGATATAGTTCAGATCATTTTCGTTAATGATTCCACTGCTTTGTTGACTGTTTAAAGAAATTTGAATTTGAGACGGAATTTTCCCACCATCCATGTCTTGTTCGATAATTTTCACAATCCCATTGCCTAACCCTAATGAAAGCAAAATACCTGTTAACCCAATTGATGTTGCAAAAGAAATCATGATATTCCGCCATTTTCGTTGCATAAAATTAGAAAAGGCAATTTTTAACATGCTAATAACGTTAAATCTGTTCTTCTTTCCTTCTTTAGATATGTTCGGTTCAACGAAATCTCGATCTTTTTTTTGTTCCACTTCCACAATTTGCCCATCTCTTAATTTAACAACCGTATCCACACGCTCTGTAATTTCTTCATTGTGTGTTACTACAATCACTGTTTTTCCTTGTTGAGTCAAACCTTCTAAAATTTCTAATATGCGGTTTTGTGATTTTGAGTCTAGTGATCCTGTTGGTTCATCTGCAATAATCAATTCTGGCTCATTTGTAAGAGCACGAGCAATCGCTACCCGTTGTTTTTGACCTCCAGATAGATTTTTCACATTTTTATCCGCATACTTCTTTAAACCAACGGAATCCAAAAGTTCTAATGCCTTTTTCTTATTTTCTGAATGAGTGTTCCCGTTTAAATACATTGGGATCATGGTATTTTCCAGAACACTCATATGCGAAATCAAATTAAAGTTTTGAAATACAAAACCAATATTATTTTTACGAAAGTCCGTCAACTCATGGTCATTTAAAAACTTTAGCGAAGTCCCTTTATACAGAACATCCCCTTCATAATCAGTATCTAATCCACTAATAATGTTAAGCAAAGTGGATTTTCCACACCCCGATGGTCCAAGTAGTGCTAAAAACTCACCATCTTGAACATCCAAATCGATTCCATCTAATACTTGTTCTTCTTCTTTTTCGTTGATCGAATAGGATTTTTTAATACTTTTTAATGTTAAAATACTCATTTTTTTTCCCCCAAAGTTATTGAATAGATAAGTTGAAGTTGCTTAATAAGATAGTTACCATAGATTATCAGAGCGATTAGAAAGAGAATCAAAAAGGCATTTTCTCCCCAAGTAATCTTACCTACTACTTTGAAAAGAACCATACTAACTAATAATGGTAACGTTTGTATAAAATAAAACACACTATCTTTAAGTGAAGCTGTATATCCTTCTAGCTGACTAGAATGGTCAAACTTCCCGTTTAGTTTTAAACCTTTCCCAGCGTGAATCAGTGTTAACAGAATACTTCCAGTTAATAATCCTAGTCCGGCCATAAATAACCAACTCCAATTATCGGTCAGCCAGTGTTTGATAGTCCATATGAACAATAGAAGTGCTGGAATTGCTTGAATAAAAAATAGTGCTAACGAACTACGTATTAAAAAAAATTTACTATCATATTGAAACCCTTTCAGATAAGGAATATCTGTCATTAATGCCAAAAAACCATAAATGAGACCTTTATCATTAAAAATAATGGCACTTAGAAAAAAGCTAACAAAAAAAGCTTCTGTGCCACCAGAGATTTGCACAATATTAAAATCATAGCTTAATAAAATTGCGAATAGAAGAATAGACACAATAGGTAAAAATAAGGCTTTAAAGAAATACGACAATGTGAATAATCTGAAGACATACACAAACTTCACTAATATACTGTTAACAAGCCAATTTTCTGCAATCCTTTTATGGTTTTTCAATCGACTTCTTTGCTGATTAAAACCATAAACAATGAGTACAAAATAACTAAAACTATAAATGACTAAAGCATATAGCAAAGGCCAAAAAGTATAGTAAAAACTCAAAAAAATAATTATCGGTAAAACAATGATCATCGTTTTTATCGCATTAATAAAAATAATTTTTTAGTATTCATCCTAAAAAAAATAGATAGTGTTTGATGAGTGTGTGTTTTGATAAAGAAATAATTCTCATAGCTAATGCCCATCAAAAGAATCACTGCCAAACTAACGACAAGTACATCATAATAACGAAGCGACGCAAACAACGATGATGCTTTTAAAACTATTGTAATCTCCTGTTTAAATAAGAGCATTCCTAAAAATATCAAGAGAGAACTTAAAAAATATGTATAGGTCATTTGTAGCAAATTACTAAGCTTCAGTGTTTTTTCTTTTGCCCATATTCCTTTTCGTATAAAAAATACAGTTAATAGCTCTAAAAAAAAGCGGTTTTCTTTTAGTTCCATCATAAAGCTACTCCTTCCCCTTTTTTTACAACTGAATCATCTCATCCACTTGCTTAAAAAGTTCAGCATGTTCATGACTAATGATGATAAATTTTTTATTTTTTTGCCGTTCTTTTTTTTTTTATCTGCAAAAAATTACCCAAAGATTCTTGATCTAATCCAGAAGTTGGCTCGTCCATTAAATAAAGTTTTGAGTCATTTAAAAAAGCGCCGATCAACATCACTTTTTTCTTCTCACCTAAAGATAAAGAGCCCATTTCACTTGTCATAAGCCTTTCAGAGAAATTAAAAATTTCCATGAGTTCTATTAATCGACTATTGAAAAAATCTTTTTCAATTCGAAATTCTGATCTTAAAAAATTAAAATAAAACAATGGTGTAACGCCTTTAAAATAATTTTCAGAAGAATCTGGAACGTAAGAAGTCCTCTCAGTCTGGATGATTTGTCCACTATCCGGCGTTAAAATCCCTGCCATTAGTTTTAACAGAGTTGACTTCCCTGTCCCATTTTTGCCAACAATCAAAGTCAGTGAATGTGAAGCCATATCATATGTAAAGTGTTCAATTCTTTTTTGTGCAGTCATGTAGTATGTAATGTTTTCAACTCTCATTAAGCCACGTTCCTTTCTTTTATTTTTTTAAGACTTTTACAAAAAATAGAAAGGATAGAAAAAGTTTATGTGTGTAAAATCAGAAAAAGATATAAGTTTCATCCATATTTGCTAAGTTAATTTATCCAACAACACTTTTTCTTCATTTTCATTAAACTCTTTCTCATCCTTACTCCTCAAAATTTTGTTGGTTTATTTATAAAAAGTAAAGTCTACCAACCCAACCATTTTTTAAGCCAGCCCCAAATGGCCGTCCAAATTGCTTTCTTCAAAATCCAACGAATAATCGCCCAAATCCAAGTCCACATAAAAACAACTCCACCTTTCCACCAATAAATACTTAACAAATAGTATTTAGATGATTAAAACTTACAAGGCTTAGTATAGTATTTTTATGTAAATTCACGTCTAAAGGTCTCTTATTTGAGACAAAAAAACAAATTTGATTTCTGTCTACAAGTTAAAATAGCTAAACAAATGCTCCTCTATTTTTTCTAAAAAAAAGGAGTGGTTATCTTCCAATAACTTCAATAATGTTATGCTTTCCTTCATTTGTTTTTTCCTTGCTTAACATTTTCTGCCAAAATACAATCAATTCCCATAAAGAACTTTTTTAGAATCTTCTCAATAATCAAATGTTCACTCAATTCTACCTGTTTCATATAGCCAAGATATTCTTTTACTTTTTTAAAATCATTCATCTCAATTTCGTAAAAAATCATGTTAGATAGCACTTTGACAGTATCAGATTCAAATGATTTCAATTGTTCATACTTTTTCGCATTCTCTAAAATCCTTATACTAATCGCTTCGTTTAGTTCCTTTGAATATGCGAAAAAGTATTTGTATAGAGAACTAAATCATAATGGGTGAACATATTTAAATTCACTAAATATTCTTGTAAATACTCTTTAGCAAAGGAATCATATTCTTCATTTTTTAATCGATTGATTAATAATTTAACGACTAGCGCAATATGTTGGTAACGTTCCAAATTTGTCTTCTTGTAAATTAGGGTTGATTTTTCTTTTAAAGACAATAGTTTTTCTACATCTTGCTCAATAAAACTCTGACGAACATCCGTAAACAATGCTTTAAATCTCTCTATTTTAAAGTTATTTTGTATAAATAAGAATTCATCCAAAGAAACATTCAACTGCTCTAAGATTTTAAAGAAACACGTTACCGTCATATCTGACTGACCATTTGTGATTCGATAATAATGTGCTCGTGACACAACTCCTCCGATCAAAGACTTAATCGGTATATTTTTCTTTTGCCTGATCAACTCAATTATGCTACCAACATCCATTTTATTCCCCTTTCGTCTCATATACACAACATTTAACATTTTAAGTGATTTCTTTATGTATGATATTCATTAGAATAGGAGGAGAAAAAATGATTTGGATTCTAATTCATTACTAAAAGTAATTGTTTAATGTTGGTATACTTATTCTTCTTACTTGTCTTAGCTATCTCAAAAAAGCTAAGACTTTTTGTTTATTAATTCTATCATTAAAATTTAATTTAATCAATATGTACAAAAATTATTCTCAGTATTGTGAAAAAAAACACAATACTATTTCTTCAATTTAAACTAAAAAAACCTGTCGTTATATTCCCGACAGGTTTTACTTTTCGTTTTCTACGATTTTACATACGTCACTTTATTCCCCAATTCGCTTGCTGCAAACTGATTAGCTTCAAAAAATAATTTGATCATTTTTTCATTCTTTAATCGAATGATGATATGCGGTGATTTTCTAAATGAGATAAAACTTGTACTGATCCCTGCTAGATTCCAGTTGCTAGTGATCGTAAAATAGCGGATATCTTCTTACATCAGGACTTTCTTTCGATTAAAATGAACCAGCTCCAAGCCGTTCTCATACAAATACAACCCATCTTTTCTAAAGACAAATTGAAAAGCCGATAATACTGCAAAAAAAGCGCCTCCAATCAACCCCATCTGCATGCCTAGTCGATCGACATCAGCAAAAATAATCAATCCAAAACACAGTGCTACTGGAAATAAAAAGAACACCCCCAACAAGATTCCTCTGCGATACGCATCAGAATATAACCTTCCCAACTCCATTTATTTTCTCCTTTTTTCTTTATTTGTACCTCTTTTATCGTATCATTTTATTCTGGTCAGGAACAGAATAAATTTATTGATTGATTCTGGCTATTTGACACTTAAAAAAGTACTGGGTACATAACATATAATGTTACATCCCCAGTACATGAAATTTGAATAATCGTTGAGTGGTAACGTACTTCGTTTTTCAGTTTTCTTCTCTCTTGAAGTTGAAAATTTCAAGTCTACAACGTTACCTTTATTTATTGACTATTTTTTCTTTTTTGCTCCAGATTTACTAATAATGTCGCAGCAATCATAGCTATCCCCATAAACATGATCGCATTCGATACTGCTTCTCCTGCTTTTGGAAAATCTGGTTTTCCAGGAATGTCTCCTTCAGGAACCACAGGTACTTCAGGTTCATCTGGTGGATTGGTATGATCATCGACTTTTGCTTTGTTGATAATCGTTCTTCCTGCGATTGCTTCTTGATTGATTTTGACTTTAAAGATGATAGATCGTGTTTTTGTATCACTGATTTTTGGATATTCTGCAGTGACTTTTCCGTCTTTTACAGTGATGTTCGTTGGTTTTGGATCGTCCCCTTCACTTCTTAGACTATTTTCCACATAAGTTACGCCTTTTGGTAGATTGTCGGTCACAGTGACTTGGTTTAATACTCCATTTTCTACTGTATTGCGGAAACTGATGCGGTATTCGATTTCTTCACCGATTTTCACTGTTTTTTTATTAACTGTTTTGCTGCTTTCTAGTTTTCCTGCTGGCTCTTTTGGAGTAACTGGTACTTCAGGTTCGTCGGGTGGCGTTGTGTGATCGTCGATTTTCGCTTTGTTGATGATTGTCTCCCCGGCAATTGCCTCTTTATTGACTTTGGCTTTAAAGACAATAGATCGGATTTTTGTATCACTGATTTTTTCGTACTCAGCGGTTATTTTGCCATCTTTTACAGTTAAATTCGTTGGTTTGGGATCGTCCCCTTCACTGACCAAACTGCCTTCCACATAGGTCAAGCCTTTTGGTAGGTTATCGGTCACAGTAACTCGATTTAGTATGCCACTCGCAATTTTATTACGAAATGTGATACGGTATTTGATTTCATCGCCGATTTTTGGTGCCTGATTGTTCACCGATTTTGTGACTTCTAATTGCCCTGGCGTTTCGACTGGTGTCACAGGTACCTCAGGTTCATCGGGCGGATTTGTATGATCGTCTATTTTCGCTTTGTTGACAATTGATTGTCCAACTTTAGCTTCTTCGTTGACTTTGACTTTAAACACGATGGAACGGGTTTTTGTATCATTGATTTTGCCGTACTCCGCAGTGATTTTCCCATCTGTCACCGTTAAGTTTGTCGGTTTTGGATTGTCTCCTTCACTGGTTAAACTACCTTCGACATAGGTTAAGCCCTTTGGCAGATCGTCAGTGATTGTGACTTGGTTTAAGATACCGTTTGTCACCTTGTTTCGGAAGGTGATTCGATACTCGATTTCGTCGCCGATTTTTGGTGACTGGTTATTGACTGATTTCGTGCTTTCTAATTCACCCGGTGTTTCTACAGGTGTCACTGGAACTTCGGGTTCATCGGGCGGATTCGTATGATCATCGATTTTCGCTTTATTGACGATGGTTTCTCCGACTTTAGMTTCTTCGTTGACTTTGACTTTGAATACGATTGAACGCGTTTTTGTATCGCTGATTTTGCCATACTCTGCGTTGATTTTGCCATCTGTCGCCGTTAAGTTTGTCGGTTTTGGATCGTCTCCCTCACTAGACAAACTTCCTTCGACATAGGTCAACCCTTTTGGCAGGGCATCCGTTACCGTCACTTGGTTTAAAACGCCGTTAGTTACTTTGTTTCGGAATGTGATACGGTATTCGATTTCGTCGCCAATTTTTGGTACTTGGTTATTGACTGATTTCGTACTTTCTAATTCACCCGGTGTTTCTACAGGTGTCACTGGAACTTCGGGTTCATCGGGCGGATTTGTGTGATCGTCGATTTTCGCTTTGTTGACGATGGTTTCTCCGACTTTAGCTTCTTCGTTGACTTTGACTTTGAATACAATAGAACGGGTTTTTGTGTCGCTGATTTTTCCGTATTCAGCGCTTATTTTCCCATCTGTCACCGTTAAGCTTGTCGGCTGTGGATCGTCTCCTTCACTAGACAAACTTCCTTCGACATAGGTCAACCCTTTTGTCAAAGCATCCGTTACTGTCACTTGATTTAGGATGCCATTAGTCACTTTGTTTCGGAAGGTGATTCGATACTCGATTTCGTCACCGATTTTTGGTGCTTGATCATTCACCGATTTTGTAACTTCTAATTGTCCCGGTGTTTCAACTGGCACAACGGGAATTTCTGGCTCATCTGGTGGATTTACATGATCATCGATCGTGATTTTATTGACGATTTTTTGTCCAACGATCGCTTCTTCATTGACTTTGACTTTAAAGACGACCGTTCGGATTTTGGTATCTTGAATTCTTGGATATTCAGCAATGACCTTACCATTTGTCATCGTTAGACTTGTTGGTTGTGGGTCATCCCCTTCACTTGTTAGGCTTCCTTCCACATAGGTCATGCCTTTTGGTAAATTATCAGTTACAGTGACTTGATTCAAGACACCATTTGTAATTTTATTACGGAAAGATAAACGGTACTCCACTTCCTCTCCGATTTTTGGCGACTGATTATTGACTGTTTTTGTACTTTCTAGTTCACCTGGTGTTTCTACAGGTGTGATTGGGACTTCCGGTTCATCAGGCGGGGTGGTATGATCATCGATTATCGCTTTATTGACGATTGGTTGTCCGATTTTCGCTTCTTCATTGACCTTTACTTTGAACACAACGGATCGAGCGGTCGTATCATCGATTGTTGGATATTCGGCAGTCATTTTACCATTTTCCATGAGTAAGCTCGTTGGTTTTGGCTCAGCACCTTCACTGGTCAAACTACCTTCGACATACGTCAATCCTGCTGGTAAGGTATCGGTCACCGTCACTTGATCAATTACTCCATTGGTTACTTTGTTACGGAAACTAATACGATATTCGATTTCATCCCCAATTTTTGGTGCTTGATGATTGACCGATTTGGTTACTTCTAATTGTCCTGGTGTTATAACTGGTGTCACTGGGACTTCGGGTTCATCGGGCGGATTTGTATGATCATCTATTTTCGCTTTATTAATGATTGGTTGACCAGCAACTGCTTCTGTATTTACCGTTACTTTGAAAACGATGGTTCTTATTTTTGTATCTGTAATTTTTGGGTATTCGGCGACTAATTGTCCATTTTCCATTGTTAAGCTTGTCGGCTGCGGATCATCGCCTTCACTGGTTAAGCTGCCTTCGACATACGTCAGTCCTTTCGGCAAGGTATCCGTCACAGTCACTTGATTTAAAACACCATTTTGGATTTTATTGCGGAAACTAATCCGATATTCAATTTCATCTCCGATTTGTGGTGACTGGTGATTCACTGATTTAGTACTTTCAAGTTCGCCTGGCGTTTCAACAGGTGTGATTGGGACTTCAGGCTCATCGGTGGATTCGTATGATCGTCGATTTTGGCTTTATTGACAATTGCTTCACCAACTTTTGCTTCTTCGTTGACTTTGACTTTAAAGACGATGGAACGGGTTTTTGTATCATTGATCGTTCCATACTCCGCAGTCATTTTACCATTTTCCATGTTTAAGCTTGTTGGTTTAGGATCATCTCCTTCACTTGCCAAGCTCCCCTCTACATAGGTGACCCCTTTTGGTAAAGTATCTGTAATCGTCACTTGTTTTAAGACACCGTTTGTTATTTTGTTACGGAAGGTGATGCGGTATTCAACTTCGTCACCGATTTTCGGTGATTGATCATTGACTGATTTCGTAACATCTAATTGCCCTGGTATTTCTACTGGCGTGATTGGTATTTCAGGTTCATCGGGCGGGTTCGTATGATCATCAATGGTAATTTTATTCACGATTTTTTGACCCACGATTGCTTCTTCATTGACTTTGACTTTAAACACAACTGTTCGGATTTTCGTATCTTGGATTTTCGGATATTCTGCGATCACTTTTCCATCTGTCATGGTCAAACTCGTTGGTTTGGGCTCATCCCCTTCGGTCGTCAAGCTTCCTTCGACATAGGTTAACCCTTTTGGTAAATTATCGGTCACTGTTACTTGCTTCAATATACCGTTCGTGATTTTATTACGGAAAGAGAGTCGATATTCAACGATATCACCGATTTTTGGCGACTGGTTATTGACTGATTTTGTGCTTTCTAATTCACCTGGTGTTTCTACAGGCGTGACTGGGACTTCGGGTTCATCAGGCGGATTTGTGTGATCATCGATCGTCGCTTTATTGACGATGGTTTCGCCGATTTTGGCTTCTTCGTTGACTTTGACTTTGAAAATAATTGATCGAATTTTTGTGTCGCTGATCTTTGGGTATTCCGCCGTTATTTTCCCGCCTGTCGCAGTTAAACTTGTCGGCTGCGGATCATCGCCTTCACTGATTAAGCTGCCCTCGACGTATGTTAAACCTTTCGGTAGTTGGTCGGTCACGGTCACTTGAGTTAATACACCGTTTTGGGTTTTATTGCGAAAATTGATGCGGTATTCGATTTCGTCACCAATTTTTGGTGACTGATGATTGACCGATTTTGTACTTTCTAATTCGCCAGGTGTTTCCACTGGTGTGACGGGTACTTCCGGTTCAGCAGGCGGATTCGTATGGTCATCGATCGTCGCTTTATTGACGATTGGCTGTCCCGCTACAGCTTCTTCATTGACACGAACTTTAAAGGAAATTGCACGTGTTTCGGTATCTGCGATTCTAGGATATTCCGCTTTTACCAGTCCATTCACAACGGTTAAGCTTGTGGGTTTCGGATCTTGTCCGCTACTTGTAATACTGTTTTCGATATAGGTTAGGCCTTTTGGTAAATTATCGGTCACTGTTACTTGGTTCAAAACACCGTTTGGTATTGTGTTTTTAAATTGAATCGTATAGGTTAATTCATCCCCGATTTTTGGTGATTGATTGTTGACTGTTTTTGTACTTTCAAGTTGTCCTGCACGTTCTTCTTGCGCAATTTTCACTTCTACAACATTTGATTGATTATTGATGATCGTATTTGTTGCAGTATCTTGCCCTTGGATCGTTGCACTATTTGGAATTAGTTGATCCGCAACAGCCGTATTATTGATTTTTGCTTGAAATTGATAGACAGTTTCTGCTGTTGTTCCTTTGTAGCTACCGCCTTGAGTCCCGTTGGCTCCTTCACCAACACGGAATGTCATCGTACGGTTAGCGGTTGTATATTCTCCTTGATCATCTCCAACTGCGTCAGTTTTAGCTCCTGCATTTGGTCCGCTGACAATGGATAATGATTCTGGAACATAATCTAGGCGGCTATCTAGCACATCTTTCGATACGGTGTTAACCGCTTCTGAGTTTGCTTTGGTATTCTTTAAATGAACGCGATATGTTACTGTATCTCCAACCTTATATGTCTCTTTGGGATTCATGATTTCTTTGGAGATTTCTAATTCAGGTGTTTCAGCGTTGATAGAAAACCCAATCGCATTGGTTGAATAGTCATCCCCTGAACTCGTTGTTCTAAAAGAAATTTGCTGCTGCCCATTGGTAATGATTCCTTCTGGTAAGGACAAACGATCGACATCAATATCTAAAAAGTTTGGATAGCCTGGTTTAAATTGTCCTGGATATTTATCGACCATATGTTGGTCATTATCTGAAACTGTTCCATTCATCGCATTTTCAGCAGGATTGATTGTATTACTGATATTGACCCAAGTACCTGCTTTATTTTTGATTTGGGCATTGTCACCAGTAAAATATTTATCTCCTTGAACAGTAAACCAAGTGATGATAGGTTCTAGTTTTCCTTGTTTGGACGTTATAAAGTCTTTCATGGCAAACTCATTGTTCGTGCCTGCTTTATTGCCTCTAGCGCCGTAATAGACGTTAAACGCACGAGACTTTTTGGCTTGGTCTTTTGTTACCACAAATAAACTCCAACCACTGAAGTTATAGTATTGATATTTTTTATTCAAATCCTTGGTCATCGGGATATCGGCTAAGGTATACCCACCAGTTCCACTCTTATCTCCTTGAATAATAGCTGTAACATCAGCAAAATTAGAAAAACCTGTATTGTTATAACCAAAATATTGACCGGGATCATTATCATTTTGATCAATCCGGTGATAACGTTGCGGCGCCACTCGGGTAGAGGTTCCATTTGGCGTCGTAAACTTAACAGGCGCACTGATTTCTTCATCGCTTAGATTATCGTAAAAGCCTGGCCCTTTATAACGAGAAGCACTCCAAAATAATCCTGCCCACGCAATTTCAGAAGCGCCATCTAGATCTATATAGGCTCGACTTGAGTTATAAGTTGTCGGATCTCCATCTACATCAGCAAATTCTAGTGCAAAATTGTTGATGGCATAGCCGCTACCTGGTGTTTTAGCATTTAAAAAGGTTTTCGCTGCTGCTGTGGTCTCATCTAAAATTTTTAAATTGGTATTTCCTGTTGAAAAAAGTTCCCCTTTATGGATACTTTTATAGATTGGTTGGTCAAAACCTCGACCTGGCGTTGGCGCAATTCTTGGTCCAATCGCTTGAACAGTTGGTGTTTCTTGGTTCGTTTCCTCTGTTGTTGCTTTTTTTTCTTCGGTTACAGCAGTTGTTGACTCTTCTGATTGGGATTCTGCTACTTCTGTGTCAGCTTCTTTTTCTTGTAAAGATGTACTGCTCGCTTCTTGTTCGATTTTCGGCAGTGTTAGGGTGATATCCCCGACTTTTTCATCTGCCTGATTTATTTCAACAGCAAACTGATGAATTGATTCGTCTGTTTGCTCGGCACTGATTGTCAGATGTTTCGTGGTTTGAGGTTGGATCGTGGTGATGATTAGTTCGGTCCCCTCATCTTGGTTTTCTTTTTGGTCAAACTGGATCGTTTGATCTTCGGGCGCCACCAGTTGGTCTTCGCTTTTTAAGGTTGCTGCGTCGAATTTTACTGGTGAGTCCTTTGGATTCTTTTGTTTTAGGACGACGTGCTCGATTGGTTGATCGCTTTTGTTGGTTACTTCGTAGTTTACGTCAACTAATTTATTGTTGGTTTCATTTTTCTTGGTGTCTGCTTTGATGTATAAGGATTCTGAGTCGAAGATGTTCTCTTCTGGTTTTGTCAGTCCTTCTGCAAACACACTGGCGACGGGTAACAAGTTGGCGATCACCAACATCAAAACGGCTAAATAGTTCAGGGAAATTTTGTACACTTTATTCATTTATATCTTACCTCCTATCTTTTTACTATAGTATGGCTAAATAAATAATTCAAAGATATCGGGTTGGAATATTAGTTTTTTCTCATAGCTGGGGTTCAGGTTTTTTTGGTGAATTTTAGGTAGGAAGGAAAAAGTTTTTTTGTTATTTTTTCTTATATATAAG
The DNA here is from genome assembly GCF_000633635.1 of Enterococcus crotali. Classification (GTDB taxonomy): domain Bacteria; phylum Bacillota; class Bacilli; order Lactobacillales; family Enterococcaceae; genus Enterococcus_L; species Enterococcus_L crotali. Next base: position 21,962 of record NZ_AYPQ01000002.1, on the reverse strand, counting down.
GGAGCTGTTTTGGGTGTTATTTAATGGGTTGAAATGCCGAATTTCGTTGCGGTGAGTGGTGTCTTTCGGTATAATAAATTGTGTAGGATAGAAATTAGGATCGAGATTGGGATAAACGGTGGTACAAAAACAGCTCCTTCGGAAATAAGCTGAAATTCACAAAAAATTGAAGAACATTTTTCGTGAATTCCTTCTTATTGCTGTAAAACACAACGAAAAATAAGTTGATGTTGCACAGTACCTACTTGGTTCTCGGAGCTAGACGTTTTCTCCCCAACCTCTGTTCAAAAAAGATAAATAAAAATTGGCACTTCAATCGTTCGGCGGCAACCTTACGATCGAAGCCTTGTTAAGACAGTACTAGCTGTCCAAACAAGTTGCCAATAGCGCTAGCAACATGTACTAGCTTCTTTATTGTACCTAAAATAGGTTGGGATTTCTAGGGAATCTTTGCTATTTTCGGTGATGATTGGTTGTTGTGTATATGGGATTAGACTATTGTCGACGGTATTGGGCATCTGCTCAATGCCGTTTTTTTCTATCCTATGACTACTTTTGAAAGGAGGAATAATTTAAGAATCGATGAAAAACTGGATAAAACAAAAAGGCACTTCATCATTTGGCGGCAACCAAACGATGAAGCCTTGCATAGACATCTACTAGCTATCTATACAAGTTGCCAATTTGCTAGCACCGAAGCACTAGCTTCTTTATTGTACCTAATTTTCTTTTGAAATTCTAGTTGGTTTTGGGAATTTCTTGGGATTGATGGTTGTTTAGGAGTGAATTGTGGGTTTGGTTTGGCTGATTGATGACGGTATTGACAGGTTCAGTATCGTTTTTTGTTTTACTCTGGGAGAAGGCGTTATGAATACCGCAAGGCTTTGAAAGTCGTTTGTAGCGCTGGGTTATTAGGTTTGCCTCGTCAATGTGCATTTTAGAAACTAAACACTGAAGCACAAAATTTAGTGGAAAAATCGCGGGAAAAGTTGGGATAGAATATGAAATTCACCAGCTTTTCTCTGCTTAATTTAAAGGAGATTGGGAGAATGGAAAAACAACAACAGAATTTAAAGGCAGTTACGTATCAGGATATTATTGAGTTGCGGGATTTTATGGAGAAGATGGCTTCTTGGCAGGAGCCTTTGGCAATTTTGGATCATTTTTTTCAGTTTCGGTCTGGGCCGATTAATAAGAAACGGATTGTGAAGGAGTATTATGCTCGGGCACAGATGTTTCATGCTTTTTATGAGGATTATAATCGGTTGATTGAGTTGGGGGATGAATTGGTGATGGAGATGGTTAGGGCTGAGAAGGTTGGGACTGGGTTTGAGGTTAGGAAAAAAGAATTAGAATAGATTGCGTATATTGTAAAAGAGGATGGAAATAATCCATCCTCCGAATGTTGCTTTATTCCCTGTTTAAAATGGTCGCTACTTCGTTTTCACTGTATTCTATTTTGTCATTTTTTATTATTTCTCGGTTATCCATTCCTTGGGGAACAAATCTAAATACAGCAAACGTTGCTTCGATATTTTGAAGATTTAGGATTCTGTGTAGACTGCTATTCATACGAATTACATCACCTTTTTGACAATCTTTATGGGATTTTTTACCGTCTGCTATTGTTTCAACTCTAATTTGTCCATCGGTTATTACTAGTATTTCTTCGATGCTTTGGTGGGTGTGCCATTCTTGAGTTGTGTTTCCTGGGACTAAGTTTAGATGGATTTCGAATTCTGGAAAGATGTAGTAATTTACGTTTGTTCCGTCTTCTTTTTTGGCGAAAATGGAGTCGTTTTTTGTCATTATTTCTATGAGGTTGTTTAGCATTATGATTCATTCCTTTCAGTGAGAATAATTTGAATCTGTCGCTATTTTCTAGTTAAATTGCGTATATTACTAAGAGGATGAGAACAATGTCCCACCCTCTTAATATTATTTTTGTTTGATAAAATCATAAGTTTCTAATGGAACAGCTTTTTCTAACGTCATTTCCATGTTTACGATATTGGTGTCTTTTCCATTCTTATCTTGTTTGATTAATTCTTTTGCTGTTTCTAGTTTTGGAAAAGCTTTTCCCAGATAAATAAACTCAGGATCTCCACCAGATTCTTTTTGAACGAAAACATGAATTGCTAAATTTGTTTCTTTGTAGTTCATGATTTCCACAACTTCTTTACTAGAAAAGGTTAATTTAGGACGTGTATACCATAATAATGTATGTTGATCGATTAATTCGTCTTCATATTTTACATCGTTTGAGATTGTATCATCTTTATGGTAGTTTACAAAAATTGGACAAGTATTGTATTTGATTCGATAACCATACATTGTGCCCGTTTCGTTATTTTCCCAGTTCAGCAAACGACAAACATCTTTACGACCGTAGACTTCATTATACGTTAATGGTTCACTTAATACATAACGCTTACTACGTTCAAAAGATGTCTTAATGATATCTTCTACACACTCAGCAAACCATTGATTTTGCTGAAGACTCTTTTGAAATGACTTTTCTAGAGAAAATGTATCATTAGAATAAATTGCAATTGGAGTATTGCCATATTTTTCTCTTTCATTTTGAGTAAAGAAATCTAAGGATAGAATACGTTCTACAGATTTTATTGTTTGTTCATCGTAAATATAATTTTGCTCTTTTAAATACGACTGATAATTTTCAGTTGATACTTTTTCCCTATCGATTAACATTAATAAAAGCAGTAACTCATGATTTCTTTTACCGTTCAAAAGTTCATTAGATAAGAAAGTTAAAACTTTCATTTCTTGGCTATTTAATGTTGGAGTCTCTTCATTTAGCCAGTTTAAAAATTCAGGATAATTTTCTTTATATTTCGTAATAATGACTGGATCAACTGATTGCTCTTTAATAAAATCAATTAATTTCGGCACTCGTCCCAATCGATTTTTCAAATTTTGATAGGCTTCTCGATAGTTTTTTGCATTGTTCAATTTAGATGATTCAATTGATTGGAAAATTCTATTTTTAGTAATTTCGTCAAACATGATTGTCGACATTCCTTGAAGGTATTTTGTTGCCATTGTTTTTTTACGTAGATTATTTTTGTTCAAGGAATTATCTTCTGTTAAAGCGATTGGAATCAAATAGTTATTGTCATAATTCCCAATAAAATCGATGATTGTCACGAAGTCCTTATTCTTGGCTTTTCTTAATCCACGACCTAATTGTTGCGTGAAAATGATACTAGATTCTGTTTTTCGTAACATTACAACTTGATTGACGCTTGGAATATCAATTCCCTCATTGAAAATATCAACTGTGATAATATAATCAAGTTTCCCCGCTTCTAATTGAGCAATTACTCGATCACGTTCGTCAATCTTATGGTCACCTGTTAAAGCTTTAGTATCAAATCCACGATTATTAAATATTTGTTCTAGTTCATGCGCTTCTTTTTTCGTTCCGCAAAAGATAAGTCCACGAACTTTATCACCGCAATGTCCGTAATAATCGATTTTTTCAATTATATAATTGATTCGTTTGTCACTAACTAGTTGATTAAAAGAGGATTTATCATCAATTGTTTGTCCATCAACTTGTATATCAGTAATTCCAAAGTAGTGAAATGGGCACAACATGTTTTCTTTTAACGCTTCTTGTAATCTAATTTCATAGGCTACATTGTAGTCAAACATTTCATAGATATTAAATCCATCTGTTCTTTCTGGTGTCGCCGTCATGCCTAGAAGAAAATTGGGTTCAAAATAGTCGATTACTTTTTGATAGGTTTTTGCTCCTGCATGATGAACTTCATCGATTAGAATGTAATCGAAAGTATCTTTGGCAAATTTTTGTAGAGTTTCATCTTTTGATAATGTTTGAATTGTTGCAAATACATATTTTTCGTTGGTGATTTTACTGTTACCAGACAAGATACCAAATTTCTCTTCATCTTCTCCTAGTATTTTGATGAACTGATCTTTCGCTTTTTTTAAGATTTGTTCTTGATGAACAATAAAAAGAAATTTCTCTGGTTGATATGCCTTAACATCGAACGCTGATAGATACGTTTTCCCTGTTCCTGTTGCAGAAACCACCATTGCTTTTGGTTTTTCTAAGTCACGCATTTTTTGAATTTCTATTAAAGCTTTTTTTTGCATATCGTTTGGCGTGATCTGTTTCGTTGCGTACTCAATTTCATCTACTATGGACTTTGGATCTATTTGCGTTGATGGTTCTTCCATTGTATCAACTTTTTGCACATTTAAAATTGGTTTGTAGCCCATTTGGTATTTTGTAATCCAAGAATTAGATAAGGGCTTTGAAGCTTCCCACATATGCTCAAAATTCTGTTTCATCGCTTGAATTAGATCACCATTTGAAAGTGAATTTAGCTTTAAATTCCATTCACAATTTACTTTTAATGCTTTGATGGTTAGATTGGAACTTCCCAAAATCATGGTTTCATAGTCGGCATGTTTAAATGAATAGCCTTTTGCATGGAAACCATCCATTTCTGTAATTCGGACATCTACATTTTTTAGCTTTAAAAGTTCTTTGAACATTTTTGGCGAATTAAAATAGAGATAATTTGAGGTAATGATTCTTCCACGAATATTTTTTTTAGCTAAATCAGAAAGAACTGTTTTAATTGCTAGTAAGCCACTTTCAGTGATAAACGCTACTGCAAAGAAAAATTCTGTACACGTTGCTAGTTCGTCTACTAAATCATTTAGAACCATTCTGCCCATTTCGTCGGGATTTACAAGTAGTTTTGCTTTGTAAACTTCGTTTGACTCTTTTGATTGATCAATAAAGCTATGTTCAAGTGCTGATTGAAAATTCTCTAGAAGAGGATTCATATTTATGCTCCTTTTACTAAGGCATCAATTGTTAGGATGTCAGCTGGTGCCCACTCTAAAGTGCTTAATTCGGAAATCGGTAACCATTTGATACTTTCATGTTCTGTTAGTTTTGGTTCGCCTTCTATTAATTCACAGAAGAATGTTGTTAGCTCTACTATACCAAAATCGTATTCGTAACTTGCTGTGATGATTTTATTTTTGATTGAAACCTCGCATAGAAGTTCTTCTTTGATTTCACGTTCTAACGCTTGTTGAGGAGTTTCATCTTGTTCAATTTTTCCTCCTGGGAATTCCCATAAGCCTGCTAAGGATTTATCTTTACCTCTTTGGGCGCAGAGAATTTTTCCATTTTTTTCTATTACAGCTCCGACTACTTTAATTTGTTTTTTCATTGTATCTATTCCTATCCTAAATTAGTTTATAGTAATATTATACCTGATTTACAATTAAAGGTGAATTTTGATAAAAACAAATAATTATTATCTATAAAAACTTACAAAGTTTTACAAATATATTCATAAAAAGTGTCAAAAGAAAAAATACTCACTTGAAATTCCTGATTATAACTATCATCTAAGAAATGTGGGTACTTATTTACTAAATACAATTGAATTGAATTAAATTCAGCTCCAAAAATTTCTCCAAAGAGTTGTTTATTTTTTAAAAAAAATTGTTTTCTTTTTAACATGTTTTTCATATGTTTTTCAGCTGTACTAGCACTTTGAACTACTCCATGTAAACTTCTACTAATATCTCTATTTTTCAATTCCATTAAATGTAATGTATTATCTTTTATATAATAAAAGTCTATTTCTTGTGCTATAGATGGTTCTTTAGCAAATAACTTTTTACAATTCGAGTTTTTGTTTAAATCATAATTTACTTTTCCTAATACTTTTTTATCTATCAATAGCTGTTCTAAATTCTTTAAATCAGATTCATCAAAATTTTCTTTAACTAAGTTTTTAGTATTTCTATCCAATCCTTTTTTTAAATGATTTTTTAATATCCTATATCTAAAATATAATGAAGATTCTAATAGGGTATAAAACGATACCAAATAATAGTTACCTATCTTGATTAACGGAGTACGAAATAGCCGATTATCATTACTAAAAGTTTCCTTTGCAATACTATCATTCGATATTTTTTTTAAAGTTAGATCATCTAGCATCAGTCTTATCGCTGCTTTATCTTTTCTTGTTTTTCTAAAAATATCTTCAACTAAGGCCTCACTTTCAATGAAAGTCATTATTGTTCTAGTCTCTAAAAATTTCCCATCATATTCATAAAGATATTCTTCCAAAAGAAATGGTGAATATCCTCTTTTTTGCTCGAAAAGATAATAAATTTCATCGATTTCCCCACTGTAAAGATCAATTTCAAAGTCCTTGGTTTCTTCAAAATATTGAAGAACTTTCTTTTGAAATTTATTATCTATAATCAAGTTATTATCACTAATTAAAATAGTTCCTCCAGATTTGTAAAGATGATTCAAACTTTTTTTCTTTTGTTCTATTTCAAGTAGTAATTGGGTTATCTTCATAATACTCATTATATCGATATCAAAAGCATCATTTTGTTTAAATTCAAGCTGACTGTTTAGTACAAAATGTATCAAGTACTCAAATGATTTCTTATCACCGCCATAAAAAATTCGTAAATCATAGACTTCAAACTTATTTACTAAACTCAATATTTCAGAAATCAAGTTCATTTTATTTTTATCTACTGGATATTTAATTTTATCTCCATATTCCCATGAATATGATTGAGCACAAATATAACTAATTGCAGTTGCATTAGAAAAGAAATTTTGTAATAGATTTTCTCTCGAATATTCTGTCAAAATATTACTCAACTGTACCTTATATTGATTTTCAAGACTATTAAGAATAGCATAAGCATTATTCTTATTTGATAAATCTATATCTTCCGGTAAATTCAAAAAAAGAATTTTCTCACTTTCAAAACATCTTAATTCCTCATCAAAATTAATAAACTTCATTTCCTCTATTTTCAATATGTTTCTATACTCTTTCATGGATAACAAAACAGTCAAGAAAAGATCTTGGTTTCCAGATTTCGCGACTAGAAATAATGATCTACCATACAAAAAATTTAAATAATTTTCAAGATAATTTTCTAAAAAATCATTTTTTTGTTTACTTAAATCCATATTTAATTCCCATGTACATGTGTTTTCTTTAAACTTGTTGAACGATATAACATCACTAAAATCAGACATAATAAACCTCCTCACAAAAAATATAAAAAACTATATTCTAACTCTTAAAATAATTATCTGATTATTTCTTAATATGTTAATCAATAATACTTGTTTTGAGATCATCAAAAAGTTTAAATTATTTTTCATGCGGAACTGATTATTTTCGCTTAATTTCTGGAGAGCTACTTCTTATCTCACGCTTCAGAAACGCAAAGATAGGTTAGCAGCATATAAAATCAATCTCCTTATTAAATTATATCCAACTCCCCTTATCTAAGCGTATACTCAGTGCACTTAAAAAATGTTATTTCGTCATTTCTTAACCAAAGTAACTACTGTTTCCTACCCGTCTACTTCTGGGAACTGTTATCGTACAAAAAAAATTACGTAGTACTGTCAATCACTCTATAAGTATTGAGTTAGTAAATTATAGTATTTTCTTTAGAAAGTATTATTTTTGAAATTACTTACATCCTTTTTTTTCACAAGTAACTGATTGTGTTGTTGTTACCCAATCTTGTGGGTTGTCATCTATCCGAGCACCACATGCTGTATGATTTCCATTTCTAGTATGGATCTTTCCTTTTTCTGATTTCTTAGTATCGTTTCCAATATATTTCACATTTGCCATAATCGTTCCTCCAACAAAATTTGTATTTTTACTAACCATTTGCCTTAAAGAGTATATTGACAATACTACCTAATTTTTTTTATAATAATCATTTAAGTTTATTGTTGACACAATAAACTATTATGCCAAGTACCAGTAACCCAAACAATTCCATCAGTTGCGCATTGCTATTACCTGTAACAGTTGTTTGGGTATCTTTCGTGATCGTTGTGCCTTGATTTAGCGAACTCACCGATGATGCTATAGAAGTAGCGACAGCTTGTGCTACTGCGGAATTACTGTTTATATCCTTTGGCATCGTTTTTCCTCCTATAATTAAAAAGTAAACGTCTAACGACTTAGTTTTTATAATAGTATATATACTTAATTGTAATTCGTAAACAACGCAATGTAAATATATAATTTTTAAATGTTTTGTTTGCTTACTTAAAAGGAAATTATAAAATACATTTATCGACATAAGTATAGAATCAAATTTTAGTGTTAAAATTGTATATAAAAAAAGGATGGAATTTCTCCATCCTAAAAACTCTTCATCTCACCAAACGGCAAAAGCTGCATCGCAACTTTCCCAATCACATTCTCTTTTGCAATCAAACCATAATGCCGACTATCCGTCGCATACGGTCGATTATCCCCCAAAACCAAATAGTACCCCTCAGGAATCGCAACAGCCGAAGTTAACGTTCGATTCGAGAAATCTTCTGTGTAATTTTTGCCATTGCGCTGGCTTTCATTGATTTCATCCATAATAAATTTTTCATCTATCGGCTGGTCATTCACGAAAAGTGTATCATCCGTGTACGCAATTTTTTCTTCTGGCAGACCAATGACTCGTCTAATTTGCGTGTTCCCATTGCCACTTTTAAAGGCAATTAAATCAAAGCGTTTGAAGTCAGTTGTTTTTTGAACAAGGATCTGGTCTTTTTCTCGTAATGTTGGGATCATACTAAAACCGTGAACCGTTACGATTGTTAGAAAAAAAGAACTGATGACAAGCACCAACACGACACTCAAACTTACAGCAACGATAAGTTCTTTTAGATAGTTTTTGACGGGGTGTTTTTTGCGTTTGGTCTTTTTATTATGGTTTGGTCTTTTTTTGTTTCCTGTCTTTTTTGCTGGTACTTTTTGAGAAGGACGTTTTTTTCTTGTAGTTGACGGTTTCTTTTTACTTATGCGCTTTGATTCTTTCTCCATCGAAAATCACTCACTTGGATTACTTTTCTTCTTTAAAAGCAGATTCATTCACTTTGTAATAATCAAATGTTTCTTTTTCATAGACTTGCGCTTTCTTGATGTCTGCTAAAAAGTTGTCCACCAATTCTTGGTTGCCGAAAAAGTTTTTTGTTTGCGTACTTGCATTCATCCCTAATTGTTTGACTGAATTATAGTACCGATTCAAGGTAATTTGTCCTTCTTCTGAATTAACGTCACTTGCTTTTTTCGTCCCGTAGCTTGCCATAGAGGTGGCTAAGTAGCGAAGGTTTTTTTGTAATTTTTCTTCATCATCACTTTTATCACGAGCTACAATCAGCTGATCTTCAAAATCCCGTAATAGATAGTAGCCTTTCACAACCGAATCTGAATCCTCCGTTGTCAAATTCATCGACTGATAATAAGAAAGATACGACATCCCACCAGCTAAAATAGCTGTTATTACTGCCATTACCCAAAATAGGCGTACGCTCTTTTTCTTCTGTTTCATCAACTGCTGTTTTTTTCGTGCGATTTTTCTATTTTTCTTTTTGTTTTTAAATTTTTTATTCGGAAGTTTTTTTAGCATAGCACGTTTACGGAAAAACTGTACTAAACAATAAACTGATCCTAGGAGCGCAACGATTGATAGTGCTATCCCTATGATGAAAACCCAATCTAAAACAGACATACACTTCAGCTCCTATACTTTTCTAATCCTTTTTCTTACTGCTTTTTCCATTAGACGAACCTTGCTGTTTTTTCTTTTTACGTTCTTTTTTTAAGGCTAATTCTTTTTCTTGTTTTTTCTTACGGAGTACACGAATGATCACGAAGATCAGGATAATCAGCACTAATACACCTGCAACGATCAGGGCGATCAATTTCCAGTCCAGTCCTTTTTCTTGTACTAAGCCAACATCTCGTTCGTTGAATTTATTCGCATCTTTATCTGAAATGTTAAAGTCTTTGGTCCATTCCCATTTTTTGTCGCCAGAGGTCACGAGAATATTTGCTACATAATCGCCCGCCACCATGCGTTCCCCATTCATACTGACAGGAAAGTCAATAAAGGAATTAGGAGCCATTCTCATTGCGGTTTGTTTGCGTTCGTAAAGAACAGTGTCTTTGCCCTTGGGTTTGATTTGGACTTCAGCTGTCATATCATTTAAATAGGCTGCCATCACATTGGAATAGTTAATAAAAATAGCATTGCGATAATTGCTTTGTCCAGCTTTTACACTGTTTAATTCTAGATTTGGAGCAAGTACTTTTTCTGTTTCCTGCAACACAACACCAATCACATAGGCATATTGGTTAATGATTTTTGAGCCGCCTTCATTAGAAGTCGTGCCATTTTGATCTGCTCTCATCAACTGGATACCGCCAGCAATCACACCATCAAAGCTTGTTTCTGGCATTTGAATAGTCAAATCCAGATTCTTGGTTTCCCCGGGTGCTAGTTCAACTGACTCTGGTCCTGTGACAATGTTGGTAAAATCAAAGGGTAATGATGGATCATTTTTAATTGTGGATTCACCGTATTCAATGACACCGTTTTGGTTCGTCTTTGCCCCATTTAATTTAACGTCAATCATCACTTTTTCAGTACCAGGATTGCTTAATGCGATGGAAATCTGTTGATTTTTCCCTGGCTCCATTTGCAATTTAAAGTACCCTAGGTCTTTTTTGATTTGATTATCAGGAAAGGTAATGCTGTAAGTAAATCCTGTTGCGCCAGCAGGATTGTTGTTTTGTTTTTCTTCGGCATGATTCGTAGATGGACTAAAAAACAGACCGATGGTTACGATCAGGATCGGCAATAGCCATTGTTTGGTTGTTTTTATGTTTTTTTTCATTGTAAACCTCATATATTCTCAATTATTTTTTTCCTATGTAAGCTGAAAAAATCAGTTCGTTGGTGGTTCTTTCATTTAAAAAGCAAGCTGGTGAAGATTTCACCAGCTTACTAAAGTACTTAACGTTTATTCAGCAGCAGTAATTTTCCAAGTTACAGTAGCAGTATAATCCGCTACAGCCATGTTTGAAGCAGTTGCTGCAGGAATTGTTAATTTTACAGATTCTGCATCTGTTCCTGGTGTTCCATTTTGTGATGTTGAACTTTGACCGAATTCGATGATGTGACGGCCTTTTCCTTCTTTTTTGTCTTTGTCAGCGACAACGACTGTTTTTGCATCATTCGCCGCTTCTGTTAATTGGAAACCAGTTTGAACGTTTGAAGGAACAGCGTTTGTATTATCACCTTGCGCTGCAGCAAGTCCATTGCTGAAGTCAATTGTTGAACCAGATAATACGTTAGCTCCTGATGTGAATTGTTTTGTTAATTGTGCTGTGATTGTATAACCGAAAACGCCTCCGGCACGAACGTCAGCCCATTGTACATAAGCACCACGTTTTGTTGTTCCACCGTTAAATGTCATTGGTTTTGCAAAGCTTGTTACTGCATTTGCAGATGTTTCAACTGACCCAAAGTCTAAATCAGTCGTTTTCTCAACAACTAAAGATCCTTGCTCAGTGTTTGTATTTTCATCTGGAGATTCTGGATCCGGAGTTGGTAATACTTCATCTGGATTTTCTGGATCGACTGTTTCAGTTCCGCCACCACCGGCAGTACCTTCTGTCACTTTTACTGTACCTTCTGAAGTTAGTTCAGTTGGCGCTGCGAATGCAGGTGTTGCCGCTCCTAAAACCGTTACTCCTAAAATTGCTACTAATGTTGATGCACAAAGACTTCTTGCTTTCATATTGCTATTCCTCCTAATTGTTTGTGTGTTTTTTTATTAAGGCAACTTGGCTAATATCCAAGTTATCTCCGTTTGGTATTCTACCGGATGAATCTTCGTTGCTTCCGGTATACTTAGTGTGATTGCTGAATTGCTATACACTGGTTTATTATAAATACTGTCTATCACTGGTTTTCCTGTTTGATTTACTACAGGTGTCAGTGTTACAGGTTGATCGCTAGAATTCGTATCCGATGCGCCAAAGGCAATGGTCCAAACGCCTTTCCCGCTGTCTGCTCTGGCAGTTGCAACTTCGTATGCTGAACCGATTGAATTTAACGCAATCGTTTCTCGCATCACGGTCGGGGCTTCACTAGTACCGCTTGAATTGGCCCATCCTTTATCTAACGAAAGAACCGCGCCTTTTAAATCCTGCTCACCCGTTTCTTGAATGATGGGATTGGTAAACTGATAATTTTGTTTGACTTGTAACGTCCACCCCGACGATTCTGCTTGTTGATCTGTAATTTGAATGTAACTACCTCTAGGGCCTGTTTCACCAAAAAACTGCTGCGCAAGCGCATGATAGCTACGTCCATTTTTAGAAATTTTACTTTCACCAAAATCAAGAGCAGAAACATAGTCAATACGAAGAGGGCCTTCGGTTGAAGGACTATCCCCTGGATCAACAACATTTCCTGGATTTTCTGGATCAACAGGATTTGTCACCACGCTTCCTTTGATACTAACTGAGCCTGATTGATCAAGCGTTTCAGGGGCAGCTTGGGCAATGATGCCTATTTCGCTAGTTAGAAGCAAACTGACAATTCCTAACGACCAGATACCGATTTGTGTTACCTTCATTTTTGCTCCCCCTTCCTACGTTTTCGTAAAAAGAGAAGTAGCACCAATAGGAGTAATATACCTATGCCAAAAATGCCGTAGTGTTTCATCAGCTCGCCCATGCTGGGAAGGTTTTTTCCAGCTGGTTTCGCTGTTGCGCTTGGTGTTGTCGGTTTCTGTGAACTTGGTTCAGTACTGGTAGATGAATCGGTCGGTTCGGTCGATTCTTCGTAAAACGAAATCTTCCCCCCTCGATTGACCTGACCACCTGTTCCTTCATTCGCACTTGCACTACTTGAGTAACTAAAAATGCCTAGCAACACAACCAGAGAGCAGACGATCAATTTTATTGTTTTATGTTTCATTTTCCACTCTCCTTTATGGTTGTCCGGCCATGACTTTCCACGTAATTACGCCGACATAATCTCCTGTATACACTGTATCGGATGAATTGATTTGTAATTTTATTCCATCAGTATTTGCTGTTTTGCCCCAACTGTCACTAACATCAAAGCTACCTGCTGTGCCCTTACTATTTGTGTAAACGACTTGTGCATTCGTATTTAAAATCGTCTCCTTACCATCTGTAACATAACGTAAGGCATTGACTAATTCTTGACCGCTGCCGTTTTTCATTGGTGTTGTCAGTGTAGCCGTCAAACGCCAACCATTGGCAGCATCTGCCCGAGTATCTGTAACGACTAGTTGTTTATCAAATTCTGGGTCTTCTACTCGTTTGGTTGTTGCATTATAAGCTAGTGAGCCAAAGTCTAAAGCACTTGGTACCGAGGTCAAGCTTAATACGCCTTGTACTTTGTATTGAACAGTTAGTGCCGTATTATTAATCTTCACCGCTGTTTCATTGGCTGGTCGTTCGGCAATATCATACCCGGCTTTCGTTAGATTCGTAAGTTGTGTGGTGACACTTTCTTCTTTTGTTAAGTCAATCGTATCTCCGACTTGGGTATTTAGTTTGACCGTATAACCAGACAATACTTGGTTTGCTTCATTTAAGAATTCAACAGATAATACGGCATCAACATCCACAACGGTTACTTGAATCGTTGTTGTGATGTCTGTTGGTAATCCTGAATCAGCTGCTTTTACTGCTAATGATACAGTGTAGGCTTTTGGTTGAAGTTGACTCACATTATTTAAGCCGCCAAAATCCGTTACCGTCACAAATTGAGTCAAGTCTGTTTTGGTGCCGTTCGCTAGTTTAAATGCATCTGGCTTACTATGTTGTAGGATATAATTCTTTAATTCTGTTTCCGATAGATTACGTATATCCACATAAGATGCTTCAAAATCAGAGCCTGAAACACCTGCAGCTTGTTCATAGACAACTAACGTTGACTCAACAACTTTGGTATTCGGTGCTGGATTTCCATCAGCATCAACCGCCTTGTCAGATACATTAATCTGTACCGTGTGTGTTCCTGGCGTATTCGCTGCTGTTTCTGCCGTAGTAGGATCCGTATAGGCATAATCAAAACCAGTATTGATCGGACTTGTATCACTAACATCTTTCACCATATCTTTTGCTGCAGGCAAAGGATCACCTTTCGTCATATAATAAGTCACCGGTGAAGCTGTAGGTGGTGTTTTATCCAAGACTGTTTGTGTCACTTCTTCTGCTTTTAGATTCGCAAATCCGTAGGCATGGATGACACTTCCAGCTGTAAAATAATGACCCGCTGGTACAGTTACTGACCAATTCCCTGCCGCATCTGATTTCGTTGTAAAATTCGCACGGTATTCAGCTGGAGTAGACGTATCTTCTACAGGTGATTTTATACTATCAGTTGATGGATCAAATGCTGCCGTGATCGAGTTATTGACTGGTACATCCCAGATACGGATATAGGCATTTGGAATCGCATAGCCAGATACAGTGGTCGAACTGTTATTGCCTCGATTATCGGTTGCAATGCTATGAATCGCAATATTTGGATCTGGTACTCGGGTAAAGAGAACGCGTTGTTGTCCTCTCGTTGTAAAATTCGCGTTAAATCGAGTCAAGGTTTCATTTGTCATTGCATTAGATGCTGTGATAGTCGGATTAAAGCCACTTCCATAAGCTAATCGCATATTACTCATAGGAATGTACTCATACGTATAATCGCTATCGCCGTCAGCTCCACTAGCCACATTATTCAGTGACCATTGGAAGACATTTTGAACAGACACATCCAAGTTTCCTTGAGACCAAATCAAGCCATTATTTGTCGTTGTTCCACTGGTCAATGCTTTGTTTTTTTGTAGATTCACACGCTTTGCATCTGAGAATTTAAAGGTCGATGATGCGCCGCCCATTCGTAATAAATATTGCGAGATAGATGTGCTGTCACTTTGAATATCAAACGAAGCATTAGGCTGAACGATAAAGGTTGAGTTATTTGCAACATAGAATAAATCCGTTGTGCTGGCCCCCATGTTTACCCCTTTAACATTTAAGTTCCCTGAAACGTTAATGGAACCACCATTCATATAGATTGGATTATAGTTTATATCGTTGTTTCCCGTTCCAGAATAGGCATCTGTTTGGATATTGACCGTCGCATCTTTCCCAATATTTAACTCAGATGAAGCGGATCCTAGATAGACAGCACCACCATACGTCCCGTGATGGTTTAAGATATCTACAGTAGAGCCTTCACCAACGGATAATACACCGCCTGAAATATTCAAATTCGTATTATAGTATTCGGCGGCAGTTGTTTGATTGCCACGTTCCAGTTTTAGTTTTACATTTTTACCGATTTTAAAACTGCCTGATGGGATATAAAGTACATTCGACCCAAGTGAAGAAATATAAACATCTGCATTATCTTCTACAACAGCTGTGGAAATCGCTAAACTTCCTTGTTGGTAATTATTCACATTCCACGTACGAATCGGTGTCCCGTCTTTTCTTACAGAAGTCCATGTACGTTGTTGTTCTAAATGGACTTTGTTTTTCAGGGTTAAATTGGTTTGTTGCGACTCTAAAAACTGTGTTCCGTAACCAGTATAATTATCCATGGTCATCTTTCCACCGTTGGCACCATTGTTGAAAATCATTGCGCCCCAATAATTACCGTGATAAACCGTCATATTGCTAAATTGGATATCCCAGTCTTTTGAACCGTAGTTATTATAAGCTTGGAAAGTAAAACAGAGCGAACCAAAATCTAGTGTGTAGTTGTTTCCATTTACTTTCACAGTCCGCGCATTTCCTTGTAGTTGGAAATACATATGGGACTCACCACCAGAAGCAATTCCAATCGATGTCGCTGTAGTTACATTTTGCGAGTAACGTAAATATGGACTGTAAATAAAATAACTAGATGAATAGGTTGGTGCAGTTGTGTAGATATCATTTAACAGTTCCACATTTGTTACCCATGGATCATTTAGTCCAATCGTGTAACCTAAAAAGTCAGTCACATTTCTGGTGTTGGTAGCTGAAGTAAGATCATAAGAAATATTCGCGTTACTTCGAATCGTTCCCGTCAATCCATTCGTAGCACTCTCTGTTGCCGTATACGATGAAATATAAAATGGGCCAGAATAGTTTGAAGAACTCATATTAATGTTTTGAAATTTTAAATCCCAATAGCCAAAAATAGTACCTGAACTTCCTGATACATAACTCGTTTGGTTTAAAAAGCCTATCGCTAAGTTGCCAAAATTAAAGTTATGACCATTTCCATCAATCGTCAGTGAGCGTGCAGTCGCATTTTTATTGATATATAAATAAACATTTTGCGCACTGTTTAGATCAACTGAACTCACACTAAATAAATCCTTATAGTTATTTAGCGTGCCTGACAGTGTAATATCATTTTGTAATGAAATAGTATTCACTGTGTTATCTGCGATCGCCTCAACAAAACTTTGCCAATCTGTCACTTCTGCTGTTCCAGCAGCTCGGCTGCTTAATGCTCTCGGCTGAGCGAGATCTAAACTGTCAGAAGCTTGGCTATTGTCCGTATTCTCTTTCGATTCTTTGACGACAACTTTTAACTCTCCTTGACCAACACTATTTGCTTCATCGGTCAATGTCAGTGAATAATCACCACTTTTTTCTGCTAATAGTGCTAATTTCAGGGAAGATTGATCACTATCCACTGTGATAGTCAACATCCGCGTTTCTTCATTCCAATTAAAAACAGGAAACGTTGCTTTTGGGTCTTCCTGTAAAAGCATGGCTCTTTCTTCTGCTTCATTAAACGCTATTCCTTCAGGAAGACGAACTTGCCAATCCTTTTTTGACTCACCCAAATCAGTTGATGGACTACTCTCATCAGACTTCTTCAGCTCGTTTTCACCTCTTGTGTCAGAGATCTTTATATGAAATACTTCATTTGCATAAAGTTCCTCTTCAACAGTTGTCAACGAAATCGGTGATTTGGCAAAAATCTTACTTGTAGAAGAATGCAGCTGTGAAAACATAGCTAAAATAAGGATCGAAAGAATGGCTATGCTCATTCCAACTAATTGAAATTTTCTTTTTTTAATCATTTCATTCATTTTCCCTCCTGCCCCATTAGTTTACAAAGAATGTTCTCAGTTTCTTCACCTCCTTCAAGCTTGATTCATCTCAACATTGTTTATCTGTGGATTCAGTGATAATTTGTACCCGATTGTTCGAACAGTTTTGATGAATTTCGGTGTGGTGGGGTCTTCTTCTATTTTTCCTCTTAAATGGAATATGATATTACTCACTCGATACTCTTTTTTCTCAGTACTTTCGTTTTCCCAAATATGTTGGTAGATTTCTTCATAAGTCAATGCTTTATCGTGCTTATTATGAAGGAGTTCTAAGACTTTAAATTCCAATTTAGTTAAATTGATTTCGACTTTCCCTTCTTTTAAAACACTGAGATTTTCTGGAAGTAGTTCTAATAAGGGCCCTGCCGTTGACATCGTTTTTAAAACGTTGGGTTCTTCCTTATTCTCAATCCGTTTTAAGATATTTGAAAATTGTAAAACAAACTCATCTTCATAAACAGAGACACCGTCTGCACCTAGTTGTAGGTAAATTTTCTTTTTTGTTTTTATCTCTTCATCATTTTCAGTCAACAATACCCAAATCAATTTATTTAATCTCATTCTTAATTCCAGAATATTTTTGCAAATATTGGAAAGCTCACTCCTAGTGGATTCTTCAATAATAAATGCATCTACATTTGCTAGTTCAGAACCGACATCTTTGACTTGTAAAATCGTAACCTCATGACCTAAGCTCACCAATTCTTTGGTATAATCCAATACAGGTTGAGACGAATCTCGAAAAATACCGATAGTGTACATCGCAGGTACCTCCTACTAAATTTATATCCAGAACTAAAAACTTTTCTTAGTGTGCATTCAAAAGCAAAATACTATTGAATATGTTTTGATCTGAAATTTATACTTATCACTTTAATTTTAAAAACCGCACTAATGAATATCCTGAAAGAATTAAGTTCAAGATATTCATTCGATCCAGCCGATTATTCCTCATTTCTCAGTAAGATTTGACCATAATTTTGACGGTTAAAAAATAGACACTCAGCGTTTTGCTGAATGCCTTTCTTTCATTATAAGAGTATCTTTTCATCATAATTAAGTTGTCTATCGATCACCATCATGGCTGAGCGTCTCGTTTCCCACAATGAATCCGTATAGATGTCGAGTGTCATTTTGGTCGATGCATGTCCTAAGATTTTACTCAATGTCGCAATATCAATTCCTGATTCAACACATCTCGTTGCGAAAGTATGACGAAGCGCGTGAAAGTGAACAGGACCTATTTTTGATTCTTCTACTACTTTTTTGAAACGATAGTTAATAATACGTGGTTCGGTAAAACTATTTTTGCAGGAAATGACAAATACACTGGTACTTTTTTGCTTTTTTCCCAATAAATATCTTTTTAGATTTTTAGATATCGGTATGGCACGTTCTCCATTAATTGACTTTGGTTTCCCAATAATAATCTCAGTTTTGTTTGGTTCTGTTATGGATGGGATTCTGGAAATGGTTCTTTTTACAAAAATTTTATTGTTTTTAAAATCGATATCTTCCCATTTTAATCCACTGATTTCTCCAATTCTCATTCCCGTATACAACGCAATAATTTCTGCCGAACACTCTTTTTTATATAAAGAAATCTGTTCTAATTTTTTTTGTTGCTTTCTGTTTAAGCTTTTTATTTTTGGTTTGGTTAGTGCCGGCAAAAGGACCCCTTGGCAGGGATTTTTTGAAATTCTATTATCGTTTACAGCCTTTTTTAGAGCACTTCTTAACATACTAATAATACTGCGAATCGTGTTGGATGAAAGATCTGATAGATACAATGAATAAATAAATCTGTCTATATCAGCTGTTTCCAGCTCAGATAATGGTTTATTTTTAAAAAATGGCGAAAGATGACGGTTGATTCGCCCTCTATAATTTGAATAGGTAGATGGTTTGATTCTATTTTTCATTAAAATGTTCAGCCAATAATTTAACCATTCATCAACCATCATTTCTTCTTGTAGAGCTGTTTCTCCATATATAGAATAGTCTGCTTTTTTTTTTGATAATTTTTCTTTTGCTTCATTATATTGTTTTCCATAAACATAGCCATAAACAATTCTGCCTTCCTTATTCCGACCTTTTCTATATCGTCCTTCCCAGCGACCATCCTTTCGTTTATAGATATTTTCTCCTCTTTTTGACATACTTTTCTCCTCCTAGGAATTTTTAATTTGACGGTTTTTTGACGGCTAAAAAACGAATTATACATATAAATATCTCTTTTCTAAAATGGAAACAATCAATAAAACAATAATTTTTTATCATTTTTTTAACAAAAAAGAGAAAAATTTGATAAAAATTTGTGTTTTTTACACTAGACTAAATAAAAATAATAGAATATACTTATATAAGTAATCAATTCCACTCTTTTGATTACATTTAATAAAGAACAAAATTATCTTGAACTTAATTCTTTCAAGATATTTTTCAATAAAAAAATGAATAATACTAAATTTTATGTATATTTTTCTTATCCAAGCAAAATATGCAAAAAAAATAAATATAAGAGCATTAAGGCTATATAAAAACAGGTAGTTTAGAAATTTTTTATTTTCTAAACTACCTGTTTTGTTAAGTTAAATTTATTCACTTCACTTCTCTACTCTAATCAAATCCAACACATCTCTTGGATTCCCTACATCCACAGTCACTACTCTTACATTATCTAAAATATCTTGCGTCATTTTAGCTACAAATTCAGGATTATTGGCATTTTCCGCTCCGATTTGCCAATGACTTGGTACTGGATATACATTGATTGTTCCGTTTCGATTGCTTGTATAAGTGATTTGTCCTTCCGCACTATAGCCACCGTAAAGCATAATGGCATCTGTTGGATACGTTGCACTACCTTTATCATATGGATTGAGCGGTGTTCCTGCAGCTATTGTTTTTGCATTTAGTTCTGACGGTTTCACACCGATCAAGGTCAGCCACACGCGAGCATATTCAATCTGATCATCTGAATAGCCAAGCAACAGTTTATCGTCTCCTGTCGCTTGCTCTTTTGCTTTATCTGCTTCTGCTTTGGCTTTTTCTAAAGCTTTATTGACTTCTTGTTCAGCCGCTTGTTGTTGCTGAGTTAAAGCGCTGATCTGACCTTGAGTATCGATCATGGCTTTCATTAAAATCAATTTTGCTGTAAATGTCGCTTTTAGTTCTTCATTTTTGACCGTTTCGATTTCCTTATTTAAAGTGTCATAGTCGCTTTGTTGGACCGTTACTTTTGGTATATTTCCGTCAAAGGATTCATTGATCAACTTTTTGATTTTCTCTACTTGATCCACTTGCTCTGTGGCATTTTTAAGGATAGAATCGATGGCTTCTTTCCATTTGCCTTTTAGCTCTTTGTTTTCTGAGAGTGTATCTGTGACTTCAGTAATTTTTCCTTTCGTCAAATTTACTGTGATCGGCAGCTCATTTTTGATGTTATCACCTTTAATAGCGAGTTCTTTTGAGCTGAATAATTCATTTGTTTCTGTTTGTATCTCTAGTTTAGCATTCGCTAGAGTAAGTTTTTTCTGCAAGTTTTGACAATTCATTTCAGCTGTATCGACAGTTATTTTCTTTTCATACTCACGTTTCAGTTTTTTAATTTCTGTTTGTTTTTTTAAAAGCTTGTCTTTGATTTCTTTGATAGTCGCAGGCGTTATTTCTTTGCTTAGAAAGTCTTCCTTTTTATCAAAAAGGGCAGTGACTTCTTTATAAAGAGCGCCATCTTTCGTTGTTTCTTTTTCGATTGTCGCTATGTTCTCTTGTGCTGTGGCAATCTTTTTCTTTTCCTTTGCTTGTTGCTGGAACACAATGACTCCGATAACAATTGCTACAAGTGCTACTACTCCCATAGAAATCCCCAACACTTTTTTCTTCATTTTCTATCCGCTCCTGTTTATTATTTTAATTATGCACTGGATGACTGATTGCTTAAATTTTACTCTATCTCTTCTTCAAAAGTGATTTTACCACTCTTTAACTTATTCAATGAACCAAATTTTTTTTTGGGAAACATTCTCTTGAGATCTTCTTGATAAAATGAACCATCTCTTGGTTCTTCATAGTGAGTGACTTTATAGCCAGCTTTTTGTTTTTCAAGTGTGTACACTGCAGGAAAATTCGAACCATAGACATCTTGTCCATGTTCATCAAGCCCTAAAACGGTTTGATTTAGATAAACAGTCATCCTTTCCTTAGCAACATCTTGTCCATAAAACTCTAGGACCAATTTAATTTTTTTGACCTCTGGACTCGCTTCTATTGTTTCAGAATTAAAATAGGTTTCTGCTTTCATATAATTAAAGATTGTTTCTCCGTATTTTTTTCTTTCTGATTTACTAACGGAGCCAACGTTAGCCTCTTTTGTTCGAAATGTCCAGCCGATGACTATTAAAGCAACGCATACCGCTAGCAGCCCTATTTTCTTTTTCATTTCCTTTTCCCCTTCGTCTTTTTATGACTCTATCTGCAGTTTTACAGCCTGTATCCTCAAACTGCAATACTCTACTAATACTCCTTTTTCATATCTTTAGCGTCAACTTCGCTCTCTACTCTCAATACTCCTCGCTGTCTACGAACTTTGACGGTTCTTTCTATGATAGTTTAGCATATTTATTGATAAAAAAATCGCTGAATTCCACATAAATATATCGTTACTAAGAAAAAGAGAACTATCATGGACTGATAGTTCCCTCTTTAATAAAAATGGCTCTATAATAAATGGGACTGGTGAAAGTAGAAATACTTTTCTCAGTCCCATGTTCATTTTTATATAAAAAAACATATCGTTCTCTGATAGGATTAA
This sequence comes from Enterococcus crotali, assembly GCF_000633635.1. Classification (GTDB taxonomy): domain Bacteria; phylum Bacillota; class Bacilli; order Lactobacillales; family Enterococcaceae; genus Enterococcus_L; species Enterococcus_L crotali. Next base: position 120 of record NZ_AYPQ01000002.1, on the reverse strand, counting down.
GTTACCACACAAAATCTAATGGAAGGAACGATATGCTATGCTTCATACTATCAAAAAAATGCTCCGAATCATAGACAAAAATCTTACGATTTTAACTGTTTCAGAACAAAAAATAAAAGG
>NZ_AYPQ01000001.1 GCF_000633635.1 Enterococcus crotali | reverse complement strand
AATACTAATCGGTCGAGGACTTAACCAAAGAAACGAAATAAAAAGGTTTTTCGGAATTTGATTACTTACTTCAATCCAGTTTTGAGTGAATAATCACTCAACTTAATAGTTACAACACCCAGTGTGGTGGCGATAGCGAGAAGGATACACCTGTTCCCATGCCGAACACAGAAGTTAAGCTTCTTAGCGCCGATTGTAGTGAAGGGTTTCCCTTTGTGAGAGTAGGACGTCGCCACGCTAATTATTCCGGCATAGCTCAGTTGGTAGTAGCGCATGACTGTTAATCATGATGTCGTAGGTTCGAGTCCTACTGCCGGAGTTCCTTAATATAGGACTTATGAGTAATGCTTTGCTTCTTTTAACTCTGGAGAGTTGTCCGAGTGGCCGAAGGAGCATGATTGGAAATCATGTAGGCGGCTAACGCTGTCTCAAGGGTTCGAATCCCTTACTCTCCGTATTAAGTTTTTATTGGCCCGTTGGTCAAGCGGTTAAGACACCGCCCTTTCACGGCGGTATCACGGGTTCGATTCCCGTACGGGTCATTTATATTTTTTGGAGGTTTAGCTCAGCTGGGAGAGCACCTGCCTTACAAGCAGGGGGTCGGCGGTTCGATCCCGTCAACCTCCATTAAATTACGGTTTGGTAGTTCAGCTGGTTAGAATGCCTGCCTGTCACGCAGGAGGTCGCGGGTTCGAGTCCCGTCCAGACCGTTTTATAAGTTTTTGGCGCAGTAGCTCAGTTGGTAGAGCAACGGATTGAAGCTCCGTGTGTCGGCAGTTCGATTCTGTCTTGCGCCATTTGGAGGAATAGCGAAGTGGCTAAACGCGACGGACTGTAAATCCGTTCCTTAGGGTTCAGTGGTTCGAATCCACTTTCCTCCATTACATAGTAGGGATATAGTTAAACGGTATAACTACGGTCTCCAAAACCGTCATTGTGGGTTCGATTCCTACTATCCCTGTTAATAATTTATGGCGATTGTGGTGAAGTGGTTAACACAGCGGATTGTGGTTCCGCCATGCGTGGGTTCGATCCCCATCAGTCGCCCTTAGCTTTAATTTTTATTATATGTTTTATGGCGATTGTGGTGAAGTGGTTAACACAGCGGATTGTGGTTCCGCCACGCGTGGGTTCGATTCCCATCAGTCGCCCTTAGCTTTAATTTTTGGGGTATAGCCAAGCGGTAAGGCAACAGGTTTTGATCCTGTCATGCGTTGGTTCGAATCCAGCTACCCCAGTTTTCTCAATTTGAGAATTTTAAATTGTAATATGGCGGTATAGCCAAGTGGTAAGGCAGAGGTCTGCAAAACCTTCATCACCGGTTCAAATCCGGTTACCGCCTTGCAAATTTATTTCATGCCGGCGTGGCGGAATTGGCAGACGCGCTGGACTCAAAATCCAGTGCCCGCGAGGGCGTGCCGGTTCGACCCCGGCCGCCGGTATACTGAAAACACTAACGTATTCTTACGTTGGTGTTTTTTCGTTTTTTTTTTAAGAAATTCTCTAGAATTTTGGCGTGTAAAATACTTTATATATCCCTTGACCATGACGTTGCGTAATAGCTTATTATTTATATATCAACTTAAGGAAGGGGGCAATAATCATGGAATTTTATCCAATGCCAATGTTTAATAAGCTTTTAGTTAGTGACATTGAAAAATCAGAAAAATGGTATGAAAAAGCATTAGGATTTAAAAGTATATTTAAATTCAGAAATGATAAAAGTGTGGTATTAATGAATCATTTGCGATTAGACAAGTATCAAGATATTATGTTAATTCAATCTAATAACTTTATTGTGGGAGACTCTAATTACTTAAATATATTAGTTGAAGACATCGAAAGGCTAGCAAATAGGATTTCTCCAAAAGTAATAGTGGATTCTCTTGAGCAACAACCATGGAATGCGATAGAAATGACAATTACAGATCCTGATGGTCATTTAATTACTCTTACTCAATCAAATGTAGGAAAGGAAGACTTTGATGTGCTGATCAAAAAAGCTTCAAAGTTATTTTAAAAGTTTATTGAGATTTATATGCAGTTCAAAGGGATAAAAGATGCGTTTTAAGCACCTTTTATGATGTGGATATGATAATGCATGGAGAAGATGGTAAGGTGACTATAGAAGCAATTATAGTTATGCTAGCTATAATTAACTATGAATAAAAAGCTTTTTAGAAATGTACCAGCAAGAAAAAATAGAAAATGTCTTAATATAAATTGTAGGGTATGAATTTCCAATTACTGTCCCTCGATATTCTCATGCTGTCTAGAATATAGTTGAAGATTATATGAAAGATATCCAGAAAATAAACTTGAAGAGGTTATCGATCAACTACTATGAAAATACCTTATCAGAAACAAGATAATTTATAGAACAACACAAAGAGGATGAGCTGGGATAGTCATCCTCTTTGTATTGTTTCTATTTATTTGTTTGAAAATAGTTGTTCTACTTGTTCTTCAGCCCATTGACACCAGCGAAGTTCTTCTTCACAGATTCGTATTTTTCTTTGGATCACAAGAAATCGTCCAAAGTTTTTTTGTTGTTCTTCAGGATCAGTTAATTGATCGATTTGCATTTGTTTAGTTTGATTTTGTTTTAATAATTTTAATTGGTGCTGTTTTCTTTCAAACAGTAGACCTTTCACAGTATCTTTATCTAAAATTGAAGCAACATAGATTTTTGCAAGAAATTCATCTTTTTGTGAAGGTTCTTTTGTTTCTTCTTGAATCCAGGTATTGACGATCTTTTCGCCTTTATCAGTTAAATGATAGATTTTTTTCTGTGAGTGTTTTTCATCATTTTCAACTGAAACATATTCTTCTTTTAAAAGTTTTCCTAAAGAAGTGTAGATTTGACTATGATGAGCTTCCCAAAAAAGCGCAAGATATTGCTTCAATTCGTAGCCGGTACAAGGTTTTCTAACTAACATACAAAGCAAAATATAACTAAGAGTATTCATCTCAACGATTCTCCTTCTCTTTTTGAATCCGCTTATTTTTTATTATAGCACAAAATAAATGAAAATATTATAAATAAATACATGTAAATATTGACATGTATTTATTTTTGTAGTATTTTTTTATACAGAGAGAAGGTTATAAAGTGGAAGAATCAGAATATTTAGAGGAACGTTTAGAAGTAGTGGAAGTAGAAAAGGGTGGATTACGCTCGGCTTATGCGGTTGCATTTACTTGTATGATTGCATTTATGGGAATTGGGTTAGTTGATCCGATTTTAAAAACAATCGCAAAGCAGTTGGATGCGACACCAGCACAAACGACGCTATTATTTACTAGCTATATGCTGGTAACAGGAGTCATGATGCTATTTACTGGTTTTATTTCCAGTCGAATCGGTGCAAAAAAACATTGATTTATGGATTAGTTATTATTATCGCATTTTCATGTTTGGCAGGTTTTTCGGAAACGATCGAAGGACTGATTTATTTGCGAGCAGGTTGGGGATTAGGAAATGCTTTATTTATCTCAACGGCTTTATCAGCGATTGTCGGTGTTTTGGCTGGACAAACGGAGAAAGCAATCATTATGTATGAAGCCTCTATGGGACTGGGTATGGCTATTGGTCCTTTACTTGGTGGTGTATTGGGTAGTATGTCTTGGCGTATGCCATTTTTTGGTGTAGCGACATTGATGTTGATTGCAACATTAGCGATTGGCTTTTTATTGACGCCGATTGCTAAACCAAAGAAAAAAGTTGCTTTACTTGCAGGAATCAAAGCCTTGAGCAATCATAAATTACGTTCAGTTGGAATCATCGCATTACTGTATAATTTTGGTTTTTTACATTATTGGCGTATGCACCATTTTTACTTGAAGGATTTTCGGAAATGCAAGTTGGGTTTGTCTTTTTTGGTTGGGGAGCGTTACTAGCTGTGGCTTCAGTATTTATTGCACCGATTTTGGAAAAACAAATCAATACGTATCGGACTATTTTACTTGCGTTATTCTTTTTCTTGGCTTGCTTGAGTTTTATTGGATTTAATGCAAAAACGCCGGAATTAGTCGCTATAGGTGTGATCATGGCTGGATTATTTCAAGGGCTGATCAATACACTATTGACAACGATTGCGATGGAAATACCAGATATTGAAAGAAGTGTAGCATCATCTTCTTATAGTTTTATTCGCTTTTTTGGTGGTGCGATTGCACCTTTCGTAGCTGGAAAACTTGCAGAAATTTGGAACTCTAGTGTCACTTTTTATTTTGCAGCTTTTATGGTATTGATTGGTTTAGTTTTTGTAATTATTCATAATCAATACTTTGCGACAAAAGAAGAATATGAGGAAGCATAAATTTATAAAAAAAATTAAAAGAGAAGTATTTAGCTCTTAGAAATAAGAGGGAGCTGATTCTGCTCCCTCAGTTTTAGAGATATCATGTGATTGGGATATGACTCAAAGAGTTATGTTCCAATCTTTTTTTACATAAGAGACTCATTCATAAAAAAGGCTGTAATATAGAAAACTTCATCTTTTGGTATGATGACGGCATAGTAGGTTTCAAGAAACTGACAGTTTTTTTCGACGCTATTGATTTCAGATGTATATTTTGATTGAAATACTGAAGATTTTGGGAAACTACTGACATTTTTCCCTTGTTTTAAACGATCGATCATGCAAACAACATGACAAGCTAAGCCGACTTTTATTTCATAGGAGACACTTGGATTAATTTCTTCAGCCATCGTTTCGACCCATTCACGCATTGAAGTGATCAACTTTTCACCATCTTTATATTCCAGCATGCTTGAAATATTCGTCCGCATGCCCTCAAAAGCAATTTCGTAATCGATAAGTGATTGAATTTTTTCTGTCTTTGCTTCATCCAATGCATCAGTAATCGAGAAATGTGGCGTAGAGAAAGGAAATTGAAACGTACCGATTGTACAGATGATTTTTCCAGATTGCTTTAAATTGGTGATCGTTTGCTCTAATAATGTTTGATCAGTCATTTGTAAGGACACGATTTCACATGCCTTACCTCGTAAATTTAGGCGACTGCTTAGCATTTTTTTGATTAATTGTGCGGATCCTTCCCCCGTAGTACATAAGGTAAGGATATATAGTTTTAATTTTTTCGGTTCCTCGCTATTCTTCTGATAACTAGAAAGACCTCTAATGTTTTTTGTAGACTCAAATACTTCATTTAATCCATATCCTAATGACGCTTTTCTGCTAGCTTCCAAAACATGCAGCGTACTGACAAGTTCAATACAACGGATGTGAATCTTTAATTTTTTTTCTAATTCATCACTAAAATTGATTAAAGAACCCATATCCACTAGTAGAAGAACATCTTTTTGTTGATCTTTAGCGGAAAGATAATTATGAATGTTAGTCAACGTGATAAGCGGTTTTTCTTCTAGATTCATGTCAAAACCGACCGCTATTTGTTCACCTAAAAGTTTGTTGACAACATTCGCCATACTTGTAGCGGTTGACTCACCGTGAGCGACAACGATAACTTCGACTGTGGCGCTTTTTTTACTTTTCTGTTCATCAGCTGTAAAAAAGAGTGCAAGAAAACCGGCTTCATCTTCAGGAAGTTGAACACTAAAATCTGCTTCGATAACAGAAAGACAGTGTTGAGCTGTTTCAAATAGACGGGGATGTTCTTGCTTTATTTCATTGATTCGCGGATTATTGATCGTTTGACCTCTTTTGACCCGTTGAATTGTGTTATATAAATGTAGTGCCAATCCGTAACGGACATTATCAGATAGATAAACATTTAGTAAACGGGACGCTTTTTCACAGACTTTATTCGCCGTTGCCACGATTTCTGAACCGACGATTTGTTCTAGGCTTGTTAGATCAACAGCTGAACTTGTGTTATAGGAATGATAATAATTCGTAATCGTTGTATCGATGATTTCAGAAGTTTGGGAAATATCAAGACCGATTCGTTCCATGTCACTCATTTTTTGTTCAATGATTTGATAGATGTCTGTTCCTTTTACATCGTTTGGCAAAAAGAGTGTCGTCTCTTTTTCGTTGAACAGGAAAAAACGGGCATTCATATTTGGCAGCAGCAGCCAGATTTTTTTACGATCTTCGTTATTATAGAGACCTTCTCTAATATAATGAGGTAACTCATAGCTACTAATTTTAATTGTTTCTTCCTGCCGAGCAATAAATTGTGAGTAGGATTTTGCACAAAGTAGTTGAATGTCTGCTTTTAGTTGTCCCACGTTATTTGGGCAATGGTATCCTAAGAGAGCTCGAATCGTATTAGTAGATACTTCGATCGGTGTGCCTAATTTTTTTGTTTCTGTTTGGAAGAAAGTTGAAATTAAACTTAAGCGCTCTTCTAAACCGCGATCGATTAAATTAGGGATCTCAATTCTCATTGGAATTCGGCGTATAAATGTTTGTAATAAAACGGATGAGGTTTCTTCTGTCGTTGCACAAACAAGTAGCACCTGAGCCTGGCGTTCACTGCTAGTCTCACCAAGTCTGCGGTAAATGCCTCGATCAATAAAGGTGAATAGCATTTCTTGACCTTCAGGTGGTAAGCGATGGATTTCATCAAGGAAAAGGATACCGCCGTTTGCTTTTTCCAACAAGCCTATCCGATCACTCTCTGCGCCAGTATAAGCGCCTTTTTGAATACCAAAGATGGACCCTACCAGTAATTGTGGATTATTTGCATAATCTGCACAGTTAAAGGTGATAAAGTTAGAATCCGCTTTCACTTTGTTCTGTGATTTGGCATACGTATAGATCAATTCAGCAAACATACTTTTTCCGACACCCGTTTCGCCTGTTAATAAAATATGCATACCGTTTGGCGGATATAAGACTGCCGCTTTAGCTTGTTCACCACAGTGAAAAAGACTTGGGCTTTTTTTTATGAATTCATCCAAGATATTACTACTAGTTTGTTCTTTTGGAGCTGTGGAGAAGAAGTAAACAGGTTTGGTACCGCTTTTTTTTGCTTTCCCCAGTTTCACTAGCTGATTTAAGTCACTACTAATATTTGCTCGAGTGACATTCAATTGCTCAGCAAGTTCACTAGCAGTTACAGGTTGCTTTTCAGAGTATTGAGTGAGTAATTTTGCGACTTTATCGATTCTTTTCATTATTTTCCCGACCTTTGATGGATAGTGTGTGTTGTGTTCTATGAACTAAGTATAATGATACAAGGTGAAATAGTCAAAGTCATGTGTTTTATTTTCGACAATGTGTTTTATTGTAGAGAATAAATGTGTTTCATTTTCTGTGTGAACGAAACACATTTTACTAAAGCCTGGTTTACTGGTGTTTTAATTGTTTGGCACGCTTATTGCTTATATAACTATGACAACGTAATTAGTGTTTGAAGGGAGAAAATCAAATGATTTCAGAGACAGATGTGATGCAGATTATTGTTTATGCAGGGAATGCCAAGTCGCTTGCAATGAATGCAATCAAAGAAGCTAAGGCTGGAGATATTGCAGGTGCTAAAAAAGGATTAGAGGAAAGTAAAGGAAATTTAAAAATTGCCCATCAGCAGCACACGGATATATTACAAAAATTTGCTAGTAATCCTGATGAACCAGCAACGATGTTTTTAACTCATGCGCAAGATCATATGATGGCGGCAATTACTGCAACAGATTTTACCAAAGAATTTATTGATTTACACGAGGAACTGCAAGAACTGCGTAACTTAATTAAAGGGAACGCATAAAAAATAAGAAAGAAAAGGTGATTAGGATGAAAATTACATTAGCATGTGCCGGCGGGATGTCAACAGGAATGTTAGTCAAAAAAATGGAGGAATATGCCAACTCACAAGGAATTCAAGCAGATATTTCTGCATGCGGGCTCAGTGAATTGGAAGAAAGAGTGACAGGGTCAGATATTATTTTGTTAGGACCACAAGTTGGCTACCAACAAGATGATGTAAAAAAAGAGTATCCAGATATTCCAGTTTTAGTGATCGAAATGATGGATTACGGCATGATGAATGGCGAAAAGGTCTTTAAAAAAGCCCAAGATGTTATTGCTGCAAAATAAAGGGAGTTAAAAGGAGGAGTACAAATGTCTGAAACGAAAAAAAGTTCATTTACTAATGGGTTGAATGTATTTGTCAATAAGTTTTCAAATAATACGTTTGTTAAGAGTATTGCCAATGGAATGATGATGACGTTACCGATTACGATCGTAGGCAGTCTGACAACGATTATCGGAATGATTCCTGGTCTGCCAGAAATGGTCGTTAAAGCTTGTTCATTGGGAACGTCGATTTCAAGTAATCTTATAACGATATATGTCATTATCGGTATTTCAAGTGCAATGGCAAGAGAGAAAAAAGGGGATATCATTTCTTCAATCATTCTCTCGCTAGCTTCTTTCTTTGTTCTGACGCCAATAACTGCTTTTGATATTGGTAAAGAAAAACCAGCTATGGCCTTTGAACTAACGTATCTAGGCTCCAAAGGGATTTTTGTTGGGATGATTGTAGCCTTAGTTGTTACATGGGTCTTCGCTAAAATGGTAGAAAAACGGATTACGTTTAGAATGCCGGAAAGTGTACCAACGGCGATTGCTAAAACATTTGAAGCGATTGTTCCCGCTGCTATTATTTTTATTGTCGTGATTATGATCAGTACTGGGTTTGCTGAAACTAAATTTGGAAATATCCATGATTTCATTTATACCAATCTTCAAACACCACTTGAATCATTAGGAGGTTCGATTTGGTCAGCATTATTCATTATGTTTTTATCCGAATTGTTATGGTTCTTCGGTATCCATGGAAGTATGGTAGTAGGCTCAGTTATTGCGGTGTTGTTTACGACACAAGCCTACGCAAACATGGAAGCTGTCGCAGCAGGAGAAGTAGCGACGAATATCATCAATTCATTCTTCTTGGATGCGTTTAAAGGACCTAGAGCATTAGCTTTAGCTGTTATTCTAGTTTGGATGAGTAGAAGTGAAAAGTTCAAATCGATTGGGAAAATTTCTTTAGTACCAAGTATTTTTGGAATCACTGAACCAATGAAATTTGGGATCCCAATGATCATGAATGCCATTATTTTCATTCCGTTGACACTTTCGGCTGCTGTTTGTATTGGGATTGCTTATATTGCGACGATTATTGGATTTTTACCTGTAATCAGTGTCAATGTCCCTAAAAATCTGCCAACTTTCCTATCTGGTTTCATGGCAGCAGGATGGCAAGGATTGGTCGTGCAATTGATTCAATTTGTTGTGGTATTATTATTGTATCTACCATTTATGAAAAAATTGGATAGTCAAGGAGTCGCCGAAGAAAAAGTAAATCTTGAAAATCAATAGGAGCGTGAAATGATGCAAGCACTTCAAGTCAAGAGAGAAGAAGAGGCGTTAGCAATTAAAATTCCTGATACAGTAGAACTACCTGTAAAAGTATTCTATGGAACAGACAGTTCTAAACTAGAAACGGTCAGCTATCTGGAATGTACTAAAAAGGGTTGGCAAAGCTTTTCTGATCCAAATAGTCAGGAACGTCTTTACTTTAAGTTAAAAACTGATTCAGAAACTTTTATAGGAGCGGAACGTCGTTTACCTTTGACAAATTTGTATAATTGTCGAGATATGGGTGGGTATATGACAACTGATGGTCGTATGACAAGCTGGGGAAAATTTTTCGTTCAGATGCCTTACATCAGCTAGATGCACAAGGACAAGCATACATTGAACGAATGAAAGTGAAGCGAATCATTGATTTTCGGTCACCCGAAGAAATAAAGAAAGACCCAAATAAACCGATTTTGACTAGTGAAACGTTTAATTTTAATCCCCATGCTGATGTTGCTCAGCAGGCAAGTACACAATCTGTTTCAAAAAAAGATGAAGAGAAGATCGCTCAGCTGGAAAAAATGGTTCAGACAGAAGAAGGACGAAGCAAATTAAATAAAAATCGTAATGCAATGATCAAACAGATGGAACAATTGGTTATTGGAGAAAATGCGATCAAAGCATATAAACGATTCTTCGATATTTTGTTACAAGAAGACGTAACACCACTTATTTTTCACTGTCAAGGTGGAAAAGACCGCACGGGTTGGGCGGCGGCGCTATATTTGGGCGCTTTAGGCGTTGATAAAGAACAGATTTATCAAGATTATTTATTAACTGATCAAATGAATGCTCCGAGAAATGCCAAAAGAATGGCCATTTACAAAAAGTATACTGAGGATGAAGATGTCCTAGCCTTTTTAGCCTCATTACAACAAACTAGAAAAGAGTATTTAGATGGCGCGTACGCTATTGTTGAGCAAAGCTATGGTACGATCCAGAAGTACTTGAAAGAAGTTTTAGATGTTGATGATACGAAGTTAGAATGGTTAAAGCGTAAATACTTGTACTAAATAGAAATTTAAAACATTTGAAAGTAAACAATAATGGCAACGAGATAGACCAATTGGTTCTGTCTCGTTGTTTGCTAGTGATGAGCAATAAACAAGGGGAAGTATGTACATCTTAATCCAAGACATTATTTCCTTTGTTGACAACGCTTTACTTTCATGTTTTAATAACAAGAGAAATTAAGATTGTTACTGAATGTTCAGGCTATACTTCATTTCTTTGATTAACATGTTATTAGCTAGCTGATCGAATCTCATTGAGGAGATATTATGGAAGTAAAAAAAGTAATCAATAATAATATTGTAAAGTCTTTGAATGCTGATGGTCATGAAGTGCTAGTGATGGGTAAAGGGATTGGCTTTAAGAAAAATGTCGGTGATCGTATTGATGATGATCTCATCGAAAAAGTCTATACAAGTAATACCGATTTAAGTACTAATAAACTCACTCAATTACTATCAAATGTTCGTCTAGAGCATCTACAGGTTGCAAATGAGATTATTGGTTTTGCCAAAGTTTCCTTAGGGAAAAAGTTAAACGAAAATATCTACCTTACTTTGACTGATCATATTGATTATGCGATCGAGCGTCATAGTAATGGTTTACCCGTTAGAAATGCACTTCTGTGGGAAATCAAACGTTTTTACAATCATGAGTATCTGATCGGAAAAGAAGCGTTGAATATGATTTCCAATCGTCTGGATATTGTCTTACCTGAAGATGAAGCAGGGTTTATTGCATTACATATTGTGAATGCAGAACTGGATCTATCCCAAGTCAGTCAGGTATCCGAGATGACAAAAGTTATTCAAAAAATCATCAATATTGTTAAGTATCATTATAAAACGGATTTAGATGAATATACGTTAAATTATGAGCGGTTTATTACGCATTTAAAGTTCTTTGTACAGCGCTTATTTAGCGGTATTGAATTGGATAAAGATAAAGACGAAGGATTCCTGTTTATGTTAAAGGAAAAATATCAAGAGGAATACCTTTGTGCATTGAAAATTCGCGAGTACATCAGCAAAGAATTTGGGCGTGATTTACAAGAAGATGAGATGATTTATCTCACTATCCACATCAGAAGAATAACCAACAATTAAAGGATTGTTACTGCGTTAGAGCAGGCTATACCTAAGAGAATCTCTTTGAAATAAGAGGTTTCTTAGGTATTTTTTATGTTGTCAGATGCTAGGATTTAATGTTTAAAATTTAGGGGGATGAACGATGAATTATCAAGAATTAGCACAAACAATCATTGAAAAAATCGGTGGTAAACAGAATATTTCTGGTTTGACTCACTGTGCGACAAGATTGCGTTTCAATTTGAAAGATGAAAAAGTGGCACAAACAGATACGTTGAAAGATACAGCTGGCGTGATGGGGGTTGTTTCGAAAGGTGGGCAATATCAAGTCATCATTGGTAGTGATGTAGGGAGTGTCTATAAAGAAATTTTAAAAGAAATTCCTTCTTTAGACGGCGAACAAACTGAATCTAATGAGAATGATGATCGTGGTGCGGCTTCGAAAATTATCGACACGATCACAGGTATCTTTACACCAATTTTACCAGCGATTACAGCTGCTGGGATGTTAAAAGCTGTTTTGTCACTTTTAGTTGTCTTCAATGCAATCGATAAAACCGGGCAGACGTATATTATTATTGATTTTATGGCAGATTCAGCTTTTTATTTTTTACCGATTTTACTCGCAGCATCATCTGCACAAAAATTTAAAACGAATATGTATTTGGCGATGATGGTTGGTGGAATTTTACTCCATCCAAATTTTGTTGGAATGGTTAATGCAATCAAAGAAGCAGGAGAAGGCGGGATTCATTTATTTGGCTTACCGATTTCTGCAGTAACATATGGCTCATCAGTGATTCCAATTATTTTAGCTGTTTGGTTTATGTCTTATGTAGAACCGATTGCCGATAAAGTATCACCTAAAGCAATTAAATTTTTCAGTAAACCATTGATTACCATTGCTATTGTCGGGACAGTTTCTTTAGTGGTTATTGGACCGGTCGGCTATTTTATTAGTGATGGTATCTCAAATGGAATCAAGGCTTTGGAAAACTTTAGTCCTTGGTTAGTACCAACGATTATTGGGGCATTGACACCATTGTTTGTCGCGACGGGGACTCACTATGGTTTAGTACCGATCGGAATCAACAATCGCATGACAACAGGGTATGATAGTGTGATCTATCCTGGTATGTTAGCGTCAAACCTTGGTCAAGGTGCTGCTTCATTAGCTGTTGGTGTGAAAAGTAAGGATCCATCGATCAAACAAGTAGCAGCTTCCGCGGGTTTAACTGGTTTGTTTGGGATCACTGAGCCTGCTTTGTATGGGGTCAATTTAAAATATAAAACACCTTTATATTCTGCAATGATTGGTGGGGGAATTGGTGGTTTATTTATGGGAATCACTCGAGTGAAGAACTTTACTGGTGGTTCACCAGGTTTGCTAACACTTCCAAGTTATATTGGTGATGATACGTTAAGCCACTTATATATGGCTTGTATCGGAGCTGCAATTAGTATTGTGATTTCTTTTGTCATTTCATATATTCTCTATAAAGACCCGGTAGCTGAAGCAATAAAAGTAACTCCGAATAAAAGTGAAGACATTCAATCAACTGACATGCGTTCTATTTCAGAAGTGGCTGCACCGATCAAGGGTCAGATAGTCCCTTTAGCTGAGGTAGAAGATGGAATGTTTTCTGAGGAAATTTTAGGTAAAGGTTTTGCAGTTAAACCAGCAGAAGGTGTTGTTTACGCACCAGTTTCAGGAACTGTAACAGCAATTTTTGATTCTAAACATGCAATTGGTTTAACCAGTGATTCTGGAGTGGAATTATTGATTCATATCGGGATCGACACGGTTCAATTAAATGGTGATGGTTATGAATACTTTGTTGAAAAAGGTCAAAAGATTAAACTTGGAGATAAATTAATTGAATTTGACTTAGAAAAAATTTCTGAAAAAGGCTATAATGTAATTACACCCGTTGTTGTAACAAATTCAGCAGATTTTGGTGATATTATTACGTTGACCAAATCATTGTCTGAACCAGGTGAACAAGTAATGAAGGTTATTCGATAACAAGAACCTTTTATTCTAATATATTGGAGGATGATTTAAATGGGATTTAGAAAAGACTTTTTATGGGGCGGCGCGACAGCTGCCAATCAATGTGAAGGCGGATATAACGAAGGAGGACGCGGTTTAGCGAACGTGGATCTTGCACCAGTAGGACCAGATCGTTTTCCRGTGATCACAGGGGAGAAGAAAATGTTTGCGTTTGATGRCGAACATTTTTACCCAGCTCAAAATGCGATCGACATGTACCACCGTTACAAAGAGGACATCGCATTATTTGGCGAAATGGGCTTTAAAACTTATCGTTTATCRATCGCATGGAGCCGTATTTTCCCTCTAGGAGACGAAACAGAGCCAAATGAAGAAGGTTTGAAGTTCTATGAAGATTTGTTCAAAGAATGCCGCAAATACAATATAGAACCCCTTGTAACGATCACTCACTTTGATTGTCCAATGCACTTAGTAGAAAAATATGGCGCATGGCGGAGTCGTGAAATGGTTGGTTTTTACGAAAATCTATGTAACGTGATYTTCAACCGTTATAAAGGCTTAGTAAAATACTGGTTAACGTTCAACGAAATCAATATGATTTTACAYGCACCATTTATGGGCGCAGGTCTTTACTTTGAAGAAGGCGAAAACAAAGAACAAGTYAAATACCAAGCGGCACATCACGAGTTACTAGCAAGTGCCATCGCAACCAAAATYGCTCATGAAGTCGATCCAGAAAACCAAGTCGGTTGTATGTTAGCGGCTGGGACAAACTATGCCTATACATGTAAACCCGAAGATGTCTGGGCAGCRCGCAAGGCTGATCGTGAGAATTTCTTCTTTATCGATGTGCAATCTCGTGGAGAATACCCAGCTTATGCGTTGAAAGAATTAGAACGTGAAGGCATTGAATTACCGATCGAAGACGGTGATTTAGAATTACTGAAAGCAYACACAGTGGATTTCATCTCCTTCTCTTATTATTCATCTCGTGTTCAATCAACTGATCCTGCGATCAATGAAAAAACAGCTGGAAACATCTTTGCCTCAGTGAAGAATCCATACTTGGAAGCAAGTGAATGGGGCTGGCAAATCGATCCACTAGGCTTACGTACAACAATGAATGACTTATATGATCGTTACCAAAAACCATTGTTTATCGTTGAAAATGGCTTAGGAGCAGTAGATACACCAGACGAAAATGGCAACGTGATCGATGATTATCGTATCGAGTATTTAGCCGCACATATCCAAGCGATGAAAGATGCGGTAGAACTTGAYGGCGTAGACCTATTAGGGTATACAACATGGGGCTGTATCGATCTTGTTTCAGCMGGAACAGGYGAAATGAAAAARCGTTATGGCTTTATCTATGTCGATCGTGATAATGAGGGCAATGGTACGTTGAAACGTTCGAAGAAAAAATCATTTGACTGGTATAAAAAAGTCATTGCGACTAATGGGGAAGATTTAACAAACTAAGAGTTACGCCTTAAAGGTAAGTGGATTTTAAAGTAAAAAAATATTGAATAGAATAACAACAAAAACACAGCTAGAGTAGTTGTGTTTTTGTTGTTATCAATGAGTAAGAGAAATAGTTGTGTCTATTTCAAAAAGCTTGTTAAATCAAGGATGCAATAGTTTATTGCATCCCTTTTTTTCCGTTTGCAAGTAATACTTTCTGGTACAATGATATAAAGATGGTTAATTTAGATTTAGAAGGAGGAAAATATGAATATTGGGGAACAATTAAAGTCACGAAGAAAAGAATTGGAAATGACTCAAGAGGAAGTTGCGAAACAACTATTTATTTCAAGACAAGCCATTTCAAATTGGGAAACAGGGAAAAGCTATCCTGATATCGAAAATATTATTATATTGAGTGATATTTATGAAATATCTTTGGATAACTTATTGAAAGGAGATAAGAAGGTAATGATAGAATTAAAGAAAAAAACCGTTTATCAGTATGTAAATCTGACTTTAGCTATTTTAAGTGTAATAAGTATTGGTGTTTGTCTGTTAGTAGATCTGTTAATTACTGGTCATTTATCATGGTCATTAATTGTAACGAGTAGTTTGATCTATGCAATAGCAATAGGAATTACCTTGTATAAATCTATGGGAGGTAAATTAATAAAAGCCTTTTTTACGGCTAGTTTATTATTGATTCCCTTGTTAGCCAGTATCCAATATTCACTGTATCTCTCGCAAATCAACCAGACAAAATGGTTAATGAATTTAGGGATTCCATTGGCACTGCTTTGGCTGATAATAATTTGGCTGGTCATTGCTGTCACATATATCTTTAAACTAAATCTTTTTTTATTTTTTTCATTATTAGGTTTTGCTTCGATGTTTGGCAGTTACTTGACAGGCTTATTTACAGGGCTTTACACGAATATAAATGATTATTTTGATTATTTTTTATCAAATGGCTTAGCTTCGCTAATTGTAGGACTAATTTGTCTGGTGATGGGGGTAAATTATTCTAAACGAGCAAGTTAAAACAAACAGCAATTTTTTGATGGTATCTAATTAAAGAGAATGGGACAGAAGTGTTTAATCCCGAGAAATAAGAAGGAATTCACGAAAATTGCCAAGAATCACAGTGATTTTACGAACTGATGATGATTGGTACCTACTTGGTGCTCTTCAAATTTTTTGTGACCAAGTATGTACTGTGCAACAATGTTTATCTGCGACGAGCCTTTGGTGAGAAAGCATCAACACGTTCTTCGCTGTGTTTTACAGCAATTTCAGCTTATTTCCGAATTAGCACTTAGAATTTGATGTGATCGAAGCGAAGTGTAGTGATTGCTTCTGCTCCCTCCGTATATCCGGATTACACGTGAGTGGGATATGACTCGAAGAGTTATGTTCCACTCATTTTTGCATAAAGGCCTGTAACCTGTTACGTAAAATGGAACAAAATACAAGCTGCTTTTCTCCTTATCAAGAGCGTGGAAACCGCTTTAAAAAGTGTAACAATCGAGGTATCCTTAGTGTGTCAAAAGGAAAACTCGAGGAATCCGACAATAAAAAACTAAAAATGGATTGGTGGAAGCAATGATGAGAAAAAGAGACTTTGTTGATACAAATGATTTTACGAAAGCAGAAATCGATTTTATGATCCAACTAGCTTTAAAATTAAAAGAATCAATTAAAAATGGTTACTATCCGCCGCTCTTAAAAAATAAAACATTAGGAATGATTTTTGAACAATCGTCAACTCGCACTAGAGTATCTTTTGAAACAGCAATGACACAACTTGGCGGCCATGCACAATATTTAGCGCCGGGACAAATTCAATTGGGCGGTCACGAATCTTTAGGAGATACAGCTCGCGTGTTATCACGTTTAGTAGATATCTTAATGGCTCGTGTTGAACGTCATCAAACCATTGTCGATCTGGCAAAAGATGCAACGATCCCAGTTATCAATGGTATGAGTGATTATAACCATCCTACACAAGAATTAGGCGATATCATTACAATGACAGAACATTTGCCAGCAGGGAAAAAACTTAGTGATTGTAAAATCGTCTTTGTAGGAGATGCCACTCAAGTCTGTGTTTCTACAATGTTTATGGCAACAAAAATGGGAATGGATTTTGTTCAATTCGGACCAAAAGGCTTCCAAATCAAAGAAGAAACATTGGCGATCGGTCGTAAAAATGCTGAGCTTTCTGGCGGCAGTGTTTTGATCACAGAAGATCCAGAAGAAGCAATGAGAGACGCCGATTTTATTTATACAGATGTTTGGTATGGCTTATATGAAGCTGAATTATCAGAAGAAGAACGGATGGCGACCTTCTATCCAAAATATCAAGTAAATCAAGGCTTGATCGATAGAGCGGCACCTCATGTTAAATTCTTACATTGTTTACCTGCAACAAGAGGGGAAGAAGTGACAGACGAAGTATTAGATGCTCCTTACTCTATCGTTTTAGATGAAGCTGAAAATCGTTTAACGGCAATGCGTTCATTATTAGTTTACTTTATGAATCCGTATCTAGATTATGCTAGTGAAGCAGTTGGCGAACAGTATAATGCTGAATTTGAATTGATGTTGAGAAATGCTGTAGTTGCTAAGTGAATTTAGAGAAATGATGGAAACGAAGTGGAGTCGATCATAAAATCTTTTCTACTTCTATTTCCATTTCTTTAATGAAAGGTGCGTACAAAACATGAAAGAAAAAAAGAAATTTCGGTTGTTTGACGCAGTTCTAATGGCAGTTGTTGTCATACTTGTTGTTGAATCTGCTGCTCCTGCCGCTGCAATTGGTTCATCACAATTTTTCTGGTGGGGTATTTTACTTATTTTATTTTTCCTGCCCTATGGGTTGATTTCCGCTGAACTAGGGACCACGTATACAGGAGACGGTGGCATCTATGATTGGGTCAAAATGGCTTTTGGCCGTCGTTGGGGAGCACGAGTCGCTTGGTTTTATTGGATAAATTTTCCAATTTGGATGGCAAGCTTGGCTGTTCTTTTTACGGAAGTGATGACACAGATCTTTGGTTTGGAGCTGGGAACACCAGCATTAGTGATTGGTCAATTAGTCTTTATTTGGGCAGTGACATTCATTAGCTGTTATCCTGTTAGTGATAGTAAATGGATTTTAAACCTTGCAGCTTTTGCAAAAGTAGCGATCATGGTTTGCCTAGGTGTATTAGGAATCTATCATGCGGTGACCAAAGGGATGGCCAATGATTTTTCTGGAAAAGCACTATTACCAACGTTTGATCTAGAAAGTTTAAGTTTTATCTCAGTTATTTTGTTTAACTTCTTGGGCTTTGAAGTGGTTACAACGTTAGCGAGTGATATGGAAAATCCTAAAAAACAAATTCCGCAGGCAATTATCTTCGGAGGTATTTTGATCGCATTCTTCTACCTATTTGCTGCATTTGGAATGGGAGCAGCTGTCCCAGCAGATCAATTATCAACGTCAGGTGGGCTGATCGATAGCTTTATTTTACTAGTCGGTGGAATCAATCCGTTTGTGATCATTATTGGGTTATTGTTTATGTATACATTAGCGGCGAATCTAATTTCTTGGGCACTAGGCGTAAACTATGTTGCTTTTTATGCTGCCAAAAATCATGATATGCCAAAAGTATTCGCCAAAGAAAATCCTAAAAATGAAATGCCAGTCGGTGCTTCCATTGTAAATGGAATAGTTGCCTCAGTGTTAGTAGTGGCAGCACCGTTTATTCCAAATGAAAATATCTTTTGGGCGTTCTTTGCCTTGAATGTGGTGGCATTATTGCTTTCCTATATCATGATGTTTCCAGCTTTTTTGAAATTACGTAAAATCGATCCAAATAAAGAAAGACCATTCAAAGTGCCGGGAGGACCTGTTTTATTAAAAATTATTGCTTATATTCCATTAGCATTGTTAGCTATTACTTTATTTTTCTCGATTGTTCCGTTATCTAGTACAGAGTTTACGGAAAAAATACCGATTTTGATCGGAACTCTGGCTGCAACGATCATTGGAGAAATTTGTATTCGCTTAGGGGATAAAGAGTATGCTAAAAAAGAAGCAGAAAAAAATCAAGAGAAGGAGAGTTTAAAACATGAAAACAATTGATAGTTCACCGAAAAAAGACGGTTTCCGCATGCCTGGGGAATTTGAAGCGCATCGGGGCGTATATATTTTATGGCCAGAACGTCCAGATAATTGGCGTAACGGTGGCAAACCTGCGCAGAAAACATTTGTAGATGTGGCTGCTGCAATCAGTGAGTTTGAACCAGTGACTGTGGGTGTCTCTGCTGAACAATATGATAATGCCCGTCATATGTTGCCAGAAGATATTCGTGTTGTTGAAATTGCTAACGATGATGCTTGGGTTCGAGATTGTGGACCAACTTTTGTGAAGAATGATGAAGGAGACATTCGTGGTGTGGATTGGACCTTCAATTCATGGGGAGGCTTAGTCGATGGTCTTTATTTCCCTTGGGATAAGGATGACCAAGTAGCACAAAAAATTTGTGAAGTAGAGTGGCTCGATCGATATCGTTTAAATGATTTTGTCTTAGAAGGTGGTTCTATTCATGTAGATGGTGAAGGAACGTTGATCACAACAGAAGAATGTCTACTATCAGAAGGTAGAAATTCGCAGCTTTCAAAAGAACAAATAGAACAAGTTCTAAAAGAATACTTGTCACTAGAAAAAATCATTTGGTTAAAGCGTGGTATTTATTTAGATGAAACTAATGGTCATGTAGATAATATTGTGAATTTTACCAAACCAGGAGAAGTTGTATTAGCTTGGACAGATGACAAAGGTGATCCACAATATGAAATTTCAAAAGAATGTTTGGATATTTTAGAAAACGAAACAGATGCCAAGGGCCGCAAACTAGTTGTTCATAAATTATATGTACCTAAACCGATTTTAATTACAGAAGAAGAAAGTTTAGGCGTTGATGCAGTAGCAGGAACATTGCTAGAGAAAAAGGAGATCGTTTGGCTGCTAGTTATGCAAATTATTACACGGCAAATGGCGGGATCGTTTTACCTTTATTCGATGATCCAAATGATGAAAAAGCCATTGCGTTATTACAAAAATTATATCCTGATAGAAAAATTGTTGGCGTGCCTGCTAGAGAAATT
This sequence comes from Enterococcus crotali, assembly GCF_000633635.1. Taxonomy (GTDB): domain Bacteria; phylum Bacillota; class Bacilli; order Lactobacillales; family Enterococcaceae; genus Enterococcus_L; species Enterococcus_L crotali. The sequence goes on along the minus strand of NZ_AYPQ01000001.1, from coordinate 966,396 downwards.
CTTTTAGGCGGTGGGAATATCCATTGTATTACCCAACAAGTACCAAAGTGAGGTGAAATAAGTGAAAAAACGTATCGTAGTGGCTCTTGGAGGAAATGCCATTTTAACTACAGATCCTAGTGCCAAAGGGCAGCAACAAGCATTAGTACAAACGGCTTATTATTTAGCTGATTTTATTGAAGCAGGCCATGAATTGATCATCACACATGGCAATGGGCCACAGGTTGGGAACTTATTATTACAACAGCAAGTAGGTGCAACAGAAAAAAATCCAGCAATGCCTGTTGACACCGCTGTTGCAATGACTCAAGGTAGTATTGGCTATTGGTTGGAGAACGCTTTAGTTGATGAATTGAAAAAAAGAAATATTTCAAAAAATGTAGCAACTCTTTTGACCCAAGTGGTTGTCAGTGAAACAGATCCAGCATTTCAAACACCAAGTAAACCCATCGGTCCTTTTTTAAGTCAGGACGAAATGGAGAGAGAAAAAAAACAAACATCTGCAACGTATATAGAAGATGCTGGTCGCGGTTATCGTAAAGTCGTTCCTTCACCAAAACCGATCGATATCGTTGAATATCCAGTTATTCAGCAACTGGTCGAAAATAGTATTGTAACAATTGCAGGCGGAGGAGGAGGAATTCCAGTTATTTTGAAAGATGATACGTATCATGGAATAGAAGCTGTGATTGATAAAGATTTCGCTTCTGAAAAAATTGCCGCTTTAATTCAAGCAGATATGTTAGTGATTTTAACAGGTGTGGATCATGTCAGCATCAATTTTAATCAACCAAATCAATCTGATCTAACGAAAGTCACGGTTGCTGATATGGAGAAGTATATGGAAGAAAATCAGTTTGCACCAGGCAGTATGTTGCCTAAAGTACAAGCGGCAATAACATTTATTAAAGAAAATACCAATGGCAAAGCCGTGATCACCTCCTTAGAAAATATCAAAAATTTGTTAACTGAAGAAACCGGTACAATTATAACGAGTTAGTTTTATTAGAAGAGTAGAGGCAAAAACTAGTTTCTGCTCTTTTTTTCTGATATATTAAAAATATATCGCTTACATATAAAAATGCTAGTAACGGATAAGGTAAAGGAGACAAGCTCGTATGAAATTAACAATTAGCAATCCTAAAATGGATGGTTTTTTGTACCTGGAGAATTTGAGCCGCATGAAGAAACCTATATGATCTGGCCAGAACGAGCTGACAATTGGCGTAATGGCGCTAAACCTGCTCAAGCAGCTTACGCTGAAGTAGCCCAAACGATTGCGATGTTTGAACCAGTAACGATGTTGGTTTCAGCTAAGCAATATAAAAATGCCCGGCAAATACTTCCAGAATCGATCCGAGTGATGGAAATGAGTAATAATGATGCTTGGATCAAAGATTATGGACCAATATATGTAACAAATAAAACTGGTGAAGTTCGTGGAGTAGATTGGCGTTTTAATGCATGGGGCGGCTTGTTAGATGGACTATATTTTCCATGGGATCAAGATGATTTGATCGCTGAAAAATTATGCGAGTTTAATAGGATGGACTACTATTCTTTAGAAAAATTTATTTTAGAAGGTTGTTCGATTCATTTTGATGGTGATGGAACATTATATACGACAGAAGAAGTTTTACTTTCAGAAGGTAGAAATGGTAAACTTTCAAAAGAGGAAATCGAAGAAGTGCTGAAGGTTTACTGTAATGTAGAAAAAATCATATGGCTGAAACAAGGCTTCTTTTTAGATGAAACAAACGGAGACATCGACAATATGATCAATATTGTTCGTCCTGGTGAGATCGTACTGACATGGACCAATGATCCTAATGATCCTCAATATGAAATCTCAAACGCTGCATATGAACAGCTGAAAAAGGAAACAGATGCCAAAGGCCGTAAATTGATTATTCATAAGATGCTGATGCCTGAACCGATGTATATCACAACAGAAGAAAGCCAAGGCGTGGACCCAGTTAATGGAATGCTGCCGCGGTTTCCAGGAGATCGACTGACTGCGACTTACGTTAGCTATTACACAGCGAATGGAGGCATCATTTATCCTTTATTTAACGATAAAAATGATCATGCTGCAAAAGTATTGTTAGAAAAAATATACCCAAACCGCAAAATTATTGGTGTTTCTGCCCGTGAAATTCTGCTGGGTGGCGGAAATATTCATTGTATTGCTCAAAGTATTCCTAAAAACAGCTAGGAGGGAAGAAAATGGACTTTTTTGAAGTAGTGAACCCTCACGTTTCAGAATTAACGAAAAATGAGCACCTACTGTTTGACTATGTTGTGAAAAACCTAAATGAAATTAAAAATAAAAGTATTCGTGAAGTAGCGGATGATTGTTTTGTATCCACAACGACCTTTCTTCGATTTGTTAGAAAAATTGGTTTTTCAGGATATAGTGAATTTACAACAGTCATCAAATATACGCTTTTAAATCAAAAAAAAGAGGAAAAAGTCAGCCCTTTTGTTGTTTCTCAAAAAGATTACCGAGAAGAGTATCTTAAAAATATTAATGAATCTGTTCGGGTGATCGATAAAAATAGTTTAGTCAAGGTTGGGGAATACTTAAAGGAAAAACCTATAATTTATCTATTTGCTAAAGGGATGAATAAGCAACTAATGCAGTACGTGAAGTACTTATTTGTTGCTGCAGGATTTTTAGTGGTTTTTCCTGAAGATCAATCAATGCGCGCGGTCGTACAAAAGCAAATAAAGACTGAAGACATGGTGTTGATTTTGACCTATCAAGGAAAAGATGAAGAATGGATTCAATTGATCCAGCGTTTAAAGAATACAACACATCCCTTACTTGTTTCAATCACAGGTGCAGATAATAATGTAGTTCAAAATATGAGTGATATTAATTTTTATGTATTTACAGATGAGCTCTTTTTAAATAAAATGGAAATTACTTCTCATATTTCAATGTTGGCAATTATGGAATTGATTTTATATCAATATTTAGATAACGCCGAAGAAGGGGAATATCATTTGGTGTTTAAATAAATCAACGTGTCACTCTTTGTGAGTAAAGTATCAATTATATAACAAAAAAAGTTGTCTTGAACATGTTTAGTTCAGGACAACTTTGTTGTTATAGTTTGCCATAGTCATGTTGATGTTTTGGCATGTGCTTAAAAAGCGAATACGCAGCAAGGGTAAGGGCTGATAAGGTTGCACCTGTAACTAAAAATTTTGTCATGAAACATCTGTCCTTTCTTGGTTAATGATTGTATGATCAAGTGCAAAAATTGCACGTACGTGGACGGTAGGATTCGAACCTACACCTCATCAGGTCGAGAATAAACATCCGTTAGTCCTCAAAGAGTTTTAACACCACGTTCATCCACAAAATATATTGGTTGTTTACTATGATTAAACTATAACCTTAATAGATTAAATCAAACATAAAAAAGCTTGAAGAAAGTATGAATTCGTTTGAACTTGTTATGAAGAGTATGAATATCTTTCCTAATAAAAAAACAAAGTATTGACAAAATAATAGGCTAGCGATCTTTCTTTTTATGTGAAAGTTTGAAAAATAGTTTAAAGAAAAGATATGCTATAATAAAAAAAGCCAACTAAATTAACTATTTTTAACTACAGAAAAGAGTGTGACGAAACAATGTGGAATACTAAAGAAGAAAAGTCAGCAGCTTACCAGCTTCTAATACAGCAACAAGCAGCAATTATTGAAATCGAACATGATAAAATTGCCAATCTTGCCAATTCGTCTGCATTATTAGCGGATGCATTACCAAATACAGTTTTTGCCGGCTATTACTTGTTTGATGGGGAAGAATTAGTTCTAGGTCCATTTCAAGGAAAGGTTTCTTGTACTCGAATCAAGATGGGAAAAGGCGTTTGTGGTGAATCGGCTGAAACACGTAAGACATTGATCGTCGATGATGTGAAAAATCATCAAAATTATATCTCTTGTGATTCAGCAGCTCATTCAGAAATTGTCGTGCCAATGGTCAAAGAGGGAAAATTACTTGGTGTTTTAGATTTGGATAGTTCAGTAACTAATGGCTATGATGAGATGGATCAAAAATATTTAGAAAACTTTGTCGCAACCTTGTTGATAGATACAGACTTTGATTAAAATATGAGCGTTCCTTTCGCTTAATCTATTTTGTCATGAGATAATTATTGAAAATAGCTTGAGAGGATGACGAACATGTTAGAAGTCTATCTGAATTTTAAAAACGAAGCGGCGGCTGCAATTGCTTTCTATGAGTCTGTGTTCGAGGTGAAAAATGAAGGGATCATGACTTTTGCGGATGCGCCAAAAGATCCTGAACACCCAACACCTGAGGCTTGGAAAGATTTGGTAATCAATGCATCCATGACAATTGAAGGTGTTCCTGTTATGTTTTCTGATGTGCCAGATGGAATGGGTTTAACATTTACTCAAGGAAATAATGTATCTTTAGTGATAAGCACGGAAGATGAAGCGAAAATCGATCGAATTTTCAATCGATTGGCTGAAGAGGGAAAAGTAACAATGCCGCTGGGAGAAACATTCTGGTCGAAAAAATATGGGATGGTCGTTGATAAATTTGGCATCAATTGGATGTTGAATTATTATGTTGAACCTTGATTTGGAAAGAAATGAATAAAATAGAAGAAAACGCATCAATGGATTTTGAATCACTAAATCTGTTGATGTTTTTTTATCTAAAACTTGCTGTTAATTAGTTTAAAAAATCTAGGTTTCTTTTAGCTAGAATTTTGCTATAATGATTTAGGTGTTATAAGAGGAGGGAACGAGTTTGATAGGGTATATCTATCTTTTTATTGCCATAATAAGTGAAGTTATTGCAACAAATTTATTAAAAGCAACTGACGGATTCACTAAGCTATTACCATCGGTGGAATGTCTGATTGCATATGTTGTCTGTTTTTATAGTTTGTCTAAGGCGATCAAATATATGCCGTTAAATGTAGCGTATGCTTTGTGGGGAGCGGTTGGAATTATCTTGATCACGATTTTTTCAGTGGTTTACTGGAAAGAACAGATCAATACGCCAACAGTGATCGGTATTGGTTTTATTGTGATCGGTACAGTTTTAGTCAATACTTTTGGAACAGGTCATTGATTTTTGATCTGAAAACTGTTTTAAAAAGTGTTATCTAGTTACAAACAAAAGGGAAGTAATCAGCTCTTAAACCTTTAAAATTCAAGATAAATATGTTATACTAACAAAAGCGTATATTATGCTATTTAATCTTAACGGGGACGTTACGGATTCGACAGGCATAGTTGAGCTTGAATCGCGTTTCGTAGGTTACGTCTACGTAAAAACGTTACAGTTAAATATAACTGCTAAAAACACAAACAATACTTTCGCTCTAGCTGCGTAAAAACAGCGGGTGAAGATCCTCCCGGCATCGCCATGTGCTCGGGTAAGGGTCTCAAATTAAGTGGGATACACTACATTTTTCCGTCTGTAAAATGTAGAAGAGATCATCAGACTAGCGAGAGTTTGGGCCTGTTATGCGGCATGAACTTCAGCGAAGCCTTAAAATAGTATGACTATGAGCGTAGAAGTTTAAGTGGCAATGTGTTTGGACGCGGGTTCGACTCCCGCCGTCTCCATACTTTTTATGGAGACAGACAGTAGAAACGGTGATGTACAGAGGTTTGTACAGCGTTTCTACTGTCTATTTTTTTGCATTGAGTACCATCGTTACAATTCTACGAAATTTACAAACAAAGGGGTAGTTGGTCTTCCCTTTGATATATACATTCAATAGAGTCTAAATAATTTTAACTATACTGTTTTAAATCTACACCGCCCCAATGTAAATCAATACCGTTTTTTCTGAGAAAACAACAAAGAAACTAAACCAACTTCAGTAAGCGTAAAAACTCCTTTGATGCACTTGAAAAGCTCTTGTCTTTTTTCCAAACAATGTTGATATTTGCGGTTAATGGTGGAAAAAAAGGAACGAAGGTTAGGTTTGTGTTAGACGTATTTACAATTCCGTCAATACAAAGAACGCTCGCAACGCCTTTTTTTGCCAACAACGACGCATTATAAAGCAGGTTATATGTGCCAACAACATTCAGGTGCTCTATATTTCCTCCAAACCATTCAGACAGCTGATTATCAACGAATGATTGATTTGAAATAAGTAAAGGCGTATGTTGAATATCTTCTGGCTGCACTGTTTGTTGACTAGCTAAAGGATGTGAGGTATTGACTAAAATTCCCCAAGAATCAATTAAAGGCAGTCGAATATATTCGTATTTTTGTTTTTCTACTGGATCTATAACGAGCCCAAAATCTACAAGACCCTTATCAATTTTTTCCAATACATCATCCGCATTACCACTATAGAGGTGTAGATTAACTTCTGGATAATGATCTCTTAGCTCGTGCAAAATACGCCCAACAAACTCGAAGCTTGTGTTTCTCCACCGCCAATCGTTATTTCTCCACTGATTACTTCATTTTTGCCGAGATTTGTTGTCGTTGATTCAACCAAAGATAGAATTTCTTTCCCTCTATTCATTAAATAGATACCATCTTCGGTTAATGTGATGGATCGATTTCCTCTAGTAAATAAGGTCACACCAAGTTCGTCTTCTAATTCTTTTAATTGCTTTGAAAGGGTTGGCTGAGACAGATGCAGGACTTCAGCTGCTTTACTAATTGTTTTTTCTCTTGCGACTGCTAAAAAATACGTTAATACACGAAGCTCCATTTAATCGTCCTTCCTATAACTAAAAAGAATAGTTATCTATGTTTTATTGGTATTAGTTAAGTATAACGGATTCGTATATACTTTGGATAGTGAAAATTTAATGGATATGTCAGGAGGAAAATAAATGGAAAACATGGATTTACAGCAGAAAATTGTAGGAAAAGAGATAGTAAAAGATTCACCCTTGTTTAAGGAAATCTATTTAGTAAAGCAGAATAACGAGCAATTAATAATGATGATGAATGCACAGTATTATCCTAATGAAAAGGTCTTAGAGCATCTAGAGAAAATTACTGGGCAAAAAATTGATTCATCTGTGAAAATTTCCCAACCTTTTTATAGTGATTTCGGTAAGCATATTATCTTTGGCAAAGATATTTTTATTAATCAAAATGTGACTTTTGTTGATTTGGGTGGTATTACGATCGAAGATCAAGTATTGATTGGTCCAGGATCTAGATTAATTACAGTAAATCATTTGATTTCTCCTAAAAATCGGCGCGGAATCAAGGTAGAGCCGATCTGTATTAAGAAGAACGCATGGCTTGGGGCAAATGTGACTGTTTTACCTGGAATCACAATTGGAAAAAATTCGATTGTTGCGGCAGACTCAACGGTGACAAAAGATGTTCCTGATAATGTGGTCGTAGTGGGTAGTCCAGCCAGAGTGATTCGAAAAATCGAAGAAGATGAATAGGCAAAATAACGGAAGTAGTTCAATTAGAGTTGCATATTTAAGTTCTAAAGAGAACAATGACAATTAAAGATAAAATTGTTGTTTATGCAATCGATCAACCAGAAGATGTGAATGTTAATGAATTTACTGTAGGCCCAACTAGTCAACCTTGGTGATTTACAGTTTGGGTTAAATAAAAAGTTAAAAAGAACCCCAGTATTATAAAACTTCTATTCTATTTTCTTATCGCAATAGAATTAATGCTTTTCTGACAAGTATATATATTTTTGAAGACTAGCTATTCACAAATCCGACTTATATTATTGAAGCCCTAAAATAAAGTTACTTTAGGAGATCAATCCAAGCACATGATAAATTTGCTATACAACAAAAATCATAACAACAGCCAGTACGATCACGCCTAAGATTAATAAAAAGCAACCTATCAAAAACATTCGTTTCTGGTACAATAAAGATAGGATAATGAACTTTTAAGAAGTGGGTCTTAGCTATTAAAAATATAGGCCAGTATTTCTACTCTGCTACAGCAATATTGTTAGCCGAAATAATAGTTGAAGATGTAAAAAAGTAGAAAACAATATCAATAAAGGGGAAAAAATGGTTCTTAGATGCGTTGAAATACAAAAGTCTATTTAGTTAAACAAAGATGATCGGATAAGATATTTGATTGAACCTAGCTTTTTTAAATGAGTTTTCAAAAATAATAAATTTTAGAAATGAGTATGACCAAATGAAAAGATTGTTGATTTTAATGGGATTATTGTTCTTTATAACAGGTTGCGTGTCAAGTACAGATAGAAAGTATGCAGATGAATTAGCAACTGATTTTATTCAAAATGATTTAGGGCTAAAAAACACAAAAGCAAAAATGAATAGAATATTAGCCGACGAAGGTGGCAGTGTCAGGATGTCGATTTTATTCAGTGAGAATGATTTAAAAACGGCTGAAGAAAAATATGTTACGGATATAACAAAAGATATAAGCAAAAAAAAAGCAAAAAATCGTTTAGAATTCAAAACGACTGTTGTTCATGATGAAGAGGAATCCCTTTGGCTATATTCTAACTTGATTGAGGCGCTTAATATTAGAGTTAGTGAGCTGTTTGGAAATGAATTTCTCACCGAAGTTGATTCATATTTAGCTGAGTCTTATCAGTTGACTGACAAAGTTCAACCGTTTGATTTTGCTGAGATAACGGACAAAGTAAAAGAACTAAAAAGATACAATGCACGTATGTTTATAGAACCACTAGAAGTTGCGGGCTATAAGACGATAGCAAAGGACTATGAATGGCTTATTTATGCTTCAACGAGTGAAAAGCTCGATTGGCTAACTAAATATAAAGAGCAATTCCAAATAATCTTAATCATTAAATCAGAACATGGGATTAAAGGCAATATCGAGGAGTCGATTAAAATAGATGAATTAAAAGAATACAGTAATTTTTCAGTGAAATTTAGTATTGAAAATGCAGAATAGGAAAAAAGCTTTACATTTATTCTTGTAAGAACATAACAAATAAAAATGGTTCTTCTCCAGATGGTATTTGAGACACCTATTGAACATGATATGTGAAAATCAGATAAATACTCCAAAATCAGTCAGGCAACTTAACGAGCAGAATGTTCAATTTGGCTTTAACTATTTTAGGAGTACAAACCTTCAATGGTTAAATCTAGAAAAAGTTGAAACTTAAAAAAAGTAGTAGGTGAAAGAATGTCATTATTAATATTTCCGATATTTCCGTTAGTTATTTTGTGTTTAGCATTATTCTTTGGAATAAAAAAATGTCATTCAAGAGTATATTGTTTATTAACAGCGAGTATTTTTGTTTGCGTGCAGTTAGCTTTTGGGTTTAGGTTTTCCGATATGTCTAATGAGCAGACACTTATTCTTATTCTGCTCATCTTGTCATTATTAAGTATACCCATAACTTATTTTTGGTCCTTTGATAAACGAAAAACCACACTAACTTCAATTAAAATAATGAGTTATAGTATATTGAATTTAGTATGGGCAGTCATTACTGTAGAAACCTTTATCGTAGGTTTTTCCCTTTTTCTGTCTATAGAAATGGGAATGTTTTAAATGTTTCTTAGCAAAGCTCAAAAAGGACCATGCTGAGAAATAGTGTTTTGTTTTTAATCAAAAAAATCATTTTAGCATTACGGCATTATCGTCGGCTAGTCGTTTTTTGCTTGAACAAAACCATTACACAGATCACTAAAATTGAAAGGATAACTGAGACTCTTTGTATCATTGTTTTTTTATATGAGATAGTAAGCGTATGAACACCAGAATCCAGTTTTACTGTGACTAAACCAGCTTTATTATATGAGTCGATTTTTTTGGTTCCGTCGCTTACTTCATAGCCCTTGTAATAAAACTTAGTTAGTTGCACTTCTTGAGTCCCATTCGTTTGAAAGGTGTAGCTGCTATAATTATATGTGTTGTTGGTTTGGCTAGCTGAATTGGTATAAGGAATGCCGTCGATGATCAGGCAGGAGCGGCAAAATAGCTTTTGAAATCCGTCCCTTTGATGAGATATTCTTTGCCATGACCGATTTCAGATGCATAAAAATCATTAAAATTTTCATTGGTCACAGTAACATTATTTTGGATGTTACTTTGCATTAAATTGTTCACGTTAAAGCTGATTGTTAACAAACTACATAGAGCAATAAATACGGCTAGATATTTACCAGAAAAAAGCCGGAATTGTTCAATCAAACAAACCGCAAGTAAACTGGTAAAAAAAGAGGCAAATAATAATAATCGCCAAGGAAACTGGATCATCGCCAACACTGATCCTTTAAACAAGCCCCACGGGAAAATATTTGTAGCAAATAAGAGCATAAAAATTGTGACGAATGTAAGGCGTTTATTGGAAGGTGTTAATGTTCGGAAATGAACAGCAGCAATAATGGTAGCAACTAAAAGTAATAGTCCAATATTAGGTTTTAATTCGGTGAATGGCGCACTCAGATTGGAAAGACTATTTAAAAACAAATTACCTAAGCTAAAATTCAAACCGCTTGCCCAAAGTGTTGTATTACTAAAATTAAATGTTAAATGATAGATTTGTTCAAAATAAGGAAATAAAAACCACGCAGATAAACCAAGAGATAATAAACCAGCTTTAATCAAGCTTTTCATTTGAGGCCACTTACATTTTCTCCAATTGATCAATAGGAAGACCAACAATAAGACAACAGAGTAAAAGGCAGTAATCAAATGACCAGCAATCAATAAACTCATTCCAATACCAAGTAATTGCCAGCGGTGTTTATCACTATAAAAAATGGAGTAGACTCCCAGAACAAACAATGGCAAGAATGCAAAAGCTAAGGTTTCTCCAAGCGCTGCACGAACAGATTGATCAATCAATCGATAAGTAGAAAGAGTATAAAAGCAAGCAAATAAAAGTGCTTGTTTTTTTGTCTTTTTTATAGAATACAGAAAATAATAAGAAGTAATAGCAGTAATAAAACTGATCAATAATTGATACAAATAGTAGGAAGGAACAAAAGAGAGTCCGATGATTCTAAAAAACGCAAAAGGCAGCAACAAAATAGATGGATAGAATAAATCGGCGCCATAGCCAAAATTTAAACCCATCGTTGGGAAGACTCGGGGGAAAAAATCAAGGTGTCTAACAGCTTGAGTATAGCTTTCTAATCTTGTTCGATGAAAGATTAGATCATCTTGACTAAAAATATAGTTGTTAAAAAAGTACGGAAAGATTGAAAGAATACTGATCCATAATAAAAGTAATAAAATGATTAGGTTGGTTTTGTTATATTTTATATTCAAAAATGTTCGCCTGCTTTATCTTATTTTCTTTATTTTAACAGAATAACGAATAAAAATATAAAATAATTGATATTAAGAAACAATACTCACAGGGGAATCTGAATTTAAAAGCTAAAATAATTTTTTTAGGTGAAAATCATTGAGTAGGATAGTAAAATGGGTGAATGACTAGAAGGCAAACTTAAGGTATTTGGAAGGAAAAACAACAAACGAACAAATATAGAATATTTATTGACCAAAGGGTTGATATTTGTAACACGATGTAGTATTATAAATGTACCCTAACAGTATTTTCATTTTACTCAATCTGAGTAATACTCCTTATCCCACCTTGAAAGAGGTGGGATATTCTTGGTTTGTTAAACTAGGACTCTTTAAGTAATCCGACCGCATAGTTATTTAGCATTTTTTCGCTATCTCGCTCATGTGTTAACATTTTCACTTCTTTTTTTACTTGTTCAGCTTGTAAAATGTCACCTGTATTTTCCAATAGATGTATAAAGTCATATACTCGTTCCATATAAATAGGTTCACCTTCAAGAATATAATTTAAGAGATTTGTTAAATATTGAAGGTTCAACTTAAAACTGTAATTTTCATTCTGTTTATCTTGTTTTTTTGCTAGCTTGATATATTTTTCAGCGCTATTATAATCTTTTGCGTATAACCGCATTGAAATTAAATTGATCAAGATATTATGAGCAAATTTTTTAGTAGTGAAATCACGTTGTTCTTCGTATTTTATTGGGAACATCCTTGCAAGTAATAAATCAGATTGCTTTGCATTGAAAAAACGAATCAAATTTGCTGTGATAATATAATCATATTGAATATAGAAAGATTTGTTCAGTAAATCTTCAAAAATATCATTTACTTCCTCTAAAGTCACTGGATGAACTTCTTCCCAATGTGCATTGAAAAAATTTTTAATACCAATATAATTTGATAAATCTCGTAATGATTTTTTTTCTTTATTTTGTAGTGAATAATAATAATTTAGCAACTTTTGTTTCGTGGTTTTATTTTCTAAATGAGCACCGCAATAATAGAATGTTTCTCTGAAATCTTGTTGTTGCTTATCAAATGTTGTGAAACTAAAGAATTCCTCAACACTAATGGATGTTTGATTTAGTATTTCTTCTAGTTCATTTACTTTTAAAGAGCGTTTGCCGCTTTCAATTTTTGAATAAGTTGATGGATCTGTAAATTCAGACATCATTTCTCTTTGAGTTAACTTCAATTTATGTCTAAAAAAACGTAAAGTTTCTGTGATATCCAAGCGTTTCTCTCCCTTCTTATGCGATTATAGCATGAATTTAACAATATATTCCTATTTTTAATAAAAAAATAAATATTTTTTCGGATTTTTATGCTAATTTCGCACTTTTGAATTTTAAGGCTTTATTTTTTTTCGTCTGTTTGTTATTCTTTACCTAAGGAAAATTATTTGTTTGCAAACGTTGATTTTTAAAAAAATGAGTGGAGGTGTGTTTATGATTTCATTAATAGCAGTTGTTGCTAGTGCTATTTCTGTATTTGTAGTTACAGGAGGAGTCTAAAACGTATTGAACTATCTCTTATTTAAATTGGATTAGAAAACAATTTTGTAAACAAAGAATTTAACTAAAAAACTAAATGTATAAATAAAAAGTGCGTAACAAAAAAAGTGCAAAATAGTAGCTTCTGATTTACTTTTCCTGTTGAATGAAGTAAATCAGAGGCTATTATTTGATTTGCTTTTAATTAGACTCTTCCAACGGTACAGGCATGATATAGGCTTCTAAACCATATTTGGCCGCTAGGCTCTTTGAAAATGATTTCTCTTCAACCATTTTCATGTAATCAAAAAACTCGACCTCACTATCAGTCGGTATTTCTCTAGAGAGAATTTCTTGATTATAGGTTAAAGCGATCGCTTTTGAAAAAAAGTAAGAATCATTTTTAGAAATGGATAGCCGCAATGTATCGCCAAATAGAATATCATTTTTCTCAGAAAAAGCATCGCTTTTTTGAGAGACTAACCATGTATTATGGAAAGTTGTTGTTATCTTTACCAAATGTTGTTCCATTGTTTCTCCTCCAGTTGTTGAATTGATTACTCTTTCTTTGATTATATCAGATAGTACGGAATTTCGGACATAAAAATAAAATAATTTGAAAAATCACCCGTTTTATTCACTTTTTTAAGAATTCAATCAGATTATCATAATTTGAAGATTGAAAAAGAAGTCTTGATTCAAACTAAGATTGTCTATCCATTAAATGTTTGATATGATAAACAAGGATTTTGGTCAAAAACTAGTTAAACAAAAATGAAAAAGAGTAGTTTTTATGTTTATTCACTTGATTTAATCTAAAATAATTCTTATTGATGGGTAGTAGGGAATAGTAAAAGGAGTACAGTTATGCAAAAAATCACACCTGAAAAGTTTAGGATCTTATTGGAAAATAGAGAAGATCGTTTTGCAATTATTATTAATCATTGGTTTTATTACATAGAAAAGGGTCGAGTATATCGATTTCAGCAACATAATAACACGAAACTTATAGCCTTGATGGGCTCATTTTATGAAGACGAGATCAATGAAGAATCGTTTATGGTTGAATTGAAAAAAAGTATTATCAATCAAATGCAGTATGATTGGTTCACTGATGTCTGGAAAGAAACGATTGTCGAGCGAGTAAGTCGTGCGCCATATGAATTAGAAGCTTTCTTTTTTTAGAGATTACTGTGCGTATTATTTGTAAAAATAGAAGTAGGGTAGTAAGATAAACTTATCCTAACAATAAACTTTTTTTCATTTACTCTCATGAGTAAGACTCCTTGTCCATCTTCAAATGAAGGTGGACTTTTTTTTATAAGTCAGATAAAGTTTACTAGAAAATCAGTTGTAATTTTAGTATTTTTTTGCTAAGATACAGACATATGAATAAAAATGGTTGGGCGCAAGCTTCAAGGATCAGGTTCTTCAAGGGGTGAGAAGAATGGTTTTTTGAACTTACGCCCTTTTTTTATTTTTCAATCAAAATTTTTAAGGGAATACGATTTGCGTTAAAAAAAGCAAGAGTTATTCTCTTTTTGATTGTAATAAAAGGGTAGACATTGAATAATAAGGATGAAGACAAAATAATCTGATGCTAGGGGTGAAAAAATGGTTTTAGAGGCACTAGATAAAATTCGCGAAGCAGAAATAAATGTTGAAACAATGAGACAAACGGTTAAAACGGAACTTGACTTATACGAACAAAAAAAAGCAGAGGAATTCAAGCAAAAACAAATGGTAAGTCAGGAGAAAATCACAGCACTTCTTCATGAATTAGAGACACAAAAAAACGCGGAGCTGCAAAAAGAAAAAGATATTTTACTAAGTGAAGCGAAAGAACAAAATCAAGATTTTAGAGAAAAATATGAAAAGAATCAGGAATCTATTATTGATTATGTAATAGAAAGGGTGAAAAAAATCTATGGCAGTCAATAAAATGGAAAAAATGACGATCATAGCTGCTTCAGAAAAAGAAGAAGCAATTCTTCAAGCCATTCAAGGGATGCAAGCAATCGAGATCAAAGATTTTTTTCATTCAAATGTAGATAGTTCTTATATAGAAAAAAACTTCGCCCAAACATTATTGGCAGAAGATGACAGTCAAAAGAAACGTTTTCAAACAATGTTGTTGGAAATTCAAGATTCATTAACATTTATCGAACGTTTTTCAGAGAGCTCCTCAAAAAATAAACCGTTAAAAAGACAGGTTCGGACACTGACTTCATTGGAAGAGAATTTTGATGAAGGGAAAATCAGTGGTTATTTAAAGGAAATAGCTGAGCTAAAAAGGGAATTGGCGAGAATTGATTCTACCAGAAAAGAGCTGTTATCCAAGGAAAAATGGCTTGCTCGTTGGCAATATTTAGATATCGTCCCCAAAATGAATCCATCTGAAAATACAGATATTTTACTTGGCTCGATCAGTTCAGCCAACCATACGTTATTTTTAGCAGATCTAGAAAACCTTGACTCTATTTATGTCGAGGAAATTTATCATAGTCAAAATCATGTGTATTACAGCTTGGTTTATTTAAAAAGTCAACTAGCACAGGTCGCGGAAATCACCGCACGTTATAGTTTTAACGAATTCAATTATCCATACGATATCCTGCCTAAAGAAGCCTACCAACAGAATAAGGAACAATTGGCATTACTTGTCGAACAAGAAAAGCACACTAAGAGCGAGCTGTCTTCTCATCGAGCTCATTTGGAAGAATTGTTTCTTGCTGAAGAGATGACCTATGCGTATATTCATCGTGAAGAAGCGAAAAAACATCTGTTGAATACAACGTATTTCTTTATTATGCAAGGGTGGATTCCAGTAGATGAAAAACGAGAATTGACGAGTGCATTAGAAGACACATTGCCAAAGAATGAAGTGTATATCGCTTTTGACCAGCCGACAGCCACTGAAATTCAAACGGATATCCCAGTAAAGTTAAAAAATAATTCTCTCGTGACACCATTTGAGATGCTTACGGAGATGTATAGCTTGCCAAAATATGATGAAATCGATCCAACGCCGATCATGACACCATTTTATATGGTATTTTTTGGAATGATGGTGGCTGATATTGGCTATGGTTTATTAATGCTTTTTGGTGCATTACTTGCACTAAAGTTTTTAGTTTTACCACGTGGAATGAAGCGGTTTGCTGATTTCTTTCTGATTTTATCGTTTCCAACAATTATCTGGGGTTTTATTTATGGGTCGATTTTTGGCGAGGCTTTGCCAAAAGTATTGTTTGGTATTCAACTGCCATTTCCAATTTTATCGACCACAGAAGATGTCAATACGATTTTGATTTTATCGGTTATTTTCGGATTTATTCAGCTATTAACTGGGTTAATGGTCAATGGGATCGAACTGACCAAGCGCAAACGATATTTGGATAGTATCAGCGAAAGCTTTGCTTGGCAAGGGTTATTGGTAGGTATTTTGATTATTGTTTTGGGGATGCTGGTATTCGATAATGACGGATTAGTGACAGCAGGGATTGTTGTAGCAGTCATATCTGCGTTATCTATTGTGATCGTGCCGATTATTCAAACGAAATCAAAAGTTAAAGGCTTGGCTAAAGGATTATATGGTTTATATGGGTTGACCAGTTATATTGGAGATTTAGTCAGCTATACTCGACTAATGGCGTTAGGGATTTCTGGTGGGAGTATTGCTGCAGCTTTTAATATGCTAGTAGCATTTATGCCGCCTGTAGCTAGGTTTACAGTCGGAATTTTATTGATTATTGCTTTGCATGCATTGAATCTCTTTTTAAGCTTATTGAGTGCTTATGTACATGGTGCACGTCTACAATATGTGGAGTTTTTCGGAAAATTCTACTCTGGCGGTGGTCGTGCGTTTAAACCGCTAAAAACAGAAGAAAAATATATGAACATTGAAAAAAAATCAAAAGTCAAAGAATAGTGGAGGAATAATAACATGATAGATTACTTAATTAACAACAACGGTGGCATTCTTTTTGCAGTCTTAGGAATGGCAATGGCAACGATTTTAGCTGGAATTGGTTCAGCAAAAGGTGTTGGTTTTACTGGTGAAGCAGCTGCAGCATTGACAACAGAACAACCAGAAAAATTTGGGCAGGCCTTGATTTTACAACTCTTGCCGGGTACACAAGGATTGTACGGATTTGTTATTGCTTTCTTGATTTTTATTAATTTAAACAATGATATGACAATGGTTCAAGGGTTGGATTATTTTGTTGCATCATTGCCGATCGCATTTGCTGGTTTATTTTCTGGGATTGCGCAAGGTCGTGTAGCAGCAGCTGGTATTCAAATTTTAGCGAAGAAACCAGAGCATGCAACAAAAGGGATCATTTACGCTGCCATGGTTGAAACTTATGCCATTCTTGGGTTCGTTATCTCATTCTTACTTGTACTAAATGTGAAGTAACAGGAGGAAAAACATGGATGCAATCGAAAAAATCGTCGAGCAAATTCTAAAAAAAGGTCAAACAGAAGTTTCGGAGATGAAAGAAGCAGAAATGAAACGGATCGACCGAGAATATCAAGAACAAGAAGAAGCCTTGATTTTACAAGAGAGTAAAATAATCGAAAAAAATGAAGAACAGGTCAATAAATCATTTAAGCAAAAACAAAATCGACAACAGTTGGAGATCAAACAAGCCACATTGAATCAAAAACAAGGCTACTTAGAACAGTTATTTACAGAAGCAGTCGGGCGGATGAATCAATGGTCAGAGAGTGAATTTCAGCTATTTGCTCAGCAAATCATTGTTCAACTACCGATTGAAGGCGAAGTTGTGTTGCAATTAGGTGCTTTTTCAAAAGGAAAGTTGTCAGAACAATGGTTGTTGGCACATTCTACTGATCGGTTGACTCTGAGATTAGAGAAAGAAGTGATTCCAGCTGTTGGCGGATTTATTATTGCCAAAGAGGGAATCGAATATAACTTTTTATTTTCTACCCTTGTTCAGGAAATCAAAAAAATGGAAAGCTTTAAAATAGCGGAACTGTTGTTTCAATAAAACGAATGTTTAAAGAGTATGTTTTGCAATGTGTTATCTAGCTAAGCTCAAGATGACTAAGAGGAACATCGTTACTTACTAGATTAGGAGGATCCTGATGAAAGAGACTGCATATAATCAAATCAATCCTTTGATTCGTCTTAAAGAAACAGAATTATTGAGTAATGCTCAATATGAACAATTATTGAATGCTAAAAATACAGAAGAACTAAAGGATATTTTGAAAAATACTGTGTATGGTGCGTATATGACAGCTGATTTCACTGAACGGTTTGAATATATCTATTCAAAAGAGAAAGGCAGATTATATGAATGGTTGTACGAAATGGCGCCAGAACCAGAAGTCATAACAATCTATACATCTAGAATCACGTTTCATAATTTAAAAGTTTTGACTAAAGCTGAGCTAACTGGAAAAGAGTTGGATTATCTGTTTATTGATGATGGTCGTTATTCCATTGAGACGTTAAAAAGTGCAATTCGTACACGTCTATCGACAGAATTACCAGAGGCATTAATGTCAGCGATTCTTGAAGTATTGGATTATTTTCAAGAATCTTCTATGCTACAGGCAATCGATATTATCTATGATCGGAATTTTCTAACCTTTCAACGCCAGTTAGCTGAAAAAATAGGTGATCAAGATATCAAAGCAGAGGTCATAGCTTTTATTGATTTAACCAATATTTCCACAATGGCTAGAGGAATTATTCAAGGACAGCATGAAAATTTCTTATCAACAGTTTTATCCAGTTCAGGCAATATTTCAAAAGAACAATTTTTAGAATATACAGACCAGTCATTAGCTGTGTTTACAGAATTTGTTTTAGGAACGAGTTATGGTACCTTGCTCGCACCGATTGTTTCTGCTGAAACCAAAGAATTGGATTTGGTTGCATTTGAAAAAGTCAAAGATAATTATCTGACAAGTTTGTATGATAAAGCAAAAATCATGGCGTTTGGTCCATTGCCGCTGCTGGCTTTTTTAAATGCTAAGGAAGTGGAATGGAAGAATCTACGCTTGATTTTAGTTAGTAAACGAAGTGATTTTCCAATAGAAGTCATTAGAGAAAGGATGCGTGTGACAGATGGTGTATAAAATCGGTGTAATCGGTGATAGAGATTCTGTGATGCCTTTCAAACTTTTTGGCTTTGAGGTTGTTTACGCGGTTTCGTCAAATCAAGTTAGAGAGACGATCGAATCAATGGCAAAGAATAATTTTGGCGTTATCTTTGTGACAGAAGATGCTTCTGAATTAGCCGTTGAAACGATTCAACGGTATAAAAGTGAAGTCACTCCGGCGATTATACTGATCCCAAGTCATAATGGAACTAAAGGTATCGGCTTGAAGGAAATTCAGGATAATGTTGAAAGAGCCGTTGGTCAGAATATTTTGTAGACTGTTGAAGAGATGTTCAGCAGTAGGTGTGATTTAAATTCGCAGGCTAGATCTTTTGGCAAATAGATAAATTAATTTGTTTAAAAGCTAAACGCCTGCTCAGCTTTACTGAATAGGAGGAATGATTTTGCAAACTGGTAGAATTATTAAAGTATCCGGCCCTTTAGTGATGGCTGAGAATATGTCTGATGCAAGTATTCAGGATATTTGTCATGTAGGAGATCTGGGTGTTATCGGAGAAATTATTGAGATGCGAGGAGATGTCGCATCTATTCAAGTCTATGAGGAAACAACGGGAATCGGTCCTGGTGAGCCAGTTATAACAACGGGTGAAGCATTATCAGTTGAACTGGCACCTGGATTGATTTCGGAGATGTTTGACGGGATTCAACGCCCGTTGGATACACTTGCTAACGTAACAGAAAGTAACTTTTTAAGTAGAGGAGTGCAAATTCCAGCGTTAGACAGAAGTAAAAAATGGCTATTTGAACCAACCGTTTCTATAGGAGACGAAGTTTCCACAGGAGATATTATTGGATTCGTTCAAGAAACAAAGGTGATTCCGCATAAAATCATGGTTCCTTTTGGCATCCGCGGAACTGTAAAAGAGGTTAAGCAAGGTGAGTTTACGATCGAAGAAACCATTTATATCATTGAAACTGCAACTGGTGAACAAGAATTTACTATGATGCAAAAATGGCCTGTTCGTCGTAGTCGTCCAATTTTAGAAAAATTAAATCCAGATGTCCCACTTCTAACAGGTCAACGGGTCATCGACACCTTTTTTCCAGTAACTAAAGGTGGAGCAGCAGCCGTTCCAGGCCCATTTGGTGCAGGAAAAACAGTTGTTCAACATCAAATTGCGAAATGGGCAGATGTTGATTTAGTTGTCTATGTTGGTTGTGGTGAACGCGGGAACGAAATGACAGATGTATTGAATGAATTTCCTGAGTTGATCGATCCAAGTACAGGCGAGTCTGTAATGGAGCGAACAGTCTTGATCGCCAATACCTCTAATATGCCAGTAGCAGCTCGTGAAGCGTCCATCTATACAGGAATCACCATTGCAGAATACTTCCGTGATATGGGCTATTCTGTGGCGATCATGGCCGATTCAACTTCTCGTTGGGCTGAAGCTTTACGTGAAATGAGCGGACGCTTAGAGGAAATGCCCGGTGACGAGGGTTATCCTGCGTATTTAGGTAGTCGATTAGCTGAATATTATGAACGGGCTGGACAAGTTATTGCATTAGGAAAAGACCATCGTGAAGGAAGCATTACCGCAATTAGTGCAGTTTCGCCGTCTGGTGGAGATATTTCTGAGCCAGTTACTCAAAATACGCTGCGTGTAGTAAAAGTTTTCTGGGGCTTGGACGCTACTTTAGCACAGAAACGTCATTTTCCATCGATCAATTGGTTACAAAGCTATTCTTTATACGATTCAGAAGTGGGGAAATATTTAGATCAGCAGCTACAAGTTGATTGGTCTGAAATGGTTCAAGAAGGTATGCGTATTTTACAAGAAGAGTCACAATTAGATGAAATCGTTCGTTTGGTTGGGATCGATTCATTGTCAGATAAAGATCGCTTAACTTTAGAAGTTGCAAAATCGATTCGTGAGGATTATTTACAGCAAAATGCGTTTGATGAGGTGGATACGTTTACGTCAAGGGAAAAACAGTATAAAATGCTGCATTTGATTTTGACTTTCTACAAAGAAGGACAAATGGCTTTGACTTTAGGGGCTTATTTATCCGAGATTATGGCTGGAACTGTAAGTCTAAGAGACCAAATCGCTAGAAGTAAATACTTGCCGGAAGAGCAAATCGATCAATTAGATGAACTAGTAGATGACATTAAACAACAACTGAAGCGAATTGTTGCAGACGGAGGGATGACAAATGATTAAAGAATATCGTACGATTAATGAAGTTGTCGGTCCCTTAATGATCGTTGAAAAAGTGGAAGGCGTAAAATATGAAGAATTGATTGAGGTGCGGATGCAAAACGGTGAAATTCGGCGTGGACAAGTGCTTGAGATCAATGGTGACAAAGCAATGGTTCAGATTTTTGAAGGAACCAGCGGCATCAATCTGCGCGATTCAAAAGTTCGTTTTTTAGGTCATCCTCTTGAATTAGGTGTTTCAGAAGATATGGTGGGTCGAATTTTTGATGGATTAGGTCGTCCCAAAGACAATGGACCTGAAATTTTACCTGAGAAAATGCTTGATATCAATGGTGAAGTCATCAATCCTGTTGCCAGAGACTATCCAGATGAGTTTATCCAAACTGGAATTTCTGCGATTGATCATTTAAATACTTTAGTTCGTGGGCAAAAATTACCGGTATTTTCGGGTTCAGGTTTGCCACATAAAGAACTAGCCGCGCAAATCGCTCGCCAGGCAAATGTGCTAAATAGCGATGAAGAATTTGCGGTTGTTTTTGCGGCAATCGGGATTACTTTTGAAGAAGCTGAATTTTTCATGGAAGATTTCCGTCAAACAGGTGCCATTGATCGTTCGGTGATGTTTATGAATCTAGCTAATGATCCTGCAATCGAGCGAATCGCTACACCGAGAATGGCGCTCACTGCAGCCGAATATTTAGCGTATGAAAAAGGGATGCATGTTCTTGTGATCATGACAGACATGACCAATTACTGTGAAGCATTACGTGAAATCTCTGCTGCACGTCGCGAAGTACCTGGTCGACGTGGCTATCCAGGTTATCTTTACACCAATTTAGCGACACTTTATGAACGTGCAGGTCGTATTCGCGGGTTAAAAGGTTCTGTGACCCAGATACCGATTTTAACGATGCCAGAAGATGATAAGACGCATCCGATCCCTGATTTAACAGGCTATATTACCGAAGGACAAATTATTTTGTCTAGAGACTTGTACAAGAGCGGCATCCAGCCGCCAATCGATGTATTACCATCATTATCACGTCTAAAAGATAAGGGGACTGGTGAAGGGAAGACACGGATCGATCATGCGCCGACCATGAATCAGTTGTTTGCGGCCTATGCTCAAGGAAAACAAGCCAAAGAGCTAGCTGTCGTGCTTGGAGAGTCCGCATTGTCTGATGTTGATAAAATTTATGCGAAATTTGCGGATCGATTTGAAAAAGAATACGTAAATCAAGGATTTTACACGAATCGTTCGATTGATGAAACGCTGGATCTTGGCTGGGAGCTCTTGTCGATGTTACCAAGAACAGAATTAAAACGAATCAAAGATGACATGTTAGATGAGTATTTGACTGAAGGAGAGTGATCAAAAGTGGCTCGGTTAAATGTGAATCCTACAAGAATGGAACTCTCTCGTTTAAAAAAACAACTTGGCACAGCAACGCGTGGGCACAAATTATTAAAAGATAAACAAGATGAACTGATGCGTCGTTTTATCTTGCTTGTCAAAAAAAATAATCAGTTACGGATCGATGTAGAGCAGGAATTGACGACGGCATTGTCTAATTTTGTATTGGCTAATGCTACTTTAAATGAAGCATTCATTGAAGAATTAGTAGCTGTACCGGCTGATGATATCACATTAGATGTGATTGAAAAAAATATTATGAGCGTTACTGTACCAATCATGAACTTTCACTATGATGAAACGGTGACACAAGCGCCTTTGAATTATGGTTATCTAAATTCAAATGCAGAATTAGATAGTGTTTTTGATAAAATTTCGACTATTTTGCCGAAATTATTGGAACTAGCTGAAGTGGAGAAGACGTGCCAGCTGATGTCAGAAGAAATCGAAAAAACGCGGCGACGTGTAAATGCCTTAGAGTACATGACGATTCCTCAGTTAGAAGAAACGATCTATTATATTCAAATGAAGTTGGAAGAAAACGAGCGTAGTGAGATTACTCGTCTCATTAAAATTAAAAATATGGGCAGCAATGCCACATAAAAAATAAAGCTGTGATAGTGGATAATTCCATTATCATAGCTTTATTTTTGGGATAGTCATTACTTTGAATGTTCCACAACTGATCTGTAACCGAAGCAATAAATGGAATACCAGCATCTGTTTGTCCATTAGTAAATATGGTGAGAATGAATGGCTGCTCTGTTTCTAAAATACCAATATCATGTAGAAAACCCGCATATGATCCAATTTTGTGTGCTACTTTACCCGATGTTGTGGGTGTATCCATTCGTTCATGAAAGACTGTATTTTTCATGTAGTCATAAATTGTTTGATACTCCTGATTTGTTGCTTTTTCTTTGTAGAGGATTTTGAGTATTTTTGCTGCGTCCTCAGAAGTAAATTTTGCATCGTCCCATTCGGTTTCTTTTTGCAAGAAATGAGCATAGAGGCTTTTTTCGCCGCAATATCTCCGCCAAATGTGTCATACAACATATTTTTAGCAATATTGTCAGAATACGTGATGCTGTATTCTTGTAATGTTCTTAGTGAATACTTTGGCTGAATATCATTGATGATAATTCCAGTCCCATCCTCATAGTCTTCTTTTTCGTTAAAAGTAAGCTGATCATCCCATTTTAAACTACCAGATTGAACTTTGTCAGCAATCATCATAGCTAAAGGAACCTTGATTGTACTGGCACTGTAAAATTCTGTTGTTCCGTTGACTGAAATTTGCTTTCCCGTTGTTAAGTCTACATAAGTCATTCCAACATCGCCGTTGAAGTTTTTAGCAGCATCTATCATGGTTTGCTCGACTTTATGGTAAAAATCTGTCAATTCAGGAGATTCCTTTTCAGGAGTTTTTATATTTTTAACGGCAGAATCATCCGTTTTTTTTGCTGGAATAGGAATTTTTTCACTCGATTCTGTTTCATTTGCGTAGTCTACTGTATGAGGTGAAAAAAAGAACGACACAATCAAAAAGAAACAAATAGAGAAAATCATCCCATATAGAGTCATTTTCTTTTTTTCCAAATACCTTTCGTTCCTTTCAAAAAATAAGTTATTACAATCATATCAAAAATTATCCAGACCGTTCAACTAAAAATACGATCACAACCATTTAATCATTTTTTCAATAGATTTGCAAGGTCAGATAAAAGACAAAGTACGATTCTGATTTAAGGTTTGTTTAAGGTAGATGAACTAATGTTGTACCTGTTCACAAGCACTACGCTCAGATAAGTTCCAAGTGATGCTTGAAGTCCAAAATGAAAGATAGAAAAAGAACAGCTATTTTATTTTTATGATTTTCAACGAAAGCGTAGTGGGGTTAGTGATAAATCAAGGAGGAATTATATGAATTTTATTAAACGAGCAATAGTAAGCATGAAAACAAAAAAGGGACGAACATTTTTATTATGTGCTGTTTTTTCCGCTATCTTGATTTTTGTTTTGGCTGGATTAACGATTCAAAGTGCGGCGCTGACAGCAACGGAAAATGCTAAAAAAAGTGTAGGTGCAACCGTCACGCTTTCAGCTAATCGAGAAGCTGCAATGAAAAAAAGTCAGGAGAGTGATAGTGGTGAGAGACCAGATCCAGGTAGTTTTAGTTTAACGCCAGTTTCATTAGCAGATGCGCAAAAGATTGCAGCACTGGATAATGTGAAATCCTATTCTTTTCTAGCATCATCTTCAGCTGGAGCAGGCGATGGTATCACACCGATTTCCAATGAATCTGAAAGTGAGGCCACAATGTCATCTACTGAGGGGAGTCAAAGCAATGAAATACCAGAAGAGCAGCCTCGAGAAGGCGGTCGTATGGGCGGCGGACCAATGTCTGGTTCAAAACAAAGTGATTTTCAAATAAGTGGTGTAATGGATCTGGCAAAGCAAAGTGATTTTTCTGAAGGTGTTGCCAAAATTATCAGTGGAGAAGGAATCAGTGAATCAGACGAAGGTTCAGCTAATGTTGTTATTGAACAAACTTTGGCTGAGGCAAATGAGCTGAAAGTCGGTGATAGCTTCAAAGTGACAGATCCGGAAGATGAGACAAAAAGCTATGAACTAATCGTTAAAGGGATTTACGAAACTTCCGAGAATGGTGACAGTATGGGGATGATGTTTAATTTTTTAAATCCAGCGAACACCCTTTATACTTCTTACACATTTGCTAATACCTTAAAAGGGGATGATTCAAAAGGGACGATCGACTCTGCAGCTTATACTCTTGATGATCCAAAACAAATGGATTCTTTTGTTGAAAAAGCTGAAAAACTGATCGATACAGACAGCTTCAGTTTACAAACGAATGATCAAGCCTACCAACAAATGCTGCAACCATTGAATAATGTTGCAAGTTTTGCAAAAAACATTGTTATTTTGGTAGCGGTGGCTGGAGTGATCATTTTGACCTTGATCGTGATGATGACTATTAGGGAAAGACGATATGAGATAGGTGTATTATTGTCGCTGGGAGAGTCTCGTTTCAAAGTTGTTTTACAATTTTTTAGTGAAATCATTATTTGTATGCTAGTCGCGTTAGCGATTGCGACTGTTAGTGGCGGCATCGTAGGGAATGTAGTTGGTGAGCAATTGATCAATCAACAAACAGAAACTATTCAGCAAACAGGGAATAATCAAGAAGGTTCTCCTGGAATGGGTGGAGGAGAACAAAAACAAGGTGGTCCTAGAGGTGATATGAACAGACTTAGCAAGAGTTCTGAAGAAACAAAAAATGCTATTGAAGAGTTGAATATCTCTGTTCAACCAAAAGAGATTGCAATCTTAGCAGGATTAGGTATTTTGATTAGTTTCTTCTCGATTCTTTTATCGTCCATCGGAATTTTAAGATTACAGCCTAAAAAAATATTGACCACATAGAAAAGAGGGAATGCGATGTTACAGACGCAAGAAGTAGGTTATTGGTATAAAAACGAACAGGAATTTTTGTATAAAAATGTGAATTTAGAATTTCAACGAGGGAAGATGTATGCAATTTTAGGGGCAAGTGGCTCTGGAAAAACGACCTTTCTTTCGTTGATTGCTGGATTAGATATACCTAAAGTAGGAACGATTTTATACAACGGTGAGTCTTTAAGTAAAATAGGGCTTAGAAATTACCGGAAAAATGATGTCTCGATTATTTTTCAAGCGTATAATTTACTACCTTATATGTCGGCACTAGATAATGTTTTGACTGCGATGGCAATATCTGCTTCCAAACAAACGGATAAAAAAGCATATGCTTTAGAAAATTTAGCCAAAGTAGGGATTGATGAAAAGCTGGCAAGTCAAAACGTCACACAGCTTTCTGGTGGACAACAGCAGCGTGTCGCAATCGTTAGAGCGCTGTGTTGTGATCATGAATTGATCGTGGCTGATGAGCCGACAGGAAATCTAGATGAACACACCTCAAAAGAAATGGTTCAACTTTTTCAAAAGGTAGCGCATGAACAGCAAAAGTGTGTTGTTATTGTGACGCATGAGCAGGAAGTGGCTGATGCATGTGATAAAGTCTATGAATTAAGAAATCGAGCGTTCAATGTGCTTAAATAAAAAAACAAGAACTAAGGCAAGCAATCAATGTTGTCTTAGTTCTTGTTTTAGTTAACAGCTGAACGGTGGTTAGCTGCTAGTTGTTGCTTTAACAGCTCTGCTTCTTTGATCAAGGTTGTGCCAATTGTAGTATCTTTGACTTTCAAGCGTTTTTTTTGGCGATCAACAATTTGACGTGTAGATATAATATCATCATTTTGTTCGATTGCAGTATTTTTATCAGAGAAAGGCTTGTGTGCTGCTAACTGCATCCCGAAAGAATTGTATAAAAGCGTGTAACCGCCGATCCCAGTTACTTTTTGATAGGATCGTGAAAAACCGCCATCTATGACAAGCATCGTGCCATCAGCTTTGATCGGTGATTCTCCTTTGATTTGTTTTACAGGAGTGTGCCCATTGATGATATGGGAATCATCGTCATTAAGCCCAAATTCATTTAGGATATGTTTGCAAATATTTGCGTTATTTCTTAACTCATAATACGAGTTTTTCACCTCCACATGTGTGCTGCTCTCATTGATAAAATAACGTTCAAACGTTTTCATTGCTTTTTTACCGAACAGCGAAGAGCTTTCACCACACCAAAGATACCAGACGATATCTGTTGAAAAATCTTCCGTTTGCCACGGTTTAGCAAAGGCATGTTTAATAGTCGATTCAAAGAAATCAAGTAATTTCTTACCTGCATACGTATTATTATTAAAGGTTATAGATTGAAAAGAACCGTCCTCAGTAAGAGGAATACAGCCGTGAATCAATAAATTATGGTTGTAAGACAGATAAAGCGAGCCTTTTTCTATCAGAAAAGCCATATGCTGATTCAATTTTTTCGAATGTTGAAATTGCTGCAATAAATCGGTGATGACTGACTCTTCCTCCGTAGACAATTGGTAAGGATCATACCAATCCACAGTTTGAAAACAAGTGTTGACTAATTTGTAAGTTTGATTATTGATCACAAGTTGATTCTTATGAATTTTATCTAGTAATAAACGATGATCCGTTTGAAATTCAGGTCGACGCTTGATGAGT
Organism: Enterococcus crotali; assembly: GCF_000633635.1. Classification (GTDB taxonomy): domain Bacteria; phylum Bacillota; class Bacilli; order Lactobacillales; family Enterococcaceae; genus Enterococcus_L; species Enterococcus_L crotali. Next base: position 938,726 of record NZ_AYPQ01000001.1, on the reverse strand, counting down.
TGGCCTTCAAGTTTTTCTTGTATGATGGCCATCGCTTGCTGAATCTTCATCGCATCTGTTGTTTCTGTCTGAGTAAGGTTTCTGTATGGATTTTTCTTAGGTGAAAATGACTGATTTTCCTGATATATTTTACGGCTATACGCTTTTAATAAATGCAAATCAATCCCGTAAGCTTCTTCTAAAAGGTCGAGATTTCCATAACGAGCACAAATTCGCAAGACATTAGCTAAACAAGCTTTTGATCCACTGACAGCACCGATCCATATGATATCATGATTTCCCCATTGGATATCTAGGGAATGATAGTTGATCAAGGCATCCATTATTTTATCAGGATGAGGGCCTCGATCGTAGATATCTCCGATCACATGCAAATGATCGATCACGAAGCGCTGAATTAAGTAAGCAAGATCTGTTATAAAGCGTTCCGCCTCGCCAAGTTCAATGATCACATTAATTATTTGGTGATAATACGCTTTTTTATCAGTCGTTTCATCATATTGATAAATTAGTTCTTCTAGAATATATGCGTAGGTTTTAGGCAATGCTTTGCGAACTTTAGAGCGAGTATATTTACTTGATGTGAAACGAACAATGATCAATAAACGTTCGATTGTTTCAAACCACCAATTTTGAGCCAACGCCTGTTGCTTCTTTAAAGAATGGATCTTTGAATCGGGATAATAAATTAAAAAACAAAGGTCATTCAGCTGTTGTGCAGAAAGTTCTTGGTTGAATAAGGTATAAACCTTGTCGCGAATACTGCCTGAACCGTTTCTTAAAATGTGATCAAACGCATCAAATTCTCCATGGAGATCGCTGATAAAATGCTCCGTCCCTTTAGGTAGATTTAAAATAGCTTCGAGATTTATGATTTCGGCAATCAGCTCATTGTCTTGAACGTTACTCATCTAAAGATCTCCTTACTGTTTGTTTTGAACTAAATCTTCAATGATTGTTGAGGTTTCTTCAATGGATTTTTTATCTACATTGATGACCAGAGCATTATATTTTTCAAACACACGATTAGCATAATCTAATTCTTCCTGAATACGGTCTGCATTAGTATATGCGGAATCTTCTTTCAAACCTAAAGAATGTAGGCGAGATTTACGAATATCCATTAAACTGTCGATACTAGCTGTTAAGCCAATAATTTTTTTAGGATCGATTTGATCTAACTCAGCAGGCAAAGAAACCTCTGGAATCAAAGGCAGATTAGCAACTTTGTGATTTCTGTTAGCCATATACATACTTAAAGGTGTTTTTGAAGTGCGGGAAACCCCTAATAATACATAATCAGCTTCTAAAAAGCCTTTTGAATCTTTTCCATCGTCATATCTCACAGCAAATTCAATAGCAGAAACACGACTAAAATATTGTTCGTTCAACTTATGGATTGCACCAGGCTCCTGTAATGGCTGAACGCCAAATGTTCCTTCAATTATTTCGCTTAATGGACTCATATAATCGACATATTGCAAGCTCGTTCGATTGGCGAAATCTTTGACCAAGGCGACCAGTTTTTTATTTACCAGTGTTGTAACGACGATTGCTTTATCATGTAGAGCATCTCTTAAAATAGGCTGAAGTAATTCTTCATCTGTAATAAAAGGGAAGCGTTGAATATCGCTCATGTCGATACTGGGGTATTGGGCTGAAACGGCAGAAATAATTTTTTGGGCCGTTTCTCCAACTGAATCTGATACTAAATAAATCTTGATTTTGTCTGTTTGCATGATTATACTCTCCTTTTTCTATGGTTACTCCTCACAGAATAAATTTAGTTGTATGGTACAGTGAATCTCGTCAATAATCTACTTGTGAAAAACTTCAAAGATTTTTTTCTGATCATCTAGTAATTTTCTTTTTCAATGTCATTCCCAGCGTTGATGAAATAAGCCATCATCCGGGTTTTTGTTACTTTTCCGATCACTTTTTTTGGCTGATCTATTTCAACGACAGGCAAGGTATCGATGCTATGCTGCAATAACAATCCGCCAGCTTCCAAAATCGTTCGATCACTTGTGATCGTAATAATGTTTGGCATTCGGCTCATAATCATAGCTACCGGTGTTTTCTCGGTATTCGGATTACTGATAGCTGCCCGTAATAGGTCTTTACGAGATAAGACACCATTTAATTCATCTTGGTCATTTTTTACATATAAAGAACCAACATCGTACATAAACAAATTAGTTACAGCATCATAAACAGTTGTGCTTTGATGAATAAGTATGGGAGGAAGCATGATATCTTTGACCGTTTTTTTATACAGTTTTTCATAGAGTAAAGGTTCAATTGTTTGACCTGTATAAAAGTAGCCAACTTTTGGTCTTGCATCAAGCAAACCAGTCATCGTCAAAATAGCTAAATCACTTCGCAAGGTTGCTCGGCTTAAACCCAGTGTTTTTGCGATGCTATCGCCACTGATGGGCTCATTTTCCTTGACGATTTTGATGATCTCCAATTGTCTTGAGGTAAGTTTCATTTTATCAACCTACTTTCTAAATGTGACACACTAATGATTATATATTTCTTATAAAAATAAAGCAACCATAAAAATAAGTCATACTAATTCTTGTTGACAACCAATGTGATACACAATATAATCATAATTAGTTAAATGTGATACACTATATAAGAGAAGGAGAGTTTGCTCGTGAAATATGTGATTGATTTTTCGGAAGGAAGTAAAGAACAGAAAGATTTACTAGGTGGAAAAGGTGCCAATTTGGCTGAAATGACAAAATTGAAGTTGCCTGTACCTACAGGATTTACGATAACAACAGAGGCGTGTTTGGATTATTTAGAAAAAAAAGAAGAGATTTCTACTGAACTTAACACAGAGATCCGACAACATATCGTCAGCATGGAGAGTAGGACAAACAAGCGTTTTGGTGATAGTTCTGATCCATTGTTGGTTTCAGTAAGAAGCGGCTCAAAATTTTCAATGCCTGGAATGATGGATACAATTTTAAATTTAGGTTTAAATGACAAGACTGTTATCGGTTTGATTGAAAAAACAGACGATGCTCGTTTTGCTTATGATTGCTATAGAAGGCTGCTGCAAATGTTTGGTGATGTTGTTTGCGGAATCGACAAGAACCGATTTGAAGAACAGCTGGATTTTTATAAATCAAAGAAAAAATATTGTTCAGATATTGATATGCAGGCTGAAGATTGGCGGGAATTGGTAGCGGTTTATAAAGACATTTTTCTAGAAGTGACTCATCGGCCATTTCCTCAAGATCCCTATGAACAGCTAACCTTAGCAGTAGAAGCGGTTTTTCATTCATGGAATAATCGGAGAGCGATCACCTACCGTCGTTTACATGATATTCCTGATTCATTGGGCACAGCAGTTAATATCCAAGAAATGGTTTTCGGAAACTTTGGCTCTGCTAGCGGCACTGGTGTCGCTTTTACAAGAAATCCAGCAACTGGCGAAAAGGGAATTTTCGGTGAATTCTTATTGAATGCTCAGGGAGAAGATGTTGTGGCAGGAATTCGGACGCCTCAACCGATTAGTGAACTTAAGATGTTGCTACCAGAGGTCTATCAAGAATTTCTGACCTTGAGTTCTATGTTGGAAAGTCATTATCGCGATATGCAGGACATTGAATTTACAATAGAAAATGGCAAACTATATCTTTTGCAAACGAGAGATGGCAAGCGAACGGCAAAATCTGCTTTTAAAGTTTGTATTCAATTAGTAGAAGAAGGAATTATTTCAAAAAAAGAAGCGATCCAACGAATCAACCCGTCAATGGTGACGCAATTACTTCATCCAGTTTTTGAACCAGATCACTTAAAAAATGCGCAAATTTTTGCTACAGGATTACCAGCAAGTCCAGGTGCCGCTAACGGAAGTATCTATTTTACTGCAGAGCAGGCCAAAAAAGCGAGCGATCAAGGAGAAAAAGTCATTTTGATTCGTCAAGAAACTTCACCGGAAGATATTGAAGGGATGGTGGTAAGTGAAGCAATCGTCACATCAAGAGGTGGGATGACCTCTCATGCGGCTGTCGTTGCCAGAGGAATGGGTGTTTGTTGTGTTGCGGGTTGTGAAGAAATTTATGTGGATGAATTTTTGGAGCAGGCAACAGCGGGCGATGTTACTTTACATCAAGGGGAGACAATCTCTGTAGACGGAACAACAGGAACCATCTATAGAGGGAGTATTCCTTATGTTGAAGGGGACGAATGGCAACTGCTAGAAACAATCACAGATTGGGCTAAAGAAGAAGGAGGCATCAGTGTCAAAGCCAACGCCGAAACACCGGCAGATATTAAAACAGCACTTAAACTAGGCGCACAAGGAATTGGTTTAGCTAGAACAGAGCATATGTTTTTCGGTGAAGAACGAATTGTTGAAATGCGCAAAATGATTCTTGCACTAAACGAGGAAGCCTTAATGCCTCCTTTGAATAAATTAAAAGAGTTTCAAAAAGAAGATTTTCGAGCGATCTTTACTTTATTAAAAGGGAAAGAATGTACTATCCGTTTGCTGGATCCGCCATTACATGAGTTTTTGCCGCAAACTGAAGAAGAGATCAACTATTTAGCAGAGGCAACACAGCGGACGACGGCTGAGATCAAGCATCGCATTGAAGAACTGCATGAGCAAAACCCTATGCTTGGCCATCGTGGTTGCCGTTTAGCAGTTACCACACCGCAAATTTACGAAATGCAAGTAGCCGCTATTATTGAAAGTGCGATAGAGGTTGCTCAAAAAGACGAGGCTAACACAAATGTCCCTGAAATCATGATTCCTCTAATCGGTAGTCAAGAGGAGATGAAATGGTTAAGAGAGCGTCTAGTTCAGACCATTGAAAACGTATTTGATAACACGGGTCAAGTAATTTCTTATAAAATAGGAACAATGCTGGAAATCCCTAGAGCCTGTTTGACTGCTGATAAAATTGCAGAAGTTGCTGACTTTTTTAGTTTTGGAACAAATGATCTAACTCAGCTGACTTATGGTTTTTCACGAGATGACGCAGGAAAATTCATTGGTGCTTATCAGGAGAAAAAGTTACTAAAAGAAGACCCTTTTCAGCATATTGACGAAGAAGGTGTAGGTACGTTGATGAAGATTGCAGTGGATAAAATAAGAAACTTCGATTCGGCGATCAAAATCGGTGTATGTGGTGAGGTCGGTGGTGATCCTCAGTCTATTCGTTTCTTAAAAAAAATAGGCGTAGACTATATTTCATGCTCACCGTACCGAATTCCAGCGGCAATTTTAACGATTGCTCAAGAGCAATAAAAAACGATAGACTAAAATAGGCCTTTTTTAGGGCATTGTTTTAGTCTATCGTTTTTCTTTTTCTTAGTAGTCTGTTTTTTGTTTTATAAATGGTATAATTTATGACAGAAGTATTTTGAGAAAGAAGTGAACGAAATGAGTAAGCGCTGGAATTGGCTTGTTTGGCTAGGTGCCGTCTTATTACTGTCTATTTTGCTGGGTAATTGGTTTTTTAATAAAGAAAACGAACGATTGATAAACCCTATGTCAGAGGAAAAATCAAAGGAACAGGCCACGACTAAATCAAGCTCAAAAGAACTGATTAATCAGCTGATTAGGGATAGTCACTTTAAAGGAGAGGCGTTGTTGATCCACGAAAACCAGATTTTTTATCAGCAAAGCTATGGCTATGCCGATGTGCAAAATAAGCGACTAAATAAAGTAAATGGAATTTTTCCAATTGCTTCCTTACAAAAAGTGATTACAAGTACGATTATTTTTGAACTGGTCAAAGAAAAAAAACTGACAGTGGAAACAACATTAGACACTTTTTATCCTGATATCAAATTTAGTAAGACAATTACAATTCAAGACTTGCTCAATCATAGTTCTGGTATCTTGATGGCAGAAGAGGAACCGGATAAACTTTTGACAGATCAGACGAGTCAACTAGATAATGTTTTAGAGGCATTGTCTGTTACTGAAAATAAGGAATTTAATTATACTAATAGTAATTATACGCTGCTTGCTGGGATTATCTCTAAACTAACAGGTCAATCCTATGAAGAAGTTATCCAAAAAAGAGTGATTGATACGTTAGCATTGACCAACACTTATTTTTGGGATACTTTACCTAAAGATGAAGCAATTCCAAAACCTTATTTTTATGCGGGGAAAGATTATCAAACAGATCCATCTCCAGCCAGTGAAAAGCTGTTTTCTAGTTTGTTAGGAGCAGGCAATATGTACATGTCAACCGAGGATTTTTGGCTATTTATTCAAAGCTTAGAAGATGGGAAACTGTTTGAACAAGAGGAATATGAGCAACTTGCAAATGTAAAAAAAGCAGGGTATCAGGCAGGGATGGTCTATTTTGATGATTTGAAATACTCAGAAGGTAATTTAGGTGGTTATGATACTGTTATTTATGGTGATCAGGATAATCAAAATATAGTGATTCTTTTTGCAAATCAAGCGGCTAATAACGGAATGCAGGCATTGAGTGAGGAACTATACGATCAATTACTAAAAATTTGAGTGACTATTTGTGAAGATGATGAAAAATAGATAGGAAGTTTTTCATTTTTATGCTATTATTTTTAATAAATCAATTGAAGAAGGTGAAGAGATGCCACTATTATTTGGAACAGCAGAATTTAATGAACAAGAGCATTTAACGATCGGTGGATGTGACACGGTTCGTTTAGCCGAGAAATATGGGACACCATTATTTGTTTATGATGTTGCGCATATTCGAGAGCGTGCAAGAGGATTTAAACAAACATTCAACTCTTTAGGAGTAAAAAACAAGGTGATTTATGCAAGTAAAGCCTTTTGCTGTTTAGCGATGTATAAGCTTTTAGAAGAAGAAGAGCTTGGTTGTGATGTCGTTTCTGCTGGAGAAATTTATACAGCGATCAAAGGTGGTATGTCACCTGAGAACATCGAATTTCATGGAAATAATAAGACCAAAGAAGAGTTGGCGTATGCTGTTGAGCAGGGCGTAGGCACCATTATTATCGATAATTTTTATGAGATCGAGTTATTAAGTGCTATTTTAAAAGAAAAGGACAAGAAGCAGAATGTTATGTTTCGTATTACGCCAGGTGTAGACGCTGAAACTCATGAATATATATTGACAGGGCAAGTAGATTCTAAATTTGGCTTCGATGTGAATAGTGGGCAAGCTACACAAGCATTAGAAATGCTTTTAGCAGAGGAGCGCTTTATTTTAAAAGGAGCACATTGTCATATTGGATCACAAATTTTTCCGCGGAAGGTTTTTTAGCGGCTGTTGAGAAAATGTTGTTGATTTTAAATGAGTGGAAACAAACATTAGGATATACAGTGGATATTTTAAACATGGGTGGTGGCTTTGGCGTGCAATATACCAAAGCAGACGATCCGCTAGAACCTGAAGCGTTCGTCAAAGCAATCGTAAATGCTGTAAAAGGTCAATGTGAATTACTTGATTATTCATTCCCAGAAATTTGGATCGAACCAGGGCGCAGTATCATTGCTGAAGCTGGAACGACGATCTATACTGTTGGCTCACAAAAAGTGATTCCAGAGGTCCGTCGCTACGTTTCAGTGGATGGAGGTATGGGAGACAATATCCGACCAGCTTTATACGATGCAGTATATGATGGCTTCTTAGCGAATCGGATTAGCTCAGAATTGCCAAAAGAATTTAGAATTGTTGGGAAGTACTGTGAATCTGGCGATGTTTTGATCAAAAATATCGAATTGCCGCCGATGGAACCAGGAGATTTATTCGCTATTACAAGTACTGGTGCCTATGGTTATTCGATGGCCAATAACTATAATCGAAATCCTAAACCTGCAGTTGTTTTTGTAGAAAATGGACAAGATAAGCTAGCCATTCGCCGTGAAACGTTTGAAGACCTGATTGCTTTGGATTGTGAATAGGTATTGAACCGAAGGATTTGTGTTTCTATCACTGTTTATCCAGATTCCACGTGAGTAAGATATGACTCGAAGAGTTATATTCTACTCACGTTTTTTTTGAAAGTTGATTGTTTGAGTACATCCATACTTTTTTCCATAAATAGGAGTATACTTAAATTAGGACTTAAATCTTAGAAGTGAGGTGTTGTTTTTGAAGTGGTTATTATTAGTTTTGGTTATTTTAGTTATTGTGTTTATTGCTGTTTCCGTTTATGCAGCAAACTTTTTCTTGAATGTAGCACTTTTTAGAAACAATAAGTGGTATGACCAAACAGGACATAAAATGATGAACCCTGATAATTTTAATAAAGGAACATCTCAATATGATCTTATTGAGAAAGAACAAAATGAACTTGGCTCGGCTTTTTGGCAAGAGTCATTTGCTCAGGATCATTGGTTAAAGGTCGGAGAGGAAAAACTGTATAGTCGTTTGATTATTCCACATCCTGAAAGTAAAAAATGGGTAATCTGTGTTCATGGCTATCGTTCCTTTGGTCAGCGTGATATGTCTTTTGTGGCGTCTAAGTTTTCTGAACAACACTATAATATGTTGATCCCAGATCTAAGAGCGCATGGCCAAAGTACAGGGAATATTATTGGCATGGGCTGGCTGGATCGTTTGGATTTATTAAAATGGATCAATGAGGTACTGACGATCGAGCCTCAAGCTGAAATCGTTTTGTTTGGTGGCTCGATGGGAGCGTCTACAGTGATGATGGTAAGCGGCGAAACATTACCAAAAAATATTAAAGGACTGATTGTTGATTGTGGCTACTCTTCAGTTTACAGTGAGTTTGGTGCAATGCTACGTTCGGCTTTCAAATTACCAGCATTTCCTATCTTGACTATTGCTGATCGCTGGGCTAGAAAAAAAGTTGGGTATTCGCTTAAAGAAGCGTCTTCAGTCGCTCAATTAGCAAAAAATGATTTACCTACTTTGTTTATACATGGCACAGGTGATAAATTTGTTCCTCACCAAATGCTTTATGAAAATATGGAGGCAACGAATGGCGTGAAAGAAAGTTTGATCATTGAAAAGGCTCCTCATTTATCTTCATTTATCTATGAACCAGCACATTATTTTGATACTGTTTTTGAATTTATTGCTCGCTATTGTTAGGAAAGGAGAACAAATATGGATGCAAAAAATAAGCAACAGAAACTAAGCTTAGGTATTTTACTGATCTTGATTGCCGCTGTATTAAGTAGTTTAGGTCAATTGGCATGGAAATTTGGTGCCGATGGGACAGGTGGTTATGCAATTGTTTTATATGTTGTGGGGTTTATAGCTGCAGGCGCTGGAATGTTTTTCATGATGGCAGCATTTCGCTATGGAGAAGTCTCCATTTTACAACCGATGATGAGTTTAGGGTTTGCTTTGTCGATTGTTTTAGGAGCGCTATTTTTAAATGAGAGTATTACTTGGTATAAATTGTTAGGTACAGGATTTATTATCGCAGGATCAGTTCTCTTGGGAATCGAAGGAAATGAGGAAACCGTATGATCAATTATGCAGCAGTCTTGACGATTCTTATCATTACGACATTCTCTGGAAGTGCAGGGGCATTGGCTTTAAAAAAAGGGATGAATGATCTTCCACGATTAAGTTTAAAGCTTGTACTGACGAACGGTTGGATTTATTTAGGTTCCTTTTTATATATTTTAAGTGCATTAACGAATATCGTTTTGTTAAAATTTCTAGACTATTCTATCGCATTTCCAATGACCTCTTTGACCTATGTTTGGACAGTGATCATTTCTTATTTTATCTTTAAAGAAAAGCTGAGTATTCGAAAAGTTTTGGCAGTTGTGTTGATCATTGTTGGTGTTTTTATTATTAGTCAGTGAGGAATTCGGTTCGTTTCTTAGTTTAAAAAGACTGACAATAACGCAGGCTTGTTATTGGTAATGAGAGCATTCTAGTTGTATGATGGACTCATAACTAGCAGGAGGGATTACGATGTCTAATAAATCAAAAAAACTCGATAAAATCAAGTTAATACAGGCTTTGACAACGATCATTACAGGGATCATCATGCTAAATGCAGTTTTGAAAGCAAATAAGAAATAAGTAAAATCAATGAAGCATTATTGTAAGTAATCTTTTGGAGAATACTTACAGTAATGCTTTTTTGTGTAGAAAAGAATGTTGGGTGATTTATGAAAGGTGGTATTGAAAATAATCTTATATATTAAATAAAAAGCTCCACTATGAAGGAGGCGGTAGTATGAAGAACGGCTTAAAAAGTGTTTTGGTTTTGATTATGTTGTTAATGCTTTTATCAGGATGTGTCATTGTGCGGATGTAAGGAGGGAAATGCATGAAAAGAAATATACGATTATTATTTGTTTTATTGTTTGTTTTGTCAGGGTGTAAATTAGAATACAATAGCCCCCAAAGTGCCAGAGATGATAATTATGGAGTAGGGGCTAGCAGTAGCTATAGTAGCGGTGATGATAAAACAAGTGGTACACTACTGTCAAAAAGCGGTATGGGGGATGAAGTGATCAGCAATTTAGCTTTCAAAAAAGGTCCAGTGATTATTACTCTTACACATGATGGAAAAGCTACATTTACGGTTAAACTGTTGGATAGTAGTGGTCTGACTGTAGCAACTTTAGTGGATAAAGTAGGAAGCTATTCTGGAAAAGTAGTTGTTCAAATCCCAAAAGATGCGGATAACTATCTACTAGCGATTACAGCTGATGGAAAATGGCAGGTAAAGTCAGCAAAAGCAGATGAAAATGGTGAGTGAATGATACCAAAATAGCTGGGTTCTTTGAAAAACTAGCATTCCTCGCTAAAAAGAAGGGTTCAATGATAGCGAACCCTTCTTTTCTTAGTAAGAACTCGTTGTTATTTTAATTTCAATAAATGGAATTTACTTAAGATTTAATGTCGTGTATAATTGACTTATAGAAAGTGTTGGCATTTTGGAGGCAAGATCATGTAAATATAGTGGAAATTCTTGCTTAGCATAGAAGCTGAAAACAAGAGTTGGAGAGATTCACAAAAAAAGCCTCCTAACAGTTATATTAAAAACAGTTAGGAGACCTATTCGATTTGTTGGAATGATTGAATTTTCAACGGTAGGATCATTGATATATTCGTCTTATCTGATACCTAAAGCAATTCGAGCATACCGCGACATTTTATCAGTCGTCCACGCTGGATACCAGACAAGTTTTACTTCTGGATTTTTTACTTCTGGAATTTCTTTTAAGGCTTCATGGATTTGATCAGTTAAAACATCAGCTAGAGGGCAACCCATGGTTGTTAAGGTCATTTTGATGACAGTATCACCGTTTTGTGCAAATTCAACTTCATAGATTAATCCTAAATTAACGATATCGATTCCGAGTTCAGGGTCAATCACAGTTTCTAGAGCAGTTAATATTTGTTCCTTGATATCTTCAATCTCTTCAGTAGACCATTCTTGATTTGTTTCAGTCATTGTATCCACTCCTTTACAGTTCGTTCTTTCCATATGATACCTTTTTTTAAAAGCTTTGTAAATGAGAATCTTTTTCAATGAGCCTGTGTTGAAAACTGAAAAAAACGACGAGAATCGGTTAAATTAAAACTGTAGAGTAAAGAGCATTAGCTCATTTTCAGTGGCGTTAAGAATATTATGTGGGGTAAAAGCCTCCAAAAATATCGCGTCTCCTTCTTGTAAGAGAAGCACTTCGTCTTTTAGCTCAACCGTTGCTTCACCTTTTAAAACGTAATTAATTTCACAAAGATTATGAGCAATTTTCCGACCGCTGGATGAAGATTGAGCATCGATATAGATTTTAGAAATCACCATATTATTTGTATGTACAGGTAAATTGAACAATGTATCATAATAAGTAGAGTTTGTCTGCCACGGATTATAAACAGTACCTGAAGAGTTACGGATGATCTTATAACCATTCTCCGTAGTCTCGTCATCTTGTATAACCTGTGGTGCTTCATTTGCCAATAAATAAGCTACGGTGACTCCCAATGAGTCAGCAATTTTTCTTAGTGCTTCAAGCGAAGGGCGGTTCGTACCGCGCTCAATTTGTGATAAAAAGCTAGCGGAATAGCCAGTTTTTTCTCCAAGTTCAGTTAAAGTGATTTTCTTTTCTTTCCTTAGGGTCTTTATTTTTCTAAATTCCATTTGCAGCCGTCCTTTGTTAGAATCCTTTTTTCATTCATATTATCTCGAATTCGTTACAAAATTACAAGCACTTAGGTTTTAATGAGAAAAAACACGTGGAAATCTCATTAATATATTGACATTTCCATAGAGTAAACTTAAAATTGTAACTACTAATTCAAAAAATGTGTGAAAATTTAATTCAAAATTAAAAAAAGAATGATTAAATTATCATTTGGTAATGTTAAGATTTTTTTAAACTATAAAATTGAATAGATAAAAGCGCAGAATATTGGGGGAAATGAAGTGAAAATAACTAAAATCAATGTAGTATCAAAAGCAGTTAAATTGAAAGAACCAATCACGATTTCATTAGGGACGATCGAACATTCAATGAGCGCAGTCGTTGAAATCGAGACGGATGAAGGAATGATCGGTTATGGGGAAGGTTCGCCGGGAATTTTGATTACAGGCGAAACATTAAAAGGCACCACTGAATGCATTCAATTATTTGAAAAACAACTGGTCGGTGTTGATCCGTTAGATATTGAAAAAATCCACAGTATTATGAATGCTGCGGCTGCCAAAGCACCATCAGCAAAAACAGCAATAGATATTGCCTGTTACGATCTATTTGGAAAAAAAGCAAATCTGCCGGTTTATAAACTTTTGGGAGGATTTGATTCAAACGTTAAAACGGATATGACGATCGGGATCGATCAGCCTGAGGTGATGGCTGAAAAGGCAAAGCTAGCAGTTTCACAGGGCTTTGATACTTTGAAAATAAAAGTGGGAACTGGATTTGCCGCTGATGTTGCTAGAATCAAAACCATTAGAGATGCGGTCGGCAGTCAGATAAATTTACGCTTAGACGCTAATCAAGGATGGAAACCTAAAGAGGCTGTAAACACAATCAACCACTTAGCAGAGTATGGGATTGAATTAGTGGAACAACCAGTAGCATATTACGATATCGACGGGTTAGCATTTGTTACAGCAAATGTAGCGACACCAATCATGTCCGATGAGAGCTGCTTTGATTCCAAAGATGCTTTACGTTTGATCAAAGCGCATGCAGTTGATTTTGTGAATATCAAGTTGATGAAATGCGGTGGCATACATGAAGCGCTGAAAATCAACAATATCTGTGAAGCAGCTGGTGTTGAGTGCATGATTGGGTGTATGGTCGAAGAAACCAATATTGGCGTGACAGCTGCGGCTCATCTTGCTGCTGCAACTAAAAATATCACAAGAGCTGATTTAGATGCAACATTCGGTCTCAATGAAGTAGCAATTCCTGGTGGTGTTGGACTTACAGCGACTAGTACGATTGCACTATCAAATAAAGCCGGTTTAGGTTTAAGTAAATAAGGAAGGTGAGTGTCAAATGTATTATGATCTAAAATATATGAGTGTGCCTCTACCAGAAGACGTGATCAAATTAAAAAATTATGGTGATTTTGAAGGTGCTGATAAATTGATTCAACACTTGCTATCGAATGATATACCAGAATCATTAAGGAAACGCTTAGAAATCGAACAAGATATTATCCGAATCGTCGGTATTAACGAGTACCCATTTGACTTTGTTGAAGCAAATAAGATGATGAAAGAAACATTCAAAGACTACCAAGATCATGAGTTAACGCACTTAAAAGAAACTGGAAAAGTAGATTGGCTTTATATCGACGGAAAGATTCATTTTCAGCGTCGCTTTTTAATGAATTTGATCAAAACACAAGGTGATTATGAAGCACGGTTACTTGTAAAAGAGGATAACGAAGTCGATCGCTTAAGAAAACAAGAATTGACCCAAAATGTTCAAATGATGAAAGAACATGGGGGAAGAAAGGTAAAAATTCATTTAAAAACCAGTATTCAAGTCAAAAAAGAATACGAACGTCCTGGAGAAATAGTTAAGGTATATCTGCCTTTACCCAAGGAGTGTAAACAGGTTTCTGATATTCAGATTCTAAAGACATCACCAGAAGCGACCTTTATTGCACCAGAGAATGAAGACCAACGTACCGTTTATTTCGAAACAACTTTGGAAGAAGATCAAGTATTCTCAGTGGAATATAGTTATATCAATCAAGTCGATTATGTTGAATTAGATCCAGAAAAAGCCTCTGAACTTCAACCAGAATTTGAATTGAGTGAAGCGTTGCCTCATATTCGTTTCACACCATATTTGGAACAATTGCTCACTGAGATTTTGGCAGGTGAGACTAATCCAATTAAAAGAGCCCGAAAAATCTATGATTTTATCACAACAAAAGTCAATTATTCATTTATGCGCGAATATTTTACGATCGATAATATCTCAGAGTATGCAGCGGTCAATTTAAAGGGTGACTGTGGCGTCCAAGCAATTTTGTTTATAACCTTGTGTCGCATGGCTAATATCCCGGCAAAATGGCAGTCAGGGCTATATGTATCGCAATACTATACTGGCTGTCATGACTGGACACAATTTTATGTGGCGCCTTATGGTTGGGTCTTTGCCGATCTATCGTTTGGCGGCGGTGCACGTAGAAATGGTGATTTAGATCGCTGGAATTATTACTTTGGCAATTTAGATATTTTCAGGATGCCTGCAAACAGTGAGATCCAAACAGACTTCAATCCGCCAAAGCAGTTTTTACGAGCAGATCCGATCGATAATCAGCGTGGAGAATTTGAATATGAAGACCAAGGACTTCCTTATGCATATTTAGAGGTAAAACAAGAGTTGATTGCAATGGAGGAACTTGTGTAATAAATAAAAAAGAGAAGGAATAGGTGGGAACGTATGAAAAATGGGTTAAAACAAAGCATCACATTGATCACAACAATACTGCTGCTTTCAGCTTGTGGGGGGAATACAAGCGATAAATCAGCAGACAGCACAGACAAAACAGCTACATCTGGTCAAAAATCAACAAAGGTATTGAATTTGATGGAAGCATCTGAAGTGGGCTCGATGGATACGATTTTCACTCAAGATGAACCAAGCGTTAATGCACAATCGAATGTTTTTGAAGGGCTTTATCAGTTAGATGAAAAAGATGCGATTATTCCAGCCGTTGCCAAAGACATGCCTGAGATTTCAGAAGATGGTAAAACATATACAATAAAATTGAGAGATGATGCCAAATGGTCAAATGGCGATAAGGTAACAGCCAATGATTTTGTTTTCGCTTGGAAAAAAATGGCAGACCCTAAAAATCAAGCGAATTACTTTTTCTTGATGGATGGAACGATTCTTAACGGAACAGAGATTGTAAACGAAGAAAAATCAGCAGACGAATTAGGCGTAAAAGCATTAGACGATTATACACTTGAAATCAAAATGGCTAAACCAGTCACTTATTTCACGTCATTACTAGCATTTTCACCTTTCTTCCCGCAAAATGAAAAGTTTGTGACGGAAAAAGGCAAAGAATACGGAACATCTAGCGAAAATATTGTTTCTAATGGACCATTCCTAATGAAAAATTGGGATCAAGCATCAATGTCTTGGGATTTAGAAGCAAATCCTAATTATTATGATGCAGATAAAATAAAATCAGAAAAAATTCATTTTGAAGTTTTAAAAGAGACCAACACTGTGTTCAATCTTTATGAGTCAGGTGAGCTAGACGTAGCCATTTTAACCGGAGATTTTGCGAAACAAAATAAAGACAATCCAGATTACGAAGCGATCCAACGCTCCAAAGTTTACTCGTTAAGAATGAACCAAAAAAGAAATGATAAGCCATCGATCTTTGCCAATGAAAATGTGCGAAAAGCAGTTGCCTATGCACTTGACAAGAAAAGCTTAGTTGAAAACATTTTAGCTGATGGTTCTAAAGATATTTATGGCTATATTCCTAAAGATTTTGTTGCTAATCCCGAAACAGGAGAAGATTTCAGGAAAGAAGCAGGCGACTTAGTAAAAACAGATGAAAAACTAGCGAACGAATATTTAGAAAAAGCGAAAAAAGAATTGAACGGTGATGTGACGATCGAATTACTATCCAAAGATGGTGATGGAGATAAAAAAGTAGCTGAATTCATTCAAGGTCAACTAGAAAAAACATTACCAGGTTTGAAAGTTAATGTAAAAACTGTTCCGTTGAATAACTCGATCGAACTGATGAAAAAAGGTGACTATGAGCTTTCTGTCAGCATGTGGGGACCTGATTACCAAGACCCGATGACTTTCTTAGAAAGTTCAGTTAGCACGAAAAATAAAACAAGCTACCGCAGCGAAAAATACGATCAGCTAATCGATGATGCATCAAATAAATATGCAAATGAACCAGAAAAACGTTGGCAAGCATTGATTGAAGCTGAAAAAGTATTAGTAGAAGAAGATGTAGCCTTGATTCCATTGTATCAACAAGCCAGAGGACAATTGGTCCGTCCAGGAGTGGAAGGAATCGAATATCATAACTTTGGTGCAACGAGCACATATAAAAATGCTTACATTAAAGAATAAATGGACGAAGCGTTAAAACTTTACTAAAAAAACAAAAATCTTCCAATAGAAAAACTTGACCTCAAACTAATTTGCTTGTATTATACTACTTGGGCACCTTTGAGAAGGTCAGAAGTTTACAACAAATTTCAGCTCCCTATTCATTTTGAATAGGGAGCTTTTACTTTTTCATAACAAGCAAGAAAGTAATTTGTTGTTTACTTATCTCTACAAATCTATTTTCAGAAAGGGTTTTTTATATTATGACAAAATACATTTTTGTTACAGGCGGCGTAGTTTCTTCGATTGGGAAGGGTATTGTTGCCGCATCTTTAGGGCGTTTATTAAAAAATCGCGGCTTGAAAGTAACGATTCAAAAATTTGATCCCTATATCAACGTGGATCCAGGAACAATGAGTCCTTATCAACATGGAGAAGTTTTTGTCACAGATGATGGTGCCGAAACAGACTTAGACTTAGGTCACTATGAACGTTTTATCGATATCAACTTAAATAAATATTCAAATGTGACAACAGGGAAGATTTATTCAGAGGTATTGAGAAAAGAACGTAAGGGTGAGTATTTAGGGGCAACTGTACAAGTTATTCCTCATATCACAAATGAAATCAAAGATAAAATCATGCGTGCAGCAACTATGACAGATGCGGATATTATTATTACAGAAGTCGGAGGAACAGTCGGTGACATCGAATCACTACCGTTTTTAGAAGCGTTACGTCAAATGAAAGCAGACGTTGGCAGTGACAACGTGATGTATATCCATACAACGCTGATTCCGTATCTAAAAGCGGCGGGCGAGATGAAAACTAAACCAACGCAACACAGTGTAAAAGAATTACGTAGTTTAGGGATTCAACCCAATATTTTAGTCGTTCGTACAGAATTACCAGTTTCTCAAGGAACAAAAAATAAATTAGCTCAATTTTGTGATGTAGCACCAGAAGCGGTTATTGAATCACGTGACGTTGAGACGCTTTATTCAATTCCATTAGCATTACAAGCTCAAAATATGGACCAAATTGTTTGTGATCACTTAAAACTAGATGTACCAGCTGCAGATATGACGGAATGGCGTGCTTTAGAAGAAAAAGTACTAGGCTTAAAGAAGACAACTAGAATTGCTTTAGTAGGTAAGTATGTGGAACTTCCTGATGCCTATCTTTCAGTGGTAGAAGCATTGAAACATGCTGGTTTTGCTTTTGATTCTGATATTGTCATTGATTGGATCGATTCACAAGAGCTAACAGAAGAAAATGTTGCGGAGACTTTAAAAGCTGCTGATGGCATTTTAGTACCTGGTGGTTTTGGTGATCGTGGAGTGGAAGGAAAAATCGAAGCGATTCGTTTTGCCCGCGAAAATGATGTGCCATTCTTAGGTATCTGTTTAGGTATGCAAATGGCCTGTGTTGAATTTGCTCGTAATGTTGTAAAATTAGAAGATGCAGGATCTGCTGAAAATAATCCAGATATTCTTAATAACATCATTGATTTGATGTCAGATCAAGAAAATGTTGAAAATCTTGGTGGAACATTACGTTTAGGTTTATACCCATGTAAACTGAAAAAAGGTAGTGTTACAGCTGCGACATACGAAGGACAAGAAGTGGTTCAAGAACGTCATCGTCATCGCTATGAATTCAATAATAAATATCGCCAATTATTTGAAGAAAAGGGCTTAGTATTCTCTGGGGTTTCGCCAGACAATCGCTTAGTTGAAATTGTTGAATTACCAGATAAAAAATTCTTCGTTGGTTGCCAATTCCATCCAGAATTGATTTCTAGACCAAATAGACCGCAACATTTGTTTAAAGGTTTCGTTGAGGCCGCTTTAAATAATCAATAAATAAAAAGATACGATGCGAGAGCATCGTATCTTTTTATTTATACATCAGCTGGAAGGGGATCGTCTTCCAGCTGCATTATTTTGTTCAGGAGGCGTACTCGATGGTTGTTCTGGTGGATCACTACTTGCTGGTGGCTCCGTTGGTGGTGTTGAACTTGGTTGCTCTGACGGTTGTGTAGAAGAAACTGGCTGATCACTAGGTTGTGTTGATGATGGTTCTGTTTGTGAAGCAGAAGTAGAACTACTTGTTGTTGCTGGTTCAGAGCTTATTGGATTTTCCCAAGAAGCAGAAGTATCATAACTTGTATTTGAAGGCAACAAGTTTTCTTCGTAAGCTCCTTTTACATAGAGCTCGCTACCAGAACGAATCACGCTGTCAGGCATTGTCCAATCATCATTTGAAACACCTTCAGAAAGATAGGTCATCATTTCTCGGTAAACATCAGAAGCGGTTCCCCAATATTCAAAAGGAATCGGAGTTTTTCGATCGTTATAGCCTGTCCAAACTGAAACAGCATAATGAGGTGTATAGCCAACGAAAGTACTGTCAGGAGCAATACTAGACGATTGCGAAGCACCCATTTTAATCAGATCATCTTCAGTATAGTTGGCTGTACCGGTTTTACCTGCTTGGATGAGACCAGGAACTCCTGCATTGAAGGCTGTTCCTCCAGTTATTACGTCTTTAAGCATGTCAGTCATCATATAAGCGGTTGAATCTTTCATAGCACGTTTACTTTCAGTTTCAGTTACATCTTCTGAGCCGTCTTGATATACAACTTTGTTAACGTAGTAAGGCTTATTGTATACGCCCATATTAGCAAAAGCAGCATATGCCGCAGCTAGTTTTAAAGAAGACACACCGTATTTTGTTCCATCGATCTCGTTCGTGTTACTTGAAATTGCATTTGCAGCAACAATATCTTTAAATTCGATCCCTAAGTTTTTAAGGAACTCTGCTGATTTGTCGCTACCTACAGTATCGAATGTTTGGATTGCTGTGGTATTACGTGAGTACATGATCGCTTTTCTCATAGTAAGAGCACCGTAATATTGCATATCAGCATTTGTTACAGGAATATTGGTTCCTTCATAAGTGGTTGGTTGATCCATCATGATTCGTCCAGTTGAGTAATTAAGGTTTTCAATGGCTGGACCATAGTCAGCGATGGGCTTCATTGTTGAACCAACATCACGTCGAACATTTAGGGCTAAATTCTCGCCAAGCTGCACGTCATCAGGAATATTTCGTCCGCCGATTTGTGCTTTGACTTGACCTGTTTTGACATCGATCACAGTTGAAGCCACTTGGAAATCTGGATCAGGATATTCTACATAAGTATCGCTATTAATGATATCATACAGTCGTTTTTGTGCGTTCATGTCAAGATTGGTATGTATGTCCAAACCGTCTGTGTACACATTTTTGCCCATACTTTCCACTTCAGCGATAACTTCCTTGATATAATTATCAACAATTTTACGATTTTCATTTGATTGTTTTAAAGGTTGCAGGCCATCGTCGATTGGAGTAGCTTTAGCATCCTCATATTCTTTTTGAGTGATTTTCTCATTTTCTTTCATTGTGTATAAAACAACGTCACGTCGTTCTTTAGCCACATCAGGTTTTACATATGGATCATAGTCGTTGGGGGCTTGCGGCATCCCAGCTAAAAGCGCAGTTTGGGGAAGCGACAGCTCAGCTAGTGGTTTTCCAAAATATGACTGAGCAGCAGTTTCCATACCGTATAAGCCATTTGCCATATAGACTTTATTGATATAATACGTTAAAATCTCTTCTTTTGATTTTTCTTTTTCTAACTGCATTGCCATCCAGGCTTCTTGAGCTTTTCGCTTAAGATTTTGATCTTTTTCCTTTGTAGAAAAATAAGAAAGTTTGATCAATTGTTGCGTCAGTGTACTACCACCTTGCAGACCACCTGTCTTAAAGTTTGAGAAAGCAGAACCAAGTATTCGAATCGGATCAACACCGCTATGCTTGTAAAAACGCTTGTCTTCGACCGATACGACAGCATCTTTAAGTAATTGAGGTACATCTGTTGGTTTGATCATTTCTCGTTTTTCAGCACCGAGTTCTTCAAAGACTTCATTATTTGCATCGTATAATTTTGAAGAGACTGTAGCACTTAGTTTATCGTCTTCTATTTTAGGAGCATCTTTAGCGTAGGACCAGAAAAGACCGACACCTGCCAGAAGACCGACGATTCCAAGAATAACTAATCCTAGAAATATTTTTAAAAAGATTCGTTTTTTCTTTGGTTTTTTACCACCATTAGACGGTATGTTTGTATTACCGTTAGAAGTAGAGGTATGTCCGTGTCTAGCTGCACGTGAACTTATTTCATCAGTTGTCATTAATCGCAACTCCTTTGTTTGATTGAATATGTTGCTCGACTGCATCCAAGTAGGGTACCCGCGGTGCAATTCCAATTTGGATCTCTATTCCATTTTTTTCAATAATAGATAAAGGCAACGATTTTTTCCCAGTTTTTTCTTGTTCTGACCAACAAGTTACTAATTCTTCTCCGCTAAAAAAGAAACATCTATTCAATGAAGAGAACCACAATAGAACAAAGCAAATTCCGTCTTGAGCCAAACATTGTTGGATATGGTCGATCTGGTGTTGATGAAAGTTTTTAAAAGGAAAAGAGGTTTTATTCTTGGTTTCCTTCGCTTCAAAATCCAGATAATATCCTTTATAGACCCCATTGTAATCAGTAGTAGAAGCTTGTCTAAAGTAAGCTTCTTTGATGACAGCGGCACTTCGGCTGGGATAATCAACTTTTACAATTTGAACGGGTGTGGGCTTTTTATGGACGACAGCTTTACTGTGCATCTGATAATAAGCATTACTTTTATTGATTTCTTCCTCGAAATCCATTCCTCGTTTACCAAATTGGATTGATTTTTGTTTTTTTACTTGTTTTTTTGTTTTGGGTGCTTCATGATTATTATAGGGAGTACCATTAGGATAATGAAAAGCCATTTCTATCACACTCCTAGCCAACATTATAACAAAAAATCTTTATGAAAGAAAAGGAATGTCTATGGAAAACGTAAAAACACTTTATGTTACTGGTTATAAAAGCTTTGAAATCGGGGCTTTTCAGGACAATGACCCTAAAATTACAGTTATTAAAAATGTATTAAAAAAGGAAATTATGGGCTATTTAGATACTGGATTGGAGTGGGTTTTGGTTTCAGGCAATCTTGGAACAGAGATTTGGGCAGCGGAAGTCGTAGCAGAATTGAAGAACGATTATCCGGAATTAATGCTAGGATTGATCTATCCATTTAAAGATTTTGGGAATAATTGGAATGAAAAAATCGCGCAAATTTAGAAAAAGTTGAACTTTTAGCAGATTTTGTCGACTCAGTGAGTCATCAACCTTATAAATCGCCAGCACAATTAAAAATGCATACACGATTTTTATTGGAACATTCTGGAGCAAGTTTACTTGTTTATGATAAGGAATATCCAGGAAAGACGCAGTATTTTTTAAAGGATGCGGAACTTTTTTCGGAGAAATTTCCTTACGAAATCCGCCAGATAACGATGGATGATTTACAAAACTCGATGGATTCGTGAGAATCTGTTTGATTTTCTGACGATTTTCCGATACAATAATGCTGTTGAACTATGAACTTTTATCCTAATCAAAGAAAATAATGAGGTGTAAGTATGGCAAATTTAGTATACAGTCCAAAAGATATTTTACAAAAAGAATTTAAAACAAAAATGCGTGGGTATGATCCAGTTGAAGTTGATGAGTTTTTAGATAACGTAATCAAGGATTATGAAGCGTATAACAAAGAAATTTTAACGTTACAAGAAGAAAATAACCGGTTACTAGCAAAACTTGATCAAGCTTCTAAAGTACAACAAGCAATGCCACCACGCGGCGGACAAGAAATGCCTAAAAGTGCAGCTGTTACAAACTTCGATATTCTAAAACGTTTGTCTAATTTAGAACGCGAGGTTTTCGGTAAAAAATTAGATGACACTCCTGCTTCAAATCCAATTTCAGGTATGAGCCATTCTAATCCATATGAAAGCAACTTGCACAATCCATATGAACGCGAGATAGACAATTCAGAAACACGTCAATTTTAATCGATTGAAAGCAGTATTTTGTAATTTTCGGGTGATCGCGGTTTGAATTTATTCAGGCTGAGGAAAGTCCATGCTCGCACAGACTGAGATGTCTGTAGTGTTCGTGCTTAGCGAAATCATAAGCTAAGGTATTCTAGTAATAGAATAACGGCAGGAAAAATGACTAAGGTTTCGACTATGTCAAAGTACCCTTGAAAGTGCCACAGTGACGAAGCAATTTTGGAAACGGAATTGGTGGAACGCGGTAAACCCCTCGAGCGAGCAACCCAAACAATGGTAGGGGCGCTCTTCTAAAGGAAATGAACGAGTAGAAGAGGCAGAATTAATTCTGCAGATAGATGATGACCGTCGAGTGTCTTTCCCTGAGAGGCATTCGATACAGAACATGGCTTACAGAAAATTACAAGTATTCAGGATGACCTTCCAACTTTGTTGTGAAGGCTTTTTTTAAAGTAAGAGATAAACAAAATTTTAGTATAGATAGAGTAAGGAACAGTTCTTAACGATAACAAGAACAAGAGGAGATATAATGACAGAAGAAAAGACATTTAAACTTGTTGCAACGGCAGCAAGTGGTTTAGAAGCATTAGTAGGGAAAGAATTACGTGATTTAGGTATTCCATGCGAAGTCGAAAATGGCAAAGCCTTATTTGAAGGGACGATGGAAACCATCGCTACGGCTAATTTATGGTTGAGAACAGCAGACCGTATCAAAATTATTGTTGGCGAATTTGATGCGTTTAGCTTTGATGAGTTATTTGAAAAAGTTAAAGCATTACCATGGGAAGATTATTTACCGATGGATGCAGAATTTCCAGTTGCTGGAAAATCCATCAAATCTAAATTATACAGCACACCAGATTGCCAATCGATCACTAAAAAAGCGATCGTTAATCGTTTGAGAGAAGTTTACCATCGTCCTGCGACCGTGCCTCTAGCAGAAACAGGTGCATTTTTCCAATTAGAAGTTGCTCTTTTAAAAGATCATGTGACTGTAACGATTGATACAACTGGGCCTAGTTTATTTAAACGGGGGTATCGTATTGAAAAAGGTGGGGCACCGCTAAAAGAGAATATGGCAGCGGCATTAGTGGCGTTAACGAATTGGCGCAAAGATCGTCCTTTTTACGATCCGGTTTGTGGTTCTGGTACTATTTGTATTGAAGCAGCGTTAATTGGTCATAATATTGCACCAGGGTTTAACCGTGAATTTGTTTGTGAAACATGGGATTGGTTTGATTCTGCAGTTTTTGAAAAAGTTCGTAAAGAAGCAGATGAGAAAGCCGATTATGATATTGAATTAGATATTATGGGATCTGATATCAATGGCAAAATGATCGAAATCGCCAAAGCGAATGCGGAAGAAATTGGTTTAGGTGATTCAATCACATTCAAACAGCTAGCGTTGCGTGATTTTACGACAGAAAAAGAATACGGTGTAATGGTTGCTAATCCGCCTTATGGAGAACGTTTAGGCGAAGAAGAATCCGTGCGTAAATTATACAAAGAAATGGGCGAAGTTTTTCGTCCACTTAAAACGTGGAGCAAATATATCTTAACGAGTGATTTAACGTTTGAACAATATTATGGCGCAAGAGCTACGAAAAAGAGAAAATTATATAATGGTGCATTACGTACTGATTTGTTCCAATATTGGGGAGAAAGACCACCGAGAAAACCAAGAGAAGAGTAGGTGAATGTTATGAAAGAACAAGAATTTTTGCAAGAAATCAGAGAAATCGAATTGATAAACCAAGCTTTGGGTTTGCTAGAATGGGACAGCCAAACTGGAATGCCAGAAGCGAGCAGTGCGTTTAGAGGCGAAGCTGTCGGTTATTTATCAGGAATGTCATTTGAGCGTAGCGTGGGACCAAAAGTTCAAGAAGCTCTAGCTTATTTTGACACGCACTCTGATGAGCTATCAGAAGTCGGTTTAGCCGTTTATAAGAAGATCAAAGAAGAATATGAGTTAAATCATAGCATTCCTGCTGAGCGGATGCAGGCGTATAATACTGCATTGACCAATGCTCATACAGCATGGCTGCAAGCTAGAAAAGCGAAAGATTTCGCTAAAATGAAAAACGAAATCCAAACGATTATCGATTTCTTAAAGGAATTTATTCCATTTTGGAAAAAAGATGAAGCAACAAATTATGATGTCTTGTTGAATCAATATGAACCTGGGTTAAGTGTTGAAAAATTAGATCAAATTTTTACTCAATTAAAAACAGGAATCATGGAAATTAGAGCCCAGATTGCTGAAAAAGGAACAGTCCCTCGTACTGATTTTTTATCTAGACGTGTAACAAAAGAACAACAAAGAACCTTTGTAACAGGAGTTGCAGAGCAGTTAGGCTATGATTTTTCTCGTGGACGTTTAGATGATACGGTTCATCCATTCATGCTAGATTTGAATCGCAATGATGCACGGATCACAACGCGTTGGGATGAAACGAATTTTTCAATGGCAACATTTGGTGTCATCCATGAAGCGGGTCATGGAATCTACGAGCAAAGTATCGATCCAAAATATGATTACACGCCACTTTCAACTGGCGCTTCTATGGGGATCCATGAGTCTCAATCGTTATTTAATGAAATTATTATTGGTAGTAATAAACAGTTTTGGCAAAAACAATTCCCATTTTTTAAAGAGTGCACAGAAGGTACTTTTGATGATATTGATTTTGATACTTTTTATGATTCATTAAAAGAGACAAAGGCGAGTTTGGTGCGAATTGAAGCAGACAGTTTAACTTACCCACTTCATATCATTATTCGTTATGAAATTGAAAAAATGATTTTTAATGAAGAGGTTTCCGTCGATGATCTACCTCAAATCTGGAATGATAAGTACGAAGAATATTTAGGGATTCGACCTAAGAATGATTTAGAAGGCATCGTACAGGATGTTCATTGGTCTGGCGGTAGTTTTGGTTATTTCCCATCTTATGCCTTAGGCTACATGTATGCTGCTCAACTACGTCATGCAATGGGCAAAGAGCTTGATGTAGATGCAGTTTTAGCTAGTGATGATTACTCTTCAATCAAAAACTGGTTAACTGATTATATCCACCAATATGGTGCCTCAAGAAAACCAAATCAATTGATTTTAGATGCGACGGGTGAAGCACTGAATCCACAATATTTGATTGATTATATGAAATCAATCTATTATGATGTCTATAAAATCAAAGAATAACAATTATTATCTAGCAACAGAAATGAGGGAGCAGTTATGTTATCTATCAATGAATACCTGAAAGCCGGTGAAACGACTGTCTCCAATTTGGTCATTGAGAATTATCAAAAAATAGGTCTAACGGACGAAGAATTTTTATTCTGGCTGCAGTTGTTTCGTTCCCAAGCAAAAGGTGATTTGTTTCCAGATTTAGCTGAAATCAGTCAAATGATGGGCAAGCCAATCGATGTTATTTATAAATTGATGAATCAACTTGTTTCACGTGGCTTTTTGATCATTGAAACAAAACAAAACGATCAAGGTCAAATGATGGATACGTATGATTTACTACCGATTTTTGAAAAAATTGATCTTTGCAGCAAAAACAGACGGAAAAGCAAAAAGAGGCGACATCAGAAGAAACGATCAAGCAGCTTTATCAAGGGTTTGAAAAAGAGTTTGGACGCCAGTTATCGCCAATTGAACTGGAAATGATCGGACAGTGGCTTGAAACAGATCACTATCAACCAGAACTTATCCGACTAGCCTTAAGAGAAGCCGTGTTAAATCAAGCGTATAGTTTAAAATATATCGATCGAATCTTACTTGCTTGGGAGCGTAAAAATATTACGACAAAAGAGCAAGTGGCTGAAGATCAAAAACGTCGAAAACAAGCGTTGATTCAAAAGGAAATCGAGCAACAAGGTGCTCAAAATGAGCCAATTCCTAAAGTTACTCTTCACAATTGGCTAAACCCAGAAGATAGTGAATAGGAGGTAGATAAATGCTTTCCAAAGAAAAAACAATGGAAGCTATAGAAATCATGTATGATATGTTCCCGGAAGCTGCATGTGAATTGACCCATAAAAGTCCATTCCAACTATTAATCGCTGTTATTTTAAGTGCTCAAGCAACGGATGTTTCTGTGAATAAAGCAACACCTGCATTATTTGCGGCCTATCCAACCCCTGAGGCACTGGCGGCAGCCCCGATAGATGAGATTATTCAAAAAATCAAAACAATCGGTCTGTATCGAAATAAAGCCAAGAATATTAAAGCGTGTGCCGCTCAATTGCTAGATCAATTTGATGGAAAAGTACCTGAAACTCGAGAAGAACTAGTTTCTTTGCCAGGCGTTGGTCGTAAAACAGCTAATGTGGTGATGGGGGATGCTTTTGGTGAACCAGCAATTGCAGTTGATACCCATGTTGAACGAGTGTCAAAGCGTTTACGGATCTGCAAATTAGATGCTAATGTCATGGAAGTTGAACAAACATTGATGAGAAAAATTCCTAAAGAATTATGGGTAAAAACCCATCATACGATGATTTTTTTTGGACGCTATCATTGCTTAGCGCGTAATCCTAAATGTGATATCTGTCCGCTTCTTTATATGTGCCAAGAGGGCAAAACACGAATGAATTCAAAATAAATAGAGTGACGTAGACAATTTATCGTTTACGTCACTCTATTTATCTTTTTAACCGATTCCTATAACGAAATGAAACAGTTTATCTGAATAAGTCAGTTCATCTAAATCCGTTTTGATTGTTTCATTGAGCAGTTTTAACTCATCTGTGACAATTCCATCCACACCGTAAAACATCATCCGCGTCATTGTATCTTCATCATTGATAGTCCAAGCATAAACTTTTTTGCCATCATTATGTGCAGCATTGATGAAATTTCGATTTAAAGTTGTATACTCCATTGTAAAAAAGTCCACATTTGAAACGGGTGGCCCTACAATATTAAATGGAAGAATATAGCCAACATAAAAGTCAGGTTCTTTTTCTTTTAGTTCTGTTGCTGTGCTAAAAGTTAACGTTTGAATAATATGCTTTTCTGATAAAATGATCGAACGGTATTTTTCAATGAAATGTTCAACTAAATCTGGGCTGTCTTGTGGTGTAGTCTTGATCTCGATCAGTAGCTTTTGGTTTAGCTCTTTGGCTTTGGCTAAGTACTCATCAAAGGAACACACTTTTGCTTCCATTCCATTTTCCCTAGCAGTTAATTTAGTCAATTCGGTTAAGGTCAATTGATTAGGCCTTTTATCCACACCAGTAAGTTTTTTCAAATTAAAGTCATGCATGACTACAAATTGTTTGTCTTTGGTTTCTTGAACATCCATCTCGATATAGTTAGGATGCTCTGCGCTTGTTTTTTCAAGAGCAGGCAAAGTGTTTTGCACACCATTATTTGCGTCAACCCCTCTGTGAGAGAATGTTAACGGCTCTGTCACGGAAGGCTTACTTAGGAAATCAGTGTTGTAAGTACCAACGCCAATCCCAAAAATCACTGCAATAAAGGCAAATCCGCTAACTTTTAGAGCAGTCCATTCTTTTTTCTGCTGTGTAGGTTGAGTGAAAAACCATTGAGGTAAGTCAGGTAAGAACCCCTCATCGTCCATATAATCGATTGTAATATAAAAAATTCCTACAGTTGAGAAGATAATATTAAGCAGTAAAATAAACTGTAAAAGTGTCATTGCAACGACTGCACTGACTAAAGCATAACTAGGAAATGTCGTTTCAATAATTGCTTGAGCACTAAGAATCAGGGTAGTACTCAGAATAAAAACCAGTAGAATACTTCCGCCAATCACGATAAACTGCCCAAGAATCCTAAAGAAGTGATTTTTCGTTGAACGCCAGCTTTCTTTGACTGCTTGACGAAAGGGTACATCTCTTAAAATCATTTCAGGTAATGCAAAAATCAAACGGATAGAAAGATAGAAAAAGAGTAGATAGCCCAAAAGAACCAAGGCAATAATAGTTACGCGATTAGCAAAAATGAAATCCATTATAAACGCTGGAATTTTTATTTTTGCCAATAAATCTGAATTAAAACCTAAACCACTAAGCGGTAAAACTAAGAAAAAATAAAATAAGAAGAATAGTATGGTACTGAAACGAATTTTTTTAAGCTGAAGTAACGTTCCTTTTAACAAGTTTGTTAGAGAAATCGGCTGCTTTTTTTTAATGAAAAAAATACTTAACAATAAAAAGGTAAACTCAAAAAACACACTGATCACAATCGCCAATAATACAATGATCAAAGCAATTAACACACCAGGATGCTTTGCAAAAATTATTGGAAGTGTATCATATGACAGATAATTGATATTTCCCCGCTTTAAAATAAAACGGGTAGAGCTAGCTAAAAGAGGGAGCAAAATGAAAAGCATAAAGCCGTGCATCAACAAGACATCACGAAGATAGGCTGAAGTGCCAGCAAAAAAGTCGATTAGATTTTTAACACTATTTTTTAGGTATTTCATGAATTATTCCACCCTTATGTAAATTGAAAAAAGAAAATAGGACACGAAAGCATCCCATTCAAGTCTTTATTATATAATTTTTTATTTTAAAATCCTAGCAAACCGTTTAAATAAGTACCACCATATATCAAAGCTAAGCTATATAAGAAAATTGACGCAGGTTTTGCTAAAATAATGATCAAAGTAAATTTCTTTAGTGACATTTTGGTTAAACCAGCCATTAAACAAAGCGCATCATCTGGTGCGATCGGAAGAAAAATTGCTAAGGCGAATAGGCGCTCAAAACGTTTTTCGTTATCCAACCAACCAATGTACTTATTATAAGTCTTATCACTAACTAAACTTAAGATAAATGGTTTACCGTATTGGCGGCCTAACATGAATATGATGACAGAGCCGATCGCAATACCCACGTAATTATAAATGAATCCAGCCAAAGGACCAAAAATCAAAACACCTGCAGCACAACTGATGCCGCCTGGAATGATTGGAATAACAACTTGAACGATCTGCACCAAAATAAACAGTACAGGTCCTAAGATGACTGAGTCACCGACTAACCCTCTCAACGCGTCTACATCCTTAAAAACACCTAATCGCATAAAATAAATCGTTACAGAAATCGTTGCGATGATTCCTACGATTGAAATGCAGTTAATAATTTTTCTTGAAAGCGCGATGCTCATGTGTATCATCTCCTTAAAATTAACTATCTTTATTATAAAAGTCTTCCTATTATTTTACCATTGTTATTTATCGATTTTGACGAACAAAGTTGTAAGAACCAATCTGATAAAATTATTATACAAAGAATCGCAGTTAAAAACATCCTACTTTAGCCCTAATTGAAAAAATAACTAAGTGTTTCCTATTTACAAGCAACAATGAGAGGATTATAATTGTTTTAAGGATTAAGGTGTACCTAAAAATATAATAATATAAACCTGATGATTTATAGTTGGAAGAAGGATAAACATGAAAGAAGAGAAAAATGAAGCAGAAAAGTTGTTGGAATATGCAAATGGCCCTAGTTTAGAAGAAATCAACAATACAGTTGATGTTCCAAAAAATGCTAGCTTTTGGCGAACATTGATGGCTTATAGCGGACCAGGAGCACTTGTAGCAGTTGGCTATATGGATCCTGGAAACTGGATTACATCGATCGCTGGTGGTGCAGAATATAAATATGCTTTGTTAAGTGTCATCTTATTATCAAGCTTGATTGCAATGTTGCTCCAAAGTATGGCCGCTAAATTAGGAATTGTGACAGGTAGAGACCTAGCTCAGGCGACCAGAGAGCATACAAGCAAAAAAACGGGTTTTGTTTTATGGATCATTACAGAACTTGCGATCATGGCAACAGATATTGCTGAAGTAATTGGTGGAGCGGTAGCCTTACAATTACTGTTTGGCTTTCCACTATTGATCGGTGTATTGATTACAACCTTTGATGTTTTATTACTGTTACTTTTGACAAAATTAGGCTTTAGAAAAATTGAAGCAATTGTAGCCTGTTTGATTGCTGTTATCTTTTTTGTTTTTGCTTACGAGGTTGCTCTTGCTGATCCGAATATTGGGGAAGTATTGCGAGGCTTTATTCCTGATACTCGGATTGCTAGTGATAAATCAATGTTGTTTTTAGCGCTAGGAATTGTAGGTGCTACAGTTATGCCGCATAATCTATATTTGCATTCTTCCATTGCTCAAGCAAGAAAGTTTGATCGTAACGATGACAAGGAAAAGGCCAAAGCGATTCGTTTTACAATTTGGGATTCAAATATTCAATTAACGGTGGCTTTTATCGTGAATTGTTTATTGTTGATTTTGGGTGGTGCTTTATTTTATGGCACAAATAGTGATCTAGGGAAGTTTGTTGATTTGTTTGATGCGTTGAAAAATCCTGATATTGTAGGAAATATTGCCAGTCCAGTTTTAAGTATTTTATTTGCTATTGCTTTACTTGCTTCTGGACAAAATTCAACGATCACTGGGACACTTTCAGGACAAATTGTGATGGAAGGCTTTATTCATTTGAAAATGCCGCTATGGATGCGTAGAGTTGTAACACGTCTGATTGCGATCGTTCCAGTAATCGTTTGCGTGATTATATACGGCGGTAGAGAGTCCGCGGTGGAAGATTTGTTGTTGTATACCCAAGTATTTTTAAGTATCGCTTTACCAATCTCGATTATTCCATTGACGATGTATACGAGTGATAAAAAAATCATGGGCAAATTTGCTAATCCAATGTGGGTAAAAGTTCTGGCATGGATCATCGCGATTGTATTGACGGCTTTGAATTTGTTCTTAATTTACGGAACATTAACAGGTGTCAACGCATAGAAAGTTAAAAAGAAAGCGATTCTTCATTGAATGGCTTTCTTTTTATGTATATATAATAGAATTCAGCCTATAGAAATGGTAGAATAAACAAGACTAAAATTTTGAAATGAGGGTTTTAAGTGACTGAATATTTAAATGTTGGGAAAATCGTCAATACCCAAGGCTTAAAAGGGGAAGTACGTGTAATTTCTCAAACAGATTTTCCAGAACTACGCTATAAAAAAGGATCAGTTTTGACATTATTTCAAGAAAAAAAGGCGCCAATCGAATTAACGATCAAAACTCATCGCAAACATAAAAATTTTGATATTGTAACATTTGAAGATCATTTTTCAATTAATGATGTCGAGAAATATCGTGATGGAATTTTGAAAGTGTCGAAAGACGAGTTGAAAGATCTACCTGGAGATGAGTTTTACTATCACGAGATCATTGGCTTGACTGTTATTGACGAAAATGGCGAAGAACTAGGAAAAATCAAAGAAATTCTTTCACCAGGTGCTAATGATGTCTGGGTTGTTCAAAGACCAAAGAAAAAAGATGTTTTGATCCCTTATATTGAATCTGTTGTTAAATCTGTTGATTTAGAAGAAGGAATCGTTCGTGTAGAAATTCCAGAAGGCTTGATCGATGATGAAAATTGATGTATTGACGCTTTTTCCAAGAATGTTTGAAGGGCCGATGGGAGAATCGATCATTGGGAAAGCTGTAGATAAAAACTTACTGGAAATCAATGTATCTAATTTCCGGGATCATTCAGATAATAAGCATCAGTCGGTTGATGATTATCCTTATGGCGGTGGCGCTGGGATGCTTTTAAAAGTGCAGCCGATTTATGATAATTTACGAAGAATTGAAGAAGGTTCTCCGGAAACTAAAAAACGTGTGATTTTACTAGATCCAGCTGGTAAACGATTTGACCAGAAAATGGCGGAAGAGTTTTCCGAAGAAGAGCATTTGGTTTTTATCTGTGGTCATTACGAAGGATACGATGAGCGGATTCGTTCATTGGTTACGGATGAAGTTTCATTAGGGGATTATGTTTTAACTGGTGGAGAGTTAGGTGCTATGGTCATGATCGATGCCACGGTTCGTTTGCTTCCTGATGTGTTGGGGAATAAACTATCTGCGCAAACTGACTCACATTCAACTGGGTTGCTTGAACATCCGCAATACACACGTCCTGCTGAATTCAAGGGGATGACTGTACCCGAAGTACTTACCAACGGAAATCATAAATTAATCGATGAATGGCAGCAAAAAGAATCATTAAGAAGAACTTTAGAGCGTAGACCAGATATGCTTGAAAAAGTTGACTTAACAGAACAACAAGAAAAATGGTTGGAAGAAATTCGAAACGAGAAAGTATAGCAACAGGTTGTCTCTAGTTTAAAAGGAGGTCTAAGGATGGTCGTACCAGCCAAAGTCATTGATCAAACAACTTGGGATCGTAAAGAACATTTTGATTTTTTTTCTGGAGATAATGTGTTCCCTCTTTATGACATAACAACGCAAATTGATGTGACTCATTTTTATCAGTACGTGAAACGTAACGATATTTCTTTTTATTATGGCTTGATTGGAGCTACGACAAATGTCATGAATTCTATTGAAAATTTTCGGTATAAAATTCGTGGGGAAGAGGTTGTTTTACTTGAGCGATTGATTCCTAGTTTTACTGATTTAAAAATGAATAGTGAACTATTTCATATCGTTACACTTGATTTTGAAGGTAGCTTGAAGGAATTTTCTAACGAAGCAAAAAAAGCTAGTGAACTTCAACAAGTCTACTTTCCAAAATCGAAGTATCAACAAGATACAATGATTCAATTTTCATGTTTACCTTGGTTTTCTTTCACAAATTTAGGAAATGAATTAAGTATGGATCGTGATGATTCGATACCAAAAGTGACTTGGGGAAAGTTTGAAAAGCAAGGAGATCATTTAGTCTTACCTTATTCTGTTCAGGTCAATCATCGTCTCGTTGATGGCATCCATTTAGGGAAATTGGTCAATCAATTGCAAAGATATTTAGATAATCTTGTGATCGAACCGATTATCTAAGAGATATCAAGAAAATTACTTTACAGCTCTGAATACCTATGTTACACTATTTCAGTGAGTGCAAAGCGCTCAACTATTACGATATTCCGCTGTGGCAGTTGCCATAAGAATGTTTGGAATGAGGAGAAAAAAGAATGAATCCATTAATTCAAGAATTAACACAAGAACAATTACGTACGGATATCCCTGCGTTTCGTCCTGGAGACACTGTTCGCGTTCATGCGAAAGTAGTCGAAGGAACACGCGAACGTATCCAGTTATTTGAAGGAGTTGTTATCGGACGCCGCGGCGCTGGTATCAGCGAAACTTATACAGTACGTAAAATTTCTAACGGTGTTGGTGTGGAACGTACATTCCCATTACACACACCACGTGTTGCTCAAATCGAAGTAGTACGCTATGGTAAAGTTCGTCGTGCGAAACTTTATTACTTACGTGCATTACATGGTAAAGCAGCTCGTATTAAAGAAATCCGTCGCTAAAAACTTGTTATTGATTAACAATGAACCCTTTGATTTTCAAGGGGTTTTATTTTTTGCTTTGTTTTATTAATTGATATATGGATTTGATAATAATTTTTTTTAAAAGTAAAAGGAGGCAGAAAAGGGGCAAGGGGGCTACAAAAGTTCGATGTCTTTTTTTTATTTATCTTTAATTCCTTTGATATAGTTTGATCAGACTCTCGTTCCTGTAAGGTATAACCACTGGAACAATAGCCTGTAACGCCTATTGTGGTCCATAGAAATGGCTATAATTTCTTCGTACTCTTCAGTTTCTAAAAATTTATCTCTAATTTTTAGAAGAGTTTTGATCTCTTTTATATGGTATTTCGACTTTATCGATGGGATTATCAATAAGGTAACCTTTTTTTTTGCTGCATAGCTAAAAATATTTTTAAGCTTTGACTTAATAATGGAGACATACTTATTTGACAAGTTTCTTTCACTGTAGTGAAAATCCTTCAAAATATTATTAACTAGAATAGTATCTATTTTACTAACAAGGTATCATTTCCAATTATATTTTCACGCCATTAGCAAGTCCACAGTACTCAAGAGTGAGCTTCTTTCTGAGCTACCTTTGATTTGCTAGTTAGATTAACGGAACCTTTTTACTTATCTCTATATGAATCTTTGTAATGCTCAAAGTATTTAAAATTACCGTTCGGCAATTATTCTCTCCACCTTGTTGTATCACTCTTTTTTTATTTATTTCATAGTTTATTGAAATCTATAAAAAACACTCTAAAAATATAGAGTGTTCACAATCTTTTAATTATACTTTATCATAGGTGATTATGAAAGAACCCATTAGATTCTCGACTTTTTTGATCTTGACTACTAATTCGTCCCCATTTTTTATTTTAGGGTTATCCGAAGAAATAAAATTGAGGTGTTCTCCAGCTTGAATTGTATAACCTAGCGGTCCATCTGGGACATACTCTAATACTTTAATTTTCACTGTTTTACCTTCCAAATCCTCACCGTTGTTTAAAGCTTCTTCTGCTTTTGCTTCAGTGTAATCTGGTTTTACTTCTTTAGTTCCACAACCCACCAATGCAATAACTACAAACAACGCTACTAATATAGTACTTAATCTTTTCAATATTTCTCCCCATTTCACAAATTAATATTTGTAACAAATTGATTATATCACAAAATAAGAGGCACGAACTATGCAGATTGCAGAATCGTACTTTTTAATTTCAATCAGATTTTTCCCCGAATATCGTCTCGTTAATATTTAACTTTGCTACAAAATCTTTCGTCGTTTATATTTGCTCGCCTGATCTGATGTTTTTCAAAAAATGGTTTATCATTTATGATATTTGGCTTTTATACAATATATTCATCACTTCTTTTAGCAATAGGTAAGGTAAAAGAGGGCTTTTTATTAGGGATTTGTAGACAAGGAATTTGTTTTATACCAATTATCTTGATTTTTACATATATTTTTGGAAAAAATGGCATTATTTTCGCACAGCCAATTGCTGATGTTATTACAGTTTTCGTAGCTATGAAACTACGTAAAGAATTAGCAATACTAGAAACATACTCCAAAACTAACAATTAAGAAAATCGAAACAATCAAAAAGGATGATTAAATATGAGCAAGGCATTGAATAAAATATAAATCCAGAAGAAATTCAATTTAATTGAAGTTATCAAGAGTTTCATTTTTCTTATTTTCTTATGAAGAAACATTTGTCCATATAAAATACAGGTTTCAGTTTACTGCAATCTAAATGGTATATATACAAGATTGTTTATCATACGACTATTAAAAAATTAGAGCACTAATCAATTATTTAGCGACCGATAGGTGCTCAAAGCTTTTACAATTTAGGATGAATACCAAATTGTTGTGATTAGTCAAGTAACGCTTTTACAGCCATGAATATCATATAGAGACTAAGAGTAATTAGGAACGACGCAAAATAACGTTTGATATTATTATCAGAAATTTTTAGCATTAATTTAACACCAACTTTTGACATAGGGACAGATAATATTGAAATGATGGCAACAGTAGGGAGATGAATGAAGCCTAATGAATAAGATGGTAAATTAGGGTATGTTAGACCACTAATAATAAATCCAATTGTAGCAAAGATGGTTAAGAAAACCCCGCAAAAAGTAGCAGTTCCAATTGCTTTTTTGATATTCATGCCTGCTTTATTGAAAAAGGGAACAATTAAACCGGAGCCAGAAACACCTCCTAAAGTTGCAATCAATCCGATACCAATTGCTGCAAGATAATTTTTAGTTTTAGAAAAATTTGGTTTTTCTCTAATCTGCCTGATTTCTTGTTTACTTTGAATGAGCATTTTAGAGCCAAAATAAACTAAAAAAAAGGAGAAAAAGAGCTTCAGAAAATTTTGATTGATTGTAGTGATGATCTGACTGGTAACTAAAGCAGTTAATAACAGTAATGGTAAAAATGATTTAACCTGAGTAAAATCAATATTTTGATTTCGATACTGATTATAGGCAGTCGCAGAAGTACTTATAATCATTGTGGCAAAGGATGTGCCCATAGCCATAAACATTAGCTCTGATTGTGTTACTCCAATTAATGGAAGTAAAGGAAGTAATGCGGGAACAATGATTCCACCGCCACCGAGCCCAAACATGCCAGATACCACCCCGACAAATACTCCTAAAATTGAAACACCTAAAATGTAAGTTGTCATTATCATAACCTCATTTCTATCACTGATTTAAGCATGATGATCGATCAATTCAGTCGCATGCTTTAGGAATCCGCCAACAACGTCTAATTGATCAGGAGAGAGTTGATTAAGGTAATCAAAAAGCTCTTGATCGTATTTTTTATGGTATTCTTCATGAAAGTGGTAGGCTTGTTGACCTGCATCACTTAGGAAAAGGTGAACT
The DNA here is from genome assembly GCF_000633635.1 of Enterococcus crotali. Classification (GTDB taxonomy): domain Bacteria; phylum Bacillota; class Bacilli; order Lactobacillales; family Enterococcaceae; genus Enterococcus_L; species Enterococcus_L crotali. The sequence continues at coordinate 901,956 of NZ_AYPQ01000001.1, read as the reverse complement.
TTTTTCTTATCGTCTACATTAGGTTCTTTAAAGAGTAACTTTCTTTTTTGTAAAATTCCTATAGTTCGATGAACCACCGATCGAGTAATTCCTAACTTACGGGCAAGTTCAGAACTGTATATCCCAGGAAAATCACCAATCATTTTAATCATATGGATTTCTCCACGGTAAAAAGTCATTTCTGGACTACCAAAGTCAAGAACGTTAGTTTTACTATTTGCTATTTTTTCGGTCAAAGTGATAAAAGATGTTACGATATTTTGTTGTGTTGTAGACATAGAAAAAACCTCCTTAGTAATATCAAGTATATTGTCATCGTAGCATACAATTTTATTGTACGTCAAGCTTACAAAAAAATGATATTGAACTTTTTTTGGTCATGAAAAAATTATAGTTCTAAAAGTGATGATTGAAAAAAGAATGATTTGTTTAATGAAAGAAATGGAACAGCTAAATATAAAAGCTATCAAAGGGTAAAATTTATTAAAAGAATGAAAATATAAACGATTACAGTCCATCTATTATCGTAAAAAAGATGCTTGAATAGTCCGAAGCAATTTGTTTTTAATTTTTAATGTAGCGTATACCATGTGAGAATTACCATAGATTAAAATGAAAGCATAACAATCAGTAAGTTTCTAAAAAGACATTAAATCATTCTTTACGTTATATCAACGGTATAACACAAATCAATTATATTTAATAAAATAAGAACATCACCTCTGTATCAGATGAGTGGTACAGTAGATAAATGATGCGCTGACAAGCAAAAGGGAGGTTACCATGAAAAGTATTTATATTCTTTTAACTCGTTCTACAACATATATTTCAAGATTAATCCAAATGGCTACGACAGATGATTACACACATGTCTCCATTGCCTTTGACGATACGTTATCGCAATTCTATAGTTTTGGTCGTAAGCAGCCGCACTTTCCTCTACCCGCAGGACTTATTCAAGAGAGCTTGACTAATTGTTTTTTTGACTACCATAAAGATATGCCTTGTGCCTTATACGAACTGAAAGTATCCAAATCTGTCTTTACACAAGCGCTGTCCGAAGTCCAACGAATGATCATGCAAAAGCAACAGTACCGATACAATATCATTGGATTAGTTTGTTGTAAGCTCTCAATTCAATATCAACGTGAAAAATATTATTTTTGTTCTCAATTTGTAGCAGAGATATTAGAAAAGAGTCGGGCTGTTGTGTTACCGAAACCGGCAGAGTTGATAAGACCAATAGATTATACAAGTTTAGCAGCGGGGAATTGCTTGTTTAAAGGAAAGGTTAGCGAATTAGTTGAGAATCTTAGTGCTTCACAGATTTCACCTGAGTATGAGTTAATCGGATAAATGACTACTGCTCTTAAGGAATAAGGCGTATACTTAGAGTGGAATTTTAGTAAATGTCAGATCGAAATAATATTGATCGATAGGATAAGGGAATCGACTATAGATCGTTATGGTGATTCTAGCAAATAAGTGAGTGAAAAAATAACCATCAATGACTTTCCTGTGCATAATATCAAGGAAGTCATGGTGGTTGTTTGTGTTTAATTAGTAGAAAAATTATTTCTTGAGACAAGTTGTAACGTTCTTAAAAACGTTTATTGAACAGTTGGTTGAGCGAGGTATTAGTTGAGATAATATTTTTGACTTGCATTCTCTAAATAGATGTGATAATATGAAATTACATTAACTTACTAAAAGTAAGTGAAAGGGAGTATCTATTATGACAAAATATGGTGTAATTGTAGGATCTACAAGAAAGAATTCTTATTCAGAGGCAGTCGCAAAAGCAATTGTAAAAGGGTTGCCAGCAGATTCAGATGTAACATTTTTAAACATTAAAGACTTACCATTGTACAATCAGGACTATGATGCAAATTCTCCAGAAGAGTATACGACTTTTAGAAAAGACGTTGCAGCTCAAGATGCATTTATTTTTGTTACACCTGAACACAACAGAAGTATTTCAGCCGCATTAAAAAATGCATTAGATGTTGCATCTCGTCCTTGGGGTGAAAATGTTTGGGCAGGTAAACCTGCGTTAGTAGCTTCTCAATCGATCTCTGGTATTTCAGGAGTCTTGGCTAATCATGTGTTGCGTCAATCATTGGTATTTTTAGATATGCCGACTATGCAACAACCTGAGTTATATATTGGTCAATCTGATAAATTGTTTAATGAAAATCTTGAACCAAATAATGAGGGTACAAAAGACTTTTTAGCTGGGGCTGGAGAAAAATTCAGCCAATTCGTTTCTAATTTTAAATAGTTACCAATAAGAATAAGTCGTTTCTTGCTTCATTTACAAATTGTGTAAAGGCATTTTAACGCAGGACAAAAAAGAATCTAGAGAATTTCCTCTAGATTCTTTTTTTGCTATTGTCTTAATTTTATTAAAAAGGCTGAAGCTTGTTCTTGATTCATTGTTCCTTGTTTTAATTTTTCGGCAATCACGTCGATTTCTGTGCCTTTTGCCCCAATCGACATCGCCAATGAACGTGCCTGTAAGGACATGTGACCTTGTTGGATTCCTTCAGTGACCAACGCTCGTAATGCCGCTAAATTTTGTGCTAAACCTACAGCTGCAATCACTTCTGACAACTCTTTGGCGCTTGCGACATTTAAAATCTCTAATACAGCCTGTGCTTTAGGTAAAATACCGATAGCCCCTCCAACAGTTCCTATTGCTAAAGGAAGCTCGATTTTTCCTTGCAAGGCTCCATCTACAAGTTGCCACTGGCTTAACCCGTGATATGTTCCATTGTTAGCTGCATAGGCATGGGCAGCAGCTGCTACTGCACGAGTATCATTACCTGTAGCTAAAATAACAGCTTCTACACCGTTCATGATTCCTTTATTATGTGTAGCAGCACGATAGGGGTCTAGCTGAGCGAATGTTGAAGCTGCAGTAATTTTTTCTGCGATCAGTTTGCCAGCCGCTAAATCTCTATTTTTACTTAAATTGGCAAATGGGATCGAGCAAGTGGCAGTTACTAAAGATTCTGTCGCATAATTACTTAAGATACTGAATAGAATCTCTTCATCAAACCATTGCCTGAATAAATCAGCAACCCCTTCTAAAATAGAATTAAGAATGTTGGCGCCCATAGCATCTTTTGTATCAACGAGTAGGTCTACGGATAGATAACTAGTATCCTCAGGAAAATGGCGGACTTGGATTTTTTTTAAGCCACCGCCGCGTTTTACAATAGACGGATAGCTTTTTTTTGCATGTGCGAAATTTCTGCTGTTGATCGGTTGATTTTTTCTTCTATAGAGAGTCCATTTAAAACATTCATGAAAACGATTTGGCCTCTTAAAAGACCTTCGGATAGTTCACTGTGAATTCCACCGGCGTTTCTTAATATTTTAGCACCATTACTACATGCTGCAATCACTGAAGGTTCTTCAGTCGCCATGGGTACTTGATAGTTTTTTTCATTTACTAAAATGTCTGTTATAACACCAAGTGGCAAAGCCATTTCGCTGATTTGATTTTCAATCAAGTGACTTGCGATATCTTCATCTAAAGACATATTCTCTAACTCTAATCTGTTTTTGAGAGAAAGCGTTCCTGTTTTTTGTAAAAATGTTAATCGTTCTTCTTGTGATAACTGATAAAATTTTTTATCAGCGCTAGGCTTAAGAGGTCGTTCAAGGAGCATAGCGAGTCCTAAACCACCACCAACACAAAGTGCAGCGATGCCAAAGTGACTAGTAGTTGATTCTAATTGGCGAGCTAGAGTAGACACGATCCTTGTTCCAGAAGCGCCAATAGGATGACCTAGGGCAATACTTCCGCCCCAAATATTGAGTTTTTCGTCAGGGATGTTTAATTCATTTTTAACCACGATTGAAGAAGCAGCAAAGGCTTCATTGATTTCAAATAAATCAATGTCTTCAACGCGCATGTTATTGCGCTCTAACAAGGTTTCAATGGCTTTGATCGGTGAAATACCCATAATACTAGGATCAATACCGACCTCAGTGACATCTTTTATAACGGCAATGTAAGGCATGTGATGTTGCTCGGCAAAGGCTTTGGTTGTTAACAGCATGGCTGAAGCACCGTCACTGATTGTGGAAGCATTCCCCGCAGTAACAGAACCATTCTCTTTGAAGACAGTCTTTAAGGTGCTTAATTTTTCGACTGTGGTATCTTTTCTGATCCCTTCATCCTCTTTCAAAATAGAACCTTCAATAGTGATAGGGACTATCTCATCGATGAAATTACCTTTTTCTTGAGCTATTGCTGCTTTTTGTTGTGATTGGGCCGCAAATTCATCTTGCATTTGTTGTGAAATGGCAAATTGTTCAGCCACGTTTTCTGCGGTCAATCCCATAGCTTTACCGCTAAAAGCATCAGTTAGTCCGTCTACCATCATGGTTGGAACAGGTTTTGTGTAGGTGTCTTGTTCTTTGTAAGTGATTGCAGGAGCAGTAGTCATGCTTTCTGTTCCTCCTGCTAAAACAATATCAGCTTCACCTAACAGTAGAGCTTGTCTTGCTAAGCTGATAGCTTTCATGCCTGAACCACAAACTTCATTGACGGTAAAAGCCGGAACCTCAAAGTTTAATCCGCTATTAAGTGCTATTTGTCTTGCTGGATTTTGCCCATTGCCAGCCTGTAGCACGTTTCCAAAAACGACTCTTTGTATATGTTTTACTGCTTTTTCGTTTCGTTTAAGTAACTCTTTTGCAGCGATTGTACCTAGTTCTACTGCAGATAATGATTTTAATTGTCCTCGATACTTGCCGTTAGGTGTTCTCAAGGCGTCGATAATTACGATTTCCACGACGTCACCTCCAATATGAAATATACCATGGTTTGTGAAAAAAGAATACTCTATAAATCATATTAATAGAAGTTCTAAAATTCTTTAACAAATTTTAAATTGTTCTTTTTTCTACCAATCTTGTTCGAATTTATGATAAATTATAGTAGGTAACGAATTGAGAAAAATGATAGAGGAGATAAACAATGACTATTGGTATCGATAAAATTAGTTTTTTTGTTCCACCATACTATGTAGATATGACCGATTTAGCTTTGGCAAGAGGGGTAGATCCAAATAAATTTCATATTGGTATTGGACAAGACAAAATGGCGGTCAACAAAAAAACACAAGATATTGTGACGTTTGCTGCAAATGCCGCAAAAAATATTTTAACAGAGGAAGATCAAGCACAAATCGATATGGTAATCGTAGGAACGGAGTCTGGCATCGATGAATCGAAGGCGTCGGCGGTTGTTTTACATCGTTTATTAGGGATTCAACCATTTGCGCGTGCATTTGAAATAAAGGAAGCTTGTTATGCGGGAACCGCGGCTTTACAGTTTGCCGTAGCTCATATTTATCGTCATCCAGACAGCAAAGTATTAGTGATTGCTTCTGATATTGCTAAGTATGGATTAGCTTCTGGTGGGGAACCAACGCAAGGTGCCGGGGCTGTTGCTATGTTAATATCAAGTAATCCAAGAATGTTGGAATTGAACGATGATAGTGTGGCGTTAACACAAGATATCTATGATTTTTGGCGGCCAGTCGGACATGATTATCCAATGGTGGACGGACATTTATCAAATGAGACCTATATCCAAGCATTTCAAAAAGTCTGGGATGAATATCAAGAACGACAAAAAAAGACGATAGCGGATTTTCATGCGTTGGCTTTCCACATTCCCTATACAAAAATGGGGAAAAAAGCCTTATTAGCTGCGTTGGAAGAGGAATCGCAAGAAGAGCAAGAACGAATTTTGGCGAAATATGAAGCAAGTATTATTTATAGTCGACAAGTCGGCAATCTTTATACTGGTTCATTGTATCTTGGTTTGATTTCATTGTTGGAAAATGGTCAGTTGAATGCAGGAGACCAAATCGGTTTATTTAGCTATGGATCTGGTGCGGTAGCCGAATTCTTTAGTGGCACACTGGTTGAAGGTTATCAAAAATATTTATTAACGGATCTTCATCAAAAACAGTTACAGGAACGAGAAAAGTTGTCGATTTCAGCGTATGAAGAGATGTTTAATGATCACCTGGAAATTAATGTAGATCAAGATTATGAGGACCCACTTTTATATAGTATTACCTCTGTTTTAAATACAGTAAGATTTTACAAGGAAAATTAACTTAATTAAAAACGATCGATAACATCGTGTATTGAAGTGCTTTTTACAGCAGTTTAATACACGATGTTATCGATTTTTTATTACCAATCTAATTCACATCCAAGAGAATGACAGCTTTCAATAAACTTATTATCTGGTTTTTGATCAAGAATGATCGTGTCAATTGCTGCATAGGTTGAAAACGTAAAAAAATTTTTTTATACAACTTAGAGAGATCACTTAGTAATATCGCTGTTTTTGCTTGTGAAATCATATTGTTTTTTAAATACCCTTGTTGAAAGTCCTCCTCGTAAACCCCAGATAAATCAAAACTTTTACATGAAAAAAAAGCTAAATCTGCATTGAATTCCTGGATAAAAGAAGAGGCTTTTTCTCCTAATAAAGACACTGAATATGGTTTTAAAGTGCCACCTGTAACGATTACCTGATTAGAGGGATTAGTGGAGAGGTCAAGGGAATTTTTCAAGCTATTCGTAATTATGGTCAAATTACTGAATTCATTGATATAAGGACATAAAGCATTTGTCGTGGTACTTGAATCTAAAAAGATAGTTTTTCCATTTTCTAAATAATTGGAGGCGAGTTTAGCGATATAATTTTTTTCGATAGAATGGTCTTTTTCTCTTAATTCATGAGCGGGTTCATTGTTTTCAAAAAGAGATACTTGTCCGTGATTTTTATGGATCAGACCTAGTTTTTCAAGATGAATAAGATCTCTTCTAATAGTGGAAAGGCTGACAAATAGTGATTGGCTTAATTCTTTTGGTTTAATGTATTTCTTCTTTCTGATAACTGCAAGTATCTCCTCTTGTCGTTCATTTTCAAGCATATAACATTCCTCCGTTGTGAACTTATTTGAATAAAAATGGATAATTTATTCTGTTTTTGTGAATAAAATTCAATATTTTTTTATTTATAGAATTTGCGATAAGACTATTGTAACATGTGTGTAAGCGATTTACTTATTAAATTTATCATGGTGAATGAGGGAAAGTGGTGGCGGTGTGAACAAATATGAACATATTGTGAATGATCTAAAAAAGCAGATTCAAGAGAAGGTAGTATTTCCAGAAGATAAACTCCCTACAGAAAAAGAATTGATGGAAAAATATGGAGTTAGTAAAACAACGATTACCAAAGCATTCTCAATTTTAGAACACATGAATCTGATTTATAGAAAACAAGGAGCAGGCACCTTTGTCACAAAATCAATGGTGGATCGAAAAGTCTATTTCACTGAAAATAACTGCTTTTCAAAAATGGATACTCAAAAAACAGAGCTCGTCAACATCTATGAAAGTGTTGATCATGTCAATAATCAGCTATTGAAAATAAAAGAGGTAGAAAAAGTCTATGTGGTCGAGCGAATAAAGTATGTTAATGGGCAAGCATTTACGTTACAACGAAATTTTATACCAGAGAGATATTTTTCAAGTTTCGATTTTCTTACAGCAAAAGATGGCCTTTCTGTGTCAAAAAATTTCTATCAACATTTCCAAATCAATACATTTAACACTGAATTTGAAGAGACAATCCAAATTGTTGATGATATTTCTAGCGAAGATTTGGCAAAAATCAATTTAAGTATTGGAACGCCTGTAATTAAATTTTATAAGAAAAGTTTTATTGATGGAAAAATTTATGAAATCATTGAAACATTTTTGGATTATAAACATTATCAGCTGACGCTGAAATCGTTTTGATAAATGGAGGAATTAAGATGGTAAGAGAAATTGAGTGGCCAGAAAATTATGGGGATCCGAAATGGTTTGTCCATGATCGATTTGGCTTGTTTATCCACTTTGGCTTGTATTCGGTAGCAGCACGCCATGAGTGGGGAATGACACTGGAGGAACAAAGCGTAGAGGAATATCGGAAATATTTTGAGGTGTTTGATCCTGATTTGTTAAAGCCGGAAGAATGGGCAAAACAAGCAAAAGACATTGGCTTTAAATATGTTGTCATTACAGCGAAACATCACGACGGATTTGCCTTATGGGACACGGATTATTCTGACTATAAAATCACGAATACACCGTATGGGAAAGATTTGCTGGATGAATTAGTGACGGCTTTTAAAAAAGAAGGGCTTCGAGTTGGCTTTTATTATTCTTTACTGGATTGGCAGCGTGCTGATTTTCTAGTTGATGGGTATCATCCGGAGCGGAATAATCTGGAATATATTAAAACGCATCCAGGAGATATGGTTACCTATCAGCAATTTATGAAAGACCAAATTAGAGAGCTGTTAACGAATTATGGAACGATTGATTATCTATGGTTTGATTTTTCTTATCCTACGAGGGATTGGGGAAATTCTATTGGAAAAGGAAAAGCAGAGTGGGATTCTGAAAAACTAGAAGAACTTATTTTAGAGCTGCAACCTCAAATAATCATCAATGATCGATTAGACCTTCACAGAGGTATAGGGACACCAGAACAATACCAACGAACCAACGGAATGGAAAAAAATGGAAAGGAATTGATTTGGGAAGCTTGTCAGACATTAAATGGCAGTTGGGGATATGACCGGAATAATCTAGACTGGAAAAGCGCAGATACGATCATTCAATTATTAGTTGATAATGTCTCGAAAAATGGCAACATGCTGCTTAATGTTGGTCCAAATGGCAGAGGGGAGTGGGATAAAACTAGTTTAGAAATATTAAGTGAAATACAAGACTGGATGAAATATCATTCAGAAGCGATTTATGGTTGTCGACGTAGTGACTATGAAGCGCCACAAGATTGCCGATATACTCAAAAGGGGAATCGCATCTATTTACACTGTTTCTCATGGCCTTATCGTACGATTTTGCTTAACGGATTAGGAGGTAAAATCAAATTCGCACGTTTAATGAGTGATGGGTCTGAAATACAATTTAAAGATTCGAAAACAATTACAGGAGTACGGCCGTCCTATAAAGACTTGCGTAAAGAAATTACGGAGGTAAACATCAAAGAATCGTTAGATCCAGAGTCAGTCATCTTAAACTTACCGATTCGAAAACCTTTTAGTACTGTTCCTGTTATTGAATTGATTTTAAAGGAGGAATTGTAATGAATTATCTCATTGTTGCTCATGGGCAATATTCTGAAGCGTGCCTTTCAAGTTGTGAAATGATTACTGGAAAACACGATAATATTTTTGCCGTGTCGTTTACAGAGGAGTTGTCCAGAGATGATCTAATCGAAAAAATCAATGCAATTTTGGATAGTCGCCGAGACCAAGAGTTTATTTTCTTAACAGATATTTATGGTGGAACGCCGTATAACGCGTCAAAAATGGTTTATGAAAATCGAACCTCTACAGTAGGGATTTTAACAGGAATTTCGTTGCAATTCCTCATTCCAATCGCTCTAGGAGAAAGAATTTCTGATGTTCTTGCTAAAACAGATCAGCTGTTTAGCTATGAAGGAAAACAAACAGAGGATAAGGCCGTGGAGAAAAAAATAATTATTCCAGTAAATGTAGAAAAAAATGGAATTATTCAGATAAGAATCGACGAAAGGCTGATTCACGGACAAGTTGCAACTTCTTGGATCGGTCATTTATCAGCTACAAGGGTCATGATCATTGACGATACAATTGTTAAAAGTGACATGGAAAAGTCTGCCTTACGAGCGGCTTGTCCTAAAAATATCAAATTAAGTATCTTAACAATTGACAATGCAGCTAAACGAATCAATGAAGGTTTTTACAGCGAAGAAAGGCTTTTGATCATCGTAAAAAATCCTTCGATAGTGAAGCAATTGTTTGAGTTTGGTGTGCAAATGCCCAGTGTTACGGTCGGTAATATGTCTAAAAAGGAACATAGGGAGTTGTTGAAGAAGTCTGTTTATATCTCTAAAGAGGAATTAAACGATTTACTATATCTTGAACATCAAAACATCAACGTAAATGTTCAAATGGTGCCAAATGAAGAAAAGAAAAAAATCTCTGATTATCTCTGATTGGCTTTTTCTATTGAAAATGAAACAAGGCTCGCTCAACTTTTAAATCGAGGAGGAACATAAATGAACATTGAAATATGGCAAATCATTCTATTGACGCTTTTAGCGTTTATCGGTGTAGTTGAAATGTTGGGGACAAATATTCTAGCTGGACAAGCAGTTATTATCGGAATGCTTGCGGGAATCATTATGGGAGATATCAAAACAGGGTTAGCAGTTGGAGCAACGCTTCAACTAATGGGGTTAGGGATACAGGCGTACGGAGGCGCATCAGTTCCTGATTATATGACAGCTTCGATCATTGGAACAACGTTTGCTATTTTGTCGAATAAAGGGGTTGAATTTGGCTTAAGTTTAGCTATTCCAGTCGGATTGTTGATGGTCCAGTTAGATATTTTGGCAAGATTTTGTAATGTATTTTTCCAAAAGAGAATTGATAAAGCTATCGCTAAAACAGATGTTAAGAAGGTTAAATTAAACAATCGTTTAGGTGTGTTATCATGGGGACTTTCACGGTCCTTGCCTGTTTTTGTCATGTTGGTGTTTGGAGAAGGGTTAGTAAATCTAATGTTGAACTACATTCCGGCATGGCTAACGAATGGATTGGCATCAGCGGGGGGATTACTTCCAGCCGTAGGGATTGCAATTTTACTCAGGTATCTACCAGTAAAAAATTATATTACTTATTTTATTGTGGGATTTGCGGCAGTGGCTTATTTAAGTGTTCCGATGTTTGGTGTCGCATTGATTGGTTTTGGTTTAGCTTTGAAAGCCTTTAAAGACACGATCAAGGAACAAAATCAAAAGGAACAACAAACCGTTGTCTATTCAGCAAATATGAATGGAGGTCTTCATGATGGAGAATACGAAGATTAATAAGCAAGATTTGAAAAAAGTTAGTATCAATTGGCTATACGGCAGTCAAATGGCTTGGAACTATGAAAAAATGATGGCGCCAGGCTATCTTTATGCGATGCTGCCTGCCCTGCAAAAATTGTATCCAGAACAAGAGGATTTGCAAAAGATGATGCTCGTTCATAATCAGTTTTTTAATACTACGCCACATATGGGTGGGTTTATTTTAGGTATCGATATCGCAGCAGAAGAAATCGAAGGCATTGAATCTAAAGAAGCCGTCTCAAGTATTAAAACAGGGTTAATGGGTTCGTTTGCTGGCGTTGGAGATACGATTTTCGGCGTACTTTTCCCAACGGTCTTCGGTTCTGTTGCGTCATATATGGCTTTGAATGGCAATGCAATCGGTGTGTTGATATGGATTTTAGTGAATATAGCTATTCTGATTTTTCGCTATCATACTGTGTTTATTGGCTATAAACAAGGAGCGAAATTAGTTGGCGCCATGTCTGGTCGTCTATCAGCTTTAACCGACGCTGCAACACTTCTTGGGATCACTGTGATCGGTGCGCTGATTCCTTCTGTTGTAAAAGCCCCGATTGTTTGGGAATTTAAATCTGGAGAAGTCACATTAAAACTGCAAGAAACATTGGATCAAATTATGCCAATGCTAGTACCAGTATTAGTTGTAGCACTGGTTTATTATTTGCTTGGAACAAAGCATTTTAATTCTACTAGGGCGATTTTGTTTATTGTTGTGTTAGCGATTCTATTACGAGCTTTGAACATTTTAGGGTAGCGAGATGAACACAACGGTTGTAGCAATTGACTTAGGTGGCTCTTCAGGGCGCGTAGTCTTAGGGGAATTAGTAGATGAAGCCATTACATTTAGAGAAATTCACCGTTTTAAAGCGTATAACATTTATAAGAATAATCATATCTATTGGGATATCAACAAGATTTTTAAGGAAATAATAGTTGGACTTCAACTAGCACATTCCAGTGTACCGGATTTTCAAAGTATTGGAATTGATACTTGGGGAGTGGATTTTGGCTTGGTTGGTAAAGAAGGTTTGGTTACCTTACCCTATTCTTATCGGGATAATTATACAGATCAAACCTATAGTAGGGTTCAATCAGAGCTAAGTAAAGATTACTTGTTTGAACGAACTGGACTGCAGACGTTAGCGATCAATTCCTTGTTTCAATTAGTAGCACAAAAGGAATTTGGAGTGCTCGATCAAGCACAACATTTCCTGCTGATTCCCGATTTACTGAACTATTTTCTAACAGGAATCGCACGAACAGAACTGAGTATTGCATCCACTACACAATTAATAAATCCATATAATAAGCAATGGGATCAAGAACTGATTGAGAAATTGGATTTACCAGATCGCATTTTTCCAGAGCTCGTTGCAGCAGGGACTGTTTTAGGAAAAGTGAAGCCGAATATCGTGCCAGAGTTATCACTGGATAATGTAAAAGTGATCAATGTTGCTGCTCATGATACTGCCAGTGCCGTATATAGTATTCCGGAGCTAAAAGATCACCTGTTTATCTCATCGGGTACTTGGTCTTTGCTTGGTTTAGAAGTGGAAACACCGATGATCACACAAGAAATAATGGATTTAGAATTTTCTAATGAAAAAAGTGCTTCTGGCAAAACGCTATTATTAAAGAATCTTACTGGATTATGGCTGATCGAAGAAGCAATAAGAGACTATCAAACGATTGGGGAAAGATATCATTACTCAAAAATAACAAGCATGATTGGTCAACATGATAAAAATGAAGAGAATATTTGCTTCTTCGATACAGATGCTCCGGATTTTGCAACGCCTGGAAATATCGTCAAAAAAATTCAGCAGTTCGCAGAGAAAACGCATCAAAATGTACCACAGAAGGCTACTGAAATTTTTGAAAGTATATATAAAAGCTTAGCCTTTAAATATCGACATACCATAGATGAATTAAATGTTAACACTGATCTAAGGATCGAGGACAAGCAAATAATAATCGTTGGAGGCGGCGCTAAATCGACGATATTATGTCAGTATACGGCTAATTGTCTGAATAAAAGAGTGAAGGCAGGCTTATCTGAAGCTTCAGCAATTGGTAACTGTTTAATGCAATTTGAAGCCAATAAAGCTGCATCAAGAAGGCAGTTAGAACAATTAATCAGCAAGAATGTAGTATTTGAACACTACGAGCCAAAAGAGGTCAGTAAATGGAACGCTGATTATCTTATTTATAAAAAGATAATGGAGGATAGAACCAATGAATTATCCTAAAATCGGTATTCGCCCAACAATTGATGGCAGACAAGGGGGCGTTAGAGAAAGTCTTGAAGAACAAACAATGAATATGGCAATGGCTGCTAAAGAACTAATTGAGAAAAATCTACATTATGCGGACGGGACTTCTGTTCAATGTATCGTAGCCGACCGTACAATCGGCGGTCAAGGGGATGCTGGAATTGTACGTGAACAATTTTTACAAGAAAACATAGTAGCTACTCTTTCAGTTACTCCTTGCTGGTGTTACGGAACAGAAACAATGGATTTGGAGTCAACTCATATTAAAGCGATTTGGGGTTTTAATGGGACCGAACGCCCAGGAGCAGTTTATCTAGCTGCTGCGATGTCAGGCTATGCACAAAAGGGGATCCCAGCGTTTAAAATCTACGGACAGGATGTGCAAGATCTAGATGATCAGACGGTACCAGAAGATGTTCAAGAAAAAATCTTATCTTTTGCTCGGGCAGCTATCACTGTTGGGCAAATGAAAAATAAATCTTATGTCAATATCGGATCTTCGTCTATGGGAATCGCAGGTTCACAAATCGACAGTAAATTTTTTAATGACTATCTTGGTATGAATGTGGAATTTGTTGATATGACAGAAATATTAAGGAGAATGCAGTTAACGATCTATGATCCAGTTGAGTACGAGAAGGCTTTAAAGTGGATCGAAATGAATTGCCATGAAGGAATCGATATAAATCAAGGAAAAAACTATTCCGATGTCATTACTAAATCCAAAGTGATTCCAGAATCAGAGGACTGGTCATTTATTGCCAAACAAGCAGTGATCATTCGTGATATTTTATTTGGTAATCCAAAATTAGAAGAACGTGGCTGGTTGGAAGAAGCCAGAGGCAGAAATGCCATAGCAGGAGGATTTCAAGGTCAACGTCAATGGACTGATTGGTTACCAAATGGTGATTTTGCTGAAGCAATCATGACGTCAACTTTTGATTGGAATGGTCGAAGAACACCGACTGCTTTTGCAACAGAAAATGACTCGCTAAATGGCGCTTCAATGCTATTGGCAACTCTTTTAACGAATAAGGCACCAATTTTTCCGATGTTCGAACCTACTGGTCACCAGAAGCTGTTGAGCGAATCACGGGCAAAAAATTACAAGGCAAAGCTAAAGGTGGTATTCTTCATTTGCTAAATTCGGGAGCATCGGCACTAGATGGAACTGGGGCTGTAAAAGATGAGAAGGGTTCTTCTATTATGAAAGAGTTTTGGCAAATGACAGAAGCGGATATTCAAAAGTGCTTAGAGAAAACAAAGTGGTGTCGAGCAAATTATGAATATTTTCGGGGCGGCGGTTTTTCTTCACAATATGCCTCAGAAGGTGAAATGCCCTTGACGATGATTAGAATCAATCTTGTAGAGGGGGTTGGCCCAACGATTCAACTCATTGAAGGCTTTACCTGTGAACTGGAAAGTGAAATACATGAAGTACTAGATCAAAGAACGGACCAAACCTGGCCGACCATTTGGTTTGCGCCCAGCTTAGCAGATGAGTCTACAGATGTATATGAAGTCATGAATTACTGGGGATCCAATCACTGTGCTTCTGTTTATGGACACGTAGGAGCTGAATTGATCACTCTGGCTAGTATGTTAAGAATCCCTGTATCATTCCACAATGTAGCAAAAAATCGAATTTTTAGACCTCATGCTTTTTCCGGTTTTGGCACGGACAATTTAGAAGGTGCAGATTTTGCTGCTTGTCAATTCTATGGACCCTTATATAAATAAAGATGGGAAGTTAAATATATGCAAATGATCGAAGAAAGAAAAAAACTTATTACTTATGGGAAAAAATTGCTTCAAGACAACTATACCTTGGGAACCGGCGGCAATCTTAGCATCTTTGATCGGGAAAACAAGTTGATGCTGATTACGCCTTCAGGTATTCCTTTTCAAGAAATATCAGAAGCTGATTTAGTTTTAATGACTTTGGAAGGGACAGTTGTTGAAGGCGATAAGAAGCCTTCTAGTGAATGGTTTATGCATAAAATATTTTATGAAAAAAGAACGGACTTAAATAGTTTGATTCATGCACATACGATTTATTCGACGGTACTGGCTGAATTACGTTGGACCTTGCCAGCTACTCATTATATGATTGCTGTGGCAGGACCGGACGTGCGCTGTGCAAAATATGCGAGTTATGGAACAAAAGAATTAGCCGAAAATGCTTATGCGGCGATGGAGGACCGAAAGGCTGTTTTACTTGCAAATCATGGTGTTTTAGTGGGACATAAAGATCTTGAAAATGCCTATAATGTTTTAGAAGAAGTCGAGTATTGTTCAAACATCTATTACCGGGCTAAAAGTGTTGGAGAACCTGTTGTTTTGGACGATGCTGAAATGTTGCGGATGGCTACCAAGTTTGAAACATATGGTCAAATCTGATAGAAACGAAAGGAGCAAGTAATTATGAGCCTTACTTTTTTTGATGAATGTCGAAAATTAACGGATCTTTTAGAAATAAAAGAACGTGAAAATATTGCTAAAGCGGCAGAAATCGTTGCAGATGGAATCATCGAGGGGGGCGTTACGCAAGCCTTTGGAAGTGGTCATTCTTACGCTGGGGCTCTTGAAATCAGCGGCCGTGCGGGTGGATTAATTCCTTCAAAAACAATTATGGACCCTGCCGGTGGGATGTATGAACAATTCGAAGGTGTGGGGAAAATGTTAGGGCACAAGATGATGATCTGTCCTAATGATGTCTTTTTCCTGATTTCCAATTCTGGGCGTAATCCAATGAGCATTGAATTAGCAGAAAGAATCAAAGAGCATGGAAATAAGCTGATTGTAGTGACAGCGCTCTCTGTGTCTAAACAGTCTACTTCACGACATAGTAATGGTAAATTGTTGTACGAATATGCTGATGTAGTATTAGATAACCATTCAATTGAAGGAGATGCTGCTTTGAGTATTCCAGGATTGGATACAAAGGTTTGCGGGACGTCTTCATTTGCAGCGACATTGTTATTGCAGCAAACGATGTATCAAGCATTTGAGCTTATGGTGCAACGTGGCTTTGTTCCTCCTGTGTATAGGAGTGCTAATATTGATGGAGGAATGGAATACAATTTGGAAATTGAGAAACGCTATGCAGATCGAATTTTTCATATTTGATTAAAAGATTGTTTTTTCATGGTTTATTCACTTATGAAAGAACTACTAATTTTGGTGAATCGATTAAAAAGAGGTCGAGAGATGAGTAGTATAAGCTACTTGTTTCTCACCTCTTATTCACTTTTGTTGTACCAGTTATGTGAAATTGATAAAGCACAGACCGGAAGATAAGTTTTTCACTTTATGCTAAAAAAATTACGCCATCCATCCATCAATCGATTATTCTTTTAAAATAAACCATTAAAAATCAGTCGAAGCAGCCAATTCAGTTTGCTTTTTAAAATCCACCACGCGTTTTGCCAATGTTTGAATCATACTATCTCGTAATTGCGTAGGTTCAATTGCTACACTTTCAATAATTCTTGTTGCCATTCTGACAAGTTCACCAGCGGCTAATTTATTTGCTGGGTCTAACGTAGTCAAAATGGATTATCGTCATATATTCAGGCATCGGTTCAGTGACTTGAGCACTATCATAATGGAATTCTGTGCGAATGTCACCAGATTCAACAAGTGTAACACTAACGTTTGTCATTCCTCCAATGGTTCATTGTGAGGCTAATTTATCTCTTGAAGTGAATTCTAAGTCAGTAAGAAAGTTTGTAAAAGAGAAGAAACTTGTTTTATAATGAAGAAGAAAGAGGCTTATCAAGGATTGCGTAGAGGAGGAACAGGACATGAATATAAAAAGAGTAAGTGAATTAAGTGGGGTTTCTGCAGATACGATCAGATATTATGAACGAATTGGTTTGATTCCACCTGTAAAACGCAGTGCTAATGGGATTCGTAATTTTGATGAAGAAGATTTACGCTGGATCGTTTTTAGCAGACAGATGAGAAATGCTGGCTTATCTATTGAATCGTTAGTGGAATATTTGACACTATTTCAAGTTGGAAATGAAACAGTTCCAGCTCGTAAAGAAATCATTGCTGACCAGATTGCAGAACTGAAAGAAAAAGCATCAGAATTAAATACAGCTATTGAACGGCTAGAGTTTAAATTAGCCAATTATGATGAACATATGATTCCTGTTGAAAACACACTAAGAGATTTTAATATGAATAAGATAATCTGAAAGAGAAATTGAGCCATTATGTTACATGTTATACCGTATTTCTTCAAGCACTACAGAGGGAAAATAAAAATTGTCAGATTTAGATAGTGGAATACCAATGATCAAAACAGATAAACTGATATTTGAAATAGATGGGCTGGTTGTTCCATCTGAAAAAGTGATTGAGTGGGAATACAAACGGTTGATCAAAACGTATAAAGTTTTAAAAAATATTGCAAATATTTCTGATGATTCATCATTTGACGAATGGATGAAGCAAAAAAATGTCGAAGCAATGCAAAACGAAGTGTTAAGAATTAAAATGAATATAGGGCTTGATCAGCTTCGCAATCATTTAAAGAAAAAATCTGCCCTTGGCAATTTTGGCTCTGTTATCGCAACAAAAATCTCACAGGGCAAGCGAAAATATAGTATGACAGAAATTGTTGTGCCAAATAGTGATTTGGAACCTCATGAGGTTATGCAGCGCATTACAGAAATCATGATGAAAAACAATCAAGTTCATTTAGCAATGAATCTTGGATCAAATCCAGATCATTATGTGCTGCAAAGTATTACACCAACCATTCAAGAAGTTGTTGAAGTCACTGGTGGCTCACCATTACCTACACATTTTTTTGCACATTATGGCGATGAAGAAGGGTTACAATCGAAATTGACTCCTGGCTACGAGGTTCAAGCAGCTGGCTCAGCACGCTTGGAAAATGGCACAATTATTGGCGGTGTTCGTCATCAAGTTAAAAAAGAAGAAAATGGGTTTCGTTTTAAAGCGCTAGTTGAATTTCCTAGTATTTTACCAAACTACATGATTCAACAGCATCAATTGCATTTAGCATGTGAATTTGGTCATTGGATTTCTGATATATTAAATGATTAAAAGAATAAATTTCTGAATCATCCTCTACTTCTAAGTATTTAAGAAGGGGAGCATGATTCAGAATTTTTTTTATTTATTGCTTCTAGTCCTTGACTTAGAGTTCACTTTAAGAAGTAAAATGTATGTAGTGGTAAAAAAGTAATTTATAATAGGGAGGAAATAAAATGAACTATGTAAAATTTGGCAATACGGGAATGGAAGTTTCAAGAATCTGTTTAGGTGCAATGGGCTTTGGTGATCCTAATAGTGGCTTTCACGAATGGGTATTGGAAGAGGAAGAAAGCAAAAAGGTGATTAAAAAGGCCTTGGATTTAGGAATCAATTTTTTTGATACAGCCAATGTTTATTCATATGGTGCCAGTGAACGCATTCTTGGTAAAGCGTTAAATGAATATGCGAATCGTGATGAAATCGTTGTTGCAACCAAATTGTTTACTACGATGAAAAAAAATGTTCCCAATAGTGGCGGACTTTCAAGAAAAGAGATTTTCCATCAAATTGATGCTAGTTTAGAACGTTTAGGGATGGATTATGTTGATTTATATATCATTCATCGTTGGGATTACAATACACCGATCGAAGAAACGATGGAAGCTTTGTATGATGTAGTCAAATCTGGAAAAGTCCGTTATATTGGCGCTTCTGCGATGTTTGCCTGGCAATTTGCGAAAGCACAAGCAGTGGCTGAAAAAAATGGTTGGACAAAATTTGTATCGATGCAAAATCATCTGAATTTGCTATACCGTGAGGAAGAAAGAGAAATGCTCCCTTTGTGCGAAGATCAAAAAATTGCCGTTACACCATATAGTCCATTAGCATCTGGTCGCTTGACTCGTGATTGGAGTGCACAAACGAAGCGTTTTGAAACAGATAAAACAGCGAGGTCAAAATATGATACCACGGCTGATCAAGATCGAATCATCGTTGAACGAGTAGCTGAAATCGCTGAAAAACGAGGTGTGGAACGTGTCCAAGTTGCTCTAGCTTGGTTGCTTCAAAAAGGGCCTGTTGTGGCACCTATTATTGGGGCAACAAAAGAAAGTCATTTGATGAATGCAATTCCTGCTCTGGATTTGATTTTAACTGAAGCTGAGGTGCAGTTCTTAGAAGAACCTTATGTTCCCCATGTCATCATTGGTCATAAATAAATTTGTATAAACGAATAAAAAGTGGAGGAATAACGAATGGCAAAATTTGAAGAAGTAAAAAACGGTGTGATTTTTCCTGTAGGAGAAAAAAATGAGGCGTATGCGCAATATTTTATCGGTCAAAGTTATTTAAACAATTTAATTGCAGATCCCAAGGTCAATGTAGGTGTGGGCAATGTTACCTTTGAACCTGGCTGTCGTAATCATTGGCATATTCACCATGATGGATTTCAACTGTTATTAGTAACTGGTGGCGAAGGTTGGTATCAAGAAGAGGGGAAGGCTGCTCAATTTTTAACTGCTGGTGATGTGATCGTCACTCACGATGGCGTGAAGCATTGGCATGGAGCGACAAGCGATAGCTGGTTTGAACATTTAGCGATTACAGCGGGCACGCCTGAATGGTTAGAACCTGTTTCTGATGAATCATATGATCAATTAAAAAAATGAATAAAAGATGGGAGTCCTACCTAATGAAAAAACAAACTGCTGGCAGAGATCAATTAGGTGCTTTTGCACCAAAATTTGCAGAATTAAATGATGACGTGTTATTTGGGGAAGTTTGGTCGAGAGAAGAACAACTTTCACCACGTGATCGTAGCTTGATTACTTGTTCAAGCTTATTAACGCAAGGTGTACCGCAATTAGAAGCTCATATGAAAATGGCCAAACAAAATGGCGTGACAAAAGAAGAAATGGTGGAATTAATCACTCATTTAGCTTTTTATACAGGATGGCCAAAAGCGTGGTCTGCGTTTGCTCTAGCAAAAGAAATTTTCGGTGAATAAAATAACGATCCTATTACTATAATGACGCTTTTACCAAAGAAACAAGATTAATTTGATGTTGACTACTACAAATAAAAAGAAGATGTATTTTGCTTCCACTGCTTTCCCTTTCTCTTCAGATGTACTATTGATTCCTTCCTAATGCACAAAAATGTGCGTTCTTACATAAAGAATATAGGAGGTGTACAATAAGCGAATAAGAAGGAAAGGGATGATTTTATGATTATGATGAAGGCCGTTGGGTTAAAAGAATATTTACCGATAGACGATAGAAATAGTTTTTTAGATTTGGAAATTGAAAAACCTCATGATCTAAAACCAAGAGATCTTTTAGTGGAAGTCAAGGCAGTGTCTGTTAATCCAGTGGACATTGGTGCAAGGAGTCCTAAAGATAGTACTATTAAGGATTATCGTATTTTAGGCTGGGACGCTTCAGGGGTTGTAACAGAGGTGGGAGAAAATTGCTCTTTATTTGAAATTGGTGATGAAGTTTTTTATGCAGGTGCTCTAGAACGTAGCGGAACCAATGCACAATATCATATTGTAGATGAAAGAATTGTCGGAAGAAAACCTAAAAATCTGGATTTTGCTAACGCTGCTGCCTTACCTTTAACCTCTTTAACTGCTTGGGAATCAATGTATGATCGGATGAATATTGATAAATCTAAGGATGCCGGAAAAACAATTTTGATTATCAATGGTGCAGGTGGAGTTGGATCAGTTGCGATACAACTTGCTAAAATGAGTGGCTTAAAGGTTCTCGCAACAGCTTCAAAAGATGAGAGTATCGAATGGATAAAATCACTAGGAGCAGATGAAGTCATTAATCATCATTTTTCTTTATCTGAGCAGTTAGCTGAACTTGGATTATCCGGGACTGACTATATTTTAAATTTATATAGTACAGAAAAAAATTGGGATGAAATGTGCAAGATCATTAATCCAGAAGGACACATTACCTAAATCACCAGACTGAACAAACCAGTAAATTTAGGCGCATTAATGGATAAAAGTGTTTCTTTCCATTGGGAATTGATGTTTACTCGAGAAAAATACGAAACTTCCGATATGGTGAGACAACATGAAATATTAAATGAGATCGCCAACTTAATTGAAACAAATCAATTAACCCCCACTTTAAAAAGAGAATTTTCACCAATCAATGCTGAAAATATGAGAAAGGTACATGCGTTGATTGAATCAGGTAATTCTATTGGAAAAGTTGTGTTATCTGACTTTCAATAAAAAGCGGCCGAGTTAGCAGTATTCAACTCCTTATAATTCTAAAGGCACTATTTCTTTCCTGTTATTTATACCGCTCTCTTTATGATAATTCAAGGAGATAAGAAAATAGAGGATGAGTCTCAAAAAAGCAATTCAGATGTCAGTCAAAAGACTGGATATCTGAGCTGCTTTTTTAAGTTGTGTTATTTTTCTCCTGTATTGATAAGTTGATCAAAGAACTATATTACGCAACATTCCATTTAAATTCTGTTGAATAAACTGTTTTCTTTATTGAATTTTCAGTGAAACGTTTCTACTAGAATTCTTGATGAAGCTTTTATTACTGTTCATAAAATGTCTATAAAGCGAAAGAAAACGCTTGCTTTTTATTTCTCTAGAGAATATAATCATTTTTGTAGAAACGTTTCACTAAATATTATTAAGGGAGTGGAAGTATGAAATCTTGGAAAAAGCTTTGCTTATTAGGTACTACTTTATTTGCAACTGTAGGTGTTATGGCAGCCTGTTCTTCAGGAAATAAAGAAAGCGCTTCAGACGAATTGATATTTTGGTATATGGGTGATGGGGATCAAGGAATCAAGCCGATTGTGGATGAATTTACGAAAGAATCAGGAATCAAAGTCAAGATTCAAAGCATTCCTTGGGCTACTTCAAGAGATAAGTTACTCACAGCAGTTGCTTCTAAAGAAGGCCCTGATGTAGTCCAAATGGGGACAACGTATATGAGCGAATTTGTTGATGCGGGCGCATTGATGGATATAAGCGATGATGTAAAGAAAAGTAATGTGATGAAAGCAGATAACTTCTTTGATGGTTCTGTCGCAACAACTGAATTCAGCGGGCAAACATATGCCGTTCCTTGGTATACAGAAACTCGTGGATTATATTATAGAAAAGATTTACTAGAAAGTGTGGGGTATAAAGAAGCGCCAAAAACATGGGATGAATTAGCTGAGGCAGCTAAAAAGCTAGCGGCACGCGGTGATAATAAATATGGATTTGGAGTGGAGCTGAAAGAGCCGACTTTTGGGTTCATGTTTGCTCGACAAAATGGCTCGGAATTATTTGATAAGAAAGATAGACCGCTTTTTAATCAGCCAGAAATGGTAGATGCTTTAAAATTCTTGGATAAACTAGTTCAAGATGGCTCGGCTCCTAAAACAGATTTAGGTTTGGAAATCGGTCAAAGTTTTGGTGGCGAAGGAGTTGTTCCGATGTTTATCAGTGGTCCATGGATGATCAATAGTATCAAGGATTCCGCTCCTGATATTGACGGAAAATGGGGTGTTGCTGAATTACCCAAGGGACCTGTAAACAATATGTCTGTTACTGGTGGAGCAAACTTGGCTGTATTTAACAGCTCTAAGAAAAAAACTGATGCACTGAAACTGATCGAATACCTTTCAAAACCTGAAAATCAAACAAAATTTTTTGAAAGCACCAACTCACTCCCAACAAACAAGAAATCATGGGACGCTGAGGTTTTCAAAAGTGATCCATTGATTTCAGTATTTGGAAAACAACTAAATGAATCACAACCAATGCCTTTATTAAAGCAATGGGATGAGATTTCACAAAACTTCATGAAGCAATGGGAACAAGTTGTTGTAAGTGGCAAGAATCTTCAAGATGCTATGGATGAACTAAATGAGCAAACAGAGACGCTGATCAAGTAATAGTAATGAGGCGAAGGGAATAAAAACATAGAATAAGTTGTTCATTTTAAATAGGTGTACAACTACTAGAATGCTTGTTTTTATTCCTTTTGGTTATTTATAAGGAGGAAAGAAAAAAATGAAAAAATCAAAGTCACCTTATTTTTTTATAGCTCCAGCTATTGCTTTATTACTTGTTTTTTCGATTATCCCCATTTTTATAGCAGTAACCATTAGTTTTACGGATATGAGTTTGGCTGGTTTAGCTGATTTTTCCCGGATCAATTTTGTCGGTTTGGATAATTATTTGAACATATTTAATGACAAGGTATTCGGTCAAGCAATGTTCAATACTGCTTATTATGTCATTATCGGCGTACCACTGGTGATTATTGCTTCCTTAGCTTTAGCAATTATGATCAATTTTGGAGAAAACAAATTTTTTTCTTTTATGCGTTTAGTATTTTATAGTCCCTCGATCACAAATACAGTGGCAGTATCGGTTGTTTGGATGTACTTATACAATCCAACGATTGGGTTATTAAATCATCTATTATCCTATATAAATGTTGGTCCCATCATGTGGCTAACAGATCCCGGTACATCGAAACTTCGTTGATCATCATAGCTGTTTGGAAAGCGATTGGCTTAAATATGCTGATTTTTTTAGCAGCGATCCAAGGAATCCCCAAAGAATATTATGAAGCGGCAGAAATCGATGGTGCTAACAAATGGCAACAGATTCTAAAAATTACCATTCCATTACTGAAATTTTCGATTTTCTTTGTAACCGTGACAACTTTGATTGGCTGGTTCCAATTCTTTGATGAACCATTCGTCATGACCAAAGGTGGTCCGCTTGATAGTACCTTATCAGTCGCATTATTCATTTATCAAAGAGGGTTTCAATATAATAAATTTGGTTATGCAGCTGCGGGTTCAGTGATTTTATTTATTGCGATCATTATCGTGACAGGCATTCAAATGAAAATTCAAACAAAGCAAAAAGAAAATGAAGGATAAAAGGAGGGAACGATATGCAGTCACATAAAAATGCTCAAATGAGTTTCAAGCTTTTTATAGGTATCCTCTTAGGCGTTCTGGGTGTTATGACCTTTTTCCCGTTTTTGTGGATGATCTTTTCTTCATTTAAAACCAATGCAGAAATCAACCAGATCGTTCCTAGTCTATTACCAAAGGCAGCGACATTCGATAATTTTAAAGAACTATTTATCAGATTAAACTTTGGGACCTATCTTAAAAATACGTTGATTATTACGGCTTGTTCGTTTGTAGGGCTTTTATTGAATGCTATGGCAGGTTATGGTTTTGCCAAGTTTGATTTTAAAGGCAAAAACTGGCTTTTCATGATGGTTTTAGCAACTATGATGATTCCAGGACAAGTGACAATGATTCCAGTTTATCTCCTGTTGAATTCAGTGGGTCTTACCAATACGTTGATAGGCATTGTTTTACCCGGGTTAGCAGGCGCTTTTGGGATCTTTTTATTTCGACAATTTATGAATACTATTTCAAATGAAATGCTTGAAGCCGCACGACTAGACGGTGCGAGTGAATGGTATATCTTCTTTAAAATCATTTTACCTGTAAGTCGTCCTATTTTAGCGGTTCAGGGTATTTTGACCTTTATTGGTGGATGGAATTCATTCTTATGGCCGTTGATCATCGCTAATGATGAAAAATATTATACTCTATCTGTTGGGCTACAGCTGCTACAAGGCCAACATGGGACAAACTATGCGTTACAGATGGCGGGTGCAACTTTTATGGTTATTCCAATTTTGATCGTGTTCTCGATTTTTCAAAAATATATTTTACAAGGGTTCAATGTTTCAGGAATTAAATAACAATTCAAGTTAAAACTACGAGTATCTTCCAAATAAAAAGGAAAAGGTGAATAAATATGGAGCAAAAGCAACTGATTGAATTATTGACGCAAATGACATTAGATGAAAAAGTAGGACAACTCTTGCAATTAGCAGCAGAATTCTATTCTGAAAAAGCAGAAGAAAAAACAGGACCCATGACCAATCTTGGTTTAACCCACGATGACATCAACAATGCTGGAACAACACTCGGCATTTCAGGAGCAAAAGAAGCGATTCGGGTACAAAAAGCTTATATGGAGAACAATCGGCTAGGGATTCCTACGATTCTGATGGCTGATATTATTCATGGATTTCGTACGATCTTTCCAATTCCCCTTGGTTTAGGCAGTTCGTGGGATTTAGAGGCAGCTAAAAAAGTGGCGGAAGTCTCAGCAAAAGAAGCAGCAGTGTCTGGTTTACATGTGACGTTTTCACCGATGGTTGATTTGGTTCGTGACCCTCGCTGGGGACGTGTCATGGAATCAACGGGTGAAGATCCTTTTTTAAATAGTCGCTTTGCAGAAGCGTTTGTTAAAGGCTATCAAGGAGAAGATTTAACAAATGATTTCTTTCGTGTGGCGGCTTGTGTCAAGCATTTTGCGGCATATGGTGCAGCGATCGGTGGGCGTGACTACAACACTGTAAATATGTCGGAAAGACAACTAAGGGAGAGTTACCTACCTAGTTATCAAGCGGCTCTTGATGCAGGGGCTAAATTAGTCATGACATCCTTTAATACAGTTGACGGAGTTCCTGCAACAGGAAATAAATGGCTATTTAGAGAGGTATTACGAAAAGAATTTGGTTTTGACGGTGTTGTTATTTCTGATTGGGGAGCTGTGATCGAGCTGATTCCTCATGGTGTAGCCCAAGACAAAAAACAAGCGGCCCAACTTGCGATTGAAGCAGGTGTTGATATTGAAATGATGACGACATGTTTTACAGAAAATTTGAAAGAACTGATAGAAGAAAATAGTGTAGACGAGTCACTATTGGATGAAGCTGTTTTACGTATCTTGACATTGAAAAATGACCTAGGATTGTTTGAAAATCCTCATCGGGGAGCAGATGTTGCTTTAGAAAAAGAAGTTGTCCTATCAAAAGAGCATCGTGCAGCAGCTAGAGAAGTTGCTAGAAAATCGATCGTTTTGCTGAAAAATGAAAATAGTTTACCGTTATCTAAGCAAGAGAAAGTGGCGATTGTGGGACCTGCAGCAGCTTCAAATGATGTCTTAGGCGTTTGGTCTTGGCAAGGGGAAAAAGCAGAAGCGGTTTCTCTGATACAAGGTGTTGCTCAGCTTGGCGGAGATTATGTGATTGGAAAAGAAGCGTTTGATTATTTTGAACCCAGTCAAGCAGCGATTGACGAAGCAGTTTCTCTTGCTAAAAAGGCAGATAAAGTCGTCTTAGCTCTTGGTGAAGAAGACTGGATGAGTGGTGAAGCCTCAAGTCGTAGTGATATTCGCTTACCTCAAGCTCAATTGGATTTATTCAAAGAGATACAAGCTGTAAATGATAATCTCATCGTGACGCTTTACAATGGCCGACCGTTAGATCTTCAAGGGATCGATTCTGCAAAAGCGATCGTAGAGGCTTGGTTTCCAGGAACCGAAGGCGGCGCAGCCTTAGCAGATATTTTATATGGTGAATACAATCCGAGTGGGCGTTTAAGTATGTCATTTCCTGAAACGGTAGGACAAGTGCCAGTGTATTACAATTACGATAACACAGGTAGACCGTATAAACCTGGCTCACAAGAGAAATATGAAACAAAATATTTGGATGTTTCCAATTTTGCAAAATATCCCTTTGGTTTTGGTTTAAGCTACAGTACATTTGTTTATTCTGATTTGCAGCTAGATGCTAGCGAGTTAACCTTGAATGAAGCCATTACAGCGACCGTTACAATTGAAAATCAGTCGGACATCGCTGGTGAAGAAACGGTTCAATTATACATTCGAGACCAAATCGGTGAAGTTGTTCGCCCGGTAAAAGAATTAAAAGGATTTGAAAAAGTATTAATTCCTGCACGTGGTAAAAAGACCGTCCAGTTTAAAATTACCGAGGAATTGTTACGTTATGTTCATAGCAATCAACAAAATACCAGTGATGCTGGAATGTTTGATGTAATGATCGGATCAAGTAGTAAAGATGTATTAACAAAAACATTCAAATTATTAAAGTAGATGGGAAGAGAAATATGACGCATAATAAGCAATTATTTAAGCATAACGGAACAACGGTCTCCTTTTTAGAAAATGGCGACCTTTACGAAATCCTGCATGAAAATATAATGATCAATCAACTAAATGGAAATGCGTTAGATGGTAGTTTAAATCAGCTTTATTTAAGAGTTCACGATGAAAATGGCATTCAGTCGGTACCGATGATTGGTTCTAATGCAACTAGTCAACTTTATATCGGCAAAGAGCAAATATCTTGGCAAGGAAATTTTTTAGACGTGACCTATCGAGTTGATTTTCAAGTAGCAGAATCAGGCATTTGGTTTTGGCAAGTGGAATTAGCAGGAACTGGGCAAAAAGTCGATGTCATCTACGGTCAAGATATCGGTAATGCAACAACCGGGGCTGTTCGTTCAAACGAAGCCTATATGTCACAATATGTGGATCATCATGTAACAAAAGAGAATGGAAGTATTGTTATTTCGTCTAGACAAAACCAACCGCAAGAGGGCAATTTCCCGGTTGTTGAGCAAGGTAGTTTAAATCCAATCGTCAGTTTTTCGACAGATGGCTATCAATTTTTTGGACGTGATTACAAAGAAACAAACCAAGTGAAGGCTCTGAGTCAAGCTTTTTTAGCAAATGAAGTTTACCAATATGAGTTTGCTTATATTGCTTTGCAAACAGAAAAATATAACGTAACAGAACAAGAAACAACCATAGTTTTTTATGGCGCTCCGCTAAAAAATCAAGAAGCAGTGATCAAACAGCCTTTGGTTTTGAGGGAAGATATCAAAAAAAGTTATGAGAGCTTAAAAAAAGAAGTAATTGATGGAAAAGGAACTTGCATTGAAAAAAAAGTAGGTACACCAATTACAGGAGACACATTTACTGAAGAAGAATTAGTTGAGCTGTTTCCGTATCAACATTTAGTTGAGCGAATCGATGGTAAGGTTGCTTCGTTTTTTACTCAGGATTATCATCATGTTGTCTTGAAAGAAAAAGAAGTTGCGATGGAAAGAGCGCATGGACATATTCTTTTAAGTGGAACAGAATTAAGCGTGGAACAGCCCATACTGAGTACAACAGTTTATATGTACGGTCTGTTCAATTCTCAAATCGTCTTGGGAAATACATCGATGAACAAATTAATGAGTAATAGCCGTAATTCTTTAAATATCTTGAAGCAATCAGGGCAAAGAATCTATATTAAAGAAGGTGGAAATTGGCGTATACTAACGATGCCCTCTGCCTTTGAGATGGGATTGAACAATGCTGCATGGTATTATAAATTAGAGGATGATATAATCATAGTGAAAACTTTTACTTTGTGTGATACACGAGAAGTTCGCACAGAAGTAACGAGTCTCAAGGGCATAAAACGTACTTTTGCTGTAACGAATCAGCTAGTAATGAATGCAGATGAGCAAGAACCTGCATACGAAGTAACGAAAACAAGCCAGTTGGTTACGGTGAAAGCGTCAACTGATTCTGTGATTCATGAAAATTATCCAGATTTGACGTATTATTTTGCAATTGATCAGCCTTTTGAATTGACGGACGAACGATTGTTTTTATCTAGTCAATCAGAAGGTGTTCTAACGACATTTGTTATTGAAGCAAGCCAAGGATTTTCGATGCAGATTCAAGGCAACATCACTGGCTCGCCGTTTCAAGTAATAAGAACAACTCAAGAACAGGAAAATGTTCAGTATCTGGCCTTTGTTAATGGACTGTTGAATAACTTTCAACTCTCCCACAAAACAGAAGCCGTAGAATCAATGAATGTTTTATCTCGATGGTATACACATAATATGCTGGTGCACTATCTTTCACCACACGGATTGGAACAATACGGCGGTGCTGCTTGGGGAACTAGAGATGTGTCCCAAGGACCTACAGAGTATTTCTTTGCAGTCAATCGACCAGAAGTTGTGGGCTCGATCATCAAAAATGTGTATGCTAATCAATTTGAAGATGATGGAAATTGGCCGCAGTGGTTCATGTTCGATCGCTATGAAAAGCAAAAAGCAGATGAGAGCCATGGCGATATCATAGTCTGGCCGATGAAAATTATAGCTGATTATTTGGCTAAAACAAAAGATTTTGAGATTTTAAAAGAAAAAGTTCCGTATACTGACCGCATAACTTTCACAAAAACAACTGAAGCGTATCCATTACTTGAACATGTAAAAAAAGAAATTCAGTTCATTGAAGATCATTCTTACAAGGAACCTATTTATCTTGTTATAGCGATGGGGATTGGGATGATACGCTACAGCCGTATGACAACAAACTGAAAAAGTATATGGCAAGTAGCTGGACTGTGGCATTAACCTATCAAGTAGTTGAAAAACTATCTGGTTTGCTTGTAGAAATCGATAGTGTCTATGGTGAGCATTTACAGGAACTAGCTGCAAACATTAAAGCAGATTTTGAAAAATACATGTTATCAACAGAAACGATTCCAGGGTTTGTTTACATGGAAGATACCGAGCATGTTGAATTAATGATTCACCCAACCGACAAAAAGACAGGAATCCAGTATCGTCTACTGCCTATGACTCGTAGTATAATTGCTGAATTGTTAACGATTGAGCAAGTTGAGCACCATTATGGTATTATAAAAGAATATTTAGAATTTCCAGATGGTGTTCGTCTGATGAATCATCCGGCGACTTATCGAGGCGGTGTAAGCACAAACTTTAAACGAGCGGAACAAGCAGCGAATTTTGGTCGGGAAATTGGTTTACAATATGTGCATGCCCACATTCGTTATACTGAGGCAATGGCTAAGCTAGGGCATGTTGAGGAAACTTGGCAAGCATTAAACAGAATCAACCCGATTCAAATCAAGACACATGTCAAAAATGCTGAAATACGCCAAGCAAATGCTTACTTTAGTAGCTCTGACGGCGATTTCAAAACCAGATATGATGCGCAGGAACAGTTTAGCCAACTAAAAGAGGGGCGTGTTGGTGTGAAAGGCGGTTGGCGGATTTATTCCAGTGGACCAGGTATTTACATGAATCAACTGCTGTCGAATGTTTTAGGGATCAGAGAAGATAAAGAGCAACTGGTGCTTGATCCAGTATTGCCAATTGAACTAGACGGATTAGAGATGATTTATCAAATAGCAGGTAAAGAAGTAACGATCATTTTTCATTTGGGTGATCCAAAAGAAATGATCTTAGTGAATGGTAAAGAACTAGCCGCAACGCGAGAACGCAATCCATATCGTCAAGGTGGATTAATTGTTTCTATAGATAAATTGAGAACGCATTTAAATCAAAAAGAAAACCAACTAGATATTTTTTGTTAGGAGATGAGCGTACATGGTAGGAATCAAGGAAATTGCAAAAAAAGCAGGGGTTTCAATTTCAACTGTTTCTTATGCACTAAACGGTAGTCCAAAAGTCACTGAAGCAACTAGAGCAAGAATTCAAGCGATTGCAGATGAATTGGATTATGTTCCTAACATGGCTGCTCGTACGCTGAAAAGGCAACAAACGAATATTATTGGAGTGTACCTTGCTGATTATGGTGGTAGTTTTTATGGTGAATTACTTGATGGGATCAAAAAAGGGTTGGAAGCTCATGACTTTGAAATGATTGTCTGCAGTGGCAATAAATCGCATCTATTTATTCCCGAACGGATGATCGATGGGGCAATTGTACTGGATTGGACCTTTAAAAATCAAGAAATTGAGCAATTTGCGGATCGCGGTCATTTTCTTGTGATATTAGACCGAGTAATCACCCATCAAAACGTCCGCAAGGTTTTGTTAGATAATAAAGGAGGGGCCACGTTAGCGATTGAGAAGGCAGTAGCTAGTCAAACAAAAAAAATATTTATCGTTTCAGGCCCTAAAAAAAGTTATGACGGACAAGAGCGCTTAGAGGCAAGCATCAAGGAATTGGCGCGCTTCGGTGTTGAGTATCAGATCGTCTCAGGAGATTTTACTGAGCCGTCAGGCTATCGAGCAGCGAAACAAATTATGGAGAAACAACCAGAATTGCCAGTCGATATTTTTGCATTGAATGATGAGATGGCGATCGGTATCTATAAATATGCGAAAGAAGCCAATTATAAAATAGGTCGGGATATTCGTTTGATTGGTTTCGATAATATTGATATTAGCGCTTTTGTACAGCCACGCTTAGCCACGATTTCTTATTCTAAACACCGTTGGGGGATGTTGGCTGCTGAAAAAATTATTCAGTTGATTGCTGGAGAACAAACCGAAGATGAACATATTTATACCAGTTTTATTGAGGGTGACTCGTTTTCTAAAAGGACTTAAAGCTTGCAACTAATACATTCTAAAATGATGTTCATTTCCGAAAGGATTGCTTTTGCTCCCGCCATTTATCCGGATTCCATGTGAGTGGGATATGACTCGAAGAGTTATATCTCGCTCACCTTTTTATATATAAATAGATGCTTTTTAAATAGTTGTAAAATAAACTGTTTTAGTTTAAACTATTAAGGAAGAGGTGATGAGAAATGATTTCAAATCGAGACGGTCTAGCAGAAAAAGTTTATTTACTAGCTATGCTACAACAAACATATGTAGGGACGAGATTGAAAACATTACAATTAAATAGTTTACAAGCCCGTAGTCTTAGTTACATTTTTCTTCATCCGGGAACCATTCAACGAGAAATAGCAGATTATTTAGGTAAAAAACAAGCAACAGTCACAAATATTTTAAAAGGCTTAGAAGAACGAAATCTGATTTATCGCAAAATACCTAAAGACAACGAGCGACAGAAAAATATTTTCCTTACTGATGAAGGTAAGCAGTTGGTTGAACAAGTCAATCTAATTTTTGAACAGTTAGATAAGAAAGTTCGTAATGGGTTGACTAAAGAAGAACAAGAACAACTGGAAAGCAACATAATGAAAGCTAGAAAGAACTTTGAAGAGAAATAAGAAGATTTCTTTGCTTGTAAATAACCTTATCAGGTTGCATGTTCTCGTTTTCAAAAAATAAGATAATAAATAAGCCCTGAGACTATAAACTTTTTTCTATCAAGGGGGATTGGAACCCAGTATGTATTTATAATTAGGAGGTTTTCATATGATAATGGAAAAAAAATTTGGTAAGGGTGAAAATATTTGGATCAACATTGATTCCGATCAGATTGCAACTGATTCGGATTTATATAAACAATATGGTATTGATAGTGAGATTATCTCTTATGCACTAGATAAAAATGAGCGGGCCCGTATAGAGTATGATAATGAACTGGATGCTTTTATCTTGATTTACAATGTCCCGCAAAATAAAAAGAATGATAATCACTATGAAGCTGTACCAATGACATTTTTAATTAAAAATAAACAATTATTGACGATAACGAATCATGCAAATGCTTATATTACTCAACATATGGAAAAGTATCTACAAAGTAATCCAGAAATTTCTGTGTTTAAATTCTTATTTTCAAGCTTATTCTTGATTACAGACAAATTTTTCCCTGTGATAGAAGAAATGAATCGAGAGCGAAATCATATTAATGCGATGTTGAAAGAAAAAACAACTAAAAAGAATTTATTAGCGCTATCAGATGTAGAAACAGGCGTTGCTTATTTTATATCTGCGACCAAACAAAATGCGGTTTTATTAAAACAAATCAAAATGAACGCGATTTTCCAATCGTTGGATGAAGTTGAAAAAGAACAGTGGGAAGATACATTGATCGAGGCAAAACAACTAGTTGAAATGGCGCAGTTAACAGCACAAGTTTTACAGCAATTATCTGGTACGTATAATAATATTTTAAATAATAATTTGAATGATACGATGAAAATTTTGACTGTCCTTTCTATTTTATTAACAATTCCAACAATAGTAACTGGCTTTTTTGGGATGAATATGCC
Source organism: Enterococcus crotali (assembly GCF_000633635.1). Classification (GTDB taxonomy): domain Bacteria; phylum Bacillota; class Bacilli; order Lactobacillales; family Enterococcaceae; genus Enterococcus_L; species Enterococcus_L crotali. The sequence continues at coordinate 868,807 of NZ_AYPQ01000001.1, read as the reverse complement.
TTTACCTTTAGAACATAACCTTTTAGGCTGGGTGATTGCCATTGGTATAAGTATGATCGGTTGGTTTGGTTTATCATTTATCTTACGTCTGATTTTAAAATAATAGAGAGACAAATCGCTAAACAGTATGGGGAAATGATTCCCGATACTGTTTTTTGTTTCTTTCTTAATGCATAAAATAACGAGCATAATAACGAGTTCCACATTAATGTGGAACTAGAAGATGATTTACTATCTATTAAAATATTCGTATACTTCATTTATGGAAAGCGCTTTCCGGAGGTGTGATAAATGGAAAAACGAACAAAACGAGAAAATGAGTTGATTCGTTTACTACTGCAGCAACAAGAATATCAAGCAACCAACTTTTTCAGTAAGAAGCTCTCTGTATCAAATAAGACGACCTATGGAGACTTAAAAAATATTGAGGCTTACCTTAGTGAAAATGACTTAACGATTGATCGAGCGCCAAGAAAAGGAATTTATTTAAGTGGAACCAAGGAAGCAAAAGAACGTTTAAAAGGAATGCTGCAACAAAATCGCATTCTTGTGTTAGAAGAGGAAGCATTTTCGCCTGTTTACCGGCAATTGAGCATGATTTCAGCTATTTTACTTTACGATGAAAAAATAACGTATGACGATTATGCAACGCAATTTTTAGTCAGTAAACAATCGATCAAAAAAGATATGGATGAAGTGCTACATTATTTAAAAAAGACTGAGCTTCTTGAACTTCATGAACGTAAAACGAATGCTTTGGAAAAAGAAACGGTGATTCAAAAAGTCTATAAGAAATATTTAATACGCTACAGCAAAAGATACCATCCATATGCTGAAAAAAGTCAAAAAGATAGTTTGAATTTTCTTTCTGAAATTATCGACCCACAAATCATTAAATTAGTGCACGAGTTTATTGAAAAAATAATGATTCATACCGGAAAAATACTTAATGATTATTTTGTTCACTCTTTAAAAATGTCCCTGATTATTTTTCTAACGAGGCTTAAAGCTGGACATCATGTGGAAAAACAAAATGAGTTTGTTTTTAAGGATTTACAGAAAATGCAGCTTTACATGGTTGCTCTAAACTTCTCAGAAGAAATCAATCAAGAATTAAAGTGCCTTTTTTCCAAAAATGATATCCAATATGTATGTTCATTATTGTTTGCGCACAGTGTTATGCCCGGAGTATCAGATCTACCCACGGATCAAAAAATGAAGGATGTCACGAATGCCTTGATCAATGATATGACACATTTGCTTGATGTACAAGTGGATAAAGATGAGCAGCTATTTCAGTCGTTGATTGCCCATATCATGCCGATGCTCCACAGACTGAAAAATGATATTTATGTGAGAAATCCACTTAAGGATAGTATAAAGAAGCAATACACTACGATGTTCACCTTAACGCAATTTGCGTCTGTGGTTTTTGAAAAATACTACTCACTCTTTTTAAATGAAGATGAAGTATCCTTTTTGACGATTCATTTTCAAGTTGCTTTTGAAAAAATTCAATTGACGAAACATGTGCTGATTGTTTGTGGCAATGGATTAGCAACATCTGAGTTGATTTTTAATCGCATCAAACAAAACTTGCCTGCAAGTGTCGTTGTCGAAATTGGAACAGAAAAACAGCTCTTGGAAAATCCAGTGGATGATATCGACTTGATCATTGCCGCAATTCCACTTGAAATGGAGAAAATTCCAGTTCTTCACGTATCAGCTTTACCCACCGCAGAAGAAGTGGCAATGATTGCAACTTATTTATCCAACATCAGTGAACATGAAAAAACGTTTACGTATTCAAATGAAAATAGCACAATCTCTTTGATCCCATTTATTCAAAAAGAATTAATTTTTTTAGACCAAGACTTTTATCAAAAAGAAGAGGTTTTAGACTATTTAATTCAACAATATCAAGAATTAGGGTTGGTGAATGAAGGATTTAAAGAGTCAATAGCTCAAAGGGAAGAGCTAGGTAATACCAGTATTGTTAGTGGAGTAGCGATTCCACACGGGGCACCAGATACAGTTAAAGCAACGAAGTTATCTTTTATGACGACTAAGCAACCGATTCAGTGGGGAGTCAATCAGGTTCGTCTGATCGTCACCATAGCAATTGCAGAAAAGGATATGGTCATAGCAAAAGACTTAGTTTCAGCTTTATATGACAGAATCGATTCAAAAGAGCGTGTTGAACAGATCATCCAAAGTCAAAGTGTGGAAGAACTGATAGCTTGTTTGAAAAGGAGGGAATGTTGACGATGTATTTTAATAGTGAGATTGCAGAATTTCAGGTAGAAGTTAAAGACAGAAATGAAGCATTTCAACGATTAACAAAAGAATTAAGAGAGAAACAGTTTATTACAGATAGTTTTCTCCAACATATTATTGAAAGAGAAGAACGTTTTCCAACAGGACTTCCAGTTAATAATATTGGCGTTGCAATTCCACATACGGACAGTGAGTATGTAAAAAAATCTCAGATTGCTTTTATGTCATTAAAAGAACCGATCACATTTTTTGAAATGGGAACAGCAGATAAGCCAGTCGATGTTCAGATGATTTTTATGCTGGCTTTGAAAGAACCGCATGAACAATTAGAAATGTTGCAAAAACTGATTGGTATGATTCAACAACCAGAAATAATGGAAAAATTATATCATTGCCAAACAAAATCAGAATTTATTGAAATTATTCATCATGTTGGCTTAGCGTAAAGAAATGGGGGAAAGAATATGTTAGATGCATTACAGTGGTTTGTTGACTTAGGAGCAATCGTCGTTTTACCGATCTTGATATTTGTGTTTGGTATGATTCTTGGAACAAAACCAGCTAAAGCTTTTACTTCTGCTTTGACGGTCGGTGTTGGATTTGTAGGGTTAAATTTGGTGATTGATTTATTAAGTAGCAGTTTAGGACCTGCAGCACAAGCTATGGTAGAACGATTTGGTCTAAATTTGACAACGATCGATGTAGGGTGGCCTGCAGCTGCGGCAATTTCATATGGAACTGTTTTAGGAAGTTTGGCAATTCCGATAGGTGTATTACTAAATGTGGTGTTGATCATTTTAGGGTTAACTAAGACATTGAATGTTGATATTTGGAATTTTTGGCATGGTGCATTTATTGCATCGTTGGTCTATGCCTTGACTGGCAATTTTGCGATTGGAATCGCAGCAACTGTTGTTTATATGATGATGATTTTGTTATTCGGTGATATTTTAGGACCCATCGTGAAAAAATTCTATGGCTTTCCTAATATTACCTTTCCTCATGGGACTGCGGCACCTGGTTTTATCTTTGCGATTCCAATGAATTGGTTGTTTGATCGTATTCCTGGAATCAAAAACTGGAAAGCAGATCCTGAAACGATCCAAAAACGTTTTGGTATTTTCGGTGATTCGACTGTGATGGGTTTTCTAATTGGTTTAGTGATTGGACTTTTTGCAGGATATGATGTTGCTGGAGTTTTACAACTTGCAGTTAAAACAGGTGCTGTGATGGTTTTGATGCCGAAAATGGTTGCTTTATTGATGGAAGGCTTGACACCAATATCAGAAGCGGCAAATGAATTTGTGAAGAAGCGTTTTCCTGGAAGAGAATTATACATTGGGATGGATGCAGCACTATCAGTAGGACATCCAGCAGTGTTGTCATCTTCTCTGTTATTGGTACCAATTACAATTTTATTAGCCGTTATTTTACCAGGAAATACAACCCTACCGTTTGGAGACCTTGCAACGATTCCTTTCTTAGTTTGTTTAATGGCTGCCGTTTTTGCTGGAAACATCGTTCGAACGGTTATCGCAGGTTCAATTTATATGGTAAGTATTCTTTATATCACTTCTTGGGTCGCACCTTTAGTGACGATGTCAGCAAAGGCAGCAAACTTTGACTTACAAGGGAATTCAAGTATTACGGCACTAGCTGAGGGTGGTTTATGGACGACGTGGATGTATGTTGGCTTGACAAAACTATTGAGCTGGGGTGGTTTAGCGATCATAGGTGTAGTTGTACTTTGCGGAATGATCTATGTGAATAAAATTTTACCTAGAAGACAAGGAACTAAATAAATAGAAATGAGAGGAAGGATCGATGATGAAAAAAATGTTGATCATGTGTGGCACAGGTGTAGCTACTTCTACAATCGTCACAAACAAAGTGAAAGAATGGTTGAAAGAAAAGGGGTATGAAAATGATGTGCGTTTATATCAATCAAAAGTCGCAGATGAGATGAACCGAATAGATGATTACGATATTATCGTTAGCACAACTGTCGTACCAGATAAAATAAAGGATAAAATAATTATGGGATTGCCATTATTGACGGGAATGGGAACTGAAGAAATGTATCAAGAAATCGAAGCTAAAATCAAAGAATAGGAGGAATTATTTTGTTAGTTACATCTAAAGAATTATTTGAAAATGCTCAAAAAGATCAATATGCCATTCCTGCTGCTAATTTCTTTGATTTAGATTCAGCACGTTCATATGTAACTGTGGCTGAACGTCTGAATAAGCCATTGATTCTGGCCTTTGCGCAAGCGCATATGGATATGATGTCATTAGAAGAGGCGGCCTTGATTGGAAACTATTTTGCAAGAAAAGCAAATGTACCCGTGGTATTACACTTAGATCATGGACAAGATGAAAAAATCATAAAGCAAGCGATAGATTTAGGTTTTTCATCTGTTATGATCGATGCGTCCCTTGATTCATTTGCAGAAAATGCTCGTCGTTCCAAAGAAATAGCAGATTATGCCCATGAAAGAGAAGTTGTCGTTGAAGCAGAAATCGGTTTTGTGGGCTCTGGTGTGAATTATGAAAATCATGATCATAGCGATTCCATTTATACAAAAGTAATGGATGCAGTGCGTTTTGCTGAAATGACAAATGTAGATTCTTTAGCCGTTTCGATTGGGACAGCTCATGGTTTTTACAAAGGAACACCTAAAATTAGTTTTGAGCGTTTAGCAGAACTTAAAGCAGCTGTACAAACACCGCTCGTCTTACATGGAGGTTCATCTTCAGGTGATGAGAACTTGCATCGATGTGCAACAGAAGGAATAAGTAAAATCAATATATTTACTGATTTTATTACGGCTGCAATGAAAGCAATTGAACGAGAGTCTCCAACAGATTATTTTCAGTTAAAAAAGCTAACCAATCAAGCACTGGAAAATACATTGGAACATTACTATACAGTATTTGCAACTAAATAAAAGAGGTGAGTATGTTGAAAAAAAGAACGGTTCGAGCGCCATTTTTCTGTGTAAACCCCAAAGCATATTTATATGGAGATGCAGCGTTAAATTTAGCAAAAGAGGCAGATGAATTGGCTGGAAAATATGACCTAGATATTTTTTTCACAGTTCAGTATGTAGATGCGTATCGCATTGCTCAAGCAACAAACCATTTGATTATTACGGTGCAACATATGGACGGTTTAACTGTTGGTCCAGGTATGGGGTATATTTTACCAGAAGGGCTTGTGGAAGCAGGCGTACAAGCAACATTTTTGAACCATGCTGAACATCCTATAGGGATCAATCAGTTAGTTACCATTATGAAAAGAGCAGAAGAACAAGGAATTTTAGTTATTGCCTGTGCAGATTCGATTACAGAAGCTCAAGCAATTGCAATGCTCACCCCTGATGTAATGGTTTGTGAGCCGACCGAATTGATCGGTACTGGAAATATTAGTGACACTTCATATATGAGACAAACAAATCAAGCGGTCAAATCTGTTTCACCTAAGACATTTGTACTTCAAGCTGCAGGAATCAGCACTGTTGAGGATGTTCGTCAGGCCTTAGAATCTGGCGCGGATGGAACAGGTGGTACAAGTGGGATCGTCTGCGCAAAAGATCCTCTTCAAACGTTGCGTGATCTGGTGAGAGAAGTTGTTAAAATCAGAACAGAGGTAAAGGAGCAATAAGAGATGAAAACATATACGACGGAGTTAGATTTAACGTCTAATGGACAACGTGTCAGTTATCACAATATCACTGAGGAAGTAAAGCAAGCTGTGAAAGAAAGTGGACTTCAAAATGGTATCTGCATGGTTCAATCACCACATACCACCTGTTCAGTGATTTTTGAGGAGTATGTCCATGATGTGGATTTTAATGGCGACGAATTTCTACAAGTGGATTTAAATCGAATTCTAGATAAGATCATTCCAAGGGAGTTGTCAGAAGAAACAAACTATCGTTATCCAGGCGCTAAACATCTTGAGTTTCTAATGAGCTTGGACGATCCCAATTATCCTTGTGATCCAGGAACAATCTTAAATGGTGATGCCCATATTAGAGCTTCGCTATTTGGTGCTAGCGAAACATTCATTGTCAAAGATGCAAGTATTCAAATTGGTTCGGTTGGTTCTATATATTTTATAGATTTTGATCAAAATCGTAAACGAAGCAGAAAATGCCTGTTAATGATTTTGGGGGAATAAGTTTAACCGAAAAGCCAAGATAGGAAAACATGGATATGTGTATAGATTGAATGTAGCCGAAAGAGACGAATTGTTAGTAATGAGTTCTAAAGAAGAGTACTAACCTGACAATGTTGGTTGAATAGAAAAGATCAGACAAACTTTCTGGAGTTTGTCTGATCTTTTTGGTAAGTCTATCAATTATCGTTACTTTTTTCTTAAATGTTTTACAAAAATTATAATTGTTATTATGGCTAAGAAGGAACCGATGACCTAAGGAATCATGAAGGCTAATTCTTCGTTGATCCTTCTGAGATTCTTCTTTCTAATTTTGTTTAAATTTATGGTACAGTGCTTTTTATCTATCTGTAAATGATTGTGTAGTTTCTTTATTCATATTAATTCAATAAAACTTTCACAGAATCACTACATTTGCTGATTTTTAGCTGATATAGTGCTTGACTTATAGTGTACTCTAACAGATAAAATAAGTTAAATTAGTTCCGTATCAAAACGTGATTCAGAAAGGATGAAATGATTTATGAGACAAAGACAACTTGGCACAAGTGGATTAGAAACGTCAGCAATCGGGTTTGGCTGTATGGGATTAAATTATCATCGAGGTCCTGCAAAAGACAAAAATGAAATGATCGAAGTCGTTCACACCGCAATTGATGCAGGAATCCAAATGTTTGATACCGCAGAAGTATATGGTCCTTACACAAATGAGGAATTAGTCGGAGAAGCAATCGCTGGAAAAAGAAATCAGATACAGCTCGCAACGAAGGGCGGTTTTAAAATTAATGGATTGAAAAATGAACCAGATAGTAGTTCAAAAACAATCATGGCAGCTGTAGAAGGCTCATTAAAGCGATTGAAAACAGATTATATCGATTTATATTATATCCATCGAATTGATCCAAATACTCCGATTGAAGAAGTGGCACTAACAATTCAAAAACTTAAACAAGAAGGGAAAATTTTACACTGGGGTCTTTCAGAGGCAGGACCCCAAACGATACGGAAAGCGCATAGCGTTGAGCCTTTGGCAGCTGTGGAAAGTGAGTATTCAATTTGGTGGCGTGAACCTGAAAAACAAATTTTTCAAGTATTAGAAGAGCTTGGAATTGGCTTGGTTTCATATAGCCCACTTGGCCGAGGATATCTCACAGGTAAGTTGAACCAAAATACTAAGTTTAACGAAAATGACAATCGGGGAGAGCTACCTAGATTTACCCTAGAAGCAATGAAGGCTAATCAAGTCTTACTTGATTTTATGCAAGAACTTGCTCAGGCTAAGAATGTTACAATAGCACAACTTGCGATTGCCTGGATACTTGATCAAAAGCCTTGGATCGTTCCAATACCAGGGACAACTAAAAAAGCACGTATTTTAGAGAATATCCATGCATTAGACATTACGTTTACTTCAGAAGAAAAAGCGATCATTACCAAAGCTCTACAAAGAATTAACATTGTGGGCGATCGATATCCAGATGCAGAGAAAAAACGTACTGGGCGTTAAAAAAAGACATATTTGAGCAAAAGTCTTAAAAAAGAGAAATAAAAAAACTGAATATCAAAAAGACTTTTAGTGTCGCGTGGAGAAACTTCAGATGATACTAAAAGTCTTTTTATAGATGTCGCTTGATTATCTGTTGGGAACAAGTCTTGTGTGAAAAGGGTTTGAACAGACAACTCTAGAAAGTTTAGTTTGATTTGAATCTAAGTGCAATCTTTTTCATAAATGATAATATCCTGAAGTGAATGTTTTTTGTAAACGTATGATCAATAAGAGTAGAACATCGCATTATTCGCAATAGACTATCTATAGTTCTATAATAAATAGTTAAGGGAGAATAGCCGCAGTCATTATTTAAACTATGGAGAAGACTTTATTGATTAAATAGGAGGAACGATATGGAAAATGAATGGATCAAGATAAAAAATGCTACCCAAAATAATTTAAAACATGTGACGACTCAAATTCCTAAACACCGATTAACAGTTGTGACAGGTGTTTCTGGATCAGGTAAATCTTCTTTGATTTTTGATACTTTGGCTGCTGAGTCGCGTAGAGAGTTGAATGATACTTTTCCAAGTTTTTTACAAAAATATTTGCCTAAATACGGTAGACCAACTGTTGAAAATATAGAAAATTTACCTGTTGCAATTGTCATTGAGCAAAAGAAACTGTCAGCAAATTCTCGGTCGACGGTGGGAAGTTATACAGATATTTATACTTTTTTACGGTTACTTTTTTCAAGAGTAGGGAAACCATTTGTTGGTTATTCCGATACTTTTTCTTTCAATCATCCTGACGGCAAATGTCTAGAATGTGATGGTATTGGAACTATAACAACTATCGATATTCATAAGTTAGTCGATTTTAATAAATCACTGAACGAAGGACCAATTGATTTTCCCACTTTTCAGCCTGGCTTTTGGCGCTGGAAACGTTATGCAGATAGTGGTCTATTTGATTTGAATAAAAAGATAAAGGACTATTCAAAAAAAGAACTAGAATCATTTTTATATGCACCACAACAAAAATTGAAAAATCCATCTGAAAAATGGCCGCATACAGCACTATTTGAAGGGCTGATACCTCGAATGAAACGGAGTATTCTTCAATCAGATGAAGGAAAAAGACATCAAAAGCAATTGGATCGTTTTGTGACAGTTGAAACGTGTCCAGAGTGTCATGGCACTCGAGTAAATGAGCGAGTGAGAAGCTGTAAAATTTTTGGGAAAAGTATTGCCGATGCTGTGATGTACTCGCTAGATGAATTAATGTCTTTCATTGAGAAAATCAATGACCCGCTAGCTGTAGATATTAAGCCTGAAATTCAAAAACGATTAGACGCTTTAATTGATATTGGCTTAAGCTATCTAACTTTAGGTAGATCGACCGGTAGTCTTTCTGGTGGGGAGGCACAACGTATTAGAATTTCAAAATATATTAACAGCGCATTAAATGACATGATGTATATTTTAGACGAGCCAAGCGCAGGTTTACATCCTAAAGATGTTGAACGTATCAATAATGCCTTACTTTCTTTAAAGATCAAAGGGAATACTGTGATTTTAGTGGAACATAATCCGCAGCTGATTCGTTCCGCTGACTATATTCTTGATTTGGGACCTGGTGCAGGAGAAGAGGGTGGAAAACTTCAATTTGCTGGCGATTATACTAAGTTTCTTAAAACAAAGACAATAACGAGCACTGCGTTAAAGACGACAACTCCTATAAAAGTAAAACCGCGTAAACCAAAAGATTTTTTTGTTATAAAGAATGCGACTCGCCACAACTTAAAAAACTTTTCCGTAGAAATTCCCTTAGGTATATTAACTGTGATTTGTGGCGTTGCTGGTTCAGGAAAATCTTCGTTAGGCGAGGTTATTCGTCAAACTGCCATTGAGAATAATCAAGAGATTGTAGCCATTTCACAAAAAAGTATTGGGATCAATTTACGCTCTACGCCTTTAACTTATTTGGACATCTTTGGAAAAATTCGTGAACTGTTCGCTAAAGAAAATGGCGTAAGTGCTGCCTTATTTAGCTATAATTCAAAAGGTGCTTGTAAAAGATGTCACGGAAAAGGCGTGATTGTTTCTGATATGGCTTTTATGGAAGATATCGTGACCATTTGTGAAGTTTGTCATGGCACACGTTATGATCCTGAACTATTAAAATACACGTATAAAGGCAAAACAATTGTGGATGTTTTAGCGATGACTGTTAATGAGAGTTGTGAGTTTTTTATTGATCAAGTTTTCAAAAAGGAATTATCAACGTTAATAGAGGTAGGATTGGGCTATCTACGTTTGAACCAATCTTTAACAACACTTTCAGGAGGCGAGCAACAGCGTTTGAAATTAGCAAACCAACTTCATAAGAAAGGCATGATTTATTTGTTGGATGAGCCGACGGATGGCTTACATTTATCAGATATTGGTCAGTTGTTGAAATTGTTTAATCAAATGGTCGATGAAGGTAGTAGTTTGATTCTTTTAGAGCATCATTTAAGTATTATTAAGCAAGCAGATTGGGTTATTGAGATGGGACCAGAGGGGGGGAATAAGGGGGGCGAGTTAATGTTTAGCGGCACTCCACAAGAGTTAGCAACTTCAAGTGACTTGATTACTAAACCATATTTGTAATGTTATGTAGGGTATGTAGGAACTGTGACTGGGAGATAGCTGATAAGGCTATCTCCCAGTCATTTTTGTTCCAGTCTTTTGATTCTATTTTTTCGAATGTACATTTTCAATAGCCACAAAGAAGAATGGCAGATAAAGAAATAATAAATTGGCTCGCTGCCAAAGCCCACGATAAGGAATGTGAAGCGCTCTTACAACGGGGATTTTTGGTGCTGCAAATAGAAACATAAAAAAAGCTGAAATGATAAAAACAATGAAAAGTCCACGAATAGCTAACTGGTTTTCTTCTAAAATATAAAGCCTGATTAAAAGAAAAATCGCAATAAGTAGTGCTACAAAACCAACACCGGATGCATAATCATGGATCACAGCTTCAATATCAATAGTTGCTACGCTAGGCGAGCGGTCAAATAGGCTAGTAACAAGACAGTCACCTACTGCAAAAATGGCTATCATAACGCTAAACCAAACAGCCAATTGTTTGGATGTTTTTTTGAATCGTTCATAAAAACTAGGGATGGTTAAGAGAAGGAGACTACCGTCAACCAGTTGCCATATTTTAAAAAACGTTTTTGTTGGGCTGCCATCTTCACCAAAGTCGCTGATCAACATTGAGAGTGGATCATAATTAGGATAAAAAGCAATCAAGATAAACGGCACAATAAGCTCGCTTAAAATAACCAAAATCATGATAAAAAAACCATATTTCTTTAGAAATCTCATAAAAAAACCTTCTTTATATGTTGTCATCAGTCTATTTCAAATTTAATTTTAGCTTTTTATGTGGCTTTTGGCTAAAATTTTGCTTTCTTTTTGTCTAGAGACTGCGGTCGCGTTTACTTAAAAAGTTTGCAATCTTTTTTTCTGTAGCACTGCCTTTTTTAGGTAGGCTGACATACATTTTGAGATTATTTTTATCAGAAAGGGTATAGCTAGTATGTTCAAACATTCATTCACCAAGCTGGGGATGAATAATGGTTTTAGTCAACTCATGTTCACTAGCAATATCATGTTCGGACCACCACTTGTCTAATGCTGAAATGAGCAAACTCTCTGACTTCAAAGTATATGGTGAGCGATTTCCCTCAAATATGGAGCAAACGATTGATAAATAATCGAATGAAAAATAAAAATTTAGAAAAAGAATTCTTGAAAGCTTGCAGTTCAATGCTTTTTCGTAGATAATAAGCAATTGAGTGATAAGTATAAAAAAGAAGAGGCGCGGGTCTATAACTCTAAGCGTTATAACCAGTTACTTGGAATTCGAATAAACGGTAGAAGCAACTCTTTAGAAATAAGTTTCTATCCTAACCTCGTTCTCTGTTTCTATTTTATCAATTAAATGCTCGTTAAAAAAATAATCGAATAGATAGAAGAATGAGGGAAACATGGATAAAACATATTTTGTTGATGATAGATTAAGTGATGTAATCGTAAAAGCAATATCAGATTTAGGCTATAATACACCTACGGCTGTTCAACAAGCCGTTATTCCAGCCGTATTGGACGGAAAAGATGTTTTGGTTCAGTCACAGACAGGGAGTGGAAAAACCGCTAGTTTTGGCATCCCGCTTTGTGAAAAAGTAGAATGGGCTGAAAACAAACCGCAAGTTCTTGTATTGGAACCCACCCGAGAACTAGCGCAGCAAGTTCAAGAAGATTTGATCAATATTGGTCGCTATAAACGAATTAAAGCAACTGCAGTTTATGGAAAAGCATCGTATATCAAACAAAAATCAGAATTAAAACAAAAAAGTCATATTGTGGTAGGAACACCTGGACGAGTACTAGATCATATAATCAAAGGAAGTCTACCACTTGAAAAAATCAATTGTCTCGTTATTGATGAAGCGGATGAAATGCTGAATATGGGCTTTATCGATCAAGTAAAAGAAATTATCGCAGCTCTGCAAAAAAACAAAAATACCTTGTTATTCTCTGCAACGATGCCAAATGCTATCGAACAAATGAGCCGTTCCTATCTGCATGAACCAACGGTGATAAAAATTGCTGCGACAGAAAAAACAACGCCAAAAATCCAACATGCTTTTTTAGCTGTTACTGAAAAAAGTAAAATGGACGCTTTAGAAGCTGTGACAATTGTTGAAAATCCGGATACTTGCATTATTTTTGGGAATACACAAGAAAAAGTCAACGATACGTACGATTTCTTGGTTGAAGCAGGTTATCCTGTTGGCAAATTGCATGGTGGTATGATGCAAGAAGATCGATTTGACGTAATGGATGCTTTTAGAAAAGGGAAGTTTCGTTATCTTGTAGCGACAGACGTAGCGGCTCGTGGTATTGATATCGAAAATATCACACATGTCATCAATCTAGATGTTCCTTTTGAAAAAGAAAGCTACATCCATCGTGTAGGACGAACAGGTCGGGCTGGAAAAGAAGGATTTGCGCTAACTTTTGTCACACCGAAGGAAGAAACGCTGAAAAAAGAAATCGAACATTTTGCAGAACTGAGCATGACGCACATCACATTACCAAATGCTAAATTAGTTGCGAGAAGCAAAACTGCATTTGAAGCCAAAATCACAACAAAACAAAAACTAAAACATCAAAAAGCAAAACGAGTAAATGAGGAAATCACAAAAGTTTACTTCAATGGTGGTAAGAAAAAGAAATTACGAGCGCTTGACTTTGTAGGAACTATTTCAAAAATTGAAGGAGTTGCTTCAGAGGACATCGGAATTATTACCATTCAAGAGAATGTGACCTATGTTGATATTTTAAATGGAAAAGGCCAACTCGTCATCCAAGCCATGAAAGAACGAACGATCAAAGGTAAGCAATTGAAAGTTCATGTTGCTAGAAAAAAATAATCTAAAAAAGTACGTAACTCAATCGATCTCTGAGTTACGTACTTTTTTATGTTGAATCAATCCTCTTCAATAGTCGGTTGTTAGTGTTAGCTCTTTCCAGGTTTCAATCATTATTTGGGCGGCTTTATTTTTCTCAGTTGCATACGTATAAGCATCGCTTCCTAACAATAACCGCAAGGGTGGTGTCATTGAACTTTCAGTCATTTTGATCATCGCATTCGCTGCCAATGTTGGATTTCCTGGTTGATGACCGCTTAATTGACGAAGACCACGAATATTTTTTCCAGCAGTTTCTTCATAATCAACAATTTTTCTTGTATTTTCTTTGGCGGAACGACCTGCAAAATCAGTGGTAAAATCACCTGGTTCTATTAACGTGACATAAATTCCAAGTGGTTTTACTTCTTGATAAAGTGCTTCTGAGTAGCCTTCTAAAGCGAATTTACTGGCATGATAATACCCAAATCCGGAAAACGCGACAAGACCGCCAACTGAAGAGATATTTAAAATATGCCCTGCTTGTGCATTTCTCATTATTGGTAAGATTTCATTCGTTACGTTCGCCAGGCCAAAAAAATTAACATCAAATAATTTCCAAACCTCCTGTTCATCGGCTTCTTCAATTGAGGAAAAATACCCAATTCCTGCGTTGTTTACAAGCACATCAATCTGACCAAAATAGTCAATCGTACGCTTGACCGCGTGTTCGATTTGTCCTTTGTCGGTAACATCTAAAGGCAAGACTAACACATCAGTCTCGTTTGTTAAATAACGTTCAATATCTTGGGGATTTCGTGCGGTAGCGACCACTCGATAATGGCGCTCAAGCAATGCTAAAGTAAGTGCTTTTCCAAAGCCTGTTGAGGCTCCTGTTATAAACCAAACCTTTTCGTTATTTGTCATTTTTTTCCTCCTAATACTTTTTTCATAGCAACATTTTAAGGCGCTTTATCATGGTACAATCAAACTATAAACCTTGAGAGTAACTCTCAGTCAAATGGAAAGAAGATGAAAAAGCTGTATACAGTCAACGAAGTAGCAAAAAAAATGGACATTTCACCCCATACATTACGGTTTTATGAAAACCAAGGATTATTTCCTCATGTCACTAGAAATGAGTACAATGTACGCCAATTTTCAATTGAAGACTTAGACTGGGTGCAAATCGTTCAAACATTAAGGACAACAGGAATGAGTTTAACTGAGGTAAAACGGTACATAGATTTTTGTGAAGCTGGGAATACAACGATTAATGAACGTTCACAGCTGATTACTAAACAACGAGAAAATGCTGAAAAAGAATTAATAAAATTAAAGAGAAAAATTCGGATTTTAGAAGAAAAGGAACAATATTACGAAGAAATATTTTCACAAGAAGGGATTGATTATAGAAATCCTAAGATAAATCATTAAATGTATTTTTATTGTTACAATACTCTAATTTTTGTTTAAGAAACCAATCAAGAGCAAAAAAATGATGTATAGAAGAGGTAAAATGAAGAAGTCAAAGTAGTAAAAATTCTGCTTATAAATAGTTATTTTTAGCAGTGGTAACAGTAAAATACAATTTGGAGATACCTTAGAATGAAAAAATTTAAAGAGATAATGAATAAGCATAATCTTACAACCATCAAAAATCGAAAACGAGTCGGCATTATTGTTTTATTTTTAACCATTTTGATTTTTTTATTATTTACGATTCGATTGTCGAGCATCTTGATTACAGGGAAAGTTGCAGGAGTTTCTCTTTCTGAAAAATCGAAAGAGCTCTACGAAGTACACGAAACATTGGAAGCTAAACGAGGATCGATTTTTGATAGGAATGGCAATATATTAGTTGAAGATTCAAGTGCATTTTCACTTTATGCGATTTTAGATAAAAACTATACTGATTTAGACGGCAAGAAATTATATGTACAAGAAAAAGATTGGACAGCGATTGCGGATATTTTTAAAAAATATGTAAAAATAGATGAAAATACCACATTAAAGCAATTAAAACCTAGTGTAAATGAAGAAGGAGAGACTGTAACAACTGTTGAATTTGGTACAAATGGTAAAAATTTGAATTTTGAAACAAAACGAAGTATTCAAGAAGAATTAGATAAGCAAAAAATTTCTGGCATATATTTTAAAGAAGAAAAAAAACGCGCTTACCAAGTTGGAAAATTCGCCTCTTATTTTATTGGCTATACTCAGCAAGATGACCAAGGTAAAGAACAGGGAGAAATGGGGATCGAAGAAGCGTATAATGATACCCTATCTGGCAAAAATGGTTCTCGTAGCTACGAAAAAAACTCTGCCTTGGGTGACGTAAAACCTGGTAGTGTAAAAGAAAATAAGCGAGTTGATGGAAGTGATGTCTACACCACATTAGATAGTAATCTCCAGTTTTATCTAGAGGAGCTATTAGACAATGCGGAGGAAAAATATCGACCAGAGCATATCACCGCAACTTGATGGAGGCCAAAACCGGCAAGATAGTTGCGACTTCCCAACGTCCAACTTTTGAATTAGATACAAAAAAAGGTTTGGGTGAGGTTGACAATAGCTGGCGAAATATTCTTGTAGAAGATGTTTATGAACCAGGTTCAACGATGAAAAGCATGATGGTAGCAAGTGCCCTTCAAGAAAATAAGTTTAATGAAAGTGAACAATTTGCCTCAGGAAGTATTAAAATCGATGATACAGTGATCAGCGATTGGAACAATGGTGTTGGAGAAGGGGATATGACTTTTAGACAAGGCTTAGCTTGGTCAAGTAATGTTGGGATGGTTACACTTCAAGAACGAATGCCGGACTTATGGCAAGAGTATCTGAACAAATTTGGCTTTGGTAAAAGTACCAACATTGGCTTAGCTGGCGAAGCTGCTGGAGAGATCCAAAATAAGACCACAGTGGATAGAGCGATGACGTCTTATGGACAGGGGATTTCTGTCACACATTTACAAATGCTTCAAGCCTATACTGCGATTGCTAATGGTGGGAAAATGCTAAAACCTAGTATCGTTAGTAAAATTGTTTCAGAAAATGGAGAGGAAACACTAATGCAGCCAGAAGTTGTAGGAACACCTATTTCTGCTGACACAGCTGGAAAAGTCTTGGAATACATGAAAGACGTTACCGTTGATCCTAAGTATGGAATGGGAAAAGAATATGCAATAGAAGGATTAAATGTTTCAGCTAAGACTGGGACAGCTGAGTTTTTTGAAAATGGCAGTTATCAAAAACAGGAATACTTACATTCGGTTGTTACGATTACGCCAACTGAAGATCCAAAGTATATTTTTTATATGACGCTCAAAAAACCAGCATTAGAAGGTGTTTCAGCAAACACGATTATCTCTGAAGTATCTAATAAACTTGTTCAGCGAGCTATGGTGGCTGAATAAAATGAAAATGAACCTAAAAAAGAACTTTCCTACTGAGGAAAGTTCTTTTTTAATGTATCTAATAATTGTTCATCTGGTGTAACATAAATTGTTTTTTGATTTTCATAAATAACATACCCAGGTTTTGCACCATTCGGTTTGTGAACATGTTTTACTTGGACGTAATCAACAGGGACTTGTGCAGATAATCGATATTTAGAATAATATGCTGCAAGATTGGCTGCTTCTAGTAATGTTTCATCAGATGGATCGCTTGCTTTGATGATCACATGAGAGCCAGGAATATCCTTTGCGTGTAACCAAATATCTGTCTTTTTAGCTGTTCTAAGGGTAAGTTGATCATTTTGCAGATTGTTACGACCGACAAGAATCAAGCTGCCGTCACTGGAATAAAATTCTTCTGGTTTACTTTTTTTCGGTTGTTTTTGTTTTTTAGGACCACGTTTCTTTACATATCCTTGTTCGATCAATTCCTCACGAATCATTTCAATATCCATAGGACCAGCGATTTCCAGCTGAGCTAAAACAGATTCCAAATAGCTGATTTCCTGAGTTGCTTGTTCAATCTGTCCATGTACGACCTTTACTGCATTTTTAAGTTTTTGATATTTTTGGAAATATTTTTGGGCATTTTGGTTGGGTGTCAGGGCGGGATTTAATTTTATTTTTAATAGCTGATCTTCCTCATAATAATTTGGCAGCTCAACAAATTCAGCTCCTTTTGGGACTTGGGCCATAAAGGTTGTGAGCAGCTCCCCATCACGACGATAGTTTTCAGCATGTTCGGTATCAGCTAATGTTTGTTGAAGCTTCACGACTTTACTTTGATTTCGTTTCAATTCATTTTCGATTTTGTGGATCAACTCGCCGCCTTGCTGTTTTACTCGGTCTTTTTCGGCTTTTCCGCCATAAAAAGCATCTAGCAGTTGGCTTAATGATTCAAAGTGCTCTTGTTTTCCTTCAAGAGAAGCAAATGGCAGTGGGGTAAAGTATTCTTTTTTCTCTGTTATTGTTAGTGTTGGATCAGTTCTAGTTTCAATTGAAGTCCAAAAAGATTGCCACACCAGCATTTTTTCATTTGGTCGCCCATTTAATTGAAAGGCCAATTCGTCCGCAGTATCTTTACCTAGACCTTGAAAATTCTTTTGTAAGTAGCTGCCATTTAGTTCTGTCGCTTTTGAAAGGATTTCAAAAACTTTTTCATTACTCGTCAAAAAAGGATTTTCTTGTTCTTGTTTTGGTGGATCGATGTATTCAGCACCAGGTAGTAAAGAACGATAGCTGTTTTGAGAACTACCGATATGTTTGATTGCATCTAAAATTTTACCATTTTCTTTGTTTATTAAGACGATCGTACTGTGTCTGCCCATCAATTCAACGATCAGCACAATGTTTTGTAAGTCGCCCAACTCATCTCTTTTAGTAAAAGTAAAATGGATCACACGGTCATTGTTGACCTGATGAATCTGCTCTAAAATAGCTCCTTCAAGAAACTTGCGCAACATCATCACAAAGTTTGGTGGTGTTTCAGGATTAGCATAGGCAATTTCCGTCAGTTGTACGCGAGTATAACTTGGATGAGCTGACAAGAGCAATTTATGATTTTTCCCTTTTGTACGGATAACTAAAATAATTTCATTTTCATACGGTTGGTGAATTTTTGAAATTCGACCGCTGACTAACGTTTCAGATAGTTCTGAAACCATTCCATGAGTAAATACGCCATCAAATGACATAAACATCCCTCAATTCTATATACATAATAGTATCATTATAACGGAGTTCTTTTTAATTATAAAGGAACTGGAAAATAAAAGTGGTAGAATGTGAAATTGATTAAGCAAATGATTAAATGACTGCGCTTTCTTAAGATTTTTGGTATAATCAATAAAGTGTTATTTATTCTGCGGTTTAGGTAAAGAGGAGTGAGTCTGTTGCACAGGCAAAACCTGATTATTATAGAATATACGAGGAGGAAATGTCATGGTAAAAAGATTAATTAGTGCAAGCTATAGCGAAGTAGCAAAAATGACTGCCGAAGAATTAAAGCAGTCGATCAAGGCTAGTGAAGGGCGGACGATTTTGTCTGAAAATGTAGTAGTGGCCTCACCACAAGCCGGAGACATCAGCAATGCAGAAGTGGCTGCTGCTTTTGGGGCAGACTTGATTTTACTGAATGTTTTCGACTGTTTCAATCCAGTCGTGCAAGGAATTCCTGGAATGTCTTTAGAAGAAGTTATGACCTATTGGCAGCATCCAGAAAGAAATAACATCAACCCGATTCCTATTTTAAAGGAGCTTGTAGGTCGTCCAATCGGTGTAAATTTAGAACCAGTAGATGAATCTTCAGCGATGTTTAGTGAAAAGCTAACCATCAGTAATGGTCGGACAAGTTCAAAAGAAACGATACAAAAAGCGGAAAAAATGGGTGTGGATTTTATTTGTTTAACGGGAAATCCTGGGACTGGTGTGACCAATCTAGAAATAGCTAAAGCAGTTAAAGTCGCCAAAGAAAATTTCTCTGGCTTGATCATTGCTGGAAAAATGCACAGTGCAGGCTCTGATGAACCAGTTGTGTCGACAGAAGCAGTAGAAGCCTATGCCAAAGCAGGTGCGGATATTTTGTTATTGCCTGCTGTAGGAACTGTCCAAGGCTTTACAGAAGATGATATGAAAGCTGCTGTCGCAATTGCGAAAAAATACGATTTATTGACTATGTCTGCAATTGGTACCAGCCAGGAAAGTGCAAGTAAAGAGACGATTCGCCAAATCGCCTTGACAAATAAAATTTGTGGAGTGGATATCCAGCATATTGGTGATGCAGGATATGGTGGATTAGCTCCTGTAGAAAATATTTATGAAATGTCAGTTGCGATTAGAGGCATGCGCCATACAATCAACCGGATGGCTCGTTCAGTTAATCGATAAATAAAAACAAGAAATGGTTATTCGACCATTTCTTGTTTTTATTTAAGCATCTTGCCAAACAGCTTTAGCTGTGTCGACAACTAGTCGGACTTTTGCCCACTGTTCATCTTCTGTTAAATGATTTCCTTCTTCTGTAGAAGCAAAACCACATTGAGGAGAAAGGCAAAGATTTTCCAGTGGAATGAAGGACGTTGCCTCATTGATTCGACTTGTCAAACGAGCAACTGGTTCCAGTGCAGCAAATTTAGACGTTACTAAACCAAGGACGACTTTTTTTGCTGGTCCGTTTTTGTAAATTCGCTCTAATGGCTCAAATCCACCAGAGCGATCATCATCATACTCTAAAAAGTAGCCATCGATATTTAATTGCGCTAAATAAGCAACAACGTGGTCATAGGGTCCAGCAATTGCCCAGTCAGACTTATAATTCCCACGGCAAACATGCATTGTAATTGTTAAATCTTCGGGCAAATCTTTAAGTAACTTGTTTATAACAGCAACGCCTGCTTCACATTGTTGTTGCCAGTGCTTGATTTCCTCTTGTGTCTTAGCATTCTCAATAAAACCTGTATACATTCCCCAAGAAGTATCATCTAATTGTAGATAACGGCAACCTAAGTCATAAAATTTTAGAATGGTTTGATGATATGCTTTAGCTAAATCATCGATAAAAACAGCTTCATCTGTATAACTTGCATAAGTAAATGTATCACTTTTACGATTAAAAAGTAAGGTAGGAGAAGGAATTGTAGCTTTTGGGACAGCTCCTTCCGGTGTGTGCTCTTTTAAGAATGTAAAAGCGTCAAAGAACGGGTGTTCAGCGTTAAAAGTAACTTTATCAGTTATTTGGTAAGATGCGGCTCTCGTTTCAACTTGATTAAACTGATAGCCGTGTTCAGGAGTGGTTTGTTCCACGCCGTTTAGTCCCCAAAGAAAATCTAGATGCCACCAACTACGGCGAAACTCACCATCCGTTACAGCTTTTAAGCCATTTTCAACTTGTTTGTTGATCAAGTCGATGATCGCAGCATCTTCAACTCCTTTTAATTCAGCAGCCGAGATTGTTTGATTTTGAAAATCTACTCTGGCTTTTTTTAGCACGTCTGGTCGCAAAAAACTACCTACTTGATCGTAGCGAAATGGAATTTCTTTAATAATAGTCATATTATTGCCTCCTTTTTATTTTAAGCGTCTTGCCAAATCGTTTCGGCAATCGTTTTTACAAGCTCGATTTTTTCCCATTGTTCAACCTCTGTTAGATGATTTCCTTCATGAGTGGAAGCAAATCCACATTGAGGGGAGAGGCAAATTTGATCCAATGGCACAAATTTACTGGCTTCATTGATGCGCTTTGTGATTTCAGAAGGTTCTTCTAGTTGACCATGTTTCGTTGTCACTAAACCTAGAACAATTCGTTGATCTTTTAAATCCTTAAGCGGCTCAAAGCTGCCAGAGCGTTCATCGTCGTATTCTAAGAAAAAGCCATCGAAGGCTTCGATCGAAAATAAATTTTTGGCGATTTTTTCATAAGAACCATTATACAGCCAGTGAGATTGGAAATTACCTTTACAGAAATGGAAGGTAACGGCAAGGTCATCTGGTTTATTGGCTAAAACTTTTTCGGTCACCTCTTGAAAGTCATCTAAGAGGACATCGGCATCAAACCCATTTGTTTTGATCATTTCACGGAATCGGTCATCGAATAATCCACCCCAACTTGTATCGTCTAATTGTAGGTAGCGACAGCCTGCGTCATAGAAAGCTTGGATCGCTTCTTGATAGGTTGTGATCAAGTCGTTTTTGAACGCTTCTAAGGAGTCATAAATAGGATTTTCATTGTATTGTTTTGATAAAATCAATGAATCTAAGAAAATCATATTCGGTCCAGGGATCGTTTGTTTCGCTAAAATAGGCGATGCATGTTTTTGTGTAAATCGAAAATGATCAAGAAATGGATGATCAGTTGAAAACGATAACGGTCCGCTGACATAGCTTCCTTGAGCATCAGTTGTGAGACCAAAGGCAGTTGTTTGAAAGTCGTATACAGTGATGCCATTTAGACCTGCAATAAAGTCCAAATGCCACCAACGACGGCGAAATTCACCATCGGTTACTGCGTGAAGACCAGCTTCTTTTTGCTTTTCAATGAGAGTAATGATTGTTTGATCTTCAACGGTTGTTAATTCTTCTTTGGAAATGCGACCATTGGCGAAAGCGCTACGAGCCTTTTTCAACGAATCTGGCCGTAGAAAACTTCCAACAATATCATAGCGAAAAGGGATTTTTGGGTTACTGTTAGGCATATTGATTCCTCCATTTAGTTGATTTATTAAAGAACACAAAAAAAGCCCAATACTTTTGCAAAAGTAAAGGACGACTAATCGTGTTACCACCTTTAATTCAAAAATCTCTCACAAGATTTTCCTCTATAGGTACAAATATTATGATCGATACCTTGGCGCTATAATGGGCGCTCCCAATAATGACTGTACAAGTGTTGGCCACTATTTACGAAAAGACCATCTTCCTATTTTTTCAAACTATCTCTTTTCAGCAACCGAGACTCTCTCATCAATTATCTAAAAATAGTACTCTTCTTTTCATCGTATTTTAATATATTCATCATTAATGAAAGTATAGGCTACGTACTTTGTTTTGTCAACAGCTGAAATCCCCTTTTTATTATTGTTGTTTTTTAATATTTATTGACTTTATTCGCGGAAATATTCTAATTTTTTGTAAAAAAAGATCTCGCTTTATTTGTTATACTAGGCAAAGGAATAAACTACTAGTATAATAAGAATATAAGTTGTAGAGGAGAGAACAAATGAAGAAAAATTTTATTGATGTTAAGGATGATTTTGTAGCTTCTTTAAACAGACAGAAAAAACTTACTGCAATTATTATAGCTGTGATTGTTGTGTTGATTATAAGTTTATTTATAGTAGTACCTCGGGTACAGGCCAATATTCGTTCATCTGAAATCAAATCTCTAGTGAGTCAAGAAAAACTAACAAAAAAAGCAAGCTACTTAGATGCCCAAACGGCAGATAAAGAAATCAGTGAAAAAACTGCTATGACTGTTTTGTTTTCAGTGCCAAGTGGAAAAACATACAATCAAGTGATTCAAGTGTTAAAAGATTCTAAAAAAATCAAAGAATTTAATCACAGTATATTTGTTTATCCTATTGTATATGATCCAGAGAAAATCGAAGAGAAATATGCTGTTAAAAGGGATGAAGTGACGGTCATTTTCTTTGAAAATGGCAAAGAAAAAATAGGATTCCTATTGATGCAAGTTTTGATGTCAATACCTTATTAATTCTGGCTTTAAATCAGTTGCCGTTGTCTAGTCTAGAACAAAGTGTTGAACCGCCAGCTTCTTCAGTAACAGAACCAAAAGATTCAACTGCCGAAACAACTCAATCAACAGCAGTGGATGGGCAAGCAGTAGAACAATCGGCAGAGGCTGAACCAGTAGCGCAATAAATCAAATTTTAGAAAGAAGGGCTTGATATGAAAGAATTTATTCAATTCATTTTATTGGGACTTTTTATAAAAAGAACTAAATTACAGCGGGTCTATGTGAGAAGTGAACGACGTGACAAGTATTAAATGGCGGACTTTGGCAACTGACTTATTAAATAAGAGGACTCAGAGAAATACTGAGTCCTCTTTCAATCGTAAACCAGTAAAAAAAGTCCGAATCAATGAGAAAGTTCGCTTGCTTCCTTTTGATAAAATGCGTAAAGAGTCTCTAAAATGGTATCAAGATCCAGAAAGTATGCGCAATATTGTCGGAATAAAAATCATATACAGCAAAGAACAAATCAAACGAATGTATGAATGGCAAAATCAGCACGGGCTCCTTTATTATATTGAATACAACGATGGTGACCATTGTCAGATTATTGGAGACGTCTGGCTAGCAGAAGATGATTATGCTATCGTGATCGATCAAGCGTTTCGTAATCGCCGAATCGGTCGAATGGTCACAAAATATTTTATTTATAAATCAAAAAAAATGAACCGTGATTTTATTACGGTAAGTGAAATTTTCAATTGGAATAAAGCTTCTCAGAAAATGTTTACAAACTTAGATTTCTATCCTTTTAAAGAAAATAAAGACAGTTGCAGCTACCGTAGACAGTTAAAAAAAACAAAATAAAGAACACAAAATCAAAAAAATCTTAAATTAGTCTATTTTTAGGCTTGACGAACAAATTCTTTTTAGTGTAAACTTGCTTTAATAGAAAAACTAGAGGAGTGATTACATGAACCGACTATCAAAACCAATCAGCGAATTGAATAATTCATGGCAAAACTGGCGTAGATAGTTGTATGTATGATACTCTCATAGATGCAACTTTAGAAGACAAATTCTAAAATTTGTATCTATGTCGGTTTGTTCAAGATGAATTTTGACCACATAGACGATGGATGATCTATGTGGTTTTTGTTATAAAACAACGACCACTCCTTTTTAGGATTTGTCGTTGTTTTTTTGTTTGAATTTAATGATTTTACAAAATAAGTCAGTGTTTAATTAGGGGGAGAAGATATGAAAAAAAATCGTTTATCGATCGTGGTAGCAGTCATTGTTATTTTTTTAATCGGATCATTTTTTGTAGAAAAAAAAGAAGCTACTCCAGAAAAGTTACCAACAGTCGGGGTGTTGCAGTTTGTTAGTCATCCTGCTTTGGATAAGATATATAAAGGAATTCAAGCTGGACTGAAAGAAAAAGGGTATGAAGATGGTAAAAATATGACGATCGCGTTTCAAAATGGTCAAGCTGATCAAAGTAAATTAGCAACTATGAGCCAGCAATTAGTCCAAGAAAAAAAGGCAGATGTTTTGATTGGTATTGCCACACCGGCAGCTCAAGCATTGGCAAATACGACGACCGCAATACCTATTGTTCTGGGTGCTATCACTGATCCTGTTAGTGCGGGCTTAGTTAAAAATAACCAAACACCAGGAGGAAACATTACTGGAGTTAGCGATAAGTCCCCAGTAGACGCTCAATTTGATTTATTAACAGAAATATTACCGAAAAGTAAAAAGATCGGTATTCTTTATGCCTCATCTGAAGAAAATTCTAAATTCCAAGTAGAGGAAGCAAAAAAAGCGGCCGAGAAAAAAGGATTGACCGTGAAAACATTTGCTGTGCCTTCCAGTAATGAAATAGCGCAAACCGTTCAAGTCATGACAAGTGAAGTTGATACGATCTATATCCCAACGGATAATACGATAGCTAATGCGATGCAAACAGTCGTCAATGAAGCCAACAAAACCAAAACACCGATTATCCCATCTGTTGATACAATGGTTGAACAAGGTGGGCTTGCTACAGTTGGGATCAATCAATTTGACTTAGGCGTTCAAACAGGGAAAATGGCTGCAGCTATTTTATCAGGAACAGCCAAGCCTGCAACAACGCCGATTTATACTTTTAAAACAGGCGATATTATCATCAATCAAAAGCAAGCAGAAAAATTAGGTATTTCAATTTCAGATAAAATTAAATCAAAAGCGACTATTATAGAATAAGTATAGGGAGAGGATCAAATGATTGTTTCAGCAATTGGACAAGGAATGTTATGGGCAATACTAGGATTAGGCATTTTTATGACTTATCGTATTTTAAATTTTCCAGATATGACGACAGAAGGCTCATTTCCGTTAGGAGGAGCAGTTTGTGTTACAGCAATCACATCTGGAATCCATCCGATTTTAGCAACTCTACTGGGGGTTTTAGCGGGTATGTGCGCCGGTTTGGTGACAGGATTACTCTTTACTAAGGGCAAGATTCCAGTAATTTTAGCGGGTATTTTAGTTATGTCCGGTTTGAATTCGGTGATTCTTTATGTAATGCAGACACCAAACCTCTCTTTATTGAATAAACCCAAAATTCAGGACTTCTTTTTTCAACTAAATTTACCTAATTATTATGACATTATCTTTTTAGGGGTGATTGTCCTCACGATCATTATTAGCTTATTACTGTTTTTCTTTAATACAAATTTAGGTCAAGCATACATTGCAACAGGTGATAATGAGCATATGGCTCGATCGATCGGAATAAAAACAGATTCTATGAAAATACTAGGGTTAACCTTATCAAATGGTGTGATTGCATTATCTGGCGCACTTATTGCTCAAAATGATGGTTATGCAGATGTAAATAAGGGAACAGGCGTGATCGTTATCGGGCTAGCATCGATCATTATAGGAGAAGTGCTTTTTGGTGAATTGACTTTTGCTGAACGCTTAGTGGCTGTTGTTGTTGGAAGTATTATCTATCAATTATTGATTTTATTTGTAATCAAGCTTGGCTTTGACACAACGTATCTAAAAATCTTCTCTGCAGTAATACTAGCTGCATGTCTAATGATTCCACAACTGAAAAAGGCTTTGAATCTGCATTTCTTATCGCAAAAGGAGGGAGACAAATGAGTGTCGTTTTAGAGCTGAAAAATGCAACGAAAAATATTGATAATGGAATGAATGAGATAAAAACGATTTTAAATCATGTGAACTTGACAATTTCTCAAAGGGAATTCGTCACAGTACTAGGTGGCAACGGGGCTGGCAAGAGTACATTATTCAATAGTATTGCAGGAACATTATCTTTAAGTGAAGGGGACTTGTTTATCAACAATCAGAATATTACTACTTATTCTGAAGAAAAACGTGCCCAATATCTATCGCGGGTTTTTCAAGATCCGAAAATGGGTACAGCACCAAGAATGACTGTTGCTGAGAACTTACTATTGGCACTCCATCGAGGAAAAAGACGAGGCTTTCGGCTACGCAAATTGAATGAAGAAAGAGCTTTTTTTACTAAGATCTGCAGTGAAGTTGGAAATGGCTTAGAAAATCACTTAGATACACCAACGGGTAACCTTTCTGGTGGACAAAGACAAGCGTTAAGTCTGCTGATGGCAACTCTGACCAAACCAGAGCTATTGCTTTTGGATGAACACACTGCCGCTTTAGATCCCAAAACCTCGAAGCAATTGATGCAGTTGACAGATCAGCGAATCAAAGAAGGTCAGCTAACCTGTTTAATGATCACTCATCGTATGGAGGATGCTTTAAACTACGGAAATCGGTTGATTGTTTTACAAAAAGGACGAATCATCAAAGATTTAAATAAAGAAGAAAAAGAGAAGTTGTCCTTGCAAGATTTACTATTGTTCTTTGAAGAAGGAGAGCAAGAGATTTCGATTGACTAAATAAAAAATCATTCAAGAGCTTAGAGAGCTACTTGAATGATTTTTTATTGATTTTTGATGACAGATTTATTTTTATCCAATATATTTTTCAATAAACGTTCAACAATACCAGTGACCATAAAACCGGCAGCAATCGCGCCTGCGGTCATAATTACTTTGATGATGAAATGAGCTCCACCAACGTAATCTCCCAAAACAATACTTCTAACAGCTTGATAGGCAGGTCCTCCTGGAACTAGAGGAACCAGGCTAGGAATATTGAAGATCGTCATTGGCATTTTTTTTCTACGTGAAAAATAAATACTTAACAGACCAATACCGATTGCACCAAGAAAATTAGCAAAAATCCCTCCTGCTTCGAGATTTTTAGTAGACCAATAAATCATCCAGCCAAAAGCGCCAGTGATACCACAAGCATTTAGCGCTTTTCTAGGCACATTTGTAACGATGCCAAAAGTAACTGTACTAATATAGCTAAATAAACAATGAATCACAACTTCCACATTCACTTCTCCTTACATAAATAATTTAAAAACAATCGCGATTCCAATACCGATCGATCCAGCAATAAAAATCGCTTCTGTTGCGCGAGCAGTGCCACTTAGTAAATGTCCCGCCAAAATATCTCGGAATGAGTTTGTGATAGCAACGCCTGGCACAAGGGGCATGACAGCACCGATGATAATATTATCAATATTTCCAGCTAAGTGAAACCTCACTGCTAAATAAGCCAACAAACCAATTGTAAAAGCCGCCAGAAAATCATCCAAAAATTTGATGTTCAGCCATTTTTTAGTGAAGTAAGCAACACTAAAACCTATCATTCCAATGAAGAAGGTCGCAAAAAAATCGTTCCAATTCCCACCAAAAATATACATCAATGTACAACTGACGATCCCAGATGCAAAGATTTGTAACGGAATCGAATAAGTTGGCGCTTCATGATTGATATTCGTAAGTTTTAGGTGAAGTTCCTCCAACGAGATTTCCTTGTCAGCAAATTTTCGGGATAGGTTATTAACGATGGCTACGTTTTCTAAGTTGATACTTCGTTCAGTTACATTTTCTAATTGCGTATAATTGCTTGAACGAAATCCCATAAACAGACCTGTTGCCGTTACATAACTAACGCTTTCCTTTTGACCAGCATTTTCAGCAATTCGATTCATTGTATCTTCCACACGATAAACTTCAGAACCACTTTCTGTCATGATTTTCCCTGCCATTAAACAGGTATCTAAAATAAGTTGTATATTTGAGTGTTTTTGTACATCCATAAATCAAAAACTCCTTACAGTAAAATTTGCAGTAAAATCAGTGTATCATTTATTTGAACTGTTTGAAATGGATAGAGCATTTTAAAAGGAAAAAGAATTAAAAAATGTGCGAGTCATAAGTTTAGAGTTTCCTTAGAAATATAAAGAAATACTAAAAAATTGTTGGAAAATTCACATATACCTAAAAGATCCTTGCTTTTTGTATCTAAAAGTCCTATCCTTATAGATAACAAACCAAAGGGGTCTAGATATTATGGATAAACAATGGTCACTTTATTCAGTAAGCAGTCTGATTTTACTTGTATTGTTAAAAAGGACATTCGATCAGGGACATATAGGATTAAGTGCAATTTTGCTTTTTCTCTTACTGATTCAAGTGACAGGAACCGTTATCTGTGTTCATCAAAAAAGACATAAAAAAGAAATCCCATCTTCTAAATAAGAAGTGGGATTTTTTGCACGATTTTTTATATCAAATCAAAGTGCTTTAAGGCATGAACAATTCCGCCTTCTGTATTTTTCTTAGTAATAAAACTAGAACGCTCTTTTAATTCGATCCGTGCATTGCCCATTGCAATCTTATTATCGCACGCTTCAAAAAGAGCAAGATCATTGATCCCATCACCAAAAGCAAAAGTCGGAACAGCTGGTAAATTTAAGGCTTGAAACAGATTTTTAACTCCTGTTCCTTTAGAAACACCTTTTCTAACAGTATCAATAGAGTAGGGACCGTTGCGGTAAAAGGTCATTTCTGGAAAATGTTTGAGGTAATGCTCGTCACCATCTTCAGATAAAACCAACATCATATTAACTGTTTTATCTTTTAAGCTGGAATGATCGATTACAGGGACTTCTGAATGAATAAACGAATATGCATTTGCAACGATTTCGTTGTGACCAGAACACCAAATTTGTTGGTCATTATAGTAGGAAATCTCATGTCCCAAGCTTTTGACGTGCTCATACATTTTCAGACATTCGTCATAGCTAAACTCATCTGAATAAACTCTTTTCCCTTCTACTTGAATAAATTGACCGTTCATGACAATTGCTGAATCAATACCGCTGTCTTTCATAATATGTTCGATCTCTACAACTGTTCGGCCAGTAGCAATCATCGGTAAGACATTATTGGCTTTTAAAGAGCGGATAGCCTCTGTTATTTCAGGCGTAATTTGTGATTTGTTGTTCAATAATGTTCCATCTAAATCAAAAAAAGCAACTGCTTGTATATTTTCCATGAATTTTCAACGTCCTTTCATCCCTAATCTTATCAAAGATTGAACAAAAGACAAAGCTTTTTTGAAGAAAGGTAGAAGTTATTGGAGCTAGCTAGTTTTTAGAGTATAATATAGATGACGTTAAACTTGAAGGGAAGAGGCGAGTAAATAATGAACGTGTTAATGATAGAAGATAACGAATCAGTTTCAGAAATGATGCAAATGTTTTTCTTAAATGAAGGCTGGGAAGCTACATTTAAATATGATGGAAAGGAAGGATTGGATGCATTTTTAGAAAATCCTGAAAAATGGGACATGATCACCCTAGATTTGAACTTACCAACGATGGATGGCATGGCGGTATGTCGTGAAGTCCGTAAAGTTTCTAATACAGTTCCGATTATTATGTTGACTGCTAGAGATTCTGAAAGTGATCAAGTTATAGGTTTGGAAATGGGAGCGGATGATTATGTCACAAAACCATTTAGCCCTCTAACACTGATTGCTCGGATAAAAGCATTACATCGCCGTTCAGAGATCGGTGAACATGCTCCAGATGGTGCGAATCGTTCAGATGATCAATTTGATGTAGAGACAGACCATTTTAAAATGAATACTAAGACAAGAGAAGCGTATCTCGATAATAAACTGATCGACGGATTAACGCCAAAAGAATTTGATTTGTTGTATACTTTAGCGAAAAAACCAAGGCAAGTCTTTTCACGAGAACAATTACTTGAAATGGTTTGGGATTATCAATATTTTGGAGATGAGCGTACGGTAGATGCGCATATAAAAAAATTACGTCAAAAAATTGAAAAAGTAGGACCGCAAGTGATTCAAACGGTTTGGGGCGTCGGGTATAAATTTGATGATTCTGGAGTAGCTTAGATGAAATATTTATATCAACAATTACTAGCCTTTTGGGGTGTGATTATTCTCATTATTTTGATTGTGGGCACCTCTTTTACACAACTTACAAAAAAAACGATGCAGGATACAAATTATGAGCAGCTGCGAGGGTATGCTCAGTCAGCCTGGAAGACGAAAGACTCGATCAATCGTTATCCTGGAATGACAGATCAGGAATTACTGAATATGTCATTTACCCTGTCTGAGAGTGTCTTAAGTAATCAAGACGTGCAGTTTGTTTTTATCGATCGGGAAATGGCGATTCAATATCCAGTCAATACAAAAAGGAAATTGGATTACTCATTGATCGAAAGTAATTGGGACAGTTTGATGGCTGGACAGCAAGAGTATACAACGATAGATAAAGATATTTATGGGAATAAGCAAATGTCATCTTATGTGATGCTGCCAGTGAGCCAAACCAATGCCCAGTCAAATGAAAATACGATCATAGGAGCACTAGTGATCACTCAACCGGCTAAGAATGTTTCTGACAGTGTCGATGCAATCACAGCCAACTTGTTTAAAGGATTTATCATATCGAGTATTGTAGGATTGATCTTGAGCTATTTCTTCGCTAGTTTTCAAGTAAAGCGGATCAACCGTATGAGAAAAGCAACGAAAGAGATAACTAGCGGTAATTTTGATATCAAACTCATAACACATGATAAGGATGAATTTGATGATTTAGCAGAAGATTTTAATAAAATGGCCGAATCACTGAAAGAATCGAGAGAAGAAATCGATCGTCAAGAAGATCGACGGCGACAATTCATGGCAGATGCTTCTCATGAGATGAGAACTCCTTTGACGACGATCAATGGATTGTTAGAGGGACTACAATATAATGCAATTCCAGAAACACAAAGAGAAAATGCTATCAAGCTCATGCAAAATGAAACATCTCGTTTAATTCGATTAGTGAATGAAAACCTAGATTATGAAAAAATCAGAACGAACCAAATTAGTATTGTGGTGAAAAAATTTGATGCAACTGAAACGTTGAAGAATATTCTTACCCAGTTAGAGAGTAAGGCAGCTTCTGCAAATGATACGCTTATTTTAGAAGCGGATGAAGCAATTGATGTGTATGCAGATTATGATCGTTTTGTTCAGATCATGGTCAATATTATTCAAAATGCCATACAGTTTACCCAAGATGGCGAGATTCGGGTTCACTTACAAAAAGGCTACTTAGAAACGATTATCACGATTTCTGATACCGGTATTGGAATGTCAGAAGAACAAGTGCAAAATATTTGGGATCGTTATTATAAAGTAGATCCATCTAGGAAAAACACTAAATATGGCGAGTCTGGATTAGGTCTATCAATTGTTCAGCAGTTGGTTCGTTTGCACAAAGGGAAGATTAGTGTAGCAAGTGAAGAAGGTAAGGGGACAAGCTTTACTATTTCATTTCCTGACGTAGAAATAGAAGATGAAGACTAAATAAAAAAGATCTAGTTAAACAAAATTGTTTAACTAGATCTTTTTTAAGCTGTTTTGATAATTTTATCCATATAAGGACTTTCAGCGATTTGAATATCATTTGTTAGAACTAAAATAGCTTTCTTTTTTTCTTTCGCTATTTTTTGAAGCAATGGTAATAGTTCTTGACGTTGTGCAATAGAGAGTTTTTGAAAGATATCATCAATAATGATGATATCTTTATCTATAAGAAGTAATTGGACTAACTGCAGTTTGATTTGTTCAAAAGTGGTCAAAGCATCTTCTGATTTGATCAATACGCTAGAATCAAGAGTGACATAATCAAATAATGTATTGAGCAACTGCTTTTTATCTTTTTCTTTGATAGAAGAGCCGACAAAGAGATTGTCTCTGATAGAAAGATAAGGTAAAAAAGTATTCTCAGATAAAATAAAACCAATCGCCATCGACTGTTTCATATCGAATGTTTTATCAATGAGAAAGTAAAAATCTGCTTGAATACTGCTTTGATCCTCTAAAACGACAGTCATATGTTGTTGTTGAAATAGTTCATTAAAACTATCTTCGGTCCAATTTTTTGCTAAAGGAAAATTCATTTACTCACGTCCTAAATACTTTTTTTGAATTTAATGAAAGAAAATAGGTTGAAAATAGGGTGATTCCAGATGTGACACACAATAATAATAGACAGTTTCTTGAAAAAGCTTTGAAAATGGCGACAATCGGTAAGCTGCTAATCCTCATAGATAAAAAATGTGTATTACTAGCCGTACTTGCTAAATGATTGGGCGTACTTTCTACCAATATGTTCGATGAGAAAAAAGCAACTGGTTTGATGCCTAAACTCTGTGTAAACAACGGCCTGGCCTGTATCAAGATATATTCATATGTATGTTGACAGACAATGAGAAACACAGCCACAGTGATCATTCCGGTGATCATTGGAATAACGCTTTCTAATATAGATTGCTTAATGACAAATCGATTGGAAAATCCCATAATGCGCCATTTCATCATATCTTGTTTTTTTATTTTTAACGAGAAAACAAGCAAAGTAGTCATCAGAATTCCCCACACAAAGAACGTAATTAGATATAATGAGGAGTAAAACTGAATAGTTTTTTGATAATTGATGTGATAGTCGGCAGCATTAACCAGCTTGCTTATTTGGTCATAAAACGATTTTTCAATGTCAATAAGATTCAAAAGACCGGTTAAAACAAAAAGAAAAAAAGCAGAGCAGACACCAATGCCAAAGGAAATTTTTTTATGGTAAGAAACGCTGGCGAAAGCGTAACGTATGCTTTTCAAATCTATTCACCTCACTAAACTAAGTATAAAAGAAGAATATGAATTAATTATGAATAAGATATAAAAAAGCTTGAGTAATTTACTCAAGCTTTTATGATTGTTTTGTGTTATTTTCCAGATTTTAGATAATCTTGGTAAGATTCCGTATGGTATTTATCGACCGTTGAGGTGTTATTGTTTTTACTGTAAACACTCGTTGATTTTTTACCTTTGTCTTCTTCGATTTTCTCTAATTGTTTTAATTGATCTTTGTAATTATAATCATCTGGATTTACTGGTGTTAATCCACTGTTTGTGTAGAAACGTAGCAAATCGCCATTGGTTGTTTGGTCGGACATTTGAAGCTGTAGATTCGCTTTGTCTTTCAATTCTTTCGCTTCTTGTTTTTCTTGTTCAGTTGGTTCTTCTAGCAATCGACCTGTAGCTGTCTCATAGATACTAGAGCCAAGCATCGTATATTTGGGTGAAACATAGTTCCCGTTTCTAAAGGCAACTAGTTGT
This sequence comes from Enterococcus crotali, assembly GCF_000633635.1. Taxonomy (GTDB): domain Bacteria; phylum Bacillota; class Bacilli; order Lactobacillales; family Enterococcaceae; genus Enterococcus_L; species Enterococcus_L crotali. The sequence continues at coordinate 835,135 of NZ_AYPQ01000001.1, read as the reverse complement.
TCATTTTCTTTAGAGAACAAATCTTGTCCCATTTGAATATAATTTTTAGTATCAATACCCATTAAGTGTAATAGGGTAGGCAAAGCATCGATTTGACCACCGTAAGTATGATTGATACCACCGTTTGTTTGACCTGGAACATGAATCATGTATGGAACACGTTGCATTGTTGAGTTATCAAAGTCATTCCAAGTTGATTTTGTTTTACCAACTAATTCAGCTAAGTTATCATTTCTAGAAGTTGAAATACCATAATGATCACCGTAAAGGACAATGACAGAGTTATCATACAAGCCAGACGCTTTTAAATAGTTAAAGAACTCTTCAACTGATTTATCTAGATAGTTTGCTGTAGCGAAATAACCATTGATTGTTTCGTCAGATGTTTGAGCAATCGGGAATCCAGCTTCGTCATTTGTAAATTGAGAATATGGATAGTGGTTAGAAACAGCAATAAATTTAGAATAAAATGGTTGTTGTAAATGTTCCAAGTACTGTGTAGACTGTTGGAAAAATGGTTTGTCATGCAAGCCATATTGGAATGAATTATCTTCATTGACATCGTAGTAATTTGCATCAAAGAAGTAATTATAGCCCAAATGTTTGTACGTCTCATTACGATTCCAAAAGTTACCAGCGTTTCCGTGGAAGACAGCACTGGTGTAACCTGCTTCTTGACCTAAAATAGCAGGAGCGGCTTCAAAGGTATTTTTACCACCGACTTGAGTAAATAAAGAACCTTGATCTAATCCAAATAATGAATTTTCAAACATTGTTTCAGCATCACTTGTTTTTCCTTGTCCCACTTGATGGAAGAAGTTGTCAAAACTATAGGTGCTGTTACTGTGATATAAGCTGTTGATGAATGGTGTGACGACATGTTCAACACCTTTTTCATCTTTTAATTTGTAATCGATCAAAAATTGTTGGAAACTTTCCAAGTGGATATAGATAACATTTTTACCCTTGGCCATACCAAATGTATCTGGGTTCGGTGCTGCGTAATGGTCTTTAACATAATCAGAAACAGCATCCATATCATTTTCACTAGCTTCGGCTCGGACTTGGTTCGTTTGGTAAGTAGTCACGCCATCATACACTGTGAAAGCATTTAAACCTAAAAACTTAACGATGTAGTCACGAGAAAATTGACGTCCTAATAATTGAGGGCGGGCAGTTTCAGCTAAAGTTAAGTTTGCTACAAAGAACAAAGCAGACAACATACTGATTGAAACGGCAACACGGGCTCTAACTGGACGTTCATCCATCTTGATTTTTTTAGTGATCAACAAAATTCCGACAATAATAAAATCAAGCCAATAAAGCACATCATAAGGTCTAAACAAGCGTAGAGCACTTTCACCAAGACCACTAGCGACTTTACCAGCACCAAGCATAGTGTTGACAGTGATAAAGTCAGTAAATTCTCTGTAATACACCACGTTTGAAAATAACAGTAACGACATCAAGAAATAAATCACCATCATGGTAATATAAGAAGCTTTCTTTCTTCTTATATATAATGCAATCGCTAATAAGAAAAAGGTAGAAGCGATTGGATTGATAAAGAGAATGAAATATTCTAGAGCATTTTCAATTCTTAAATGAAAATCAACTGTATAAGCAAAAATGTTTTTCAGCCAAATCAACACAGCAACAAACCCAAAAAGTCCCAGCCGGGTATTTAAAAATTTAGGCATATGCATTTTTTTTATAATATTCAAAGTAAACGTATCCTTTCCAAAGTCAAATCTAAAAGAAAGCAATGAAATGTTTCAAATGCTTTCGATATACTGTTCCAATTTTACTCTCTCTACAATTTTATGTCAATTTAAATCAGATTTTTGAGGCGGAAAAGTTAATAAAATTTTACTTTTCTTAATATGTTGATGGATAGTAAAGTAGTTAAAGCTAGCGACAGAAGCGATATTTTTTGATATACTAGCGAATGATAAGGACACGGGCAAGGGCATGCTTGCCTATAAAAAAAGTCAAATTTGTCTAAAGGATGTAATGAAAAATGAATATAATGGTCACAAAAAAATCTGAAAAAAAATTTAAAGGCGGATATCCCCTTATCCAAAAGGAAGATTTATTCGATGAGCAAAAGTCGTTTTCACAGGAATGGGTCAAATTTATCGACAGTAAAGGTAAATTTATTGCAACTGGTTACCTTGGGGAACAGAACAAAGGAATAGGCTGGCTCGTTAATTGGCAGGGGAATGTGGATTCACCTTTTCTAGAAGGGCTATTTGTAAATGCGAAAAATCGGCGCGTGGTATTTGAGCAAGATGAGTCGACATCCGCTTATCGCTTATTTAACGGAGAAGGAGATGGACTTGGCGGTTTGATTATTGACCGTTATGATGATTTCGCAGTATTTTCTTGGTATAACGAAACTCTATATAAGAAGAAGCAAGAAATTATCCAAGCTTTTAGAGTAGCTTTTCCAGAGATTAAAGGAGCCTATGAAAAGATCCGTTTCGCTAACAAGTCATTACCGGAATCTCAAAAATTATTCGGGCTAGATGCGCCGGAACCACTATTGGTTTATGAAAATGGTGTCACTTATGCCACGTATTTAAATGATGGTCTGATGACAGGGATTTTTCTAGATCAAAAGGAAGTACGAGGACGTTTGGTAGAAGGGATTGCCGCAGGGAAAACAGTATTGAATATGTTTAGCTATACAGGAGCTTTCTCTGTTGCTAGTGCAATGGGCGGTTCAAGTATGACAACGAGTGTTGATTTAGCTAAGCGTAGTTTGCCTAAGACTAAGGAGCAGTTTGAAGTGAATCACTTGGCGATAGACGATCAAAAAATCATCGTAATGGATGTTTTTGAGTATTTTAAATATGCAGTTCGTAAGCAGCTAAGTTATGATGTAATCATTCTAGATCCACCAAGTTTTGCTCGAAATAAGAAAAAAGTTTTTTCTGTGGCTAAAAATTATGGTGAGTTGATCAAGGATTCCGTTGCTATTTTAAAGGACAAAGGTTTACTGATTGCTTCAACCAATGCTGCAAATATCTCTTTGGATAAATATAAAAAAATGATTATTGAAGCATTAGAAGAAAAACAGGTTCGATATGAGTTCAAGGAAACCTATCAATTACCTAGTGATTTTAAAACAAACAAGCACTTTGAAGAGGGAAATTATTTGAAAGTTTTTTTCATCGAAATTAAAAAATAGACCCTGAGTTTGGCTGCTTTTGCTTTCATTCTCTATTCGGAAAAAGCCCGAAACAAAAACTGATTTTGTTTCGGGCTTTTTTTCTATTGATAAAACATATTTGCGCAAATGGAACAATAAACTCTTTAAAGCGTAAAGCAGCCGGTGAAAGAAAATGATCCTTTTTGGTCGCTAAATAAATATAACGCGGGTAAACATTGTCCTCAATAGTCAAGATTTTGACATTATAAGCAGAAATGGATGGGATTTTTGGCATCATTGCGATTCCATAATCATGCGCTACAAATCCAAGCATGGTGTGATCTTCTTCTACTTCACAAACGATTGTTGGTGTGATAGAAGCTGCAGTGAATAGTTTATCCAGATAAGGACGTAAACCACTTCGTTCGTTAAAATAAACAAAAGGATAATCACTTGTTTGTTTTAACGAAATACTGTCATATGCAGCTAAAGGATGAGTTAATGGCACAACCAAAACAATCTCTTGTTCCGTTAAAATCTCGTAGTTAAGTTGTTCGTCTTCTTTTAGCTTAGATGTAATCGCAATATCCACATCTTCTTTTAAGAGTAAATCCGTCATATCAGACGAATTGCCTTGAAATAAGTTAAAGCGGATTTGTTCATTGCCAGGATAGGTTGAAAATTCCTTCATCAACATCGGAGCTAAAAAGGAACCTGCTGTGTAAATGAAACCAAAATCAATCAAGCCTTTTTCTGGACTAACTAATTCCTTTAAAGCACGTTCACCTTTAGCTAATTCTTCTAAAGCAGTTGAAACATATGTATAGAAAAATTTCCCATATTTTGTTAATTGAATGTTTCTTCCTTTTTTTTCAAATAGTTGTGCGTCCAATTCTTTTTCTAATTCTGACATGGAGTGGCTTAAATTAGGCTGTGTGGTATTTAATAATTTGGCTGCATGGGTCATATGTTGGGTATCGGCCAACATTCTAAAAAACTCTAGTTGTCGCAAATTCATAAGTAATACTCCTTATCAGTAATTCATTTATAAGCACAGTTTATCAATAATTTTAGAAATATGCATCAAATAAAGCAAAAATGAAGCAAGGTCTATACATAAATTTCATTTATAGAAAGTATAAAAAACATTCATTAGATTTTATTGGTTTGATGGATTAGAATAAATTCATAGGGATTGTGAATAAAGTAACAATCATAAAAACATTTTAGTGAACTCGCTTTTTAACAAAAAATGAACGAGCTGTTTCCGCTTTTATGTTATCTAGCTACGCGGGCTAGCTCTTCGGAAAAAAGATAAATGATGAATGAGGCAAAAAGCACCTCAGTCACAATTTCCTGTTTTTCTGTCAGAGCTGAACGAGCTCGCTTCGCTTTTAAATTTAGGAGGTTATCATGAATAATTATCAAGCAATCTTTGAACCTTTAACTGTAAAACGAATGACCTTAAAAAACCGTGTTGTTATGCCACCAATGGGAACGAACTTCGCCAATATGGATGGAACATTCAGTATGCAGCATGTGTCATATTATGAACAACGTGCTAAAGGTGGAACTGGTTTAATTACGTTAGAAAACGTCTGTATTGATTATCCTATGGGGACAAATGGTGCTCGCCAATTAAGAATGGATAATGATCAATATATATCTGGACTATGGCATTTTAATGAAAAAATGCATGCTTATGGCGCCTGTACTTCAGTTCAAATCAACCATGCAGGAGCATCGGCCTATGGATTACGTTTAGAAGGAGAGCAACCTGTTTCAGCATCAAACATTCCTTCAAAAAAAGGCAATCCAATTCCACGTCCATTGACTGAAGAAGAAATTTATGGAATCGTTGATCGCTATGCAGATGGAGCCTTAAGAGCGCAACGTGCTGGCTTTGATTGTGTAGAAATTCACGCAGGACATTCGTATCTTTTAAGTCAATTTCTATCACCTTTATACAATAAACGAACGGATAAATTTGGCGGAAGTCCAGAAAATCGCGCTCGTTTGACTAAATTAGTCGTTGAAGCAGTCCGAAAAGCTGTCGGCCCGTTTTTCCCGATTTCACTTCGGTTTAGTGCGGATGAATTATTGGAAGGCGGCAATACATTAGAAGACACGATCGAAATTTTAAGTTATTTTGCAGATGAAGTAGATATTTTAAATGTCTCTGCTGCCTTGAATGACAGCTTACAATATCAAATCGATAAAATGAACTTAGCGGATGGTTGGCGTGCTTACATGTCAAAAGCTGTCAAAGAACGCTTCCCTGACAAAGTTACTGTGACTTCTGGAAATATTCGTAGTCCAAAACGTGCGACAGAAATACTAGAGTCTGGCGATGCAGATTTATTGGCAATGGGTCGAGGATTGATTGCAGAGCCTAATTGGGTCAATAAAGTAGCGAACGGACAAGAAGATCTGTTAAGAAAATGTATTTCTTGCAATATTGGTTGTGCAGACCATCGAATTGCTAAAGCACGTCCAATGCGTTGTACAGTCAATCCAGATCTACATTATGAAGATGATTACAAAATGAAGCCTGTGTTACATCCAACCAAAATGGTGGTGATCGGTGGGGGAACGACTGGACTTGAAGCTGCTGCAACAGCGGCTGAAGTTGGGGTAAATGTTGAACTCTTTGAACAAAAAGATTATCTAGGTGGTTTAGGGCATGAAATAGCTCGTTTCCCGGATAAGAAAAGAATCGATGATTTCATTACGTATGAAATCAATCGTTGTAAAGAACTGGATAACTTAGCGATTCATCTCAATCACACTGCAACATTGTCAGACATTGAAGCAATCGGACCAGATATTATTGTGAATGCAACTGGTGCAAAACCTTTATTGCCACCAATCAATGGTTTAAAAGAACAATTAGATAATCCAAACAGAAAAATCTTTTCTATTTTTGACATTTTAGATGATATGTCAAAATTCCAAGAATTCGAAGGAAAAGAAATCGTTGTGATCGGCGGTGGTGCTGTAGGTTTGGACGTTGTAGAATATTACGCTGAACGTGGCGCTAAAAAAGTTAGTATTGTGGAAATGCAAGGTGAAATTGGAAAAGATTTAGATTTGATCACTAAGCTTGCAATGATGGAAATCGTAGAAAAATTCGGCGTAGAAGTTCATGTAGAAACAAAACTGATGGAAGTTAAAGAACATAGTTTCTTAGTTGAAAAAAATGATGAAATGATCGAGTTGCCATTTGACTTAGGGTTTGTATGTTTAGGTATGCGTGCTGAGGCACCGATGATCCGTGAACTAGATCAGTATGCTAGAAGTAACGGTGCTGTACTTTTAAATATGGGAGATAGTAAGGTTGCTAGACGAATCATGGAAGGAACTAGAGAAGCTCGGGATATTTTAAAAACAATTGAGGTACTGGAAAATACTCGGACGCAAAAAATGTTATTTGAACAAGCTAAAAATTTGCAAAAAGCAACACAAACTATATAAAGCGAGGGAATTTAAAATGACAGAAAGAATTGACGGGCACACATTATTGATTAGTTTGATAGCAACACCGATTCGTCATAGTTTATCACCAACCATGCATAATGAAGCATTTGCAAAATTAGGTTTAGATTACGCCTACATGGCATTTGAAGTTGGTAATGAAGAATTGAAAGATGCAGTGCAAGGGATTCGTGCATTAGGAATTCGTGGTTCAAATGTTTCTATGCCAAATAAACAAGCAATTATTCCTTATTTAGATGAGCTTTCACCAGCGGCAAAATTAGTTGGCGCAGTAAATACAGTGACAAATAAAGACGGAAAAGGTCATTTAGTTGGACATGTAACAGATGGAACGGGCGCTATGCGTGCCTTAAGAGAAGAAGGCGTAGAAGTAAAGGATCAAATCGTTACAATGACCGGTGCTGGCGGAGCAGGTACTGCAATTGCGATCCAAGCTGCTTTAGACGGTGCCAAAGAGTTACGGATTTTTAATATCAATGATCAACACTATAAAACTGCTGAGGAGACTGTGAAAAAAATCAACGAAAATACTGAATGTACAGCAACAGTAAGTGATTTATCTGATCAGGCAGCGTTTAAGCAGTCAATTAGCGAAAGTAGTATCTATATCGATGCGACTGGAGTTGGAATGAAACCTCTACAAGAAGAAAGTCTAATCAATGATCCAGAAGTTATCCGTCCAGATTTAGTGGTTTTTGATGTGGTTTACATTCCTAAAGAAACAAAATTACTAAAATTTGCTCGTGAACATGGCGCGAAGAAAACAATCAACGGATTAGGCATGATGCTTTATCAAGGGGCAGAAGCATTCAAACACTTTACTGGGGAAGATATGCCGGTTGACTATATTAAAGAACTACTATTTAAGGACTAACAGTTAGGAGAAAATGATGAAAAATAAATACACACCGACCGCCATAGGTCTATATATCAACTACATTGTCCATGGGATGGGCGTTATTATTATTTCACAAAATCAAAATTCTTTGATGACACAATGGGACACTGATTTGATGGGAATCGCCAAAGTTATTTCAATGCTAGGGATCGGGCGTTTGATTGCGATCATGATTTCAGGACGCTTGTCTGATAAATTTGGACGTAAGCCATTCATTTACTTAGGAATGGTGACGTATGCGGCCTACTTCTTTGGTATATTGTATAGCCCGAGTGTTGAGTTAGCGATGTTTTTCGCAGTAATTGCTGGAATCTCCAATTCATTCCTTGATTCTGGTACGTATCCTGCGTTGATGGAGTCATTTCCAAAAACAGCAGGAACAGCAACAGTTTTGTTAAAAGCCTTTATTCAAGGTGGTCAATTCGCTTTACCACTGCTCATTAAATTTTTAGCTTCTAACCATTTATGGTTTGGTTGGTCCTTCATGATCGCTGCAATTTTATTAGGAGTAAATGCGATTTACTTGTGGAAACAACCTTTCCCAGATGCAGATGCAAAACTTGCAGAAGAAACAGAAGAAGTGGTTGAACAGGCTCCAGCAGTTAAATTTAAGTCAAAACCTAAAATGGCAATAGAAGGAGTTGCCTTTGTTATCTATGGTTTTATCGCACAAGCAACGTTTTATCTAATCAGTCAGTTTATCGGAACTTATGGTGAACAAGTGGCAGGTATGGCCCAAACAGATGCAGGTGTACTAGTTTCGTATTATTCTATTGGTTCATTATTATGTGTAGCATTTACAGCAATTATGGCTTCAAAAGTTCGTTCAGTTTATTTAGTTGTTATTTATACCTTTGTTTCATTTTTGACGATCGCGATTATGTGGTTATTCCCAACACCACTTGTTTGTATGATCGGAGCGGCTTTAGTTGGTTTCTTTGCAGCTGGAGGCGTGTTACAATTGGGATTAACAGTAATGGGCGAAATGTTCCCAGCAGGTAAAGGGACGATCACAGGGATCTATTATACATTTGGGAGTATTGCTTCATTTGTTATTCCAGTGGCGGCAGCTCAAATTGCCAAAACCAATGTACGTGGTATTATGTTATTCGATACGATCATTGCAGGGATCGGTTTTGTCTTAGCGGTCATTATTTTTATTCGTTACCGCCAAACAATCGATACATCTAAATAGGAAGGATACAAAAAATGAACACAGTTACAGTTAAAAATGTGACTCTCGGAAGTGGGAGTCCAAAGATCATTGTTCCTCTAGTAGGTAAAAATGAAACAGAATTAATAGAAGAAGCTAAGCATTTGTTAACGATCGATTGTGATTTAGTTGAATGGCGTGTTGATTTTTTTGATCAAGTTGCAGATTTTCAAGTGGCTGCTGAAATGTCAAAAAAATCGCAGAAATTTTATCTGATAAACCAGTACTTTTCACCTTCAGAACAAAACAAGAAGGCGGAGAAATTGCTTTCACGGATGAGCAATACTTTGGTTTATACAAAACAGTTATTGAACAAGGGGCAATCGACTTATTAGATGTTGAATTGTTTATGGATGACACTCTCGTTCAAGAAACGATTCAAGCAGCGCATGAAAAAAAGATCAAAATCGTGATGTGTAATCATGATTTTGACAAAACACCTGAAAGAAGTGAGATTATTTCAAGGTTATGCAAAATGCAGGAAAAAAATGCGGATATCTGTAAAATCGCTGTTATGCCGCAATCTTCAGACGATGTGTTAACGCTTTTAGAAGCAACTAATGAAATGAAAACAAAACATGCAGATCGACCAATTGTTACAATGTCTATGGGACAACTAGGAATGGTCAGTCGTATGTGCGGTGAAGCGTTTGGTTCTGCGATGACTTTTGGTGCTGCTAAAAAAGCATCAGCACCAGGTCAAGTGCCTGTAGGAGAACTACGCGAAATTCTTAAAACTTTAGCATTATAATCAATAGACTAGTCAGAAACGTAGCAACTCACTTCTGACTAGTCTATTTTTCTTGCATCCGTTGATTTCTTTGATAAACTTAATTGTGAGGTGAATAAAATTGGCTAAGAAAAAGAAGACACAAAAAACAAATGCAATGCGAATTGTTGAACAACATAAAATCACATATAAAGAATATGAATTTGAATGGAGCGAAGATCATTTAAGTGCAAATAGCGTTGCTGAAAAAATTGGGATCGAAGATGGGAAAATATTTAAAACCCTAGTAACGGTTGGGAATAAAACAGGCCCCGTTGTAGCGGTGATTCCAGGGAATAAAGAACTAGACTTAAAAAAATTAGCTAGTGCAAGTGGAAATAAAAAAGTTGATATGCTCCATTTAAAAGATTTGGAAGAAACAACAGGATATATTCGAGGTGGCTGTTCACCGATAGGCATGAAAAAATTGTTTCCAACTTATGTTGCAAAAGAAGCAGAAAACTTTGAAACGATTATTGTATCAGCTGGCAAAAGAGGAATGCAGATCGAATTGACCCCATCATCGATTCTTCAAGTAACAAATGGGAAAATAGTAGCTTTGACGATGTGAGAATCAATCAAAAAATCTACAAAACAGCTTGAATCATGGATAATCTAGAAATTCGAAAATGCACAATAAAAAGAACCCAAAGAAAGAGTATTGTTTTATTTTCTCGATGGGGGATTTTAAAGGCTAAAGAGGAGAAGCTTTTTGCTTCAATTATCGATTACAGGTATTTTTGTATTGCTTGACGAGCTAAAGTATCTGCTCCTTTATTTTGGCTCTCAGGAAGCCATTTTACCAGCAATAAGGGAAAGTTATTTTCTATTTGTTGAAAGATTTTAAGATAAGGTTTGAATAGAGGGTTCTTAGCATATTGTTTTTCGATGGTTTGAACAACGATCTTGCTATCAGAATGAATCAGGACAGTCTGGTTATTTAGCTGTTTTTCGATGACTAATTCCAAGGCTTTAATAAAAACTTTAAATTCAGCTTCGTGATTAGAACATTCTCCAAGAGGAACATGTAATTGCTCGTGAAGCTCGTCTCCTACAATAACGATTCCGCCACCGCTAGGACCTGGATTTCCTTTTGTTGCAGCATCGACATATAATCGTAACATAAAATTCTCCTTATTTCTTTTAGTTCAAACTTGAAGTATGTTACTATTATAACATACTGAATTTTTATTAAGGGGTCGCTACATGAAGAAAAAAGTCTATCATTGGCAACCAGAATTATCAACGTTGATAATTTATTGGTCTTGTACATTTGGCATTTTGTTTTTAAGTTTAATTTTGACATTGGAACATACTCGTCCTTATTTGATTAGTAATATTGTTTTGGGTATATTCGTTTTCTTTGCATTATTAGGCTGCAATCGTTATTTTATAATCGACGATGATCAGTTGATTATACATGCTTTATTACCAATTAAACGAAAAAAAATAACATTATCCGCAATCGAAACCATTCGAGTCGGTCCTAAATGCATCGAAGTGAAATCCTCTGAATTGAAAGAGCGTTCACAGATGTTTATTATGACGAAAAAAAATAAAACAGCATTTATAGCGTCGCTGAAACAGCAGCAGACGTTCACAGCGGCAATTATTGAAGATCCGAAATTAACCATCAGCAAACATTATTAAGAAAACAGCATCCACACATTGTGTGGATGCTGTTTTTTTTATATTTTCTTCACATGTGCGGCTTGTAAACCACGTGTACCTTCCATCACTTCAAATTCTACGGCTTGATTTTCTTCCAATGACTTAAAGCCATCTTCTTCGATTGCTGTGAAATGAACAAAGATCTCCTCGTCCTCATTGTAACCAATAAAGCCGTAACCTTTTCTATTATCGAACCACTTGACGAACCCTTTTTCCATTCAAATCACGCTCCTTTATTTTCTAAAGTCTAGCATCATTATAAAGTGAAAACAGCAACCCGTCAATCTTTTGTAAAAAATCTGTTTTTATGATGGAAATAGGTGGTATTTAACGGTATAATAAGGAATAACTGAACGAATTCGAAATATATGTATGTATAGTTCGGGAAAAGAGGGTGTTTTATGAAGACGGATATCGAGATTTCTCAGGAGGTTGATTTATTACCTATCAATAAAGTAGGAGAAAGTATTGGATTAACCAATGAAGATCTAGAATTATTTGGGAAATATAAAGCCAAAATCGATTTTTCAACGATTCAGCGTTTGTCAAAAAATGAAGAAGGAAAATTGATTCTAGTCACATCTATCAATCCCACACCAGCAGGAGAGGGAAAATCGACTGTCACGATCGGTTTAGGTGATGCGTTGAATTTAATTGGTAAAAAGACTGTGATTGCATTACGGGAGCCTTCTTTAGGACCTGTTATGGGGATCAAAGGTGGAGCGACCGGTGGAGGTTATGCTCAAGTGCTACCTATGGAAGAGATCAATCTGCATTTTACTGGGGATATGCACGCCATTACAACTGCTAACAATGCGCTTTCAGCACTGTTGGATAATCACATTCAACAAGGAAATGAACTTGATATTGATGTGAGAAGAATTATCTGGAAAAGAGTTGTAGATTTAAATGATCGTGCATTGCGTCATGTCAATGTAGGTTTAGGCGGTCCGATGCAAGGGATGCCGCGTGAAGATGGCTTTGATATTACAGTGGCCAGTGAAATCATGGCTATATTATGTTTAGCAACAGATTTAGAAGATTTGAAGTCTAGGTTAGGGAATATCGTTGTTGGCTATACCTTTGATCGTGAGCCAGTGTCTGTTAGCGATTTGGGTGTGCAAGGGGCATTGACTTTGTTGTTAAAAGAGGCGATCAAACCTAATCTAGTTCAAACCATTTACGGCACTGCCGCATTTGTTCATGGCGGACCTTTTGCAAATATCGCTCATGGCTGCAATAGTATATTAGCAACGAAAACCGCATTGAAACTTGGGGATTATGTTGTGACCGAAGCAGGCTTTGGCGCTGACTTAGGGGGAGAAAAATTCTTAGATATTAAAGTACCTAACCTGAAAAAAGCTCCTGATGCTGTTGTAATTGTTGCGACGATCCGTGCGTTAAAAATGCACGGAGGAGTGGATAAGCAAGAATTAAATACAGAAAATATTCCGGCTTTAGTCAAAGGGTTTTCAAATTTACAAAAACATATTGAGAACATGAAAAGTTATGGATTACCGGTAATAGTTGCTATAAACGAGTTTATCAATGATAGCGAGAATGAAATCGTAGCCTTACGTGATTTATGTGAATCAATACATGTGCCAGTTGAATTAACAAGTGTTTGGGAAAAAGGCGCTGAAGGTGGCGTCGCATTAGCCAAACGTGTCACTCAAGTTATCGAAAAGCAAACAGCAGATTTTAAAACGATTTATCAAAACGGTATGGATCTGGAGGATAAAATCAACACAATCGTAACGAAAATCTATGGTGGAAATGATGTGATTTTCTCCAAAAAAGCGCGAAATCAACTGGCTACTTTTGAAAAATATGGCTGGGACCGTCTACCTGTGTGCATGGCTAAAACGCAATATTCTTTATCGGATGATCCTCAAGCATTGGGGCGTCCAGAGGGATTTACGATAACGATTCGTGAATTAGTACCAAAAGTTGGTGCGGGTTTTATTGTTGCATTGACAGGAGACGTCATGACGATGCCAGGTTTGCCTAAAAAACCAGCAGCTTTAAAGATGGATGTTGATAAAGATGGGAATGCGATTGGATTATTTTGATCTATATAAAAAAACAAAAGTCTATTTTTAATCGGCTTTTGTTTTTTTCATGTAATCTATTTTAACTCAAGATAACTTCTTTCTTCCAGTCTACCAGATTTTGTTATATACTTTAGACTAAAGCTCGAGGAGGAATCAGCATGAATATTCGTTGTACTAGAAATACCGGATTTTATGGAATGGGGAGTCCGATCGAGGTCCTAAAAAATGATAAGAAGTGGTTTTACTTAAGCCAAAATGAAACGAAACAAATCGAGACAAATGAATCAGAATGCACGCTGCAGGCTAAGTTCTTCTTTTTGAAGAGTGCGCCTCTTGTGGTGAATGATCATGGGCATACTATTGATCTAGAAATAACAATGAATCCAACTTTGATCTTGGTTTATGTTATACTCTTTGTTGGAATGTTTTTAATTCCTGTGTTGCATTTGAATATAGTAGGAATTGGACTGTTGCTTGTTATTTATCTTATTTTTGTATTTTCTATGTTGAACAAAGCGTATGTTATTAAGGAGAAAATGTGATGGGCGTAAGAGCAGAAGAATTTTTAAGTAGTTTTAATCGCATCGAGAAGTGGTTTCGAGAACAATTAGATAACCCAACGAATATGGGCTTTAGTGAAATGGTTCGACGCTTATCTAGAAAAAAAGATAGTCAAATTCCGCTCTTTCAAGATGATTTACTACAAATGGCTCAATTAAGAAATGCTATTGTCCATGAACGAATTTCAACTGATTTTGTGATAGCGGAACCCAATGATTGGGCAGTCGATCGCATGTTTGAAATCGAAAAAGCATTGATCAGTCCAGAAAAAGTTCTCCCACGGTTTGCCAAGAAAGTGACCGGTTTTGATATAAATATTTCAATCAAAGAAATTTTGTCGATTGTTGCTCGTAAGCAATACTCCCAATTTCCGATTTATGATGATGGGTTATTTAAAGGGTTGATCACTGTTCGTGGTTTAGGAATCTGGTTAGCGATTGAAAGTTCAAAAGGAGATATTCACTTAGAAGGAAGAAAAGCCTCTGAACTTTTAGCAAGCAATTATAAAGAGAGCAACTACCAATTTGTCAGCAAAGAGACGACAGTGTTTCAAGTTGAGGAAATGTTTGTGAGCCAGGTTAAACTAGAAGCAATCCTGATTACAAAAGATGGTAATCCAAATGGCAGTTTACTTGGTATTATCCGTCCAAGAGATTTATATAATAATTTAGAGAAGGAATGAAAGCCGTTGTTAGCAGTGTATCTAATTATCAGTGCAGTTTTGATCGGTTTAGATCAATGGGTCAAATATTTAACGGTGACCAATATTCAATTAGGAGAAACTAAGGAGTTTATTCCTGGATTTTTGTCATTTACGAATCTTCGTAACACCGGGGCCGCATGGAGTCTTTTAGAAGGGAAAATGTGGTTTTTTTATATCGTTACAGTGATTGTAGTCATTGTAGTGATGTATATTTTAGTTAAAAATATCAATGGAAGTAAGTGGTTTACAGTTGGTTTGAGTTTAGTCTTAGCTGGAGCAATCGGAAATTTTATTGATCGCATCCGTCTAGGGTATGTTGTTGATATGTTCCAAACAGAATTTATTAGCTTTCCTATATTCAATGTTGCTGACTCTGTACTGGTTATTGGTGTAGTATGTATTTTTATTTATTTGATTTTAGACGAAAAAGCAGCAAAGGATGGAAAAAATGGAGCAAATTAATGTAAAAGTAAAACAGGAAAAAGGACGGATCGATAAGGTTTTAACTGAGTTATTGAAAGATCATTCCCGTTCGCAAATTCAACAGTGGTTAAAAGATCAAAATATTACGGTCAACGGTGAGATCACTCGCTCAAATTATAAAGTAAAAGAAAATGACGAAATCAGCATCAATGTGCCAGAACCAGAAGAACTTGATGTTTTGGCTGAAGATATTCCAATTGAAATCGTTTATGAAGATGATGATGTTTTAGTTATTAATAAACCTCAAGGCATGGTGGTTCATCCATCTGCTGGACATCAACATGGAACACTAGTAAATGCTTTATTGTATCATATCAAAGATTTGTCATCGATCAATGGGATCATTCGTCCAGGTATCGTTCACCGCATCGATAAAGATACGTCTGGTTTACTGATGGTTGCTAAAAATGATAAAGCTCATGTTGCTCTAGCAGAGCAATTAAAAGATAAGACCTCACTTAGAAAATATGTGGCCTTAGTACATGGTGAAATATCTCATGATAAAGGCGAAATCAATGCACCAATCGGTCGTTCAAAAAATGATCGGAAGATGCAGGCGGTGATCGAAGGTGGCAAGCCAGCAGTCACTCACTTTGAAGTGTTAGAACGATTTGAGGGGTATACACTCGTTCAATTACAGCTAGAAACCGGACGTACCCATCAAATACGTGTTCACATGAAATACATTGGATTTCCAGTTGCAGGTGATCCACTCTATGGACCAAGAAAAACGTTAAAAGGCAAGGGTCAATTTTTGCACGCAGAAGTACTAGGCTTTAAACATCCCACAACTGGCCAAATGATGGTCTTTGAAGCACCATTGCCAGAGCTTTTTGAAAAAACTTTGGACCAATTAAGAAATAATGATTGATTTATTTCAAAAGAAAAGGTACACTGTTTGAGAAAGAAAATTAAATAAGTAATCCTTTAAGAGTAGTCCCGTGAGGCTAAGAAGGAAACATGCAGAACAATATCTAAGTGCGCTTAGAAAAAATCTGTGTGAACTGAATGGTATCTTTGTATAGATAAATTCAATCCTCCTATCCGAACACGGGTGGGAGGATTTTTTGTTTGCTGTGAAACATAAAGAACAAAGTGATTCGATGATGAACAGAACTTGGCGAACGAAGTGAGCGAACCACCCAAAAGCCTAAACTACTTAAAATAAGGAAAAACAAGCACTAAGACACATGAAAAAGAGCAAGTGTAACGCCTTTACACTGAAACAAGTTGCCCATAAGGCATCTGTAAAAATCAACTTTTCAGGAGGAGAAAAAAATGCAAAAAAAGAAGTCGTTGATGCAGTAACCATGAAACGCGCACTAACTAGAATCACTTATGAAATTATCGAAAGAAACAAAGGAATTCAAGATATCGTTTTGGTAGGGATCAAAACTCGAGGAATCTACATTGCTCAAAGGATTGCCGAACGTTTAAAACAATTAGAAAATATTGAGGTCCCAGTTGGTGAGCTGGATATTACGTTATACCGCGACGATATGGATGGACAATCAATGAAAGACCGCTCATTAGAAGAACCAGAACTTCACTCATCGGATATTCCCGTCTCACTAGAAGGAAAAGAAGTGATTTTAATTGATGACGTACTCTTTACAGGTCGAACAATCCGGGCGGCAATGGACGCAGTAATGGACCTTGGACGACCAAGAAAAATTTCATTAGCAGTCCTAGTAGATAGAGGACACAGAGAACTTCCGATTCGAGCAGATTATGTTGGGAAAAATATTCCAACGTCAATGGCAGAAGAAATCATAGTTGAAGTAGAAGAAAAAGACGGAGCAGATCGAATTTTGATCGCAAGCACAGAAGAGTAGACAAATACAATAGCAAAGATAGGGTAGGTTGAGATGACAGAAAAAGAATTTCGCAATGAAGAAGCAGTTTTAGATATTCATGATAGACCAAAGACAGCACATTGGATCGGTTTGAGTTTACAGCATTTATTTACAATGTTCGGTGCAACAGTTTTAGTTCCGATTTTAGTAGGAATCGATCCCGGAATTGCTTTAGTCAGTTCTGGTCTTGGAACAATCGTCTATTTATTCGTAACGAAAGGGAAGATCCCGGCTTATCTAGGAAGTAGTTTTGCCTTTATCGCAGCTATGCAGATGCTGATGAAAAGCGACGGCTATCCGGCGATCGCTCAAGGTGCAATGACAACAGGGTTAGTTTATCTAATCGTTTCAATCATCATTAGTAAAATTGGCTCAGCTTGGTTAGATAAAATTTTACCACCGATCGTAGTTGGACCAGTTGTGATGGTCATCGGATTAGGACTTGCTTCTAATGCAGCAAATAATGCCATGTTCAACAATGGAGAGTACGATTTTAAATTTATCGCAGTGGCCTTGATCACACTTGGATTAACTATCTTTTATAACATGTTTTTCAAAGGATTTTTAGGCTTGATTCCAATTTTACTCGGAATCGTTAGTGGTTATCTCGTTGCGTTATTGTTCGGAATCGTAGACATCGAACCAATCAAAAATGCAGCTTGGTTTGCTATGCCAAAGTTTGAAATTCCTTTTGTTCAATATCAACCAAAACTTCATTTAAATGCAATTACAACAATGGCACCAATCGCTTTTGTCACAATGACAGAACATATCGGTCACTTGATGGTTTTAAATAAACTAACAAAACGAAACTTCTTCCAAGATCCAGGTTTATCAAAAACATTGATGGGCGATGGTGCTGCACAGATTGTAGCAGGTTTGGTCGGTGGCCCTCCTGTCACAAGCTATGGAGAAAATATCGGAGTGCTTGCAATTACACGAGTACATAGTGTGTTCGTTATTGCAGGAGCAGCGGTATTCGCCGTTGGACTTGGCTTTGTAGGGAAATTGAGCGCAATCATCTTAAGCATACCTGGCCCAGTTATTTCGGGAATCAGCTTCGTCTTATTCGGAGTAATTGCGGCAAGCGGATTGAAAATCCTAATCGATAATCAAATCAATTTTGACAAGAAAAAGAATTTACTGATTGCATCAGTGATCTTAGTCATTGGTATCGGTGGTTTAGTCTTTAAACTAGATACCTTTGAGTTATCATCAATGGCATTAGCAACAGTCTTAGGAATTATTTTAAACTTGATCTTACCTGAAACAGCACGTAGTGAAGAAACGTCTAACTAGAGAAACGTTGTTACGATCGTTATCTAGCTTCAAGAGCTAGCCTCTCGGAAAAAAGACAAATTATAAATGAGGTAATGAGCACCGCAGCCATAATTTTCTATTTTTCTGTCAAGGATGAACGAGCTCTTCCAGCTTTTAAAACAAGGAGGAATGAATGCATGATCATCACATCTGAACGTATCAGTTTAAAACATCTTTTAACCGTTGAAGCATTAAGTGACCAGGAAGTTATGGGCCTGATCCATCGTGCACAGGAATTTAAACGAGGAGCGACATGGCAGCCAGAGAAAAAGCAATACTTTGCCACAAATTTGTTCTTTGAAAATAGCACACGAACGCATAAGAGCTTTGACGTTGCAGAAAAAAAATTAGGGATCGAAGTAATCGAGTTTGAAGAAAGTATGAGCTCGGTAAAAAAAGGTGAGACGCTTTATGATACAGTGCTGACAATGTCGGCAATCGGAGTTGATGTGGCAGTCATTCGTCATGGCGAAGAAAATTACTATGATGAACTGATCCAAAGCAAAACGATCCAATGTTCCATCATTAATGGTGGAGATGGTAGTGGTCAACATCCTACCCAATGTTTACTAGATTTGATGACAATATATGAGGAATTTAAACACTTTGAAGGATTAAAAATTGCAATTGTTGGTGATATCACTCACTCTAGAGTGGCAAAATCAAATATGCAGATGCTAAAACGACTTGGTGCAACCATCTTCTTCTCAGGACCAGAAGAATGGTACGACAAGCAATTTGAAGCATATGGACATTATATGCCTTTAGACGAAGTGGTTGAAACTGTCGATGTGATGATGTTGCTTAGAGTACAACATGAACGTCATGATGGCTCCGAAATGTTTTCAAAAGAAGAGTACCATCAGCAATATGGTTTAACTGTTGAGCGAGCGAAACGTCTGCAAAAACATGCAATCATTATGCATCCTGCTCCTGTTAATCGAGATGTTGAATTGGCGGATTCTTTGGTAGAAGGAATTCAATCTAAAATCATCCAGCAGATGAGCAATGGTGTTTATATGAGAATGGCAATTTTAGAAGCAGTATTACACGGAAAGGCATAGGTGAACAACATGAAAACACTTATCAAAAATGGAAAAATCATTAAAAAAGACAACCAGTTAATTCCAGCAGAAATTTGGATCGAAGATGGTAAGATCAGAGCAATTGGAGAATCTTTTGACGAAAGTACATTTGAAAAAGTCTACGATGCTAAAGGACAGCTGATCACTCCAGGATTAGTTGACGTCCATGTTCATCTAAGAGAGCCGGGCTTTACTTACAAAGAAACAATCGAAACTGGTAGCAAATCAGCTGCAAGAGGTGGATATACAACTGTTTGTGCTATGCCTAATTTAAATCCTGTACCGGATACCGCTGAGAAATTAAAAGAAGTCTATGAAATCATTGAAAAGAATGCGGTGGTAAAAGTGCTACAATATGCGCCAATCACTGAAGAATTACGTAGTGAGACATTGACAGATCAAAAAGCGTTAAAAGAAGTGGGCGCTTTTGCATTTACAAATGACGGAGTAGGTGTACAGACTGCCGGTACAATGTACCTTGCCATGAAAGAAGCTGCGGCACTGGATATGGCAATCGTGGCCCATACAGAAGATGAGTCACTCCTTTTTGGCGGAGTCATGCATGAAGGTGAGATTTCTAAAAAACTAGGTTTACCAGGGATTTTAAGCTCTACAGAAGCATCACAGATTGCTCGAGATGTTGTTTTAGCAGGGGAAACTGGGGTTCACTACCATGTTTGTCACGTTTCAACGAAAGAAAGTGTTCGTGTGATCCGCGATGCAAAACGCGCTGGCATTCATGTCACGGCGGAAGTTGCTCCTCACCACTTGATTTTAGTTGATGAAGATATTCCAGAGGATAACGGTTTTTGGAAAATGAATCCACCTCTTAGAGCAACATCTGATCGTGATGCCTTGATCGAAGGTTTACTGGATGGAACGATTGATTGTATCGCAACAGATCATGCGCCTCATGGATTGGAAGAAAAAAATCAAACCTTTTTAAAGGCACCATTTGGAATTGTAGGGAGTGAGACAGCATTTCAATTGATTTATACGAATTTTGTTGAAACTGGAAAATTCACATTAGAACAAGTGATCAACTGGATGGCAACGAAGCCTGCTGAGATTTTTGGTCTAGATGCAGGGACACTTACAATCGGTTCTCAAGCAGATATCGCCGTTTTTGATTTAGAGTTAGAAGAAGCCATTGATGACAAAGAGTTTGAGTCAATGGGAATCAATACTCCATTTGTTGGCTGGAAGGTTAAAGGAAATACATTAATGACATTTGTTGATGGACAGTCAGCTTGGTCTAAGGGAGATGCATAAATTTGAAGCGACTATTGATACTAGAAGACGGAACCGTTTTTGAAGGAAAAGCATTTGGTGCAGATGTTAATGTTGTGGGCGAAATCGTGTTTACAACAAGTATGACAGGCTATCAAGAAACAATCACTGACCAAAGTTTCAATGGTCAAATTATTACATTTACCTACCCGATGGTCGGCAACTATGGTGTCAATCGCGATGATTATGAATCGATCTCTCCAACTTGTAAAGGCGTAATCGTCAAAGAACATGCACGACTTGCATCAAATTGGCGTGCCCAGATGACGTTGGATGAATTTCTAAAAAGAAAAGGGATTCCTGGAATTTCAGGAATCGACACGCGTGCATTAACAAGAAAACTTCGTTCGGTCGGAACAATGAAAGCAGCTTTTGTAGATGCTGATGATGATTTGACTCATGAATTTGATCAGCTAAAAGCAACCGTTTTACCTAAGAATCAAGTAGCTCAAGTTTCTACAACAAAACCATATCCAAGTCCGGGTATTGGACGTAATGTTGTCGTCGTTGATTTTGGCTTGAAACATAGTATTTTAAGAGAACTATCAAAGCGCCATTGTAACTTGACCGTTTTACCATACAACACTGATGCTGAAACGATTTTAGAACTTTCACCAGATGGTGTGATGCTGACAAATGGACCAGGTGACCCCAAGGATGTGCCAGAAGCAATCGAAATGATTCGAGCTATTCAAGGGAAGGTACCGATTTTCGGAATTTGTCTAGGCCATCAACTGTTTGCTTTAGCAAATGGAGCAGATACGTACAAAATGAAATTTGGTCATCGTGGCTTAAATCATCCTGTTAGAGAAATCGCCACAGGAAGAATTGATTTTACCTCGCAAAACCATGGATATGCAGTAGATGAAACAACCGTTGATCCTGAAAAGTTGTTGATTACTCATGCGGAAGTCAATGATGGTTCAGTAGAAGGTGTTAGACATCGCCAATATCCTGCTTTTACAGTGCAATATCACCCAGATGCCGCACCGGGTCCACACGATGGGCTTCATTTGTTTGACGAATTTATGGAATTAATGGATGCATGGAAGGAGCAAGACTAATGCCAAAAAGAACAGACATCAAAAAAATCATGGTAATTGGTTCTGGACCAATTATAATTGGCCAAGCCGCTGAATTTGATTATGCCGGTACACAGGCTTGTCTTGCTTTAAGAGAAGAAGGATATGAAGTGGTTTTGGTCAACTCAAATCCAGCTACAATCATGACAGATAAAGAAATTGCAGATCAAGTATATATAGAGCCAATCACATTAGAATTTGTTTCTCGTATTTTACGAAAAGAACGTCCAGATGCAATCCTGCCGACATTAGGTGGTCAAACAGGACTAAATATGGCAATGGAATTAGCTGCTTCTGGTATTCTAGATGAATTAAAGATTGAGCTGTTGGGAACAAAATTGGATGCGATCGACCAAGCAGAAGATCGTGATTTATTTAAACAGTTAATGGAAGACTTAGACCAACCGATCCCTGAAAGTGAGATCGTCAATACTGTTGAACAAGCGGTAGACTTTGCTAATACGATCGGTTATCCAATCATTGTACGTCCTGCATTTACCTTAGGCGGTACAGGTGGTGGCATGTGTGATAATGAAGAAGAGCTGCGGATTATCGCTGAAAATGGGCTGAAATTATCTCCCGCTACTCAATGTTTGATTGAAAAAAGTATTGCTGGATTTAAAGAAATCGAGTATGAAGTCATGCGTGATTCTGCGGATAATGCGATCGTTGTCTGTAACATGGAAAATTTCGATCCTGTCGGAATCCATACAGGTGACTCAATCGTATTTGCACCAAGTCAAACCTTGTCTGATCATGAATATCAAATGCTTCGTGATGCTTCTCTAAAAATCATCCGAGCGTTAAAAATAGAAGGTGGCTGTAATGTTCAGTTAGCTTTGGATCCTCACAGTTTTAATTATTATGTGATTGAAGTCAATCCACGAGTATCTCGCTCGTCCGCTTTGGCTAGTAAAGCAACGGGATATCCTATTGCCAAATTAGCTGCAAAAATTGCTGTGGGGTTAACATTAGATGAAATGAAAAATCCTGTTACAGAGACAACTTATGCAGAGTTTGAGCCGGCATTGGACTATGTTGTTGCTAAAATCCCCCGTTGGCCATTTGATAAGTTTGAAAAAGGGGAACGACGTTTAGGCACTCAAATGAAAGCAACTGGCGAGGTCATGGCAATTGGTCGTAACATTGAAGAGTCATTGTTAAAAGCCGTTCGCTCACTTGAAATCGGCGCATAC
This sequence comes from Enterococcus crotali, assembly GCF_000633635.1. Classification (GTDB taxonomy): domain Bacteria; phylum Bacillota; class Bacilli; order Lactobacillales; family Enterococcaceae; genus Enterococcus_L; species Enterococcus_L crotali. Next base: position 812,305 of record NZ_AYPQ01000001.1, on the reverse strand, counting down.
CACAACGAGTTGAAAGAAATGCAAGAAGTTAGCGATGAGTTATTGACTGAAAAAATCGTGAAAGCACAAGATGACCGATTATTTTATCTATCAGAAGCGATTCGCCGAGGGTTCACGATCGAAGATTTAGCTACACTTACCAAAATCGATTTATTCTTCCTAGATAAGCTGCTTCATATTTTTGAGTTGGAAACAGCCTTGCAAGAAAATATCAAAGATGTTGGGATTTTAAAAGAGGCCAAACAAAATGGGTTTACTGATAGAAAAATTGCTGAATTATGGCAGTTAAGCGAGCAAGCTGTTGCAGACTATCGGCACGAACAAAACGTACTTCCTGTCTACAAAATGGTCGATACTTGTGCTGCAGAATTTGAATCACAAACACCTTATTTTTACAGTACTTATGAATTTGAAAACGAAAGTATTCGCTCTGAAAAACCATCTGTATTAGTATTGGGCTCAGGACCTATTAGAATCGGGCAAGGTGTGGAGTTTGACTATGCAACAGTCCACTCAGTAAAAGCGATCCAAGCCGCAGGTTATGAAGCAATTATTATGAATAGTAATCCTGAAACAGTCTCAACAGACTTTTCGATTTCAGATAAACTATATTTCGAACCATTAACATTAGAAGATGTGATGAATGTGATCGAATTAGAACAACCAACTGGAGTGATCGTCCAATTCGGTGGTCAGACAGCAATCAATTTAGCTGAACCATTAGTCAAACAAGGCGTGAAAATCTTAGGAACATCGATCGAAGATTTGGATAGAGCTGAAAATCGTGATTTATTTGAACAAGCATTACAAGAATTAGATATTCCTCAACCACCAGGAGATACTGCTACGAGTGCTGAAGAAGCAGTCGCGGTAGCCAATAAAATCGGGTATCCCGTATTGGTTCGTCCGAGCTATGTACTTGGTGGTCGGGCAATGGAGATCGTTGAGAATCAAAAAGACTTAGAAGATTATATGCGCAATGCAGTTAAAGCATCTCCTGAACATCCGGTGCTAGTGGACAGTTATTTATTGGGTAAGGAATGCGAAGTCGATGCGATTTGTGATGGTCAGACAGTCTTGATTCCAGGCATTATGGAGCACATTGAACGTGCTGGAGTCCATTCAGGGGATTCAATGGCCGTTTATCCACCGCAAACTTTATCAAAAGAAATTCAACAAACAATTGCAGATTATACAAAAAAACTAGCAATTGGCCTTAACTGTATCGGTATGATGAATATCCAATTTGTTATTCACGAGGAGAAAGTTTATGTGATTGAAGTCAACCCTCGAGCAAGTCGAACCGTCCCATTTTTAAGTAAAATTACCGGAATTCCGATGGCTCAAGTAGCAACAAAAGCAATTCTTGGTGAGAAACTAGTTGATTTAGGCTATCAAGACGGTCTATATCCTGAAAGCCAGCAAGTTCACATCAAAGCGCCGGTCTTTTCATTTACGAAACTTCAAAAAGTCGATACGTACTTAGGACCTGAAATGAAATCTACTGGTGAGGTGATGGGCTCTGATTACAGCTTAGAAAAAGCACTATATAAAGCCTTTGAAGCTTCCGGGCTGCATTTGCCTAGTTTTGGTGCAGTACTGTTTACAATCGCTGATGAGACGAAAGAAGAAGCTCTAGTATTAGCAAAACGTTTCAATGATATCGGGTATAGCCTGATTGCAACAAAAGGAACGGCAGATTTCCTTATAAACAATGGACTGTCAGTGAAAACCGTTCTTAAAATAAACGAAGGCGGTGAAACGGTTCTAGACTTGATACGTAGTGGTGAAGCACAAGTCGTTGTAAATACCATGGATAAAAATCGTTCGGATCTTAATCAAGATGGATTTTTGATTCGTCGAGAAGCTGTGGAACATGGCGTACCATTATTCACCTCTTTAGATACAGCAGAAGCCATTTTAAAAGTCTTAGAATCACGTGCATTTTCAACCGAGTCAATCTAATTTCAAATAAACGGTGAGAAAAAAGTGTTTATCTCCGAAACATTCAAGATAGTAGTGCTTTAGCACTGCATATGATTTGATCGAAGCGTAATAGTTACTCTTTCTCACCCCTAAGTTGTAAAGGAGTGGAACAAATGAAACAGGAAATAATGACGATCACCTCTCAACAACAATTAGCGCCGAGAATTTTCCGAATGACGTTGACAGGAGAATTAGTCAATGAGATGGACAAGCCTGGGCAGTTTATTCATATAAAAGTACCGCGAGCAGATATGCTTTTAAGAAGACCGATCAGCATCAATCAAATTAATAAAAAAGATAAGACATGTACGATCATATACCGAACAGAAGGGGATGGAACTAAAATTTTTTCTGAACTTTCGACAGGTGATGTCCTAGATGTTATGGGACCGTTAGGAAATGGATTTGACGTGAACTGTCTAACAGCTGGTCAAAAAGCGTATGTGATTGGTGGCGGGATCGGGATTCCCCCTATGTATGAATTGTCAAAACAATTAAAGCAAAAAGGCATTGAGGTTGTCCATTTTCTTGGCTATGCTTCTAAAGAAGTTGCTTATTTCCAAGATGAATTTGTCGCTTTAGGGGATACGAGATTTGCGACAGACGATGGTTCATTTGGCGTTGAAGGCAATGTAGGGAATCTTTTGTTGGATGCAATTCAAAAAGAGCAGCCTGATGCAGTTTATGCCTGTGGTGCTAATGGAATGTTAAAAATGATTGCACAGGTTTTTCCAGAGAACCCGAATGTTTTTCTTTCTTTAGAACAGCGGATGGCTTGCGGAATGGGGGCATGCTACGCATGTGTATGTCATGTGCCAGATGACGAAACAGGAACGAAAAGCGTCAAAGTATGTGATGAAGGGCCGATTTTTAGAGCCAGTGAGGTGGTTTTATGATGAAAAATCCGTTAGCAATCAGTATTCCTGGTTTAGAGTTGAAAAATCCTATCATTCCTGCAAGTGGTTGTTTTGGATTTGGTGAAGAATACGCTAAATATTACGATTTAGGAAAACTTGGCTCGATTATGATCAAAGCAACAACTCCGCAAGCACGATTTGGAAATGCAACACCAAGAGTAGCTGAAACACCTAGTGGGATGCTAAACGCGATTGGTCTACAAAATCCAGGCTTGGATGTAGTGATGCATGACAAACTTCCAGCACTTGAAGCGTATGATGTACCGATCATCGCTAATGTTGCAGGAGCTTGTGAAGAAGATTATGTCGAGGTTTGTCGTAAAATTGGTGATGCGCCAAATGTTAAAGCCATTGAATTAAATATTTCCTGTCCCAATGTAAAACATGGTGGAATTGCATTTGGAACAGATCCAGAGGTGGCTTTTCAATTAACACAAGCAGTGAAAAAAGTAGCTAAAGTTCCAATTTACGTAAAACTCTCCCCAAATGTGACAGATATTGTGCCAATCGCTCAAGCAATCGAAGCGGGCGGAGCAGACGGTTTTTCAATGATCAATACATTGTTAGGGATGCGGATCGATTTAAAAACTCGTCGTCCGGTATTGGCTAATCAAACAGGAGGTTTGTCAGGACCTGCAATCAAGCCTGTAGCCATTCGTTTGATCCATCAGGTTTCTCAAATTTCAAGCTTGCCGATTATTGGTATGGGTGGTGTTCAAACGGTAGATGATGTCTTAGAAATGTTTATGGCAGGAGCAAGCGCTGTAGCCGTTGGGACTGCTAATTTTACAGATCCGTATATTTGCCCTAAATTGATCGATGAGTTGCCGAAAAGGATGGCGGAACTTGGTATTGAGTCATTAGAGCAACTAATCAAAGACGTTCGGGAGGAAAAAAACGTATGAGTCAACGACCAATCATTGCTTTAGACTTCCCTTCAAAAATAGAAGTAGCCGATTTTTTAACTAAATTCCCTAAAGAGGAATCGTTATTCGTTAAAGTAGGAATGGAACTGTTTTATCAAGAAGGACCAGAGATCGTTCGCTGGTTGAAAGGAATGGGTCATGCTGTTTTTCTTGATTTAAAATTACATGATATTCCAAATACTGTTGAAAAATCAATGGTCGGCCTAGCCAAACTCGGTGTCGATATTACGAATGTTCATGCGGCAGGTGGCGTTAAAATGATGGAAGCCGCAAAAGCAGGCTTAATAAAAGGAACCCAACCTGGAGCACAAGTGCCTATTTTGATTGCTGTGACCCAGCTTACTTCAACAAGTGAACAAGAAATGCAACAAGATCAATTGATTGAAGTCCCTTTAAAGGAAAGTGTGATTCACTATGCGGAGTGTACCGAAAAAGCTGGTCTAGATGGTGTCGTTTGTTCTGCATTAGAGGCCGCTGACATTCATCAAGCAACAAGTGATACATTTGTGTGTTTAACCCCAGGGATACGTCCAAGCGGTAGTGATATTGGCGATCAACAACGTGTCGTGACACCAACAGATGCAAGAAAAATCGGCTCGACATATATTGTAGTAGGACGACCGATCACACAGGCTAAGGAACCTTATAAAGCATACCAACAAATAAAAAATGAGTGGAATGGAGCAAGCAAATGACAGAATTAGCAAAAAAAATTGCCAAAGATTTATTAGAAATCGAAGCAGTCTTTTTAAGCCCGAATGAACCATTTACATGGGCGAGTGGCATCAAAAGTCCAATCTATTGTGATAACCGGATCACCATGAGCTATCCAGTTGTTCGTAAAGATATTGCCAAAGGCTTAGCAGAGAAAATCAAAGCAGCTTATCCAGATGTACAAGTTATTGCAGGAACAGCGACAGCAGGGATTCCCCATGCCGCTTGGGTAGCAGATATTTTGGATTTGCCGATGGTTTATATTCGCAGTAAAGCGAAAGAACATGGAAAAGGCAACCAAATCGAAGGTCGTATTTTTAAAGGTCAAAAAATGGTTGTGATCGAAGACTTGATTTCGACTGGAGGAAGCGTACTAGAAGCGGCGGATGCAGCGCAACGTGAAGGCGCAGACGTTCTTGGGGTGGCAGCAATCTTTACGTATGAATTGCCAAAAGGGAAAGCAAATTTTGAAGAACAACAAATGGATTTAATTACTTTGACGAATTATTCTACATTGATCGATGCAGCACTAGAGTCAAATTATATTGAAGAAAATGATGTCGTATTACTAAAAGAGTGGAAACAAGACCCTGAAAATTGGTTGAAAAAATAGTTTATACTAAAAAGTATAATTTTTGATGGTTGATTCAAAAGTTATACTTTTTTCTTGATCGCTCGATTTATTCAGATATGTTATACTTTGAAAAAAAGAGCAAAGCAGTTATTGAAAATTGACTGTTCATAATAATTAGTATACAGTTATTCAAACGATAAAATCAGAAGGTGGGGTTTGATGAAAAATATTCGCAATATGGACGTGGAGTGGGGCTATGAAGGAGAGCGTGGGCCAGAGCATTGGCATACGCTTTGTGACTGGTTCTCAATTGGGGCTAAGTACCCTTACCAATCACCCGTCAACTTATCAAAAAATTTAATCAATGGCAATGCTACTGACAGGGCAATTGATTTTTGTTATAAAACAGAAGAATTTACAGAAAAAGAATTCAAAAATACGTTTCATTTTGTTCCACCAAATACAGAAAGCTATATTGTTTTCGAAAATGAAAAATATTACTTGACTGATATTCACTTCCATACACCAAGTGAACATACACTCGATGGCAAGCACTCACCTTTAGAATTTCATCTTGTTCATATGAATAATTCTGGTGATAACTTAGTTGTTGGTTGCCTGTTTACGATTACTGCAGAGGAAAATAAATTTTCAAAAAATCAGACTACTCTTGAGTGGAACGCAAGAACCCATCAGCAGTGGTTTGATCCTTCGATTTTTTTACCTGAGCAAAAATCCCATTTTCACTATTTGGGCTCACTTACTACGCCACCAACAAAAGGACCGGTTCATTGGTTTGTTTTTGATTCTATTCAACAAATGGATCGTGACTTTTTTGAGCGGATCGATGAAGGTATGCTGCCATTTAACAATCGTCCTGTTCAAGCCTTGAATGGACGTAAAATCTATTTTTCTGAATAAAATGGAGGACATCTATGAATATTCAACAGATGAAATATGTGGTAGCTGTTGCAAATAATGGTAGTTTTCGGGAAGCGGCAAAGAAACTTTTTATCACCCAGCCAAGTCTTTCTAATGGGATTCGCGAACTAGAAGAAGAGATTGGCGTAACGTTATTCATACGTACCAATAAAGGCGCTTCTTTGACTGAAGAAGGATTGACCTTTTTAGAGCATGCAGAAAAAATATTGACCCAAATGGAAATGATTGAAAATCGCTATCAAGAAGTGACAAAAAGTGAGCGTTTCTCGATTTCTTCCCAACATTATGATTTCCTAGGTGAGGTCATGGGGAAAGTGATCCAGCAGTTTAAAGACCAATACAAAAATTTCCGTGTATTTGAAACAACCACACTAAAAGTGATCGAAGATGTGAAAAGTTATCACAGCGAACTAGGTATTATTTATTTAAATAGTCAAAATCAATCTGGAATTGAACGGTATTTGGAACAAGCCAACCTAACGTACGAAGTTATGGGAAGCTTTAAAACACATATTTTTCTTGGGAAAGATCATCCATTGGCGAAGCAAAAGGAAATTGAGCTAGAGCAGCTATGTTGCTATCCTCAAGTTCGTTTTACACAAGAAGGCAGTAACTTTGCTTATTTTTCAGAAGATCTTATCGAAAATCAAGAGCAAGAAACAGTGATCTACACAAATGATCGAGGCACATTGATGAATTTACTTGTAGAAACAGATGCGTATGCGTCAGGCTCAGGTGTGGTGACGGGTTTTACTAAAAAAGAAATTCGTTTGGTTCCATTGGCAGATAGTGCGAACAATAAAATCTGTGTTCTCTATCAAAAAAATAAGACGATCAGTACAATTGGTCAATTTTTTATAAAAGAATTGAAACAGTTGTTTTAAAGTTTCAATAGTATAAATTTCTTAAAAACATCCTTCATTCATTGTTAGGATGTTTTTTGTTATGAATATTGTCTATTAGATTTATCTTCAATTAATGTATAAAAAAAAGAATGCTGCGGGGGGTAAGTTTATTGGTTCGTCTTTTTAAAAGACCAAATAGTAGTGCAATCAGCACCAAACAGAGTAGGCGTGTACTTTTCTGTAAATCGCTACTGAATTAAATCGTATTCTAATATAGGATAACTCCAAGAAATCCAGGTCTACACTTCTGGTTTCTTGGAGTTTATTCAATCACGCGTTGTTCTTTTCTACATAGTCACTTAACAAGAGATAGACTTGCTTCATTTCTTCTTGAGTTCCAATTGACACTCGTAAATATTTATTCAATCGTTTGATTTTAGGGAAATAACGAACGAAGACATTTTCTGCTTCTAAATACTGATAAAGATCTTGCATCGTCAAATCAGGATGAGTCATCAGTAAAAAATTTGTTTTTGAATCGAATGATGAAAAGCCAATGTCTTCGATTTTTTGGGCAAACCAGTCTCTCGTTTCACAAATTTCTTTAGTAATTCCTAGATAGTAGTCTTCATCTTCAACAGCAGCGATAGCTAATTTTTCAGCTAAGGTATCAACAGAATAGGGATTGAATGAGGATTTGATACTTTCTATAACTTGAATATATAGCGGATTACCAATGGCGTAGCCAACTCTTAGGCCTGCCAAGGAACTTGATTTTGAGAAAGTTCGAATGATAATCAGATTTTGATATTTTTCTAAAAGTGAGAGAGCAGACGGACCTGCAAAATCAATGTAGGCTTCATCAATGATTACAATAACTTCTTGATTGCTTTTCAGCAACTCTTCGATTTCTGCGAGCGATTTGAATAACCCAGTAGGTGCATTGGGATTGGCAATGATTATTCCACCATTTAGTTGTGTGTAGTCAGCCATGGCAATTTCAAAGTCATTATTTAATGGTAACTCTTTAAATGGAATCTGGAATAAATCCGCCCAAACTTTATAAAAGCCATAAGTAAGGTCCGGAAACAAGATAGGATCAGGGCTATTAAAAAAGGCAAGAAAACAAAAGGCTAAAACTTCATCTGAACCATTGCCGATTATAAAGTGATCAGGAGATAACTTGTGTTTAGTACCTAATGCTTTTTTTAAAGATAGATTATCAATAGAGCTATAGCGCTTCAATTGTTCAATATCAAAGTTTCTCAATACATCTGCGGTTTTTGGAGAAGGTGGATAGGGATTTTCATTGGTGTTTAACTTGATCATGTCTGGAAAATCAGGCTGTTCTCCTGGGATATAAGCTGTAACTTTTCTAATACCTTTCATGTGGTTCTCTCCCTTCATTTCATTTAACTATAAAGAAGAGAAGAAGCTTTCGCAAGAGGAAAATGTGAATTTAGAAAGAAAAAACTGGGAATTGAAATACAAATTTCATTTTAGACGAAATTATGCTATTATAATTCCATTAAGAAAATATCAATTGAACATAAGTATTTTGATTATCGCTGGTTTGATAACATTCAGTACTGGCAATTACAAGATTAGATAAGAAGGGATGGTTTGATGGATTTAACCAAAAGATTTAACAAACAAGTAGATAAAATCGCTGTTTCGATGATTCGTCAGTTCGATGAACAAGTAACCGATATCGAAGGAATCATAAAATTAACTTTAGGAGAGCCAGATTTTAATACCCCTGAGCATGTAAAAACAGCAGCGCATGATGCGATCAAAGCTAATTTTTCACATTATTCTGGTATGTCAGGTTTGACTGATGTCCGTGAAGCAGCTACATTTTTTATGAAAGAAAAATATGGTGTTAGCTATCAACCAGCTTCTGAAGTTTTGGTAACTGTCGGGGCAACTGAGGCGATTTCAGCAAGTCTATTGTCTATTTTGGAACCAGGGGATAAAGTGTTGATGCCAGCCCCCATTTATCCAGGATATGAACCCGTAATCACCTTGGCTCAAGCAGAACCTATTTATATCGATACAACCTCAAATCATTTTGTCTTGACACCTGCAATGATTGAAGCAGCGATGCTAGAGCATGGTGATCAAGTCAAAGCAATTATTCTAAATTATCCAAGTAACCCAACTGGAGTAACGTATAATCGTGAGGAAGTTAAAGCCATTGCTGATGTATTGAAAAATTATTCGATTTTTGTAATAAGTGATGAGATTTACAGTGAATTGACCTATGATGATCAGCATGTATCGATCGCAGAATTTATCCCGGAGCAAACGATTTTGATCAATGGTTTATCAAAATCACATGCGATGACAGGTTGGCGGATCGGGTTTATTTTTGGTCCTGAGACGTTGATTGCTGAAATAATCAAAGTGCATCAATATTTAGTTACAGCTGCTTCTACTATTTCTCAAAAAGCAGCAGTTCGAGCATTAGTTGAGGGGATGAACGATGCTGCAGTGATGAAAGAAGAGTACCGTGAACGACGAGACTTTGTCTATGAACAAATGACTTCTTTCGGCTTTGAAGTAGCTCGACCGAATGGTGCATTTTACATTTTTGCCAAAATCCCCAAAGGCTATGAGCAAGATTCAATGAAATTTTGTGTGGCGTTAGCTCAGGAACAAGCAGTTGCAATTATTCCAGGAGTGGCATTTGGTAAAGAAGCAGAGGGGTATGTCCGCATTAGTTATGCGGCAGATTTAGCTACATTAAAAGAAGCGATGAAACGAATAGGTCTGTATATCAAAGAAGCGGCTAGAACAGAAGCACTTAATCCCGAGAAATAATACAGAGTTGCTTCTGCTCCCATCGTTCATTCGTATTTAGGGTGTGAAACAAAAGTGATTTTTACTTTTGTCTCACACCCTTTTCTAAACACAACCTTTACATTCATTTACCCATTATTTACAGAACATTGAAACAGAATTAACACACCGCTGTTAAACTGATCTTGTAACTAATTGAAAAGGACGTGTAAAGATGAAGAAACGTTTATTATCAGCAATTGTTTTAAGTGTAGGACTTTTAGTCGCAGGTTGCGGCAGCCAAGGAGCCGCAACTGGTGATAGTAGTAATAAATCAAAAGATAGTGGTACCAATAGCAATCAACCTGTTAAAATCGTAGCAGTAGGCTCAACAGCGTTACAGCCATTAGTGGATGCGGCAAAAGATCAATTTACAACGGAGCACCCGAATTATACGATTTCAGTACAAGGTGGTGGAAGTGGAACTGGACTTTCTCAAGTCTCCGACGGCGCTGTAACAATCGGTAATTCTGATGTCTTTGCCGAAGAAAAATCAGGTGTCGATGCATCGAAACTTGTTGATCATCGTGTGGCGGTTGTTGGTATGGGCCCTGTTGTCAACAAAGACGTTGGTGTAAAAAATATCACCAAGCAAGAGTTGATCGATGTTTTTACTGGAAAGATCAAAAACTGGAAAGATTTAGGTGGTAAAGATCAAGAAATCGCTGTGATCAATCGTCCAAGTGGAAGTGGTACACGGGCAACGTTTGAAAAATGGGGTCTGGATGGGGCGACAGCAGTCCAATCACAGGAACAGGATTCATCAGGAACTGTGCGACAAATCGTCGCACAAACGCCTGGAGCAATCAGTTACCTAGCATTTTCCTACATGGATGACTCAACAGTAGCATTAAGTATTGATGATGTAAAACCAACAGAAGAAAATGTTGCGGATAATTCATGGAAAATTTGGTCATACGAGCATATGTACACAAAAGGTCAACCAGATGATGATGTAAAAGCATTTTTAGATTTCATGTTAACAGATGATGTACAAGAAGGCGTTGTTAAAGAGCTAGGCTACTTACCAATGACCGCAATGAAAGTGGAAAGAGACGTCTCAGGAACGATCACTAAAAAATAAATTCTTCCCCTAAAGAGTCAAAAAGAAGCTGACGTTATCACGTCAGCCTCTTTTTGTTTTTTTAAGTTTTTGGCAACCTCACTCTGAATGTCGAACCGAGCCCCAAATGACTATCGATTGTAACTGTTCCGCCTAATAGTTCCGTATAATTGTTAACAATCGATAAGCCTAAACCAGTTCCGCCTGAATGACGACTACGGGCTTTATCAACGCGATAGAAGCGCTCAAAAATCCGTTCCTGATCTTCTAAACTGATACCGATACCTGAATCTTTCACTTCAAAGAAAAAGGTATCAGTGAAACCAAAATCGATTGTGATCGTTCCATCTGATTGGGAATACTGAATCGCATTTTCAATCAAATTTTTGATGATCGGATAAAATAGCTCATATTTGGTTGTATAAATTGTTGTGTTATCACCAAGAATCTCAATCTTTAAATCTTTTTCATTGATTGCCTTACGATAAGAGCGAAGAATCTCTTGTGTAAAGGGAAGTAAAATAACTTCTTGATCATCATAAGAAATATTTTTACCATCGCGAGAAAGCTGTAGAATTTCTTGGATCAGTTGCTGCAGACGCAGCGCATCTTTTTGCATGATTTCTAAAAATTGCGATAATGTTTCAGGATCATCTTTAGCGCCATCTAATAAAGTTTCAGTAAAACCTAAGAGAGAGGTAACCGGTGTTTTTAATTCGTGTGAAACATTACTAACAAAATCTTTTTGCATTTTCTCTAACTGTCTAACACGAGTCAAGTCATAAGCAATTCCAAGAACCTGATAGTCATTGCCGTCTTCTTCAATGAATCTTAAAGACATATCTAAAATAGTTTCATTCAACGAATCACTCAACTTGATTTCTTGATGTATCGAACTTTTTTCAGTAATCACTTGGTGAATCAAATGGATCAGCGCAGGTTCTTTGATTACATCAAAATAATCTTTGCCTGCATCATTCTCATCGATCATTAAAATATTTACCATCTTAGGATTGATCAGCTGCAATTTTCCATCTACATCAATAATAAACACACCAATCATTAATTCATCCAATAAAGCATGAAATTGCTCTTCAGTGGAAGTATAAGCTAAATACGTTTGACTCATTTGTTGGCTCAAAAGATTGACCGTTTGATATAGTTCGTTCCATTCGGGCGAATCTTGGATGATCGAGCGAGCCTCATCTGGGTATTTTACGATTTTTTTCAATACCGGAAGAACAGTTACAAGCGGTTCATTTTTCTGATGAAGCAATAGAAAGACAAACGCTGTAATAATCAAAAATAACAAACCCAAAGTAAATACAATATATCGTTTGAAAGATTGTATACTATTGGAAAACAGGGTTGTTTCCTCAGACATGCGAAGGATACCGACCAGTTGGCCATCTTTTTCAACTGGTAACGCTAAATAAAGCAATTCTTTTTTTAACGTAGCGCTTTTTCTCAAGTCAGAGCCAAAATCAGCACCTGAAAGAATGGCTTTTATTTCAGGTCTGTTACTTCTAGAATCGTGTAGCGCTGGGTCGATGCTATCGTAGAAAATAGTTCCTTGCCCGTTCATCAACGTCAGCCGTTCATTTTTATCTGTTGAATAATGCTCGATGAGTTTTTTTTCTTGGGCTGAAAATTGTTGCGTTAAAAATAAATCGGGGGAAAGTTGGTCGAGGATCAAGGTCCCTTTTTTTTGCAAGTATTCTTCCTGCTGTGATAATAATTCCTTTTTAAAAAAATAATTCGTTAAAAAAATACTGCCTACAAACAAACCAAACATCACGATTCCAACAATCAAATATTCAAAGCGCTGGCGTTTTTTCATTTTTTAGGCTCCTGAAAACGATAGCCAAATCCTCTAACTGTGATTAAGTAAGCAGGACGTTTTGGATCAATTTCAATTTTATCTCTTAAGTGACTGACATGGACGTCAACAATACGGCTTTGACCTGCAAAATCATAATTCCAAATTCGGTCTAATAAGGTATCACGATCAATCACTCGATCCTTTCGTTTGATAAAGTAGACAAGTAATTCAAATTCCTTTGGCGTCAGCTCGATTTTCTTGCCACGGACGGTCACTTCATAATTTTGTTCATCCACGCTGATCTCACCTAAGATTAATGGTGCTTTTACAGTTTCAGCCATCTCTTCTGATTTATTTGACACAGGTTTTAATCGCCGGAAAATAGCTTTCATTCTAGCTAAAACCTCTCTAGGGCTAAAAGGTTTTGTTAGATAGTCATCCGCACCGATTTCTAGTCCAATGATTTTATCGACTTGATCATCTTTAGCAGTTAATATCAAAATAGGTGTATCGATTTTTTCTCTACGCAGTGATTTCGTGATTTCTAAACCATCCATATTGGGCAGCATAACATCTAAAATAATAAAATCAAACTGGTTAGATAGAGCTAACTCGTAACCAACGGCTCCATCAACGGCTGTCATTACTTCATAGCCATCTTTTTCTAAGTTAAATGTCAGCAGCGTGACAATCGATGGTTCGTCATCAACGACTAATACTTTTTTCATCTATTTAGCTCCTTTAAATACGAAATAAATACAAGGTTATTTTATCACAGATTCCGGGGGATCAAAAACTTTATGGAATGTTTCTAAAACTACTTTCAAAGTCAAAGAAATGGTATAATGATAAAGATTGAAATGAGGGAAGCTAATGATAGGAATCAGTGCATGTCTGGGTGGGGTTTGCTGCCGTTATGATGGCCAAGCAAAAGAAATCACTGCCTTAAAAAAGTTAATAGACAACGGCAAAGCAATAGTCGTTTGCCCGGAAGTCCTTGGAGGTCTACCGATCCCTAGAGAACCTGCTGAAATTAAGGGAGGAGATGGCTTTGATGTCTGGAATGATAAAGCAAAAGTCCTCACTGAGACAGGGGAGGACATGACTGAATCATTCAAACAAGGAGCAATCATCGCGTATCAAAAATTAATTGAACATAATATTACAACGATTATTTTGAAAGAAAATAGTCCGTCTTGTGGCAGTAAGAGTATTTATGATGGTACGTTTTCTGGCAATCATCGTGATGGAGCAGGAGTTGCTACAGCTTATTTTATTTCACAAGGACTTGTTGTGATTTCAGAAAATGATTGGCAAACAGTCATTGAACGTGAGGGATAGTAATGTCAGAAAGTGAAGTATTAAAAATATTTGATAGAAATTATCGGCAACTCGGCACAGCGACACGGCAAGAAATTCATTTGCGAGGGCTTTGGCACGAAACCTTTCATTGCTGGTTTTATACGATTCAGGAGAACGAACTGATTGTTTATTTTCAAAAACGATCAGCTATAAAGAAAGACTTTCCCAACCAACTAGATATTACAGCGGCAGGACACTTATTAGCACAAGAAACCGTGACTGATGGTTTTAGAGAAGTGAAAGAAGAACTAGGAATCAATGTTACGAGTGATGATGCACAGTTTTTAGGTGTCTTCCCAGTAAAAATCGATTTAGATGACTTTATTGATAATGAGTTTACAAATGTTTATTTGGTGGAAAAAGAAATTTTATTAGGAGAATTCCAATTACAAGAAGAGGAAGTGGCAAGTATATTTCCAATTACCTTGACGCTTTTAAAACGATTGTTTAATGATCCCAGTGCGGAAGCTACTTTAATGGGGTATACTCAAGATCAAAAACAACAGAAAATTGTGGAAGAACGCTTCTCCAAAAAAGATTTTTGTGCGAATGCGCAAAGTTATTACGATCGATTGATCGAATCTTTTGAAAAAATCCTCGAAAATCAAATAAGAACTATTGACTAATCACTCTGAAATCGGTAACCTAAAGGGGATTGAAGATAGGAGCAACAACTATGGAAATTGAAAAAACCAATCGGATGAACGCACTATTTGAATTTTACTCCACTTTGTTGACAGAAAAACAAATGAACTATATGGAGATGTATTATGCGGATGATTTCTCTTTAGGTGAAATTGCTGAAGAATATAATATCAGCCGTCAAGCAGTGTATGATAATATTAAACGGACAGAAAAAATTTTGGAAGAATATGAAAGAAAACTTCATTTATTTTCTGATTATGTCGTTCGTGGAGAATTACTAGAAACACTAAAAAACTACGTAAACGAAACTTATCCGAAAGATACAACGATTGCCCGTTATATAGAACAAATACAAGAAGTAGAGGAATGAGATTATGGCTTTTGAAAGTTTGACAGATCGCCTGCAACAGGCAATGAGTAAATTACGTCGCAAAGGAAAAGTATCTGAAGCTGATGTAAAAGAAATGATGAGAGAGATACGTTTGGCATTACTAGAAGCCGATGTCAATTTACAAGTGGTGAAAGATTTTACCAAACGTGTTCGTGAACGTGCAATAGGTGTAGAAGTTCTGGAAAGCCTGTCACCTGCACAACAGATTGTTAAAATCGTTGATGAAGAATTAACAGCGACATTAGGTACCGAAACCGTTGGCTTGAACAAGTCTGAGCGTATTCCCACTGTAATTATGATGGTTGGTTTACAAGGGGCTGGTAAAACGACCTTTGGTGGTAAACTAGCGAACCATTTGATCAAAAATGAAAATGCTCGTCCACTGATGATTGCAGCCGATGTCTATCGTCCAGCAGCAATCGATCAATTAAAGGTATTAGGACAACAATTAGATGTACCTGTTTTTGATATGGGTACGGATGTTAGTCCGGTTGAAATCGTTCGTCAAGGGATGGAACTAGCGAAAGAAAAGAAAAATGATTATGTTTTGATCGATACGGCAGGTCGTTTACATGTCGATGAAGCATTGATGGATGAATTAAAACAAATCAAAGAAGTAGCTCAACCAGATGATATTTTACTTGTTGTTGATGCAATGACAGGGCAAGATGCAGTTAATGTTGCAGATAGTTTTAATCAGCAATTAGGGATCACTGGGGTTGTGATCACAAAACTTGACGGTGATACTCGAGGCGGTGCGGCACTTTCTATTCGTTCTGTCACTGGGGCACCGATCAAATTCATCGGTTCTGGTGAAAAATTAACTGATTTAGAAATTTTCCATCCAGATCGGATGTCCAGCCGAATTTTAGGTATGGGCGATATGCTGACATTGATCGAAAAAGCGCAACAAGATTATGATGAGAAAAAAGCTGAAGAACTTGCAGTTAAAATGAAAGAAAACAGCTTTGACTTTAATGATTTTATTGAGCAACTCGATCAAGTAATGGGCATGGGACCAATCGAAGATTTATTGAAGATGATTCCTGGTATGAATAATATGCCTGGTTTAGAGAATGTTAAAGTCGATCCTAAAGATGTGGCTCGCAAAAAAGCAATGGTTCTTTCAATGACACCTGCTGAAAGAGAAAATCCAGATCTTCTAAACCCAAGTCGTCGTCGCCGAATTGCTGCGGGTTCTGGTAATAACGTTGTTGAAGTCAACCGGATGATCAAACAATTTAAAGAGTCAAAAAAAATGATGCAGCAAATGTCTAAAGGAAATATGGATATCCCAGGCATGGATCAAATGCTTGGTGGAGGCATCAAAGGTAAGCTTGGAAAAATGGCCATGAACCGCATGGTGAAGAAAAATAAGAAGAAGAAAAAGAAGAAAAAATAAGATAAAAAAAGTTGAGCAAAGTCCGATGATTTTGCTCAACTTTTTTATGATAGTACTGTAACACTATACTGCAATGTTGCTACTATTTTTCCTCTTTTTAATGCGGTTGATCGACTCATGAATTTCTTTTCTAAAGACAAGATAGCTTCCAATCAAAGCAGTGATTACTCCGTAAATCAACAATGCTGGAATTGGGGAAGCATCATTTTGATAGTTATAATAGCCGCGGTTGAACACAAGAACGACTGGAACATAAATGGTCATGGCAATGACTACGGGGATTTTAAGTGTATCAAACAACAAATAGTTGCCTTTTTTCTCCAAAGTAAGCTTAGGAAACAGATATGAGCCAAAGAGAAAGAGCAACAACGATAAAAAGACAGCTAAAATAATTGGTAGGATAGAAATGGGATCCTTCGTTACGGTATAGACAAAAAATTTATTCGTTACATAGGTATCCGTTGTTGCCTTTGTAAAATAATGCCATGCATTTATGACAGATGTAATGAAAAATTCGAATGATAAACAGAAACCAAGGGCAGTAAGAGGACCCAAAATGACATTACCTGTCACCAGACCAATAAAGACTGCGATGAAGAAGTAAAAGATATATGTCGCCCAACTGGCTAATACGTTTGCTGACAAATCCATCATACTTATATTGACATACTCAGCTGGAATTCCCGTTGTAATGATGCCAACAAACAAAATTTTAGCTAGTAGTAGGCTACTTAATATCGGGAGTGAAATCAGAGCAAGCTTTGAGAAATAGATTCTACGTTTGGAGACACCTAATGAAAAAAGAAACTCATTGAATGATGTCCTTAAATCAACAAAAAACATAAAAAATCCCACTGATACAATAATCGCTACTAAAAGAATCGGATTTTCATTAAAATACATTGAAAAGTAAGGTTGATCCACATCAGTGATCAGTTTTCCTTGGTCATCATAACCTATTGTTTGATAAAACAAACTTAATCCTTCTTTTTTATCTAAATCCTGACGTTCTTTAAGAGATAACCCGTTATACCTTGGATCATCGTTAGTTTGTATGTTCTTTGAATCATCGAGGTATTGTTCGGAGTTATAATAATTGTTCATCTCCTTCCAACGATTAACATCACTGATCCCCAGATAGGTATAAAACAAAATAATAGAAAGACTTGTAATAATCAAAGCTAGTCCATAGCGTTTTTTCAAAATGGTCATTAACTGTTTATTCATATCAATTCTCCTTGTAAAGAGTAATCTGTTTCTTCATTCGTCAGGTTCACTTCAAAAACATCTTCCAATGTCAATGGCAGTTCCTCGAATAAGATTGGTTGTTCTGCTTGAATCAACGACTTCAATTCGTCGGTATAGTTTTCAAAGATAGCTGTAACAACACGTCCTTGAAAGTGAAGTAGCTTACTATTTTCTTTAACAAGTTGAGGCACTTTCTTCGTTTTAAAAACCATTTGGATTTTACGCGCATGTTCTCTTAAAACTTCTAAGTGATAATCAAGTTGAATTTGATTTTTTTTCAAAATTAGTGCACGATCGATAATACTTTCCAACTCATTTAAATTGTGAGAAGAGATAATGATCGAACGACGATTTTCACTGACGTCATCTAAAAGAATTCCTAAAACATTCTTTTTAACAATAACATCTAGACCATCCAGCGGCTCATCCAGTAACAAGTAATCTGCATTAGAACAAATAGCCAGAATCATCTTATAAAGACCTTGCATACCTTTAGACATCGAGCGATACTTAAACTGGGGATTCAAATTATTTTTCTTAGTTAAGGCTAAATACTTTTCTTTATTAAACCCCGCATAAGCATTTTGGTAAAATACAAGCAATTTATCTAACGTATAACCTGAAAGAAAATTGTATTGCTCATCAATATAAAAGACTTTCTGTTTAAGTATTTTATGTTCTTGAATATCCTCTTGATCAATCAGAATCCTTCCTTGATCCAATTCATAGTGTCCAGCAATAGATCTGAAAAAAGTGGTTTTACCAGAACCATTTCGACCGATCAAACCAGTGATTTCACCTTTATTGAATGTTAAGTTGATTTGTTTTAGAATAATATTTTGATCAATCCTTTTTTCTAAATTTTCTATTTTCATAGTTACTCTCCTTTCAAGTGCTGATCGCTTTCTTCCAACCATTGACTTAGTTCCTGTTTCGAAACGTTTAAATAATTTGCTTCAATAATTAAATCCGTGAATCTTTTTTTGATTTTTTGAATTTGATATTCATTACGTAGTTCTGTATCGATTTTTTTCACGTAGGTTCCTTTTCCTTTAACCGTGATGATAACCTCTTGTGCTTCTAGTAATTTATAGGCTTTACTGACCGTATTAGGATTCATCATAAGCTGACGAGCCATCTCTCTAACGGAAGGAAGGCGATCGCCTGACTGCAGTAAACCGCTTAAAATATCTTCTTTGATTCCTAGCATAAGTTGCTCATAATAAGGTTTACTACTTGTTTTATCAATAGAAACCATAGATATCTCCTTTCTAAAAATCTGTTTGTTGTGTACTAGTATACATAGTACAGTTCAGGTTGTAAACATTATTTCAGAAATTTTGTTAAAATAAAGGGGAAGTTTAAGAAATAGAGGCAATTGTTTGGAGGAAAAAGGATGAAGCAAAGGTGTTCCTGGGCAGAAGGTAACGAGAAAATGAAAATCTATCATGATACGATCTGGGGAGTTCCTCTGTATGATGATCAGCGCTTGTTTAGAAAACTGATTTTGGACATTCATCAAGCTGGACTAAGTTGGCAAACTATTTTAAATAAAGAAGATCATTTTGATAAGGCTTTTGACTATTTTGATGTAAAAAAAGTCGCTGCTTACGATGAAAGAAAGATTGAAGAACTGTTAGATAACCAAGGAATTATCCGTAACCGCAGAAAAATCGAAGCGACCATTCATAATGCTCAAAAAGTTATTGAACTTCAAAAAGAATTCGGTACTTTTTCAAATTATTTATGGGCGTTCAATGAACACAATGTTTTAAAGAATACTTATCGTGATCAAATAGAAATTCCAACCACAAATGATTTATCGGATAGGATCACGAAGGATTTGAAGAAAAGAGGGTTTAAGTTCGTTGGTAGCACAATCATCTATGCTTTT
Organism: Enterococcus crotali; assembly: GCF_000633635.1. Lineage (GTDB taxonomy): Bacteria > Bacillota > Bacilli > Lactobacillales > Enterococcaceae > Enterococcus_L > Enterococcus_L crotali. The sequence goes on along the minus strand of NZ_AYPQ01000001.1, from coordinate 792,733 downwards.
TTGGAAGCTGTCGGTGTTATCAATGATCATGTGACGACTTGCTTTCGATATGAAGAAATAGAATAAAAATAGTCTAAGCCAAAATTGAATCTTGATTTGGCCTAGACTATTTTTTCTAGAAAAGCAAGTAGAAACAACTAAGCAAATCAATGTTCAACAGTAAATATCCCCTATATAATTAAAATCAACAAAACTTTTAGAAAAGTGAGGAAAAAATGATGGTGAGTGCTAAGCGATTGGGTATGAATACTATGTTTTTATTTATTGTAGGGTGGCTGATTCTAGGGTTTTCTATGCAAACAAGCGCGGTAGAAACTGGTTCCAACGCAACTGAAACGCAAGAACTATCAAGTATACAAAATAATGAACCACAAACTGAGAGTAGTAGTGTAGAACCGATTCAAGCTACCGACTCTTCGGCTGAGGAGATCAGTACCGAAAAACAATTAGAGCAACAGGCAGTTGTAAAAGCAACAAAAGAGTATGATTCTGAATTATTAACAGATGTGCATCTTTCAGATATCGCAAACAATCCGATCCATCGCGTAAAAAATAGTGATAAATTCAAAGTCAATTATTCCTTTTATTTACCTGATGAAGCGCAAGCGGGGGATGAGTTGATTGTTGAATTGCCTTTGATTTTACAGATGGTCAACTATAGTGATTTTCCAATACTCAATGAGAATGGCGAAAAGATCGGTGTAGCAAAAATCGATCGTTCAACGAATAAAGTTACTGTGACGTTTAATCAGTATGTGACAGATCACAATTCAATCAACGGACAATTCTTTTTCTGGGTGAAGTTGGTGAATGATCAGATAGTAGAGGGAGTCAATCCGATACCACTACCTGTCAATGGCGCGACAAGTAATCTTGACCTTACAATAACTAAAACTAGCGGTGTAAGCACTGGGCTTACAAACCCAACAACTATTTTTAAGAGCGGAAAATTTGATTCAGTCGATCCTAAAAAAATCAATTGGACGATCACGATCAATAATTCAGCACAAAATCTATTAAAGCCCATCATCTATGATCAATTAGGTGCAGGACAAGAATTGCTTAGTGATACATTCAGTGTCAACTATCGTGATACAGATAAAAAAAGTTTAAAAAAGTATGTGCTTCCAAGTAAAATTCCGGGCGATTTAACAAAAGTAGAACTAGCTCCCAGCGGTTTTACGCTATTTTTGGAAAGTCTAGGGAGCTATAGTGAGGATAACGGGTATATTTCTGCAGTTATTAATTACAGCACAAGAGTCACCGATCCAACTATAAAATCCGTCAATAGTGCCAATACTTTAGCTGAGGATGGCACGAAGCAGTCAAGGAACGCTAGCTTAACAAATTATGCAAATGGTGGTATCGGTAACGGAGATGTAAATCAGTCTATAGATGTTATCACAGACAAAATCGATGAGGCAGATAGTCTGGATTTAGATGAATTCACTGATTCCTCTAGCCAGAAACTATTAGAGGCTAAAGAAAGTGCACAAACTGTTGTTGATGATGAAAATGCAACGATCAGTGATTTAGAGACTGCTACAGAAAATTTAGTCAACCAGCTGGTAACTTCAAAAGAGATAGCTCAACCAACGGACATCCAAGAATTAGAAACGTTCATCGAACAAAATGAATCTCTAAAAGAAAAAGATTATACGCCTGAAACATGGACAACTTGGATCAATAAAAAAACAGAAGCCGTTAACCTGATTCAAGTGGTGAAAGAATCGCCTAAATCAATTAGTAGAAATGAAGTCATACAAATGACACAAGATTTGAAGTCGGCAAGAGCGAATCTAGTCGAAGCTATTTTACCATCAGAAACTAGTGAATCAGAGTCCTCCAGCGAGACGGCAAACACAGAAATCATCACGTCAGCTCAACTAAGTGGCAATGGCAGTAGCAATGTAAATAATACCCCCTTAAAAAATCAACAACGCTTACTAAAAACTGGTGAAACACATTCAAACATGTTTCGTTTAATGGGTTTACTCTTATTATTTTTGGCAGCTTGGCTAGTAGTAAGAAACGAGCGCGTTGAAAAATAAATGCTCAGAATTTATCTTGTCTTTCTCCAAAAACTTTTGTATAATCAACCTAATTTAAAGCAAAAGGAGAACGGATGACCATAAAACAACTCATTCAAGAAAAGTTAACAGCGCATGAAGTTAACCTTATTAATTCATTAAAAGAAAAAAATCGAACATTATATTCGCTTGATTATAAACTGGATTTAAGTTTTTTCACGCTCACTAATGGAAAAGTGCATCATTTATTATGTTGGAATGAAGAGGAATTAATTGGTTATGCAGCGCTAATTAATTTTGATCCCGAGGAACTAGAGATAACTCAGATTGTCACTCCAGATCGAGAGCTTCTCAATAAAATGAATGAGACTATCTTGATGTTTGCCCAAAGGCGAAAAATCAAGAAAATCTTATTGATCACTGATCGAAGTGATTCTTTTTTTACAGCATATGTTAACGATACGAATAGGTACAATTATATTTTTTCAGAGTATTCGATGATTTTGGCCGTAGATAAATTTACTCCAACCCCTTCTGATGTTGTTTTAGAACCAGCAAAAAAAGCGGATGCTAAAATGATTGCTTCACTAGAAACATACGAATCAAATGAAGAGGTTCTATCTCTAGACTCAGATGATTTGAAAAAAACGTTTGTCTTAAGAAGAAATAAGCAAATAATCGCAAGTATTAGAGTAGAAAATGAAGAACATTCTTATGGGATCTACGGATTTGTTGTAAGAGCCGATTTTCGCGGACAAGGAATCGGTAGAAAAATAATGAGTCAACTCATTCAACAACTACTAGAAAAGCGAGCAGAAACAGTTTATTTAGAAGTTGAATCAACGAATGATGCAGCAGTACATCTTTATCGATCCATAGGCTTTGAGGAGCAGACGTTATTTGATTATTACGTCTATGAACTATCGAATAAGAACGTATAAAAATAAGCGATGAACGAGAGAAGAGAATCCTTCATCATTGTTCATCGCCTATTTTATTAAGCAACTGTTGATTGCCCCTGCCAAGGTAAAATAAGTATAGCATATCTAGCTGAAAGTTCCAAAAATCAGCGGTCTAAAGCTTTTTTTAAGGTGTAAAGAAAAAACTCTTTACAGCTTGCTTAAAATCTGGTAAACTAACATTTGTGATTAAGTTAATGGAGGTGTAATATATAAAATGTCAGTAAAAATTCGTTTAAAACGCATGGGTTCTAAAAAGAGTCCTTTTTACCGTATTGTAGTCGCAGATTCTCGTTCTCCTCGTGATGGACGTTTCATCGAAACTGTTGGAACTTACAATCCTTTAAAAGATCCTGCAGAAGTAGTTTTAAAAGAAGATTTAGTTTTAGACTGGTTGTCTAAAGGTGCTCAACCTTCAGATACTGTTCGTAACATCCTTTCAAAAGAAGGCGTTATGAAAAAACACCACGAAGCTAAACTTGAAAAGAAATAAGGTGACCGATGATGACAGATGTGAAAGAGTTAGTCTTAACTATCGTTCGCCCATTAGTCAGTCAACCTGAGCTAGTCAAATTAGAAATAGAAGAATCTGATGTTTTTCTAGAGTACAATTTGACTGTATCGCCTGAAGATATTGGTCGTATCATTGGCAAGCAGGGACGTGTTGCTAAAGCAATTCGGACCATTGTTTATAGTGTACGTGTGGATGGGCCGAAAAAAGTTCGTTTGAATATCGTAGATGGTAAATAGCACAAAGTAAAGCACTCGAAAATCCGAGTGCTTTTTTGTCTATTTTGACGAATGCCTAAAGAGCGGTTACTATGAACTAAGATAAGGATCAAGAATGGAGGAGAGATAAGTGAGTGATTTAAAAAGTTATCAAGAACAACTATTGCAAGGCCTTGAGGAATATTTGCGCAAACTGAATTAGCAGCAGGTGATATTTTTGTGCTTGGCTGTAGCAGCAGTGAAGTCACAGGGGGCGTCATTGGTAAAAATTCTAATTTAGAAATCGGCGAAATGATTGTTTCATTGATCAAAGATATTTTAGATAAAAAGGGAATTCATCTAGCTGTACAAGGCTGTGAACACATCAATCGTTCACTCGTTGTTGAAAAGGCACTTGTCAAACACCATCAGTTTGAAATTGTTTCGGTTGTACCTGCGCTTCATGCAGGAGGTGCTGCGGCAGTTGCTGCTTTTAAACTATTCCAAGATCCTGTCGTTATAGAAAAAATCACGGCACAAGGTGGCATAGATATTGGTGATACATCGATCGGTATGCATATCCAGCATGTCCAAGTTCCAGTCCGTACCTCAATCAAAGAAATCGGTGGGGCACATACCACTTATTTACGTACACGACCTAAGTTAATTGGTGGAATTCGTGCGGTTTATGAATAAAAATGGCAAGATAACCTGTGAATTGATCGGGTATCTTGCCATTTTTTTGTCTCTCAAAGTCTTCTAATGTCAAAGCCAGGTAAATGAAAACAAATCTTATTTACTATTGATCCTGTTTAGCTATTATTTTTAGCCATAAAAATTCCCCTTTTTTTATCAAGAATAGAAATAGTACCAGTAAAACGGACCTTGGGCAATAACATTTCAATGAAGTTTAACAAATTATCAGCTTTTTTACAGATACACGTAATTATTGAGAAAACGAACTACTAAAAGAGTGTAAAATGAAAGAATAAATAAAAATAATAAAAAATTGAAAATCATTCGTTAGTTTCACGAGCTGACCTCTAGGAAAATGAACATTGACTTTGCAAAATAGCATACTCTCAAGTTTTCAAGAGGATGGGAAAGTACGCTCAGCTTTTAAATAAAAAGGAGGGGTTATTTTGGTTAGAAAAAAAGTATATAAAAAACAACATATTTTAGCAGCCGCACGTGACCTATTAACAGAGAAAGGTTTCGCGGCTATCACAGCGCGAAATGTAGCAGATCATATGGGGATTTCAACACAACCCATTTATCTTGAATTTAAAAATATGGAAGAGTTGAAGTTAACGCTATTGAATAGTATACACGAGTTTTTAGACACTGAATTCTTTTCTAAAAGGCAAACCTCAAATAACCTAGCAAATTTCGGCTTAAACTATATTGATTTTGCGAAGTCAAATACTAAGCTGTATCAATTCTTATTTGTCGACCATCATTCCTATGGACAAGAGTTGCAGAAATTATCTTTTGATTCATTTCGGAACGTTATTCAAGACGATGAGATGTATGCTGCCGTGTCAAAGGAACAGCTAGAAAAACTTCATATGCGTTTATGGATATTGGCTACTGGAATGGCCTCACTCAGCATTTCAGGAATAATAAACTTATCGCAAGAGCAATTGATTTCAGCATTCGAAGCGATTAAATAGCTCTTTAGGAAAGATTAAATTCCGAATAAATGTAAGGGGAAAATCTCGGATAGAACCAAAAGACTGTCAGCTTATAATCCAAACTTTGTTTTGTTTGGATTATAAGCTGACAGTCTTTTTTGTAATCAATTTATTCAAATAGCCTGAGGTATGAAGTCAATTGTGCATAAATCATTATAATGAAAGTGGATCGTTGCTTGAATTCGTCCGTCATCAATTAATTTTTGCGCAGTGTCTTTTACGTCTTCTTGGTCAAATTGCTGAAAATTGATTACATTTGCTACAAAGTGAGGGGATTTCCGGTTGGAAGCCTCAAGAATGAGCGTTTCAATTTGTGGATTAAACGTCACTAGCTTTCACCTCTTTTGTTAACAGTACCACTTTATCATCAAAATGGATAGTTATTCAGTGTTAAATGAAGATACGGAAAGAAAATCTTTCACAATTCATATTATTTAAATCTTTATTCATCGCAAGAAAAGATACTGGAATCTTTCAAAATTGTGATTTCTTTATCGGAGTCAGCAGCTAATTTTTTTAATTCAAAAATGTTCTTTTTTTCAAAGTGGTGATTCCAGACAAACATCATTTTCAATAAATGAAGTGTAGGCTTATAATGAGCGGTTTCTTTTTTTGTGATTTGTTTGATAAAGCGACTGGAAATTCGATAAACTCGAGTGAAATAAGAGGGGAGCAGTAATAAAACGATGTCTGCCTCATCTATTGCTGGTTTGATCCACTCTTTAGTGGTAGTCCCCTCGATGATCCAATTTTCTTTTGTTAAAATAGTCTGTAGTTGTTTGGCAGATTCTGCTTCTGTGTAATGTCGGTCTCCGGTAGGTTGACGATTCCAAATAAGATTATCTAGTTCATAGTAGGGAATCTTATTTTTAACGGACAACTGTTTAGCAAACGTTGTTTTTCCGCTACCGACCGGTCCTGTGATTAAGATTTTTTTCACTGTTTCACTCCTGATCTGAAAGAAAAAAGAATGGCATTGAATCACCATTCTTACTAATAATTTATTTTTTGCTTCTTGTAAAATATTGATTTTTTCAATTCGAATATCTTTTTTAGGTTTATCTTGTTCGCCAGTTTCAACGGAGGCGATTTTATCAACAACGTCCATACCTTTGATCACTTGACCGAATACGGCATGATTAGATTGGGGTTTTGCTTTATAAGCATGGTCTAAAAATGGAGTTCCACCTTTTTTGTAGGCTTCGATGATCTTATCAGGATATTCATCTTTCAAAAGTCCATCAGAAACATCTTGGCTGTTTTGAACGATAAAGAATTGGCTGCCATTTGTGTTTGGACCAGCATTTGCCATTGAAAGAGCGCCACGAATATTATATAACTGATTGCTAAACTCATCATCAAATGGTTCATTCCAAATACTTTCTCCACCAGTACCGTCACCTTTAGGATCGCCACTTTGGATCATGAAATCTTTGATTACACGATGGAAAGTCACATTATTATAATACCCATCTTTGGCATGTGTCATAAAGTTTTCAACGGTTTTTGGTGCTTGTTTAGGAAATAGTTTGATTTCAATTGTTCCTTCTGTTGTGACCATTTCAACTAAATCTTCATCTTCACTGACTGTATCTGATAATTGAGGCAAATCTAAAGCATTTAAATCAACCGATTCAGAAGATTTTGTTTCAGTTGAAGAGGTAGCAGAAGAATCTGCCGCTTTTTCCTTAGTAGGTCCACAAGCTGCAAATAATACTAATGTAGCTAAAAGAGCTGTTGCAGCAGTGATTTTTTTTGTTTTCATAAAGTTAAGTCTTCCTTTCAAAAATAGTTACATCTAATCATAACAAATCCTCTTTAGAACTGCTAGCCAAAACGGAAATTTTTTAAGATTCATAAAAGGTGTAGACCACTTTTTCTTATTCTGCTATAATGAAAATGGATACATTATAATCAATACAAATCTTAGGAGGCAACAATAATGGGAAAATTAGGTATTTCGATTTATCCAGAACGTTCAACTTTTGAAAAGGACAAAGCGTATCTAGACTTAGCACATAAATATGGTTTTAAACGTGTTTTTACAAGTTTGCTTCAAATTACAGAAGACAAAGAAAAGGTATTAGCAGAGTTTAAAAAAGTTGTTGATTATGCCAATAGTCTTGGAATGGAAATCATGGTGGATATCAATCCTGCCTTATTTGAACAATTAGAAATCTCTTATGATGACTTATCATTTTTTGATGAGATGGGTGCGTATGGTGTACGTTTAGATGTTGGTTTTACTGGAGCCGAAGAAGCCAAAATGACTCGTAACCCATATGGAATCAAGATCGAAATCAATATGAGTACTGGAACAAGTTATGTTGATAATATTATGAGTTATTCACCGAATACAGATAATCTATTAGGTTCTCATAATTTCTATCCTCACCGTTATTCTGGTTTAGGATATGATCATTTTGTCTTTTGTTCTGAAAAATTCAGAAAATATAACTTAAACACAATGGCATTTGTGAATTCTCATGATGCAACGTTTGGACCGTGGCCAACACAAGATGGTTTATGTTCGCTAGAAGATCATCGTGATCTAGAAATCGCTACTCAAGTGAAACATTTAGTGTTGACAGGCTTGATCGACGATATCTTAGTTGGAAATGCTTATGCATCAGAAGCAGAACTTAAAGCAATGGCGGAAGCGTTTAATGCCGAATATCCTTCTGTCAAAGTGGATGTCGCTCAAGATATTACAGATGATGAAAGAGAAGTATTATTCACAAGTCTACATTCTTATCGTGGTGACCGTTCAGAGTATATTTTACGCTCTACTATGACGCGTATTCATTTTAAAGATCGTGCGTTTCCAGCTCATAATACAAAAGATATGACAAAAGGAGATGTATTGATTGATAACGTTGATTATGGTCAGTATAAAGGCGAAACCCAAATCGCATTAAAAGAAATGAAAAATGACGGACGAGTGAATGTTGTAGGTCGTATTTCTGAGGATGAGTTATTCTTATTAGACTTCTTAAAACCTTGGTCTAGTTTTAAATTGATTGAAAATAAATAATAAAATAAGTGTAAGATCAAGTGAAAGGAACGAACCCTTTTACTTGATCTTATTTTTTCTTTCTTAAGATCTCTTCTAAACCATTTAAAAGCAGTCCCCTTTCGTTAAAATAGAAAGAAAACGAGGTGTTTCAATGGAAAAAGAGTTGTGTCTGTTATTAGCAAAACTTCAAGGAATTGCACAAACAGGAAAAAAATATGGGAAAGATCTTTTCGATCAAGAACGCTACGAAGAACTATCGCAAGTAACCAAGCAATTAATGACCTTAATGTATCCGAATCTATCCAATCATGAGTTAGTAATGCTAATTGATCAAGATGAAGGTTATGCAACACCAAAAGTAGATATTCGAGCGGTCGTCTTTAATCAAGAGGGCAAATTATTATTAGTAAAAGAAAAAAGTGATAACAGCTGGTCATTGCCTGGCGGATGGGCTGATATTGGTTATTCACCAAAAGAAATCGCTGAAAAGGAAACTTTAGAAGAAGCAGGTTTAACGGTCACAGCAAAGAGAGTGATTGCTGTATTGGACAAATCAAAACATGACTTTCCGCCAACCTTGACGTATGTCTATAAGTTCTTTATTCGATGTGAAGCTCAAAGTCAAGCATTAGCCACAGGTGTCGAAACGAATGATGTAGGATACTTTTCACTACAAGAGATTTATTTACTTTCTCTTTCTAAACACCGAAATATTATCGACAATTTTGAAATGATTTTTGCCGATTACCAAAACGAAAAAAAGACAATGATTTGTGATTAAGATTGCGAAAATCCCAATAAAACATTATACTATTTAAGAATTTGAAAAATTAGTATTATTTAGTGTGTTTGATTTAAGACAGATACATTGTTCAAATAATACTATTATATGGGGAGCAGTCGGATGAATCGTATTGTAAAAATTTTGATAGCTATTGTAGTGTTGGTCATAATTGTGTTAACAGGAGCAGGGATGTATTTCTATAATTATGCAGTTGTTCCATCGCAAAAAGATTTTCTAGCAGGAGATACACCTGGTACAGATGTTGAAGCGAAAACACCACAGGAAAAATGGTTTAAAGACAAAAAGAATCGAGCGTATTGGACGTTGACATCAAACGACGATTTAAAACTTAAAGCAATCTATTTACCTGCTGAAGAAAAAACAGATAAAAATGTTATTATGGCTCATGGTTATATGGGCAGTGCTGAGACAATGGCCAGTTTTGCTAAAATGTATCATGATTGGGGATATAATGTGTTGGTCCCAGATGCTAGAGGACATGGAGAAAGTGAAGGCAATTATATTGGTTTTGGTTGGCCAGAGCGAAAAGATTACCTTCAATGGATCGATAAAGTGATAGCCGAAAATGGCAAAGATGCGCAAATTACTTTATACGGAATCAGTATGGGTGGTGCTACAGTCATGATGACTAGTGGTGAAAAACTACCGAAAAATGTTAAAGCAATTGTTGAAGACTGTGGCTATTCGACCGTAAATGAAGAATTAGCGTATCAGTTAAAAGATATGTTTAATCTACCAGCGTTTCCGTTGGTGCCAGTGACTAGCTTGATCACTAAAATTCGCGCAGGCTATTTCTTTGGAGAAGCAAGTTCTGTTGCGCAATTGAAAAAAAATAAAGTTCCAATGCTGTTTATCCATGGAGATGCGGATAAATTTGTTCCATTTGAAATGTTAGATGAAGTCTATAATGCAACGAATGTACCAAAAGAAAAATTTGTTGTAAAAGGTGCTGCGCATGCTAAAGCGTATACTGTTGATCCTGAAGCCTATAAAGCGAAAGTCGAAAGCTTTTTAACAAAATATGTAGATTAACGATTATCGTCATCCAGTTTAATAAGCTGGTGACGATTTTTTAAAGCAGAAAAGTTCTATTATTTTGGAATGAACGTTCAGTTAAAAAGAATTCTCACTAATTTTACTATACATTTGTTAGAATTCTTTGATATGATAATAAAAAGAAATGAGGTAAAATAGATGGAAGAACAAGTAATTGACTATCTGCATTACTTACAAATAGAACGAGGTCTTTCTCTCAATACGAGAAAAAGCTATGAGCGAGACTTACATAAATATTTAACTTTTCTCATAGAGCAAAAAGTCGACTCTTGGCAGCTGGTCGATCGCTACATCATTATGGAATATCTGCAAATACTGCATAATGATAATAGCTCATCAGCAACAATTATCCGAATGATTTCAAGTTTAAGAGGCTTTCACCAATTTTTAAGACAAGAACGAATAATGGATCACGATCCAATGCAGCATATTGATTCACCAAAAAAAGCTCAGAAGCTTCCAAGTACGCTTTCAGTTGAAGAAGTTACTTTATTGATCGAGACACCTGATACCACAAAACCTTTAGGGATAAGAAACCGAACAATTTTAGAAGTCATGTATGCAACTGGTTTGCGAGTGAGTGAATTAGTGGACCTGAAAATTGGCGATTTACACTTAGCAATGGGATTACTCCAAACCATTGGTAAAGGAGATAAAGAACGCATCATTCCTTTGGGGGATTATGCCATTCAATGGATCGAAAAATACTTAGAAGAAGCACGACCTGTTTTGATTAAAAAGAATCAAAATGAAACGCATTTGTTTGTCAACCATCATGGCAAACCATTGTCACGTCAAGGGGTTTGGAAAAACTTAAAACAAATCGTTCAAGCGGCTGGGATCAATAAGAATATTACCCCTCATACATTGCGGCATAGTTTTGCAACACATTTATTAGAAAATGGTGCTGATTTGAGAATTGTGCAGGAGCTTTTGGGGCATGCTGATATTTCTACGACTCAAATTTACACACATATTACTAAACAGCGAATGGCGGATGTGTACAAACAACACTTTCCAAGAGCCTAACTTGAAAAAAACGGAAGAGAGAAGGTGAAATCATGTTAACGTATTACCGAAAAGAGCAGCGGAAAATTGCGATGGGATTGTTGAGTTTCCATCAAAAATTGACCGAATACCAGTCACTATTGAAAGAAATAGACATGTATGAAACGGAAGCTGATTTGCATTTACTTTTTTGGATACCAGCAGGAGAACAAAACATCCAAGGGATTGTGGGAATTGAAGTAGAAACTTCTGAGGCGATGATCATACATGATATATCAATCAATCCTTCTTTCAGAGGTGAAAAAGTTGGCTTTGATATATTAAATGAAGTGGTAGAATTGTATCCTGAAATGAAAATTTATGGAACCTTAGCCACCTCAGCTTATTTATCTAAATGGAAAGAACACAAATCATGAATTTTATGGTAAACTAAAGAGTTGAAAAAGAAAGTTGGATGAACTTGCAGGAAATTAATGTAAAATTAGATGTATTCGAAGGACCGCTGGATCTTCTTTTACATTTAATCCAAAAATTGGAGATAGATATTTATGATATCCCGATTGCTGCAGTGACGGAACAGTATATGAACTATATTCATACGATGAAAACGTTGGAGCTGGAGATTGCTGGAGAATATATTGTCATGGCAGCAACCTTAATGCAATTAAAAGCAAGATGCTTTTGCCAAAACAAGAGTTGGAAATGACAGAAGACGATGAGATTCTTGATGGCGAAGACCCGCGTGATGCATTAGTTGCTCAATTGTTAGAATACCGTAAATTTAAATATGCAGCAGGTCTTTTACATGAAAAAGAATCTGAAAGAAGTCTTTATTATACGAAAGAACCAATGGATATTGATGAGTATAAGGACGACAATCCTTTGCTTACGCCGAATCAATTAAATACGATTGATTTATTCTTGGCATTTCATGCAATGTTAGAAAAGAAAAAAAGCCGGCAACCGGTTGAGACAACGGTTACAGGTGATGATGTCTCAATTGAAGAGAAAATTACAGTCATTACTCAAAGAATGAGGCATATCGACCGTGATACACCAATTGATTTTGAATCCTTTTTCACTTCATATTCTAAACAAGAAGTTGTGACTACTTTTATGGCTTTGCTGGAATTGATGAAAAAGGGGTTGTTCACGTCGAACAAGAAGATAATTATGGCACTATTTTGTTATATAATACGTCTGAAGAAATTGAATCAAGTACGGAGGAAACAGCGTGACCACAGTCAGTCAAATCGAAGCGATTCTATTTGTTGTTGGTGAAGAAGGAATCGGTTTAGAAGAATTATCTTATTTACTAGAATTATCCACTGCCAAAACATATGAAGCCTTGACCGCTTTAAAAGAACGCTATGCGTCAGATAAACAAGCAGCATTAAATATTTTAGAAGTCGGGAATCATTTTGTCCTATCTACGAAAAAAGTATTTGCACCATTATTGAAAAAGTATGCTCAATCGCCCATTTCGAATTCTTTATCTCAAGCAGCTCTTGAGACCTTGTCGATCGTTGCATATAAGCAGCCAATTTCAAGAGTAGAAGTAGATGAAATCAGAGGGGTGCAGTCAGCAGGTTCTATGCAAAAATTAGTTGCACGTCAATTGATTGAAGAAAAAGGACGTGTAGACGGCCCTGGTAGAGCTATCTTATATGGAACTACAGCGTATTTTATGGATTATTTTGGGTTAAAATCATTAGAAGAGTTGCCAGATATCCATCAAATGGAAGAAGAAATCGCAGAAGAGTTACCTTTAGACCTCTTTTTCGACCGCTACAAAGAATTAAATGAAGAAGAACCAACAACGGACATAGATGAAGCGGAGGAAGAAAAATAGATGGAAAGACTTCAAAAAGTTATTGCTCATGCAGGGATTGCATCGCGCAGAAAAGCAGAAGAATATATTATCAACGGACGTGTGAAAGTAAATGGAAAAATCATTCGCGAATTAGGCACACAAGTTGGTAAAAATGATAAGGTTGAAGTAGATGATGTACCAATCTATAAAGAAGAGTATGGTTATTATTTATTCTATAAACCTAAAGGAGTTATTTCTGCTGTCTCTGATGACAAGGGCAGAAAAGTCGTTACAGACTTTTTTTCACATATTAAAGAACGAATTTATCCTGTCGGCAGATTGGATTATGACACTTCAGGACTGTTACTATTAACAAACGATGGTGAATTTTCTCAAAAGTTGACGCATCCGAGTCATGAAATCGATAAAGTTTACGTAGCAAAAGTCAAAGGTTTGGCTAAAAAACATGACTTACTTCCATTAACGAAAGGCATGAAAATCGAAGGCTATAAAACCGCTCCAGCTGCTTTTGAAATTATTTCTGTAGATCTTAAAACCAATACTAGTATTGTAGAATTAACGATTCATGAAGGACGCAACCATCAAGTGAAAAAAATGCTACAAGCTGTGGGTTACCCAGTTCAAAAGTTGAAGAGAGAAAGATACGGCGACCTAACCCTAAAAGGATTACGTCCCGGTGAATATCGTAATCTAAATAAAAAAGAGATCAGTGTTTTAATGAATCAATCAAAATAAATGTTTAGTGTGGGTGAAAATGGCGGTTTCATTTTGACTCACGCTTTTTTTATGAAATTAACATTTACAGATAATTTACGTGTGATAAGTTGAACATAAACATTGCTTTTTTCTAAAAAGGTTGTATACTTGAGGTGTACAAAAATTTAATAAAGGTTCGTCTTCAGGGGCAGGGTGCAATTCCCGACCGGTGGTTATAGTCCACGACCTACTTCATTTGAAGTGGCTGAATTGGTGAAATTCCAATACCGACAGTAAAGTCTGGATAAAGAAGATAGAGCTTATTTGAATTGGCATTTTTCAGATAAGATAACTCTACTCTATTTCCCTGTAGGAAAATAGAGTTTTTGCTGTGACTTGCTGTGAATCACTACGACTGGCCAAAAGACAGAGTAGATGATGAACAGTACTTGGCGAACGAAGAGAGCGAAGTTACCGTACTAGTAAATCACAATAAAGTATTTTAGTGCCATCTATTTTAAGAGCTCAAGCTTCAAAAATGGTAGGACAGAGTAAATGATGAATAAAACATCATGCCTAACCAATCAAATGGTAACTAAGTGTAAATCACTTGCGTAACGAGATATTTTAGCTGTAATAATTACAGAACGTATATCGCTTGATGAAGCAGCGCCTCACAGTCAATGAAGAGAAATCACTGAAAAAGTTAATTTAGAAAAGTTCGTTTGAAGATGGGTCCTTAACAGGAGGATTTCATATGCGAAACAACAAGGTACAAAAAATGGTAAGTGTAGCAATGTTAGCAGCAATCGGTGTGGTATTACAGTTTGTGGCGTTTCCAATCATACCGTCGCTGAATTTTTTGAAATCGATTTTAGTGACATCCCAGTTATGATCAGCATGTTCTTATTCGGTCCTTTAGCCGGAATCAGTACAGCTTTTATAAGATCTCTGTTGCATCTCTTTACAACTGGAGCATCACCACAAAATTTAGTAGGAGATGCGGCTAGTTTTTTTGCAACGGTTGTCTTCACACTACCGATGTATTACTTTTTCAAACGAGGAAGCGAAAAGCTTTCAAATAAAATTTTAGGTATTACTACAGGAATACTCACCTTAACAGTTTTCATGGGCGTAGCAAATTATTTTGTGATCACACCCCTTTATTTAAAGATATTTGGCGTATCATCAGGACAATATTTAGGTATGTCACTAGCAAAATACGTTACGATTGGAATTGTTCCATTTAATCTGATCAAAGGCGCCATTGTAAGTGCTGTTTTCTTAGTCTTGCATGCAAAGCTTTTACCTTGGCTTTCTCGAAAACAATATCAATTAGGCAATAAAAAAACAATAACGAAGTAAAATATGCAGATAAATTGAAAAGAGCGCACATCAAAACTAATCTTTAGTTTTGATGTGCGCTCTAAACCTGAGTAAACGGCGAGAAAAAACAGCCCATTCGGAAATAAAATGGAATTCACCAAAAGTTGAAAACACTAAGTAGGAATCATTCAACATCGGAATGAAAAATCCCGTTTTTCAGGTCATTTCTGTGAAATCCCTCTTATTTCTCGGAGCTGAACGCTTTTGACTCGCCTTTTTTTATTGTCAAAACAAAAAATTCTAATTATAGAAAGGTTTCTGATAAAATAAACTAGTCAAGAACGAGAGGAGAAATAAAATGAAAAAATGGCAAAAACGACTACTTTGGTTTTTAGGTGTAGTTGTAACAGTGATTTTAGTGGGATTATTTTATATAAAAACCATTACATATACACCCACAACAAACGCGATAGAGGCCTCAAAAAAAGCGGAAAACGAAAATGGTCTACTATATTTTAAAGGTGATAAAGAAAAACCAGCACTTATTTTCTATCAAGGAGCTTTGGTTGAAAATACAAGTTACAGTATCTGGGCGGAAAAAGTAGCCCAAGCTGGATTTTCAGTTTATCTTGTAGATGAGCCTTTAAACCTAGCTGTTTTAGGGCAAAATAGAGCACAGCAAGTGGTTCATGACAACCATCTAACTAATTATGTGATAGGTGGTCATTCCCTAGGTGGTGTCATGGCTAGTCGTTTTGCAGCTGAACAAGAGTCGCAGGAGGCGTTAAACGGGGTCTTTTTCTTAGCTAGCTACCCTGATGAAAAAGGGAGTCTGTCAAAATTTAAAGGTCAAGTTTTGTCGTTAACTGGATCTGAGGATGGTGTTTTGAACTGGCAGGCTTATGAGAAAGCAAGACAATATTTACCAAAGCAAACGGTGTTTCAGGAAATCAAGGGTGGAAACCATGCTGGATTTGGCAGTTACGGCGCACAAAAAGGGGATAAGCCAGCTTTGATGAACAATGATGAACAACAAGAGGAAGTCGCTCATCAACTCATCAAGTGGTTAAATACAGTCGATTAAACAGTTAAAGGAGAAAAATCAGTCTTGCGACAAGTATTTTCTCCTTTTTGCTGTTTGCTATAAAATTCCTCTGATTGCTCGTTATTTTTCTGTGATCTCTATTGCACGAACAGGACATTTGCGGTACGCTATTAACGCGTTGTTTCTTTCTCTTTCAGGAACAAACTCCTGAAAAGCTTCGTTATCATTTTTTAAAATGACGATTCCGTCATCATTATAATCGAAAATTTCCGGTGCATATACTTGGCATAGACCGCAAGCAATACATTTTTCAGGAATTATTTTACATAACATATGAACACATCCTATTCTATCATTGAAAGAGGTGGAAATATGGAACCTTTCTTTATTTTAGCTTTATTTCAACACGGATACAAGGCACGAACCTCAACATTGTATCATCTTTTAAAAGGCAAACGAACGAGTTCTGTATTGCTTTATGGCTTTTTATATGAAAATCTACAGTTTTTTCAGCTATTTCCAACATTAACTGAAGTAGAATTCCGTTCGATAATAACTGGTCTGATTAAGCAAAAGTTATTGCAGCAAACGGCTGACGGTGAAGCTCAGATTACGGCTAAGGGGCAACAAGCTATAAGTCAATATCGAGACCGTTTTTCTCGAATCAACAATTATCATTTTGGCAAAACAGACGAAATGATCTGGCGACTACTACAATTCACGGTACAAGTCGTCTCTCATTTATCGTATACGAATAAAAACTACATTCCTCTTGAGCAATCACCATTGTACCAAAGACAAGTAAAAATGTATTTAAAATCAATGCCGAAAGCCCAATTGATCAAAACAACCAAGCGAGAATGGACTCAAATTTTTGCTGAGTTATCTAAAGAAGAAGCTAATTATTTTACAAGACAATTTTCAGGCTATCAACAAATCGGCAAAACATCATTTCAATTAATGGATGTTCAGAGGAATGCATTTGACCGCTTTCTATTCTCAAAAGAAAAACTACATTATTTATTGTATACGATCGAGCAAATGCCAGAAGGTAGTTTTTTAAGAGCATTGATTCTACCATTGATCAAACAAAATGAAAACAAAAGTATGAATGAAACAAAGGTGTACTTAAAGCGGCTCCACTCAGTAGACAAACTGGCTGAACAAAGAAAAGTAAAAATAAGTACAATCAAAGATCATCTTATGGAGCTTGCGTTGACGGATGATGTTCCTTTTGATTCTTTTATAACAAAAAAGACTTCAGATTTTTTACTAGAATTCTCGAAACCTTATCAAGATTGGTCCTATCGATCATTAAAGCAACTCAATCCAGAACTTGATTATTTTGAATTTCGTTTATATCAAATCCAAAAACTGAGAGAAGAAAGAGAAGCTAGCCAATGAACATTGACTTAGAAGAACAACTATATAAAAACTTTGGTTTTCGTACATTTAAACCAGGACAAAAAGCTGTAATCGAACAGCTATTAAAAAAACAAGATACGCTAGCGGTTTTACCTACTGGAACGGGAAAATCTTTATGTTATCAATTTGTAGGTCAACTGATCGAAGGAACGGTTCTTATTGTTTCTCCGTTATTATCATTAATGGAAGATCAAGTAATTCAACTGCAAAAAAAAGGTGAGACACGGGTAATCGCATTAAACAGTAGTCTGTCTTTTTTAGAAAAGCAATATGTATTGACTCATTTAAGCAAGTATAAATTTATTTTGATCAGTCCGGAAACACTGACTCAAAAAGAGGTCAGACTTAAAATCGCCAGCTTAAACATTGCATTGTTTGTAATCGATGAAGCTCATTGTGTCTCTCAATGGGGTGTGGACTTTCGACCCGAATATACAAAATTGGTTGGCATACAAGAAGAATGTGGCTATCCCTTGACTCTGGCCTTGACAGCAACTGCGACGCCTGCTGTAAAAAAAGAGATTCTTAAGCAAGTATTTACACAGCGCAAGGAGATTTCTGAAGTACTATTTTCAGTAGATCGACCGAATATTGGCTTGATTGTGGAACAAACAACGGAAAAAGATGACACCTTGATTTCTTATCTAACACAACTGAAAAAGAAAGGAATCATTTATTGTGCAACAAGAAAAACAGCTGAAAAGATCAATCGACTAATTAAAGAGACGACGACCCTGAAATCGGCATTTTATCATGGCGGGCTAACAGCAAACGAACGTAGTCTTCTACAGCAACAATTTGTCTCGAATCAATTAGATGTTTTATGCGCGACAAATGCTTTTGGAATGGGAATCGATAAACCTGATGTACGATTTGTACTTCACTACGATTGTCCGGATAGTCTAGAAAATTATGTTCAAGAGATTGGTCGTGCCGGACGTGATGGACAAGCAAGTCTAGCGGTTTTACTCTATCAAAAAGGGGACGAATCCATCCATTATTACTTTCAATCGGAAAGCCGTCTAGATCGAGAACTATTAAATGGACTGAATGTAAATGAGTTAGAAAAAGTCGAACATCTATTACCTGAATTAAATGAAATCCAACAAAAATGGCTACAAGGTTATTTAGAAAAAGAATATACACTTGAAGAGCTAGAGCAGAAATTATTAAGAAAAGAGAAAGAACGGCAACAACAACTAAGTGTTATGTTAGACTATATCAATGAAGCAAAGTGCCGTCGTACATTCATTCGGCAGTATTTTTCAGAAAAAGTCGACGGAATAAAACAAGAAAATTGTTGTGATCGATGCGGCTTATCCTTTGACAATTACAAAGACCAAATAGTACAATCACCAGAAGAAAACGAAATCTCCGAACAGTGGGAGGACATTTTGATAAGATTATTTAAAGAATGAAAATAATCTTTTTTTAGACTGCAGTTGATAAAAAGCTGTGGTATAATAGCAAACGAGAGAATTTTAGGAGGAACGATACGTGAGTAAAAAAGATAAGAAAAAGCCATCAGGAGCTCGTGAACCTTGGGAGCAATCAATTTATGATACGGATAAGAATGCTGGAGGTTCCCGTTCAGAAAAACGTCAACAGAAAAAAGGCAATACAGTTTTTCTAACTATTTTAGTTATCTTATTACTATTAATTATCACTTTGCCAGTGGGAACGTATCTTTATGTGATGAGAGACAAACCTAACGATAACAAAGAAGCAAGTAAGCCATCATCCTCTGTTGTGGTACAATCATCAACAAAAGACAGTTCAACACAAGCTTCAACGCAAGCACCAGCAGCGTCAGAATCTGCCGTTGACGGGCAAAGCAGCGTACCGCAAGAAACAACGCCGACAAGTGAAGCAGCAGAAGTGTACACAGAAGTATTGAATGGAGAGGGACCAAATCAAGTTGCGACAAGAAATGGAATCTCAACAGAAGAATTATTACAATTGAATGGGTTAGGTGCAGACGCCATGCTGCAACCTGGACAATCCTTACGTATTAAATAACAAATCAAGTAAGGAGTGAGATAGCAGCAATTTTGATCTCAGTCTTTACTTTTAAGGGTCTGAAACAAAACACGTGATGTTTTGTACCAGACTCTTTTACTATGTGACAAACAAAGGAGTTCATTATGAAAAAGATCAGTATTGCTATCGATGGGCCAGCATCATCTGGCAAAAGTACAGTAGCAAAGATTTTGGCAAAAAAATTGCATTATGTTTATTGTGACACAGGAGCGATGTATCGTGCATTAACTTATTTGGCAATTCAAAAAAATATCGATTTTGAAAATGAACAAGGCTTAGTTGAACTATGCCTTGACCACACAATTTCTTTCAAGCAAACAGAAAAAGAACAACTCGTTTTTATTGACGGAATCGAGGTAACAGAAGCAATCAGACAACCGAATGTGACGAACGCTGTGTCAATCGTCGCAAAACATGGCGCTGTTCGCAAAAAAATGGTAGAACTTCAGCAAATGATTGGTCAAAAAGGCGGTGTCGTCATGGATGGTCGTGATATTGGAACAGCCGTGTTACCTGATGCACAAGTTAAAATATTTTTAGTTGCTAGTGTGGAAGAACGCGCTGAAAGACGCTTTAAGGAAAATCAGGAAAAAGGAATCATGACTGATTTTGATACATTGAAACAAGAAATCGAACATCGGGATTATCTTGATTCAACTAGAGAAGTGTCACCTTTAAAACAAGCGGTAGATGCTGTAAAAATCGATACGACTGGAATGAATATAGAAGAAGTTGTAAAGGCAATTGAAGAGGTCATTGTAGCGAAAAGTTAAGGATTTATATATTGTAATAAAATAGCTGCAAAGGAAGTATGACTACGTGAAAGTTATACTTTCTTTGTCTTAAAGCAAGAAAATAACTTCTTATTTCAAAGAAAAAAAAGAAAATGAGAGAAATCGCTTTATTTTTTTAGTAAAATCCCGTACTATTAAGGGAGTAGGTCAGTTTTTTACGAATTTTTTGGTGGCATAGGAGGATAATTTCATGACAGAAGACAAAAAAGTGGAAATCAGCAATGAAACAATGGAAGATGCAATGAATAGTGTCCAAGAAGTGAGTGTTGGCGACATCGTTAAAGGTGAAGTACTTGCAATTGAGGACAAACAAGTTGTTGTTGGTATCGAAGGTGCAGGCATTGAAGGTGTTGTACCAGCAAAAGAACTATCAACTACACAAGTAGAAGATATCAACGAATTAGTGAGTGTTGGTGACATCTTAGATTTGGTTGTTATCACATCAATTGGTAAAGATAAAGAAAATGGCAGTTATTTACTTTCTAAACGTCGTTTGGATGCTAAAAAAGTTTGGGAAGAAATCGAAGCAGATTTCCAAGCTGGCAAGATCATCGAAGCGCCCGTTACTAATGTTGTAAAAGGCGGTTTAGTTGTTGACGTTGGTGTTCGAGGATTTGTTCCAGCATCAATGGTGGAAGACCATTTTGTTGCTGATTTTTCAGAATACAAAGGACAAACACTAACATTTAAGATTATTGAGATTGAGCCTTCAGAAAACCGTTTGATTTTATCTCATAAAGCTGTTGTAGCAGCAGAGAAAAACTCTAAGAAAAAAGACATCTTAGCAACACTTCATGATGGAGATATCGTAGAAGGAAAAGTCGCTCGTTTAACTGACTTTGGTGCCTTTATTGATTTAGGCGGTATTGATGGACTAGTTCACGTTTCTGAAATTGCGCATCAGCATGTTGGTAAACCAAGTGATGTATTAATAGTAGGTGATGATGTAAAAGTCAAAATTCTTTCAATCAATCCAGATGAAGAGCGAGTTTCTCTATCAATCAAAGAAACTTTAGCTGGACCATGGGAGGATATCGAAAACAAGGCAGCCGTGGGATCTGTTCTTGATGGAACAGTCAAACGCTTAACTAGTTTTGGTGCATTTGTTGAAGTATTCCCAGGAGTTGAAGGATTAGTTCATATTTCTCAAATTTCACACAAACATATTGCAACACCTCATGAAGTGTTACAAGAAGGCGATGCAATACAAGTGAAAGTTTTAGAAGTTAATCCAGATGAACACCGCATCGCATTGAGTATCAAAGCTTTAGAAGCAAAACCTGAATCTCAAGAAGAACCGAAAGATGTTCAAGAATATGAGTTGCCAGAAGAAAATACTGGTTTCACAATGGGCGATATCTTAGGTGATGCTTTAAAAGCACAAGATTCTGATTCAGAATAATTCTTAATTGAATTTGTAAAGAGGCTGGGTCAGAAGTGTTTGCTTCTGATCCAACCGTTTATTCAGATTTAGAGTCCGGAACAAAACTGATTTTTAGTTTTTGTCCCGGACTCTTTTTTTATCGTAAATATGCGAAAAGACTAGGACAATGATAAGAAATCACATTGTCTTAGTCTTTTTTACAATTCAGTTAAACATAATGGTGCAATAACCATTTGATTCTCAAGGATAACTATTTTTGTCCCTCGCATATTTTAATAGGAGATCAATGATAGATTACTCGTAAATCAGCTGGTATATGTTCGCCACGATAATGTTTACGGAATTGGTGTGGTGATTGACCTACTTTTTTCTTAAATAGTTTACTGAAGTACGTAGCATCGATATAGCCGACGGTCCCAGCAATTTCAGTGATTGATTCTTCTGTTTTCATTAATAATTGTTTTGCCTTTTCGATTCGGTATGTTGTTAAATAATCAATAAAATTCATACCGACTGCCTCTTTAAAGAAGCGACTAACATAGTGACGGTTTAGGTGCATGATATCAGCTAAGGTAGTCAAATTTATTTCCTCATTGTAATGATCATGAATATAATCCAGAATCGTGTTGATCTGCTCTTTAGCCAAGACGGTAGGTTTATTGTTCAATACATCCATCAAAGAAACTTGATTAAGAGACTTAACAGAGCGATCGATAGCAAATTTAAGCTCATTGAAATCAATAGGTGTTAATAAATAATCAATCACACCACATCGTAAAGCTTGGTGAATACTTTGGAAATTATCTCGTTCAGTCAATATGATAACTTTAATATTTGGCAATTGTTGAACGATTTTACGTTTCACGATAAAACCATCGATATCTAAGTGATCGATTGCAATTAAAAGAATTTCCGGAAGAAGCTTTTCAGAAATAGCTAGTGCTTCTTGCTCCGTCATTGCAGGAGGTAAAACTTTTATATTCATAAAGGAATCGTTGATAGATTGTTGAAGTGTTTGCTGTTCATTTGCATCGTTACTGACAATCAATAATCGGCACATAGTAAACCCTCTTTTCTTTGATGAGATAATAGTCCTTCAGTTTGTGAAATCCACCTTACTACTCTATAATACCCTGAATAAACTCGGCTTTCAAGTGTAATTGTTTGTGAAAAAAATACGTAAAAAGGTAAATTTTGTCCATAATCTTCTTAAAATATTCCCTAACAAATTGGGTTAAATAGATTAAAATGAATTTGTAAGCGGTTAACAAATAAAGCACAACATTATTTTAGAAATGAACGATTCAAAAGTAGTGGAAGTTGAATTATAAAAAAAGGAGTGTTTAATATGACTGAAGAAATCAAAGTACAAGAAATTGAAACATTAGTCGAAACAGCAAAGAAAGCACAAGCTAAATATGAGAACTTTACACAAGAACAGGTAGATGCAATCGTAAAAAACGTCTATCAAAAAACACTTGATAATGCAGAAAAATTAGCTGTTTCAGCGAATCAGGAAACAGGTTTTGGAAAAGTTTCTGATAAAGTAATCAAAAATACCTTCGCAAGTGAGCAAGTATATGAAAGTATCAAAGATCTGCCTACCGTTGGTGTGATTAACCGTCGAAAAGAAGAGAAAATCATTGAAATCGGCATTCCATTAGGTGTAGTAGCCGGCTTGATTCCGTCAACAAATCCAACTGCAACAGTTATTTTCAAATCATTGATTGCGTTGAAAACTAGAAACGCTATTATTTTTTCTCCACATCCAAAAGCACTAAAATCGATTCTAATGGCCGCAGATATAATTGAGCAAGCTGCAGTTGAAGCTGGAGCGCCAGCCGGATTAGTTCAGGTAATAAAGGAACCTACATTAGAAGCAACAAGTGCCTTAATGAAACATGAAAATATTTCGTTGATTCTCGCAACAGGCGGTAAAGCAATGGTGCAAGCAGCTTACAGCTCAGGTAACCCAGCAATTGGAGTAGGGCCTGGAAATGTTCCTGCATTGATCGATGCAACAGCTGATGTTACAAATGCGATTGATTGCGTAGTCAGCAGTAAAACGTTTGATAATGGAATTATCTGTGCCTCAGAGCAAGCACTTGTTGTAGATAAAGCTGTGAAAGAAGCAGTGATCGAACAATTAAAAGCAAAGAAAGCCTATTTTATGAATGAAGAGGAATCAGCAAAAGTCAGTCAATTTATTTTGAGAGAGACAGGAACACTAAATCCAGATATTGTTGGAAAAAGTGCTTCAGATGTTGCAAAATTAGTTGGAATTTCTGTACCAGAAGAAACGTCAATTTTAATTTCAGAACAGTCAGAGATCGGACATCATAATCCGTACTCAAGAGAAAAATTAACACCGATCTTAGGATTATTTACCGTTGATACTTTTGAAGCAGGTGTGGAAACATGTAAAGCTTTACTTGCGAATGAAGGAACTGGTCACACTGCAGTGATCCATACGACAAAAGACGCTAATGCAGAAACATTTGGCTTGCAAATGAAAGCATCACGTATTTTAGTCAATACATTGGGTGCCTTAGGGGCAATTGGTGCAACAACAAAATTGGCGCCTTCAATGACACTAGGTTGTGGCGCAATGGGTGGAAGCAGTACAACGGATAATGTAACGGCTCATCATTTGATGAATGTAAAACGTATTGCGTATGGTGTTGAATAAATAAAAACCAACTGATTTAAATTAAAATATCCTGTAATTGTCAAACATGTTAAGTGACAATTACAGGATATTTTTGTACTTAATGCTTTAATTTACTTATTTCACTAGTTTTTCTTGCATCTTAGACAAGCTTTAGGTAAACTAGTAAAGATTGAAAACTTGTCAAGGAGGTAATTTGAATGGCAAATCCAACAATTGCAATTGTCGGGCGCCAAATGTTGGGAAATCGACGATTTTTAACCGTATAGCTGGTGAAAGAATTTCTATCGTAGAAGATACACCAGGTGTAACAAGAGACCGTATTTATGCCACAGGAGAGTGGCTGGGACGTGAATTTAGTATTATTGATACAGGTGGTATCGAACTAAGTGACGAGCCATTTATGGAGCAAATCAAGCATCAAGCTGAAATCGCTATTGAAGAAGCAGATGTCATCGTTTTTGTCGCAAGTGGTCGTGAAGGTGTGACAGATGCAGATGAATTAGTAGCAAAAATTTTATATCGCAGTAATAAACCAGTAATTTTAGCTGTAAATAAAGTTGATAACCCTGAAATGAGAAATGATATCTATGAATTTTATTCTTTAGGCTTAGGTGATCCATTCCCTATTTCCGGAAGTCATGGTTTAGGGATCGGTGATGTTTTGGATGAAGCAGTTAAACATTTTTCAACTGAAATCGAAGATGAAGATGAAGATACGATCAAATTTAGTTTGATTGGACGTCCGAATGTGGGTAAATCGTCATTGATCAATGCGATTCTTGGTGAAGATCGTGTGATTGTTTCAGAAATTGAAGGAACAACGCGTGATGCAATCGATACCCGTTTTGAATCAGAAGATGGACAAAAATTCTTGATGATCGATACAGCTGGCATGCGTAAACGTGGGAAAGTCTATGAGTCCACAGAAAAATACAGCGTGATGCGTGCAATGCGTGCCATCGAGCGTTCAGACATTGTTTTAATGGTCCTAAACGCTGAAGAGGGCATTCGTGAACAAGATAAGAAAGTTGCCGGCTATGCTCATGAAGCAGGCCGCGGTATTATTATTGTTGTCAATAAATGGGATACAGTTGAAAAAGAAACAAATACGATGCGTGACTTCGAAGAGAGATACGTGAAGAATTCCGTTATCTTGATTATGCACCGATCATTTTTGTATCAGCATTAACAAAACAGCGCTTGAATAAATTACCAGAATTGATTGAATTAGTTAGTATGAATCAAAATTTACGCATTCCATCCGCTTTATTGAATGATGTAGTGATGGATGCAATCGCAATCAATCCAACCCCAACAGATAAGGGTAAACGTTTGAAAGTTTTCTATGGAACACAAGTAGCGATCAAACCGCCGACATTTGTTATTTTTGTGAATGAAGAAGAATTGATGCATTTTTCATATGCTCGATTCTTAGAAAATCAAATTCGCAAGGCATTCACTTTTGAAGGGACACCAATCAAAATCATCCCAAGAAGACGAAAGTAGAGCATTTTACCATACTTGTTTCAAATGTACAAATAAATTCATTGAGTTATAAAAAAAAATGATATTTTTAGAAAAAACTGGTTAAAACGCATCAAAAACCTTGCTATTACAAGCTTCCTATGATATCGTGATAACAGAATATTGATCCAATTCAATATTTGTGCGTGATTTTTGGACCACTCAAAAATAAACGTAAAGTAGATATCTTTTAGATATCCTATCCCTTGTGGAGGAGGTGAAATAATCCATGGCAAATAAAGCAGAATTAATCGAAAACGTTGCATCTTCAACTGGTTTAACTAAAAAAGACGCAACTGCAGCAGTGGATGCTGTATTTTCAACAATCCAAGAATCTCTTGCTAAAGGTGAAAAAGTTCAATTAATCGGTTTTGGTAACTTTGAAGTACGCGAACGTGCGGCTCGTAAAGGACGTAACCCACAAACTGGTAAAGAAATTCAAATCGCTGCAAGTAAAGTACCTGCGTTCAAACCAGGTAAAGCCTTGAAAGATGCTGTTAAATAAGACAGTTCTTAGAACCCTTGATTATTCAAGGGTTCTTTCTTTATTTATTGATGTGGTTAGTTAGTGCTGGTTTTGGCTCTTTTAGCACTTCTAGGAAGAGTCTCAATCTAATCGATGAATCTCTCACTAGCTAAGGAACAGACTGCTTAGACTGCATAAAAACAAAGTCTGAAATGATTTAAAAGATGAGAGGCGATATTTTTTCGTGTCACTTAAAATAAAACTGAACCTATTTACCGAGACTTAATAGTCTATCAAATAGGAAACAAGTTTACCATTGTTTTTTACAGGAAGTAGTTGATAGAAGAAAAGAGAGCTTAGGAGCTCTCTTTTTTCACTATCAACTAAGGATTTTTGTCCATTAGTTTTTACCAATGGCTAAGGAATAATTAGCTATGTGACAAAACAAATCATGTAACTATGAACATTGTAGCGTGCTAATTATTCTAATTACGACTGAATCACTCTGTTTCTTAAAAACAGTAAAACTGTAAGAATTGCGCTATTTTTCTTAGAAGTCATCTGTTTTGCGAAACAAGTTTAGTATAAACCAAAAATAAGAATTTTTTACATAAAAATAATAGAATATAGATAGATGATTGTGAATCAATAATGCTCGTTCTTTAAGAAAATTAAAAGAACAAACGTCTTTAATCAAGAATCGTTGTGTTTTCGAAAAATAAAAAATCCTCCCTCTTTCTGTTTTACGACAACTAATGGTAAAATGTAGAAGAGGAGTGTTATCGATGGAACTAGTTTATAAGAAAAATCAGTTACAGACGTCAATTTTCTATGGGGAAACCTTTGCCTCACAGATTAAATCAGCAGCATTTGAGGATAGACATCTTTTTTTGATTACAAATCAACGCTATTATGATTTATTCTCAGAGAAACTGATCCAGCTTTTTGATGACAAACAAGAATTAGATTGGTATATTTGTAAGAACGACTCTCATTGTAACAATATGAATGAGTTGGAAAATATAGTAACTTTTTTAGCAGATTTTGATCAGCAACAATCATTTCTTTTTTTAGGTGTTGGCAATGAAGGGGTTGTTCAGCTAACAAATTTCCTACATGAAACCTCTATACTTGCTTCTGATTGTTGGCTCTTACCGTTGTCGATCCGATCATTAAGTAAAAGTTTGATTGCTGAGGCCCAAATAGAATTAAAGAATCATCCCGTTTTAAAACGCTCAGTACTAGCAGAAAGAATTATCTATGATCATACCTTAACAACAGATTATGGCGAGGGGAAATTAGTTGATTTTCTTGTTTTTATTCGTTGTGGTTTGGTTTGTAGCCATGATTTTTTACGAATGCTTTTTAAAAACTATAGTGATATAACTCGTTTAAGCCAACAATCCTTTAACGGTATGTTGGATGAAATGATTCGTTACTATGAAAAAGAAGGACAAACAATCGACCAATTCGGAGAACTTTTTGAGCATGGCTTTTTAGAAACAACAAATGGGCATTTACTTTCCGGCCATATGAAACGATTTTTAGGCTGTTTATTACAGTTGCTTTGGTCTCAAGAAATCAACCATTTTTCATTTCATTATAAAAATTTTATAATCTGGTTGATCCGTTTAGGGTTTCCGGTTGATTTTCCAGAACAAATTTTAGTCAGTGATTATGTGGAAGGTGTTTTAACGTGTGTAGATCGGGGTGAAATGGCTGCTCTATTGAAAGAAGTAGGCAAGCTTGACTCTATGCAGTCACCCACAACAGAAGACTTATTAGCAACCGTAGAAAAATATAAAACTATTTTAAAAGAGATTAGAGGATAAAAAATGACAACTTATAGTGAAAAAATGTTACAAGCATTACATGAAGAAGAGTTGGCTCAAGCACAATTGATGCTGGCAGAAGCCATTAGAAAAGACGATGATGACACACTTGCTGATTTAGGTGAAGAATTATTGTCACTTGGCTTTTTAGAAGAAGCAAAACTAGTTTTTGACCACTTATTGACGATTTTTCCTGAGGCAGATGGGTTGAATATTCCCTTAGCAGAAATTGCAATTGAAAATAATTTGATTGACGATGCGTTTGTCTATTTGGAAAAAGTAGGGAAAGATAGTGATAGTTATGTCCAAAGTTTACTTGTAACGGCAGATCTATATCAAGTGATCGGTATACCCGAAGTAAGCGAAGCAAAATTAAAAGAAGCACAAAGATTAATGCCAGATGAGCCATTGATTTTATTTGCGTTAGGTGAATTGTATTTCTCTAACGGACAGTTCCAAGAAGCTTCTGCTGCGTATCAAGAATTACTTGAAGGGCAAGTAACAGAAATTTCCAGCATCTCGATCAACGAACGTTTAGGAAGTTGTTACAGCATGTCAGGTGATTTTGAAGAGGCTATCCCATTTTTAGAAAAGGCTTTAGAGGAAGGTCAGACTGATGATCGTTTATTCCAATTGGCTTTTACTTATCTTCAACTACATGAAAATCAAAAAGCAATTGCACTGTTGCAACAATTAAGAGCATTAAACCCGCATTATCAATCTGTCTACTTATCTTTAGGCGAAGCGTTACAAGAAGAAGAACAGTTAGAAGAAGCTCGGACAGTTCTAGCTCAAGGGATCAAAGAAAATCCATTTCAGGTGGATCTATATCAATTAGCCTCTGAAAATGCTTACCGATTGCACGATATAGAACAAGCAGAAGCTTTGCTAAAACAAGCACTAGAGCTTGGCGAAAAGACTGATGAAACCCGACTTACATTAAGTAATTTGTATTTGAATGAAAACAGGTTCGATGAAGTTATCGATGTTGTACAACAGATGGAAGAGCAAGGTCATCCATACGGAGAATGGAATTTAGCTCACGCCTATAACGAACTGGAAGAGTTTGATTTAGCAAAAGTCCATTATGAACAAGCCTACCAAGAGCTTTCACATGAACCTGAATTTTTAAAAGAGTATGCTGTTTTTCTACGTGAAGAAGGCCAATTAGAAAAAGCCAAGGAGCTGTTGCAACACTATCTTCAACACGAGCCAGGGGATAATGAAGCTCAATCCCTATTAGATGATATTGAAGAAAGATAGGTGATAAGATGTTTGTCAATGTCGCAGAAAAAAAAGATTTTTTAATTTGGCTAGTTAATAATATTTCATTTAGCCAAAGAGAAGTGTTATGGATTTTAAATTATTTGATCAATCATGAAGCTATTTTAAATAATGTTCATTTTATTGAGCAAGCAGATAAAGCGAGTCGTGGGTTAAAGGTCACATCAAAGGAAATGGAGGATGATCCTATTCGTTTATTTTTATCAGGAAAAGAATTCACGGATACTGATCAAATCTTTCACGAAATCAGAATGAATTGGAAAGAAGCGCTTTATGTAGAATGTGTGTTTGATGGCTCTTGGCAAAATAGTCAGTATTTATCGATTTTAGAGGACAATCCGTATGCTCGTTGGAATGAGCAAGTGAGTGAAGATGTAATTGAAAGTATTAATGAATTCTTTGCTCATGAAGAGAAACAGGCAAAGCTAGATTTATTGTATAGTCAAATCGATTTAGCCTTAGAAGATAATAATTATGAAGCTTTTTTAGAGTTAACCGATGAATTGAATCGGTTGAAGAAATAAAAAAGGTGTGGTAGCGTAACAAACGTCTATCTCACCTTTTTTTAGTTGTGCTAATTCAATTGTTTTTTTCTTTTAAAGAGCATTCTTACTGGTCTGGCGTAGGTAAATCCTTCACCGATGGCTTCGTGAACGTTGATGACTGAAATGAATGCTTTTTCATCTAACTCATGGACAATGCGTTTGATTTCTATGATTTCACTTGGACTGACAACGACATAAAGGACTTTTTTATCTACTTGAGAATAGCCGCCTTGACCATCTAAATAAGTTACACCACGTTCTAACAGCGCCATGATCACTTCACCGATATCTTCAGAATGATCTGAAATCACTAAGATCCCTTTAGCTGCATAAGCACCATCTAAGACCGAATCAACAACTTTACTGAAAACAAACGAAACGATCAGCGTATACATCATCCGTTTTACGTCAATATAGCTCAAAGAAAGAATTAGAACTAAAATATCAAAAATCAATAAGGAACGTCCCATGCTGATACCATAATTTTTCTCCAAGATACGTGCAACCACGTCAGTCCCACCAGTTGTTCCACCTACACGATAAACTAAACCACTACCGATACCTGCTGCGAGTCCAGCAAGTAAGGAGGCAATTAATAAATCAT
Source organism: Enterococcus crotali (assembly GCF_000633635.1). Classification (GTDB taxonomy): domain Bacteria; phylum Bacillota; class Bacilli; order Lactobacillales; family Enterococcaceae; genus Enterococcus_L; species Enterococcus_L crotali. The sequence continues at coordinate 761,987 of NZ_AYPQ01000001.1, read as the reverse complement.
GATCTAAATTGACTTCTATTGGGAATCGTTGCCATAACCATAAAAAGACTGATAAGGCTACCGTTCCTAAAATCGTATAATAAAATGAGTGCTTGCCTAAAATTTTCCCGCCAATCAAAATCAATGGAATGTTGATGATCAAGGTCGAATAAGCTGGATCGATATAAAAAAGTGCACGTAAAATCAAGGTGATCCCAGTTACTCCGCCTTCTGCTAAATCATTTGCAATATTAAATGTTACTAAACCGAAAGCATAAAGACATGTGCCTGCTAAAATCAACAAAACGTCTTTAACATAAAACTTTTTTTCTTCAATCATAATGATCACTCCTAACACATATTGAACAGATGTTGATTAACTTCATACCCGAAAGTCCTTATCCAGTACTCACTTTATCATTCTCAATATAAAACAACAAGCAGAACCTTTTCAGATGGCGCAGTTTTTGATAAGATGTGTAGTAGAAAGGTTGGGGTAAAATGAAAGACGAAAATCAATCTCTGCATTCTATGCAAGAAGAAGTGGATACCTATATCCAGCAATTTAAAACGGGTTATTTTTCTCCATTAAGCCAAATGGCACGCTTGACAGAAGAAGTAGGTGAGTTAGCGCGAGAGATCAATCACTATTATGGTGAAAAACCTAAGAAAACAGATGAAAAACCTAAGACAGTTTCAGAAGAGTTAGGTGATGTCTTGTTTGTCACGATGATCATGGCTAATTCATTAGATATAGATCTAACAGAGGCATTTCAAAAAAATATGGATAAATTCAATCAACGAGATAAATATCGTTTTGAACGAAAGGATGGGCAAACAAATGATTAAAATTTTAGTCGCAGGTTTTAAAGGGAAAATGGGGACAACTGCAACAAAGATGGTTTTAAATCATGAAGGATTTGAATTGGTTGGGGTACTAGATCCCTTTGAAGAAAATAACAACCTTAATGAGTTAATAGAGTATCCGGCAATCGATGTACCAATTTTTAAAACGAAAGAAGACGTTCTTTCGGCTCAACCAGACGTTTGGATCGATTTTACTATTCCAAAAGTTGCCTATGAAAACACACGTTTTGCTATAGAACATAACATTTCTCCGGTTGTAGGAACAACCGGGCTAACAGAAGCGCAATTAGCTGAGTTAACTACTCGTTCAGAGACGTTGAAAGTCGGCGGGCTGATCGCACCTAATTTTGCTGTAGGTGCAGTTTTAATGATGCAATTTGCACAAAAAGCGGCAGAATATTTCCCAGATGTCGAAATTATCGAGTTACATCATGACAATAAATTGGATGCACCAAGCGGGACTGCGATCAAAACGGCTGAGATGATGAGTGAAGTTCGAAAGAAAAAAATACAAGGTCACCCAGAAGAAAAGGAATTGATTGAAGGAGCACGCGGTGCTGATTTTGAAGGCATGAAAATCCACAGTGTTCGCTTACCGGGAATGATCGCCCACCAGCAAGTGCAATTTGGCGGAGTTGGAGAAGGCTTGACAATCAGACATGATTCATATGATCGAAGTTCGTTTATGACTGGTGTGGCTTTGGGTTGTGAAAAAGTTGTTCACCTAGATAAATTAGTTTATGGGTTGGAAAATCTATTATGAAACTAGCTGTCATACCAGATGAATTTACACGAGCGACTAGTGTGCTAAAGGAAATTCAGGCACATGGATTTGAAGCCTATTTTGTTGGCGGAAGTGTGCGTGATGCCTTATTAGACCAACCGATTCATGATGTAGATATTGCGACTAGCGCATATCCAGAAGAAATCAAACAAATTTTCCACCGTACGATCGATGTAGGGATCGATCATGGGACGGTTCTTGTTTTAGTTGGTGAAGAGCAATACGAGATTACAACGTTTAGAACGGAATCTACTTATCAGGATTTTAGGCGTCCAGATCAGGTGACCTTTGTCCGTTCTTTAAAAGAAGATCTTAAACGTCGAGATTTTACGATCAATGCCTTAGCGATGGATGTTGATGGTGAAATCATCGATTTGTTTGATGGCATGCTCGATTTGGAGCAAAAAATCATTCGTGCAGTGGGAAATCCTAAAGAACGTTTTCATGAAGATGCCCTTCGTATGATGCGTGGATTGCGATTTGCTAGCCAGCTAGATTTTACGATCGAAACCAATACACTATTTGCTATTGAAGAATTTCATCCATTGTTAGAAAAAATTTCTGTCGAACGAATTGCAGTAGAGTTTATTAAACTTTTATTGGGGAAAAATAGACGAGCTGCCTTGCTGCCGTTTATCGAAACGGAGTGCTATCAATACTGCCCAGGATTAAAAAAATTTGGCGAAGCATTATTTAACTTTTCTGAATTGCCCAATAGGCAGATCAAAGATGAAAATCAAGCTTGGACTTTATTGATTCATACAATGGGACTAAAAGAAAATGACATTCGTAGCTTTTTAAAATCGTGGAAACAATCAAATCAACTGATTCAAGAGGTACAAATGCTGATTTTTGGGTTAAATAAACGTCTTTTAGGTGATTGGCAAGTGATGGATTTGTTTAATTTAGGTATGGATGCTGTACTATCAGTAGAAAATCTATTGTATTATTATGACCAAAAGAGTAAAATTGAAGAAGTCAAAGACCGTTACTTACGTTTGCCGATCCATGATAGAAAGCAACTTGCTATTACTGGGAATGATTTGTTAGACTATTTTGATAAAAAACCTGGGAAATGGTTAGGCGATATGATTGAAACTCTAGAAACTTCTGTCGTAAATGGTCAAATCACAAATGACAAAGAATTACTGATTGCATACGCTAAAAATATAATCAATAAGGAGTGAGAGCCGTGGAAGAATTTTCGAAAGAGTTTGTTGTTGATATAAAAGATACTGCCAAAGAGATCGGTTCCGGTGATTTGGATGTCTTAGCTACACCTGCAATGATTGCAATGGTGGAAAATACAGCAAAAGAATATCTGCACAAACACTTAGCTGCAGAAGAAACAAGTGTGGGTACAGTGATTGATGCTAAACATTTACGACCATCTAAAGTTGGAGCAACAATCAATGTTAAAGTCAAAGTCGATTCACAAGAAAAAACGAAAATCAATTTCTCTTTTGAGGCTTACGATAATGATCAAATCATAGCTGTAGGAACCCATCAAAGGGCTGTTATCTTAACCGATGTTTTTTTAAGTAAATTAGCTAACAATAAGTAATGAAGCGAATGGTGTGACCTGAGAAGAAAGTTATGCTAAACTTAATTTGTAGTAATTATTTTAGAATGAGGAGACTTATATTATGAGTAGAGAAATGACAGGATTGAAATTTTATTTTAGAAATGGTGAAACTTGGACAATTGGCCGCCGTTTTATTGGTGATCTATGGATCAAACAAATCACTACAAGTTTTGGTCGTATCCACGGAAGCGAATTTATGGAAATCCATCCATGTGAAGGCTTTAAAATCGAAATTTTCCAAGAAGGTGATCATGTTCAAACGCATGATATCAACCTTGGCGGACTAGAATTAGGAATGTTTGCTCGCGCTTTAAAATATGAAGATATTGAACGTATGGAAATTTTATACAAAACTGGCACACCAGATTTGGTTTACTTCCCATACAAAGACAAAACTGACGAAGGTTTAGATAATGTCTACCAATCTACTAAAGTCAGCGAAAAAACAAAAAGCTTATACATCGTGATTGATCCAACACAAACAGTTGATGACGTATATGGTGAAGAACTTTAATAAGTAATTGATATAGCCGTAGATTTCTTTATTAAAAGAGTCTGCGGTTTTTTTGCTCACGATCATTGGAGGTGTTCTGAATGAAAGCAGTTGAATTGTCATTTAATGCAAATCACGCGAGTTTAGAGGTGAAAAAAGAGGTAGGGGTACCAATTAGAAAAAAGGGCGAGTTACTGATCAAAGTTTCTGCTGCTGCGGTCAATCGAACTGATTTAGTTGCTAAAGAAACAGGGGGTTTACCTAAAGGAAACCCGATTTTAGGTGTTGAAGTTTCTGGAACAGTTATAGAGAGTGATTCGCTACAGTTTCCTTGTGGTACACGCGTCATGGGACTTGTAAATGGCGGTGGTTATGCGGAATATGCTGTGATGCAAGTTGGAAATGCCATGCCGTTATCTGAATCGTTAACATTTGAAGAAGGCGCTGCAATTCCTGAGGTCTTTCTTACTGCGTATCAAACCTTATTTTGGCTAGGGAAATTAAAGGAGACAGAGTCAGTATTGATTCATGCTGGCGCTAGTGGAGTAGGAACAGCTGCGATTCAGTTGGTTAAACAATTAACTGATGCTAAAATATTCGTCACTGCAAGTTCGCCAGATAAACTTGAGCTATGTCAGAAATTGGGTGCGGATGTTCTGATTAACTATCATGAAGAGGACTTTAGCAAAAGGATTCTTCATGAAACAAACGATCAAGGCGTCAATGTGATTTTAGATTTTATCGGAGCTTCCTATTGGGAGCAAAATTTAGCAAGTATTGCTGTCGATGGTCGTTTCATTCTTATAGGTATTCTAGGCGGTTCGGTTGTTCCAAAAGTTGATCTGATGACATTATTGCAAAAAAGAGTCACAGTTGAAGGAACGTTGCTCACTCCACGAAGTGATGCATACAAGGCTGAGCTGACAAGAGAATTTTCAGTAAAGACAAACAAACTATTTGCTACAAACAAACTAAAACCAATTATCGATTCTACATTTAAACTTGAAGATGTAGAAGAGGCTCATCAACGGATGGCTGCAAACAAAAATAAAGGGAAAATCATTTTAAAAATTAGGGAGTAGCAAGCGTATTGACATGAAAATAGATCATTATTTTAAATTTGCTGAGAAAAAAATGTTGACACTGAGTTTTAGTAGGTATATACTGAGAACAATTCTTAAATAAATCAGTTACGGAGTGATTCATATGACAATCATGAAGCATAACCATATACAACTGAATAATTATTACTTTAGCTATTTTAGATGAGTTTGTATTCATAACATTATGGATGCAGACTAGCAAGTTTGTATCTATGATGGCTAGGGGATTTTGAGATGACTTTCAGCCGCGTAGATGAGAAAATCTATAGTGGCTTTTATATTACCTATTTTTTGTGAGGTGTTCACTGTAGATTTCTTTCTGAAAATCTACGTGAACACCTTTTTGTTTGAATAAAAACACTTTTGAGGAGGAACTAAAATGGAAAATCAGATTACAGGCTATACGAGACTGGCTGCATTATTCGCTACACCGATTCGTCACAGTGTTTCACCAATGATTCATAATACAGCTTTTCAAGCGTTGGGGATTGACGCAGTATATCTTGCTTTTGAAGTGGGAACAGAGGGGTTAAAACAAGCAATCGATTCAATCAGAAATTTGGATATGATGGGTGCAAACCTTTCCATGCCAAATAAAATCTTAGCTGTGGAGTATATGGATGAGTTAAGTGAGGCAGCTCGTTTGATTGGGGCAGTCAACACTATTACTAATGATCATGGTAAGTTAACTGGACATAACACCGATGGTACTGGGTTTATGCGAAGCTTACAAGATCTTTCTGTGGATATCGTTGGTAAAAAAATGACGATCATTGGAGCAGGTGGTGCGGCTACAGCAATCATTGTTCAAGCGGCCTTAGATGGTGTCAAAGAAATAACAGTGTATAATCGAAAAGATGATTTCTATGACAAAATCAAAGAGAAATTAGCCTATATTTCAGATAATACTAACTGCGTCATAACGTTGCATGATTTATCGGATGAAAATAGCTTAGCGACAGATGTAGCAGAAAGTGCACTCTTGCTAAACGCTACAGGAGTGGGCATGAAACCGCTAGAAGAGCAAACACCAATTCAAGACTTTTCTATCATCAGACCAGACTTAGCTGTTTGTGACGTTATCTACACACCAAGAGAAACAGAATTTCTTAAACAAGCCCGCCTACGTGGTGCTAAAACGAATAATGGTTTAGGTATGCTGCTTTATCAAGGAGCGGCTGCATTTGAAAAATGGACCGGACAAGAAATGCCGATAGATATCGTAAAACCAATTATTGAAAACAACTAAATTAAAATGGATTGAAGGAGAGAACAACAATGATCGTAATTATGAAATCAGAAGCAACAAAGGCACAAATTAAATCGGTGATCGAACGAGTAAAAAAAGAAGGACTGGAAGTTCACTTAAGTGAAGGGAAAGAGCAAACAATCATTGGTTTAGTTGGTGATACTAGAAAAATGCAGGATGTAGCATTCAATAGTTACGATGGTGTTGAAAATGCCGTTAGAATTTCATTGACATACAAATTAACAAGTCGGGAATTTCATCCGGAAAACACTGTTGTCGATGTTGATGGCGTTAAAATAGGCGATGGTAGTATGACAATGATGGCAGGACCATGCTCAATCGAAAGCCTAGATCAAATTCGCGAATGCGCTAGAATTGCTAAAGCAGGTGGGGCAACCGTTTTACGAGGTGGAGCCTTTAAACCAAGAACATCTCCATATGCTTTTCAAGGTTTAGAAGAAGAAGGGTTAAAATACATTCGCCAAGCAGCAGACGAATTTGATATGAAAGTCATTACAGAGGTTATGGATGAGGCCCATATCGATATGATTGCGCAATACAGTGATATTTTACAAATTGGCGCTAGAAATATGCAAAACTTTAAATTATTACAAGCAGTGGGAAAAACAGGTAAGCCAATTGGCTTAAAGCGTGGTATTTCTGGTACAATTGATGAGTGGTTGAATGCAGCCGAATATATCGCTGCACAAGGTAACTTCAATGTAATTTTTATTGAACGCGGTATTCGCACATATGAAACAGCAACGCGAAATACACTTGATCTAAGTGCCGTTCCATTGATTAAAAAATTAAGTCATTTTCCAATTATTGTTGATCCTAGTCATGGCGTAGGGATTTGGGATCTTGTTCCTCCAATGGCACGAGCTGGTGTTGCTTCTGGTGCGGATGGTTTGATTGTTGAAATTCATCCAGATCCAGTCAACGCTTGGTCTGATGGTCCCCAATCGTTAAACGAAAAAACTTACATGCGTATGATGGAAGAAGTTCACATTATGGAAAAAGCAATGAAAGAAATCAACGCTTTAGGGTAATGGGCTCTTTAAAATAAATGTTAACAGAAGGTTAGTGTTTTCTCTTTAATAAAAAATAGGAGTTGGAATAAATGAAACTCACGGTAAATTTACCAAACCATTCTTATGATTTGAGCATTCAAGCAGGCTTATTGAAAAATATTGGTACTTGGGTAAAAGAGTTATGGTCACCACAAAAAATTGTGATCATAACAGATACAAACGTTCATCCGCTATATGGCAATCAGGTTTCTAAAAGTTTGGAAGAAGCAGGTTTTGAGGTTTCAGCTTTTGTAATCGATGCAGGTGAACAGAGTAAAAGTTTGGCTGTAGCAGCTGAAATCTATGATTTTTTGGCAGATAATGGTTTGACAAGAAGTGATGGAATCATTGCTTTAGGCGGTGGAGTGGTTGGTGATTTAGCCGGTTTCGTTGCTTCAACTTATATGCGAGGACTACATTTTTTACAAGTTCCAACGACCTTATTGGCCCAAGTTGATAGTAGTATTGGCGGTAAAACGGCTGTTAACACGACTAAAGCCAAAAATCTAGTTGGCACATTTGCTCAGCCGGACGGCGTTTTAATCGATCCTGATACATTGAACACGTTAGAAATAAGACGTGTTAGAGAAGGAATCGCTGAAATCATCAAATCTGCTGCAATTGCAGACAAAGACTTATGGCAAACGCTTGATGGGTTGGTGGATGAACATGATTTACTCATCCATGCAACGGAGATCATCGCCGCTTGTTGTAAGATAAAACGGAAAGTTGTAGAAGAAGATGAACTGGATAATGGTGTTCGTTTACTGCTTAACTTTGGTCATACAATCGGTCATGCATTAGAGAATACTGCTGGCTATGGTAATTTAACTCATGGTGAAGGGGTTGCAATCGGGATGAGCCAAATCACTAGAGTTGCGGAAAGTAAAATGTTGACGCCAATTGGTACAACGAACCAATTAAACACAATGATTCAAAAATTTAATTTACCGATCAGATCAGAGCAGTGGGATCAAGAGCAGTTATATACGGCATTGACTCATGATAAAAAAGCACGCGGCGGAAAAATCAATATTATTTTGTTAGAATCAATTGGCAATGCAAAAATCGTTCGTGTTCCAATTGAAGAAATGAAGAGTTATTTAGACTAGGAGGAGTTTATATGCGTTTTATTACAGCGGGAGAATCACATGGACCAGAATTAACAGCAATTATAGAAGGATTACCAGCAGGATTGCCTTTATCACCAGAAGACATTAACTTGGAGTTAGCAAGAAGACAAGGTGGTTATGGGCGTGGCGGTAGAATGTTGATCGAAAAAGACCAAGTAAGAATTACTTCTGGTATTCGTCACGGAAAAACATTAGGGTCGCCAGTCACACTTGTTGTTGAAAATAAGGACTGGAAAAACTGGACGTCTGTAATGTCGATTGAAGAGGTCACAGAGAAAGAGAAGAAGATCCGCCGAGTCAATAAACCACGTCCAGGACATGCAGATCTTGTTGGCGGAATCAAATATCAGCACGATGATTTGAGAAATGTATTAGAACGTTCTTCAGCGAGAGAAACGACGATGCGTGTTGCTATTGGTGCAGTTGCTAAAAAGCTATTGAAGGAATTAGAAATAGAAGTAGCAGGACATGTTGCAATATTAGGTGGGATCAAAGCAGAAATTCCTGATAATTTAACCGTTAAGGAGATTCAAGAGCGCTCAGAAAATTCAGATGTTCGTGTACTTGATCCCTCAGTAGAACAAGACATTCGCGATTTAATTGATAAGACCAAGAAAAATGGCGATACGATTGGTGGCGTGGTTGAAGTTGTTGTCGGTGGTGTCCCGATTGGTCTAGGTAGCTATGTCCAATGGGATCGCAAACTCGATGCAAAAATCGCTCAGGCAGTAACAAGTATCAATGCTTTTAAAGGTGTTGAATTTGGGATTGGTTTTGAAATGGGCTTTAAACCAGGTAGTCAAGTTATGGATGAGATTGTTTGGGATAAAAAAACGGGCTATACCAGAACATCAAATAATCTAGGCGGTTTTGAAGGTGGTATGACAAATGGCATGCCAATTATTGTTAGGGGTGTGATGAAACCTATCCCGACGTTGTATAAACCATTGCAAAGTGTAAATATCGATACAAAAGAACCCTATAAAGCTAGTGTGGAACGGTCTGATAGTACAGCGGTTCCAGCTGCAAGTGTGGTTTGTGAAGCGGTTGTAGCAACAGAAGTTGCCCAAGCGATGCTGGAAAAATTCGGCAGTGATGCTTTTGAACAAATGAAAGAAGAAGTAGAGTCTTACCGTCGCTATACTCAAACGTTTTAATGCAAACTAAAAATGGAGAGTGAAGCGGAATGAATAAGAAAGTTTTGATTATCGGTCTAGGCTTGATCGGCAGTTCATTAGCATTATGTATAAAAAAACAACATCCATCTGTCACAATTATTGGGATCGATCATTTAGAAGCATCTGAAGATTTTGCACTAAAACGGCAAATTATCGATGAAAGAGGTTTATCCATAGAGGCTGCAGCTGTTCAAGCAGACGTGATTTTTCTATGCACACCCGTTAAGAGTATGCTTGAGCAGTTGATGTTATTGGGTACATTGCCATTAAAAAAAGAAGTCATTATTTCTGATGTGGGCAGTACGAAACTTGAAATCATAACAGCTGCTCAAATGGCTGGTCTAGAAACCTTTATTGGCGGACATCCCATGGCCGGCTCGCATAAGTCAGGTGTGACTGCAGCAGATGAAAATTTATTTGAGAATGCCTACTATATTTTGACTTCATCAAAGCCGGAAAAAAAGCGACAAGTAAATGAGCTGCAACGATTATTACAAGGTACTAGAGCAAAATTTGTAGTTCTTACAGCTGAAGAACATGATCAAATTACAGGAATGCTCAGTCATTTGCCTCATATTATTGCAGCAGGTTTAGTTAATCAAAGTAAGGTTTTCAACGAAGAGCACCCACGTTCACGTCAATTAGCAGCTGGAGGATTTCGTGATATTACGCGTATTGCTTCATCTGATCCGCAAATGTGGACTGATATATTGTTAAGTAATAAAGAAGCGTTAATAGAATTAATGAATGCGTGGCAAACAGAAATGAATCAAGTTTCAGAGTGGATTCAAAGTGAAAATAAAGAAGCGATTTTTCAATTTTTTTATGATGCAAAGGAAACGAGAAATCAAATGCCCGTTCACAAAGAAGGTGCAATACCAGCGTTTCATGACTTGTTCGTAGATGTACCTGATGTTCCTGGTGTGATTGCCGAAATTACAGGATTACTTGGTAAGGCAAAACTTTCACTGATTAATTTGAAAATTCTTGAAACTCGAGAAGATATTTACGGTATTTTACAGTTGACGTTTAAACGTCAGGAAGACTTAGAGAAAGCAAAAGAAATACTTGAAAAAGAAACCGATTATTTGTGTTATGAAAAGTAAGGTTGGCGGGTTCGGTTTTAGAAAAATGTCAATTAGCAACGAAGCAAAGCATATTTCAGTACGGATGTCCAAATGTTTTATAGGACCATGTGATTTGTTCCAGTTGTAAAATTAGGAGGGGTATTTTGGATTTAGTAATCAATAAAATGAGTCTAAACGGAATAATCGACGTTCCGAGTGATAAATCAATTTCTCACAGAAGCATTATGTTTGGTGCAATTGCGCAAGGTAAAACAACGATTAAAAATTTTTTGAGAGGCGATGACTGTTTAAGTACGTTAAAAGCATTTCAAGACTTAGGGGTTAACATCGAAGATGACGGAGAGATCATTACCGTTCATGGAACGGGTTTTTCAGGGTTAAAGCAAGCCAAGCAAGCCATTGATGTTGGAAACTCCGGAACGACGATTCGTTTGATTATGGGGATTTTAGCTGGAACACCATTTACTTCTGAATTATTTGGAGATCATTCAATTGCTAAACGCCCAATGAATCGAGTAATGTTGCCGATCAATCAAATGGGGGCTGAATGTACTGGTCATGACGGGACTGAATTTCCACCGCTAAGAGTGCGCGGCACAGATAAATTAAAGCCGATACATTACCAAATGCCCGTTGCTAGTGCACAAGTGAAGTCTGCCATCTTATTTGCGGCTTTACAAGCTCATGGGGAATCTATTATTGTAGAAAAAGAAAAAACACGGGACCATACGGAAGATATGATTCGCCAATTTGGTGGTGAAATTACTGTTTCCGGTAAAGAAATCCATCTCAATGGACCGCAACATCTAATAGGGCAAGAAGTAGTTGTGCCTGGAGATATCTCTTCAGCGGCGTTTTTCCTTACAGCTGGACTGATTATTCCAGATAGTCGAATCACACTGAATAATGTTGGTTTAAACCCAACTCGGACTGGTATTATTGATGTCATTCAGCAAATGGGCGGGAAATTGACCATTCAAGAAACGGGTAGTACAGCGAACAAAGCTGGATCATTGATTGTCGAAACGAGTGAATTAAAGGGCATTGAAATCAGTGGTGAGATTATTCCAAGATTGATCGATGAACTGCCGATTATCGCATTATTAGCAACACAAGCTGAGGGAACTACGATCATCCGAGATGCTGAAGAGTTAAAGGTGAAAGAAACTAATCGAATCGATGCTGTTGCTAAAGAATTAAGTAAAATGGGCGCAGATATTCAACCTACTGATGATGGATTGATCATCCATGGTAAAACACCGCTACATCATGCGAAAGTTACCAGCTATGGTGATCATCGAATTGGTATGATGCTTCAAATTGCGGCTTTATTAGTTAAAAGCGGGACAGTCGAATTAGACAAAGCTGAGGCGATCTCGGTTTCATATCCGAGCTTCTTTAATGATCTAAACAAATTATATCGATAAATGGAGGAACAAAGATGAAGGGGATTATTTTAATTGGTTTTATGGGAGCAGGGAAAACGACAGTCGGAAAATTGCTTTCAGAAAAAACTGGTATGGAGCACATCGACTTTGATGATAAAATCGTTGAAGAAATTGGTATGACGATCCAAGAATATTTTGATTTACATGGAGAAGAAGCTTTCAGAGAAAGAGAAACAGACGTCTTAAAACGCTATCTAAATCATAACCAAGTTGTCTCAACTGGTGGCGGTATCGTCATGCGGGCAGAAAATAGGTCACTTTTAAAACAAATGGCACCTGTTGTGTATTTACAAACTAAGCCAGAAGTTTTTATACCAAGACTAAAACATGATCACACTACAGTCAGACCACTAGTCGTTTCAAAATCTCCGGAGGAAATCAGGCATGTTTTTGAACCGCGGATTCCTTTTTATGAGGAAAGTGCCAGTTTAATAGTAGATACAGATGACCGAACACCTGAAGAAATCGCATATGAAATTTTAGAGAATATAAAGTAGGTGAGCTAATGAAAGTCGGTTTTTTAGGACCAGAAGCTTCTTTTACGCATAATGCCGCAAAAACAGCTTTCCCAAATGAAGAATTGTTCTCTTATCATTCAATTCCAGCCTGCATCAAAGGGGTTGAGTTTGGTGAGGTTGATCTAGGCGTTGTTCCAATTGAAAATACAATCGAAGGTTCTGTCAATACAACCGTCGATTATCTTTTCCACCAAACATCAATTCCAGTGGGAGCAGAAATTGTTTTGCCAATCTACCAGCAATTAATGGTAGCACAAAACAACAAAGAAACTTGGCTCGCAACAACAAAAATTCTATCGCATCCACAAGCGTTAGCGCAATCTCAAGAATTTATTCGTCAACACTTTCCAATGGCGGACCTTGAAGCGACACCATCGACTGCTTATGCAGCAAGTTTTGTTGCGAATCATCCAGATCAAAAAATTGCCGCAATTGCACCAAAACTATCTGCAAAGACGTATGATCTTGAAATCGTAGGAAAAGATATTCAAGATGTTGCAATCAATCAGACACGGTTTTGGGTGATTGGTGCTGAAAAAGTTGAGCTGCCGATCCAAGCAAGTGATCAAAAGCTGACTTTGGCCTTAACGATGCCAAATAATATGCCAGGAGCTTTGCATAAAGCACTGTCTGTGTTCAGTTGGCGAGAAATTGATTTAAGCAAGATTGAATCTCGTCCATTGAAAACAACTTTAGGAGAATACTTCTTTTTGATTGATATCAATGGTCAAAAGCCACAACAGTTAATAGAAAATGCACTAGAAGAAATATGTTTAATGGGTGGGACAGTTAAAATATTCGGAAATTATGCGGTCCATCCAATCAACGGAGTATAAAGATCTGAAAAGGTCTTTTTATTTTTTGTTAAATTTTAACTATATAATAGGATTTTTTAGTGAAATAAGGTATGCTTATAGCTGTTGTTAATTTAAGTGAGGTGGAAATAATGAGCCGAGTGGATCGTTATAAACATGTACATGATAAAGCAAAACCAATAGAAGAAAAAAATGGTTTTAATCCTAGAAAAGAAAAAAATCATGCTACAAAAGAATCTAGTAATAGCAATCATTTAGAACGAGAATGGCAATCGGAGTCAGAACCAATACGAGAGAACAATCCAAGCTTTAACCAAACAAATGCTGATGAAAAAACAAACAATTTTCAAAAAAAGAAAAGAAGCCTAAAAAGCCTAGAAAAAAAAGACGATTTAGTTGGCCTAAAAGAATTATTTTAGTTATTGTTTTATTATTAGTGTTAGCAGTGGGATTCTTTTTTAAAGGAAAATTTTATGCGGAGAATGATAGCTCCTTACCGAAAGAAGCACTTGAAACCTTTAACGGTGTGAAGAGTGCCAACGGGGCTAATAATATTTTGATTTTAGGTAGCGATACAAGAGGAGAAGATGCTGGTCGTGCTGATACGATTATGGTTCTGCAATTAGACGGTCCTTCAAAGAAACCTAAACTAATCTCATTTATGCGGGATACATTTGTTGATATTCCAGGTTACGATGCAAATAAGATCAACTCAGCCTACGCATTGGGTGGAGCAGATTTAGTTCGCCAAACATTGGCTGAAAATTTTAATATTCAATGTAGATATTATGCTAAAGTCGATTTTCAATCATTTGAAAAAATTGTTGATGCTATGTTTCCAGGTGGTGTGAAGATCGATGCTGAAAAAGATTTGAATCTAGATGGCGTCGATATTGCAAAAGGTAGCCAGAAAATGGATGGCCATACTCTATTACAATATTCCCGTTTTAGAATGGATGAAGAAGGCGATTTTGGTCGTGTTCGTCGTCAACAACAAGTAATGACGGCTGTTATGGGGCAGTTAAAGAACCCGTTAGCATTGCTTCGTACGCCAGAATCATTAGGCCGTTTAGTTGGCTATATGTCTACGGATGTTCCAACGACCTTTATGCTAAGGAATGGACCTTCGTTGATGTTGAAAGGTGGAAGTGGAATTGAGCGTTTGACAGTTCCAGTAGAAGGTTCTTGGAGTAATGAGGAGTCTTCATATGCGGGTAGTATCCTTCAAATCGATTTAGACATGAATCAATCAGCGGTTCAAAATTTCCTTGATCAATAAGTATTTTATTTAAATCTGTACAGACTTATGCTATATTTATAGTATCGTGTAAATTTAGTGAAACGAGGTTACAAAATGAAAATTGCTATTGTAACAGATAGTACGGCATATTTACCTGAACGAATCAAGAACTCGCCTAATCTGTTTGTAATTCCTATCCCAGTTATTTTAGATGGTAGGATATATAACGAAGGAATCGATATTGAAGCTGACGAATATTACAGCTTGTTGAATAATAGTAATGAGTTTCCGACAACTTCTCAACCGGCATTAGGTGAGGTCATCGAACTATATCAAGAAATCGCAACTAAAGGGTATGATACGATTATCAGTATCCATCTCTCGTCTGGCATTTCTGGTTTTGTAAATACATTATTCTCATTGACAGATTCCATCAATGGCGTCACCCTTTATCCTTATGATTCTAAAATCACAAGTGTTCCCATGGGGCACATGGTTGAGGCAGCTTTGGATCTAGTGAATGAACATGCTAGTTTAGAAGATATCTTTGCCAAATTAGATATCATTAGAGATAATACCTATGCTTATTTGATTGTTGAAGATTTAAACAATTTAGTCCGCGGTGGCCGATTAACGAATGGCGCAGCTCTAATTGCCGGCTTATTGAAGATCAAACCAATTTTGACCTTTGAAGATGGGAAGATCGTTTTATTTGAAAAAATTCGCTCAACAAAAAAAGCTTTTGCTCGTGCAGAAGAAATCATAGGTAAACGAGATAAAGAAATTGGTCTTCCAGTTAAATTATATGTGATTCATGCGAATAATTTAGCGGTCGCCGAAGAAGAAAAAGCGAAGCTCCAAGTTAAATACCCAGAAGCAATTATTGAAATTGGTCATTTTAATCCTGTTATTGGCAC
The DNA here is from genome assembly GCF_000633635.1 of Enterococcus crotali. Lineage (GTDB taxonomy): Bacteria > Bacillota > Bacilli > Lactobacillales > Enterococcaceae > Enterococcus_L > Enterococcus_L crotali. The sequence continues at coordinate 746,517 of NZ_AYPQ01000001.1, read as the reverse complement.
ACATTTAGGTGAAAAAGCCATTGCTCTTTGTATCTCGGCACAATGATAAACATAAAGATGAAGCAAAGCTGTTTTTCAGTTTTTGTTTCATCTTTTATTTCATCCTTTAGATGGATATCTTTGAACATCAGTATCTGATATGCTATAAAAAGGGGGAGAGAACAATGAAAAAAAATAATGTCAAAAGAACTGCAATCATCGTTTTTATAATGTGTAGTGTTCTGGTTGTATTAAGTGGTTGTCAAAATATTAAAATGTTTTTTAAAGGATTTGAAGAGAATTTCAAAGGCCTGGAAATGTCGATTCAAACATACGATGAGCAAAGTCAGCTTGTCGATAAAATCGTTGGGAAATCTGTAAAAATCGAACGAGATGAAACCTTTGATATTCATGAAGGTGAAAACGAAAAACAAGGAGATGTTATTCAACTAACTATTGGAAAACATGAGATGCATCATGTGGGTTCTTCAATGATCATTAGTGAAACTGGGTTGGATAACATCTTTGAAGATTATGCTAAGTCTACGGACATTGAAAATTTTGATCGTGGCCTTCCGTTTGTCAATAGTATGGTCAACGACTTAAAAAACTCATTTACTGGAAAGAAAAAAGTTATCTTGATCCGTAGTCAAAATGGGACGCCTTTAGCTACCTATGCTGGTGAAAAAGTCTCAATGTATCAAACTGATGTACCGAAAAGTACGGGACTGTTGATCGACGGAAAATACTTATTTATTTACAGATGCGATTATACGATTTACGATACAGAACTGTTGAAAAATTAAAGATTCTCGTATACTTCAACTTAAAAGAGATAGTGTGTTACAATAACAAATAAATCATACTTTTTTATCTAATTTGGATAAAAAATAACAATTCGATAGTCATTTTCCTTTAAAAGTAAGGTATACTTAAAGAAAAAAGGAGGGCGAGTGGGTGAGTCTAGCAGAAGAACGTTTACAAAAAGAAAAAATGAAACAAGTTCAACTACTCGCAGCATATTATCAAGTAGTGAATCGTCTACCACTTGGCGTTAAGCGTGATCAGATGATTCGTGATATTTTAGCTTGTAAAGACAAAATAAAAAAGATCAATCAACAATTAACAGAGCTAAATAAAAAGGACTAGCATATTTGTGAGGTCTGTTAACGTTCATGTAAATAAGTCCCAAAACAGAAAATTCCAGTTATAAAAGGAGCCTATTGTGATAATAGATTTTTTTACAGTGCTACTCGCAGCTTTTGTTGTGATTTTGTATACTTATTTGATTTTAGTCAGAAAAAGCATTCTGATCAAGAGTATTAAAAGAAGGGCGATTTACGGATTAGTCGGCGTGATGAGTCTGCTGATTTTAATAACCATCTTTACTTCTGATCAAACCATCGACCAAATGGTGCGTAGTGGGTTATCGATTTTGCTTATTTTGAGTTTCTTATTAGACTCAAAAGGTCTTTCAGATGATCGGCTCATTCTAGGCCCATTTGACAAAAATGGTGTGATGTATAAGGATGTTGAAAAAATAGCTTTGTTATTAAAGAAAAAAGAAATTCGCTTAAATTATTTCAAAAATGGTCGACGTGGTCCTATGATGAAATTCTCTATCCCGCTAGAGGATTTGTTGGCTTTTCTTTCTGGACGATTGAATGAAGAAACTGAAATCAGTATCCTAGTTGAAGAGGATCAATGAGTGATAGATAAATAATTCTTACAGAAGAAAATGGTGACTATTTTTTTCTAGTATCCAATTTTAAGTGTTATACAGTTTTTTTAAAAGAATAGTCAATTTTAGTAGGTATTTCTTAAACTGTTTGCTATAATGTGCAGAGAAATTCTGAAAGGAAGTATTGTTGTGAATAAAGAAATAGAACAACGAATAGCTGAATTACGTGAAAAATACAAAGAATTACCCCCAGAGAAAAAAGCAGAATGGGAACATCATATCAAAAAGAGAAACTTTTTGAATTATAAAAAAATCGAATTAATCAAATCAGAACTACTGCGTTTGGAAGCTCGTCGGGCGCAGTTAGAATTGTGCGATAAAGAAAAAGAACTTGGTTTAATAGAGAAAAAAATTACCTGTAAAAAAGAAAAATTATTACGGTATTTAGGGAAACAACTCAATCATTAATGAATAAGGGGGATACGAGATGGAGTTTGTTTATTTAATTATTGTATTTGTATTGGCTATAACATTTTCCAATGTCTTCAATCGAATCTTTCCAATAATTCCTTTACCGATCATGCAAATTATTGTAGGTATTTTAATCGGACTGACAGATATGGGTCGTGAAATCACATTTGAACCAGAAATATTTTTGGTGATGATTATTGCACCTTTGCTCTTTAGAGAAGGGGAACGAAATGATATTGCTGCCACTATGAAAAATTTTAGTGTAATTTTATTTTTAGCGTTTATCGGCGTTTTAATTACATTAGTCAGTGTAGGTTGGGCTTTACATATGATTATTCCTGCTTTACCGATCGCAGCCTGTTTCGCTTTGGGGGCAGCACTTGGACCTACAGATGCAGTGGCTGTAGGTTCTTTATCTGGAAAGATTCAGATACCACCAAAAGCTATGCATATCTTAGAAGGTGAAGGGCTAATTAATGATGCGTCAGGCGTTACGGCTTTTCAATTCGCTTTGGCTGCTTTGTTAACAGGAAGTTTTTCAGCAACAGATGCTGGAATTACTTTGGTTGTATCGAGTATCGGCGGTGCTATTGTGGGTGCTGTCTTAGTGATGATCAAACGCCAGGTTGTGATGATCTTAGAAAAAGCTTCAGCAAGAGATGTGACAGGGTATTTGCTATTAGAACTGCTGCTACCGTTTTTAGCTTATATGGTTGCTGAACTTTTTCATGTTTCTGGAATTATTGCAGCAGTTGTCGCAGGAGTTATGCAAGCTGCTAGTTTTAAAAAGGTTTCATTGTTTGAAGCCGAACTTTCAAGTGTCTCTGAAAGTACGTGGGGCACCATTACGTTTACGTTGAATGCCTTGGTCTTTCTATTTTTAGGCATTGAGTTATCACAAGTTTTTTCACCAATTTGGAATAGCGAAACATATTCCAATAGTTTTTTGATGGTGGTCATTTTAATTTTAAGCATTACGCTGTTTGCAGCACGCTTTCTTTCTATCGTACTGATTTATAGTGTGAAGAATGGTTTTAAAAATATTTGGCAGTCGATGAACGAGATGCTGATTTTAACATTTGGCGGAGTCAAAGGAACTGTTAGTTTGGCAACGATTTTTATTTTGCCATTAACCGTAAATGGTCAAGATTTTCCAGAGCGATCCTTGCTTTTATTTATTACCGCGTGTGTAATTTTAGTGACTTTAGTGGGTGGGATTTTAGTTCTGCCGTTTTTAACTGAATCTGATGAAGTGGAAAGCACAAATATTCAAGGGATTATTTTACTACAAGACGTTATAGAAAGACTTAAACAGATAAATCAAGATGATCCTCATGTTGAAATGAACGTTGTTATAGAAAATTATCAGGATCGCATCAAGGAACTGTATACGGAGCAATTACCATCTGATCAAAGGCAAGAAGTACAAGAATTAAGAGCGTTGATCGTTTCGATTGAACGTGATGGATTGGAAGAAAGCTTTCGTCAAAAAGAAATTGGGATTGAGGGCTATCGCTTATATGAACGCCTAATTTCTAGAATGGAACGTTCTATCGCACGACAATTATTATCCATCATTGGTTTCTGGTTACTTTTTGTGCGCCAAATTATTGCCTTCTTTGTCCATCCTAAATTGCTGTTCGCCGGAAAAGATGAGGAAAATAGAAGAGAGTTCAAAAAGGAAGAATTAGAAAACGTCCGTCAGGTTTTCTTACAAAACACTGAAGTTATTTTAAAAAGTTTGGATAATTTAAAAGGTGTTTACGACGATGAAATTATTCGTTTCTTTATCGAAGGACGTTTGCAATTGGCTCAAAGATTAGAAGATGGAACATTTATTGACTCATTTATCGTTCGTTCTCAATCCAACTATGTGAAAGAACTTGTAATAGGCTATCAGGAAGAACGAAAAGTAATCGATGCGTATGAAACAAGTGGAAAAATCTCTCCATTTGAAGCAAATGAATACCGCAAAAATGTTAATTTGTTAGAATCCTATTCGATTAATGATGTTTCTAGCACTGTTCCACTCAGAAAATTGACAAGAGAATTAAAAAAAGAAGCAGAGGAAGAAAACTAGCTTCTTTTTTTACTATTTTTTGATACAATAGGCAGGATGAAAAGGGCGTGAGCATATGAATGAGTTAAAAGTAAATGAACTAACCAAAACATATGGAGAGAAGACATTATTTGACCACATTTCTTTCCATATTCACAATAAAGATCGAATTGGTTTGATCGGTACAAATGGAACTGGAAAAACTAGTTTGTTAAATATTTTGGCTGGTAAAGATAGTGGTGATGGCGACATTAGTGCGATTCAACAGCCAAATGATTATCAAATTGGTTACTTATCACAAGATCAAGTCTTTGATCCTACTTTAACAGTTGTTGAAGCTGTTTTCCAAGGGGAGACTCCAATCATTCAAGCTGTAAAAAATTATGAATTAGCTTTACTTGCTTTGGCAAATGATGGCCTCAATGAAGCTGTTCAAAAACAATATACACAGGCTGAAGAACGGATGAACAAAGAAGATGCATGGACTGCTGATACAGATGCTAAAATCATTTTACAAAAGCTTGGTATCGAAACGCTCCATAAAAAAATGGGAGAATTGTCTGGCGGACAAAAGAAACGTGTCAGCTTAGCGCAAGTCTTGATCGAATCACCAGATCTACTTTTACTGGATGAACCCACCAACCATTTAGATTATGAAGCAATCAATTGGTTGGAAAGTTTTTTAAATGGGTATCGCGGTGCTATTTTGATGGTGACACATGATCGTTATTTTTTAGATCGGGTAACGAATCGCATTTTTGAGCTATCTTTTGGAAACTTATATGAGTATAAAGGAAATTATGAAGCCTATATCATCGCTAAGGCTGAGCGTGAACGTGTTGGAATTGAACAAGAAGAAAAAAGAAAACAATTATACAAGCAAGAATTAGAGTGGATGCGTGCTGGCGTAAAAGCGCGGGGAACTAAACAACAAGCGCGACAAGATCGCTTCCATGATCTAAAAGAGAACCTTCATCAAGTCAATCAAAAAGGCCAATTAGAAATAGATATGGCTACACAAAGATTGGGTAAAAAAGTGTTAGAAATCAAAGATGGAAGTTACCAGATTGAACATAAAACACTACTAAAGGAATTTGATTTACTTATTCAAGCTAGGGATCGAGTAGGGATCACTGGAAAAAATGGTGCCGGAAAATCGACCCTATTAAATATTCTTGCCGGACGTTTACCTTTAGACAGCGGTATTTACTCAATTGGTGAAACAGTACATTTAGCGTATTATACACAGCAAAATGAAGCGATGGATCCAAACCAGCGTATGATATCGTATTTACAAGAAGCGGCAGAACAAGTACAACGGAGCGACGGCACCAATATTGGTGTTGCTGAATTATTAGAGCGCTTTTTATTCCCACGATTTATGCATGGTACAATTATCGGCAAACTTTCCGGTGGAGAAAAACGACGATTGTATTTGTTAAAACTATTAATTGGTCAGCCAAATGTGTTATTATTGGACGAACCGACAAATGATCTGGATATCGATACGTTAACAATTTTAGAAGATTACATCCAAACATTTAAAGGTGCAGTAATAGCAGTCTCACATGATCGTTATTTTCTGGATAAAACGATGGATAAATTATTAGTTTTCCAAGGAGAAGGTCAAATCACAGCTTACTTTGGTTCAATGAGTGAATATTTGGCAACAAATAAAGAAGAGTCAAAAAAGGCAATAAAAATCGAGACAAAACCAACTAAAGAAGCTGAAAAAAAAGAAAAAAAGAAATTGACCTACATGGAACAAAAAGAATGGGCAACAATCGAGACGGATATTGCTTCACTAGAAGAGAGAACCGCACAATTGACAGAAGAAATGAACCATCAAGGGGATGATTTTACGAAGCTGCAGGAATTGCAAGCAGAATTGTCCTCACTAGAAGAAGTACTTGAAGAAAAGATGGAACGCTGGGAATATTTAAGTGAATTTGCAGATAATTAGGAGGCAGAAACGATGGAAGAGGCATACTTAGCATTAGGCCGCAAAATTTTAGAGGAAGGTCATTTGAAAGAAGACCGTACTGGAACAGGGACGCGAAGCATTTTTGGTCATCAAATGCGTTTTGATTTATCAAAAGGGTTCCCATTACTAACAACTAAAAGAGTACCGTTTGGCTTAATCAAAAGCGAGCTTTTGTGGTTTTTAAATGGTGATACTAATATTCGTTATCTCTTGGAGCATAATAACCATATTTGGGATGAGTGGGCTTTTGAGCGTTATATCAAAAGTGAGGATTATCATGGACCAGATATGACTGATTTTGGCCACCGAGTGTTGACAGATGAGACATTTAAAGAAAAATATCAAAAAGAGCATACAGACTTTTGCGAAAAAATCTTAACAGATGAGGCTTTCGCTGCTAAGTATGGCGAACTGGGCAATATTTATGGTGCACAGTGGCGTCATTGGGAAACAAAAAATGGACAGTTTATTGATCAACTGAAAAACGTTATTGAAATGATCAAGAAAACACCTGACTCAAGACGTCTGATTGTATCGGCTTGGAATCCAGAAGATATTCCAACAATGGCTTTACCACCTTGTCATACAATGTTTCAATTTTATGTAAATGATGGAAAATTAAGCTGTCAGTTGTACCAACGCAGTGGTGATGTTTTTCTTGGTGTACCGTTTAACATCGCAAGTTATGCTTTATTGACTCATTTAATTGCTCATGAAACAGGTTTAGAGGTGGGAGACTTCGTGCATACTTTAGGCGATGCTCATTTGTATACGAATCATATTGATCAAATGAACGAACAACTTTCTAGAGAAATTCGCTCGTTTCCTACGCTAAAATTAAATCAAGATAAGAAGTCAGTTTTTGATTTTGAAATGGAAGATATTGCTATTGAAGGATATGAGCCACATCCAGCAATCAAGGCGCCAATCGCCGTTTAATTTGAAAGGAGTTCTTCAATGTTAGCAGCTATATGGGCTCAAGATGAACAAGGGACAATCGGCAAAGACAATCGACTTCCTTGGCATCTGCCAAATGATTTGAAATTTTTTAAACAAATGACTGAAGACAACACGATTGTTATGGGGAGAAAAACCTTTGAGGGAATGGGGAGTCGTCCGCTTCCTAACCGGCAAACAATCGTTATGACTAGAGATGAAGCGTATCGTGCTGAAGGAGTCAATGTAGTGCACAGTATAGCTGAGGTGCTTGATTACGCAAAATCTTTTTCTGGAATTACCTTTATTGCGGGTGGTTCAGCTATATATAAGGACTTTTTACCTTATTGCGATGTCTTATATCGAACTGTTATTCACCACTCATTTGATGGAGACACAAAGTTTCCCGCTGTTTCTTGGGACGATTGGGCGTTGATCAATTTGAGTGAAGGGATACAGGATGAAGAAAATACCTATTCTTATCAATTCGAGACATACCAACGTAAAGTAGCAACAGAATAAATTAAACTTATGGAGTCATTAAATTCAGTCGATTGCTGGATTCAATGACTCCATAAGTTTTTATAAGAGATAAACGTATTAATAATTAATGATGAAATCATTTGTCATGCCCAAATTTTTTTCAAGAAAGCAAAGGATTGAATTCTTGATGGCCAATAACTAAGTTAGTAGCAATCAAACGAAAATAAACTAAAAAAGCATACCAAAATCGAGTCTGCTTTTTTAGTTCATCTAAATATGATTGCGATATAATCCAACAACTTTACCTAAAATACTCACATTATTCAAAATAATCGGGTCTAATGCATCATTTTCTGGTTGCAAACGAATATGGTCTGTTTCTTTAAAGAATCGTTTGCAAGTTGCTTCATCCTCATCAGTCATCGCAATAACGATGTCCCCATTAGAAGCAGCACTTTGTTTGCGTACAATAACTTGATCGCCATCTAATATTCCAGCATTGATCATACTTTCTCCTCTAATAGTCAGCATAAATAAAGCATTTTCTTCTGCTACTAAATCTGGCGGAAGAGGGAAGAAATCAGAGGCTTCTTCGACAGCTAGAATAGGCTCACCGGCAGTAACAACACCAAGCATTGGAATAACTGATGGTTTGACACCGATTCTTTCTAAACCATCCGCTGTCAACTCGATCGCTCTTGGTTTTGTAGGGTCGCGTAAAATCAAGCCCTTTTTTTCTAAACGAGCTAAATGTCCGTGAACAGTAGAGGTTGAAGAAAGATCTACCGCTTTTCCAATCTCTCGTACGGTCGGTGGATAGCCCTTAAGCTCAACTTGCTCATATATATACTTTAATACTTCGATTTGTCTTGTGTCTGTACGTTTCACCACAACCCGCACCTTCTTTCGATTTATATTTTTAGTGTACCATAGTTTTATATAGGAATCAAACAAGCGTTCGTGTTTTTTTGAAAATACTTAGGCAATCTAATTTTTTGATAAAAAACAACTGTGTTTAAGCGTACAATCTGTTAATAAAGACTGTCGTTCCTCATTATTATCATGAATATAGTTGTATTTTCCCGCCTCATCTTATAAGATAGACATGGAAAGTAAACTCATTTAGCTTTACTGGCTTAACCTTTAGGAAAAAAGATAAAATTTGATTGTGGTAAAAACCACTACTCTCATATTTTCCTATTTTTTGTCAAGGTCGGATAAGCCTGTTCAGCTGTTAAAATAAGGAGGTAGGATCATGTTATCATCAGAGAAATTGGAACGAATCAATGCACTTGCGAAAAAGGCAAAGGAAAGCGCATTGTCTGAGAGTGAAAAAGAAGAACAAAAAGTGCTTCGTCAAGAATATTTAGCAGCTTTCCGTGGTGGTATGCGTCATCATATCGAAGGAATGAAAGTTGTCGACCCTAAAGGGAATGACGTTACACCAGAGAAACTGAAAGAAATTCAAAAAGCTAAAGGATTACATAATAGAAAATAATTTTAGTTTTTTTTACTAAAAGTAATTGCTTTCATAAAGGAAATAGGCTAAAATATAGTTAATAAAGGTAAAAAAAACCTAAATAGGAGATGATTTTTTTGTTCGATAACACTGATCAGTTAGGCGTCAACACAATTCGTACATTAAGTATCGAAGCAGTACAAAAGGCAAATTCAGGACATCCTGGATTACCAATGGGTGCTGCACCGATGGCATACGCACTTTGGACAAAACATTTGAAAGTAAACCCTAAAACGTCAAGAAATTGGCAGATAGAGACCGATTTATTCTTTCAGCAGGTCATGGATCTGCAATGTTGTATAGCTTACTTCACTTAGCTGGCTATGGTGTCTCAATGGATGATTTAAAAAACTTCCGTCAATGGAATAGTAAAACACCTGGACATCCTGAAGTCCAACATACAGATGGTGTCGAAGCAACGACAGGACCTTTAGGCCAAGGTATTGCAATGGCTGTTGGGATGGCAATGGCTGAAGCACACACGGCGGCAACTTATAATCGCGATAGTTTCCCAGTGGTTGATCATTATACGTATGCATTATGTGGTGATGGTGACTTGATGGAAGGTGTCTCACAAGAAGCTAGTTCTATGGCTGGACACATGAAATTAGGCAAGCTGATTGTGTTATACGATTCAAATGATATCTCATTAGACGGTCCTACATCTAAAGCGTTCACTGAAAATGTTGGCGCACGTTATGAAGCTTATGGCTGGCAACATATTTTAGTAAAAGATGGAAATGACTTAGAAGAAATATCTAAGGCAATCGAAACAGCTAAAGCTGAAACAGATAAACCAACGTTGATCGAAGTTAAAACTGTTATAGGCTACGGAGCGCCAAAAGAAGGAACATCTGCAGTTCATGGAGCACCGATTGGAGCAGAAGGAATTACTGTTGCTAAAGCTGTTTATGGTTGGGAATATCCTGATTTCACGGTGCCGTCAGAGGTTGCTGCTCGTTTCAAAGAAACAATGATCGATGAAGGCGAGAAAGCTGAAGAAAAATGGAATACCATGTTTGCAAACTATACAAAAGAACATCCAGAGTTAGCAAAACAATTTAAACAAGCTTTTGCTGATGAACTGCCTGAAAATTGGGATAAGGAACTACCATCATACGAAGTAGGCTCAAGTGCAGCTAGCCGAGTAACAAGTAAAGAAACGATTCAAGCGATTTCTAAAACTGTACCTAGCTTCTGGGGTGGTTCTGCTGATTTATCTGCATCAAACAATACAATGGTTGCAGTAGAAAAAGATTTTGAGCCTGGTCAATATGAAGGTCGTAATATTTGGTTTGGCGTTCGTGAATTTGCAATGGCCGCTGCCATGAACGGCATTCAGTTACATGGAGGAAGCCGTGTTTATGGTGGAACATTCTTTGTATTTACTGATTATTTACGTCCTGCATTACGCTTAGCAGCTCTTCAACATACGCCTGTGACTTATGTATTGACACATGATTCTGTAGCAGTAGGAGAAGATGGACCAACTCACGAACCTGTTGAGCAATTAGCAAGTATTCGCTGTATGCCGGGTGTTCAAGTAATCCGTCCAGCAGATGGAAATGAAACAGTCGCTGCCTGGAAGATCGCTATGACAACAAAAGATGCTCCAACTGTATTAGTTTTAAGTCGTCAAAATTTACCTGTCATCGATGGGACTAAGGAGCATGCAAGTGAACTTGTTCAAAAAGGTGCTTATGTAATTTCTAAACAAAAAGGTGAAAAGCCTGAAGGAATCTTGATTGCAACTGGCTCAGAAGTCAACTTAGCGATCGAAGCACAAAAAGCTTTAGCAGAGCAAGGTCAAGATGTTTCAGTTGTTTCAATGCCAAGTTTTGACTTATTTGAAAAGCAAACAGCAGAATATAAAGAATCTGTATTACCTAAAGACGTAACCAAACGTGTAGCGATCGAAGCTGCCTCACCATTTGGATGGGAGCGTTATGTGGGTACAGCTGGCACAACTGTGACAATTAATCATTTTGGTGCTTCAGCTCCGGGTGATTTAGTCTTGAAAGAGTTTGGCTTTACAGTGGAAAACGTAGTAACAACATACAACCAATTATAGAATCGACATTTTAATGTCTGTCTCGTTTTAAAGGTCTATAGCATAACATTTAAAGTTATGCTATAGACCTTTTTTTATTATTTATATAAGCTATATTTTTTATGAATAAAGTTTTTTCTTAGTTTTACCAAAATAGAATCTGTTTGTTCAGTAGAGGTCGACTCAGTAGCTTCACTAAGAGTACTATCAAACTTGTAACTGTTTCTGCTAATACTCAATTGGACATAGTGCAAAGCCAACTAATAGACCAATTAATGATAACCATAACGACATTTTTTTGATTTTATTCACTTCATCCAAATGCTCTTTGTAACTTTTTAGTAATGATTGTAACGAAAAAGAAAAATGTTGCAATCTTTTTTTGTTTATTAAAAAATATTTAATAATTTGATAATAAGGGTATTTACCTAAAAAAGACGTTCGAATAATATACAATCATGTAAACTGAATAAGACAAATATACGTTGAACAATAAAACAAAAATGTCAACCTGATTACACTGACTTTAAAACTTCAAGTTTCAAGAGCAAATAATTGTTTATAAAAATTTCTCCGAGTAAAATGGTGTTACGATGTTCTATTGAGGAGGAACAAATGAATGGACGAGATTAAGACAAGAAGTAGCAGGCATCATAACCAAGAGCCTAAAACTAGTAATAAACGATTAGCATCTGTGATAGGAACTTCATTGGTTTTACTTCCGATAGCAGGGAATATACTCCCTTTAAGTGTTCATGCAAACGAAGTTGAAGTTCAAGGAGAAGTTTCACAACAAGCATTTATTGATTCTATTGGCTATTCGGCTGCATCTGTAGCGTCTGCTAATGATCTATACGCATCTGTAATGATTGCCCAAGCACTTTTAGAAAGTAGCTATGGTACATCTGGCTTATCAGCAGCACCAAACTATAACTTATTCGGTGTAAAGGGTAGCTATAATGGGCAAACCGTTTACATGCCTACCTCAGAGTACTTGAATGGGCAATGGGTAACGATGACAGAACCTTTTAGAAGTTATCCGTCTTATGCTGAGTCATTTCAAGATCATGCCAATGTTCTTAAAACAACTTTAGCATCAAGTGGAGACTACCATTATTCTGGCGTATGGAAAAGCAACACATCTAGTTATATGGATGCCACAGCAGCTCTAGCTGGACGCTATGCAACAGATCCTGGTTATGCAGGCAAGCTAAATTGGTTAATTGCAACTTATGGTTTAACAGCATATGACTGGGGGACTACTGAAGCCTCAGTGACTAGCGAACAAACAGCATCTCAATCTGCTGTTGGACAAAGTAGTGCAACGCTGACTGCTCAATCTTATACTGTGGCTTCTGGTGACACTCTTTGGGGAATTGCTGAAAAATTTGGTCTATCTGTTGATCAGCTTATGTCTTCAAATGGTATATCTGCCGAATTGATTACTGTCGGACAAGTATTGCAAATCGCATAAAAAACTGCCAACAATCGTCATTTAATGACTGTTGTTGGCAGTTTTTTATCTTTTTCCTAAACGCAATTCTTCTAAGCGCCGTTGTCGATTCTTTGTCAGGTCTTTAATTCTTGGTCTCGGTAAAATTGCATCAGCAGTTGTGATTGATTTTTTCTTATGCGTGGCAGGATCGTTAGGATCAAAGAGCTTTAAATACTCAATGACTTCACGAACGATTTGAGTAGGGGTGGACGCTCCAGCGGTAACAGCTACTTGTTTCACATTCAATAACCATTGGGGATCGATTTGAGAAATATCCGAGATTCGATGAGCTGGAACTCCTGCTTGTTCGATAGAAACTTGAGCTAAACGATTGCTATTATTACTTTTCGGATCTCCCACAACAATTGTCAAGTCGCAACCTTGTGCTTGTTCTACAACAGCTTCTTGACGAACTTGTGTGGCTTTACAAATATCTTTATGGATATGTACATGCGGATATTTAGCTTTAATCAAATCCATCAAGTCGCTAACATCCCATTGACTCATGGTTGTTTGATTGGTCACAAAAATAGCCTCTGCAGTTAAAGCTAACGCTGAAATGTCTGACTCGTTTGAAACTAAATGCACATGATCAGGAGACACACCTATTGCTCCTTCAGGTTCTGGATGATTTTTCTTGCCAATATAAATAATCTCATATCCTTTAGCCACTTTTTCTGCGATCAATTCATGAGTGATCATAACGTCAGGACAAGTTGCATCAATAACAGTCAACCCTTTTTGAACAGCTAACTCTTTTACTTTTGGTGAAGTTCCATGAGCTGTAAAAATAACTGTTCCTTGATCAACTTGGGATAAAATATCTTCTCTATTTGCTCCGTCCAAGGTATGGATTCCAATACTTTCAAAAGCATCTGTCACATGTTTATTATGTACGATCATCCCTAAAATATAGATAGGACGCGGTAAATTTTCATCTAGTGAAGCGTTTCTGGCAATAACCATCGCATCAACAACACCATAACAATAGCCGCGAGGACTAATATTTACAATTTTCATCATTGAACAAACTCCTATTTACTGAATTTTAAAGCTTTGCTTACTATATAATACTTTTATTAAATTTGTGTTAAAAGAGATTAAACGCTGCTCTTCATAGTGATATTACCTTCGTATCATTGAGAAAGCTTGCGTTTTGACTTTCTTATAATAATACACAAGCATAACACAGGATTGATAACGGAATAAGATAAAAAAAATATAGCTAGGATCGATGTAAAAGCATCAGTGTTCCCATCGGGGATGCCATTAAAAATATAAGCCATTAGACCCATAAAAAATAAAAAAACTGAAAAGGGTAAAATCATGACAATTGCTATAAATATTAATATGTTTGCAGAAAAATAGGACGAAAAATAATAGAGGAGCATGACGATAAGAAGTCCTAAACCAATTTCAACCATATTATGTGTCATAGTTAATATAATCGCAATCATATTAATAATGATGGATAATGAATAAAAATAAACATTCTTATTTAACAGTTATCTCCAACTCCTTTACAATGTAATTATATCATAAAGAAGCATTGTTTTTTAGAAAGTAAGCAGTCTATGATTGCAAAATAATAGCCAGATGAACGGATATAGGCTATTATAAACAAAAGAACGTTTTTGCTTGCACGAATATTAAGATGGAGGAATGATCAATGACTCAAATTTTTAATTCAGTTACCGAATTGATTGGCAAGACACCAATTGTAAAATTAGGACGTATTGTCCCTGATGGAGCAGCAGATGTTTTTGTAAAGCTTGAATTTTTCAACCCAGGTGGCAGTGTAAAAGACCGAATTGCGTTAAGTATGATTGAAAAAGCAGAAAAAAGCGGCTTGCTTAAGGCTGGAGATACCATTGTAGAACCGACTAGCGGGAATACAGGGATCGGACTAGCAATGGTTGGTGCTGCTAAAGGATATAAAGTTGTGATTGTTATGCCTGATACGATGAGTATTGAGCGCCGCAAATTGATGCAGGCGTATGGTGCTGAATTATTGCTAACCCCAGGCGCAAAAGGAATGAAAGGGGCTATTGCCAAAGCGACAGAACTGGCTGATAAAGATGGCTATTTCATGCCCATGCAATTTGATAACCCAGCTAATCCTGAAACTCATGAAAAAACAACTGGAAAAGAAATTCAAGACGTTTTCGGTCCAGCTGGCCTAGATGCCTTTGTTGCTGGCGTGGGCACTGGCGGTACCATAACGGGTGTTGGCAAAGAATTAAAACGAGTGTATCCTAGAATTTCAATTGTCGCAGTAGAACCGACTGAATCCCCTGTTCTAGAAGGTGGAGAGTCAGGTCCGCACAAAATCCAAGGGATCGGAGCAGGTTTTATTCCAAATGTTTTAGATACCAAAATTTATGGAAGAGTCATTGCGGTTCCTAGTGAAGTAGCCATGGAAACAGCTCGTCAATTAGCAGTTGAAGAAGGCTTGTTAGTAGGAATATCAGCTGGTGCTGCAGTTTCTGCTGCAATTGAAGTCGCAAAAGAATTAGGTGCGGGTAAAAAAGTACTGACCGTGATACCTGATAATGGAGAACGATATTTATCAACAGCTTTGTACAATTTTTCTGAGTAATTATGTTAAAAAAAGAACAACTCTCGGACTGCTTTATAAAGGTTAAACAAATGCAGTGTTACAATAAATCTTAACTATTGAAAGCTAAGCGTAATTGCTTGGCTTTTTTGTCAGCTTTTTCCGTTTGATGATATTCATCTGGAGAAAGCTAAGTTTTCTTTTTCAATTTTAATTTGTCTAATCACACAAAAAGTATGTAATAATTTAATAAGGTGCGTAAATTAGCGATAAACAGGAGATTTCCTATACTATTTATGCAATTATTCTTGTCAAGATAGTTTAGAAATAGTATCATTTAAGAAAGAAGACTGGGAGGGGAACCAAATGGACAATATATTGGTAAAGAATGCACTTGAAGAATTAAAAGAAGCCAATATTCGTATTACTCCTCAAAGATATGCGATTTTAGAATATCTAATTGAGAATCATAGTCATCCAACCGCTGATGAAATTTATCGCTCGTTAGAAGATCATTTTCCTAATATGAGTGTAGCAACTGTATATAATAATTTACGTTTATTCACGGACATCGGTTTTGTTCAGGAAATGAATTATGGTGATGCATCAAGCCGTTTTGACTTCAGCTCTAAAAAGCATTATCATGCTATTTGTCAAAATTGTGGTAAAATCGTTGATTTCCATTATCCGGGACTGGAAGATGTAGAGATGGCTGCAAGTAAATTGACAGGTTTTGAAATTAATGAACATCGCTTAGAATTATATGGTCTATGTCCAGATTGTCAAAAAAAAGAAAATGAATGAAATGAGTGAGAAGATGAAATCTATTCATACAGATAATGCTCCTAAAGCTATCGGACCTTATGTACAAGGCAATATTGTGAATGGCTTATTATTTGCCTCAGGACAAGTTCCTTTAAGCCCTGAAACTGGAGAAGTTGTTGGCACTACAATAGAAGAACAAGCAAAACAAGTCTTAGATAATATTGCAGCGATTCTAAAAGAAGCAGGTAGTGACTTTGATCATGTTGTCAAAACGACTTGCTTTTTAAAAGATATGAATGATTTTGCCTCTTTTAACGAGGTTTATGCAACGGCGTTCACGAATCAATTACCCGCTCGTTCGGCTGTAGAAGTAGCCCGCTTGCCTAAAGATGTTTTAATTGAAATCGAAATTATTGCTGCAATAAATGAGTAGAGCTTTAATTTCACAAGCTGAGAAACCAATGTTTCTCAGCTTTTTTTACTGTGAAAATAGTGTTTTCGACTAAGATTACTTGTTTTTAAATGAAAAACGAGTTAAAAAAAGAAAAGTTTGTGAAAAAATAAGTTTGCAATTCACAAGCAAAGAACTCGAATATGGTTTCTTACTTTGTTATATTTTTAGTATACCAATAGATTTTATTATACATTCATTGGTGAAAAATTTAACTTGAAAGAAGGGATTTACAAAATGAAAGTCGTAGTCGTAGGATGTACGCATGCAGGAACAGCTGCAGTCAAAAGTATTTTAACAAATCACCCAAACGCGGAGGTAACCGTTTATGAACGAAATGATAATGTATCATTTTTATCATGCGGAATTGCTCTATATGTTGGAGGAGTAGTAAAGGAGGCTGACAGTTTATTCTATTCAAGTCCTGAAGAACTAGCGTCTCTAGGTGCTACAGTTAAAATGGAACATGAAGTCGAAACTATCGATGTTGATCATAAAACAATCACTGCAAAAGATTTAAACACAGGAAAAGTTGAAACAAAAGAGTATGATAAGTTAGTAATGACAACAGGTTCTTGGCCAATCATTCCTCCTATCAAAGGAATCGAAGCTGAAAATATTTTATTATGTAAAAACTTTAACCAAGCTAACGTGATCATTGAACGTGCAAAAGATGCGAAAAAAGTTGTCGTTGTTGGCGGAGGCTATATCGGTATCGAATTGGTCGAAGCATTTGTAGAGTCAGGGAAAGAAGTTACGTTGATTGATGGCTTGGATCGTATTTTAAACAAATATTTAGATAAGCCCTTTACAGATGTTTTAGAAAAAGAACTTGTTGATCGTGGTGTAACTTTAGCGCTGGGTGAAAATGTTCAAGAGTTCCAAGCTGATGCGAGCGGACATGTGAATAAAGTAATTACTCCTAGTCAAGAATTTGAAGCGGATATGGTAATTATGTGTGTTGGATTCAGTCCGAATACAACATTACTTAAAGATAAGGTAGATATGTTGCCAAATGGTGCGATCGTTGTAGATAAATTTATGAGATCAAGCAACCCAGACATTCTTGCTGCAGGTGATAGTGCAGTTGTACACTATAATCCAAGTAATACAACTAACTATATTCCGCTAGCAACAAATGCAGTTCGACAAGGTATGTTAGTAGGGTACAATTTGGCAGAAGAAAAACTAGCTTATCGCGGAACTCAAGGAACTTCTGGTTTATATTTATTTGGCTGGAAAATCGGTTCAACAGGCGTTACCTTAGAAAGTGCAAAAATGAACAACTTAGAAGTTGAAGCAACACAATTTGAGGATAACTATCGTCCAGAATTTATGCCGACAACTGAAAATGTGATGATGGAATTAGTTTATGAAAAAGGAACAAACCGTATCGTTGGTGGACAATTAATGTCCAAGTATGATATTACACAATCTGCTAATACTTTATCTTTGGCTGTTCAAAATGAAATGACTGTGGAAGATCTTGCATTATCTGACTTCTTCTTCCAGCCGCACTTTGATCGTCCGTGGAATTACTTGAATTTATTAGCTCAAGCTGCGCTAAAAGATATCGCTGGAAAATAAAAAAATTGACTTAGTAATGAGATCACAATCATTGTGATCTCATTACTAAGTGTTAAACTGTGGGGGAAAACTGTTTTTTAGTTTTGTTTTCCCGCAGTTTTTTTGTTGAGAGAAGAGAAAAGCTTTGCTTTTTTAGCATTTTTTTGAGATGCTTTAGTGAGTAATACGAATGAGAGGTTAGAGGATGAAAGGAAATACAAAAATAAGAGAGCTTGCTATTCGTTCGTTATATGCATTAATCGGCGTTGCAATTTTAGCTTTTGGCGCTGCAACTTTACGAATAGGTCAGGTAGGTTTAGATCCATACACTGCAGCAAATATTGGGATTGGTTCTGTGCTAAACCTTTCACTTGGTGTGTATCAATTGCTCATCAATCTGGCTATCTTAGTCTTGGTTTTTATTTTTGGAAGGCAATATATTGGGATTGGAACTGTGATCAACATGGTTCTTGCAGGTTTTTTCATTGATTTTTATACGTGGGTTTATACAAGTTTTTTCACGATTAAACTCAATTTATTTTCACAAAGCCTACTCCTTATTTTTGGCGTATTGATATTCACTTTTGGCGCATCATTTTATATGTCAGCTAAGGTTGGGAATGCTCCTTATGATGCAATTGCGCCCATCATAGTCAAACATACTGGTGCTCAGTATCGTTTAGTGAGAGTAGTCCAAGATATCATTTTTGTAATAATAGCCTTTATTTTTGGTGGTCCCGTTGGTATTGGGACAGTAATTAACGCCTTTTTCACAGGTCCATTCATTGATTTTTGGAATAAGAAAGTTTGTCAGCCGTTAATTGAAAAGAGTATCGCAAAGTAAATGAGTAGTTGGTTATTAAATAGATTTCAGGAACAAAGCGAGCAATATTCTTTGATTCTGGAATCTATTTTATACTAAAATAATTTACATAAGGAAAATGATAGCGTTTTTATTTTTCTTAGGATGGAATTTAATATTATACAGATAATTATTTTGGTACCTATATATTATTTTGATTAAAAAAATATTTTTTATAAAAGAGCGTAAAATGTTTGTTTATAAGCGTTTTACGCTCTTTTTTGGTATTTATTCGCAGAATATTTTTTATTGATTAAAATAAAATTAATATTTTCGGTTCATATCATTTCCAAAAATATTATAAAGGTTATAAAATCCAAAGGTAGAAGCTTAAATAATTGTTTATATTGCTCATGTTTTATGAAAGGAGAGTGTCTGTCGGTTTTAGTAAGCTTCTAGTTGTTCGTTATGTGGTATCAGTTTAAACGCAAGAGGAGGATAATCATGAAAGATGATAAGCAAAAAAAGAAAAGTACTGCCTATTCAAAAAAACAGAGTAAGTATCGTGCATTATCATTAGTGTTGACAAGTAGTTTAGTTATTGCCCCGTTAACGATTCCATTATCGTTTTATTTACCCGGAGGATTACTGCTTCAGCTGCAATTTTAGATGCAGAAATCCTCTCAAATATCACTACTTCAAATGATAGCGGTACATCCGCAGGAACTCGTTGGTCCGCTGATGGAACATCAAAAAATGTGAACTTTTCTATAACTGGAAGTGAGTTAGTTGGGGGAACTGTTATCACGAGCGGAACAAAGCAAGCTGTATTATCAATTCCGACTGAATTAAACGGACGCGTTTCTCCAAACGGAGCAGCACAAATTAATACAAATGTGACTTTAACAGTTGGTGACTTAACGTTTTTAACTGGAACGTTGACTGCCGTTAATAATTTATCGAATTTGTTGACTGATATTGTTGGTGGGTCTTTGGGGAGTTTAACGGGAGTTACCTTGAATTTAACTACAGTTAATCAAAAAATTGACGCTTTAAATAATCTTGAGAATTTTGGTAGTGCACAGTTTAGTTCTAACGCTGTTCTTTCTCCTGATGGCAAATATATTCAAGCCAATATCGATGATGGATTAGGTTTAGTTTTAGCACAGAATGTATCATCTCTTTTACAAGATTTAAAAGCAGCAGTTGACGCTTTACAAGCATCTGGTAGCGGAATTACAAGTAATGTAGTTGCAGCAGCTATCAACGCCGCGTTACTCCCAGTTAAAGGGACTGTAGACACAGCTATTAATCTTGCTTTACCACTAGTAGGAATTGGAGGCGCTGGGGTCAATCAATTAGCTGATGCTTCAGTATTGGGTTCGACAACGATCAATATTCCAACAACCGTTGTAAGTCCAACAAGTCTAACGCAAAACTTAGACGCCAGATTCGTTGGAACTGTTATAAAATCAGATGTTATTGATATTAGCTTGATCAATACAGCTAACGGAGTATCTGATATCTATTACGCCGGTAATGCAGCGATTGTAGCACCACCAGTCGTAACGAATACGACTGGTACTTCAACAACAGGCTATACCGTATTCGGTACAGCAACAGCAGGTGATACAATTACGATAAAAAACGCAAGTGGAACAACAATTGCGTCGGGACCAGCAACTGGTGGGAATTTTGAAATCAGCATTCCACAAGGCTCCGCAACTGCTAGTGAGGTATTGACCGCTACAGCATCCAACGGTGGTAATGAAAGTACACCAACTTTCTTTACTACACCAGCCGATGCAGTAACTGTAGCACCGCCAGTCGTAACGAACACAACAGGTACTTCAGCAACAGGTTATACTGTCACTGGTACAGCAACGGCTGGAAATACGATAGATATTAAAAACACAGGTGGAACAGTGATTGGAACAGGCACAGTTGATGGTAGCGGTAATTTTAGTATCACAATTCCGCAAGGTCAAGCAATAGCGAATGAAACTTTAAACGCAATTGCTAAATCTGATGGTAATGAAAGTACACCGACCACCTTTACTACACCGTCCGATACAGTAATTGTAGCACCACCAATCGTAACGAATACAACAGGTACTTCAGCAACAGGTTATACTGTGACTGGTACAGCGACAGCAGGAAATACGATAGATATTCGTAATCTAAGTGGCACTACAATCGGAACGGGCACAGTAGATGGGACTGGAAACTTCAATATTACAATTCCACAAGGTCAAGCAACAGCTAGCGAGACTTTAAATGCTATTGCAAAATCTGGATCCGATGAAAGTACATCTACTCCGTTTACAACACCAGCCGATCCAATTGTTGTAGCACCACCAGTCGTAACAAATACAACAGGTACTTCAGCAACTGGACATACAGTAACAGGAACGGCCACAGCTGGTAATACAGTAGATGTTCGGAATGCCGGTGGCACTACAATTGGAAGTGGCATTGCTGATGGTAGCGGTAATTTTGCTATTGTGATTCCTCAAGGATTGACAACTGCAAGCGAGTCCTTGACTGCGGTAGCAAAAATAGGAGTAAACGAAAGTACACCTACTCCATTTACAACACCAGCCGATCCGGTAATCGTCGGCGCACCAACAGTTGACAATGTATCAGGAACCTCGAGTACTGGTTATACAGTAACAGGGACAGCGACAGCAGGAAATACGATTGATATTAAAAACACAGGTGGAACAGTGATTGGAACGGCTGTTGTTGATCCAAGTGGCAACTATACAGTTACAATTCCAACTGGATCTGCAACACCAAACGAACAACTCTCTGCAGTGGCAAAAGATGCAGATGGAAATCAAAGCCCAGCAACATCATTCACAACACCAGCAGATCCAGTGATAGTTCAAGCACCAACTGTTGATAATGTAACAGGAACAGGCGCAACAGGTTATACGGTGACAGGGACAGCAACAGCAGGAAACACAGTGCAAGTTAAAAATACAGGCGGAACCGTAATCGGAACAGCGATTGCCGATCCAAGTGGTAATTTTACAGTTACGATTCCGGTTGGTTTAGCAACACCAAACCAACAATTAACAGCAACTGCTAAAGATGCAGATGGGAACCAAAGTCCAGCTACATCATTCACTACGCCTGCTGATCCTGTAGTTGTCGGTGCCCCAACGGTAAATAATGTCACTGGTACATCAGCGACTGGCTATACCGTAAACGGTACGGCGACAGCAGGAAATACTGTTGAAGTTAAAAATACAGGTGGAACCGTAATTGGAACAGCGATTGCCGATCCAAGTGGTAATTTTACAGTTACGATTCCGGTTGGTTTAGCAACACCTAGCCAACAATTAACAGCAACTGCTAAAGATGCCGATGGCAATCAAAGTTCAGCAACACCATTCACAACACCAGCCGATCCAGTCGTTGTCACTGCTCCCACAGTTGATAGTGTGACGGGTAATTCAACAACAGGTTATACAGTGACAGGTACGGCACCAGCAGGAAGTACTGTAGAAATCAAAAATACAGGTGGCACGGTGATTGGAACAGGCGTAGCAGATGGAAGCGGCAATTACACAGTTACGGTTCCAGCCGGTTCAGCAGCACCAAGTGAACAATTAACAGCAACTGCTAAAGATGCCGATGGTAATACAAGTCCTGGAACATCATTTACAACGCCAGCCGATCCAGTCGTTGTTACTGCGCCAACAGTTGATAGTGTAACAGGTACAGGAGCAACAGGTTATACTGTAACGGGGACAGCTACAGTTGGCAATACTGTAGAAATCAAAAACACAGGTGGAACCGTAATCGGAACAGCGATTGTAGATCCAAGCGGCAACTACATTATTACGATTCCAGTTGGCCTAGCAATACCAAACCAACAGTTAACAGCAACTGCTAAAGATACAGGTGGTAATACAAGCCCTGGAACATCATTCACTACGCCTGCTGATCCTATAGTCGTCGGTGCCCCAACGGTAAATAATGTCACTGGTACATCAGCGACTGGCTACACTGTAACGGGTACTGCGACAGCAGGAAATACTGTAGAAATCAAAAACACAGGTGGCACAATTATTGGAACCACATTAGTAGATCCAAGTGGCAACTATTCAGTGATAATTCCAATTGGAGCAGCAAATCCTAGCCAACAATTATCCGCAATAGCTAAAGATACTGATGGCAATCAAAGCCCAGCAACACCATTCACAACACCAGCCGACCCAGTAGTGGTTCAAGCGCCAACAGTTGATAGTGTGACGGGGAATTCAACAACCGGTTATACAGTGACAGGAACGGCACCTGCAGGAAGTAATTTGGAAATTAAAAACACAGGTGGCACAGTGATTGGGACAGGCGTAGCAGATGGTAGTGGAAATTATACTGTTACGATCCCAGCTGGCTCAGCATCACCAAATGAACAATTAACAGCAACAGCTAAAGATGCAGATGGCAATACAAGTCCTGGAACAACATTTACAACACCAGCTGACCCGGTAGTGGTTCAAGCGCCAACAGTTAATAGCGTAACAGGTACATCAATGACAGGTTATACAGTAACAGGAACGGCAACAGCTGGTAACAGAGTTGATGTTAAAAACACAGGCGGAACAATCATTGGAAGTGCTGTGGCAGACGGTAGTGGCAATTACACAATTACAATTCCAATAGGATTAGCACAACCACTTCAACAACTTTCTGCAGTAGCTGTAGATGGAGATAATAACCAAAGTCCAGCAACAACATTTACAACGCCAGCCGATCCAATAGTCGTTCAAGCCCCAACAGTTGATAGTGTAACAGGTAATTCAACTACGGGTTATACAGTAACAGGAACAGCACCTGAAGGAAGTACTGTGGAAATCAAAAATACAGGTGGCACGGTGATTGGAACAGGAGTAGCAGATGGAAGCGGTAATTACACAGTTACGATTCCAGCTGGTTCAGCAGCCCCAAGTGAACAATTAACGGCAACAGCAAAAGATGCAGATGGTAACACCAGTCCAGGAACATCATTTACAACGCCAGCTGATCCGGTAGTTGTTACTGCGCCAACAGTTGACAGTGTAACAGGAACAGGGGCAACAGGTTATACAGTGACAGGTACGGCCGCTGTAGGTAATACTGTTGAAGTTAGAAATACAGGTGGAACAGTTATAGGAACAGCAATCGCAGATCCTAGTGGCAATTACACAGTAGTGCTTCCAGCCGGTTCAGCAACGCCAAATCAACAATTATCTGCAGTTGCGAAAGACGCTGATGGAAACCAAAGTCCAGCAACTCCTTTCACTACGCCACAAGATCCAGTGGTTGTTAGTGCACCAACAGTTGATAGCGTAACAGGTACAGGAGCAACAGGTTATACAGTGACAGGTACGGCCACAGCTGGTAATAGAGTAGATGTGAAAAATACAGGAGGAACAATTATTGGAAGTGCTGTGGCAGACGGTAGTGGCGATTACACAATCACAATTCCAGTAGGTTTAGCACAACCACTTCAACAACTTTCTGCAGTAGCTGTAGATGGAGATAATAATCAAAGTTCGGCAACACCATTCACAACACCAGCAGATCCAGTAGTGGTTCAAGCCCCAACAGTTGATAGTGTAACAGGTAATTCAACTACAGGTTATACAGTGACAGGTACGGCAACAGCAGGTAATACTGTAGAAGTTAAAAATACAGGTGGAACAGTGATTGGAACAGGTCTATCAGATGGCAGTGGCAATTACACTGTTGTAATTCCAGCCGGTTCAGCATCACCAAATGAACAATTGACAGCAACAGCTAAAGATGGAGCTGGTAACACTAGTCCTGGAACAATCTTTACAACACCAGCTGACCCAGTTTCTATTCAAGCTCCAGTTGTTACTAGCGTAACAGGAACATCGGGTACTGGTTATACAGTAGTTGGTACTGCGGTTGCCGGTGACACAGTTTCAATCAAAAAATTAAATGGAACGGTGATTGGTTCAGCCGAGGTAGATGGTAGTGGAAATTACTCAGTAGTGCTTCCGACAGGTTCAGCCAGTCAACTTGAGCAATTGAGAGCGATAGATTCTGACAGTGCAGGGAATCAAAGTCCAGCAACATCGTTTACAACACCAGCTGATCCAATAGTAGCAGCACCAATCATAACTAGTGTAGTAGGTGATTCTCAATCTGGATACACGGTCAAGGGAACAGCAACTGCTGGGGACTCTATATCACTTAGAAGTCTTTCTGGTGATGAAGTAGGAGCCGGAGAGGTTGATGATACAGGTAAGTTCTCAATTGAATTAGGCGCTCAAGATGTAACCCCATTACAAGAATTAAATGCGGTTGCAATCGATGATGCTCTTAACACTAGTTTACCAACATTATTTACAATCCCTGCTGATCCATCTTCAAACATTAAAGCACCAACAATCAGTAGTGTCACAGGGACATCAAAATCTGGCTATATCGTAACTGGTAAAGCGACAGCAGGTAACAAAGTTAAAATTCGCAACGTTGCTGGAAGAGTCATCGGATCAGGTGTAGCTGATCTGAATGGAACATTTTTAGTTGCAGCACCGTTTGCACTAGATGGTGAATTTGCCATAGCTTTACCAAAAGGAGTAGCTACTGAAAATGAAGCGTTGACAGCGACTGCTGAAAATAACGTTGGAGAAGTTAGTTCAGCAACACCATTTATGACACCGGCCGATCCAACAGTCTATGTTGCAACACCAATTATTAATAGCGTGAGCGGAAACTCAATGACTGGTTATACAGTCAAAGGGATTGCTACACCAGGAAATAAAGTGGAGCTTCAAAATACAGTTGGAGAAGTTCTAGGTGCAGCAACAGCAAGCGACACTGGTGGATTTGTCATCGAAATACCAATTGGTTTTGCTGAACCAAAAGAACTCGTTTCAGCAATTGCCAAAGACATCGATGGGAATCAAAGTGAACCGGCGAACTTCAAACTTCCTGCCGATCCAGGTGAAAATGGTGGTAACGGTAGCGGAAATGGAAATGGCACCAGTAACGGTGGTAACTTAGGGAATAATGGTAACTCCGGGTTGAAAAACTTAAGTTCTACACAAAAAAATCTTCCAAACAATGGTGAAATTGTTAGTAATTGGGGATTGGTAGGCGCGTTACTTCTAGGTGTTCTAGGATTCTTCACCTTTAAACGTACAACAAAAAAAGAAGAAGAATAAAGGGAAAAATAACACATGAACTTTCTATAAGGACTAAAACATGAGGTGGGCATATGTCCTATCTCATGTTTTTTATAATAACAACCATAAATAAAGAATTAGGCTCGTTTTTCGACCAAAGAATCTTTCTTTCTATATCTTTTTATCGTAAAATGAATTTAGACAAAAGGAAAGGGAGGATTTACACATGCCGATTCGTGTTCCAAAAGAGCTACCAGCAATTAAAGTACTAGAAAAAGAGAAAATTTTTGTGATGGACGAAGATCGTGCCATGCACCAAGACATTCGCCCTTTGGAAATTTTGATCTTAAATTTAATGCCTAAAAAAGATGAAACTGAAGTTCAACTTTTGAGATTGCTAAGTAATACGCCCTTGCAAATCAATGTTGAATTTTTACATATGAGTAGTCACGAGGCGAAAAATACATCAAGTGAACATTTGAACCGTTTTTATTGTCAATTCAAAGAAGTTAAAGACAAATTTTACGATGGCTTGATTATTACAGGTGCACCAGTTGAACAGATGCCGTTTGAAGAAGTTGATTATTGGCAAGAGTTGGAAGAAATATTTGAGTGGAGTAAAACACATGTGTTTTCAACATTTCATATTTGTTGGGGGGCGCAAGCTGGTCTCTATTACCATCATAAAATCGATAAGTACCTCTTAAACCAAAAACTAACAGGGATTTACATGCATGATGTATTGGCGCCAACTTGGAGTATCTTGAAAGGATTTGACGATGTATTTTTTGCTCCTCATTCTCGCTACACAGGTATTGAAAGACGCGACGTAGAGAAGGTTGAAGCTTTAGAAATTTGATTGAATCAAAAGAAGCTGGGATATTTTTAGTTGGAAATAAAAATAATCGAGCATTTTACGCAACAGGACATTTGGAATATGATCGTGAAACATTACAACAGGAATTTGAACGTGATCAGTTAAAGGGGATCCAACCTAATTTACCAAAAAACTATTTTCCAAATAATAATAGGAATGAACGACCGACATTAAGATGGCATATGGCTGCGTCCTTGTTATTTTCTAACTGGTTAAACTACGCAGTTTATCAAAATACACCTTATGATTTAACAGAACTACTGAAAAGAACAGAATTTTAACTATGAAAAGAGATGGGACAGAAGAGATTGCTTCTGCTCTCGCTGTTTATCTGGAACGTGTAAGTGGGATATGACTCTAAGAGTTATGCCCCACTTATTTTTTATAAATACTGTAGGTATGGAAAATGCAAACGTTACCTATAATTTAGATTCAGATAAATTATAGGTGCATTCTTGTTCCTTTTTCGAGAAAATAAACGTATTATAAGAAGAAGGAAGGAGGGACTCGCATTCAAGTTGATGCGAAAGAAAAAAACTATTTTGATGATGTAAAGGGTTATTTATTGTATGTCCTAAGTTAGAATAAGTAACTTATTTAAGCGTTATCACTAAATCTTAATGTAGTATCTATTTAGAAATTTCTAGGTAAAAAATGTAATTGATTTGAAAAAATGTTCACTTATAAAAAAGAGGTTTTAATTAACCACAGTCGGAGGAATAATGATGAAAATACCTAAAAGATTTTTAAGCGGACTGCTACTTGCACTATTATTTCTGTTTTCATTTGTACCTGCCTTCGCACAAGAGATTGATGCCATTACAGCACCTACAGGAATAAAAGCGGTAATCGTAATCATTCCATTGATCTTAGTTTTAGTTTTATTATTTATGAAAGTGGATATGATCATTGCAGGGTTTGTTGGTGGCGTTTTAGCAATGATTATTGGTGGGATCGGATTAGAACAAGCGAATAAACAGTTATTAGAAACGATACCAACGATGCTTGGAATCACTGTCCCGATCATCAACTCAGCTGTTGCAATGGCTGTATTTAAATCAGGCGGTTATTCTGCGGCGTTGACTCTTGCTAAACGTGGAACCAAAGGTAAAGTGGAATACGTCTCAGCTTTTATCGTGATTTTATTAGCCGCAGCGACTTATATGTCAGGGATCGGCGGTGGTAGCGCAATGGTAATCGCACCTTTAGCTTTTGTAGCCGTTGGCGCAGTTCCTGAGCTGATTGCAGCAATGTCATTGGCAGCAGCCGTTTCATTTACAACTTCACCTGCTTCACTAGAATCTAGTATCGTCTCTAAGTTGGGTGATTTCAGTGTGGCCAAATACGTTTCCGATATGCGCCCAATTTGGTTACTTTTTTGTGCTTTAGCTATTATTTTAGCTTTTTGGGGAACGAAACGTCGGAATATCGGATTTAAAGAAAACGATGATGATGAGTATGCTTCAATGAGTAATAAGGCATTATTTAAGTTGACATTGCCTGCAATCTTTTTATTATTTGCTGTAATTTTCGGACCTGTCGTGAATGATCTAGTTGGTTTTCCATTATTGACACCTTTAGTTTATATGGTTTTGACATTGGCTTTAATATTTATTTGTTCAGATTTCTCATTGAATCAGTCGGTGGAAGCAATGGTGGATGGGTCAACGTATATTTTAACACGATTATTTCAGGTTGGAATTTTCTTAGCATTTATTAATATCATCGCTCAAACAGGTACATTTGCTGTTATTGCAGGTATTGCAAGTGCTGCGCCTACATTGATCATGGTTCCAGTTGCGATTTTAACTGGTATTTTAATTGGTGTTCCAGCAGGTGCTTACGTGGGTTCTGTGTTGACACTGGTTCTGCCAGTTGCGGTATCTCTTGGTTTTTCTTCTATTGAGCTTGGATTGGTTGCAGTGGGCGTAGGTTTAGGTAGCCAAATGAGTTTTGTGAATATCACGATGCAAGCCTTATCATCCGGCTTCCAAATTCCAATTTTAGATGTGGTAAAAGGCAATGTGAAATGGATCAGTTTAGCTTCAGTTGTATTGATTGCCATTGGATTCTTTATTTAAAATAGAAAGGGTGTTCAAGAATGGATATTTTAATTAAACAAGCACGATTAAGTGATGGAGAAGAACTACAAGATGTAGGAATTAAAGACGGAAAAATCATCGCGATTTCAGAAAAGTTGACTGACAATGCAGTTACTGTGATCGAAGCGCAAGGTCGAGTATTGATCCCGGGCCTAGTAGAAAGTCATATTCACTTAGATAAAGCACTGATTGCAGATAGAAAACCAAATAAGTCTGGAACTTTACAAGAAGCGATTAGTGTTACTGCTGAACTGAAACCCACATTTACGGAAGAAGACATTTACGCACGGGCAAAAAAAGCACTGGAAATGATTATTTCTCACGGTGTGACAGCAGTTAGAACACACGCAGAATTTGATCCTGCACAAGGCTTTTCTGGCTTTAAAACGATTATGAAATTAAAAGAAGAATATCGGGATTTGATCGATATGCAAATCGTTGCGTTTCCACAAGAAGGAATTTTTAAGGCGCCAGGTACGGAAAAAATGATGTATGAAGCAATGGAAATGGGCGCAGATGTTGTTGGAGGCATTCCTTATAATGATGCACCAGCAGATAAACACATCGATTTAGTTTTTGAAATTGCTAAAAAATATGATAAAGACATTGATCTTCATCAAGATTTCAGTGATGAAGCAACGGATATTTCGATTGAGTATTTGTGTAAAAAGACGATTGCAGAAAACTATCAGGGCAGAGTTTCTGTTGGGCATTTGACAGCACTCCATGCCTTGGAACCTGAACGATTAAACGAAATTTTAACATTGATGGCCGAAGCTCAAATCAGTGTCATGGCTTTACCAGCAACTGATTTACATTTGGGTGCTAGAAATGATACGTATAATGTAAGAAGAGCGGTAACTCCAATCAGAAAACTACGTGATGCTGGCGTTAATGTTTGTCTAGCTACTAATAATATTCGTAATGCCTTTACACCTTATGGAAATGGTGATTTAATGCAAATTGCAATGTTAGCGATTCCTGTAGGCCATCTTGGTGGAGCAGATGATTTGCCGACGGTCTTGCCGATGATTACAGAAAACCCAGCAAAAGCATTAGGGTTAGAACATTATGGTCTTCAAGTGGGTGACAATGCTGACTTAGTCTTACTAGATACGAAAGTAAAAGCGAATGCTATCATTGATATTCCAGAAAGAAATTATGTTATTAAGAATGGGAAAATTACAGTGGAAGTAAAAAAAGAAGTGACTATTTATAAATAAGGGTTAGTAGGAGCTAAACGCATTTCTACTTTAAGGTGATGCAACGAAGGTTCCTCCTTTATCTTAATTGGATAAGACTGAGGTATGGCTTATAATGTTATGTCTCAGTCTTGTATTTCTTGTTTTAGTTAAACATAATATTTTTATGTAAACTAAAATGAAAGAGATAATAAAAAAATCATTTACACTTATATCATATATAATAGATTATTATGACAAAACATTCTCAATTATAAAACTTAATTGAGAATGTTTTGGTTAAACGCTTGTGTTTACATACGATTATATGATACTCTTTATTATATAATAAATAATATTGGAGGTATATGAAATGAAAGTAATCGTTCTAGGTTCATCACACGGAGGCTATGAAGCAGTTGAAGAATTATTAAACTTACATCCAAATGCAGAGATTCAATGGTATGAAAAAGGAGATTTTATTTCTTTCTTATCATGCGGCATGCAGCTTTATTTAGAAGGTAAAGTAAAAGATGTCAATTCTGTACGCTATATGACAGGTGAAAAAATGGAGAGCAGAGGTGTCAATGTATTCTCTAATACAGAGATCACGGCTATCAAACCAGAAGAGCATAAAGTTGTTGTCAAAGATTTATTAACGGACACAGAGCGAGTGGAAGAGTATGACAAATTAATCATCAGTCCTGGAGCAGTTCCGTTTGAATTAAATGTACCAGGTAAAGACTTAGAAAATATCTATTTGATGCGTGGCAGAAAATGGGCGATCAAATTGAAAGCAAAAACAGTTGATCCTGAGGTGAACAATGTTGTTGTGATCGGTAGCGGATATATCGGAATTGAAGCTGCAGAATCATTTGCTAAAGCTGGTAAAAAAGTAACAGTGATCGATATTTTAGATCGACCTTTAGGCGTGTATTTAGATAAAGAATTCACAGATGTTTTGACAGAAGAAATGGAAGCTAACAATATCAACGTAGTAACCAATGAAACAGTTCAAAGTTATAAAGGTGAAGGACATGTTCAAAAAGTTGTAACAGATAAAGGGGAATATGATGCTGATCTTGTTGTTGTAGCAGTCGGCGTTCGTCCAAATACTGGATGGTTAAAGGATACTTTAGAATTACATCCTAACGGCTTGATTAAAACAGATGAGTATATGCAAACGAGCGCGAAGGATGTATTTGCAGTAGGAGATGCTACTTTGATCAAATATAATCCTGGCGAAACAGAAGTAAACATTGCTCTAGCAACTAACGCAAGAAAACAAGGACGTTTTGCAGTGAAAAACTTAAACGGACCAGTAAAACCGTTCCCTGGTATTCAAGGATCATCAGGTTTAGCTGTCTTTGATTACAAATTTGCTTCTACAGGTATCAACGAAGAAATGGCTAAAAAATTGAACATGAAGACGAAATCTGCAATCGTTGTTGAAGACTATCTAATGGATTTTAATCCTGATAAACAAAAAGCGTGGTTTAAGCTAGTTTATGACCCTGAAACAACACAAATTTTAGGGGCTCAATTGATGTCAAAAGCAGACCTTACAGCAAACATCAATGCAATTTCATTAGCAATTAAAGCGAAAATGACGATTGAAGATTTAGCTTATGCCGACTTTTTCTTCCAACCATCGTTTGATAAACCTTGGAATATTATCAATACAGCGGCACTGGTAGCTATGAAAAACGAACAATAGGCTTTAAAAGTATAAGACTGCAGTAACATATGCGTACTGTAGTCTTTTTTTCATACAATAAAAATGGTATTATTTGACTAAATAACTAGAATAGGTGGAAAAACAATGACAATTAGGTTAGAAAAGATGTCAAAAACTGACTATAAAAATTATTTATCTTTCGCAATTAAAGACTATGCTCAAGATAAAATTACAGCTGGAACTTGGAATGAGAAAGAAGCGATTCAGTTAGCAACAGAAAGTTTTAACGAACTTCTGCCAGAAGGCACGGATACAAAAAATGATTTTCTTTATTCTATTAAGGAAGATTCGTTTGATAAGAATGTCGGCTATTTATGGGTTCATTTAAATAAAACACCATATGATTCAAAATTATTCATTTATGATTTTATTGTGTTTGAAGAATTTAGAAATGTAGGTTACGGTAAACAAACAATTGCTTGTCTGGCTGAAAAAGCAAAAGAAATGAATGTATCACAGATCGACTTACATGTATTCGCTCACAATAAAGGTGCGATTCATCTATATGAGCAAACGGGTTTTATAGCAACAGATATTAGTATGACAAGACAAATAAAGTGAAAAGACTTAATTATAAAAGGAGGGCAAAATGACTCAACACCCAAGTACAAAAATCATGACAGAATTAATTGAAAAACAATGGTCAGAGCATTCTATTTACGCTGCAGTTGTAAACGAAAAATCAGAGATTATTTCTATCGGCAGAACAACTGTTGCTCAAACAAATGATCCGACAGCACATGCCGAGATCAATGCTATCAGATCTGCTTGTGAACTCTTACAGACTGATACGTTCCCGCCAGGTTATTGGTTGTATTCAACATTTGAACCTTGTCCATTGTGTTCATCTGCAGTCATTTGGAGTGGAATTGATGGAGTTGTATACGCTAATGATCCCAGATTCAGGGGTTCGCTGCCAGACTGGTCTTTCATAAAATGCAAAACTGTGCTGGAACAAGGATCTACTATCAATCAAGTAGAGCTGATTGAAAATTTCATGTTAAATGAGGTTAAAAACTACTTCACTAGACATCAAAAATAGAAAGACTTTTTTTATTATTGAAGGGCTATTCAAAAAGGAGAGAGTACAAAATGTATTATTCTAATGAAGAAATAAATATGTACTACGATATTGTGGGAGAAGGGGAGCCACTACTGATTATTCACGGATTTGCTATTGATCATAGAAGTTTAAAAGGAACCGCTGAAGAGTCTTTACAGGCGAACATGTATAAACGGATTTATATCGATCTACCTGGTATGGGAAAATCACCAGCACCTAATAAACCGATTAATGCGGACGATCTATTAAACAGCTTGCTTGAGTTTATAGACACAATTCTAGGAAAAGAAGCATCATTTTCTATTCTAGGCTATTCTTACGGTGGTTATCTAGCTTTGGGATTAGTAAAATTAGTTCCTAAAAGAATTGAAAAATTAGTCTTATTAGCACCAGTAGTTATAGCCGACAGTGAAAAGAGAAAACTACCGAAAAGACTCAAGACGAAAGAAGTCTTTTTTGAGGTTGAGGAGAAAAGTCTTTTTGAAGAATACAAAACTTCTGCTGTTAACATCACGAAAAAGGATATGAATATTATATCACTGAAATCCATTCCGGATTATGCGTTGGTGACCGCCGCTTCCAAAAGTCTTTTCAAGAAACGGGTTATGCATTTGATTTTGAAAAAAATCTTTTCGGCGAATTAGTTGCATGTAATAGTTTAATTATTTTAGGTAAGCAAGACGATGTTGTTGGCTATAAAGATATTTTAAACTATCGAAATCAATTTCTAAATGGTGAGTTTGTTTTGATTGATACCGCTGGTCATAATTTACAATTGGACGAACGTCAGAAAGTGATTACAGAAATTCAACGTTTTTTCAAGTAGTTTAATCCCAATTGATACAAAGATCAGAGAGTAAGTACTTTTTCCTAATCTAAAATCTACTTTGCATAATGTATATTATGTTAACTAGAATATAAAATTAAAAATACACAAGAACTTCTCTCCCTCTTTACAGTTTTAATCATATAAGCAAAAACAACGAGTTCTTTTACTAGCGGACTCGTTGTTTTTGCTTATATGATTCTTTGAATATCATAATATTGGTGATAATAATCGTGAGAAATTTTGTTTAAATCGTAACCAGTGAGATTGGTTTTTGATTATTTCGTCTGTTAATAGAATACTTTTATCCATATCAGATTCAAAAATTTGAGTTAATTTCCATGCGATTCTCGTATCATAGATAAACGTGCTCACTTCAAAATTCAATGCATAACTTCTAATATCCTGATTTGTTGTTCCAACCATGCAGATCTCATTATCAATGATCATCGTTTTAGCATGTAAAAAGCCGTTTTGATACATATAAATTTTCACACCACGCTTATGTAAATAATTTGCGTAGTACTGAGTAGCACGATAAATGAACGGATGATCAGGCATACAGGGAATCATAATTCGAACGTCGATTCCAGAGCGAACTGCAATCAAAATAGCGTTGATCATGCTGTCATCCGGAATCAGATACGGCGTTTGGATCCAAACCGATTTTTCAGCAGATAAAATCATTTTGATAAAACCACTTTTCAAAATTTCTTCTTCAGAATCAGGTCCGTCAGAAACAACTTGCAATGCTAAATCACCAAGTTCATTGTCTTCAGCAATTTGGAAATAGTTTTCTGAGTATTCCATTTTGTGAGACTCTTCTTGAATGGACGCATTCCAGTCCATGATGAAAATTTCCTGCAATGAGAAAACAGATGTTCCGACTAAACGAATATGCGTGTCTCTCCAATAACCGAATTTTTTGCTCTCACCCAAATATTGATCACCTACGTTAAAGCCACCTGTCCACCCTATCTTCCCATCAATTACGACAATTTTGCGATGTAAGTGATAGTTCAAGCGAGTTTTACTGATCATATTTTTGGAGGTGATGAAAGGAGCTACCTTCCCACCCAAAGCAACGAATGCTGCAAAAAACTTTTTATTTGCTCCAGGAGAGCCCCAAGGATCATAGATCAGATGGACTTCGACTCCTTCTTTCACTTTTTCGCCTAGTAAATCTAAAAATTGATTCCCGATACGATCATTAAAAAAAGAATAATATTCGACATGAACAGTTTCTTTCGCCTGACGGATGTCTTCGAATAAGGCTTCAAATTTTTCTTTCCCGTCTGTGTAGATTTTTAAACTATTTCGTTTACTTAATGGTGAAGAATCCATATTTCTAAAGTATTTGTTCAACACACGTGCATCAGTCAATAAATTGATATCCAATTTTTCATTTGACTTTAGATTATCGTCATCGACCATTTTCTTGATCTCAGTGATTTTTTCTTTGTCATGTGCGGTCAATTTAAACACTTTTTGACCGTTGATTCCTCTACCGCAAAAGAGGTAAATAATAAATCCGATTCCTGGTAAAAATACTAAAGTCATGATCCAAGCTAAAACACTTGAAATACTTCTTGGTTTTCTAAAAACTGTAATAAGTGCTGCTGTTGTATTTAATAACACTAACAGAACAAGTATGATGATAAAGATTCTCATCCGATTTCATTTCTCCCTTAAAATACGTAATATAGTGATTATAGCAAAAACAACAGATTCATCCAAGAAATAACACTGAATATCATATAATCAGTTGTTCTCATTGTCTAAATCTTAACTGTTCTTATATTTTGATTTTCCCTATTTCATTTCTCATAATGTTGTACTATAATATGCTGATATCGTTAATTGGAAAGAGGAATGAATAAAAATGGATATTAAAATGTTACTCACTATCTTTGTGGTCAATTTTTCTTATATCACATTGAATACGATCCGTTTTATGCTTACAATGAAAGGCTATCGCTTAATTGCTCCTTTAGTTAGTATGGCTGAGATAACGATTTATGTATTAGGCCTTAGCATGGTGCTAAATCGTTTAGATAATCCGCTGAATCTGGTCGTATATGCGCTTGGTTATGCTGTAGGAATCAGCGTCGGCATTAAAATTGAAGATTACTTAGCACTAGGCTATATTATGGTAACGGCTATCCTTCCCTCTTCTACAGAGCAACTGAATCTGCCGGAAATATTGAGAGACCATGGATATGGCGTTACGCAAAGTTTTGGTGCCGGTCGTGAAGGTGAACGGATGATATTAGAAATTCTATCTCCACGTAAGAATGAACGTAGTCTCTATAAACTAATTAATGAGCAAGAGCCTAGAGCATTTATCATTTCATATGAACCAAAATTTATATCTGGAGGTTTTTGGACAAAGAAGGTCCGGAAAAGAAATAATTAGTTAAACGCCGTAGCTTGACCATTCATAAATCAAGTTACGGTGTCTATTTTCTTTTTAAGTTTACATAATATAATTATAGTGAACTAATCTTTAAAATAATTGATATTTTTTTGATTTGGAAAACAAATGCTAAATAGAGTACTGTATAGTTGCATTTTAAGGAATATACGTTGGTTACGTTCTTCAATTGTTGTTCCAAATAGAACTAACTCCGTTTTCAGCATGTCTAGCATAATTTTATTTTCTTCAGAAAGTGTAACATCATCAAGTTGAGTTGCCGTCAAGATTAATTTTCCTTCAGGATTTCTTTTTAGATCCTTCGTTGTTAACAAGGCCTGTTCAAAGATATTTTGCTTTTTGACTCTTGACGTGTTTCGTTTGACAGATCGAATCACTTTTTGGACTTGTGCTATAAAATAATTGATATCAACATCACCGATGATTGCTTGTAATGGTTTAAAATGTTCAGGTAGTTTTTGTCTTTTTGAAAGTAAGTTGAAATAATTTGCTAAGTCTAAAGGGATCACTTCATCCTGATAAATAGACACAAACTGTAGCGTACTATTCCCCTCTTCTCTTTTACGAAAGAGTGGGATAGTATTTGAGGAAGCTTGAACACCAAAAAATAACTGTCTTGCTCTTCTTCAAAAAGTAAAGGCCATAACCATTCTCCAAATATAAAGTAATGGATTTGGGGTGGCGTTGCTTGAATAAGATTTTCTAACAGATCAGTTATTGAGTCAGGAACCAATAATTTTTCTTCAGCGGAATAAACGGGAAATACTAACGAATATCTTCTGTTTTTCCGTTCAATTAGGTTATATTTAATTAATTTGTCCAAGTATAATTCCAAATTACTATCAGTTGGAATAGCTGCTTTTATTTGGCGTAGAATCACTTCTTGATTTTTGTGCTCTGAAAGGTAATCAATTATTTTTTTGAATAATGGATCAGAAATTATGTTATCTAGCTCTTTTTCGTTTTTGTTTGAGGTAAAATAATAGCTTGTATTTTCCATAGTAACATCACTCTTTCTTTCCCCTAGATAAAATAAAAACTACAGATGGAGTATATAAAACACCACCTGTAGTTTATTAAGCTGCTAATTCATAAATCAGATGTGTAATTTTAGCTAAATGCTTCTGTTAATTGAGGAACAACTTGTTTTTTACGAGAAACAACACCGTTTAAGAACGCACGATTGTTATCAAGTTTTACATTAAACGCAGCTTCCACCTTGTCGATTGATTCTCCAATAACTAATAGCTCAGAATCACTGTTTAGAATGTTCGTGATGATCAATACAAATAAATCATAGTTGTTTGTAGCGTTTGCGCTGTTCATAGCAGCTTCAAGCTCTTCTTGACGATCTAATACTTCATTTAGGTCAACAGTATTGACTTGAGCGATACGGACGTTCTTATCCCCCATAGGGAAGCTTTTAGCGTCCAAATCTAATAAAGTTTCAGCCGTTTTATCACTTAGATTCGTGCCGGCTTTTAACAGGTCTAAACCATAACCATCTAAATTGATTTCAGCAATATCGGCTAATTCATTCGCTGCATCGATATCTTCTTGTGTACATGTTGGTGACTTAAATAATAACGTATCAGAAATGATTGCTGATACCATCATACCAGCAATCGGTTTTGGAATGGTGATATTATTTTCTTTAAACATCTTTAATACGATCGTACTTGTACATCCTACTGGTTCTGCACGATAATACAACGGATCTGCTGTTTCAAAGTTCGCGATACGATGGTGATCGACTACTGCAAGGATATTTAGATCTGCAATATCGGAAATACTTTGTTGGAATTCATTGTGATCGACAAGCATTACTTGATTTGTTTCGCTAGCAGCACTTTCTACGATTCTTGGTGCATCGACATTGAAGTAATCCAGTGCATATTGTGTTTCCTCGCTAGGTGCACCTAAAGCTACAGCTTCTGTTTCTTTCCCAAGTTCTTTTTGTAAGTATGCAAAGCTGATTGCAGCTCCAATTGCGTCTGTATCAGGATTTTGATGTCCGAAAACGAGTATTTTTGACATAAAAATAGTTCACTCCTTCTTTTTTCTTCATTATTAATAATAACAAAAATAGAAAAGAAACAACAATAAATGCCGCTCTTTTCTATTTTTCTCAACTATCTTGTTGCGTATCGTTGATAGTCATTGACATGAAGTAACTTTTTAGCATTTGCTACGCGGTCTTCTTTAGGCGGTTCGATTCCATCTAGTGGATACTTTAAGCCTAATTCATCCCATTTATATTTACCCATCGTATGATAAGGTAACACTTCTACCTTATCGACATTCTTCAATGTTTTAATAAAACTATCTAAGCGAATTAAATAGTCATCATAGTCGCTGCGTTCAGGAACTAACACATGACGAATCCAAACGGGTTTACCGATTTCTGAAAGATATTGAGCCATTTCTAGAATATTTTCATTTCCTAATGAAGTAAGTAATTTATGTTGTTCATTATCAATATGTTTGATGTCAAATAACAATAAGTCAGTATATTTCATTAGTTCTTCAAATTCACTGAAAAATGGTTCTTCTCTTGTGAATGGTTTACCACAAGTATCGATTGTTGTATGTATTCCTTTTTCTTTGGCTTTTTTAAATAAGTCTGTTAAAAAAGCTAATTGAAGTAAAGGTTCGCCCCCACTGACAGTGATTCCACCTTTTTCGCCCCAATATGAACGATACTTGATTGCTTCATCTAAGACTTCATCCGTTGTAACCTCACGTCCACCAGAACCGATTTTCCAAGTATCAGGATTATGACAAAATTGGCAGCGCATACGGCAGCCTTGTGTAAACACGATGAAACGAACGCCAGGGCCGTCAACGGTCCCAAAA
Organism: Enterococcus crotali; assembly: GCF_000633635.1. Lineage (GTDB taxonomy): Bacteria > Bacillota > Bacilli > Lactobacillales > Enterococcaceae > Enterococcus_L > Enterococcus_L crotali. The sequence continues at coordinate 707,491 of NZ_AYPQ01000001.1, read as the reverse complement.
TTTTCTGTAGAGTGGATTCTACCGATAACAGGAGTTGTCATTTCTTGTTCCTCATTTCTTTTAAAAAAAGGGCTGACACGAGGTCAACCCTTCAATTTTTAGTTTATTATAGTCTGTCGTGAGAAGTTCTAGAGATAACGTCTGCTTGTTGCTCAGGAGTTAAGTCACGGAATTTCACGGCATATCCAGATACACGAATCGTTAAGTTAGGGTATTTTTCTGGATGTGCTTGTGCATCTAATAATAATTCGTTTGTGAACACGTTAACGTTCAAGTGGTAACCACCTTTGTCAAAGTAGCCGTCCATTACGTTACGTAAGTTGTCGATTCTTGTATCATCATCTTTACCTAAACCGTTAGGGTTGATTGTTTGTGTATTAGAAATTCCATCCAATGCACTTGTGTACTCTAATCTAGCAGTTGAGTTAAGTGATGCTAAAAGACCGTTTTTCTCACCTAAGAATTTTCCGTCTTGGTAACTTGGGTTAGCACCTGGTGCTAATGGTTTGCCAGCGCGACGTCCGTCTGGAGTATTACCAGTTGCTTTACCATAAACAACATTTGAAGTGATTGTTAATAATGATGTTGTTGGTTTCGCATTACGGTACGTATGTTGACGTCTGATTTGAGTCATGAAGTACTCAAGGATCCAGTTAGCCATTGCGTCTGCTTCTTCATTATCGTTACCATAAGTTGGGAACTCATTTTGAGGAACATAATCGATTGCTAAACCATCTTCGTCACGGATTACTTGTACATTACCGTGTTTGATCGCCATTACTGAGTCTGCAGCATGTGAAATCCCTGCAATACCAGTTGCGAATGTACGTTGTAAATTACTTTCCATGAAAGCTAATTGAGCGGCTTCATAAGAATATTTATCATGCATGTAGTGGATAACATTTAATGTATTTACATACAATTCAGCTAACCAATCCATAATATCTTTATAACGATCGATAAATTCGTTGTAGTCTAAAGTATCGCCAGTCATTGGACGGAATTTAGGAGCTACTTGCATTTTCGTTTTTTCGTCTACCCCACCATTGATTGCATAAAGGACAGCTTTAGCTAAGTTGGCACGAGCACCGAAGAATTGCATATCTTTACCCATAACTGTTGCAGATACACAACATGCAATTGCACAGTCATCTGATCCCCAGTTAGCGCGTAATAAGTCATCATTTTCAAATTGGATAGATGAACTTTGTTTCGCAATTTTAGAAGCGAATGTTCTAAATCCAACTGGTAAATGTGAAGAGTATAATACAGTTAAGTTAGGTTCAGGAGATGGACCCATGTTTGTTAATGTGTGTAAGATACGGAAATCACTCTTAGTTACTAATGAACGTCCGTCTAAGCCCATACCAGCGATTGATAATGTTGCCCAGATTGGGTAACCAGAGAATAATTGGTTGTATTCAGGCGTACGAGCAAATTTAACCATACGTAATTTCATGATCAAGTGATCGATCATTTCTTGTGCATCAAATTCAGTGATTACCCCAGCTTCTAAATCACGTTGGATATAGATATCTAAGAATGCAGAGATACGTCCGATAGACATAGCTGCACCATTTTGTGATTTGATAGCGCCTAAGTAACCAAAGTATAACCATTGGATCGCTTCTTTAGCGTTTGCTGCTGGTTTAGAAATGTCAAAACCGTAAGTTGAAGCCATTTCTTTAAGATCAGCCATTGCTCTGATTTGTTCAGAAATTTCTTCTCTTAAACGAATAACATCGTCTGTCATTACTTTGTTACCAGTGTTACTTAAATCTTTTTTCTTTTCAGCAATCAAGAAGTCCATACCATATAAAGCAATACGACGGTAGTCACCAATAATACGACCACGGCCATAAGCATCTGGAAGACCTGTAATGATTTTATTTTTACGAGCTGATCTCATTTCTGGAGTATAGGCATCGAAAACACCTTGGTTATGAGTTTTTCTCCACTCTGTAAAGATTTTAGACATTTCTGCGTCTACTTCGTAACCATTTGAAGTTAAAGAGTTGTTTGCCATATTGATACCACCAAATGGCATAAATGCTTGTTTCAAAGGTACATCTGTTTGTAAACCAACGATTTTTTCTTCTTCTTTGATCAAGTATCCAGGTTCATGAGAAGTAACAGTTGCAGGAATATTTGTGTCCATGTCATATACACCATTTTTTTCATGCTGTACTTCAAATAATTCCTGTAATTTTGTCCATAATTTATCAGTACTTGGCGCGATTGGCTCTAGGAAAGAATCATCACCTGTGTATTCAGTGTAGTTTCTTTGGATAAAGTCACGTGTATCTACTGATGTTTGCCATTTGTCGCCTTTAAAGCCTTTCCATTGCTCCATTTTGGGGCCTCCTTAGTATGCTGAAATCTATTGTAACAGCTTTATGTGATTAGTATAACACATCATCATTTTTATGCAAGCCTTTCCTTACTATATTTTGAACTTATTTCTTTATTTTTCGAAAAATACCTTTAAAATGCTGATATATCAAGGTTTAATCTTTGTGATTTAGTGTACTAACAATGGATTGCGAAGTTTACAAAGTAAGAAATCTGTTATAAAAAAGCGCCTTTCTGTACTAGTACAGAAAGGCGCTTTTCTTAATTCTATAGAACAGATCATTCGTTTAACTAGACTGCTCTTCTGTTTTTGGTTCTAATTCTGCAGTGTGCATCTCATGAACCTCTAAAATTTCCCCATCTTGCTTTTCATCAAGCATAAAGGAACCGTTAGACGTTCGATCGTTGATAGGATATTTTTCAGAATCAATTGTGTATTGTTGCCCATTTTGTGTAGTTACTAGTAATTCTAATGGACTGCTTTCAGACATAAACGTTACACGGTGAGGATTCTTTTTCAATTCTCTAAGAACCATCAGTCCACGTTTAGCACGCCCGAGTTGTGGCAATTCTTGAGCTAGCATACGTTTGATACTACCTCGTTGGGTCAAGATCACTATTGGGGTATCCCCCTCTTCATGAACTAATAAGCCATTGACAACATAGTCTTCTTCTTTCAAGTTCATTGCTTTAACACCTGCCGCTTTAGCACCTACAACAGGAACCTCTTCTAAAGGATAACGTAAACCGAACCCGCGGTGGCTAACTAAAAAGACGTCTAAAATCTTTTGTTCATTGGTTAAATAGACATTTACGATTTCATCTGTTTCAGATTTTAGCTTCATACAGTTTGTCGGACGAGTCTTATACGTTCTCCATGGTTCAAAGTCGGTCATTTTACTCTGTTTGATCATTCCTTCTTTTGTCATGAAAACAAATGTTTTCGTTGGAGAAAGCTCTTTGTAGGTGTAGACAGCAATGATTGACTCATCGACTGAAAGGTTTAAAATAGCTTGTGAAATATGTTCACCTATTTCCTTCCATCTCAAATCTGGAAGTTCGTGGACAGGTCGATAGATTACATTTGCTTTGTTTGTGATCAATAAAATATGATCGAGCGTATTGACTTCACCTGTATAAAGTAAGAAGTCGCCATCTTTCATTCCAACTTCCTCTGGTTTTGATGCACTGTATGAGCGTAAGCTGCTACGTTTGATGTACCCTTCATGTGTAACAGTAACCACTACATCTTCTTGAGCGATCAGAACTTTTGTATCGATCTTGATTTCTTGTATTTCATCTTCGATTCGTGTTAGGCGAGGATTTCCGTATTGTTTTTTGACCTCACGTAATTCTTTTTTCATGACGTTGAATAATTCTTTTTCATCACTTAGAATTTTCGTTAGCTCTGTAACAAGGTGGTTTAACTCTTCCGCTTCTTTTTCAAGCTGCGTAATATCTGTATTGGTTAAACGATACAATTGTAAAGTAACGATTGCTTCTGCTTGTTCTTCTGTAAATGCATAGGCTTTGACTAAATTCATTTTAGCGTCTTTTTTATCTTTACTACCACGGATCGTTTCAATTACTTTATCTAAGATCGATAATGCTTTGATCAAACCAGCAACGATGTGTTGACGTTTTTTAGCCTTATTCAATTCATATTGACTGCGGTTAGTGATCACTTGTTTACGGTGGGCAATATAACTATCTAAAATACGTTTTAAGCCGACTTGTTGCGGCGTCATGTTATCAATTGCTACCATATTGAAATTATAGTTGATTTGCAATTCGGTATTTTTAAAAAGGTAGTTTAAAATCCCTTCAGCATTTGTATCTTTTTTAAGTTCGATCGCGATTTGCAACCCAGTTCGATCACTTTCATCACGAACTTCCGCAATACCATCGATCTTTTTGTTTAAGCGGACTTCATCCATCTTTTTAACTAAAGTTGCTTTGTTGACTTCATAAGGGATTTCAGTCACAATAATTTGTTGTTTACCGCCTTTTAAAGGTTCAATTCTAGTTTTAGAACGAAGAATCACTTTTCCGCGACCTGTTTCATAGGCTTTTTTGATTTCTTCTTTTCCTTGCAAAATACCACCTGTGGGAAAGTCAGGACCTGGAATAAATTCCATTAATTTATCTAGTGTCGCATTGGGATGATCAATTAAATAAATCGTACCGTCAATGATCTCCGCTAAATTATGCGTAGGAATTTCAGTGGCATAACCTGCCGAGATACCAGTGGAGCCATTTACTAATAAATTAGGATATTTAGCGGGCAGTACTGTAGGTTCCTTTTCAGTATCATCGAAATTCCAAACGAAATCGACGGTATCCTTTTCGATATCTCTTAAAAGTTCTCCACTCAGTTCGGATAAGCGAGCTTCAGTATAACGCATTGCCGCTGGCGGATCCCCATCCATACTACCGTTATTTCCGTGCATTTCGATCAATACTTCGCGAAGCTTCCAGTCCTGACTTAAGCGAACCATAGCTTCGTATATACTACTGTCACCATGAGGATGATAATTCCCCATGATATTACCGACAGATTTTGCGGATTTTCTAAAGCTTTTTTCAAAGGTATTGCCATCTTTATTCATGGAAAATAAAATTCTGCGTTGTACAGGTTTTAGTCCATCACGAATATCAGGTAGGGCCCGTTCTTGAATGATATATTTGGAATATCTTCCAAAACGATCGCCCATTACTTCTTCAAGTGTTAACTCTTGAATATCTTGGCGTTTTTCCAAATTCGTCACTCCCTACTCTAAGTCGAATAAACTGATTTCTGCTGCTTGTGTCTCTGCATTCTTACGTTCAGTTTCTTCTTTTTTTTCTTCATCTAGTACTTCATTTGAAATGGATGGAGAAATCTCCGTCTCACCATCTTTTCTATCTAAAATGCTGCCATCTTCTTCTAAGGTGAATTGGACGTGGCGCTCGATCCATTTTCTTCTTGGTTCGACTTTATCGCCCATAAGCGTCGTTACACGACGTTCTGCTTGTGCAGCATCATCTATTCTCACTCGGATCAATGTGCGTGTCTCAGGGTCCATTGTGGTCTCCCACAGCTGATCTGCGTTCATCTCACCTAAACCTTTGTAACGTTGAAGCATATAACCTTTGCCGACTTGTTCAGTCACGTTAGATAATTCTTCGTCTGTCCAGGCATATTCTGTTATTGCTTTTTTGCCGACACCTTTTGAGACTTTGTAAAGTGGTGGTAATGCAATATAGATTTTACCGGCTTCGATCAGTGGTTTCATATAGCGGTAAAAGAAGGTTAATAGCAAGACTTGAATGTGCGCACCATCGGTATCCGCATCGGTCATGATGATGACTTTATCATAATTACAATCTTCGATTGAAAATTCTGGACCAACACCTGCACCAATCGTATAAATCATCGTGTTGATTTCTTCGTTTTTCAAAATATCCTGCATTTTTGCTTTTTCAGTATTTAGCACTTTACCTCGTAATGGTAAAATCGCTTGAAATTTTCTGTCCCGGCCTTGTTTGGCAGATCCGCCGGCAGAATCTCCTTCGACTAGATATAATTCATTTCTTTTAGGATTACGCGATTGAGCTGGCGTTAGTTTACCAGATAAAAGAGATTCTCCTTTTTTCCGTTTTTTCCCATTTCGGCTTTCTTCACGAGCCTTACGGGCTGCTTCACGAGCTTCACGGGCTTTGATTGCCTTACGAATCAATTGTTGACTCATTTCGCTATTTTCTTGTAGATAAAAGCCCATTTGTTCCCCGACAACGTTATCCACTGCATTACGTGCCATTGGCGTGCCGAGTTTTTCTTTAGTTTGCCCTTCAAATTGTAATAAGTTTTCCGGAACACGAATCGATAATACAGCTGCTAATCCTTCGCGGAAATCACTACCTTCGAGATTTTTATCTTTTTCTTTTAGTAAACCAACTTTTCTTGCGTATTCATTGTACGCTTTCGTCATCGATGATTTCATACCCACTTCATGAGTACCACCATCTTTTGTTCGTACGTTATTTACAAATGAAAGGACATTTTCAGAATAGCCATCATTATATTGATAAGAAAGCTCAACTTCGATACCGTCTTTTTCACCTGAAAAGTAGACAACGGGTGTCAATGTATCTTTTTCTTCGTTAAGATAAGCTACAAATTCTTTGATACCCTCGTCATAGTGGAAGATTTCTTCTTTTGGTTCTTCTCCTCTAAGATCTGTTAGAGAAATTTTTACACCTTTTAATAGAAACGCAGATTCTCTTAGGCGTTCTGCTAAGGTATCATATGAAAAATGTATAGTGGAAAAAATGGTATCATCAGGAAGGAAAATTACAGAAGTTCCATTCTTTTTATTCGTTTTCCCAACTTTTTTTAAGGTTCCAACGGGTTTTCCACCGTTTTCAAAACGTTCCATGTACTCAACACCGTCACGGACAATACGTACTTCTAACCAGCTAGATAATGCATTTACTACGCTGGCACCTACACCGTGTAGTCCACCAGATGTTTTATAACCACCTTGCCCGAATTTACCACCTGCATGAAGAACTGTGAAGATTACTTCTACAGTAGGGATTCCAGATGCATGCATGCCAACTGGCATTCCGCGTCCGGAGTCAGTGATTTTGATGCTATTGTCTTTTTGGATCGTCACGCTGATTTCATTTCCGTAACCGGATAATGCTTCATCAACAGCGTTATCGACGATTTCATAGACTAAATGATGTAATCCGCGGCTGTCTGTGGAGCCGATATACATTCCTGGTCTTTTCCGTACAGCTTCCAATCCTTCTAAGACCTGGATGGAGGCGTCATTGTATTCATTGTTTACTTTTTTCGCCAAAGAAAAAACTCCTTATTCTTGAATTATAGGGCGCAAGGCCACATCATTACAATAATACTCTAAAAGCTCTCAAAAAAAAAGAGCTTTCCTATTCGGTAACTCTTTCTTAAAATTATTTGCATCTATTTCGGCATTTCTGCTAGTTCAATTTTAATGCAACGATTCATTATAATAGCATTTCTTCCTGCTTTTTTCAAGATTTCAGCAGCTTCTTGACTTTCAAGCCCTAATTGAGCCCAAAAGATTTTTGCATCAGTCTCAATGAAATCTTTCGCAACTTCTGGTAAAAACTCGCTTCGGCGAAAAATATCGACGATGTCGATTTGGCCAGGCACATCTTGTAATTTCTCATAGACTTTTTCACCAAGGATTTCTTGTCCAGCTAAGATTGGATTTACAGGAATGATTTCGTAGCCATATTCTTGTAGTAATTTAGCAATTTTATAACTTGTGCGATCTTCTTTTGCGCTTAGCCCAACGACTGCGATTCGTTTAGCTTGTTTTAAGTAATCAAAAATTTGTTCTTGTGAAGGGTTTTCTATCGGCATTTTGATCTTCCTTTCTAATTTCTCTTCCTTTCATTATACAACGAATATTTAATTATTGTTAGCTGTTTCTATTCATGATAAAATAAGTGCTAGTTTGAATGGAAAGAGGTTGCTCAATGAAATTCTTTGTGCTATTAATTATAGCTTATCTACTTGGTTCTATTCCTTCCGGTGTTTGGGTAGGAAAACTCTTTTTTAAAAAGGATCTTCGTCAATTTGGCAGTGGTAATACCGGAACGACAAATACGTTTAGAGTTTTAGGTAAAAAAGCTGGCGTAGCGGTTTTGCTGATGGATATTTTGAAAGGGACATTAGCAACTAGTTTACCATTGCTGTTTTCTCTGAATGTTAATCCTTTAGTTTTTGGTGTTGCTGCCGTTTTAGGACATACGTTTCCAGTTTTCGCAAATTTTAAAGGAGGAAAAGCTGTTGCAACAAGCGCAGGGATGATTTTGGCTTACAATCCGGCATTTTTTGTTTATTCTGCTTTAATTTTCATTATTATGTTATACATTACCAGCATGGTGAGTTTGACAAGTATGATCAGCGCTGTATTGATCACTCTTTCAACGGTTATTCTCCCATTTGCTATCCCAGCTATATTGCCTCAGTTTGATTGGTTATTGACGCTGATTGCACTAGCTTTGACGATTTTTATTTTCGTCCGTCACAAAGATAATATAAAACGAATCAAAGATGGTACTGAAAGTCGCGTCCCTTTTGGATTAGGCGTAAAAAAAGGAAATTAAAAACTAGAGGTTGCTTCTGTTACCACCAGTTATCCGAATTTAGAGCCCGAAAACAAAACTAAAAATCAGTTTTGTTTTCGGGCTCTAGTTTTTAACTATCATTATTTAGCTGTAAGAGTATACTGCGTTTTAAAAACGTCTGATGGAGCTAATTTGTTGATTCCTTTTTTATCTACGAGGTTTCCTGTTGCATTGACTTCGTCAGCGATACCGCACCATGGTTCGATACAAACAAATGGCGCTTCTTGTGGATAAGGAGACCAAATTCCTACATAAGGCATATCTGTGTAGCTTAAACTAATACTATGTGAGCCTTCATCTGTCTCGATTGTAAAAGCATTAGCCCCTTTAGTTTCAAAAACGATTGCATCATCTTTGAACAGTTCTCTGCGAATATCAAGACTGGTGTTGGTCTGACCCAACGTTTTATGTTCAAAATCTGCAAAAGGTCCCGCTAAAGGAATTTGAGTGCGAGATTTTTTAGGAGAAAAACTTAAATAATAATCATCAAACGTTAAGTCTTGTTCTAAAGGAACGTTAAACGCAGGATGCCCCCCTATTGAAAAATACATCTCATCAATCCCTGTATTTTCAACCTGATAATGAACGACTAAATTATCGGCTTCTAAGGCATAAGAAAGAATCAGTTCAAAGTCGAAAGGATAGACGTCTTTTGTTTTTTTACTACTTTTTAGTGATAATGAAACAAGTTCACTTCCGTGCTCAATAACTTCAAAAAGACTATCTCTAGCAAAACCATGCTGACTCATCGGATATGTTTTGTTCTCATAGGTATATTGATCGTCTTTTAAACGACCCACAACAGGAAACAAAACGGGTGCATGACGCCCCCAAAAAGCTGGATCCCCCTGCCAAATATACTCGATATTATTTTTCTTTGATTTTAAGCTGATTAATTCAGCACCGTCTTCTGCAATAGTTGCGATCAAAAATTCATTTTCAATTTGTACAGTCATGTCCGCTGCCTCCTACTGGTTATCTTTTTCCAATTCTTTGATAAATTGCTTGTTCAATACTTTCAGATATGTGCCTTTCATTCCTAAGGATCTTGATTCGATAATCCCAGCAGACTCTAATTTTCGTAATGCATTTACAATAACTGAACGCGTGATTCCGATTTCATCAGCAATACTAGAAGCTGTCAATCTGCCTTCTTCGCCATCCAGAGCTTTGAAAATAGCTTGGACTGCTTTTAATTCGCTGTAAGATAACGTATTGATCGCCATTTGGACTGCAGTTGCGCTGCGGACGTTGGCTTCGATGTTTCTTGATTGTTGATAGAGAATCTGCATCCCAACAACTGTCGCGCTATATTCAGCTAAGACTAAATCTTCTTCATTGAATGATTGCTCTACTCTAGCTAAAATAATTGTACCCAAGCGTTCCCCCGCACCAAACATAGGTACGATCGTTGTTAGCCCAAAAGGATATTTTTCACGTAGTTCAACTGGAAATGCTGTTAAATCACTGGCAATCGAAATATTGGCTTCAGTCTTGATTAAATTGTCTGCAGCATCTGTATAACTTTGAGGGAAACGTTTTTCTTCAAACATATGTTTCACTCGTGCATTATTAACATCTAGCTTTTCGTTATACCCTAATAAAACACCTTCGTTACTTATGATATAGGCATTGCTTTCTAGCACATCCCCTAAAATCACCGCCATTTTGTCATAAGGCAAATCAGCTTTTTGATCAAAAGTATTTTTTTGTTGTAAAAGCTTGTTGATCTGACGGGTTTTCTCTAATAAAGTAGTCATTTTGTACTCCTCCTAATTTAAAAGCTGAAAGAGCTTGTTCAGCCTTGAAAAGAAAATAGGAAAAATAAATGAGACGCTTTTGTCTCATTTATTTTTTATCTTCTCCTTGAAAGGCTAGCTCTTAAAGCTAGATAATACATGGCAAGACTGTTCCACGTTGCTTCACATTAACCAATTAGCAGCATTTCACTTCTTACTTGCGTTTCTTAGCACGTTTCAAAGCAAACACTGAAAAACATAAATCTAGGTAATTTTAAAGAATATATCGGCTTAAGTCTTCATTTTGAACAATACTGTTCAGTTTTTCATTTACATAAGCTTCTGTTATCGTGATCTCGCCCATTTGCATATCTGGTGCTTCAAACAATAAGTCTTCCAACAACCGTTCCAAAATAGTGTGCAGACGACGAGCTCCGATATTATCCGTATCACGATTCACATCAAAGGCAATATTAGCAATGCGCTCAATCGCTTCTTTTGTAAAAATCACTGTGACATTTTCAGTACCAATTAAGGCAATATATTGTTTGATCAATGCGTTATTTGGTTCAGTTAGAATTCGCACGAAGTCTTCAGCAGTAAGATCGTCTAATTCAACGCGAATTGGAAAACGACCTTGTAACTCGGGAATCAAATCACTTGGTTTAGATAAATGAAATGCACCAGAGGCAATAAATAAAACGTGGTCTGTCTGGATTGCACCATATTTCGTGTTGACTTGTGAACCTTCAACGATGGGTAAAATATCGCGCTGTACACCTTCTCGAGATACTTCACCTGAGTTTTGTTGGCTTTTGGAAGTGATTTTATCAAATTCATCAATGAAAATGATTCCGCTGCTTTCAGCTAAACGGATCGCTTCGCTATGAATATCTGCCTCTTTGACGATTTTCGCAGATTCTTCTTTTACTAATAACTCTTGTGCTTCTTTCACGGTAACTGTGCGTTCAACTTTTTTCTTAGGAGATAAAGCGCCCAATGTCTCGTTTAGGTCGATCCCCATTTGTTCCATCCCTGTATTCATCGCAGGCATCGTTTTTTTAGGTTCATCGATCTCAATGGTTACTTCACGGTTATTCAGCAGCCCTTTTTCTAGTTGCTCCAGAATCGTCTTGCGATTTACTTTGATTTCTTCAGTCACTTCTTCTTGTGATTCTTGGGGTTGTTGCGCATTATTGAACATTTGCATCATTTGTTCAAACTGATTGTTCGATGCTTGTTTTTGTTCTTTTTTGATCCCAGGTACTAGAACTTTTACTAAGCGATTATTCGCTTTTTTTAGGGCCTGAGAGTAAACTCTACTGTATTGTTGTTTTTCAACGATTTGAATCGCGTTTTCAACTAGATCTCGAACCATCGATTCTACATCCCGACCAACATAACCAACTTCTGTAAATTTAGTTGCTTCTACTTTGATAAAAGGGGCATTGACGATTTTTGCTAAGCGCCTAGCGATTTCTGTTTTTCCGACACCTGTTGGTCCGATCATCAGCATATTTTTAGGCGTTACATCTTGCTGCATTTTTTCTTCAAGTTGCAAACGACGGTATCTATTTCTTAAAGCGACTGCAACAGATTTCTTAGCGGTTTCTTGTCCGATGATATATTCATCTAGTTCTGTTACGATTTCTCTTGGTGTTTTATTTAATTCGTTCATGGTCGTTATCCCCATTTATATTTCTTCTACAATGATATTGTGATTTGTGAAGACGCAAATATCTGCTGCGATATTCAAGGCATTTTTCGCGATTTCCTTAGCAGACATTTCTTTATCTCCGTAATGTTTCATAGCACGAGCTGCGGATAATGCGAAGTTACCACCTGATCCGATGGCTAAGATGCCATCATCTGGAGTTATCACTTCACCAGTACCTGAAACTAGCAGCATTTCTTTATCATTCATCACGATCAACATGGCTTCTAATTTTTGCATAGATTGTTGGATACGCCATTCTTGCGCTAATTCAACTGCAGCTCTGGTTAGATTGCCATTGTACTCGTTTAATTTACCTTCAAATTTTTCTTCTAATGTAAAAGCGTCTGCAACACTTCCAGCAAAACCGACAACTACCTCATCGTTATAGATTCTACGAACTTTTTTTGCAGTTCCTTTCATAACAACTGATTCGCCCATTGTTACTTGACCGTCACCAGCCATCGCAAATTTTCCATCTTTTTCAACAGCGCAAATCGTTGTCGAATGAAATTGTGATTCAACCATTATAGTTCCTCCTAATTTAAAAGCTGAACAGGCTCATTCAGCTCTGCAGTAAAAAAAGAAAAATTGATTGTGACATTCTGTGACACATTCGCTTTTTATCTTTTTTTTCAAAACCTTCACTCCTTAGAGCTGTCGCTCTTTGGAATTGTTGAGATCGAAGCAGAGCGTAGCGCTAGCCCGCATAGCTAGACAAAATTTCCCTCGTTATGCACGAGGATGAAACGTTCGATATTTTTTTTGTAAGCTTTCTTTTGTTACGTGGGCATAAATTTGTGTTGTTGATAAGTCAGAGTGCCCTAGTAATTCTTGTACCGTCCGCATATCAGCTCCATTGTTCAACAGATGTGTTGCAAATGTATGCCGTAACATATGAGGATGAATATCGCTATTTAACGTACTTTTTTTAATAAGTTGATTCAACACGTATTCAATACCTGTTGGCGTGATTTGTTCACCATGATGGTTCACAAAGACAAAAGGATGTGCTTGATGATACTTTTCCATCAAAGGAGCACGTCCATGTTCTAAATACTCTTTCAATGCATCCTGAGCAAAAGAACCAAAAGGAACATAGCGATCTTTATTCCCTTTTCCGTGAATCAATAACACATTTGCAGAAAAATCAATGGACTGCAACGTTAGATTAGTACATTCACTTACCCGGATTCCAGTACCATAAAGAATTTCTAATAATGCTTGATTCCTTAAATCTAAAGGCTTTGAACCCTTAGCGCTATCAAATAAAGCATCCATCTCCTTTTCATAGAAAAAACGAGGAAGTCGTAATTGCTTTTTCTTCATGTGAACATATGAAAAAGGGTTCTCTTTGATTACTTCATTTTTAAGTAAAAACTGATAAAATGAGCGTAAGCTGGCAATTTTTCTGCTAATAGAATTCCGACTATATTCTTTGTCATAGAGAAAACTTAGGTAAGTACGAATATCCAAATGATCAACACTTAAATAATCAGCTTCTCCTGAATCCTTTAGAAAATCAAAAAAATTAAGCATATCTTCTTCATAAGCAATCTTGGTTTTTTGGGAATAACCACGTTCAACGATCAAATAATTTAGAAACAACTCAGACCAATTTTTCTCATGCATAGATCTTCCTCCATTAAATTACACAGTAACTTTAGCATAACCATTTTGAAAAAACAAACGAATTGTCAGAATTTAATCAATATTTTCAAATTTGGTAACAATTTATTCATATTTGCCTTTAAATGCTCATAAATTATAAGCGTAATTTAATCTAGTGTTCGCTTGTCACGATAAATCAAAAGACCAAGACAAAAATTTTGATTTGTCTTGGTCTTTTGATTAGTTAGTTTGTTCTACAAGATTTTGCTCGTTTGTTACTTGTGCTAATGTCGTCAAAGCTCTATCCGCAATTGCTTCGTAGCGTTCTTTTTTATCGCGGATTCTTTCTGGTAATTCAGGGAATAAGCCGAAGTTAGCGTTCATTGGTTGGAAATGTTTGCCTTCTGCATGTGTAATGTAATAGGCCATACTTCCTAAAGTTGTTTCTCTCGGGAAAACTACAGGTTCTTCTCCTTTAGCCAAACGTGCTGCATTCATACCTGCTAATAAACCGCTAGCCGCGCTTTCGACATAGCCTTCGACCCCAGTCATTTGACCAGCGAAGAATAAGTTTTCTCTTTTTTGAGATTGGTAGGTTGGTTTTAATAGTTCTGGTGAGTTCATAAAACTATTCCGGTGCATAACACCATAACGGACAAATTCAGCATTTTCTAAACCAGGAATCATTTGGAAAACACGCTTTTGTTCCCCCCATTTTAGATGCGTTTGGAAACCTACAAGGTTATATAGTGAAGCAGCAGCATTGTCTTGACGTAATTGAATAACCGCATATGGACGTTTTCCGGTCTTAGGATCCTCTAATCCAACTGGTTTTAAAGGACCAAATAACATCGTTTTGATACCACGTTTGGCCATTACTTCAATTGGCATACAACCTTCAAAAAATTTCTCTTTTTCAAACGATTTTAAAGGTGCAACTTCTGCAGAAATTAACGCTTCATAAAAAGCTTTAAACTCTTCTTCTGTCATTGGACAATTTAAGTAGGCAGCTTCGCCTTTATTGTAGCGAGATTTCAAGTAAACTTTGTCCATATCGATCGTAGCTTTATCAACGATTGGTGCCGCTGCATCATAGAAGTAAAAACCATCTGAGCCGTTAAACTCTTTGATTTGCTCTGCTAATGCTTCTGACGTTAACGGCCCTGTTGCAATAATTACGATTCCATCTGGAATTGCAGTGATTTCTTCATTTTTTACTGTAATCAATGGATGATTTTTGATTTTATCAGTAATTTCTTGTGAAAATGTGTCACGATCAACTGCTAATGCTCCACCTGCTGGCACAGCAGTTTTGTCTGCGCTAGTGATGATGATTGAATCCAAACGACGCATTTCTTCTTTTAACACGCCAACAGCGTTCGTTAAGTTGTTTCCTCTCAGCGAATTGGAACATACTAATTCGGCAAAATTTTCAGTTTGGTGTGCTGGAGTGTTTTTTACTGGACGCATTTCATACAGCGTTACTGGGACACCTGCCTGAGCAACTTGCCAAGCGGCTTCACTGCCGCTAATCCTGCGCCGATAACTGTTACAGAAGTAGTCATCTATTTCCTCTTTTCTTTAAAAAACCAACGGGCTTCTCCGCTGGTTTTTAAATTTTCTATTTTGTGGGTGTTGTTTATTTTTGAACATTCTCTTCATAATCGCCATTGATACATACGACTTGCTTGCCGCCTTTGACTTTCTTCTCAACGAGATACTGTCCACATTTTGGACATGGTCGTCCGATTGGTTTGTCCCACGAAGTAAAATCGCATTCTGGATAACGACTACAGCCATAGAATAATCGATTCTTTTTCGATTTACGCTCAATCACTTGACCTTCATTACAAACAGGACAAGTCACACCGATCTCTTTGACGATTGCTTTTGTATTTCGACATTCTGGAAAATTGCTACAAGCAAAAAATTTACCGTAGCGACCTAACTTGATTACCATTGGATGGCCACAAAGGTCACAATCGAATCCAGCTGGTTCATCTTTGATTTGGATTTTTTCGATTTTTTCTTCTGCGTTCGTCAATTCTTTTTCGAATGGGCGGTAAAAACGATCAACAACTTCGACCCATTTCTCCTTACCCACACCAATTTTATCTAGATCACCTTCCATTGAAGCGGTAAAGTGAACATCGACGATTTGTGGGAAAAATTCAACGATGAGTGAATTAACGATTTCGCCTAATTCAGTCGGTTCAAAACGTTTATTTGTTAGTTTGACATAGTACCTTCTTTGGATTGTTTCCAAGGTTGGCGCATAGGTAGATGGACGTCCTACGCCGTTTTCTTCTAATGCACGAATCAAGGTTGCTTCACTAAATCTTGCTGGTGGTTGTGTGAAGTGCTGTTTTGGTTCAATATCAAGGGCATTGACTTTGTCCCCTTCAGCTAAATCTGGCAGGATATTTTCTTTATCTTCTTTACCATCATCACGGCCTTCAACATAAACTTGCATAAACCCTTTGAATTTGACTTTTGCTCCATTCGCAATGAAAATCACACCATTTTGTTCTAGTGTTACTTTCATGGTATCTAACACAGCAGGCGTCATTTGACTGGCAACCAAACGTGACCAAATCAATGTATAAAGTTTCAATTGATCTTTATCTAAGTATTGTTTGATCTCTTCTGGCGTACGCATCACACTAGAAGGACGGATTGCTTCATGGGCATCTTGAGCCCCTTGAGCATTCTTGACTTTCCGTCCGCCATGAGCTGAAAACTCACTACCATACGTTTTTTCAATATATTCCGCTACTTCTGCTTTGGCTGAATCCGCGATTCTAGTTGAATCTGTACGCATATAGGTAATCAACCCTACGGTACCTTGTTTACCTAAAGCAATTCCTTCATATAGTTGTTGAGCAACCATCATGGTTTTTCGTGTTCTGAAGTTTAATTTTCTGGCAGCTTCTTGTTGCAAACTACTAGTTGTAAAAGGTAACGCCGGATTCCGCTTGCGTTCTTTTTTCTCAACTTTCGTTACGTCATACTCTTTGCCTTTGATTCGAGTAGTCACTTCTTTTACGGCTTCAGCGTTAGGTAATTTTTTCTTTTTGCCATCTACACCCCAGAAATTCGCTTTAAACTTTTTCTTAGCTTTCTGGAAATTACCGTCGATACTCCAATATTCTTCAGGAATAAATTTGCGAATATCATTCTCGCGATCGATGATGATCTTAAGCGCAACAGATTGAACTCGGCCAGCACTTAAGCCCTTTTTGACTTTTCTCCATAGGATCGGACTAAGAGAGTAACCAACTAAGCGATCCAAAATGCGTCGAGCTTGTTGTGCGTCAACCAAGTCCAAATTGATCGTACGCGGTTCTTTAAAAGCGGATTTTACAGCTTCTTTAGTAATTTCGTTAAATACAACACGGTTTTTATCATTCAAATCCAAGCCAAGAAGGAAAGACAAATGCCAAGCGATGGCCTCTCCCTCTCGGTCCGGATCGGCTGCGAGATAAACTTTTTGAGCTTTTTTAGCAGCCGCTTTTAAACTTTTGATTACATCGCCCTTACCTCGAATTGAGATATAGTGCGGTTCATAATTATTTTCAGTATCAACGCCCATTTTACTTTTGGGTAAATCTCGAATATGCCCAACACTGGCAACAACCTTATAGTTTTTCCTAAATATTTTTCAATCGTTTTGGCTTTAGCTGGTGATTCTACAATAACTAGATATTTATACGCCATTCAACGTGTGGCTCCTTTCGGTTTTTGTGTTTCTTCTATTATATATATCAAAATGTAGAGAACTCACAAATCGTACTTCATCATATCTATTCATTAAAGGTTTGTCAAGGATTGATACAGTTAAATTGAAAAAAATTGAATTTCTTCTAGGATATCCTGAGGGCAAATCGTACATTTTGCCCCTTCTTGAATCAAGCCATGACAGCCATCAGATTGGGCTTCAAATAGATTCCCCGGTACAGCGAAAACTTCACGACCATACTCTAATGCTGCTTGTGCTGTAATCAAAGAACCACTCTTTTTTCGAGCTTCGATCACACAAGTCCCTAAACTTATACCAGCGATAATTCGATTTCGCATTGGAAAATGATATTTTCGAGGACCTACACCGTTCGGATATTCACTGACCACTAATTGATCTGTCATCATTTTTCGTTGAATATGGGCAGTTTCTTTTGGGTAACAAATATCCAGTCCAGTTCCGATAACACCAATTGTATTTCCACCATGTTGCATAGTGACTTGGTGGCTAACACTATCAATTCCTTTTGCCAATCCACTGACAATTGTGAAATCGTTTCTGATCATATCAGGGATCAATTGACGGACAACATTTATACCATAAACTGAAGCTGCCCTGGCTCCAATAAAAGACAAACAATTATTTTTTAAAAGTTCTATGTTTCCTTTATAGAATAATAGAACAGGACAATTATAGATTTGTTTTAAGTAATAGGGATAATACGAGTCTAAAATAGTGATAAACGTATGATCAAATTGGTACTTGACCAATTTCTCAGATTCTTTTGTCCAATGATCCCATGACTCTGAAAATAATTTTTGATATGATGTGATACCAGCAATTTGAATGATTTCTTCCTTTGAGAAATCCGTACAGTTATTATATTTCATTGAAAAATCTAACACTTTTAGTATCCCTAAATTGCCAATACCATTACAAACTACCAGTTTAAATAATAAATTTCGTTGTTTATCTTCCATAAAAAAACCTTCTTTCACAAATACTTGTTATAGTAAGTATCCGCAAAAAAAGGCGCTTTTTATTTTTTTAACACAGGTCTTTAATTGGAGCAAATGTTTTTCTGTGAATCGTACAGATTCCTTGCTGTTTTATCCCTAATAAATGTTCTTTTGTTCCATAGCCTGCATTGTGTTCAAACCCGTATCCAGGATACATTTTAGCATAGTCTTCCATCAAGCGATCACGAATAACTTTGGCAACAATACTTGCCGCTGCAATCGATATAGAACGAGCATCCCCTTTAATGATACTTTCTTGTGGAATGTTAACATCTAATTTCATTGCGTCGATCAATAAATAATCAGGAATAAAACACAAATCTTCAAGAGCTATACCCATCGCCAGTTTTGAAGCTTGATAGATGTTAATTTCATCGATTTTGTTATGATCCACCATGCCGATTCCAATTGAAATGGCTTGATTTTGAATTTCATTATAAAGTTCATCTCTTTTTTTAGCTGATAACTTTTTAGAATCATTTACTCCAAGCAATTTGAACCCTTCTGGAAGATTACTGCTGCAGCTACAACAGGTCCTGCTAATGGTCCACGGCCTACTTCATCGATCCCTACGATTAAACGATGACCTTGAGCTCGAGCGTTGTTTTCAAACTCTTGCATTTCTTCAAATAGTGCCAGCTCTTTTTCATAACGTTGGATTCTTCGATCCCACTGGGCCAAAGCCTGCTGAACACCGCTACGTTCATCTTTTTTCCATCGTTCGATCCGTTCATCATTTCTTGTCTCAATAGTAGCTAACGCTGCTTTAATTTGCTGAATTGATTCAGTTTTCATCTTTTAGTGCTCCTAATTCTTCCCAACGATCTAAAGTATATGGACCTAATTTGCTGCTGCGAATTTCCTGAATGATCATTTCACTTGCGCGATCATAATCATCACGATAACCGCGTTTTGACTGATCAGCATCAAAAGTTCGGCAGCGGGTAGCAAAGTGTCTTCCTCTGTTAGATTATAGCGTTCAACCAAACGCTGAGGGTAAAATTGTGAAAAAAACGATAAGCCATAAATCGCAAGATCATCTAAATGCAGTAGTTGATCTTTGATAGCACCTGTCAGTGCTAACTTTTTCCCGATTTCTTGGTCTTCAAATTTAGGCCACAAGATCCCTGGCGTATCAAGTAGCTCTAAATCTGTCCCAGAGCGCAGCCATTGCTGACCTTTTGTTACACCTGGTTTGTTTCCTGTTTGTGCGATTTTCTTTCCAACTAAACGATTCATTAAAGTAGATTTTCCTACATTAGGAATACCGATACACATTGCACGAATTGCGCGTGGTTTTACTCCTTTTGATCGTTCTCGATCCAGTTTTTCTTTTAGTGCTTTTTTTGCCTCAGGCACAATTTTATTGACGCCTTTATTTTGTTGAGCATTAATAATCAGCGTGTGATAGCCTTTTTCCTGAAAATAATGCTGCCATTTTTGATTCTGCTCTTTATCCGCTAAATCTCCTTTATTCAATAGGATCAACCGAGGTTTTTGTTGGACGATTTGATCCATCATCGGATTTCGCGATGAGAGTGGAAGTCTTGCATCGATTAATTCAAAAACGATATCAACATACTTTATTTTTTCAGATACTTCTCTTCTGGCTTTTGCCATGTGTCCTGGGAACCATTGTATTGTCATTTTATCACCTATCTTGGTATGAATTTCATATGTGTTATTGGGTAGTAAACAAACTGAGCTTTTCCTAAAATATATTTACTCTCGACAGCACCAAAAGAACGACTGTCTTTTGACATTCTACGGTTATCTCCCAATACAAAATAACTGTCTTTAGGTAATACATCTGTTGTGATGAGATCACTTAAATTAAAATTAGTTGTGTAAGGAGCCGTCTCATGATCTTTTTTGATATTTTTTTCTAAAAATGATTCTTCAACGGGTTGCTCATTGATATATAGCTGATCATCCTCGTAGCGAACGGCATCTCCAGGCAGTCCAATCACGCGTTTAATATAAATGGCGCCATTTGGTAACTTGAATACGACTACATCAAAGCGCTTGATCGATGTAAACTTTTCCATTGCAATCATATCTCCTTGACTCAATGTTTTCTCCATTGAATTTCCATCTACAGGAACAGGGATCAGAATAAAGCCTCTCAGTATAAATAACAACAGTAACGAAGGAATAAGCAGTTTCATGAAAAAAATAAAGGAGCCAATATAAGATTTTCGTTTTTCCACTATTACTCTCTCCCTTTTACTTACTGGTTCTATTATAAAGGAAAAACACCAAAAAAAGCGACTAATTTAAAGTAAAAAACGAAGCATCAATAAATAAAGGATGTGAAAGGTGTAAAAAAAGGCTTTTATTTTGTTTATAGCCAGTTTTGACACCCATTCTCCTTACTATTTTTTATCTTCTTTTTGAAGTTCTTTGATTCCAGCAGCATACGCTTGATCATTTTCTTTGATTTTTTTACCTATCTCCGTTTCGATTTGAGCCGCCGTTTCATTATCTACTTCTCCTGTAACGGGAAGATTATTATCAGTCTGTATAGCACTGATTGCGGCTTTTGTTTGCTCCGAAAAATCACTGGCCTGTGCATTGACATCATAACCCAGTGCGTTTAATAGAGCATTTATATTTTTGACAACTGGAGAAGAATCTCCTAATTTTAATATTTTATCTCTAGAGATTGGTGAAAGATAAGCATACTCGGGGTAATCAGCCTTGATCGTAGGTTCTAATCCTTTTTCATGGATCCACTTTCCTTTTGGCGTCAACCATTTTAAGACAGTTAATTTGACTTCGCTTTTGTCATTCAGGTTTTTAACCGTTTGAACAGTTCCTTTTCCAAAAGTTTTAGTTCCGATAATCTCTTTATTCCCAGATTCTTTTAAGGCAGCTGCAAAAATCTCAGATGCACTAGCGCTGCCTTCATCAACTAAAACAACAGTCGGTTCAGTTACTTTAAAACCGCCATCGAGTTCACTAGAAGCCACTTCTTCACTAGTATTCCCAGCTTTATCTTCAAACTTAAGAATCGTTTTACCGTCTTTAAGGAACATGCTGGCCATTTTTTCCACTTGATCAAGTAATCCACCTGGATTTTGGCGTAAGTCGATCACAAAAGAGGTTGCTCCGTCTTTTCTTAATGTCTTGATGGTTTCTTGAAGTTCTTTGTACGTATTTTCGCCAAATGAAGTGATTTTGATCGAGCCGATTGAATCGTCGTCTTTATCTAATACCCCTTTGACTGTTTCGATTGGAATCGTATCTCTTTTTAATTTCAATTCAAAGGTTTCTTCACCACGTTTAATGGTCAAACTGACTTCTGTTCCTTTTTTTCCACGAATTTTACTGACAACTTGAGAAAGAGTTTTGCCTTGCGTTTCTTCGTCATCCACTTTTAAAATCGTATCATTCGTCTTCATCCCTGCCTTAGCTGCTGGTGAGCCTTCGATCGGAGCTTGAGCAACCGTTGGCAGTTCATCTGTCATAGTCATTGTCGCGCCAATTCCTTCAAAACTGCCTGCAAGACTTTGGTCTAACTCATCGGCTTCTGGCTCGTTTAAATAACTGGAGTAAGGATCATCTAAAGCCTCTGTCATGCCTTTTAAAGCACCATCAACTAACTTTTCTTCATCAACTTTCCCTACATAATTATTGACGATTTCATTATATAGATTATCAACTTTTCTTAGATTAGCACTTTGAGCAGGACTATCCGCAAGTTGTTTTTTATATTGAGAGTCAAAATAAATATAGCAACTGCCGCCGGTCAAAAAAGCGACACATGCAAGCGAAATAATGTATTGGTGAAAAGGCACTTGTTGTTTATTTTTCATATAGTCATCTCTTTCTATAAAATTATCATTGCATGTTTTCCAGTTTACCATGAAAAAAAGGAAGGAAAAGCTTTCTTTACCTTTCCTTCCTTTTTTATTTATTGTTTTCTACATATTTTTCCCACAACTCATCAAAAATATGCATATTAGTTAAGTAATCAGCATCCATCTCTAAATAACTTGATAATTCATGGTAATCCTCAGATTGTTTCGGAAACTGAATATCTTTTGCCGCATCATTTGCAAATTGGCTCTCTTCAGTTTTTTTGGGCGCTCTCAATGTCATTAAATAATGATAGAAGCTTCTTCTCATATAATCACCAATTCTCTTCTATAAAATTTGCTCGATTCTCATGGGCATTTTCAAAACGTTCAGGATCTTTTTGATAAAAATCTTGATGATAATCTTCAGCGGGATAAAAAGTCATTGCCGGCTCGATCGAGGTTACGATCGGTTCACTAAAACGACCGCTCTCTTGCAACGCTTGACGACTTTTTTCGGCGATTTCTTTTTGTTGCTCGCTTGTATAAAAGATCACCGGGCGATAGTTATCTCCACGGTCTTCAAATTGTCCCAACGCATCTGTGGGGTCTGTCTGCTGCCAGTATATTTCTACTAATTTTTCATAAGACATTATAGTCGGGTCGAATTCAATTTCAACCGCTTCAGTATGACCCGTAGTGTGACTTAAAACTTGTTCATACGTTGGATTTTCGACATGTCCCCCTGTATATCCCGAAACGACTGAATGAATGCCAGGTTGGGTATCAAAGGGCTGGATCATGCACCAAAAACAGCCACCAGCAAATATTGCTTTTTCGCTCAATTGGTTTCCTCCTTCACATCTTTAGCTGTATCAGCACTGTCTTTTGGTAAATAAATATTCATGCGAATATCATCATCAACTAGGTTGATTTTTTCTGCTCGGATAAACAGACCATTTTGCATTCTGAATTGATCTAAGCGTAATAATACGGTACTATCTTCAGGGTTCACCTCTACCCAATTTGGTAACTTGTAATCCCTTTGTACAAATTTCAAGATTTCTTTCATAGGTAGTCCCAATGTTCCAATGGATAAACTTTTTGCTTTTAATTGGACATTGCCATTATCCATCACATAAGGATCAAAATACAGATAAAACTGAATCGGATGGCCCAATACTTCAAAAGTACCATTCAACATAGCTTCATTTTCTAAATAGAATTTATAGGTAATATCAGAGCCTTTTTGGAAATCCTTTAGATAAAAATCAATCAAGGCATTTACTTGTTTTTTATTCGATTGAATCGCAATGACGGGGGTACCATCTTTTTCGACTAATTCGGGAACAGGTTTATAATTAGGCTCTCTAACTTGAGTAATTCTAACAAAAATAAAAGCAAGACTTCCAATAATAAGAGCAATCAAAACAAGAAAAGCGACTTTCCAGCGATTGATCGTTTTTTTGACTTCCGGTGTTTTTTTTCTTCTTTTAGTAGTTTTTGGCGCGACCTTTTTTTCTTCTGATTCATTTGTCATTTGTATCACTCACTTCCCTTTTTGAGCCATTTATCTTGTGTTTTTACCATTTTATCGCGAACCGTGCTTGCCATGATTTGATACCCTAGATTATTAGGATGGAAATGGTCTTCTTCATACAGGGCATTATTTTTGATGTCGACTTCTTCACTTGAGGTCATCGTATTTTCACTGCTAACGATCCCCACTTCATCCCCAACACCTTTATAAAGTAAATCATTGATAGGAATAAAATAAGCATTTTTTTCTGCCTTAACAATTTCCTCTGTACCAGCATTCCAATTATCAACGATTTCCTGCATTTCAGTAATATCAGGAAAATACAGATAGAACGGATTATATATTCCTAAAACATAGATTGGTGCATCTGTGTTGTATTTGCGAATCTCTGTCAATAACTTATCTACTTCTTTTTGATAGCTTGTTAATGGCCGTTTAAATGAGTCTTTTGTTAAACGAAAAATATCGCCTTTTATAACTTTCATTAAATCATTTCCGCCAACAGTCAATGTGATGACATCGGCTGTTGCTAAACCATCTTGAATGGTTTCATTTTTTTGATTCGTTTAAGAATTTGGTCGCTGCGGTCACCATTTTTCCCGAAATTGTCCGTTTGAACACCGTTCAAATGATACTGCTCTTGCAAATCTTTGGCAACTAACGGTACGAAACCTCCGGAATTCGTCAGATCCCCAATTCCTTCTGTTAAAGAGTCTCCAATTGCAACGTAATGGATGACTTCTTTTGTTTCACTTTTGGCTATTTGTTGTGCCCCAGTTCCTAGAATTGGTTTAGCCTTAGGCACGATTAAGAACAAAAGTAAAAAAATACCAATGATCGTGGCGAAAAAAAGCGCAAAGCTTGACCAATTATTTTTGAAAAAATTCTTCATTCTATCCCTTTCTTTGCTGTAAACCATAGAAAAATCGTAATTTACTCGTTTACAGTATTTGGAGTTTTTAGTCTTAATACTTTAAATTATCTCTATTTTTAATCGATTTGTACAGTAAAATTTATAAAAATAGAGTGGGGTCATAACTCTACGAGTCATATCCCACTCTTGAAAAATCCGTATAAACGGTGAGACCAGTAGCAACCATTTGGAATGAAACACTCCTTCAAATAGCTGACACTTAGTCTGTATAGTACATAATCGCAAATGCACCCTTACCTGTATGCGTCGCAATCACAGGGTTTGTGTGCAGTACAGGAATGTCCATATCTGGAAATAATGCTTGCAGACCGTCTTTAAAACTGTTCGCAAGCTCTAATCCGTCTGCATAAGAAATCCCAATTTGTCGTACATTTGACAAAGTGCTCAACTCAGTTTTAAGCTCATCAAACCATTTATTGAATGTTTTCAATCCTCGACCTTTGGCAACTGGTATCAGTTCGGTATGATCGAAATCCATTACTACTTTCATATTAAAAATACTAGATAAAAGTCCTGTCGCGCGGCTAATACGGCCACCTTTAACCAAATTATCCAATGTAGAGATCCCAATGAAAAGCTTCGTATTTTCTTTAACATGATTGATTTCTGCTAAAATCTCTGGAACACTTGCTCCATTTTTAGCAAGTTTAGCTGCTTGTATTACTTGAAAGGATAAGCCTTGGTCAGTAAAATCACTGTCAATCACTGTCACATTCGCAGAGCTAAGATTTCCGGCTTGTCTAGCTGCTTCTACTGTACCGCTTAGACCTTTTGTCATGTGGATTGAAACAACCTCACTGCCGTCAGCACCTAAACGATCATAAAGCTCAACAAACTCACCGATTGGCGGCTGGCTGGTTTTAGGTAATGCTTTTGATGTACTCATCAATTCCATAAAGTGTTCACCTTCTAAATGATCATCATCAGCATATACTACACCATCGATCATTACGGATAACGGAATCATGTGAATAGCTAATTCATCGCGTACACTTCTAAGCATCGTACAAGAAGAATCAGTCACAATTTTAACATTTGTCATAATTTTATCACTCTTTCTTTAAAAACAACCTCAATTCGTGGTAAAATACTTTTGAGGCTTGAATGTCTGTTTTTATTATAACAGACTAAGAATTATTTTTCACCAAATTAAAATGAAGGAAGTTGATTTCTTGGAAAAAGTAAAATTCTCCAGAAAATATATGATTTTAAACGAAGTGCTTAATGCGGTCACACATGGGATTGGAGCTGGCTTAAGTATTGTAGCTTGATCATCTTGCTGGTGAAAGGTGCACGCCTGGGCTCCCCTGTTCATGTCGTCTCTTATGCCATTTATGGTTCTACGCTGATTCTTTTATTTTTATCATCCACCTTATTTCATAGCTTGATTTTTACGAAAGCTAAAAAAGTATTTCAAGTTTTTGATCATAGTTCTATTTTCTTATTGATAGCTGGTAGCTATACCCCTTTTTGTTTATTAAGTATTGATGGTTGGCTCGGCTGGTTATTATTTATACTTATCTGGCTGATGGCAATTAGCGGTGTTGTTTATAAATCTTTAACCTTGCATAAACAAGAGACCGTGAAAAATATTTCTACTGTCATTTATATTATTATGGGTTGGCTTTGTGTTGTTGCTGCCAAACCATTGTATGATTCTTTAGGATTTACTGGCGTTGCCTTACTAGTAGCCGGTGGTGTCTCTTATACATTGGGTGCTGCTTTTTACAGCTTAAAAAGTGTTCGTTTCATGCACGTAGTTTGGCATCTGTTCGTTATGTTAGGCGCCGGTTTCATGTTCTTTTCGATTTTACTTTATACTTAAACTTCATATGATTCCTTTGTTTAAAAGGGTTAAGGCGTTTCTTTTTGATTTATCAAAAAAGAAATGCCTTTTTTGTATTTATCTCTTTACAAACCGAACAAACATTCGTATAATAACTATACAAACGTTTGTTCGATAAAAATTATGAGGTGATTAAGGATGAAAGCAGTTCGTCGTGGTGGGTTATTATTTGTAGTATTGATTATTGGTATTTTCTTGGGTACATTAGGGCTACGTTCAGCTTTACTTATTGTTAGTCCTCTGTTTATTATATGGTTCATGTTATGGGATGAGAAACGATATTCTCATACAAGAAAAAAGAATGAGCATCAACATTATATTTACCGTAAATACCCATAGGTCAAAGTATAATTGATTTATAGGTGACCTTCAGTTTTACGGTCACCTTATTTCTAATATGAAACAGCGAAAAAACAGCTCCCTTATATTTCTGGGAGCTGTTTTTTAATATTCCATCAATGTAACAATTTCATAGCCAGTAATTTTATCTCGTCCATGTAGATCCATCAATTCAATTAAAAATGCACAACCGACAACGATCCCGCCTAATGCTTCAATTAGTTCGATGGTTGCTTTGATCGTACCGCCAGTTGCTAATAGATCATCACAAATCAATACTCTTTGCCCAGGTTGAATTGCATCTTTATGAAGTGTTAACGTATCAGTACCGTATTCCAAATCATAGGTTACTTCGATCGTTTCACGAGGTAATTTTCCTTTTTTACGAACAGGAGCAAAACCTACTCCTAATTCGTACGCCACAGGACAGCCTACGATAAAGCCACGTGCTTCTGGTCCAACAACCATATCGATTCTTTTTTCTTTTGCATAATCAACGATTTGTTTTGTTGCTTCACGATACGCCTCTCCATTGGCCATCAACGGGGAGATGTCTCTAAAGATCACTCCCTTTTCCGGATAATCTGGAATACTAGCAATATAATCTTTTAAATCCATTTTTTATACTTCCTCCTCATTCCACAGCCATTGTTGTAATGTCTCACGATCGCTGTATAACAAAAACTCTTCTGTTTTGATTCTTTTTAAGCGAGTTTGATAAACCTTACTTTCCGTTAATGGATGATTTTCAGGACTCTCAACTTTTCTTAAAACACCGTTTTCTATTGTAACAAATCCTAGATCAAAAAACACCTGTATCATAAAAATTAATAATTTTTCTTGGATTTTTAAGTGCTGTGCTACTACATTTAATTTGTAACGAACATCTACTTGCTCTTGTTGTCTTACAAATTTGTAAAGTTGAGCATATTGCTCTCTTGTCCCAGTTCCGTTTAGATACGCTTCTTCCGATGAAATGCCCATCAGATAAACGCGCTCGATTTTTCCAGCTTGAGTAATTTGTTTTAGCAAATCAATATTATCTGGACAATCAACAAAAACTAACTGCTGGCTATTTGTTTTGTTGATTTGCTCAACGGTTTCCTCGACTGTCGTAAACAGCTGTTGATGACTTGCCTGATGATCAATTAATTTTTGGCTATCTGAATTGAAGTATATATACATTGTATTTGCCACAGGAATTTCTTTTTGGCGACCATTTTTCCCTCGAAGGTCAAATAATTGAACGCCATCTACTGAAAAATCACTGACCATCAGTTGTGGTTTTTTATTGCCATTCCACTCATTGATTGATAGCTGCCCAACAA
This sequence comes from Enterococcus crotali, assembly GCF_000633635.1. Lineage (GTDB taxonomy): Bacteria > Bacillota > Bacilli > Lactobacillales > Enterococcaceae > Enterococcus_L > Enterococcus_L crotali. Next base: position 679,365 of record NZ_AYPQ01000001.1, on the reverse strand, counting down.
TGTTAGTTGTTCCTTGCCCAAATTCGTCTGCTTGATCCCCCATTTGAAAAGCAATAGCATCTAATTTTGCACCAGCTTGGCTTAGTTGGAATTTAAGATGGCTTTTATCTGCCCCGATTTGTCGGCATTGCTCGACAGTTATATCTTCAAATAAAAAATTGGGTACGGGATTATCTGTTCCAAACGGAGCAAGTATCTTAAGTTGTTGAATAAATGGAATTGTTGCATCTTCTATTTTAAGCGACTCATCAATCAATAATTCTTGCCCTTGAGCAAGGTCTATCTGATTTTCTTTTAGATAGCCGATCAAATGTTCTCTCATTCTATCGATATTCATGACAGGCAAAGTCATTCCAGCAGCCATATGATGACCGCCAAAATGAGTAAACGCTTCACGGATCTCACTTAGTGCGTCAAACAAGTTCAGGGCAGAAACACTACGACCAGAACCTTTAGCAGTTTCATTGTTCTCATCAATCGTTAACACAATCGTTGGTTTTCCGGTATCTTGCATAATTCTTCCAGCAACAATCCCCAGAACGCCTTCATGCCAGCCTTGTTTTGCCACGATATGAATTGGATCAGTCGGCACAATAAGCTGGAAAGCTTCTTTTGTGATTGTAGCAACGATCTCTTTACGCTCATCATTTTGACTATTGATATATGTTGCGATTCGCTCAGCTTCCTCTTCATCAAAAGTCGTCATTAATTCTACCCCAGGAGCTGCATCACCTAAACGGCCTAAGGCATTTAAACGCGGAGCGATCGTAAAACCAATGCTCTCTTCGCTAATTGCTTCTTTTTTAAGCTCAGCTAAATGGATCAAAATATCGAGACCGATTCTTTCACCAGTTCGAATCATTTCCAATCCCATTTTAACCAAAACTCGATTTTCATCGGTTAAGGAAACTAAGTCTGCTATTGTACCGATTGCAACTAAATCAAGAAATTCAGCAGGCAATTCGCCCAATAAGGCTGTTGCGACTTTAAATGCAACGCCTACTCCAGCTAAATCACCAAAGGGATAGTGTCCTTGTGGATGTTTTGGATGGATGATTGCATAAGCATCTGGTAAAACTGGAGGCAGTTCATGGTGATCTGTAACAATGACATCAATGCCTTGTTCTGTAGCATAATGGATCGCTTCATGACCTGCAACCCCATTATCGACGGTAATGATCAATTGGACGCCATTTTCGATCTGTTCTTTAAAGACCGCTAAATTTGGTCCATAGCCATGAACGAAGCGATTTGGCAAGAAATACTCTACTTCTCCACCAATCAGCTCAATCGCTTCTTTCATAACCGTTGTACTTGTGATCCCATCCGCATCGTAATCTCCATAGACTAAGATTTTTTCTCCCTGTGCTACGGCTTCTTGAAGCCGATTTACAGCTTTTTCCATATCATACATTAAAAATGGATCATATAGATTTTCTACTGTTGGATGCAAAAAAAGATCTAAGCTCTCTTTTGACTGAATGTTGCGATGCCATAACAATTGTCCTAGTAATGGATTGATTTGTTCATCTGTTAATATATTCGAAAATTCTTCTGGCAACTCTGTTGTTTCTCGCAATTGCCACATATATTTTGGTTTTTTCACGACGTCACTCCTAACCAAGTAATTATATCAAATAGAATCGAAAAACTAAAGAAAGTATCCTAAAAAGAACTGCAAAATAAAAAGCAAAGATAAACGATTGCTGCTTTATCTTTGCTTTTTCCGTGTTATATTTATTCTTCATTATTTCTTGGCTTAGTAAAATGGTCGACTCTACTGCCAACGGGTTCTGTATCTACCATCGGTTCTATCGGCTCTTGGGTTTTTACAGCATCATATTTTGCTTGTAATTCAGTTAGCTGATTTTCATATGATCGTTTTATTTTTTCAGCTTCCTCTTGGACCAATTTATCTGTATCCGTTTTGTATCCTTCGATCTCTTTTCTTAACTCTTTGACTTGTTTTTTCTGTTTCCACATGGTTGTTGTTGATGTTAGTAAACCAATCAAAGCACCAACTATTGCCGATCCTAAAATAATGAGGATCAATGGACCAGAGATTTTAGTAAAGCCGAAGTTAACGGGCACTGTCTGATTATTTAGCACAGCAAATATCACAACAATCAGAACCAAAACAAGCCCCACAACCACACGCCACTGATTTTTCATCGTTTTTTCCTCCTTATTTTTTATTTAACAATCCGCCTGCTAATAGATCTCCTATATGAGGGAATAATGTGTAGAGGCGATAAGCACCTTCCATAACACGGGGACGATTGATCTCGCGTTTGCATGTTCCCATTGCATTAACAATTTCTTTGGCTAGCTTATTTGGTTCTAAAACCAGTAAATCAACTGAGGCTAAATAGTCCCCTGAAGGATCTGCTTTATCAAAAAATTCAGTTTTGATTGGTCCTGGATTAACTGTTGTTACAGAGACACCTAATGGTTTTAATTCCAAACGGAGGGCATTTGAAAAGCCTAAAACTGCAAATTTTGTAGCAGAATAAACTGTTGATTTTGCTGTTGCCATTTTCCCTGCCATAGAAGCAATATTGATAATATGACCTGTACCTCTTTCAGCCATTTGGATCGCTGTTTTTTGGGTAAAAACCATCATTCCTAATACATTGACTTCAAACATATTTCTAGCTACAGCTAAATCAATATCCACAAAGTTTTCAAAAATACCAAAGCCTGCATTATTTACTAACACATCGATAACACCTACTTCTGCCTCGATTTTTTCAAAAACAGTTTCTACATTTTCAGGATCCGCAATATCTAATTGAAATGAGAACGCTGATTTCCCGCTTAATTCTTCACAAGTTTCTTTTACTTTACCGATCAAATTGATACGTCTGGCACAAACAACTACGATTGCTCCTCTTTTGGCAGCTTCGTAGCAGATTTGCTCACCTAAACCAGCCGATCCACCTGTAACTACAACTACTTTATCTGTTAAATCTTGGTTATGATACATTTTAATTCCCCCTTACTCATCTTTAAAAGGTACTTCTACGATTTCCATATCTTTCACGATTTTTGTCCTTGGAAAAATCTCTCTGGCTTCATTTTCTAACTGAATAATATCACCTGTTAAATAACGCGCACTGATATGTGTCAGTATTAGTTTTGCTACATTGGCTTTCAACGCAACTTGGGCAGCATGATGACTCGTTGAATGAAAATATGCTCTAGCCATTTTTTCCTCATCTTTATTAAACGTACTTTCATGAACAAGTACGTCAGCATTTTCAGCAAGTTGAACGCTATTATTTGTCTTTCTGGTATCTCCTAAAATCGTTACGATTCTACCAGATTTTTTTTCACCGACGAAGTCTTTACCATTGATTATTCTTCCATCAGGCAAGGTCACAGTTTCACCACGTTTAATTTTCCCATAGATCGGACCTGACGGAATATTTAAGGCTGCTAATTTGTCTACTTGAAGCTCACCTTCATGATCCGCTTCTACTATACGATAACCAAAACTAAGAATCCCATGTTCTAAAGGCAAACAAGAGACCGTAAATTGTTTATCTGAAAAAATGATTCCTTCGTCTTTGATTTCGATAAACTTTAGTTCATAAGAGAGTTTCGTTTGCGATACTTTCAATGCTGTTCGGACAAATTCTGCAACTCCAGGTGGTCCGTAATTTCTAGTCGTTCATTTCCACCTTGAAATGAGCGGCTACTCAATAAACCAGGCAAACCAAAGATATGATCTCCGTGTAAATGAGTAATAAATATTTTCTCGATTTTTCTTGGGCGGATATTACTTTTCAAAATTTGTAATTGTGTTCCTTCACCGCAGTCAAATAACCATACGGCATTTCTTTCATCTAATAATTTTAATGCGATACTACTCACATTTCGATGTTTTGCTGGAACTCCAGCTCCTGTACCTAAAAATTGTAATTCCATTGGCTACCTAACTTTCCTTAAACTTCTTCTTTATTTTAGAAGAAAGTCGCCACTTTAGCAAATAATATTTATTTTATAGGAAATCGCACTATCACAGTCGTACCTTTTGGCAAATTATCGATTAATTCAATTTTCCCTTGATGCTCATCCACGATCCACTTAGCTATCGCAAGACCGATTCCGTAGCCGCCTGTTTTTCGGTTTCTAGACTCTTCTCCACGATAAAAGCGTTCAAAAACAGCTGATTTTTTCTCATCGGGAATCCCACTGCCCGTATCACTGATTTTTATGAGCCATTCATTATTTTTCACACTTGAAAAGACGATTATTTTCTCACACGAATTCGTATATTTTAATGCATTATCCAGTAAAATAATCAATAATTGATGGACCCGCTTTTTATCAAAAAAGACTTGCTGCTCCTTCCCAAGATCAATGATAAATTCTTTGTCTTCTGCTGACGCTAATTCTTGATAAGGTAAGAGTACCGTATTTAAAAAGCAGTTGATTTTCACTGGTTCTTTTTCCAAGGTCAATGCATCAGAGTCCGAGCGAGCCAATAAAAGCAAGTCGCTTGTTAATTGACTCAAGCGTTGAACCTCTTCTAATGATAGCGCGATCGTTTCAGATTCTTCTAAGATGGTATGATTGGGTTTGGTAAATAATTTTTCTAGTTTGGCTTGAATAATGGTTAGTGGTGTCCTTAGCTCATGAGAAGCATTTTCGACAAACTCCTGTTGCTTTTTCCATGAGGTTAAGATCGGTTTCATAAACCACTTAGACAAAAAGTAACTCAAAGCAATCGATAGCAAGCCAAAAATAATCATGCAAATAATCAGGATTTGTTTGAACTGCTCGACCGTTCCTCTGATCGGGTCAGTATTGACTAAAAGTTGCAGATACGCCACCTCTTGCTGATTTTCAACAGGAAGTGTGATCGAACGGAATTGTAAAGAGCGATCGTTGCTGTCTTTTGTTTGCACATTGCTGATTTTATGTAAATTTTCAGTTGATAATTTCAAATTTTGAAAATCATAAAAACGTGAACCTAGTTCAGATTCATTGAGAATTTTCCCTTCTTTGGACCACAGAATCACTTGTTGTTGGAAATTATTTGGCGGTGGTGTATTAAATTTACCCAACTGGGCTGGTATTCCTTGTGGCTGTTCAATTTGCATAAGCTGATGCTGCAAAAATTTTTCATCCTCAGAAAGGCGCTTCAAATCATGGTCAACTGACTGGTAAATCGACGTTTGAACAAGTTGGAAGACAATCAAACCTAGAATGAGAAAAATGCTAGCAAATGAAATCAGATTAATCGCGAAATAATTGATTCGTTGCTTTTTACTCAGTTGTTTGTTCATGCTTCAGCTCCTCTGGTAGTTCGAAAAGATAACCGACATTTCGCAAAGTTTTGATCCATCGGTCGATTCCAAATGGTTTTAAATTTTTTCTCAAATTGCTCATATACACTTCAACCACTGTCAAAGTCGTGTCGGATTGAAATCCCCAAATACGATCGAACAATTGGTCTTTTGTAATAATTCGTCCCTTGTTCTGCATAAGATAATGCAATAAATCAAATTCTTTTCCTTGGAGAACCAACTCCAAACCATTGAAACTAGCTTGGCGATTATCCATGTCCAAACATAAGTCTCCAACTACTAATTCATTTTTCCCGTTCATTCCTAAAGAACGACGAGCAAGTGCCTGAACACGCAATAATAACTCTTCTCGGTGGAAGGGTTTAGTTAAATAATCATCCCCACCATTTTTAAACCCATTGACTTTATCCTCTAGCCCATCTTTAGCTGTTAAAATCAAAACAGGTGTATAAATATTTTTCTTTCTCAAAGCTGTTAAAACCTGCTCGCCAGACATTAACGGCAACATCAAGTCCAATACGATCAAGTCATAAATTCCCCGCTCGCCTTCGTACAGGCTTCTTCCCCATCGTATACTTGAACAATATCGCCTATTTCTGCTAATATTTCTAAGATACTATCTGATAAAATTTCATCGTCTTCTACTAATAGTATTTTCAGCATTTATTATCACATCCTTATAATCAAAAAAGAAGACTAGTGGAAAAAATTTCTTGTCCCGTCCTCTAGCTTCCCTTTTTATTCATTTTTAAGTGTAGGAATAGAGACAAGTTTAGCCAATAACTTGCATCTATCCCTACAAAATATTTAATTTTCTGTTTTTTCAGTTGGCTCTTGTTTTTTATCTTGCCAAGATTTTTCTGCTGAATCTTTTGTTTCTTTCTCAACAGCTTTGGCATCCGTGATTTCTTTTTCAACATCTTCAAAATCTAAACGGGTAATTTCGCCGCCTAATTCATTCATGATCAATTGGTTCAATGGACGATTATCATCTTCCTCCGCAATTAAAATCAAGCCTGTTTCGCCTTCACCGATTTGTTTTGTTACATGTTCAAAAACTGTTTGAGCACCTTGAATTTCTTTTGCATCTTGAGAAGCACCAAATAAACTTCCTGCAAACCAACCTAGCAGAATCCCTAATGGACCACCTAAAATGCCGATCAGCATCCCAATCATACTGTTCTTCGCCGTATGGTTATTACCAGTAAAATCAAGAAAATCATCGATTTTAAACTGATGAACCCCATCATTAACATGGGTTACTACAGCCATTTGTTCGCCTTTTATTTTTTTCTCAGCATACAATTTCTTTATTTCTGAAAATGCTTGGTAAGCTTGGCTCTCTACTTCGAAATGCATAATAATAACACGTTTAGACATACGACCACCTCGTTCTATTTGATATCCTTATTCTATCAATAAACTAGCCATTAAAGCAATGAAAATCAATTATCTTGGTGGTTGCCCTCCAGGCCCTCCGCCCATTTGGCTACCAGTAACTTCTGCGCCAGATTGATCGACTGATGTTATTATGTCGTTGATCGAAATTTTTGCCTGTTCTGTTCCATCTGAATAACTACTGTCACTATACAAACCATGTTTTGCTTCCCCAGAATCCTTACCGCCAGTAGATAATGTTACTGTTTCGCCCACTTTTAGATCAGATGAACTGATTGCGATATGAGAAAAATCCTTTTCTGGTGCAAATGAAATGATTGTATTCCCTGCAGCATTTTTAAGATTGACAAGAGTTCCTGCTGTTTGAGTATCGTCAAAGTAAAGACTCAGCGCTGCTTGAGAAGACGCATCGCTTGCGCTCATTGCCATACCAGAGCTGCCGCTTGCAACAAAGATTCCACCATCTATTGTAAAGGTTCCATCGTAATCAAGTGCTCCATTTCCATCATTAGTTGGCCCATTTACGATTAGTGTGCCTGCAGTCATTCGAATATCACCGTTACTATCGATCCCGTCGCCGTCTGCATTTACATAGGTCGTTCCGCCGTTTACTTCTATAAATTTAGTGCTATCACCGCCACCACCGGGCTGTCCACCGCCAGGTTCACCAAATGAATCTGCACCAAATTGTCCTTCTTGCTCTTGCTCACCTGAACTACCACCAGCTGCATTGATGCCATCATCTGTTGCATTAACAGAAATATCGCCGTTGTTAATCGTTACCGTTGCACCTTCCAATCCTTCATAAGAGTGATTGACTATTATCTTTCCCTTATTGATCAGCAAATCAGTATCTGCATGAATCCCGTCATCTCCACTTGCTACTGTGAAAGTACCGTTATTGATTGTAACGGTCGCATTTGAATGGATTGCATCATCGGCCGTGTTTAAGTCAAACGTACCATCGTCTACAATAATATTTCCTGAGGCTTTTAATCCTTTATAGCTGGCTGTCGTGTCAATTGATTGGTCATTATACCCCGCTGCTGTTTGTATCTTGATATCAGATTTCGCAATAGATAAATTTGTTTCTGCCTGAATCCCATCGTTACCTGATTTAATCGTAAACGTCCCACCATCGATCGCGACCCATCCTTTATCCGCGTCTGTGCTATTATTTGCTTGGATACCGTCACCTTCAGTTGTCTTTATTGAGAAGGTTCCATTTGCGATTGATACAGAATCTTTGCCTTTGATTGCGTTATTTTTAGCTGTAACACTGATTATTCCATTCGTAATCACTAAATCATCTTTACTACGAATCCCGTTACTATAATTACCTGTAACTTCTAGTGTTCCAGTGCCATTGATCGTTAAGTCATCTTTACTGAAAAAGGTGGCATCTGGTTCTGTCTCACCTGCTGTAGCAAACGTGTATTCAGAACCATCTATAAGGCTGTTTTTTGTATCTTGTGCTAAAGTCGTAATTACTTTTTTTGCTTGTTCTACATAAATTGCTGACGACGAATCATTAGTTATCGATACTCCGTTTAGAACGAGATGAACATTTTCTTCATTCGCTTTGATTTTTATTTGTCCGTTGTAGCTCCCTGATACAATATAAGTACCACCAGTAGTAATAGTGATTGTTTGATCCTTTTCCGAAGCGCCTGTTCCAGTTATTTTGCTGCCAGAATCTTTCAATTCAATTTTGGTAGCATTTTTTTCGTCATAACTTTCATTAAAATCTTCTTCAGAATAAGCACCGTATTTATTATCAGCTGATTTGTTAGCCTCTTGAACCGCAACAACTTGTTCTTTGCTTTTCGAAGTTGAAGTAGTTGTCGTTTGGGTGGTTTCTTTGGCACATCCTGTTAGCAGCATAAGCAATATCGTTAATACAGCTAAACCAAATTTTGTTTTTTTCATGATCCTCACCTACAATTCTTCTCTATTTGTTGAAACCTTGCCTGAAATAATCGTTAAATTACCATTTCTAACACGCATAGCATCCATCAATTCTTTTTCCATTTGACTATCTTTTAGTGTTATTCGATAACGTAGTTCATACAAACTGCCCATATTGGTTGTTTTTACTGAATCTAAGTTAGATGTATAGGCATATTGCTGAAATAAATCATCAAATAAACCAGGATAATCTAAATCTTCTGGAATGGTAACTTTAACTTCACGTTCCGTCACTTTTTGCTTTTCTCCAAAATGAATCGTATTTAAAAACAATAAGAAGCAGGCAATGATTACGGAAAAAATAGCAATGTAGCTCACAAATCCCATGCCAGTAGCTAAACCAATTCCCATCGACCAAAAAATACTCGTGATTTCTCTTGCTCCACCGGCTACTGAACGAAATCTAATCAAGCTGAACGCCCCTAAAACTGCCACTCCTGTTCCTAGATTTCCATTGACTAACATGATCACCAACTGAACTAATACTGGTAAAACAGCTAGCGTGATCACAAAATTTTTACTATAAACATTTCTATACATATGAACGCATGCAACTAAAAGTCCCAGCGCAATAGAAGTAACGATACAAAGTAACAACTGCTTGAATGACAATTCCACGGTACTTTCGACTAATAAACTAGACAACATTAAAAAAATCCTCCTTACAATATAAATATCTTTGATAAGTTTGAGCATACTTTGAAAACGAGGCTGGATAGATTTCAAGTTCTGCTAACAGTTCTGAAAACCAAAGAGGATAAGCACCTAAAGCTTTCACTTCCATCAACACATCGATTTCAGATGCCACTCGTTCTCCTTTATCATCTAACGCTTGGGTTAATTCTTCTTTTCGATAACGAATATTAAAATCAAATGTAATACGAAAATCTTCGTTTTCTGTATCAAAAAGCGCTCGTCGATCATAGGCAATCATCACTTTAGGCTCTAATCTTTTTCTAGCGACTAACCAGTCAATTTCCTGTTTGATTTGCTGGTCTTTGGTTTGTTCAAATTTGCATGAATGTGGATGCTGGATATACTCTTTAGCGGATTGATACGAAAGAGCAATCCTTCTCTTGTAGACGACTCCACTGACTTTCTTTTTAATTTCCATAAAAACAGTTGATGTTTCATTCGGAATGCCATAGCTGCGAATCCGGAATTTTTCCTTATATATTGGTTTTGTGACAGAATGTCGAATCATCTCATAATCTGCCGTATCAAAATAAATAGAAATAATTGTATGTAGTCCATATTCGTCTTCTTGCATATAAGGCTGTAATCTTTCTCTAAGCAGATAATATTTTTCATTTGTCAGTGGGTATTTTTTTTCTTTCCGTTGAAAGCTGTTTTTTAGTTTCACCATTTTATCTCCTCCTTTGACTAAATTCATTGTATAAGAGGAACCATAAATGAAGCTTAAAGCGAAAAAAAGAGATGAGCCTGGGATCAGAAGCAACCTCTTCTGACCCAACCTCATCTAAAAAAAGTATTTTTATTTTAACAACTCACATACTGGCGTGTATTCTTTGTTTTGATCCTTTGCTACCGCTTCCATTGTTAAATGTTTTTTGTACGTATTGATTCCCGTTGAAACCGTAGAATTTTCTTTCGCCGCTTGGACAATTCCTTTGTTGGCAATCGTGACCGCGTATGGAATCGTGGCGTTAGTCAAAGCAAAGGTTGATGTTCTAGGAACTGCACCTGGCATATTAGCTACTGCATAATGTACAACACCATGTTTGACATAGGTTGGATTATCATGGGTCGTGATTTGATCAGTTGTTTCAAAAATCCCGCCTTGATCGATTGCAATATCAACAATTACCGCACCTGGTTTCATTTGCTTGACCATTTTCTCAGTCACTAATTTTGGTGCTTTTGCTCCTGGAATCAAAACGGCGCCAATCACAACGTCGGCTTCTTTTACTTTATTTTCAATATGATACGCATTAGAAATCAGTGTTTGGACATTGTTACCGAAAAGATCATCCAATTCTGCCAAACGATTAGGATTAACATCTAAAATTGTCACTTTTGCGCCTAAACCAATCGCGATTTTCGCTGCGTTAGTCCCTGCAACGCCACCGCCGATAATCACAACTTTTCCTCTTTCGACGCCTGGTACACCAAACAGTAAAATCCCTTCTCCGCCCTTGGGTTTTTCCAAAAACTGTGCACCGACTTGGACAGACATTCTACCTGCTACTTCGCTCATCGGCGTTAATAATGGCAAGGTATGATTTAGACTCATTGTTTCATACGCTACAGCTGTTACGTTATTTGCGATCAATGAGTCTGTTAATTCAGGTTCTGGTGCCAAATGTAGATAGGTGAATAAAATCAAGTCCTCATGAAAATATTGAAACTCTTCTTTTAGTGGTTCTTTTACTTTAATAACCATGTCAGACTGCCAAACTGCTGCGGCATCTTGTTCAATTTCGGCACCAACCTCTTGAAATTCTTGATTTGTAAAGCCTGAGCCAAGTCCTGCTTCGCTTTCAATAACTACTTGATGACCATTATTGATCAGACTAACGACTCCAGCAGGCGTAATAGCAATTCTATTTTCATTGTTTTTGATTTCCTTTGGAATACCGATACGCATGATTTTCACCTCACTGATTTATTTTAAACAACTAATGTCCGTTCATTACTGAAATTCTCATACTTTTTATTTACAGCAATATCTTCTAACGTTTCAACTAAGGTGTATACTTCTTCATAGGTGTTGTACAACGCAATTGGCGCTAAACGAATCACATTAGGCTCTCTAAAATCTGGAATGATATTCGCTTCCTTCAACGCTTTGCAAATCCGATACGCTTCTTCATGTTCTAAACAAACGTGTCCTCCGCGTTTACTATCTTCACGGGGATTGCCAACAGCATAACCATATTTTGCAAGTTTTTCGTCGATCAAATACATTAGATAAGCGGTGATAGATAATGATTTTGCTCGAATCTTATCCATCCCTACTTCATTAAAAATCGTTAATGTTCCTTCTAATGGCGCCATCGCCAAGAAACTTGGGGAACCTATTTGCCAACCGCTCGCATCACGTTGGTGCTCAAACTCGTGTTTCAATTCAAACTGTGTATCATCTTTATTTCCCCACCAGCCTGCTAATCCTGGTGTTTCTTTAAAATGTTTTTGATTCATATATAAGCCCGCGATCGAACCTGGTCCTGCTGATAAATATTTATACGTACACCAGATGGCAAAATCAGGATCGACATCTTTGAAATCCATCGGTATTGCACCAATCGCATGACATAAGTCCCAACCAATCAAAATTCCTCTTTTATGTGCCGCTTCTGTCACTCGTTTCATATCCAATACTTGTGAACTGCGGTATAACACGGTTGGCAATAAGATGATCGCCACATCATCTGTCATTGCTTCAATAACAGCTGACTCATCGATCAACCGTCCATCTGCACTTTTTACAACTTTCACTGCATCATTCGGGTCATAACCTTTTAAACGAACTTGGCTGTCGATCGCATAACGATCAGTTGGAAAATTTAAGTCGTCCACTAAAATTTTATATCGATCTTTTGTTGGTTTGTATAATGTACTGATACATTGATGGATGTTGATTGTGGTACTGCCTGTGATTACGACCTCATCTGGATGAGCATTAATCAACGGTGCCGACATCTCACCTAATTTCCCTGCATAATGGAACAAACCATCCCACAGTTTGATTCCTTCAGTTTTCCAGATATCCATCATATTCAGCAACGCTTTTTCAGCATCCTTTGACGCCAGACCTAATGAATTACCGTCCATGTATATTTCACCAGGTTGAACATAAAATCGGTCTCTGATACTTCTAAGTGGATCCTTTTGGTCCATTTCCTTTGCAAAAGCAAGGTCTGTTTGAAATATTCTTTCCATTATTCGTCACCTTCCAAGTTTTTTTATTTAAAAGAAGCATCATTTTTAAATGAAAATACTTCTTTTTGAATACGATAAATTAGGACAACACATTTTTTTTGTTTAGCTTAACAAATCCCACTACTGCCAACAGTGCGACAACTCCCACACTGCTGAGTACATATATAGCTACTGTCCAAGATTGGCTGGATTCACTAATTTTTGTGACAAGCGGTGTTCCTATAAAGATACCTATATAATAAAATAAATTGATAAATGAAATACTAGCACCTATCAAACGCTCTTGTTTCACAACTTTTGGTGCTAAAATCATCACACAAGAAGAAGACAAACTGGCACCAGCTGAGAGTGCAAAAAGCTGTGCAATAAAAGTCACGTTGCTTCCTAAATAGCCCATCCAAAGCGTTGCCCCAAGCATCAACATAAAGGAACAGAAAATGATAATTTGCCCTTTTTTAGTTTTATCGATCAAGTAACCTGCCAAAGCACCAAAGGGAATACCGAATAATCCGAAATAACCCGTGTAACTATTAGCCAATGACTCTGATAAACCATACTGCTGGGTATACATCTGCGGGTACAGATTGATAAAAGCAAATAGTATAAATGCCATACAACCTTGAGCAAAGGCCAACAGCCAAATCGACTTATTTGTTATTGCTTTTGTCATTAATCCCTTGTCATTTTTTTGCTCAGCAATCGTGCGGCTAGTCGGCTCATCCAGTAAAAAAAGATACAAACACAACAACAACACAGATAAACCTGCGATAATCAGCCAGAGCGAATGCAAACCATAAGCCACAGCTAAAGGTTTAAACAAATTCATTGCCAACATCGAACCTAAAGCCGAAAAGGTCCCCCAAAGCCCCGTGGCAATCCCGCTACTACCATCTTTAAACCAAAAGTTGATCAAGACGATTCCTACCATGATAATCATTGAAAAAGAAATGCCCTCGATCGCTCTCGAAATTAATAAAGACCAAAAATTGTTAGAAAAAGCTCCCCAGATATTTCCGATTGCCAAGCAACCCATCAAGCCAACTAATAATTTTTTAGGACCAAACCTTGTAACCAATGCACCTCCCGGAATTGCTAAAAAAATGCCAGAAACTGTAAAAATCGACATTAACCACGACACAAGGGAAAGACTTACGCCCAAATCCTGACCCAATTCATTTTGGATCGGCACCAATTTTAATTGACTTAACGAAACGACCACGCCGCCTACATACAACAACAAAAATTTTAGCCATCTGTTTCTTACCATAAAGAATGCTCCTTTTTGGTTTGTCTTTTATTGAAGAAACAATACAATTACTAGTAACATACGAATCATCTTAAGATAGCTTCATCATATCGAACTTTCAAGCTTTTTGTATATAAATATATGAACGAAATGTAACCGTTTTCTTTCCGATTTAGAAAAAGTGTGTCAATTATTTTTACAATCTGGAATCCCCCCTTTTATAACGGATGATATTTAAAGATACACTAAATTGAAAGCTGGTAAAACTAATTTTATCTGGAAATGAGACTAGTTATCCACTATAATTAATAGACAAAATGTTACTGTTAGTATAATTAACAAGGAGGTAGACCATTGGATAAAACTGACCGCAAACTATTAAACATTCTACACGAAAACTCACGTATCTCAATCGTTGAACTATCTCAAAAAATCAATTTGAGTCGACCTAGCGTGAAAGAAAGAATCAATAAGTTAGTGGAACAAGGCATCATCAAAAACTTTACGATTCAAGTTTCTATGGAGCAGGTTGAACAAACGATCACCTTTTTCACTGAACTAAGTCAAGTCACTCTTTCTGTTGAAAAAACTTTAGCCTTATTAAAAAGTACCCCTTGCATAAACGAAGTGCATATTGTTAGTGGTGATGTCAATTACTTAGTCAAAGCAACAGTAGCTAATACGACAGAAATGAAGAACTTACTAGCCAAGTGGATGACGTTTGCGAATGTCAAAAGCTCAATCGTTTTAGAAACTGCTGTAGAAAATCAGTTCTACCTTAATACTGATCATTAGTTTAAGTGAAAAACACTATCTATTGCTTTAGCAATCGGTAGACTTCATCTTGTGAATTCAATCACTATCGTCAATAAAAAAAAGAGCTAATAAGTCATCAGCTCTCTTCTTTATTCACTCTTCTCTTAATCTACAAATTCAAATTCATATTCTGCAATTCGAACAATATCTCCATCTTTTGCTCCACGAGCACGCAAGGCTTCATCCACGCCCATACCACGTAGTTGACGTGCAAATCTCATAACACTTTCATCATGTTCAAAGTTTGTCATTTCGAACAATCTTTCTAATGATTCTCCTGATAAAATCCATGTCGCATCTGAATCACGATCGATCGTAAATTCTGGTCCTTCTGGCTGGAAGCCATAGTGAACCGTATCTTCTACTATCTCTTCTTCATATAATGGGAATTCCGGCGTTACATCGATTAAATCTGCTGTTGCGTTAAGCAAAGGCTCGATTCCTTTGCGCGAAACACCTGAAATCGGAAAAATAGGTAGCGAATCAGCATATTCATCTGTCCGTTCTTTTTCAATCTGTTCTTTGAATTTTTTCAGATTCTCTTCTGCTTCCGGCATATCCATTTTATTCGCTACGATGATTTGCGGACGTTCCATTAAACGCATGTTATGTGAGGCTAATTCCTTGTTGATTGCCAGATAATCCTCATAAGGGTCGCGTCCTTCCATCCCACTCATGTCGATCACATGTAGAATAACTCTGGTACGTTCGATATGACGTAAAAACTGAGTTCCAAGTCCAACGCCTTGAGATGCACCTTCAATTAAACCAGGTAAGTCAGCTGCTGCAAAGCTTCGTCCATCACTCGTTGAAACCATGCCCAGATTAGGGACTAAAGTGGTAAAATGATACGCACCGATTTTAGGTCGTGCTGAGGAAATTACAGAAAGCAATGTCGATTTTCCCACAGATGGGAAGCCGACTAGACCAACATCAGCTAAAACTTTCAATTCCAGCTCGATTTTTCTTTCTTGCCCTGGTTCACCATTTTCAGCGATTTCAGGAGCAGGATTTTTGCAGAAGCAAAACGAATATTTCCGCGACCACCTCTTCCGCCTTTGGCTACTGTCAAGGTTTGACCATTCTCGATTAAATCTCCGATCAAGACACCCGTGTCCGCATCACGTACTGTGGTGCCAGGCGGAACTTTAACAAATGTATTTTCTGAACCGCGGCCATGCATCCCTTTACTCATTCCATTTTCACCAGGTTGTGCTTTAAAATGACGGTTAAAACGGAAATCCATCAAAGTACGTAATCCTTCTTCTACAACAAGAATCACATCTCCACCTTGACCACCGTCACCTCCGGCAGGTCCGCCGTCTGGTACATATTTCTCTCTACGAAAGGCAACCATTCCGTCTCCGCCTTTACCGGCTTTGACATCAATTGTTACCTGATCTAAAAACATGGACATATTTTTGTCCTCCTATCTTAAAGAAATTGGGATAAAGTGCTTCATCATCATAGATGAAAAAGACAATCTTTACCTTACTAATTCTTTGGGTTTGCTTTTTTACAAATCTAGTTATTCATTTTTACTTCGCTTTTTTATAACATATTCTGTTTGAAAGCCTTTCTTATTGTAAAGGTTAAACAAGAATTTGTCTAGCCAAACTCGTTTTTATGAACTAGAATTAGAGGCTGCTGATGCCGCAATAACAGCTACTGCTACATTTGCTTCTTGTGCTAACATCATCGTGACAGTTAAAGCAGATATGTTCAAGTTATCATTAGATAAATGGGCCATCTCTTCATGGATCAATAACCCTAATGCAAGTGAGTATCGAAAATTCTTGTAGAAACGCAAATGTGTTTTTTCTTCAAGTAGTTCTACATACTCCCCTAATGCTTGGAAATTAATTTTCTTTAAAGTCCTCAAAAAAGTAAGCGTGACAATATTATTATAAAATTCTGGTTTCAAACGAATCCCAAATGCGTTCACCGTTTCTATTGTTTGATCAAGTTGTTCAATCAACTCATTAGAAAAAGAACCAGTCAGCATGGCTGCTGTTGCAGCCGCAAATTGAAGCTCATTCGATTTATGAAAACCATGATCGTTTAATGCCTGATAGTACTCTTCCACTAACATGCCGATTTGACTTGTTGTTAATGACTCTAATTTTTCTTGCTGAGCTAAAGTGATTGCGATCATTCCATCTTCAGCACCAGTAAGAAAATAATGGTGGCTCTTTATTTCTTCAAAAATACTTTTTCCTCTACGAACAATCAATTCTTTTTCAGCTATTTCAGTGAACTGAAGCAAATAAGCTGAAAAATACGAGTAAGAGGATGACTGAAATCCAACATCACGCAACCGTTGATAGTCTGTAATCAACGTATGAATATCCAACTCCTTGGTCTTTCCATTTGCTGATAACATTCCTAGTAGAATACCTCTAAGCGGCTGTCCCAAAACATTAAACACAGCTAATTCAGCTTGAAGCACTTGTTCTAAACGACGATATTCGTTATCTGAGAAATGACGCGATTTAGCTGCGAACGATTGGGCGATCGTGTACGCTGACTGCTTATCAAACCATTTTCCTTTCCCAGCTTTGATTTCCTGATAATTCATTTGAAGTAACTCAACAACTTGCTTTCTATTCATTTTTCCCCCTCCTTTGGTACTTAAAAGACAAGATTTTTGACAAAAATCTGAAATGCGTTCATGCTACAAGTATAGCGTATATTATCTTCTTTTTAAATAAGGGATTCTATGATGCTACTCATTTCAATGATGTCTAGCACCCTATGTTATTAAAGGTAGATGAGCTCGTTTCGCAGTTAATTTTAAGGAGGAAATTTAGTATGACAGTAAAAGTAGGAATCAATGGTTTTGGACGTATTGGTCGTCTTGCATTCCGTCGCATCAAAGAAGTTTCTGATGATATCGAAGTTGTAGCAATCAATGATTTGACAAGCCCCACTATGTTAGCACAATTACTCCAATTTGACTCAACTCATGGAACATATCCAGGAAAAGTCACAGCCACAGAAGACTCAATCGTAGTTGATGGTGAAAAAACAAAGGTTTATGCGGAAGCTGATGCCAGCAAATTAAAATGGGTCGAAGAAAACGGTGTGGATATTGTTTTAGAATGTACTGGTTTTTACACTTCTGAAGCAAAAGCACAAGCTCATATAGATGCAGGAGCAAAACGTGTTGTGATTTCAGCGCCAGCTGGTGATATGAAAACAATCGTTTATAATGTGAATGATGATACCTTGACTCCGGAAGATACAATCATTTCTGCTGGATCTTGTACAACTAATTGTTTAGCGCCTATGGCTTACTTCTTAAATAATGAATTTGGAATTGAAGTGGGTACAATGACTACTGTTCATGCCTATACCTCTACTCAAATGTTATTAGATGGTCCAGTAAAAGGTGGCAATTTGCGAGCAGCACGTTCTGCCGCTGATAATACGATCCCTCATTCAACAGGAGCTGCTAAAGCTATTGGTTTAGTTATTCCAGAATTAAATGGAAAACTGCAAGGTCATGCACAACGTGTTCCTGTCGTGGATGGTTCTTTAACTGAATTAGTCTCTATTTTAAAAACAAAAGTAACAGCTGATCAAGTAAATGAAGCGATTAAGAAACATACAATCGATAACCCATCATTTGGCTATGATGATCGCGAAATCGTCTCTGGTGATGTCATTGGAACAACAGAAGGCTCTATTTTTGACCCAACTCAAACGGAAGTGACAACTTCTGGTGACTTCCAATTAGTTAAAACCGTCGCTTGGTATGATAACGAATATGGGTTTACTTGCCAAATGATTCGTTTATTAGAAAAATTTGCTAATTTATAAAAAATTATTTTTTATAAATTAAATAGATAAACCTCTTAGAATTGATT
This sequence comes from Enterococcus crotali, assembly GCF_000633635.1. GTDB lineage: Bacteria > Bacillota > Bacilli > Lactobacillales > Enterococcaceae > Enterococcus_L > Enterococcus_L crotali. The sequence continues at coordinate 660,850 of NZ_AYPQ01000001.1, read as the reverse complement.
TTATCAGTTCTAAGAGGTTTATTTTAATTGATCAATCAAGCATGTTCTGCAATATAGTTCACTAATTCCTCTGTCTCATCCCAGCCTAAACATGGATCCGTAATAGACTGTCCAAAAATTTTTCCATCAGCTTCTTGACGACCACTTTCAAGGAAACTTTCGATCATAAACCCACGTACCCATTGCTTCATATCCTTATTCCACGAGCGATTAAACAACGTTTCTTTGACGATTCTGATTTGTTCTTTATATTGTTTTCCTGAATTGTCATGATTCGTATCAATAACAATAAACGGATTTTGGTAATTGCCTGCTTTATAAAGATCAACCACTTTTAGCAAATCTTCGTAGTGATAATTAGGGATATTCTCACCATATTCATTCAAACCACCTCTTAAAACAACATGCGCTAACGGATTAGAGCTAGATTCTACTTCAAGTCCATTAAAAATAAATTCTTGCTTTTGTTGTGCTGCGTATAGTGAATTGAATAATACTTTAAGATTGCCGCTAGTTGGATTTTTCATGCCTGTTGGCTGGTCGATTCCACTAGCAACAAAACGATGCTGTTGATCTTCAACAGAACGCGCGCCAACTGCAATATAGCTGACTAAATCTTGAACAAATTCAAGGTTTTCTGGATAGAGCATCTCATCAGCTGTCGTCAAACCAGTTTCACTGATAACACGATTGTGCAAACTACGAACCGCTGCAATTCCTTTGATTAAATTGCTTTCGCCTTCTGGATTTTGCTGATGCAACAAACCTTTATAGCCGTCGCCATTGGTTCTAGGTTTATTGGTATAAACGCGAGGCACCATAAAAATTTTATCTTGGACTTTTTCTTGTAGTTTAGCTAGACGAATGACATACTCCATCACAGCTTCTTCATTATGAGCAGAACAAGGACCGATCACTAAAAGAATTTTGTCGCTTTTTCCCTCGATGATTTCTTTTAACTCTTGATCCCGAATTGCCTTTATTTGCTCTTGTGCGGGTGTTAATTTAGATAAGGATTTGACTTGTTCAAAATTGATTGGTTGGCTTAATGATTTAAAACTCATACGATAACTTCCCTTCATTTTTCTTTTAATCAAACAATAAAAAAAGCCTCGTCCTCTTCATTTCTGAAAAGGACGAGACCGAATGATCCGTGTTACCACCTTTGTTTACAATCAGCTTACACTCATTGACTTGTCAGGTACAAAATTATACCCTGGCACAATAACGGGTGCGCTTAACCGTCACAGCTACTCGATTCGGTGTGAAGTTCAAAGAGGAATTCAGATACATTAGGTTTGTGCGCCTCTCAACAACCGGCTGCTTTCTGTACACCTGTAGTATCTTACTAGTTCTTATCAAGACTTTTATTGTTTATTGAAGTCATTGTATGAGATTCTTTGAGAATTGTCAATCTTTTTTCATAAGGAAATGAAAAATTGTATTTACTCTACGCAGCAACAAGAGAGTATAGCAAATACGTTTAACCTCCGAGAATCAAGTAGGCACTCCAAAGATTTTAAATCTAAGGACAACTTTTACTCATAATGTGAAAGCTCTTAGTTCGCTTCTTGGTTTGATTGAGTTTTCTTTTTTTGTTGACATTCTTGACAAATGCCATGAAACGTCAAGCGGTGGTCTTTTACCACAAAATGATAGCGTTGTTCGATTACTTGCTCTACTTCGCCTAATAAATCCTCTTCCACTTCTTCAATGTTGCCACATTCTAAACATAAAAGATGATGATGAAAGTGCTTTGCACCTTCTTTTCGTAAATCATAACGAGCTAACCCGTCATTGAAGCTTACCTTGTCTACGACTTTTAAGTCAGTTAAAATTTCTAATGTACGATAAACTGTTGCAAGACCAATCTCCGGACTTTTTTGTTTAACTAAGAAATAAATTTCTTCTGCCGATAAATGATCCTTCTCATTTTCCAATAGTACCAAGACTGTTGCTTCTCGTTGAGGCGTCAGTTTGAAACCAGATTCATGCAATTGTTGTTTAGTTTTTTTTAAAGCAGCAGTAGAATCCATGAAAGCAGCCCCTTATTTATAATTATTTTAATCTAGAACAATATTTAACTGTATCAAATTATAATAAGTATAAATTAACTCAGAAATATTTGCAAGTGATTCTCAATTAGAATCAGAAAACAATTATTGTTCCTGTTGTTCTTCTTTTAATAGCGTAAATCCATCTTTTTGAGCAATCTTTCCCTGCTTCAATAAATTCCCTATCGCACGCTTAAATTGAGCTTTGCTGATCCCGAAAGTCTGTTTGATTTCCTCCGGATTTGATTTATCAGTAAATGGAATTTTATGATCCACTGCCCGCTCCAAAAAAGTTAATATCATAGATGCATCATCCCCGATTGCTTCATGAGCACGTGGTTTTAATGAAATATTGATAATACCGTCTGGACGTACACCGATCACACGCCCATTCACACGTTCACCTAAACGAGGCTCTTGGTAACGCTCTGAAGGGTGAATAAATGCAATATAAAAATCATCTGTTAGGACAAATGAACCAATCATCTTCAAACGATAGACAATTCCACTGATATTTTCATTTTTTAAGGTTTCTGTTCCAGGTTTAGCCATCGCTTTAAATATTTTCTCGTCTGCTAATTCGCCCCAAATACGTTCTTTGTTATCAACCTTTAAAGAGACCATCAGTTGATCGCCTTTTTTCGGCCATAATTCACGCATTACAGGCAGTTCATCTAAAGAGACGACAATATCCTTATCCTTTAGACCAATGTCCACAAAGGCGCCTAAATCACGTCTTGTGCCAGTCACTGTTCCAAAAGCAAATTGCCCCACTCGAGCAATTGGAATCGTTGTAGTCATTTCCGGTTCTTGTTTTTGATTCATATAACCAAAACCCTCTACCGCTTCGCCGATTTCATGATGCCCTTCTTCTTTTGACAAGCGTAACGTGATCCCATTTTTTTGTAAAAAGTAGTAACTTTCATTTTCATCAATTACCAATGCTGTAAAAATTTGCGCTAATAATTCGTTCATAATTTTCTCCTTCTGGCACTTAGCCTAAAAAAATACGTAGTAATGCAATTGTAACAATTCCTACCACAACAGTTTTCATTAAATCTTTTGTTCGAATAGCAACAAGTAAAGTAGGAATACAACTTAACGCTTCTAACGTTTTTACTTTAGGAAAGCCTGTTGCCTGAACTTCTAAAATACTCTGAAACAAGAGCGCGGTCAAGATACAAATTGGAATATAAGATAAAAAACGGAGGAACCATTCTGGAAAGTCAACTCGCTTTGAAATCACAAAAGGAACAATCCTTGGAATCCAAGTGACCAATGAACAACCTAAAATCGTCAACAATACATAATTGCTACTCATGATGATTCACCATCCCAACTGCACAACCTAAAAGAGTTGCGAATAAAACCGAAAGCTCTGGTGAAAAAAAGCCCATAAAAAAGTAAAGTGACAAGCAGACTACACCTAAAACAATCAATGTTTTTTTTGTTTGTTTTCTAATTGGAACATCTATTTGTAAAATAAATAGTCCCGCAAACATTGCAACTAAGGCAAAGTCTAATCCAAGTAAGTAAGGATCTGGAATCCATGTCCCCAGTAACCCACCAACAATGGTTGATAGAATCCAAGTTAAGTAGGCTGTGATATTCAATCCGTGAGTCCACGCTGAACTGACTCGATTTTCATTATTCAAAACCGTCATGAGCACACCATAAGATTCATCTGTCAAAAGAGTTCCTATACCGATACTCGTGATCAATGGCTCTTTTTTAAAATAAGAAGCAACCGACATGCTCATTAAAAAGTGCCGTAAGTTAACTAAAAATGTAGTAAAAATAATAGCCGATATTGGGGAATGAATGGCTAACATCCCACAAATAATAAATTGTGCTCCGCCAGCGTATACTAAAATCGACATTAAAGCAATCTCTACTATAGATAAACCAACATTTTTACCAACTACCCCGGCAGCGATCCCAATGCCTAAATAGCCTAAAATCGTCGGAATACATGCGCTAACACCTTCTCTAAAGGTTAAATATTCTCTTTTTTCCATACCTGATTCTCCTTGTGCTAAATCAATCGTCATTGATCGTTTTGCTTGAATGATTCCACTGACATTACTACATTTAAGCGGATCAAGAGTGGGACACAACTTTGCATAAGTCACATCCCACTCTCCTATAATTTAAATCAATAACAGGGGCAAAAGCGATTTCTCCTCATCTCTTGAAGTGAAACATTCTGCTCCACTGTATCGATACCTTCATTTTTTATTTTCAATCAAATAAAATCATCTACCGGCATTTCTTGACGCGTTTCCTTTAAACCAACCAGTTTTTGCATTGATCGTGACTAAATACTGATTGTCTGATCCATACAGATTGTAATAGCCTTCCCCGTTAATGATTCTCGCTGGTTGCAACGAATACCCGCCAGCTGTAATATATCCGCGTTCAATACAGGTCGCAATGACTTTCTCTTGAACCCCTGGAGCCCAACTCCATGCAGGATTACTCATATCACTAACATCATTTTCATCAACAGAATATACTGGTGCAGTATAAACACCCTCTGCGTTTGGTGCAGAAAACGTATTGGAATCCGGCTGTATACCATTGGTCGTCTGTGCGTTGTTATTTTGATCGACAGCCGTTTGAGTTTCATTTGGTTGAACCGGCGTTTGAGCAGAGTTAGTTTGTTGTGAAGCTGCAACTGCTTCTGCATCGGTTAACGCTTTATCAGCTTTGGTCAATACATCAGTTAGTGGTTTACGCAAAGAATCACTTTTAACCTGATCTACTTCTGTTTTTGCTGCTGCATAATTCTCTCTGTTTAACGCTTCTGTTAATTCATTCTCTTTATAAAAAACAGCCACTGCAGCTTTTGCTTTTTGCAGTTGATCATATTGACTAGTTGCTTGATCAGTTGCTTGATTTAGCAATTTGTCAAACGCATCTTTTTCTTCGCGTTTGGCAAGATCAATTTTTTTATCCGCTTTAATCGCAGCATCATTTAGTTTATTGCCGTCAATAATTGGTTGAGCAAACAATTCATTGACGCTTGTGATCGCGGTTTGTTTATCCACTACTTTTTTATAAACAGCTTCTAAATTTTTATATTTTGAATCCTCTTTAAGTGTGTCAAGAGTTTCTTTGATCTTTTGAGGACTGACGCTCACCATTTCTGGCTTAAGAAATAGTTGTTTATCATCCGTAAAATAACTATTTAACTCTTTTTCTGTTTGTTCTGCTAGCTTTTCCTGCTGTTGCGTTACTTGACCGCCAGTGGCAGTTTTATTTTGTGTTTGGCTGTAAGCATACCAAGAACCACCAGCAAGTACAACGACCGCAGCTAAAATGAGTGACATTTTTTTATAATTTTTCCCTGCTGGTTTGCTAGAAGAAGTTTCGCTTTTTGACACTTTTGGCGATGGATCTCCCTTAACCGTTTTTTCAAATGGATCTGTCGAGCCAGTCTCTTCTTCACCATCTTTAAAGAAAATAGGTGCAGCATCCATCTCGATTTCATCCGGTTTTTTACTTTTAGATGAGATTTCTGAAGCTGTGCTTTTTGGCAGTGCCTTAGGACCAATTGTTTTGGCTTCTTCGACTATTTCTTCTGGTTTAGTAAATTTTGTAATATCTTCTGTCGATTCCTTTTTTTCCTCTTGATTTAGGTCGTTATCCGCAGGGGTTAATGAATTATGTTCTGATTCATTCGGCTTCGCTTCATCATGTTCTTTATCTTCTAATTCTGAATGATCACCAGTAGTTAAAACTTGCTCAGTATTTTGTTGTTTTTCTTCCGTCGATTGCCCTAGTTTCGTTGTTTCTTGTTCAACTTTAGTGGAATTTTCTGAGTTTAGTTTATCATTTTTATGTTCATTAATATATTGATCCAGCGCAGCAGTATTCACTAGCTCATCAGTCTTCTCAGTTGGTGGAACGGCCTCTGTTTTAAGCTGTTCAGCTTCGTTAGCTTCTGGGTCGACTTTTGTATCTGCTTGTTTTTTTTGTTCTTTCTCTGATTTATCAGTTATTTTTTCTTCTGGTTGTTGTTCATTAAACATTGTCATTACATGACCTATGCTCATATCCTTTAATTCAGACCATTCGATATTTTCGTTTTGATCTTTATTTAAAAAGTTGGAAGTCGACTCTTCTTTTTCGCTAGTCTCCTTCTTTTCACTCAGTTCTTTGTGGGCTGTTTCCTCTTCTTTAAGATCTTCTTTAAAAGAATAGCCGCATTTTGGACATACATCTTCATCATTATCTATTTCAGTTCCGCAATTCGGACATTGTTTCGTCATTCATTCCGCCTCACATTCTACTCATTCGTAAATCTAATCTACCATAAAATCGTGTTTCTTCCAATATGTAGTCTATAACTTTTTTGTTACGATTGTTAAAAACAGCCCCTTCCGAAAGAAATCGAAAAGAGCTGTTCAAATTTTTCAAGAAAAACTTCTTATTCTAGAAAGTCTTTTAATTGTTTAGAACGAGAAGGGTGGCGTAATTTACGTAATGCTTTGGCTTCGATTTGACGAATCCGTTCACGCGTTACACCAAACACTTTTCCAACTTCTTCTAATGTACGTGTACGTCCATCATCTAAACCAAAACGTAAACGTAAAACATTTTCTTCGCGATCCGTTAATGTATCAAGGACATCTTCTAATTGCTCTTTCAACAGCTCGTATGCTGCATGTTCAGCAGGACTTGTGGCATCTTGGTCTTCAATAAAGTCACCAAGATGAGAATCATCTTCTTCACCAATCGGTGTTTCCAATGAAACTGGTTCTTGAGCAATCTTCAAGATTTCACGCACTTTTTCAGTTGGTAAGTCCATTTCTGCACCGATTTCTTCAGGCGTTGGTTCCCGACCTAAATCTTGCAGTAATTGACGTTGAATACGGATCAATTTATTGATTGTTTCAACCATGTGTACCGGAATCCGAATGGTTCTAGCTTGGTCAGCGATCGCACGTGTGATTGCTTGACGAATCCACCACGTGGCATAAGTTGAAAACTTAAAGCCTTTACGATAATCAAATTTCTCAACAGCTTTCATTAGACCCATATTTCCTTCTTGGATCAAATCAAGGAATTGCATACCGCGTCCCACATAACGTTTCGCAATCGAAACAACCAAACGTAAGTTAGCTTCTGCTAAACGTTGTTTTGCTTCTTGATCGCCTTCTTCGATTTTTAAGGCTAATTCTACTTCTTCTGCTGCAGTTAATAATTGAACACGTCCGATTTCTTTTAAATACATACGGACAGGATCATTGATTTTAACACCAGTCGGGGCAGATAAATCTTCCATTTGGGCTTTTTCAGCAACTTTTGCGTCTTTTTTAAGACTATGTTCACTTGGATCACCATTTTCATCAACAACGCTGATTCCAGCATCTTCGACTTTTTGGATTAATTTTTCCATTTCATCAGCATTCAATGTAAATGGCGTTGCTAATTTGTTTGTTAGATCATCATAAAGAACATTGCCTTTCGGTTTGCTCTCTTTGATAAAGGCTGCCAATGCAGCTGCATATTTTTTTTCTGTTTCTTTTTCCATGAAAGAAGGCCCCCTTCATTTTTCCATTCGGTTAAATATATAAATAATAGTCTGATACGTTGTCTAAAGAGTTTTTTAAGACGCTGTACGACTTTTTTGCAATTGTTTTACTAAATTGACAACTTCGATCGCTAATTCATCAACCAACTGTTTATTCCCAAGACGCTCTGCTTCTTTTTTTTGCAATTGTTTTTCCTTAAGCTGATCTTCCAAACTGGAATTTTGGATCACCCTTATCACATCTGCAATTTCCCGTTCAGAACTTTCCTCTGAAATCGTCTGTAAAGAAATGTCGATCGCTAATTTTTTGATTGCAGCATCTTTTAGATAATCAATAAAATCAGCAAGCAGAAAATCAGAATGGATACTCATATAACTATCCAACAACAAATAGAGTTCTTGATATTGATCATGGGCAAAACTGAAGTCTGGTAACTGGATCAACTGATTACGCACACTTTGCTCATTCATCAAACGATATAATAGCGTCCGTTCAGCTTTTTCTACTTGAGTCAATGGCAATTTATTTTGAACAGATGGGATGACCGTTTGTTCAAGCATTTCTGGCGGCTCTTGCATATTCTCTATTTCATAGCTTGAGGCGGAGGTGACACTTGCGGCTGTCTTTCACGTCTTTTAGCAGAACGTTGTTGTGTTTCAAGCTGTTTTAGCTGCTCTTCTAAAGATTGGAAGGATAGCTGAAATTCTTTAGCTAACTGATTCAAGTAACGATCACGCTCTAAAGGTGATTGTACAAAGCTTAATTCTTGTAACAGCTCATTCACATAATCAAGCTGTTCTTTTTCATTGTTCATATTTCTCGTTAAACGATGGTACTGCATTTTAAAACTAAAAACCGTTTCTCGACCATGCAGCGCTAATTCACGAAATGATTCATTCCCATACTTTCGTAAATATTCATCTGGATCCAGTTTTTCTGGAATACTAACGATACTTAATTGAAAACGACTATGCTCGCCTAGCAGTGTAATGGCTCGATTGGTTGCTTCGACACCCGCAGTATCACCGTCATAACAAACCACAAGTTCTTTTGCTACTCGTTCAAGCTTACGGATCTGCTCATTTGTCAAACTCGTTCCCATTGAGGCAACACCACTGGTAATACCTGCCTGCCAAGCAGCGATCACATCCATAAAACCTTCAAACAAAAATACAGTGTTTTCTTTGCGGATTTCTTTACGCGCTTTATCGAAGTTAAATAATGTCTCTCTTTTATTAAACAAGACTGTTTCCGGACTGTTTAGATATTTCGGCATATCATCACCCGGAAAATCTTCTGTTTTGAGTAATCTTCCTGAAAAAGCAATCACATTTCCACGATCATCATTGATTGGAAACATAACACGCTGATAAAAGCGATCTAAAAACTCGCCATTGTCTCTTTGGATAAAGAGCCCAGACTCTTTAGATAACGCTTCAGCTACCTCTTCATTTTGGAAAACTTGGCTCAAAAAGTCCCGTTTCTGAGGAGCAAATCCGATTTTAAACGTCTCAATAAGTTCCTTTGTTAAACCACGCTCGAGCAAATAATTTAAAGCTGGCTCGCCGATTTGAGTATTCATCAACACATGATGATATAAGTCTGCTGCTTTTTTGTGCAGTTCGATCAATTTACGATTTTGCAAGTTTTCCGTCGAATCAGACTCCATTGTATTGACCCAATCGATATTTACTGGGATCTGCTCTAATTCAGCCACTCTTCTTACGGATTCCGGGAAATTGATTCCTTCTATTTCCTGCAAAAAATTAAAAACGGTTCCGCCTTTTCCACAGCCAAAACAATGAAAAATTTGTTTGTCTTCTGCTACTGAAAATGAAGGGGAACGTTCTTCATGAAACGGACATAAACCCATATAATTCTTACCGGATTTTTTCAATTGAACATATTGTCCAACGACATCAACGATATTTGTACGTTGTCTTACTTCCTCTATCACTTCTTGAGGAATTCTTTGTGCCACTGTTCTCACCTCCTAAAAATAGCGAAACGCTAATTCACGTGATCAGTCAGTAAAAAAGCACTGAAATCTTCAGCGCGATTTTTAAAAGACACAATTACACATGTTTCATTGTATCATACTAAGCACAATTTTCAAGTAAATTGCACTTTAATTTTCATGAATGTTGGAATTCGCACAAATTAGTTTACATAATATGTATATGGTAACCTATATTCCGATAAACAAACGAAGAAAACAGCTCGTTGTTTTCTTCGTTTGTTTACTCGCTATTCTTCCCCGTGGGAATGATTGACTTGGTTCTTAGTCTCTTTCGCGGTCCACAGCTCTTTTGCAACCGGGATATTCCCAAGTTCTGTCATGTTACTTGGTAAGATAACTGTGTTTGTCTCACTTCTAACAACTTGTTTAAAGGCTTCTATCCCTAAATAAGCTAAAGCTTGCTCGTTTAAATCACTATCTTTGATCGCTTGATTCAAGGCTAAAATCCGTTGTCTTTCTGCTTCTGTTGTAATACGGATTCTTTCTGCTTCTGCATCCGCATCGATTTTTGTACGTTGTGCCCGAGCCTCTGCATCGATTTTCGTTTGTTTGGCTCTTGCTTCAGCATCAATTTGCATTTGTGAAGCATTGGCCTCTGAATCTAAAATAATCGATTGTTTTCTACCTTCTGAAATCGTGATCGTTGATTCTTTATCCCGACTTGCAGTGATCAGTTTGTTCATTGAGTTGACAATTTCATCTGAAACAGAAATTTCTCCAATATTGATTCGATCAATAGACAACCCATATCCAGCTGTAATATCTTTTACACTTTCAAACAAACTTACATTGATCTCTTCTGTACCGTTAAGAACTTCATTTAAGTCCATTTTACCAATGATTCCACGTAAATTTGACTGACAGTCTTGTATCATCGATGTAACTGAGTCTTCGTTATCATACACAAATGCCCGAACATCCGTCACATGATATTTAATTGCTTCATCAACTTCTACAATTACATTATCACGAGTGATCACACTTTGAGACTCAATCTCTAACGGCGTTTGTTTTAAGGAAACACGACCTCTTACTTTGTATAATACCGGAATCAAGAAGTGAAGACCTGGATCGATCGTTTTGACATATTTTCCAAAGCTTTCGACGATTTTGACCTCACCTTGTTGAACAATGATCACCATTTTTGAGACAAGTACCAAAATTAAAACCAAAACGATAATAAAAATTAGAATATTAAGGATTATCAAGATAATTCACATCACTTTCAAATAGATAGTTGTTTACCGTTACAAATAATTCAGTACTAGAAAAATCTACGACTTCTAGCATAGCCCCTTTTTCAGGGATACCATTTACTACGCGATACATGTAGGGGCTACCGTAAATCCGAACAACTCCATTAAAATTATCTGTTGCAGACCGAAAACACTTCCCAATCGTTTTACGCATTTGATACTCTCCGCTCATCGATACCCCTCCCTATTTTTCACATTTTTCTTCCCTTTTTTAAAGCTCTTTGATTGTTTTTCCTGCTCGTTTCATTTGAAAAAGACCAATCATGATCCGAACAGTGATATTGATAAGCATCATTACCGCAAAAATCGGTAACGTTTGCTGAGTTAAAAAGCCTACTTCTAAAATACTATGGAACAGCATGGCTGCTACATAAATGCCACCCACTGTTGTAATTGCTAAGAAAATACGTAATGGATTGAACGGTAAACATGCACGAACAACAGCCATACAGCTAATACCGATCAATAAATAATACATCAATGTTGTGGTATCGATTTGAGTAAACCCTTGATTTTGTCCCAACAGGTATACTGCAACAATATTTAATACAACTAATACGGCGTTCACAGAAGCATTTCTTAAAGCTGTTGGTAAAAATTTCCCGTGTACTTTTCGTTTATCACTTTCAAATGATAAGAAAAACGCTGGATAGCCTTCGATCGCCAAATCGATCAATGTGATTTGGATCGGTATAAACGGGAACGCGATAGTTGTAAACACACAAATCATTGATAGAATAAATGAATAAATAGTTTTGATAAAGAACACACTGGCAACTTTCGTTACATTATTAACAACACGTCGACCTTCAAATAAAACATCAGGTAAAGTTGTAAAATCAGAATCCAATAGTACTAAGTTAGAAATCTGTCTTGTCGCGCCGTCGCCTTCTGCCATGGCAATACTACAATCAGCTTCTCTTAAAGCTAAAACATCGTTAACACCATCCCCAGTCATAGCAACCACATGATCGTTATCTTTTAATTCACGAACGATCGTACGTTTTTGTTGAGGAGAGACACGCCCAAAAACAGTATACTCATGAACGGCTTTACGAACTTCTGCTTCTGTCTCCATCGTTGAAAGATCAACGTAAGATTCATAACCAAATAATCCAGCACGACGGGCAATATTAGAAACAGTTACTGGATTATCTCCAGATATTACTTTAAGATCAATTCCTTCTTCTCGTAAGTAGCCAACGTCTCATTTGCATTTTGGCGAATCGGGTCATCAATTTCTAAAATAGCTAACGGTTCTAAGTAAGGCATTTTTTCTTCATCTAACGGCGTGTTTTCAGCAATACCCAACATCAATACCCGATAACCGTTTCCTTGTGCCTCGATGACTTCTTTAGGTAAGCGGTCATCGGCAAACAATCGTTCCGGCGCCCCAAGATAAACTGTTCCTAATTCGTTAAATTCAATTGCCCCCCATTTTCTTTCAGATGAAAATGGTAATGCCCTTACAGCACCATAACGATTAGAAAGTTCAAAGTACTCTCGAATTGCTTGCATCGTAATATTATTATCAGTACTTTCAGCCAAATAACTACCAATGATTTGTGGGAAATGCTCATGATAATTTGCATGCAATACTTCTACTTTTTGGACTTTCATTTTTCCTTCTGTAATCGTTCCAGTCTTATCCAAACACAGTGTATCAACATGTGCTAATGTTTCAATTGAATACATATCTTGAACTAAAATTCTCTTTTTAGCCAGCTTTACCACACCAGTTGTTAACGTGATACTAATCAGCAGAACTAAACCCTTAGGCAACATTCCAAGTAAGGCCGCAGCTGATGCAACCACAGAAGCTTCAATCCCAGAGTTGCGGATCATAAAACCTTCTACAAATAAAATAATCCCTAATGGAATAATTACTAAGCTGGTAAATTTTGATACTTTACGGATCGAATTCACTAATTCAGATTGGATCGGCTTGTGTACTTTCGCTTCTGCGGTGATTTTTACTGCATAGTTATCAGCGCCTACGTGAATGACCTTTCCATAAACTTGACCACTCGCTAGAAAACTACCAGATAATAAAATCGCTCCTTCTGTCTTCTCAATTAAATCTGACTCACCAGTCAATAAAGCTTCATTGGCTTCTGCTTTTCCGTCTAAAACTTCTAAGTCAGAAGGTACCTGTTCTCCAGCAGAAATCACTACGATATCATCCATTACTAATTCTTTCGTATCGATTTCTATCTCCTTGCCGTCTCGAATAACATGAACACTTTCTTTGGCAACGATCGATAATTTCTGTACTAAGTTTCTAGCATGGATTTCTTGATAGATTCCCATCCCCATATTTACTAATATAATGGCTAAAAATGCTAGGTTGGAATATGCACCAACAAATAGCAGACAAAGCGCAATCCCAAAGTTTAAAAAGTTAAACAGCGTCATTACGTTATCATAAATAATAGTTTTCGTAGACTTAGCTACGTTTTCCTCGTAGTCGTTTTGTAAACCTTGTTTTTTTCGTTCCTCAACCTCTAATTGAGTCAATCCTTGTTTTAGGTCAAACTTATTTGTCATGGATTTGGTTCCCTACTTTCTCCTTGTTAAAAATACATCCTCTTTAGTTTACTTGTTAATAGAAAGAACTTCAAGAAAATCCTTAAGAATTCGTACTTTTTATCAGACGATATTCTTAAGGATCGATATTTTTGATCATTCGATTATTTTAACCATTTAATAAACTGCTCATTCATCTTGACTAAATCAGCATAAAACATGTTTCCGCCATTGCTATATAAAAATCCACCATTGTAGATCAGTGCCTGTGGACGATAATAGCGATATGTCTTTTGCTCGTCATTTCCCAATAACGGAGATAGTACTTCTCTTGAATATTCTTCAGCCAAACGAATTGAATTTTTTCCACCACGTTCTTTTACAAACTGAATATAATCTAATCCAAAATTATACGCTTGAACAGCAGTCCAAATATCGCTACCTGCTTCATCAGCCTTTTCGATTGCTTGTGCTAAAAATGATACACCAGTATCTATGCTTTCTTTTGTAGTCCCGATCATCTGTCGTTTACCATAGGCACTTTCACTACTTTGCATCAGATCTTCTGTCCGACCTTTTGATTCCGTATAAATAATGGCTAACACTAAATTTTTGTACTCTGGAATGTTATTTGCTTTGACTGCCTGTTCTACCTCAGCTTCATAGGTCATTACCTGCTGAACGTTTTGTCGAATTTGGTAGCCTAAGTAACCTGCACCGATAATCAACAGTAGAAGAAACAAAAGCAATAATTTTTTTACGATTTTCATCAATTTGCCCATCTTATCATCCAAACTTTTTGTGAGTAGTTTTTATCATACTTTATTATTAAAAAAAAATCTAAAAAAAGGAGCATTCTTTATGATTCTTTAATAAAAATTTGATGCACGCTTTCCTCGTTTCAGTTTGAAATCTAAGCAAAAACCGATATACTAAGAAAGATAGGTGGTAACGATATGAAAAAACAAGAAAAGGCACTTTTAACTGTGGACAATAGTTCGATATATTATGAAGTATCTGGTGAAGGATTTCCTTTGTTTCTCTTACACGGCAATGGTGGCAGTGGAAAATATTTTGAAAAACAAGTACCTGAATTTAGTCGTTATTTCACTGTCTATACGGTTGATAGTCGTGGACATGCCCGTTCAACGAACACTCGCGACTCGCTCACCTTTGAAGAGATGGCCGAAGATTTATACCAGATTATGAAGCAAGAAAAAATCACACAGGCAAATATTGTCGGCTTTAGTGACGGGGCGAATCTTGCGATGGTTTTCACAAAAAAACACCCCGAAATGGTCCATCGCCTTGTTTTGAATGCTGGAAACACGGTGACTCAAGGAGTCCGTTTTCCTATAAGAGTTTTTACTGCTGTCGAATATGCCTTTTTACAGTTCCTTGCTTTATTCAGTAAAAAGGCGAAGAAACAACTTCTCACTGTTCGTTTAATGACCCACGATATTGGCGTTTCCAACATTGATTTACAACATTTTAAAGCTGAAACTTTGGTAATTGTTGGCAAATACGACATCATCAAGCGGTCACATTCAATTTATCTAGCAAAAGAAATTCCTCACGCTTCATTTGTCTTAGTTTCTAAACAAGGACATTCTTTTGCTAAGAAAGATCCGGAAACATTCAATCGAGAAATTTTAACATTTTTAAAAGAAAAGTAGGTGCTATTAATGAAGAACATGCTTCAATGGATCAAAGATCATCTTAGTTATTTTAAAACTATATTTATTTTCTCAGTCGTAATCATCGTCTTTCGTGAATTACTTTCGATCAGCAAAACAATTTCATTTGAACAACTGGGAGAAATTTTTCAAGATCTTGCTATTTGGAAAATTGGTTTGATGCTGCTTATTGGTCTGGTTGCTGTTTCGCCAATGATCGGCTACGATATAATCCTTAATAAAATATTGAAGCAAAAACCCAAAAAAAGTTTTCTTATAGAAAGCAGCTGGATGATCAATACGATCAATAATATTGCTGGATTTGGCGGTTTAGTCAGTATTGGCTTGCGCTCAGAGTTTTATGGAAAAGAAAAAGATGGGAAAAAAGTTGTTCAGGCTCTTTCAAAAATTCTGATCTTTTTGATGTCTGGACTCTCTATTTATAGCTTGATGGCCTTTTTCCTTGTTCTATTCGGTCATACCAATGATTACTTACAGCAATACTGGATTTGGTTGATTGGCGGAGGCCTGTATTTTCCAGTTGTTTTAATTGTGAGCTTGATCAGAAAAGATGACTACATTGGGGATATTGATAATCAAACGCGTGCTGGACTTATCTTGACTTCATTTTTTGAATGGACTGGGGTTTTAGGTAGCTTTATTCTAATCGGTATGTTGATGGGCATCAAGATGAATCCTCTTCAAATCATCCCTCTTTTTATCGCTGCTTCAGTGATCGGCATTGTGTCGATGATTCCAGGTGAACTTGGCAGTTTCGATATTATGATGATCGTGGGATTATCTGCTCTTGGAATCAATCGAGAAGTTGTAATTGCTTGGATTTTACTTTACCGTCTATTTTATTACATTATACCATTTATGATAGGTGCCCTCTTTTTTGTGAAAAATTTAAGCCATAGTTTAAATTCACGTTATTCGGGAATTCCAAGAGACCTGGCAACAGAATTAGCACATAAATTCGTTGTTTTCCTGATGTATTTTTCAGGTATTATGATTGTCCTTTCTGCTACGATCCCAGAAGCATTTAGTCAAATTAACTGGTTAAGGCAATTAAATCCACTTTCGTTTCACCTTATCACACAGCTTCCTGCTATTTTACTAGGTTTTTTGTTACTGATCACAGGACGTGGGATAGCTGCCAGAGTCAAACGTGCATACGTGCCAACAATTGGTTTAATACTAGTTACCTTAGTTTATACATTTGTGAAAGATTTTAGTTGGGGCATCCTTATTTTTCTTAGTCTTTTGCTTGTAATCATTATTTTTTCAAAAAGAGAATTATTCAGAGAACAATTAGTGTATTCTTGGGAGATGATTACGGTAGATGGTCTAATTTTTTTAGCCCTGACTATCTTATATATCGTGATCGGCGTATACAATTTGCCAACTTTTCCTCATCATAAGCGTCATTTTATCTCGTTCTTTTTCTTTCCTTCAGAAAAATTTGGTTTTCTGGATTTATCGGGATATTATTGGTTACATTGTTTAGTTATTTATTCATCCGTTATCTAGAGGGAAGTCGACATACCTTGGGTACCACCTTGGATGAGGAGCGTGCTCTCGCTCTTTTGACTACCTATGGCGGAAATACTGATAGTCAGCTGATTTTTCTCAAAGACAAAGACATGTACATCTACACCGATCAAGACAACGAAGATACAGTGTTGCTGCAGTTTAAAACATTCAACAATAAGTGCATTGTAATGGGCGATCCTTCTGGTAAAAAAGAAGATTTTCCAGCAGCTGTTGAACAGTTCATTAATGAAGCAGATCAATGGGGCTATCTTCCCGTCTTCTATGAATCATCTGAAGAAGTGGTGATGTTTTTACACGAATTCGGCTATGATTTTATTAAAATGGGAGAAGAAGCCCATGTGGATCTACCAACCTTTACATTATCTGGTAAAAAAATGAAAAGCGAGCGAGCGGTCATGAATCGTTTTACTAAAGAAAATTATCGATTCGAAGTCCTATCTCCCCCATTTTCTAGGGAATTGATGCAAGAGTTGAAACAAGTTTCTGATGAATGGCTAGGCAGCCGCAAAGAAAAAGGCTTTTCTCTAGGTTTTTTCTCTGAAAGTTATCTGCAACGAGGAAAAATAGCTGTTGCAAAAAATCAATCAGATCAAATTGTGGCTTTCGCAAATATTATACCTACTTACACTAAAGAAGAAGGCACGATCGACTTGATGCGTTATAGTAAAGAAGCGCCTTCTGGTGTGATGGATTATTTGTTTATTTCTCTATTCAACTATATGAATGATGAAGGATTTGCTTACTTTAATTTAGGTATGGCGCCTTTATCAAATGTCGGGACTTCTAAAAAAAGCTTTATTCAGGAAAGAATCGCCTATTTAGTTTACGAATTTGGCTCCCGATTTTATTCATTCCGAGGTCTACGCGACTATAAACAAAAATATGCTGCTAAATGGGTACCTAGATACACTTTGTATTCAAGAGATAGCTTCATCGCTTATGTAATGATTGCCTTATTGATCATCGATAATGCGCCGGTTGAGCAGCAAAAGAAAATGCATGGTGTTCGTCGGATTCTTAGAAATAGATATCAACGTTAAGGTGAAAAAGAGGAAATAGGCGCTTTTTACCACCGTTTAATAGCGTTTAGGGGAGGATGGGACAGAAGTATTTATTTCCGAACCCTTCAAATCTTAGTGCTTTAGCACTTAGAATTTGATGTGATCGAAGCGTAGGCCTTTAACTCTAGCATGTTCCATGCGTAGAAGTTAATGAGATCGAAACGAAGTGTAGTGTAGTGATTGCTTCTGCTCCTACCGTTTATCCGAATTCCAAGTGAGTGGGATATGACTCAGAGAGTTATGTCCCACTTACACCTATTTTGTTATCTCAACTTCAAATTCCTCATTAAGACAAGCTGTTCCAGAAATTTTGACTGTCTGTGCACCTGTTTCATCTTTTGTGACATGAACGAAAACGGAACCTTCCATTTGGACGTGTTTGCCTTGAGAGATAGTAATTTCTTTGACTTCCTCATCGATATAAATGTGTGTTAACGCATATGCTCCCATCACACCAGAAGCCGTCCCAGTCACTGAATCTTCTAATGTTCCAGAGAATGGCGAGGAAAAGTGTCTTGCTGTGAATAGCCCTGCTTGTTCGTCAAGAATTGCAAAAGGATGAATCGATGATCTAGGTAATTCCTGTAAAATCTCAGGAAAAACTTCCTGATTCGGCGCCATTTTATCTAAAGTTGCGGCATCAACCACAGGTAGAAGTAACGTCCAAGACCCTGTATTACCATATTGAATAGGCAAATCTGGATGAAGGTCTGAAGGCACAATACCTAAACTTTGACAAAGCGCTACACGATCTCCTTTAAAATCAATAAACTTGGGCGCTGCCTGTTCCATAGTAATTCTTTGTCGTTTTTCTTCGTACTGAATCGATAGTACTCCAGCGCTGGTTTCAATTTGCAGATTCTGATCACCTTTAGTCCTAAAAAGAGCGTAAATTGCCCCCATTGTTGCGTGTCCGCATAGTGGTGTTTCATGACCAGGCGTAAAATACCTTAATTTAACTGCGGCCTTCTCACTCGAACACACAAAAACAGTTTCGTTAAAACCAACTTGTTTTGCGATTTTTTGCATTTCTTCTGTAGTATATCTATCTCCCATTAGCACAACACCTGCTGGATTTCCTTGACCAGCGATAGTAGTAAAGGCATCCACCCTTAAAACGGTACATTTCATCCCTTCTGCCCCCTCTTCTCTTCTTTTTGATAAATAGTATAACATAAACGTGTTCGTTTGATTTCTAGTAATTAAAATAAAAGAAGAATCTCTGACTCGTATCATCAAAGATTCTTCTTTCTTTATTTTTCTATTTCAGTAACAATACCTGAACCGACAGTTCGACCGCCTTCACGAATAGAGAATGTCGTTCCTTGTTCCACCGCAATTGGATGAATCAATTCAACATCAATCGTAACATTGTCTCCTGGCATAACCATTTCAACACCATCTGGCAATTCTACGACGCCTGTGACATCAGTCGTGCGGAAGTAAAATTGCGGACGATAATTTGTGAAGAATGGCGTGTGTCGTCCGCCTTCTTCTTTTGTTAAGACGTAGACTTCGGCAATAAATTTTGTATGTGGAGTAATTGAACCAGGTTTTGCAATTACTTGACCGCGTTCGATTTCGTCACGAGTAATTCCTCTTAAAAGAACGCCCACATTGTCTCCTGCTTCGCCGTAATCTAATGTTTTACGGAACATTTCAATTCCTGTTACCACAGCTTTTTGCGTATCGGGTTTAATCCCAACAATTTCGATTTCATCCCCAACACTGACTTTTCCTCGGTCGATACGTCCAGAAGCAACGGTTCCTCGGCCAGTAATTGAAAAAACATCTTCCACTGGTAATAACAATGGTTTGTCCGTATCTCTTTCTGGTGTAGGAATATATTCATCCACTGTATTCATTAATTCCATAATCGCAGCTTCTGCGGTTGCGTCTCCTTGTAAAGCCTTCAAAGCTGATCCTTTGATGATTGGAGTGTCGTCTCCTGGGAAATTGTATTCATTCAATAATTCACGAACTTCCATTTCAACTAAATCAATCAACTCTTCATCATCAACTAAATCAATTTTATTAAGGAAAACAATCAAATATTTTACGCCTACTTGACGCGATAATAAGATATGTTCTCTTGTTTGTGGCATAGGTCCATCTGTTGCTGATACTACTAAGATCGCCCCATCCATTTGGGCTGCACCTGTGATCATGTTTTTAACATAATCTGCGTGTCCGGGTGCATCGATATGGGCATAGTGTCGAGCTTCTGTTTCATATTCTACATGTGATGTATTGATTGTAATCCCACGTTCACGTTCTTCTGGCGCTGCATCAATACTAGCATAGTCTTGCGGGTTTGCTAGGCCTTTTTTCCCTAATACTGTTGTGATTGCAGCGGTCAATGTTGTCTTACCGTGATCGACATGTCCGATCGTACCGATATTTACATGTGGTTTACTTCTGTCATAATGTTGTTTTGCCATTTTACAAACCTCCTATTTTGGTTAAAGGGATAGTAGAAAATCAAGTAATAATTGACCATCTCTGACCTTTATAGTGTTATTATATACCTTTTAAAAGAATCTACAAGTTATTTGCTTACTATTTATAAGTAAACGGTAAATTGCCAATGATAAAAAAAGAAGAACAGAAATCTCTCTGCTCTTCTTAGTCATATAGTGTTTAATTTTTATAAAATTGATCCATCTTCTTTTCGACAGCTTCCCCACAAACATTAGCAAATTCCGCTGATAGTCGGCGAAGTTCGATTGCATCATCTAAAGAAAGATCTTCTGTTTTAAATTTTTCAATCAAGCCTAATAGTTTTTCTGTATTGTCGTTCATACCATTACCACCTTTATTCTCCATCAACCACTTGCTCATATACGTTTTCATCATAAACAGTTAAGATGAATTGTTCTTTATATGACTTTGTTACCTCTTTTATTGACTCTATCAAATGAGATTCACAATCAATATAAAGAATGATTGCTTCAAATCGATCTTTTGTCTCTTTTAAAAAAACTGTTAAATCATCAAGTGTATTGTGTTTTGTAATTGTTTCATAGGCAGGCATTTGTTTTGCTCGAACAAAATTATGAGGAATGCTTCCAGGATAGCCGATAATCGCAATTTTCTTACCTGTGTGATCTTTTTTAACAAATTCCCAAATGTTGTCGATTTTCCTCGGATTGTTTCCTTTAATAATAATCATGTGATTATGCTCCTTTACTCTTCATCATACTTACCCAATATGACACAAAGAAACGATATGATCATCAACTGGCACTTCTTTGTGTCCAGTGTTATTCGCGCAAGATAATCTCCTCCTGATTTACAAGCTGAAAGAGCTCAATCAGCCGTGACAGGAAAATAGGAAAAATTGACTAAGGCGTTTTTTGCCTTATTCGATTTTTATCTTTTGCCTGAAAGGCTAGTTCTTGAAGCTAGATAATATAAAACAAGTACACTTTAACCATATCATAGAAAAAAAATAATGCAATAGAAGAAACAAAGCTACCTAAGAATATTCTTAGGTAGCTTTTATGTTCTTATTTTACAGTTACTTTACCGATTAACTCATTAGCAGAAACTGTTTGATTTGCTTTAGTTAAGTCATAACTTTCAACAACATCTTGATTTGTGAAAACAACAATCAAATCAGATTTTTTACCAGCTGTTTCTAACGCTGCTAGATCGATCGTTGCAATTTTATCCCCTTGTTTCAGGACTTGATTCTCTTCAACGTGCAAGGTAAATGGAGCGCCTTTAAGCTCAACAGTGTCTAATCCCATGTGTAACAATACTTCAATACCAGAATCAGTTTGGATTCCTAATGCATGTTTTGTTGGGAAGATACTTGTGATTCTACCTGCAACAGGTGTCGAAACTTCACCATCAGTTGGGATAACTGCAAAACCGTCACCCATCATTTTTGATGAAAAAACGTCATCTTGTACTTCTGAAATCGGAATAGCTTTTCCGTTTGCAACAGCGAATAATTCAGATTCTTTTGTCGTTGCTTTTTTAATTTCTTTTGGTGCTACAGTTTTCGATTCAGGCTTTTTTACAGGCTCACCTGAGGTAACTGGTGCAGCACCATTATGCAGCTTAGTCATTTCGTCAGCTACAAATTGAACTTCGGTACCAACAATAACTTGAATATTCGTGTCATCGATCACTTTCACCCCTGGTACACCAGTTGCTTTGATTTTTGCTTGATCGACTTTGCTTGTGTCATTAACAGTTAAACGTAAACGAGTTGTACAATTGTCGATTGAAGTAACGTTTGCATCAGCACCCAACCCTTGGTAGATCTTGTTTGCTAATACGGCAAATTTATTATCACCAGTCGTATCTAAATCAGGTGTTTCTTCGCCATCGCCTTCTTCGCGTCCTGGAGTCATTAAATTAAATTTAGTGATTGCAAAACGGAATGCAAAGTAATAAATAACAGCCACTACTAAACCTTGAACGACTAGCATCATTGGGTGGTTTGCAACTGGATTTTTTAGACTTAAGAAGAAGTCAACAAAACCAGCACTAAACGCAAAACCAGCAGTCCAATGCATGAATGCTGAAAATGCTAGTGACAGACCAGTTAGTACAGCATGCACTACATATAAAGGCCATGCAACAAACATGAATGAGAATTCCAATGGTTCAGTTACACCTGTAAAGAATGAAGCAAAACCTGCTGCTAACATTAACGAAGCAGTTACTTTTTTCTTTTCAGGACGAGCACATTGATAAATTGCAAAGGCTCCTGCTGGTAAACCGAACATCATTACTGGGAAGAATCCAGCTTGATACATACCAGTTTGACCAATAATAGCTTTACCAGAATCTAATGCTTGTTGTCCTGCTAAGAAGTTACCAATATCATTGATATTTGCAACATCAAACCAGAAAACTGAATTCAAGGCATGGTGTAAGCCTGTTGGAATCAACAAGCGGTTAAAGAATCCGTATAATCCAGCTCCAACAAAACCTAAGCTAGAAATAGCTTCACCAAACGTAACTAAGCCATTATAAACAACTGGCCAGATGAATAGTAAAACAAATGAAATTGCTAACATTGCAATAGCTGACATGATTGGAACTAAACGTTTACCACTAAAGAATGAAAGTGCCATCGGCAATTTCACATTTGAGAATCGGTTATACATTGCAGCAGCTGTCAAACCTGCAATAATTCCGACAAATACATTATTTCCCATGCTATTGAACGCTGGGCTTACATCAGCGATGTCTTTTAGCCCCATTAAGGATTGTACAGAAGCTGTACTTAATACAGATGAAGGAACTAAATATGCCACTAAACCAGCAAGTGCTGCAGACCCATCTTTATCCTTTGACATCCCTAAAGCTAAACCAACCGCGAATAATAATGCTAGATGGTCAAGAATAGCTAAACCACCATTCATTAAAAATGACGTAGCCGCACTAGGTCCCACTGTTCCTACGATCCAGTTTGCGATCCCTACTAATAGAGAAGCAGCTGGCAATACCGCTACAGGAAGCATCAACGAGCGTCCCATTCTTTGCATATATGCTTTCATTTTTGTTTCTCCCCTTGTCTGTTATTTGATCATCTTAAGCCGTTCGATATGAATCGCCAGATAACCTAATTCTTCATTTGGTACTTGATAGTGGAAATTTCTCATTAACAAAACTTGAACTTTTTTTGATATCTCGTAACTTTCTGCGTATTTTTTACGCACAACGTCCAATATCTCATCATCTAATACTGCATACTGACTTTGTTGGAAACGATGGATAAATAAACGTAAGTGATTAACTAATCGTGAATAACTTAGACTCATTTTTTCATCATGAATGTTGATCCCTAATTCCTGCTCGATCAAATGAATAATTTCTGAAACAATTGTGACCTCACGAATACTTTTACTATTATCCGTGCGACCACTGCGAGCACTGTGAATATGGATTGCAATGTAACCTGCCTCATCATAACTGAATGGAATACCTAACGTTTGCGTCAAATAATCCACTGCCCATTGTGCGATTGAAAACTCTTCGGTATAAAGAATTTCGATCTCATTCAAAAGTTTATTTCTTACGATAATATTATTTTGAATATTCTCTGCGGCAAACGCAATGTGATCACTCAAGCCAATATTGATATGCTCATTTAGCTTTTCACCAAGCACTGTCTCAGCATGGGTGATGATTTCTTCTGTGACAAAAAAATACTTTTCATCAATTTGTGATAATAAAACTTGAAGCTTTTTCACGCCTTCTGGTTCCATTACAAACATTCGTTCCACTTGTTGCGGGGGTAACAAATCATTTTTCTTTTTGTTAAAGCCCACGCCCTTACCAACTGCCACTTTTTCCTGCCCAGCATCAACAACGAGCACAGCATTTTGATTAAGTACCTTTTTAATTTTCATAAACATTCCTCTTCTGCAGAAGTAGATTGTCAGCTAACATGCATCAAGACAACAAAAAAAGCATAGAACAATCCCGTCAAAATATGAGTATATCATATTTTTTTGAAATTCTTCCATGCCTAGTATTATCTAGTCACATGAAAACGCTATTTGTTTTTGTTAACAGTGACAGTTTACAAAGATATAGACCATTTGTCAATCATTTTGATTCACTTTTTTCTTACAAAACTAAAAAAAAGCGTATTTTTTGCTTTAATGAATCAAATGTGAGTGCTCTCACACTGAGAACACCCATATTTTTAAATGTTATGCTTCTTCTTCAGGATCTGCATATTCATCTTCATCATCAAAGTCATCGTCTACATCATCTTCATCGATAATTGTAAGATCTTCTTCGATCCCTGGTAGCTCTTCTTCTTCGTCATCAGAATCTGCACCGATTTCTTGAAGGTCAGAGTTATAAGCTTTGATCTCCTCATCTTCTTCGTCATCGTCATCGTCATAAAGAATATCATCGTCATCATCATCCGTTAATTCTGCATCTTCCGGATCATCATCGTTGTAGTCGATCACATCTTCATCATTCGCATCAATGATGAAGGCATTAACTTTTTTACGTTTTCTACGACGTGGTTTGTCTTCTTCATCTTCATCTAAACCATGTGTTACTTCTTCGTCGATAGAATCGATTGGATACCATGAGCGCAAGCCCCAACGGTTATCTCCAAGAGAGATAAAACTGCCATCAATATTTAAGTCAGTATAAAATTGTGCTAAAGAGTCACGAATTTCGCTGTCAGATTTTCCAAGATAATTTTGAATTTGGTTTACTAAGTCAGAGAAGTCCATCACATCTTCACGTTGTTCTAAAATTGCGTGCGCAACTTCGATCATGGATAATTCATCTTTGTTCAACCCGTCAAATACATTAATTTCCAAACGGTACACGTCCTTTCACAGTCTACTCCTTATCATACAAAAACATGAAGAAAAAATCAATTGATTATTGCATAATTAAGCAGTAAATTCTAGTTCTAAATGATATTCCCCAATTTTTTCGGCCTGAGAATACAAATCGTAGTCGATCAAAATCGTTCCAGCAACAGGCTGATCTTTTAAGCTAAACCGTAAATTACGAGTAAACGTAGTGATTTGAAATAAACCGTAGGGAGTTTTATAGCTAGTTTCTAAGCGTTCCTGATAAGCGAATTTCAACCGCATTCTAAGACCACCTGCACGAATCAATTGTATCTTTCCGTCCGGTTCAACTTTGATCGTAACTGGAACTGCTTCGCCTTCTTCTTGCTCTTCTTTGTAACGAATATATAGCGTATCGCCAATTTTTACTATTTGGCCTTCCAAATCAAAATAAAAGTTCTTCTTTTCACCAGCTTGATCCACAACTGTTTTCAGCTGAATAGATACTGGTGTTCCTTGTGATAAATCCATTAAAAACACTCTCCTTAATATAAAACCCGTAGCCAGCTCATTGATTCCTTTTTCTAGGACCACCAATTGACTACGTCTATTGATCCTTGCCTGGAAAATAAAAAGTCTGTGGATGTCCCTATCTGCTACAATCATATTTTAGCTTCCCTGTGACATGTCCGTCAAGTTCAAACCAAAGCCTCAGCAATTGTTTGATCAATAACTAAAATAGTACAGCATTTACCTAATAATAATGACTTGATGCTTTCAGCTTTTTCATTGCCGCAGCCAATGATCATTACATCAGGCATAGTTGCTAAATCCTCTACTTTAACACCTAACATGCGTTTACTTATTTCATTGTTCACTGTTTGACCATTTTTGTCAAATAAGGACGCTACGGCATCTCCTTTAACATTTGTTTCCTTGATCACTTTTAATTCTTCTGCTTCAATGTAACCAAGGCGTTTCCATGTAGAAGTTTTATTTGGGTTGCCAACACCAATGATTGCTAAATCAACATTTCGAGCTTGATCTAGCGCTTTCCCAACTAGCTGTGTCTTGTTTAGCACATCAGCTAAATCGATGCTCTCAGCTAATGCTGGCGCATAAAAATACTGACAGCGGCTATTGAGCTTTTCAGCTAATCTGAAAACCAGGTGATTTGTATCATAATAGAGGTGTTCACTAGAAACCCCACCCACTAAAGGGCAAACATTAATCGTTGGAAATGAGCAATAAGGCATCTCGTCGATCATATCAGCCAATGTTGTTCCCCATGATAAGCCCACACTCATTCCAGTTTTTAAACGTTCTTTAAGATAAGTTGCTGCGGCTCGACTAACTTCCTTTTTCACTATCTCAGCTTCTTTTTGCTCATTAGCTGGAATGACAATCACATCTGTAAGTTGATAAGTCGCTTCCAGCCGTAATGCTAACTCGACGACATAAGCAGACTCATCTTTGATTGAAACTGAAACGACCCCCCTCTCTTTCGCCTGTTGTAAAATCTTTGAAATAACAGGCCGGGAAATACCCATTTTTTTTGCAATCACCGCTTGAGTTAACCCTTGCTCATAATACATCGTAACAATTTTCAACATCTTTCGACGATCTTCACTGATCTTCATTAGGCGCCTCGATTCCAGACATGACTCGTTCCAGAGCTTTTAGCAGTGACTCAACTTGAGGTGTTGCGTTAGCCTCCAATAGCTTTTGTGCCGGCATTGGTACAAATTCTCCGCCTAGTCGAGCAATAGGTGCTTTCAAGTTCATAGCTGCTTTTGATTCAGCAATGATTGCCGTGATTTCTGCACTGAAGCCACTATTTTTTACAGCTTCGGTTGCAACGATCACTCGTTTTGTTTTAGCAACAGAAGCTAAAATCGTTTCTTTATCAAAAGGCACTAAGGTTCTTGGATCGATGACTTCAATCGAGACACCTCGCTTGTCTGCAATTTCCGCCACTTCTAAAGCTTTATTGACCATGATGCCTGTTGCAATAATGGTCACATCACTTCCGGCACGTTTAATATCTGCAACACCGATTGGAATCGTATAGGCAGTGTCCGGCACCATATCCGTTGTTTGGTATAGAAGCTTATGTTCATAAAACATGACTGGATTATTATCGTGAATGGCAGCATGAAGTAACCCTTTTGCATCATACGGATTAGAAGGTTGAATTACTTTTAATCCCGGGATATGAGCCATCCAGTTTTCCAAACTTTGTGAATGCTGAGCTGCAGCTCCAGTTCCTGATCCAGCAGCTGTCCGCATCACTAAAGGGACTTTTGCCTTTCCACTATACATATAATGGATTTTTGCGGCTTGATTGACCAACTGATCCATCGCAACAGTAATAAAATCTGAAAACTGTAGCTCGATTATCGGACGCATACCCGTCATTGCCGCTCCAACCGCTGCTCCAGCGATTGCACTTTCTGAAATCGGCGTATCGCGAACCCGCTGCTTACCGTATTTTTCCTGAAGTCCTTTGGTTGCTCCAAATCCCCCACCGTAAATACCTATATCCTCACCTAGAATAAATACACGTTCATCTTGAGCCAGTGCTTCATCTAACGCTTCGTTGATTGCTTGTAAATAAGTAATTGTTCTCATGCTTCATCCTCCGCATAGACATGTGTCCACAAATCAGCAACTGTCGGTTCGCTATCCAATTTCACAGAAGCAACTAGATCTGCCATTTCCTGCCGTATGGTCATCTCCAATTGTCTGATCGAGTCTTCTTTCATCCTAGCAGTTTGAATCAGTTTTTGTTCTAAACGGAAAATAGGATCGTTAGTTTCTTGCCACAGTCGACATTCTTCCTGCGAACGATACATGAGCTTATCAGATTTAGAATGACCTTTGTGACGATAGGTCAATGCTTCAATCAAGGTTGGTCCACCGCCATTTCTTGCTTTCGCTACAGCTTGTGAAACCGCTGAAGTCACACTGGCTAAATCATTTCCATCGATCGTGATACCTTCGATTCCGTAACTTTTACCTCGTTCAGAAAGCTTATCGATATTAACCATCTGCTCAATAGAGCTACTCATGCCATATTGATTATTTTCAATGAAATAGATGACGGGCAATTGCCAAATAGAGGCCAAATTCAAGGCTTCATGAAAACTTCCTTCATTTGTAGCACCGTCTCCTGCATAACACAGAACAACTTGATCGGTCTCTTGCATTTGAGCACTTAACGCCGCACCAGCTGCAATTGGAAAACCAGCGCCGACAATGCCATTTGAACCTAAATTTCCTATGTCCAAATCAGCAATGTGCATACTGCCACCTTTGCCTTCATTTGTTCCAGTCTTTTTACCTAGCATTTCAGCAAGCATACTGCGAATATCAGTTCCTTTTGCAATACAATGCCCATGATTTCTATGAGTGGACACGATCCAATCACTTTTCTTTAAAATACCTGCACCACCAACAGCAGTTGCCTCCTGCCCGGTGCAAAGATGCATTGTGCCGTATAATTCTCCAGCATCAAAGAGCTCTTGGATCGTTTCTTCAAAAATGCGAATTTCCCACATCGTTTTCAGAGCGGCTACATCATCAATGGGGTTTATTTGTTGGCTTTGGGTTCCAGTTTGATTCATTTTCTCACTCCTTTTACATTTGTTCCGATATAAATCATATGTAAATATCTTATCGTTTTATAGGACCGATAGCAAGATTATCTCTTGATTTTTTTGATTTCTTTAAAATTTCTCCATTTTCCTATTATTTCTGTACAGATAAGCATGTTTTTTTGTTTAAATCGTATATAATGGAATACGGAGGTGGAAACAAATGTTATTTCATGATGAAACTGCAATGCTCTTTTGTATGCATTGCCAAAAAGAGACACTCCATGATATTCAATATATGAACGAAATCATTTCCAGCATTGAATGTACTGAATGTCATAATCAACTGAGTATCGATATCGATGCAATGAACCAATTTTATCATTATCTTTATGAGCGTTTAGTTTCTAAGCCTGGACGTTTAACAGAAGAAGCTAGACAAGATTTCAGTAAATTTTTAGCCACCATGCCAATGAGGATTATTAGTAAACCGATGCGTTTTACAACTGAATATAATCAAATGAATAAAGAAGTGAAGGATTACGTTTCACGCGTAAAACAGGATGAAGACCAAGATGACTAAATTAACCCACTTACTGACAAACGACAACGTTTTTTTATATGATCAACACTGTTTAAGCAAAAAAGATTATTTTCTTCCTTTTGCTTTAACCGACACTTTTACGACTTTTTCTGGCATTAATCAACAAACGATCATCCATTTTTGGCAACTAGATCAGGCTATGATCCTTGGTATGAAGGATACTCGCGTGACAGATTTACACAGTGGTTTAGCTTCTTTAAAACATGATGGCTATCAAATCGTCATTCGTAACGCTGGAGGTCTCGGAGTAATTGCTGATGCAGGGATTTTAAACGTCTCATTGATTTTACCTAATCCGGGAAATAAAAAAATTAGTATAGACGATGCTTATACGTATATGTGGACTTGGATTAAATTAGCTTTTGAAGATTCTCACCATAAAATAGACGCTTTCGAAATTACAGAATCTTATTGTCCTGGTACATTTGATTTAAGTATTAATGGCAAGAAATTTGCAGGCATCGCTCAACGCCGGGTGAAAGATGGGACTGCTGTCATGATCTATTTAAGTGTCAATGGTGATCAACAAAAACGTGGTGAAAGTGTACGACGTTTTTACAAAGCTAGTTTACAGGAAGATTTTGGTAAAAATGGCTACCCTCCTGTTGATCCTACAGTAATGGCCAACCTAGAAGAGTTGCTCAACAAAAAATTAACGATCGCTGAAGTGAAAAAACGATTACTTAGCGTATTATTAGATAACACGTCTATTACACTTGATGATCAGTCACTGCAACGCTTATCACAAACTGACTGGTTTAAGACTGAAACTGATAAACAAATCAGTAAAATGCAGCAAAGAAATCAATTGTTGCACTAATGGTATACTACAATCATCGACCACTAGCTGATTTGCATGTTATTCAATAAAAATCTGTTTTCTTTCAAAAGAAAGAGCAGTTCTACCAATAATCATTAATAAAAAGGAGTGAAACGATGCCTACACCTTATAAGCAGCAAATTTTACCCATTGAAAAAGTATTTAGAGATCCAGTTCACAACTACATCCATGTGCAACATCAAGTTATATTAGACTTGATCAATTCAGCAGAAGTACAACGTCTACGTAGAATCAAGCAATTAGGCACCTCTTCTTTTACCTTTCACGGTGCTGAGCACAGCCGATTTGCTCATTCTTTAGGCGTTTATGAAATTACGCGACGGATTTGCGATATCTTCCAGCGTAATTACTCAGCTGAACGTTTAGGGGATGATGGTTGGAATGACAATGAACGGCTGGTTGCTCTTTGCGCTGCTTTACTTCATGATGTCGGTCATGGGCCATATTCTCATACATTTGAACACATTTTCAAAACAGATCATGAAGCGATCACTGTTGAGATCATCACGTCACCTGAAACAGAAGTTTTCCAAATCTTGAATCGTGTTTCAGCTGATTTTCCAGATAAAGTTGCCAGCGTGATCACAAAAGAATACCCTAATCCCCAAGTTGTTCAAATGATCTCCAGTCAAATTGATGCTGACCGAATGGATTATTTACTACGAGACGCCTATTTTACCGGGACAGAATATGGTACCTTTGATCTGACTAGAATTTTACGCGTAATTCGGCCGTATAAAGATGGTTTAGCTTTTGCTATGAACGGTATGCATGCAGTAGAAGATTATATTGTTAGTCGCTACCAGATGTACGTCCAAGTCTATTTTCATCCAGTTTCTCGTGGCATGGAAGTTATTTTGGATCACTTACTCCATCGCGCAAGAGAATTGTATGAGCAAACACCAGAAGATTACCAACTGCATTCTCAGTTATTAGTCCCTTTTTTCAAAGGAACTTTTTCATTACAGGAATATTTGAAACTTGATGATGGCGTTTTAAATACCTACTTTACTCAATGGACCTCACTGCCGGATCCGATCCTTAACGATTTAGCCAATCGCTTTTTGATTCGCCGACCACTTAAATCAGTTACTTTTTCTGGTGCTCGGGATTCCGTAACAATACGACATCTGCAAGCCTTGATTGAAAAAGTTGGCTATAATCCAAAATATTATACCGCCATCAACTCAAGTTATGACTTGCCTTATGATTTTTATCGTCCAGAAAAAAACAGTCATCGCACTCAGATCGAAATTATGCAAAAAGACGGCACTTTGATTGAGCTTTCTAAAATTAGCCACTTGGTTGCGGCCCTTGCTGGTCAAACACAGATCGACGAACGTTTCTATTTTCCAAAAGAAATGATGAACCCAAAAAGACAGCAGCATTATGATTTATTTGACGACACCTACCGCGAATTTGCCGCTTATATTCATAATGGAGCATTGATTGAAGGAAAAAATTAAAAAAGTATTTATACAGGAGGAAGTTATGACAGTCAAATTAGTTGCAATCGATATTGATGGAACATTACTTGATTCAAATAGAAAAATCAGCCCGAAGGTAAAGGAAACATTAAAAAAAGCTAATGATAGCGGTATGTATATCGTTTTATGTACAGGAAGACCTTTACCAGGGGTAAAAGAACAGTTAGCCGAATTAGATTTATATGGTGATAATGATTATGTAATTACTTATAATGGCTCTTTAGTCCAAGCGACTAAATCAAATGAAATCATTTCCCAATATACGTTAAGTTATGATGACTTTTTAGAAATCGAACTAATGGCACGAAAAGTTGGCGCTCATCTGCACACAATTGACGATACAGCGATTTATACAGCGAACCGAGATATTGGAAAATATACCGTTCATGAAGCCTATTTAGTGGACATGCCGCTTAAGTATCGTGCAGTTGATGAAATGACTCCTGATTTGTCGATTATCAAAATGATGATGATCGATGAACCAGAGATTTTAGATAAGGCCATCAGTCAACTACCAGAAGAATTTATTAACAAATATACAACTGTTAAAAGCACTGATTTTTATTATGAAATTTTGAATAAAGAAGCTAGCAAAGGAAATGCTTTAGCTAAACTTGCCGAACACTTAGGAATTTCTCAAGCAGAAACAATGGCGATTGGCGATAATGAAAATGATCTATCCATGATCGAATATGCTGGTATCGGTGTTGCTATGGGCAACGCCACTGATAGTGTAAAACAAGCAGCGGATGTTCAAACAACGAGTAACGATGAAGATGGTGTGGCAGAAATTTTACTTCAATATATTTAAAAGTTGTCTGACACTTTCTCATTTACTTGATGAACAAAAGCATTTATTCAGATTTTAGTGGAGAATGGCACAAAAGTATTTAATCTAGAGAACCGAGTAAGTAGTTTGGAACATCGACTCGTACCTCATTGTGTTTCAAAACAATAAGTGGAAATTCATGAAAATGACATTCAACATCAGAATTTTTAATTCAGATGTTGAATGATTCCTAATAGGTACTATTCAATTTTTGGTGAACAAGTAGGTATTGTGCAGCATCCGTTCATTACATTCACTGTGTTTTACAACAATTTCAGCTTATTTCCAAAGGGAATACTTCTGCTCTCACTCACTACTTATCTGTTTTTCCTCGATTATTTTTCCAAGCTCAAGACTTTTTCTTGCGCCAGATAATGATACACCTCGTTTGGGTCATTACTTGTATCTAGTAAAAAATAAAATTGTGGATCATCTAGTAATTTTACTAATTCCACCATCGCGTTTAAATGACGATTGTTTTCAGTAGCTGCTAAACAAAATATATATTTCACTGGATCATTCTCTTTGTTTCCAAAGACAATCGGCTCTTTTAATACGCTGATACTCATACCTAGTTGCCAAACGCCATCAATCGGTCTTGCATGAGGTAATGCCACATGTTTAGAGATAACCATATACGCACCTTCTCTCTTGGCTGTTTCAATAATCGTATCGATATAATTCCGCGTAATTCTCCCTGCTTTTAATAAGGATGCTGCAGATAAACGAATCGCTTCTTCCCAATTTTTAGCGCGCATATTTAGCTGAATCAAATCCGGGGCTGTAATTTCCTGTAAACTTGGCCCTTCACTTTCAGCTTTGCTAGGCTCTTCTTGATTGATTAGATATTCATACAATTCTCTTTCCAAACTAGACCCTTCAGAAATTATCGCATGCCGTTTGATGATTTCCATGATTTTTCCCACACTAGGTAATTTGAAATTGAAATTGCCAATTTGAGTATACACGTCGCTGATCAACCGATACCTTTCCCTAGTATTCATAATTGGACTAACAATGTAGACAGGTTTTTTTGTATAAAATAAACGAATATTAGGTACTGTAGAAAAAATTAAGTCATATGAATCAGTTAGACGTTCGATTTCGTTCGTTTCGACTGGTCCTAGAAAAGCTAACTCCGGAAAAAGGGCTTTCAACTCGGTATATACAATTGATGAACTGCCAATTCCATTAGGACAAACAATCAAAGCCACCTTTTGTATCGTTGTATATTCATCAAAATTAGAACAAAGTGACGCAAAATGCATTGTCAAAAATGCAATTTCATCCTCTGGTATTGAATGTTCGAATAAAGAAGAAAATGGCTTTAATGTTTCTTCAACAATATTGAATAACTCGCCATATTCAGCTTTGATCTTATTATGAAGCGGATTTACAATAGGCAATTTGAAATATAAACGATAATATGCTGGTCTAAAATGAGAATATAACTGACGCACAACCAATTCCTGATTATTAAAACGAATACCTGAAATTGCTTCAAAACGTAAAATAATTCGTTTGACTAATTCCATAATTGTTTCGTAGTCTTTTGTCGTATCCCCTGCCCGTCCAACTGACAAACCTAAGATCCATGCACATAGATACATATGAGCTGCCTCATCTTCGATACCAAAGTGATTGAGAATTTTTTGGGAAAATTGATATTCCTTCATGGCAATCACCGCTGGCAACTGATATTTATCATGGAAGACTGCTGGTAAAATCTGCAAGCGTTTTTTCAAAAAAATGAAGGTATATAAAAATTCAGTCAAACGGTTTTCTACAAAGGAGATACCATATTCCATGATATACGTTTCAATCAACTGTTTCGTTGATTCAAGCGTTTCAATGGGATGTTTTTCTAAAAACTGATCATAAATAAAAGTTGTATTATGTTCTGATGAATCCCAAATAATCATTTTCATTAAATGATAACGGATCTGCTCCTCACTTCCGGATAATCGATACCCATCTTTTCTAGTGTAGAGCAACTGAATATTTTCTTTTCTCAATTCAATCGTTAAGCTTTTTAAGTCATTGATAATGGTCGTTTTACCGACGCCAAGCTCTTCAATAAAATGATTGATCGAAAGATAGTCATCCGCATAGTAAAATAAAATTAAGTAAAGATACTTTGATCGTTCAAAAGCATTCATTAGATATTCTTTGGCATAGGTTTTATCTGAAAGTAAAGAAATAAACTGTTCTCGGAGTTGGTTCGTCAAAATGATCCGATTGTTTTCGATCACTAACTTTTGTCCATTTTCAATTGTTGCAAATTCATTGATTTTCTCTACTGAATATTCTAATTGACGTTTTGTTAAACCAGTTTGAGTTGCCAATTCGTTTACGTCATGTATGGAACGCTCAATTAGCCGTTTCATTACTTTTCTAGAACGCTCGTCTGTCACTATATCCCCTCCTCCAAAAACAGCTTAAATCAACTTTTCAAAAAACTGGATGATCCTTTATTGTTCATTTCTGTACTTAGCGACCGCTTGCTTCAATTGTTTAGCATTTTTTGCTATTTCTTCTATAGAGCCTTTTGTCAAGAGACTCCCGATACCCAAACAATCTACACCACTCATCAACCATTCGTCAATATTTTCTAAATTAGCGCCGCCAGAGGACATGATCGGCAAATACGGTGTTGGTGTTTTCAATGTTCTAATCAGCGTTGGCCCATAATAGCTTGATATCGGAAATGCTTTGACCATTGCTGCCCCTGCTTCTAGCGCCGTGATCATTTCCGTCATACTAGTACAGCCCGGCATATACGGGATTTGATAACGATTACACAATCTACAAACAGCCTTATCGTAATTTGGAGCAATAATAAAGCTTGCTCCAGCCAAGATAGCCAGACGAGCTGTTTCACTATCCAAAATGGTCCCAGCACCAATCAACAGGTTTCTTCCATATCGTTCGTTTAGTTGTTGAATAATTGTTCCTGCATTGGGCAATGTATAACTTATTTCTAGACAATCTACGCCTCCAGCTAAGCAGCCATCTGCAATTTCAACTGCTCGTTCGATCGTTTCTACCCGAACGATCGCCATAATTGCTGTTTCTTCAATCCTATTTAGGATAGTTGTTCGAAACATATTTTTCTCTCCTTTAGAAAGACTGACCTTTTTTAAGGTACCCGTCCATTGTTTGTGATACTTCCAATAACGCTTCTTTACTAACTGGCTGAACAGGTAGTCGTGGATTTCCAACCGGAATCCCTTGGTAATTGATTGCTGCCTTTAAAACCGAAGGAATGGTTCCAAGCTTTAAGATACGGCGAAATTCTTCAATACTGTCTTGCATTGCTTGGGCTTTTTCCAAGTTTCCATTTAACCAATAATGATAAATAGCTACATCAATTTCTGTTAAAACATTTGAGGTAGCCGCGACAGCTCCGGTAGCACCAGCTTTTAACGCATCTAAAATAAGCGAATCCGATCCTGATAAAACAGCAAATTCCTCATTCTTTGTTGCATCTAGATATGCTTTTATGTTCTCTAGATCACCGCTACTATCTTTGATACCAATAATATTAGGATGTCCGGCTATTTCTCCAATCATGCTGGAACTAATCGCTATGCCTGTATTTTTAGGCATATTATAGAGCAGAATAGGCGCTGTATTTGCTTCAGCAAGAGTTAAATAATGAGTGATCAATTCATTTTCAGTAAGCGGAACAAAGTATGGCGTAATCACAGATAAAGCATCTGCTCCTAGTTTAGTCATTTCTTTTGATAAAGCAATAACATGCTCAGTACTGTTTCCACCAGTTCCAACGTATACCGGCACCCGTCCATCCGTCTCAGTAATAACACTTTGGGCAAATCGTAGTTTCTCGGAGTCGCTTAAGACATGAAATTCACCATTTGTGCCAAGGATAAACAAGCCATTAACTTTTTTTTCAATCAAATGATTGACTAGCCGTTTTGTGGCATGTAAATCGATTTGATTCGCTTTATCTAGAGGTGTAACCATTGCTGTAATAAGTCCTTTGGGTTTCATATTGCTCATCCTTTCCTTACTCGTATACGGATATACTTTGACCTAACGCACCTCCTGGATGCCATTTCACATATTCTTTATTTGTGATTCTCTTTTCTTCTTGTAGTAAAACACTTAACGATTGGAGTAGTAAAATCTCCGCTAAGATTGATGCACGAGGTGGTTTGTTCAAAGAATCGCCCTCATTTTCCACACCAGCAAAAAGGAAACAATCACTATTTTTTGCCAACCATGACTCCTTTTTTCCGGTGATAGAAATAATGCGAGCCCCATTTTGTTTAAGCGTTTGAACTGTTTTTTTAATTCTTCTGTTTCTCCGCTATTCGAGATTGATAAGACGATATCCCCTGATTTCACTTGCCCTGACGATCCGTGAATCGCCTCTGTTCCGTCTAAAAAATAGGCCGGGGTTCCCGTTGAAGAGAACAATGATGCAATATATTCTGCCACATGTCCAGGTTTCCCGATTCCTGTCACATGAACACGTCCACCTTTTTTTTCTGAAGTTAAAATCAACTTTTTTGCCACGATCAATGGTTCTATTGCTATTTCTTGTATGAACTTCTCTAATTCTTCAGATGTATTTTCAAAAAAGTTTAATACCACTCGATCTAGTTCTGTTTTCATCTGATTCATACTACCTCCTATCAACTTCTAACTCTACATTAGGTATAACTATTTCCAACATAAGACTTCTATCAAGAGAAAAGACCTAGTATCTTTTCAACAAAAATGCCGATAACATTGTAATCAATATTTGGGAATGTCGATCCTTCTAATCCCATACTTCCGTATACGGGATAAAGAATAGTTGGCAAAAATGCAAGCAATAAGCCAACGATGAACGAACCTGCTACAGCGCCGCGCCAGCCGCCCGTCGAGTTACCGAACACACCTGCTGTTCCTCCTGAGAAAAAGCAAATATGAGCTGCTGGAATAATGACTATCGGGAATTTAAAAATCACCATGATCGCAACGCCAACGAGTCCTGCAGCATACGCAGATAAGAATCCAACGATTACAGCTGTTGGTGCGTAAGGAAAGACTGTAGGAACATCTAATGCTGGACGAGAGTTTGGAATGAATTTTTCTGAAATAGAGACAAAAGCAGCTGTAATTTCTGCTAAAAACATCCGTACACCTGTCATTAAAATCGACATGCCTGCTGTAAACGTAAATGCTTGAATCATGGGGAAAACTAACCAATGAGCTGTTCCTGCCAATTCTTGGGTAGCTTCTCTACCCGCTTTTAAAGCGGATACATAAAAAAGTATCAGCATGATTACTGCCACACCCATCAAGAAATCTCTAAAAAAAGACAGCCATTTTGGAAAATTAATATGCTCTGTACTTTTCTCTTCATGTTTACTAAATAATTTCCCAATATATCCAGACAAGGAATAACCAATCATATTAAAATGACCAATCGCAACATCGTCACTTCCAGTAATTTTTCGCATAAATGGTTGGCATAACTGCGGTAATGCAGCTGAACAAAATCCTAGGATCGTGCCACCTAAAATAATTGCAGCAACATCTGAAATACCATGAGACTTGATAATCAATGAAA
Organism: Enterococcus crotali; assembly: GCF_000633635.1. Lineage (GTDB taxonomy): Bacteria > Bacillota > Bacilli > Lactobacillales > Enterococcaceae > Enterococcus_L > Enterococcus_L crotali. The sequence continues at coordinate 622,927 of NZ_AYPQ01000001.1, read as the reverse complement.
GGACGCAAGCGAAAAATAAACTATGTCCTGTTGTAAAGAAAATATTTTTCATTGGTGTGATTCGAGCAAAAACTAGATTCATTAAAAATCCTAGGATTAACGTGCATGATGTCACTAACGCATATTGCTCTTGAGCCATCGCAGTTGCAGCTTCTGGTGAAGCAACAACCCCCACGATATTAAACCCTGTTTGAAATAATTTATTGAAATTCTGCAAGGCGCCTGTCATTAAAGCACCACCAGCACTAAAGACCATGAAGCCGATGATTGTTTTAAACGTCCCTGTTAAAACTTCAGTACCTGATTTTTTTGAGCAACTAATCCTACAAATGCCACGATCCCTAGTAAAATTGCTGGTGTGCTTAAAAAGCTAATAATAAAATCCACTCTTTTTCATCTCCTTATCTTTGCCATAATACAGAATCAGTTATTCAAAAAACTACTTAACTTACTTTGGATTTCATTTTTATCCACGATATTATTGATTCCGATAATCGTTTGCTTCAATCCTTGCGATTCCAATTCCTTTGCGACATCAGCAAGTGTTATCAATAGATCACCATCAAATCCAGACACTGCATCTAATGATGAGTGCTCGACTTGAATTGGAAAACCATTCTCTTTGATTACTTGTTCTGTTTTGATTTTTAGCATTAAACTTGAACCAACTCCTGCTCTACAAGCAACAAGGGCTTTATGCATTTGTTCCATCTCCTATTCTTTTGCAATAATATATTTTAGAATATCCATTGGATTTTTCGCGCTATCTAAAATTTGATAAAAATATTGATCACTTAGTAAATTGACTAACTCAGCCATCGATTCTAAATGTGTCTCACTATCTTTAGCGCTCATACAAAAAAGATACTTCACCGGGTCATTCGCTTTGTTTCCTGATTTTACCGGCGTTTTTAACGTGGTGATGCCCATCGCTAAACCCAATGCACCATATTGTGTTGGCGCATGAGGCAATGCAACATGTTTTGTGACCACAATATAAGGCCCCAGAGTCTGGGTGGTTTCAATAATTTTTTCAACGTATTCTGCTGTGATCTTGCCCCCATCGAGTAGCGGATCTGCAGATCGACGAATTGCTTCTTCCCAATCCGCAACTTCAATATTCAGCTGAATAAATTCTTCTTTGATCATCTCACTTAACAATATGCAACACCCCTTTTGAATTTCACCAAGCGTACGACTTATTGGTTCCTTTTCAATATAATCTGTTTATGAAAGGGTTTCAATCTCTTTTGGTGCCTTATTTTGTAAGTCACTACCACAAAATGTGGTCCCTAAAACCGAATCCATGCAAAAAAAAATACTTTCTAGCGAAAGTGACACAAAAAATGTAATGCATTTCCGTCATAGGTAGTTATTTGACTGCTTTTGATCCCAATCGCTGCCTAATCCGTAAACAAAAACTGAACTCAATCTACTAATTATAAAAAATCGAATGAACTATTTCATGATTTTCTCATTTCATTTTTCATACAAAAAGCGTAAGACAAACTTAAAAATCAAGTTTGATCCTACGCTCTAAATTCAAATAATAGCTCGTCATAATTTCCAAAACCACATATACTGCGATTTTCTTTATAACTGATTCTTTTGCCATTTTTTTACGGCCCATTTATGACTGCCGCGTTTTAATAAATCAATGCCTATTTCAACAGAGACCCAACAAATATTGTTGGTTTTCTCCAATGGATCACAGACCTGTCGCCAGTTTGTTGCTACAAAGAAGTAACCTGGGTTATAATAATCTGTACTACGATGTCGCGAATGAAAATATTCATCCGCTTGTCCCAGATACTCACCAATCGTTACTTGGATTCCTAATTCTTCAAGCATCTCCCGATGAATCGCTGTTTCCTTCGTTTCACCAGACTCAATTTCTCCACCGGGTAAAAAATAAGCTCCATTTGGCGCTTGAATCAACACAATTTCAGTTTGACTATTTCTTGAGACAATAATATATGCACCTAGTCTTTTTTTATATACCAATGTTTCCGATTTTTCACCAAACGATGGTGTTTTCATAAGAACAACTCCCTTTTTGTTTAATTTAATTTTACATTAGAATTTTCTCATGAACAAGTATTAACCTAACTTTTCACTCACAAATTCGATACAGTCTATGCTACTATAAAAACATCAGCTTCTTATCTCATTCAAGCTGAACAATCCCCATTTACGAAAGGAAGATAACTTATATGAAAATGGCTCACACTTGTGTTCGTGTCAAAGATTTAGAAGCATCATTAGATTTTTATCAAAAAGCATTTAATTTCGAAGAAAGTCGCAGACGTGATTTTCCAGAACATAAATTTACCTTAGTTTATCTAACGTTACCTGGTGATGGTTATGAACTAGAGCTAACGTATAATTATGACCACGAAGCATACAATTTAGGAGACGGTTATGGTCATATTGCAATCAGCACAGATGAAATTGAGAAATTACATGAAGAACAAAAAAATGCTGGCTTCACTGTTACAGACATGAAAGGCTTACCTGGTACTCCTCCATCTTATTATTTTATTACTGACCCAGATGGTTATAAAATCGAAGTAATCCGTACTCGTTAATACGATCAAACAGTTAATCACAAATTTGGCTCGTTCAACTCCTTGCCTAATCTGCGGTTAGCTGTTTTTTTGCAGCCTTTATTACTTCAGCATACTTAAATATCCCAATTTCGTAAAAAAAGTGCTACACTGTTATTCTACATATTAATTGAGGACGTGATCAAATGACAACAACTATCGGCATAGCCGGCAATCAAATTATTCAATCCGTTGATGTATTCAACGGTAACCATGTAACTTATACACCTCAAGGATTTGTAACAGCTGTCCAACAAACAGGTGGGTTACCGATTGTTTTACCAATCGGAAAAGAAGAGGCTGCTGCGTCTTATATTTCAAAGATCGATAAATTATTATTGGCTGGAGGACAAGATATTTCCCCTGACTTATTCGGTGAAGAGCCCCATCCTAACTTGGAAGAGACAAATCGCAATCGTGACCTTTTCGAATTAGCGTTGATCAAGGAAGCGATTAGACAAAACAAACCTATTTTTGCGGTTTGTCGCGGTATGCAATTACTTAATGTTGCATTAGGAGGAACGTTGTACCAAGACCTCTCCTTATATTCCGGCTGGACTGTTAAACATGGACAACAACCGACCCAACCACAATTTGCCACACATGGCATTAACATTGAAAAAGATAGTGCTCTTTATCAGGTATTTGGAGAGGACTATCGGGTCAATTCTTATCATCATCAAGCAATCAACAAATTAGCCTCTTCTTTAAAAATTACTGCAAGATCTTCTGATGGCATTGTAGAAGCAATTGAATCAGTCGATGACAACCATCGATTGTTGGGCGTACAATGGCATCCTGAACTTCGTTTTGAGACAGATGCAAAAGAATTTAAGTTATTCGACTATTTTGTAAATCAATTATAAAAATACGAGGGTGCAGATCAAAAGTAAAAATCTCTTTTGGTCTGCACCCTCGTACTTTATTCAACTTTATTTCATTTTAGAAATTGAAATTATCTGGATCTGGGCCTAAACGTTCATTTGTGTTTAACTCATTGATTTGCTTGATATCTGCTTCAGTTAACTCAAAATCAAAAACATCAAAGTTTTGTTTGATACGATCTTGATGCACTGACTTCGGAATCACGATGATATCGTTTTGCAGATGCCAACGAATGATCACTTGTGCAGCAGTCTTATTATATTTTTTACCAATCTCAACTAAAGTAGGATTTTCTAGAATTTTGCCTTGGCCTAATGGTGACCATGCTTCGACCGCAATTTGATTATCTGTTAAGAATTTACGTAACGGCTCTTGAGTCAAGGTTGGATGAATTTCAATTTGATCGACCATCGGAACGATCTTAGCATCCTTGAGCAGCTCCTCAATGTGATGCTCATGAAAATTAGAAACACCAATTGCTTTTGCGCGCCCACTTCGATAAATTTCTTCCATAGCACGCCAAGAATCCTTATATTTCCCTTCGACTGGCCAATGAATCAAGTACAGATCAATGTAGTCTAGCTCAAGTTTATTCAAACTTTCATCAAAAGCTTTTAGTGTTGAATCGTATCCCTGATCGGCATTCCATAATTTTGTTGTAACAAAAATTTCTTCTCGAGGAACACCTGATGCCCGAATCCCTTCACCGACACTGACTTCATTTTTATAAGCAGCAGCAGTATCTATTAAACGATAGCCGGCTTGTAAAGCCCACTTTACAGAATCAACAGCTTCTGCGCCATCTTTCACTTGCCATACCCCTAAACCTAATCGTGGGATAATTGAACCATTCGCTAACTCTTTTGTTTTCTTAAAAGACATGTTTTTTTCATTCCTTTCTTTGAAAAAATGACTCTATTTTTAGTATACTCTTTTAATGCTAGGATGGAAAATAACTGGATTATAAAACGAGAATTTCCCTGCTTGCATAGAATTCCCTCTCTTAGTCGCTATGATCTTTCATGAATTTTAATAGTTCTATAAAATAAGAGCTTATTCTAATTATAGCGTTTTTGAGCTGTCCTTGATTTCTTTGTACGTGTCTTTTATTTAACTCAATATTGGCTAGTAAACGGATATTATTAATCTCTGTAACCTTTCGCTTTCTCACAGTCTCCTTGTCATTTTCTATCCATTCTGCTTTTCTAATTTCCTTCGTCTGATTCATGTGAGCATCATCATAGCGAGTCAGTTGATAAACTTCGATCAACTGATCTAATTTTTCAGCATATTGAGTATCTGTTGCGTATTTTCCAATCAAAAATGCAGTTGCTTCTTGGTAGTTGTTCGTCATACTTTTCTTTGTGCCATTGTAGAAATCTGGGTTACCAATTAATCCGTCTTTTAGCAACCTAGCGTAATCGTCCAAAGATTCTTCATATGACGGATATTGACGAAATTCGGCTTCTGTCGTCATCAGATTGCCTTGACCATCGTCCTCTTGCGTTTTCATTACGATTGATGTACTGTTATAATTTCCTTTGATTCCAAATAAATTATAAAAAGGTTCCTTGGACAAGCTACTATTTCCTGATTCCGACTCCAAAATTGCTTGTGCAAGCATCACGGAAGCGTATAAGTCATACTTATAAGCAATCGTTACAGCATATTTTTCGATCCTTTTAATAAACATCTCCGTTGCCTGATTTTTGACAATGACTATGGCTGGTAAGTTTTCATTAACTGACTCTTCACATGCTCGATGATAAATCGGCTCTAGATGATGGCTTGTTTCATTAGCCCCATCCTCGTAATCGCAGTCTTGCGCATATTCTTTTGTCTCTATCGGTTGTAACTGGTTGATTTCGTCAAGCGATATGGCAGTTGCCTTACTTGATAGTAGTGATATATTCAAGATTACAATTGTACCTAAAAATTTTTTCCTCACGTGACTCTCCTATTCTTGATCATTCTTCTTAGAATAGTAATACGCATTTCATTTCGTTTTTGATCAAAAATAGTAAAATTAACATTCTTTTCTTGATGAAAGTAAAAAAAAGAAAACAACGAATTGTCTTCGCCATTTCCTTTTCTGTTTATTGTAAAATTAATCCTCTTCAGGCAACTCTATTTTTTCAATTGTATTAAAATTGTCAAATTCTGAATCTACGCTGACTACTACTTTCCCTTTTTTATTTTCAGCTAGAACTCTAATTTTCATTTCTTTTACGTTAAATGACTTTTTATCTACAATCACGTTCATTTGGATCGATAAATCTTCATCTGTATCAAAGCCAGTAAAAGAAATATCATAATATTTTTTCAGTGTTTTATATAATTTTTTATCATACCCGTCATAGATGAAGTGATATTCATCATCGCTCGTCTCGAAACCCAAATCTTCAGAGACCAACCCTAATAATTCTAAGGGTACACTATAATCAACTTGCTTGCTGAACTCTTTTGCATCGACTTTAGCAGTTTTTTTCCAGACACCTGGTCGATCTTCCAAGTAAGCTTTGCCATCTTTTATAATCACTTCAAGTTCTTCGCCATCTGCTTTTGTCAAGTCAATACTGTACCCATTATTTTTGCGATCGACTTCTGAACTCATTTCGACTGTTGAATTATTTTTTTGACCTAATGCACTGACTTTTACACTAAGATCCATATCCAGTGAATAACTGTCAACTTTACTTTCCTGTGCATCCATACGCTTGAGTGCAGCTTCTTTAGTGAGTGGCTTATTGCAGCCAGACAATGTAAATAGCAACACACAAACCAAAACAAATTTTTTCATTTTAACTCCCCAAACTCTTCTATTATTTAGTACAACTGTTTCCTAAAACTTATTATACTAAACCTAAATTCAAAATACGAGCACTTTTCTGAATACCTTTATCAAATAAAAAAGAAGCCAAATCAAATATAACGTTGACTTCTTTTTTTCTATTATTTTATATTCCTAATCCAACCCTCTGGAGCTGGAATATCTCCAAATTGAATACCTGTCAGCTCATCGTAAAGTTTTTGGGTTACTGGTCCGACTTCGGTCTCACTATAAAACACATGAAAATCTTCATACGTTTGAATACCGCCAATTGGTGAAATGACAGCAGCTGTTCCACAAGCTCCAGCTTCTTTAAACTGATCTAAAGAATCAATAGACACATCTTCTTCAACTGCCTCCATCCCTAGATTATGCTCCGCTAAATAAAGCAATGAATACTTCGTGATACTTGGTAAAATCGATGGAGATAATGGTGTAATAAAGCGATCATCTTTTGTGATTCCAAAGAAATTAGCAGAACCGACTTCTTCGATTTTTGTATGAGTTTTTGGATCAAGATAGATACAATCCGAAAAATGCTTTTCTTTAGCTTCTTCTCCTGGCATAAAGCTAGCCGCATAGTTTCCACCTACTTTGATTGCGCCAGTTCCTTGAGGCGCCGCACGATCATAATCAGAAAAGATAAAGTTCGTCGGTGTTAAACCTCCTTTGAAATAAGCACCTACTGGCATACAGAAAACAGTAAAAAGATACTCAGGAGCTGGTTTTACCCCAATGCTTTCGCCAACGCCGATCAGAAGAGGACGAATATAGAGTGTTCCACCGCTACCATAAGGAGGAACAAATGCTTCATTCGCCTTTACCACAGCTTCTACTGCGCGAATAAATTTATCTTCTGGCACTTCTGCCATCATTAAACGCTTAGCACTACGATTCATCCGTTTAGAATTTTCATCTATTCTAAACAAATTGACTGATCCATCTTTGCAACGGTACGCTTTTAAGCCTTCAAAACACTGCTGTCCGTAATGTAGTGCTGCTGAACTTTCATGGATATGTAAAGTGTTATCTTCTGTTAGTTCCCCTTCATCCCACTGACCATCTTTCCATTTAGAGATATAGCGAAAAGGTGTTTTTATATATTCAAAACCTAAATTAGCCCAATCAATTGTCATACGATCACTCCTTATTTTCAGAATATTGTAACACATTTCCCATGAATTTGTTAAGCTTTTTACAGAAATAATGACATCTTTTTTCAAATTAAAGTATAATGATAGATAATCATCGATAAAAGAAAGTTGGGATTTCCTTGTTTATTCTCGCTCATTCAGGATCCAGTGCTACAATTGAAAGCACTATGGACTCTGGTCTTGATATAAAAGCTGTCACTGAAAATAAAGTCAATGCACTACAACGTTTTTGGAATGGAATCAATTGGGACGAAATTCTTGCGACACTGATTGAGAAAGCTATTTATTTATTATTTCTGATTCTCCTTTTCGCATTACTTAATCGTGTAGGAAAAACACTGATTGATAAAACATACGGGAACTATAGTAAAAAACAGTCATTTAGTGAAAGTCGTTTGAAAACATTACACACGCTGATCAACAATGCTTTTCAATATACGCTTTTCTTCTTCTTTATCTACTCATTACTGACAGTAATTGGTGTTCCTGTTGGCTCACTCCTTGCTGGAGCAGGTATTGCTGGTGTGGCAATTGGTTTAGGTGCCCAAGGATTCATGAATGATATTATCACAGGCTTCTTCATCATTTTAGAACAGCAAATGGATGTTGGTGACTATGTTCGTTTGACTGCACTTGGTATTGAAGGAACCGTCACCGCAGTAGGTCTGAGAACAACCCAAATGAAAGCTTTAGACGGGACTGTTCATTTTATTCCTAATCGAAATATTACCACGATAAGCAATCTTTCCCGCTCAAACATGCAAGTTTTGATCGATGTTCGGATCATGCCTGATGAAGGCTATGATCAGATCACTGCTATTATCGATCAAGTCAATCAAGAATTAAAAGAAAAATACACAGAAAGTATTCAAACAGGGCCGACAATTTTTGGTATGGTCGATCTTGGTAATGGAAATTTTGCGGTTCGTACCACGATGTACGTGTTAAACGGAAAACAAGCACCTATCAGGGAAGAATTTTTGGCTCAATATGTGAAAAAACTATCTGAAGCAAACTTTACGATTCCAAATACGCCTATTACACTAAAATAGAAAAAAAGTCCGGGACAAAACTAAAAATCAGTTTTGTTACGGGCTCTAAATCCGAATAAACGGTGAGATCAGAAGCAACCCCTTCGGAAATAAGCTGAGATTCACAAAAATTTGAAGAGCAATTTTCGTGAATCTCTTCTTATTTCTCGGGGTTAAACACTTCTGACCCAACCTCTTTCTATTTATCTAAGGATTTTAAAAAATTACCAACATGTTCTACAGCAAATGAAAGTGCTTCTTCTTTTGGATCAAACTTAGCAGAATGCAGACCATAAGGACTATCTACACCTAACCAAAACATTGTCCCAGGAACTTTAGATAATAAATAGCCAAAATCTTCCCCAGTCATCGCTATTTCTGCTTCTTCAAATATAACGTTTGCCTCTTGTTCCATAAATGACATGAATTTTTCTGTTAACTGTTTATTATTGATCACTGGCAGATAACCTTTTTGATCTAAAAATACATCTACTTCGCAGTTGAACGATTTAGCAATCCCTTCGCCTATTTCTGTGATTCTAGTTTGCGTTAATTGATTCATTTCGTCTGTTAATGTCCTAATCGTCCCAGAAATCGTTGCTTCGCCTGCAATCACATTCGTCGCAGTTCCAGCATTAAAGGTACCAAACGTAACCACAGCACCTTCGACTGGATTAACATTGCGGCTAACGATTGTTTGAGCTTGCTGAACCAGACTCATTCCAGCCACGATCATATCATTTGAAGCATGAGGAAATGCGGCGTGTCCACCTTTTCCCTTCAAAGTAATTTGAACTTCACATGTAGCAGCGAAAAGTGTGCCGACTTTCGTAGTAATATTTCCCACAGGTAAGTCAGGATTCACATGCAATCCATAAAATTCATCTGGTAACCAAGAACCAAATGCACCAGCTTCGTACATCAACATACCACCAGCTTCATTTTCTTCTGCCGGCTGGAAAAGAAACAAGTAATTATTTTCAGGTTGCTCAACTGTCAGCTGTTCCAATAAGCCTAGCCCAATCGTCATATGAAAATCATGCCCGCAAGCATGCATCTTTCCTAAGTGAGTAGATCGAAAATCGGACATAACTTCCTCAGTTATTGGCAGCCCATCAATATCGGCACGCCAACCGATTGTTTTTTTAGCGTTAGTCCCATGGACAAAAACCATGATCCCAGTTCGCCAAGTTTTATATTCCATAAAATCTGTTTTAATCGATGTGATAATTTCAAGTAAATATTTTTGTGTTTTTTCTTCTTCTAAACCAATTTCTGGTATTTGATGAAGTCGTCTTCGAATCTCAGTTAATTGTTCTTGAATCACTACTCTTCGGCCTCTTTTCCATTTCTCTATATCTTATTGTTGAACAAAAAATTTTTTCTGTCAATCCTTCAATAAGAGAAATTTTACAGTTTCTTACCAGTAAAGTCTTTAACTCTCGTTAATGATGACTTAAAAATGTTTGGCAAATTCACTGATCTTGTCTAAATCGATGCCTTTTAACTTATTTTTTTCGCTTACTGGAACCCAGGAAGGTTTGTAGCCACCAAAGGACACAATCTCGATTGCTTGATCCCTAATTTCTTTTGGAATACTTGTGGTAATTACATCTTCTGTTGTCTTTGGTTTTGAATTACATAAAAAACATGCGATTTTTTTAGATAATAAATCTGTTTGTTTTTTTTTCAAAAAATCTCTGATCGATTTATACATTTTATCATTGCGCACACCAGCTCCAACAATAACTTGGGAAAATTCCTCAAGGTTCGGTTTGTCTACATCAATATCAGCAATTGTAGAATTAGTGATCTCTTTCGCTAAACGTTCTGCACATTCCTTTGATGCACCAGATTTTGTTCCGTATATAATCAATGTTTTCATATGCTTTACCCTCACTTCTTTCTTTACTTTACAGATATTACTAAGCTTGTTATGATAGATTTGTTCTAGTTTTATTTTGACTAAAAAGAATCTCGTTTAACGAGATATATTAAGCATAAAGTGAGGGAGAGCATTTGTCAATCAATCAAAACTTAAATACTAACGTCTCTATCGAACAACTTACCTCTTTATTGCGAGGATTTGGTTCACGTTCAATCTTACACCAACAAGCAATCGTTCAAGCTTTAGGTATACCAGCGAATGATTATATCTCAATTGACTTATTGAACGAGCTAGGGCCGCTCACAGCAGGAGAATTAGCTGAGAAAACGGGACTATCCACCGGAACGATCACTGCTTTGATCGATCGATTGGAAAAAATTGGGTATGCTCGTCGGGAAAAAGACTCAAATGATCGTAGGAGAGTAATTATTGTTCCCACCTATGAAGATAGGGAAGAAATCCAAAAGGCTTATCAGCCATTAAACACCGCAATGCAAAGTTTAGCTAGAGAATATTCTGAAGAAGAACGACATATTATCAATCAATTTTTAGCAAAAGCTGTTTCAGTATTAGATGAACAATTACAAAATAACTAACTAAAACACTATCTTGCCAAATTCAAAAAAACAATTGAGCCCAAGACAAAACTGATGTTTAGTTTTGTCCTGGGCTCTAAATTTGAATAAACAGCGGAATCACATGCAGATTTTTTGGATTATTTCATGATATCGATCAAGTCCTTTTTAGAAGCCGCTGAGGCTGGCATATAACTAAAGACAACACCGATCAAAACTGAAATTCCCACAGCCAAGCTGATTGTAAATAAATCTGGTCGTACTGTAAAAGGTAAAAACATTGACACAACGATTCCTAAAATCATGCCTAATAGATACCCAGTTAAACCGCCTAATAATGTTAATGTTAATCCTTCAGCCAGAAATTGCTTTTTAATGTCTTTTTCTGTAGCGCCCAAAGCACGACGTATCCCGATTTCTTTCGTTCTTTCAGAAACAGAAATGTACATCATGTTCATGACACCAACACCTGCAATAAACAATGAGATTCCAGCGACTGCTGAAATAAATAGCGTCAGATTATCTAAAATACTCCCCATTTCATCAATTCCTGATTTAGGATTGTAGTTTTCGTATTCGCCAGTATTTCTCAAACTGCCGCTAAAATTCAGCTGTTTTAGTACTTCTGTCGTCACTTTTTCCATATCTTCACCAGGTTCTATTTCTAAATTTAAAATTGAACGACTTTCTGGTTTGTTAAAATAATGATCGTAACTTTTAATCGGAAAATAGGCAAGAGGCATTTCGTTTTCCATTGATAACGTTCCATTTTGGCTCGCTTTAATTCCAACAACTGTAAATAATTCATTCATCACCTCAAAGCCTTTTCCAAGTGCTTTTTCAGGGTCCCCATATAATTTTTGGGCTAATAGTTCATCAATAACTACCACTTTGTTTAATGTCTCGTTATCTTTTGACTCGATTTGTCGACCACTCAATAAATTTTCGGATGTATGATCAACTCTTTCTACTTTTTTCGTTAGTTTTTTACCTCGAATGTATAGCTCGACTTGGCGTTGAGTCAATTTTGTCTTTGGTATAAATAGGTCAACTTTTTTAACGCCCTTTATATTTTTGATCAAATCAAAATCGCTTTTTTTGAAGATTTCATTTTCAGCAAAGGCGTTCGCTACATCATAATAATTGAATGTAATATTACTCACGTTTTCATTTGTGTTAGTCATTGACATCTTGTCGATCATATCTCGTTTAAATCCATTTCCGATTGACACGATTGTAATCACTGAGGCAATTCCAATAATAATGCCGAACATCGTCAAGAAGCTGCGTTTTTTATTTTTCAGAATCGATTTTAAAGCCGTCTTCCAAATAACGAAATTTTTCATTTAATCAGCTCCTCTTCAACGATAACTCCATCTTTGACCCGAATCAAGCGATCACAATATGAGACCATTTCAGGATTATGAGTGACTAATATAATAGTTACACCTTCATTTTTGTTTAAATCCTGAAATAATTGCATAATATCTTCCGAGGTTTTGGAATCTAGAGCGCCTGTTGGTTCATCGGCGATAATAAATCTTGGTGAATTCACAATGGCTCTTGCGATGGCCACTCGTTGTTGTTGACCGCCGGAAAGTTGTTTCGGATATTTATTGCCTTTATCAGCTAAACCGACTTTGCTTAATACTTCTTGCACTCTCGCTTTGGTATTGGTGTAGGCTGTGCCGTTATATAGTAATGGTAGCTCAACATTTTCGAAAACAGTGTTATTTTCAATTAAACTAAAATTTTGAAAAACAAAACCAACTGATTTATTACGAATAGCTGAAAGTTCTTTATCAGAAAAATCCGTAATTTCTTTGCTTTCAAACAAGTATTTGCCTTCAAATTTTTTATCAATAAAACCAATCAGGTTTATCAAGGTCGATTTACCTGAACCAGATGGACCCATAACGGCCACAAACTCTTTTTCGTTGATTTCAAAGTTTATATTTTTCAAAACATGGAGTGTTTCTTCTTCCAATGAGTAAAATTTGTTGATTTGTTCAAGTTTAATCATTTTCGACCACCTGCACTTCTGCTTTATCTTTCAAAGCTTCATCAGGATTTGCAATGATTTTGACTCCTTTTGAAACACCAGACTCTACATTTTTAGCGCCATTAACCTCAACAACTTTGACGTCTGTTTTTACAGCTCGGCCATTTTTATAGACATAAACGAACGTTTTGTCATCTTTTTTCACGATTGACTTTTCAGGTAAAACTAATTGCGGTTGTTGTAACGAAACTTGTACTGATGAGCCATAAGCCCACGGAAAATCTCCATCCACAATAAACTCATACGTTGGAATTTCTGAATCGTTGCCTTTGCTTGTTTTAGGCAATTGATTGATACTATTGATTTTTCCTTGTGCTGTTTGATTTGAACCAATTGACGTCACATTGACTTCTTGTCCTACTTTCAATTTATTTAAATCATATTCTGTGACGATTCCTTTAGTCTGTTTCGTTTTACTTAACACTTGTACTAATGGCTGCTCCAATGATTTCTTCCCTGCTTCATTGACCATTACAATACCATCGATCGTAGCTGTAACAGTTGAGGTAACTTTTCCTTGTTCAGTTTCAAGCGCGGCTGCTTCGTCACTCACTTCTGTATTGGCTAAATCCAATGCTTGCTGGGCTTGAATCGTTTCATTATTTGTGGTTGTGACCTCTGTTTTTTGCTGCTCAACCTTGCCTTTAAGCTCCTCTTTCTTTTCTGGATCTGTTTCTCTATCGAATTCAGCTTGGCTTTGGTTTAAACTTGCTTGTGCTTGGTTATAACGGGTCTGAGCTCGCCCTAGATTTTGAGCAGCTTGCTGAGCTGTTAAACTACTTTTATTAACTGATCGTTGTTGTTGGTCTGCACGACTCTGCGCCTCCCCATTTAAATAATTAAGTAAAACATCTCCATTTTTAACTTCTTGGTCTTGTTTTACTGGAGTATCTGCAACAGTTCCTAAGGTTTGATCATAAAAAATATTTTCTGTTTGAGCAGCATTGACTTCTCCTTTTAACATCAGTGGGTCCAATTGTTCTAACGTAAAGACATTATAGCTAGGTTCCGTATTTTTAGGTGATGAAAAAAAGAGAAAATAACTTCCCACACCCAATCCAATCAGAATACCACCAATAACTATTTTAATTTTTTTATTTTTCATAATGTTCGTTCCTCCTGTTTAACTTGAATAACTAATTATAGCTAAAAATAAACTTACAGAGAATTGAATAGACGAACATTAAACTTACATAATTGCAAGTTTAATATAACAAAAAATGAGTAGGACATGACTCAAAGAGTTGTGTCCTACTCACATATAATTTAGATAACGAGATGATTCAGAAAAACTTTTTCTTATAAGTTATAACTTACGTAGCTCTTCCATCATATTCGTTTTACTTTTGGTTTTTGCATCAATATCTTTTATTTTTTAGCAGGTACTCCAGCAACAACGGTGTACGGCGCAACATCATCGACGACAATCGCTCCCGCTGCAACAACAGCTCCCTCACCAACTCGAATTCCTTCTAAAACAACAGCATTCGCACCAATCAGCACATTGTCTTCAATGACAACAGGCTCTGCACTCGGTGGTTCAATCACTCCGGCTAAGACTGTTCCTGCACCAATATGGCAATTTTTACCAACTGTAGCACGTCCCCCCAAGATTGCACCCATGTCAATCATTGAGCCTGCTCCGATCACAGCACCGATATTGATCACAGCACCCATCATGATCACTGCATTATCACCGATTTCAACCTGATCTCTGATTGTTGCTCCCGGTTCGATGCGCGCATTGACTTCTTTAATATCCAGCATTGGGATGGCAGAATTTCTAGAATCATTTTCTATTACATAATCTATAATATTCTCTTTATTTTGTTCTAAAAACTCTTTTACTACTTTCCATTCACCAAATAAAGTTCCTGTTTTACAGTTTGTAAAGGCTTGAATCTCATCAGGAAATGTTACTTCCTTAAGCTTACCTTTTAATGTGACTTTTACTGGTGTCTTTTTCTCAGCGTTCCCGATATAGTTAATAATTTCGTATGCGTCCATCCACGTAACTCCCCTCATAATTAAACAGCAGATTCACCGATTTCCCAGAAATACTGCTATTTTTTTTACCACCTAACTTACTGAATCGTTAAGTATTAAATAACCTTCATTTCCCTTGATTCTTCGCCTGATTTTGGAAGGATGATATTTTTTCTTTCCAACTCATGAGCCATATGATTGATCGCTTTTAGCAATTCTTTTCTTGTGATGATCCCTTTAAAGCATTGATTATCATCTACAACTGGGAGAAATGCTGCGTCAACTAATAAATGGAGAACATCTTCTAATTCCCACTTTTCACCGATCACTGGAACATTTACTTCCATGACATCTGCAACAGTAAAATCTTTTAATTTATCAAAATCAACTGATGTGATATCGAACATTTTATCTACGACATCTGATAAACTGATCAATCCAACAAAACGATCCCCTTTATCTAAAACTGGGATTTTTGAATATTTCACTTGAGATAAAACTAGTAGAGCATGACTTAGCGGATTCAAACACATTACATTTGCAACATTTTCCGCAGGAATCAAAAAGGTTTCTTGTTTTTCTAATAATAATTCTTTTACAGCAGTTCCAATCATTGGAGTGCCTCCATTTCATTTTCTTTGCCACAAGTATCATTGTACAGAAAACGTCTGCAAATGTCTTTAAATTCAAACTTTTTTCATAACTCTTAAAAAAAATTAAGGTTTGATCTTACTTTCTTCACGTTTTGTTCTTGGAGGAAATCTAAGTAGAACTGGACAAAATACTCTACGCCCTAAATACAAATAAATGATGGAATCAGATACAATCTCTTGCAACTGTATACTTCTCCATAAATGACTATTTGTTAAAAATAAAATGCAATTCTTTAAACGGTCGATGATCTCGTCCATAATATTGAATAACAAATTGATTCGTTGTACTTTCGATGATCGCATACGATTTCAGTTGAATCGGACCTCTTGGCTGACTGATACTTCCAGGATTTAAGTAAAGAACATTTGCCCGAACCTCGCAACCGATCTCGTGGGTATGGCCAAACAATACAATAGTTGCATTGGCCTGATCAGCCTGTAGAGCTAGAGTAGTTAGACCCATACGGACGTTCGCTAAATGTCCATGTGTCATAAAAATAGTATCTGTACCATTTTTTTCAACAATTGTGTTAGGAAATTCAGGATCATAATCGCAATTTCCCTTGACCACAATAAAGTCATTCCATAATACATCGGTAGGTTCTAATTCCGAATCACCACAATTAAACATTTTATCTACTTCTCCCCGATAGGTATCGGCTAAATCAACTAATATATCACGATCACCATGATTGTCGCTCACTACTAGATATTTCATACAAAGCCTCCTAATTTTTTAACCAATTTTCCCATTGATCTCTTAGTTTTGCAACAGCTTTTCCTCGATGACTGATTTCATTTTTACGTTCATCTGAAAGCTCGGCTGCGGTTTTTGTTCTTCTGGTACAAAAATAGTGGATCATATCCAAAACCGTGATCTCCCCGTGGGATTGTACCAATTTCTCCCAGCCAATCTCCTTCTACTACTAAGCTTTCTTTATCAGGAGCCGCAAATACAAGTGTACAATGAAATGTAGCTGTTCGTTTTTCTTTTGGAATCCCGGTTAGTTCATGCAGTAATTTTGCATTATTGGCAGCATTATTTGTTGGTTCTCCAGCAAACGCGCTGAAAAAATTCCTGGTCTGCCGTCTAAAGCATCAACAATCAAACCAGAATCATCTGCTAAAACAGGTTGTTTTATGAGCGTCGCAATCGTTTCTGCTTTTAAACGAGCATTTTCCTCAAAGGTTTTCCCTGTTTCCTCAACATCCGGTAACTCTGGATAGTCTAATAACGTTTTGACATGATAGCCTTTCTCGGCAAAAATTTTCGTAAATTCTTTGGCTTTTCCTGGATTTCTTGTGGCGATCACGATTGTTTTAGCTTCTGCGGGAAAAGATATTTCACTTAGTTGGTTCATTAAGGCTTCTTTTTGATAGGCAATCAAATGTTCAATTCCTGTCTTACCATAGAATAATAATGAGTTTAGCTCATCTCCTGAAAAAGTGGCCTCTTCTCCTGTTCCTTGAAGCTCAACGAAATTACCAGATTCTGTCATTACCAAATTCATATCAACTGCTGCAGCAGAATCTTCTACATAATCTAAATCAAGAACACAATTTCCATCATTTAAAATTCCTGCACTGACTGCAGCTAAATATTCTTTAATCGGATCTTCTTGAAGTTCTCCTTTTTTAAGCAGTTTATCGACTGCGATTTTCATCGCAACAAACGCTCCTGTAATACTGGCTGTTCTAGTTCCACCATCCGCTTGGACAACATCACAATCAACAATGATACTTCTTTCTCCTAATTTCTTTAAATCGATAACAGCACGTAATGAACGACCAATTAAACGTTGAATCTCCAACGTTCGACCAGTCAGCTTTCCTTTGGCGCTTTCACGAATATTTCTTGTATTCGTGGCTCTTGGAAGCATACTATATTCTGCTGTCACCCAACCTGTTCCTTCACCTTTTAAAAACGGTGGTACCTTTTCTTCCACCGTTGCAGAACAGATTACTTTAGTATCGCCAAAAGAAATCACAACTGAACCTTCTGGATGCTTATAGACATTGGTCTCAATAGTGATTTTTCTTAATTCTTTTGCTTGCCTTCCATCATGTCTGATCATGTATTATTCCTCCTAAAAATAGTTAAGCCTCAATAGAAAAATTATCTAACTATATTAGATAACCGAACTTGCTCAACCGTTATTGTTTCTAAATCTAGCCAGTCATCAGCAATCGCTTTAAACATCTTTGCCGATCCAGTCGTATAAAATTCGTTTGCTTCATTTTTGTATTGTGGAGTATTTGCTATATCAAAATAGTCTAGCAACATGCTAACTTCGCTTACCGTTTCAGCACCCGAATCAATCAATTTCACTTGACTTCCCATTACATTTTGAATCAAAGGACGTAACAAAGGATAGTGCGTACAGCCCAAAATCAGAGTGTCCAATTTTTTCAATTGTAGTGGATTTAATGTTTCTGATACTACTTTTTTTGCCACAGAAGAGTGAAACTCATTACTCTCAACGAGAGGAACAAACTTTGGACACGCTAAACTGGAAACAAATGTATTTGGTACTTTACTCTTTAATGCCTTCTCATATGCACTACTTTTGATTGTTCCAGCGGTACCGATAATCCCAATTCGATTATTTTTTGTCGCCTTCAAAGCAGCTCTCGTTCCCGGTAGAATCACTCCAACTACAGGTATATCTAAATATGCCTTGATCTCTTCTAATGCAACAGCTGTCGCTGTATTACAGGCAATCACTAACATCTTGATCTTCTTTTCTAAAAGAAAATTTGTCATTTCCCAAGTGAACTGCACGACCTGCTCAGCAGGCCTTGGTCCGTATGGACATCTCGCTGTATCTCCAAGATAAATCAATCGTTCATTTGGTAATTGCCTCATTGCTTCTTTCACTACCGTAAGTCCACCGACTCCGGAATCTATAAATCCTATTGCTTCATGATTATTCAAGTCAATCAAACCTTTACAGTATTTTTTCACTATCTTTATTCTCTACTTTTTGACTCCTTTTTTCAAGTTTTAATGTCAGTCTGCTTCATATTATATCACTTTTTTCATCAAGGTTTCATTTGCTGTATGTTTACTAAGTGTATTTTTTTATCGACTATAGAAAAAAAACTGGTAATCTCATTTTTCGTATGTTATAATTTCTAACATTAACAAACGAATAGAATTATGATGAAAAGATTAAATTAAAACGAAAACAATTTTTATGAAGAGGACGTTCCTTTTTCATCGAACAGGCTTTAAAAGCTATATTAGATATAAAAAAAGTATATCTTATCCTCTTTCCATATTCTTAGTTTATAAAAAGATGTCCTTTTTATATTTCTATCTATTTACTCGTCTATCAATGGTCACTAAAAGTGATGTGATAATTTTATACATAAAGGAGAATGAGCATGATTTCATTGGAACATGTAAATAAATTTTTTGGGGATCATCATGTGTTGAAAGATGTGTCTTTAAGTGTTGCTGAGGGAGAAAAAATTGTGATCATCGGACCTTCAGGCTCTGGAAAAAGCACATTGATTCGTTGTATCAACCGTTTAGAAAAAGTTAGTGACGGGCATATACTAGTAGACGGTATCGATATTACAGAGCCAAAAGCCCCTGTTCAGCAGGTGCGGCAAAAAGTGGCGATGGTCTTTCAAAGCTTTAACTTATATGCGCACAAAACAATCATTCAAAATCTGACATTGGCACCGATCAAAGTCAAAGGTGTGAGCAAAGAAGAAGCAACCAAAACCGGAATGGAATACTTGGAAAGAGTCGGTCTAGCTGATAAAGCCAATGCCTACCCTGCTCAGCTTTCCGGTGGACAACAACAACGAGTGGCTATCGCTAGAGCATTAAACATGCATCCAGAGATTATTTTATTTGATGAACCAACGTCAGCTTTAGATCCAGAAATGATCCAAGAAGTCTTGGATGTTATGGTTGATCTATCTAAGCAAAATATCACAATGATTTGCGTTACGCACGAAATGGGCTTTGCACGTCAAGTCGCTGATAAGGTTATTTTTATGGATGATGGGCAAATTATTGAAACAGGAACACCAGAGCATTTCTTTACGAGCACGCAAAACGAACGTGCCAAAGAATTTTTAAGTAAAATCATTCATAATTAGTAACACAACGATACTATTAAGAAATTTACAAGGAGGAATATTTAATGAAAAAGACAAAAAAAATACTAGGTGCGTTATCACTTGCTTTATTACTAGGAGTAATTGTAGGTTGCGGCAGCGGAGATGGCGATAAATCTGCAAGTTCTGGTTCTAAAGGAACAACAGATATCCAAAAAATTAAAGATGCTGGTGTCATCAAAGTGGGTGTTAAAGAAGATGTTCCCAATTTTGGATATATGAATCCAGATACAAATAAAAACGAAGGAATGGAGCCAGACATCGCCCGTTTGATTGCTAAAGAATTGACTGGTAGTGAAGATAATGTAGAATTCGTCGGAGTAACCGCTAAAACGCGAGGACCATTATTGGATAATGGTGAATTGGATATGGTGATCGCTACATTTACGATTACAGACGAGAGAAAAGAAACATACAATTTCACAACGCCTTATTATAAAGATGAGGTTGGCTTCTTAGTGAGAAAAGCAGATAAATTCACCGATACTGCAAGTCTTGACGGAAAAACAATTGGCGTCGTTCAATCTTCAACGACCAAAGAAGCCATCGAAAAACAAGCAAAAGAATTAGGTGTATCTTTTAAATATCAAGAACTTGGTTCGTATCCAGAATTAAAAACAGCCTTGACTTCTAAAAGAATCGATGCTTTTTCTGTTGATAAATCTATTTTAACAGGTTACGTCGATGACAGTACGGAGATTCTTAAAGACGGATTCTCACCGCAAGAATACGGTATAACAACGAAAAAAGCCAATACTGAATTAAACGATACATTAAATGGATATATCGAAAAATGGGAAAAAGATGGTACTTTAGAAAAAATCTACAAAACATGGAATCTAGATTGACATGCCTGATTCTATTCGATTTTGTCAGGATTTAGGAGGAATTTAGATGTTCATTATAGCAAATGCAGGACCGTTTGCACTCTATCGGTGGGAAGCATTATTCAAAGACTGGAGACTTTTTGGTGATGCTTTCCTTTATACCATTTTATTGGCTCTTGGTTCACTGATTGTTGCAATGATTCTTGGTATCTTTTTTGGCAGTCTATCAGCGATGAAAAATAAACTATTGAAGTTAATCAGTCGAATCTATGTTGAGTTTTTTCAAAACACACCATTGTTGATTCAATTTATTGTAGTCTACTATGGCTTCCCTTTGATAAGTCCGATGTTGACTTTTTCAACAACAACTATCGCCATTATTTGCGTTGGTCTTTATCATGGCGCTTATATCTCTGAAGTTGTTCGTTCTGGCATTGGCGCTGTGCCAAAAGGGCAATTTGAAGCCGCATATTCCCAAGGCTTTTCTTATGGAAAAACAATGCTCTACGTTGTCTTGCCTCAAGCTTGGCGCATCATGTTGCCGCCGTTAACGAATCAAATCGTCAATTTAATCAAAAATACATCAACTGTTGCGATTATTTCAGGTGCGGATGTAATGTTTACTGCCAATAGTTGGTCTTCGATCAATTTAAATTATATTCCGGCTTTCACCGTTGCAGGATTGCTTTACTTTATCTTGTGCTTCCCATTAGCTAATTTGGCTAGAAAACTTGAAGAAAATAATAAGAAAGCTTATACCAGATAGGAGGATGCAAACATGTCTTTTTCGCAACAAATGAGTCAGCTGCTGACCGGCAATAATTTGCGCTTTTTATTCGATGGTTTGAAGCTTACACTTTATATTTCTTTTGTATCGATTGTTTTAAGTACCATTTTCGGGACAATTTTAGCTGTGTTGAGAAACCAAAAAAGCGGGCCTTTAAAATTTTTAGCTAGTTTATATATTGAAATCGTTCGGAATATTCCCAACTTATTATGGATTTATGTAATTTTTTTGATCTTTAAGATCAAGTCTACCCCAGCTGGTATTGTCAGCTTCACTGTTTTCACAACTGCGGCTCTAGCTGAAATTATCCGTGGTGGTTTAAACGGTGTAGATAAAGGTCAAAAAGAAGCGGCTCGTTCACAAGGATTTAGTAATTTTCAGATTCTTATATATATCGTCTTACCTCAAGCAATCCGCAATGTCTTGCCAGCTATCGTTTCACAGTTCGTAACAGTGATCAAAGATACTAGTTTCTTATATTCAGTGATTGCTCTACAAGAACTATTTGGTAAATCATATATTTTAATGGGTCGCTATGCACAAACGGAGCAAGTCTTTGCTATATACGGACTTGTGGCTTTGATGTATTTCGTGATCAACTTCTCGATCTCTCAATTTTCGAGATGGCTGTCTAGAAACTGGGTATAAAAAAATAAGAGTGTAGCAAAAACTAAAATATAGTTTTCGCTACACTTTTATTTTTTATCGAATCGTTACGTTAAATTCCTCTACTAAAGCTTTTTCCACTTTTTCCATTGAGCGATTGATTTCATCATCGACTAATGTCGCTTCCGCATTTATAAAAGTTAAGCTATAAGCCATTGATTTTTTGCCTTCAGTGATATTATCTCCTTGGTAAACATCAAATAAATGGACGGATTGCAAGAATTTTCCAGCGTGTTTAGAAATCGTTTCAATTAATTCTTGGCTTGTTATCGATTCATCAACTAACAACGCAATATCTCTAGAAACTGCTGGGAATTTTGAAATTGGTTGGTAAACTAAGGCGTCATTTTCTTCTTCAATGATTGCTTGAAGATTTAATTCAGCAGCATATGTTTCTGGAATCTCATATTCTTTTGCTACTGTTGGGTGAACTTGACCAATAAAACCGATGACTGTATCATTCAATTTCACTAAAGCTGTTCTTCCTGGGTGTAACTGTTGCTGATCTTTTGTCGCAGCATACGATATTTTATCTGCAATACCTACAGAGTCAAATAAAACCTCAAGCATTCCTTTGATTGTATAAAAATCAACGGGCGTTTCTTTTGTCTGCCAATCTTTTACCACTCTATTTCCTGATAAGACAATGCCTAAATGATTTTCTTCATATGGCAATTGTTTTTTAGGGTCGTTATCTTGGTAAAACACTCGACCGATTTCATAAAGAGCAACATTATTATTTTTACGAGCAACATTATATGCCACATCATCAAGCAAGCCTGAAATCAAGTTCATTCTTAAAACAGAACGTTCTTCACTCATCGGCCATTGTAGACTTGTTGTTAAACTGTCTCTTATCATAAATTGACGAGATTTCTCTTCTGTTGTCAACGCGTAGCTGATTGCTTCACTTGCACCACAGCCTTCTAATAAACCTTTGATTTTACGAACTAATAATTGTCCACTCGTTAAACTTCCTGCCACAGTTTCCCCTTTTGGTAAGGTTGATGGCAAGTTATCATACCCGTAGATGCGTGCAACTTCTTCGATCAAGTCTGCTTCAATCGTAATATCCCAACGTCTAGGAGGCACCGTTACAGTGTATTTTTCTTGATCAAGTTCGTAAGCAAAGCCTAACGTATCGAAAATTTCACTCACTGTCGCTTGATCCATCTCAGTGCCCAAGTATTCATTGATCCGTGAAATCGTTACACTGACAAGCACATCTTCAAGGGTCAATTCGGAGCCAACTGCTTTTCCTGAAACAACTGTTCCCCCAGCTAACTTAGCGATCATTGCTGCAGCTACATCACCCGCTTCGCCAATCGTTGCATGATTAATACCTTTTTCAAAGCGGCTAGAAGATTCACTGCGTAAATTGAATTCTTTTGAGGTTCTACGAATAGATAAAGAATCAAATAATGCTGATTCTAAAGCAACTGTAGTTGTTTCGTCAGTAATCTCTGAATTGGCACCACCCATTACGCCAGCTAAAGCTACTGGAGCTTTTCCGTTTGTAATGACAATATTTTCATCCGATACTTTTCTTGTTTCGCCATCTAAAGTGACAATTTCTTCGTTCGATTTACCGCGTCTCACTAAAATAGTTTGGCTATCTAATTTATCATAATCAAACGCATGTAAGGGTTGTCCAAATAATAAAAGAATGTAGTTTGTTACATCAACCACGTTGTTGATCGGACGAATGCCTTCATTCATTAGACGTGTTTGCAACCACAACGGACTTTCTGCAATTTTTACATCTTTGATGATTCTGATTTGATAAGCGGGTGTATCTTTTTTATCTTCCACTTCAACAGAAATGTAATCAGCAGCCGTTTCACTAGCATCTTCTTCTAAAACTGCATCATTGAATTTAGGCGTTTGACGGTAAATAGCGCCTACTTCATATGCAACCCCACGCATACTTAACGCATCTGCACGATTTGGTGTAATCGACAATTCGATAATATGATCATCCATATCTAAATAAGAAAAGACATCATCGCCATTGACAGCCTCTTGCGGCATATAATAAATGCCGTCAGAATAAGCTTTAGGAATCACATTATCAGAATAACCTAATTCTTGTAAAGAACAGATCATACCATTTGAGACCTCACCGCGCATTTTTCCTTTTTTGATTTTTTGATTGCCAGCAATACGAGAACCTGGTAAAGCTACGATCACTTTGATACCGACTTTGACATTCGGTGCACCACAAACAATTTGTGATAATTCTTCTTCACCGATATCCACTTGGCAAATCGATAAATGATCTGAATTCGGATGAGGAATACATTCCTTGACCTCGCCAACCACTATTTTTTTCAAGCCTTCTTCTGGTACCTCAACACCTTCGACTTCGATCCCAGTCAAAGACATTTGGTCAGATAATTCTTTTGCAGAAATTTTCGAAAGATCTAAATACTCACTTAACCATTTATAAGAAACTAACATCGTCGACTACTCCTTTACCTTGAACTGATTTAAGAAACGTAAATCATTTTGATAGAAATTACGAATATCATTAACACCGTAACGCAGCATCGCTACACGATCTGGTCCTAAACCAAAAGCAAACCCGGTGTATTCATTCGGATCGATTCCTGACATAGATAAAACATCAGGATGAACCATACCTGCGCCTAAAATTTCGATCCACCCCGTTTGTTTGCAGACATTACAGCCAGCACCACCACACTTGAAGCAACTAACGTCAACTTCAACTGAAGGTTCAGTGAACGGAAAATAACTTGGACGCAAACGAATTTTACGGTCTTCACCGAACATTTTTTTCATGACAACTTCTAATGTTCCTTTAAGATCCCCCATTGTAATGTTTTTATCAATGACTAAGCCTTCGATTTGATGGAACTGATGGCTATGTGTCGCATCATCGGTATCTCTGCGGAAAACTTTCCCAGGAGAGATCATGCGTAATGCCCCTTTTGAAAAATCATGTTTTTCCATTGTTCTAGCTTGAACAGGTGATGTATGTGTGCGAATCAAAATTTCATCTGAAATATAAAAAGTATCCTGCATGTCGCGAGCTGGGTGATCTTTAGGTAAGTTCATTCGTTCAAAGTTATACTGATCCGATTCAACTTCATACCCTTCAACAACTTGATAGCCCATCCCAACAAAAATATCTTCGATTTCTTCCATGACTTGAGATAATACATGGCGAGTTCCATGAATCATTTGTTTACCTGGTAATGTCACATCGATTGTTTCTTGTTCTAAAGCAGTATTTAAAGCCGCAGATTCCAGCACTTCTTTACGTGTTTCAATTGCTTCTGTCAATAAGTCACGAATTTCGTTTGCAAAACTGCCAACTACTGGACGCTCTTCTGCAGATAAATCTTTCATGCCTCTCAACACTTCTGTGATAGGACCTTTTTTCCCTAATGTTTCTACCCTGATTTGATTTAGCGCTTTAAGATCAGCAACCTTTTGAATATTATTCAATGTTTCATCTCTTAACGCTTCTAATTGAGCTTTTAATGACATTTTTTCTATTCCTTTCTTTTGCTTGATTGTATCTTTTGACTAACTGGTAAATCGAGTCAAAATAAAAAACGATAGCCCATTCCTAATAAGGAACGAGCTATCGTGTTACCATCCTACTTCATGATCAAAAATCATGCACTCAATTCTTATAACGGCTTTCACCGGTCTGCTCTTTTTAGAACAAACAAACTCCGGAAGTGAACTTCATTTTTCGATTACGCAACCTGTTTACAGTCTAAGACAGGTTTTCCCTTTTCGTATCAGCCAAATTACTCTTTTCCATCAACATTTTTTGTTATTCAATTGATTACAGTTTACAAGAAATTAAGTCCTAGGTCAACCGCATTCTTCTACGGTGACCCATTTTTCTGCCCATTCTTGGATTTGTTCCATTGCTTGTTGCAGATCCTTCCCTTTATTGGTGAGGAAATATTCTAAACGACTACTCTCATCACAGCGAACTGCTTTTGAAATAATCCCTTCAAGTTCAAGTTCTTTCAAACGTTCAACTAACACTCGATCGCTTAGTTCAGGGATTTTTTGTCTTAACTCACCAAATCGTTGAGGACCATTTTCCAACAAGACATCAATAATCAAACCATTCCATTTTTTTCCTAAAATCACAAAAGCTTTTTCAAATTTAGGACATAGTGAAAATTCGGTTGTTTTTACTTGCTCCATTTTCCTCACCTCGTGAACTGAGTATAGCACACAACTTACAATTTGTAAGTATATCTGCTTTCATTTTTTCATTTTTTCTATAATTTGCCCGTCATCCATATCAATGATGATACCTGCAGATAACAACACCAACAGGACTTGAGTTACTTGTTTGCCAGTAGCTTGAACCAATGCTTTTCGATACAAATTCAGTTGCCCTTTGTAGCGCTGGATGATTTTTTTGATTTCTTGATCATCTCCAATATCTTGAACAAAATCTGTCTTGTAATCATAGAGAAGACAGGTCTCTTCTTGTTCGATATAACCATCGATCATTCCGTGAATCAGTAGATCATCATCCGTCTTTTTCGGATAATCCTTTATCAACTCTTCTGCCTTTAATAACATAGAAAATGGTTGTTCTCGGACAACTTGAGCAGGGCTAGTCAGGAGTTGCTGACCTAGATTAGTTTGGTAAAAGGCGAGAACTTGTTCAATATTAATCTGCTTCGCTACATTTTCCTTGATGATGTTTGTTTGAATCAGATCATCGATCAATGCAAGAATATCCTTTTTCGTCGGTTCTTTAGTCAGATCCAAAAGTTGTAACAAGTAATGTGTTGCCGTTCCTACTTCTAAAGCCGAGGGTTTGCGAATTGTTTCAATAAATCTTGGTTTACCCAACTCCCCTTCACTCATCCGGTGAATGATCATCGGTGTCGGCTGAATTGTATTTTTATCATCAAGCTCAATTTTAGCGATCTCTTTATTGTCTGGATCTTCAAAAATTCGTTTGATTTCAGAAACTGATTGATAGTTTGTTGTGATTGTTGACAGTTGATATGGATACACATAGTTTAAGCGGTCAAGTCCTTGCTTGACTACTCTTGGGTCATTACGTCCAGAATCCGGCTCATTTTCGGAGCTTGTCTCAATAAATTGAAGGGTAGCAAATTGTTCTTGAATCTCTTTTTCAGTCGTAAAACTGACGCAAAAACCTGCCGGATGTTCTGTGATTCCTGCAACTTTCTCGGTAACGTGCTCAGTTTGAAATTCAGACATTTTATGATGACGAATCAAGCTCATTCCTACCCAGTTCATCAAGCTACTTTTCCCTTGCAGGCGGTTCTCACTAGGCAATACTTTGCTCTGAACATCGCTGACTTTTAACCACTCTTTCCAAGTTGATTCTTGGTTATTATAAGAGCCAACTAGATAAAGTTTTTGTTCCGCTCGAGTTAAGGCAACATATAACTTTCGCATTTCTTCGGAAAGCAATTTCTTTAATTTTGCCTGTTTGATCGCTAAAAATGGCAATGTCTCATATAGCATTCGATCGACTTGATCGAGATAACGAATTCCAACACCTAGGCGGTCATCAAAAATATAGCGATCATTCAAATCACCAAGATTGAATTCTTTTGTCATATCCAAAACAAAAACCACTGGAAATTCTAGGCCTTTACTCGCATGGATCGTCATTACTCGAACCGCATTTTCCTCGCTTAAAATAACCGGTTCTGCTAAATCTTTATCTTTTTCTTGCATTTTTTCAATAAAACGCACAAATTGAAATAATCCGCGAAAGCTTGTCTGTTCGTAAGCGGCGGCTCGGTCTACAAGCGCAAATAAGTTCGCCTGTCTTTGCTTACCCGCTGGCATTCCCCCTACATAATCTAAATACGCAGTATCTTGATAAATTTGCCAAATTAATGTGGCTAACTGATTTCGTCTAGCAATTTCACGCCATTGGTTCAGCCAATTCGCGAACTGTGCAGTTTTTCCTTGCACTGTTTGCTGCTCTTTTGTCGTAGCATCATTTTGGTTGAACCGTAAAAAAGCTTCATAATAAGAACTTTTTTTGTCAGCTAAACGAATCATCACTAATTCATTTTCTTTCAGTCCCACGATTGGGGAGCGTAATACAGCTGCGAGTGGTATATCCTGATACGGATTATCGATGATTTGTAAAAGAGCCACCATCGTCTGAACCTCTGTAGCTTGAAAATAATTTTGTGCATCGTTGACTTGAATCGGGATCCCAGCTAATTTGAATATTTCCAAAATCGTCAAATTATTTTTTTTAGTAGGAGTCAATAAAACGATATCCCTATAGGTGAGCGGTCGATTTTCTTTCGTAGTCTTATCGTAAATCAAAAACTGTTGGTCGATCAATTCTCTGATTTTCAACGCAGTCATATGCAATTCGCCTTCGGTTTTATCTTCTAAGATTAATTGAGATTCATCAACTTGAAGCTTTTCTTCCAGTTGTTCTGATTTTTTTTCATAGATCAACAGCTCGGTATCATAGTTTTCAGCGTCTGGAAACTGATCGAATCCATGAACCAGCTTAGCAGCGTCATCATAATCGATTTGCCCTACTCGTTCATCCATCAACTGCTCAAAAATCAAATTGGTAAAATCTAATACATTCTTTCTAGAGCGGAAGTTCTCAGCTAAAACGATTCGCTTTCCTTCTTTGTTTTGACCATATTGATTGTATTTTTCAATAAATAACGTTGGATCAGCTAAACGGAAAGAATAAATAGATTGTTTGACATCCCCAACCATAAATAAATTGCCTTCCTCGGCTGATGGCCTTCTAAGCCAATACAGGATCGTCTCCTGCAAGCGATTGATATCTTGATATTCGTCTACTAATACTTCATCGAATTTGTTTCGATAATATTTTGATGCTTCCGTAGCAACCCATTCTCCTGCTTCTTTATGCGCTAATATGGCTAACGTAAAATGTTCTAAATCGTTGAAATCAACTAAGCCTTTTCTAAGCTTTTGTTCGCTATAACGTTCGATGAAGGCTTTTCCAACTCTAGCCATTTCTTCAACGACTGGTAAGGATTGCGCTAAAATGTCTTTCATTTGCTGTGGCGATAAAGTAAATAGATTTGTTAAAATATCATTTATTGCTTTCTTATTTTGTTCGCGCAAATATTTCGCTTGGGCAGCTGTTTCTTTTAAATCTTCTGCACGGACTGTGGGATAGCGTTCAAATGTAGCCGTTTTTGATATTTCGAATCCAGATTCCAAATCATTATCTGCCAGTTGACTACTGAAAGTTTCAACAAATTCTTTTTCATTTCTGGCAAGAACTGTAATTTTTTCTAGTTTTTCTTCCCCTTCGGTCAGTCGGATCATTTCTTCATATCTCTCCACACAACGTAACAAGCTTTCCATTAGTTGGGGCTTCAAGTATTCTTGAAATAAATTCGAATCACCCAGTTGCCCTGTTACACGATAGCTGTCCGCTAAATGCAACAGCCATTCATCTGGATCAGGGTTAGCTCGAGCAAATTCATAAAGAGAAAAAATCAATCGAGTCAGTCCATCATCACTACGATCATTTGAAAAATTACCTGTCAATTGATAAAAAGATTCTTGATCTTCCGCATAAAACTGCTCTCTAAGCGCATCCCAAACATCCTCTTTCAAAAGTAGCATTTCAGTTTCATCTGTTAATAAACGAAAAACCGGATCCATTTCGATCAAATAATAAAAACGGCGAATCACAGTTAAACAAAAAGCGTGCAAAGTACTGATATTTGCTGTAGGAAGTAGCGATAATTGTCTGATAAAATGCTGTTTACGCTCTTGTTCACTTTCATTTGAAATAGCCTTTTGTAAAGCGATCTGAATTCTTTCTTTCATCTCTTTAGCAGCAGCTTCTGTATACGTCACAATCAGTAAACGATCGATCTCCACGCCGCTTTTAAGCTTTTCAATTACTCGGCGAACTAGAACCGTAGTCTTTCCAGAACCTGCTGAAGCAGAAACCAAAATATTTTCATCCCCATCGAAAACGGCTTGCCACTGATTATCAGTAAATTGTTCATTTTCGGGACGTAAAGGAATCGTCTTACTCATCATTAGCTCCTCCTTTTTGCTCGTTTTCGATCAATCGATCCATTACTTCTTTTTTAGAAAGTGTCTCAATTCGGTTGTAATTATTTTCTTTTAACATCACATCGAAATTGCAGACGCTTCTAAATGGACAAAAACGACAAGCAATCCGTTCTTTTCCTTGATAGGCAGGATTTAACTCGATTTCACCACTTGTGACTTTGTTTCCCGCTTCAATAAATTTACTGCGATTATGGGTCAATAAAGCATCTAATTCCGGCTCTGTTACAAATTTATCTTCTTGACGACGCCCTGGCTTAATAATTTCTTTAGCCGACTCTTCGATCGGGTAAATCAATGAGCTTTGTTTTGCTTGCAAACTTTTATCTAAGTTTTCAAGCAAGAGCGGATCATTCAATAATAATCCATCAAATTGAAATTTCTTCAAAAGCTGCTGCTCTTTTTTATCTTCGGTTTCATAAGGTAGAATTGGATTATGAACATGTAAATAAAATGAACCTGCGGGTTTTGCTGTACGTCCGACTAGATTTACAGCATCCATCAGTGCAACATCTAAATAAGTCAACATTTGCATTGCTAATCCATAATAGGCTTCAGTGATATTAAATTTTTTATGACTAGATTTATAATCGACAACACCTAAATATAAGGAATCTGGTGTTACTAATTGATCCAAACGATCGATTTTTCCTCTAACGCTGATATTTCCACCATTTTGCAGTGGCAATTCCAACCCTTTGATCCCTTTTTGACTGGCGATCTGCCCAAATAAAACTTCCGTTTGAACAGTTGTCATTCCACTGCGTTCACTTTGACGCTTTAATGCCCAGCTCACTTTTTTGATTGTTTGTCCCAACTGATAACGAATATAATTCATACGGCTGGATGAATCAAGAATTGAAAACTTGATTTCACTGAAAACAGCATTCAATATTTGTTCAGTAAATTCACTAACATCCCGATCTGTTAGTTCCGATAATTGTTTATTTTGCGTGATCAATAGTTTAAAGAACTGATCCAAAGCTTCATGGAAAAAATCACCTGTTGCAGCTGGTGACAAGCCAAAAACATCGCGTTCTTTTAACCCTAAACCGAAACGAGAGAAGTATTGATACTGACAACGATAAAAACTTTCCATCCTTGAAACAGATGTATAAATTTGTTTGCTGTATAGTTCATCTGCTAAGTGCTCTTGTAAATTTTCCGGTAAATTTTGATGACCTAGACTTTCAAAAACATGCTTGGCTAGTGGTGCTTGAGCGTGCTTCATCAACGCTCGTTCCAATTCTAACCAAAATGCAGATAACCCGACTTGGGTTTCTTTTTTCTGACGTTTTAGATTGGTCAAATCGCTGATCAATGTCCGATAAGTTCCCACATGCTGGATACTGATCTGCTCATCATCTAAGATGGTAAGGGTAGTTCTTTGTTGTATTGGCAAGCCTAAATCCGTTTGGATATTCGTTATATATGTGGAAGGTTTTACATCTTTTGCTGTATCTTTCACACTTGGATAAGAGAAATATAAACGCTCAGTTGCAGATGCAAACATAATATAAGCGTTAAATGGTTCTTTAGCAATGCTTTTTCTAGTGTCATTCAACAAGAATTGTCCATCCTCTAAATGATCATTGACAAATTGGCGCTCTTCATCTGAAAGTAACGTCTTATTCTCGAATTTTTGTGGTAAAACTTGATCTGTCAAACCAATAGCAAAAACAATTTTAGCTTGTCCTGGTCGAGCTAGATCGATTGCTCGAACTTGTACTTGGTCGATTGCGGTCGGTACTTTGTTATAACGTAGTCCTTCCAATCCACTGGAAAATATTTCTTCAAATAAAGTCAAATCAAACGAATCATTTCCATAAATCGTCACATACTCATCCAGCAAGGTCATTAGAGCTTCCCAGGTTTGCTCGTG
The DNA here is from genome assembly GCF_000633635.1 of Enterococcus crotali. Lineage (GTDB taxonomy): Bacteria > Bacillota > Bacilli > Lactobacillales > Enterococcaceae > Enterococcus_L > Enterococcus_L crotali. Next base: position 590,870 of record NZ_AYPQ01000001.1, on the reverse strand, counting down.
ATTTCTAGCAGCTTCTAATTGTCCAGTTTGGATGCTTGATTACGCCACATCATCAACTGCTTTTCTACGCCATTATCGACCAAAAAACGGTAGAAATAATCTGCTGCTTCGATACCAGACTTCGCTTTTAGAAGTGTGTTAAAGAATTTTGGCACTGTTTTTTGAATTTGATCTCTAACCGCATTTGAGTCTTTTTCGATCAGCTCAGTATCATCTTGTTGATCTGCTTCAAAATCGTAGCGGATAAAATGCCACTCTTTGGGCTTTTCCCAATGATAGCCTTCATATCCATAAGCAAGCACCACATTTTCAGTCACGTCCACCTTACGACGCCATTCATTTCGTTCATTCAACCATTGTTCAATTGAAAGCTGATCTTCGATTTGGAAAAATAATTCTGTGCGTAAAAAACGTAATACATCCCGATACCGATAGTGATACCTGTTGATTGCAAACAATGACTGAATAAATTCCACTAATGGATGTTGCTCCATCGCCATATCACGATCTAGATAGACTGGAATCTCATGCATAGAAAATAACGGCTCGATCATCGTTTCATAGCTGTCCAATTCTCGTGTGAGCAGTTGAATATCTTTATAGCGATAATTTTCTTCAACAACCAGCCTACGGATTTCTTTTGCAATTTGATTGATCTCTTCTTTAGGATTTTCTGCACACCAAAATTGTAGGTGATTACCAGTAACTTGTGCTTTTTTCTTTTGTGGATGATTTTCCTGTGCTTGCACCCAATATTTTTCAAGGTTTTGAAGAGTGTCATCTAAAACCAAAACATTATTTTTTTCTACATGATCAGGTAAAATAGCTACCTTTGACTGTCTAGCCAGCTGATAAAGCTTATGATAAGTCGTTCCTGTCTCATAAAATAGATTCATCATTGACGGCAATTCATTAGGATACATCTTGTCCAGCACTAACGAAATCTTGACTTCTCCACCACGACGCATCAATGTGTCGATCAGTTTTAGTTCCCTAGCGGAAAATTGATGATAGCCGTTGATCACAAATAACACGTTGCCAAGATCTTTTGTTTCTAAATAATCCGTTAAATACTGGATAATCTCAGCTGATTTGACGCCATATTGACTCATTGTTTCTTCAAATTTTGAAAAAACTAATTTAATATCTTGAACTTTTCGTTGTAAGTCCTGTTCTTTACTATCTGAATCAGCTCCGGTTAAGTGACCAAATAAATCGTCTAAATCAATATTACCTTCTTTTATTTCCTGATATAAATCAAATAATTGTTGGATAAATCCTGATTTATTGACTTCTCCTCGAAAGACATTCAGTGTCTCTTCATTTTCAGATAATATTTTTCTAAAAACCATCGCAGCTCCAGCTTCAGAAAGAACTTCAGAACTATAGTACTGTGTATGTTGTAAATAATACCAGGCCAAGCGATAGAAGCTAAACACTTGAAAACGCATTGTGGCAATCGAGTCACTCTGATTTGCTTGAATCGTTTTGATTCGCTTGAGTGCATTGATTTCTTGCTCAAATTTCATATGATTGGGTACTATATAAAAAACTTCATGTGTCTCATCTTCAGATAGCCACTTAACAGATGCCTGTAAAAGCGCTTCTTCCAGATCCATTTCAGCGGTTCCGCGGATAAATTGTAGACTCATTCTGTCACATCCTTTATAAATGTTTCCTGACTTTAGTTTATCATAAATCGGTCTTAAAAACGGCTTTTAGTTCCTAACAAAAAAAGCCTCTTAGTTAAAAGAGAACTTTTCTGTTTATTCGGGTACTTTAACGCTTTTTAAATCGTACCAAAACGATCCAATGGCCATAAAACAAATTTCACATCACCCATTATTTTGTCTTTGCTGATAAATCCAATCATTCGGCCGTCTTTTGAATTTCGACGGTTATCGCCCATCACAAAATATTCGCCTTCTGGAACTTTCTTTTCACCAGTGACTTCGCTTAAGGTAAAATCAATGGTCAACGGCAGCCCGTCAGTGACTTCCGCTTTAAATTCATCAAGGTAAGGCTCTTTTACTTCTTTATCATTGATATATAAAATATCGTCTTTGTACTCAATCGTATCGCCTGGTAAACCAATCACACGTTTAATATAATTTTTTTTCGGTTCATCTGGTGCTGGAAATGTGACGATATCAAAACGTTTGATTTCCGTATTTTTTAATGCAATCACTCGTTCACCATCCGCTAGTGTAGGGTCCATAGAATGACCTTTAACTACGACTGGCGTAAACACGAATTGTCTTAATAAAAACAATAGCGCCGCTAAACCAACAAAAAATAAGATTGTATGTACTAACTCTTTAGATTTCAAATTTCATTCCTCCAAAAACTTGCTTTCTCTAGTTTACCACAAACAAACAAATTCCTACAGGATTCTTTTCTTTTTGAGGAAACTTTTAAATCTTCTCTTAATAATTAATTCAATTTTTTGTTACATATAACTAAAAATTGAAACTGAGAGGAATAGCTAAAAAGCTGCTCTCAGTTTCAAACTAACCTACATATCTTTTACGACAACATAATATACAGCTAACGGCCCATGGAGTCCCACTACCAATTGCATTTCAATGTCTCCTGAATTAGACGGTCCAGAAATGAAATGGATCGCTGAGCCAACTTTTTCACCATTCGCTTGTTTCTCTGCGTAATAGGCTGCTGCTTGTGTAGAGCGTGGGACGATTTTGCTCATTGGGATAATGGAAATATAGTGTTGTGGCAAGAAATGTAACGAGCGGCCTTGACCAGCGTTTGTTTCAACCACCACTGATCCCGATTCTGCCAATAAAAATTCAGCGAATGCTATGGCAATATTAGCCCGTTGTGCATTTGCTATATTCACTTCTCTGTGTTCTGAGCCTTCTTGCCAAAACATTAATTGTTTATCATTCTCTTCTCTACCTTGTTTTTGAGTAAATTTTTCTAATCCGTATGTTGAAAAGCGCTCATCGATAGGCAACAAAATTTCCCCTTGACCAAAATCTATGATTAGCTGATTGATTGTATCTTCTAGTTGAGCTTTAGTTGTCTCTATCAGTTTAGTATTGATTTTTTCTACGCGCTTTTTAGCGATTTCTAACAATTCTTCCGATGATTTATCTGCGAGTGTTGTTTCAGGCAAATCATTGATTGGATGAAAGGGATAATCTGTGACACTTTGTCGTTCTGTACCTAATTTTGTTGTTAAATTATTTAAAAAAGCCGCTCTATTTTGAATATTGCCATCAGTCATTTTCTTCACCCGCTTTATGCTTTTTATACCAACTTCTAAAATTCTCAGAATTTTTTGGCGGACGCGGCAGATCTCTCACATCAGTCCAACCTTTAACAAGACCAGGCCCTTTTGCTACATAGCCACCATATTGAAACATATTATCTACTGTAATCTCTTTTTTCTTACTTAACGGTGCTAAGCCTGCATGATCAACTTTCATAGCCATTTTAAATAAACTAGGAGTAGCAGTTGCTTTGCCTACAACTCTCATTTGGAAATCATCAAACCCATGCTGCATCTTCAATTCGTCTGTCATCACTCTTCGATGTTCGATCAACAGCTCATGTAACGGTATTTTCACTGGACAAGTATCCGTGCACGCTCCGCAAAGACTAGAAGCATATGGTAGCTCTCCAAATTGTTTATATCCACCTAAAACAGGAGATAAAACAGCACCAATTGGTCCAGGATATATAGAACCATAACCGTGACCACCGATATGACGATAAACTGGACATACATTTAGGCAAGAACCACAACGAATACACTGCAATACAGGTTCAAAAGCCGTTCCTAATGCATTAGAACGTCCATTATCTAAGATTACAACATGAAACTCTTCTGGTCCGTCAGACTCGTCTTCATGTTTGATTCCAGCAAACGTCACATAAGTCGTTAGACTCTGCCCTACTGCGCTTCGTGCCAATAGATTGTCTAATACTTCTGCTTCCTTCATGCTGGGGACAATGCGCTCCATTCCCATTAAAACAATTTGTGTTTTTGGAATACTGATTGTTAAATCTGCGTTGCCTTCGTTCGTATTTAAATTGATCATACCACTGTCAGCAATCGCAAAGTTACAACCTGTAATGCCAACTTCTGCTTCTAAGAAAAATTTTCGCATAACCTCTCTGGCACATCTTGCTAAATTAACAGGATCGTTATCTCCCTTATAACCAAGTTTTTCCTCAAATACTTGACGAATTTGTTCTCGATTTTTATGAATACTAGGGAAAACGATATGAGAAGGCTCATCCCAATCATCCATCTGTAAAATAAATTCAGCTAAATCTGTTTCCATAACACTCACGCCGTTTAATGCCAATAACATTGGGTCAATATCGACTTCTGTGGTCACCATTGATTTTGATTTAACGACTTTCTTGGCATTTTTTGCTAAAACGACTTGTTTTACATATTCAGTTGCTTCTTCTGCGGTTTGAGCAAAAAAGACTTTTCCTCCTTGTTCAGCAACCTTATCACTAAACTGTTCTAGATAGTCTGGTAAGTAAGAGATAGTATGCTGTCTAATTTGTTCACCTAATTCACGCCACTGTTCCCAATGACCAAGCTCTTCTCTAGCACCTTCACGTTTTACCCATTGATCATCTTGCGCTTTAGCCACAGCTTTTTGCATGAAAACATCTTTCTTACTATCTTCTAATCGTTCCTTGAATGTTTTTGAGCTAGTTGTTAATCCCACAATTTTTCCCCCTAAATAACTGTCATCCATTTTGGTTGGTCGATGCGTTCATTATTCACTTGTTGATTTAGCACTTCTGCAATGTGCATAATTTTGATTGGTTTACCATCTCGATTGAATTTACCGCCAATATTCATCAAACAGCCCATATCTGCGCTGATCAAAATCTCTGCCCCAGTATCAATCACATCATTCATTTTTTCTGTAACCATTTGTTCAGATATTTCCGGCATTTTTACTGAAAATGTTCCGCCAAATCCGCAACAGTTTTCGATATGATTTAATGGCACCATCTCTAGTCCTTCAACATGATCTAATAGAATAAACGGCGCTTCTCGTTCTTTCAAAATCCTCGTCATGTGACATGAACGATGATAGGTTGCTTTAGCACTTAACGTAGCACCAACATCTGTTACCCCTAGCACACGATACAGAAACTGACTAAATTCAAACGATTTTGCCGCTAACGCTTCGGCCTTCGGTCCATAGATAGGATCATCTTTTAAGAAATGCCGATACTCTCTTAACATCCCGACACAAGAACCCGCTGGTCCAACAACGTATTCTGCATCCTCAAAGCAATCGATTTGATTTTTTAATGTAGCATAACTTTCTTCAACATAACCGCTATTATAAGTCGGTTGACCACAACAGGTTTGCTTATCCGGTAACGACGTTTCACAGCCTAGACGCTCCAAAACTTCAACCATCGCCTGTCCCACATTTGGAAATAATAAATCAACAACACATGTAGAAAAAATACTGACTTTCAAAAAAAATGCCCTCCTCGTAAAGTTGTACGAAAAGGACAAATCAGTTATCTATATAGTCAAAAATAACATTGGCATATACATTCGCTTTTACCAGAGTAAAAAACGATCACTAGTCCCGTTATCATACAACTTAGAATCAAAATCATTTTGTAATAATTATTACACAACAATAATTTTAGCAATGATAAGACTGATTAGCAATCAATTTCTATATGCTTTTTCGCATACTCTTATTTAATCCGGTAATATTGCAAATGAACGAACAGGAAATCCTGGTGCATTCATGACATTTGGAAAACTGGTTAGAATAACACTACCAATCGATGGAACCTGTTCTAAATTACACATCACTTCAACTTGATATTTATTTTGCTTTAACCAATAATATTCAGCCAGTAAGCCATTATTTTTTCTAAAATCCACCGCACAGTCCGTGTCTAGCGTCTCGTGACCAATTGCTGTAACATTGCGTACTTCACTAAGATACTTCAAAGCTTCCAAGCTCCACCCTGGTGTATGAGCATTCCCCTCTGAATCAACATTATAATATTCTTTCGTAGACTCCCAGCGATTCGACCAACCGCTTGCAAAAGCCACAAAGGCATCTTCAGGAAGTATGCCAAACGTTGCCTCAAAATCTAAAATATCTTGGAGTGACACGCAATAGTCATGATTTTCTTTAACTTCTTTTTCCTTATGGATAACATATAGTGGTAAAACCAGCTCTTTTAATGCTAAATCATGTAGATAACGTTTTCCTTGCGCAAAATGAATTGGCGCATCGATGTGCGTACTATATTGCGTTGGAAATGTGTACTCTTTTGCAAAAAAGCCGTCTTCTTTGATGTTAAATAATGTTTTTTCCTGTGATCCATTAAATGCACTAAAGCGTGGAATCTGCTCATGAATCGCATGACTTAAGTCAATCCACTGTTTTTCTTTCAAATAGTTCATTGCGTCCAATGTATTCATACATTTCCCTCCATTTTTCCCTAAAAAACCGTTTGATTTTGATTAATTTCAAACTTAATTACTAATATACAAGAAAAATAGATGACTGTATACGCAACATTTGATAAACTGAAGAAGAATAGGATTAAAAAGGAGGAACACCATCATGTTTATCTCATTTGGCATGTTTATTGGTTTGATTATAGTAACAATTATTATGATTGCGTTGATTATTTATTTGACCTTTACAGGAGGAAATAAAAAGTCACGCCATAAAAATATTCTTCAAGGGGAAAAAGCTGCTAAAGAACGGTTAGCTCAGAACAATGATATGATGACAAACCAATCGAATGACTTAAATCAGAATGACCCGAATTATCATAACGATTTTAGACAGGAATTTGACACGGAAGGGCATTATTACCAAAACGCAAATTCCGAGGAATCTGTTGAGGACGATTACTCATTGCATGTTCTTCCTTATCCAAAAGATGATGACTTCAAATAAGCAAAATGGTGCAAACTCACTAGTGAGTTTGCACCATTTTTATAGTATAGAGTACCCAATTTCACCTTTAATATCATTTATTCCTCAAGCAATCAGGCTGCACATTACCTAGTTCAGTGCTTCTGTCCAACCGTCAAAGCTGTGAAATAAAAGGATATTATAGACGTGCATTCAATTCTTTTGCTAAGTCTTCAAAACCTGGTTTGCCAAGTAGAGCGAACATATTTTTCTTATACGCTTCAACACCTTCTTGGTCAAATGGATTTACGCCATTCAAGTAACCGGAAATTCCAACAGCTATTTCAAAGAAGTACATCACATAACCTAATGAATAAGCATCCATTGCAGGAATTTTAACGATCATATTTGGTACGCCGCCATCTGTATGGGCTAATAACGTACCTTCAAACGCTTTTGTATTAACAAAGTCAATTTCTTTTCCTTGTAAATAGCCTAAACCGTCTAAATCTTCTTCTAATTCAGGGATAGACACAACATGACGAGGCGTATCCACTTTAACAACTGTTTCAAATAAGTTACGCATACCGTCTTGAACATATTGCCCCATTGAATGTAAGTCCGTAGAAAAATCAGCCGCTGCTGGGAAAATACCTTTTTGATCTTTTCCTTCTGACTCACCGAATAATTGTTTCCACCATTCAGAGAAGTAATGCATTCCTGGCTCATAGTTGATCAACATTTCTGTTGTTTTACCTTTACGGTATAAAATATTTCTTAATGCTGCATATTGATATGCTTCATTTTTACTTAAATCAGTCGTTGCTGCATACTCCTTACGAGCATCATTAGCACCTGTCATCATGGCATCGATGTCGCCACCGCTAACTGCGATCGGTAATAAACCAACTGGAGTCAACACAGTGAAACGTCCACCAACATCATCAGGAATTACAAACGTTTCCCAACCCTCAGCATCAGCCTCAACCTTAACAGCACCTTTTGCGCGGTCAGTTGTTGCATAAATACGTTTGTTTGCTTCTTCTTTACCATATTTTTTGATCAATAATTCTTTAAATACTCTAAATGCGATTGCAGGCTCTGTTGTTGTACCAGATTTAGAAATCACATTTACTGAGAAGTCACGATCACCAATAACATTGATCAAATCAGCTAAATAAGTTGAACTGATACTGTTTCCAGCAAAGAAAACCTGTGGTGCTTTTCTTTCATCTGTTGGTAATAAATTATTAAATGAATGATGTAAAAATTCAATCGCTGCTCTTGCACCTAAATAAGAACCACCAATACCAATAACAACTAAAACTTCAGAATCAGATTGAATTTTTTCAGCCGATTTTTTGATGCGGGCGAATTCATCTTTATCATAATTTTCTGGTAGATCGATCCAACCAGTAAAATCACTTCCAGCTCCAGTTCCTTCTCTTAGTGCTTTGTCTACTGCTGTTACTTGTGCTTGCATGTAGTCCAATTCATGATCAGCAATAAACGGTGTTAAATTAGAATAATCAAATTTAATATGTGACATTCCTTCTCCTCCTTGAAATAAAACTTACTACAGTATCTACTTTACGTTTTTTTCAAGTATTTTTCAAGTAAATTATGGCTGTCTGTACCAATTATCTAGTTATTTCCTTAGAAGAATAAAAAGATCTTTACATGTGAGCTATACCAAATCATTATATAGTAGACTTCTTTTAAGAAAAATAAGACATGACCCTCTTTTTGTAAGGGTCATGTCTATGTCCATTTAGTTTATTAAGGGCCATCTTCCAGTGTTAAAACAATTTCTGTTTCATAGTTTTCATCCGATCGTATACTTCCTGGTAATACATCTAAAAGGATAGCTTGATCGTCCGCATTATCAAAGTTGACAGAAAATGTCCCGTTTTTGGCATCTTTATGACTATATAATTCTGTTGTCATTTGATCAGTTAACGGTTCTTTGATCCACTCGCCCAGCTCATTCTGTTTAGAGAAGAATAGATTGCTGGCAGTTTTCTCGCCATTTTTAAGCTGTAAAGGCTTTTTCAATTGCGCCATCAAGCGCCATTGCTGCGTGATAAATCGAGAATCATTGATTAGAAACTCAATCTTTGTTTCTGGCGCTATCGTTTGCTCTTTAGAACGAATCATTGGTGTCCCATAAGAAATTTCTTCCGCTACTTTTTCAAAAGACAAGCTACCAGGAAGCAGTGTGATCTTAAATGGTTTGTATAGATTTCCAAAACGAACGCCCACTTCATAGGTTCCAGGCTGTCGTTTTAGATTACTGTCATCAAAAATCAGCTCTGTTTCTTTACTTTCCCCTGTTACTAGATCCCACACACCAGCTTGACTATTTTTTAATAAGAAGTCTTTACGTTTTTCAGGATCTGTAGGTAAATCAATCGTTAAAGCAGAAAAGTCCTTAGCAAATAGCATATGTTTTCCATCTTCAATGATCGTCTCATCTTTAATAAAAATAGGAACGGTAATGACCGTCTGGTTTTCTGCTTTATCTGCAAAAGTGATCTCTACTGTGGTAAAGCCTACTTTTGAAAGATAAGGTTCCTTTGTTAATGAAATGTTGATCCCAGCAGCTCCAGCATTGTCGGATAAATTCTTATACAATGTAGCAAGATCAGGTAGTCGCTCACCTAAAGTTAAGTATTGAGTAACTGGTTCCGCTTTTGGTGCTTGTGTATCACTTACCTCTTGTAGGTCTGATTTTTGACTGACATTTCCAGAAACATCAGTCGCTGTAGCATAGTATTTTTTATACGGTCGCAGCGGTCGTTTTTCAGTTGGAAGCAAGAACGTAAACTTACCGTCATCATCTGACTTCCCTTCTAAAAACAATTGATCATTGGCAGCATCATAAATGTGAACACTTGTTTTAGCCTCCGCAGTACCACTCATTGAATCTGCTATATCCTTCAACCGATTTAAAGTTGGCTGCTCTGGCGCAATGGTATCTAAGACTGTTTTGATTTTTATATCTTCTTTGCCATGTAACGAACTAATGATTTTGATTTCTTCACCAAATGCGAACGTCTTATTTTCCGGCAAGGTGTAAGTAAACGTACCATCGGCTGCGGCGCGAATTTGATAGTTACGTGTATCTGATGCAACACCTGAGCTTAATTCACCGTCTGGAATTGCCGAATGTCCTGAAAACTGTAAAAACGCATTGGGATGAGTAACACCGATAATCGAGCGGTTATGCTCATCATCTGGGTCATTCACTAAATCTTCTACTACTAAATCAAGTACTACAGCATTCATTAGATCTTGAGCTTTTTTTAGATTCCCCTCTAAGGTTGTCATGAGAGTAGCTTCCAATAACCCTTTATAGCTAGTAAGTCTTTCTTTTAGTTGATCGATTTCTTTTTGAGTAACACTTAATTTAAGCTGTGTTCGAGTTTCATTTGTAAATAACGCATCAATTTCAGGACTAATGTTAAGGACTTGATCTGTGATATCTACAAGCATTGGATTATTTAATTGAATCCCGCCCCAAAACCGAGATGAAACATTGGCATACTGATCCACTCGCAAACTAATTTCATTGATCGTGCTAGCTAAAAAATTGACTCTAATGTTTTTAGGATTTGCTCCTTGATTATTCATTCTGAATTCAGTACTTTTAGCAAGAGTTCCATCTTTTTTTCTAAAGAATATATAGCTAGTGATACCACCACCTGCTGAAGACGATGACCAAGAGGAACCAAGTCCTGCTCGAAATTCATAATATCTTTTGGGATCTAGAGTAAAACTTTGTGTCGCATACATCGGCTCGTTTGCAAGAATAGTATCTGACGAGCCGCTTCTTTGGATATACACCAAATCCTTCGTTGCACGTCCATAGCCAGAATATCTAATAGATCTCAATACCTCATCGAAATTGAACCCAGCATAGTTTACACTTCCACCTGTATGATAATAGGCTCCCCATTGATCCGGCTTTAATATATTCTCTTGTACAGCTTCTTCTGGCTCTGCCGCTTTTAACTGAGAACTGTTTTTCGTTTGAAGGAAAGCACCCAATAAAACTATAACTAAAACAAGACCCGAAAAAATAACAACGTTTCTTTTTTTCTTTTTTATTTTTCACACCTCTTTATACTTTATTTATAATAACTATTATACTAATGTAAAAAAGGAAGTGCTTCTCCAATACTGAACAGTTTTAATACCTAAAAAGAATAAAAAATACTACTAAGCACTGTCTTACGACAACTTAGTAGTATTTTTAATCAAAAACCTAAAAATTAAACGAGCCCTTGACTCAACATTGCTTGCGCTACTTTTTCAAAACCAGCAATATTAGCCCCTAAGACATAATTATTTGGCGCTTTATATTTATTAGCGTATCACGACATGTTTCATAGATATTTTTCATGATATCATCCAACATCCCATCTACTTTGTCAAATGACCAAGATAGACGTTCAGAATTTTGACTCATTTCAAGTGCAGAAACAGCTACGCCGCCAGCATTTGCAGCTTTACCTGGACAGTATAAGACGCCAGCTTCAGCTAAAACATCTACAGCTTCTAGTGTACATGGCATATTTGCGCCTTCTGCTACGACTTTACCGCCGTTTTTAACCAAGCGTTTTGCTTGTTCTACATTAATTTCATTTTGTGTGGCACATGGTAAAGCAATATCATAAGCCACATCAAAATTCCAAACAGATTGACCATCATAATAAACTGCATCTTTGTGGGTTTCAACATATTTAGAAATCCGCTCACGATTTTTTTCTTTCAGTTCTTTGACTAATTCCACATCGATTCCATTTGGATCATAGATAAAGCCATTTGAATCTGAGCATGTAAGGACAGTTGCACCCAATTCTTTTGCTTTTTCCATTGCATAAATCGACACATTTCCACTACCGGAAACAACCACTTTTTTTCCTTGAAACGAATCATTTGAGTCTTTCAGTAAGTGTTTAACGAAATAAACACAGCCATAACCTGTTGCTTCTGTCCGTGCTTGACTCCCCCAATAACCTAATGGTTTACCTGTTAAAACACCTGCATCATAATTTCTCAAGCGTTTATACATCCCAAATAAGTAACCGATCTCTCTAGCGCCAACCCCAATATCTCCTGCTGGTACATCCGTACTTGGCCCAATATGTTTTTGTAACTCTGTCATAAAGCTTTGACAAAAACGCATGACTTCCGCATCTGATTTTCCTTTTGGATCAAAATCACTACCGCCTTTACCGCCGCCGATCGGTAACCCAGTCAAGCTGTTTTTAAAGATTTGTTCAAATGCTAAAAACTTCATCACACTTAAATTTACACTTGGATGAAAGCGTAAGCCGCCTTTGTAAGGACCAATAGCAGAGTTATATTGCACGCGATACCCACGATTAACTTGCCAGTTACCTTTATCATCTTGCCATGGAACTCTAAACTGCAAAATTCTTTCCGGTTCAATCAAGACCCCTAAAATATTGGCTTCAATGAATGCTGGATTTTCTTTCAAAAATACTTCAACCGTTGGTAAAAATTCGTCGACAGCTTGCAAGTATTCTACTTGCCCTCGATCATTCTCATGAATCTTCTTTTGAATCTCTTCCACGTACTGTTTTGCTTCCATCTAATCACCCTCTCATCGTTATAATCCTATTTTAACCTAAATTCAGAAAATTTCCACAACTTTTTATTGTAAATTGAAAAAAATTTAGAAAAAAACTTGAAAATTGTGTTAAACTACCATTGAACTGGAGGAGAATTTATGAAATCATTTGACGTTATTGTCGTCGGAGCTGGTACTAGTGGTATGATGGCCGCGATCGCAGCAGCCAAAGCCGGCAGCAACACTTTACTAATAGAAAAAAACAAACGTGTGGGAAAAAAACTCTTATTAACTGGTGGCGGTCGCTGTAATGTGACTAATAACCGGCCAGCGGATGAAATTATTGCTCATATTCCTGGAAACGGGAAATTTTTATATAGTGCCTTTTCGCAGTTTAATAATTACGATATTATGAGCTTTTTTGAAGAAAATGGGACAGCCTTGAAAGAAGAAGATCATGGGCGGATGTTTCCCGTTACAGATCGCTCAAAAACAATTGTAGAAACCCTCTTTAACCAGCTAGAATTGCTAGGTGTGACAATTTACACAGAGGCAAAAGTTGAAAAAGTGTTACGAAAAGACGGACAGGTGATTGGCGTTGCTTTGGAACATGAAAAAGTCTATGCCCCTTGCGTTATCTTGACCACAGGAGGTCGAACCTATCCTTCTACGGGCTCTACTGGAGATGGCTATAAAATAGCAAAAAGATTAGGGCATTCAATTAGTCCTTTATATGCAACTGAATCACCCATTATTTCAGAGGACTTTTTTATTAAAGAAAAAACTTTACAAGGACTTTCTTTGCAGGATGTTTCTTTGTCTGTTTTAAACAGTAAAGGGAAAGTCATTGTAGCACACCAAATGGATCTCTTATTTACCCATTTCGGTCTTTCTGGTCCAGCTGCCTTAAGATGCTCTAGCTTTGTCAATCAAGAATTAGCTAAAGACGAAGACAAGCCAGTTTTATTGCAATTAGACATTTTTCCAGAATTAACCACTACAGAATTGATGCAAAAAATAAACAAAATGCTGACAGAACAACCTGACAAATCATTAAAAAATGCATTGAAAAATCTTGTACCTGAGCGACTTCTTCATTTTATATTGGATCAAACAGGATTATCTGAGGTTCAAGCAAAGTTATGCTCAGAATCACAAATTGAAAAACTGGCTCACTCCTTTAAGTTTTTTGAGATACATGCTGAAAAAACGCTTCCCATCGAAAAATCTTTTGTTACAGGCGGCGGCATCTCGTTAAAAGAAATCCAACCAAAAACGATGGAGAGTAAACTAGTTAATGGCTTATTTTTCGCTGGTGAACTATTGGACATCAATGGTTATACTGGCGGTTATAATGTGACTGCGGCTTTTGTTACAGGCTATGTCGCTGGAACACATGCTGCTGCTATTGCGGAATATACTTATTTACCTGAACTAGATTAATTACTATCAAGAATTAGATAAAACAAATATATTTAAAAATTTGATGAACTCCCTCTTATTGCTGTAACTACGACTTTAGATGGACAATTTTCTAAAAACAAATCAGTCTTTTGTTTGATTTGTTTTCATCTAATTTGTGTGAAAATAGGATTATACGGAGGTGAGTATTAGTATGAATATTCTTTTAAAACGACAAACAAGCTGGGGCTGTGTTCGCCATTTTAGAATCTATAAAAATGGAGTTGCCAAGGGAAAATTATTTAATAATATCCCTATTAACTTAGAAGTAGAACCCGGAGATATTTTAGAGTTTAGAGAAGGACTTTTTTACATGTCACAAAAAATCAATATAACATCTGAAACAAAAGAAATTACCATAACAAATACTAATCGAATTCAGAATTTATTCTATTTATTTATTCTTCTATTTTTAACAATTTCGTTATTTAGCCTTTTTATTGATTCTTTAAAAATCTTTTTAGCAACTGAGTTATCCGCTTTACTAAGCCTAAATCTAATCTTTCGATATCATTCCTATACCTTCCATATTGAACCTGAACAAAAGTCAGTAACAGACCATTGTGGAATTGAAAATTACAAACAAGAAAATATTCTAACAATCAAGTAGTGGAGCACACTACATTTACTTTTTAGGTTATTAGTGTTTCATGTCAATTGATTGAAAGAGCCCACAACAAAACTAAAAGACTAGTTTTGTTGTGGGCTCTAAGTCTGAATAAATGGTGGACGCATAAGTAACTACTACACGACACGACCTTACGATTTCATTAACTTCTACGTACGAAACAAGCTAAATAATAGGACACAGACTATTGTATAGAAATCAGCTTCGAATTATAGTTCTGTTTCTGGTAAAGATGATTCTAAAATATACCCAATTGAGCGAATCGTTTTAAGCTGCATTGGCGAATCTTTTACCGCAGCAAGTTTCTTCCTTAAATGGGAGACTATGTTACATACTCGATTCTTTTGAACACTCCCCTTTTTTTCGGACCAAATATTTTTGTAAATATCTTCATAAGTGACCGTTTCACCTTGATTATCATACAAAATTTTCATAATCAAATATTCTTGTCTTGTCATCCCAATTTCTTGGTTGCCGTTCACTCGTATACATGATTTTTCAGGAATCATTTTGAAAGAGGCTTTTTTTAACGTACCTGTGATCGTTTCTTTCTTTATTCTTTTCAAAATATTTTTGATGATTAGATCGAACTCATCAGCTTCTTCTGAATAGATACCATCTGCCCCCAACGTTAAATACACCATGCGTGAAGTGAGTACTATTTGCTCTCGATCAACAAGAATCAAAATATGAATATCAGATTTTTTTCTTATCTCTATCAAGCACTCACAGATACTCGTAAAATTGAGTTCCTTGCTTTCTTCTAGAACAAACACATCTAGCATTGTTATTTGCTCTACAGAAAAATCATTTATTAATTCAATTGAGTATTGTGGGTTTGATTTCAAGGTTTGATAATAGTTATTTTGAGGAGTTCTCCGTGAGAAATACCCTATATTATACATAGTACAACTCTCCCATATTTTAAGTTTATCATCACTCAATAAACTCATTATTTATTTACTTTGCCACCATTGGCACTATTCTTATTTTTGCCATTTATTTTTTGCTTTCTTCTTTTTGCTGCTTGAGCTTTCAACCTTTTCTTTTTGAGTCGTTTCTTTTTACTAATGTATTGACTAAATAAGAAAGTTAGGATCATTAGTACGATCACCAACGCTACTCCTCCAACAATATACCACTTGGTGTTATCAACTTTTAATTCAACTGCTTTTTCATTTAACTCACGAGCTTTTTTAGTGCTGATTTCAAAATCTTTCGACCATTTCCACTTCTCTTCTCCGCTAGAAACATTCATATGCAAGGTATATTGCCCTGCTTTAAACTCTTGGTTTTCCCAACTAATCCCAAAATTAAAATTCGAGTTAGGCGCCATCCTAAGGCCAGTTCTTTTTTGCTCAAACAATGGGGTTTTGCTAGATTTTTTAGTTATACGCGCGTCAACTTCCAAATCTTGGATGATCACAGGCTGAGTATTTTGAAGATTAGCTTTCAACACATTTCGATAGTTGACTTGTGAAGGTTGTATTTCCCCTAGCTTTAATTCTGGTTTAACGACCTTATCATTCTCTCTGATTAAGACACCGATCGCAAAAGCAAAACGATTTTTGATCTGGACCCCTGATTTGTCTTGCGATTCTTTTGCTAGATCTTCTTTTTCAGTAAAATGCAAGCCACCCAGGATTACACCATCTAGCGCTTGTTCTGGCATTGTTACTTTAACCTTTAGTGTTTTTGAACTTTTAGGCGGAATCTTCGTTTCTTTTTCCACTTCTGTAATAGTCGAAAAAGGAGCTTTTAGCGTCTTATCTAGCTTCGGCGCTGAATTACTGTAATCAACAATCCCATTATCATTGGTCACCGCTGTGTTCGCATGATTTTCAACAATGACTTCTTTGTCTAAAGGATTATTCATGAGAACTTCTAACACCTGAACTTGTCCAGGATTCATCTTTAAATCAAAATAGGTCTTTGTTTTATCTATTTGATTTTCGGGAATAACTGCCGTAACAGAAAAGTTCATAGTCCCGTCTTGAGCCAAAGCAGGTAAAGGCATTCCTCCAATCATCATTATCAAAAATAATAGTACAATTATTCGTCTCTTCATTTCACTATGTCTCCCAACTTGCATATGGTTGTTTTTAATACTGTTTATGTACGAATCATTGCAGTATCAGCACGTTTCCTGATACTGCAATGATAGGTAATACTACGTTTTTAGTTTGTTGATGTCGGTGTAGAAGAAAGCGTCCAAGTAATTGTAGACTTGTATTCTTCTGCTGCATCTTTTTTAGAATCTGCCGGTACATGAAGAGTAATATTAGGATTTCTATCTGTAACAGTTAACTCTTCATTTGGGTTCTCAGTAAACATCGCTACCCAAGAACCCATCCCTTGATCTGCATCCGCTTTGATAAGCACTTCTGGTTCTGAAGACAACGTTATATTTCTATTAAGTGTAGCAGGTTTAAAATCTTTACCATCAACTGGTTTCACTGAAGTTGTCAATTGAGCATTTGAAACAGTTAAAGTAGCTTTTAAGTCAGCGTCTGGATTGATTGTTCCATTAAATGGTGTAGCTGAAACCGCAAGTTCCCATCCCTCATTTGTTCCTCTATTATCTGTTACTTGTACATAATGAGGCACATATTTTTCTTGAAGCGGATCGGTTAATTCACCATTTTTATCTAATAGACTAACTTTTGGATATAATGGATTGTAATCGGCTGCGTTCCCTGACATTGTGACTGTGCCGAACTTAAAGTTTGGAGCAAAATCAATTCGTAGAGGACCTTTTGTACTTTCTGAGCCTTCACCTGGATCAGGCTTAATCCCCTCTCCTTCTGGATTTGTTGGATCTAATGTTGTTCCACCGCCATCCGCTTCTGTTGATTCTGATTGAAATTTTACAGTGGCATCTGTTTTAGATGCTGCTACTTGATCAGCCAACACAGTTGTTGGTGTAGCCCCTAACATAAATGTGCTTACTAGCAATGCAGAAACGATTGTTGATTTTTTCATGATTGATTTCCTCTTCCCTTGATCCTAATATATATTGATTATTGTATTTTTATGGTGCCTGTTCCGGAGTGATTTCTGAACTGTCAGGACTGTCGATCAACGTCCAAGTTAAAACAGTTTTATAAGCTGCATTTGGTACTTTGGCTGTATCACCAGGAATCGATAACGATACACTATTTTTCCCTTGTTCATCTGTATCACCTAAAGTGTAGTGCCAAGTCCCCATCCCTTTACCTGCAGTTGCATTAACCACAGTGACAGCATCTGCTCCTGGTGCAAATGAGTGACCAAACCCAAGTGGTGCAAACTCTGAACCCTTTTGACTCGATTTTAAAGAAGGATTGGCAAATTTCAATTGAGCTCCTTTAAGTTCAGAAATTTTTCCTTCAGCATCTTCCGCTTGAAATTGAGCATCTTGTTTTACTTGTAACTGCCAGCCAGCATTTGAACCGCGGCTATCTGTAATTTGAACATAGTTAGGTGTTTCCTTTGGTTCATCTAGACCAACTAATTTCACTTTTGCTAACTCAGCAAAATAAGTAGCATCGTTACCAGAAACTTTTTGGTTTCCAAAGTTGATTTTTGTAATATAATCAATTGTTAACGGTCCAACCATACCCGTTTCACCTTCACTTGGTGATTCAATTTCTTCTCCACCAGGTCCAGTTGGTTTTGTTGGTTCTGTTTCATTTTGAGAAAATGAAATTTCAGCTTCTGATTTAACAGGATCGTTAATAGTCATTGCCGGTTTAGCTACTCCGCCATCGCCTGCTTCTTCAGCAAAGATAGCTGGTGCCCCTAAGAATAGACTAGCAAACGTTACCATTCCTGCAGTTGTTGCTGTTACTTGTTTTTTCAGTTTCATGTTTTTTTCTCCCTTGATTTTAAATTGGTGTATCACTCAACTCCCAAGTTAGGGAAGTTGTATAGTTACCTTGTTTTTTTTCCGATGTTCCTGGAACACTGACTTGTATGCTTGTTTTACTCTCCTCTTTGTCTTTTCCAAACATAATTAACCAGGTTCCTTTACCGGATTTTTCTGTAGAATGAGACACTTCTGTTGGTTCACCACTTTCAGGATCCAAGCGAACACTCTTACTTGCGATCGGTTTATCACCATTATTGGGCGAAAACAACGTCAGATTATTTAACGATAGTTGTGCTCCTTTTAAAGTGTGTGTGCCATTTCTAAGCTGTCCATTTTGTTTAACAGTCAAACGCCAACCGGAATTTTTCCCTCGATTGTCTGTTAATTGGAGAAAATTCCCCACCTCTTCTTGCAAATTCCCTGACCGTAATATTTTGGTCAGTTTAGCATAGTAAATCGTATTCTTTTGCGATGCATCTTGAGGTCCAAAAATAACATGCGGGGCAAAATCAACACTTAGTGGACCTGTTGTCCCAGGCTTTATTGGTATCGTGGAAACGACTGTTATCGTCTGTCCAGGTTTAGATGGATCAATCGGTGGCGTTACATCGGTATTCTCACTATAAGAAATTTCAGCTTCAGATTTATTTCCTATCAAATCTTCTGCAAAAACAAGTGTTGTATCTGTACTAGTTCCACCTAGTAACAGAGTAAGAAAAACAATAAATTTTCTCCTAATTTTCTTCATTGCTCTTCTCCTTTCATTTTCTGATTATTGTTTTAAGCGATACTTGTCTTTAAAAAGTAACCAGATGAAACCCATGAATAGAAGTAGTGCCCCGATCCATCTAAACAACTCAGTGTCTTTAGAACCAGTCCTTGGTAGCAAACTTTTAATACTTGCTTTGCTTGTTTTGTCGTTTGCTTTTTCTGACTTTTGCTCTTGTCCTGTTGATAAACTGCCACTGCTTTCTGTCACCGTACTTTGATCACTGCCAGCTACATCATTAGTAAACGTCAATCCAATTTCAGTATCATAGCTTACAGCTACCGTTTCTTTTGAAAAAACAAACAAAGACATAGTGATCAGGACTAAACTAAGCAAAAAAACTTTAGGTTTCATAATACCTCCTTTTTACCTTGTTCAATAAAAAATAATCAAATATTTAATCGTTATATTTCAGATTAATTTAAATTAAATTCAATTATTTTTTCATCCGCTTGTTACGTTATCATCATAAAACATATTTTTTTCTTTTTAAAATCCAAAACTGAACACATTTTGACTCTCCTTTAGATAAAATAACAGTTTTTATAATTAAGATTAGCAAAAACAATGATTATAATTACATAAAAATAACAAATATATAAGAAATATTTGTCTGATTGTCCACTCGCTATATTGACTTTCTTTTCTGCCTACTCTATAATTCCACCTTAGTTAACTAATAAAGGACGTATATAAATGGAATTTTTTTTAAATGATAAAAATAATAAAAAATTAGAACTTTTTAAAGAACTAATCTTTAGAGAAGGTAATAAAGTATCCTTTGCTTACCTTCAACATTACTTAGATATTTCTTTAAGTACATTAAAGAGATATTTTAATGAGTTGGAAGCAGATATTCAACATAACGAAAATCTGAACATGTTAATATTTGAAAGAAATACTGGTAGCTTTCAACTAAACAATGACTCAGATTTTCAGATTGACTATTTTGTTGTTCACTTAAGATTCTATTACTTAAATGAGTCTTTAAAATTCAAGATAATTTCAAACATTTTTGCTAAAAATTATTCGACAGCTGATGAATTAGCAGATGAACTCTTTGTCAGCATTCCGTATTTATACAAACAGATCAATGCTCTAAATGAACAGCTTAAAAATTTCATCTGAAATTAGTTTTTAATTCAGATGAAATTTATTTGGTGAGGAAAAGCATTTAAGAATGTTTGTTTTTTACTTTTATTGGAATACTTATAGAGGAATTACGGTCCCATTCAAAACAGGATTGGGTTGTGATTTAAGTTATCCCGATGCCGTACACTGTCTCCAAAAACGTTATTCCGAATCTGTCATTAAACGGATAGAATTAATTTTGCGTATCTCAACATTACGACAACATAAATCGCAAATTCATTTACCAGAAGAAATAAGGAATGTTATGAGATCATTCGAACTCTCAAAAGAAATTTCTTCTGTTATAGAAAAATACTTTATAACAGAAGATGAGTTTCTATTTTTTAACTTGATGATTCGAACATTCATCTCAGACATTGATTCTCCTGAAGAAAAAACGCTTCTCTTCAACTCATTATCGCGCTCCTCGCGTTTAGTTTATTCTAGTGAGTTATTGATTGACGAATATGAAAAGGATTTCTATTTATCAATTCCTATGACCCCAAGAATAAAGGCAAATATTTTCTACTATACCCTTCTTGGTGTGATTCATTCTATTTACTTTGAAGTCAATCCACTCTATTTTTTCAAGCAAATAATGAGCACTATGCAAGATCAGAATGATTATTTAAAAAAATATGTAAAAAGACATCCAAAGAATTATAATTTTTACAAAAAATTCAGAAAAAGACATCCTGAAATGATTCTTGATTCTTCTTTTAATTATACAATCTGTATGCTTTTAACATTCTTGACAGACATGTTTTCACTTCCGACTGTAAGTATTTATATTCAATATAGTAGTAATAATTTTGGATCAGTCTTTATAAAAAATAGACTTCTAACCCTTTTTAATCCAGACACAATCACTTTTACTACCCATATTGAAGAAGCGGATATTGCTATCATTGATAACGTTGAGATGCATAGTGAAACAAAAAGGCAGGAATTTTTCTTTGTCAACGACTTTCTTGATGAAAAAATGTGGTTGGAATTGATTATATTTATTCAAAAAATTATTTTAGCTAATAAGAAAAAACTAAATTAATCACTATGTACATATTCTAGAAAAACGAATAGACCGACTTGCAAGAGAAAGATTTTTCCTTCTAACTCTTACAAGTCGGTATTTTCGTAGCAAAAGATAGGTTTAAACTCAAACCAAAAATCAAGATAGAAATCCGCTTAATTTTTCGTTTGGAAACGACAAAAACGGAGTAGATTTCTCTACTCCGAAAAAGTCTTGCTCTTTAAGTAACAACTACTTTCATTTATAGTTGTTTTTACATTTTAATTGCTTTTCATTAATTCAGTTACATAAGCAACTGTATCTGGTTGTTCTTTTTCAATTTTAGTGATTGCTTCAGAGAAGTTTGGTAAATGATCTTTATGAGCAATCAATAGCTCATCTAATAACGTTTTCGCCATTGCTCCACCTGGAACTAATGGGTTGATTGTAAATGCATGCAATGCTGCACCATAATCTCCATCAATCGCAGCACGAATCACCGTTTCTTCCATCCCTTTCATCACTTGGATAATTCCACGTGCTGCTGGTGGGAACGCTCCCCAGTTATAAGGTTCGTGCCCATGAGCAGTTACAGGACCTGAAACTTCTACAACACAATCATATGGTAAATCAGTGATTGTCCCGTTATTTTCAGTTGAAACAACCATATCTGTGCGTTTATCGTTGTGGATCGATGCAATCAATTCACATGCCGCATCACTATAGTGTGTTCCACCACGTTGTTCTAATTCTTTTGGTTTGTAATCTAAGTTTGGATCTTTGTAAAGTTCAAACAAACGAGCTTCTGTTTCTTTTACGACTTGTGCTCTTGTTTCACCTTTTTCAAATTCTTCAATTGAATGTTTCAACATTTCGTCTTCAATATAATAATAACGGTGATAACCACAAGGCAACATCCCTAAGTCTTTGATTTGTTCATAGTGGAATGGTGCGTTATGGATGTTTTTCAAGTGACTTTCAGAATCTTCTTGCGGTCCATAAATCAAGTCGATCAATTCTTGTGTCCGCTCATTTCCTTGTTTGTCCCAGACGCGGTGCCAGTGGAAGTGATTGATACCAGCAAATTTAAAGAACAAATCTTCTTCAGGAATACCTAATTTTTCCGCGGCTTGTTTTCTATGACCAATCGGTACATTACACAATCCAGCAGTCTTTTTCCAACCGCCATGTTTAATTGCTGCTTCCGTAACCATACCGGCTGGATTAGTGAAGTTAACTAGCCATGCATCTGGACATAGTTCTTTCATATCTTCAATAATGCCGAGAATAACAGGTATCGTACGGAACGCTTTAAACATACCACCTGCTCCATTTGTTTCTTGTCCTAAAACGCCATGTGATAATGGAATACGCTCATCTTTGATACGTGCATCTAGTAACCCTACACGAAATTGTGTTGAAACAAAGTCAGCGTCTTTTAAGGCTGCACGACGATCTAAGGTTAAATGAACTTCCCAATCTAAGCCTGCTGCTTTGACCATGCGTTTCGCCATAGCACCAACGGTTTCTAATTTTTCTTTTCCTGCTTCAATATCGACTAACCAAATTTCTTTGATTGGTAATTCATCTTTTCTTTTAATATATCCTTCGATTAATTCCGGTGTATAACTTGAACCTCCACCGATTGTTGCGATTTTTAAGGCATCTCTTGTCATGTGTTTCCCTCCTGATTTTTTGTTCAGAATACGTTCTGACATCGTTTACATTTACATCATAATGTGTGGGAATGTTCCCATGTCAAGGCCTTTTTTAAATTAATTTATGTTATACTTAAAAAGTAAGATCTATCTGTAATTATTCAATGAACGAGGTGTGATGATGACCACAATTATCGATGTCGCAAAAAAAGCACAAGTATCGAAGTCTACTGTTTCCAGAGTGATTTCAGGAAATGGCTACGTTAGTCAAGAGAGCCGTGAAAAAGTGTTAGAAGCTATGGAAGCGTTATCCTACTCTCCTAACTTAATTGCACGAAATCTGCAAAGCGGAGAAACCAAAACAATCGGATTTCTAGCTCAGGGTTATATGGATCCTCTAGGTATTTTCCTGCAAAGTTTCATCTCAATTGCCAAGAAATATAATTACTATGTAACATTATATTTTACTGATGGGGATAAGAAAAAAGAAATTGAAGCATTAAATCAAATGAAGTACAAACAGCTTGACGGTGTATTTATTTTAACTCGAGCAAATAAGTGGGAAGTTATCGAGCCATACAGTATTTATGGCCCCATTGCCACTTGGCATCGAATTGATTCTGAACGGATTTATTCTTCATATGTCGATCATTATTCTGGTTACTTAAGATCACTGGATTATCTGTATCAGCGCGGCTATCGGTCAATTGGTCATGTTCTAGGAAATTTTGAAAATCTGAATACCAAAGCACGGCTAAAAGCGATTGAGGATTTCCACAAGAAAAACAATATTCCTATCAAAGATGAATGGATTTTTCACGATAAATCTAGAATCGATAACGGACAAAATATCGCTCAAATATGGCATGAGATGACTAATAAAACAGATGCTATGGCTTTTTATACAGATTCAGTTGCAGCAGGATTTATTTCTGAGTTACAAACATTAGGTTACTCGCCACCTGAAGATGTTGCTGTTATTGGCTTTGATAATAGTGAAATTAGTCGCTTGATGCATATTACAACAGTTGACTATTCAATTAAACGCCAAGCTGAAAATTCATTCATTTATATTCACAATCAGCTGAACAAAGCAACGATCCCAGAACAAGAAATGCGTGTTCAACTGATTGAAAGGAAAACTGTACCATTAAAAAAACAAGAAACATAGACAAAGACGTTAGTCTTGAAATATAAATCCCTTTTCCCTAACCATTAACTCAAATTCAAAGCAGGAAGCAAAACGAATGATTCGTTTTGCTTCCTGCTTTTTTGTTTTCTACTTATTTTTTACGTTCATTTCTTAAAATCGAAATGGACTGTTTTAGAGATTTCAATACGCCGCCTTCACTGTAGACCAACACATTTGATTTATAGAGTTTCGCTGAAAATAGAGTCAATAGTACGCCGAAAACGAAAAGAATCAAGACAGAAATCATCGCTCCGGTATTTGTTACCGTTTCATTTGCTAAACGAATTGGCATAATAAAAGATGAGATCAATGGGATATAGGAAGTAACTTTGATTACAATATTTTGTGGATCGCCCATTCCTAATGAAATCCCGATGAAATAACCAATCATTGCAATGTATATGATGGGCTGAACTGCCTTCGCTGTATCTTCTGGTTTTGACACCAAAGAACCGCATAATGCAGCTAATACAGAATAGACAAAGACACCTAATCCAAAGAATATCAACGTGTATATTACAAAACTGCCGAGCAGATTCGTTGAAGAAAGTCCTTCTAGTAAACCTTTCACCATATCCAAATCTTTTAGTTGCGTGTAGCCGATCCCGAATGCTCCAGCATAAATCACGATCTGCGTAAGCGCGACTAGGATAACACCTGTCAATTTTCCATAAAAATGCGTTTGAGCTTTAGTACTTGATAAAATGACCTCCATGATTCGAGTGCCTTTTTCAGAGGCGATTTCTTGTGCGATAATCGAAGCATAGGTCATGATGATTATCCATAGAATAATCGTAATGATAAATGATAAAGCTGATTGAATGGCCGTGTTATCTTGGCCAGTCGTCATTTTCCCTTTATCATCGAAACTAACTTTAGTCTTTTCAAAGTTTGCCGATTGACTCAAGCTCTCCAATTGCTCCGGTGTTAAATTCAATTTACTTGCATTCAATGTTGACTGAAGTCCATTGAGCATTTGGCTCATCATCAATTCCGTCGTTGTACCTAAAGAAGATTCTGTATATAATTTCCCTTGAATTTGTTGCTTTGCAGTATCCAATACTAGAAATGCTTCGATATCTTTATCCTTTAACTGTTTTTCAGCATCTTTTTGCGAGGGAACAACTTTAAATGTATACTCATCTGTTTTTGACTTAGCTAACTGTTGCGCTAACTCTTGATTGTCTGAAACAAGCCCAACTTTTGTATCCTCAGAAAATCCATCTGCCAGTGAACCTGCAACATAAATAATTCCCATAACAACAAAAGGTACCAGTATCATAATAGCAAAGGAAATCGTTTTAACATTTTTTTTATAAACATCACTTGCTATGATCCAAAATTTACTCATTTGGTTCACCTGCTTTCATTTTGAATATTTCTTCTAAGGTCGGTGGTTGTTGGTTAAACATTGGAATGTACCCAAATTGAGTTGCACGGGCAAAAATTTCTTGACCTGCTTTTGGATCATTCAATGTTACTTCAACGACACCATCAGCGCGTTTTATTGCTGTTTTTACGCCGTCAATTGCTAGAACATCTTCTGGGGTCAAAGGAGATTCCAAGAATACTTTTGTGCGTCCAAAACTTTCACGAATTTCATGAACTTTCCCATTGAGCACCATTTCACCACTTCTTAACATTACCAGATGGTCACAGATTTTTTCTACATTATCCATATTATGACTAGAGAAAATAACGCATGAACCTTTTTCTTTCAATGCGATAATACCATCTTTTAAAAGCTCTGCATTAACTGGATCCAATCCACTAAACGGTTCATCTAAAATGACCAGTTTTGGTTCATGAATCAGTGTAGCAATAAGTTGAACCTTTTGCTGATTTCCTTTAGACAATGATTTTACTTTATCTGTTTTTTTGCCTTTAACTTTGAACTTTTCCATCCATTCATCGATTTTAGGTTCGATTTCCTTTTTAGTTTTCCCTCTTAATTCAGCAAAGTAGATCAATTGCTCTTGGATCGAGACTTTTGGATATAAACCACGTTCTTCAGGTAAATAACCAATATCATTGTAATCCTTCCCGCTTAATTGGTGCCCATTCCAAAGTACGACACCACTATCTTGAGTTAAAAAATCCAAGATCAAACGAAAAGTCGTCGTCTTACCCGCACCATTTTGCCCAATCAGTCCCAGGATTTTTCCATCTGGTATTTCAAAAGACATATTATTTACTGCCGTATAGTCACCAAATGTTTTTACCAAATTCTTTACTTCTAACATTTTTCATCCTCCTGTATTCAATTTAAATCAACTCTTAATAAAAAAAGTAAATTATCCATTTTATTGGTCAAAGATGTCTTTGACCCTACATAAATTTTATCCAACCTCAATAGTTTTTATATAGAATTCTTTAAGAACATACTGAGTAATGCACCTACGACAAAACCGATCATCGCTAAAACTATAGCATCTCTAAAAATTTTTTGTCTTTTTGCAAAGCGCTCCGGCTGATTATAGTATTTTGTACGATCACTATAGATAACTAATGAAAAAATAATACTAATTACCACGCCGATTGGTAACACTGTAAATAGGGTTCCTGAAAAAAACAACCCTCCACGAACAGCTATGTTCGACATTAAACTATTTTCACTTGCTTTGGTTAACCAAAGCAAGACAAGTAAGCCAATTCCAACGGGTAAGTAGATCAGTGTTCGAACCAATAGCCATAGCCATTCCTTCTTCATACGAATCCAGTAGCTTTCAGAATCGGAATAAATCGTTGGTGTGTCACAATCAGCTTTAAAATAAAAATATTTGTCTTTATAATTCGTTATATACTCCCAACCAGCCTGCTCATAAATTACTAAATATTCAGATAATTCTTCCGATGAACCATCAAAAAAATCTACCGAGAACTCTTTTTCTTCCGATCTGCCTTTTTCAAAGACAAGAAAACCTGCTTGATTCATTTTTTTAAAGTGCCAACCTTTTTCTGCTTGTTTTTTTAAAAGTTGCATTTCTTTCTCCGGATAAAATGCGATCCCTCTAGAATAAATATATTTTTTCCCCTTAAACATCTTCATTCATTTCTCCCTTTTTCAGCTAACAGACGATTTCCAGCTTGATAAAGAAGTTTACGGCGCTTGATATCTTGTTTTAAGTTTTCAAGACCCTTCTCTGTAATTAAATAGGTCTTCTTTCGTTCATTGCTTTCCTCTAATGTAATCAATTCATTTTTCTGTAGCTTTTTTAAGATCGTATACATACTTGCAGGACCGATATCTACCTGCCCGTTTGTTAAACTATTCACTTCTTTCATGATAGCGTAGCCATGTTGCGGTTTTAGTAAGGCTAGTAAAATCAAATAAGTGGAATCCGTCAGTGTATCTTCCAAGATATCTTGCCCCTTTATATCAGTTGGTGATATATCATCTAATGATATAGTATCGTGAGTTAATAGCCGTGTCAAACTTTTTTTCTAATTCAAGCCTTTTTTCTTGACAAAATAAGTAGAACAGACAATACATAATAAAAAAAGCCCGGGACAAAATCAGCTTTGTTTCGGGCTCTATATCCGGATAAACGGTAAGATCAGAAGCAACCCTTTCGGAAATAAGCTGAGATTCACAAAAATTTGAAGGGCAATTTTCGTGAATCTCTTCTTACTTCTCGGGGTTAAATACTTCTGACCTAACCTTTTTTTTAGATTTATTTAATTATAAAGAACTTTCTCCTGAGTCAGATTCTTCTTGGTGTAAATGATCATACACATTTTTAGCGACATTTTTCGGTAAACCTGAAGCATTCAATTCGTCCACCGAAGCAGCCGTAATGTTTTTTAAAGATTTGAATTTCTTTAGTAATTCTTTTTTTCGTTTAGGGCCTAATCCTTCTATGTCATCTAAACGTGAGGCAAAACTATTTTTGCTTCGTAATTGTCGATGGAAAGTAATTGCAAAGCGATGGACCTCATCTTGAATCCGCTGTAACAAAAAGAATTCTTGCGAGTTTCTTTCTAAAGGAACAACAGCCAAATCAGGACCAAAAAGAAGTTCGCTCGTTTTATGCTTATCATTTTTAGCAAGTCCTGCTATTGGGATATCTAAGCCTAATTGATTGTCCAAAACTTCTTTAGCTGCATCTATTTGCCCTTTACCACCATCGATCACAATCAAATCAGGAAATGGCAGATTCTCCTTCAATACTCGGGAATAGCGGCGATAGATCACTTCACGCATTGAGGCGTAATCATCTGGGCCTTTAACTGTCTTGATTTTGTACTTACGGTATTCCTTCTTATCTGGGCGCCCATCGATAAAAACAACCATCGCAGAAACGGGATCCGTTCCCATAATATTAGAGTTATCAAAGGCTTCGATTCTTATGGGTGTTGGGATGTTCATCGCATTGCCCAACTTCTCTACCGCTCCAATGGTTCGCTCTTGTTTGCGTACGATCAGATCAAATTTTTCTTGTAGTGCCACAGTTGCATTTTTCCCTGCTAATTTGACTAGTTTCTTCTTTTCTCCGCGCTGTGGTTGTAATACTTTAGTTGAAAGCATTGCTTCGACACTAGCAACATCGATATTATCTGGAACCAAGACTTCTTTAGGAATAAAATGTTCATTTTCTTGATAAAACTGTCCGATAAACGTTAGAAAATCTTCTTCTTCTTCATTATAAAAGGGAAAAATCGAAACATCTCGTTCGATCAATTTGCCTTGTCTTATAAAAAATACTTGGACACACATCCACCCTTTATCAACTGCATAACCAAAAACGTCCCGATCAACTAAGTCTGCATTTGTCATTTTTTGTCTTGTCATCACTGTTTCGATTGCCTTGATTTGGTCACGATATTCTGCCGCTTTTTCAAATTCCATATTTTCTGCGGCTTCGTTCATTTTTCTTTGTATTTCTTCTTGAATTACCGGATGTCCGCCATTTAAAAAGCTTTTAATTTCTGCAACCATTTTTGTATAGGTTATTTTGGGAATATCAAAAACGCAAGGCGCTAAACATTGCCCCATATGATAATATAGGCAAACTTCTTTAGGTAGCACTCGACATTTTCTTAAAGGAAACAGGCGATCTAGCAATCGTTTTGTTTCATTGGCTGCTCCAACATCTGGATACGGTCCAAAATAGAGCGCTTTGTCTTTTGAAACTTTTCTTGTGATCAATAATCGTGGATACTCTTCATTTGTGATTTTGATAAACGGATAACTTTTATCGTCTTTCAACATGATATTATACTTGGGATCATTTTTATGTATCAAATTGATTTCCAAAAGTAGTGCTTCAATGTTGGATTCTGTTACTATATATTCAAAATCTTCTATCTCGCTGACTAGCCGTTCTGTTTTGGTATCATGGCTGCCGGTAAAATAAGAGCGTACACGGTTTTTTAACACTTTTGCTTTCCCAACGTAAATGATTGTACCGTTTTTATCCTTCATCAGGTAACAACCTGGTTGATCAGGAAGCAATGCTAATTTATTTTTGATTCTTTCGTTCATAATACTTCCTTTCTACTCCATTGATAAACTATATTATACCATTTTCTTTGGGTATAGACATAAAAAAGCAAGTGACTGGGACATAACTCTACGAGTTACAACCCAGTCACTTGACATTCAAATAAACGACGGGAGCAAAAGCACCCTTTTGCGTTTAATACTACAGATATTTATCGATCATTGCACGTAATTGTTCTTTTGAATGAACACCTACTGCTTTTTCTACGACTTCTCCGTCTTTTTTCAATAGTAATGTTGGAATACTCATGATTCCAAATGAAGCTGGCGTTTCTGGATTTTCATCTACATCCATCTTCGCAATTTTTACTTCACTTTCATCATATTCTTCACTTAATTGTTCTAAAATTGGTGATTGCATACGACAAGGACCACACCATGTTGCCCAAAAATCGATCAATACAAGACCGTTATCTGTTTCAGTTGAAAAATCTTTATCAGTAATTACTTGTGTCATTTTATAGCCCTCCTACTTATTAAAGCTAAACAGGCCCACTAGCCTTGACAGAAAAATAATGGTAATTGATTGAGGCATCTTTTGTCTCACTCCATGTTCATCTTTTGCCTAAAAAGGTTAGCCTGTAAAGCTGGATAATGATTCATAAACTGATTATAGCACTCAGTTGTTCATTCGACTAGTTTTCTGCTTACTAAAGGTAAGCATCCTATTTGAATTTTACGATCGTTGCTCCGTTACCACCCTGATTTCCTGGAGCAAATTCATAACTGCTCACACTACGATGATTCTTTAAATAATCGGTAATACCTGTGCGTAAAGCCCCAGTCCCCTTACCATGGACGATCGTCACCTGAGGATAACCAGCTAAGATTGCAGCATCTAAATATTGATCAACTTCTGCCAAAGCCTCTTCGTAACGTTTTCCACGTAAATCTAATTGATTGGCAACATGGCTACTTTCACTTGACCGAACAGCTGTTACTCTTTGTGTCGGTTCTTTTTCTGGCGCAACGGGTGTCATATCACTTTCATCAACTGACATTTTTAAAATCCCCAACTGAACTTGCCATTCATGATCACTGGATTTACGAATCAAGGTTCCGCGTTGCCCAAAGGTATTGACGATGACTTCATCACCTGATTTTAGTTGCTTTTGTTCTTTGGCTTTTTTCAAGACTTTATTTTTTTCCAAATGTGCTTCTTCTTGATGAAGGTTGGAAAGTTTTGTCTTAGCATCGATCAACTGATGCTCTTTTATACCACCTTGATTTCCACCTGTCAGTTGCATTTTACGAATGTCAGAGATAATGCCACTAGCTTGTTCTTCCGCTTGGGAAACAAGTTCATTTGCTTTTTGTCTTGCTTTTGCCATTTCTTTTTCTCGTTCATCAAAAAAGTATCCATAAGCGTCTTTCAATTCTTTATGAAGTCGTTCTGCTTCCTCTACATAATGACGAACTTCTAAATATTCTGTTTCAGCCATTTTACGTCGATTTTCCAAATCAGCAATCATTTCATTCAAGTCTTGACTTTCACCGTCCATGATGTGTTTGGCTTCATCAATAATTGTTGAATCTAATCCTAAACGTTTGGAGATTTCAAAAGCATTACTGCGTCCTGGAACACCAATCAATAAGCGATAGGTTGGACTCAAGGTGTCTACGTCAAATTCCATACTTGCATTAATAGTACCGGCACGATTATACCCGTAGACTTTCAACTCAGGATAGTGGGTCGTAGCCATTACATAAGCACTTTTACTACCTAATGCATCTAAGATCGAAATTGCTAGGGCAGCTCCTTCTTGAGGATCAGTTCCTGCGCCTAACTCATCAAATAATACTAGACTATGACTGTCCACTTTTTTCAACACATCAACGATATTCGTCATATGAGAAGAGAAGGTACTTAAACTTTGCTCGATAGACTGTTCATCACCAATATCAGCAAAAACTTCGTCAAAAATGCCCATTTGGCTTTCTTCGCCAGCTGGAATTGGTAAACCCGATTGCCCCATCAATTGAAGTAAGCCTAATGTTTTCAGTGTAATCGTCTTACCACCAGTATTTGGCCCTGTGATCACAAGGGCCTGATAATCTTTTCCGATCGTGATGTCATTTGGAACTGCCTTATCTTGATCCAGTAACGGATGTCTCGCTTGTTTGAAGTAAATATGATTCTCTTCACTGATTTGCGGAACTACAGCTTTCAATTCTTTACCAAAACGCGCTTTAGCATTGATGAAATCTAATTTACCTATGACATAGGCATTATGCATGATATCGTTTCGGTGAGGAACCAATTCAGCTGATAGTTCAGACAAGATCCGCTCAATTTCATTGCGCTCAGCAATTTGATGCTGACGTAACCGATTGTTTAACTCAACGATTTGTTTTGGTTCAACAAATAATGTTTGACCTGAAGAACTTTGATCATGTACTACTCCGCCAAAGACACTCTTGTATTCTTGTTTAACGGGGATAACATATCGTTCGTTTCTCATCGTCACGATTGCATCGCTTAAATATTTAGCGTTTTTTCCTCTGACGATGCCATCTAATTGTTCACGAATCGTTTGTTCACTTCTACGAATATTATTGCGGATGATCTTCAACTCCGGTGAGGCTTCGTCTGTCAC
Organism: Enterococcus crotali; assembly: GCF_000633635.1. Classification (GTDB taxonomy): domain Bacteria; phylum Bacillota; class Bacilli; order Lactobacillales; family Enterococcaceae; genus Enterococcus_L; species Enterococcus_L crotali. The sequence goes on along the minus strand of NZ_AYPQ01000001.1, from coordinate 558,571 downwards.
CCGTCCATCTTCATCAATCGATTCTTTCAGCCGACGACTCAATTCTGGTAACACAATTAATTGATCGATCCAAGAATACAATCTTAATAGCTCGATTTCGCTATCTTGTAGATCATTAAAAAAGCGAATGATTTCAGATGTTGTCGACAGTACACGTCCTACGTGCGCTAATTCAACACCATTTAAGTCGGCACCGATTTCAATTCTTTTCATGTGTGGACGAATATTCTCTAATTTTGGAATAGGGATTCCACCACGTAAACGTTGAATCTTCAAACCGTCCTCTGTCTCTTCCAGCCATGCTTGGATACTTGTTGCATCATTTACTGGGACTAAGTGTTCGATTTCTTCCAAACCTTGTGCTGTAACCACATATTGAGAAATCAACTGTTTGACTTTGTCAAAGCCTAGCGTTGTTAAAATTCGTGTATTCATTTTTTCACCTTCTGTTCTTGTAATACTTGATAGAAATATAAGAGGCTGGAATAGAAGTTTATTTCCGAAGAAGTTGCATCTGATTCCATCGTTGATTCCTCTCGTTTTATTTAATCATCTGTTCAATCCACAAATGATAGATTTGTTTTGAAAAAATAGGTGTATCTTTAATAATATAAGTCGCTAAGCCACTATTTTTAAATTGATTTTGAACGGCATCAACTGGCAACATGGATAGTGTGCTTAATACTAGAAAGATTCCTATATACATCACTATCAAGCTGATCAATCCGCCAACTAACCAATTTGCCTGTTTTAAGACAGGTACAAATACTAAGCCATGAGCAAAAATCGCCAAAAACCGGACCGCTAACCATCCAACTACTAAAATAAGTAAAAATGCTGCAGCACCATAAAAAGCTTGATCTAAATCAAGTGTAAGCTCTTGATTGAAAAAGACCAATTTAGTATCAGCTGTCGGTGAAGGATACGGAATGTACATCTCCAAATGAGAAGCCAAACTCTTATAATACGTTCTAGCTATAAAATAGGTGCAAAAATAACCAAATGTATATAAAACTTGTAAAATTAGTCCGCGTCTAGCGCCGGTATAAAAGCCAATGGCTAATAGTAGTAAAATGAGTAATGTTAACATCCTGTCATCCTCTCAGATTATTGGTCTTGAGTACTTTTACTCTGAATCTGTTGTTTACGGTTTTCATTTAAGATTTGCTGAGCTTCCATGTGGTTATGAATTTCCACGTCTTCCTGGCCGTTCTTTTTCAACACATCTCTTGCTTCCTCTTCGATTGCTTCAATGCGCTTGATACGGTTTTCCAGTTCTGCTAATCTAATTGTCCGTTTTTTCAAATCAGCCACTTCTTGTTCTAAATTAAGCACTTTTTCTTGTTTTTTCAGCTGATCAGAAATAGCGTTGATTGCTAATAATACTGATGCTTGTTCATCATTTGTTTGTGGTGAAATATGTTTTAATTCAGCGAGTTGTTCATTGACTAATTTTGTCACTAAATCCATATGTTGTTTGCTTTCTTGTCCGATAATCGTATACGTATGATCGGCAATCACAGCTTTATATCTTGTCTTTTCTTTAACCATGATGGTGTTCCCTCCTGTAGTGATCCATTACATGCTATTGTACCATGAAAGTTATCATTGTGTGTTCTCAAATAAACCCTTTCTTATTATATGCTACTAAACAGAAAAATTAAAGGTCTAGTGTTATTATTACAACTTTTATTAGATTTTTACCTGAAATACTTTTCTGAACTCAAATCATAAAATTTTGAAAAAATGTTCAAACCAAAACATGATGTTAGAGTATAAACAAATATAATACATGAATTTTACTTTAGACATTCCATTACAAGCTGTTGTAATTTAAGTAAAAAAATAAGCACGAGCGATTGCTCCTACTGTCAATTGCTTTAAATCTATTGTAGCAAAAACAACGTTGTAGTTTACTTGTGGTTTATTGTGTAAATTTGGACTTATCATTGTGCGCCTAGAGGAAGTTTACTCTAGGCTTTTCTATTTAATTGAAAAAAATTTTTATCCAAGTAAAATTTAGCATAAATCCTTACTTAAGATATTATTATTCAATAATTTTAATTGATTGATTATTTGGATTACAATAACAATCGTTATTGTGGTCAAAATTGCTGAGACAATGTAAATCCCATGAAATTCAACCTCGTTTATTGGAGAATTCCATAAAAAATGCAATACGATTGGTGAAAAAAACCAAAGAAATCCATCTCGTTTGCTTATACTTTTATTTTTTGTCACTAGACAGATAATACCTAATGAAAGGATTCCAGTATAGGACCAATGAGAGCTGATTGAACCCGATATTCTAATAATCACTTGCGGAACAACATCTTGGATCGATTCACTTGCTGCATTTACTACATAAGAAATATCTTCCATGATCTGAAAACCTAGGCCCACGCTTATACCTACTCCGAAAACTTCGGGTAATTTCTTTATTTTTAATAAATAGATAATCAATAACACGCATAAAAATTTAGTTGTTTCCTCAACAATCGGAGCAGTCAAAGAATCCATCCAGCTTGCGAAAGATGAAGAATTTCCGAATAGATTACTGATCATACTGGCCCCAATCTCATTACCAAAAGCAGACAACCACCCAGGAATAAAAGCTCCACCAAAAACAGCCAGTACGATTATATTGATCGAAATATTAAAGTAACTAGCAAATTTCTTTAATAACAGGGTTCCTGGTACAATATACAGACATAATAGCAATAGCGTTAAAAATAATACTAGATAGGCAGCATTATTCAAATTTGATAAACCAATACTGTCTAATTCATAACTAATTCCAATAGAAGCAAGCAAAATAAATACGAACAAACTGATTTTCTTTACCATCTTATTCCTCCTCAGTTAAAAATCATTGGTTACCCAAATTCCATTAAAAAAGAATGGATTCAAAAACATATCCTTGAATCCATTCTATCTTAATTAGTATCGTCTAGGCTAACATTCTGCTAAACCTTAGCATACTCACTGTTTCTCTTTTTACCTAGTTCAAGAGGATGGACATAACTCTACGAGTCACATTCCCTCCTCAAAAAATCCGAATAAACGGTGGAAGCAAAAGCGTCTATTTTTATAACATATCAAATAATGATAATTGATTTTCATCCGGCAAATCTTTCAATACACCATTTTCAGTCATATACTCGATCAACGTTTTTGATACTTTCCCTCGACTCGCAAGATCTTCTTTTGATAAGAATGGTTCCTCTCTTGCTTCTACAATCGATTTCGCTACGTTTAGTCCCAAACTTGGAACGGCTCTAAACGGTGCAATCAGTGTATCACCATCGATCACAAAATTTTCAGCATCAGATTTATACAAATCGATCATACCGAATTTAAAGCCACGCTCAATCATCTCGTTAGCAAGTTCTAAAACGGTCAATAGATTTTTTTCTTTTGTAGAGGCTTCCAGCCCTTTATCTTGAATCTCTTTCATTCGGGCCTTCACCGCTTCTTTCCCTTGTGACATCGCGACTAAATCAAAATCGTCTGCCCGAACAGAGAAATAGGCACAATAGTATAAAATTGGAAAGTATACTTTGAAGTACGCAACACGCAATGCCATCAACACGTAGGCTGCCGCATGGGCTTTCGGGAACATATACTTGATTTTCGAACAAGAATCAATATACCAATCTGGGACATTATTTTCTTTCATCGCAGTCAAGTATTCTTCTCTTAATTCATCAGGAATTTTATTCCAGAGCCCTTTACGTACGGTCTCCATGATTTTAAAGGCCATACCACTATCTAATCCTGCATGAATCAAATAAACCATGATATCATCCCGACAACCAATAACTTCCGCTAGCGTTGCTTCACCACGTCGAATCAATTCTTCCGCATTTCCTAACCAAACATCGGTACCATGAGATAATCCAGATATCTGTAGTAACTCAGCAAAAGTTGACGGATGTGTCTCTTCCAACATGCCCCGTACAAAACGAGTACCAAACTCTGGGATTCCCAGAGTACCTGTTTTAGAATAAATTTGCTCAGGTGTCACGCCAAGGACTTCTGGTCCAGCAAAAATCCGCATCATTTCCGGATCATCTGTCGGAATTGTTTTAGGATCGATTCCTGATAAGTCTTGCAACATTCGAATAACAGTCGGATCATCATGTCCTAGAATATCGAGTTTCAAAATATTATCATGAATTGAATGGAAATCAAAGTGAGTCGTTTTCCATTCAGAATTTTGATCGTCGGCAGGATATTGAATTGGTGTAAAATCATAAACATCCATATAATCAGGGATAACGATGATCCCCCCTGGATGCTGTCCAGTCGTTCGTTTCACACCGGTGGATCCTTTGGCCAAACGATCCACTTCAGCTCCTCTAAAATGAAGATTATGGTCTCGCTCATAGCCTTTCACAAATCCGTAAGCGGTCTTGTCTGCAACTGTACCGATCGTTCCAGCACGATACACATATTCCTCACCAAACAATACCTTTGTATAGTTGTGCGCTTCAGCTTGATAATCTCCTGAGAAGTTCAAATCGATATCGGGTACTTTATCCCCATGGAACCCTAAAAAGGTTTCAAACGGAATATCATGACCATCTTTAAACAATCGTTGCCCGCAATTTGGACAATTTTTCTCCGGCATATCAAAACCAGAACCATATGATCCGTCTTCAAAAAATTCAGAATGCTTACAGTTGGTACAATGATAATGAGGTGCCAAAGGATTGACCTCTGTAATCCCTGTCATCGTTGCTACAAAACTAGAACCCACAGATCCACGGGAACCAACTAGATAGCCATCTTCCATACTTTTATGCACTAATTTTTGTGAAATCAAATAGATAACCGAAAACCCATTTCCAATAATACTATCTAATTCTTTTTTTAATCGTTTTTCAACAATATCAGGTAATGGATCGCCATAAAGCTCTTTTGCACGAGTATAACTTAAGTTTCTGATCTCATCTTCTGAACCTGGAATTTTTGGTGTATATAAATCATCTTTAACCGGGGTGATCTCATCACACATATCCGCAATTGCATTAGGATTTTCTACAACGATTCGATGGGCAGTCTCTTCGCCTAAAAATTGGAATGCTGTCAGCATTTCATCTGTTGTTCTAAAATGAACAGCAGGTAAGCTATGACGATTCAATGGATTAGCCCCTCCCATTGAACCTACTAAAATTTTTCGATAAATACTATCTTCTTCATTTAAATAATGAACATTTCCAGTTGCAACAACTGGCTTCTCTAATTCATCTCCAATTTTCACCAAGTTTGTAATGATTTCTTCTAAATCAGCTTCACTTTTCACTAATTCTTGTTCTAACAATGGCGCATAGACAGCTTTTGGCATGACTTCGATATAATCATAGAATTTAGCTCGGTTTTTGGCTTCTTCTACCCCTTTTTGCATCATTGCTTCAAAGATTTCACCATTGGAACATGCTGAACCGATGATCAAGCCTTCCCGTAATTTACTCAGCTGAGAGCGAGGAATTCGTGGAATTCTGAAAAAATAATTGATATTGGACATCGAAATCAATTTAAAGAGATTTTTCAAGCCAGCTTGAGTTGTTGCCAAAATCGTTGCATGAAATGGTCTGGCCCGTTTATAAGAATCCCCTTCTCCAATGTGCATATTCAATTCGTCATGATAATTCATATTATGGTTTTCTTTAGCATCTTTCAAAAAGATCCAACATAAATGACCAGTTGATTCGGAATCGTAAATCGCCCGGTGATGTTGTTCTAGATTGACACCGAATTTTTTAGATAATGTATTCAAGCGATGACTTTTAAATGTCGGATTTAAATAACGAGATAATTCCAAGGTATCGATAACTGGATTTTCAGCTTCTGGGATATCATATTTGCCATAACTGGTGTTTAAGAAACCCATATCAAATGAGGCATTGTGAGCCACTAGAATCGTATCTTTTGAAAATTCTCTAAACAAACGCAGAACTTCTTCTTCTGATTTTGAACCACGTACCATTTCATCTGTGATCCCAGTTAAATTGATTGTGGTTTGAGATAATGGGTGTCCTGGATCGATAAATTGTTCAAATGTATCGATGATATTTCCTTTATGCATTTTAACTGCTGCAAGCTCAATAATCGTATCATAGACAGCAGATAACCCAGTTGTTTCCACGTCAAACACGACATAGGTTGCATCACTTAATTCAATGTGCGCTTCATTATAAGCGATTGGCACACCATCATCTACAACATTAGCTTCAACACCATACAAAATTTTAACGCCAGCTTTTTTCCCTGCACTGTGAGCATCTGGAAAGCCTTGTGCTCCACCATGATCGGTGATTGCAATGGCTTTGTGTCCCCATTTACCTGCTTGAGCGACGTAATCAGCAACATTGTTTGTTGCATCCATTGTACTCATATTGCTGTGTAAATGAAGTTCCACACGTTTATCGCCTTCTGGTGCATAGTCTTTACGCGGCGCATGTTTGACTTCCATCAAATCTTGACAGTTCATCACTAGATCTCGCATAAAAGTATCTTCTTGAATACTTCCGCGAACCCGAACCCAGCTATGTTTTTGAATCGCATCAAAAATTTGTTCATCTTTTTCACCATTCGAGAATTTCTTAACGATGAATGATGATGTATAGTCGGTAATTTTTAAGATCAAGATTTTCCGTTTAGAACGTAATTCCCGCACTTCTACATCAAAAACAAAACCTTCGATCGTTACCCGACGCTCTTCTTCTAAGATATTGCCCATCGGATGATCGGTTCATCGTTTGGTATATTTCGACCAAGACGAATCGGTCCTTCAAGTGCTGGACCTTGCTGCTGTTGTTGTTTCTTCTTTTGTTCATGCTTAATAAGCGATTCAGCTGCTTGTTGTTGGAATGCAGCATCTTGTTCTTGCTTGCGTTCTTCAAATAATGCTAACACGCGTTTTGCTTGCTGCTCATCCATTTTAGGTTCGATATGAAATTTTTGAAACCCATAGTTGCTATAAAGCTCTTCAATGATCGGTAAATATTGTTGTTTTAAATAAGGAATAACAGCGTCATTATCAACGGGTAAAATAATTTTTTTATCTTCGATGACCGGGGTTTGTGTTTTGATTACACGCTGAACTAAAGGCGTATCACATTGACTGTTCAATAATGCTAGTTGCCAATAATCCGTCAATTGTTCCTCTGTAAAATCATTTTTATCAGCTGAAATTTTCACAGATACTCCTGCAATTTGCTGAAAAGCAAGTTCCAGTTGCTGCATAAACGATTGATACAGCATTACCGGTAATATTTCAGTGAATCCTAAATGGAATTCCCATAAGCGGCTTTGTTGATGAACGACAACTTTGTCAATTCTTCCTTGTTGAATGAGCGGATGCTGCCGCTCTTGTTCATTTAATTGAATTTGATCAACCAACTTTGCAAATAACTCTTGTGCCTTGTCTGCCACTAAATGAACCTCCTTATTTTAAAAGCGGAACAGGCTCGTTCTGCCTTGACTGAAAAATAGGAAAATATCACTGAGACGCTTTTTGTCTCATTTATATTTTATCTTTTTTCCAAAAGGCTAGCCTGTATAGCTAGATAGATAAAAGCGGAATGAGCTTGTTTAGTTCTGATTGAAAAATAGGAAAAATTAACTGTGGCGTTTCTTGCCATTTTTAATTTTTATCTTTTTTCCGAAGAACTAGCTCATGCAGCTAGATAGATAAAAGCGGAACAGGCTCGTTCTGCCTTGACTGTAAAAATAGGATAACGATGTTCTCCCCTATTTTTACTCTTTTTCAAAATATTTGCCTAAAAACTTACTCTATTTAAACCCACCAGCTCTTAGCTGGATAACTTGATGAGAAAGAGGCCCTTAGACATTTCTGCCAAGTGCCTCGCCACAGTTAAGTATACTATTTTTCCTACTGAAATACAATGTAAACCAAACTTCCGCACTCTGATTCAAATGTATTTTCCAGCTAGATAACTTAAAAAAATATTTACGGAATCAAATTAAGGATCGATTCCGTAAACATTTTAGATTTATTCTTTATCTGCGTTCAATAAGATAGATAATGTACTTTCAAGTTCTTCTTTACGAACCTCAACCATTTCGCCAGTTCGTTTGATTTTTACTTCAACGACACCATCAACTGCCTTTTTCCCAACTGTGATACGGATTGGACAACCAATCAAGTCAGCATCCGCAAATTTCACGCCCGCTCGTTCATTACGATCATCAACTAAGACTTCATAACCTGCTGTAGACATCATTGCTTCCACTTCTTGTGCTAAGTTTGTTTGATATTCATCTTTTATGTTCATTTGAACGACATGTAAATCAAATGGTGAAATACCAGCTGGCCAATTAATCCCATTTTCATCGATATTTTGTTCAACGATCGCTGAAAGCAAACGACTGACACCGATTCCGTAACAACCCATGATCACATGTTTTTCTCTGCCGTTTTCATCTAAAACCGTTGCGCCCATTGCTTCACTATAACGCGTTCCAAGTTTAAAGATATGCCCGATTTCGATCCCTTTAGTAAACTCTAAAACACCATTTCCGTCAGGAGAAGGGTCACCTTCTTGGACAAAACGTAAATCTTCATAGCTAATTGGCGTGAAATCACGACCTGGATTAACATTGCTTAAATGGTAGCCTGTTTCATTCGCTCCAGTAATTGCATTTGCTAAGTCTTGGACATGAAGATCTGCGAATAATTTCACGTCTTCTGATAGTTCAACTGGACCAACTGAACCAAAATCAGCTCCTAAATACTTACGCGCATCTTCATCTGTTGCTTCTTCTAAGAAATCAACACCTAAGAAGTTTTTCAGCTTGACATCATTCACTTCGTGATCACCACGAACTAAAACTAACACAGGCTCCTCATCTGCCATAAATAAAACTGATTTGATAATGCGTTGTGGTTCAACATTGAAAAATGCCGCAACTTGCTCGATTGAGCTAACATCTGGTGTTGCTACTTTTTCAATTTCCAATTGTGTTTCATGTGATTTTTTCGGTGTATATAAGCTAGTAGCCATTTCTAAGTTTGCAGCATAATCTCCATCTGTAGAGAAACAAATCGTATCTTCACCGATATCTGAAATCGCCATAAACTCTTTAGAATCTTTACCGCCCATAGCGCCACCGTCACCAATAATCGCACGAAAATCCAATCCGCAACGTTCAAAAATAGCTGAATAAGCTTTTTCATAATCACGGTATGATTGATCCAGACTTTCTTCATCTGCATGGAAAGAATAGCCATCTTTCATGATGAACTCCCGGCCTCTTAATAAACCAAAACGTGGTCGTTTTTCATCACGGTATTTTGTTTGGATTTGATAAAGATTCAAAGGTAAACGTTTATATGAGTTTATCTCATCACGAATCAATTCTGTAAATGTTTCTTCATGCGTTGGCCCAAGGATATAATCACGCTCATTACGATCTTTTAACCGATAAAGGTTTGGACCATATGTTTCATAACGTCCAGATTCCTTCCATAATTCTGCTGGCAGTAGTGCTGGCATCAACATCTCAATAGCATCGATCTTATCGAATTCTTCTCGCATGATTTTTTTAAGTTTCTCAAGTACTCGATTTGCTAGTGGTAAATACGAGTAAATTCCCGCTGATACTTGACGGATATACCCTGCTCTAAGTAACATTTGATGGCTCAAGACTTCAGCGTCATTAGGCACCTCACGTAAAGTTGGGATTAGCATTTTTGACTGTTTCATTAGAACTCTCCTTTGTTTAAACGAATGTGTTGAAACTCCTCAAGTGATTCGTCATAAAATCCAATTAGTTATTTAAAAGAAAAAACGTTGAATATCATTCCATGTCACTAACACCATCAATAACATGATAAACCCAAAACCAATAAGTGTTAGTATGCCTTCTTTTTCTTGACTTAAAGGTTTTCCTCTAAGTCCTTCAAAAATATTCAACACGATTTTACCACCATCTAAAGCTGGAATCGGTAATAAGTTGATAATACCAAGATTGACCGACAACATAGCCATCAACCAAATCACTGTATTCAATCCTGCTTTTGAAGCCTCAGAAGACATTTGGAACATCATTACCGGACCACCCAATTTGTCTAAACTAAATCCAGTAAATAATGATTTAAGAGCTTTAAAAATCTGCATAGAATTGTCTATAGTTGCTTGAAAGCCACCCAGCAGTTTGTCTGATAATCCAGTTTTCATAGGAGGACCGATTCCAATCAAACCGATTTCCTGTTTCCCAGATTTCTCTCTTTTAGGTGTTATATCGACCTCTCGCGTTTTGCCATTTGATTCGACCAGTAAATTTAATTCTTTCCCTGGACTAGCTTGAATGATCGTTGTAACATCGTTCCAATCAGAAACAGATTCTCCATCAATTGACAAAATTTTATCCTCTGCTTTTAAGTTAGCTTTGGCTGCTGGGCTATTCGCTTGGACTTCGCCAATCAAATTGGTATTCGTATACGTCACTCCACCTTGCATGAAGACATATACTGTAAACAGTATAAAAGCCAGAATAAAGTTATTCATCGGACCAGCAAAATTCGTCAACATCCGCTGCCACAACTTAGCGGATTGGAATTGGACATCAATTGGTGCAATTCTAACTTCTGTTCCGTCTTGTTCAATGATCGTTGCATCATGATTTACTTTGTACATGATTTCTTCTGATTCATCACCATTGACATAGCCTTTTATAAATAACTCTTTTTCAAGATCCGCTTCCAACATTTCCATTGGAATACTGTTAGTGAGCTGGACTTTTTTACTGGTATTGATTTTTATGACTTCTTCTTGTTCATTTAGCTCAATAGACAACGTCATGCCAGGTGGCAACTCAGTGTCTTCTTCCCCTTGTCCTGCCATACGTACATAGCCACCGATAGGTAGAATCCGAATTGTATAAGCCGTCCCGTCTTTTCCTTGATGAGCAAAAATCTTTGGTCCCATTCCAATCGCAAATTCACGCACTAAGATGCCTGAACGCTTTGCGAAGAAAAAATGGCCAAATTCATGTACTAAGACAAGAATCCCAAAGACGATAATAAATGTAATGATTGTTTTCATAACTGACCTTCTTCCTTTATCCATCTTTCTACGATAGTTCTTGTTTGCTTATCGATTTCAATCACATCTGATAATGTGACTTCTGTCGTTTCATTGTAGTTATCCACTGCTCTTTGAACAAGCTGTTCAATTTGTAAATACGAAATTTCCCCTTCAATAAATGAGTTCGCCGCAATTTCATTTGCCGCATTATACACGGTCGGATAGGCGCCGCCTTTTTTCCCGACATTAAAAGCCAAGGCTAACATTGGAAAACGGTCAAAATCCATCGGTTCGAAATTTAATTGGCCGATTTGCGTCAAATCAAATTTTTTTTCATTTTTGATTGGTAAACGAGTGGGATACGTCAATGCATATTGAATTGGCTCTCGCATGTCGCTTGGACCTAATTGTGCTAAATACGCACCGTCTTTTAAAACGATCATTGAATGAACAATGCTTTCTTTATGTAAAACAACTTTTATTTTATCATAGTCTGTCCCAAATAACCAATGGGCTTCAATAACTTCTAACCCTTTATTCATCATTGTTGAAGAATCTATCGTGATTTTTTTTCCCATTGACCAATTTGGATGTTTCAGTGCTTGCTCTAAAGTAACAGATTCCAGCTCTTCACGGGTCCAATCTCTAAAACTACCACCAGATGCTGTAATCACTAAATTTTTTAAATTGCCCGCTTTTTGTCCTTGTAAACATTGAAAAATTGCTGAGTGTTCACTGTCGACTGGCAATATAGTTACGCCATTCTTTAAAGCGGCTGCCATGATCCATTGACCTGCCATGACCAACGTTTCCTTATTTGCTAAAGCAATATCTTTTCCCGCCTCAATCGCTGCCATCGTCGGGTTTAGCCCCACACTTCCTGTAACGGCCGTCAATACAACATCAACCGCTTCAAGTGTAGCGGCTTTTACAAGTCCTCTTTCACCTACACCAAACTCAACTTCTGGAAAACGACTGCTCAAATCGCTTTTCATTTCCTGAGAACCAACACCAACGAACTGTGGTTTCAATTGTTCAATCAGTTCTACTCCTTTTTCAAGGTTTGAATGAAATGTTAGTGAAACAATTTGAAAGAGTTCAGGATAAGCCATGACTACATCCACTGTATTTGTTCCAATCGAGCCTGTAGCTCCTAATAATGCGATTTTTTTCATATTAAAAAGAAAAACCCTGAACATTCAGAGTTTTTCACCTTCCCTTCTTGTTTAGAAATTAAAATAGTCCGAATAAATGCATGATTGGAAAAACAAAAAGTAAGCTGTCAAAACGATCTAATATGCCGCCGTGTCCTGGCAAAATAGTTCCGGAATCTTTTACATCATAATGTCGTTTGATCGATGATTCCACTAAATCACCAAATTGTCCTACGATTGAAAAAATTACAGTGATCACTAACATGATCGGTAAATTATATATGAATAACTCTTTATTTGGCGTCAATAATAAAAATAAGAGTGCCACAACAACTGCACAAAGAATACCGCCTAATGAACCTTCGATTGTTTTGTTAGGTGATACTTCTGGCCATAATTTTCTTTTACCAAATCGTTTCCCAACAAAATATGCACCAATATCGGTTGCCCAAACAACAAATAATGCATAAAGCAGTACAACAAAACCAGCATCTCTAGCACTTACAAAGTTTTGAAAACCGACACCGACATATAAACTTGTAATAACAGGGAACCCTGCTTGAGAGATAGTATACATATTTTTAGAAGCAACTAATCCACCTAGTAATACCATCACGGTTAAATAAAATAAAATAAAATTATCAGCTTTTTCTGGTAAAAAGAAAAACCAACGATCTTTTGGTAAAACAAGAAAAACTGCTCCTAATGCTGAAAGGACACCTTCAAAACTGGCAATTTCTAGCCCCTTCATTCTAAATAGTTCGTAAACCCCGACTACAGCTAGCACCGCTGCTGCTAACTCGATCACAAAACCGCCATACCAAATAATCGGTATAAAAACAACCAAGGCTACGGCTGCTGTAATAACACGCTGTCTCATTTATCTTCCTCCTTAGTTTCTTTTAAACCGCCAAAACGACGATTCCTATTTTGAAAGGACGCTAAAGCATGTTCTAATAATTCATCATTAAAATCAGGCCATAAGGCATCCGTAAAAAACAATTCACTATACGCAATCTGCCATAACAAAAAGTTGCTGATGCGTTCTTCACCACTGGTACGAATCAATAATTCTGGGTCTCTTAACTCCTCAGCCAAAAAACCTGTCATCAAATGATCTGCAATCGTTTCATCCGTAATATCTGCTGGTGAAAGCTCACTGTTAGCCGCTTTTTCAGCAATTTCTTTGACAGCTGTGATAATCTCTGCTCTTGACCCATAATTCAATGCAAAATTTAACACCATGCCAGTATTATTTCTGGTTTGTTCAATGGCTCTTTCCACTGCATCTTGGGTGTGAGCTGGTAAATATTCCTTGTAGCCCATCACATGCACCTTTACATTTTCTTTGATCAACTCTGGTACAAATGTATCAAAAAAATCAACTGGCAGTTGCATCAAAAAGCTGACCTCATCGGTTGGACGTTTCCAGTTTTCAGTAGAAAATGCATATAAGGTTAGGACTTTGATGCCTAATTTACTAGCGTGTTTCGTGATTTTCTTTACTGTATTCATTCCCTCTTTATGTCCAGCAATTCTTGGCAGCCGACGATTTTGCGCCCATCGTCCGTTACCATCCATAATTACCGCAACATGTTTAGGAATTGCGCCTTCGCTATCAAAGGTAAATGAACTCTCTTTTTGTATGTATTTATTCTTTTGTGGAAAAAAACGTAACATATTTTCCCCTCCATTCAAAAAATCTATCTAGACTATTATAGCAATATCTTTCAGAAAAGCCTATGCAAATGAAAAACTTTCGACATTATTTAATAATTTTATGGCGGAATTACTTTAATTTTCAGCTTTTTTTGTCAATCCAACGCTCACTTCAACAATTTTTCAACCATAACAATCAAAAAAAGAGTGAAGCAAAACGTAAACAGCGTTTTGCCTCACTTTCTAAACTTAAGTGCCACTCTGAATCATCTTAGTCATTTGATTATTCTACTTTATCAGCAGGCTTATTTTCTTCGGGCTTCAAATTCCCCTTACTTACGCCAATTTGGATAACCGAATTGATCGGGATAAATTCATTATAGTTACTCATCTTAACGACTGTTCCTTTTGTCACAGTAGAATCCACATAATAAACTTGATAGGTGATATTAGCACCTTTTGATTGATATTCTTCATAAAAAATCTTTTGAAGATCACCTTCTAACGTATTATCACGTAAATCTTTCATATACGGCTTTCCGAATGAATAAACCACTTGGATCACTGGTTTCACATCTTTTTCAGTAAACTTTTTACCGATTTCCACAGATTGACTGATAAATCTACCGTATGGGACTTCATCGTTAAATAGTTGTTTCACTTGGACTTGTAAACCATTTGCTTTTGATTCAGCTTCTTCTGCAGTAAATTGTGAAAAATCTGGCACTACTAATGCTTTGCCTGTCGAAACAGTAATTGACATGGTATCTTTTTTAGCAACTTTCGTGTCTTTTCCAATGCTTTGGGAAATTACTTTGCCATTTTCGACAGTATCCGAATCTGCTTCATCAACCTTTAATGTAATATCATTTTTCTTAGCCCATTCTGTTGCTTCTTCTTTGGTTTTACCATCAAAATCAGGCATTGAAATGTCCTTTTCAAAAACTTCTTTTCCTTTAGAAAAATACAGTTTAGCCTTGTCTTTGCGTTTATACGCTTCAAGTTTGACGTCTTTATTCGTTATTTCAAATTTCAGATAGTCTCCTGCTGGTACCTTATCACTATATTCTTCGATGATTGCTAGATTGTCTGCCTTGTGTTCACTGATCCAGCTTTTGGCATCTTTGAGTTTCATCGGTTTAAAGTCAGGTAGAGCCACCGCTTCTTCCGGATCTGCTCCTAAACTAGCATCTACCGTTAACTCCTTACCTTTCTGGATCTTTTTGTTTTTAACCGTCTGATGAATGATCAAGTTGGCTTCTTTATCAAAATCATATTTTTGCTCTACTTGAAGTTTCACCCCATTTTCAGCAGTCCACTCACGAACTTCAGATAATTCCTTTCCTTCAAAATCGGGTACTTGTACATGAGTCATTTGATAATACCCAAAATACAACAAGGACACAACTATCAAACTGCCTAAGCCGATATAGATATATTTTCTGATTTTCTTATTTCTATATGTTGGATCAGTTTCAATCACTTCTTCTGGATTTCTGGATCGCTCTACTGCTACTGGCGCCGAAGGTTTGGCTGATTCTTTTTTAGGTTCGTACTTTTTCTTTTTTGTTCGTTTTTTCGTATAGATCATTTCTTCGGGATGCTCTGCTTTAACAGCAGTCTCAAGATTCGCTTCATTTTGAGTCGTGTTTTTTTGGGCATTTTCTGGATTATTTTGCGGTCCAACTAAAACCTCTGAACTGATTTCCTTTGGTTCTTCAATCACTTCATTCTTATCTATTGGTGCTTTTTCTGACCTTGTTTTCTTTTTTTGTTCCTGCTCTATCGCTTTATCTTTTAATTCGTTTTTTTTCTGGCGGGTTTTATTATAATTTTCTCCGCTGAAATTTGATAAAAAATCACTCATATTTGTTTAACACACCTTTTTTCAGGTAATAGGTCTCGTCAGATTGATCTGCAATGTCATTCGAGTGCGTCACGACAATCACACACTTATTATGAACTTTAGCAAGATTTTGAAAAATATCTACAATCTCCTGTTCCATTCCTTCATCTAAATTCCCCGTTGGTTCATCTGCTAAAATGATATCTACATTCGTAGCTAAGGCTCTAGCAATCGCAACACGCTGCTGCTCACCACCAGAAAGCTGATTCACTAATCGATCTGCTTTTTCACTTGTGATACCAATATAATCCAAAAGATTATACGCGACTTCTTTCTGATTCGGCGGCAATTCATTGTCCGTAATCGACATGGCCACCAAGACATTTTCCACAGCTGTTAGGTAAGGGACTAAATTATAACTCTGAAAAATAATACTAATAGCATCACGACGATATTTTTCATAGCCGATTGATTTAATATCTTTTCCATTTAATAACACTTGCCCTTCCTTAGGCGTGTCTAATGCACTGATCAATGAAAGAAATGTTGTTTTTCCAGAACCTGATTGTCCTAAAATACTATAAAATTTCCCTTGCTCAAATGAAACATTGGTATCTTTTAAAATGAACCGACGCTGATCGCCATCTTGATAAAAATAACTAAGATTTTTTGTTTCTAGAATCGCCATTTTCCATCCCCCCTACATCATGATTTTCTTTGGATTTAAGCGAACAATATACAACAATGGTAAAATTGCTGCCAATAATACCGTACCTAATCCAACAACTAAATACGTGATGATATATCCTAATGAAAATTTCACTTCGTAAGCATTCATAATATCGTCAGTTGTAAGTTCAGTCGAACCTAACCCATCAAGGCCTATAAACATATTCATTTGATCATTCGTACTACTTAAAATATCACTATTCAATAAAGATTCTGAGACCATTTTCCCTAAGAAATTCCCTGTGATCAATGAAAGAATCAAAGCAATTCCACTGATGATCAGCATTTCTATAATAATTTGTCCCATAACGTGGCTACGCTTATCACCTAAAGATAGATAGATGCCTAGCTCGTGTTTACGATCACGCATAAATAATAATACGACTAATGAAATAATCAGCAACGTTGCAATGACTGCAATCAAAACAACATAGCCTGAAATTTGAGACATTTTTTTCATACTGCCGCCAATTTGCTCGTATTGATCCGTTGAGGCATTTACTGTATATAATTTTGGTAAAAGTGGTTGTGTCTCTTGCTTAAAGGCCTCTACATCATCTGGATTATTTAGTACGTAAACAGGTGTGTAATATTCTCCCTCATCATCATCTGATATAAACGGACTTTCTGGGTCAACCTTTTTTAATTTCTCTAAATAGTCTTTATTGATCTCCAAGACTGTTTTGTTCGGTACATAAACTGTATTAATCTGCTGCAATGACATGTATTGCTGATTCATATCTTGCTCTTTTTTCTCTTTTTTCTCTTCTTTATCTTTCATCTCGACAGTCGTTGGTTCAAAAATCCCGATGATTTGGATTGGTATATCTATTTTAAATATTTCTTTTTGACCACCTTCATCACTGTAGTCATAGCCACGACTATCCATAACCATTTGGTCGCCAACAGATAATCCATTTTCTTCTGCAACTTTTGAAGAAATCAGCCCAACATTTTTTCCATTATCGATGTCTTCTTGAGTGAAAACTTTTCCTTCAACAATTTTTATTCTGTTTTCTTCAACATCTAAAATTTTATGATAGTTTGACCCTTTCAAGCTAAGTCCTTCCATCATTGCACCAGATTGATCTGAATCTAATGTAGCGCTTTTTAGATCTTTTGTTTGCACCATCGTTCCAGCATTATAATCATAATATTTTACATAGGAAGACTGCCCTATTTTTTCATCAAATCAACCTTAAGTGGTTCGATTTTTAAATCTTCTTTAGCAAATTCTTCTTGGTTATTTTCATAATCCAATTGAATCGTAGCCAAACCACCCAGTTGTTTTTTGACACTTTTTTCAACATTTTGGGTAGACTGTTGGATTGCAATTGACCCAGCAATAACATTTCCCAATACAAATATCACTGCAAATAAAATGAGTGATTTCCCTTTTTTTCTAGTCACACTGCACAACGCACGCTTCATAAAATTCATTTTCTCATCTCCCTTTAAAAAAAATATAGCTGATTCCATTATTCCATAACAATTGCAGTTTAACAAGTTGTTTTTTAGTACTCTCGTTTAAACTTACAATTTCTATAGATTATAATTTTATAATCACTTTTTATATACCATTAAAATAACAATTATCTTTAAAAAAACAAAAAAGACAGGAAATCACACCAACATCCAGTGAGATTTCTTGTCTTTTTAATTGAATGAATTAAACTTCTAACAATTCTTTTTCTTTTTCTGAAGTAATAGTATCGATATTTTTCACACTATCATCTGTTAACTTTTGAGCTTCTTTTTCCAAGCTACGTAACTCATCTTCAGTGATGTCATTGCTTTTTTGTTGTTTTTTCAATTCATCGATTGCATCACGACGAATGTTACGAACAGCGATTTTTGCATTTTCAGCTGCTTTTTTTACATCTTTTGCTAATTCTTTACGACGTTCTTCCGTTAATTGTGGAATCACTAAGCGAATCACAGTTCCATCATTTGTTGGGCTGATTCCAATATCGCTCGCTTGAATTGCTTTTTCGATATCTTCAAGTGAATTTTTGTCAAATGGCGTAATCATTAATACGCGTGCTTCTGGAATGTTGATTCCAGCAAGTTGGTTCACAGGTGTCATTGCACCGTAATAATCTACTTGGATTCGGTCTAAAAGACTTGCGTTAGCGCGTCCTGCACGAATTTGACCAAGCTCACGTTGTAAACTTTGTTCTGCTTTGCTCATTTTTTCTTTTGCGGTTGCTAATACAGTTCCACTCATTTTTTTATTTCCCCCTTACGGTTGTTCCAATATTTTCACCTAGACATGCACGGCGGATATTACCTGTTTCGTTTAAATTGAAAACCACTAATGGAATATCATTATCCATACTTAGTGAGCTTGCTGTTGAATCCATTACTTGTAATCCTTTTGAAATGACATCTAAATGTGTTAATTCTTCAAATTTAACTGCATTTGCATCCAATTTAGGATCTGCAGAGTAGACGCCATCAACATTGTTCTTAGCCATTAAAATCACATCTGCATCGATTTCTGCCGCACGTAAAGCAGCAGTTGTATCTGTTGAGAAATATGGATTTCCTGTACCACCAGCAAAGATAACGATACGTCCTTTTTCTAAATGACGTTCTGCACGACGACGAATATATGGTTCTGCGATTTGACGCATTTCGATAGATGTTTGAACACGTGTTGGAACCCCTAGATTTTCCAATGTATCTTGTAAGGCTAAAGCGTTCATTACAGTGGCTAACATTCCCATGTAGTCTGCTTGCGCGCGTTCCATACCCATTTGAGCACCGATTTGTCCACGCCAGATATTTCCGCCGCCAACAACAATTGCCATTTCGATTCCTAATTCATGAACCTCTTTGATCTCTTCTACGATCTCTTTGATTGTTGGAGGTTTAATTCCAAACCCTTCTTCTCCGGCCAAAGCTTCGCCACTTAACTTTAATACAACACGTTGATATTTAGGTTTTACCATTTTTGTTTTCCCTCCACCATTTGTCTAAGAACATTTTAACAT
The DNA here is from genome assembly GCF_000633635.1 of Enterococcus crotali. Classification (GTDB taxonomy): domain Bacteria; phylum Bacillota; class Bacilli; order Lactobacillales; family Enterococcaceae; genus Enterococcus_L; species Enterococcus_L crotali. The sequence continues at coordinate 539,130 of NZ_AYPQ01000001.1, read as the reverse complement.
ACTCTAGGCATTCTGCCAGTCTATTTCTTTTGATTTGCCTAAAAAAGGGAGCGCATCTCAATGCGTTCCCAACTGCTACAAACGTAACAGATTTATTTTTTGATTTGGCTCATTACTTCGTCTGCAAAGTTATCTTCACGTTTTTCGATTCCTTCGCCAACTTCAAAGCGGATGAATGATTTAACTGTTGCGCCTTTAGATGCAACATATTTTTCAACTGTCATATCAGGATCTTTAACGAATGGTTGATCTACTAATGAAATTTCAGCTTTAAATTTGTTTAGACGACCAACAACCATTTTATCAACGATATTTGCTGGTTTTCCTTCGTTTAATGCTTGTTCAGAAAGAATTGCTTTTTCGTGCTCTAATTCTTCTTGAGGAATTTGTGATTCGTTCACATAACGAGGGTTGATAGCAGCAACGTGCATTGCTACGTCTTTGGCAACTTCTTCGTCAGTTGTTCCTTCTAATACAGTTAATACTGCAATGCGTCCGCCCATGTGTAAATAAGCACCAAATGCAGCATTGTCATCTTTTTCTACTAATTCAAAACGACGGAAGCTGATTTTTTCACCGATAACAGTTGTCGCTTCAATCAGTTCAGTTTCTAAAGTACCTTTATCTGTTTTAAGAGCTAAAGCTTCTTCCATGTTTGCTGGTTTATTAGTAGCAATTTCAGTTGCGATTTTTTTAACTAAATCTTGGAACATTTCGTTTTTAGAAACGAAGTCAGTTTCTGAGTTTACTTCAACGATTGCTGCAAAGTTACCATTTGAAGCAACGTTCGCTAAACCTTCAGCTGCAACACGGTCATTTTTCTTAGCGGCTTTAGCCATTCCTTTTTCACGTAGGTAATCAACAGCTGCATCCATATTACCTTCTACTTCTACTAACGCTCTTTTTGCGTCCATCATACCGACACCAGTCATGTCGCGTAGTTCTTTAACTAATTTTGCTGAAATATCTGCCATTTTTTGTTCCTCCTAAGTTTTAAAAGCGTAGTAGGCTCATTCTGCCTTGATTGAAAAATAGGAAAACTTGAGTGTGGTGCTTTTTTGCCACAATCACGTTTTATCTTTTTTCCGAAAGGCTAGCCTACGAAGCTAGATAATTTTAAAAGCGTAATGGGCTCGTCCAGCTTCGACTGAAAAACAGGAAAATATATTTGTGACGCTTTTTGTCACAGGTATATTTTATCTTTTTTCCGAGAAGCTAGCCCACGAAGCTAGATAATTTTAAAATTCGTTTTAAAAAAGCTATCTCAAAGGAGAATCAGGCTTTTTTCGCCTAGCCTTCGAGACAGCTCCGTTATTTTAAATTATTCTGCTGAATCGTTTGTGCCTTCAACAACATCAACGATTTCTTCGATTGAAGTTGCAGCTTCTGGTGCTTCTTCAACAAAGATTTCTTCTACAGCTTGATCTTCACCTTGGTTTCCTTCGATGAAAGCGTCAGCCATTTTAGCAGTGATCAATTTAACCGCACGAATCGCATCATCATTTGATGGGATTACTACATCGATTTCATCTGGATCACAGTTAGTATCAACCATCGCAACGATTGGGATGTTCAATTTTTGAGCTTCTTGAACAGCGATACGTTCTTTACGAGGATCAACGATGTACATTACATCTGGAATTCTAGGCATATCTTGGATACCACCTAAGAATTTTTCAAGACGTTCACGTTGTTTGTTTAAACCAACAACTTCTTTTTTAGGAAGAACTTCGAATGTTCCGTCTTCTTCCATTTTATTGATATCTTTCAAACGTTTGATACGTTTTTGGATAGTATCCCAGTTAGTTAAAGTTCCACCTAACCAACGGTGATTAACAAAGTATTGACCTGAACGAATCGCTTCGTCTTTAATCGCTTCTTGTGCTTGTTTTTTAGTTCCTACGAATAATGCAACGCCGCCATCTTCAGCAACATTTTTCATGTAATCGTAAGCAGCATCTACTAATTTAACTGTTTTTTGTAAGTCAATGATGTAGATTCCGTTTCTTTCTGTGAAGATGTATTTCTTCATTTTTGGGTTCCAGCGACGAGTTTGGTGTCCAAAGTGTACGCCGGCTTCTAGTAATTGTTTCATAGAAATTACTGCCATGGGTTGTTTCCTCCAATTTGGTTTTTATTTGTTCCCTCTCCAGTTCTCATTTTTGTAAGGAACTACTAAAAGTAGCACCGCCTTACAAATCGAAGCCGGATGTGGATTTAGTGTTTTCACACCGTTGTCTAGTATACAATATTATTTAAAAGATTTCAACACAATTAACTACTTTTTTTGTTATCTTTTGTTTGCTTATTCATCGTGTTCCGAAATAACTTGATAATTTAGTGATTGAGCATTTCTATTGTTTTGGTCATGAATCTCTTGAAATTTTTTTAATTAATTATTATTTTCTAAATGGTACATTAAAATGCCCGCCGCAATTGCGACATTTAAAGATTCAGCCGCACCTTTAATTGGAATATATAGGTTTTTATCCGTTTTTTCTAAAAATTCAGGCGCAACACCTTGGCCTTCATTTCCCATTATCAAAGCATAATTTTGACTATTGGTTATTTCTCGATAAGAAATAGCATCTGGATTTAATTCTGTGCCATAAACGGGAACCTTGGCTTCCTTGAATCCGTCAATAACTTCTTCTAATGGTTTTCGTACGACTGGTAGATGATAATTACTTCCTTGCATCGCTCGCAAGACTTTAGTACTATAAATATCTGAACTGCCTTCACCAAGTATCACACCAGAAAGTCCAGCAGCATCTGCCGTTCGAATCATCGTTCCGACATTTCCAGGGTCTTGTACATTATCTAAAAGTAGCCAGCCGCCTGAAAAACTGATTTTTTTCTCATCATCAGGCATCTTTACAATCGCTAGCATCCCTTGCGGTGTTGGTAGCTCTGATAAGGACACAAGCACTTCATCAGAAACATAAATCAAACACTCACCAGGCTGTTGTCCTAACCAATCAGACCACTCTGCCTTCCCACGCTGATTAAAAAGAATCCAATCAATATCGGTGCCCGCTTTAGCAGCTTCTTCAATCAAATGAAACCCTTCGATTATATATTGTTGCTTTTCTTCTCGATATTTTTTTTTATGTAATTTTTTAAATTCTTTGATTGTTGCATTCTTTGTCGATAAAATTTCTTTCATTATTACACCTCACTTGACTATTATACCATGATTTTTTTCAATCAAACAGTCACTATTTCACTTGCCATACGCTTAAAAAATCGCTATCATTGATTTAACAAAGAGCGAGGTGTACAGCTATGAGAAAAGTACGGATGAATGTACAAGGAAGAGTTCAAGGCGTTGGCTTCCGCTACATGACTAAAATGGTAGCTGATGAATTGAACATTTACGGTACTGTGCGAAATGAAGATGATGGATCAGTCTCAATCGAGTCTTTAGGCGATGATGAGGCAATGAAGCAATTTATTCAAAAAATCAAAGATTCTCCCAGTCCAGCAGGTCGCGTCACATATGTTGATATACAAGAAGATCCACTTATGGAAGAATATACTAGCTTCAAAGTTACAAATTAATTCAAATAAGAAGAATCTCCCTCCGTCTTGAGGCGGATTCTTCTTATTTTTATTGAAAAAAAACGCGTTTTCAAGTATAGTTAGTCTTGTGCAAATTTTTTAGAAAAGGAAAGAATAAAATGAGAAAATTAAATAAGTGGCTACTGAGTTCCGGTCTATTCGCTCTAGTCCTATTTTTATCTGGATGTGTGAAAACAGGATCTGATGGTCAACCAACTGGTGAAGGAATCATCTATAATTTTTTAGTAAAACCAATGAGTAGTGCCATTACATACCTTGTTGATAATTTTGATTGGAACTATGGCTGGGCAATCATTTTTATCACAATCATCGTTCGACTGATCATCATGCCATTAGGCTTAAATCAATCGAAAAAAAGCATGATCCAAACAGAAAAAATGCAAGCAATCAAACCGCAAATCGATGCTGCTCAAGCGAAAGTTAAAGAAGCAACGACTCGTGAAGAACAAATGCAAGCCCAAGCAGAAATGCAGCAAGTTTACAAAGAAAACAACATGAGCATGATGGGCGGTATCGGTTGTTTACCTTTATTAATCCAAATGCCAATCTTCTCTGCCTTATTCTTTGCCGCTCGTTATACAAAAGGAATCGGCGATGCATCATTCTTTGGTGTTAATCTAGGTCAACCAAGTATCGTATTCGTTGTCTTAGCAGGTGTTGCCTACTTACTTCAAGGATACCTTTCAACTATCGGTATTCCAGAAGAACAAAAGAAAACAATGAAATCAATGTTGATCGTGTCACCATTAATGATCGTATTCATGTCAATCAGCTCTCCAGCTGGTGTCACGTTATACTGGGTAGTCGGCGGAATCTTTAGTAGTATCCAAACATTGATCACAAATCAATTCTTAAAACCAAGAATCAAAGCTCAAGTAGCAGAAGAATTAAAACAAAATCCACCAAAACAAGTGGTTACACCTCGTAAAGATGTAACACCAACACAAGAAAAAACAGTTCAAAAGACAGCATCTCAACAAAATATTTCTAAAACAGGTAGAAATGCTGGAAAACAAAACAGAAAATAAATAAAACCAGAACCAGTGCAAAGGATTAACTGCATTGGTTCTGGTTTTATTTATTTTCTGAAACCCCAAAAACAAAGAGATCCACAACTTGAGCAATGCTTAGCGCTGAGCTGCTTTGCGCAGTTTTGATATAAGGAGATAACGTATTTAGAAAATGCGTTGTTGCAATTTCTGCTGACAAACCTGTACGAATAGCAAAGTCACTGTTTTCAAAAAGATCTAATAAAGGTTTTTTATAGGATTGATTCCATAATGAAAATAGTTTAAGCTGCGTCTCTTTTGTCAACTTAGTTCTAAAATCATGCATCATTAAATCAAAATCAAACGGATGTTTTGTTTTTAGACATTCAGCAAATTTCTGTAATTTATTGATCGTATCAAGCGTTTGATTTTCGACAATTTCCACTAACTCTTCATTTACATCTCCGAGTAGATTTTCAATAACACCAACATAAACTTCCTCTTTATTTCTAAAATGGTGATACAGATTAGGTTGAGTCACTTCTGCTAACTGAGCGATTTGCCTAGTGGACGTGCTTTGATAACCATTATCCATAAATAATCGTGTTGCAACTTGAATGATTTTCGCTCTTGTATTGTTCGTTTCTTTATCCATACCTTAGCCACCTATAGTTGATTTCATTCCCATTTTAACAGAAGCCGGCAAAGAAACATATACTAGATAACACTCTTTTTCTTTTTAAATAATAAAACGAGTTCATAAATGCAGACAACCCCTAAAATAGTTAAGCTAATCATGACCGTAGTGATGATGATTGGATAGGCTTTATCCCAGCCATCCGTTGCTTGATGCTTATTCAAAATCCCATAATAAGCCCACAATGTTGCTAGACCATAAGCGATATCTCGATTACGAAGGATCGTTGCACTAATGATTATTACTCCAATAATCAAAATAATCACTGTCCAAACGACTTGATTATTTTGAAGAAAAGCTAGATTCTTATCAACAAAAAAGGCAGTGATGTTGGCAATCGTAGCAATTGTGATCCAACCAAAGTAAATACTAAAAGGTAATCTCACAAAAAGGTAGTCTTTTTTAGTCAGTACTGCATTTGCCAAAATACGATTTACATAGATCAACACAAGCAGCAACGCCAACATGATTACTACAGACAGATCAATTTGAAGATATTGCCATGCTAAGAGCCAGACACTATTTAATATAGAGGAAAGAATAAACATGTTCCTCAATTTAACACTAACTTTAGGCTTTGCTAAAATAGATTGAATCGTTGGTCGAAACCATTGATACACCACAAATCCAGCCAATAACAAATAAATTACTGACCAAATCGCAAAGGTCAATCCTGCTGGAGCGAATAAATTGGGATACGTATCAGAGACTTCTTGTGTTGTCATCCCGTTTAAAGGCAATAAAATTGCTGCTGCATTCGTAGCAATCATTATAAAATAAGTGATGGTCACGAGCCATTTTGAGGCTAGAAATTCTTTTTTATTCATTATAATTCCTCCTTTACAGTCCTTTTTTTCCAATAAATGGAACAAATTTTGGCGTTTTATTTGCATAAGCAACAAAATCTGGGCGGTCCTTGTATTTCTTTTCTAATAGAGGGACACCTGATACAAATAACAGTAATAAGGTAATTACTACTGGCCCGATAATTCCCCAAATATTTCGTGTGTCATTCAAACTTATGAGAAAAATCCCCCACCAACTGAGTGCTTCGCCAAAATAATTCGGGTGTCTTGTCGTAGACCACAAACCGGTTGTCAAAAGTTTTCCTTGATTGCTACTTATTTGTTTAAATTTCGTTAACTCGTAATCACCAACTGTTTCATAACCAAATCCTACAATCCAAACCACAACGCCTAATCCATTCCACCAATAAAAGTCATTTACTGGACGTGTCATAACCAGCAGAATCGGCATTGATACAATTAATAAAAGGACACCTTGTAAAACAAATACATTTAGATATGCCTTTAGCCTTGCCAAGTGATTCCCCCAACGTTTTCTCATGTTCACATACCGATAATCTTCCGGCTTTCCGATATTTCGTTTAGCCAAATGGAGAAATAGGCGCACTCCCCATATGGTCACTAGCACAAGAATAATTGTGCTGACTGTCGTCTTCTCCGGCATGATCAAATAACCAGTAACGGCTACAAGAACAAAGCCGATTCCCCAAGCTAAATCCACAATAGAATTGTTATGCAGATATTGAGCTAGGAAGAATAACAACGTAAAATAAACAAAAATGACCCCACTAATGATCCAAATGCTCATACTAATCCCCACTTTCTTCTATTTCAACTGCTACAGCCACGCTGCCTTGCCCAGCGCTCATCGCGATTACTGTCGAAATATCCATCAGATAGCTTGGCTGAAAGCCAAACTGTTCTATCAACTTACTTTGCCAGTGCCATGCTCTTTCTTCAGCATTCGCATGAATGATTGCATAGCGTTTTATTTTATTTTTTTCTTTTAGTTTTTTCAATTGCCGAAATACCTTTCTTTCATTTTTTTCCAAACTAAATGCAAAATCACTTAGCTTTCCTTCTCCTTCTTCATTTAAGCTAACAATCGGTTTCAAATGAACCATTTTAGCTATTTTGCCTAAAGATTGAGGTATTCTACCAGAATCGATCATTGGATCTAAGCAATCTACGCTAACGAGGATTTTAAACTGAGTCCGTTCTTTTTCCACTCGTTGCACTAATTGATCAAATGGTAAACCAGATTGAATCCATTCATTCGCTCTCATTACGAGCAAACCTTGAGCAGCAGAATTTTGTTTGGAGTCAATCACTTTGATTTTTGTGCTGGATGATGCCATTCGTTTGGCTACTTCCCTAACTGTATGAAATGTTCCGCTCAATTTTCCAGCAACTGTGATAACTAGTATTGCTTCATACTTTGTTTCTAAAAATGAAAAAAGATTCTCTATGGTTTTTAATGTTGGTTGAGCGCTAGTTGCTCTTTCATTTTGGTTTTTATTCAGTTCGAAAAACTGTTGACTCTGAATGGTTATTTTATCGATATAGCTAGTATTGCCAATCAAGATGTTCATTGGCAATACATGGATTTGGTTATTCAACACATATTCAGCTGGTAAATCAGCGATTGAATCTGTCACCAAGCAATCGGTGTTTTTTTATCTGTATTCACTCGATATTGTAATAACATATCATCTGCTTTTTGCTGAATAGGTTGGCCGATCTGACTTAAGTAACGCAACACTTGTTCTGGCTGATTGGAATGGATATGAATTCTAGCTTTCTTACGATTCATAGCAACGATCAATGAATCGCCATATGGGCTTAATTTTTCTTGAATTTCTTCTTTGGTCTGTGTCACTTCTTCTAATAAAACTTCGGTACAATACCTGTATTTAGGTTCTAAAGTATTCGAGTGCAAGGATTTAGAAACGTCTATTTTGATTGAGTCATCATAGTCGATCATTGTTTTAGCAGCTGTTTGTTTATTGACAAATGCTTGTGTAAATCCTTTTATGAAGATATAAAACCCTTTTGCCCCTGCATCGACTACTTGATGTCTTTGTAAAATCTTCAATTGCTTTGTTGTCTGTTTTAGCGCTTGCTCTGCTTCAGTTAGTGCTTTTGGTAATAGTCGTTCTAAACCATGCACTTGCTTTCCTTCATTAAGTGCCTCTGCCCACGTTCGAATAACAGTGATGATCGTTCCTTCAACTGGATTACTAATAGCCTGATAGGCTTCTCTAGTTGCCAATTTCAGACTTTTAACAAAGCTTGTAACAGAATCTTTTTCTTCTTGAATCAATAGATTGTTATAAATACCGTTAAAATATTGAGCAAAAATAATGCCTGAATTCCCCCTAGCCCCGATTAATGATGCATCAGCAACTTTTTCAAGAACCTCAACGACAGAACTTGACTCATCTTTTGTTTTTTCAAGAATCGTTTGCATCAATGAAGCTAAATTGCTGCCAGTATCCCCATCTGATACTGGAAAAACATTGATTTGATTCAATTCTTGTTTCTCATTTATTAATTGAACTGCTCCTTGTTGGAAAGCAAATAACAATTTTTGATAGTCGATAGACTGACTGCTCATACACCACTTACCTCCAATTAAAATGTTGGGCTACAAAAACAGTAATCCCACTAGTAGCTGCAGTAACGACTGTTCCCCATATTAGATCTATGATTGTCACTAAACTAGGCCAGCCCTTTATTGTAGCAAGGTTTGTCAAATCATAGGTTGCATAACATAGCAGTCCCAGAAAAGCACCTGCTATAAGAGCGTACATCAGGCTGTCTTTTTCAAGCGCTGGATAAACAACAAAGAAGAGCATACCGACTAGATATAATACATAAAATATAGCTGCTGGCATGATTTTGGTTGGACCTAACAAGCTACCTAATTGTTCTTGATATATCTTTCGAGCAATAAAAAGCAACCAGACAAAGTCAAACACTAAAAATAGTACTGCTGCAATACTAAATAATTTCAAAAAATGATTCATCTTCTTTCCTCCTAATAAAAAATGATACGACCACCTTATCGATTGATAAGTTTATCGTACCACGTTGAAATATTTTATGAAAAAATTTTGCTTACAAAAATGATTCATCATTTGTCTTTGCTTTAATCTAAATGGATTTAGTTTAATAAAAAGAAATGTGACTAGGACATAACTCTATGAGTCACATCCTAGTCACACGGAATCGGGATAAACGAAGGGAACAGAAACAAGTCCCTTTTAATTCATTTTATTTTACGATCAATAAATCAAGACTAGCCAATGATAATGACATCGTTGCGATTCGATTAAGTTCCTTCAAGCGATTTATCTTCACTTGCTCATCTTCCACCATGACCATCGTTTCTTCAAAATACTGTTCAATCAATGGACGTAGCTCTACCAATGCTTGATAGTTCTCCGACATCGTATTTTCATTGAAGTTCTCTTCAATTTTATTTACAGCTTGGTGTAAGGCTTTCTCAGCATCATTTTCAAATAGCGCTACATCAATTTCACTTTCTTGATTTAATAACTCATGCCCTTTTTTAGCCAAGTTGATTACTCGTGTCAAAGCTTCCATTGACGGTTTAAAATCTTTATCCAGCAAATGTTTTTTGAGGATGTTCGCTGATGAAAATAGTTTCGCCAAGTCTTTTTGTTCAGAAGAAATGACTGCATCAATCACATCGTGACGCACATTTTTTGTTGCTAACAACTGACGTAGACGAGCTTTTACAAAATTAATTACTTCCTCTTGTCCGTTAGTTAACTGAATACCGTATTTTTGTTTATCTGAATTCACCGCAGCATCAATATCCATTTGCAATTGAACTAATGGGAACTGCCAGTTTTTATTTTCAACAATTCTGATTACACCATATGTTTGACGACGCAATGCATATGGATCGTTGGAACCACTAGGAATCATTCCTACAGTAAAGAATGAAAATAAACTATCTAGCTTATCAGCAATTGCCAACACAGCGCCAATCGAAGAAACAGGTAATTCACCATCACTTGATGTTGGCAAATAATGTTCACGAATTGCTTGAGCTACTGCAGGATTTTCGCCTTGAAGCAACGCATATTTTTCTCCCATGATTCCTTGTAACTCAGGAAATTCACCAACCATATTCGTGACCAAATCAAATTTATAGATTTCAGAAGCACGTTTTAAATCTGTCAATTCTTCGTTTGATAACCCTACTTCTTTGCCGATGATTTGTCCAATGATACCTACGCGTTGCATCTTTTCATAGATTGTACCAATTTTTTCATGGAAAGTTACATTTTTTAATTTATTAACACAATCTTCAATCGATAGTTTTTTATCTTCATTGTAGAAAAATTCAGCATCTTCTAAACGAGCAATCAAAACTTTTTCATTCCCTTTGATCACATTTTCAATGTGGACACTGTCACCGTTTCTAACTGAAATAAAATGCGGAAGTAACAATCCTTGGTCATTGCGTACATCAAAATAACGCTGATGTTCTTTCATAGAAGTGACTAATACTTCGTCTGGAACAGAAAGATATTTTTCATCAAAAGCACCAACGAACGCAGTTGGGTATTCAACTAAATTATTGACTTCTTCTAATAATTTTTCGTCCAAATTCAACTTCCAATTGTGTTTATCAGCTAATTGGTTTGCTTGATCAACAATCATTGCCTTTCTTTCGTTGGAATCAACGATTACAAATTGTTCTTTCATTTTTTCTTCATACTCATTTGAATGACTAACTGTTACGTCATCCCCTAAGAAACGATGCCCACGAGAACTTTTACCCGTAGTTACATCTAGTACAGAAAAGGGAATCACTTCGTCATCCAACAGTGCCACGATCCAATGAATCGGACGAATATACTCAAAATCATAGTCTGCCCAGTGCATTGTTACTGGAAATGTCAAACTTGTAATCACATTTTTCAAGCCAGCTAAAACATCGATTGTTTTTTTACCATGATTATGTTTTGTCACATAGACATATTCTACACCATTTAATTCTTTAAAAGTGATCGCCTCTGTAGTTAAACCTTGGCCTCTAACGAAGCCCTCGGCTGCCTTACTCCAATTTCCCTCAGCATCTTGCGCAATTTTTTTAGCAGGTCCTTTTACTTCTTCTTGTGTATCTTCTTGTTGCTCTGGCAATTGCGTCACACGTACGGCTAAACGTCGAGGTGTCGAAAAACTTTGAACGGTTTCGTACGTTAAGCTGTTTTCATCTAGGAATTTTACTATTTTATTTTCTAACTGTAAACGACTTGGGCTAACGATATGAGCGGGCATTTCTTCCAAGCCGATTTCAAGTAATAGGTCTTTTGCCATGTTATTTCGCCTCCTCAGTAGTTTGATTTGATTTATTTAAAAGTGGAAAACCTAATTTTTCACGTTCTGCAACAAAAATTTTAGCTACAGCTTTCGCCATATTCCGAATACGAGCTAAATATCCAGCACGTTCTGTTACTGACACTGCACCACGAGCATCCAATAAATTGAATGTATGACTACATTTTAAGATATAATCATAAGCCGGATGAACTAAACTTTCATCAATACAGCGTTTTGCTTCTTTTTCAAATTTATCAAAGTTTTCTAATAACATGTCTTGGTCACTAACCTCAAATGAATACTTTGAATGTTCATATTCAGGCTGATTGAAGATTTCTCCATATTTAACGCCTTGTGTCCATTCTAGATCGTAAACACTTTCTACTTCTTGAATGTATGAAGCAAGTCGCTCGATACCATACGTGATTTCAGAGGTAACCGGATGACAAGCTAGTCCGCCAACTTGTTGAAAATACGTAAATTGAGTAATTTCCATTCCATCAAGCCAAACTTCCCAACCAAGACCAGCACAGCCCATAGAAGGATTTTCCCAGTTATCTTCAACAAAACGGATATCGTGTGCTAAAGGATCGATGCCTAATAACTCTAAACTTTCTAAGTATAATTCCTGAATATTTTCAGGAGAAGGTTTCATGACAACTTGGAATTGGTGATGTTGGTACAAGCGATTCGGATTTTCTCCATAACGACCATCTGCAGGTCTTCTTGATGGTTCTACGTAGGCCGCATTCCAAGGTTCAGGTCCAATTGCTCTTAAAAAAGTGTACGGGCTCATCGTTCCGGCCCCTTTTTCAGTGTCATAAGCCTGCATCAGCATACAACCGTTTGAAGACCAGAATTTTTGCAATGTTAAAATCATTTCTTGTACAGTAAGTTTCTTTTCCATTATGTTCCTCCTTAAATTTAAAAACTAGAAAAATCGGCAAACAAAAAGTCCCTATGCCTCTAAGAGACATAGGGACGAATAATCGCGGTTCCACCCTACTTCCGATAATAACTATCGGCAGCTTCATTTGATCATACTCAAAAGCGCCCTTCAAAAGTTGCCTGTATCTGGCTCACACTACCCCAAATTCGCTATAACAGTCGTTCTTTTTACTCTTCTTTTTCAACGTATTTATTTAATTACTCTTTATGATAATCGTTGATTGCAGAGATGTCAAATTATATTTTCATGATTCAAAGAGCTTTTGAAAAAAATGTTCTTTTCTTTCAAAAATCATAGCCCATTCTTGATAAATCTTAGTTTCTTCCAGCTTACACTTGATGATTTTTCCATCACGAAACTCATAAATTCTAGCATTCGGAAAAAACAGTAATACAGGCGAGTGTGTCGCAATCACAAATTGTGAATCATCCTGAACTAACTCTTGCATCAATACCATCAAGTTGAGTTGTGTACTAAGTGACAAACCCGTCTCCGGTTCATCCAATAAATAAAAACCTTGACCAAAAAAGCGAGCTGCTACTAACTCATAAAATGATTCTCCTCTTGAATAAGTATGTAGTTCTCTATCAAAAAGACCCTCTTGTCCAATTCCAATTTGTTCAATATCTGTCATCAAATTATAATAAGATTCTGCTCGATAAAAGTAGCTGTCTTTGGGAAAATTGGGATATTTTACTGGCCGGCTTGCTTCAATCAAGGAGTGTTCTTCTTCATAAGAAACAAAAAGATTATTTTTTGAACCACCTTCAAGATTCAAAGCCATTAAACCTGCAATAGTTTCTATGATCGTTGATTTTCCTGAGCCATTCTCACCAATCAAAAAAGTAACAGGTGCATCAAATAGAAGTTGATCCAAATCATTTAAAATAGGCAAATTGAAAGGAAATTCCTCTGAGGTCATCAATTTATCATATTTTATTCCCTTAAGATATAGTTTCATCGTTGTGCTCACCTTTTTTTTCTCGCTTAGGTATTTTCAATGTGTCTTCCCAACTCTTCATTTGATCAATAAATTTTTTGCTTTTTAGATGAATCCCGACATACTCATCATACAATTCGTCGATCGTTTGTCTGATTGCTGCTTTCGTCTCTGACTTAACATTTATATCTTGTACCTTGTCATAAGAAATTGTCGAAAAAAGGCGAATAAAATGGACCGCTCGAGGATCAGCATGATATCGATGATTATCCAAATGCCAATGTCGTTCACATAGAACGCCGCTATACTTTGAAGAGTAATCAAATTTCCCTTGAGTCTCTTGGCAAACACTACAATGTCGCCACTCAGGCGTAATCCCAAAACGACTTAACAATTGAATTTCAAAAATATTCGTAATGATTTCGGCATCTTTATTTTCATTGAGCAAACGCAATGCCTGCTGAACAAAATAAAATAAGTTTGGATCATAAGTCCGATCTTCAATCGCTGCGTCAACCAAATTCAAAATATAAGTTGCATACGCATTGACAAAGATATCCTCTTGTATCACTCGAAGCGGATAGACTTCCTTGCTTCCATTCAGGAATGATAAGCCTTCTTCTCTAAAATCACCAATATATACCGCTTCAGTAAAAGGCAAAATAGCAGAACCGATTGGATTATTTTTACGATGAGCTCCCTTAACAAAAAACATCAGTTTACCAAAAGATTCCGTAAAAATTTTGACTAGCTTGTCTTTTTCTTTGTAATCTTTAGTAAATAAAATAATTCCTTTTGTTTCTCCTAAAGTCATCTTTTCGCCTCCCATATGTTCAAGTCTATTTTAGCAGAGATAGAAACAAAAGAACAATCCTGTATGAGTTACAGAATTGTTCCATCCATCATTAATAATCGTCTTTGCGGTAACCAAAATCTTGTAAGTGGACTTTTTTATCACGCCAGTCTTTTTGCACTTTTACCCAAAGCTCCAAGTAAACTTTATCGTCTAACAAATGCTCGATATCTTGTCTAGCCTTTGTTCCGATTTGCTTCAGCATCTTGCCACCTTTACCAATTATGATTCCTTTTTGACTATCACGTTCGACGATGATCGTTGCTTGAATACGTATTTTGTCATTCTCATCACGTTTCATCGAATCAACTACAACTGCTACAGAATGAGGAATTTCATCTCTTGTAAGCAATAATACTTTTTCACGAACTAACTCTGAAACAATAAAATATTCAGGGTGATCTGTTACTTGATCATCTGGAAAATACTGCGGTCCTTCTGGCATCTGGTCAACTAAAACATCCATCAAACGATCTACATTATTTCCTTCAGTTGCTGAAATCGGTACAACTTCTGCAAATTCCATCTGATTTGAGTAATCCTCAATAATCCCTAACAATTGATCGGGATGAACCGTATCGATTTTATTGATCACAAGATAAACAGGACTACTCATTGTTTTAAGGCGCTCGATGATAAAGTCATCTCCACGTCCTCTTTTTTGGTCAGCGCTGATCATAAACAACGTTGCATCTACTTCACGCAGAGCACTATAAGCTGTTTCAACCATAAAATCACCTAAGCGATGCTTTGGTTTATGAATACCAGGAGTATCAATGAAAACGATTTGCGCTTTTGGAACTGTATAAATTCCTTGAATCTTATTTCTAGTCGTTTGAGCTTTATCACTCATAATCGCGATTTTTTGTCCGACGATTCGATTCAGTAAAGTAGATTTCCCAACATTAGGTCGGCCTACAATTGCTACAAATCCGGATTTATGTGTTTCTGTCATTGTTTCTCTCCTCTATAATAAATCTTGCATTATTTGCCAAATTTTCGGAACAAACAACAGTGCTCCAACAACTACTGCAAAGCCAGTTGTTAGAAGAACTGCTCCTGCAGCCATATCCTTGATTTTTTTGCCAATTGGATGAAAATGAAAATCAGTGACCATATCGACCACATTTTCGAATACTGTATTAATTATTTCCATTGCTAACACCAAAAAAATTGCTAAAAGCAACCATAACCATTCTGATATGACCAACTGGAAAATAAAACCTGCAACAATAGCTACTATCCCCATAAAAACATGCGTCCGCATATTGCGTTCTTCTTTGAAAACTGTTTTTATCCCTTGAAGAGCAAACTCTAAGGATGCGACAAAATGCTTATTTTTCGTTGTTTGCTTATCTTTTGAGTCCATAGGCATCTAAGATCTCTTTCTGTAAACCAAACATTTCTTTCTCATCATCAGGTTCCATATGGTCATAACCATTTAAATGTAAAAAACCATGGACAGCTAAAAATCCTAATTCACGTTCCACAGAATGACCATATTCTGCTGCTTGTTCTACAGCTCGTTCAGTCGATATCATAATGTCACCAAGGTTTCTTGGAAACGCTGCTGCTTCATCTTCAAAAATGATCGGCAGTTCGTCTTCGCCTTCTTCCTCTAATGCAAAACTAATCACATCTGTTGGCACATCTTTGCCACGATAGTCTCGATTAATCACTTGAATCCCAGCGTTGTCCATAAATGTAACGGACATTTCCGCATCTTTAGAAATTTTCAGAAAATCTGCCGCAAATTGTAGCAGATTTTCTATTTCTTCCAAGTTTGTTTTTGATAAGTTATTCGTTTCATCAATAAATGAAATATCCATTAGTCATCTCTCTTTTCTTGTTCATCTTTCATTCGTTCAGCTTCAGATTTCATTTTTGGATACTTGATTCTTGAATGGAAAGTACTACACAAACCACTGATTAAAGATTTTTCAACAATTCTTATTTCTTTCATTGTTAAACCGCAATCGTCTAATTGTCCATCAGAAATCCGATCTTGAATGATATTGTGAACAAAGGCTTGAATTTTTTCATTGGTTGGATGATCCATCGCACGAACAGCAGCTTCGCATGTGTCGGCAATACTAACGATCCCAGCTTCTCTCGTTTGCGGTTTAGGACCGGGATAACGAAAATCAGCTTCAGAAATATCAGCATTTCGTTCTTTGGCTTTCACGTAGAAAAACTTCATTAACGTTGTACCGTGATGTTGGCGGCAAATATCGATCACCATCTCAGGCATATGATACTCTTCCAATATTTTAGCCCCATCAATCACATGTCCAAAAATAATCTGTTTACTATCTTCCGGCAACAAGAAATTGTGCGGATTTTCAGCACCAGCCGGTAAGTTTTCTACAAAGAAATTAGCATGTTTGATCTTACCGATATCATGGTAATAACAAGCAACACGCGTCAATAATGAACGTCCACCAATTTCAGCTACCGCATTCGCACTTAAACTCGCAACCATCATACTATGGTGATAGGTACCAGGAGCTTCTTCAAGTAATTGTTTCAATAACGGATGATTGGGATTACTTAATTCATTTAAAATAATCACACTGTCATCGGTTACCAATAATTCAATATACGGATGTAGTCCCATGGTAGCAAGGAAAGATAACACAGTCCCAGCTAAAGCACAAATCATCATCGTCCATGATTTACCGTCCCAAAAATTCATTCCCTGATAAATCATTAAAACAAAATCTAAGCAAACCGGAAAGATAATTACCCAGAAAACAGCGACTAATCCTTGTTCACTTATTCGCGTACGTTTGACAACTGTTGCCAACAGACCAGAAAACATGTAACTGACTAAAATAATTGTCAACGAGTTCGTTCCTATCGAATTATAAAAAACAAACAGCGAAAAAATCACTTGGAAAACAGCGGCCAAAACCCCAGCTCTTCTGCTTACAAAATAATTAAGGACAAGAGGCGTAAATGCCGCTGGAAAGAATAATGATATATACATCATTTGCTCAGTTTGGAAAATTTGGAAAAACTTCATTAACAATACGCTTAACGACATTGCACCTACATAAAACAAAACGAAGTGTCTGCGCTTGCCATCTTCTGTTACTTGTTTTGTGAAAAACAACAAAACGAACACTTGTAAAACGATCGCCAATGCCAATGCAACCATTGGAAATAATGAAGTGCTTTGATTTGTCAAACCAAGTAATTCAAGTTTTTCCATTGCTTTACTGTCTATTTGAGTTCCTTCCCGAACAATAATTTCCCCTTGATAGATCATAGATGGCGGAACTGCATCCATTGCATTTTGGCGCAATTCTTTCGTCTTTTTATCATTGGCAAAATCGTTGGCTACGATCCCTTCATTGACAACATAACGAATTTCTTGCTGCATGGCACCTGTGACATCAAGAAATTGAATTTTTTCGATTGCACTTTGACGAATATTATCCAAATCAGCTTCACGAACGTGATCTTTCATCTTTTCATCGACAATTTTTAAGCTTTCAGTCTTAACTTGCTGAATCTGATTGGCGTCTAGTGAAAAGATATTTTGATAAAAGACGTTGGGGAACTTTTGATAAAAAGAAACTTCATCTTGATCCAGCGATTCAAATTGAGCTTTTAAATTAGCAACTCTCTCTTCTACTGTTGGTTTAGGAATTGTTTCATCTTTCTTAGCCTTTGCCTTTTTCTCTTCATATTCTTTATCCGTTTTTTCATTGGCTGTCACAATCAGTTTAAATAATTTTTCGATTCGTTTATGTTGAACATCTGCTGTTTCTTCCTGATAAATATATTCAGGTGTGACTGCTTCAGCAGCTAAGTTTTTCTTCTGAGCAGTTTCATACGTATTTTCAACATTTTTATTTGCTCGAATCGTATTTTCAGCCAACTGTCCTTCTTTTATTTCTACTTTATTTTGATGGACACTTCCAAACATAATGATAAATAGAAAACATGAAAAAACAATTAACAATAAGGGAATATAGGCTTTTCCCAATTTATCACGTAATTTTAGTAACGAGTATTTCAACGGAATTCTCACTCCTTTCCGCAAATTTAAACCTATTTCTGATTTTCTTTTTCATAAGCTCGAATGATTTGCGCGACAACTGGATGCCGCACAACGTCTCCTGCATCAAAATGAACAAACGCAATTTTATCGATCGACTGCAAGGTTTTTTCTGCATGAATCAAACCGCTGGCAACACCTTTAGGCAAATCTACCTGACTTGTATCACCATTTACGATCATTCTCGAATTAAATCCCAATCTGGTCAAAAACATCTTCATTTGAGCGACAGTTGTATTTTGCGCTTCATCTAAAATAACAAACGCATCGTCCAATGTCCGTCCCCTCATGTATGCTAGGGGTGCGATTTCAATCACACCGCGTTCCATTAAGCGATTCGTATGATCCATACCAAAGACTTGGTACAATGCATCATACACTGGTCGCAGATAAGGATCAACTTTTTCTTTCAAGTCGCCAGGTAAAAAGCCTAGACTTTCACCTGCTTCAACAGCTGGACGAGTTAAAATGATCTTTTGGACTTCTCCTTTTTTTAATGCAGAAACAGCCATTACCACAGCTAAGAAGGTTTTACCTGTTCCTGCTGGACCGATTCCAAAAATAATATCACGATTTCGGACTGCATCAATATATTTTTTTTGACCGACATTTTTGATACGGATTGCTCTGCCGTGATGATCTTTTAAAATTTCTTGTTCATACATGACAACAAAGGCATCCAGATCACCACTTCTTGCCATTTTTAAAGCTGAAACCACATCTGGTGTACTTATCTTGATACCGCGTTGGATCAGTACTTGCAAAGTTTTAAGGACAGCAGCAATCAACTGTACCTCTGCCTCTTCTCCAAGTAATTGAATTGTTTCACCGCGGGTATTGATTGTTACTGCGGCATTTTCTTCTAAATATTTTATATGTTTATCATGGGTTCCTAAAAGCATACTCACGTCATCAGAATCATTTAATTTCAATTCCAATGAAATTGACTGATTTTCTGTCAAAAAACGCCCATCTCCTTTATTTTTTCATTCTCTACAATCATACCATATTATTTATTTATTAAAAAGAGAGCGGATTAAATCTATCGATTCGTTTAAGCTATTAATCAAAAGACGGTCCCTCTTCTAGTTTCTTTATCAATTATTCGAACAAAAAACCAACGGAAATCCGCTGGTTTTTTTGACTAATTCTCTTGTAGTAATTCTTTTACAATTGCATTGACCTGATTGCCGTCTGCTTTGCCTTTTACTTTAGGCATCACAGCACCCATGACTTTACCAAATTCCTTTGGTGAAGACGCTCCGGTCTGATCAATTGCCGTCTGAACGATCTGATGAATCTCTTCTTCTGAAAGTTGTTTTGGCATATATTTTTCAACAATTGCGATTTCGATTTTTACTTTGTCAGCAAGATCGTCACGTCCCGCTTTTTCAAACTCTGATAAAGAGTCTCTGCGTTGTTTCATCTCACGAGATAAAACTGTTAACTCTTCTTCTCCGTCCAAATCACGGCTAGCTTTAATCTGCTCATTTTGAATGGCTGCTTTAAGCATGCGAAGTACAGACAAAGTATCTTTATCTTTTGACTTCATTGCTGTTTTGATGTCGTCATTCAATGTTGTTAGTAATGACATACAACCAACTCCAATTCATCGAAAACTAGAATTTTTTACGTTTTCTAGCTGCTTCAGATTTTTTCTTACGCTTTACACTTGGTTTTTCGTAGAATTCACGTTTACGAGATTCTTGTAAAGTACCCGCTTTTGAAACGGAACGTTTGAAGCGACGAAGAGCATCGTCAAGAGATTCGTTTTTACGAACGACAGTTTTTGACATGTTAATTCCCTCCCTCCGAGCTTAAAAAGTAACCGTTTTTTATATTTATGAATTATTCAACATAAATAAAATACCGTTCTTAATACATTATATCGAATGGTTATTTTAACGTCAACCTTTGTATTGAAAAAATACATAAAAAAGTACCAAAATGAGTAAAGTTTTACACACATTTGTAATATTCATACTTTTTTCTGAAAAAAATGATCATCGGCACTCCTCACAGCGACCAAAAATCTCAAATCGATGTCCTTCGATTTCACATCCACTTAATTGTTCTTTGAAAAAATCCATTGGGCACATGTGAATTTCCTTGGTCTTTCCGCAAACCGTACAAATAAAATGATGATGGTGTCCTACTTTTTGACAACAATGAAAACGAAACTTTTTTTCTCCATTTAAATCCGTTGTTTCTAGTAAATCCAATGTTTCAAAATCATGTAAATTTCGATAAATCGTATCATAACTAACGCCCTGATACTCTTGATTCATAAATTCATATACTTCTCTCGCTGAAATATAGCGATTCCTTCTAATTAGATAAGTAATCATCGCTTCTCTTTTTTTTGTATATTTTAACCCGTGTTTTTTCATCACTGCTAGTGATTGTTCTACTTTGGAATTTGATTGTACCATTATGATTGCCTCCATTTTTTAAATCAGAATCATTACGAATAAGATTTATGAAGGTATGGTATAATAAATTTATAAAAAAAGCAAGAGAGGAATCATACTATGACGACAAATGAACCAAAAAAATGTGTGACAATTTTTGTTATTTCTGACTCAGCGGGTGAAACAGCTTCAAAATTAGCAGCAGCTTCTATGGCTCAGTACCCTACTGTGGACTTTTCCTTATTTAGACGAACTTTTGCGAAAGAAGAAGATAAATTGAGAAAAGCGCTTGAAGATGCGAAGCGTGAAAATGCCATGGTTTTACATACGATCGTTAATGATCGCTTAGTAAAAATTGCCAATGAATTTTTTGATGAGCATAATATGTATCACTTTGATATTTTAACCCCACCAGTGGCTGAAATCGAGCGTTTAACTGGTGTTGCACCAACTAGAGAACCTGGTGCTTTACATCATTTAAATGAAAATTATTTTAAGCGAATCGAAGCCATGGAATTTGCAGTAAAATATGACGACGGGAAAGATCCGAGAGGTTTCTTGGAAGCTGACGTGCTTTTACTTGGCGTATCTAGAACATCAAAAACACCACTTAGCCTGTTTTTAGCAAATAAAAATTTAAAAGTCGCTAACTTACCTTTGATCCCCGAAGCTCATTTACCTAAGCAACTATGGGAAACAAATCCTAAAAAAATCGTTGGCTTGACCAATGACCCAGATATCTTGAATGGTATTAGAAAAGAGCGCATGAGGACTTATGGTCTGCCTGCTGATACTTCTTATTCAGATATTGAAAAAATCAGAAAAGAGTTAGCCTTTGCTAATGATCTATATGAAAAATTAGGTTGTGTCGTCATCAACGTTGCTTCTTTATCCATTGAAGAGACAGCTTCTATGATTTTAAATGCATTGAATTTGGAAGATCATAGCTATTATGCAACAGAGTCACCTGAAGTTTAATCATCAAAAAACTAAGTGCCGTGAGATTTTTTCTCTACAAGGCACTTAGTTTTTTAAAACACTTGAATTCCTTCTTGATCAATCGATAAAACGTTGATTGCTGCAGAAATTGGTAATTTTTCTAATTCTCGAACCATTTGCTCCGTTTTTTCTTCAGGAGACAAAACTAATACTGTAGGTCCAGCACCGCTTAAAAATGCACCATAGGCTCCAACTTTATGACTAAGAGTTCGGATTTGGTCCAAATGTGGTACTAGCTTTTTGCGATAGGCTTCATGCCAACGATCTTTTTCCATCATTAATCCTGCTAAAGGTAAATTTCCATTTAAAATTGCTGCAATCATTACGTTTGCAATCGAGCTTGCTTTTACTGCTTCTTTATAAGGCATTGAAGTTGGTAGTACACTACGACTCTCAGACGTTAATAGCTGGTCATCAGGAATGTAAGCAATCACATCACACATTGGAAAATGATGCTTAACAGAATAAACCTCGTCATCGACATAGCTTGCAACAACAAAATCACCGCAAATCGCTGGAGCGACATTATCAGGATGTCCTTCAATTTCTGTGGCGATCTGAACCTTCTCTTTTTGAGATAGATTTAAATTGCCTAAACGATTCGCAAGTTCGATTCCTCCAACAATTACGCTAGAACTACTGCCTAAGCCTCTGGCTAAAGGAATATCAGACGTCATCCTTAACACTTTAGGCGCAAGATCAGGTGCGATCTTCAGCGCTGTTTGAATCAATAGATTCGTTGCATCACTGGGAATATCTGCTCCTAATGAGTGTCTGATCTGCCACTCTTGCGCGTTTTCTAGCACTTCAATATTGAGATATTGCGAAAGCGCAATGCCGCATGAGTCAAAACCCGGACCTAAATTTGCACTGGTAGCGGGAATTCTTATTTTCATAGTGCTGACACTCCATTACGTAAATGCATACGCATCTCTTCTAAATCACTCATTTTAGAAATCTTTACATCTGTTGCATTGATTGCTGTATCAGGATCTTTCAATCCATTACCAGTAAATACGGCTACGACCGTTTCACCTGGTTTGATTTTCCCACTTTTCACATGTTGAATAACACCAGCCAAAGAAGCTGCTGAGCCTGGTTCTACAAATACGCCATCTTGTGCAGCTACTTTGCGGTAAGCATTTAAGATTTCTTCATCTGTTACAGAATCGATATGTCCTTTTGATTCATCACGCGCAGCTTCTGCTAATTTCCAGCTGGCTGGATTACCGATACGAATGGCTGTTGCAATAGTTTCAGGCTGTTCAATGACTTCACCTTTTACGATTGCTGCTGCACCTTCTGCTTCAAAACCATGCATTCTTGGTAAAAGAGTGCCTTTTTTCTCATGCCATTCTTTGAATCCTTTCCAATAGGCAGAAATATTCCCTGCATTTCCGACTGGAATTGCTAAAACATCAGGCGCTTTTCCAAGTTGTTCACAGACTTCAAAGGCTGCCGTTTTTTGACCTTCTAATCGATATGGATTCACTGAATTTACTAAAGCGACTGCTTCTGTTTCAGCAATATCACGAACAGCTTTCAGCGCTTCATCAAAGTTTCCTGGAATTGAGATGATATCCGCTCCATAAATGATTGCTTGAGCCAGTTTGCCCATTGCAATTTTCCCATCTGGAATAACCACATATGCTTTAACACCAGCTCTAGTTGCATAAGCCGCAGCAGCTGCACTGGTATTGCCTGTAGATGCACAAACGATGGCTTTTGCTCCTTCTTCAACTGCTTTAGCAACAGCCATGACCATCCCGCGGTCTTTAAATGATCCTGTTGGATTTAAACCTTCATATTTTCCGTATAAAGTAATGCCTAGTTCTTTTGACAAACTATGCAAAGGAATCAACGGTGTATTTCCTTCTGCTAATGAAATCATTGGTGTCTGTTCTGTGATGGGCAAGTATTCTTTATATTGTTTTAATAAGCCTTCGTACATTTCTTTAATCCTCCAATACTTTGAATGTATTTAATAGTTCAAAATCAGCTGCTAACTTGATTTCTTTTGTCACTTGCTTCATTTGTTCTTTTGTAATGGTGTGTGTGATCGCAACGATCCTAGCTCTGGTACCATCAGATTTTTGCTGGACCAATTGATCAAAGCTGACATTTGCTTCGGTCATAATTTGGGTCAATTTTAAAATTTGTCCACGACGATCGGGGACTTCGATAGAAAAATAATATTTTCCGGAATTGTGTTATCTGCTGCTAATTTTGTATCGTGCTGATAGGAATTGAACATGTGACCCGTTGTGCCCAATCGAATATTTTTAGCGATTGTAATAATATCACTAACCACACTTGTTGCCGTCGGTTTAGCTCCAGCTCCTGGACCGTAGTACATGGATTCACCAACGCCAGAGCTGTCTATAAAGACTGCATTAAATTCATTGCGAACAGAAGCGATTGGATGAGATTTTGCGACTAACATTGGACCAACTTCAACCGCGATACTACCATCTTGATTTTCGGACGAACCGATCAATTTTACTTCATAGCCTAATTGAGCAGCCATTTCAACGTCATCTAAAGATAATCCGCGAATGCCGCGAGTATCTACTTGATCCAAGCTAATATTCATTCCAAATGCAAATTGACTTAAAATGACCATCTTGTAAGCAGCGTCGATTCCATCTACATCATTGGTCGGATCAGATTCAGCAAAGCCTAATTCTTGAGCTTCTTTTAGAGCCAACTCATACGTTTTTTTCTCAGATACCATTTGTGTCAACATATAATTAGTCGTTCCGTTTACGATGCCCAACACTTTTTGAATGTTATCTGCTGCTAAGCTATTAGCAATTGTCCGCAAAATAGGAATGCCGCCAGCAACACTTGCTTCATAATATAAATCACAGTGATTCTTTTGCGCTAAGGCGACTAGTTCACTACCATGTTGTGCTAAAAGGTCTTTATTTGCAGTCACGATATGTTTACCATTTTCTAGTGCTTTGGTGATGAAGGTTTTAGCTGGTTCTACTTTTCCTATCAATTCTACAATAATTTTGATTTCATCATCATTGATGATCTCATCGATATCTGTCGTCAGCTGAATATCAAACTTCTCAGCTAGACATTTTTTTTCTTCTTCGTCACGTACAAGCGCTTTTGAAATAGCGATTTCCATTCCCGTCACTTGAGAAATTTTTTCTTGATGCTCTTGTAAAATCGTCGGTACACCAGACCCCACAGTACCTAGTCCAAGTAAACCAATGTTTAATTTTTCCTTCATCCTTATTCCTCCAACTATAAAATTAGAAACATTTCATCTTATTCTAATAAAACATGTTTCTAGTATACCCAACTGACATAAAAAAAACTAGCCTTTTCTTAGAATTTCCTAAGGAAATCAAAGAAAAGGTGAGTTATTGGTGTTTGATATGTTCGAATGTTTGGTTGAGAATATCGATAACATGATGATCATCCAAGGTGTAATAAATCGTCTTTCCCTCTCGTCTTGACCTTACAACGTGACTGTCTCGTAGCAATTTTAATTGGTGAGAAACCGCTGATTGCTCCATAGAAAGCTGCTCACCAATTGCTGTCACATTTAACTCTCCTTGCTTTAGCAAAAGCAAAATTCGTAATCTGGTCGGATCACTCAACACTTTGTATAACTGACTTACTTTTTGAATCTCATCTATTTCTTTCATCGCTGAGCTTCCTTTCGTATTTTCCTCTTGCCTATTATAGCAAATTTTTTTCAGAAGAGGCTAAATTTTTTCTTTCATCATTAAAAAAAGAGGGTGAGTTTGATGTGCACTCTAAATCCAAATAAACGTCGAGAAAAAAGCTGCTCCTCTTATCACTCGGAGCTAAACACTTTTATCCCGACCTCAACAAATCATTTGAATAGACAGTTGAATCTACCACAGTTTCTACTTATTTTTACATTGAAGATTTCACTTATCAATTTACTCTTTTGTGTTCAATTTTAACTGTTTGCTTGTTTAACGGCATCAATCACTGCATATCTAAAACCGTTTTTCTCTAAAGCCGTCACGCCTTTGATCGTACTGCCGCCAGGTGAGGTCACACCGTCTTTTAATTCTCCAGGATGTTTCTTTGTTTCAATCGCTAATTTAGCAGAGCCTAACATCATCTGTGCGACAACTTCATATGAAAGAGTTCGCGGCATCCCTTCGAGTACAGCGCCATCAGCTAAAGCTTCCATAAATATATCTACAAACGCAGGACTACACCCAGCCACTGTGCCAAAAGTTCCAAGAATCCGTTCGCTAACTTCTTCAACTTTTCCCAATGATTCCAAGACATGCCTTGCTTCAGCTTTGGCTTCAACTGGCATCTCTTTTGCGAAGACTGCTCCGATCATTCCTGCATTAACACTGACAGGCGTGTTAGGAATAGCATGAACAACATGAATTTTAGTTCCTAGTACAGCTTGAGCATCTTCTACTGTATGTCCTGTAGCAACTGAAATCAGGATCGTTTCATCAGACATAAACGGTGCTGCCTGTTTTAAGATCTCTAAAACAATGTTTGCACCTGTAGCGATAAAAATGATTTTACATTCTTTAAATGCATCATATTCTTTGATCAATTGAAAACCTAGCTTTTGCTGTAAGTTTTCCGCTGTACCGCTTGAGCCACCTTTAACAAATAAATTTTCTGGCACTACCGTTTCAGCCTTTAAAAGACCTTCGATCATTGCACTGCCCATGTGTCCTGCTCCGATAAATCCAATATTCATACTCTCACTCCTTATAAATTTTAAAAAATGAAAGGACTGAATAAGGCCTTGATCCAGCTTTTCAGTCCCAGTCATTTTTATTTAGTTAATGCATTAACTGCCTGTTCAAAATCACTGATTTTCCGATCGGCTTCAGCCTGTGAACTAGCCTTCGTTGCCAAATAAAACTTGATTTTCGGTTCCGTTCCTGAAGGACGTATAGCAATCCAGCTTCCATCTTCTAAAAAGTACTTTAACACATCTGCCGGTGGAGTCGTTAATGTTTCAACTTTTCCATCAGCTGATGTTTTAGTTAATTCTTTGAAGTCTTCTGTTTGGA
This sequence comes from Enterococcus crotali, assembly GCF_000633635.1. GTDB lineage: Bacteria > Bacillota > Bacilli > Lactobacillales > Enterococcaceae > Enterococcus_L > Enterococcus_L crotali. Next base: position 512,435 of record NZ_AYPQ01000001.1, on the reverse strand, counting down.
TTACTTTGATATCGGCAAATGAAGCCGGTGCTTCTTCACGGAATTTTTTCATCAAGGCTTTGATCTTTTCGCTTCCTTCAATACCGCTCAATGTAACCGAGATTGTTTTCTCTTCGAAATAACCGTATTCTTCAAAAATATCTTGTAATCCGTCATAAAGTGTTTTCCCTTGTTTCTTGTAGAAAGCCGCAACTTCCGCCAATAAAACTAACGCCTGGATCGCATCTTTGTCACGAACAAATGATTTTACAAGATAACCATAACTTTCTTCAAAACCAAACATGAATGTTTGTGAGTGATCCATTTCATATTGCTCGATTTTTTCTGCTATAAATTTAAATCCTGTTAAAACATTGACCATTTTTGTTTTGTATTTTGCTGTAATCGCCGTAGCTAATTCACTAGACACGATCGATTTCAAAACAACTGCATTTTCTGGTAGTGTTCCAGCTTGTTTGTGCGCTTCTAGAATGTATTGAATCATGATCGAACCAAGTTGATTTCCTGTCAAGACTTGATACTCTCCATTAGGTAAACGGACTGCTGCTCCTAAACGATCAGCATCAGGATCTGTTGCAATCAACAAATCAGCCCCTTCTTTTTCACCCAAACGAATCGCATATTCAAAAGCTGAATGCTCTTCAGGATTTGGCGACTTGACTGTTGTAAAATCAGGGTCGGCAATTGCCTGTTCCGGCACAAGAACAAATTTTTCAAAACCGGCTTGTTTTAAGGCTTTTTCGCCTAGCATTTTCCCTGTACCATGTAATGGTGTATAAACAAGTTTTAATTCTTTGCCCATTTCATTGATCAACTCTTGGTTAATTGTAACAGTCTTAACTTCTTTCAAGTAAGCCGTATCAACTTCTTCACCAATAATTGTGATCAAATCGTTCTGTTTTGCTTGTTCATCTGTTAACACATCCACTTTCAACGGATTTTCAACTTCACGAACATATTTCGTTAATGCATCCGCATCCGCTGGAGGCATCTGTCCGCCATCGGCACCATACACTTTATAACCGTTATATGCTGCCGGATTGTGGGATGCAGTGATCATGATCCCTGAAAATGCATTTAAGTACCGAACTGCAAATGACAACTCTGGCGTTGGCCGTAAACTTTCAAAAACAAATGCTGGAATACCATGTTGCGCTAGTGTTTTTGCAGCTTCCATTGCAAATTCTGGTGACATATGACGAGAATCATAAGCAATCGCAACACCACGACGTTTTGTTTCAGCTCCTTCAGCATCCATAAAACGTGCTAAACCTTCAGTTGCTTGACGAATCGTAAAAATATTCATTCGATTGATTCCTGCACCAAGAATCCCACGCATTCCTGCTGTTCCGAACTCTAAGGGTGCATAAAAAGCATCCTCGCATTTTTCTGGGTCGTCTTTTAGATCCTTTAGTTCTTTTTTTAAATTCTCTGGTATGTTTTCTTCATTTATCCACTGTTCATAGACTTGTTCCCAAGACATGTTAGCACCTCTTTTTTCATTTGTTTTCTTACCCACTAATAAGTATATCATTCTAGAGCTTTTGAGGAAAGCGATGCCTAAAAAGAATCGACACTTTACTTACTTCAATAAACCTTGTAATTGCAATAGTTGATCTGTAATCATTTGCGGTTCTGCTGCAAAGTAATCAGAAAATTTTTGACTCCATCGTTTTGTTTCCCTTGCTTCGCCAAATTTTTCCATAGTTACGTTATACTTTTCAATCAAGGAATACGTGTACGGCTGATAGTTATTGTAATGGATAACGGCAGCTTCTGGTAAACGAGGTTTGACGTTCATCTCTACAATTGGTTTACCAATACTTAAACCAAATAATGGAAATGTATGGTCAGGTAAACCTAACAACTCTGTGATCTCTTTTCCATGTTTACGAATACTGCCTACAACAACTGAACCTAATTCCAGACTTTCAGCCGCGATAACCGCATTTTCAAGTGCTAAAGCAGCATCTGTCGTAGCCAAAATAATCGGTTCAATGCTTTCGTCAATAAAATAGGTACTTTCATGAGCCTCACTAACCATTTTCGTCCGATGAAGATCACCAATAAAAAGTAAAAAGACGGAACTTTTTAGCATATGCGGATTTCCTGGATTCCATTTAACCAATTGCTCACGAATGTCTCTATCTTGGATGACAACAATACTGTAAAACTGTCCATTCATCCAACTTGGTGCTTGTCTGGCTGCGTCCAAGATCATTTGTAACTCTTCTTTTGGTATAACATGATTCTCGTCAAAATCACGATAACTGCGGCGACTTGTTAATAGTTTTATTGTGTTATTCATAGTAAATTCCTCCATTTTAATCCTATTTTATCACAATGTATTTGAATCAACCCAAATTTTTTGCGTGATTTTCAGCAATTTTTCTTTAAAGATTGGCAATTTTGCCTCGTCTACTCGAGAGAAATTTATCCGGATGCTATCTTGTTTTTCACTAAAAAAGAAACTAGGCGCAATCAATAATCCTTCTTGCAAAAAAATCGACCAGTCTTTTTGTCGGAGATTTCCTTGTTTCCATTTTGCCCATATATAAAAACCGCCTTTAGGCATGGCCACTTCCCATTCATTCATTTGATCAATCACCTCGAATACAGCTTTTCCTCTTTCTTCTAAGGTTTTCTTTAGATAAACAACATTTTTTTGAAAGTCCTCATCTGTTAAAGCTAAATTTGCTAGTAATTGTGGGAAAATACTTAAGGTAAAATCCATCATTTTCCGAGCTTCAGCTAACTGTTGATTTACGGAAGTTGGAGCACTCAACCACCCTATTTTAGTAGTTGAACCTAGTATTTTTGAAAGGGAACCAATGTACAGTACATTTTCCGGGTCTAATTTTTTGAGCGGCGGGATTTGATCAGTAGAATCAAAATTTAATTTAGCAAACACGTCATCCTCTAAAATCGGTATTTGGTAGTCTTGACATAGTGCAATCAACGCTTTTCTACGTTTCATCGTCATTGTCTTGCCTGTAGGATTTTGAAACGACGGATTTACCATGACCATTTTGATTCGATGTTGCCTAATGACTTTTTCAAGAGACTCAAGAGCAATACCTTCTTGATCCAACTTCACGCCATATAAACGAATGCCAGCGGCTTGAAAAATCGGAAGTGCATAAAGAAAAGACGGATCTTCAATCGCAACACTGTCACCTGATTGGAGTAATACTTGCAAAATCAAAAATAGCGCTTGCTGCGCACCCGATGTGATCAAAAGACTTTCAGGCGGAAGTGAAAAACCATAGTCTTTTTCCGTTTCACGGCTGATTGATTGTCGTAACGGAAGATACCCCAAATCCTCTTGCTGTTCTTCTTCTAAAAAATGTTTCCAGGTCAGTGGAGGAAATGAAAAGCTTGGGATAAGATCCAACGGCAGTTCGCCTGTATACAAGTCTAAAATATCATCATTAGATTGTTTGATCAGTTGCTCGATTTGTTCTGTAAAAGGATCGACTTTAGAAAATGCATTTTGCTCTAAATAACGTCGCCAATCAGTTCGAGGCGTTGTACTGATCCCCCATTTCCCCTCATTAACGATTGTTCCACTTCCTTGTTTTCTGACGATCCAGCCCAATGAAACAAGTTCATCTAGTGCATGAACAACCGTTGAACGATTGACCCCAAAATAGACCGCTAATTTTCTTTCTGATGGTAAACGTTCTCCTGGGAGAAGATCTCCATTTTTTATATATGACAATATTAATTCAATGATGCTTACATAAACTGGAACGCCTTTTTCTTTATTCAGTGACCACATGTTGTGCCTCCTGCTTGTTTTTTTTATGTATAAAGTGAGCGTCTATTTCCTTACTAGTTCAAATTCGGTGAATGAGCAAGGTACGTGATTTTACTTGGCTTATACTGGATAGTGACGATTCACATCGTTCTTCGTGATTCATTTCTAAGAATCAACTCTCGCTTTGCTCGTCTTGTACTGCTCAGCATTGATTCACTTCGTTCTTCGTGATTCATTTCTAAGGATCAACTCTCGCTTTGCTCGTCTTGTACTGCTCATCATCGATTCACTTCGTTCTTCGTGATTCGCAGCAATTGGATGACCTGAAAATAACCCAATTGGCTGTTTTTGTCAACTTATGTTTGTTTTACAATACACATATCAAAATATTTTTGAATAGGGGTTTGACAATGATCAAAAAAGTATTGACAGTTGCTGGTTCAGATTCTAGCGGCGGTGCAGGGATTCAAGCGGATTTAAAGACGTTTGAAGAATATGGAACATTTGGATTTTCAGCTTTAACAAGTATCGTAACAATGGATCCTGATGAAGGTTGGAGTCATTTAGTTACTCCGATTGAACCAGCTCTAGTAGAAAAACAATTAAAAACAATATTTGCTGGCGGTGCTCTGGATGCGATGAAAACAGGAATGCTTGGTACAATTGAAGCGATTGAGATCACTCGGACTTATATTGATAAATTTGCAATGGAAAATATCGTGATCGATCCCGTAATGGCTTGTAAAGGAACTAGTGAATTATTACAACCGGAAAATGTTGCTGCAATGACCCGTTTATTACTACCTAAGGCAACTGTGACCACACCAAATTTAGTCGAAGCTGGCATTTTATCTGGGATGGGGGACTTAACTTCCGTCGATCAAATGAAAGAAGCAGCTAAAAAGATCATTGATTTAGGGCCCAAAAATGTTGTGATCAAAGGTGGGCATCGGTTAAAAACGGATAAAGCAATCGATCTATTTTATGATGGTAGTGATTTTACGGTTTTTGAAAACGAGCTATTTTCGACTGATTACAATCATGGCGCAGGTTGTACTTTCGCCGCAGCTGTAACTGCTGGTCTTGCAAAAGGCTATTCAGTCGTTGATGCTGTGTCATTAGCTAAAAAATTCGTAGCTGAAGCAATCAAAAATGGGCAAAAAATCAATCCTTTTCTGGGTCATGTCTGGCATGGTGCTTATAATCATGCTGAAAAACGCATGACAGAAAAGTAAGGAGTGCTAGCATGAAGAAACAAAGTTCAACAACTTCTATTGTATTAGTTGGTTTATTTGCGGCATTGACCGTACTTGGAACCATGATCAAAATCCCTATGCCGACTGGTGCATTTGCTCACTTAGGCAACTCAGTATTATTGTTAGCTGTACTTTTGATTGGCTACAAAAAAGGAGCGCTAGCTGGTGGGCTAGGATTTGCTATCTTTGATGTTTTAAATGGCTTTGCAGCAGAAGCACCTTACTTTATTTTAGAAAGTTTCATTGTTGGAGGTGCTGCTGCTTTGATGATTGTATTTTTCCGTCACAACATCGACACCTTTGGGAAAGTTATTGTGATTGCGTCAGTAACAGGAATTGCTAAGATTATTATGACTCAACTAAAAAATACTGGAATGGGGCTTCTTGCTGGAGCAGATTTTTCAGTTGCTTTTGCAAGCGGCCTATCTAAATTGCCAGCAACACTGATTAATGTTGTAACGACAATCTTGATTGTAACACTTGTTTATTTCCCCTTAAAAAAAGCGATGCACGTCATTTTTTCAAGGCAATCATTTTAATTTTTGTATAAAAACTCCGCATATTCCAGGGATTTCCCGAAATATGCGGAGCATCTTTTTATTCATTATTAGTAAAAATACTTTCTATTATCCAAAAAGCGATTCCCGCTACTGGAAAAATAGTCCAGCCTGTTCCCCAATTTCCTAAGAGAAATCCTTGTAACAAAAAGATCGCAGTCACTATCGGCCAGTAAATTTTTTCAAGTGTTTGTAACCATATTGGCCTCTTACTGTTTCGTTCTGCTTTAGCATTTGGCCCCAGCTTAGCATCATCTGAAATAAAGTAAGTCTGTTCAAGTATTCTTGTAAAACTTCCCATAATCACGCCGCCAAAAATAAAGAAGAAAACGCCAAAAGAGGCTATTAGCATTAAACAAGCAGCACCAAAATATTCTGCATCATATATTGTGGTAAAAAAAACAACGGGTATTACTGCTAAAATACACAACACTACGCCAGATACCATACAAAAAATATATGAGCGCTGAAACGTTTCTCTTTTTTTCTTTATTTCACTCTTTAGCTGAATAGGAATAAGGCGATCATCTAATTTTTTATTTATGTTCGTTATACTTGTTCCTGAAATAATAAATAATGGGACACCAATCGCCGCCCCTAGGAAGATAAATAGTACACCAAATCCTTCAGCAATACCTTCTCCGTAAAATTCCATACTAGCTAAAAGAGTAGCAATTCCTAACATGATAACCATTACACCTAAGCCTATAAGTGTTGCAGCTCTATGGTAAATTTTCAAAAATACCGTTGCTTCATTTATTGTAATTTCATCTAATTCAAACCCTTTTTCATCTATAAAATCTTGTCTTATATTCATTTCTTCCAGTAATTCATCGATCGAGCCAAACTCTGAAATCACGCCACCAATTGCTTCATTTTCAGATTTCCCTTGACTTTTTAGATCTTCGTAACGATCTTCTGCACTGGCTAATAAATCTTCTCTTAATTGTTTTGTTTGACTAGTTTCAGTTATTCCTAAAAATAGACTGTCAATATAATCCTTAATAGTTTTCATGATTTCTCCTCCTTGATAAAACGCTCCACAACTTTTTTTGTCAGTACCCACTCCGCTATTTTTTCTTCTAAATAGGCTTGCCCAGATGATGTGATTCTATAATATGTTCTCTTTTTACCATGCGTAATTTGGCCGGGAAATGATTGGATAAATCCATTTTTTTCTAAACGGTTAAAAGCTGAATACAATGTCGTTTCCTTAATCGAATAGTTATTTTCAGAAATTTCTGTGATTCTTTTCGAAATCGCATAACCATATGAATCACCTTCCTGCAATACAGATAAAATGAATGTATCATTATACCCTCTGATTGCATCGCTGCCGATCATTGAATCACCTCCAATTACTTCATCTAACGTACTACGTCTGTCGTTGTAATTACTATACCACGATTACTACGACAGGTAAAGTAAAAATAATTAAAATAAAAAAGAAGCGCAAAATACGCTTCTTTCTTAGTGTGCATCTTAGTTTAAATTGTATCGCCATTAAAAATTGAATTCTTCACAATTACATAGTCTACTTTGCGGATTGCTTCCAGATCACGACCGCCAGCATAAGAAATCGATGACTGTAAATCCTGCTGCATTTCAACTAACGTATCAGCCAAGCTGCCTTTATGTTGAATCCAAATTTTCTTTCCTTCGACGTTTTTCTTTTCCCCTTTTTGGAATTCAGAAGCGCTGCCGAAGTATTCCTTGTAAACAACTCCATTTTCCACTTTTGTTTCGCCTGGGGATTCTTCGTGACCTGCAAATAATGAACCGATCATGACCATCGTCGCACCAAAACGAACTGATTTTGCTACATCTCCTGGGGTACGAATCCCGCCATCAGCAATGATTGGTTTTCTTGCTGCTTTGGCACACCAACGTAAGGCTGCTAATTGCCAGCCGCCAGTACCAAAACCTGTTTTGATTTTTGTGATACAAACTTTACCGGGTCCGATACCCACTTTCGTTGCATCCGCTCCAGCATTTTCCAATTCACGAACGGCTTCTGGTGTCCCTACATTTCCAGCAATAACAAAAGTGTCTGGCAAATGTTTTTTTAAGTGTTGAATCATATTGATCACTGCATTAGAATGACCATGAGCAATATCGATCGTTACATAATCGGGAACCAAATTACGTTTAGCTAACTCTTCTACAAAACCATATTCAGCCTCTTTGACCCCTACACTGATCGAAGTGATCAAACCTTTAGCGTTCATCTTTTCAATAAATGGAATTCGAGCATTCTCGTCAAAGCGATGCATGATATAAAAATAATCATTTTTTGCTAAAAATTCTGCGATTTCTTCATCAATGATCGTTTGCATATTCGCTGGAACGACCGGCATTTTAAAGGTATGCTTACCTAATTTCACAACTGTATCGCATTCAGAACGACTATTTACAATACATTTATTGGGAATCAATTGGACATCTTCGTAATCAAAAACTTTCATACTCTATTGCCTCCTAGCAAATTCTATTAAAACACGCAAAAACACGAACAATACTCTTTGGATAGTTCGTATTTTCAAACACCTATGCTAATTTACACTATCTATTTATAAAAGTCAAAGGTAAATGCCGAAAAACACTAGAATTACTATTCAATGTTCGGATTTAGAGAGATTTGCTTTTTACATGGCTGTTACTTTCTCTTGCACACTTGATTGCTCCACTACCTTTTCGCTTGGTAACAGACGATTCAATAGTATTGCTGCAATCGATGCTGTCGCTACAGATGAGCCAAATAGATATTGTAAAAATTGAGGTAATGATTGAATAAATTCTTTGGGGATTAAAGTCAAAGCCAAGGTTAAAATCATTGGGATTGCAATTACATACATTTCTTTTTCGCTAATATCAACTTCCTTAATCACTTTGATTCCGCTGATTGAAATAATTCCACAAACAATCACAAATACACCACCGATTACTGGAGAAGGAATTGAAGAAATCAATGTAGATAATTTGCCTGATAACCCAAATACCACAAACCAAGCACCTGCCGCCACAAAGACCTTTTTACTGGCAACACCTGTGATCGAGATGATTCCGGCATTTGTCGAATATCCAGTAACAGGCGTTGTCCCAAGCATGGATGAAATGAAACAGCCGATTCCTTCACCAACTACTCCTCGATTGATGTTCTCATCTGTCAAAGGCTCCTCACAAACATTACTGACCGCAAACCACGTACCAGTTGTTTCTGCCATTAAAACGATGTAAATAATGATCATTGTCAAAATAGAAGATAAATCAAATGAAAAATGAAAATCAACAAACGGAACGCTTGGAACGCTGATCAATTGCGCCTTTGATACTTGTGATAAATCTAATATACCCATAAATTGTGCCGCTAAACAGCCAATAACCAGTGCTAAAATAACTGAAGAAATTCGGAAGATCCGTCCTTTCCCAGGAAAACGAGAACCAATCATTGCAAACAAAACAAGCGAAGATGCAGCAATCACGGCTAGTAAAATATTTTGTCCTAAATCTCCAGATGCTGTAAAAACGTTATCACTCAAAGCAACTGGCATCAAAGACAAACCGACGATAAAAATAATCGTACCGCCCACAATCGGCGGGACAAAGGTTTTGATCAAACGATTAAATATACCTGTTAAGCCCAAAATGATGACTAATAAAGCCCCAATTAAACTCGCTCCTAAAACCGTTCCCCAGCCATTACCACTTTGGTTATTGGCAAAATAAATACCTGCAACAGCACCAATCGGGATAAAAGAAGGTCCTTGTGCTACGGGAAGTTTCATACAAAAATACGATTGAATGATCGTAGCAATTCCTGCCGCAATAAAAGTCGATTGGATCAATGCAGAAGATTCTTTTGTCGTCAATCCGATGATCGATGCAATAATGAATGGGACCACATATACATCCATTGCCAATACATGTTGAATTCCTAATAATGCTGATTGTCCGATTGATAAGTCATCATTTGGTCCTACTGTTAATTTTGATGCTTTCACTTGATTTTCGATCATTTTATTTTTGCACCTCTAGCTCTTTCCAATTTTTATCATGCACTTTTTTGCCTTGAACCCAGACTTCATCAATACTTTCAGGACGCGATAGGTAAAGAATTTTTTGAAAAAGAGTCATCAACGGTTCTTCATCTGAAAAAAGTGGTAATGCTTTGGTGTTAATAATTTGAACATCCCAAATATAATCGACAGCTAGTTTACCAATAGGCAGACTCAATGATTCACCACCACCTGCAGTTGCTAGATAAAAAGCTTCATTTAATGTAATACTTGACCCTGAAACACCTCGTTTTTCACTACAACAGTCCTTGTCGACACCATCATTCAGCATTCTAGAGGACATGACTGCCTGTCTAATATTATCAAATAAGCTTGGAGAAAAGCCTCCAGAAATGTCACTGCCTAGACCTACTTCTACTTGATGTTCATTGAGTAGTCTGGCAATTGGTGTCACCGCATTTCCAAAGTACGCATTAGAAATTGGACAATGGGCAACAGCCGTCCCTTTTTTAGCAAATAACTTCATATCATCCTCTGAAAGAAATCCGCAATGAGCCATAACAGATTTTTCTGTGATCAACCCAAAATCATTTAAAGCTAGAGCATCATTTTTACCAAACCGCTCTTGAACAAACGTATGTGCCCAATCGCTTTCACTACAATGAGATTGGATGTGAATATCATATTTAGCGGCTAATACGCCTAAACCTTCCAGCGAATCATCTGTACAACTTGGAATAAATCGAGGTGTCACGACTGGATAAACACCTTGTGGAGTTTGTTTGTTCAACTCAAGTACTTCTTGAATAAATAATTCTGTCTCCAAAAGAGCTGTCGCAGCAGAACGATCACGATAATAATCAGGATTTTGTTCTGGATCATCCATTACAACTTTTCCAACTAAGCCTCTTTGACCTTTCTCACTACAGATTTCTGCTAATTTTAAGCTAGCTTCACGATGAACGGTCGCAAAATACAACGCAGTCGTTGTGCCGTTTTTTATTAATTGTGACACTAGATTCGAATATACTTGTTCTGCAAATTGTACATCAGAAAATTTAGCTTCAAGCGGAAAAGTATAGGTATTGAGCCATTCATACAAAGGCAGATCCAGGGCCGTCCCTGCTTGCGCCCATTGCGGCGCATGAATATGAAGATCGATGAATCCGGGTAAGATATATTGACCTTGTGCTAATTCCTTAAATTTATTTTTTGATATATATTCGTTGATAGTTGCTTCGTATTCTTTTTGTTCCGGTGAAATAATTTCGGCGATTATTCCTGTTTCAGAGATACAAAACAGTGAGTTCTCAAAAACTTTTACATGTTTTGAGTCGGTACTAGAAAATGCGGTTCCTTTTATAACTAATTTAAACAAAATAAAGACTCCTCTCATAACGATTCAAAAACATTATATACAATAATTCGTATTTAATCTATATTTTTACTAAAAAACATTTAAAAAAGTATATTGAAGATGAAAACACGAACATTAAACAAATAACCACTCGAACGACCAATGTTTTCAATCATTCAAAAAAAATAGAGCCCAGGACAAAACTAAACATTAGTTTTGTCCTGGGCTCTAAATCCAAATAAACGGCGTGATCAGAAGCAAACTCACCCAAAATTCAAAATAAATCCTTCTAATCCAACTTACTTTATACAATAAACACGTGGAAGCTTTAAAGTATGGTCAGCTTAAGTCCAAATATTTTTTCTTATAATTTCTTTTTGAGCAGAATACCCAGCAGCTTTTGTCATGGAGATTTTTTCCTGGACAAGCCTCTTTCTGCCCTTTAATGTTCTAGAATATACCAATTCACTTTGAACAGAAAAATAATGATTGACGCTCTGTTGATATAATTCAGCGGTTTGTTTGTTCCGTGCAAAAAATTCAGGTACTCCTACGATCTTACCGCTTCCCATATCAACAAAGTAACGAGGACTCTGAATTTCAGAAAGAACCTCTCCCATAGCAGCGTGGAATAAATTCTCCTCTTGATAACTAGCTTGAGCAAGATAGCAAAGACATTCCTGATCAGAGGCTTCAATAGTCACACGATTGATGGCATCAGGATCAATTACATTCATTTTTATGAAGGTTTGAATTATGCTAAGCGCAAAATATCGAATTTGCTTGATTTCTTTTTGCCATATTTTTTTTCGCCAATACTCTGAGGCTACTGCTTTAATTTTTTCCTCATTGAGCAAACATAACACCGCCGCGCCATCTATCCCTAAAACAAAAGTTCCTACAACCGGAGTAACAGCTGTAACAAACATACCAGTTAGGGTTAAAACGGATACACCGATCCAGGAATATAGCGTTTTTCTAGCTGGAGCGAGCTTGATTTTTTGCTTTAGGATCAACGATTTGTCACTAGCATCAAGCTGCTTTTGATCTTTCCGAATAATAAAAGGCATCGTTAAATGACTCCCTTTTTCTAACGCTAACGCCCAAAGTGCAGGAAGCTGTTTACGTTCTCCACTCCAATAAAGCATTTCTTGATTATAAATAGCAATCTCTTTCCCCGATCGAACACTCAATAAGTTAAATCGATCTACTCCGCTTTCAACTACTGGCTGAGTTGCAAATGTTAATCCACAGACATAGCCCATTCGCTTCATGATTCGATTGACGTCAATTTGTTTTTCGTATTCAAGATCAGGAAGTACCACAGCTAAATGCCAAATATTGGTTGACTTCCCTTTTCCATCAATGCGCAACCCTCGTCCTCTTAATTGTTGTGTTTGAACGAAAGAAACGGATTGGTTTGCTAAAATAATCGTATTGATAGCCGGACAATCCCAACCTTCTCCAAGCAGACTGCTTGTTCCTACCAGTAGTTGGATCGTTTGTTCATTCACTAATTGCGTCAAAATTGCTAATGCTTGCGCACGCTTTTGCTCATTTGGATAAATAAGCATATATGCATTAAAGTATGGGTGTTCACTAGATTTGCTAGCAACTTGAGAAAAAAACTGAGCCAACGCTTTAGGAACAATTAAGAACTCACCACAAATAGCAGCTAAAGCTAGTTCTTCTTTAAAATAAGGCACTAAGCTGTCAAAAATGGGGACCAATCCATAATCCAAATCACCATTTTTCCCTAAAAGTACTTCCTTTTTTATAAAATCTGTCAAAACTAATCCTGAAAGTTGCTTACCTAATTTTTCATATTCACAAAGTAAAATACGAACAATTGCTTCTTTTTTTTCGACTGGCGCCCGATTTAAAATATTCTCAGAGAAGGCTGGAAATAATTGCAGTCTTCTTTGAGCGACCCATCCTTGTTTCTCTAAGTAATCAAATAACAACAACTCAGGTGTTTGCTCATACAGATATTCCAATAAATCAATCATATGCTGTTTTTCAAACACTGGAAACGAAATCTTTTCACCTTGAGACTTAGTGACGCCTAATAGTAGCCAATGTTCAGCAGTCATTTGATACCCATGCATGTGCAAAAATATCAATGCACTCAAATAAACTTCAAATGATTGATATATAAATTCTTCCTCAACTTGCGGTTGTTGAATAAATGACTGCTCCAGTAAATAGTCAGCAATTTCATCACTTGCAACAATTGTTTCTACCACTTGCGCCTGCTGCTCTATAAATCGCTCGTAACGCTCCACGATCCCCTTAGGTGCTGAAATAAGATAAAGGTAATCTTGATGGGGAGCTAGTACTTGCTCTTTCACTAACTGAGGAATACTTATTTCTTCATCGATTGGGCCATTTAAAAGCTGATATTGCTGCCATTCCTGCAAATTCGCATCGTATGGCGGTGTTGCAGTTAAAGAAACAGTTACCAGTCCGGGTGTCTTTGCTTTTAACTGAAGCAAAAGTTCTCCCCAACTCTTTTTCAGGTGATGGGCTTCATCTAAGACTAAAACAGCTATTTTTTCTTTTTGGAAAAATTCGGATTGATCGCGTAAGCGACTGTATACCGTTTGATAGGTTTCAACAGTCATTTCTTTTGGCTTGTCAATTGAGTCAGAGAGTTTTGTCAGATCGGTCTTTTCTTTCAAAAAAACAGTTTGGATAGTCTCGAGCCACTGTTGTTTTAACACAAGAGAAGGCACCAAAATCAATGTCTTACGATCCAATTGACGCACGATTTCAATGCCTAAGTAGGTTTTCCCTGAACCTGGCGGCGCAACGAGATGAATTGAATTATTTGACTTATATTTTGCTAAGCGATCAATCAACTGCTTTTGATATTTTCGCCAATTTACGTTTTTATCTGTTAAAATCGTCATATATTTCTGCTTGACCTACCTTTACTTTTCACGTTCCAAACGATCGATTTTCTCATGAAGTTCAGCGATTGTTTGTTTTAGTTCATCATGCATTGTATCATGTTTTTTATGTAAAGTAGATAAACTATGGTGAATCAGTGTACCACTTCCAGCCGCTAAAGACGCGCCTAGAGCACTTAGCACGTTGGTATAATTACCCAATATCAACTGAACATTGGCTGAGGGTTGGACATTTTTTAATAGCGGAATCCACAATGTTAAAACAGCAAAAACAACTAGATAGAAAAAAAGAAAGAGATAAATGAATATTGAGACTTTACTCGATAATAATGCTGGAATTTGTTCTAAAAATTGATTAATTTTTTTCATGTTCTGATAAGCTCCTCTTTTGATTCCCGTATTAGAGATACTCCCTTTATTATGGTTGATTGCAAAATAAAAGTAAACTACAATTCTTTTTACTTGTGACTTACATTGATGTTTTAAAAAAAACGCTTTAAAAGAGCATCTCTGCCTTTGGTTTCTAGATGATGTTAGGTTATACTTAAAGAAGAATCATACTTATTAGGAGGCAACTAACTATGCTGAAAATCGAACGAATCCAAACTGGCGTAATCCAAGAAAATTGTTACCTAGTTTATAACGAGTCAAGCTTATTAATCATCGATCCAGGTGCTGAATCAGAAAAAATAGCACACTTAATTGAGAAAACGGGAAAAAAACCTATTGCGATTTTATTGACGCATACTCATTATGACCATATCGGAGCAGTCGAAACCTTGCGTCATCAATATAAAATACCCGTCTACGTTAGTCCATTAGAGCAAGAATGGTTAACAAATCCTATTCTTAACCTATCCGGCTTAGGACGCCATGATGATATTGCTGATATCATCGTTCAACCTGCAGAAGTAGAATTTGAATTAAAAGAATATGACTTAGACGGGATCAGATTTTCTGTCGTACCAACACCAGGTCACTCAATCGGAAGTGTCAGCTTTATTTTTGATGATTTTGTTGTCACAGGAGATGCTTTATTCAAAGGCAGCATCGGCAGAACTGATTTACACACAGGGGATTTGGAACAACTGCTGCACAGCATTCGCACATATTTGTTTACTTTACCAGAAGAATTCCCAGCTTATCCTGGTCATGGCGATGCTACAACGATCGAGCATGAAAAGAAAACCAATCCTTTTTTCAACTAGTATCACCTATCTTCTTTCGTAAAAGAATCGAACAGAACCGTGTCAAAATAAGACACGAACATATTTTTTATACCATTTAGCGTTTAAATTTAGGAGGAACGTTTATGAATAAACCTACAACACTTTATATTATCCGTCATGGTAAAACAATGTTCAACACGATTGGTAGAACTCAAGGTTGGTCAGATACCCCTTTGACTAAAGAAGGGGAAGAAGTCATTCATTATTTAGGTCTTGGTTTAAAAGAGGTTGATTTTGAAGAAGCCTATTCTAGTGATAGCGGACGTGCAATGCAGACCGCTCGCATTATTCTACAAGAGCATCAAGACGGTGCCGCTATTCCCTACGGCACTGACAGTCGCATCCGAGAATGGTGTTTTGGTTCTTTAGATGGTGGTTACGATGGTGAACTTTGGGGTGTCGTTCCTAGAATTTTAGCCTTTAATAACTATGAAGATATGATGACAAACAGAATTAGTTACAAAGATTTAGCTGATGCCATTATCGCTGCAGATACTGCCAATTGGGCTGAACCTTACGAAAAAATCCGTGAGCGAGTTTGGAGTGGATTTGAAGATATGGCTCATCGACGAGAGCAAAACGGCGGTGGCAATGTGATGATCGTCTCTCACGGCCTGACAATTTCATTTTTATTGTCCTTGATCGACACAAGTTTGCCAATGCAGATTGGATTAGAAAACGGCAGTGTGACCAAGCTGATTTATGAAAATGGGCACTTTACGATCGATACTGTTAACGATACTCATTACATCGATAACGGACGTGCTATTTCATTCGATCATTAATTTAAGAGTGTCATGAAAACAAAAGAAAGGATGCGGCCAAATAATGGACTCATCCTTTCTTTTTTATCGTTTCATTCAACTCTTTTTTTACAATTTCAACAGCGCCTTTAGAATGTTGAATTTTTTCTAGTATTTTATCGTAATTTTTAGCTGCATAGGCAAAAAACAAAACATCTACCACATAAAGCTGAGCTGTTAAAGAAACAGTCGCAGCACTTCGTAATGGTGCTTCTTCTCCTGCAGGCGTCAGCAGCAAGACCGAGCTTTTGCGTGCTAGAGGTGAAGTTGGATTAGCTGTTAGCCCGATTACTGGCATCCCTTTTTCGATTGCTAGGTCTGCTAATGCATTTGTTTCTTGATTCGTACCTGAACTTGAAATCCCGATAAAAGTCCCTTCTAAACTATTTGTTCCAATAGCTGAAGCGAACAAATGATGATCCATAGTAAAAAATACGTTTAGCCCAAGTCTAGTAAATTTCTGATAAATATCTTGAGCCACGAGCGAAGAAGCGCCCAAACCGTAAACAAAAATAATCCCAGTCTTTTCTAATTGCTCAACTGCTAAATCCACCGCTTCATCTTCTAGATGTTCATTCGTGCGTTCCAGTACATGAACTAATCGATACTGAAGTTTCTCTTTAATCGCACTTGTCGTTTCACCCTTTTCGACTTCTGTATACATTTGGGTATCAACAGTGCCCAGATTTGCTGAAAGCAACAGCTTTAAATCAGTAAAACCGCTAACTTCAATCGAGCGACAAAAGCGAATGATCGCAGCGGGACTGGAACCTGATTTTTTAGCCAATTCTTGTGCACTTAAGTTAATGACTTCACTTGTATTATTTAAAATATAATCTGCCACTTTTTGTTCGGATCCTGGTAAATGTTTTAGGTGGTCTTGAATCGTTAAAATAATATTTTGCTGCATTCTTCACCAATCCTTTTCTCTGCTAAAACCATTTGATTCTCGTTATAATTAAATTTCGCTGATTCAGTGAGTTGTTCCTTCATTATAACGAAAAAGAAACAGAAAAGAAATGCATTCGTTAAATATGAATATCCTCTGTTGACAGCCTAAATAACTGGTTGTCTATGTAAATCAGAAAATGCCATAGACTAAATGCTAATTGTTTCCTTATAAAAAGGCTGTTATTGCTCTTGTAAGTCTTTTGGAACACCAAAGAAAAAGGTAATGATAAAACCGCCGGCATATCCAGCTAATAAGCCTAAAATATAAGCCAACCACTGATTATTAGTGATTAATGGAATCAAAGCAATACCACTTGGACCAATTGCCATTGAGCCTACGTTTCCAAAAAAACCGATTACTGCTCCACCGATTCCACCACCGACACAAGCTGTAATAAATGGACGTCCCAATGGTAATGTTACGCCATAAATCAAGGGTTCACCAATTCCTAGTATACCAACTGGCAACGCGCCTTTGATCATCTCAACTAGTTGAGTATCTTTTTTACAGCGAATCCATAATGCGAGCGCAGCACCCACTTGACCTGCTCCAGCCATTGCAAAAATCGGCAACAATAATGTCATGCTAGTTTGAGCGATCATCTCAATATGGATTGGTATTAGTATTTGATGTAGACCAAACATGACCATTGGTAGAAAGGTTGCACCTAAAATAAATCCAGCAAGCAGACCACCTTTTGCTAACACAACATTGATAATATCTATGAGACCATTTGAAATAAAACCTGCAACAGGCATGATTAAAAAAATTGTGATCAAGCCGATTACAAGTAACGAAACGGTTGGCGTAAGAATACTATCGATCGAATCAGGAATCACTTTATGCAGTTTTTTTTCAATCAATGAAAGAAGCCAAACGGCAAAGATCACCCCAATAATCCCTCCTTGTCCTGCCGATAATGTACCACCAGTCAAAACATTTGGCAGTGGCGTTTCACTATTCATTCCAGTCAGCATCGTCACTGCACCAATCACGCCGCCAAGAGCAGGCGTTGCACCAAATTCACTTGCACTATTGATGCCTGTATATAACGCGAGGTAGGCAAAAATACCATTTTTAATGATGTTCAGTATATCGATATACTGCTGCCAGAAATCTCCAATCGTCCCTGCAACTAATAAATTTGCCATTACAGTAGCAATCCCTCCAATCACTCCAGCTCCGATAAATGCTGGGATCATTGGTACAAAAATATTAGATATTGATTTTAAAACGACTTTATATCTAGCGTTACTTTTATTTTTTTCTTCCTGTGCCGCTTTAACTTGCGCCGCTTTTTCTTCCACTAATTGTTTGCCTGTCAGCTCAGTCTGAGTCTTCTCATGAACCGGAAACTGTTCACCTAGCTTTACACCTACACTATCGACCATTTCTTGTGCCACTTTATTCACTGTTCCAGGACCGATAACCACTTGCAGCGTATCATCTTCTACTACACCCAATACACCATCAATCTTTTTTAAAGCTTCCAACTTCACTTTATCATAATCACGAATATCCATGCGCACCCGAGTCATGCAGTGTCGTATCTTCAATACATTGCCTTGACCGCCAACTTCTTCGTATATTTCCCTGGCTAAACGCTTGATGTTATCTTCCGTCATGATGATCCTCCTCTCGTTTTTTTAAAGGGTATTTTTTATGAAATGATTTCCTTGAATTAATTTTTCCGTCGCTTCTTCTTTTGTAACGTTTGTCAGTAGCATTACTATTGCCAATTTCACATTTCCATCTGCTTGGATAAAGAAATCTGTCGCTGTTTCATACTCACAATTCGTAGCTTCCATGATAATTCGTTTGGAACGCTCTACTAATTTTTCATTCGTTGCTTTCACGTCCACCATCAAATTGTTGTATACTTTACCGATACCGATCATTGAAAGGGTCGACAGCATATTTAAGATCAACTTTTGCGCAGTTCCAGACTTCAAGCGCGTGGACCCTGTTAGAAATTCCGGCCCTACATCGACTTCGATCGGCATTTTGGCATAGCGGCTGATTTCTGCTTCCTTATTACAAGAAATAGATGCTGTTACGGCCTTGATTGAATCAGCATAAACCAATCCGCCAATCACATACGGCGTCCGTCCGCTTGCAGCAATCCCAACAACTACATCTTTATCTGTTAGATTTAATTTTATTAAGTCTTGTCGTCCTAGCGCTTTAGAATCTTCTGCTCCCTCAACTGCAATCGTCAACGCTTTTTGACCACCAGCAATCAACCCTTGAACCATTTCAGGTGATACACCAAATGTTGGTACACATTCTGCCGCATCCAGCACACCTAAGCGACCGCTCGTTCCAGCTCCCATATAAATCAAACGTCCTCCTTGATTAAAGGCATCAATGATTGCCTTGACAACCAATTCTATTTCAGGCAATACTTTCTTTACTGCTAATGCCACTTTCTGATCTTCCTGATTCATTTTGATCAATGCTTCTTTGATTGTTAGTTCATCCAAGTTCATCGTCTCTTGATTTCTGCGTTCAGTTGTTAGTTTATCTAAGTTCATTTTAGAAAGTTCCCTTCTCTATCAGTTTAAAAATCTTATCAGCTTTGATTCATTTTGTTTTAGCTTTTGCCTGTATAATACTGTATTGCCTTTCGGAATGTGCAAGGAAGTAAAAATCCCATTAGGTCGAATAATACTTATCTCTTGACTATAGTACAGTATTCCTTGGTCTCTCTTAATTCGTTTCCATTATAAACTAATCGAAACATTATTTCAAATAAAGTAAATATTGATAAATTAAATTGAAATTAATTTTCATAGATGAGAAATAAAAAAAGTAAGGAAAGTACTTTTCCCTTACTTTTGAATATAAAAAATCAGCAAATCAAGCTTCAGCAATTCCAACTTCTTCTCCAGCAGTAACTGGTCCCACTTTATTAAGCTTAACGTTTTTTACACTGTCCATGTTAGTGATCACAACAACCATATCAATCGCTTTCCCTGCAGCTTTGATTGCATCTAAGTCTACTTTGGCAATCAATGTTTCTTGTGTTACTTTGGTGCCTTCGCTTACTTTTATATCAAATGGTTCTCCATTCAATTCAACTGTGTCGATCCCCATATGAAGTAAAATTTCCAGTCCATTTGCCATTTTCATTCCTACAGCATGTTTTGTCTGAAAAACACTTAACACTTCTCCGACAATCGGTGAATAAATATCGCCTGACTCTGGTATAACTGCAAATCCATCACCCATCATTTTTTGTGAAAAAACAGGATCATTAACTTCACTAATCGGAATCAAATTTCCCGTTGTTACCGCATATAACATTTCATTTAACTGCACCGGTTCCTTCTTTTTCAAAAATCCAAACATTGTTTTCTCCTCCAATTTTCACGAATAGTAATAGTATAGAAAATTCTTCGAATAATTACAACACTTGAGATACTAGATTCTAAAATTTTCTAATGCAAATCAAAAGTTAGTTGGTTTTTCTCAGACTAAAAGGTATACTATTAGTGATTTATTATTTTATGCTGGAAAGGATTGAATCTATGCTTTTATCAAATTTATGGAAAGCAATTATTCTAGGAATCATCGAGGGAGTGACTGAATGGCTCCCAATTAGTAGTACTGGACATTTAATCTTAGTCGATGAATTTATTAAAATGAACCTCAGCAAAGATTTTATGGAAATGTTCAATGTTGTCATCCAGCTTGGTGCGATTATGGCGGTTGTCGTTCTTTATTTTCATAAGCTAAACCCATTCTCCCCACAAAAAGATCAAACTGAAAAAAAGGATACCTGGATTTTATGGTCAAAAGTAGTCGTTGCTTGTGCGCCAGCTGCAATCATTGGCATTCCTTTAGATGACTGGTTAGAAGCAAAATTCCATAATTTCTTTACAGTATCCTTGATGCTGATCGTTTATGGGATAGCTTTTGTTGTGATTGAAAAAAGAAATCGCGATCGCAAACCAAAATGTACAGATTTGAGGGATTTCACCTATAAAGCAGCAGCGATTGTTGGTTTCTTTCAAGTATTGTCCCTTATTCCAGGAACATCACGCTCAGGCGCAACTATTCTGGGGGCAATCATCATCGGAGCATCACGGTTCGTTGCAACGGAATTTTCTTTTTTCCTTGGAATTCCTGTAATGTTCGGTGCAAGTTTTTTAAAAATTGTAAAATTCGTTATGAAAGGAAATTCATTTGGTTTTGATGAAATAATTATTCTACTCACAGGTTCTATTGTAGCGTTTTTCGTTTCAATCATCGTGATAAAATTCTTATTGAACTACTTAAAACGAAACGATTTCACAGCGTTTGGCTGGTATCGAATTGTACTCGGTGTTTTACTTATTAGTTATTGGCTTTTTTCATAATTATTTTTAAGAGGATAACAAATAACACTTAAATTTTTTACTGACCTAAAGAGAACTTTTTAAGTTTTCTCTAGGTTATTTTTTTGTACTTATATAAATCACGTGGCACATTTTTTTGAAGTAGGCATGCTTCTATTTCGTCTTTATATTGATAATGATTATCGTTCTTATTTAGAATAAGTCTATTTTAAAAAAACAAATAACTCAATATTCAAAAGGTTTAATCTAATTGATAACTACTATCGTTCTCATTTAGAATAATTAATTATCAATTAGATTCCAAATGTGCTATGCTCTTTATAAGGAGTGATATCAATGAAACTTTCAGAAGAAAAAAAAGCGCTACTAGCCACAGTTTTATGTTTGGTATTTATGATTGTAGGATTTATTTTGGAAAAAACCGGTGTATTTTTTTATCCGATCAGCTTCATTTTAGCCATTCTTTTTGGTGGATTCAAACAAACAAAAGAAGGACTACTTGATACCTTTGAAAATAAGCATCTAAATGTTGATTTACTTATGGCTTTGGCCGCAATCGGTGCTTGTATCATCGGAAATTGGTTTGAAGGAGCCATGCTGACCTTTATCTTCTGTCTTAGTGGTGCGCTGGAAGAATACACAACGAATAAAAGTAAAAAAGAAATCTCAAGTTTAATGAACTTGCAGCCAGAGACAGCTTTTTTGCTTGATGAGTTAGGCAAAACAACTGAAGTAGCTGTCACTGAATTACAAATTGGCGATAACCTGCTTGTACCAAAAGGGGCACGCATCCCAATCGATGGCATTTTAACTAAAGGGGCATCTACCTTTGACGAAGCCGCTATTACAGGAGAGTCCATTCCTGTTGAAAAAGGAATGGAAGAACAGTTATTCGGCGGAACAATCAATTTAGGTGAAGCTATAACAATGACCGTTAACAAAAATAGTGAGGATACTTTATTTGCTAAAATCATTCGTCTCGTTGACGAAGCACAAAATACACCTTCACAAACAGCAACTTTTATTGAAAAATTAGAAAATATCTATGTAAAAGTCGTTTTGATTGCTATTCCTATGATGATTTTGATCCCATACTTTTTTTTAGACTGGTCATGGAATGAGAGCTTTTATAGAGGAATGGTCCTACTCGTTGTTGCTTCGCCTTGCGCTTTAGTAGCCTCAGCAACGCCTGCAACCTTAGCTGCTATTTCTAATGGGGCAAGAAATGGGGTCTTATTTAAAGGTGGTGTTTATTTAGAAAATTTGGCTTCATTAAAAGCAATTGCCTTTGATAAAACGGGCACCTTGACTCGTGGGGTTCCTGTTGTTACAGATGCTGTTTTTCTAAAAAATAAACAAGAAGGCTTAAATATTCTCTTAGCGATGGAAAGACAATCCACACATCCTTTGGCTCAAGCGATCATTAGTCGTTTTGATGATGAAAGCACCGAAATATATACCCACATAGAAGTAAAAAATATTATTGGCTTTGGCATGGAAACAACGATTGATTCAGTTACTTGGTCTGTTGGAAAAGGTGCATTCAATAACCAGGCGATCCTTTCAAATAACATTCAAGCTGAGATCAATCAACTACAAACAGACGGAAAAACAGTGATCTATCTCTCGAAAAATCAAGAAGTTATCGCCTATTTTGGATTATTGGATGTACCTAAACCGGAAGCAAAAAAAGTGCTTAATTATTTTAAACAAGCTGGCATCCATACAACTATGATTACCGGTGATCATGAAAAGACAGCGGCAGCAGTGGCCGCCGAACTAGAAGTGGATGAACTTTTCGCAAATTGTTTACCTGAGGACAAAACAAAGCTGATCAAGGAACAAAAAGAAACTTTTGGTGTAAACGTTATGGTCGGTGACGGAGTTAATGACGCTCCAGCCCTAGCCAATGCAGCAATTGGAGTAGCAATGGGAGAAGGAACTGATATTGCGATGGATGTAGCTGATATCGTTTTAATACAAAATGATTTGGAGAAATTACAAATGAGTCACCTACTTTCAAAAAAACTGAAGCGAATCGTGACTCAAAATATTGCTTTTTCTGCTGGCATCATCATTCTATTGATTTTATCTAATTTCTTTCAGATCATCAATTTACCGCTTGGCGTTATAGGTCATGAAGGAAGTACAATTCTCGTTATTCTAAACGGTTTGAGAATGCTAAAATCAATTCCAACCGAAAAATTCTCACCAAGCAACTATTCATCCCAAACAGCAGAAAGCATTTGATTGAAAAAAGAAGCTCGAAGAGGTTGGACAAGAGTGTTTAACTACAAGAACTAAGTAGTTGCTAGGAAACACAGTTCTTGCCTGTTTCATTCGTAAAAGTTAAGGAGATCCAAAGGTTGTGTAGTGTTTGCTTTTACTCTAACGGTTTATTCGGAATCTAAAACCGAATAAACGGTGAGATCAGAAGCAACCCCTTCGGAAATAAGCTGAGATTCACAAAAATTTGAAGAGCAATTTTCGTGAATCTCTTCTTATTTCTCGGGGTTAAACACTTCTGACCCAACCTCACTTCGGTCTCAGAAAATAGAGCAATCTCTACACCAGCTAGTTCATATGATTCATTTCTTATAGTTGTTTAAACGCCCATTATTTTAGTTAAAATTTTCTTTATTTAATCCCATTCTTCTAAAAATTCTTTTAAAAAAGTGTTCAAAAATTGTTGCCGTTTTTCTCCGATTTCTTTGGCATATTCCGTATTAAGACTATCTTTGAGTAGCAGTATTTTTTCATAGAAATGGTTGATGACTGTGCTCTCTTTTCGGTACTCTGCTTTTGATTTCAGGTTTCTTGGCTTTATTTTAGGATCATAAATGGGGTTTCCTTTGCTCCCACCATAATAAATCGTTCGGGCAATCCCAATTGCTCCCATAGCATCTAAACGATCTGCATCTTGGACTATTTGCCCTTCTATTGACAGCTTTTCTGCCGTTCCATTCAATTCTTGGCTAAAAGACAGGTTCTGGATAATGTGGATGATCTGATTGATTTCATCCTCAGTTAAGTGAAGATCATGCAGAAAGTTTTTCAACTCCTGATAGGCTTGTTCAGGATCCAAAAACAGTTTATCATCCACATTATCATGAAGATAGGCTGCAGCTGTAACTAAAAAAAGATCGCAGTCTTCAGTTTTGGCAATTTTATTTGCTAAACGTACGACCCTATTTATGTGATCCATTCCGTGCCCAGTTTGATCTTGCCCCATTTTTGCTTCAGTAAAGCTCTTGATTGCTTCGATTTTATGACTATGCATCCTGACTCCTCCAAAATACAAATATAGGTTGAGACAATTCTAGAATCATCTCAACCGTTTATTTTCTTACTTTTATCATTAACTATTTTTTATGACTAACCCACCAATGAGATCTACTACCGATTCACTGGCATTTAGTAGCGCTTCTAGTTGATCATAAACATTTTTCCAACGGATCACCTCAATTGGATTTTGTTCGTTTGTAAATAGCCCTTTAAGAGAATCACTGTATAGTTTATCAGCTTTTCCTTCAATTTCGCTGACCTCATCGATCATTAAACGTAAGGTTTTAGAATTCTTAAACTTCGCAAATTCTTTCGTTGCAGTTAAAACCCCCGCTGTTGATTCGACTCCATACGTAATAAACACCCTAGCATTTTCATTTAAATCCTTCACAACCAGACTGCTAAGCAAATAAGCAATGCTGTTGATTGTATCTAATACATCATCTAAACGTTGAGTTATTTCAACAATATCTTCCCGATCGATAGGGGTTATAAACGAAACGTATAATTCACTTAAAATTTTCTGAACGATCTGATCGCCTTCACGCTCTAGTATATGGATTTTTTCAGCTTCACTTTCAAGTTTTTCTAGTGAATAGTCTATTGCGATCATTTCTAACAACTCAGCCGCCTGATGTGCGTTTTTTGCTAAATGCTCTAATTCCCCAAAATAATCAAATTGCTTCTTTCTAGCCATTTTACTCTCTCCTTAAAATAGTGCTATAAATAATTTTGCCATAACAAAGGCAATGACTCCGCAACCTGGAAACGTCAAAATCCAAGCAATCAGCATTTCTTTTACGATTCGCCAATCAACACTTGATACACGTTTTGAAGCGCCTACACCCATGATTGCAGTCGTTTTCGTATGAGTCGTAGAAACAGGAATACCAAACATAGAAGCCGCAAACAAACAAACCGCTGTACTTAAATCAGCCGCAAATCCTTGATAACGTTCTAATTTCACCATATCCATCCCGACTGATTTAATGATTCTCATACCACCCACAGATGTACCGAATCCCATCGTAACAGAACAAAGTACCATGACCCAAATCGGAATGATAAACCCTGAACCAGATTTTTCTGCTAGATTATTATAATAAAGTCCCAACATGAATACGCCCATAAATTTTTGACCATCCTGAGCTCCATGTAAAAAGGCATTGGCAGCTGCACCAAATGCTTGTCCATAAGTAAAAACTTTATTCGCAGTTCTCCTAGCTACACCTTTGAAAAGGATTACAATTAGCTTTGTAACAAGAAAGCCGCCACCAAATCCCATTACGGTGGAAACAACTAAACCAAGCAGTACTTTGGCCCACTCAGAACCGTTCACTGCACCGATTCCGCCTAAGGCCATGGCAGAACCTGTCAAACCAGCTATTAAAGCATGACTCTCACTTGTTGGAATACCAAAGTACCACGCCGCTACTGACCATACAACGATTGAAAATAGCGAGGCAGCTAAAGCTACCTGCGATGCATTTCCGTGTGCATCAAAACTTACGATGTTACTGATCGTTTCAGCTACTTGTGCATTAAAATACGTCATTACCAACGCACCAAAAAAATTCATGACCACTGCCATCCAAATCGCTACATTTGGTTTTAAAACACGAGTAGAGACAGCGGTTGCAATTGCATTTGGCGCATCTGTCCAACCATTGACGAAAATAACCCCCATCACAAGCGTAACTGTTACAACTAGAGCAATATTCACATTGACACCACCATTTCATTTTTCCCCTGTTATGATAGCATATTTTTTATAAAAAGTATCTATTTTTCCAAGCAAACTCAAATTCTAATTGAATTTTTACTCAACAATATCAAGAATTTTACTGTTAAGGAAAAAAACTTGTCATCTTTTATTGCAATGCCTGTTTGGATTAGGTATAATGATTAGTGTTGAATTACATATGGATTTTCCTGTGTAAGACCTTAATTTATCGGAGGTGAAAGAAATGCCAAATATTGAATCTGCAATTAAACGTGTACGTACTAACGCTAATAAGAATGCTCAAAATTCATCTCAAAAAAATGCAATGCGTACAGCTATCAAGAAATTTGAAGATGCTGTAGCAGCTGGTGCTGACAATGTTGATGCGTTATATACAGAAGCTATTAAAGCTGTTGATATGGCTGAAACAAAAGGATTAATCCATAAAAACAAAGCTGGCCGTGACAAATCTCGTCTAAGCAAAAAAGTAGCAAAATAATGATTTTTTAGAAGCTAACATGGAGTTAGCTTCTTTTTTTTGTAAAAAAAGGATCGAGGCAGAAATCTACCTCAACCTTTCTTTTTAGTAAAAAAATAAGTACGCTTCATAGCAAAGTTTCATTCTGGAGCTCAAGACCTTTTCGATCGATCTGAATCCAGTATTCAGAAATCTTTCCTTCTTTAATTAAATAAATAGCACTTGCAAGCTGGATGATTATTTTGCCTTCACTCGTTTGACCAGTTTGTTTCCAGCGGACAAATACTTTATTTTTCTCTGCCAGTATTTCTTGAATCTCTAATTCAAATTCCCCATAAGATTCCAACATCTCTTCTACATGCTCGATGTAATCTTGCGGTGATCTGGTTACAGTATATTCATTTTCCGACTGAACTTGATGAGCAATTACACGTTGATGCATAAAGTCATGAGCTGCTTGAAGCTTCTTTCCAGAACGAACATCGTGAAAAAAAGCTTCAATTATCTTTTTAGATTCATTCAAAAAGACCCCTCCAGATAATTTTATCTTGTAACTTGTCCAGATAGCTTAAGGATAAATAATTCAAAAAGTAACTCTTTATCCATCTTGCCTGTTTTCATTAAGAAGTCATTCTCAACTAATTCGTCATAAATGGCTTCCAAGCGTTCTAATTCAAAACGCCGTACTTGTTGCAAAGCTAATTTTACGCGATAAGGATGGATTTTCAATGTATCAGCAATATTTGCTTGTTGATACCCTAATTTTGCTAAAATTTTTGTCTGCAAAAATAATCGGATTTGATTCAGCAAAATCGCATTTAATTTGATTGTTTCTTCACCTTGAAGTAATAGATCTTCATACAATTGAATGGCTTTTTCGCTGTGACCAGATAAAACATCATTTGTTAGATCAAATACATTATGCTCCAAGGATTTTGGTACTAGTTCTTTAACACTCGTTAATGTAATTATCTTCGTGTCAGAAGCATATAAAAATAATTTTTGTAATTCCCCCATTACTTTTGATAAATTCAAATCTGTCAGTTGCAACAATAAATCAAATGCTTCCGGGCGGATCTCGTATCCTTCACTTTGAATTGTTTGTTCTACATATTGCCTTACTTCACGCTCGCCCATTGGATTAACATCAATAGTTTCAGCCTGCTTTTTGATAGCTTTAGTTATTTTTTTTCGTTCATCTAATTTTTCAACATTTGCAATAAAAACTAAGATCGTCGTTGGCGAAGGTTGCTCTAGATACTTAAGCAAACTATCAATATCGTGATCTAGTCCATTGCTTTTTCTTTCTGCAGTTAAAAAATATGGATTCTCAATAAAAACTAATCGATAATCACCGAAAAAAGGAATTGTTTCAGCCTCTTCCATAGCCGTAGATAATGGGACTTCCTCCATATCAAAAGAAGAATAATTGAATTGATCATCTTCTGTTTTGATCAATTGGCTCATCAACTCTGTTTTAAATAATTCGCTTAAATAGCCCTCTGTTCCTTGAACTAAATAAACTGACGCAAAATGCTGCTGCCGCACTTGTTTTAATGCTTCTTGTAAGTTCATACGTTCCCTCATTTCTCTTTTCCATCCTATCACGTCATTTCAAGAAATGCTAGTCTTCTTCCATAACAATCTTAGCAGATGACATGTTTGAAAATGGCGTCCATTCATAGTAGATCATACCGTTTTTGTTTGTTTGAAAAATATCTATATTGGCTTGCTTCAAGACGGTCAGCGTTTCTTCATGAGGATGCTTGAATCGATTATTTCTTCCACAAGAAATAACCGCATTTTCAGGGTCAATTTTTTGAATAAATAAAGAATCTGACGATGTCTTACTGCCATGATGTCCTGCTTTTAATACATCTACTTTTAATCCTGGATATTGCTCAATTAAGCGTTTTTCTCCTTCCCTTTCTAAATCGCCGGTAAATAAGAAGCTTTTGTTCGCCGTTTTGGCATAAACGACCATTGAATCTTTATTTTCTCCGGTTCCCGGACTGTCTGGGGCAAGTATTTCATGAAAATCGAATGGCTGACCTCCGCCTGTCCTACTATTGGATAACATTTTGTCCCTTTGCTTTTAAGCTGATTAAGCATATGTCGAAAAGCGGCCTTATTTTCTGTCCCCACAGGGAAATAAAGAGAACGAATAGGTATTTTTTTATCAATTGCTAGCAAATCGCCGCAATGATCAATATCGCCGTGACTGATCAATACTTTATCTAAATATTTTACTCCCTTACTCTTTAAATAAGGAATGACAGAATAATCCGCATTTGTGGCTTGCTTTGATCGAATAGCCCATTTTTCTTTTCCAAACTCAACTTTTCCACCTGTATCGATCAAAATATTCTCCTGATGAAACGGTGTTTGAATAAACATACTGTCCCCTTGTCCGACATCAATAAAAGCAATCGTACCATTGGGAGAAAAATGCTTATTATACATAAGTAAAAAAAGACCGATTGCTATAACATAAGCTTTCTTTGAGCGCTCAGATAGCGTGTGAAGAAGTAAAAAAAGCAATATACAAGCAACTAAAAAAAGCAACGGAGAAAAAATGCCGGTAACGACCGTCAATGTACTATAACGGCTCAACCAGTCAAAGACAGATTGCTGGATCAAAAAATAAATTTCTAAGCTATCACTTAAAAATTTTATATTTACAACAAAGGAACTCAATAAGCTAAGAC
Organism: Enterococcus crotali; assembly: GCF_000633635.1. GTDB lineage: Bacteria > Bacillota > Bacilli > Lactobacillales > Enterococcaceae > Enterococcus_L > Enterococcus_L crotali. Next base: position 483,059 of record NZ_AYPQ01000001.1, on the reverse strand, counting down.
TTAATACTGGTAAAATAAATCGCTCAAATACTGGTAGCAATAAAAATGTAAACAAACTGCTTGTTACCTGCCATTCAAAAAATGTTCGTCCCATTAGCGGGATCATTGTAATGTTCAACAAAAGAGAAAAACAGTACATTTTAAGATAGCGATTATTGATTCGTTCCGTAATAGGTAGGACATATAAGATAAAAAAAGAGAGCCCATAACTTAATTGACCACCCACAGAAAACAATAAGTATGGTCGAAAAAGCAAGCCAATTAACAAAGTTATGCTCCAACAATCCAGTCCTGATAAATGCCAGTTAAATCTACGGCTACTTCTAGATATCAGGCTTTGCAGTAATGCCCGCACAACACTGATCGAAAAGCCAGTCAATCCAGCATACACAATGGAAAACAGTACTTGCAACCAAAACAGTCGCTCGACTGTAATCCCACATCTTAACAATAAATAGCGAAAACTCCCAACAAAAAAAGTCACATGCATTCCTGATAAACTAAATAAATGAAGAATGCCCAAATTGGCTAGGACGTCTTCTTTTTGAGAAAACTCACTGGACTTAAACCCAAAAATCAATGTTTTAAGATACAGTGCGGTTTCTTTTAAAAATGTCGAGTCACAATAATCGATAGCTTGTTTTCTTATGCTGCTCAACTGAGCAAAAATTTGATAAAATTTAGGGCTTTCAGTTGTAAGTTTATGAATGTTGCTGATTGTTAAGGTTTGGTAGATCCCCTTTTCTTTTAAAGATTTGCGATAATCAAAACCGTTTAGATTCGTTTGTCCAAGAGGGGTTGTAAACTCACCTGAAAGCCTGATTCGTAGCGGCTGATTGATTTTTCTCCACTTTTGAGCGTCCTGTTCTGTTGTAAATCGATAAAATGCAATTACTTCTCGTTGTTCTTTTTTCTCTGTTAAAAATTTTCCCTTTAACTGGAGACGATCACCATCGACTTTAAATTGATCAGGCAATGTAAATAACTCTCCTGTTACATCAGTTTTCTCTGGAAAATTTAATTGCCTTTCTTTATTCAATGTCCACAGACACGAAACGGCAATAATCAGGATGCACATAAAGCTAGCACTAATGATCGCTGTACTACGTGTACAAAGAACCCGATAAACAAGATAAAACCAAATAATTCCAATTAAAACACTTGGTTCTATAACAAAAAAAACAGTTCCTATCGTTACTAATACTGGAAAAATCCAGTAATTATTGATCCGTTTGAGGTGCTTCTTCCACTGAAGCAATCTCATCTTCTCCTAATTGTAATTCAGCAAAGTATTTCTTAGATAAGGTTACTTGATCCACTGTTGCACCCACTTGCTTAATTAAAGCCAGCGCGTACTCATCATTACGATAATCTTTTAAATAATGAATTTTTTTGATCCCCGCCTGTAGAATCATTTTAGTGCATTGTAAACAGGGAAAATGAGTCACATAAATCTCTGCTCCATCTGTCGGTATACCGAATTTTGCACATTGTAAAATGGCATTCATCTCGGCATGGATCGTCCGGACACAATGACCGTCAACAATATAGCAGCCGTCATCAATACAGTGAACATCGCCACTAACAGATCCATTATATCCTCCCGCAATGATTCGTTTGTCTCTAACAACCGTTGCACCAACTTCTAGTCTTGTACATGTGCTTCTCAAAGATAGCAGCACACTTTGTGCCATAAAATATTGATCCCAAGGGATTCTTTCTAGTGTCATGATTTACTCCTTTTAGTAATGTTTTATTTTTTTATTATTTTTGCTGAATTTAAATTAAAGTAGGATAACACAAATAGTAAAGTATAGAAAAAGTCTCGTCAAGAACCGGCAGCAGATATTTGCAAAATAATTGTCTTTCAGCTTTTGAAATCTAAGTATTCTATTAAGTTGTGATTGAATCCTTTAACTTTTCAAAGGTCTTCTCACCAAACCCTGAAATATTTTTTAAATCCTCAATCGATTTAAACCCGCCATTTTCTTCACGATATCGAATAATCTCTTGAGCCTTCTTTTGCCCAATACCTGATAGTGTTTGTAGTTCAGTCTCATTTGCTTGATTCAAATTGACTTTACTTATATTGTTACTTTGTTCAGTCAATGAATCACCGCTTTTGTTAGCTACTTGGATTTCTTCTCCAATCTTTGGAACATAAATCACCATCTGATCAGTAATTCTTTCAGAAAAATTAACTTGCTTTGTATCTGCCTCCTCACTCACCCCACCAGCCAGCATCACAGCATCCCAGACACGCATGTTAACAGTTCCTTCATACATTCCTGGTTTTTTCACAGCACCCTTTATATCGACGTATATTTGCTGAGAAATAGATTTGGTCTCTAGCGTTGAAGATGAGTTGCTTGAAGCTAATGCTAAGTCTTCTTCAGCACGTGGTTCTGGTATAGATTTAACTAAAAAAAAGAGAACCACACTGCAGACAATGATACTCAAAATAACTCCGCCGATAATATATTGCTTATATTTTTGTAACACTCTACGATAATCCATCATTTCCCTCCTTCAAAGTAAAGATACGCATTATTTCTTTTTTTTCATGATAGAAATAGTGAAAGTTCATCGTATAATAGGGTAAGAAGGTGATAACAGATGGAAAAGGAAATTGTTGCATTATTGATAAAAAAAGATTTTTTGGGGTTGGAGAAATTTATTGATCTGCTAGGCACAGATATCATTAAGTGTATCCAGGCAATCTTAAGCCATTCGGAAGAAATCAATTATCGCAAAGAGGTTGAAAATGAGGTGTTTTATCGTATTTGGCAGAAGATTTCTACTTACGATGCTGATAAGAGTAGTTTGAAAACGTGGAGTTTAACGATTACTAGAAATATTTGTCTGGATAAAAAACGTTCGATCATCCGTGAACGGAACATTATCCCTATGGATCAGTTGCCTGAGAGTACTTTTGAAGAGGATTACTTTGAGAAAGAACATTTTCTAGAGTTATTAAAACATTTAACAGCAGAAGATCAGTTGATTTTCTTAAAATATTATTATTATCAAGATACGCCGGATGAAATAGCCAAGATGCTAAAAATTAATGTCTCACAAGTTTATAATCATCTTTCCCGTGGGCGTAAAAAAATGAAAGAAATCATTGATCCAACCATATAAACAAATATGTTTACAGACTAGAACAATTGTTAATTCAAGGAGGAATTTAAGATGATCAACCCATTTAAAATTGTGATTAACCAATTAAATAATGAAATACGCGCCGACTCAAAAAAAGAACTAAATGCACAGCAAAAGAAAAAATTATTCAATCAAACAAAAATGTATATTTTTTTACAAGATTTTATAGAGAAAATCAAACCTTATTTAGAAGAAGATGAAACCATTCAAGCTTATCTCCCTATGACAAATGACGGGCAAAATGTCTCTGCTGTGGGACTTGGATTACTAGGTATGTATCACCCCGAATCAGAGGAAGCCAAAGCTTATGTGAAAGATTTTAATGATCTTAGGGGAAATCGTCTGCTTATTTTCACTGATCAACGAATGATTTTTACTACGATCATTGAATTTTTAGATCAAAAGACTTTTTTCAGCTATCCTTATACGACGATCAAGGCAATCACCCTGAAAGAAAATAAAACAAGTTACTTTGACTGGGATGACTCTTTCCCGCCTAAACGGGTGGCTCTTTTCAGCTATACTTTTGACTTCGAATCAGAAAACCATATTTTTTCAGAAATGCTAGGCCAACGGGACGCTGACATTTTAAAACGACAATTGTCTGACATTCCTGGACTAAAAGAGATTTTTGTTACGACAAAATTTACCGCAAACGAACATTTGACAGAATCGTCAACAACCCTGTTTTAGCTTATAGATTAACATTTTACTTTTTTAACATTCTTGCGATAGTTGCTTTAGCGCTCTTTGCTTTAGGTGGATTTTTCCATATAGGACCTTTTAAACATCTTTTCGACTTTTCAACTGCCTCGGTCATCCAAACGCTTATTCTTCATTTTTTATAATTGGATATGCACAAAGTAAAAAGGAGCCCTAGACAAAACTAGAAATCAGTTTTGTCTAGGGCTCTAAATCCGAATAAACGATGGGAACAGCTGTAGGTCCATTCCACATAAAAATTTCTTATTTCTCTTTCAATGTTTCAAGGTAATTTAAGGCATCTTGTACATTTTTTATAGGCACGATTTTCATGTTTGTACCGATTTTTTCAGCAGCAGCTTTTGCTTCTTCATAATTTGTTTGAATGCCAGGTTCGGCTTTTTTCATTTCTTTAGTGATTTCATCATCAGGTGCAAAGAAAATTTCGGTCTCGTTTTTACTAGCAGTCACGACTTTTTTATCGATACCACCAATCCGACCAACGACGCCTTTTGTATTGATTGTTCCTGTTCCAGCGATTTTATGTCCTTTGCGGATTCCTTTTTGAGTCAATTGCTCGTAGGTTTCTAATGTAAACATCAGTCCTGCTGACGGACCACCGATATCTCCTGCATCGATTTCAACTGGAATTGAAGAATCGATTTCAGTATGATCAGTCAAGCCGATTCCAATACCTGCTTTTTTATCCGTTGGTAGTTCAATTAACTTGCCGTTCGCCTCTTTTGATTTTCCATCCTGTAAATAGCTTACCGTAACTTCTTGTCCAACTTTTTGTTTTTTACATAGTCTACAAATTCTTCACTGCTTTTAAATGTTTTACCGTCTATTCCTGTTACAGTATCTCCAACTGAGATCTTCCCTTTAAAATTAGAATTATCTTCAATTGCTAAAACATAAACCCCTTTGAATTTCATTTGATAAGGAACATCAGCCAGTTTTAATGCTTGCTCGATCGCAGCATTTTTTGAAGAGTCCATATAATATTGTTGAATACGCTGATATTCACTATTTGTACTAGATCCCATCAACTCTTCTTTACTCACTAGTTCTTGAAAATCAGAAAACTTAGCTTTTAAAGCAGAGCCTAATGTTGCTTTGCGAACGCCCACAGTTGTTAAGTAAAAGGCTCCTGATTCTGAATCTTTTTCATTATTCACTGTAACAAATTCTTTTAAATTCTCCGTTGTCCCTGGTCCTTCAATATAATAAGGGATCGGAAATATCATGACAATAATCAGTAAAACGACCAAAATAAACGGCAACATTGATTTGATCGATACCTTTTCTTCATGCTTATTCTTCATTCGGCTTCATCTCACGATTCTTTTGATTTAATGCTTGATTAATAGATTTTGGCAAATATGCAGAAACATCTCCGCCAAATTTCAGGACTTCCTTTAACAAACTTGAACTAACATGAGCATACGCTTCATCTGCTAATAGAAAAACAGTTTCTAGTTCAGGAGCTAAATGATGATTCATCATCGCAATATCTTTTTCATATTCGTAATCCTTCACATTTCTGATTCCTCTAATTAAAAAATTCGCCCCTAATTGTGCAGCACTTTCAACGGTGAGTTGGGTTTCTTGAGCGATTACTTCAACATTTTCTAAATCAACGACTGCTTCTTTTATCAAAAAAAGTTTTTCTTCTAACGTAAAAAGAGCCGTCTTATTTGTATTCACAAAAACACCAATAATTACTTTATCAAATATTTTTGTACTACGTTCGATCAGGTCTAGGTGTCCATTTGTTAAAGGATCAAAGCTTCCTGGAAACAGTGCGATCTTAGTCATTGACTACCTCCTGCTTATAAATTGTTATTTGGGTAATCCCGTAAGTTGTCTCACGAGTCTTCACTAAAGTACCAATTGTTTCAGGAAGCACAACAGATTTATCTGTCTCGCAAACGATCAGAGCATCTTCAGTTAGTAAATCATAAGCAAGCATTTGCGAGATTTGCTTTTCGATTTCCTGTTTAGCATAAGGTGGGTCTAGTAAGACTAGCGTTAACTTAGTGCCAGCTTCTTTCAGAAATTCTAATGCTTTATTGGCATCCATTTTTTTGATAACAAATTTTTCTGATTCTTTTGTTACAGCAATATTTTCTTTAATGATTTTAATTGCAGCGAAATTTTTTTCAATACAAATAGCTCGATCCATTCCTCTGGACACCGCTTCGATCGCAAGACTGCCACTACCAGCGTACAAGTCTAAAGCCGTTCCTCCATCAAAATAGGGACCGATCATATTGAAAATTGATTCTTTTACCTTATCAGTTGTGGGTCGAGTATTATCACCATCTAATGCTTTTAAACGTCGTCCCCCGTACTCTCCAGAAATAACTCGCATCTTTTAACGCTCCTTTACATCTTGTTTCTATATCATTCATAGTATACCAAGTATACAGAAAAAAGATGAAAAATGTTTGACATTCGTTCACATTTTTCATCTTAGATTTTACACATTTTCAGCTAAACGGATCTGGGTACTTAACTCTTCGACTTCAAATCCTTCTTCTTTCTCATATTGATACGCCGCTTTTGTCCCAATTTTTTCAGCGAAGTTCATTTCTACGTCTGGACGGTATGAACGTTCTACTTTACGAACAAAATGCAGACCATTGATCTTAGCTTCCGAGCTTTCAATGTCTTCTTCGTTCATGTAGATCACTACATACTTCATTCGACGAGAAACATAATGAATCGCTCCGTAGCGTTTTAACGTTTTTAATTGCTTTAAGCTATATACCCAAACAACCAAGCAACGGCGCTTTTGGATCATAAATTCTTTTTCCTCATTAACTTGCATGGCAACTACCTCCGCAACCTGAATGTTTCCCTTTTTCAAAGAAAGGATTTCCAGCATCTACTTTAATATCATCTGAAATCGTCTTAGCTACTGCCATCCCTACTAAATCTAAGATCGTTTGAACCTCTGTTTCAGAAAAACGAAACTCAGCTACTTCTTCACTTACATCTAATGCTCGCTTAGCTTGACGCACTGCTCGTTGTTTTGTGCGAAAATCTGGCGCATGGTTTCCATAGGCCTCGATTCGCTCAAAGGAATCTTTCGCATCTAAAAAAGTTTTTTGCTTTTCCTGAACATCTTTTGAGTTATACATTGATTGGCGATTTATTTTATAAGAGACAATACTGTCACTTGCCAAAATTGCTTGTACAAGTTTTTCTGTCTGATCTTCTATTTCAAAAAGTTTCTCTGTCACTATCATACTTATTCACTTTCCTCTGTTTGAGATATTTCTTTTTCAGTTTCTTGTAATAAGACTAACATACTTGCTTTAGAGAATGCAACGCCGATGTTTTCCTTGTCTTGATGTGCAAAGCGGGAATAATACAATGAATCAGAAAACCATGATAGCACGGTAAAACTTGGATCATAAACTGGTTCTATATACATGCCTGTCGCCTTTTTTTTATCCACTTGTCCATTTTTAAGCAACTTTTGATACTCATCATTTGTCAATGTAAAGAGCGCCTCTGAAGTCATTTCCTCTTTACTAAATTGCCATGCCTCTGCTCTTTCTGGTGAAAGAATTGCTTTTTGATTGTTAGCTAGTGTTTCAAATAGTTTTTGAGCATTTTTTTGGCTTTCAGTATTCGCCCGATAAATAGGCAGACCTTCTTTTAGCTTCAATAAATTGATTACTCGAATCACTTGGTTACTTTTAACAGCATCAAACCCTACTGTTTGTTCGGTTATAGGCAATGGAATGGCTTCACCTTCAAGCAATTGATAGGGCATCAATGTCAATAATGTTTTCTTATCTAAGTAAGTAACAGCAGCTAGTTTCCCAGTGCCATGATTGAAAAATAAAATTGCAAACGTCTTATTATCGAATGCAACAAGCGGACGATAATTCATATCTTCTTCCATTAATTCAATATTATAGTTATTTTCTTTATATGTAAATGCAAAGTTTGAGTAAATAGTCATTAATTCAGAAACATCGGATAACTCCATGCCCGTTGAAAATGGTGCTGTTTTTTTTGAATCGTTGAACGCTTTGATTGCGGAAATCTTATTATCTTGTATATTAACTTCTAGATAGTCTGTATCCTTTTCGCCGTAGATCCATAGTTCATAATCCATAGCGGTTTTCAATTTTTCACTAGGCTCTCCAAATTCAGTTATGAAATCATCTGTTTTTTCACCTATGTAGGTTGCATAACCTGAAGTTTTAATTTCTTCATAGGGTAAAGCAGTATGGGAAACAAGTTGTTTCCCACTATCTGCTTCTTGCGGCATTCTGTCAGTGGGAAAAAAGACTGGCTGTAAATAGCCGCCAATCAGGACTACAAAGAAAACGCCTAAGAAAGCTAAAAATCGTTTCATCTCTTTCCCCACTTTTCGTTTAATTTTCTTTTACTTCTATTAATAGATCACCAGAGCTGATCGGTTCCTCTTCAAAAACGTAAATATGTTCAACAATACCGTCAAAACGCGCTTCGATCGTTGTTTCCATCTTCATCGCTTCTGTTACTAACAAAGCATCTCCTTTTTTAACTTTATCTCCTTTATTCACTAAAACTTGGAGAACAGAGCCTGACATTGTTGCGCCAATTTGCTCTTTATTGGTTGGTTCTGCTTTTCGTTTTGCTTGAACAGACGATTTGATAGAAGTATCTTTGATCACTACTTCACGGCGTTGGCCGTTTAAATTGAAGAACAACACTCTATTGCCTTCAATATCAGGATCACCAATTTCATCTAAACGAATGATCAATGTCTTACCTTTTTCAATTTGAACCTCTACAGATTCTCCTTGACGAATTCCTTGGAAGAACGTTGGCGTATCCAATAAGGTCACATCACCAAAATTTTGATAAGAGGTACGATAATCCAAGAATACTTGAGGATACATCAAATAACTCAAGATCTCTTCTAATTTTGGTTCATAGCCGATCTTTTCAGCCAATTCTGTTTTTACTTTATCAAAATTTACAGGCGCTGCCAAACTTCCTGGTCTTTCAGTAAAAGCTGGACGTCCTTTCAAAATAATTCTTTGTAGATCTTTAGGAAATCCCCCTACTGGTTGACCTAAATCGCCTTGGAAGAATGTCACCACGGACTCAGGGAAACTCAAATCTTCTCCATTAGCGTAGATATCTTCTTCTGTTAAATTATTTTGAACCATGAACAGTGCCATATCTCCTACAACCTTTGAAGAAGGCGTCACTTTTACGATATCCCCAAACATCAAGTTGACGGTATGATACATTTTTTTGATATCATCCCACTGATGACCTAAACCAACAGCTTTCGCTTGTTGTTGTAAATTAGAATACTGTCCACCTGGCATTTCATGCATGTAGACTTCTGTCTGAGGTGCATTCAAGCCATTTTCAAATGGTTGGTAATACATGCGAACATCTTCCCAGTAATGGTTGATTTTTTGCGTATTATCGATATTGACGTCAGGTGTACGATCACCATTAACTAAAGCATAATACAAACTGCTCATACTAGGCTGACTTGTTGCACCACTCATTGCACTAGTTGCCACATCGACAATATCAACTCCAGCTTTAGTTGCAGCTGAATACGTGATAATACCGTTACCGCTCGTGTCATGAGTGTGCAAGTGAATCGGTAAATCAGTTGTAGCTTTTAACTCACTAATTAAGCGATATGCTGCTTGCGGTTTTAATAAACCAGCCATGTCTTTGATTGCAATAATATGCGCACCCATTTGTTCAAGTTCTTTGGCCATATTTTTGTAATACTCAACATTGTATTTTGCTCTAGAAGGATCATTGATATCCCCTGTATAACAAATAGCAGCTTCTGCAATTTTGCCTGTGTCTCTGACTGTTTGAATACTTTTTTCCATTTGTGGTAACCAATTTAAGCTATCAAAGATACGGAAAACATCAATTCCTTGTCGTGCTGATTCTTGAATGAATTCTTCAATAACATTATCAGAATAATTTTGATAGCCGACAGCATTCGATCCTCTAAACAACATTTGTAATAATGTATTTGGCATTAATTTACGGATTTTACGCAGTCTTTGCCATGGATCTTCATTTAAGAAACGATAAGCAACATCAAATGTTGCACCGCCCCACATCTCACTAGAAAATAGCTCCGGCAGTCCTTCACCTGTCAAGCGTGCAATTTCTTTGAAATCTTGTGTTCTTACACGAGTTGCCAGTAAACTTTGATGCGCATCACGGAAAGTTGTATCAGTCAATAAAACATTCTCTTGTTTTTTGATCCAGTCAACAACACCTTGTGCGCCCGCATCATCTAAAACATTTTTAGCAGTCACATAATCACTTCGTAATTCCAGATCCGTTGGAATCCGCGGTGCATCAAAGTATTTTTTCGTAGATTTTTCAATTCCTGGAAAACCATTCACAGTTACTTCACCGATATATTTCATCGTTTTATTGCCACGGTCTCTTAATTTTGGAAATTCAAATAATTGCGGTGTGTTATCGATAAAAGTTGTTTTTGCTTCACCTGATTTAAATTCTGGATGAGCAATCACTTTGTGTAAGAACGGGATATTAGTTTTGACACCACGAATTCTAAATTCTCTTAGGCAACGTTCCATTTTTTGAATTGCTTTTTCAAAAGTGAAGCCATGAGTACAAACCTTCACTAGTAATGAATCAAAATATGGCGTAACTACAGCGCCTGAATAAGCATTTCCAACATCAAGCCGAACTCCAAAACCACCTGGTGAACGATAGGTATCGATTTTCCCAGTATCTGGCATAAAATGATTCAACGGGTCTTCTGTAGTAATACGACATTGGATCGCAGCACCATTTAAAGTGATTTGCTCTTGTTGTGGAATCTTCATATCTTTATGCAAATCAAGTCCCTGAGCAATTTGAAGCTGAGAAACTACAATATCAATATCTGTGATCATCTCAGTAATCGTATGTTCAACTTGAACACGAGGATTAACTTCGATGAAATAAAATTGATCCCCCTCAACCAAAAATTCAACTGTTCCAGCATTGACATACCCAACATGTTTCATTAATTGGACTGCCGCATCACAAATCTCTTTTCGCTTAGCTTCATTCATCGAAACACAAGGCGCTACCTCTACGACTTTTTGATGACGACGCTGAACGGAGCAATCACGTTCAAATAAATGAATGACATTGCCATGTTTATCACCAAGGATTTGAACCTCAATATGTTTAGGGTTAGAAATATACTTTTCTACATAGACTTCATCAGAACCAAAAGCCGCTTTTGCTTCACTTTTCGCTCGTTCATAGCCTTCTCTAGCTTCTTTTTCATCATGAGCAACTCGCATTCCACGGCCGCCGCCGCCAAGTGCTGCTTTGATCATGATTGGAAAGCCATGTGTTTGGCCAAACGCTAAAACCTCTTCAACTGTAGCTACAGGTCCGTCAGTGCCTGGTATTGAGGCAATTCCTGCTGCTACTGCTGCATCTTTGGCTTTGATCTTATCGCCAAAAATATCTAAGTGGTGTAGTGTTGGACCCACAAAAATCAGCCCTTCTTCTTCACAACGACGAGCAAACTCTAAATTTTCAGAAAGAAATCCGTAACCTGGATGAATCGCGTCCGCACCAGATTTTTTTGCGATCCGAATAATATCCTCCATATCAAGGTAGGCTTCGATCGGTTTTTTACCTTTACCAACTAAATAGGCTTCATCTGCTTTAAAACGATGAACAGAATATTCATCTTCTGCTGCATAGATTGCTACTGTCCCGATGTGCATCTCTGTACAGGCTCTAAAAATTCGAATTGCAATTTCTCCACGATTTGCTACTAAAACTTTTTTCATTCTTTCACTCCTACCCGTTTAATGTGGCAAAAACATACTTACTCACTCCAAAAACTTTCTATCAGTTAGAAGAAAGTTTTTCTGTTTCGCCTTTTATTAACCTTCATTTATTTATTAATTACCAAGTAATTGGTATTCTTGGTCCATTTTTTGCTTTTTCTCATCTGCACTGATATTCAATACAAATGCCACAGCAATTGAAATGATCAATACACTGTTTCCTCCTTGACTTAAGAAAGGAAATGTTACACCTGTTAGAGGGATGACTCCAGTAATCCCGCCAAGATTGATAAATACTTGTAATAACAGCATTGAACCAATACCGATACACATCAACGAATTAAATGGTTTCTTAGAACGTACACCCACTAATATGATCCGAGCAATCATAAACATCAAGATTGCCAGTATAATCAGTGCAACAAATAACCCTAATTCTTCAATTGTAATAGCGAAAATAAAATCTGAATGAGCTTCAGGTAAAAAACCTTTTTTCTGAATACTATTTCCCAGACCTTTTCCAAACCAGCCACCATTATTGATAGCATAATAAGAATTCGCTAACTGATGCCCAGCATTTCGTTCATCTTTAAATGGATTTAAAAAGATAGCGAAGCGTTGATAAACATACTGATATCTGTCTGGAATAAAACTTCCACCAGTTAAAAGCAACGTTTGAATAACTGCAATACTTCCTAGAATCCCAGCACCACCGACCAGATAGGTATACATATAATTTATGCCGCTAGCAAGAACCATGATAATGACCAATAAAGTTAAAATTGCAGCGTTCCCTAAATCGGGCTGAATTGCTACAAGGAAAATTAAAAAACCAACCAAAAGCATTGGTCTAAACACAGCTTTTTTAAATTCTTTATCGATGTATTTCTGTCTCCGCCCTAAAATATAGGCTAGATACCAAATCACCATGATCTTTAGATATTCAGCAGGCTGCATTGAAAATGTACCAATTTGAATCCAGCCTTTGGCACCATTGATTTCAGCGCCTAACTTTGTAAAACGAACAGCTAGAAGCAATACAGAAATGACTACGATTGCAAACATAATAAATCCTTTGATTTGAAACACAGTGGTTTTCATCTTATAAATAAAAAACATTGCGATCAAGCTTAGTAGCCAAAATTGTAATTGGGTGACAACCATCCCTGTAGGTGGCTTTCCTTGTGAAACTAACAAAGAGGATGTTGAACTATAAACCATAATCAATCCCACTGCACTAAGGACTAAGTACGGGATTAAAATACTATAATCTAACAGATGCCTCTTTTTTATCTTGTTCGGCAAAGTTTAAACCTCCTTGCCAATCTCTTTTTTTTCTTGTCTTTCCTCATAAACGTCACTATATAATTGGTTAAGCTCTTTTTCTAAATCACTTAGCAATTGATGTCCTTGTTTTGAACTTAAAATACCTAATCGGATGGCATATGTCACTTGACGAGAGAAACCATACATTTGTGTATCTACGACTTCCTCAAAGGCCTTACATTGGGAAATACATAGGCTATTTTTTTGATTACGGATCAACTTCAAGATCCTTTGTGCATCATCGTTTAACAGCTGAACGGCAAAATCTTTTGAAATGGATTCCATTTGCACTAAACCTCCCATCTTAATTATGTAATTATAGCATAATTTGTCTGATTATTAACAGAAATTTTCTGAAAATCCTCTGTTTAAAATTTTTTTTAATTTTTAACAAATGGAAATGGACAGAAATCTCATTATTTTTACAGCATAAGAAAAAGAAACGTGATCTTTGCGTAAATTTAAACCTGACAATAGGTCGCAGCTATTTTGTTTTATAGAAATTCTATTATTAATAGTAACAGAATCTATTTTAAGATGCTATTAAAGTCCCTAGACGAAGATTTTATTGTATAAAAAAAGACCCTTAAAAAGTAGAACTTCAACTCATTCTTTAAGGGGCTTTGCTTTTTGTGTTATTTTTTAATTTGTAATTATTTTATTTCTTCAAATCAACAACCATTCTGCCCTTGATTTTTCCTTGTTCCATTTCTTCAAAAATATCATTTACTTCGTGTAGACAACGTGTTTCTACAACTGGTACTACTTTCCCTTCTGCACCGAATTGGAAGGCTTCTTCCAGGTCTTTACGAGTCCCTACTAATGAACCTACGATTTGAATACCATCTAATACTGTTTTGACGATTGCTAAGTCCATTGTTTCTGGTGGTAATCCCACAGCAACAACTTTTCCAGCAGCTCTTACAGAATCGACTGCTTGATTAAACGCTACTTTTGAGACAGCTGTAACTACTGCTGCATGTGCACCGCCGACTTTTTCTTGAATCCATGCTCCTGCATCCCCATCTGTTAGTGGGTTACAAACTAAATCAGCTCCTAATTCTTTTGCAAATTCTAACTTATCATCATTGATATCGATCGCAATTACTTTTGCATTGAAAACATTTTTAGCATACTGGATCGCTAAATTACCTAAGCCTCCAATACCATAGATAGCAACCCATTGTCCCGGTTTTACATCGGAAACTTTAATTGCTTTATAGCAAGTCACACCTGCACATGAAATACTACTAGCTTGAGCTGGATCTAATCCTTCTGGTACTTTAACTGCATAGTCAGCTTTAACGATACATTGTTCCGCCATAGCACCATCTACTGAAAATCCAGCATTTTTTACTTGACGGCAGAATGTTTCACGACCTGTAATACAATATTCACAAGTGCCACAGCCCTCGAAGAACCAAGCAATACTTACACGATCGCCGACTTTTAAACTTTCAACACCAGGAGCAATTTCTTTAACGATGCCGATTCCTTCATGACCGATCACTCGACCTGGAACTTCACCAAAATCGCCATGAGCTACGTGTAAATCAGTATGACAAACACCGCAATATTCTACATCTACTAAAGCTTCGCCAGCTTCAAGCGGTCGAATATCTACATCTTTGATTTCTACTTTTCCATTATTTTCTTTTGTTACAACAGCTGCTTTCATTTTATCACTCCTGAATTTATTATTATATGGTAACAATTACATTTTACCATGTATGAAATCGTTTTAATAGACTTTCCGAAAAATCGTTCTCTATTCATGAAATTTTGTTCAAAATCAATAAAAAAAAGCGAAAATGAATCACATTGCACGATTCATTTTCACTCTATTCACTATATAATGGAGATTTTAGATTGCTGTTGTTGCTCCACGGTAAACGATACCGCGACGAGGATCAACAGTGATTAATTCATCATTTGTAATTAAGTTTGTCGCATCTGCCGCGCCAACGATTACTGGAATATCTTTCGCAATTGCAACTACTGCTGCATGTGAAGTCAATCCGCCTTCTTCAACGACTAAAGCAATCGCTTTGTCAATTGCAGGCATATAATCTTTGTCAGTTGTCTTAACAACTAGAATAGAACCTTCTACTGCATTTGCTACTGCTTCTTCAGCCGTATTTGCTACAACTGCTTTAGCAATAACTGATGATTCGCCGATTCCTTGACCTTGAACTAATTTTGATCCGATCATTTGGATCTTCATTAAGTTTGTTGTCCCTTTTTCGCCTACTGGTACACCAGCTGTAATGATGATCAAATCACCTTCACTTGCAAAGCCTTCTTCTTGAGAAGTGTGTGTTGCCAAGTTGAACATTTCATCAGTGCTTGATGGTTTGTCAGCAACCGTTGCATAAACACCCCAAGATAATGATAAACTACGCGCTTTTTGTTCTGAGAAAGTGATTGCAACGATATGAGATTTCGGACGGTATTTAGAAATCATACGAGCAGTGTGTCCTGATTCAGTTGCTGCAACGATTGTTTGGATACCCAAGTTACGTGCAGTGTGTCCAACTGATTGACCAATTGCTTCAGCCATATCTGTTTTGCTATATAATTTTAATGCAAATGAATCTTGGTTGATCAATGCTTCTTCTGTACGAACTGCAATACGTGCCATCGTTTGAACCGCTTCTAATGGGTAGTCCCCAGCAGCTGTTTCACCAGAAAGCATTACTGCGTCTGTTCCGTCATAGATTGCATTGGCAACATCATTTGCTTCCGCACGTGTTGGACGTGGGTTACGTTGCATAGAATCTAACATTTGAGTTGCTGTAATAACTGGTTTACCTAAAGC
Source organism: Enterococcus crotali (assembly GCF_000633635.1). Lineage (GTDB taxonomy): Bacteria > Bacillota > Bacilli > Lactobacillales > Enterococcaceae > Enterococcus_L > Enterococcus_L crotali. The sequence continues at coordinate 467,225 of NZ_AYPQ01000001.1, read as the reverse complement.
GTTACATTTTTTGATCAATTCTTTTTGAACGACTGGAACGTCTTCAGTTGGAATTTCAACACCCATGTCACCACGAGCAACCATTAAACCATCAGAAACTTTTAAGATCTCGTCAATGTTGTCGATTCCTTCTTGGTTTTCGATTTTAGGAATGATTTGAATATGCGTTGCGTTTTCTTCTTCTAGAATTCTAGTAATTTCTAAAACGTCAGTTGCACGACGAACGAAACTTGCAGCGATAAAGTCAACACCTTGTTCGATACCAAAACGGATATCTGCTGCATCTTTATCAGTAATACCAGGAAGGTTTACAGAAACACCAGGGACGTTAACGCCTTTTTTATTTTTTAGTACGCCTTCGTTTTTAACTAAAGTAACGATTTCGTTAGCAGTACGATCGATATCAGTTACTTCTAAATCGATCAAACCATCGTCTAAAAGGATATGAGAACCAACGTTTACATCGTTAATTAATTCTGGGTAAGTGATTGAGAATTTTTCGTTTGTTCCTAAAACTTCTGTCATAGAAAGACGTACTGAATCACCTGTTTTTAAAGTGATAGCGCCATTTTCCATTTCGTTCGTACGGATTTCAGGACCTTTTGTATCTAATAAAATTGCTACACGTTTTCCTGTAATTTTTGCAGCTTCACGAATATTTTTGATGCGGTTGCCATGTTCTTCAAAATCACCATGTGAGAAGTTCAAACGGCAAACATTCATCCCTGCATTCATTAAGTTTACTAGCATGTCAACAGTTTCGCTAGCTGGTCCGATCGTACATACGATTTTCGTTTTTTTCATTACCAAACGCTCCTATTCCATTTTTGTTTATACGTTATGAAGATTATCTATTTTCCTCAAGTGATACTTAAGACTGCTCAATTTTTAAGCTTATCTTTAGAAAGAAATCTCTTGATTTAAATCATAAAGTGATAAATCAGGTTTATGTTTGTGGTTTTCCAAAGTATCCACGATATCAGCTGAAACGACTTGGTTATCAAGCATACCAATACATAGTCCGCCTTTTCCTGCTTTTAACAATTCCACAGCATATGACCCAAATTTACTTGCTAATACACGATCACGAGCACTTGGTGAACCGCCACGAACAACGTGTCCTAAAATAGACACACGTGTATGGAAATCGCCATGTTCAGACAATTTATCAGCGAATTCATTTCCGCCCATAACACCTTCAGCTAAAATGATCAAACAGTGTTTCTTCCCACGATCTCGGCCTTCTCTAATACGTTTAGCCACATTGACCATGTCAAAATCATGTTCTGGAATGATGATTTCATCCGCTCCGCCTGCAACACCTGACCAAAGCGCGATATCGCCTGCACCACGTCCCATTACTTCAATAACGAATGTACGAACATGTGAAGTTGCAGTATCACGAATACGGTCAATCGATTCTAATACTGTATTGATCGCTGTATCAAAACCAATTGTAAAATCAGTCCCTGGAATGTCATTATCGATCGTTCCTGGAATCCCTACAGCTGGAAAGCCGCGTTTTGTCAGTGCCATTGCACCATGATAAGAACCATCTCCACCGATAACGACTAAACCTTCGATGCCGAATTTTTTCAATTGTTCGATCCCTTTTAATTGTCCTTCTTCTGTTGCAAATTCTGGATAACGGGCAGAATATAAAAATGTTCCTCCACGTTGAATTTTGTCGCCAACATCTGCAATGTCTAAGCGGCGGATATCTCCTGCCACCAAGCCTGCAAAACCATAGTTAATACCATAAACTTCGATTCCGTCAAAAATCCCTTTACGCACCACTGCACGAATTGCAGCGTTCATTCCTGGGGCGTCTCCCCCACTGGTTAAAATACCGATACGTTTCATTCGTTCTTTCACCTCATATATTATACTTTTAAGCTGTAACAAGTTTTGTCACAGTTATTCATTACTCAAAAATATTACGTCACTCATTTTACCATTAATAGTGCAAAATGTCTTGATTTAAGAAGAAATAATTGAAAAAAGATGAAAACAATTAGTATTTTTTACCGTAAATCATTTGAAAACAACATTTTGACTACCTAAAATAAGCTCTAATTGTTCTTTTGCAGCTACCGTATCCGCGATCCAATTTTCTTCTCCCAAGACCAGTTTTTTGCCATTTTTTTCAAAGTAAATGATAACTGGCGTATTGCCCTTGTATGTTTGAATGACTTCGTGCACACTTTGTAAAATGTCTTTTTGATCTTTTGCTTCAATGATTTTCAAATAACAAGTCGTTGCACTAATACTTTTTTCGATCTCACTGGCCTTCTCGATTTGATTTACCAATAACTGAAGCTCTTGATTATAATTACTTTTTTCTATTTTACCTTCTACGAAATAAACTTGATTTTTTTCAACGGTTTGACGTAAGGTTCTGAAAACAGCAGGAAACAGCGTCAAAGATAGTGAACCTGTTAAATCGTCCCCTTCTACAAAAGCCATTTGTTCCCCTTTTTTCGTACGGATGACGCGAATATCTTTCACATAAATCAATAATCGAGCCGTTTGATTTTCCAATACATCGCTAACTAACATCACTTGTTTGGCTAAACGGGTTTTCTTGAATTCCTCTGTCGGATGTCCAGATAAGTACACACCTAGATATTGCTCTTCCTGCTCCAATTTCTCTTCTAATGTGTAATCGGCAATTTCAACCTCTTTTAATTTTAACGTATCTTCCAAAAGGTTCATACTGCCGCCACTATATATGATATTTTGAATCTCACTATCAAGACTAACCGCTAACTGCCGGCGATTCGCCTGCAGTTCATCAAAGGCGCCAATAGCAATCAAAGGTTGAATGTTCTCGGCTTTTAACCATTTGCGGTCGATTCGAAGTAAAAATTGATCAAAGGATTTAAACGGACCACGTTCTTTACGTTCATCCAAAATATTTTGAATAAAATCTCGGCGAATTCCTTTTAAGGAGCTAAAACCAAACATGATTTGATTATCATTATTTAAGTAAAAACTATACTGACTAGTATTGATGGACGGTTGAATAATTGCCATTTTATTTTTACGTGCTTCTCCGATATACTCTTTGATTTTAGTTGGATTATGCCGTACAGAATGAAGAATTGCGGCGTAAAACGCACCTGGATAATGAACTTTTAAGTAGGCCATTTGAAACCCAATAAAAGAATACGCAAACGCATGGGAGCGGTTAAAGCCGTAGTTTGCGAATCGTTCGATATAATCATAAATCATCGTGCTACTTCTTCACTATGTCCTTGATTCATTGCCCCTTCGACAAAGTGTTTTCGCTCTTCGTCTAACACGTCCTTTTTCTTTTTACTGACTGCACGCCTCAAAATATCCGCCTGTCCCAACGTGAAACCTGCCATGGTAGAAGCAACCTGTATGATTTGCTCTTGATAAACAATAACACCATACGTGTTCCTTAAAATCGGCTCTAACACCGCATCTGGGTAATCAATTGGTTCTAATCCTTTTTTTCTACGGATGAACAAATCAATATTTTGCATTGGACCTGGACGGTACAAAGCATTAACTGCCGCAATATCTTCAATACTCGTTGGGCCTAGTTTTCTTAAAACGTTTCTGATTCCTGCTGATTCAAACTGAAAAACACCGCTTGTTTCCCCACGCCTGAACAAAGCCAATGTCTGATCGTCATCTAAAGGAATTTGATTTAAAACGACCTCTTCTTTGTACACACGCTTGATAGATTTGATTGTATCATCAATAATCGATAAATTTCTTAAACCTAGAAAATCCATCTTCAACAACCCAATTTTTTCAACATCATTCATCGTAAATTGGGTAAGGAATATATCATTCGAGCCTGGTTGCAACGGTACAATATCTAGGAGATCTAGATCACTGATCACCACACCTGCAGCGTGAGTCGATACATGACGCGGAAGTCCTTCTAAACGAACAGCAGTATCATATAATAAGCGGTTGGTATCAGAGGAATTCACTAGCTCAACTAGGTTTTTCGAATCTGCATAGGCGGTTTTCAAGGTCATTTTTAACGCACTGGGCACAGCATTGGACCAACGATTCGATTCACTCTGTGATAACCCGAACACTCTGGCAACATCTCTTAAGACCATTTTCGCTGCCATCGTACCAAAGGTAGCAATTTGAGCCATATGATAATGACCGTACTTCTCACGAACGTACTGCAATACTTCTTCTCGGCGATTATCAGGAATATCTAAATCAATATCAGGCATCGAGTGGCGTTCAGGGTTTAAGAAACGTTCAAATAGCAAATCATATTTGATTGGATCGACATCCGTGATCGATAAAACGTATGACACTAAAGAACCTGCAGCAGAACCACGACCAGCACCAGTCACGATTTTTTTTCATGCGCAAATGCCATTACATCCCAAACAATCAAGAAATAATCATCAAAACCCATTGTGTGGATAATATTGAGCTCTTTGGCTAATCGTTCTTCATATTCTACTGTAACATCTGGAATCCGTTGAGGGAGCTTTTGCAAGCAGAGTTCTTTTAAAAATTCTCCAGCTTGTTTCCCTTCCGGTATCGGATAATGAGGCAATAAACGCTGATGTAGTGGAATATCGACTGAACAATCAAACGCCAGTTTTTCGGCATTGCTGACCGCTTGCTCATTTACTTTTATGCATAATTGCTTTGCGGCATCCTCTTGATTTCTTAAATAAAAAGGCCCATCAATTTCAGTTTCCTCAGCGTTTAAACTCATTTGCTGTCCCTCATTAATATGAGCTAACACTTTTACGGCAAAACCATCCTCACGATTCAAATAGCGCGTTTCTTGTAATGCGACGAGTGGTTGATTTTGAGATTCATAAAATTGGAATAATTCTGGATCTGTTTCTGGATTGCAGGTAAATGATGCACCAACAAAAAAGGCTGCCGGATCAAAAAGTTGCTCTAATTGGGTTAAACTCTCACTCGCTTCTGCTTCACTTCTTTTTAAAGCAAACGTAACTTCGCCCTTGTCAGAAGGCATCACCGCAAATAAATGGTTCAAATTTTCTTTGATTTCGTCTAGATAAAAAATTCTTTCACTATTCATTTTTGCCGTGGAAATCCGCATCAAATTTTGATAGCCTTTTAAATCTTTTGCATATAACAATAATTGAGCCGTTTGTTCGGATTTTTGAGGGGTATATTCTAGCGTTAAGCCGATAATTGCTTGATGCCTTCTTTTTTGCACGCTTCGTAGAATTCTATTGCTCCATGAAGCACATTGATATCAGTGATTCCTAAAGTCGTATACCCTAATTTTTTTGCCTGTTGAACGAACTCTTGAATACGAATGGTACTGGAAAGTAGTGAATACGAAGTAATTGTTGCTAATTGTGGAAAGGGCATAAGACATCTCCTTTTATCTGAGGTTGGACAGAACTGTTTCACCTTGAAAACACTACATAGTTTCTTTGTAGCGATTTTTAGTGAAAAATCATTCGCAAGGCTCTCTATTTAGCGTTTCATGATGACATAGCCAAGCAATCTCTGTCTCTACCATTTATTATGATGAGCATAAATTGAAAACCTTACTTTCAAATTCTTTACATTTAGAAAAAATGTGCTAAACTATAGCATGAAAAGAGGTGCAATCCATGCGTTACATTCTTGTATTGTTGTGGTCCTTTTTACTAGGACAAGTAGTCGGATATATCGGTGGTGCCTTAAACGGCGGAACTTACGATTTTATGCTGACAACAATTATATCATTGATCACTGGTGTAATCATCCTATTGATTGGTCAATTTGCATTACCAAAAAAAGAAACCACCAAAAGTGTTCAATAACCGAAAAAAGAAATGAGCAATTTGTATTTGAAGCTGATCATTCTTACAGTTTATTGCTTAAAAATCACACTTATAAAAAACCAGTTACTACAAACATTGTAACTGGTTTTTTATGTTTTCAACTATTTATAGCCTTTTATTTAAAATTTTGCGAAAATTAAATAATGAAAGGCAGATATTTCCTAGTACAAAACAAGCAGTAACGATAAATACTGCACTGTAACCTAAACCATGTGCCACCGTTGAACCAATCATCGGACCTAAAACTTGCCCAAAATTACTGAACATTTGATTATAACTGTATATCCGGCTAACGCCTTCTGTTGGTGTGATTTTACTGATCAAGGTGTTAATTGACGGCATCAAAGCCCCCGTTGAAAATCCTAAAAAGAAACGTAGCAACCCTAATTGAAAGGGTGTTTTTACAAACGCCATTGGGACATAGCAAACCATTGAGAGTATCAAGCCAGCTAATAGCACCTTATGATTGCCTATCTTATCTCCAAGTTTCCCTAAAACAGGTGATGATATGACCGCAGAAACTCCTGCCACTGAAACGATCAAACCACTAATGAATAAAATATTTCCAGTATCATGACTTAGTGAACGAATGTACAACGTTAAGATTGGGCTAATACTCGTAACGCCTATTTGCAAGATCAAGGTCGTAACAAATAGACCAATTAAAATAGAAACATGATCCATAGTTGAGAAAATCTCTTTTGTACTGAGTAAATCTTTTTTCTCGACTGGTTGGAAATCTTCTTTTACCATAAAAATCGTCAACAACGTCGTGATCAACAATACTACGCCGGTGATGATAAAAACATTTTCCATCCCAAACCATTGAGCTAGGGCGCCGCCGATCGACGGACCAATCAAGTTTCCGGCAATGGCGCCAGTTGAAAGTGTGCCTAATGCCCAGCCACTTTTTTCTTTTGGTGCTTGAGACGCAATCATGGCTGTTGCATTTGGAATATAGCCTGAAAGAATACCATTGAAAAAACGCATGATCAACAACCAGTAGACATTCGGCACAAAAGCTAGCGACCCCATTGTAATGGTCATTCCAGCCGCAGCCCTGATCATCATCAGCTTTCGGCCTTTTCGGTCTGCTAAGTTGCCCCAAATTGGCGCTACAATTGCAGCTGCAAATGCTGTAACAGCTATTGCAAGTCCTGAAAACAGCTCAACCTGATTCTTTGGCGTTCCTAATTGCTCAACATAAACAGGTATAAAGGGCATCACTAAGCTAATACTTGCGCCTGTAAAAAAACAGCCTAACCAAGCAACCATTAAATTCTTTTTCCAATCAATTTTCATCTTAAAGTACACCTCACAAATTCTTCACTATTAACTATACTCCAAATTCTCCAATCTCTCAAAAAATTTTTCCCTAATAACAATAAAGAGCTTAGCCATCAAAAAGACAGCTAAGCTCTATTATCAGAATATCTTATAAAATCGCTAAAATAATAAAATTCAAAATAAATAACGCATTGACAACCCAAAGAATTGGCGAAACTTCATTAAATTTACCTTTTGCTACTTTTACAATTGCATAAAAGATAAAGCCAGCTGCAATACCGTAAGAAATACTATAGCACAATCCCATAAAAATCGAAGCGAAAAATGCGGGAACAGCTTCTTCTAAATTTGTCCATTCAATATCTTTAAATGACGCTAGCATCATCACACCTACAAGAATCAAGGCTGGAGCCGTTGCTTGTGCCGGAACAATTGCAATCAGTGGTGAAAATAAACTACTTAATGCAAATAAAGCAGCTACTACAACAGAAGTTAAACCAGTTCGTCCACCAGCGCCAATCCCTGCAGCACTTTCTACATAAGTCGTTGTATTTGACGTGCCAAAAACAGCCCCGATGGATGTTGCAATCGCATCAGCAAATAACGCCTTATCCATTTTTGTCGAAAATCCTTTACTATCTTCTAGAGCCAATTCATCTTCCTTAGAAAAAATACCTGTACGACGTCCTGTACCAATAAACGTACCAATCGTATCGAAAGTGTCTGATAAGCTAAACGCAATAACTGTCATTAAAACTTGTGGGATTTTTGAGACATCACTAAACAATGACTGCATCCCATCAGCACCAAACGCTGCACCAAAAGTCGTTCCTAGTTCACTAATTGAGCTTCCCAAAGAATTTTCTTGCCAATTGATTGAAGTTAAATCAACCACACCTAATGGAATAGCAATAATCGTAGTCGCTACGATTCCTATCAAAATCGCACCACGAACATTTAAAACGACTAATACAGTTGTTAAAACTAAACCGATCACTGCCAGTATAATTTCGGGATTGTTAAAATTCCCTAGAGCTGGAACAATACTATCTCCATTGACAACTCCATTTTTTGGTTCTGCTTGTACAGTAAAATCCAAAAGCTTAGCATTTTTGATCCCCACATAAGCAACAAAAATCCCAATACCACCACCGATTGCATGCTGCATGCTCTCTGGAATAGCTTTAATGATCAATTTACGGATTTTAGTTACGGTGATCACGACATTGATCAACCCGCAGATAAAGACCATCGCTAGCGCTTGCTGCCATGTATAACCTAATCCAAAAACCACTGTAAAGGTGAAAAAAGCGTTAAGTCCCATCCCTGGTGCTTGTGCATAAGGAACATTTGCAAAAAGTCCCATAATCAATGTTCCGATGATCGATGCGATGATCGTAGCTAAAAATACTGCCTGAAATGGCATTCCTGTTTGAGATAAAATCGACGGGTTCACAAATAGAATATAACTCATTGCAAAAAATGTCGTTACCCCTGCCATCATTTCTGTTGAAATAGTTGTGTTGTTTTCCTTTAACTTGAAAAACTTTTCCATGAAATTGTTTCGCTCCTCTTTACATCAAAATTTCACCAGGATAACTTCGTTTACTTTTCATAAATTTTCTTTTTGAAAGTAAAACCATTTTAAAAAATATAAATGCATGTTCCCTTTTCCTGATGAATACTTTTAAAGTATAGGCGAGATCCAACACCATTTCAACAAATTATTAACTTTAACAACATTAATTCTTTTTAATGTTCGTATTTTTTATATTTCAATACACAAAAAAACTTTACAGTTGCAAGTACCCAAAGCAACTGTAAAGTATGATTTTTTACAAAATTTTTCTTTTTGATAACGCAACAAAAGTAACACTACTAATTGCTGCTCCTAATAAAATGATAGAAAGTGATTGTTGTTCACCCGTTTTAGGCAATTCTTTTTTAGTCCCACCCTCAGAAAGCTCTTTTGGATTTGTTGTTTCTATAAGCACTTCTTTCTTAGGCAAAATCGCTATTTGAAACACAGCTTTATTTCCTTCTGGATCGATCACCATAGCTGTCAATTGCTTTTTCCCCTTGATTTTTAGTGAAGTGACATTAATTTTGATCCGACCTTCTGAATCAGCTTGGCCGGCTAAATCTCCTTGGGGAGCTTCTGCTGTTCTTGTCTTAGTCTCAGGCAATTCTCCATCATAAAGCATGATTGTTGCGTTCGGTAATGTAACCCCTCTCAAAAGCTCATCATCTTCATATAACGGATCAAAAATAGTCGCTTTTTTGAGTTTTTCTTCTCCTTCATTTGAATCAGGCACTTCTGGAATGTTCGGCTCTGAAGGATCAACCAACTTTTTACGTTGCTCAACAGATGCTGCAATCATCTCTCCAGCAGCTTCTTTGCCTTCGATATAGCCAATAAACGTTTCTGTATCGGGTTGAATCGCATTAACTAATTTTGCTCCAGTAAAAGCTGAGAAACCATCACCACCGCCAAATAAAAAGTCATTGATCACGACAAGATAGATTTGATCTGCTTGAATCGGTGTTCCATCAGCTTTAAACATCTCATGTACTTTAAACGGCTGTTCTTTGGCTTCAGTAGCTACATAAGTATAGTTCAACCCAGAAATTTGTAAAAAGTAGCGCTCTTCTTCGTCATACTGCTCATTTAACACTTGTTCAATTTGAGTCCCTGTCATTTCTACCACTTGCATGATATTGCCAAACGGCTGAACAGCTTGGGCTGCCCCCCAGGTGATATCTCGGTTTTCCTCAACTATCAAATCAGCACGAATCCCGCCATTATTAGTCATAGCGAAATCAGCATCGATTCCTTGAGCCTTAGCCATGGCTACTTGACCATCTGTAATCAGATTTCCAAGTGGTGATTCTTTCGAGTCATTGACTTCTCGAGTGATCGGCCCTTTTTCTTTTGCCGTTCCAATTTTTTTATTTGTTACAGATGCCACACGTTCTTCAGCATCTCTTACTGTTGCTTCAACTTTTACATCCACCTTAGGCACATCTTTTGCAGCTGGATCAACTGGTAAAACTTTCGCTTTAGGGGTTTCGGTAAAGTCCTTAGTATTCGGATCAAGTGTTCCTTGTAAATCAATGTACCCTTTTCCTTGCGCTGTAGATTGTACAACTCTTGTTTTTTTCACAACACCGTTTGTATATTGGTGATTATGTGCCGCAAAAAATGCATCTACACTATTTTCCGGATAAATTTCGTTGACCTTATCAATAATTTCAGCAGCTTCTCCATTGACTGTATCCCCTTTACTAGTGGCAGGAATGTGCGCTAACACTATGATTGCATTCACGCCTTCTTCTTTTAGCTTGCTTGAATAATAAGCAATCGTTTCAGCTTCATCTAAAAAGTCATATTCTTCGTAATGTTCCCTTAAAACTAAATTTGGAATTTCTGTGGTGACAACACCGATGAACCCAACCTTGACTTTATTATTCGTTGTACCTACTTCTTTGATCGTATAAGGTTTCCAGCCAAAAGGAATTTCTTCTGTTCCTTTTTTGACTACATTACCAATCACGATTTCAGTCTTCGATGCTTCTCGTGGATAAGCCGTCAAAATACCGTAGGATCATTCAACGGTTTACCACCAACCATGATTCGGTTAAACTCATGCAATCCTTCGTCAAACTCATGATTCCCTAATGTTCCAACTGAAAAATCCATCTGATTCAAGACTTTGATTGTTGGTTCATCTTGAAGTAAACCTGAGCTTGCCGGACTTGCACCAACCATATCGCCTGCCTGTACACGCAATGTTTGTGCTCCATTATTTTCTGAAGCAAACTGTTCTTGTGCTCGATTTAAATATCCTGCTAGTAAAGGAGCTGTCCCCGCATTTGCGATCTTCTTTCCTCCATCATCAAAGAAAGAACCTGTCGTATTCAACGCACCATGAAAATCGTTGATCCCTAAAATTTGGAAAGGAATTTTTTCATTTTCTGATGATTGCTTATCCGTTATTTTAGCTTCAGTCAGCAAATTTTCAGTCTCTGCTCCCCCAAGCGTTTGTGCCTCTACAGCAGTACCAGCAACAACTGCCCCACTGCTCATTCCCCCAACAGTAAATAAAACAGTCAACAAATAGTTTTGCCACTTTTTCATTCGTATAACTCCTCTTCAATTGATTGCGAATACACTTAGCTAAATAGTAACGATTTTCTCACACACTGTCAATACAATTTTTCTTGATTTTCAAGCGGTACTAACGTTCTTAAACCAATAACAGAAGCGAGCAAAACGGCTTGTAACGCTGTGAACAACAGAATAAAGAACCCTTTTTCCAATGACCAGTCAAAAAAGATCGTCTTCAACGTTTGGAGTGGTTTTGTAAATAAATGAATGCTATGTAAACGGTCAAAACGACCCACATAAATAGCCAAACTAGATAAAACATTCACCATTAAAAACACAAGAAGGCCTTGCCATTTTCTTCTCAAAAAGCTTCTTCGATAGCATTCGTTTAGAACGATAAATAAAGTTGCCATCCCTAAAAAAGCATAAACGCAAATCCCTACAGTCAACAAACTAAAAGAGAGCCACGCAGATAAAGATTGCTCAAATAACCGGTCCATTCCTTGATAAATCGATAACGTTTCTAGATGAAAAAAATCCGTGAATAAATAAGGAGCGTTCGGATAAAACAGCAACCACAGCCCTGCTAATATAAGAAACAACTGATTATTTCTTTTCTCAAAGTAAAAACTAATTTCAATCGGAATGTAGGCTAAAAAGACATTTAGTGCCATAAATTGATAGGTCTTAGCAAAAAACAGCATGTACGTACAATAGAGTAACGTCCCTAGCCGGATCGACCAACGTAGCGCAAGATTCAAATTTTTCACCGCCTTTTTCATCTAGTGTATCATAAAGAAAATTTTTTCAAAAATTTTCCTGAAAACTTGTCATTCTGCCATTTTATGCTAGACTAAGTTAAAGAAAACTTTCCGGGAGGAACGATTTTGAAAAAATTAATTGCAATCGACTTAGATGGAACTACATTAAATGCACAATCACTAATCACTGAAACAACTGAAAAAGCGCTGAAAAAAGCAATAGCACAAGGACACTACGTCAGTATCGTTACAGGACGTCCTTATCGAATGAGCGGACAATTCTACCGCCAATTAGGCTTAACAACCCCTATGGTCAATTTTAATGGTGCTCTTGTCCATATGCCTGAAAAACAATGGGCTGATGAAAAAGAAACAGGAATTCAAAGAGATTTAGTTTTTGATATTTTGGCTCAAAAAAAAGCCTTGAATCTTGATTTTGTCGCTGCTGAAAATAAAGAGACATTTTATATCGATAGTTTAGATTATTTTGATTCAGCGTTTTTTGCCTCTGAAGCTACGCCGAGTAATCTTTTGACTGCTAAAAATTTGATTACAGATCCAACCTCAATGATGGTCCGTACTTCAAAAGATCAAGCTGCACATGTCTCTGACTCTTTAATGAAACAATACGGAGAGTACGTTGATGTTAGAACTTGGGGCGGTCCGACGCCGATTTTAGAAATTGTCTCAAAAGGAATCCAAAAGGCCAAAGGAGTCGAACAAGTGGCTAACTACTTGGATATAAAACGTTCAGATATCATTGCATTTGGTGATGAACATAACGACGAAGAAATGTTGGACTACGTTGGTTGGGGCGTTGCTATGAAAAACGCAACTGACAAAATCAAATCCGTAGCAAATGACGTTACTGACAAAAGCAACGATGAAGACGGCTTAGCCGATTATTTGGAACGGTATTTAGATTTGAATAATCAATAATTTTTTTGATGAGGTTGGGGCAGAAGTGTTTAATCCCGAGAAATAAGAAGGGATTCACGAAAATTGCTCTTCAAATTTTTGTGAATCTCAGCTTATTTCCGAAGGGGTTGCTTCTGATCCTACCGTTTATTCGGATTTAGAGTCTGTGACAAAACTGATTTTTAGTTTTGTCACAGACTCATTTTTTTATTTTTACCTTTGACAAAAGAAACAACCCTTGTTAAAATAAGAACGTACGTTCGGTTTTATTCGGAAATGAGGGATTGAAATGGATTTATCCAAAAAAATAGAGATTCTTGCTGAATCAGCAAAATATGATGTTTCATGTTCTAGTAGCGGTGTTATGGAAAATACTCGAAAAGGTTCTATTGGCAGTACTTCAACAGCTGGAATTTGCCATTCTTTCACAAGTGACGGACGTTGTGTCTCACTTTTAAAATTGCTTTTCACAAACGCTTGTATTTTTGATTGTCATTACTGTATCAATAGAAAATCCAACAACATCCCTCGGGCGACCTTTACGCCGCAAGAGGTTGCTGATTTAACGATGGATTTTTATAGGAGAAATTACATCGAAGGTCTTTTTTTAAGTTCTGCTATTATAAAAAATGTTGATTATACGAGCGAATTATTGATTAAGACATTAAAGATTTTACGTTATGAAAAAGGCTTCAAAGGCTATATTCACGTTAAAGCTATTCCAGGAGCCGATGGAAAATTGATCGAAGAGCTTGGTTTTTTAGCCGACCGAATGAGCGTCAACGTAGAACTCCCTTCAAAAAAAAGTCTCAAACGATTAGCTCCTGATAAAGATCCTTTAGCACTTTATAAGCCAATGAAGCAAATTACTCACAAGAAAAAAGAAATGGCCCAGTTTCCTGCTTTGCGAAATAGCCCTTCCTTTGTTCCTGCGGGTCAGTCTACTCAAATGATTATTGGGGCATCACCAGAAAATGACCTTTCAATTGTTAAAATTGCTGAGAATCTTTATCAAAAATATGAACTAAAACGAGTCTATTATTCCGCATACATTCCTGTAAATCAAGACTCCTTGTTACCTGCAATCACAACAGATCCTCCTTTATTAAGAGAACATCGGTTGTATCAAGCAGATTGGCTATTACGATTTTATCGTTTTTCTGCTGATGAAATTTTAACCGAGGATAAACCTAATTTTAATTTATATCTGGACCCCAAAGCCAACTGGGCTGTTCAACATTACGATCAATTTCCCGTTGACGTTCAATCCGCATCGTATGAACAACTATTGCGAATTCCTGGTATTGGTCCAAAAAGTGCCCAAAATATTGTCAAAGCAAGAATGTATTATCAGTTACACCTATCTGATTTAAAGAAATTAGGAGTAGTCATCAAACGAGCGCAATATTTTATCAGTTGCGGAGGTAGTCGTCAACCTGGATTGATTAATGATCCTGAATGGGTAATTTCCTCTTTGATTTCATCTAAACAATATGAAACTTTAAAAAAAGTAAACGGCCAATCACAGCAAGAGCAGTTATCGTTATTTGATGTAGAACGCTTTGAAACGACTAAACGAAAGGAAGCTCATCATGCTAATTGAAAAGACAAGTGAGGTTTGGGAATATGATGGAACCTATTATGGCTTTTTAACCATTGTTTATTTCGCATTCAAAAAAAGACAGTTTCCTGAGGTCATATTGACACAGGAAACTGCTATCAAAAATCTATTTTTTAGTCATTGGATCAGCACAGATAAGGCTTTAGCAAAAAAGATGCATCAGCGTCTCACTCAAAGGCTGAGAAAAGAAAACCTTCAGTTTATTCTGGATGGTTTTTGTTGTTCCTTAAAAGAAAAAGACCGCTGCTTATTAGATGCTATTGAGATCAGTCTAGGAACAAACGATTTAATCACCAATCATCTAGGTCACCCGTCTATTTTAGCACTAAATAACTCTTTGAAAGCTTTATTTAGTGAAGTTCATCAATTTACCGGCTTTGTTCGTTTTGAATATGCTGAAACATTCCTATATAGTAAAATCGCACCAAAACACTTTTCATTGCCGTATTTGTGCCCTCATTTCGCCAAACGTTACCCACAAGAAACGCTTATGATCTATGATGAAACACATCGGTTGTTGGGAATTATTGAGAAGGGACAAATACGCTTTATTGAAGATTGTGACCCGCCAATCTTCAATAAAGAAAACAAGGAACAGACGATTCAAGAAAATTGGCGAACATTTCTTCAAGCTGTTACTATCAAGGAACGGGCAAATAAGCAAGCGCAGCTTTCTCATTTGCCAAAACGATATCGCAACCACATGATTGATTTTCATTGAACACTTTCTCGATTTGTTGTCAGTCTATTCTAAGGTGGATCTTTTTCACAATTAGCTTATCTGATAGATGAGACTGGTTGCTTTGTTCGCCAATAACTTCGGCTAAAATATTGGTTCGGTCTTCTTTTTTTTGAAATTGATAATCAATCTTCCCAGTTTCATTTAGCTCATTCATCATTTCACTATAATCATCTGTTTTGATTTTTCTGGTAATAAAACCCAATGCTACCAATTGATCATCTAAGTTTTTAGTAGAAATTAATGAACCAAACGCAATTTTTTGACGAATCGCCTGATTTAATTCCGCTATCTTCAGATCCTGCCCTTGCTCATTTGCCTTTTTCTTGATTAGCGTTTCATATTGTTCTGCAGTCAACATTACACCTGCGACCTTATTTCTATTGTAAATATAGACTCCTGTATTTTTTTCTTTGGCTGTTTCAAAAATAGTCATCGGAGACTGCTTCACATCCGTAATTGAAAATATAACATCCTCTTTAACTTTGTTATCCATTGGTCAACTCCCCTTCCAAATGATTATATCATACAGATTTAACGTGTGAAGGGCTTTTTTGCATTATCCATATTTCGTCACTCCCCTTCATAAATTCACCTTTCACTTTGTTATAAGTAGAGAGTAAAAAAAGAGGTGATGATCAAATGGTAACAAAGAAAAAGTTTTTAACTCATGACGCAGGACTTCAAATAAAGGTCCGTTTCTTTCAGAGCAATTCCACAAGTTTTTCCGAATCATCTTCACGTCTATTACATTATCGGCTTGATTGAAAAGGAAATGAACGCTATAAAAAAAATAAACTGTTTACATGACAAGTAAATGACCTCTAACTGTCCCCTTTACTTATGACAATCATTGTTGCCGAAAGATCAGCATAGAACAGACAAATTATTGCAGTCTCAAATAATCAAAAATACAATGACTCAACTAATAAAAACAGACTATGATTAGAGAGGGCACACATTCGTCAATGAGTGTAGCTTCTAATCTAGTCTGCTTATTCAATCCCCTTTGAACTCGAATTTTCCTATGAAAAGAATTGGCACAGTTAAAACCAGCATGTATTTTTATTTAGTTCCAGCTATTCCGATCTTGACCTCCGTGCCGATTTAAAAAAAATGCTGACTTAGGGGTCATTTTATTGAATCGACCTCTCACCTTTTGGTTCCTTATTATCTGATTCTTCATTATTTACAAAGCGAAACTAAATGGATCCTTGAACTGTTTCGTTTAATCAATTACTCCTTTAAAACCTATATCCTTTCGATAAAATGTACCAGCTGTATCGACTTTATTTAAAAGTGTGTACACAGCTTTTTGCGCTTCCTGCAATGTTTTTCCACTCGCTTCAACAAGGTACACGCGTCCGCCATTTGAAACTAGCTGATCTTCCCGCTCTTTTACTCCAGCGTAATAAATGTGCGCTGCTTTTAAATCAGAAAAATCAGGAATTGGGTAGCCTTTTTCATACGTATTGGGGTAGCCTACAGCTGCGACAACAACGCCTAGCTATAGCCTTCTTTTTTCCATTCAACTATAGGCTGCCGTCCTTTTAGTAAGTCGTCAATGATTTGAGCAAAATCACTCTCTAAACGCTGTAACACAACTTGGGTTTCTGGATCGCCGAATCGAGCATTAAATTCAATCACTTTAGGTCCATCTTCGGTTACAATCAAACCAGTATATAAGATACCCGTAAATGCTCTTCCTTCAGCAGCTAAGCCTCTTACAGTTGGCTTCACGATTGATTCAATTGCTTCGACAACCATTTTATCAGGAATTTGCGGTACCGGGGCGTAGGCGCCCATCCCGCCAGTATTTGGTCCAAGATCGCCTTCATATGCCCGTTTATGATCTTGAGCAATTACCATTGGATAGACTTCTTGATCTCTTACAAAAGCCAATAAAGAAAATTCTTCACCACTAAGAAACTCTTCGATCACTACTTTTGCACCGCTCGATCCGAATTTATTTTGCGTGAGCATATCTCTTAATGCTGTGAGTGCAGTGTCAATGTCCTGCGCGACAACAACACCTTTACCAGCTGCTAACCCATCCGCTTTAATAACGATCGGTGTGCCTTTTTCAAGTACATAAGCTTTTGCCTCTTCAAAATCAAAAAACGTCTGATGATCAGCGGTAGGGATTTTATATTTATTCATTAATTCTTTGGCAAAATCTTTTGATCCTTCAATAAGCGCTGCTGCTTTCAATGGACCAAATGCCAGCAATCCTGCCATGCGAAAGTCATCCACAATCCCGTTCAACAATGGTAACTCAGGTCCGATAAACGTCCAATCGACCGCATTTTCTTTGGCAAATTTGATCAATCCAGAGTGATCATCTTCGGCAATATCTACCAGTTGAATCCCGTCTCTTTTCATTCCGGCATTTCCTCTTGCACAAAAAACTGTCGCTACCTTAGAACTCTGAAGCAATTTTTGGGCAATTGCATGTTCTCTGCCGCCGCTTCCAATGACTAAAATCGTTAATCCCATCAAATTCTCCTTTTAATGTCTAAAGTGTCTAATTTTTGTAAACAACATGGCAATGCCATATTTATCTGCCATCTCGATTGATTCCTGGTCCTTGATACTACCTCCTGGTTGCACGATTGCCTTGATTCCACGCTTGCCAGCATACTCTACGCTATCACCCATTGGGAAAAAAGCATCGCTTGCTAAGACAGCTCCATCAAGCATAGTTCCAGCCTGCTCTATCGCAATTTGAACAGAACCAACACGATTCATTTGGCCTGCACCAATCCCTAATGTTTGGTGTGCATCTGCCACAACGATCGCATTACTTTTCACATGTTTGACCGTTTTCCAAGCAAATTCCAAAGCCGTCAGCTCCTCACTTGTTGGCTGTCTCTTCGTTACAACCTGCCATTCTTGTGCATTTTCTTCAATAATATCTTGATGTTGAATCAGCAATCCACCTAAAACAGAAACTTTTTCATCGTCCACCGCTTGCTCTTTTTTACTGAAATCCAACGTCATCAATCGTAGATTTTTTTGCTACACAACAATTCAAACGCTTCTTTTGAAAAACTTGGTGCGATGATGATTTCCAGAAATAATTCATGCATTTTTTGTGCTGTCTCCTTATCAACTTCACGGTTCAAAACAATGATTCCCCCAAAAATCGAAATAGGATCTGCTTCATATGCGTATTGATACGCCTCATTGATTGTTTCGCCAATCCCGACGCCACAAGGATTCATATGCTTAACAGCAACTACAGCTGGCTGATCAAATTCTCTGGAAATCCGAATTGCTGCGTCAGCATCTTTGATGTTATTATAAGACAATTCTTTACCGTGTAGTTGTTTTGCACTAGCAATTGAAAAAGATACAGGCAATGCATCCTGATAAAAACCCGCTTGTTGATGACTATTTTCTCCGTATCGCAAAGGCTGTTTTAGATCATATGTTAGTGTCAATGATTCAGGTTCTTTTTCATCTACAGCCTTCGTTAAGTATCCTGCGATCAACGCATCATATGCTGCTGTATGCCGAAAGACTTTAGCAGCAAGCTTTTTTCTGGTAGCTAAAGTTGTCTTTTCAGCGTTAGAAAGCTCAGACAATACAAGATCGTAATCATTAGGATCAACAACTACTGTCACAAATTGATGATTTTTAGCAGCGCTTCTCAGCATGCTCGGTCCACCAATATCGATATTTTCAATCGCTTGATCTTGCGTTACATCAGCTTTCAAGATTGTTTCTTTAAATGGGTATAAATTGACACAAACAACATCGATTGGTTGAATACCATAAATTTCCATCGCTTGAACATGAGCATCCACATCACGACGTCCCAACAATCCACCATGGATTTTAGGATGAAGTGTTTTGACCCGCCCATCCATCATCTCTGGAAAATCTGTGACCTCTTCAATGGAAATAGTTGGAATACCTGCTTGCTCAAGAACAGCTTTCGTTCCTCCAGTAGAAATAATTTCTATTCCATGATCAGCCAATCCCCTAGCAAAATCAGCCACTCCTGTTTTATCCGAAACACTGATCAACGCTCTTTTTTTTATCATAAATCACTCTCTCCTTGCTGATTTTTAATGAGTTTCGCTAAGACACTTGGATATAGTTTATGCTCTACTCTATGGATTTTTTCTTCTAAAGAATCAAGACTGTCAGTTGCTTTGATTTCTATTTTTTCTTGTGCGATGATCGGCCTGTGTCAACACCGTCATCGACATAATGGATAGTCACGCCTGTTTCAGGAACTTTTGCATAAAACGCATCTTTAATACCATGCAACCCAGGAAAATCGGGTAACAAAGATGGGTGGATATTGATTATCCGATTTGAAAATACTTCCAGCAAAGTAGGGCCGACAATTCTCATGTATCCTGCCAAAATGACTAAGTCGATCTGTTCTTCCTCAAGCAAATGAAGAATCTCTGCTTCATACATCGCTTTTGACGAAAAATCGTTTGGCGAAAAAGAAATCACTGGAATCAACAAAGATTTCGCTCGTTGTACTACATAAGCATCTCTTTTATCGCAAAACAGTAGCGTAATTTCTGCATCGATCACTCCTGCTACTACAGCTTCAGCGATTGCTTGAAAGTTGCTACCGTTCCCTGAAGCAAATACCGCTAATTTCATTCTTACACCTCTTTAAAAACAATCGCTTGCTTCTCATCTGCAGTCACGCGTCCAATGACATAACTTGGTTCGTTCAGCTCGCTTAAAATAGTCCGCACGTCATCGACTTTATCAGGTGAAATAGACAAAACCATGCCAATTCCCATATTGAAAATCTCATACATCTCCATTTTAGGAATTTGACCATACTTTTCTAATGCCGTAAAAATAGGTAATGACGGCCAAGTTCCTAGATAAATTTCCGCAGCCAAACCTTGAGGTAACATTCGAGGAATATTCTCTACAAAGCCGCCACCTGTAATGTGAGCAATACCATTCACTAGTTCCTGTTTTACTAGAGGTAGTATTGTATTTACATAGATTTTTGTAGGCGTTAAAAGTTCAGTTCCTAAGGTCTTTTCGTTTAACTCTGGAAGAACACTTTGCCCTGTTAACTGATGTGTCTCAAAAAAGATTTTTCGTACTAACGAGTAGCCATTTGAATGAATACCACTTGAGGATAATCCAATCAGAACGTCTCCTTTTTGGATAGCACTTCCTGTGATCAACTGACTTTTTTCAGCGATTCCAACAGCAAATCCAGCGAGGTCGTATTCATTATCATTATACATCCCAGGCATTTCAGCTGTTTCGCCGCCAATCAATGCTGCGCCTGCTTGCACACAGCCTTCTGCTATCCCTGCAACAACTTGTTCCAAGCGTTCTGGCTGATTCTTCCCTGTCGCAATATAATCTAGAAAATACAACGGCTCAGCTCCTTGAGCAACAATATCGTTTACGCACATTGCCACGCAATCGATCCCTATTGTATCATGCTTATTTTCTTGAATGGCAACCATCAATTTGGTTCCTACCCCGTCTGTTCCCGAAATCAAGACAGGCTCCTTCACTTCCACCGTACTTAAATCGAAACAACCACCAAAACCGCCAAGTGTTCCCATCACACCTAACCGGTCCGTTTTTTTTACATGCTTTTTGATTCTTTCGACTACTTCATAGCCAGCTTCAACATCTACACCAGCTTTTGCATAGGCATTTGCCACTCAGGTTCCTCCTAACTATCCATTAAAAATAAATCAACTTTTTCTCTAGTCGTTTCTTGCTAAGCAAAACTAATTTTTTCTTTCAAAGACGCTCGGTACTTCTCTTCATAATCATATAATGGCGTTGGGTAATCCCCATTGAAATAGGCCATGCACAAGCCAGAATATGGAGCATCGTACGACAATCCAATAGCATCAATCAAGCCTTGTTCACTCAGAAAACATAAGGAATCTGCTGTAATCAACTGCTCAATTTCAGATACTGAATGATTAGCGGCAATCAATTCTTTTCTAGTTTGAATATCGATTCCGTAAAAACAAGGAAATCTTAGCGGTGGCGAAGCAATCCTGACATGTACCTCTTTTGCACCAGCTTCTTTAAGTAGTTCGACTATGCGGCGACTTGTCGTTCCCCGAACCAACGAATCATCCACCATGATCACTTTTTTTCCTTCTACCACACCGCGTACAGCTGAAAGCTTCATTCTGACCCCTTGTTCTCTCAATTCTTGTGTTGGTTGAATAAAGGTACGAGCTATATACTGATTTTTTACTAACCCCATTTCATACGGAATTCCACTAGCCTCAGCATAACCACTTGCAGCTGAAAGAGATGAATTAGGTACGCCGACGACCATATCGGCATCGATTGGTGCTTCTTGAGCTAAACGTTTACCCATATTTTTTCGCGCAGTGTGAACATTGACCCCAGCTATATTGGAATCTGGTCTGGCAAAATAGATATACTCCATCGAGCAAATTGCATACTGTGTGTGTTCTGTATATATTTCAACTTTGTAGCCAGTATCATCAATGATGATTACCTCTCCCGGTCCGACATCACGAACAAATCTAGCACCAATAACTTCTAGTGCACAAGTTTCGCTAGCAATCACATACGCCCCATTTTTCATTTGACCAATCGATAACGGTCGAAAAGCATTTGGATCCAGCGCTGCAATCATCGCGGTCTCAGTCATTAATAAGTAAGCAAATCCACCTTTTACCGTTCTTAAACTTTCTTTCAAGCGTTCAATAAATGTCGGCTGTTTACTGCGGCGGATCAAATGCATCAAAATCTCAGTATCCGAGTTTGAATGAAAAATCGCTCCGTCTTGTTCTAATTCATTTCTTAACGTTTTTGCATTTGTCAAATTTCCGTTATGCGCTAAACCACAGGCACCATCATAAAATTTAAACAAGAACGGCTGAATATTATCCACGCTACCGTTTCCAGCAGTTGCATAACGAACATGTCCGATCGCAGAATTTCCACTCAACGCCTTTAATGAACGATCATCTTTAAACACCTCAGAAAGCAAACCGAGCCCACGATAACCATTTAATTTCCCCTCATGATTTGAAACGATACCTGCACCTTCTTGCCCTCGATGTTGTAAACTATGCAAACCAAAGTACGTTACGCGAGCGGCATCCTGATGTCCCCAAATACCAAAAATACCACATTCCTCATTTAAACTTTTCACTTCATAAGACATGGAATAGCTTCCTCCCACAACGCTTTGGCTGTTTGTGTCACCACTTTGATTGTTTGATCTTTCATTTGTATACGAATCGTTCCATCATCAGTTACTTTTCCAATAAAATGTGCCTTAGCACGCATCATTTCTTCAAATCTCGCCTGATTTTCTGGTTTGATCGATACAACAAATCTGGACTGCGTTTCCGAAAAGAGAAGAGCTACAGACATATCCAACGCCGCATCGATTCCTAATCCATTTTTAAAAGCTGATTCCGCTAAAGCAACTCCCAAACCACCTTCAGAACAATCATGAGCACTTTGGATCAAACCCGCTCTGATTGCAGTCAGCACTAATTGCTGATTTTCCTTTTCAACAGCTAAATCAAAGTCCATTAATTTCCCTTCAACCAAGCCAAGAATCATCTTTTGCAACTCACTACCATTAAAATCAGGTTTTGTTTCTCCTAAGACATAAATGAGGTCTCCGTTATTTTTAAAATCTTGCGTTGTAATGTCTGCTAAATCATCGATCAAGCCTACCATCCCAATGACTGGAGTCGGATAAATCGCTTGGCTATTCGTCTCATTATATAAAGAAACATTGCCTGAGATTACTGGTGCTTCCAAAACTTCACAAGCTTTAGCAATTCCATCAGCCGAAGTCCAAAGCTCCCAGAATACCTCTGGTTTGTCTGGTGATCCGTAGTTTAAACAATCAGTAATAGCTAAGGGCTGACCACCGCTGGCTACAATATTTCTAGCAGCTTCAGCTACTGCAATTTGTCCACCTATTTCTGGATTTAAATAAAGATAACGTGCATTACAATCTGTCGTCATCGCTAACGCTTTTTTTGTTCCCCGTATCCGTAAAACGGCAGCATCACTTCCCGAAGCAACAACTGTATTGGTCCGTACTTGGGAATCATACGTTTCATAAATCATTTTTTTAGAGGCAATCGTCGGACACTGAAGTAATTGTAATAGCGTTTGTGCGCCGTCAACTATTTCAGGCTGAAAATCTTCTAATGCTTCAAATTTTTTGATTCTTGCTGGTTCCTGACGTGCTTTAGTATATACTGGTGCATCTTCTGCTAGAGCATCAACTGGTAGATTAGCGACCTCTACACCGTTATGGTTCAAACGATATAATCCATCATCCGTAACTTCTCCAATCGCTACAGCATCTAATTCATATTTTTGAAACAATGAAACAACTTCTGCTTCATGCCCTTTTTGAACACAAATCAGCATTCGCTCTTGAGATTCTGAAAGCATCATTTCATACGGCGTCATTCCACTTTCCCGCTGAGGTACATCATCCAACTCTAAAATCAAGCCCGAGCCTGCTTTTGAGGCCATTTCCGCACTTGAAGATACCAATCCTGCTGCACCCATATCC
Organism: Enterococcus crotali; assembly: GCF_000633635.1. Taxonomy (GTDB): domain Bacteria; phylum Bacillota; class Bacilli; order Lactobacillales; family Enterococcaceae; genus Enterococcus_L; species Enterococcus_L crotali. The sequence goes on along the minus strand of NZ_AYPQ01000001.1, from coordinate 443,412 downwards.
TGAATTCCAACCAAAATATCTGAATGTTCTAAGATCAATTCCAAACACGCTTCCAGCAATAATTTTTCCATAAATGGATCACCCACTTGCACGGCCGACCGTTGTTGTTGTTCCCCTTCAATAAATTCCTCAGAAGCAAATGTTGCACCATGAATCCCGTCGCGTCCTGTTTTCGCCCCGACATACATGATAGCGTTACCGACTCCTTTGGCTTGCCCTTTTTGAATATCTTGATGGTCGATCACCCCAACACACATCGCATTTACTAAGGGATTGCCTTCATAACACGGATCAAAAGCTACTTCACCACCAACAGTTGGAATACCAATACAGTTCCATAACCACTGATACCGGCTACCACTTCTTCTAAAAGATATTTTGTCCGCTCATTGGTCAACTCGCCAAAGCGCAATGAATCTAAAATTGCGATAGGTCTTGCACCCATACTAAAAATATCACGAATGATCCCGCCAACGCCTGTAGCAGCTCCTTCATATGGTTCAACTGCTGAGGGATGATTATGGCTCTCCGCTTTGAAGACAACCGCCTGACCATCTCCGATATCAACGATACCTGCGCCTTCGCCTGGACCTTGTAAAACGTTTGGACCTGTTACTGGAAACTTTCTTAAGACAGGTTTTGAATTTTTATAAGAGCAATGTTCACTCCACATCACAGAAAACAATCCTGTTTCGGTATAATTGGGCATACGACCTAAAATAGTTTCTTCGATCAGCTGATATTCCTCGTCGGTCAAGCCCCACTCGGCATAAATCCGTTGATTTTTGATTTCCTGAGGTGTCGGCTCTTTCACTTTCATCATACGTTTTCCCTAACCTTTCTATAATTTTTAACAATCGATTGGAAAAAACGTAAACCGTCTTTCGAACCTAACAAGCTTTCTACTGCACGTTCTGGGTGAGGCATCATGCCCAGTACATTCCCTTTTTCATTGATGATTCCTGCGATATTTGCCAAACTTCCATTAGGATTCTCATCAGCATAAGTAAATACGATCTGATTATTCGCCTCTAATTGTGCCAACGTTGCTTCATCACAATAATAATTTCCTTCTCCATGTGCAATCGGCAACTGAATAATTTCATCTTTTTGATATTCTGAGGTAAAATCTGTCTGATTATTAACCACTGTTAATTTAACTGTTTTACAAACAAAATGAAGCGATTCATTGCGCAGCAAAGCACCTGGCAAAAGACCTACTTCCGTTAATATTTGAAATCCATTACACGTCCCAAAAACTGGTTTTCCTTCATCAGCAAAACGGATGACTTCACGGATGATTTTTGAAAAACGAGCGATTGCACCACACCGAAGATAATCTCCATAAGAAAATCCACCAGGGATCAACACGCCATCAAATCCAACTAAACTATCTGCGTCATGACGAACATACTCAGCATCAGCTTTTAATATATCTTTGACTGCCCATAAAAGGTCCATATCACAATTAGATCCTGGGAAAACAATTACCGCAAACTTCATTTTTAAGCTTCCTCCTCGATTTCGTATCGATAAGTTTCCATATTAACGTTAGCCAGCAACTTGTCACAGATTTCCTCAATAACTGATTTAATAGGTTTCTGAGTTTGTTTTACCTTGATTTCAAAATACTTCCCAATTCGGACCTCCTCGATTTCGTCAAAGCCAAGACGGTGAACAGCTCCTTTAACCGCTTCACCTTGAGGATCCAGCACGGAACTTTTGTACGTCACATATACTTTTACATTATACATAATAACTAACACTCCTTTATTTTTAGTAAAATGCTCGCTCTAGGCGTTCGAGAACGTCCTGATAAACCGGTACAATATCACCCAGATTTCTACGATAAACATCTTTATCTAAATGCTCATTTGTTTGCTTATCCCACAAACGACAGGTATCTGGTGTGATTTCATCCGCTAATAAAATAGTTCCATCTTCTCGACGGCCAAACTCGATTTTAAAATCAATCAAGCGAATCCCAATTTTTTCAAATAAATCAATCAACAATAGATTGATTTGATGTGCTTCTTTTTTTATGAAGTCAATTTCTCGGTTTGAGGCAATTTCTAAAATTTTAACATGATCGTCATTAATAAACGGATCATCAAGAGAATCATCTTTATAGTAAAATTCTAAAACAGGAAAGGGCAACTGCTGTCCTTCCAGAATTTCAAGGCGTTTGGCAAAGCTTCCAGCTGAAACATTTCTAATCACAACTTCCAAAGGAATAATTTCAAGTGCCTCTACTAATTGTTCGCTTTTTGATATTTTTTTAATCAAATGATTTTGAAGGCCTTTTTTCTTTAATTGTTCAAAGATCAACACCGTAATTTTATTATTCAAATCAGCTTTACCTGCTACAGTGTCCTTTCTAACACCATTCAATGCTGTTGCTTGATCTAAATATTCAACTCTCAGTATTTTAGAATCATCTGTTTTAAACAATCGCTTTGCCTTTCCTTCATACAACAAGGTATTCTCTTCCAACAGTTTAAACGCTCCTTTTCACGCACGTTAACTACAAAAAAATATAAATAGTTCGTGTTTATTCTTATTTACAGTTTAGCAAGGCTCTTTCTCTCAGTCAACTTTTTATTAACAATAAACACAATAAAACCATTTAATGTTCGTGTTTAAACGATATGATGAATAATAATAGCCAACGAATCAAAAAGAACTTGTAAGCATTTACAACAACAAAGAAAAATGGTATGCTAATGAAGAAGAAAACGTTAAAAAATTCACTTTATTCTTATTACAATTAGTGATGATTTTTTAGGAGGGAACACAAGAATGACTAGCGATTATGACAGCTTAACGCAGGAGTTTTTGGCAGGATTAGTACCAGAAGAAAGAACAAGATTATATAATGATTTACTCGCTTTAGAAGACGTTCACAAATTAAATCAACATAGTTCTTACTACACATTCAAAAATTTAAAACGTGCGGTTCATCGTCATTCCGAAAGACGTAAGCGAACATTCCGCTATATGAATAAATGGAACAACGAGTTAGTTATCCATCAGATTCATGAACAACACTTTTTTAAAAATAACTATTGTATTCATGTCTATTTAAATTCAACTGAGTATAGCTATGTTTTTATTGATCAATTACTCGCAAATTTAAAAGCTCCAACCGCTTCACCTTTACAGAGTTTCCGAGAAATCACAGTTTAAATGAACGACACCATTTGAAAATCTTAATTTGAACTCGTAGAGTTTTCATTAAGATTTTTTATGTAATAAAGGAGGGATAATGTGGAAAAATTGAAAGTGTCCGTCACGATCGATCGTCCCGTTGGTTATCAAGATGCTTTTGGAAATATCTACCCAATTAATTATGGCTATATTTCAGGAGTGATCGGCGGCGATGAGGAAGAACAAGACGCATATATTTTAAATGGGCCAGTTGATAAGTTAGACTCATTTATTGGTATAGTTTCAGCAATTATCCATAGACGTGACGATAATGAGACAAAGTGGATCGTAATTCCGGAAGGCTCTTCTATCTCTGAAGAGGAAATTATCAATCAAACTTACTTTATTGAACAACACTTTGATAGCTACGTTGAGCTTCTTTGATATTACGAAAATAAAACAAGGGTCTGAGGTATAACTCGTTGAGTTATACCTCAGACCCTTAAAATTCAGATAAGTGGAAAGCAGAAACAAAAAATTTCTAGATCTCCTTGACATTTTTATGCAAGCCCTACGCGTTCAAAAATAAAATCAACATTTTTCAAATGATAATTATAATCAAATGCATCATCTAATTCTTTTTTGGATAAAACAGTAGTAATCTTCTCATCTGCATCCAATAATGGTCTAAAGGCCGTTTGATGATCCCAAGCATAGGCCGTTTTTGGCTGTACTAAATCATAAGCCGCTTCCCTTGCCATACCATGATCGATCAACTTCAGTAGCACACGCTGACTATAGATCAGCCCATATGTGGCATCCATATTTCGTTTCATATTTTCTGGGAAAACTGTTAGATTTTGGACAATATTAGCAAATCGATTCAACATATAATCCAATAGGATCGTTGTATCTGGAATAATGATTCGCTCAGCCGACGAATGAGAGATATCCCGTTCATGCCATAAAGTTACATTTTCATAGGCAGTTACCATATGACCGCGAATAACACGAGCAAGGCCTGTCATATTTTCAGAGCCAATCGGATTACGCTTATGTGGCATCGCAGAGGAACCTTTTTGGCCTTTGGCAAAAAATTCTTCTACTTCTCTTGTTTCTGATTTTTGTAAACCTCGAATCTCTGTAGCAAACTTCTCAATACTGGTTGCTACTAAAGCCATTGCAGATAAATATTCCGCATGTAGATCTCTTGGTAAAACTTGAGTAGAAATTTCCTGTGCACGGATTCCTAAATGCTCACATACATATTCTTCCACAAAAGGAGAAATATTTGCAAACGTTCCTACTGCACCACTAATTTTCCCAGCTTCTACACCTTTTGCGGCATGTTCAAAACGTTCTATGTTTCTTTTCATCTCAGAATACCAGAGAGCCAATTTCAACCCAAAAGTAGTCGGTTCTGCATGAACACCATGGGTACGCCCCATCATCACCGTATATTTATGTTCTTTTGCTTTTTCACCAACGATTTCAGTGAATTTTTTTAAGTCTTTCCGCAAAATATCATTTGCCTGCTTAAGCTGATAACCATAGGCTGTATCAACTACATCAGTACTTGTCAAACCATAGTGTACCCACTTACGTTCTTCTCCCAACGTTTCTGAAACTGCACGCGTAAAGGCTACGACATCATGTCTTGTTTCTGCTTCGATTTCTAAAATGCGAGCCACATCAAATGAAGCATTATCGCGAATCTTTTGTACATCTTCTTTTGGTATCTCACCTAATTCAGCCCAAGCCTCATCTGCAAGAATTTCTACTTCCAACCAAGCTTTGTAGCGATTTTCATCTGTCCAAATAGCGCCCATTTCTGGGCGTGTATAACGATCAATCATTCGTATATTTACTCCTTTTAATCCCAAATATTGGTTTGATATATATCTTCTAATGTCTCAAAAATATCTTCTGTCAAAATAGTGATATGTCCCATTTTACGATCTTTTTTCGCTTCTGCTTTACCATAATAATGGAAATGCCAATCTGGTTTTTCAGCAATAACATCCATGGTTTCATAGATCTCATTCCCTAAAATATTGACCATCACCGCTTCTGACAACAGATCGACTTCCGGTAACGGCCAGCCGCAAATCCCTCGAATGTGCGCATCAAACTGACTCATAGAACACGCTTCGATCGAATAATGTCCAGAGTTATGAGGTCTTGGTGCCAATTCGTTGACGTAAATCCCGCCATTGCTTGTTAAAAACATTTCTACAGCCAATGTACCGGAAAGATCCACAGACTCTGCAATCACTCGGGCGATTCGCTGAGCTTCCTCCACAACATCTTCGCTTACCCTCGCTGGTGCGATCGTTTCATGTAAAATATTATTTCGGTGAATATTTTCAACAACGGGAAAAACGGTGAACTCACCTTTACCATTTCCACTTACTAATACTGAGATTTCTTTTTCATACGGAATCCACGCTTCTAACACGCAAGTGCCTTCTCTAAGGATATTCATTGAAGGAGCCAAATCAGATGTGCTATATAAAACAAATTGGCCTTTACCATCATATCCGCCACGTGTCGTTTTTAATACACAAGGATAACCGATTCCATCAATAGCATCTTGAATATCCGTAGGGCTAACAATTGTAGCAAAAGGCGCAATCACAATGTTATTAGCCTCCAAAAAGGATTTTTCCAATAATCGATCTTGAGTGATCGCTAAAAGATCGGTTCCTTGAGGGATGCTTACCAATTCTTGAACTTGCATCAGCGCTCCAACATCTACATTTTCAAACTCGTAAGTTAACACCTGCGAGCGCTTTGCCAGTTCTTCTAACGCTTCTATGTCATCATAATCAGCTAATAAATGCCAATCGGCGACTTGAGCAGCAGGGCAATCAACAGTCGGATCCAACACTCCTACACGAAAACCCATTTCTCGTGCGCTAAGTGCCATCATTCTGCCTAATTGTCCGCCACCAATAATACCGATCATTTGTCCCGGTAATAGAGGTTTATTCAAGTTCATCACTACTTTCCATCACAGATTCTTCAAGAAATTTACGCTTAGCGTCTAATTTCCCTGCTAACTCTACATCATACATGGAAAGCATCTGAACTGCAAGTAGTCCGGCGTTGACTGCTCCCGCTTTTCCAATTGCAGTTGTTGCCACAGGAACTCCACCAGGCATTTGGACAATCGACAACAATGAGTCCAATCCATTAAGTGCTTGAGATTGAATTGGAACACCAATAACAGGTAAAGTCGTTTTAGCAGCAATCATCCCAGGTAAATGAGCCGCTCCTCCAGCACCAGCAATAATAACCTTGATCCCCCGAGCACGCGCTTGCTCCGCAAACTCAAACATAAAATCAGGTGTCCGATGTGCCGAGACTACTTTTTTTTCATAAGAAATGTTAAATGCTTCTAAAGAATCACACGCATGTTTCATTGTTGTCCAATCAGATGTACTTCCCATAACCACTGAAACTACGACAGGCATACTATTCCCCTTTCTTTCTCTATTCACCTTACATTTTATCAATGGAATTCTTACCTGTCAAAATAAAATCGAATATTATAGATTTTTTTAATATTAATGTTCGCTTATAACGAACAAAAAAAGAAAAACCGAATAATTATCCGGTTTTTCTTTTTTTAATGTTCTTCGATTTCTTCCTCATTTTTTAATCCATTGAACAATAAATTCAAAATAATTGCTGTTAGACTGCTCATAACAATACCATTTCCAGTAAACATTCTTACTGTCTCAGGCATTTGCTGGAACAATGTCGGAATCATATTGAACCCAAGACCAAAACCAATCGAAATGGCAATGATCAATAAATTCTTATCATTATTATAATCAACTTTTGATAGCATCCGCATTCCTTGAACAGCTACCATACCAAACATCACTAACATTCCACCACCTAAAACAGGTTCTGGAATGATTTGAGCAACAGCGCCAACTTTTGGTAGTAAGCCTAACACAATTAAGAAGAATGCTGAGTAGTAAATGGGGCGACGTGTTTTAATACCGGATAACTGAACTAATCCAACATTTTGAGAAAAACCAGTATAAGGGAATGTATTGAAAATACCGCCTAAAATGACTGCCAAACCTTCTGCCCGATAGCCTTTTTTCAGCTCTTCTTCTCCAATATGTTTCCCAGTAATGTCGCCTAAGGCAAAATAAACCCCTGTCGATTCAACCATACTAACAATTGAAATAATAATCATCAACACAATGGAAGAAACATCAAATGTTGGTGTACCAAAATAAAAAGGTTGGGGAAAATGAAACCAAGTTGCTTCTCCTACTGGTGTTAAATCTACTTGACCTAACAATGCGGCCAAAATCGTGCCCCCAACTAAACCAACCAATACAGCAATTGATTTTATAAATCCTCTACCCCACACTTGGATCACTATGATCAAGCCAATCGTTACAAAAGCTAACAGTAGATTAGTCCCATCACCAAAAGTTGGATCAGCTGCCACACCACCGCCCATTTTTTCAACGGCTACTGGAATCAACGTTAAACCAATAACTGTAATGACCGTTCCTGTTACTAACGGTGGGAACAATTTCTTGATTTTCGAGAATATCCCTGAAACCAATACCACAAAAATACCTGAAGCGATAATTGAGCCATAAATTGCACCCACACCTTTATCACTACCAATCATGATCAATGGCGCAACGGCTTGGATCGCACAACCAAGTACTACAGGTAAGCCAATCCCAAAAAATTTATTTACAGTCAACTGCAGTAAGGTTGCGATACCACACATAAAAATATCAATTGAAATCAAATACGTCATTTGTTCAGAATTAAAATTCAAGCCAGTCCCGATTAGTAATGGCACCGCTACAGCTCCAGCATACATCGCCAATAGGTGCTGCAAACCTAAAACTGCTGCCTTGCCATTCTCAGCATCTGGTTGTTTTAATTGCTCTTTTAGATTGCCTTTGCTTTCCAAGTTTATGCATCCCCCTCAAGAAATTCAACTTCGCCATTTTTTAAAGAAGCAATCCGAGCCAACGAAACGACACGCATTCCCATTTCTTCTAATAAGTCCCGGCCATCTTGGAAAGATTTTTCAATAACAATACCAATTCCGTCAACATTCGCTCCTGCTTGTTGGCACAATTCAACTAATCCTTTTGCCGCTTGGCCATTCGCCAAAAAATCATCAATGATCAATACTTTATCTTCGCTTGACAAAAATTTTCTTGAGATAGAAATTTGACTTGTTACTTGTTTAGTAAATGAATAAACAGAAGAAGTCAGCAATTCCTCATCCATCGTTAAACTTTTTGCTTTGCGGGCAAAAATCATCGGTACCGCTAATTTCTTCGCCGCAAAAAGAGCTGGAGCAATTCCCGACGCTTCAATCGTAACGACTTTGGTAATGCCTGCTTCCGCAAATACTTCAGCAAAACGATAGCCAATTGCCTCCATCAAATCTGGATCTACTTGATGGGTCACAAAACTGTCTACTTTTAAGACACCTTCTCCCAAAACTCGTCCATCTTCTTTGATTCGTTGTACTAATTCTTCCATTTTTCCGACTCCTTCACCAATTTTTTCTATACGACATTTCTATAAAAACAAAAAAACCTTTTCTGCGTAAGCAAAAAAGGGTCCACGACTCTTTTTCGCTTATAGACCAACATTTACGGCGTTGGGTAGAGACGGTCATCCTTATTATGACCATATATAAGCTTCTTTGTATTAGTATACAATAGTACAAAACTCTGAAAATTTCAATGAAAAAAATAATTTTTTCATTGAAATTTTACAGAGTTTATCATTACATCTATAAATTTTTATATTTTTAGACATTGTTTAACTTTTACTATACATCATTCTTCTTTTCTAAATTTCTATATTTATCCATTTTATGGCTAAAAAGCTCCCCATTACTAGGCGGCGTATATGTAATTGCATTCGCACCGGCTTCAATCGTTTCAGTAATGGATTCATCCGTTGGGCCACCCGTTGCAATAATTGGCAATTCCGGATAGCGCTCCCGGAAAAACTTCACCGTCTTAGCTGTATTCTTGCCTGCACTGATATTGATCATTGTTATTCCTGCAGCAATTTTTTCATCAATCGGCGTATGAATTGAAGTTACTGTACTAACTACAGGAATATCTACCACTTCACAAACCATTTCTACCGTCTCAACTGGCGTTGGACCATTTAATACCACTCCGATCGATCCTTGAGCTTCTGCAAATAAGCTCATATAAGCAGAACGTTGACCTTGAGTCAGCCCGCCTCCAACACCTGAAAAAACAGGAATGTCTGCGGCTTCTATGATACTCTTTGTAATTGCCGGATGTGGTGTAAATGGATAAACAGCAATTACTGCATTTGCATCTGTATTTCGAATAATAGCAATATCTGTTGTAAAAATAATTGATTTGATTTTTTTTCCAAAGATTCGTATTCCACTTGCCTGCGCAATCACTTTAGGCACTTGAACAATATCTTGTTTTAAAGGTGTCACGATCTCCGGTACCCATTTTTCGTTCATTCAATACACTCCTTTATTATAACGGTAATCAATGATCATACTGATTCAGATCATAACTTTCGATCACGTGTATGACTTTGTCAGCGTAAGTTGGATCCGTTGCATAGCCAGCAGCTTGCAAGGCATGTGCTGCCTGTTTGTAATTTTTTGCTAAAAGAACATGCTCATATAAGCGAGGATTCCACGTTACACCATCAACGAATAAACGAGTATGATCATCCATGGACTCTTCCCACGTATTATAGACTCTAAAATCACCTTGGATAACAATCCACTCTTCATTGATATATTCCCTAGTTTCAAGGTTGACTTTTTCTTGATCCCCGTAAGCTTTGATACCAAATAAGTTATTATATTTAGATGCAAGAGTACTCTGCCCCCAATTTGATTCTAAGATTCCTTGACCAATGATGATGCTAGGTAAAACACCATATGAAGCTTGTAACTCTTTAGCATGAGGACTTATTCTATCAATGAACTGTTCTTTTGTTACTTCCTCTTTTTGTTGAGCAGACTCCTCCACTGTTTTAGAACTATCTGACAATACATTGATTGAAAAGATGAATGCTACACCCACAATCAACAAGCCTGCAAACAGTGCAGGTAGATTCGCTTTTCTTGTTTTTTTCTTTTTATATCTTGGACTATTCATACATTCCCTACTTTGTTTTGTATTCGTTCCTGCACATTCGTTCAGGACAATGGCTGACTGATTATATCAGTTTTTATTCATACAATCAATCAACAGCTGTTGTAGTCATAGTTGTCGATGTATTCGTTTGTATTTCAGACGTAGTTGTTGGAATTGTCACACTCGTCTCTTTTGTCTCTTCACTCGTGTTTTTTGTTTTTTCTTTTGGTGCAGCGTGACCAAAAAAGACAAAAATCACAGCCCCTAAAACTATAATGACGGATAAGATTCCTAAAATCTGTTTCACAAAAAAACTCCCTTACTTACTTATTCACCAACGTAAGTACCCATCAAATTTTCATTTACCCAATCAAGTAATTCTACTTTTGAGCCCTCTAATTGACCTTGTAATGTAGCCGGTAATCGAAACGTCACAATATCATCAAAGCCCCATTCGCCATAAGAAACCGTTACTTTTAAATCAATAAACGTTTGTTCTGCTTCTTCACGATTCGTTTTTGAAGGAATCAGCTCAGCAATGCCTGATCCGGACTGGAGCCATTTTTTAGCGATCAATGTTTTTAAACGTTTATACTCGGAAACAGCAATATTTCTTTTTTCTGGGAAGAGGATTGTTTGACGTAATATTTTTTGCGTTAGCATCCATTCATAATCAGAAAACAAATTTTTGACTTTTTGCATTTCTTCACTGGTTAAATTAATTCTGCCTTTTTTCCAGTTTTCCCAGTTTTCTTTTGAGGTTTGGAGATACTCAGTATAAAATTTTTCTTCTGTTTCAAATTGTTCTATAATTGCATCGATGAGAATATCTATATACATTTGGTGCATGTCATTTGCCCCCTTTTCCCTATTTTACTGAAAATATCAAAAAATTGCATCTCTTTGCATCACTTATTTCTTTATTTTTAAGAAAGATTCAGCTGATGTCCACAAATAATTAGACAATTGCTAGCATGTGTCCAAAATAAACCACCATTTTGAGCTTCTCATGTATAATAGATTTATACAAGTTAAACTATCTAGCTACGCTTTTAATTTAAGGAGGATTATTTATGAAGTATTACAATTGGGGCATTATCGGACTTGGGGAAATCGCAACGAGCTTTGCGGAAAGTTTCCAACAAGAAAATAGCAAGATCACAGCAGTTGCCTCTAGAACCTTGTCTAAAGCCGAAGCATTTGCAAAAGAATACGGTATCCAATCTGCTTACGGTTCTTTTGAAGCGTTATTAGCTGATGAAACAATCGATATTGTTTATGTTGCTGTGCCTAATCGACAACATATCGAACATATTTTGAGCGCTTTATCCGCTGGAAAGCACGTCCTTTGTGAAAAAGCGATTACGATGAATAGTGCAGAATTAGCTAAGGCAATGAAATTAGCTGAAGAAAAAGGCTTGATTTTAGCTGAGGCAATGACGATTTTTAATATGCCTTTATACGAAGAGTTGCGAAGTCAAATTGATACGAAACGTTTTGGCAAGTTAAAAATGATCCAAGCTCCTTTTGGCAGTTATAAAGAGCCTGATCCGTTGAACCGCTTTTTCAATCCTGATTTAGCAGGTGGTGCTCTTTTAGATATTGGAACGTACGCAGTCTCTTTTGCCCGTTGGTTCTTTACCTCACAACCAAAAGTGATTGCCTCTGTTATGCAACCTTTTTCAACTGGTGTAGATGAACAGTCGGCTACTATCCTGCAAAATCAAGCACAAGAAATGGCAACTGTTTCTTTAAGTTTCCAAGCAAAAATGCCAAAACAAGGAATCGTCGCTTTTGAGGATGCTTATATTGTAATCAACGACTATCCACGAGCGGATGAAGCAAAGATTTTCTTTAATGATGGAACTGTAGAAACAATTGTTTCTGGCGACAGTAATCAAGCATTGAACTATGAAATCACCAATATGGTTAAAATGATCGAAGGAGAAAAAACGAATCGTTCGCTGTTTTTAACAAAGGATGTCATCGATCTGCTAGATCAAATGCAACAAAATTGGACTAAATAATAAAGCTGAGACAAAACGAGCTACTGCTCATTTGTCTCAGCTAATTTATTACATTTCATTTGGCGCATGTAAACCCAACAGACGTAGATCCTCTTTAATAATTGTTGCCATTGCATAAACTAAAGCTAAGCGTGATTCCTTTTGCTCATCTTCTACTAAGATTTTCACATGGGCATAGTATTTATTGAACGCTTGAGCTACTTGAATCGCATGTTTTGCAATAACTGAAGGTTCATATTTATCCGCTGCTTGCATGACAACGTCTGGGAATTTTTGCAATAACTTAATGACTTCCCAGCTTTCTTTATCATCTAATGCGTACTCTTTCGTTTCATCGATAGTGAAATTAGCTTTTCTTAAAATACTCATAGCACGTGCATGTGTATATTGCACGTAAGGACCTGTTTCACCTTCAAAACGAACAACTTCCTCTAAAACAAAGTCAAAGTTATTCAATCGATCATTTTTTAAGTCGTGGAAAATAACAGAGCCGATCCCAACTTGTCTAGCAACTTCTTCACGATCTGGTAAATCAGGATTTTTCTCCATAATTTGTTTATTTGCTAACTCGACCGCTTCATTCAACACTTCTTCAAGTAAAACGATTTTCCCTTTACGCGTTGATAGTTTTTTACCACCTTGCGTGATCAAACCAAACGGTATATGATGCATGTCTTTCGACCAATCAAATCCAAGTTCATTTAAAACTGCTTTTAGTTGTTTAAAGTGATTGCTTTGTTCATTTCCGACAACATAGAGTGATTTTGCAAAATCATAGTTGCGTTTGCGGTAAACGGCTGCTGCTAAATCACGTGTGATATAGAGCGTTGCGCCATCAGATTTTTTGATCAATGCCGGATTTAGATCATACGCAGTTAAATCAACGATTTCAGCTCCTTGATTTTCTTGCAATAAATGTTTTTCTTCCAGCATTGTTACGATTTCATCCATTTTATCGTTGTAGAAAGCTTCACCATTGTACGAATCAAAAGAAACTTCCAGCATAGAATAAATTTTATCAAATTCTTTTAATGATTCTGTACGGAACCATTGCCATAATTCAGTTGCTTCTGCGTCGCCTTCTTCTAATTTTTTAAACCAAGCACGAGCTTCTTCTTCTAATTCAGGTTGGGTTTCAGCTTCTTCATGAAACTGTACATACAAACGCAATAGTTCAGTGATTGGTGCCGTTTTGACTGATTCTTCTGAACCCCATTTTTTGTAAGCTACGATCAGTTTACCAAACTGTGTGCCCCAATCACCTAAGTGGTTGATACGAATCGGTGTGTAACCAATTTTTTCAAGGATAAAAGCAATCGAATTCCCGATTACCGTTGAACGTAGATGTCCCATTGAAATTGGTTTTGCAATATTAGGTGAAGACATATCAATTGGTACATTACCTTTATCACCGATTGAACTATCTCCATAGTGCCCTTTTTCTTTGGCAATTTGACCGATCACTGCTTGGCTGATCATTTTTTTATTCATGAAAAAGTTTAAGTAAGGTCCAACGACTTCGATTTTTTCAAAGTCTGTTCCAGCGATTTTTTCTGCTAAATCAGCAGCAATTTGCTGGGGTGCTTTGCGGTAGACTTTAGCTAATGAAAAAGCTGGAAAGGCTACATCACCGTGATCGACAGATTTAGGATTTTCCAATAATTGTGTAACGTTCTCTAAAGTTAGGTCATCTTTTACCACTTCGTAAATGGCTTTTGCTACGATTGCTTTGTTGTTCATATATATCCTCCTAATGGTTGGGTTTTATTGATTGATAGGAACTTACTCGTTGAGTATTTTCATTGTCTTTAGTTTAGATGTTCTTTGTTTTGAGGAACTGCTACTACTGTTTTTCTAGATCAAAGGTGCTTGGTGATTCCTAGTAAGGTTACTTCTCTCCCTTTGGTCGCCAAGTACTGTTCATCATCTGCTCTGGCAAAGCCAGTCACAGTCCTTCAATTCTTAGAGCTTTTGCTCCTAGAAATTGATGAGTCCCAAACGAAGTGTAGTGTAGTGATTCCTAGTAAGGTTACTTCTCTCCCTTTGGTCGCCAAGTACTGTTCATCATCTGCTCTGGCAAAGCCAGTCGCAGTGATTCACAGCAAAAAGTCCCTAGTGTTAAAAAACACCAGAGACGAGATTTTCCCGCGGTACCACTCTAATTGTTCGTGCTTTTATAAAGACGAACCCACTTAATCTATTAACGGTAGATAGCCGTCTGCCTATGCAGATTCTCTAAAGTGCGCTTCCTTCATTTGATTATTTTCGGCTTCCACCTGCCCGAAATCGCTTGAATAATAGGTAATGAAGTACTCTCTTTATCGATGAATCAGTATTAAACTGGGTTTATTATAGCAAATATTTTTCTCTATGCCTAGTCTTATCCGTTGATTCTTATTTTTAAATCGTCATAAAAGATAAGCTAGGATCCGCATTTAAGTGATAGTCTGCCAAATGGCCTTTTTCAGCTTCAACGAATGCCGCAGCTCCGATCATCGCAGCATTATCTCCGCATAATCGAAGCGGCGGAACGATAAACGTTACTCCTGGAAGTTCTTTGGACACCTCACTGCTCAAACGCTCACGTAAGCCCTTATTAGCTGCAACACCACCTGCCATGACTAATTGTTTGACTGGATATTCTTTACACGCCCGAATCGTTTTATCGACTAATACATCAATAACACTCGCTTGAAAACTTGCAGCCAAATCGTTCACTATCAGCTCTTCCTCACGCTGTTCAGCATTGTGAACAGTATTGATAAATGAACTTTTCAACCCACTAAAACTGAAGTCATAATTATCCTCTTTGATCATCGCCCGGGGAAAATGATACGTATCTTGACCCAAATGAGCTAATTCATCGATTTCTTTACCACTTGGATAGGTTAAACCTAAAACTCTACCGACTTTATCATACGCCTCACCAGCTGCGTCATCTCTCGTTTCACCGATGATTTCAAAGGAACCTGTTTCTTTCATATAAACTAATTCTGTATGACCACCACTGACCAATAAAGCCATCAAAGGAAACTGCAGTGGTTCTACAAAATGAGCAGCATAAATATGTCCAGCCATATGATTGACTGGGATCAATGGCAAATCGTGCGCCCACGCAAATGCCTTGGCGGCAGAGATACCGATCAACAAGGCACCTACTAAACCGGGACCATAAGTAACCCCAACCCCACTCAAGTCACTTGGTTTTACACCTGCCTCACCTAAAGCATCTTCTATACATAACGTGATTTCTTCCACATGGTGACGACTAGCAACTTCTGGTACAACACCACCAAAACGTTGATGACTTTTGACTTGGGAAGCTACGATATTGGATAGGATTTTAGCCCCATCTTCAATAACTGCAACGCTAGTTTCATCACAACTACTTTCAATAGCTAGTATTAATTTTCTTTCCTTATTAAAAAAAGTCATTGATTCACTTCCTTAACTTTTAAACACATAACGATCCCGTCTTCTTTTGGATGGCTGTAATAATTTTTGCGACGGTTGATTGTTCTGAATCCTTTTTTTTCATATAATTTTTGTGCATTTAAATTAGATTCACGCACTTCTAAAAAAACCTGACAAACTCCTTGCTCGATAAAACGTTGGTGCAATTGATCGAGCAATCTACTCCCATATCCTTTTTGTTGAAACTCTTTATGGATCACAACATGAGTGAGTTCAGCTTCATCTAAAATCAACTGATAGCTGATAAATCCGATCCAGTGATTTTCTTGGATCAAAACAAGATAGTCACTCGTTTTTTGCGTTAAATCAACGCCAAATTGTTCTTTTGACCAAGGTGAGCCATGATCATATGATTGTTCACTGATCGACCAAAGTTTTTCAGCTGGCTGTTCCGTTGGTAAATTTTTTTTTGAATAATACATCGCTTCACTCTTCTTTTAAATATAAAATCATTTCTAGTGCGTCTTCATTGTTTTCCGTATAATAATCAGGTTTGATCGTATTTGATACAAACCCAAGTTGTCGATAAACACGTTGTGCATTTTTATTGCTGATCCGAACTTCTAAAGAGATCGTTTCACAATCGTTGATTCTTGCAAATTGCTGAACTTCTCTAATCAAGAAACTCCCTATGCCATTTCCTTGGTTTTTCGTTGAAACAGCAACATTTGTAATATGAGCATCCTTACCGAAAATACGGCAACCTATAAACCCAATCGTTTTACCTTCTTTTTGAATGAGTAAGTATAAATGAGGCTCTGCCGATTGAAGCTCAACCAAAAAAGCGGTTTTCGTCCAAGGCAATTCTCCAGCGTATACTTCTCTTTCGATTGAAAGCAAATCTTTGATATCATCGATTGTGATCCCACGAACAAAATACTCTTGATTTGAAATTTGTACTGCCTTCTCATCATAAGGACGATTCTTAAAAAAGATGCCCAGAAGACTATGAAAAAGATTAAATTTTTTCAACATAATTTTCTACCTCAGGTGTATGATCTTTTAACCAATTTTCTTCTGCTTCTACTCGTTTTAAATAATTAGGTAAAAAGTGATGGATATCCACTTCAGGCTCGGCTAATCTGCCAAGTTCTGCTAAAGCTGCTCCGTTAGGAATTTGCCATTCGGAAATGTCACAAATTTCAGCATTAGGTAAAACTGACACGATTTGCGTGCGGAATTTCTCAACATCTTCTCCAACAAAGTAAAGATGATCGAATTCTTTTAACTGTTCCAGCCACTCTTCCAGTGCAACATGTCGATCAGCAATAACGGTCGTTAAAACACCATCGACATACTCATAAGCTCCAGTATAAACATTATTTCTTCTTGCATCAAAAACTGGAATGATTGCCCCTTTCACCATTACGCAATTTGCTGCTAAAGCTTTCAAACTAGAAATGCCTACTAATTCTTTTTTTAATGTATAAGCAAGTGTTTTTGCCATCGTTACACCTATTCTTAACCCTGTATATGAACCTGGTCCTTGCGCCACAACAATGCGGTCAAAATCATTGGGTGTCAATCCAACATCTTTCACGAGTTGTGTGATTGCCGGCATCAAGGTCAGGCTATGGTTTCTTTTTACAGTGATTGTATATTGTCCTATAATTTTTTTCTCTTCACAAACAGCAACTGTCAATGTTTGATTAGAAGTATCGATTGCTAAAATCCGCACAAAAAATCCCTTTCTTTCATCATGTAGTTGGTTAATTGTAGCATATTTTTATTCGTTCGTAAAAAAACGAGCCGTTCAAAGCAAAGAGGGGCAAAAACGCTCATTGCGTCTTGTCCCAGCTTTGATTATTACTTGATATTCGCTTCTAAATAATCGATCAATGATTTACTGATATTTGTTGCGGTATCATTTTTTCTGGAATCTTCCACCATGATCATGGCGGAAAATTTATTATTGCTTCGATCCATCGCTAAAAGAAAACTATTTTCTTTTCCAAGCGTGTCTTGTTTTTCCTTGATTTCAGCAGTTCCTGTTTTTGCTGCTAATGAAAAGTCTGGATTGTACATGTTGTGCACATATCCTGTTTCATCTTCGACGCTACCAAGCAAATCTGTCACGATTGTATTCGCTGCATTTGAACTGATAACATTTTCTTTTGTTTTTGTTTCTTTGTTCAACTCGATTTTTGGATACACGAGTTTCCCTTCATTTTGGAAAACTGTGTACATTGTCGCTTGCTGGATTGGCGTCACCAATAATTGTCCTTGACCATAGCCTGTATCAGCAAGTAAAATTTCTGAGTTAAATTTATCTTCGTTAGAGATTTGCGCTGGGTTCATCGGAATCGACAAATCTAATTTTTCACCAAAAATAAACTTGTCTAATCCTTTTCTAAAGGTATCTTCTCCCATACGCAGCGTTTGTTCTGCAAAATAGATGTTATCGGAATTCACTAAAGCTGTCCGCAAATTGACAGGGCTAGCTTCTTTCACCCGGGTCACAAAATAATCGCCCCACGATGCGTCTTTTTGCCATTTTAAGCCGCTGATTGCTATTTCTTCCTCTGGTTTTAACGTACCAGCATCTAAACCAATACCGCCTGTAATTGTTTTAAACGTAGACCCTGGGGCATAGCCTGTTGCAAATCTTGCTGTAAAAGGTAAATTTTCATTATTAGCATAAGCATCATAATCTGTTTGAGAAATGCCATTGGCCATCTTATTTGGATCGAAAGAAGGTGAGCTTGACGCCGCCAATAAATCACCTTGACGAGGATCCATGATTACTGCGCTCCCTGGACGATTATTGAAAATATCATACGATTGTGACTGTACGTTTTTATCAATTGTCAGTTGGATTTTTTCTCCATCTTTTTTATCTACACTTTGCAGAACACTTTTGGCATGACCATTTTCATCAGTGATTGTGATATTTCCACCATCATGTCCTCTTAATTGTTTATCAAACGTTTGCTCCATTCCGACTTTCCCAATAACCCCTGAGCTACTTAAGTCTGGATTTTTTTCAATATCTTCTGCAGTAATCGTACCGACATAACCGACAAGTTGCGCCGCCGCTTCTTTTAATGGATAGTAGCGAACGATCGCATCTTGAGAAGCTGCCCCTGTTGGTAAAGTAGTTATCGGATCAAAAGAGATGGTTAGTGGAACGAAAGAATCTGGTTGTACCCAAGCTTGTTTGAGCTTTTGTTCAATTTCGTCTACCGGAATTTTGAATTGATCACTGAAAGATTTGATATTGTTGGTTTTTTCTTGTCCTTCGCCAAGTTTACCAGGGACGATCCCAACCTGATCAAAGGCTTGATTGACAGCTAAACCTTCACCATTACGATCCACGATCTCTCCTCTACTCGCCGGATCTACGCCTATCGAAACTTTATCTTGCCCTGACATTCCAGGGAAAATCAAATCTGGCGCCCAATCAATTTTGTAAGTGCCACCTTCTTTTTTTAGGACTGTTTTATACGATAAATCTTTCAGTTTGCCTAAAGGAGTGGTCATTTCAACTTGATAAGTAAAACTAAACTGCTCATTTTTTTCTTGCGTCACTTTGATATCTTTACTTTTGATACCTTGTGCTTGGATCCCAGAAAAAACGGTTTGGTATTTCTCTACAACCGTTTCTTTGTCATAACCGCTTTGTTTTAAAGATGACTCACTCAATAAATCCGGAAACTGATCAAAGGATTGCTTTGAAAGGTGTTTTAAAAACGTTTTTGCGGATTTTTCTGCCTTATTTAACTCTTGTGATTTTTGCCACGTATTATAAGCGAAATATCCACCTGTCACAGCCCCAACTACTACAACACCACTCACAATTAAAATCAGTGATTTATTCGATTTTCTCTTGTCTTTTCGTTCCACTTTCCAATCCCCCAAGCTCTTGTTTCAATGTATTATCTTCATTATACCTTATTCTTCAGCGGACACGATAGAAAAACGTTAGGTTTAGCAAAAAAATAAACATTGAATTTATTCATCTTAATTGACTTTTTTCATTCTATAATCACTCTCAAACAGTATTTTTCTGTCCCTCACCTATGGTATACTATTTTTACTAACTACTTTTTTATCTAGCTATGCAGGCTATTACTTTTGAAAAAATAGAATCTACCTATGACGTTTAATGATACAACTGTATTTTCTATCAGAACTAAATCCCCTGCTATGCTTTCAATTTTAGGAGGAATTCAAATGGGAATTATCAAAGCAGCAACAAGTACAGTCGGCGGCGGGTTAGCTGACCAATGGCTCGAAGTCATCGAACCAGATAATATGGGCGACACAACAGTGATGACGAAAGGTGTTTTTGTTCGTAAGAATGATAAACGCGGCTCTAATCGTAAAGGAACCGAAGATGTTTTAACAGATGGTTCTGTGATTCATGTCTATCCGAACATGATGATGATTCTAGTTGATGGTGGTAAAATTATTGACTATACTGCTGAAGAAGGATATTACACGGTTAAAAATGATTCTGCTCCTTCCGCATTTAACGGAACTTTAAAAGAGGCAATATCTGAAACATTTGATCGCTTTAAATTTGGCGGCGTAACACCTCAAAAACAACAAGTTTTTTATATTAACTTACAAGAAATCAAAGGGATCAAGTTTGGTACGTCATCACCAATCAATTATTTTGACAATTTTTACAATGCCGAATTGTTCTTACGAGCTCATGGTAACTATTCAATCAAAATCACTGATCCACTATTATTCTTTTCAAATGCAATCCCTAGAAATAAATCTCAAGTCGATATCAAGGATATCAACGAACAATATTTAGCAGAATTCTTAACCGCGTTACAGTCTGCGATCAATAAAATGTCTGCAGATGGTGAACGGATCTCTTATGTTCCTTCTAAAAGTCTAGAATTAAGTAAGTATATGGGACAAGTATTAGATGATGAATGGCGCGAATTACGTGGTATGGAAATCATCTCTGTAGCGGTTGCCAGCATTTCTTATACAGATGACTCTACTAAATTGATCAATATGCGTAATCAAGGGGCTATGCTTAGTGATGCCGGTATTCGCGAAGGCTATGTTCAAGGATCGATGGCACGCGGCATGGAAGCTGCTGGAAATAATGAAGGCGGCGCAATGAACGGCTTTATGGGTGTTGGTATGGGTATGAATACAAGTGGTAATTATTTTGCTCAAGCTTCTCAAACGAATCAACAACAAATGCAGGAGAAACAAAATCAGCAAAATGCTCAAGGTTCAACAGATACCTGGACTTGTCCTCAGTGTGGAACTGAAAACAGCGGCAAGTTCTGTTCAAATTGCGGCACACCTAAACCAACAAATGAAAAAGCAAAACTAGAAATGAAATGTAGCGAATGTAGTGAGATCGTTGATTTATCGAATGGAATTCCAAAATTCTGTCCACATTGCGGCAAACCATTCCAAGGTATTCCTTTATAATCCAAAAAGATTAGGGCTGGGCGACCGTGTCTTGCCCTTTTTCTATCTAACACTTGTAAAACAGAAAGAAGCATTCATCGCTTATTTTAATTCTCTACACAAAGAAAGGAACAATCATGACAGATACATTTACACACAAATGTCCTAACTGCGGTGGTCCATTGTTATTCGATCCTAAAGATCAAAAATTCCACTGTGAATATTGCTTAAGTGTCTATACGGAAGGTGAGGTCTCCGCTTATGAAAAAGCACAAAGAGATGCACATTTAGAAGACACTTCTACTCAATCATCTGAGCCAGAGCTAACCTTTTCAGCTGAATCACAGGTTGATAAAATGTCTTCAGAAGAAAAAGCTGCGTTTAAAGAAGCCAGTGGAACTGACGATATGGCTGAGGATACTTTAGAAGGCGCAATGGAATTATTCGATTGT
The DNA here is from genome assembly GCF_000633635.1 of Enterococcus crotali. GTDB lineage: Bacteria > Bacillota > Bacilli > Lactobacillales > Enterococcaceae > Enterococcus_L > Enterococcus_L crotali. Next base: position 421,773 of record NZ_AYPQ01000001.1, on the reverse strand, counting down.
CCAAGCTGTGGTGCTCAAATTGTCACCGAAGCCACGACCGCTGCTACTTATTGTTATTATTGTCACAATCCAGTTGTTTTATCCGGACGATTAAGTGGAAAGTTCCTCCCAGAAAAGGTTTTACCTTTTCAATTGAAAAGGAAGAAGCTGTTGAAAAGTTTTTAGCTTGGACCAAGAAGAAATGGTTTATTCCAAAAGACTTTTTCAATAAAGAACAGATTGATAAAATGACTGGGGTTTATTTCCCTTATTGGGTCGTGGATGCTGAAATTGATGGTCAGCTTCAAGGTATGGGAACCACGATTCGGGTCTGGCGTGTTGGAGACCTTGAATATACTGAAACAAAGCAGTTCGATGTTGAACGACAAGGAAAAATTTCTTTTAAAGAATTGATTAAAAATGCCCTTTCTAAAAACGTCCAACAGAAAATGGTTGAGGCCGTTCAGCCCTTTTTATTAGATAAAGCCGTTTCATTTAAGAGTCAATACTTGGCAGGATTTCAAGCCGAAAAACGCGACATTGAATATGATGCAATCCAAAAAGCAATTCAAAGTGAATTGAAAGAGTACTCTGAATCTTTATTACGCGATACAGCTTCCGGCTATACCACACTAACAAAATTACGAACAGATATTTCGTTGGACAGTGAAGCAAATCATTACATGTTACTACCGATTTGGGTAGTGACCTATCGCAGCCATGAACAATCCAAAAAAGTTTATTACTATGCTATGAATGGGCAAACTGGAAAAGTCAGTGGGATTTTACCTGTAAGTTATAAACGATTAGGTTTATTTACATTGAGTATTTTTGCATCAATCTTAGCTATTTTTCTGATTGGAGGCTGGTTTATATGAGAAAAATCAGTTTTAGTCTGTTGACTCTTCTTTTTCTATTGTTCGGTTTCACTGTAGATGTTCAGGCAGCGCAAGACTCGATCGACGATCAGGCATCCCTGTTCACTTCTGAAGAAGTCGCTCAGCTGAAAGAGACGATTGCACCAATTGAAGCGAAAGCGAAAGCACGTATTTTTATCGTGACAAATAATGACAACGACATGGATTCCACGAGATTTGCAGATTATTACATGCTTGATCGTATTGGAAAAAATAAAAATGGTATTACATTTTATCTAGATATGAATCAAAGAAAATTTATTATTTCTACTTCAGGAAATATGATCGATTATTTGACTGATAAGAGAATCGATCAAAGTTTGGATGCTATCGAGCCTAGTATGATCGCTGGAAATTATTTCCAAGCAGCTCAAACTTTTCTTGAGAAAACTAGTTATTACTTTGACCAGGGTGTCCCTGGCGGACATTATCGGGTCGATACTGAGACCGGAAAAATTACGCGCTATAAATCTTTGACTACAACTGAAATCGTCATTGCTTTTATAGCGGCACTTGTTTTGAGTGGCATTTTCTTTGTTGTAAACATTTCAAAATACCAGTTAAAATTTGGCACTTATAAGTACCCATTTAGGGAAAAGTCCAACCTTAATTTAACCCGACGAAATGATGTTTTAGTTAATTCATTCGTTACGACTCGCCGTATTCCTAGAAATAACTCTAGTGGCGGAGGAGGCGGTGGTGGTGGCGGTGGCAGCAGTACTCACTCGACCGGCGGCGGAACATTTGGCGGTGGTGGCCGAAGTTTCTAATTTTATATAAAAAGAGCGCTAGATAAAACTAAAGATTAGTCTTATCTAGCGCTCTAAATTTGAATAAAGGGCAATAAGGAAGTAGCTATTAGGCTTCGGAGCTAAACACTTTCGTCTGGGACTTTTTCTGTTTAGATTTTATCAAATGTCTTTAACACATACTCTTCTGCTGCTTTGCTCCAAATGCCATCCGTCTTTTTAAGAATCTCAGCCAATTGAGTATCATAATTTTCCATCTCTGCTAATGGAAGCAAGTGAGAAGATTGGTGGGTATAAACTAATTTTTTTCCTCCACCAATTTCTGGTTGATGCAACGTTGTTTCGGCTACTGCATCTAGTCCTAAAATATGCGTTACAACATTGGCAACTTTTACTTGTTTTGTTTCGATCAAATCGACAGCTTTGCGCATATCTTCCGTATTTCCACCAGATGTTCCAACATAATGAGTGAAGGAATAATGTACGTCGTAAAAATTGATTGGTGCTGAAAAAGCTTTATCTTGCGGCCCTGCAAAGAAGTTTAGACAACCGTCTGGATTCAATAATTTAGAAGCATCCGCAACAACTTCCGCAACCGGAACCATTACAAAAATATCATCAAACCCTCCAGAAACACTTTCTCTCAGGACGTCAATTTGATTGTTCAACTCTTTTACATTGAGATAGATCACTTCAATACCATTTTGACTGGGATATAACTTTTCAGCACGTTTTAGTTTTTCATCGCTCATATCAGTCACCACTATCTTTTTAGGCGTAATCGGACCATGTAATGCATAATCAATCGCCAATAACCCCATTGGACCCGTGCCGCCCATGATTAGTAAATGCCCATCTTCTTTAATCCCCATTTTATGTTCATAAGACCCTTCAATCAAATGGTAATTTGCTTCAAATGCACCGATCACACACGATAAAGGCTCGATCAATGAGCCTTCAAAATAAGTCTCGCCTTTGTAAGGAATCAAACAATCTTGTTCCATAACGTCCTTCGATAGAATAATATAAGTCGAGTCTCCACCAGTATAAGCATAAGAATATCCGGGACAATCTGGACGATCTGGCAATTGTAGATTTGCTTGTACCACGTAGCGCTCCCCTACTTGATACTTTTCTTGCCACTTATTTCCTACTGCTAAAATTTCACCGCAAAACTCATGGCCAACAATAATTGGATTGTTGATTAAATCTTGTGGTGCCTTTTTATGCTCTTGTCCTTGATTAGCCAATTTCCATGTGGACATACAAATGCTATCTGTCACGACAGAAGCTAAGATCTCATCCTCTTTGATTTCAGGTAATTCAAACGTTTCTAACCGCAAATCTTTTTTCCCGTATAAACGCACTGCTTTTGTTTTCATCCCAAAAAACCTCCAACTATTTTTAATTTAAAATTCCTAATCCGTACCCTATAATTCCAACAGCAAACAACACAAAGATCAATACGATTGGACTCACTTTTTTCTTCAATAATTTCATCATCAATAAAGTTAATCCTAGTGCTAACAGTCCTGGAACTAGATCGTCCAGCACATTTTGAACCGTCGTAACGACCATTTCTCCATCCTGACCAGGTGTTTTTGACACAACTAAAGGGATATTGATCGTTGTCCATTTAGTGACTAAAACACCCATAATGAACAGTCCTAGAATCGTTGCACCCTCTGTCAATTTTTGTAAAAGATTTCCAGCAAGATCCTGAACAATGTCCAAGCCTTTTCTAAATCCATATGTTAGGCCAAACCATTTCATACTTAAACGAACAGCATTGAATGCTACAAAGAAAATAATAGGCCCTAAAAGATTGCCTGACAAAGCAAGTGAGGCACCAATCGCTGCTGTAATCGGACGCAATGTTCCCCATACTAAAGGATCACCTACGCCCGCTAAAGGTCCCATTAAACCAACTTTTAAACTATTGATCGTACCGTCATCAATATCTGCACCACTAGCTTTTGCTTCTTCCATAGCAATCGTCACACCAATCACAGGACCACATACAGCTGGTGTTGTATTAAAAAAAGTTAAATGTCTTTTTAGTGCTTCTGACTGCTCTTCTTTTGTATGATAAATTCTCTTGATTGTTGGAATCATATCTACACAAAAGGCAAGCGCATGAATCCGCTCATAGTTAAAAGATGCTTGTTGAAAATTTGAAAACACAAATGTCGTCATTAAATCTTTTTTTGTGATTGCGGATTGTAATGTTTGTTCCTCAATCGCTTTGTTTGCTATTGTCTCCATTGATTTTCCTCCTTAATCGTCTAGTTCATCATCTGCAATGATCGTTCCAGAAAAAGCCATTTGTTCCGTTTGCCCTGAGATTTGCGGCTTTTTAAAATTGGGATTCAATTGAACATAAATCAAAGCTGTGATCAAGCCAATCGCCCCAAATGAAAGCAAACTGAATTCTAAATAACCGCCTAAAACAAACCCCAGATAGAAAAACGGCATCAAGTATTTTACACTCATCATATTCAAAACCATGGCATATCCTACAACAACAATGAAACCGCCAGCAACTGCCAAGCCACCCGTAACAACATCGGGGATCATTGCTAACATTTTATTGACCATCTCAGCACTAACAAACATCGCCACGATCGTCGCAGGAATTGCTACTCGCAAGGCTTGAATAAATAATGCACTAAAGTGGAGGAAAATAATTTTATTAAATGCCGCATTCTCTGCTTCTCGGTCCGCAGCGTGTTGAAAAGCTACAGTAATCGTTCGAGCGATCACTGTTAGAACTTGGCCTGCTGCGGCTACCGGCAATGCAATCGCAATCCCAGCTTGAATATCTTGATGCCCAACAACCACTAGAATCGTTGCAATCACACTTGCTAAAGCAGAATCAGGTGATTGTGCCGCGCCAATGTTCATCCAGCCTAGAGCAATCAATTCCAATGTACCACCTAAAATAATTCCCGTAGTCAAATCCCCTAAAATCAACCCAACGACCGTACAAGCTATCAGAGGACGATGGGTTTGAAACTCATCTAAAACACTTCCCATACCAGCAATACATGAAAAAATAAAAATCAATACAATTTGAATTATTGATAACGTCATTTTGCTCCTCCTTAATGTGTAACCGCCTCTTTCAATTTCCCTTCAAAATCAATCTTCGGATCTGTTGCAACAACACGGCAATCTAGCACAACACCCAATTCCTTCAGCTCATAAAAAGCGTTTATATCTGTTTGGCTGACAGAAATGGCTTTTGTAATCTGGGTCTTACCCTTTTTGAATTGCATACCACCAATATTGATCGTCTTCAATGGAACGCCACCATTAACTAGCTCCACAACTTCACTTGGATTCGTAAATAAATAAAAAACTGTTTCTGTTGCATATTTAGGATTCTGATATACTTTGACGGCTTTCTCTACATCGACGATATTGACTTTGATTCCTGGTGGAGCTGCTTGCTTAACTAGCGTTTTGCGAATCTCATCTTCATTCACTTCTTTACTGACAACAATGATTCGTTTGGCACCTGCTTCTTTTGCCCAAACGGTCGCTACTTGACCATGGATCAGCCGATCATCGATTCTTGCTAACTTGATTTCCATGTCAGAAATCCTCCTCTTCTTCGATTGCTTGTTCTTTAAACGATTTTACCGTCTCAGCGGCTGATTCTTTAACTAGCTTAATAATCTGACTAAGCGGATTTGCATCGATCATCGTTGCCACTTCTAAGAGCATTGGTAAAGACATACCTGAAATAACTTCAATGGGTAACTCTGCTCTTTTCATGCAAATACTACAACTGGCGTTATATGGTGTCCCGCAGAAAAGATCTGTGATAATGAATGTTTCTTCATCTGGTTTTCCAAGTTGTCCGATGATTTTTTCTGATAAACTTTCTAATCCATCTTGCTTAGAAAATTCAATGGCTGAAAACTGAGATAATTCACCAAAAATCATTTCAGCAGAATTCTTCATCTCGATTGCTAGTTTTCCATGAGCCACTAACAACACTTTTGTCATTATGATTACCCCCTTGTTTTACCACCAGCTACATTGATTGTTACGCCACTAATATAACTAGAACGATCCGATATCAGATAAACCACTAAATCAGCTACCTCTACCAACTTTCCACTTCTGCCTAAAGGAATGGTACTTGTTTGACTATATCCTGCTCGGATTTCGTCCACTGTCTTTCCTCTTGTATAGGCTAAAGCGGATTCATAACTTAACGTACGTAAGCCCGTTTCCTCCATAATACCTGGTGCTATTCCGACTACTCGGATACCCAACTTCCCTAATTCCTTCGACCAAGAACGGGTAAAACTATTGATTGCCGCTTTAGTAGCTGCATAACAACTTTGTCCTTCTGAACCTTCTAAACCACTTTCAGATGACATATTGATGATTACACCTGTACCTTCTTTGATTAAATATCGACTGACTGCTTGACTCATTAGATAAACACCTTTTTGATTGATATTTACCATTTTTTCAAAAAGAGCATCATTTAATTCATACGGGCTATCTGATAGTTTTGCATCTGCTAATAATGCTGGAATATTGATTCCTGCGTTATTTACCAATGCATCAATTGTTCCAAATTTATCGACAGTATATTGAACCGCTTGTTCCACGGATTCCCGTGACGTTACATCCGTTTGAATAAAAGATAGGTTTTCATGTTTGAAAGTTCCTTCTTGTAAATCTGTATTTACAACCTGAACGCCTAAGTTACACAATTCTTTGACAATTGCCGCACCAATGCCAGAAGATCCTCCTGTTACAATGACTGTTTTTCCATTCACTTCTAACCAGTTCATCAAAACACCCCTTCACTTTTGTGATTTTACATTAACTTATGTGATATCACACACTCATTATATGTATGTGCTTTCACAATGTCAAGCTCTTTTTCACATTTGTTATTACGAAATCACAAAAATAGTATTAACCAAAGCGAATAGAATCGTTTTGGTCAATACTATAAAAATACGATAAAGAGTTGATCAGACTACCTTCAATCAATGAATTTTCCCTATAACTGCGCTAAAATTTCTTTTGCGGTTTCTTCTGTCGTGACAAGTGTTGTCAGTAGATTTCCTTTTAGAGCAGCAATGATACTTCTAGCTTTTTCTTTTGATTCAGCAACACCAATTTTTATTGGCACCTCTTTCAACTGATCGATTGTGATTCCGATAATGCGATCGTCTAATTCACTGGCGATTGGTAAGCCAGCACTATTGAAAAAATGAGAAACAATATCACCAGCTATATCTCTTTCTTCTAATTCACTTAGAATATCTTTTCCATAAAAAGCTTGCCAAATATCCTTTTGACTTAGATGAGGACTTCCTATACCAAAAACAGCTATATCTAACTGCTCCCATAGCTGAAGTAATTTCTGATTAAATGAATTTTTCATCAGTGCTTCTTTCAATTCTAGTGTTTCAGGAATAGCCGGTGCATCAATCATCAACGCCTGAGCCCCCACCTTTTTAGATGCGGTATACGCAATTGTGTTGACATGATACTCACTAGATAATTTGCCTGAAGGACCTCCTATCATGGGTAAACAAACGACATCTTTTGTTTCTACGATCCTCATTTCATCAACCATCGATGCCAGAGAGTGTCCCCAAGAAAAACCAATTTTCATCCCCGTTTCAAGTTGTTCAACTAAGTAATCTGCCGCAGCTTTTCCAATTACCTGTTCTTTTTGTTCCGTACTTGCGTCAATTGCAATTGGGACAACAATTGCTTTATTAAGTCCAAATTGTTGTTCTAGAGATTGTTCCAAAGAATAGGTTTCTGAAAGATCATAGTTAATAGAAATTTTAACGATTCCTTCTTCTCTAGATCGCTTTAATAAACGGCTGATCGTTGTTCGGTGAATATTCAGCTCTTTAGAAATCTGGCTCTGATTTTTATCTTCTTGATAGTACATTTCTGCTATTCTGATCAATAACTTTTCTTCATCCATATCATTACTCCTTTTTTCCCTTTTGAACAAAATATATCATAGGAATCACATTTGTGAAAGGTAAAAGAATGTTATACACTTAAAATAATCATGCGTTTGACCTAATAAACGAAAATCTCTTACCAAAGTTATTCGTTTCCGATAAGCACAATGACTCATTTTTAACTATTTGAAAACGTCATCTCTTTTTTAGTTTTAGGAGCAAAGCAAACAGTCAATAGTAATAATATCTTACTATGATGAAAATGTTGAAAAAGGAAAGACAAGCTCATGTGTTCAAATTTCTCATTTATTCCTCAAGCTGAACAACAAATAAACAGGCTTTTCTTATCAAAAATACCCGAAACAATAAATGTCATCTTGTTATTTAGTGAGATACAAGGTAGTATATAGACAAGTAACCCTGACAAAACAATTTAGTGCCATTTAGCTTGGGTCTTCTATAAACATTATTTTATAAAGCGAGGAAATATTGATGAAAAAAATACTAAGTTTAGGTGTATTAACGGTATGTGGATTAACATTAGCTGCATGTAACGGAAACAGTAATTCTGCTGATAGTAAAAAAGCGGATACTACGTCAACTTCTCAAAAAAAATCCGAAGATGTTTACTTTAAAAATGATACGTTGAAAATCGATATGGCTACACTCAAAATCCTTTCTACTGAAGTCTTGCCTGCAGATGAAAGCCTATTTAGAGAAAAGCCCCAATTAGCAATCACTTATGAAGTGACCAATGATAGTGACGAGCCGATCTCTGCTTCTACTGTTTGGATTGCTTGCATGAGCTTAACTCAAGAAAACCAAGATACCAGCAATAAATTAAACGTCGGAATGACGCCACAAGATGAAAAATTTGCTGAGTACACGGAACATCAGCTAGATGACATTAAACCTGATGATACTGCAAAAGCTATTATCTCTTATGACTTAGATGACACAGAAACTCCTGTTATTTTAAAAGCAAATCAAGGGATGGCTGGAAAAGAACTTGGAGAGAAGACTATTAACTTAAAATAGACTTTGATTTCGAGGGATCAACTTAAAAATCGGAACAACAATCGCTAAGACTTTGATTGCCATTCCGATTATTTATGTTCAAAAAAATAGTCATTAAACATCACTTGAAAATGGCTTCATTCGCAAAAATGTGTTTTCTTCTCGAATGAATTGATTGATTTGTGGGACTAATCTTTTGAAATGCTCTGATTCAACATGAGCATTCAAAGCCTCCTCATTAGGCCATTCTTCAATAAAAATAAAATGACCAGGATCTGTTTGGTCAATAAACAAATCATAGGCGATACATTGAGGCTCACTTTTCGTTTTTTCTACTAGTTCTTTATATAAAGGGCTTACAGTTGAAAGGTGCTCCACTTTTATATAATCTTCCGCGATCAATTTTAACACCTGATTTCCCTCTACTTTCTCTAATAATTTTTTTTAAGTGAAATAAAAAAATAGTTTCCCTGATTCATTACTATTCACTCAAATAGTTAACCGTTTGTACGTATAAACAAAATACAGTTTTTTTAAATATGAGCGGGAGACAAAACGAAAAATTCGTTTTGTCTCCCGCTCTAAACTCGAATAAATGGTGGAAAAAAGCATTTCCTTGAGCCATAAGGTATGAGTGGATGTTTTCTCGTTGCAGATAAACATGGCTGCACAGTACCTACTTGGTTCTCAGAGTCAAACGCTTATTCTGGTGTCCCTATCAAAGCAATATAGCTATCTATGTTAACGATGCGCATGTGTTTAACGTCAAACTGTCCTCTACTATTATAGTTTCCTTTTACCTCGATTTCATATTGGTGCATCGGTAACGACAGAACATACTTGGCAAATGGTTTATTTCTGATCACACAATTAATACAGACATCATTTTCCCAAATTAACATTCCTGTTATAGCATACGGCTTTTCTTTAAACACCTTGATATGGGTTAGTAATCCAATGTGAGTATCCATAACTTTATCATACACGAAATTTTTTCAATGTCTACTCTCTTGTTTCTATCATATATTTTAAGACAACTAAATTATATAAGAACGAAATTGCAAAACGATGTACCCATAGTTTATAATTATACACACTTAGCAAAGCAGCTAAAATGAAATTACGATAAATACTTTAAAAAAGGGGATCCGTATGGGTGAAATGATTGATGGTATGAACCAATACTTAAAAAAAGAAATCTTTATAGATGGTTATCAAGCTAAAATTATTAATGCATATACTTGTTATGAAGGTGATTTTTTTGAGATTACATTTATATCTGGAGATAAAAAAGGGACAACAAAGAGGTACTCCGCTTGGGATTCTAATTTTTGTAATAGTTTACCCGACCTAAAACAGCCCTCTAAATACGAATAAGCGAGGAAAAAACAGCTTTTTAGGACATAAGCTAAACACTTTTATATAGTTTCAGTTTAAGCACCTTTTGTTATTTTAAGCAAAATAAAAAAGGCTATCAGCCTTGATAAGTCAATTATTCAATTCAGACACATGGCGGCACCTACTTAGTGCTGCTTCCTTCCGGATCTGACACGCTTCGTAAGCCCACCATTGTCCTAGCCTTTCGGCAAGATTTAGTATACCGCATTTTTTGTCTCTTGGCTAGTCTTTCTTTTGTTTTTTTAAAAGTTTCTTTTCATTACGTAGGCTTCTAAAGAAATTTGAAAGCAATGCTCCACACTCCTGCTCTAAAATTCCAGCCTCCACATACGCTACGTGGTTGAAACGGTCGTCTTCCAATAAATTCATCAGTGTTCCAGCCGTACCACCTTTTGGATCTTTCGCTCCATAATAAACTTCATCCACTCTAGAAAGAATCATAGCGCCACTACACATTGGGCAAGGCTCTAACGTGATAAACAATTGGGCACGTTCCAAACGCCAATTTTCAATAGCCGCACATGCTTGTTTGATTGCAAACATTTCCGCATGCGCCGTTGCATCTTGGCTTTGCTCTCTCAGATTATGTCCGCGGCCAATGATTTTTCCATCTAAAACAACGATTGCTCCAATAGGTACTTCTTCGATCATTTCAGCTTTTTTTGCTTCCTTGATTGCTTCCAACATGAAGGCTTCTTTTTCTTCTATGGTTAGCTGGCTCGTTTTTTTATTCAAGCATTTTCCGCCTCTCGTTCTTTATACTTTTATCTTATTCATGGTACAATAAACAAGTGAGGTGTGTCTATGACTATTGAAGAATTATTCGAATTATATCCTACTGGCAAAATCCAACAAATAAAAGCGGATGCTAGTGCTCTTTCACTACCAGTCAATGGAAGTTATTTTATTCTTGCCAAAGATTTATTGAAAGAAACAGAAATTCGTTTGTTAAAACAATTATTTCCTGAAAAAAAATATCCTATCGATCAAAACAAGCATCCTTGGTTTGGTTACTTATTTAATCAAACTGCTATCGAAATTGAAGGAACATTCCGTATATTGCAGTTTCAACTTAAAAAACCAAAGGATTTTTTACAAACCGAATGGGAAAATAGCATTAAAGAAATCTTCCCAGAGCTCAACGACTTCTTTTTTTTCAGCGAAAATGATGGCGCTTTAATCGAACGCTATAGCAAGAATCATTACACGCTAGAAGAGTTGCAAAGTATTTTTTTGACTTTGGATGCAGATTTTGATTCTTCCACAATTGTTTTCGTCGGTAGTTTTTTTCCTGCCAATGAGTATCTATTTAAACTTTTTCAAGAAGAGCAGCGGATTTTTAAAGCAGAAGCAGACACTCTTCGAGGAAAATCAACCTTTTCCCTAAGTGATGTTGCCTTACATTATTTTACAAAAGATGCCATGGAAAAAAGTTTGATCATTGAAACATTCGGCAAACAATTAATTTTAACAACTGAAATCAGGCAGATTATCCTCTCTCTTTGGCATAATCAGGGGAATATCAGCTCGGCAGCTAAAGATCTGTATATGCATCGCAATACACTTCACTATCGCTTGGAAAAGTTTTACGAACAAACCGGCCTCTCTTTAAAACGGATGGACGATCTTGTATTTTGTTATTTATTAATCACGAACTAAACAAAGAAAAAGCCCGAGTCAAAACTAATCATCAGTTTTGTTTCGGGCTTTAAATCTGAATATACGGTGAGACCAGAAGTAACTCTCAGAGTCATCCTAAAGCGTTAGTATTAACTTGAAATAAAAACCATCTAGTTATACTACCACCTACTGTTTTTTACATCATTTCTTCAATAAAACTAGCTAAACGATCTTTCAAGTTATCCGTATTATCTTTTAAAGTTTCTCCGTAAGAAGAGAGTTTTTTTCTACCGTCTTTTACTTTACCTAAAACATTCATCATAGAATCAAGCTCATCATCAGATAAATCATCAACAATTCCAAGTAATTTTTCATTGCCACCAAATTTATCGTTCACGAATTTTTTCGCTTTAAAACGGTTCGATACGTGATAAACTTTCTTGACGATTTTCTCAGACGCAATCACCGCTACTGATACACCTGCTACCGCAGCAATACTTAAACCAATACTAATTTTTGTAGATGTTTTCATTCTTTTCAGCCTCCTCATACTATCTATTCTTATGATACCATACTCTTAAAAATTGAGGTAATAAAACAAAATCTCATACATTTTTTAATCCCGACGATTATTTCCACCAAATAAAATAATCAGACGAAGTAATTGTAAAAATGTAGCTAACGCTGCTGCGACATAGGTCAACGCTGCTGCAAATAGAACTTTTCTTGCCATTGGCACTTCTTCTTCCGTCAAAATATTTCCGTCTGATAAAATTTTCAACGCTCTCCGCGATGCATTAAACTCTACAGGTAGAGTAACTAACTGGAATAGCAACGCCAATGAAAAAGCCAATATACCAATATTGATCAATGTTTGATTCCAACTAAGTAACACACCTACCAAAATAATTGGAAATGACAGTGCTGAACCAAAGTTTGCGACAGGAACGATTGCGGCTCTAATTTTTAAAGGGCTATATCCCGTATGATCTTGAACCGCATGCCCACATTCATGGGCCGCTACACCAATCGCTGCAACAGATGTTGACTGCGCTGTTGCTTCTGATAAACTCAACATCTTATTACCAGAATTATAATTATCGGTTAAATCTCCTGCAATTTGTTGAACACCGACATTGTTGATCTGTTCTTTTTTCAATATATATTGGGCCGCTTTTGTCCCGGTCACATTGTTTCGACTTTGAATTTTGTCATATTTTTTAAAGGTACTATTTACATAAGCAGATGCTGCTAGCGAGATCAACAACCCTGCAATTACTAAAATGTACGTTGGATCAAATACCGCATAAAAAGGTATCATTTTTTATTCCCCCTATTCTTTTCTATATTGTATCATGAGTTTCTAAAAAAAGTGTAACTATAACTTGACGATTTTATGAACTCTAAAAAGTGCTCCTCCTAACAAAATTGTCACATCATTTTAAGTCATTTCAATGGCATCTGGATTAAAAAAAAGGCATACTACATTTAAGAGGTGACGATATTGAAAAAACTATTACTTTTGATTTTGCCATTCGTACTTTTAACAACAGGTATTTGGTTCGGTTATAATTACTATTTTGGCGGCAAAGATTTCTATACGCGTGTCGGCGAACCAACTGAAATAAAGACAGGCATATTTTCAAATGGGGAAAAATATACAGAATACGACTATAAACAAGCCGTTTTTAATAAAAAAGGAGAAAAAGACATTCAAATCCTAAGAGAGATTCGAGCAAAGCCGTTGCGCATCAATGCTTATTTAAAATTAAAAGTGAATCCAAGAAAAGGTGTGCTCAGCTGGGAAGAAATCCCTGAAGAGGATGTTCCTAAAAAAGCCCTTGAACAGCTGACTACTCAATAAATATAGTGATTATTTTTAGATAAAGAGCCTCAAACGACACTAAAAGTTAGTGTCGTTTGAGGCTCTTTAATAGAGTGTCACTCTACTCATTCGTACTCACATAATTCTATTTTTTATTTCTACAACTGATTGCTAATTTTTTCAATATTTTTCAATACAATGGAAACTGTTCCATCTGGATTATTAACAAATTCGATTAGATCGCCATTACGGTATACTTCGAGTGGTACAATCAATTCGATGCCGTTGCTCATTTTTAATTTTTGTTTTCCAAATTTTTTCTCTGAAATTTCTCTAGCCTCACGAACTGGCGGAGTTTTATCTACAAATTTTGATTCGTTGACCTCTTCTTGATAAGCCATTCGAGCTGAAACATTCTCTTTAAAAACCAATTCAGCTACTTGTTCATTATCGATCGTCCCAGTTTCTTCAATACTCTCATAAACCGCTTCTTTAACAGATGCGATAAGTTCAAACTCATCTTCATTGAATTTTTTTCCGATTCGTTTTACTGCTTTTTTAATTTCCTTCATGTTTTCCTCAATAGAAGGAGCAGGTTGTGACTCAATCACTTTTTCAGAAAAATACCAGACTTTTTCTCCCGAAAACTCATAACGTTTTTCTAACAATTCATAGGCTAGTGTATCTAAATTAACCGTCATTCCTTCATCCGGTTTTTGTGATTTAGATGGTAAGATCGCTCGGTTGATGATCAGCTTATTATAGACCGCATCGTCTTCATAGTCCACGTAATGTGTGTAACTTTCTTTGTAATTCAACTTGATCATGGCTAAATGCATCACCGTATCTAGTTCATACAAAATAAAAAGAACATCTGCACTTGGTGCATCCTCACTACCAGAATAAACATCATACCAATGCTGAGCTAATTGTTGACTTTTTTGAACAAAGTCATTGGGGATTCCACGCATCTTGTCCACAAACGTACTTTCTTCCGCTAAAATACCTGTCTTAGTTTGTGCAGTTGACAGCTTTGTAATTTTACTTGTTAGATAAACACGTATATATTCCGTTGTTAAATCTAGCTCTTTTGCCGAGAACACCGGAGTCCCAGTTTCACGATCAATAATGTGTAAAATTGCACTTTTTAAATAAATATCCATCTATCATTCTCCCTTTTCTTAAACCCTATTTAGTCTACCCGAAAGAAACAAAAAAGCCAACTATTATTATTAGAAAAGTGAACTGAACTGGTTAGCTCTCATGAAAATTAGGAATCTGAATGTGAAACGCTTTTCGTTTCATATAAAGATTATCTATTTTCCTGAAGAGCTGGTTCAGGCAGCTAGATCATGAAAAGCGAAATGAACTGGTCAGCTCTCATGAAAATTAGGAATCTGAATGTGAAACACTTTTCATTTTATATAAAGATTATCTATTTTCCTGGAGAGCTGGTTCAGGCAGCTAGATCATGAAAAGTGAAATGAACYGKTTAGCTCTCATGAAAATTAGGAATCTGAATGTGAAACGCTTTTCGTTTCATATAAAGATTATCTATTTCCTGAAGAGCTGGTTCAAGCAGCTAGATCATGAAAAGTGAAATGAACCGTTTTTTTTACAGCAGACAAAAAGCAAGGCAACAGTTGCTTACCTTGCTCTAGTAAATAAGAAGATACTTCCTTCTTTTTATCTTTCTTCAACAAATAATTTTCCTGTTGCTTCATCAACAGGATCAAGCTTATTGAAAATTCCTTTTGTTCTGAAAATATACGTTAAAATAAGTGGCACAATAACTGCTATCAGCATAGCACCGAAAAATGGTAAATAATATTGTGGGACAATAGATAAAATTCCTGGCAAGCCGCCAACACCAATACTGATCGCTTTTACATCAAATAATGTTGCAAATAAGCCAGCACACGCAGACCCGATCATCCCTGCAACAAATGGATAGATATACTTCAAGTTGATACCAAACATCGCTGGTTCCGTTACACCTAAGTAACAAGAGATCATGGCTGGAATCGATACTTGCTCTTCCTCTTTATTTCCTCTGTGCATAAAGACAACAGCTAACACAGCTGATCCTTGAGCAATATTGGACAATGCAATCATCGGCCATAGGTTCGTTGAATGAAAATCAGCAATCAGTTGTAAATCGATCGCATTGGTCATATGATGCAAACCAGTGATAACTAATGGTGCATACATGAAGCCAAAGACTGCCCCAAATAACCAATTAAGTGAAGAAGTTAAACCGGCATTGACAATATCAGATATCCAGCTTCCAACAGCCCAGCCAATAGGTCCTAAAATCACATGGGCAGCAATCACAGTTGGAACCAGAGCAAACAACGGAACAAAAATCATTGAAATTGCTTGCGGTATAATTTTTCTAAAAAAGATTTCTAAATAGGCTAATAAAAATCCTGCGAGCATTGCCGGAATGACCTGTGCTTGATAGCCAATCATATTCACATGTGCAAAACCGAAATCCCAAAATGGAATATCAGCTGCAGCTGTACTTGCTACAGAATAAGCATTTAATAATTGCGGTGATACTAATGTAATCCCTAAAACAATACCAAGAATTTGTGTCGTACCCATTTTTTTAGTGATACTCCAAGTTATACCTACTGGTAGAAACTGGAATATAGCTTCACCGATCAACCATAAAAATGAGTTCACCCCACTCCAAAATTGTGACACTTCAACAATTTTCTGTCCATCCAAAAAACCGAATGGAATCCCTTCCAATACATTGCGGAATCCTAAGATCAATCCACCAATCACCAATGCAGGAATCAATGGTGTAAAAATCTCCGCTAAGACCGAAATAGCACGTTGGACTGGATTTAAGTTTTGTTTAGCTGCAGCCTTACCTTGCTCTTTGGAAACGCCTTCAAGTCCTGAAATAGCAGAAAACTCATTATAAAATTGTGGTACCTCATTCCCGATAATAACTTGAAACTGCCCAGCATTTGTAAAAGTTCCTTTTACAGAAGGGATTTTCTCGATTGCTGCTGTATCAGCTTGATTTGGATCATTAAGTACAAAACGCATTCGTGTTGCACAATGCGAAACTGCTGCAATGTTCTCTTTCCCTCCTACGTCTTCTAACAGTTTTTTTGCATCTTCTTGAAACTTACCCATTTCCTTTGCTCCTCTCAAGTAACTTGTATATACAATTAATCTGTATTTGTATAATACTTTATTATTTGATTTTTTACAAGCGTTTTCTTTTTAAAAAATAAATTTATTTTTCGTTATATGGTCGATCATCAAAAAACACGTTTTCAAATTAGTGGAATTTATTCCACAAAATGGTAAACTTGGGAGTATCAAATAAAATAAAAAAGCTATCCTATGATAGTTTTTAGCCGAGGAAAAAATGAAAAAAAATAAACTTGCTACAAAATTAAAAAAACGTTTGTCTGCTGTTCAAATTTTGGCTTTGGGATTTATTATCTTGATTTTTTTAGGTGGGACCCTTCTATCCTTACCGATATTCTCACGTAGTGGCAACGCAACACCTTTTATCGATGCATTATTTACAGCGGTCTCTGCTGTCTGCGTAACTGGTTTAACTACGCTTAACACAGCTTTACATTGGAATGCTTATGGACAGTTAGTCATTATGGTATTGATTGAAATCGGCGGCTTGGGTTTTATGACCATGCCCGTACTGTTATATTTCATTCTGCGGAAAAAATCACACTCAGTACACGTATTTTATTACGGGAAGCGCTCAATTTAGATGATATGTCAGGTGCCTTTCGTCTGATGATGTATGTCGTTAAACTAGCTACGATCATTCAAATTGCTGGTGCGATTTTACTTTCAATCCAGTTTGTTCCTGAATTTGGTTGGAAAAAAGGACTCTTTTTCGGTCTTTTTCATTCTATATCCAGTTTTTGTAATGCTGGCTTTGATCTATTAGGTGATAGTTTGACTCCTTATCAGTCAAATCCATACGTTTTGTTAGTTATCGGGAGTTTAATTATCTCTGGTGGGCTTGGTTTTATTGTTTGGCAAGATTTACTACGTTTTAAAGAAAAACGGAAATTTTCTTTACACACAAAAATTGCATTAATCACAACACTTTCTTTATTGATCGGTGGCTTTATCCTATTCTTTATCACAGAACACAATGCCAGTAACTTGACTACTGGGACTACTTTTTTTGAGCGGTTAGCAAACACTTTCTTCATGTCTGTTACTCCAAGAACTGCCGGGTACTATTCAATTGATTATATGCAAATGACAAATGCCGGCTTGATCACAACCATCTTCTTGATGTATATTGGTGGAACGTCAGGTTCTACTGCCGGCGGACTCAAAACAACCACATTCGCTGTTTTAGTTATTCAAATCGTCTCCATCTTTAAAGGCCGGACACGTGCTGAGTTTCAAGGACGTACAATTCGAAATAGCACAGTGTTTCGCGCGTTGACATTGTTCTTTATTACGTTGACTTTATGTGTCCTATCGATCATGCTTTTAACGATTACTGAAAATATTCCAGAATCCTCTGGTATAGAGTATGTCGCATTTGAAGTATTTTCTGCCTTTGGAACGGTTGGACTAACAATGGGGCTAACTCCGGACTTAACTGCCGTCGGAAAAGTGATCATTATGTTACTGATGTATATTGGACGAGTTGGTATTTATACTGTTGGGTTTTCACTACTCACTAAAGGACAAAAACAACAAGCTAAATTTAAATATCCTGATGAAAGTGTCATGATTGGATAAAATAAAAAGAGAAACATAAACGCTCTTAGCATTTTATGTTTCTCTTTTTTCACAAGTATTTTATATAGTAATCATAAAAAATCCCACCCTCTAATGAAGGTGGGAAAAGGAGTTTTACTCTAAAGAGTAAAATGAAAAAATAAAAAGGGTTGTTGTTGGTATGAATGTATAATACTATTTATTTAAAAAAATATCAACTAATATCCCTTGAAAAGATATTATTATTTTTTTTAAGCAATAATTTCTCGTTTTTATCTAAAAAAAGAAAAAATCCCACCTTCTGACGAAGATGGGAAAAGGAGTTTTACTCTAAAAGAGTAAAATGAAAAAATAAAAAGGGTTGTTGTTGGTATATGTGTATATTAAACTCAAATAAATAAAATATCAACTAATATCCCTTGGAAAAATAAATATATCTAAAAAAAGAATAATTAATAAAAAAACGACTCAACATACATTGAGTCGTTTCAGAAATTTTCAATTAGTTTTTAACGATGTTTACTGCTTGTGGTCCACGTTGACCTTCTTCAATATCAAAAGATACGCTTTGACCTTCATCTAAAGATTTAAATCCGTCACCTTGGATTGCTGAAAAGTGTGCGAATAAATCTGTTCCGTTATCTTGAGTAATAAAACCAAAACCTTTGTCTGCGTTAAACCATTTCACTGTACCTGTATTCATAAATGTGTTCCTCCTAGTGCTCTTAGCACGATTAATTTTTGCAATACCTTTGTGATAAAAAAAAGAGGAATTAAAACACCCTTACGAATGAAATGACCTATTAATTTAAATTACAATTATACTACATTTATTATTGTACAATGGAATGAAATGAAAGTATACATATTTCTCTATTTATGAGAAAACACTCATTTTCAATAAGAACTCTATCGTTTCAACTAGAAAAGAAAATGACTGAGTCTTGCCTCTTAAAGGCAAATCTCAGTCATAAGGATAGTTATTTGTTAAGGTATTGATTTTTCAGACTTTATCAGTGTACTATATAAACCTCGCCCGCGCAATCTTATCTTACGTATTTTCGTATAATACTTAGTTTGATTTAATCTTTTGCTTAAATCAGAATTCTTCTCCACCTAAAAAAATTCTTTAGCTATCGCTCACAATAGAAAATGTAAGTGAAATTGTAAAAAGTTGATTGATCAACACTGCTTCAATGTGCCCGTTCAGCTTCTCTACAAATTCTTTTACAATAAAAAGACCCAGTCCTGTTGAATTTCCAGCTCTTGATTTATCTGACATATAGAATCTGTTAAAAATTTGTGATAAATCCAGTTCATTTTCAGCAGATACTTTATTCTGAAAGGTAAAGACTACCTGATCTCCCTGTTTCGTTTGAGAAATTTTTATTTCTCCTTGCCCATGATCTAGACTATTTTTTATTAGATTAGAGAAAATACGTGTTAAAGCTGCGCTGTTCGCTAAAATATATAGTGGACTTTCACTAATCGAAAGAATCGGTTCGATCTCCTCATTTGAAAATTGTTGATAAAAGGTAAAGATTGTATTCAATAAAACTTGATTTGTTTCTATCTTTTGCAGTTCGATCTTATACGCATCATTTTCTAATTTGGTGTAGGTAAAAATTGTTTCTAATAATTCGGTCAAGGTTTCAATTCTATTATTGATGACGTCTATATACTGTTGCTGCTTTTGACTATCCTTATTTCTGATCAATAATTGAAAATAGCCATCCAATGATGTTAACGGTGTCCGAATATCATGTGCTAGATTTGTGATTGAGTCCTTCAACTGCTGTTCATGCATTCGAGTTGTCATTTTATTAGAACGTTGCTCGATCAACATCTGATTTAGTAAGGTGAGTAATTCATTTAGCTGCTTATCACTAAATTGATTGGACAATAGCAGATTACTTTCATGTCGTTGAATAAAACGCATTTGTTGATTGATTCCTTTGATTTGCTGCTTATATTGAATTACGCGGACTAGTAATAAAATAGCTAAAAATCCAACGATGATCGTAACTAAAAGCATTTTCTCTCCCCTTTTTACTTTATGAACATTATCCGTTTACATCTCTCTTTTGTTTTATTGTAACACTGTACGTCAACATCAGAACAATAAATACAAAAGAGACAGCGATACCTCGAATAATACTTGCTACAGGAGAAGTCCCTGAAATACTTGGTACAATCCCAGTGATGGTGTAATTCATCAAATCAAACGTCTGATTTCCAGTGATTCCATGGATAATGTTATTGATCATTTGATAGAGGTAACTAAATCCACCGAAAGTCAATAAAATACCTATTAGCATACTCACAACAGGTTGCTGGATCAAGGTGATCAGCCCCAATACAATTGCAGCAAATGCCACATGAAAAATAAATTGCAGACTTGTTTCTTTGATTAGATCAAAACTATTTCCTAGACTAACTGAATCGAAAATAACATTCCCAATAAAAAAGAAAATAAAAAGACTACCAATAAAAGAAAGTACTATAAATACACATTGGCTGACAAATTTTGACAATACGAGTAACCCTTTACTTGTCACTTGTCCTACAATATTCTTAGTAAAACCAGATGCCTCTTCACGGTTGATAAACATAACGCTAAAGATCACAATCCCAATCAAAAAAGAGTTACTACTTGCCATGATCTTAAAGAGTGTTGTTAAATCCGTGGAACTTCTTAAGCCGTCCGTATTTGTAGTAATCCCTATGGTAACACCCACATTAGGCATTCCAATCGAATCTCTCATAGTATACAAAGTTATTCCTACAAAAGTTAAAATCCCCAACAAAATAAGGTAGGTACTTTTTGACCGAAACATTCGATACAGATCCATTTTCATTACATTAATCATGGTGACTACCTCCAGTCAAACTTAAAAAATATTCCTCTAGCGAAACTTGCGAAATTGTAAAAGAGTCAATGGCAATATTCGCTTGTGCAAGAGCTAAATTAATTTCACTATTTTTAGTTAATTGTTCATAAATTCGAATGGTATTTCGATCAACTACTTTGTAATTTGAAATGCCCATGTTTTCGATCACAGTAGTAGCTAATTGCGGTTCCTTTAATTGAATCTCGATAAACTGTTTGCATTCCTCTAGCAATTCCTCATGAGAAATTTCTTGAATCAGTTGCCCTTGATGAATAAAACCGTAGTCTGTCGCCATTTTGGCTAATTCTTCTAAAAGGTGACTGGAGATCATGATTGTAATATTTTTATCTTCAACTAATTTTATCAAGATATCTCGCATCTCTACAATTCCTTGTGGATCTAGCCCATTGATCGGCTCATCCAATATGAGTAAATCTGGTTCACCAAGTAAAGCCATCGCGATTCCTAATCTTTGTCTCATTCCTAAAGAGTACTGTTTAACCTTCTTTTTCCCCACATCTGCAAGACCTACTAGTTTCAAAAGTGCAGGAATGTATTCATTACCATATAAACCGATTGCAATTTGCTTTAATTTTAAGTTGTCTGTAGCACTCATATCGCCATATAAACCAGGTGCTTCTATCAATACTCCAATACGAGAAAAATAGGTTTTGGCGTGAGGACCACTCTCACCAAATAGTGCGATTTCCCCACTAGTCGGTGTTGCAAGCCCACTGATCATTCGCATGATCGTAGTTTTCCCAGCTCCATTTTTTCCAACTAATCCGTAAATAGCACCACGTTTAACATGTAGACTCACATGATCGACTGCAAACTGTTTTTTGTATTTTTTACTTAACTCATTTGTTTCCAGTAAATAGTTACTCATCTTTTTTACCCCTCTCTCTTGTTAAACTCATTTTAGCTTTCAACTGCAAATTCAATACAAAAAAGAGTTAAAGAAAAGTTAAAGCTTATTGTTGTAAAGTAAAGCCAACTCCCCAAACAGTTTTGATCCACTCTTGTCCAGAAGTTTTTTTGATTTTTTGTCGAATATTTGAAATATGGACATTGACCGTTTTATCTTCACCAACATAAAAATCAGCCCAAGCATATTCGTAAATTTCCTGCTTACTAAATATTTTTTTAGGGTAAGATAGGAACAACTCCATAATTTTAAATTCTTGATGTGTTAAAGCAATCTCCTGACCCGATACGATCAAAGCATTCCTATCTTTATCCAATGTCAGCGATTGAAAGGATAGCAATTGTCCTTGATATGGACTACTTTTTCGCAATTGAACTTGAATACGAGCCAATAGTTCTTCGATTTCAAACGGTTTCGTGATATAGTCATCCGCTCCACTAGTCAACATCTCAACTTTAGTATCTAATATATCCTTTGATGAAATGATGATTATCGCTGCATTGCACCTTTCTTTTATAAGTGGTACTAATGTTTCCCCTGTCATCCCAGGCAGCATCAAATCTAATAAAATAATTTGAAAAATTTTCTTTTCTATACACAATAATGCTTCCGTTCCAGAATAAGCTCGTGTACAGGAAAACGATTCTGTCACTAAAGCTTCATAGAGTAGATCATTAATATACATATCATCTTCAACAATCAAAATATTGTTCATTTTTTCTTCCTCATCCTTGTTATTTATAGATTAGCTTGTCTTTATAATTATCGCTATTCATTATAGCAGAGTGCGCATCAAAAAAGCCCTCAAATTCGATCACTTTAAAACCATTTTTGATTTAGCACTTTAAAAAACAAAACATCTAATCAATTCAAAGACAATCAAATGAATCGGATAAAACCAATAGAATCCCCATTTGACCCACTTCGGAGAATATCCTCTTGCTCCATTGTATTGTAATAGCAAGAATAATACTGCTAAAAAACCAAATTGCGAAAATACCTCTGCTCCCCAAGAGGGTAAAGCATTATTCATGATAAAACCAACAATTGAAATGATTTCAAAAATGATAAATGCGCTAATTAATGTTCTTTTTTTGCCTTTTTGATTGTGCTCTACATAAAAAGACCAAATGATAAAAACACCTATAATTGCCCAATCCGAAAGCACAGTCAGGAGACTAAACCCAAAAACAATTAGTACGTGAACTACTTTATTCTTCGTTCGTGAATATACAATCATCATCAATAAGCCCATCAACAGCGTAAAGAAAATATTATTGGGAATATCAGTGATTGAAAATGCATCTGTTGGATTATGAATCAAATAAAATGGATAAATTGAGACGAACCAAAACAGAATTAACCTTGTACAATACTTTCGCAAATTTTTGGTGTAGTGAAACCCTTCAACTAATAGATAGGCCATAATTGGAAACGTCAATCTTCCAACAAATTCCGAGATTGCAAACAATCCAACCGTATTGATACTGTGACTCCATGAAAAAATAATGCCTGCGTGATTCATTGCCATAGCCACTACTGCTATAATTTTCAAATGGAAAGCATCAAGTTTCTTATTCATATTCTTGTTCTCCTCTTTTCGTTTTACTACAATTTTTAGTACTCTCTATACTTTAGCGATAAAGTACAAATTCATTTTCAATAAAACGTAAAGAAAAGGTAAAGTTGTAATGAGTCTAGTTTAGGCGCACTTAAAAACAGCTCCACACGCTCGTTTAGACTTGAATGAAAAATAGGAAAATAGATTTGTGACGTTTTTGTTATAGGTAAATTTTATCTTTTTCAGGTGTCGATTACTTAACTTCACTTCAATACTCATTCTTTCAAGACTCTAGTACTTCCTACTCTTTTAACTTCTTCAAAAAATATTATTTTCTCAACAAATAGAAATATTCAGTAGGAATTGCTGTTATTCATTTAAATCGGAAAATCAAACTTATTCATAGCGGTTTTCAAATCGTTCAAATAAATATTCAGTTTTTTTTTGAGCCTTTTCATTTTTAAGCATAGAAAAAAGCACCTTCGTTTGAAGGTACTTTTGCCTTACGATGACTGTAACAGCTATTCAGTCGCTTATTCATTACTTGTTATATTATCAATAATCGTTAGTATTTCACTCGTTTTCAAACAACTAAGCGTGTCTAAAAAGTAAACTTTTGCTCTTAAACTTACTATTTCTTCGGTTCATCCTCGTCCATTTTCAGAACAGCCATGAAGCTTCTTGCGGAACTTCAACAGAACCAACTTGCTTCATCCGCTTCTTACCATCTTTTTGTTTCTCTAATAACTTACGTTTGCGTGAAATATCTCCACCGTAACACTTAGCCAAAACGTTTTTACGCAAGGCTTTGATGGTTGAACGAGCGGTGATTTTTTGCCCGATCGCAGCTTGAACCGGCACTTCAAATTGTTGTCGAGGAATTAATTTTTTCAACTTCTCAACAATTACTTTCCCCCGTTCAAAAGCAAAATCTTTGTGCACAATAAAGCTTAGTGCATCGACTTTTTCTGAGTTTAACAGGATATCCATCTTAGATAGATTACTCTTACGGTAACCGATCATTTCATAGTCTAATGAAGCATATCCTTTAGTACCAGATTTCAAACGATCGAAGAAATCATAAACAATTTCTGACAACGGCATATCATAAATAACATTCACTCGATACTCATCTAAGTAATCCATTGTAACGAATTCACCACGTTTACGTTGAGAAATTTCCATGACAGCCCCAACATATTCATTTGGCACCATGATAGTCGCTTTAACATATGGTTCTTCTACAAAATCAACGGAGCTTTGATCTGGAAATTCTGCTGGGTTATCAACAACGATTTTCGTCCCATCAGTCTTCGTTACATGATAAATTACGGACGGAGCCGTTGTAATCAAATCAAGATTAAATTCTCGCTCTAATCGTTCTTGAATTACATCCATATGCAACAAACCTAAAAATCCACAACGGTAACCAAACCCTAAAGCTTGAGATGATTCGGCTTCAAATTGTAACGCTGCATCATTCAGTTGTAATTTTTCCAATGCTTCACGTAACTCAACATAACGTGAATTGTCGATTGGATATAATCCGCAATAAACCATTGGATTCATTTTACGATAACCCGCCAACGCTTCTTTTGCCGGATTATTCGCTAAAGTTACTGTGTCCCCAACTTGGGTATCACGGACCGTTTTGATTGCAGCAGTGATATAGCCGACATCGCCGACCATTAAGAAATCACGACTGATCGGTTTTGGTGAGAAGATACCAACATCTGTCACTTCAAAGGTTTTATTATTATTCATCATCATGATTTTATCACCAGGTTTTACAACCCCATCCATGATCCGAACATTTAAAATAACCCCACGATAACTGTCATAGACTGAATCAAAAATCAACGCTTTTAGCGGTGCTTCAAGATCCCCTGTCGGCGCCGGAACTAAATCAACGATTTGTTCCAAAATATCTTCAATCCCAATGCCCGCTTTAGCACTTGCCAAAACTGCATCACTGGCATCGATTCCAATCACATCTTCGATTTCTGTACGAACTCGTTCTGGATCTGCTGCTGGTAAATCGATTTTATTGATCACTGGAATAATTTCCAAATCATTATCTAACGCTAAATAAACATTTGCTAATGTTTGTGCTTCAATACCTTGCGCCGCATCAACCACTAAGATAGCTCCTTCACAGGCTGCTAAACTTCTTGATACTTCATACGTAAAATCCACATGTCCTGGAGTGTCGATCAAATGGAAAATATAATCTTCCCCATCTTTGGCTGTATAGGTTAATTCAACCGCATTTAGCTTGATCGTAATGCCACGTTCACGCTCTAAATCCATTGCATCAAGTAACTGATCTTGCATCTCGCGATCAGAAACAGTTTCAGTTTTTTGCAAAATCCGGTCAGCTAGTGTAGATTTCCCGTGGTCAATATGAGCAATAATGGAAAAATTACGAATTTTCTCTTGTCTTTGCTTCATTTCATTTATATTCATTAATAGTCCTCATTTCTTTTATGAAAAGCTGAATGAGCGTGTGATTTCATTAAATCACATAGGCTTGGCTCATCGCTCAAATCATTTTCAATCAGCACTTTCCATTATAGCAATTTTTTCGCCAGAATTAAAGAACTTTCCTATGTTTCCTTCCCTATTAGGACAATCATTCCTTTGCTTAGAAAAACTCATAGTCGTTTGTAATATAATCCAGTCCGCTTTCTTTAACAATAAAAAAACCAGTTTGCGGAACCTCCAGTCGTATTGTTTTTTCATAAGGCAATTTAGTAGACTACCACGTAGAACTCGTCCCAATAAACCATGGGACATCACAATAATATGCTGTTGTTGGATTGTACTGATTTCTTCTAACCACTTTTTACAGCGTTGCTGAACATCTTCATACGTTTCTCCATTGGGGGATTTAAAGTACCAATCAAATTCATTATACTCTTTGTTTTTAGTTTCTGCTGCAATCGCTTGTCTGGTTTTACCATTCCACGAGCCAATATTCACCTCTTTTAAATGCTCATCACTAACAGGTTTCATCAAGTGACGATCTAATACTCGATAAATGATTTCAGCACTCTGCTGTGTTCGACCTAGTGGGCTGTAAAAAAAAGCAATTTCTTGATCCTCTAAAGATTTTAATTTTCGTTTTAAAAGGAATCCATTTTCTTTGACTTGTATTTTCCCAAGAGGTGTTAATGGCGAATCAAGCACTCCTTGATAAATTCCTTGTTGATTAAATTCTGTTTCTCCATGTCTGAGTAAATAAATTATTTTCTTCAAAAAAAAACACCTCCCAAAAAAAGTTTACCACAAGCGTGTCAAAGCAAAAATGCCTCTTTACCTTTTCTTAGAGAGAATTATTCCGTTTATTCTTATTTTTTTGATATACTGGGTATAGAAAAATAAATTGGAGATGGAAAAATGGACCAAAAAGAGTTCAGAGAAAATTTAGAATTGAAAGCCGTGGATGAACAATACGTGGATCAATTCAACGAATTATTGAGTTATGTATTTCAATTTACAGAAGCTGATTTAGAAGAGAGCGGCTACGAAAGCAAGAAGGAATTGATTAAATCTAAACAGCCTATTTTAGAGCAATCGAAAGTTTTCGGCTGGTTTCATGAAGATAAACTGATTTCACAAATTGCGATTTATCCTTGTGAAGTAAATATTCACGGAACACTATTTAAAATGGGCGGGGTGACAGGTGTTGGAACCTATCCAGAATATGCAAATCATGGCTTAATGCAAGACTTGATTCATCTGGCCCTAAAAAATATGCGTCAAGATCAACAATGGATCTCATATCTATATCCATACAGTATTCCCTACTATCGGAGAAAAGGCTGGGAGATCATGTCCGACAAGCTTTCTTTTAAAATCCGAGATACCCAACTACCTAAACAAGTTGAGGTACCTGGGATGGTGGAACGAGTAAGCGTGGACCATGAAGATGTCTTTACAGTATATGCGAAATTTGCTCGCCAAAATCATGGGGCTTTGATCCGCAGTGAATTTAATTGGGAAGAATATTGGCGCTTTGAAAATGAAGAGGAACGAACAGCCGCGGTTTATTATGGTGCGAATCAAGAGCCATTAGGTGTCCTTTTTTATTGGGTAGCAGAAGAAGTATTTCATATTAAGGAAATGTTTTATATCAATCAGGAAGCTCGAAATGGCTTATGGAACTTCATTTCTGCTCATTTTTCGATGGTTTATTGGGTCAAAGGGGATATTTACAAAAATGAACCGTTAGCCTTTTTACTAGACGACAGCCAAATCAAAGAAACGATCGAGCCTTACTTTATGGCACGAATCGTGGATGTTAAAGAGTTATTGCTGACTTATCCGTATGCTAGTACTGCAAAACCATTTCATTTTGTCGTAACCGATCCTGTTGCAGAATGGAACAATGGTGTATTTAGTTTATTATGGGATGAAGATGATCAAGTTTCTGTGACAGATGAACCACTGGGACAACCTGTTCATATCGATATTCAAACCTTGACTTGTCTTTTGATGAATTATCGCCGTCCGACTTATTTACATCGAATTGAGCGTTTAGAAACTGATAAGGAAACCTTACATTCATTGGAGCGGATTTTACCTGATCAAGAAGCTTACTTTAGCGATTACTTTTAAGTATCAATTGATTGTCGAATATTTTATTATCACATAACAACTACTGGAGGAAACAATACATGAAACTATACTTTGCAGGACCGATGTTTGCCAAAGCGGATTTACTTTATAATGAATATATGGTGAAACAAATACGTGATCTAGATGATTCAATCGAAGTGTATTTACCACAAGAAAATGGTGCGATCAATGATAAATCAGCTTATGCGGATAGCAAGATGATTGCATTAGCGGATACCGAAAAAGTCCTTGAAAGTGATTTATTAGTAGCTGTTTTAGATGGTCTTACGATTGATGCTGGTGTTGCTTCTGAAATTGGTGTCGCTTATGCCAAAAATATCCCTATGATCGGTCTATATACTGACACGCGCCAACAAGGTGCAGACAATCCAAAAAAATTAGCTGCTTTAGCTGATACTGCTGAAAATCAATTCCATTATCTTAACTTATACACCGTTGGTTTAGTAAAATTAAATGGATCGGTCGCTACAAATGAACAAGATTTCTTAGCCTTAATTAAGGAAAAATTGAATAAATAGAGTCAATTTCCCTTGATAAAATATAACGATTGGAGGCTTTTATATGAAGTTAGAATTTGAGGATAAACAGGAAAAAAGTGTTTTTTACTTTTTACTTGTATTTGGATTTATTACACTACTCGTGAATATCGTTAAAACATTTGTGGTTCAACCAACTGAACAATATGTATTATTGACATTTGAAATGATTGCGGGGATCGCTGTGATTTTCGTACCCTTTGTCTTTACTAAATTTACAGGCTTAGTTTTTCCAAAAATGGTCCGTCTTTATTATTGGTTTTTCATTTGGATCGCCGTTTTCCTTGGAACTGGTCTGCGCTTGATTATTGTTGTCCCATTCTGGGATAAAATCCTTCATGCTGTCAGCCCAATTTTATTAGTAGCTGTTGGTTACGCAATTATTGGATATTGTTTGCGAGAATCGGATTTTTCTAAAATCAGTCCTTGGTTGTTCATTATCATGGGCTTTGCATTCGCTGGATTATGCGGCGTTTTCTGGGAGTTTTGGGAATTCCTTTGCGATTCACTTGGTAATATGAATCTGCAACGTTATATGACAGAAGCTAGGCAACCTTATATTGGTCGTGAAGCGTTGATGGATACCATGGGTGATTTATTTACGAATACAATTGGTGCCTTGATTTTAACCGTCTATAGTTTTACGCAACGACATAAACCAGAGTATTTTAAAGCGTATGCGTTTAGAAAAGTGAATAAAAAGGAACCTTTTTTCTAGCAGTTTTAGAAGTCATTTAGTTTAAAAGGAGGAAATAGAATGTCTGGTATCTACAAAAAAACAGGTTTGCTGTCTAAAGATAAGGTTGGTTCCTATGAGAATGGTAAAATTCACAAAAAATCAGGGCTGTTTTCTAGTGATAGAATTGGCTCATACTCAAACGGAAACATTTCAAAAAAAACAGGAGCCTTTTCAAGTGATGTCATTGGTTCTTATAAAAACGGTAAAATCTATAAAAAGACTGGCTTACTTTCAACCGATGTAGTTGGTTCTTATGCAAACGGTAAAATTTATAAAAAAACAGGCTTGCTCTCGAATGATGTCATTGGTTTTTACGATGGCGATAGCGATGATGATGGCGCAGGAGCTGCAGCCTTACTACTTTTAGATTTATAATAATCACTAAAAAACGATGAAAAACTTGTTCAAGTTATCTCATCGTTTTTTTCTTCAATCTATTTTTTTATTCGACTTCCAACTCAACTGAAATATTTCCTCTTGTAGCTTTTGAATAAGGACAAACTTCATGAGCTGCTTTGACCAATTCTTCTGCTTTTTCACGATCGACATCATCGATTTTTACAGACAAGACAACGCCAACTTGAAAACCAGATTGTTCATCGCTAAATAATGAAACAGTCGCTTTTACTGTGCTTTTAGAGTTGATTTTTTGTTTTCCCATCACAAGCTCTAATGCACTGTTAAAACAAGAACTATAAGCTGCTGCAAATAGTTGTTCTGGGTTGGTTTTATTTTCTTGATGAGGGCCCGGAGAGGTCACTTGATAGCTAAATGATTTATCCGGTGAGAAAACTTCCCCTTCTCTTCCGCCTGTATTGATGATTGTTGTTGAATAGATTTTTTTCATGATTCATTCCTCCAATTCATATTATCATAACCACATCGTACAATTAAATTGTACACAATATTTTTATCGATGTACAATAGTTTGCTTCATAAAAATCAATTCTGTTTCTAAAAAAACTTCAAAAAGCTGGAATTTGAGCATTCCATTCTTTTCGAAGTCCTTTGATTCATATTCTAATGGTTGATTTCACCAATTTGTTTACTTAGAGAATTGATTTGTTCGATCAATAAAAAATAATCTTTTTCATTAAAATCAAGCTGATTTAAACATCCTTCTACTTGATCATAAATCTCTGTTTCTAATTGAATCGCTTTTTCTGAAAGCGAAACAATCACGATCCGCTCATCTTCTGGCAAGCGATTTCGATGAATATAGCCATTTTTTTCCATTCTTTTAAGCATGGGAGTCAATGTTCCCGTATCAAGGGCAAGTTTCTCTCCAATATCAGATATCCGCAAATCTGAATATTCCCATAGAACTAGCAATACTAGGTATTGAGGATAGGTTAAATGAAATGGTTTTAACGCTTTAGCATACATCCTGCTAAACTGTTTTGAAGCTGTTTGCAAAGAAAAACAAAGTTGCTCTTCTAATCTTCTACTTTTTTTATCCACTAGATCCCTCTTTTAAATTGTTAGTATAATAGTTAGATTCTACACAATATCATTTTTAAAATCAATTTTTTATACTTATAAAAAAATTGAGACAACTTTTAAAAAAAGTCATCTCAATTTCATTCTTATTCTTCTATCGGTTCATTTTCAAACACTAATTGCTCATTCAATAAACTGATGGTTACTTTTGTTTTCGGTAATATTCGTCCTGAAACGATTTCTTTTGCTAGAGGTGTTTCCACTTCTTTTGTAATAAAACGTTTCAATGGACGTGCACCATATGCTGGATCATATCCACTTTCAGCGATCCACGTTTTGGCCTCATCAGAAATTACTAATTCAATTTCTTGATGCTCCAACCGTTTTGCTAATTGAGCGGTCATTTTACCAATGATGCCTTTGACATTATCTAGGCTTAGTGGTGTGAACAAAATCGTATCATCGATTCTGTTTAAAAATTCTGGTTTGAAATTACCTCGTAAAATCGTCATTACTTGCTCTTCTACTTCTTCTGGAATCGTGCCTTCAGGCGTTACACCTTCAAGCAATAATTGAGAACCGATATTGCTTGTCATGATCAACACAGTATTTTTAAAATCGACTACTCGTCCTTTAGAGTCAGTCAAGCGGCCATCATCTAATACTTGGAGTAAAATGTTGAACACATCTGGATGTGCCTTTTCAATTTCATCTAATAAAACGATCGTATATGGGTTACGGCGAACCGCTTCTGTTAATTGACCACCTTCCTCATAACCAATGTAGCCTGGAGGTGCTCCAACTAAACGAGACACACTGTGTTTTTCCATATACTCACTCATATCGATCCGAACCATATGATCTTCTGAATCGAATAGATCTTCCGCTAATGCTTTAGCAAGTTCTGTCTTACCAACACCTGTTGGTCCTAAGAATAAGAATGAACCTAATGGACGGTTTGGATCTTGCAAACCAGCACGCGAACGAATCACGGCATCACTTACAGCATCTACCGCTTCATCTTGACCAATGACACGTTTATGAAGAGTTTCATTCAATTTCATTAGTTTTTCACGTTCACCTTCAACTAGTTTCGTTACAGGAATACCAGTTAAACGACCAACCACTTGCGCAATTTCGTTTTCAGTCACAGCCTCTTGGACCATGCGGACATTGTCTTTCGCATTTTTAGCTTCAAGTTCTTTTAATTCTTCTTCCAATTGTGGAATCGTACCATGACGAAGAACCGCTGCTCTTTCTAAATCATAATTGTTTTCAGCATCTTCTAGTTCATGTTTTGCTTTGTCGATTTCTCCACGTTTATTGCTGACAGCATTGACTTCTTCTTTTTCTGTTTCCCATTGCATCTTCATCGCATTGGCTTCTTCACGAAGATCTGCTAATTCCTCTTGTAAAGCGTTCAACCGTTTTTTACTAGCATCATCGGACTCTTTCTTCAATGCTGCTTCTTCGATCTCTAATTGCATCAATCGACGTGTTACTTGGTCGAGTTCTGTCGGCATTGAATTCATTTCAACTCGAATCGTTGCACTCGCTTCATCGACTAAATCAATAGCTTTATCCGGTAAGAAACGATCTGTGATGTAACGATCTGATAAAGTTGCAGCAGCGACTAACGCATTATCATGGATGTTCACGCTATGGTGAATTTCAAAACGTTCTTTTAGTCCACGTAAAATACTGATCGTATCTTCAACTGTTGGTTCTTTTACCAAAACTTTTTGGAAACGACGTTCAAGTGCTTTATCTTTTTCCATGTATTGGCGATATTCATCTAGTGTTGTTGCACCGATCAAATGCAGCTCACCACGAGCAAGCATTGGTTTTAATAAGTTTCCAGCATCCATACTACCTTCTGTTTTGCCAGCACCTACGATGTTATGGATTTCATCGATGAACAGAATAATACGACCTTCGCTTTTCTTCACTTCTTTCAAAACTGCCTTTAGACGTTCTTCAAATTCACCACGGAATTTAGCTCCTGCAATCAGTGCCCCCATATCTAATGAGAAAATAGTTTTATCTTTTAAGTTTTCAGGTACATCTTTACGGACGATTCGTTGGGCTAACCCTTCGACGATTGCAGTTTTACCAACACCTGGTTCACCAATTAAAACAGGGTTATTTTTTGTTTTACGAGATAGAATTCGAACAACATCACGAATCTCCTCATCACGTCCAATGATTGGATCTTGATTACCACTTTTTACTTGTTGGACTAAGTCTACCCCATATTTTTCTAATGCTTTATATTGTTCTTCCTGATTTTGAGAAGTCACACGATCTCCCCCTCTCATGTCTTCAATGTTTTTACGTAGTTCTTTTTCGGTGATTCCCTGACTTGTTAAATATTTAGTTAATCGATAATTTTTCAATTTCATCAACGCTAAAATCACAATTTCAGTTGCTAGAAACTCATCTTGAAATGATTCTCTAAGTTTGTCTGCTTCACCTAATAAGTTAAACAGATTTTGGCTCATGCTTTGACCATATTGAATATTGCTTCCTTGAATACTTGGATATTCGTCGATTGCCTTATCGATTTCACGTTCAAAAGCTTCGACATCAACCCCTGCATCTGTATAAAAATTACGTCCAAAATGATTTGGCTGTAAAAAAATCTTCCATAGGTGAGCAATATCGATTTCCTGATGATGACGAGTCACTGCCACCTGCTGCGCCTCTGCAATTGCCTCTTGTAATGTCGTTGTCATTTTCTCGATATTCATATAATTACCTCCTAAATTTAAAAGCGTAGTGGGCTCGTTCGGCTTCGACAGAAAAATAGGAAATTATGAATGAGGTGCTTTTTGCTTCAATCATCATTTATCTTTTTTCCGAGATGCTAGCCCGCGTAGCTAGATAATCAAAAGCGTAGTGGGCTCGCTCGGCTTCGACAGAAAAATAGGAAATTATGAATGAGGTGCTTTTTACCTCAATCATCATTTCTCTTTTTTCAAAATTGTAGCCCATAACTTTCAACTATATCAATAGTATCCTTAATCTATCAAAAAGACATTAGGTCTTTTGTACTATTTTTTCAAGGTCTAAAGTCTGATTAATTTTGACCTTATAAATCAATTATACTCATTTGGTCAATATTGGTCAAACGAAAAGCATTCACTTTTTTGACCAATTTTACCTATCTATTTTTATCATACAACTTATTCATTTTTTCGCAAATATTATTGTCATTCAAAGAAAAAAAAGAAACAACACGAAAAACGTATTGTTTCTTCTCCATAAACCACTATAACTATACATTGTCTATTTAATGAAAAAACCTTCTAATTTTTCTTTATCGTTAATTGAAATCGTAAAAACTCTTTTATCTTTTTCATATTTAGCGACTAAGACGACTACATAAAAATCATCTTTCTTTTCAACAGTACTTTTATCAAATTTTTCAAAAGCGCCAGATTTTTCAAGAAGTGGTGCAACAGCTTTTTCAAAATCGGCTTTATTCAACTGACCTTGCATTTGGTCAGAAAAAGAATCGCTCGCTTTTTCATAGTTTCCATTATTTATCAATGTAACAATTTCCTCAGCCTTTGCTGTCATTTTATTTGTTGTTTCTTGATCGACTTTTTCTCCACAAGCAGCCAGTACCATGATTCCAATAACTATAGTCAGCATTGATGATATTACTTTTTTCATTTTGTTACACTCTACTCTTTTTTTAATTTCATACTATAAAAACCTAAACAAACTACACTAACTCCAAAAATGCTCTCCGTCAAAATAAGTGATTGTCCCCCAAAGAATTGCACGATTGTAATTATTGAATCAATCATTCCGTGTAAAATTATCGCCAACCACAGATACTTATTATTGTGCTCTTTTACACTCTTCATTACAATAATCGATAATTCTACATGAAGGATTATCGCGATGATTCTTTCCAGACTTCCCCATAAAAAGTCACCATTCATAATATCTGAACTGGTAGTAAAGAAATAGATTATTGCGTTCATCCCTAGAAATAAAAACGCTTCAATTCCCCCATGACCTAATCCAAAAAATATTGCTGTTTGAAAAGAATCCTTCTTTTTCAAGCAATACTTCATAATCAAATATCTACCTACTTCTTCAAAAATCCCAGCAGTAATAGCCAAAAAGAGTATGTAAAGAATGGGATGCAACGATTGAAATAGATTAAATTCAATACTATTTTTTGATAAAAGTTGCAATAACGGAATTCTCAGCATTACTTGAAAAATAATGAATGTCAAGCTACCTAAAAGGAACGCTTTCAAATCCTTCTTTTTGACTAAACAGTAGATAAAAACAGCCAGTGGAAAAATACCACCTACACTTAAGGCTATCAATGCACTAAACAAGTTCCTCACCTCTTCTCATATGTTACTTCAAGGTAAGTATACATCGTCTCAGCTACTCTGTAATGGGACTGTTCGCAAGTGGTACAATTTCATTCATGACTGGCTAACATTAAGACTTGTCGATTTTTAAAATTTGAACAAAATACTCCTGTTCTATGATTGTTTCTAACATTAGATTTGCTGAATGATTAACGATTTGCTCCAAAGAAAACAAGCCATAGCCTCTTTGCTTTTGCTGATTTGCTTTAGTCGATACAGATTTTTGAAACATTTTGTCAACGGATATTTTATTTTCAGAACAACTATTCTTTACTACAAAAAATAAATCATTCTCCACTTCAAAAAAAGCAATCACTACTATTTTTTTGTTGGATGTAACAGCCTCTTCAATTGCATTATCGATCACGATAGATATAGCTCGAATAAAATCAACCACATCCATATAAATTGCCGTGATATCGCTTGGTATATCAACAGTAACATTTAACTCTCGTTGACAAGCATCGATAACTTTTACACTTAGCACACTTTTGATTTCAACAATTTTTATTTTAGTTAATTTAGTCAGCTCAAGCTCTTTGTTAGAAATGATTTTGGAAGTTGGTTTAATGACTTCATTATAAACTTGCTGAATGAGATCTAAGTCTTTAGATCGAATACCTTCATCTAAAGAAAGAAGCAAATTTAGATAATCATGTCGAAAAGTGGCCAATTCCTCATGTAATATTTCTAGTTTCTCTGTATATTGTTTCATTTCATAATATTCTGATTCTTTTTGCTTGGCTAATTGTTTCTTATTTGTCAGTTTAAAACTATAATAAAAGAAAAAAAGGGCCAGTCCAAAAGCAAAAAATAACATTGGATATGCAAATAATTCAAACTGCCAAAAATAATGCTGATAAGAAAATGATTCTGGATTAAAAGCTGTAAAAAGAAAGAAATTGCAAATTAATATGAATAGGATACTGACATAGAGCATTGGACTTTCAACTAAATACGCAAATACTTGGCTGATTTTTCTTCGTAGAATCATTAATAAACCCAACATTATTAATGCAACAACTAAAGGCAATACAATAAAGGTTGATAAATAGATCGGAAAAGACGAGTGGATCAAAAGCCAACTAAGAATTTTATTCAGCTCGCTTTGCAAAAATGTAATCAAAAAAACCGTTAATCCAGAAAAATAAATATTTTCCACGATTGATAATTTATGCTGCTTTTGCCTTAAACCTAAATAAAATAACAACAGAAAAATAGTAAAAACAGAATAAATATTGTACCCACTACTATTAAAATATCCTGTCATAATTGTTAAAACAGCATTGCTTATGCCAAGTCTAATCCAGGTCACTTTACTATTTATCAACTCCAAATAAAAGATGAAATAAACAAATCCAATGACTAAACTTGTACATAGAGTAACTATTCCCATATGCACTGACCAACCCTCCTAAAAAAATACTTTCTATCTTTCTATCCAACGATCAGTCACTGATTTCAACAGTCGTCTTGACACCGGAATTTTCATCTCATTCGATAAAATCAACTCGCGATTAGTATGATCGATTTCACAAATTTTATCCAAATT
The DNA here is from genome assembly GCF_000633635.1 of Enterococcus crotali. Classification (GTDB taxonomy): domain Bacteria; phylum Bacillota; class Bacilli; order Lactobacillales; family Enterococcaceae; genus Enterococcus_L; species Enterococcus_L crotali. The sequence continues at coordinate 384,886 of NZ_AYPQ01000001.1, read as the reverse complement.
AACCACATATGATTGGTGACAGCGGATAAATTGGTTCTTTTTCTGTTCAACTTCTTTTAATTCACCATAAAAACGTAAGGAGCGATTTTGCGTAAAAAGCGCTAAACGATGTGCCTCAGTTGTCATCACATAATAAAAATCTGAAATAGGTACTTTGATTGTTGAATGACTATTATTAATAAGTAAATACTCACTAATTTCTTGTTTTTGATTCAACTGCTGATATTTAATCAAGCACTTTTCAATTTCTATTTTTAATTTTTCAGGTTCAGTCATTTTTTCTATAAATGTTAAGGCTGACACCATATATTGGTAAGATATCGGTGCAAATTCTGAGTGCGTTGTTATAAAAACAATTAAACCCGTATCATCAATCGTACGAATTTTTTTAGCAACCTCAAATCCACTATATGTAGATTTTTTGATTTCAATATCAAGAAAATAAAGGTTTTGCGTCAATGACTTAGAAATCTGCTCAATAAGTTGTTCTCCTTTATTGGTGACATGAATCGTTTCAATATCGATATTCTTTCTCTGACAAATTTCTTCTACTAACCTTTTTAAAGCTTGCGCTTGAATAATATCATCCTCTAAAATAAAAATACTCATGTATGCTCAATCCTCAATCGACTTTTTAAGTTTTTTTTACTAATTCAATTATACAAGCTTTTCTATAAAAAAACATATGAAGGTGAACAAAAAAAAGCAAAGACAACGCACTCAGTAAAGAATGTTTTGCTCTGCTTTTGTTTCGCTCCTAATCTAACAAGTTTGGGAGATATTTTTTTACAGCAATTCACCAAATCGATTCACGTAGATTTTTTTAACGATCATAACCAACAACAAGTAACTAACAATCGTTAAAGCTAACCAAGCAAAATAGTTTAATGGTAATTCAGCTAAGCCTAAACTTTGTCCAAATCCTGTAAAGGGTAAAATCGTTCCGACTGCAATTCCCAAGGAAGTAATCGTCGTTAAAATAAAAGATGCACGACTTTGTAAAAATGGCACTTTTGGCGTCCGTAATGTATGAATGACCAAGGTTTGTGACCAAAGTGATTCAACAAACCAACCAGCATGAAAAATCGCGATAAACGTCGCTTGTTGAGCTGGAGCTAAGTCATGATAGTTGCCGCCAACCAATTGAGGACAGATAATAAAATACATCAATAAATACGTCGTAATATCAAAAATTGAGCTAGTAGGCCCTAACCAGGTCATGAATGAACCGATTTTTGACGCATCCCACTTCTTAGGGTGTTCCAAATATTCATTATCAACATGGTCCCAAGGAATCGACATACAAGAAATATCATAAATCAAATTCAAAAATAGCAATTGTAGCGGTAGCATTGGTAAAAATGGCAAAAAGATACTAGCAATAACGACAGAAAACATATTGCCAAAATTAGAGCTCGCTGTCATTTTGACATATTTCATGATATTACCAAACGTTGTCCTCCCTGCTAATAAGCCACGTTCAAGTACCATCAAATCTTTTTCAAGTAAAATGACATCTGCTGATTCTTTTGCAATATCTACAGCCGTATCAACTGAAATACCCACATCCGCTTCTTTCATCGCTGGCGCGTCATTGATGCCATCACCCATGAAACCAACCGTATGTCCCGCTTTCCTTAATATCTGAACGATTCTAGTTTTTTGTCGTGGTGTTAATTTTACAAAAATGTTGTACTTCTCTGCAACTCTTTCTAATTCAAAATCGTCCATTCGTGCGATGTGGTTTCCAGTAATCAACTCCTCATTAGCCAATCCCACTTGTTTACACACTGATTTTGTCACTAAGGCATTATCACCTGTTAACACTTTAACGCCGACTCCATGATTTTTTAGTGTTTCTAAAGCTGCTTTCGTCGTTTCTTTTGGCGGATCAAGAAAGGCAAGATAGCCGATCAAAACCATTTCATTTTCATCCGAAACAGAGAATTCATCAATTGTTGCGGGATTTGTTTTTTGAGAAACCGCCAATACGCGTAAGCCATCTTCATTTAATGCTTCAACTGTTTTTAAAAGTTTATTTTTCAGCTCTTCAGTTAATGGAATGACTGCTCCTTGATAATCAACGAAGCTTGAAATTTCTAACATTTCCTCTACAGCGCCTTTAGTGATCATTTGCGTTTTTCCAGAGCCATCTTCGATTACTACACTCATTCGACGACGTTTAAAATCAAATGGAATTTCATCTACTTTTCGATAATCAGAAGGATCGATCGCTAGCTCCGATTTTGCTGCATCAATGATGGCAACATCCATTAAATTTTTCAACCCAGTTTGGTAATAACTATTGAAAAAAGCATGACGCAATACACGACTATCTTCTTTTCCATTACAGTCTAAATGATATTCTAAGATAATTTTGTCTTGGGTTAGTGTACCTGTTTTATCTGTACACAAAATATCGATTGCACCAAAATTTTGAATTGCATTCAAGTTTTTAATGATAGTTCCTTTTTTCGCCATGCTTGAAGCACCTTTTACAAGATTAGTCGTGACGATCATCGGCAACATTTCCGGCGTTAAACCAACTGCGACAGATAAACCAAAAAGAAAAGCTTCAAACCAATCTCCTTTTGTTAAACCATTAATCAAAAATACTGCAGGTGCCATTACTAACATAAAACGAATCAACAACCATGACGTTTTACTGATCCCCACTTCAAAATTGGTTTGGGGATTCTTGTCAGAAACGTCTTGTGCTACTTTACCAAAAAGTGTTCCATCTCCTACTGAAACTACGATCCCTTCTGCACTACCACTGATAACATTGCTACCCATGAAGACAACATTTTCATATTCCGTTTCAACACTGTTCGCCTTTAATTGATAATCTGCTCTCTTTTCTACTGGATAACTTTCACCAGTCATAGCAGATTGGGCAACAAATAAATCTTTGGTTTTGATTAGCCGTATGTCTGCCGGAATCATATCCCCAGCTGATAATTTTATGATATCTCCGCAAACAATTTCTTCTATTGGAAGCTCTACTGGCTTCTTTCTCCGGACAACAGTCGCTGTAACTTTTACCAAATTATTCAATTTTTCTGCTGCTTGATTCGATTTGACCGATTGAATCAAGGTCATTGTCCCACTGATCAAGACCATTGCTAATATAATCAAAACACCAACAAGATCACGATCAGCAGGTGCTGCAATCACATAATCAGTAATAAATGAAATGACTGCTAGCGTAAGCAACACAATCGTAAACGGGGTAAAATAAGCTTTGATGATTTCAACGAATAGCGGTGTTTTTTTACCGTGTGAAATGATGTTCTCTCCATATTTTTCTCTAGCAAGAACAGCTTGCTGCTGAGTTAACCCACCTTTTGCAGAGTTAAAATAAGCTAGAATATTCTCTATTGAGTTCCTTGCAAAATACTCATAAGTCTGGTTACCATTTTTAGTTACTATTACTCTTTTCTCCATTTGTTTCTCCTTCTTTCTAAAACTCTGATCACTGAAATAACAAATATATGTGATTTCAAATTTCAAATTGTTGTCTTCCTTTAGAAATGGACCAATGGAAAAGAGAAGCTATTATCGGAGTTCCAGATTTGATTGTCTTAGAAACAAATAGACAATAATAGACTCAACTTCCGCAACAACAAATTTCTTTTTACATTGGTCCTTCTTTAACTGGCTACTGTCATCCATTTGTTTCCATCTCCTTTAGCATTATATGTTTGATAATTCCACGCCTACCTGTACTTTTTTTAGCGCAAAGTTTTTTTCAAATTTTTTTAAACTCACTTGTCCTTCTGAATAAGCATAACCAATGCTTTGGTAACCAAAATGATCATAAAATCCCCAAGCTTGCTCACGTCCGGTTAAAAAGACAGATTGAAAATACATAAGCTCTGCTACTTTTTCAGCAAATTCAAGTAATTGTTTTCCCAGACCAAATCCTTGATAGTTTTCATGAATAGCGACCTGCTTGATTTGAGCGATTGTTTGACTCTTTCTTGAAAGAAGCAAGGTTCCCACAACCTTTCCATCGATCAGCGCAACCATGTGAATATCACTTTTTTCGTTTAAAGGTAAATCCTTGATCCACTCTTTACCTGCAGATGTTTTTAGCAACTTATTTCTCAAATCTATTCCTGTCCAATATTCTTTACTGTTCCAATTTACGATTTTTACCATCACTGTTTTACCATGTTGATTCCTCCATTCTTTTAATTATTCATTTGATTGATCTCAATGACTTCTGATAGCTGAGATAATTCTGAAGTGAGCGTATTTACCGCAAGTGTGCCATTTCTTGTCGCTTCGATTTCTAGAAATAATCGTACTTTTTCCCTGCTAAATCTGTACAGGAAAACTTGGTAAAGGTTAAACAATATTTATCTAACAACTGAATGATCTCAGTTCTAAGCATGACCTCACTAGTATTACTTGCAATCACGGAAAGATAATGGATCGATTCTGTTTGTTCCGCTCTTTGAACAGTGTAGTCATCTATTTTGAAAGATAGATTCCTTAGCAAAATATTAACTAACATTAGAATGACTGCACACACTACTCCTTCAAGCACAAATCCCGCTCCAATCATACTGCCAATCGCTGCTGAACACCATAAGGTTGCTGCCGTATTAATACCTGTAACACTAAATCCTTCTCTTAAAATCACGCCTCCAGCAAGGAAACCGATTCCGCTAACTACTTGCGCTGCTATTCGTGTTGGACTGCTATCGTCTTGAATCAAAGTAGACAATGAAACAAATTGACAGGCACCAAATGTGACTAAAGTCATCGTTCTCATACCAGCTAACTTTTTTCGCCATTGTCTTTCTGCTCCAATGATCATTCCTGCAAAAATACTAGCAATAATACTGATTAAAAATGCATAGGCTGTCCCCTTTCTTAGATTTGATGTTAGGTGGAAACTTGTTGTTTGAGGTGGAGGTTGTTGCTCTCTTCGTTCGCCAAGTACTGTTCTTCATCTACTCTGTCCTTTGGTGATTTGTGGGCTTTCATTTACTAGAGCTTTCGTTTTGCAATAAAAGTGACATTGAGTGACTCATTGTATTTTCTTTGCGTGCGATGGCCGTGATTCTGTTTTAAGGTTACTTCGCTCTCTTCGTTCGCCAAGTACTGTTCATCATCTACTCTGTCCTTTGGTGAATTGTGGGCTTTCATTTACTAGGGCTTTAGTTTTTAGATATTGATGCAATCAAAGTGACATTGAGTGTCTCACTGTATCTCCTTTCCGTATGATGTCCGTGATTCAGTTTTAAGGTTACTTCGCTCTCTTCGTTCGCCAAGTACTGTTCATCATCTACTCTGTCCTTTGGCCAATCGTAGTGATTCACAGCAAAAACCTTCCGCCAAAACTCAGCGGAAGGTCATAAATAAGCGCACAAAAAAAAGCCTGCATGATCTAGTCGTTGAGTTTTGGCACTATACAACGTAAAAAGCAGAGCTTTTAGCTACCTTATGAAAAGCCTTAAATCGACAATCCCTGTTCTACCCATTGGCGTCTCTCGACATTTTTGGGCAGTAGCCTGTGTTTGTATAGGAGCCTCACCTAACAAATCTATTTAGTTATCTTACAGGTGAAACTATACCATCATTTCAAAACGACTGTCAACACTTTTATTTAAAAATCAATTTTTATTCATTTCAAATATATAAAAAACAGATGATAAAAACGCATACTCTATACGATTTAGATCATCTGTTTTTTCAAAATATTTATTAAATTTTTTCTACTTTTATGACTGAGTTACCAGCAACTTGTGGTGGGATCGACATTGTCATAGCAGGTAAACCAGCTAAAGTAAATTGGATTTTATCTCCCTTTTTTAAACTTTCTTCTGTAACACCTTTAGTTAATTGCTCTGTTAAGACATTTAGGATAACTCCATCATTTTTCATCATATTGAGAATTTCTTCTGGGTCTTCAATTGCTTCAACCTTATTTAAAACCAAGCGAATTGATTGATCGATCGTTTCGTTTTTCTTTGCATCCTCGACCAAAACAGCCGTAAAGATGGATTGTGAGTTTTCTTTGTCTAAACTACTGGATGTATGCTCACTTGATTGTTCTTTCTTGCTAGTCATTACGGTTTCACTGCTTCCTTTCGATGAATTCTTTTCATTACCAGTACAGGCTCCTAAAGAAATTAATGTGATAATCGACAATAGTGATAGTACGATTTTTTTCATAGACTCGCCCTCCCATGTTGATACTTTATTATAAACGATATAATCCACCTCAGTCCATTATCACAATCGACAGATCATTAGATAGAAAAAAACTGTCTAGCAATTAGACAGTTTCAACCATTTCTTCGATCATTACCAGACATCGTGATCTCTTTTGCTAGATAACGAATACGTTCCATGATTCTACGGGCTTTCAAAGGTTCTTGTTCTCCTCGTTGCGTCACAGATAGATGTTTCTCTAACTCTTTTAAATCAAGATTAGATGAAAAGAACGTCACTAATTGTTCCTGCATTCGATATTGTAAAATAACACTCAAAACATCATCTCGAATCCAAGAAGTCATTGATTCCGCACCTAAATCATCAATCATCAAGACAGGAGATTTTTTGACTGCATCTAACTTGGGACCAACCATATCTTTGCCAATCGCTTGTTTCATCTCAACTGTAAATGTTGGAAAATGAACGATTGTTGTAACAAAACCTCTTTCAGCTAAACTATTGGCAATTGCACCTAATAAAAATGATTTTCCAACGCCAAACGTACCTTGAAGATAGAGACCTTTATGGAATTCTTTTGGCTCTGAGGTGTATTCATTTAAAAATTTCATTGTTTCAGCCATGGCTTGCGCACGGCCTTGAGACGCTGTATCGAATCTACTTAAACTAGCTTCCCGAACATCTTTTGGCATATCCATCGCACGAACTCTTTTACGAATCTCATCTTCTTTTTGCTTAGCGATAAGGGCTTCTGTTGGTACGTAGGTGACATCGATATAATGGAAATTCAAGGTCAATTTGGGCTCGTAGCCAGGAGCGATCATAGTCGGATCATTCAATTGATATTTACGTTTTTCTTGAACAAATTCATACAGTTTTGAATAACTTTTACGGATGTCATCATCCGTCAATCGTTCACGATTTTCTTGAATAAACTGTTGTACATCCGTATCTTTTAAAACAACTTCGACAAGCTCATTGTAGCGTTCGTTCATATCTCTATTTTGAATGATTTTTGACATTTCTTTGCCCACATCTTCCATTATTTGTCGCCTCCTTTACTCAAGAAATCTTGAATTTCTTTATCCAATCTTGCTTGCTCTTCTTTAGACAATTTTTGTTCCTCAACTGGATTTTCTACCCAATCAGGTAACGTTTCTTGACGAATCGGTCGATTATTTTGACCGTATCGCTGTCTTGTTTGTTTTTGCTCTTTGCCTTTCTTGGCCAGTTCACGTACATGATCAATCGCCTTCTCTGGTGAAAAAATACCACTTTGCGCCCATTCATTCGCAATTCGATTGACATAATCAGCTTTTAATGTTGGTTGTTTTTGTATGTTGTAGACATAATTGATCAATACATTGATCACACTATTAGGCAAACCAGATTTACTCACTAAATATTTGACCAACGAGCGCTCTTGAGGCGTTGTATACCCACCTCGTTCATTTTTTAAAGCCTCCAAATAATTTAGTGGGAAATTCTTTTCACTATCCATGATCATTTGAATATCTTGAGTTGAAAAACCATTCATTTTTAATGAGTTATAACGATATGTTTGCTGATCCTCGGCAGATAAATCTACTGAATTATTTTTTTGAAACTCGCTTGCTTTTTGTTTTTTGTCTGGATCATAGGTTCTATAGATCGCTCTTTCGAAATCTTTCACATCTATTTTACTCGTATAATAATCAAATGATTTAGAGCAAAAATCAATCATATCCAATTCTGTGATGCCAAATAAATTATGAAAAACAAATACTTCTTCTTTAAACCCAGCGCTGTTATCTGGAAGCTTGATTCCAAGTTTTTCGATTCCTTGGACGAAATAGGACCAATCAAAACGTTCATTGACTGCACTTGGTTTTACGGCTGGTCTTGGTTCATGGAATGACTGCTCCATTTGGCTTAGCTGTTGGCTTTGGGATAGGATTTGCTCTTCTTTGAATATATAGATATCTTTGAAACCTACTGATACTTCTTCAAAACCAGTTAAATTGAGAAATTTTGGTTTAAAGTGATCAAATAATTTATCTAGTTTTCTTTGCCCAACACTATTTAAAAGCGTTAACGACAATACTTCATCTTTAAAAAAGCGTTCAACTGTTTCAGGATGATTCAAGCGGTAGATAAAATGGATTCCTAATTCAGAATCCTCTTTAGCGAAAGTCGATAATAACCCAATGCCTTCTAACTTCATTCTAGCTGCTTCAATTTGTTTTATACTGATATCCATCATCGTGATAAGATCGGCATGAAACAAAGATTCGCTGATTCCTGATTCATCAACTTCTGATAAAAGTGTTAAATATAAACTGAATGCTTGTGCACCAATGATCGGCTGATATAAAAGCGTCAATACCGATCGTTCTTGATCTGATAAAGGAGAAGCAATAGCCGCTTGAAATATACTTTTAGGACGGATCTCTTTCCAATTGTCTTTCAAGGAAAGACCTCCTTATTCATTCGTTGTATCTGAATTTGAAGATTTTGCTTTATCTACGATTCCTTGCAATTCTTTCAAGAATACACTCATATCTTTAAATTGACGATAGACACTGGCAAATCGAATATAAGCAATTTCATCTAAATTAACCAAATCTTCCATAACATATTCTCCGACTAACGTAGTCGAAACTTCATTTTCACCTAAACTACGTACACGATTTTCAACATTATCAACGATTTGTTCCATTTGTTCCATGGCTACTGGTCTTTTTTCAGCAGAACGGATCAAACCACGTAAAATTTTTTCTCTATTAAATTCTTCCCGATCGCCATTTTTCTTAATGACTAGGAGTGGAGCTGCTTCAATTCGTTCAAAAGTTGTAAAACGGTAATTGCAATTTTCACATTCCCTGCGACGACGAATCGCACGCCCATCATCCGCTTGACGGCTGTCGATTACACGGGAATTATTATGATGACATCTTGGACAACGCATAGTATTCACCTCATTTTATCTTTTACTATCTATTTTCAACGTTTCGTTTTAGTTTACTATCTATATTATAACATGAAATGCCTGAGAAACCAGTCATTAACGATTACTTCTTAAGCATTTTTTTCTTATTACAGCTCTCTTATTTAATAACACTTTTCGATTTCTTCAAAAAAAATAATCGAACAAGTCGACGTTTTGAACGTTCAATCTTACCCAATTTTTGTTGTCTTAGAGTTCTATTATTTTAATGGATATAAATAAAAGATACATCTTCATTCATATATTTATTTAAGAAGAAAAATTGACTGGCATGAGTCCGGTTCAATACCGAATTCATACCAGCCAATTAGATTGGTAATCTACGGATGACTTATAGGGGGCACATCATTCTTGTCCCAACCTCTACTCATATAATTTTTTAGATTATCACAAAAAACGAGAATCACTCGTGTTATATTACTCAAAAATATTTTCAGATACCCATTTTCGAACTATTTTTTCTGTCTCTTGAATACTTTTTTGATTATCGAATACGATATCTGCCTTTTGTTTTTTCTTCTCAATTGACATCTGGCTATTGATTCGTTGTTGCGCTTCGCCTTGTGTTAAATGATCTCGTTTCATTAAACGGGCTAGTTGTGTTGTTTCTGGAACGTAAACAACTGCGACTTTGTCAACATACTTATCATAGCCTCCTTCAAACAGTAAAGGGATATCAACAATAACCATTGGCGCTTGATTTTTTTTATCAGCAATCTGAGTTAAAATTGCTTTTTTCAAAAAAGGAGAGAGTATTTTATTCAGCTTTTTCCTTTTTTCATCATCAGAAAAAATAATTTTCCCTAACTTCTTACGGTCTAAAGAACCATCTGTTTTGATTACTTCTGAACCAAAAACAGCCACTATTTTTTCCAATGCAGGTTCCCCAACCTCAACGATTTCCCGTGCGATTACATCAGCATCCACAATTGGGAAATTTAGACTTCTAAATATCGAGACAACCGTACTTTTTCCCGTTGCAATACCACCAGTCACCCCTAATATGAGTCCCATCGATCAATTCCTCACTTTCAAGGTTTGACACTTCGGACAAAAATGTGTACCGCGTTGCGCAACTTTGATTTTTTTGATCGGCGTTGCGCATCTTGGACAAGGCTTTTCTGTCTGACCATAAACGTTCAACGAAATTTGAAAGGTCCCAGCTTCCCCTAAAGCGTTTAGATAACTGCGGATGGTCGTTCCACCAGCTTCAACTGCTCGACCAAGAACATCGATGATAGCATAATATAGCTGCTCGACTTCCTTAGGTTTTAAGGTATCAGCAGGTTGCTCAGGATGAATCTTCGCTTCCCATAGCGCTTCATCTACATAAATATTACCTAAACCTGTCACTAAACGCTGATCCAGTAACAATGGTTTAATTGCTTTATGATGTTTTTTTAATCCTATACGAAATTCTGCTAGTTTAAATTCTGAGGGAATCGGTTCAGGCCTAAAGCCAAAATCCCTTTGTAATTTGCCCCTTGGTTTTTAGGCACTAAGGTCATACGGCCAAATTTACGAACATCCAGATAACGCAATTCTGTTCCGTCTGAAAAAGTAAAAATCACATGTGTATGCTTAGTTCGCTCATCTTCTGGATCATGGGTTTCATATTTTCCTTCCATTCGTAAATGGGAAATCATATCGTAATTCGTCAATTTAAAAATCAAGAACTTGCCACGACGTTCCATTTTTTCAATTGTTTGACCAATCAACTGCTGAGCAAAAATTTCTGATTCTGGTGACTCGATGATTCTCGGCCATAATATTGTAACTTCTTCGATCGTCTTTCCAACTACTAATTTTTCTAGCCCTTTTCTGACTGTTTCAACTTCTGGTAATTCAGGCAAATTTCATCTCTCCTTAGAAGAAAAAGACCAAAACGAACACATCAAAGTTGTCAAAACTTCTTCGTTTGGTCAGTCTTTTCTTCAATTATTTTAGTTTACTATTTTGCTTCGTACCATGTTTTACCCCAACTGCTGTCAGTCAATAGCGGTACATGCAAAGCAACAGCATTTTCCATTACTTCTTTAACTAGTGCATTCAACTGATCTAATTCAGATTCAGGTGCTTCAAAAACAAGTTCATCGTGTACTTGCAGTAACATTGTAGCTTGCATGTTTTCTTCTTTTAGTCGATCTTGCATGTTGATCATCGCAATTTTCAAGATATCAGCAGCACTTCCTTGGATCGGTGTATTGATCGCAGTTCGTTCTGCAAAAGAACGCAAATTGAAATTACGTGAATTGATATCTGGTAAATAACGACGACGATTGTAAAGTGTTTCTACAAAACCTTTATCCTTTGCGTCACGAACGATATCTTCCATATATTTTTTAACTCCTGGATATTTTTCAAAATAGGTATCAATATATTCTTGCGCTTGCTTTCTAGTAATCCCCAGATTTTGCGACAAACCATAATCACTGATTCCATAAACGATCCCAAAGTTTACCGCTTTCGCTTGACGACGCATATTCGGCGTCACATCCTCTGGTTTTTCAATACCAAATACACGCATTGCTGTACTTGAGTGAATATCTTGCCCTTCAATAAATGCTTCTTTCAAATGTTGATCATCTGAAATATGAGCTAACACACGTAATTCGATTTGAGAATAATCTGATGAAAAAATCAACCAATCTTTCTCTCTTGGTACAAAGGCCTCACGAATTTTCCGTCCTTCTTCTAAACGTATCGGAATATTTTGCAGGTTAGGATCCACTGAGCTTAAACGTCCAGTTTGCGTTAATGTTTGAACATAGCGTGTATGGATCTTATCATCTGGCTGAATGACTTTTAGTAGTCCTTCAACATACGTCGATTGAATTTTGGCAATCTGACGGTAAACTAAAATATCTTCTACAATCGGCGCTTGCTCTTTTAATTGTTCTAATACGTCCACTGCAGTTGAATAACCCGTTTTCGTTTTTTTAATAACCGGCAAACCCATTTTTTCAAATAGAATCACCCCTAATTGTTTCGGTGAATTCAAGTTGAATTCTTCGCCTGCTTCTGCATATATTTTTTGTTCGATTTCACGTAGTCGATCTGAAAATTCAATACGCATTTCTTTCAATCGATTAGCATCCACACGAATTCCTGTAATCTCCATATCACCTAAAATTTTTGATAGTGGTAATTCCATTTTATAGAATAGATCTGCTTGATTTTTCTCTACTAATTCTGTATCTAGTTTTTCAGAAAGAAATTGGATTGCATTGACTTTTCGGGCAAGATGGCTGAAAAATGCTTCATCATCTTCCGGCAAGCCTTTTTTCGCACCTTTTCCGTAAACTGATTCATCAGAATGAATATCCATATAACCATAATGCTGCGCTACACCTTCAATATCCGCGCTGTTATCATTTGTATCTAATAAGTAAGCTGCTAATAATACATCAAACGTAATCCCTTGCGGCTTGCCAACGTAACGGTTAAGTGAAACATATGTCCGTTTTGCATCATAAACTGTTTTCTTATAATTATCTGACAAGAGCCAGTCAACGAATGGTTTACTTTCAAATAACTCTAAACTATTTGTCACATACACTTTTTTCTTAGTTCCCCAAGCCACACCTACAATCGGTGAAGTATGATAATTGTCTTCCAGCATTTCAACATATAAGGCCATATCATCAGTAAACATTTCTTCTGTAAATGTATCAACCACATCAAAGTGAACATCTTCTAGCTCAACTGTTTCTTCTTCGACGTTTAGCTTGCTTAACATTTGCTTAAATTCCATTTCTTTATAGAAAGGAATCAGCTTTTCTAAGTCTTTTCCTTCATATTTAAGTTCATCAATATTTATTTCAATTGGAGAATCTACATTGATCGTTGCCAAGCGTTTAGACATAAAGGCTTGTTCTTTATCGTTGATCAAATTCTCTTTCATCTTGCTCGGTTTTAAGCTATCGATATTTTCGTAAACACCTTCGACTGAACCAAATTCTTTCAGTAATTTAATAGCGGTCTTCTCACCAATTTTCGTTACCCCAGGGATATTATCTGAAGTGTCTCCAGCTAACCCTTTCATATCAATGATTTGATTTGGTGTTAACCCATCGTACTTTTCAGCGACATGCTCAGGTGTGTAGGTTTCTAAATCACTAACTCCTTTAATCGTAATATCAACTTTTACTGAATCTGTCGCTAGCTGTGTTAAATCTCGATCCCCAGACAATACAACAACATCGAATTCATCTTTTGGTACTTTGGTAGCAAGTGTTCCGATAATGTCATCGGCTTCATAATTGTCCAATTCATAATATTTCACACCTAAACCAGTCAGCAATTCACGAATGTAAGGCATTTGTTCTTTAAATTCACCCGGTGTTTTTGAACGACCTGCCTTATACTCAGGATAAAATTCTGTTCTAAAGGTTGTTTTTCCTGCATCAAATGCAACTAAAACATGGGTCGGATTTTCTTTTGTCATGACGTTTTCAAACATGTTGTTAAACGCATAGACTGCATTTGTGTGTAGCCCGTTTTTATTTTTAAAACGTTCTAAGGAATTGTGCAAAGCAAAAAACGCTCGAAATGCCACACTATTTCCATCAACTAATAATAACTTATTTTTTGTCATCTTTTTCTCCTCATCTTCAGCAAACTGGTTTCCTTCTTATTCTAACAAAAATCTGTCAACTTTGCAGTAGGAAGGAACTAAAGTTCGTAAAGCTTAATCGAAAACAAAAAGAAGACCCGCTCTGCACACTCAGAGCGGATCAATTAGGAGTTCACACAAATGAAATTGATTTTTTGTAACTATTGTCTTTCTTCTATGTCCTTATAATACAAGCAATTTGTGAATATTATATGAACGAAACATTTCTAAAATGTAACTTTTTTGGACAGAACAAGCTTTGTTTTTCATTGAAATCAAATTCAAGTGTTTTTCTTTTTTGTCAGTTGCATTTGTTATTTCCTTACGAACTTTTTCATACATACGAATTCTGGAATCAAGCGAAATCAAACGAACTTGAAGTTTCATGTTCTTTTAGAGATACCTGAACGGTTGAACGTTAGTTATTACGATTTTTTATTTTTAAAATTGGGTAACAAAAATATCCATTCTATCGACTCAGAATGGATGTTTTTGTACTCATAGATCATTCAACGAAAATTATTTGCTTTTGTATTTTATGGTAGAATATTTCCAGCTGCACGATAAATTTCATACCATTCTTCTCTGCTTAATACAATATCCGCTGCTTTAGCGATTTCCTTAATGCGCTCTTTATTCATACTTCCAGCAATAACTTGCATTTTGGCAGGATGTCTTAAAATCCATGCAGTAGCAAGTCCAGTGGCTGTACAGTTATGATTTTTAGCGATTTTATCTAACGTTGCATTAAGTTCTGAGAATTTTTTATTTCCGATAAATACACCTTCAAAGAAACCATATTGATAAGGTGACCATGCTTGTATCGTCATCTCATTCAATCGAGAATAATCTAATATACTGCCATCTCTATCAACACTCGCCTCATCTGTCATGTTCACATGGATTCCTTGATCGATCATACCTGTATGTTTGATACCAAACTGTAATTGATTTGCAAGCAGTGGTTGTTTCACCGTTTTTTTCAATAGATCGATTTGCATTGGTTTTTGGTTACTGACACCGAAATATTTTACTTTTCCTTGTGTTTCTAGTTGATCAAAAGCGGCGGCTACTTCTTCTGGCTCGACAAGTGTATCTGGACGATGAAGTAATAACGCATCCACATAATCGACTCCTAAGCGCTTTAAACTGCCTTCTACAGAGGAAACAATGTGTTCTTTAGAAAAATCAAACATCCCTTTACGAATTCCACATTTTGTCTGAATAATGATATCTTCTCTTTTAACAGATGATTCCTTCAGTGCTTGACCAAAAATTGTTTCACATTCTCCACCACCATAGATATCTGCATGATCAAAAAAATCAATGCCATGGTCATAGGCTGTTTCAATGATTTCTGTTGGATTTTCAGCCCCGCTCATTCTCATACAACCAAGAATAACTGATGTTACTTGTAATTCACTTGTACCAAATTGAATCTTTTTCACAGAAAAACCTCCTAATAATTTATACACTAATCCATTTTAACACATTTAGTTGAAAGGGCTTCATTTTCTAACTTTTTTGATTAAATTTTCAATTTTGAAAAATACTTCTTCAGAAAAAATAGGGTCTATAAATAAGACACGTTGGGCATGTTGTTGTTCTAAAGCTTGATAAATGACCGTTGTCAAAATAATGTCTGCACAGGAAATGGAACCCGATGTTCTCGCATAGATCACCATTAAATTGAACTTATATTCGAAAAAGTTAATGATTCTTTTCCCAAGTTCCTTTTCTTTTTCAAGTGACAAATCAGTCATCAAACAAATCAATACTCTTTTTTCATTGTACAGTGGTGAAATAAGTGAACTTAAAATGATAAAATATCGTGAATATAAGGCTTCTTTAGGTATCTTTTGATAGCTCGTATGTGCTTCAGTTAGTTCTCCGATTCCTTCTTCAATCTTTCTCATAAAACAAGGATATTTTTTTTCCAAATCGACAATTGTCGGATTCCTCCCAAATGGAAAATCGGAAATTAATTCATAATACAAGTGAAAGCTTAAAAATGAGAGCATACTTGCGTTTGATTGATTAAACTCTTTATCCCAAAATACTTGTTTAAATTTTTGTGTAGCTAGATGTGTTTTTCTATAGCTCGTGGTTTTCTTCGAATAATGTTCTTGAATAATGAATGTCTGCACACTTGGATCAAAATAAGGTAAAAAATTCGCTTGAACAATCAAATAAAGATAAGTCAATTCATCAAAATCCCAGCTATCAACCTTATTTTCCCCTTTCATAACTGCTATAAATCGTGTGAAAATAACGCTGTTCTCAATATATTGCTTCCATTCTTTCTTGATCCAGACTTTTCTTCCATTTCGAGAACGCCAAGCTGCGATTTGAACGATTCGAAATAGTGATTCCTTTTGAAGATCATTGATTTTCATTTGAAAAAAATGAGTCAGTTGATTGGTTAAACGCTGACTTCTTACTTTTTCCTCCATTAAAAAATCATTTTCCATCCCTTGATAGGCAAACCAATAAAAATGCAAAATCAACGCTCGAATCTGTTCTTCTTCTCCAACCAATTCATAGGTTCCCCACTTTAAACGAATAGCCATTTTTTTCAATACCTCGTTGATTTTTTTCACTCGTCGCCTCATGCTGGATTCACTAATCAATAACCTTTTGGCTAACTGTTTTGTTTGAATTGTTTTTTCTTCAATAACTGCTTTTAAAAAAATAATCTCAGGTACGTCATTTAAATACCGGACCAAAAAAATCGCCACATATAAATCATTCGTTCTTTTTAGATAGACTGATTTTTTAATCGGCAACAAATCTCTAAATGCTCATCTAACTGGTAATGATCAATTAAGTTCTTTATTTTTTTTAAAGTCCTTGCTATTGTTTTTGAATTGATTCCAAGCTTAACTGAAAGTTCTTCTAATGAACTGGACTCATTGTTTGCGCTAAGTAGATTAAAAATCCTCAATAATTTGCGAGATTCAAAATCAAGCATTTCTTCATATTCCATCCTAAGCCTCCACTCTAAAAAATAAATATTGATGTTATCCGATTCACAAAAAAAAGTAATGAATATGCATATTAAATATACGCACTATCCATTACTTTTCATTTTTTTAATTGTGGATACGTAATGTCATAGCATTAGCCGCGACAATAATCGTACTTAAAGACATTAAAATGGCTCCTACAGCCGGGTTTAACAAGATTCCCCATGGTGCAAGAATTCCAGCTGCAAGCGGGATAGCAATAATATTATAGCCCGCTCCCCACCAAAGATTTTGAATCATTTTGCGTCGAGTTTGTTTTGCTAAATCTAAAAAGCGCAGAATATCTTTTGGGTCACTATCTGTTAAAACGACATCCGCAGAATCAATGGCTACATCTGTTCCTGCGCCAATTGCAACGCCAATTGTCGCTCTAACTAGACTTGGTGCATCATTGATCCCATCACCGACCATCATAACTTTTTTGCCTTCATTTGTATACGTTTGGATTATTTTTTCTTTGTCTTCCGGCAGTAACTCTCCGTGAAATTCTTCAATGCCTAAGTAGTGGGCAACTGATTCAGCCGCTACTTTATTATCACCTGTCAACATCACAGGAGTGATACCCTGAGCTTTTAAATCTATTATGAACTGTTTTGCTTCTGGTTTTATGATGTCGCCTAATGCAATCATAGCCATCAATTGATCATCAATAATTAAGTAACTTAAAGTATTTCCCTGTTCCTGATATCGTTCTTTCAACAAATGATCAAGCGGAAGTTTCAATCGCTTAACTTCTTTTTCATTAACAATTTTAATTGCTTGACCATTAACGGTTCCAGTAAGTCCTACACCAGAAATACTTTGAAGATTTTCCACCTTGTAAGGTGAAATTTTTTGTTCTTTTAAATAATTCATAATTCCAATCGCCAAAGGATGATTCGCGTTATTTTCCAAAGCACCAATCACTTTCAATGCTTCTTTTTGCGTGATCTGATTATTGATTATTTCTACACCTGTAACAGTAAATCGGCCTTGTGTTAATGTACCAGTTTTATCTAACATAACATATTGAATATCATTTGCTTGTTCCAACGCATTGCGATTTTTTAAAAGTAAACCATGCTTAGCTGCAATTGAAGTAGATCGAGCGATCACTAAAGGAATCGCCAAACCTAGCGCATGTGGACAAGCTATGATGAAAACTGTCACCATTCGTTCAAATGCTGTACCCAAATTTGGTCAACGATCAACCAAACAACAAAAGCTAAAAGTCCAGCGCCCAATGCTATATAGAATAACCATTTTGCCACTCGATCAGAGAGTGATTCCAATTTTGATTTTTCAGTCTGTGCTTTTTTGACCATAGCCATCACTTTTGAAAGATAGCCCGTTTCACCTGTACCAGTAACGATTATTTCAATTGTTCCAGCTCCATTTACAGCACCACCGATTACTTTATCGTGCTCATTTTTTGTGACCGTTTTTGATTCACCTGTCACCATGGATTCATCCACTGAGGTTGTTCCTTTCGTAATGATACCGTCAGCTGGTATCTTATCTCCAGCTCGGACAACTAAGTGATCTTTTGGTTGAACTTCCTGCAAGGAGACTTCTTCTTCACTGCCATCTTTATTCACCCTTTTTACTGTATCAGGCAATAGTTCGGCCATTTTTTGTAACGCATCACTTGCATTTGAAATAGCATTCATTTCAATCCAATGTCCTAGCAGCATAATAACAATTAATGTCGCTAACTCCCAGAAAAAATCCATTACATGATTTTTCGGCATCATTTGGTTCACGATAAACGCATAAATACTATAAAAATAGGAAACTGAAATCCCCATTGCGATAAGTGTCATCATAGCCGGACTTTTCTGTTTCAATTCCATTTTAGCTCCACTTAAAAAAGGTTCTCCTCCATAAAAAAATAGGATCGAAGCTAAAATCAAGACCAACCAATCTGAACCTGGAAATGTGAATTGAAAAGGCAAGTCCACACCCATCATCGGCGAAAGAAAAATAATCGGTATTGCAGGATGAGAGAAAGCCAAAATTTTTTCTTAAAATTGCCCATATGCATGGAATGATCCATACCAGCCATTTCTTTATGATCGTGTTTAGTCATCCCATCATGATCCATCATTTTCATAGAATGAGCCTTGTGATCCATATGCTTGTCCTCATTGTTATTCACTTAAATTCCTTCTTTCTCTATTCAAGTTTCATGTGCATAACAGGCTTACCTTTCAGTATCGTTTTAAGGATACCTAAGCTCTTCATATCAAGCATAACACAACATCTCTTTTTCAAAAAATAAAGTCTCTTTCTCACAAAAATCCTGATTTTTTGCGTATTTTAACAATAAGGGAAGCTTAATGCCAGGTATAACTTTTTAATAGCCAAAGTGCGTATGCTCTTTTTTCTTTAACTTTACGTCGCTTTCTATTAAATGAATCTTTGATATATCTATACATGCTTTTTTCTGACTCTCGTTTGATTATTTCATACATCTGTTTTATTGCGTTCCGATTCGCTTTGTATTTCTTACGGTTTCCTCCAGTAAAACCATAAAATATATCGATTCCTTCTGACTCTTTTGTCATTGGAGCATGTAAAAATAGTTCATTTTGTGCTTTCTTTAATTTTTTGAGTATTTCTTCTGTTATTGCTTTATCAAAATTTTGCTTGATGATTATTTTGCATAAGCGAGTATATTCGATCTTCACTACATGATTATATACGTGGCTTGCATATTCTAGCCCTTTATATAAGATATTCGCGCTAAAAGACATATTCACCAATAATTTATATTGATGAACGCAGTATGCTTCCATTTTTTGTTTATTTTCTTGGTGGGGAATTTCATTGTTGAGTTTTTCTAAGAATTGATATAGGTGTTGATTTTTTTGTTCCTCTACCCTTGTTATTTTTTTCATATTAGCTTGCGCCTCCCTTTAATGAATATTTTTCGGTATAAAAATACCAAAGCTATAACAAATAAATCACAATGTTTCCGAGTATCACTCAGTAGATAAAATAATAGTTAAAACAATCATGTTCAACGTATTTACATCTATTCTATCGTTTCAAATTAAAAACAAAACAACAAAATGAATAATTTTCGGTACAAACACTATATCATTTCAAACAACAAAATTCAAGTACAAAATGAAAAAAAAACGGTACACCAATCATTAAAAAAATGATATAGTTGGAGAGAGACTATCCTAGGAGGGATTAATTTGGACATTGATTTAAAAGCGGCTGGTAAAAGAATCAAAGAGATCAGAGAGCAACATAAATATTCAATGGCTCGCTTCTCAAAATTAATTGGAAATTCCAGTGCCAGTACAGTAAATAATTGGGAAAAAGGCAATAATTTGCCCAACCAAGAGCGCTTGGAAAGATTAGCACTTTTCGGTAATACAACTGTAGATTGGATTCGTTATGGCGATTTTGAAACGTATGTCAAACAATTGTTATCTGAATCAGAATTAAAGCAGGAGTTAGATGAACCGCAACTAAAGCAACTGATTAAAGCATTGAAAAAACAAAGGATCACTTATTCTCAAGATTTGAAGATTTTACTTGCTGCCAATGAATTGTTTCCAGATCTATTTGAAATGAATTATCAGTTAGAGTTTTCAGAACAAACCGTTTCACTTATTTCAGAAGATTCTACAACGTATCTAATTGAACAAAATGATCGTTACAGAACGGATTTTCTACCAATGATCGAAAAATTACTTCATGATTCCAATCAAAAGGAAATCAATGCAGCTATCTTTTATCTTGTACTTGATTTATTAAATCGGGCTGAAACAACGCAAAATTATCCATCGATCATTCAAGTTTTTACTATGCTATCAGAAATCATTACAAATGACATCGCTTATAGAAAAAGACCCTCATCAAAAGTGGTTGATTACGCTAAACTTATCAAGAAACACGATAAAGGCAATCCTTTGGCTAAGAAAAATGTTTTGAAAAAATACGACCAAACAAAGGATCAACTAATCAATTTACTAGATGACTTTTATTCTGAATACAATGCGTAATCGTTTTGACTATTACAAAGATGCTTCCTTATTAATTGTAAGTATCAAATATTACAGTTAGATGATATCTTCATTGCTGGATTTTAAATATCACCATTTTTTGTTAATTTGTTCGTTAAATCTGATTATTTTTCGATCGTTATGGTATACTTTGTTTTGTGTTATTACAAACTCTCAGTGATTACTTTAAAAGAAGTGATAGACTAAAAAATGATAAATACAAAGCGAGGAATGTCACTTGAAGAAAAAACTACTAATTACACTTTCATTTATTCTATTAGTAAATATGGCACCAATGAGCGTATTAGCAGATGATATCGACCAAAAAATAGAGAATCAAACAAAAAAAATTGAAGATATCGTAAAGAATGAACAAGATGCTAAGGACTACTTAGCAAGCTTGGAAGATGAGATCACAACAATCGAAACGGAATACCAAACGGTCCTTTCGGAAAAACAAAAACATGAAAAAGAAATGAATAAGCTAAACACTGATATTTCTAATTTAGAAACTAAGATTGAGAAAAGAAACGATCAATTACAAGCTCAAGCAAGAGCTACCCAAACAAATCATGAACAAGAATCAATGCTTTCAGTTATACTAAGCGCTGAATCACTTTCCGATGCACTCTCAAAAGCTTTAGCTGTCAACACATTGATTACTGCAAATAATGATATTTTAACGGCTCAAAAAGACGATAAAAAAGAACTTGAAACGTTGAAAGTCTCTTTGACGGAAACAATAAGTACACTTGAGAAGAAAACCCAAGAACTTGAAGAAAAAGAAGCTGCCTTGGCTGAAGCAAAATTAGAACAAAATGTTAAAATCAATGAAATAGCAGCTAGCCTTACAACTGAAAAAGCTGAAAAAGACAAGTTCGTTAAACAAAAAGAAGAAGCAGAAAAAATAAAAGAAGCACAGTTGAAAGCAATCGCTGAAGAAAAGAAAAAAGAAGCCCAAGCCCAAGCTGCCGCTGAAAAACAAGCAAAAGAACAAGCGAAGGCAAAACAAGCAGAAGCTTCATCCGCTCCTACTCAGTCTGCAAAACAAGAGCAGCCTCAAGCAGCTGCTCCTGATTTAACTGATGATTCTACTGCGAGTGACAGTTCTAATAGTGAGCAACAAGTTACTACGCCGCCAGCATCTTCTGGTGGATGGTCTGCACCAGTTTCAGGCATGACGATTACTAGTGGATTTGGTGGTCGTGAAGATCCTACTGGTATTTCAGGATCTTTCCATGATGGAATTGATTTTGGTGGAGCAAGTGGAACGCCTATTATGGCTGCTCGTTCTGGTGAAGTTGTTAGCGCAAATTATAGTGGAATGGCAGGGAATCACGTTGTGATCAAACATGATAACGGTTATTATTCCTATTATCTTCACATGAGTAGCTTAAGCGTATCTGCCGGACAAAGCGTCAGCGCTGGACAAATGTTAGGCGGCATGGGTACCACTGGTAATTCTACGGGTGTCCATCTCCACTTTAGCATCTCGACTAGTTTATGGGGTGGTTTCGTTAACCCTGCACCATTTCTTGGCTTATAAGTAACTAAACAACAGTTTTATGATGGAACAGCTACTATTATTTCTATCATTAGACAGATTCTATGTGGTTGAGGCATGACTCTTTGAGTCGTATCTCAATCACATTTTTTGTATTATCAGATTTGTTTCAAACAAGTGTTTCATCAATTCATTTAACCTCTTGTGATGAACATGTTATAATGAAGATAGATAAAGAAAGGTGCTGATTAAAATGATCAATAACTATTCGAATATCTTAGTTGCAATTGATGGATCAAAAAATGCTGAGTTAGCTCTACAACATGGTGTCGCTATTGCAAAAGAAAAAAATGCCACTTTATATTTATTATCTGTTGTTGACGAAAATGCAATCAGCCATAGTTCCTATGCTTATTCAAAAGTGCTTGCTGAAGAAAAAGAAGCAATCGAAAAAGAATTATTAAAAAATATTTATTATGCTACTGAGCAAGGGTTAGATGACGTGATACCGATAGTAGAAATCGGCAATCCAAAAGAAATGATCTCAACGATTGTTCCGACAAATCAGTCGATTGATTTAATCATTGTTGGAGCAACTGGTAAAGGGATGATTCAATCAAATCAGCTCGGCACTACAACAAGTTATGTTGTACAATACGCACCTTGTAATGTTCTTGTCGTTAAATAATTGTATTGAGAAAAGAGTTTTAGACTAAAATAACAAAAGACTGAGACCTAACTTTTTGAGTTAGGTCTCAGTCTTTTGCTTCACTCGTTTTAATTATACTCTTTTTCTAACTTTCCAACCAAAATGAATCGATGCTGTTGATTATGAATAAATCCTTTATCTAACAGTTCATCTTGAAGCAGCAGCAATTGCTCAAAATAAGTTTCCACACAAAAATTAGGATATTCCCAAGGAATTCTTCTCATATAATAAATCAATCCTTCCATATCATAAAAATCTTGATATGGAAAATATTCTTCCGCAAAAAGAATTTGGAATTTTTCTTCTAACAATGCTTTTCTGGCTGCTTGTAACGACCACTCAGCTTCTTTAGGAAGTGATGTCATAAGTAGTCTTTCTGAAAGTAGTCGCCCGTTTTGATCCCCCACTTGTTGGGTAATAAAGATCCCACCTGGCTTTAATACTCTGGATACTTCACTTGGATTATACGACTCATGACTATTTAATACCATATCAAAAGAATCATTTTGAAAAGCTAACTGATCACTTTCATCGACGAAGGTAATCGTCACACCCAATGGTTGAAGTCTTTCTTTTAGCAAAAGATAATTGGGCTCCCACCCTTCTGTTACAGAGGTTTTGGGATATGGATGTTCAAACGTCAGAAGTAATTCTCCCCCGCCAGTTCCCATATCTAAGAGCTCCATCTCCTTGGATAAATAATTGTGCACAAGCATTGAATAACTCCAAGGTAGCTTCTCTTGTCGCCATCTATTTTCCATATATGAAAAATCCCAGCCCTTAAATTCAATTTGTTCAATCATTTGCCAAGCTCTTTTTAACTCTTTCTCGTTCATAACGAAAACTCCCTTACAATTTATTGTTTCTTCGTGTAAGTTCGATACAGTTATGCTCGATTCTGATAGAAATTCTTAACTCAATACAGCCTCTATCAGGACGCTAACTGTATCAAGTCGTTACTTCGTTTCCTCACCATTTTTTCCATATTCATTTTCTCCTATCTCTTTTAGCAAGTTTTAGCCCAATGAAAATCCATGAATAGCTCATGATCACACAAAAGAGCAATGTATATACTAAAAATGCAGTACTAGCATAAAATGCGGATGATATATATTCTTCTCCCAGAAGAGTGATCAACCAAAATAGCCCGATTCCAAATAGCACTCCTGAAACATAAATGGCTCCTGTTGAAAGGTAATAGCTGGAAATTCTTGATTCTTCTCGATCAGTTGGCAGTACTTCTTTTCCTTGACCATTAGAGTAGCGGGTTTGGTTTGTATTCATCACATCAAATGTACTATTATTGATAGTAGATCGTTCAGAAAATTTTCTTTGCTGCTCTCTATTATTCATCCTGATGGCTCCATTTCACTTACAAAGTAATCTTCTTTTCCATAGTATACCATCAAAAAGATTACAGTAAAACCTGTTTAAGGAAAACGTTTTAGCTTTGTCGTCTAATCAAATTTAAAGCGCAGACCAAAATGAATCACTCGTTTCGGTCTGCGCTTTTTAGTTGGGTAACACTACGTAAAACTTGTCTTTATTCCTTCGATTATGGCTTTATAACAAACCATTACGATCGATCAAGTCTTTGAACCAGATACCACTTTTCTTTAACGTTCGTTGATCGTTTTCTAAATCTAAGCGATAAAAGCCGTAACGATTTTTATAGCCATTTAACCAAGACCAGCAATCAACAAAGGTCCACGTATGGTAACCAAAACAATTACTGCCAGCTTCAATTCCTTTATGAAGTTGTTCTAAATGTTCGATCATGAATTCGATGCGATAATCGTCTTGGATCATTCCAGTTTGATCCATAAATCGATCTTCATCTGCAACACCCATTCCGTTTTCAGAAACGTACCAAGGAATATTGTTGTACTCATTTTTGATCATCATTGCAACATCATACAAGGCTTCTGGATAAATTTCCCAGCCTCGATATGGATTGATTTTTTGTCTGGCCAATCGTAATGCTCATAAAAATCAGCTGGAGAAACAGCTGGATGATTGACCTTAGATGGTGCCTGAACACGACGAGGCTGATAATAATTCATTCCAATAAAATCGACTGTATTCATTTGTATCAAGTGTAAGTCTTGCTCTGCGACTATAGGTAATAACTGATTATCCGCTAGACAATCGATCAATTTTTCAGGGAATGTACCTAAAACAGCTGGGTCTAAAAAGCTCTTTGTATTTAATAAATCAGCAAGTTCTGCCGCACGCAAATCTGCTGCAGAATGACTTTTTGGATAGCATGGAGACACATTTAAAATAATTCCGATTTCCCCAGAGTATTTGCCCTCTTTAAATGCTTTCACAGCCATCGTATGTGCCATCACGGTATGAAAAGCTACCTGAACTGCCTTTTTCAAATCATGAATAGCAGGATAATGATACCCGTATAAATAGCCGCATTCTACATGAACCATTGGCTCATTAAAAGTTGTCCAAGACTCAACTAAGTCCCCAAACAACTCAAAACAAGTCGCAGCATAAAAAGCAAATGCATCCACTGATTCTCGTGACTCCCAACCACCTTTTTCCATCAACCACCAAGGCATATCAAAATGAAACAAATTAATGATCGGTTTGACGCCATTTGAATGTAGTTCTTGAAAATAGTTACGATAAAAAGTGACCGCTTCCGGATTGATTGTTTTACCATCCGGCAACAAACGCGTCCAAGCAATAGATGTTCTAAAGGAATTCATATGGATATCATTCATTCTTTTGGCATCCTCAATGTATGTTTCATACATATTTGAGGTGTGCTCAGGCCCTTGATTTTTTTGGAATTTCTCTGGATTTATTTCATACCATTTATCCCATGTAGAAGGTGACTTTCCATTCAACGAACCATGACCTTCTGATTGAGGCGCCGATGTTGCTGCTCCCCATAAAAAATGTTCTGGAAATTTTTTCATTTGCTATTCTCCTATTTGTTCAGTTTTAAGTAATCTAAAAGCAACTCACAAAACATCATATTCGCCCATGAAAACCATTCGCGAGTGTACTGCATCGGATCATTGACGTTGACCCCTTCATGCATATGATTCGTCCCTGCGTCTGTTTGAACCAATGTGTTTAAAAGAGCTTCTTTTTCTGATTGATCATTTGTTGTTAATCCTTGAATCGATAAGGCAATCGGCCAAACATAGTCTTTTGGTGTATGTTCGCTCCCGATTCCTTTTAATTTAGTTCCTTCATAATAGTAAGGATTATCATCAGATAAAATCAGTGCCCGCGTGTTTTGATAGACAGTATCTTCCATGGAACAATAGCCTAAGTAAGGAGCAGCAAGCAGGCTAGGTACATTCGCATCATCCATCAAAAGATAATTACCAAGTCCATCAACTTCATAAGCATAAACTTTTTTTCCAAGATGTTCAACAATACCCCATTCAGCTATCCCCTCATCAATTGTATTTTTCAGATGCTTAGCCTTTTCTGCTAATAAGTCATCTTCATAGATCACTTTAGCTATTTCTTCCAGATACCCTAATATAACGACGGCAAACATATTAGCTGGAACTAAATAATTATATGTACAACTGTCGTCACTCGGTCGAAAACCAGACCAAGTCATCCCAGTATAACTGCAAGGCTCACCTAGTCCACCGTTAGAAAGTGTATCTTCAGCTCGTTCACCAAAACGTTCAAATCGATAGGACGAATTTTCATGATGCTGTTCTGTTTCAAAAACTTCGATGATCTTTTCTGCCGCTTGTTTAAAAGCCTCGGTAAAATGTTTTGTCTCACCTGTTTTTTTCCATAATAAATAAGCTAATTCGATTGGATAACATAAAGAATCGACTTCGTATTTCCGCTCCCAGATCCAGCCGTTCATCTCTGTGATATCATGGTGATAACAAGCGCCATTTTCAGATTCATTAAAAGCATTTGCGTAGGGATCGATCAAGATACATTTTATTTGACGAGCAACTAAACCACAGATAAGTTGCTTGATAGCCACATCTTCATTTGCTACAGATAAATAAGGTTTTATCTGAGCAGATGAATCCCGTAACCACATTGCCGGAATATCGCCAGTAATTACAAACGTATCCTCATACTCCGTTGATTTAACCGTCGTTTCCAGTGTATTATCAAAACAATTTGAAAAGACTTCACTCCATCTAGGATTGTTTGAGCGCTCTGCGACTTGTTTTTTTAAATGATCTATTACTGTTTTTGAATAGTTTGCGGTCATTGAATACTCTCCTTTTATTTCCCTCTTAAAATTACTTCTGATTTTATCCATGATCTTATTGTATCTTCGTGATACATTGCCAGAATTTCTGTATACAATATATCGATTACTGTTAAAACTGGAATCTGAGGAGATATTCCTCCCATATCTTTTTTACCCATCGAACTTGTTAGACAAAAGGCTTCGGCAAACTCTTTATATGGGCTTTTTTCATTTGCAGTAATCACAATCACTTTAGCGTTTTTCTCAGAGACGATTCTTACCGCTTCCTGAACGGCTTCGTTATCGCCAGAGATCGAAGATAAAACAACAAGATCCCCCTGTTGAACCCCATGAGCCATCATCACAATGGAATGTTCATCCTTGATTACATTCACAATTTTTCCAAGTCGTGAAAATTTAAACTGAAAATCTTCTCCACAAAATGCATTGTACCCCGTTCCCCAATAGTGAATGAGACGCCGCCATCGATCATCAATGCTGCTTTTTTAACTTCATCTTTATCTAGTTTTTCAATGATATCGTTGAGCAATAAAGAATAGTTCAAATTCACATAACTAATGCTAGAATCTGCTTGTTTTTTGTTTCCTTTACTTGAATATTTATAAAGGTAGATCAATTCTTTATAATTAGCTAAACCAATTTTTTTACAAAAGCGGGTAATCGAAGAATTTGAAACACTCAGCTCTTTAGCCAATTCCTGAATCCCTAGCTCTTTATTTCCAGCTAAAAAATATTGTGCAATCACTCGCTCTACATCAGTAAATTTTTTTTCATTTGCCTGGATAATCAACTCTATATAACTTTCCATTTTACAACTCCTTCCTCTATCGTCAATAAAACAAGAGACGAGGTTCTTTTAAGCAACGCTTGTCTCTTGTTAGTATAGATAGACTAGTTTTGTGCGTTAAGTAACTGACTTTCATCAAATTTCATATTCATACGTACGAATGGCGCGTAAATGAAAATGTCTAAAACGACTAAAACAGCTGTCAATATCACTGGGCTCAGGTGGAAAGCTCCTAAAATCCAAGTGCTGATAAATATCGGTTCATTTCCTGAATTTAATACAACCAATGGAACCACCCAACCGATTTTTGTCACAATATAGGCAACAATTGCATTAAAGACAGGCACAAAGACAAACGGAATAAACATTAATGGATTTAATACAATCGGAAATCCAAAGATGATCGGTTCATTGATCCCAAATAAACCTGGAATAAATGAAAGTTTTGCAACCTCACGACCACTATATGTTTTAGGAGTAAAAATCAAAATTGCTAAAATCAAGCCGAATGTTGCACCAGATCCTCCGATCATTGCATACACATTGGTCATTGTATTTGGTGCAACTGAAATATCAGCAAAGCTTTTAGTTTCAGCAAATTTAGCCACGTTTTCTAAGAAAATCGGCAACCATAAAGCAGAAACAACGCCCCAAACAATATTAAATCCATGTAGACCTAAGAACCATAAAATTTGTTCTAATAAAATAACGACGATAATTGCTGGTAAACCTGTTCCAACAGAAGTCAATGGTTGAACAAATAATTGACTGACCAGATCCATAAATGAATTAAAGTCAAACGCTTCGATCACGACTTTCATTATCGAACAAGCAAGCAGAACAATTGAAATTGGAATCAATGCAAAGAATGAATCAAATACGTTTGGCGGAACATTTCCCGGCAATTTGATCGCAATTTTATGCTTCGCCAAGATTGAATAGAAAAATACGGCAAGTAAACCAACGATCAACGCTGTGAACATTCCTTCATAACTAAAGAAATTGTTTGCATAACCTTGAACTACTTCCGCAGAACTATCAGCAAAATTCACATTATTAGGCACCATAACAAAATATGCCGCAAAAGCTAATAAGGTTGCTAATAGTGGATTGATATTTGCCTCAGGGTGTTTTTTCATCAATTCTTTAGCATAATTATAAGCAGTAGAAAATACAATCAATAATGCTACGATACCCAAAGTTCCTAAATAAACATTTCCAAAAATTGCTGATGCGGTTTGACCGATCGCCGTCTCACCAAAAAAGGCATCGATCTGCATTTTGATTAGATTGGAAAAAGACCCCACGACCGTAAAGGGAATACTGCTGATAAAGGCATTTTTAATTGCTTGTAAAACACTGTTGTTATCCACTTTATTGGCAATTTTTAGCAATGGATCTTGAATTTTTTCGATATTTATTTTCATTTTATCTCAACCTTCCCGTGTTCTCTTTCTATTGAAACTGATTTAATTTGTCCTGGTTTGAACTCGCCTAATAAAATTTCTTTTACTTTTCCTAAAGATTCAAGTGTGTCGCCATTTAAATCGACAAAACGAACAGTACTTTCAGTTGGTAAAGTGATTTTTTCATCTATGACCGTCTCAATTAGAGAGGGATTGTATAAACGAAGATTGATCCACTGCTCGTCACGACTTAACTCTAATGCACTAAAGACTAAATTTGAGTCAGTTAAATTTATACATTCTTTTAGAGCCTGTAACTGGTCTACTTTATTGCTTTGGAAATATTGAATAGGATTCGTAAAACGATTCAATGTTTGAATTTGATAATACGGGCATGTAACTGAGTAAGCTTGATACTCTTTTTGACTCATTACTGGATCAAAAACATCCGCGATCAATAATGACAGTTCCATCTCCAAAGTACCTAATAATTGGCTATCTGGTGTTGGAATATAACGATATTGGTTGCCAGAAGCATCTCCAGGTCTTCTCAACAATTCTGGTCTCCCTAAAAATCCTATCCCTCTAAACAAGGTCAGATACAAATCGCTGTCGATCACTTGATACTCCTTGATTCCTTTACTCATCACGGTCCAGCTAGTTTCTAAATCATGAATGTTTGAATAATGGATCATTGGATAAATTTCTGTAGGTTCTTCTTTCCAGCCTAACTCTCTCCAATCATGAATATGAGGATCTTGATTTTCTCTTTCTACGATCCCGAACAAAGTATCTGCATAGCTGACTTTGGTTTCAACTGGCGTTTTTACAACTAGGCGCATACGATGATCCATCGCTTGATTATTGATTTTCAGTTTCATATCAATTCGCTTAGAATCATTCTTTAATGACAATGTAAAAGTATAATCAATAACAGCATTTGTCTTGTGTGCTTTTCTGGCCTCTAAATCTTTTGGAACATGCCATTTTCCTTTTACTATCATTTCAGAAAGTAAAGGTCCACTTTGAATGGCAACATCTGACGTATCAAATAATAACTGATGGACTTGATCATGGTAAGCCGGAGAATAATCATATGTATCTCCTTCATCGCCTGATTCTTCAATAAATAGACAATTTTCGTAAGTTTTCCTTTGCTCTTTTGTCGTAATAGAGAAATTTCCATTTGAAAAAATAATTTTATAGTTCTCATTTTCGATCATGGTCTTTTTAAGATCAGCAGTTTCTACATTTTCATTTGTTTCAATTTGTTCTTCTACAGTAACGATCACATAAGAAAGTGGAGGAATTTCTTTGGTTAAACTTATCTTATGAATGTAGTAGTATTTCGATTCGTCATAATCTTCTTCTGATCTTCTGACTTCACCAGCGTATACTCTTTCTGTCGACAAAATTTGCATCTCTAATGCTTTGTGATTTTCGTCAAATAGCTTGACTTTTTCAAGTTTGGTGCTGACTTCCACTATCTGAGTATCTGTTCTCGTATACGGTAGTGTATTAAATAACACTAAGTCATTCTCTTGAATTCCTTCTATTGACTCCGAAATTTTCCTTACTAAATAATCAATCGTAGAATAAGATAGTTGATCGGCCTCTTTATATCGGGCTAAGATCATTTCATTCGTCTTATCAGTATTACATCCGCCGATGCTATCGTGGGCATGATTTTTTAACAATAGTTTCCAAATATAATCCAAAAGCTCTCGTTTAAATGGGATCCCTAAATCATCAGCCATCAGCATCAATGGTTCTAGCTGGAAAATCAAACGATTTTCGATCGTATCGTTCAGTTTTTTTAGGTCGTACCTTGATGAATAAATCGAACGATGAATTTTTGAAACGCTACCACTCATAAATTCGCCTTGAACCGTAGGTAAATCTGCAGCTGTTTTTCTTAATAAATTAAAAATATGTGGATAATTGCTTTCTTCAATCTGATATTCAGTGCCATATTGCTCATTCACTTGTTGAATAATTTCTTTCAAATTTCGATCAACAGCTCGCTGATCTCCCCCAACTGGTAAAGTAACGATATCTGTAGCATTGTCCTGAGACACAAGATCTAACATGGCCTTTTTCTGATAATCTTCCCCTTCAACCAACGCTACTCCAGCATAGTAGCCATTACGTATATTGATCGTTAAAACTTTCGACCCGTCTTCGGCTACCCAATAAAATTCACGGCTCTTTGTCACTTCGTTTGGCATACCTCGCCAAAATACAGCATCTTCGATCCCAAAACCATTATAAATTTTGGGCATGTCTTTTCCTTGACCAAACGAGTCTGGTAAATAACCTAATGAAGTATGACCCCCTAAATGTGTGGACATATTGATCCCGATTTGTAAGTTTTTAACGACTGACTCTCCCGCAACAACAAATTCATCCATTTGCGTATACCAAGGACCAATAAATAACTTGTTTGATTCAACAAGTTCTCTGATTTTTGCTTCTTTTTCTGGATACACTTTTAAGTAATCATCTAAAATACTCAATTGTCCATCCAAATAGTAATAATCCAGTTCGTTGTTTTCTAAAGCATAAATCACTTCGTCCATATGATAAGAAAATTGGATAAATGCTTCATTGTCACTAAAGTACCACTCACGATCCCAATGAGTATGAGCCACTACATGTATCTTCTTCATCTAAACTTTTCCCTCCATCTCTCTTCTTTATAAATATACTCCGCATTTCTTGAAAAGAAAACGATTTCGGTAATATTTTCAAGTATTTTCTTAATTATTCAAATATAACGAAAATATTTTCTAAGTGAGATTTCAGCAAAAAAAAGTGCCTGAGTAAAAGAAACTGACTCATTCACTAGGCACTAATACTACATATTCATTGTTTATTTGATAAAAACTAAAAATATTTTCACATCTCATACCTCTTTTAACTCAATAAACAGTCTTAATCCAATTGATAAGTCATTAATTTGTCTATTTTAAAGATCGCTTTTTGTCGACTTTCAAGTACCGAATCTGCATACGTATCTAAAGTCATTTTTGCTGAAGTGTGACCCAAAAGCTTACTCAAACTGGATATATCTACACGTTCTTCTAAACATCGAGTCGCAAATGTATGGCGCAAAGAATGAAAGTGGATGTTTCTAATTCCTGAGGCTTCTACAACTTTTTTAAATCGGTATCTGATCACTCTGGGTTCAGTCATTTTATTTTTACATGATACAACATAACTCGAAGCTGATAGTGCTTTTTTTGCAAGCAAGTAGTTTTTTAAGTTTCCAGCTAATGGAACAACTCTAGAGGATTGATCTGTTTTAGGAATTCCAACCAGTACTTCCGTCTTGCGACCTTCGCTATGACTATTTACTCTGAAAATCGTACGATTAACGTAAATAGTTCCATTCTCAAAATCAATATCTGACCATTTAAGTCCACTAATCTCACCAATCCGAAGACCTGAGTACAAGGCCAAAATAATTGCGGAGCACCCTTTTTCTTTGAATGCAAAATATTCTAATTGCTTTTGCTCATTCACCGTCAGAGCAACTGGTACTTTATTCCTATATTTTTTTCTGGACAACTTAATGTTTCGACAAGGATTAGAAGAAATTATGTTTTGATTTTCTGCTTCTTCTAAAATTTTTTTAAGTAAAATAAAAATATTATTCGTTGTTCCATGTGATAATCCCAGTCCTTCTATCGTTTCAATATAGCTTCTAACTTCTTCATTTTTCAGATCACTTATCCTTTTTTCACCTATATAAGGAAGAATGTATTTGTTTATCAACCATTTATAATTAAAAAATGTAGACTGCTTTATAGTAGATTTTTTATAGTGATGTAACCAATAAACACTCCACTCTTGTAAATCGCCATTAAAAGTCTTGATAGTATCTAACTCAAAATGTTGCGCTTTCAATAATATTAATTTTGACTTTACTTCTATATAGCGTTTTCCATAAGTATAGCCATAAATAATTCTGCCTTTACTATCTCTTTTTTTTATATAGCGGCCTTCCCACCTACCATCTTTCCGTTTATAAATATTTTCACCTTTTCTAGTCATTTCTATACCCCTTTTCAACAAACAAATCATACACTCAATTATTCCAAACCAAATAATTAAAATAAATAGTGTAAATTTAATATACCTTATATCATTATAAATATACACTACTATTTAATATTTTTTTGTTTTATCTGGTATGCTATCGATATTTTTCTCTATATTATATAAAAATGTTTTAAAACTCCTTTCAAAAGCGTTCTCATTATCATTTGAAGAACAAAAATGCCAAACAAAAAATAAACTCTTTTTGTTTGGCATTGTATATAATAATAGTTTTTAAAGAAGTCACTCAATTTACTTAATTATTTATTTTACTTTACAGCCACAGAATTTGTAAACATGGAAATATCTTCCTGTTTCAAGACCTTTAGAATCATATTCTGGTGTTGTAGAAACTAATTTTGCACAGCTATCATAAAATTTTCTGTTGTTATAAACTGTATAAATTTTTGCATACTTAGTTGTAGCTTCAGATTCAGTAGTAACTGTAACTTCCCCCTTTAAAATTAATTTAGGGTTAGTTGATTTTGCATTGGTTACCTCTGTTTGATTTTCAAAATAAGTGTTTTTTGCAGTTGTTGCTTCGGCTTGTTGTCCTCCGAACCCTAACAGAATGAATAGTCCCATTGCTAGTGAAAACATAACTAATAATTTCTTTTTCATTTATAACATCTCCTCGTAATATATTGTTAAGTGACCCTTTAAAAAAACCAAAATTATCAAATACATTTGAAAGAGATATGAATCACTCTTCATTAGCAGCTGATTCTTTTATTCTTTCATAAATATGTGGCTATTTCTTATGATAAAAATAGGCCAACATATGTACTAAACTCTGATTTCTTTATACTTCCTATGTTTTTTGCACAATCTAAAATAGCTTGTATCAGCTAATTATCGATTTAAATTTTCTATCTTGTGTATGGGTAAAATTCTCACTTTGACAACGCCGATAATATTTTCTTTCGGAACGAAACCATAATATCGACTGTCGGTAGAATAGGGTCTATTGTCCCCCAATACTAAGTATGAATCTTTGGGAATTATTAGCTGACCATTTTTGATCGTTTTTGTATCAAAATCTTCTGTAAAAAAAGTATCCATACTTTGCATTTTTTTTACTTCTTGATTGTCAATAAACGACTCCATTACTTCTTCATTGTTCACAAACAACTTATCGCCCTTGTACTCCACAGTTTCACCAGGTAATCCGATGATGCGACGCATTGCTTTTCCGTGTTGATCAGGTGTCTTAAAATAAGCTATGCTAAAGCGTTTGATTCTCGCTCGACGATTGATGTACACAAAATCATTTTCAGAAAGTGTTGGCAGCATGCTATAACCATCAACTTTTGAAAAGGTAAATAAAAATAAGGAAAGCACCCAGATAAAAATACACGCAATCAAGATTGAACTACTGATTTCAAGACTAAATCGAACAAACTTTTGCTGTCTTTTTCGTTTTAAATAAATCGAATTTCTCTTTTTATTGGGTCTTTGATTTGACCGTTTTTTCCTTTTAGTTGCTTCATGTTGCTTTTGTATAACTGGAGTCTTATGTTTGTTCTTTAGGCGCTTTTTCCGAGCTCTTTTATTTGAAGGCGTTTGTAACTTAGTTTTGTTATTTGATGAATGCCCTGTGTTTGCCATAAACATTTAACTCCGTTATTTTTTTTCTGCCAATGATTTTTCGTTTATTTTAAATTGCTCGATCACAGCCTGCTCATTTTTCTTCACTCTTTCAATATCTCCTTTAAAAGATTCTAGTAAAGACGGATCATTATAAAAGCCTTTTTCTTGTGAAGACAGATTGATTCCCAGCTCCTTCATCGAAGAATAATAGCGATTGATACGTATCTGTCCATCACCATTAATACGATAGTCTGCTCTATTCAAAGCAAATGCTGCTAGCCGTAAAGAAAGATTCTTTAGGTTTTGCTCTGCCCGTTCTCCTTCACCTGATTCAGCCAATTGCAATTGATCCTCAATATCTCGAAGATTGTAATATCCTGAAACAATTGCTTTTTTATCTTCCTCACCTAGATTCGTTGATTGATAATAAACTGCATACATAGAAGTAGCAATGCCTATAAACATGACAATCAAACATAAAAAGCTTGCAACGATGCTTTTTTTCTTTTTCTTCTGTAGTTGTCGCTTTTTTCTAGCAATTACCTTTCTCTTACGTTTATTTTTAGTTCGAATCAACAGAATTTTTTTTTGTTCTTTTCCAGTTTTTATGATCCCCACTAAGAACAAGAGAATAAAGAGAAGAAAGATAATTGCTATTGCTAAACTTATGACCGCAATCCAATCCAATAATGTCATTTTATCTCTTCCAACTTTCCGTCCTATCTTTTTTTAGAGGGGCGTTTCTTTTTCTTGGTCTTTTTATTTGCGGCAAAGCGAATGACTAAGAAAATAATCAAGATAAGGCCTATGACGCCTCCTATGATCATACCGACTAATTTGAAATCAATTCCGCGCTCTTGATCGAGACCAATATCTTCACGGTTAAACTTATCTGCTTCTTCTTTGGTAATTTCAAACGTTTCGGTCCATTCCCAGTTTTTATCTGCTGAAGCAGCTTTAACATGCGCCCGATATTTCCCTGGAACCATCGCTTGACCTTCCATGCTGACTGGATAGTTTAAAACCGAGTTTGGAGCCATTCTCATTTTTGTTTTTTTCGATTCATACAGTACTTCATCGTTTTTCTCAGGCATGATTTGAACTTCCACAGTCAAGTCTTCCAATAAATTAGCTGCTTGATTGGCTAAATCTACAACTATTGTATTCCGTCCATTAGGCTGTGTTCCATATGTTTTAAGATAGCCCATTTTAGGTTCAACGTTTGTATCGTTTTCTCTAAGCAACATTGCAATCGTATAGGCGTATTCGTTAATAATTGTTGTTCCTGTATTTTCTTTCTTTTCGTTTTCCTTTGTCGCCTTTTGAAGCTGGATTCCCCCTAAAATAATACCGTCATAACTTGTTTCCGGCATATTGATCTCTAACTCTAGATCCTTATCTGATTCTGGAGGAAGTGTGACTGTTTTAGGCGCTTTTACAATATCAGTAAAATCAAATTTCATTGAAGTATCTTTATCAAGTTTTGTTTTTCCATATTCTAAAACCCCATTAGAGTTGGTTCTAGCACCATTCAATCCTACATTGACAGTGACTTCTTCTTTACTAAGGTTTGATAATGTGATTGATACTTTCTGCTTTTGTCCGGGTGTCATTTTCAAATTAAAATAACCAGACTCGTCGATTTGATTTTCCGGATGGTTGCTTTTATATAAAAAGCCAACTGCTCCTGAAGGATCTGAGGAAGCCTCACTTATTTGAGTATGAACAAAGGAAATAGCAATGATTAAAAAGAAGGTAATAGTTAACTGCTGAAAAAATTTTTTCATAAACGTAAAACAAATCCTCTCATTTAAAGACAAGCTCCCAATTACTAAAATTCGTAATAATTAGTGAGCTTGTCATCTAAAACATTCTCGGTTTATTTATTTAAATCTTAATTTTAAAGTACTTCTGCAATTTCCCACAAAACTGTTGCAGTATGTGCTTCTTTGGTTTTCACAGTTTTACCTGGAACGAATAATGATACTGAACCATTTTCAATTTTGTTTTTATTGGTTGCATTTGGTACACCTGTTGAATCTTCAGCTGTTCCTTTTCCAGTATTAGTATTATATTCAACTGTATTACCAAAAGCGACAGTATACGTACCAAAACCGTCTTTAGCATCTTTCGTTTCTAAAACGTCAACGACATTGCCAGTTTCTAATAATTCAAATACTGAACCAGTTGATGCTAAAACTGCATGAGGACTAACTGCTGCATCTGTTTCTGTTTCAACGATTGGATTTTTAAAGCTAATTGTAGCATTATTTAACACATTTCCAGACGCAGCTTTAAATTGTTGAGTCATTGATGCTCTTAAAGCCCATTTTCCACGGCTATCAATACGTTTATCTGTTAATTGTAAATAAACACCACGTTTTTCTTTTGTTCCATTTTTATCAATTTCTACTTGCTCAGCAAAATAGTTTTCGTCAGTTAAGACAGCACTTTGTTGTTTGAAGTTCATGTCTGAAACACCATCGATTTTCAATGGTCCATCATCTGGATTAGGTGTGTATGGTGGTGTTACTGGATCTGTAGGTTTTTCTGGATCCTTATCTGTATTTTTACCAGAATCTTCTACATAATCGATTGTTCCTTGTCCATTTGCTTGAGTTGCTTTTCCATTGTCCGCACTCGCAGCAGCTGGTAGTAATACATTAGCACCTAGTGCAGCTAATAACGCGATAGAACATAGTGTTCTTTTTTTCATTTGTGTTTCCCCCTATTTATCTTTTAATATTTATGGTAACTCGGATAATATCCAAGTCAGCACCGTTTGGTATTTTCCAGGTTTTCGATCAGGTGAGCCTGGAACAAAAAATGTTACTGCATTGTTTTCATATATTTGCTTATTTTCAAAGCTAGGATCAAGAACTTGTTGACCTGTTTCATCAACAAGTGGTGTGAGTGTTGAATCTAAATCATTCTCATTTTCAGCAGAAGCACCAAATTCTACACTCCAAATGCCTTGACCCTTTCCTTTATCAGCTTTAGCTAAATCATAAGTTGTTTGCATTTTATCGATTTTGATCACATCATTAACTAATGATGGCGCGTATTTTTTATCCATCGAAGAGTTTGTCCACGATTTATCCAAAGAAATATACGAGCCTTTTAGTTCCGATGCTTCGTTGTTTGGGATCATGAAGTTTGTTTCTTGACGAACTTGTAACGTCCAGCCTGCTCCGGTAGAACGGCTATCTGTCACTTGAACAAAATTGCCTCTTGCTCCTGTATCGTCATGAAACAATTGTGCTCTAGCCTGATAAAATTGATCTTCTTTAGATAATCGATTTCGTCCAAAGTCTAATCTAGGTACAAAATCAATTCGCAAGAATCCTTCTGTAGATGGGCTAGGACCTGGATCAACTGGCTTCACTGGTTTTTCTGGATCCACGACTTGCGGCGGGATTAGCGCTGCATCAAAACCAATCGTTCCTTCATTTGTAGCAGACTGAGCCTGAACATTAGTCTTAGGAGTGAGCAAAAGAAGGACGGAGAAACAAAAAGTGAATGTCATTATCTTTTTCAAGGTTTGGTCTCTCCTTCGTGTTCTTTTTTGTGCTTTTTCACATAGACATAAAGCGCTGATAAAGCAAGCACTATGCCACTAAGCATCAGTGATTTTTTTACGATTTCTCCAGTTTGTGGAAATCGCCCGATCGGCTTACTTTGTTTTGGTTCTTCAGAAATTTTTAAATCACTTAATGAATCTGAAGTACTTGTCGGTGGTTCTTTTTTTTCATCCTCTAGATAAAATTCAATCACCGCTTCATGGCCAACTTGACCACCATCAGCGGCATAAATCACCACCGGCTTCCAAAAAATCATGAGACCTAAAATAGAGATGGTCAGAATGCTGAGTCGTATTTTTTTTCTATTCATATTCTTCCCTCTCCTTTTATGGTCCTTCAAGTAATTCCCATTCTATAATTCCTACATAGATACCAGATTCTTTGACAGCACCAACTTCTGTTTTTAATTTGAAGCCATCTCCTGAAGCAGACCACTTGTCACTCACTTTATTAGGTGCTCCATCCTTATTTGTACCTACAGCAACATCTTGCATTCCAGCATTCAATGTAACTTCATTGCCGCTGTATATATAGCGAACAGCATTCGTTACAATTTCTTGATTACTATTTGTCAATTCTTGTTTCATACGTGCTTGTAGCTTCCAAGGTTTTTTTGTCGCTCTACTATCTTGAATGACTAAGGCACCATCAATTCGAACAGGTTCTTCTATAACACTTTCCTCAGCCTTAACGATTTGCGTTCCAAAATCAATTTCAGTGGGGGCGGAAACTAATACAATTCGCCCTTTAATTGATACGTCACCTCTCGACCGCCTTCAACAATCTCAATTGCATTCTCTGGTACTGGTGAGCTAAGAATCTCA
This sequence comes from Enterococcus crotali, assembly GCF_000633635.1. Classification (GTDB taxonomy): domain Bacteria; phylum Bacillota; class Bacilli; order Lactobacillales; family Enterococcaceae; genus Enterococcus_L; species Enterococcus_L crotali. The sequence continues at coordinate 345,342 of NZ_AYPQ01000001.1, read as the reverse complement.
TATTTTTTTTCTAGTTGATCATTCACGGCTTTCAGCACATCTGCTTCTTTTGTCAAATCAACTTTACTACCAACTTTTCTCGTTAGGACAATTTTTGGATGAATCACATTGTTTTCTTCATCAATAAAATGAACAGTTAAATCAGCTTCCCCTGCTTTGATTGTCAAGTTTAGAACTTTCTCTTCTGAAGTATGTCCCTCACTATCTACGGCATAAACTTTGATTACTTGTTTACCAAGGCTCAAAGCAGATTTTGGTAACGTGAACGACCAATTGATTTTTTTACCAGGATTAGTCATATCATTGGGAACTTTATCTCCAAATTTTACTGCTGTCCCATCGTTAAGCGTGTAATATAGATCTACAAGAGGACTCTCGGAATCCCGCCATTGTCCTGTAACCTCAAAATCATTTCCTTGGATCAGCTCTTGATCAGCTTGATCGATAAAAACTTCTGGTGGATTTCCAGGAAGACCGATAGTTACATCGTAAGTCATTTTGGTGCTTTCATCGATTCCAAGTGATGTTGGTTGATTTTTCATAAAGATGGCAGTATCCATCTTTCTAATATCAGACGTTACATAAACCAACTGATCTGCTGGATAATTTTCTGCTTCATAACCATGTGAATCTAAGGTTGTAAAACCTGAATCATCATAATTAAAAAACTGACTTAAGAAGTAATCTCTAGGCTGTGTATTTGTCCCTTGAATCCAGTGTTTTCCGGTCCAGTTTTGTACGTAATCTGGTCCACCTGAAAATAAGTACTGAAGTTTGTAGCCATTTTCTCCAGCATCTTGGATATACACACCTTTATTATCTCCAATCGCATAAATTGGCACTTTATCATTCTTATTCAACTCAGTATCAATCATCGAACCAACAATGAAATTGGCTTCACGTTCTGTGCCGATATTTGTCACCGTGTATTCAACATTTACAGTCCCCGTTGTCTTACCAGTCATTAAAATTTCTACCCGTAATTTTTTGGTGCTAAATTCTGTGTTATAAACTAGTTTATACACGGTCATGTCATTTGGTAAGATACGTTTGTAGTATTTATAACCTTCACTAGTAACATGGCTCCCTGTATTAAATATGCTAGGACTTGTATTACTACCGAAAGCATAAATCAAACCGTAACTTGTCCATAATGATTGTCCTGCATCTTCTGGTTTACTCATAGGATTTTGAGTATGGTAAATATGCTGAACTCGTTTATCGTTATCCATAAATGTTACATTAGGAATAGCAAATTGCTTTTGTTTATTACCAGAAATACTTGTCTTGCCGATTGCGTCTGTTGGGCCAAAGCCATAGCGTAACTCTTTTCCTTCACCCGCTATTATTGAAGCTTCTTCCGCCGTGAATATCTCCGTCCATTCCTCTGCATAAGGTGTTGCTAGACTGGCACGAGCTTGCAAGTTTTCATCTGGCCGGACTGAGGAGGATTCAACAGATTTTATGTCTTCTTTTCCTATGATTAATTCATTTGAGCGCTCTTGTTCTGATGAGGCTTGAATGACCTGTTTAACGTTTGGACTAGTCATTGCTTGAAAGTATAGCACGGCTTGTTTTGACTCTTGGTTAAGAGTTAATTCTAGCTGATTTTTCTCATCATCGATTTGAACAAGGGAGATTTTTTCTTTGTTCATCTCAAGAATTTTCTCTTTATCAAAAGTAACTTCATCCGAGTATTCTAGTAAAATCAATTGATCTTTTTTTGTAGATTTTACGTTTAAGGAAAAATATACTTCATTATCTAAAGATTCTTGAATTTGTTTTTCTGTTTGTTCCAAACGAATGTTACTAGTTGGTGTTTCAGAAGCTTTTATTGAAGACTGATTCATAAAAAAGAGACTGCCAAATACCAGTAATATTCCAATTGCACCGAAAGTGAATACTTTCTTCCCTATTTTCATTTTTTCAACTCCTTTCTAAACCTAGATTTCTTGCTCACGGTCCTAAACGTGAGCAAGAAATGCTTCTTTATCGTGTTATTCACACAATTTTTTTCTTATAATGACTACTAACTGAGACGGTAACCTACTGAACGAACTGTTTTTATGATGTTAGCATCCTCTGAGCTCGCTTCTATTTTTTTTCTCAAATGAAAGATGATGTTGGCAACGCGATATTGCTTTTTATCTAATTCTGACTTCCAGACAAACTCATAGATTTCCTTATATGTTACGGCTTTATTTCTTTTTTTGTATAAAATTTCAAAAGCCCGATACTCAAGTCTCGTTAGGCTTACTTCTTTGTGTCCATTGATAGCCACACTTAAATTGCTAGGGTAAAGTTCAATTTTATGAGAACCTAATTGATTATCTTCTTGTTCCCAAATTGTGTGTATATCTTGTTGGCTAGGATGAGGACGATCACTTTGTTGACGATGTAATGCATTCTTTATTACTAATAAAAATTCTTCTGGGAAATCATTTATAGGGAAAATACCATCTACACCTAATTTCAAAAAAACTATATTTTTAATGCTATTCATCTCATTTGTTAAGACCCAGACTAATTTATTCGTTACAGCTTTAATTTCTATGATATTTTTCAAAGTCAAACTCATTGTATTGTCATCGCTGCTATTATCTGGAATAATGACACAGTCTATTTCTTGGTTGACTTGCTGGATATTATCTTCGTGTATTAATTTTATCTGCCCAATTTCATTGATTTTATCTAAGTAATCGTTAGAAAGTGCCCCTGAAAATGAAGCAACGCCGATATTATACATATACTGTCCTTTCTTTTATATTTATTTTTATATAATGTCATTTCTTACAAAAATAATATAATAATCATAATGTTTTTTTTAACTTTCTTATCATGCTATACTCAATTAAACGATGATCATTACATGACAAAAAAGTTTCCTCATTGTTGTACAAAGAAGAAAAAGTCCTGTAAGCATTGTTTTTACTAGCATAAAAATAGTAGTTGACGGTTCAATGACGGCGTAAAATTTTTTAATAGAATGAATGTAATATAAAAGTACCAACGCATAACTTTTGAAGTTATGGCGTTGGTACTAGTCAAAAAAATAATTCTTAGCTCACTGATATAGTTTCAAATTCATCCAGCATTAATTGGTCTAACCTTTGAACAATTTCTTTTCGACTTTCTAGCATCGAATCTGTATAAATATCTAATGTCATTTTAACTGATGTATGTCCTAACAACTTACTTAAACTAGTTATATCCGTTCCCATCTCAATACATCTCGTTGCGAAAGTATGGCGAAGAATGTGGAAGTGCGTATCAGAAATCGCTGCTTTCTTAATAGCACTTTTGAAGCGATAGCGAATCACTCTGGGCTCCGCTAAGTTATTTTTACAAGTCACAACATAGTCGCTTTGGCTATATTCTTTCTTATTTAACAAGTAATATACTATTTTTTTTGACAATGGTACTACTCTAGAAGATTGCTCGGTCTTCGGAGTACTTATAATTATATTTGTTTTATTTCCTGCTTCAAAAGATGTTTTTACTCGTGAAACTGTTCGTTTTATATAAACAACTTCTTTATTAAAATCAATATCCGACCATTTTAGTCCACTGATTTCTCCAATTCTAAGCCCAAGGTACAGCGATAAAATGATTGGGGAACAACCTTTTTCATTGAAGGCAATAGCCTCTAGCTTTCGTTGATCTGTTCTTGATAAGGCAACAACAGAATTATTTTTTTTATGTGGTAATCGAATTTTTTTATAGGGACTTCCAAACAGAAGCTGGTTATTCTCTGCAGCAATCAGCATTTTCCTTAACAAGGCGAAAATATTCCTGATAGTTCCAGAAGCCAAGTTTCGTTTCTCCAGTGTAATAATAAAATTCTGAATATGATCGTCTGTTATATTATGTAGATAGTTATTCTTAAAAAAGGGAACTATGTAGTTATTACACAACCAATGATATTGCGCATACGTAGAACTTTTTACTAGACTTTTTACTTCATTCACCAACCAAAAATCACACCAAACTTCCAATAATTCTTCCTTATATTCTTTGTTTCCGCTGCCAATTAGATCCGCTTTTACAACAATCAATTTTGTTTTAACCTCACTGTATTTCTTAGCGTATACATAGCCATATTTTATTGAACCACTTTTATTTCTTCCTTTTATATAACGCCCTTCCCATCTACCATCTTTTCGTTTGTAAATATTTTCTCCTTTTTTAGACATTTTATCTCATTCCTTTATCTATTTATTTGACCATTTTTTTGACGGCTAATAAAAAGCTCCTATAAAAATAGATTTTGCTGTGAAAAAGAAGAGATTTAATTAAGAAAATTCCTTTTTTAAAGGAAATTCTCAATTTTTTTCATTTTATAAAAAAAAAATGAGAAATAACGCAATAAAACACTGTTGACTTCTTATGTTTTTCCAATTAGACTGTTACTTAGTTAGTAAAAGCATTCAATCTTCTTCTTTGTACAACAATGAGGAAGTTTTCAACTTACTTTAACATCAAAAATTCTTTTATTTTGTTTATTTAAATCCTATACATATCATTACTACTATATAGATTAAATAGTAAATAAACATAAAAAAAGTTTCTGCCGCATTTTAGCAAGCAGAAACTTTTTTTATGTTAATACTTCGTATTCAGCGATTGTGCTTGAAATGATGCCTGGACGTTTCTTTTCTTTAGCAGTGTCCTCCTTAGGCTCTTTTCTTTGATGCATCTGCTTAAATGATTGACTTTTTACCCAATTTTTTTGATGCTCTTTTGAAGTCCAACGACTTAAAACTACCAGCTCTGTTACTTCTGGATCATCTGGCAATGTCCGTTGCATCAATTGAAAGTTTAAAAAACCATCAACTTTTTCCATGCTTTCTTTGGTATGTCCAGCTGTAAACTGCTGAATGATTCTTTGTGACTGTGCTGTCTCTGTTTGAATTGTATTGGTTACAATGTACATATTTTCCCTCCATTATTCTGTATATTCTGTTTTAATAAAGTAATCATCAATGATTTGACCTTGCTCAAAATGAAGCACTCGCTGACAAGTTCGACTGAGAAACTCTTTGTCATGAGTAATCACCAAAACTAAAATCCCTTCCTTGTGTAGCCAGCGAATCGTATGACTGACTTCTTCCATATGCAACAAATCTAGCCCGCTTGTCGGCTCATCAAAAATAATGATTTTCTTCCCTGATAATAAAGCGCTGGCAATTGCGACTCGTTGCTTTTCACCACCAGACAACGTTTGGGGATGTCGCAGTAAAAGTGATTCCAGATTGAGCATATCCACAATTTTATCAAATTCTTGGGTATTTTTTGCATTCAAGCTGATCTCTTTTTCTACTGTTTCAAAAAACAATTGCAGATTGACATCCTGCATTACAACAAAACTCTCGTTAATAAGTTGTTTTGCACTCATTACATGCTGATTTAACTTAATCGTTCCTTGCTTAGGCTTCATCAAACCTGATAAAATTCTAGAAAACGTAGATTTACCCGCACCATTATGACCAACAATCCCAGTAATAGCAGAGCTAGTCAATTTAAGTGAAGGAATTTTTAGTATAGATGGTTGTCTCCGATAATGAAATTCAAGCTCTTCACATACTACAGTCAACTGCTCTGAAGATCGAGTGGGTTCAAGTTCTTTCACTAAGCGTGTCTGTTCAAGAGATCTTAAGCCCATGTTATTGATCTCTAAAGCAGATTTCGCTCTCATTTCTTGACTTGTGTAGCTTTCAATGATCGTTCCATTGTCCATTAATAAATAGCGATCTGCAAGATCAGTCAAGTAATGTAAACGATGCTCAGAAACAATGATGGTCATTCCTTGTTCTTTTAATACCTGTAAATAAGTTTTTAGCTGTTCTATCGTCACTTCGTCTAGGTTACTTGACGGTTCATCTAATAAAAACAGCTGATGTTTCAACATGCTTGCAGAAGCAAAGGCGATCAATTGCTTTTGTCCACCAGACAAATGAAACATACTTCGTTCTAAAAATGTTTCCAAAGAAAACAAACTTGTGATCTCATCGATCCGCTTGAGCATCTCTTCCCTTGATATTCCGTAATTTTCCATTGCAAAAGCTAATTCAGAATAAACATCACTGGTAAAAAACTGAGTCTTAGGATTTTGAAAGACGACTCCAATATTCTTTACGTATTCATTAAACTCTTTTGTTAGCATATTTTGTCCTAAAACAGATCCTACTCCTGTCAAATCACCTGTATACAATTCCGGAATCAAACCATTTAAAATTCTCAATAACGTTGATTTACCACAGCCACTTTTGCCGCATAAAACAATAAACTCACCAGCTTTAACTTCTAATTCCACCTTTTGAATGATCGTTTCTTGATCCTCATAAGCAAACGACACATCATGTAAATCAATCATCCCATCATCCTCCCAACAATTCCACCCAAGACCAAAAGACTGATCAATACATAATCTTGAATTTTCAACCGTATCTCATAAACGCTGGTATGCGTTTTAGGATTCGCTAAGCCACGAACGAGTGCTGCTGAAGATAAATCCAATGAAGTATTTTCCGCTGACATTAATATGGGGACAATGATGTATTCCATTGTTTGAAACGGGTGGAGAAACAACTCAGCAGTCGAAAGCGCAATTCCACGATATTTCATTGCATTGCGAATACTTTTAAAATCCTGAAAAAGTGTAGGAAAAAAACGAAACAATACAGTTAATGGGATAATTAGAGCAAAAGGGACGTGACATTTCTTTAAAGCAGCGATCCACTCGCTAATTTTCGTCCGATTCATCGCAAAAGTCGCAGCCATGATCGTTGGTAGCATACGACGATTTCCTACAAAGAGAAAATCAAAGAACGCCGCCAGTCCATTGTCTATATAAGGAAAGAGCAAATAATCACCTAACACAAGTAGCCAGAAAATGCCATAAAAAATCGTTCCTTTTTTTAAACTGCCATTCAAGATAAACAGAACATACAACAACGTCACAAACAATACTTCTGCTTTGAATGGTAAAGGAAACATCAATAAAAAGCTGGCAAATAAAATCGTACATAGTTTACTTCTGGGATCAAACGTTACGTATGTTTTTTCCATAATTTTTTCCTTTAGCTTTATCAAAGTGCTTGTCATAAATTTTTTGACCGACAACTATCCCTAAAATACTACAAACAATCACCGCTGTAACACAAACATAGAATGTTGTGGTGGTAATTGGTGCAAAGACTTTATCAATATAAACAGCATCTTTTCCACGAGCTATTAGTGAATCAATGTACGCATTTTTCATAAACCACAATGGTAGTACAGGGCCCATCAAACCGAAGCTAAACACCGTATAACTAATCATTGTACGAGCTTTAACGGATAGTTTGGTATGATATTGAATCCAATCAGCAGCTACTGCGCAAAGAATATTCGGCAAAAATGATAATGGAAAATGGCCTGATACTAGAAAAAACAAGCCCATTACACTCCCCATGATCGTAATTGCCCCAAAACGAGGGATGCGGTGGATCACTAGCAAATAAACGATCCCTGCAAAAAGTGCTGTCGCACTAGGAATAAGCACTGAATTAAAGGCTGGGATCGTAAACCTTAAAATAAGCATTGCAATTGTTACAACTAAAAAATAAATGGCTGTGTAGATCCCAATTGAAATAAAATCTTGAATTTTTAACTTGTTCATTTTTCTACTAACCCCTCTTACTTTATTGTAAATAAAAATAATAACTGACCATATCGTTCACTTATGATCTTAAGCTGATAACGACCAGCCTTTTCAAATTGTTCACTAGGCAGTAGCAGCTGTTCTTCTGTCAGCTCATAATGTAATGAATAACCATTCTCAGAAATTTTTTTGGTTTTGAACACTTCAAATGAAGGAACTTGCTTTTTCAATTCGTCGATTAAACCCAAGTCAATCGATAGACGAATCATTTCTCCATACGTATATTCTGATTTAGATAGTTTTGGTGTAGCACTCATCGGCTGTTTTAGCTGAGTAGTAAAACGAACATCTTCAAAACCATCAGCAAGAATCTCTATCCTTACTTCTTCCCCTTTTTCCCATTGATCAAATACCTGGTATCTTGCTTGTTCAGTATGCGCTAAAAGTCCAAACTCTAAGTGATTTTCTGGTTTGTGGTATAAGTAATCCGGCCATAAAAGCGGAATTGTTTGCCCATTTTTTGTCGCCGTAAAACTGTAAATGTACTTGCCATAGGCTTCATGAAATTGATCATAGGTGTTGATCTCAAGTTCAGGTAAAAATTGTACCATCCCTGCATAGTTATAATGAGCAAAATAATACATCTCATTCACATATTCTAACTTGTCTTGAACCCTTTGAACATTTCTTTCTTGGCTGCTTTCAAGTAGTTCTCTGGAACCATATGTACCATCTAAGCATAGACGTTTTCTTTTATAGCCGCTAAATTCAGCAAATTCCTCTTCATAGACAGGAGTCAATGATTGGATACCTTGTAGATTCTTTCTGAATGCTTGATAGGTCTCAGGCATAATTTCAGCTAACAGAATATCTTTTACTAAGATGTATATGGGAACGTGCTTAATACTATAGCTGCCGCCTTCATTTAGCATAATTTTTTGTTGATTTGTATGAGGAAATCTGCCGATAATTTGTTTGAATTGCTCTGATAATTGATAATCCATTTCTTGAAAATCTGGGCTATCAGCATGATAAAAATCAAAAAAAGTCATCGTTGTGTCACCGATAAAATAACGTGGCAACTTTTTATCCTCAATGTATACTTGCTCAGTAAGCATTATTGGGCATCGCTCAGTTTGGAGCGTATCATAAAAAATTGAAACTCCAGCGATTGTTACGATATTCATTGAATCACTCCTTTCTCTATTGGGTTAGTATATCATAACAAAATGATAATGAGAATCATTATCAGTAAAATGAACTCTTTTAATTTTCCATCGATTCAATAACCCAAAAAATAGATGGTCAGGGTTCCTTCCATTATATTTCTTGATACTCAAATACAAGTATACGATCCAACAAAAAGAATACTCTAAGAAGTGATCCTTTCAGCTGCTGTTTTTGGTCTATCTTCACAATAACTGTTCTAATGTGTGGTGCCAGTATTTTCTTCAATGTCAATTTCTGTCTTAACTGCTGCTTCAATCGCATAGATCAATGATTGAGCAATTGTTTCAAGCGGCATTGAAGGTGTCTCTACGAAACGATCGATTACTTGCGCGGATTCGAATGGAACATGAATAAAGCCTCCTTTGACATCGGTAAATTCATTATTGATCATGTATAACAAACGATACATGATCGCATTACAGACAAAGGTTCCAGCTGTATACGAGATGTATGCTGGCAAACCATGTGCTTGAATATTTTTCATCATTGCTTTGATTGGTAATGAGGTAAAATAAGCCGTTTCTCCCGTTTCTTCCAATTTTTCCCCAATTGGTTGCTCTCCGTTATTATCCGGAATCCTCGCTTCAGCCAAATTGATTGCTACCTGCTCTAAAGACACAGCGCTACGCCCTCCTGCTTGTCCTACACAAATCACTATATCTGGTTCAAGCTCTTTTATTACGGCTTTTAATAGTTCGCCACTTTCTTTAAAAACAGTTGGTATTTCTAATTTGACTACTTGAGCTCCTGCCACTTCATCTGGAATCATCTTAACAGCTTCATAGGCCGGATTAATGGCATCGCCGCCAAATGGATCAAAACCTGTAATCAACACTTTCATTATAACTCTCCTCTCTCTTTGCCAAACTAACAATAATGATCAATACACCTAAAAAAAATACGAACGCTCACTACTACTTATACTTTTTTCTTTATTATACACAAGATTTTATTTTTTTAATGTTACTATATTATTCAATTAGATATAAAGAAAGTTACGACCGAGCGTTAAGCCATCCCAGTCGTAACTTTTTTAAACTTTTAAAAGAAAATTTCTACGAAGCAAACGAAGGAATGACACATACTCTTTCTTCCCCTATCAATAAACACCGATTGTTTCTTCAGCATTCGTATAGATTATTTTTTTCTTCTCATCATCAAGCTTTTCCCATTGATCTCCATAAATGTGCTCTAACCGACCATAATCATCGTACGATAAAACAAACTGATGCTCACCATCCTCGTCATTGATGATTGTATATAATTTATCCTCTTCGTCTTGGCTGATTTGCCAAGTGCCCGATTCAAACTCTGTTGCCGTAGCCATTGAACTATTTTTTTCCAATAATTTCTTGACGTTTTCTGTGCTATACTCTGGATTTGCTTTTAGATTTTCCTTGCGTTCATCTGATAATAAATAATAAACAACAAAGAATTTTTGCGACATCATCGGTCGGACTTGAATTTCTGCCCATAACGCATCAAATTGCTCTTCTGGCAATACCTCCCAGCCCTTTCCAAAGACATTAGAAATTCGTTCGTCTTCATCTTCTTGCAAAATAATAAACGGATCATCCTCTTCAAGTAACGTCAATGCCGTCACAAAACCGTAGTCAGCAACATTATCGGGTGAAGCCTGAAAATCATACCTAGACTTGATGACAACCTCCTGTAATTGTGAAACAGTCAGGTTTTCAGCCATTTCTTTGGCTTGACCTACTAGATTTTTTTCTATGAAGCTCGCTCTCTCTTCATCTTCACGGTCGATATAAAAATAATAGAGAAACTGATCGTATAGATTTTCACTTTCTTTAAGATCTGACATTTTGTTTATAACATTTTTATATAACTGTCTCTCTTCACTAAACATATTTTGAATATCTTGTGTGTCCAATGACGAATGTCTCTCATTAGATCTTGAAATCACTCCGCCGATTTTAAAGAAAGCTAAAATTAGAACAAAAACGAGCCATAGATATTGACCAGCACTTTTCTCTTTCTTTTGAGGCACCTTTACAGGTTCTGTTGACGCTAACATAGCCAGTTCTTTTGGTCTAAACAAATCAGGGTTCATTCGAGCTAATCCTACCCAATGTTCTCTCACACTTGAATAACGATTTAAACGAAAATAGACGTACCCCAACAACAAATCAAGTGTTGCAGATGGAATTGTCACTTCACTTTTATCAAATATCAACACAGCATTCGTAGAACCTTCATTTTTGGCCCACTCATAATAAACACTAAAAAATTCACTCGTTTTATTAATCTTTAATGATCTCGCTGTTTCAAGCAAAGTAGTGAAATGAGTGACCGTTTCCTCTTGTTCCATTCTAAAATCCGTCATCAGCAGAAAAGAAATTTGCAAGTTGATCACATCAACGTCATTGGTCGTCAGCATTCTACACAAATCTAAAGACTCCATCCAAGTATTTTGATCTGGAATACTGTTTTCTAGAAGTTGAAACAGGTTGTAGCGATTCGTAAAATAGGTCAACCGTTCTTCTTTTGGTATCTCTTGATAATGATCAAAGGAAAAGTTCGGTACATTTTTGATTTCAGCCCAACTATAGCAAAAATAGTCACCGGATTTATAATCTTTTACAAATGAATCAAAATCAAACACAGACCCTATATAATCAATAACTGTTCTTGCTAATACGCGATAATTAGCTAGCAAAAATTGCTGCATCACATTATTTATTGCGTTATGTTCATCAATAGACCATTCTAGCTCATTAGAAAATAGCGGTGTCCATTTTTTTATATCTGAAAAAAAGTCCATTCCTTCATAGACTATTATTAATTCCTCATTAAAACGTTCAACAGCATTTTTTTGTTGTGCTTTTTGGACTTGTATAATCTCATTATTATCGACACCTGCTTCTTGTCCTAAGTCATCCAACTGTTTGCTCTCAAGTTCGGTCGTTTCATTTTCTGAAAATATAGCTTTATTTTCTTCCAATTGTCTTGGATTCGTTTCAGATTCAGCTTCTTGCTTTTTTTCATCTGAGGATGAAGCCACTCCAGTTGGTTGATTACTTTCAATAATCGTTCCTGTTAAAAAGATAGCCGAATCAAACGCTTCTTTTAATTTTTGAAAGGCTAATGGTTCTTGATCTACATCGATCGTTTTTAACTTTGCTGCATAAGCTTGCTTGACCTTTTTTTTATCTGAAGTCGGTTCTAACCCCAGCGTTTCCCAACAATTCATAACACAACCCACTTTCTCATTCCCTCAAAAAATAGTAGCGCAGACATACTTCATTCGCCTTATTCGTGAAAACCAATAACGACTTTCCTACTATTATATTATGGCAAAGATATGCGGGAAAAACAATACTCGAAAGTACTGAGACGCGGCTTCGTCCCAGCAAATAAGCACAGATCAAGATTCTTAGTCCAATGATCCGTGCTTATTCATTATGTTCATTTTCTTAAAGTAATGACTTGCGTAGCAATTTTTTCTAGGAATGCTTGATCATGCTCCACCACGATCATCGTTGGTTTTACCGAATGGATCAATTGCTCTAACTGCTCTTGATTAAATACGTCAAGATAATTTAAAGGCTCATCCCAAATGTATAATTCGGCTGGCTGTGCTAAAGATTTTGCCAGCTCAACTTTTTTACGCTGTCCCATACTCATTTGCTCGATTCGGTTTAAGAAAACTTCTCTTTCCATTCCTAATTTATGCAAATTATTGAGAAATTCTTGATGATCCAGCCCGTGTTCTTCTGAAAACTCTAGTAATGTTCCTCGATTATCTTCATAATTTTGACGAACATAACTGATTTTCAAATTCTTTGGCCTTAGTATTTCTCCGTTGCTCTCTCCAGTAAATTGGCCTAATAAAAATTTAATGATCGAGGATTTTCCAGAACCGTTAGCTCCTACGAGCGCAATTCGCTGTCCCTGACTCATTTCAAAGGAGATTTCTTTAAATAAAGCTTGCTCTTGATAAGCTAATGTCAGTTTTTCTATCGTGAATAGTCTTTTATGATGTCCTGGTTGATAGTTCATTGTTAGTGGATCGATGTACTCGATATCCTTTAACAAGCTGGCTTTTTCTGCTACTTGAGTGTCCATTCTTTGTTCAATTGTCTTAGCACGCTTCATGGTACGAGCGGCTCTTGCACCGATAAAACCTGTATCATAAATTGCTCCGCTGCCTTTTTCTGATGTTTTACCGTACTTATCTTGTTCCTTAGAACGGGACCATTCAGCTTTTTCAGCTGCTGTTTTTTTTAACCGACTGACTTCTTTTTTTAGTTTTTCATTTTGGGCTAATTCAAATGTGTCTTTGATTTTCTTTTGTTCCTCATAAACAGAAAAATTGCCTTGATAAAGTTCTAATTGGCTTTTTTCAATAGACAAGACATGATCCACCACTTCATCTACAAACGAGCGATCATGACTGACTACAATAAAGCCTTGTCTTTTCTTTCTTAAATACTCAGCTACTTGCTTGCGTCCATTGATATCTAAATGATTCGTCGGTTCATCGATCAAAGGAAAATAATGCTCATCGATAAATAGTAACGCTAGCAGCACTTTGGTTTGTTCCCCACCAGAAAGCGTCGCAAATTCTCGCCATAAAATTTCCGGATCAACTTGTAAAAGATTTAGCTCTCGTTCAATTTCCCACTGATCAAAATCACTGATTTCTTGTAATACATAATACGTTAGCTGATGCTTGTCTTTGATAGGTTGGGGAAAATAGAGAAACTCCAATTGATGACTGATTTGACCACTATAAGCCAATTGATTCTGTAAAATCTTAAGCAGCGTTGTTTTGCCACGGCCATTTCTGCCGATCAACCCTAATTTCCACTGAGTATCAAAGTTTAAATTCGCTTGATCAAATAATAATGTTCCTTGAGTATCATACCCAAATGTTAATTGTTTAATTTCAATTTTTGACATCGTCTCACCTCATTAAAAAAAGCTAAAGGAAATTTTATTATCCCTTTACACTTTTCAGGTTGGCAGTCCGATAACGGGTATACAAAAAGACCCGTACACTGAAAAATCAAAGCCAATCCTGAAAATCTGCACACTGCTCCCTTGATGTTCTTGTTCCTTCAAGTTACAGTCTGAATGCAGCTTCAACAAATTGACTTAATTTTTCAACGCACGGATCCCTCACTTCGTTTTTTATTGCATTTACTATATCACGCACAATTGATGCTTGTCAACAATCATTCTTACAATCTTTGAATACACAAATAAATCGTACAAAGTAGTATATGCTATAATATGACAATTATCGCTAACTACAGGAGGAACTGACTTGAAAAAAATGATCTGCATTCATGCCCATGCTTCAAATATCCCCTATCTAATACAAGTATTTCAAAACCATCAGGATATTCACTTAGCGCATTATGTGTTGACAGATTTTTTGGAAAACTTTACAACCGAAAATATAACAGAATTTATTGAAGAAAAAGTCACAGAAGATGTTACAAACGTGATCATTACCTGTACGATGTATTCAAATCTGCTTCAACAAGACTTCATCAAAGAGGTGCCGATTCTCCGTGTAGAGGATCCTTTAGTTGCTCATATTGTAGCTAATTCTAACAAAAAAAAGCTGATTTTTTCAAATCCGAAAACGGTTGAACAAAGCATGAAAAAGGTCGAAACAGTCTACTCAGAGCAAAAACGAACAACTGATTATGACATTTTTATTGTTCCAAATGCGTTTGATCTGATCATGAGGGATCAAAAAGAGGCGTATCAAAGGACATTGATCGATTATTTACAAGAAAATAATAGGCTGTTCACAGGAGATATTTATTTAATGCAATTTTCCATGGCAATCGTTTCAAACAAACAGATTGACGACCTCCAACAACCCATTTTCACTATTCTGGATACATTAAATGCAGTCGTAAACCAAATCTGATTCAATCATTTTTTACACTCATTCCCTAGTTATCGCGCAGTTTGAACAAAAGTTTTCACATTTTATGATCAATGAGTCATTTTTTTGAAAAATAACTTTCAATCTGACCCGTCCACTGCATTTAGTTATTTTTATCCTTTATACTATGAATAGACATCTAATTGAATTAGATCAAATAAATAGTCGCTGTCTTTACAGCAAAAGGAGAGTTTACAATGAAAATTGAACATATTGGCTTATGGGTCAATGATTTAGAAAATATGCGCACATTTTACGAAACTTATTTTAATGCTGCTGCTTCTGAACTGTACCACAATAAAAAGACCAGCTTTCGTTCCTACTTCTTAACTTTTACAGATGGTGCCAGACTGGAGATTATGTCAAGAGATGATGTGATAAACCGCCATTCAGGAAATGAAATACTAGGATTTGCACATCTGGCCATTTCTTTAGGCAGTGCGGAAAATGTTGATAACCTTACAGCTATTTTAGTCATGGAAGGGTATGAATTATTAAGTCCTGCCCGTACAACAGGTGATGGATATTACGAGTCTGTTGTCGCTGATCCTGAAGGAAACCGTTTAGAATTAACGATTTAAAATCAATAGATGGAGGAAAATGACATGGATGTAAAAGCAATTGTTTTAGATATTGACGGAACACTTTTGAATGATGAAAAGAAAATGACGGAGCAAACAAAGGAAACCTTGATTACAGCTCAACAAAACGGCATCAAAGTGATTCTGGCTTCTGGGAGACCAACTCCTGGCATGTTAAAATATGTTGAAGACTTGAAAATGGATCAATATAACGGCATGATTGTTTCTTATAATGGTGCTCATGTTTTAGATGTCAGTTCGCAAAAAGAGTTATTCAGTCAACCACTTTCTATTGAGAGTAGTAAATCAATTTTAGAACACCTAAAACAATTTGACGTGAAACCGATGATTGCAAAAGACGGGTATATGTACGTCAATAATGTTTTTGATGGTATGCTGGATTTAGGTTCTTCTGATGGGCTATTCAATATTATTGAATATGAATCACGCGGCGGGAACTTTCAATTATGCGAAAAAACTGATCTAGCGGCCTTTGTAGATTTTCCGTTGCACAAAATTTTAGTCGCTGCTCAACCTGAGTATTTACAGGAACATTGGCAAAATATCCTTGCACCATTCGAAAACTCTGTCAGCGGAATGTTTTCTGCACCAATGTATTTTGAATTTACCGATCAAGGAATCGATAAAGCAAATGCCCTAGAACAAACATTAAAGCCATTAGGAATCCATCCGGAACATATTATTTCATTTGGTGATGGTCATAATGATCTTTCCTTGATCAACTATGCGGGAATGGGTATTGCGATGGGGAATGCTGTCACTGAATTAAAAAATGCAGCGAATAAAATCACTGCTTCTAATAACGAAGAAGGAATCGCTAAAGCATTAGCTGAGCTACTTTAATTGTAAAAAATAGATTAGGTAAAAAACCTGATCTATTTTTTATTTCTCACATAATCAACAAGAATCAGGTATAATTCATTTATACAAACTGAAAGGTGTTTTGTGTAATGAATTTAATGCTCAAATTAAAAAATTTGGATAGACTTACCACAAGTGAAAAAGCGCTTGTCGAATATATTCTGGCCTTTCCAGAAAAAGTAATTCATTTTTCTCCGAAAGAATTAGCTGAACATTCTTTCGTCTCAATTTCGACGATTTACCGTTTGATCAATAAACTTGATCTAGATGGTTTAAATGATCTTAAATTAGCCTTAGTCAATTATTTAAACGAGCACACAGCCGAACAAATCATCGATATTGATTACCCAATTTCTGCTGAAGATAATCATTATGCTATGACCAACAAGCTAAAAACAGTCTATGAGCAAACGGTTCAATCAACGATCGACGTAAACACAGTTGAAATGATGGCTCTTACAAACAAGTTACTCGAGACAGCTACGTTTATCGATGTTTATGCCTCATCAGCGAACATCTACTTTGCTCAAAATTTCCAATTTCAAATGCAGGAGATCGGTCGACAAATCAATGTGCCCATCGATGATTATAGACAAAATTTATCCGCTGCAAATAGCACTTTGGATCATTTGGCGATTGTCGTATCTTATGAAGGCCGCGGTTCTAGTGTAAAAAAAATTCTAGAGATTTTAAGGAAAAATAATAGTCGCATTCTGTTGATCACTTCAAAGAATAGCTTACTTTTAAATGAAAAAGTTGATGGTATTTTATTATTCCCATCACTAGAAAATCATTACAACAAAATTTCCTCCTTCTCAACAAGGATGTCCTTGATGTATCTCTTTGATCGGTTATATCTTAGCTATTTTAATCTGAACTATGAAAAAAATCTAGCTTATAAATTAGACAATTATCAAAAAATGAACCCCAAGTTGATCTAGCTTCTGTTGAAAATAGAGCAAGAGACAAAAGCAGTTCCCTCTTATTTCTCGGAAGTGAACGCTTTTGTCTCGATCTCTTTACTTATCCTTATTTTAATAATCCTAAGTCACTTTTCATTTTTAATACGCGGTAAACAGATTGATCCAAGCTTGCTTCAGAGTAAGTTCCTTGCTCGATCCCTTGTAAGACATATGGGATTTGCTCTTGAAATGAAGAAGACAATATCAAATCATTGCCCGCCATCAAAGCAGCTAGTCCAGCCTCTTCTTGAGAGATAAAATCAGCTAATCCCGCCATATCCATATCATCTGTCATGATTACACCTTGAAAGCCTAATTCATTGCGCAACAAATCGTGCACGGGCTTAGAAATTGAGGCTGGTGAACTGTCATCAATGCTTGTGACAATATTATGAGAGACCATAATACTGTCTGTCCCAGCCGCAATACCAGCTTTGAATGGTAAAAAATCATTTTGTCGTAATTCTTCTAAACTTCTAGTATCATAAACAATCTCTAAATGAGAGTCACGATTATCGCCATACCCTGGAAAATGTTTTAATGTTGAAGCGATTTTTTGCTTTTTTAACTCCTCCACACTTGTCTTAATATACTCACTCGTTTTTTCGGCATCTAAACCTAACGTTCGATCGTATATAAATGCCTCTGGATCAGTGGCAACATCGGCATCTGGAAATAGTCCTCCTTGAATGCCATAAGAGCGAAGAATTTCTGATTTTTGTTGGATGTCGGATCGGATACCAGGCAATCCTGCTGCTTGATAAATCTCCATTGGTGCTTTAAATGTTTCAGGAACTAAATCATTTCCTCCACTTAAACGTGAAACAGTTCCACCTTCTTCATCTGATGCAATAAAAAGCGGCAATTTGCTCACCGATTGATAAGAAGCTATTTTCTCCTTTAAACTCGTTGGCGTCTCTCCTTCAATATCTCGTCCAAATAAAAGATACCCACCTAAATGATTGTTTTGAATGCTCTCTTGCTGTCCGTCAATTGGGACTCGGGCTAAAAATAATTGTCCAACCTTTTCTTCTAGGCTCATTGAAGCAATTAAATCCTTGATTGTCTTTTCTTGATTTATTGAGTCTGCTTGATGATTACTTTGTGTAGTTTTTTCTTTTTCTCCCTCGCTTGTTCCCGTTGTTTTGGTTTCTTCTGTTTGCTTTGTCTGTACGTTATCACTTTTATTCACTAACCACATAACACCAAAACTAATACCAAAAATCAGTAGTAATACAGCGAATGCAGTCGTTATCATTGTTTTATTATTAATTGTACTTCCCCCTTACATCACTGATGTCAGTTTAACAGTGTCATTATATTATAATTAGGTTGTATCCTATCAGTCAATTTTTTTCACCTGTTTGCATCCTATATTTTTGACAAAAAAATCGACACATGAGATGCTCTACTCGTAATAAATAAAACAAGAGAGAAGGTTGGATCTTTATGGCAACAATGGTTTTTGTAAATTTTCCAGTCACTGATGTAAAACGTTCTACTGAGTTTTATGAAAAATTAGGTTTTAAAAAGAATGTAGAATTCTCAAATGAGCAAACAAGTTCAATGGTTTGGGATGATAACTTTTGGATCATGTTGTTGAATCATGATTTTTATAGCAAGTTTATTAAGGAAAAGCAGATTGCTGATACCAAAACAACTAGTGGCGTTTTAGTCTCATTCAGTCTGGAAAGCGCTGATGCAGTGAAAAAATTTGGTGACATTGCAAAAGCAAATGGCGGGGATTTTTACAAAGTGGATATGGGGATACCTGAAGATCAAATGTTTGGGCTTGAAGTGCTAGATCCAGATGGTAACTCTTTGGAGCCAACTTGGATGAATATGTAACGTGTCCCTGCTCCTTTAATTGGTAACTGCAAACAGCCTAAAGAGCTTATTTTTACAAAATAACCACAGCTAATTTTGATCCTTGAGTTCAAGATTAGCTGTGATTTTTTGTAGTTACTGCAATAATTCCCCCATAAAATCAATGTTTGTCTATAGTATCAAAATTGTTTTTTCCTACTGATTTCAATGAAAAAACGCTTATCATCTGTTAGTCACTATTCTTTTGAAAAACAGGATTATACGGTATAATTTAGATTCCCTTACTTCAAGTTATTTTAACGAAGCTGAGGCTAACATTTATTATGAGAGCCATTTTTTTAAGGAGGAAAATTTGATGAAAAAATTTATCCGCAATCATTTAATGCTATGTATAACAATTATGATCGGTATTTTGTTGGTTTTCATTCCTATCATTAAGCAAACTATCTCACCAGAATTGACTGTTGATGGTATATATAATTTTATTGGTTCCTTTTTTGGAATCATTGGGGCTGTTCTTCTAGCATTCAGCGAAAATAAAAGGCAAAACGAAACATTACGGGAAGAGATTGAGATGAACGCAAAAAAAGATCGCTCAATCCAAGCTGAATTTTTATATCGAGAATTGTTATTTCAAAAAATCGAAAATCTTTATAGCAAGTTGAACACTTGTATCTATAAAAATGAAGAATCGATTCGCCGCGTTCATTACCACCATACAGATCCTCATCCAGAAATACTAGTTGAAAAACTGATTAAAAATCGCAATGAAACAGAGAAATTGATTCATGATATTGAATTGTTGAGTATTTATTTTCAGGACTATACGCCAACTATTTCTATGATTGTTTCATTGTTTGATCAAAGTACCGAGCATTTATACCATGTAGAAATGCGTTTAAATGAATGGAACACTAGTGAATTCAAGCAGAGGATGACCAAATATTCTGAACTGTTAGAAGAATTAGATCGCTCATTGGACCGCTTAGCTATTGACTTAATGGCAAAAATGGGCAATGAAATCCAAGAGTTAGACAGACTCAGTAAGATCAATTAAATAGAATCTGTATCAACATCATACCGTAGCCGCAAAAACCATGTGACAACATCAGTCTCTTCAGCCAGCCACTAAACTTGAATAAGATAACGTATTGATGAAGCTCTCCTTAGTGCTCATGCCTGAGCGGCTTTCATCACGATCTCTTTGTTCATGTAACACTTATTTCAATCAAAAAAACGATTTTTACTTTTAGGACGAAGAATGGTTTTCACGTCTCTTCCCTCAAAGTCGAATCTCACTATTGTAGTCTCACGTCTATTTCTATCTCTGATCGTATCTTGCATATTGATGATTACTGATTTTACGATCGCCTTCAGTTTAAGAATGGATGTTTGATCTGTTTTGTACCCTACTCTAATACTGAACATAACTTCTGAGACATCTTCATCTGAAAAATCATTTTCGATAATCTCTTTGTAAATCGGTTCCAGCTCATAAACTTGTTGTAAATCCACTTTAAAAACAGCTACTTTGAAACAGCTTGAAACAATCTTTTCGATTTCTTCAGGCAATTCAGTTAACAGTTTTTCATAACTTTGGTTTTCAAGCATGTTTTTTGCTAAATAGTCTGCTTCAATGTGCTTTTCCCAAATCCTATTTTTGGCTTCTTCATACAAAGTCAGTTTATATGTTGGGATCAGTGACTGCTTTTCTTCTAGAATCTGGTCGTCAATCGTCAAGTCAGAGATAAACTTGTTTAGATAACTAAGAAGGTTTTCTGTATAAGCTTCTGAGACTTGTTGAGCATCAGCGATCATTGTATGAAACATTAGAAAAGTAAACTGTTCATCGGAAAAATAGTTGTGAAAAAAAGAATCACCGATGTCTCGATTGAGCAATGCCTGCTTCAATAATTGTTTTTGTTGATCTGTAATTGAGTTGATCTGATTGATTTTTTTAGGAAAAAAGTTATATAGGCAGTAGTATTTTACTGCTCTGATGGCTTCATTTTTATTGACATATCTATTATAGATTTTACTATTGTTTTCTAACCAGTGTTCAAAGTCTTTTTGATTGAACTGCTCATCTTCCAGTAATCTAGCTGGCAGTACCTTATGCGCATAAATTGCCTGTTCAGCCCATTTTTCTTGAATGTCAAATACATATTATACCCAATACCTGCTAAGACAAGAAGTATGGCTGCCGATACCATCCAAAAAATTTGCTTGTTGGCTTGTCTTTTTTTGTTTTTTTCTTTGATCTGGTCACTTTCTTTAGAAATAGCCGTCAAGCCTTTTTCTGTATATGCTTTTTCTACATATTGATAGACATAATCGGATACCTTGATGACCGCCTCGTCATATTTTTCTGTACTGAGCAGTGTTAATAATTGCCGTTTCAATGATTTATTTTCATTTAAGGGATCAAACAACGAAGCAAGTTTCTCTCCATGGGCAAACCAGATTTCGTCTTGATCCAAAACAAAAACAACCACCATGTTTGCTGGTGCTTCACTATTTTTAAAATCAAAATTCCTAAATTTATTTTCTATATGTACATCGATTTTATTGCCTGAAGGCTCTACATCTCGTGTGATCGCTACACCATACTCTGGACTAGCTTCCAAGGTCGAGAATTTTTCGTTGTTTAATTTGGTAACATAGTTCTTTGTTTCTTGGTTGAGTATTTCAGATGGATCTTCAACATAAGACTCAGCATATCCTCTATCGCTAAACATAAAAAATACGACACTCACTAACCATATTGAATATAACCAATAACCTGTTCTTTTCATTTAAGCTTCTGTTCCTTTTTTTACTTTTATTGTAACATACAGGCTGAGCATAAAAAAAGATGATGGAAACAAATCGCTATTCGCCTTGTTTTCCATCATTCTTATGAACTATTTTTTTTCTGTTTCTAATAGCCTTTTATTTATCTTTACTATATTCATTCTCTTCAACAAATTCTACTGGTTGAAAAATCGTTTTTCTTTCTTCTTTATGGTCATATTCATCAAAGGGAGTGAAGATAACTTTATTACCGTCCCAGTAGACTTTTGATGTTGTGCTGAGAATTTGGTCATGTAGCTTAACCTCTTCACGAAATTCATTATCCGTCATTGTATAACCGATTATATAAGGATCTTCTCCTGGCGGTAGCTCTTCTCCTGTTGCACGGTTCATTTCATTTAATGCTTTTCCTGACTCCTTATCAAATGTAATGATTTTTCGCTTTTTTTCTGTAAAAATATGCACCTGTTCAACCGGTGTTTGCATCTCATACTCCTCATCGACCCTAACCCAGTTATATTTCATCAAGTCCTCTTTCGTTACTTGTGTTCCATGTTCGATCTGAATCGGTCGAACTAAGCTATTTTCTTGATATTCGGCCATATTCACTTCTCGTTTGACTTCATCTGGTAATTCTGTTGGCCCCTCTGAAATTTTATTGGCCTTTGCTCCACCTGAATCATCTGCTTGTACTTCTTGAGTTGTCTGAATAAATTCATATGAAAAATAGCCGATCACTGCACAACAAATCACTCCTATTACTAAGTTAATAAACCCAACCTTACTTTTATTTTTCATTTTATTCAGCCTTTCATATTTTTTGTTTTAAGCAAACTTATTTGTTCGGTATGAGAAGGCAGACACCTTCCTCCGGATAATCTTTCCTATCTTCTGATTTGGGTAGGGAATTGGATACTGTCCAGAATACAATGTTTTCTCCGTCCCAGTACATGTCTGAAGTGACTTGATAACCGCCATAATCGACTAAAATGTGATTTCCATTTATTTCATAGGTCATCGTCAGCCCTCTATCTTCACCGTCGATTATTTCTTTACGAAGAAATCCGTCAAAGCTTACAGTACTATTAACCCCATTATTGCCTTTGATGATTGACGTCCATGAAGAATATGCTGTTAAATCCGGTTCAATAGCTGGTTTAAGTTTCTTGATTGATTCTTCTGTATATGGAAAAATTTCTTCGTTGTGAGGTTCTAACACTAGTCGTTTTACCCCAGGTAATTTAGGTTCTAAGATCAAGTTTGCGCCTTCCATTTTCACTTGATAGGAATGAAGCTCAGATACAAGCTCAGCATTATCGTTAATTACTTCTTCAAAAATATCCAACTGATCGTCTTTAAACGTGTATTTTGGTGCAGACCAAGTGAAATAATTTATTATTATACGAACTTCGTCATCGCTAAAACGATAATACTTTTCTTCATTTCCAACTTTCCAATACTTAGTCGCTTGTAGAATAGTTGTTGGCACATTTTTCGTTTCCGTAGTTGCAGCTGAACTACTAGGTTCACTGTTTTCTTTCGTTTTTGGCCACATCAACGTTCCGATAAAAAGTAAGCTTATAACAACAACACTGGATAAGAAGATTTCACCCCATTTATAGTGAAATGTACGGTGCTTATTTTTTCTTTGATCAGAATCGATGTCTAGTGCAGCAAGTGCATCTTCTCTGGGTACATCAATTTTCTCCATCGCTTTTTGTAAAATCTTTTTCTCGTTATCTGACATGGTAATCCTCCCCTAATATTGTCTTTAGCGCTTCTCTCCCACGTTTTAAATTTGTTTTAACTGTTCCTTCCGGTATTGTTAATAGTTCGCTGATTTCCTTGACTGAAAAATCTTGGTAATAAAACAACTGCAAGACCAAACGGTACCTGTCTTCTAGTGCCATCACAGCATCCAGCACATCGATGGATTGATTTTTATTTTTTGAAAGATCCATTGATTCTGTAAATTCTGGATTATTTTGCAATTCACGAATCTGAACCTTTTGATTGATCAACTTGCTTGCTTGCCTAGCCATGATCGTACAAAACCAAGTCAAAAAATAACCAGGCTCTTTCAATGTATGAATCGATTGTATCGACTGAATCGTTGCTTCCTGCATAATATCAAGCGCATCTTCTTTATTCCCAATATAAATGTAAGCCATTTTGTACAGATACATATGATTTTTACGCAACACTTTCCCTAAAGCATTACTATCGCCTTTGATTGCTTTTTTGATCAATGAAAGCTCTGAAAAACTAAACTTCCCCATTTTCTCACCTCTTCACTCCAATAGTGTAAAAACTTAGGGTTAGGTTTCAATAAATTCATTATTTATTCACAAAACAAAAAATCTGAGCTAAAACTGATTGAGTTTTAGCTCAGATTCTTTCAATAACAATATATTGTACTACATTATTTCATTTCATTATTTTGATGACTAAATCGTGACAGATTTGCTGGAATAAATAGTTTGGGATTGATTTTAAAAAGCAACAGCAAAATAATGGAAGTTGCAAGTGCAGTCGCAATCCCGCTTAAGCCATTCATGACAAATGAAAACAACCACGGATTCATTCCCCACATCGCAAAACTTCCCCAAAAAATAACCCCTGCAACAAAATGCCAAAAATAGCGCATCAGCACGCCAAAAAATGAAGCATAGATAATAATTCGACTACTTTTTCCATATTCTTTATTGGTGATTGCTTGTTGCAGCTGATTGCTGTATACACCAGCAAAACCTGCAAAACCGAATGCTAAAATATATTCAATGATCACTTGTGCAGGCATTAAATAATAAACTTGAGCCAACGGAAAATGCAACAATCCCCAGATAAAAGCTGAAAAAAAGCCAGCTTTCGTTCCTCTTCTCAATGCAAAAAGCGTGATTGGAATCATACCTAATGAAATCGAAAAACTACTGCCAATGCTGGTTGGAATAAAAGACAAAACCATCGCGAGTGCCGCAACGATCGTTCCTTCGATCCAAATTTGTAATTCTGCTTTTCTTTGCATAAAAAAATCCTCCTTATAGAACGACCGAGTCACAAAGGAGGAGTAAAAGTTGCTATTTACTCCATCACAATTCCTACGCTCGTACTAACGAACAGGTTCGAAGGGTTTAGAGTTATTACTCATTCTCAGCCATGGCTCCCCTTTGTGATGGGTTCTATTTAATTTTTGGTTGTTATCTACTTATGCGATAACATTAAAAGAGTAACATGGCATCCTTTAAAAGTAAAGACACAAGTCTGTCTATTTAGGCCTATTCTAGTGGATCAAGTAATCATACTAGGTGATAAACTCACATAAGCGGATAAACGGTGGGATTAGACACTTCTGTACAGCCTAGCTTTGAGATTTGAAAAAATCTTTTTCTAACTAAATCATTCTTTCCGAAAATTATCTGGTTTCCTAACCTTTTATACGGTAAGATAAATGAAACAAGATAAGAGGTGTAAAATGAAGAAAAAGGGTAAAAAAGTTGGTTTATCTTTGATATCGTTGGGATTAGGAGGTGCAGGTGGCTATTTTGGCGGATATCTAATTGGAAAAAATAATCTCCATTTTTCAGGATTAGACATTGTTATTCTATTTTTTGCGCTGGTCCTTTCTTATATCCTTCATATTATTATTCATGAAGCTGGACACGGTATTTTTGGGAAAATGACTGGTTATCAAATGGTCAGTTATCGTATTTTTTCATTTATGTGGGTTTGGCAAACGGATGGGAAGATCGTGTTTAGACGTTTCAAGGTTCCTGGTACGCTTGGGCAATGTTTGATGGCTCCTCCAGCCTATGTACAAGGGAAATTTCCGTTTCGTCTCTATTTATTAGGAGGGGTTTTAGCGAATGTAATTACTTGTGGGATCATTTGGGTCTTATTGGGATTTCATTCACTAATAGGTACCGCTTTTATCATTGTGGGCCTTTTTACAGCCGTCACAAATGCTGTTCCGATGGGATTTAATGATGGAATGAGTTTAAAAGTAGCTGCTTCCAGTGAAGAACAACAATACTTACTATACATGCAATTCGAGGTAAACTATCAATTAAATCAAGGTATCAGCTATCTTGAACTACCAAAATCATTTTTTGACTTGATTTCAGGCAAACAAAAGCAGACTTATTTCAATGACTCCCAAGAATTTCTAAAAGTAGCTCGATTTCTTGAAGAACAGAACTGGAATCAGCTAAACGAGCAATTAGAATCCTTGTGGTCGCGCCTAGACGAGCTGATTTCTTTATATCAAATTGAACTTAAAAAAGAATTGATTTTTGCCTTATCCATTACGAAACCAGAAGATCCACGTCTAGCTCAATTATGGTCAGATAAAAAGGTGAGGATGAGCTTAAAACAATCTTTGATGGGCAACAAGCGTATAGAAGCAGCTTACTATTATTTCGTAGAAAATGATGATCAGGCTGCTTTAGAATGTTTAAAAACTGGAAAAAATTTGGTTGCCAAAGCACCGAATCCTGGTGATGCTAAAGCGGAGCTAAAATTGAATCACTGGTTACAAGAGCTCATTTTAAAAAATAGTGAGGGTTAAACCTATGTATTACAATAAAAAATGCTTCGAACTATTCAGATAAAATAGTTCGAAGCACTTTTCGTTGTAGAAACATGTTGCTAGCTAATCTTATAAAATCCCAAAATAAGTGGCAATCACGGTGGCAACCAATAGAAAAATTATCGTTGCAGCGGTATGTTTCCCTTCAGTCTTTTTAAGCCATCTATAAACAAAGACAGTCAATAAAAAGGCCAATAGGTTGGGCATAACGCTGTCAATCATTTCTTGTAAGACAATCGTGTTTTCGCCAGCGACAATTTCTAAAGGACTACTTACTTTAACCGTTGTGGCGATCAATGAACCAATCACCATCAGTCCAACCACATTTGCCATACTCGTGATTCGCGCTAAAATATTGGTTTCATTATTCTTCTCAATAAAATCTAATCCCTTAAAATAGCCTATTTTCACACCATAAATCCGACCGCCCCAGTTAATAATATTATATAAGACAAACATTAAAATGGGGCCTAAAATATTGCCATTAAATGCTAAAGCGGCACCAATACTTCCGAAAATAGGTACAAAGACAAACTTGACTAAACTATCCCCAAGAGCAGCTAAAGGACCCATCAATCCAGTTTTTAGAGCTGTGATCGATTCTTTTTCATCTTCTGTCGTTGTCTCTTCCATAGCTGTTGATATTCCCAATATAAAAGCATTTCCGAACGCGTGGGAATTACAGAAAATCAAATGTCGATGCATCGCACGTTTAAGCCCTTCTGGATCGCCTTCATAAATTTTTCCTAAAGCGGGTGCTATCGCTCGCATGATCCCGATCGTCTGTAATGACTCGTAGTTAAATGTTAGTCGAGCTGCATTATTTCTTAGAATCATTTGATTTAAATCTTTATTTGTAATTTTAGCCATTATAATTCAATCCCCTCAATATCATCTTCAGCAGAAATAGAATGTTGAGTCACTACTTGACCTTGACTAGAAGCTAAATCAAACAGAAAAGCAAAAGCCAGAGAAATTATAGTTACTGGCAAAACGTCTAACTTTAAATACGAGGTCAATACCCAACCTAATAAAAGAAAAATCCACATTTTGCCATCTTTGATCATGACATTCATTAACACTGCAATTCCGACAGCGGGTATGATCTTCCCAGCAGTTCCAAGACCTGTCATAACAACTTCTGGTAACATTGCAACAACTTTCTCAATGATCCCACTGCCAAATTGCATGGCTAAAAACGTTGGTACTGCTCTAACTAACCCAATTGCTAACGTTGGTAAGATAATTAATTTGTTGGTTCCTTTCACATCTCCTTGATCTGCTAATTTCGCTGCGTATGGATTTAGTGCGACCATCACTGTTGAAACAACGATAATCAATTGTTGCGCCAAGATTGACGTTGGCACAGCTAGCGTAACAGCTGTAGCAACGCCTCCACCACTAGCAATGCTAAGTGCACAACTAATTACTGAGCCACTCACAACATCGGGTGCTGTATACGCGCCAACATTTCCGATTCCCATCCACATCACTTCTAACGTTGCACCGATCAACAAGCCTTGAGAAAGATCCCCCATAATCAAACCAACAACGGTGCAAATCATTAAAGGGCGACGAATCATTTGAGTCGATGAATCGTCTACACTGCAAATAAAAGCCCAAACACTTACCAGAAAAATTTGCATCTTAAATCTCCCCCTTCATATTTAATGAAGTATCCGATGGAACCATCCGAATTTCGACATTGACGCCTTTATCAATCAGACGTTTAAAGCACTCTCTTTCTTCTTTCGTAACAGACACTTGCTTAGAAACACGTTCACGCTGTTCATTCAACCTCAAACCACCTACATTTAAATCATTGATTTCAAAGCCGCCGTCAATGATTGTTTCAATATCAAAAACAGAATCTGATAATAATAATGTGGATTTTTTGATTGGTCCCTTTTTGGCAATTGTTAAAATTGATCTGTTGTAAAAATATGAGTGATCACATTTGGCGGCGTACTCATTTTTAAAATAGATCGTTGTGTATCATTTCCTGCTGTTTCATTACTAACGATTACAATCTGTTCAACTTTAAATGTATTTAACCAACTCGTTACAACTTGACCATGAATCAAGCGGTCATCAATTCTACAAACCTTCACTGACATCGTATTCGTCCTCCTTTTGTTTCATCATTTCTTTAATATTTATATAGCCTTCATGGTATGAAGCAGCTAATATCTCTTCAATCTCTTCAAGAGCTTTGTTTTGATTCAAAAAAGTATTTAGCAGTAATGGTAAATTTAAGCCTGTTACAACAAGTACATTTTCACTCTGTAATAATACTTCACTGGAAATATTGGAAGGCGTTCCTCCAAATACATCAACAATAATCAGCAACCCTTTTTCTGTATTTAATTTTCTAACTTTATCTTTGATCTGTTTTTTTGAATAATCTAGCGTATCATCAACCGAAATTGTTAAAAAATCGCAATTCTCCTGTGGTCCCATAATCATTTGGGCACTTTCAAGTGCATATTGTGCAAACTGACCATGACTGGCAAGTAATACCGCATTTTTCTCCATAAAAAAACTCCTTTCTAATCAATCGGTTCCAAATATAATTTCTTCATTTGAGCGATTTCTACTAGTGATACGCCTAAATAATTGGTAGCATAATTGACTATGCCGCCATATTCTTCCTTGATTTTAGTCATAGCTGCGGTTAAATAATCTTTGCGAGTATCGATCAATGCCATTAAATAATCTAAGTAATCCTGATTATCCGTTAACATTTGATATTGTCTCAACTTAATCAAGTTCCGCTCTTCCCTTACAGTTTTAGTTATCAAGTAATCCTTCATGATTTGCTCCTCGTTCACTCCTAAAAGAGCTAAGATAAGCATCGAACCAAAACCAGTCCGATCTTTCCCACCACGGCAATGATGGATGCTTGCAATACTTTTTGGATCAGCTAGCCATTTTACCATCTCGCCAAAAGCTTTCTGACTTTTTTGATCCTCTACAAAACTTTCGTAGCTTCTAATTGAAACAAGACCTGAACCATTCACAACAGAAGCATCAACGTCCCCATTTTCAATATCGTCAATCAACTTTTTATTTTCAGCCTCCAAGTTAATCGCATTACCAGCTAATTCAGCAAAGTGTGATTCTGGGTTGCAATTCAAAAGGTACTCAACAGTAGGAATCTTTTGATTGGGATACACCGTTTTTTCATGATCAGATCTCAAGTCGATAACTGTTTTGATACCGATTCGTTCTAAAATAATGATATCTTCTTCAGTCAACTTAGTTAAGTGGTCGGAACGGTACAATTGCCCCCATTTAACACGCTGTCCTTGATCTATCGTATAGCCACCAAGATCTCGTAAATTGATCGTGCCCGTAAGTGGTAAGATTCGTTCTCCAAATATTGGTGTATGCTGTCCCTTAATTATTGCAAAAAAGTAATAAGGTCCTTGGCTTCGGGGTAATAGCGTGTCAAACGCTTCAGTTTTCCCTTCAATCAACAGTTTGAATGTTGCCCGTTCAACTGGATGATTACTATAAAAGATTTCGATCAATTCTCGTTTGGGATTGGAAAAATGAATATGCACACAATCATCAACACGTTCTAATGAAACACCTTCTATTGTATAGGGCTGTGCAAATTTTTCTGGTATGTCCTTTTTATCTACCATTTTTGCTCCTCCTTTTTCTCTGTTCTTCTAATTTTTATTACTTTAAAATAGCTAATAACAGACGATTCGCCGCAACGCCATCATTTGAAGCAATAATTTCACCAATTTTTTCCATACCAATTTCTTCAATTAATGAAAACAATTTTTCAGTTAGTTCTAAATTAAAACGACACTCTTCAGACGCATCTTCAATAACTGGGAAGGTATCAAAATAAATCGCAGAATCAAACTCATACAGCTTCATATAGTAAAGTAACTCTAAAGTCTTCATTAGACTACTCGTACCAACCATCAACCCATCATCATTCAAGCCATACCCATCATTTAAATGCATCCCATAGAGCTTCCCTTGACTGCCTAAAATACTAGCACCAAATGCTGGATTTTCATGTTTCATCAACATATGACAGTAATCTAGTGTTGCCCCAAAGTTCTCACGATTTACTTCTTTGATCATTGAAAGTGTCGTACCAAAGCTATCAACAAACGCGTAAGCACGAGGTTGAAATGGTTTATATTCCACACTGATTTTTATCTCTGGATCGTGATCTGCAATTTTTATAAAACACTCTCTGATTTGATTCCAGACTTTGACATAATCAATTTGGAAGGAATAATCGAATCCATCAAATCCAAGCCAAATTGTTACAACCTTTCCTCCAATCGCTTTACAATAATCAACCGCCTCAAAACATAATTTTAACGCCTTATCTGATATCGCTTGATCTGCATTGCCCAATTCACCATTCTTGAATTCATCTCTAAATCTTAAAGCAACACCATTCGCGGATAAATCATATTTCTTCAGCAACACGCTCATATCCTCTGGCGAATAATTTCTAACATGCTCAGGATAGTTCAAATCAACATGGGTGATGCCGATTCCTTTCAATGCTTCAAAAACATTTTCTAACTCATTGTTACAGCTTGGAAAAAACGAATTTAATCTAGTTGCATAGTTCATTATTATTTCTCCTCCTTTTTCGTTCATTTTTATATAAAGCAAGTTGTATGCCAAAAAAATCAAAGAGCAATTAGCTTGAAATCCTTTAATCAAAGGATTTCAGAAAAAAGCTAGTGTTAAAAAATTCTTTAACACTAGCTTTTTTCTTAACACAACTAAATTTGTTCTCTCAAAATCAAATAAATCATTTTAATTTCACCATCTGGTAAAGTTAATTTATATTTATTTTCAATTTTGCTAAAAAAATGGAGAGAGATTTCTTTAAAAGCATGATACTCTGACATATTTTCTACTGGCACATCTGACGAATCAATGCCATCCCCTGTCAGAATTCGTTCGATCATTGTTGATAAATGTAAAAATAAATTAATCCGCATAAAATTGTTGATTTCAATTTTATAAAAGCTTTCATAACTTTCAATTACTTCTTCAACTTCATTAATAACCATCGTTGGATTCAAAAAACTTAAACGATCAGTAGCCCCTTCCAATGTAAACAGCTTGATGATTTCGTTGGTGCATTTTTTGATGCTTTCTGTCGTTTTGAAAAATGGAGCAAGGATGCTTAAATTGTCCGCACCATTTATAATACTTTCGATATTAATAACTGGGACAATCGAATCATCAATATTCGAGGTTGAAAGAATCGCAATTGTGTCTTTAAACATTACTTTTTGATCTTTTTTTAAAAGTTCATTTAATTTGGTAAAGTCCATTGATAATAACTCAATTTCCTCACTACGAGTATACTTATCAATAATATCACGAATTTTTAGTGCGATTCCTTCTCCAGAAATACAAGATATCAATAAATTAGTTTGCTGTGATACACCTGCATAATATTGTTTTGAGACCCCGAAATCATCTAATAATAGTTGTTCGAGTTGCCCAATTCTTTGGTTTTGGGAAAGCCTTAATCCAACATCCAGTGCCAGAGCCGTTGATACGTTATTCATAATCAACAAATCTCCTGTAACATTTCCCTGAATTTTTTTGTACATCTGTTCAAGTGATCCCATATCCACGAGTAATACTAAACCATCTGTCGTGTTGTATTGTTTAATAAAGACGTTCACTTCATTGATTATTTCTTTGATTGACATATCGATCGGCATATCAAAACTTTCAAAAACAAAATCTCCAACCAATTGATTCGCAGCGCGTGCTAATGAGAAGGCATTCTTTTTTCCATGCATGATCACTAAAGCATTGATCTTTGATTTTATTGGCAAAACGTTTAATAAGTAAGCCGCTAATAGCGCTATTTCATTCTCATGAATGAGCCCGTCACTCAAAAAAAGCAACGTAAGCAGACCTTTTGCTAACCTAAAATATTTATGGAAATTGTACTGTGCCTCAACGATATCCTTGATCTTAACCCGTTCAATAAAAGGATCATAATGAATAAGTAGGGAAAATAGAATAAGCTTCGTCACCAATTGATCATCGATTTTGATACCATAGCGATTCAGGTAATCTGCTATTTCGGGCTGCTTCCTAAAAAAACGCTCTACATCATTAACAACTAGTAAAAAATCCAAGCTATAATTGTCCATCACCCATTTTAGATGAAGATCATTCACCAACATTTCCGCTACGTTCGCCGCTTCTGTATACTCTATAAAAGCAAATGCTTCTAAAGAACTAGCTTTATCCTGGTGACTAAATGTTCCTGCTGCAGATTCCTTATCTAGTGAAATAACCGGTGGGAAACCAATTTCAAGAATTCCTTTGGCTTGTCCTTTATTGTAGGCTTCAGCACAATCTGCTCGAATTTTATTTCTTATTTCCCCAATATTCCCTTTGAAATCGGCTTCAATCAACGTTGAAATGTAACTTTCTCCAACACTCAAAGAGCAATCCAAATGGATGCTTTCTTGTTTAAAAAAACTAAAAACCAAGTTTTCTTTCTCAGCGAATGTTCGATCTTTAAAATCAGGTAAAAAAACTTCAAAGGGAATTCTTCTTTTAAATGTCACTAATAGTGAAGATTCTGGATCCTCCGTCGTTGCCATGATTAAGCGTACAGTAGACTGTTTCCATTGCCCGTTTACACCTA
This sequence comes from Enterococcus crotali, assembly GCF_000633635.1. Classification (GTDB taxonomy): domain Bacteria; phylum Bacillota; class Bacilli; order Lactobacillales; family Enterococcaceae; genus Enterococcus_L; species Enterococcus_L crotali. The sequence goes on along the minus strand of NZ_AYPQ01000001.1, from coordinate 312,238 downwards.
AAGGACGATATTTCTTTTCATCAATGAGTAAAAACAGCTTTTCTTGATTTTCTGCAGAAAGATTGTGCACTTCATCTAGAAACAAGTAACCACCTTCAGCTTCATGAATCAACCCTTCTTTATCACTCTGTGCACCAGAAAAGGCCCCTTTAACATAACCAAAAAGTAAGGATGAAAGTAACTCTTTATTATTCGCATAATCAGCACAATTAAGAACAACAAAAGGTGCATCTGCCGAAATTTCTTTTTTTTCTTGTGCATAGCGATGGATCAACTTGGCTAAATAGCTTTTTCCTACACCACTGCTTCCGTGAAGTAAGACTGGTAACCCATTCGGCGGATAAGTAACTGATGATTTACATTGATCGATTTGTTTTTTTATGCTCCCATCAAAACCAATAAAATCAATAAAAGCAGATTCAGACGAATGCGGTAAATAAAATTTCACCGGTCTTGTATTTGTTTTGTTAAGTAAATGATCAGAAACTAGCTGATTCAGATAAAGACTTACTATACTCCTTTTCATTCCAGTTAATTGTTCAACCTCTTGTGTCGTCATTTCAGATTTATGTAGCAATGTTTCTTTTATGTTTAAAAAGAAATTATCTATTGAACGCATCTTATTCCCTCCATCATTTTTTCTTCCTTTTCTCCTCTAAATATCTTCATGATAGCAGTAAGCGTTTTCTCATTCAACACCTTTTTTCATTTCCTTTCAATTATATCCATTTTATTCCACAAAATGTAACTATTGTTTTTACTTCTCTGATTTTTAATGTAAAAACCTATTTACAAAAATAAGCCTAAAGAAAACTATCCGAGTTTTTCTTTAGGCTTTACGTTCAAAAATTTCTTTATTCAATCTGTGCTAATACCTGCTTATCATACTGGAAAAATCAAAAACTAATATTCTCCTTTGATCACAAAAAAGGAGCCGCGAATCGTTCCCGCCAGTTTTGATTTTTGACGAGCAAATTTAAATTTCCCTTCAAATTCAGCTGGAATCTCCATCCCATCAGATAATTTAAACCCAACCGCTCGTTTCCCACCTTCTTCAAGAGTATACATCACATTAACAGCCAAACCATTTTCATAAAAAACATAGGCCATCTTAATACCATCTACTTCAAAACTTGAAACTTCTAATGCTTTATAGGGAAACTGCATATCACGTTCGGCCAAGATCTTTTCAATCCACGCTAAGGTTTCAGGATCATCACTAGCTGGCACAGTTACAAATTCATGTTTATATTTATTCCAATAATAACGAGCTTCATTCGCACGTAATCCAGCTAATGCTTCTGCTACTGGAGACGTTTCAAACCCAATTATTGAAACCGTTTTGAAATCAACTTTATAAGACATTTTTGCGCCTCTTTTCTTTTTATATAGGAATATTATAGGCGAATAGGATAGTAGTGACAAATAATAAAGACTAAATGATATTCTTCACAAAATACAAGAATTTACTTTTCAATCGTTAGGGTTAGGGTGTACTATTATATACGTGCAAACACTTTATAAATTTGTGGACTTGCTTAGCGCTGTTGTGCTTTTATTTTACGAGGAGGTTTTTTAAATGAACATTCTATATATTTCAATCTCTGGTAACACACGTTCCTTCGTGAAACGTTTAGCGGCTTATGCTGCTGATACGTTTAATGTACAAATCACTCTTAAAGAAATCCACGAAAACTCTGCTTTTGAAGATGAGCATGCACCTTTTTTTACATTTGTTCCAACATACTTAGATGGTGGGAATGGCGTTGACAATGGCGATACAGAAATATTGACCGAAACAATGCGCGAGTATTTAGACTACCATGGAAATTATCGTTATTGCCTAGGTGTTGTCGGCAGTGGCAACAAAAATTTTAACCATCAATATTGTTTGACCGCCAAACAGTATGCACAAAAATTTAGGATCCCGTTTTTGGCCGACTATGAACTTCGTGGAACGCAGGAAGACTTAGAGCGTGTTTTTGCTATAATGGCTGAAACAATAGCAAATCCACCAACCTCAGTTTAATATGGTTGGTGTTTTTGGTTATTGAAACTTCCCCTGAAACCTAAATAATTTTTCAGTAAAAATAAGCGCACAACCTCATTCTTTCTGTGGCAATTTGATTGTATTGATGCTATAACTCCTCAAATCTCTTGGATTCAGCTTTCGATCATAAAAAAATGAGTAAGACATAACTCTTTGAGTCATATCCCACTCATGTGGAAGCACGAACAATCTCTTCTATCCCATCCTCCAGAGCTAACTACAATAATTCTTTTCTTAACTCTTCATCTGTCCGGTCAGATAAATATTTAGGTGGAATATCTAAAACAGTATATGCCCCAAAATGTTTTTCCTTAGCTAACCGAACACAAGCTCTAGCGTAGGCAACTAACACACTTGCAGTAAATTCTGGGTTACTTTCTAATTGTAAATTATACTCAATTACTTGTTTAGTATGCTCATGTGTTATTCCGGTGTGTAGAACCGTTCCACCATGAGGCATCGCTTGATGATTTTGATCTAATTCTTTCTGAGAGATAAAATGAACCTCTGTCTCATAATCAGCGAAATAATTCGGCATCGAAACAATTTCTTCTCGAATTTTTTCTGGATTTGCATCCTCATCCAACACGACAAAGCATTCTCTAAAATGTTTGTCACGCGTTGTCAACTCAAGCTGTTCTCCTGCTTTAAGTTTTTCAATCACTTCGTTGTTTGGAATCGTATATTGTACTGCATCTGCCACGCCATTGATTCGTCTTAATGCATCCGAATGTCCCTGACTAACGCCTTTTCCCCAAAATGTATACGTCTCACCAACTGGTAAAATACTTTGTGCATACAATCGATTTAAGCTAAACAAACCTGGATCCCATCCCGTTGAGATTATTGAAGTCGTTTGATTTTCTTTTGCTACTTGGTCCACTGTAGCAAAATGCGCTGGAATGTTAGCATGTGTATCAAAACTATCGATAGTATTAAATAGATGCGCCCATTCTGGTGTTTGTGTCGGTAAGTCGGTTGCAGAGCCACCGCACAAAATACAGACATCGATTTCACCTTTTTTGTCTTTGAGCTGATCCATTGTATAAGCTTGAGCTCCTTCTGTTTGAACAGTTTCAGGAGTTCTTCTTGTAAAAATCCCCACTAATTCCATGTCTTTATGTTGTTTTAGCGAACGTTCAACGCCGCGCCCCAGGTTCCCGTACCCGATGATTGCCACTTTTATCATACTTACATTCCTCCACTTCTATAAATCAAATTATAACAAAAGAGAAAGTGGTCTGACAATTGGAAGTTTAAAAATGGCTACATAAAAAGAGTTTTATGGAATAGCAAGCTGGTGTTTTAATTCTGTCATGACTTTTTGTTGCTCTTCATCGGAAATACTTTGATAGGAAATTCCCTCTTCACCAGTATAACCATCCCCAGTAAACCCTTCGCCTTGCATTTGATAACTTTCAATATCTTCTAAGGCTTTCTGATAGTTTTTCATCAACAGCATCATTTGATCAAGAGTCATATCTGTCTGACCATTTTCTCCGATTACATCCAGTAGTTGTTGGTAGCGAAGCACACTTTTGACAGAAGTTAGTTCTTTGGTCAGTTGGATCGTTACTTCCCGCTGCCTTTTTTGTCTGCCGTAATCCCCTAACGGATCTTCATAGCGCATTCGTGCATACTGCAACGTTTCCCAACCACCTAAGTGCTGCTCACCTTTTGGATAATGAATCCCTTCTGCATCAAACTCAAAATCATTATTGACTGTCACACCGCCAACAGCATCGCTCAATGCCGCTAATCCATCCATATTGATCACAAAGTAATGATTAATGGGGATATCTAAATAATGTTCGACCGTCTCGATCATCATCTCATCTCCGCCAAATGAGTGGGCATGATTGATTTTGTCATAGACACCATTTTTGCCGATGATTTCAACATAAGCATCCCTTGGAATACTGGTGATCGTTGTTTTCTTCAGCTGATTGTTAACTGTCACGACCATTATTGTGTTTGCTCGAAAATCTGTTTTACGCTTTGAATCATTAGCAATACCTAAAAGTAAAAAACTAACCGGCTCACTCTTATCCAGCTCTACAGATTTTGATTTTCGATTTAATGGTTGATACATTTTATCTGCTGTTTTTTGAACGTTGTTAAAAACAGTAGCGCCATAAACAGAAGCTCCAGCAACGATCAGTAAAAGTAAGGTTAGAGAACCTAAAATCGTTTTTTGTATAAATCTTTTTTTAGAATCCAATGTTGGGAATGTTCTATTTAAATATACTCTTTGAAGAGCAACATAGGAAAAGTTTACCCATCCGTAGCTCAAAAGAAATCCACCGATCACATCACTCGGATAATGTACTCTTAAATAAATCCGACCCAAACCGATCAAAAGAACGTAAGCAATCAATGTATTTTTTAGTAAACGGTAATGTTTTATTTTTTAGGGTAAATTGTTTTGACGCTCAAAATGATCGAACAAACCAAACACATTGCTAAAAGAGAATGTCCACTCGGAAAACTATAGGACGTTTTTTCAACTAACTGTGCTACATCAGGTCTTGTCCGAGCAACTACATTTTTAAGCAAAAATCCTATTGCACTAACAACTAACACATTACTGCTCATCCAAACAGCTAGCAATTTGTGCTTGTTTCGCCATAAAGCAATCGAAACGATCAAACTGATAATAAACGTTGGAACAATCGTTGCCGTTTTAGCAAACGTCGCCACAATACTGGTGATGAATTCATTAGGTTTCCAATCCACTTGATAGATTGCTGCATCGAATTGACTAAACCATGAAGCATTTTTCATAACTAAAAAAGTTAAAACCGAAAGTAATACAATACTTAAAATAGCTGGAGTAAATTTTTTTTCTTTCAACGTATACATGTAATAAATCCCTTCATTCTCATATTCAATATGATTGTTCACTCATTGTTATTATTCCAAGAGTTCTAACAAAGAAAATAACCGCTAGAAATTGTCCTTCTAACGAAATAGAAGTGAAGCCTCTAGCGGCTATCTCCGTCAAACTACACTCCTAAAACACGAAATCAGGTACTAAGACGTTAAAAATGAAGCAAATAGCGAACCTATTTACCAAAATAAAAAAGCCAAACATTTTTTTCCTAGGACGTTTGACTTTCAATCAATCTCATCGTCTGAGTTTTAGCACTATACAACGTAAAGAAAACTTCTTAGCTATTTTATGAAAAGCCTTAATTCGACAATTCCTGTTTTACACATTGGCGTCTTTCGACGTTTCTGCGCAATAGCTTATGTTTGTATAGGAGCCTCACCTAACAAGGTTATTTATCTATTTATTTTTTCTAAAGAATAACGCTGAAAAGAATTTTTTTCAAGTTATTTTATGCGTCTTTATGTTTTCTTAATTTAAATAAAGCAAATTTTGGCTATTATTTTTTGAATAAAAAAAGAAGCACTCATCATTTTTTTGATAAGTGCCTCTTTTAGAGCCATTTTATTCATCTAACTCTTCAAACTGAGAGTTATAAAGTGACGCATAGTAGCCACCTTCAGCAAGTAGTTCTTCATGTGTTCCTTGTTCTTTGATATCACCATCTTGCATATAAAGAATTTTATCTGCATCTTTGATCGTTGATAAACGATGAGCGATAACAAAAGATGTGCGGCCGGCCATTAAGTTGTTCATGGCACCTTGAATCAAGCCTTCTGTTCTTGTATCAACGGATGACGTTGCTTCATCAAGAATCAAAATCGGTTTGTCCGCTAAAATAGCACGAGCAATCGTTAATAATTGTTTTTGACCTTGAGAAATATTTGATGATTCTTCATTTAATACCATGTTGTAGCCGCCAGGTAATGTTTGGATAAAGTGATGAACATGAGCTGCTTTGGCTGCTTCATACACTTCTTCATCTGTTGCATCTAAACGACCATAACGAAGGTTTTCCATGATAGTTCCTTTAAATAACCAAGTATCTTGTAAAACCATCCCGATATTTTTACGTAAGTCTGCACGATTGAAGTCTTTGATATTATGACCGTCGATTTTGATCGCACCAGAGGTTACATCGTAAAAACGCATCAATAGTTTAACCATAGTCGTTTTACCTGCTCCAGTTGGTCCAACGATTGCTACTGTTTGACCTGGATCGACATGGGAACTGAAATCATTGATAATGATTTTGTCTGGTGTATATCCAAAACGAACATGTTCAAAATCAACCATTCCTTTGGCTTTGTCGATTTTAACTGGGTTTGGTACTGTTTGTGCTTCTTCATCCTCTTCTAGGAATTCGAAGACACGTTCAGCAGCTGCAGCCATTGATTGAAGTAAGTTAGATACTTGCGCCAATTGAGCAATTGGTTGTGTCAAGTTACGAACGTATTGGATGAATGCTTGGATATCTCCGACCGTGATCGTGCCATTATAAGCTAAAATCCCACCAAAGATCGCTACGGCAACATACCCTAGATTTCCAACAAAGTTCATTATCGGTTGCATCAAACCAGAAAGAAATTGTGATTTCCACGCTGATTTGAATAAGACGTCATTTTGCTTTTTAAATTCTGTTAGAGAATTTTCTTCATCATTGAAAAGACGTACGATATTGTATCCGCCGATTGTTTCTTCTACTTTACCATTGATCACGCCAAGATATTCTTGTTGTGTTTTAAAGTATTTTTGAGAATTTTTTACCACAATCAAAATCAAGATCATTGAAATCGGTACGATCAAAATAGCAATTCCTGTCATTTGCACAGAAATCGATAGCATCATGACGATAACCCCAATGATGGTGAATACTGATGTGATCAACTGTGTAATGGATTGATTTAGTGATTGACCTAATGTATCCACATCATTTGTGATACGTGATAACACTTCACCCGTTGTACGGCTTTCAAAATAGTTCATCGGCATGCGATTGATTTTTTCTGAAATTTCTTTACGCATTCGATAGGTGATTTTTTGCGAAATCGTTGACATGATCCAGCCTTGAATGATCCCAAAGGCTGAAGCTACTAAGTAGAGTCCTAACATGAAGAGTAGGATTCCACCGATTTTATTAAAATCGATCCCGCCAGTCCCTTGATATTTTTTAATCAAGCCATTAAACAATTCTGTGATCGCTTGTGACAAGATTTTAGGTCCCCAAATATTGAAGACTGTTGAAGCAATTGCAAAGATCATTACAAAGAAAACAGGTATTTTATACGCACCAATATAGGAGATTAATTTTTTTAGTGTCCCTTTAAAATCTTTGGCTTTTTCCACTGGAGCGCCATTTCCAGGTCCGCGTCCGCCACGAGGGCGATTTTGTGTTTGTTCTGCCATTCTATTCGCTCCTCCCTACTCAGCTTCTTCTATGCCTAATTCAGCATTGCTCAATTGTGATTGGGCAATTTCTTGATAGACAGTGGATGATTTCATTAATTCATCATGTGTTCCATGATCGACTACTCGACCTTCGTTTAATACGATAATATTATCCGCATGAAGGATCGTAGAGATTTTTTGGGCCACGATGATTTGTGTTGCCCCTTTGATGTTTTCAGACAATGCTTTACGTAACGCCACGTCCGTTTTATTATCAAGCGCTGAGAATGAATCATCAAAGATCAAAATTTTAGGATTTTTCGCTAAGGCACGCGCAATAGATAGACGTTGTTTTTGTCCACCAGAGACATTGGTTCCGCCTTGAGAAATTTCTCGGTCATACCCTTTTTCATTTGAATCAATGAATTCTTCTGCTTGAGCAATTTCAGCTGCTTTTCTCATTTGCTCATCTGAAATGTTTGCATCCCCAAATTTGATATTTGAGGCGATATCACCTGAGAATAAGATCCCTTTTTGGGGCACAAATCCAATGATTTCATGTAATTTATGCAAGCTCATTTCACGAATATCGATGCCATCGATCGTGATTCGTCCACCCGTTACATCAAACAAGCGTGGAATCAAGTTGACGATCGTAGATTTACCTGAACCTGTTGACCCAATCAAGGCTGTTGTTTGACCTGGTTTGGCCGTAAAGTTGATGTGATGTAATACATCTTCGTCAGCATCGCCATAACGGAATTCTACTGCTTCAAATTTCACTTCACCTTTAAAGTCATGATCATCTTTAGGATGTTCTGGATCTTTGATTGTTGGTTCTGTTTCAAGTACTTCTTCCACACGACCAGCAGCAACATTGGCACGAGGTAAGATAATTGAAACCATTGATAACATCATGAATGCCATCACGATTTGCATTGTATACGTGATAAATGCCATCATATCCCCAACTTGGAGTTGTCCGTTATTCATATTATGTCCACCGACCCAAACGATCAGAACTGAAATACCATTCATCAATAACATCATGACTGGCATCATGATCGACATCGCACGGTTAACAAATAATTGAGTTTTCATTAAATCAGTGTTGGCACCATCAAAGCGTTTTTCTTCAAATTTTTCACGAGAAAATGCGCGGATAACTGGTAAACCAGTAATAATTTCACGAGAAACTAAGTTTACTCTATCGACTAAGTTTTGTAGTGCCTTAAACTTAGGCATCGTTGTTAATAGTAGACTTCCAACTAAAACTAAAACAGCAGCTACCGCTACACCGACGATCCAACCCATGCCTGTTCCTGTTTGATAGACATTGTAGATCCCGCCAATACCTAAGATCGGTGCATATAACACGATACGCATGATCATTACGATCCCCATTTGCATTTGTTGGATATCATTGGTATTACGTGTGATCAATGATGCTGGAGAGAATTTCTCCATTTCGGTGTTCGAAAATTGCAATGTTCGTTCATATTGACCGACACGTAGGTTTCGACCAACAGATGCTGCTACTAATGAAGCAATCAATCCAACAATAATTGCCGCCACCGCTGAAACAAGTGTTAGAAGAACCATTTTTGTTCCGGTTTTGACCATATAATCTGTTTGGATTTGTTGTGTATTCATGTCTAGTGCTTTGTATTCAGCCAGTGTTAATTGAATCCCCACTGTTTTCATTGAATCCGCGCCTAAATCACCTAAGCCTTTTTTCGTCGCTTTACGAGCAGCTTCAACTTTCGCTGGCATAGCGTCTGTTGTCGTTTTGATTGAATCAGCTAAGGCCTTAGCTTGCTCACCTTTTTCTTGTGCTTGGGCTGCTAACTCTTGTGCTTGCGTGCCTTTTTCCATTGCTGTTGCCGGATCTGTTGCTGAAGCGGCCTCTGCACCTGCTGCTTTAGCTTGCTCACCTAAGGTTGTTGCTTCTTCGCCAAGTTTTTTGGCTTTAGCCGCATCTTCGCCAATTGCTTTATAATCATCGATGATTGCTTTGGCTTCATTTCCGCTTGATGAATCTTTTGATTGAGAAGTCGCCAGCATCATCATTGGCAAATTAAAAATATCAGCCAATTTGGCTTCTGTCATATTGTCTTGAAGATTTAATTGATAGACTTCAACTTCTTTTCCATCGATTTTCTCAGTTGTTAGTTTATAGTTATCTTCAATTGTTTTTTTCTCATCGTCTGTCATGAACATTTCAATTCCCTGAAGAGATGTTTTCCTGATTTTTTCAGGTGTGGAATATTCAAGCCCTCCTTGTTGAATACCGACATCGACAATACCCGATGTTAATTTTGGTAAGCTTAAATCACTATTTGCCTGTACAACTAAAAGCACAAGAACTGCGATGACCGCATACCAGTATTTGCCAAGATATTTGAAAATCTTCACTATTGGTCACCTTCCTCTTTCTGGGAAATTTGTTGGGAGTAGTCTACGAATTTCGCAGTTAGCTCGATGAACTGTTTCGTGTCTGTTTCTCCCATTAGCTTAAAAATTCGAACGATCTTATCGCGCATTTCTTTCTTTTGAAGCTTCGCTGCTTTTTTACCGCAATCTGTTAACGTAACATTGATTCGACGACGATCATCTGGATCCATCTTACGTTCGATTTGACCCTTTTTTTCTAAACTGCCAAGAACGACTGCAATCCGAGCGCTAGATAGATTCAGTGATTCTGCTAGATGCTTGGGACTAGTTGGCTCACCGTATCGCGCAAGAAATTTGATGACGATACTTTCACCTTGATTACTCTTTTCTAGTCGGCTAAAAGCACTATGCCGATTTTGAACCATTAGGCGCATCAGTTCTTGTTCTGCTTCTTCTGCGTATGACATATGACTCCTCCTTTTTTCAAAATAATTACTTCTACCATTAATAGCTAACAGTGTTAGTAACTAATGCTGTTTGATATTAACGCAAATAGCTTTTAATGTCAATGGTATTGGTTTAAAAAAATAAATGAATACGGTTTTATTTAGAAATATTAAAAAAATAGTTGAAATTCGAATTAGTTACTTGTATTTTTGGGAAACAAAAAATCTAGCAACGTTAGTATTCCAAACGTTACTAGATTATTTTTTTGCACCTCTAATCACCAAATCTACACCACAACGGGCTATTTTTGAGAGTGCTTTAACAAATTCACTTAATTGCTTCTGTATGATTTTACGAACTAATGATGATTGGTACCTACTTGGTGCTCTTCAACTTTTTGTGACCAAGTAGGTATTGTGCAACAATGTTTATCTGCAATGAGCCTTTGGCGAGAAAGCATCCACTCATTTCTGAAGAGTTTGCTTCTGATCCCACCGTTTATTTTGGCCCATCCTCACCAGTGCTTCGCTTTTTTTAGAATTTCATTTTTTTATGCTTGAGTGATTGGCAAGATATTTTCAACTTCTGAATGTGGACGAGGAATTACATGGACAGATAATAATTCGCCAACACGTTGAGCCGCCGCTGCTCCTGCATCTGTTGCAGCTTTTACAGCACCAACATCACCGCGTACCATAACAGTCACGATTCCACCGCCAACTAATTCTTTTCCTACTAATGATACATTCGCAGCTTTGACCATCGCATCTGCCGCCTCGATTGAACCAATTAATCCTTTTGTTTCGATCATTCCTAGTGCATCTGATTTCATTATTATTTCCTCCTAAAATTCTATATGTTATTTTTTTTGATCACAATTTCTGTATTGGGTGTTAGCCCAAGTGCATTGGCTTCTTCAGTATCAATATGACACTCTAAGCCAGAGTTTTCTACTGCTCGGATGATGACATTCGATAAGCAGCCGCCGCGTTCGCCTAAAATCTCAATGGTTACAGCTTCTCCATCACGAACATCAAATAAGGCAGCTTCTTCCGGCAACATATGGATATGACGTTTTGCAACGACCACACCTTCACTTATTTCTGCAGATCCTTTTGGACCGATCAAGGTTATACTACCTGATCCAACTAGATCTCCTGATAAGCGTAATGGCGCTTTAACTCCAAGTTTAAATGAATCACTTTGTAAGATTTCAACCTGCGTTTGTTTTCTAGTAGGACCCAAAATACGTACTTTTTCAATTGCTCCTTTTGGCCCACAAATCATCACAGTCTCTTTGCAAGCATATTGTCCAGGCTGAGAAAGATCTTTTAATTTAGTTAATTGATAACCGTAGCCAAATAATTTATCTACCTCATTTTGAGATAAATGGATATGGCGATTGGAAATACCTACTGGAATCCGCCGAACTCCTGTTGTCACTGCTGTTTGTGTTTGGCTTGTCTCAGCCAACTTTTCTAGCAATTTACCCAGCAAGTCTTCATAATTATCCATTTTCATCACTCCTTTCTCAGTTATTCATACTTGCTAAAACTTGACGAACCACATTTGCTAGTGTCTCGACATCTGTATCATTAACGTTTTTCGCTTCAAGTGTTTGATGTGACGAAGTCGAATCTTCTGTAAACTCTTGCACGCCCATTTTTCCATAGGTAAATGTTGGGTCATCTTGTACTAAAGTAGTAACATCTTTTAAGCCATATGCTACTTTTTTTATGTTTAATAAATGTTTTGGTCCGACATTTTCTGAAACAGAGCTACCGCCAAAGGTACCACAGCCTAAGGTAAATGAAATCGGCAACCCTGTGCTGATCCCTGTCCCGCCTTGACTTCCGCCTGTGTTCACTAAAATTCGTGACGCCGGTTTAGCTGCAAATTTCAATACAATATCACGGCTGTTAGTATGCAAACTCATCGTATGTCCAATGCCATTTTGCAGTAGTTCAATGCTTAGATCGCATGCTTCTTCCCAATTGTTTACAACATAAAAACCTAAAACTGTCGTTAATTTTTCAAACGACAATGGATAACCTGCACCAACCCCACCTTGTGGACCAATCAATACTTTCGTCTCTACGGGTACTGTGATACCAGCAGCTTTTGCGATGACTGTAGCACTGCGTCCAACAAATTTAGCATTCATTGCATAACCGTTTTTAAATAATAGCTTACAAACCTTATCCGTTTCGGCTTCTGACATAAAATAGCCGCCTTGCGCTTTTAACTCACGAATAACAGTCTCTTTGTTGATTTCTTCACAGATAATCGATTGTTCTGACGCACAAATGGTTCCATTATCGAATGTTTTTGATGCCATGATTTTTGCTACAGCGTCTTTTACATCTGCCGTTCGTTCAATGTAAGCTGGTGAATTACCTGCGCCCACACCTAAAGCTGGTTTCCCTGAACTATAGGCAGCTTTCACCATTCCAGGTCCACCTGTCGCAATAATCAAGCTAACTTCTTCTGCATGCAATAATTCATTTGTTCCTGCCATAGTTGGAATGGACAGACAACTAATGATTCCTTCCGGTGCGCCCGCTGCTACTGCGGCACGATTCAATAAATCTGCTGCTTTTTTGGTACAGTTAACGGCTGTTGGATGTGGTGAAAACACAATCGCATTTCTTGATTTTAACGCAATCATCGCTTTAAAAATGACTGTTGAGGTTGGGTTAGTTGAAGGAATAATCCCTAAAACTAATCCTACTGGTTCTGCGACATCAAATGTTCCCTTTTCTGTATTTTCTGCTATAATGCCAATCGTTTTCTCGTTTTTGATTTCTTCATATAGTAATTGTGATGCAGCATGATTTTTATAGGTTTTATCCAAGACCTTACCAAAACCAGTTTCTTCAACTGCCCGTTCCGCTAAACCAACAGCATATTTGCTCGCTGCATTCTTCATATTTTGTAAAATTTGATCAATTTGTTCTTCTGAAAAAGTAGCAATTTGATTTGCGGCAACTTTTCCTTTACGCGTCAAATCACGTGCTTCTTGAACAGAACGTAAATCTTTATCGAACATTTCCATTTGTATTCCTCTATTCATTTATTATTAAAATGTCAATTAACGCTTTTATCAATTTTTCTTTGTTTGCACGGTGGATATTTTTTTGTGGGATGCTAATATTAGGTTGCTCTTTGGCCAATTTTCTTAATTCCGTAACTTTCATTTGCTGAAGCTCATGAAGTAATTTTTCTTTTGGATCTGTTTCAATTGTTTCTATCTGTTCTGTTATTTCGATTGTTTCCATAACAACTTCTTCTGGCTCATTTTCTTTGGTCTCTTCCACTGTTTCAGCATTATCCACAAAGGCTTGCGCATCAATCGCTGGTCGAGGAATGACATGGGAAGCTGTCAAGAGTCCTTCTCCTAAACGCCGAACACTTATGATAGCTGCTTGTATGGCTGTTTCAACTGCAGCCACATCTCCCGTGATCACAACTGTATTTAACCCACCACCCACTTGCTTTTTACCTAAACAATGAACTTCAGAGGATTTTACCATTGTATCTGTCGCTTCAATCAAGGCTAATAATCCTTTGGTTTCAATCATGCCGATTGCTTGATTCATTTTCTACCCCCCACGTTTCAATTTACCTGATAAAATAGTGACTTTGCTTGGAGTAGACCATTTAATAACAGAATGCTGCGGGATAAAAATAATATCTCCCTTGTATACTTCGAAACTCGCCTCATCGATAGTCACTTGAAGTTTTCCATCCATCACATAATTTACGGACTCCCCAGCGTCTTCTTCAAGAAAATGACTGTTATCCATTTCCAAAATCCCTAGCTTAAAATTTTCTGCTTGTGAAGTTAAAATCTCCTGGTAACGTACAGCTTCATTCCCATCATTCAAAGGAGATAGCTTGACTGTGGATCCTCGGATAATTTTTAATCCACTTGAATGATCTTCATATTCAAACGGCTTTTCTTCAAAACTTGTTATTCCAGCTTCATTTAAAAGATTTTTTAATAAGGTCACTAAATATTCTTTGGTGATTTCCTGTGGATCAGATAACGTATTCATCCTTTGGAAGCCACCTTTTTTAAATACCATATGATACTCGTCTGCCAAGTCTTTAGCAGAAGGTGTGATAATCGTTTGTTTATCGATCAAGATAACTTGATCTCCGTTGCTATGAAGGGTTTCGATATCTTTTGCACAAATTAGCTTTTTCATTTTGTCACACTTTCTTTAAACAGATTCACAACTTTCATCAATGATTCCTACTACTGCGGCATCTACAGGTATGGAATCATCTTCTAGCATACGTCTGGCTGCTGATCCTGTGGCAATAATTACCCGATCGCCAATGCCTGCACCTATCACATCACAGACAATCATTCGTTCACCATCTCTGGATCCCCCAGAAACTTCTGCGAGCATTAATTTTAATCCGTTTAGTTTTTCTGATTTTCGGGTTGCCCAGATCGTATCCATTAATTTGGCAGTTACCATAAGCGATCATTTTCCTTCTTTTTAATCTCTTCCATCGCTGCAGTAACTGATGCAGTATCACCGAAAATAGCTAACAAAATCATATTTTGTGGGCAACTTCCCCGAATATCTTCGACTGTCACACCTACCGCTTTTTCAGCGATATCTGCCGCGCACACCATTTCTATTAGTTTTCCTTGAACCAGTCCTACAGCATCAGGTACACCTAAGTTATCTTTCGACCCTCTTCGACGATTTAAGATAGCCAAAGTTCCTTCGCCAGGCGATTTAATAATACGACAATCCATTTTGATTCCCCCCTATACTAACACTTGATCGGTACAGCTTACGGCAATGCCAAGTGGCGTAACAAACATCGGATTTATTGGTTTGTATGTTGGAATTCCCGTTGTTTTTTCAATGATCGTTTCAATATTTTTAAGACAAGCTGTACCGCCAACTAAATAGATTCCTTCAACGTTATAACCTTTTGTCTGTTGAATAATGATAGAAGAAATTTTCTCAATTACGGGTTTCAAGACAGTTAACAACTCATCATGGTGCTGCTCATTTCGTTTATATTTTTCGGCAGCTTCAAAAGTAAATTTGTATGCACCAGCAATTACCAGAGATAAATGTGTCCCGCCAGTTGCTTCATCAGCTACTTTAACGACTTGACCTTGTTCTACAATGGAAATCCCGGTAGTACCGCCACCAATATCCACCACAGCACCATCTGTTATTTTCAACAATTGATTAGCAGCTGTCGGTTCATCTAACAGGTTTGTCAACTCAAAGCCGGCACTTTGTACAACGTTTTTGATTGCTCCGCCATCCAATTCATCTGTTCCAGGAGGTAATGAAGCTGCAGCATAAACCAAATCTGTATTTAACTTTTGTTCTAATTCTTCTTTAAGCTCTCGAACAAGTTCAACGGCCCCTATATAATCAACGACCATACCATCTCGAACAACATCCGCGTATCGATAAGCACCTGCTACCGGTTTATAATTTTCATCTAAAACGGCTAGAACAACACAAGCTGTTCCTAAATCAATTCCAGTATAGTAGGTTTTTGAAAGATGCTTTTTTGGTTTTTTTATGACCTTTTCAAACTCTGCAACAAATTGATTACATGCTTTCATTGATTGATTTTTCATTTGTTTCTCCTACTAATTGATTCTTTAGTTCATTTATTTTTTGACTAGCGTTGACTAAAACTCGGTTATACTGTGGATATTCAGCTTGAAGCAAATGAATCATACCGCAGATTTTCTTTAGCTTGATCAGCAATAAACCTTGGGAACTAAAAATATAAACAGCTTCCAATTGAAATTCTTCTATTTCTTTTGAGCTAAAGTCATCATCATCAGTCTCATTTTCTAACGCTGAAATCAGTTCTTTTTCTAAATTGATGATTTTTTGGCTTATACTCAATTGCTGATCCATAGCTAAAAGTGCTGCCTCTAAGAGTTCTGCTGATAGAACCTCTTTATAACCAGTTAATGACGTTAAAGGCTGGTTCTCTTCTTCAGGTTTCTTTTTCAGTTCTCCTTCTGGTACAATTTTAATTTTTTGTCCAAAAGAAATTGCTTAGCACCAGGTGTTAGACGTAGCTGGTTATTTAAACAAAATTGTGTAAATGCCTCGTTCCGAAAATTCGTTCTGAGCTCACTTTCTGTCACAAAATGCATTAATAACCACCTCTTAATAACCTCTTATATAGTTGTTCTAATTCTTGAAGGGTTGGCTTTCTTGGATTTGTGATCGTACATTTATCTGCCATTGCTTTTGCGGCCATTTCAGGAATTGCGGCCAAAAATTCTTCTGAATCAATCGCGTGATCTGTAATTAAATTATCAATTTCTAGTTGTTTTAATTGCCGATTTAATCCGTTGATCAACGCATGAACTGTGGCTTTAGGTGTTCCAGCTTGAAATCCTAAAACACCTGCAATTCTTTGGTAAATAGCTAAACTAGGTATTTCTTTTTCCAAGTCTAAACCAGCATTGTAGCTAATCACATGAGGTAATAATAATGCATTAGCACGACCATGAGGAATATGAAATTTCCCTCCTAAAGCATGAGCTAAACTATGACAAATACCTAACGACGCTTCACTAAAGGCAATTCCAGCCAAACAAGAAGCATTATGAACTCGTTCACGAAGAGCTAAATTTTGCCCATCTTTAACGACCGCAATTAAGTCTTGCCAAATGATTTTCATTGCCTTTTCACTCGCCGCATCAGTAAAATCCGTTGCAGCTGTTGAAGCTAAGGCTTCTATGCAATGCGTCAATACGTCAATGCCAGTATCCGCTGTTACGCTTTTTGGTACACTTATTGTTAAGACTGGATCCAAAATAGCTAAATCAGGGATCATGCAATCATCTACTAACGCATATTTACTTTGAGTGCTCGGATCTGAAATTACAGCAAAAGAAGTGACTTCACTCCCTGTACCACTTGTTGTTGGCACACAAACCAACTGGACTGGGCTGTTTTTTTCAACCATGGTATAAATATGACGAATTACTTTTGCTGCATCCATGGCCGAACCACCACCTAAAGCAATAACACCATCAGGTTTTAAATCCGTTGCAGCTATCAGACCGTTTGTAACGACATCGATCGTCGGATCAGGAATGATTTCTGAAAAAATACGACAAGAAATATTTTTTTCTTGTAATAACTGGGCTAGTTTCTCTGCAGTTCCGTTTTGCTCCATAAACGGATCACAAATAATTAGTACTTTTTTAAAGCAAAGCGTTTGAACAGTCGACAAGGCATCCACACCTGTGACGATTTTTGTTGCCATTTTAAACTGTTTTAGCATATACGTTCCTCCTTTCACCTAATTTTCTCAACAAACTCCTTTATTTCGTCTTTGCTATTCACGTGAAGAAAAAATTGTTCTTTGGAACAACCAATTTCTTCTAATCTTTTTTTCTCAGCTCTTTGTTCAATTGTTGATGTTTCTTTTGTTTCATAGAGTGCAACACCTATCACTGGCACTTGGAACACATGAGCAAAGTTAGGCGGATAGCTTCTCTTTTTACTGGGAATCGGAACCAGAAACAGAACTTTACTTGCTTTTTGCTGCATCGAAATAAT
Source organism: Enterococcus crotali (assembly GCF_000633635.1). GTDB lineage: Bacteria > Bacillota > Bacilli > Lactobacillales > Enterococcaceae > Enterococcus_L > Enterococcus_L crotali. The sequence continues at coordinate 294,486 of NZ_AYPQ01000001.1, read as the reverse complement.
ATGTTTGTGCATCCAAGGACTTTCTAAATAAGCGCTTGGAACGATAATCGTGTTGCTGGTATATAAGATATTCGCAACCTTACGTATCGGTTCACTAGGTTCTTCAATTGCCTCAGCAATTGTATGAATATGCTGCATATTGGGTCCTATAATCAAAATACGTTTCTTCATGTTTTGCTCACAGAGACAACATCATAAGTCAACTTTTCTTTCAACACGCTTACCACTGCATTTAAAGCAACTTCCACACTTTGTACATCGCCAGTGATCAATACTGAGCCCGTAAACCTGTCTAAAAAACCAACACTTATCCCTGCACTTTTACCTGCAATATCGGCGGCAATGATCGCTGTTTCAACTGGTGAGATGGTCAATATTCCTATTGCGCCTTCTGCTTCGATGCCTAATGATTCATAGACTTCTGAAATTGGTGAAGCAATCACATGTGCCAGTGTCACTTGTTTTCCCGGAACGGATTCTTCAATTACTCGTCTAGGCGCGTTTTCTTCCATCCTACAACACCCTTTCTAATGACGGACAACTCGAACTGGAAACTCATATTCTTTAATCCAGCCTTCAATCCGATCTAAATCAGTCTCAGATAATGAAGGATCTCCTGCAACTGGATATTCCATTCCAAGTTGTCCGTATTTATTTACCCCTAATTTATGATAAGGTAATAAATCAATGCCTAGAAAATTGGGATAATCTTTGTATGGTAATAAAAAGTCAATGATTTGTTGAATCTCTTTTTGGCTATCATTGATCATTTTTAACATCGGCATCCGGATCTGAACTTGATGACCTGCCTTTAAAATTTCTTTTAGATTTGCTAGTATTTTTTCATTACTAATGCCTGTCAATTCATTGTGTCTGACAGGGTCCATGTGCTTTAAATCAAATAAAAACAAGTTGACATATTCTGCTATTTGCATGATTCGATCCATTCTTGAATGCCCACATGTTTCAATCGCCGTATGAATCCCATCTGCACGACAAGCTTGTAATAAGGCTAAGGCTGCTTCTGGTTGAGCGGTACATTCCCCGCCACTAAAAGTGACACCACCGCCGGATTGCTCATAAAAAGCATCATCTTCATGAATGATTGCCATTAATTCAGAAATAGTTTTAATCTCACCAGTAATATTTAATGCGGCCATCGGACATACATCCGAGCACGCACGACAGCCATTGCAGGCAATATCGCGTCGTACTTGATGTTGATCATTTTCATCCATGTAATGAATACCCATCGGACATACCTCGACACAGGCGCGACAATCACTACAGACGCTTTCTTTATACATGACTTCAAATTTCCGCTCAAGCCCTTCTGGATTCGCACACCATTGACATCGCAATGGACATCCTTTAAAAAAAACGATTGTGCGAATACCTGGGCCATCGTATAAACTATATTTTTGTACATTAAAAACCATCGCTTGACGCTCAATTGTCGTGATGTTTTGAGTATTCATTTTTTCATCTCCTACTATCTATGAAAACTTAGTTAACATTGTCCGGCTAATGATCTCATCTTGAACATCCTGACACAATTCAACAAAGAAGGCACTGTACCCTGCTACTCGAACAATCAAGTCACGGTATTGTTCTGGGTGTCTTTGAGCTTCCAACAACGTTTCGTTATCTAAATAATTGAACTGCATCTCGCCATTTCCAAGAATACTTGCCGTTTTTAATAAGGTAATTAAGCTTTCTTCTCCTTCAGGTGTATCTAACAAACCAGACATAATCTTAAAGTTATGCACCATTCCCATGTTCATCGTGTCATTTGCCATTTTTGAAATAGATTTGACAATGGCCGTTGGACCTTTAAAGTCTGCGCCTTGTGAAGGGCTAATACCATCTGACAACGGAATCCACGCTTTACGACCATTTGCTGAAGCACCGGTCATTTGACCTAATGGCGTGTTATTTGAAATTGATAATGTGCCATGACACAATTCCGAGAATAAGGTTTTATATTGACGGTGTTCAGCTTCTGTAAAGTGAATTAACTCTGCTGCAATTAAATCTGCATAGTCATCATCATTCCCATATTTTGGTGCATTTAAACAATCGGTACGAATTTGGTCATAGCCGACAAAATCTGCTTTTAAGGCACGGTTCATCTCTTCTAACGTATATTTTTTATCATCGAAAACTAGTTTTTTGATTGCGGCCATTGAATCTGCATAAGTAGCTAAACCAGACCAAACAACACCAGGTCCAAAATTATACATAGCTCCACCTTGAGAAACATCTTTCCCATTTTCCATACAGCCTTCATACATCAATGACATTAAAGGTTTTGGTGCTAAGTCACGATGAACTCTTTGAGTAATAACTGTCGCAACGGATGACCATTTCGTCACATACTTGATTTGACCTTTAACAGCTTCTTCGAATTGTTCATAGGTTTTGAATTGAGAGATATCACCCATATCCGGACAAACTTCCTTGCCGTACCACAATGGAACACCTCGATTTAAGACAAGTTCGATACAAATTGGCCATTGCGTATAAGCTGTTGAGGTCCATTGGTATAAGCGACCTGATTTTTGCGGCTCAACACACCCCATCAAACAATAATCACGCGCATCTTCAATCGATACACCTTTAGCTAACATCATTTTGATATGTGTATCGTCAAAGTGACAAGCGGGGAACCCGATTCCTGCACGAACAACATCCACTATTTTTTTCAAATATTCACGTGGCGAACGATTGTGAATCCTACAAGCTAATGATGGTTGATACACTTTAACATGACGAACGGCATCCATTAATAGATAGGTTAATTCGTTAGTTGCATCGTGCCCTTCACGAGTCACTCCGCCAACACACATGTTTACGAATGGCTGATACCCCGCAAAGAACTTAGAGCCGCCTTCGCTTGTGATCCACATCATTTCAGACATTTTAATCAGCATACAGCCTGCCAATTCAAACGCTTCAAATTCGTTCATTTTCCCTGTATCCAAGTCATTTTTGAAGTAAGGATACATATATTGATCGACACGTCCGATGGACATCCCTGTTTGGTTTTCCTCTACAACAAGCAATGATTCAATTGTCCAAACTGCTTGAATAGCTTCCCAAAACGTTTCTGGTTTATTCGCCGGTACTTTTGCATTTACCTCAGAAATCTTTTGTAGTTCGGCTTTGCGTTTTGGATTTGTTTCTTTTTGCGCTAATTGTGCCGCATATTCAGACATCCGACGTGCATAAATCATGACACCTTCCGTTGTATCGATCAATGATTTGTAAAAATAAATTTTTTGAATGTCATCAGGATTTTGATAATCAAGTTTTTCCAAATGCTCTTTAGCTTCTTTTTGAATGTCTAGCATCCCTTTTTTCATTAAGATAACGTCATATCCTGGATTAGAATCACCACCGCCATTTAATTGGTGATAAGAACAGTCGGAAACAAATGACTCACCTGACAATTCCCAAACACCTGCTTCACGGAATTGATCTTCACAATATTCATCAATGGATTTTCCTTGCCAGAAAGGAAATAATTCTTCTCTCATGATTTTTTTGTCTTCATCTGAGATAAAGAATGGATCTTGTGGGCGATTTGAAATAGTTTCAATTTCATCTTCCATCCAGCGCCAAGCGATATCTGGTGAGAAAGCTCCAGCACGCGGGGCTCCATTTGGTGCGCCTACGATCAATTCATTATCCTGAATAACTAGTGGTGCTGTTTCACAACAACGTTTAAATGATTGGCCTCGCAAAATTTCTTTAGGCATTCCTGGATTTTCTTTAGCTAATTTCGTGATCACTCGTGCACGATGTGTTGTGATTGTTGGTACTTGTTTTAAGTAGTTTGCTTTTAACGCTTCTAAACGAGCCGTAATGCCAGTAGGTATTGTCGTTTCGTTATCTGAAGCGAACCCGCCGCTTGTGATACTTGTATCTTTTGTATCTTTTGTATCATCTGCAACAGTTGCAAACATCTTCATTAATGCTGTACGTTCTTCTGAACTTAACTCTTTAGTGGCCTCGGCTAATTTAGCCGAAAATTCTTTAATGTCCATTTTATTCCCTCACTTTACATCAAATTAGTTTTCCATTATTTTTATTAAGATTTTTTTTAACATTTCTGTATCGAGGTCTTGCTCCAACTCAGGAGTCTTGTTTTTCATTGACGAGTCATCTGGATACCCAATCTCTCGAATATAAGTCAAATCTGTTGCGGTAATATTTTTAGCACTAATTCCTCGGCCCGTTGTAAAACCACCAAGGATAAATGAGACTGGTAAAGTCGATTCCAAGCCTAGACTTGCAGTGCTCGCTGGTGCATTGACAATCATGCGCCCGACTGGTTTTTTTAACGCAAATTCTTTCAGAACTGCCTTGTTTTTCGAATGAATCGCCAATGTATGTCCATTATTTTTTTCTTTTAATAAACGAATTGATTTTTCACAAGCATGTATCCAATCTGGCTCTAAATAAAAAGCTAAGACTGGACACTTTATCTCATTGGCAAAAGGATCCTCATCATGCATATATTGTTGCTCTGAAACTAATACTTTCGTTGTAGGCGCTACATTTATCTGAGCAGCCTGTGCTAACCATAGCGCATCTTTTCCAACACACGTTGGATTTATTTGATTGTTCTTTGGCTGTAAAAGTGCCAGTAAATTTGATTCTTCATCTTTCGATAGGAAATGAGCGCCATGTTGTTGCAACAGTTCCTTGACCTTGGAGGCTACGACTCCTTCTGCAATTAAATACTGTTCAGTCGCTGGTAATAATCCGCAATCATAGGAACGGCTATAAATGATTGCTTCTACAGCTTGTTTCAAATCAGCTGAACGTTCAATAAAAACGGGTGTTGCACCTGCTCCACCATAAATGATTGGCCGTTGATAATTGGCTGCGTTGATATAGTTTTGTTTACCAATGGCTATAATCATTGAAATATCTTGACTAGCTAATATCTCTTTTACTCCGTTTTCTGTGACGTGGCTGACACATCCTAAACATCCTTTAGGCAAGCCATTCATTTCGCTTATTTCTTTGATTTTTTGAAACACCTGATACGTTGTTTTTTGTGCATTAGGATGTGGAATCAGCAGTATCGCATTACCCGATTTTATTCCGATCGTCAAACTATAAATAGTATTCAATGTTACATTTTCTGCTGGCAATAAAACTGGAATTACCCCTAACGGAACTCCAACCTGTAAAACATTCCCCGCTGAATCTTCTACAAGATTTCCAACACAATGCTGTTGATCAAGCTCTTCGGATAACGCTTTCAAAAACTGAATACTCAATAACTGTTTCTCTTCATAGCATCCCATCTTGGTTTCTTCGATTTCAGTTGCTAAAAATCGACTAATTTCTATTTCAATTTCTTTAAGCAGTTGTTTTACAATTTTATCAAGATTTTTTTGCTCATACTCTTTAACTAGTTGTTGTGCATCTCGTGCCGTTTCAATTAAAATCCGTGCTTCTTGAATAGATAATAAATCTTTATCTACATGTTGCATCTATTATGCATCTCCCTCCTCAGCAGGTAAAAGATTACTTAATTGATAACGATCAATCATTTTATTTAAATCGCCATGAGGACTTGCAATCACGACTGAACTGTAAACTTTTGCACCTAGCTGCTCGACAGCTGCAATACCCGCTTCAACTGCTGACTGGCATGCTGCAACATCTCCTTGTACAATCACAGAAATATATCCTGATGCGACATTTTCATACCCAACCAACTCAACATTTGCAGCTTTGCACATTGCATCACAAGCTTCTAAAACAAAAACTAAGCCAAATGTTTCAATTGCACCAATTGCTTCATAGGTCTTCACTCAACTTCCTCCTTATCTTACTTATCAATATCATGAACAGAAACAATATCACCAACATAAGAAATTGGTCGAGGCATCACATTTTGTGCTGTTAATGTGCCAATCTCATCAGCGGCCTTAGCGCCAACTGCAACAGATGCTTCAACAGCTGCAATGTCTCCTTTGATCATGATCGTTACTAAAGTTGAACCAATGTTTTCATAAGAAATCAGTTCAACATTTGCGGCTTTTAACATTTCATCAGCAGCTTTTAACGCTGGCACTAGTCCGATTGTTTCTACTAAACCTAAAGCTTCTTCGCCACGATATCTCAATGTGTTTCCTCCTTACACTGAACGATATTTTTTGTCAACATACTTGTCAACGGTTGCTCTACCTTCATCAGTAATTTTGTAATAGATAACTAATTTATCATTTGCATCTAAATCATAGCTTGTTAACTCTACTAAACCATTAGCCTCTAAGGCCATCATATGTTCTAAATACATTTTTTCATTAAACTGTTTCTCTTGCCCGTATTGTGGTTTCAATTCCTCCATAATCTGAGCAACATCTATTTCTCTTTGGTCATACATTTGATTCAATACAGCTGTTCTACTAGGCAAAAGCATCTTACTCTGCCCCCTTTTTAAGTAAATCTAATGGGTTCATTGTTACTAAAATTGCGCCAATCACAATAATAATCGAGCCGATAACCATCGTTGGTGTCAGAGCTTGTCCTAGGAAAATAACACTAAAGAGGACACCCCAAAATGCATAAGTTACATTTAAAGACATACCAATTGCTGTTCCGACCATGGCATTTGCTTTGTACCATGTTAAAAATGAAACAGCAGCGCTTAATCCTGACAACACTAACCATAAAACAGGTGTTACCGCAGCTAACGTACCGAATAATAAGTTAAACGCACCAACGGCAGGAACAACAATAATTAGAACAACAAGACCAGAAATCAATTGACGTAAATTTACCGCTACATCAGTATCGATCATCGCACCACCAAAACTTGAAAATACGCCTTCTAATCCCCAGGCAATTGCTGCAATCAACGCGCAAATGATACCCAAGGTAAAGTTAGGAGCGCCTTCTGGTTTCACCATGTTAATGGTAATTGCTCCAGCAACCACAACGACCATTCCTAATACAATACGAGCGGTTGGCTTTTGTTTTAAGAAAATCCAAGAAAATAATGCCCCAAATAAACTACAAGTAGCAGAAATTGGAATCGCATATGCCCCAGCCATCGCCAATCCGACTAGATAAGCGCCATTTGCAATAGGTCCGCCCAGTAAAAACCCTAGTACCAATAATTTCCCTGGCTTTGTATGCAGTGTTCTGATCAATTCTTTTAGTCTTCCTTGTTTGGCATTATAGAATAACAGTAAAATTCCTGCGAAAAAGTCGTTTAACCCTGAACAAACGAAGGGTGCCGCCAAAAAACCTGCCGCACTAACTAGCGGATCATAACCACTTGCTACAACGACTAATGTTGAATAAATACCGTAAGTAATTCCTGAGATGATCCCATTACTGATTCCTTTAACTCGGAAGCCTTTTTTTGCTTGATCCATCTTAACGTCTGCACTTGTACAAGAAATATTTTTTCCACTTTCCATATCTATTTCTCCTCAATCGTTATTTTCAATTATTTATTTGGCAGAATATTTTCAACTTCACTATGCGGACGTGGGATCACATGTACTGATAATAATTCACCCACACGTTCTGCAGCTGCTGCACCTGCATCTGTTGCAGCTTTAACAGCACCAACATCGCCTCTAACCATCACTGTAACAATACCGCCTCCAACAAATTCTTTTCCTATTAGTGAAACATTTGCAGCTTTCACCATTGCATCTGCTGCTTCGATCGATCCAATCATTCCTCTTGTTTCTACCATACCTAATGCATCATGTTTCATGTTTTTCTTCCTCTCATTATTAAATTAAAAAACGCTTTCTTTATGACAGCACCATCATATTCGATGACCTTAAGGGCGTAGTCAATCTATTTTTTTAATTCTTTTCTGTATATAACACAGTTTTATCTGTACTAACACAATAGGTATTCTCAATTGGCTGTTCTAATTAAGAATAATCTTTGCAATTACGGCTATAGTATTTATCTAGCTAGAAGTGATAATTATTCTTATTCTAATCACTTATTTTAATAACGGTCTTTAAATTGATACACCGCATGTTCATTTTTTCACATAAAGAATCACTGGAGATCGTCTAAGTCTCCTTTATCTGTCTTGAACTTATGCTCTCACAATCATTTGATAACATAATAAATGATGAAATCCTTACAAATAAAACACTTTGCGACTATTTTATAACACAAAAAAAGGTTCCCCTATAGGGGAACCTTTTAACGTTTTATTCACAATAAAGAGAAACTGCGGTCATCAGATCTTGAAACCGCTAGTTTCTCTTTGTCTTTATGTTCTAATTTTCTCTGCTGGAATCAATAACTCAACAACAAAATTATCCACATTCATCGTTGTCCAATAGTCAATGACATAACGCTGATACACTTCGTTTTTACATTGATAGTTGTTTTTCTTTGCCCATGCTTGCATCTTTTTATATTGTTGAGAAATTTTAGCTAAATCACCAATATGATAACTAGACAAAAACATTTGGCCGCCTATCATTCGTTTTGGCATCTTAGAATTCGGTATGCCAATAGGTTTTTGCATGATCATCATTTTTGAACATTGAAAATCACCTGCTTCACAATCTTCGAATCGAAGAATGACAGGTCCAGTGATGGCGCAATTTTGTTCTTCTAAATAGTTTACCCAAGGAATATTGATTACTGCATCCATATAGTCATGACAAAAATCTTGCTCTAAAAATACGTAGTTTTCTTGCTCAAAATACTTAACATTCACGCTTTGTATTCTGTTCTCGCTAGCTAAAGTACCTTCTCTAATCAAACCCAACCAGTCTGATACAGCAGTATAACTATTACGGATCCTTCTTTCTTCAAGTTTCAGTTCCTCTAATTTCGTTAAGAATATATTTTCTTGATAGAAATAATCCCCTGATTGTTGAACCCCTTTCATTTCCTGTAATTTAAAGCCCATTTGTTTATAATATTTGATTACAGGAATGCTATTCATTGTTTCTTCTGTGTAATACCGATAACCATTTTCAACACTTACATGATCTGGTCTCAATAATCCTAATTGCTCATAAAAACGTAACGTTTTGCGGGAAACATTACATAATTTGGCAACTTCACCAATAGAGTACATTTGATTAGTCTTTTTGCATATTTTTGTATTATTCATTAGACATCTCCATTACTCGCAGCCACTTATATTATTGAGAATATCTGCACAATTGTCAAGTGAATATCGGAGATATCTTTATTTTAGTGCGTTTTAAATAACAATCGGAACGTTATGATACGCTATCATTTTCTTTGTCATAACTATTAATCAAGCTATTTTACTTTTTTACGTATTTACTTCGCCACTATCAATTGCTGAATGGTTCATCAAGCGATTGATATGAACTCCTAAATAAACAATTTCATTTTCTGGTATTTTGGTATGGTACGTTTGATCAATATAGTTCTTCACTTTTGTAGCAATCTCCATCGCCTCTGGGTATAACGCCCACATTTGACGATACAATTCTATTTCCTTTTCCTTAAGCAGACCATTAGTAAAAAAACGATCGACAAAGAAGCGGACATGTGTGATAAATCGTGAGTAATGTACTGAATTCGTATCGATTTCTTGATGCAATGAGTAACGGACCATATTAACGATCGTCCCTACTAATTTAGCTTTTTTCAAACCATCCTGATCTTCATGATTATCTGATTGTGCATTGATCAGATGAAAAGCAATATTTGAGGCTTCTTCATCTGGTAGAAAAATCTGATCATTTATCTTCATATTTTTGAGTGCAACTTCCCCAATATGAAATTCCTTTGGATAATAATTCTTTATTTCCCAATACAAACGATTAGAAATATTCAACCCTTTCTCACTACGTTCCACAGCAAAATGCAGGTGATCTGAAAGCGTTAAATAGATACTCGTATTCAATTGATAAGATAACTCTTGTTCAGCAATTGCAACAATTTCTTTGGTGATTTCAAAAAAGCGTATAGGAATTTCATCAACTAATTCAGCAAATTGAGAAGATTTTTGTGCTTCGATGGGTAAGAAAATTTTATCAACTAGAGAGTCTGAAATAACATCATCGATTTTCTTACCATAACCAATTCCTTTGCCTAAGGCGATCATTTCTTGCCCATCTTTTTCAACAAGAACCACACTCGAATTCAATACTTTTTTTACCATGATCATCATGATCCACTCCTTGTCCCTTACTACACTAAACTTGCGCCATTTGTTGCAATGACTGCCTGATACCAGCTAAATGAATCCTTTTTAAAACGATCATAAGTCCCATTTCCTTCATCGTCTGCATCAACATAGATAAAACCATAGCGTTTTGACATTTGTGATGTACCAGCACTAACTAAATCGATTGGAGCCCAACTCGTGTAACCAATCAAATCGACCCCTTCATCGATAGCTTCTTTCATCTGCTTAAAATGGGCTTTAAAATATTCTACGCGATAAGGATCATGAACCATTCCTTCTTCCAAAACATCAACTGAACCCATACCATTTTCCACAATCATCAATGGTACTTGATAACGATCGTACAGCTCGATCAAAGCAATTTTCAACCCTTTAGGATCGATCTGCCAGCCCCAATCAGTTGAAGGTAAATATGGATTTTTAACTCCTAAGACTGTATTACCTGGTGTTCTTTCAGCCTTTGGATCACCAGATTCCGCCATTGACATATAATAACTAAAAGAAAGGAAGTCAACCGTATTCTCTTTTAGAATTTGTCGTTCTTCTGGCGTTATTTTAATGGTAATCCCTTTATTTTCTAAAGCAGTTTCAATCATGTTTGGATACTCACCCTTGACTTGTACATCTGCGTAAAAATTATTTTCCAGATTTTTCTTTAATGTTAATTCAACATCCAGCGGTGCACAAGTTAATGGATATGTCATCAATTTCGTCAACATACAACCAATCTTGTTGTTAGGATTTTTCTCATGAGCAAGCTTGGTAACTAAAGCACTAGCAACAAATTGATGGTGCAACGCTTGATAAACGTCTTGCGCCTCTTTCCCTGGCGTACATTTATCCGGTATGATTCCTGCTGTTGTAAAAGGATGCCGATGAATACTGTCGATTTCATTGAATGTTAGCCAGTATTCCACATATTCATCGAATGCTTCAAAACAAACGGATGCAAAACGAACAAAATCATCGACTACACGGCGGTCGACCCAGCCATTATAATTCAAGCTCAAAGCAAGAGGCATTTCATAATGTGACAATGTAACGATCGGTTTGATACCCAAACGCTGCATTTCTTTAAATACATCTCGATAAAATGCAAGTCCTTTTTCATTTGGTTGTTCTTCTTCTCCTGTTGGAAAAAGCCGAGTCCAGGCAATCGATAGTCTTAAGGTTTTAAACCCTAATTCGCTAAACAAGGCTAAATCCTCTTTATAGCGATGATAAAAATCGATGCCACGACGCTTGGGATACCATTGATCTGTTTTATCTGCTATCGCAGCTTCGATCGTTGCAGTAGAAATATCCATATGAGCTGCATAATCTTTGTTATCGACATGAGGTTTATAGCTAGCAATATCTGCAACTGATACCCCTTTTCCGTCAAGATTCCAGCCACCTTCTACTTGATTGGCAGCAATTGCACCGCCCCATAAGAAATCTTTTGGAAATGCGTTTTGATTGTTCATTCAATCTCCTCCTAAATTTAAAAATCAGTAGATTCATTTTCTCTTACTATAATTCAGCAACAGCAATTTGCAACGCCAGTGCTTTATCTATAAAATTGGCACAATGGACAAGATATCTGTCTGATTCGTCACCATTTCTGAATGATGAGAAACTCGAACATCATATGCGTCTTTATTCGTTACAACACAAACTACCGTAGGATCAAATCCAGCCGCTTTGATTTCAGCTAAATCAAAAGCAAGCAATTTTTGTCCTTTGACCACTTGATCACCTACTTTGACAAACGCCTCAAATCCTTTCCCACCTAATTGCACTGTATTTAGACCAATATGAAATAGAATTTCCGCACCATTGGTTGTTTTTAGCCCTATCGCGTGTTTCGTTTCAAACACCATCGTGATTTCTCCTGATTCTGGCGCAACTAAACTATTATCTTCTGGTATGATAGCAAGTCCGTCACCAATCAAGCCACTTGAAAACACATCATCCTTTACTTCAGTTAAAGAAATCACTTTACCAGCAACAGGACTGATCAATTGTTCTGCGCCATTTTCAGATGATAGTTCAACCCCATCTGCTACTTCCAAAGCAACTTCATCTTTATAGATAAACAGTACCGACAAGAAACCTACAACAAATGAAATACCTAGCGTCACAAATGCCCAAATCAGATTCATTGAATTGCTTTTGTCTACAAACATCGTAATACTAGCTAAACCAGGCCCAACCAAAGCAAAGCCTTTGATCGCCATGATCCCTGCAAAACCACCACCAATTAAACTAGCAAACATCACACTGTATAATACTCGTTTATTTAAAATCGTCACACCATATAAAGCTGGTTCCGTAATACCAAATAATGCCGAAATACCTGCTGACACTGCCGTGGATCGTAATTTTTGATCTTTGGTTTTGAGACTCACTGCAAAACATGCACCAGATTCGGCGATATTATGAGCAAGAGAAGCAGGTAAATAAAGCAATTCTGCTCCGATTTCACTCATAGATGATACAGCATAGGGTATCATTGCTTTGTGCATTCCCGTTACCACCATAAAAGGTAATACAGCCGCTAACACTCCAGTAGCAACCCACCCAAAATGACTGTATAACCAAATAATGACCGTTGAAAAAACCGTTCCGACATTATAGCCTAGTGGTCCTAAAATAAGTAAAGCAACTGGTACTGTGATCAGTAAACTCATCATCGGTACAAAAAAGATTCGAATTGGTTTTGGTGAATATTTAGTGAAGAGTTTTTCTATTTGTGCGTAAAATAAAACGGTTAAAATAGCTGGAAAGACTTGTGAAGCATACGCAATATTTGTTACGCCAATTCCAAGAAAGTTAGTCCCTTCTGCCAACATCGTAGTCAATTCTGGCAGAATCAGCGCTCCAACAGCAGAGACCGCAACTAGCTGATTTACTTTTAATTTAGTTGCTGTAGTCATTGCAACTAAAATTGGAAGGAAATATAAAGGTGCCCCACCGATCAAATTAATAATTTGATACGTTTGGCTTTGATCGCTCATAAGTCCTGTTACAGAAGCAAGTAATAATAAGGACTTTAGTACACCACCGCCAGCAATAGCCGAAACTAGGGGCTGAAAAATAGAAATGACAAAATCTAGTATTACTGATCCCAATTTTTGTTTTTCTTTCGGTCCATCATCAGCAGTTAATTCTCCTAATAATATCTTCATTTCATCGTAGACCTCGACAACATCGTTTCCAATGATAACCTGACATTGAACATTTTGCCGTACACCAATCACGCCGTCTACTTTTTCAAGTTTTTCGATTTCGACCAACTCGTTATTTTTCAAAGTAAAACGCAAGCGTGTTGAGCAATGCTCAAGATGTGAGATATTTTCTTTTCCACCAATCAGTGAAAGAATCGCTGTAGCAGTTTCTTTGTAATTCATCCTAATTTCCCCTTTATAAGTAGTTACGCAAAATCGGCCAAATTCTACACAAAAAACAGACAGAAACTAAATAAAACATTTATCAGAGTGGAATACCCTCTGTTGAAAAATGCTTTATTTAGGTCCTGCCTGCATTACCAGTCACATGCCTGTTATTAATTATCTTTATGTTAGCATAGATTTTTTGTAAACGCAACCACCAGAATAATTTATCATTTGGGCTCATTTTAAATAACACTAAAACGATAGTTACTTCTCATCAACAAGTTGGTCATTTTGAGCAATAAAAATGTACATCTCATAGCAACAGAAGTCACCTTATTTTCTGTTATTTATTCATCTCTAAAATAACTCTTTTTTTAGAGAATTTATCTTATAAATAGATATAGTTATCCAAAAAAATATGATATAATCATTTTGTAACAAAATCATATCTTGAAATGAGGAATTGAAAAAATGAAAACCGTGGTTGGTAAAATTGTCAAAGTTTTATGCATCATTGTGATTATTCTGGACATTATTGGTAGTGTCGCTCTATTTTACACAATGAGCAAGTATGACGCCCTAGGAATCTTTATTAATAATTGGCAGAATAATCTATTTAATTTATCAAATTCAGATGCCCGAGCAATGAATTCGATGATTCTATTTTTAGTTGTTCCAATTGTTATATTACTGCTTTTACCAAAAAAAGAAAAAGCGAGTAAAGGAGCGTAAATAGTTGAAAAAAAGAGCACTTTTTTTATGTCTATTATCAGGACTAATATTTTTTTCTGCTTGTGGACCGTCTGAGAAAAGTAAAAATAATGAACTAACTAAAAATGCAAAAACCGTTCTAAAAGGAAAAGTAAAAATTCCTGAAACATATTTTAAAACAAAAGAACAAGTCACAGCTGAATTCGATTCTGTCGGATTACAACCAAAATTTGTCGTTGCTAATTTTGACGATGCTGCACAATACAATAAGCATTTCTTAAGAAAAGATGAGTGCGATCAGATTTCCAGTGACCAAGGCGCAGTAATCTATTATGATACTAAGTCTGTTGGTGACAAACATGGATTTTATGCGGATAAAGGAGCAACCATCATCGTTGGCTATTCAGATCATGACTTTGACGGCACTCAAACTGAAGCAAGTTCAACGGAAGAGGCATCTCCTTCTTCAAGCTCAGAAAACACGGATGTTACCAATTCTCAAGAATCACAGTCACAAGCATTTGAACCTAAAGATGTCTCAGATCAAACGATAAAATCAATAAAAACGTATCAAGATTATTTAAGTATGTATCAAGCAATCATTAACAATTATTTTTCTGATTACGAAAATATGATTAAAGATACTATTTTATATGATCAAGCAAGTTTTGAGGAACAGAAAAAAGAATATGATACCTCATTTGAAGAACAAAAAAAGCAGTACGAAAAATATGGAAATAAACGTTTAGTTGGCAAAGATTCATTAGTCGACTTTCTCATTGGTTATCGAGACAGTCTGAAGGAGATTACCGATAATTTAGCGAAATCACTACAGTAAAGAAAAGCCTTCTCGGCTTTTCTTTTTAATTTTAGTTCAACAGATTTATAGACAACACTAAAAAATACATTGAAAATATGCACGTTCCTTATTACTTTTTTTATAGACTGACAGCAAGAAAAGGAATTAATAATGATCATTACCCTACTCTCTATTTTCAAACATTAAGCAAATTTGTCAGCTCAAATCCAGTGTTCATTTTAGAATAAATCGAGCAAACAACAAAAAGTTCTTTTCCTGCGAATGTTGTCATTTTATATCGTCCAGCAGATGATGGTATATGATGATGACCATGAATAGCCCCAATTATATTATATTCCTTGAATAATGTTTCAATTTTTGGTTGTGAACATACATAGTTTTTGTTATACGCAGTACTTTCTGGTGAGAGCATGCTCAGTTCATTAAATAAAGGTGCATGCGAAACGATTACGGTCGGTACATCGTATTCGTCGTTTAATAGCTGATTTAATGTCTCAAGTATATATTTTTGCTGCGCTTTTTTTCGTCTTACTAGTACAACTGGTATTGTCAATCCAATATAGCGAATACCATTATGAATAAGACTATCATTATTTAACACGCTCACTGTAGGAAAATGTTTTTCGAGTTCATTTTTGACACATTCATAGTAGAGATGATTTCCTATAGGTAACTTGTACCAAGAGTCTTCTGGATTTTGGATCAACTCTTTGAACCACTCATTTTTAAAAAAAGGCTGCCATTTTTTCCATTCTTGCGCTTCATGGTTCTGACCTTTTGGCAATACATTAACTAAATCATGATTACCTATAACGTAGAGACCTTTAATATCTTCGTTGACCACATGAGAATCCGAAATATCGCCCGCCAAAATATTAAAATGTTTATTTGTAAATGCAAGTTCTCCATCAATGGTAGATATGTCAGAAACAACATTGACTACATTTGTATTTTCAGTTGGAAGAACATTTTCAAAATATTGCTCTAGTTCTCTAGGATCAACACTATGAGCAACGTAATTTTTCCTGACTTCGGCTAATTCTTTCCCAAACTCTGATCGTAGAAGTACCTTATTATGTGTTGGTACAACTTGTTTTTCTACAACAAGCGATCGTTCTATCGTTTGTTGTACTTCTTGAGGAAGTAGCTCCAATCCTGGCTTAATTGTTGATCCTAATGTTAAGTATCTATCAGATACAAAACGTTCTTGCATAGCTGAATTTGATAGTTGGACACTTTTTCCGTCAGTCATTATCGGCAACTTTTGAGTCATCTGAACAACAAAATTAAGATATTCTGAAACATACCCTGATATCCCTGTTTTTACATTTTCGCTAAATAAAAACTTGCCTGCAAGATTAGCAGAAAGAGCACCCGTTTCATCATGTTGAAGTAAACGTCCTAGAATTTGAATCTCAAATAAGGGATCTTCAAATATGGCATTATAGGCTTGGATCACTTCAAAAGAGTTCTTATCTACCTTTTTGTTCGTCACTTGGAAAATGCTTAACGCTAGATAGGTTTCTAAATTTCCTTTATGAGATTCGATGTATTGACGAGCAGCTTCCGGATAGAGTAAATACTGGATTGCAGCGCGTTGTATGTAGTTTCTAGCAGTGTCATACGGAATCGCCGAATAAACAAGATCCCCTCTAGAGGTTACACTTAACGAATTCGCCTTCATATTATAGGTTAATTGGAAATAATCATTTTTAAATAGTATTTTATTGATTGGTCTCCTCTTATTTTCTGGATAATGCTCAAATAGACTAGCAAGTTGGGAAGGTAAGATAGTGTCAACTTCTGCTTGTTTTTCAATGAATAAAGTGTTTTTGTGTTCATTTGGCATCACTTTAGTATCTCCTCCTTAGAAAATAGTGACTTTCTCTTCTAGTTTATATTTAGTGATGCTTCTTCATAGAACACAACCTATTTACTAAAAAAATGCTAACTCATTTTTATTCTAATTGTATTATGCCAAATTGAACAAAGCAAATTCTTTTTCAATCTAGCATTTTTCAGTTGATCTTACACACGATGTAAAAATCAAACAGCCAAGTGATTTCTGATTCAGACTATCACTTGACTGTTTGCTAGCTAAATAATTGACACATTATTTCCGAAAAGCAACATGTTACTTTCTCTACCTAAAATCAGTCTTTTAATTTATAAAGAAACGACTGTCCATTTTGCGGCATTCTAACATCAAAAAATTCTGCTGCCGTAGCTGCTACATCTGCCATCGTTTCTCTTTCACCAATCGCTTTTCCTTCAATACCAAGACTATAAACCAACAAGGGCACGAGTTCTCGTGTATGTTGGCTATGACCAATTGTTGGGTCATTCCCATGATCAGCCATTATGATCAGCAAATCTCCTTGATTTAAAAGAGGAATTAATTCTGCTAGTTTCTTATCACTGATTTCTAAGCGATCCGCATACCTTTCAACATCTTCTGCATGTCCAGCCAAATCCGTTTCTTGGATATTAATGAAGAATAAACCATTGTCATTTGCTTTCACTTCTGCAATCAGTTTATCGTATAGTTCTTCAGTATCTACACCAGGAAACAGTTTTTCACTGGAGGTTTGAATAATATCCGCCGCTTTGCCAAATAAAGCTACTGGAATTCCTGCTTGATCTAATATCGTAGGAATTTGGACGTTAGGATCAATCCCATATCCGAGGTGAATAACATGATAATCATTATTATAAACACCTGATTTTGGTGCATCCACTCCAGCAAATTTTCCAATCACAGTTCTAGCATCTAATAAATCAGCCAAATGGATGCCATGTCCACCAAATGTAATCACCCTAGATACTTTGACCACTTCTCGGACGGCTTTTCCTAAAACTGTCACATCTTCAAATGAAATATCATCAAGAGCTGCTGAAACATTAAAAACTTGACCTAAATCCGTTTCTAAATTATCACCAATTGTAGCCACTTCATTTACAACTAAAATCTTAGGCTCATCTATTTCTCCTACATAGCGAACCTGATACCCTTTGGCTTTCAAATGTTCGAAAACTTCATCGATCACTTCATTGAACGCCTGATTTAATGGTTCTTTTGGTGTCGTTCCAGAAATCTCCTGATGGCCTAAAAATGAATCAGCACCATGATGAGTTAAATTCGCTTTTCCATAATTTGCTTTTGGTGAAAATGTTAATTCTTCTGTTTCAAATTCTAGAATATTCATCAATCCAAGTTTTGTTAATGTAGGGATCGTTATTGTAGGAATCTTTTCTATAATGTGCTTCGCTGTGTTTGAGCCATTATCTGCTGGTCTAACCAATGGTACATCCTTCATTGCCCCTACACCAAAGCTGTCTAAAACATTAATAATAAATCGACTCATTTTTTAAATCCTTCTTCCTTGACTATCAAAAATCCCGACTATCTCTGGTTTGCCTTCACTAATTCCTTTTACAACCGCCACATTGCTTCTCGTAACAAATATTTGGGTACGAAAAGCAGCAATCACGGTTGCCCCAACATGATGTTCCGCTGAGATAGAAAGATAATAATCAATACTTTCATCTGAAAATGATTCAACCTGATCCTCTGTGCGAATGTTTGCTTCATCGATCAGCACTGAATTCAAATGACCTCTGCGATAGTAGCCACCACCATAAAAATAGGCTTTTCCTTTAAAATTATGGGATATTTCACTTACATAAACTAAAGCTGGTTTTTCTGGCTGTGCTTTATAAGCATGCAATGGCGTCGTTCCAGTCAACGCATGCCCTGGTTCCGCTTGTGTTCCGCCAATTTCTTTAATAAATGGAAATGTTTCGCTACATGATGCAGAAGGAACATTCAGCTCAGGTACTGCAAAACCTGCCTGACGCATAATAGCTCGAGCTTTTTCGATTGTTTCTACATTTTTTGTTTGTGATAATGTGGTGTATGTCTCGTCAAATAAAAAACAAGGAAAAGAAGTAATACCACTAAATTCAATAGCTCCGAATTCATGAAAAACGTTACTTGTTTCAGCAAGATCTTTTAATAAAAATCCGCCAAACTGCCCTTCATATAATTGATCATCATCTGCAACAACTTTTAGCAAAACCTTTTGCTTGATGCCTAATTTTTGAGCTACTGCATTGATCTGCTCTAATTTTTCAAGGGAAAAAACAGTGATATATTCCGCACCGTAAACCATAATGTTTTCTATGAGCTGATCTGGTATTTGCACTAAGTGCCCAACATTAAAGAGAGGAATATGATTTTCCATCATGATGAGTGCTTCTTTAAAGTCGACTACCACAGCTCCACGATAGCCGATTGCCATTAATTCTTTTGCAATCAACGGATTTCGACCAATTTGTTTTAGCATAAAAAACAGTTCGATGCCGATTTTCTTTGCGTTCTCTAACATCACTGCACCATTCATACGAATTGTATCTAAGTCTAAAATGTAAGTATCGGGAAGAATTTGTCCAGTTTGGTGTAAATAAATTCCTGCGTCTATCAAGGCAGGATTTTCTTGTTTCATCATCGGTAGAAACAAATGAATCCCCCCTTACTGCTCTTTCTTCAATAGATTAATAATGTGCATATAAATAAACCACAGTTCCTCTTGGCTAAAGGTTGTCGCACAATAGCGAGATAGTTCTTGCCATAATGCTTTCGATTCTGCTAGTTTTTCATCATTCTGAATCTCAGATAAAATCAGCTCATCCATGCCGATTACAGGCTCATTCTTTTTCTGCCTTGCATCTGCCATAGCGATATGCGTTAAAAACATATCTAGATGTTCTTCGTTATTGATGACTTTTTGTTCAAGTAAATAGTTATTCACTGTCAAAACGAACTGTTCTGTTTCTTCATCTATTATCTTTGAGTCTTTTAAAATTTCTAGTTTTTTTCCAATCATTCTAAACGTCCTTTTAGTAATGAGGGATCATTTTACCTTCTATTACTTGCTTTTGAACAGATAAAATTTTTGTTTCATCGATCACACTCATTAAGATTTTTTTTAATAGCAGATTGTCTTTATGGACTACACAAACTGCTGTACTGGATAAATCATCTTCGACACTACCTTCAAGAAACTGATAGTTTAAATGATCTAATTTTCGATCTTTGATTTCATCGTAATTCCAAATTCCTACATCGATCAGTCCTTGTTCCAGTGAATAAATCAATTGATGACTTGGCACTTCGATAAATTCAACTTTTTTACCAACTGTCGCATTTTCTGTTAAAATCTGTTGATCGTAAGAATTATGGTCAATTCCCACACGCATATGGTTTTCAATTTTTGAGCTTTTGGGATTTGAAAAGATCATTACATGATTAGACAAATAACTGCGAGGTCCAAAGTCTTTAAAAATTTCTAACTTGTTCTCTTCCGCTATTGCTTGTAGCGCAGCTAGTTTTGATACAATTGAAAAATGCATGGTTTTTTCACTCGTCAAATCCATTCGATCTTTAGAACCTCTTACATAAGCCATGCTCAAAGGAATTTCTGCACGTTGAAATACTTCATATAAACCGGTCGCAAACCCTTCGTATGTCTTGGAGTACGGTAACGGCATCGTTCCACGAATCGGTCCTTCGATCACAATTTTTTGTAATCGTTGGTAGTCGATCGTGGTCAAAATCGTCCCTTGACGTCCTTGACTTACTGTGTGGATTATTTTTTCTTCTTTCAAGTAATTCAAAGCATTCTGAACCGTTCCCCGTGACATCCCATATTTTTTTTGAAACTCTGAAATCACAGGCATACGGCTACCTTCAGATAATAAAATCAACTCACCTGATAATTGTTGAATTGCTTTTCCCGTTTTATTTAGAAATTCCTCTTGCATTGGCTTTAATTCCCTTCTATTGACTCTTTTATAATTCTAATGATCGTATCTGCACCTGCTCTCATCGGATTGATCCGAATCATCGTTTTAGTACTTTCTGGAGATGCTGCTCTAAAGGTTCCTGAAAGTCGATAAAACATCGGGACAAATTCATATTTTGATTCAGCACCTACTGGATTAGGAGCTGCTCCTCGTTTTTCTGCTTGTTTCAGTATTTCCGCTGCTATCGGTTGGTCAAACTCTACAATGATCACTTTAGACTGAGCATTAGCGATAAAGGCTTGCTTTACGCCTTTAATTTCACCAGAATTTAAGCGCGTTTCTACTTCCTCAGAAACTTGAGATGAAATCGCTAAAGCTACCGGTGCATATATCAACCCTTGCAATACTGCTATTGCTTCAAACCCTTGTACCTGCAATCCTCCAGAATAGTTCTCTTTGCGTAACGCTTTGATCAATTGGGCATCTCCTACAATACAGCCGACACCTTCTGGTCCTAATAATTTAAACGTCGAAAAACAAGAGAGATCTGCACCGCATTCTACGCCGATTTTGGGTACTTTTAAGGTAGAATAATTGTCATCTGTGATGATCACAATATCTTTATTTTGTTTTTTTATTTGTTGAATAACAGCTTCTGGCTGGTAAGCATCGTCAGGCTTTTGCCTTGTAAATTGAACGATTGCCAATTGGATATCATTTTCAGAAAGTGCAGTTTTAATTGCTTCTGGTTGGTTAAAATCAGCAACAACTGTTTTTAAACCCAGCATCTCAATCGATGTTTGCGTCGTGGGATATACTGGTGCATCGTGAACGAGTACTGTTTTTCCATATTTTTTACTTGCCGCATGTAATGACAGACGAATCGCCATTGTACCCGCACCGCGCACCAACATTGCTGCCTCTGCTGTAAATAACTCTTTCAACACACTCTCTACTTTATTCGTAGTGATGGGTTGATTATAACCTGGCACAACGCCTAAATCGCCACGTGTTAAGATTTCTGAACCTTCAAAATTTCTCGTAATACAATCGACAATTTGAAATTGTTTCTTCGTTGCTTCTTCTAGATTCATCGTTTCTAAAGGAAATGTTTTCATCCTTGTTTCACTCCTTGTCCAAAGAAATTCGAAGGATTATGAATCAGCATTTTTTCAACTGTGTTACTCGAAATTCCTGCTTCTTTCATCATTGGGACAAACGTATCAAGTAAATACGAATAACCAATGCCATTCTTAAATTTCATATTTGATTTTCGGGTAATGTCCATTGATAAAAAGACCTGATCTGCTAAGCCTCTTTTTTCAATTTCTTTTAACATCGATACACGGAGTGCATCTGGTTGATAGTTCTCTTTTCCTATTGTATCAAATTCTACATAGACACCTTGGTCTAACATGTTTAAAATGTAATCAAGATTGCCACTTAAATCAACATGTCCAATCACAACAGATGCTAAATCAACATTATTTTCTTTAAAAAACTGAACTTGTTCATGACCGTTTGTGCCAAGGGTTGTGTGGGTGGTAATTGGCACACCCGTTTCCTTATGGGCAATCACAGATGCATCGAAAACTTTTTTCTCATTTACCGTCCAACCATCTTTACTTGAACCAATTTCACCAATGATCTCAGCTTTAATAGTTGTATCTGCGATACCACTTTGGATTTCCTTGATCATTAATTTCCCTAAATCTTCAACTGACCATTCCGTAACAATAGTAGGTAAAAATTTTTCAGTGTAAAAGCCCGTTGCTTGCACAATATTGATACCTGATGCTTCTGCCACTTTTTGGACATATAATGGATTTCTCTTCATATCTAAATTTGTAACGTCCACAATATTACGAACGCCTTTATCATAAAGTTCTTTAAATTCTATGATTGTTTCCTCAAAACAATTTAGGTTTGTATCGTCGATATTTTTTATACGAGACAAATCAATTGTCGTATGTTCATGCATATAAGTGATTCCATCTACTAAGCTCATTTCGTTGTCGTCTCCTAAATTTTTTAAAGTCCTGGTGGTGTCATTAAATTAAGTAATACTAAAATATTTGAAATCACACCGACTAATAAGGCACCCACTGGTCCAATTGCAAGGTCGACCATTTTCTTTTTGAATGTGCCATTTAATACGTAAAGTCCAACAACAAATAAACCACCCCAAGCAGGAGCAATTGCTGTTGCTGCGATCACACCACCAACGAGCAAAGCGATTTCCAAGACTTTTGTGATCGCTGTTCGAATATTATCACCAGCATCACGCATTCCTGGGAATCGATCTAGCAACACTGAGAATTTCGTTAAGAGTAACACTTCGATCGACATCCAAATTCCGCCTGCCACAAAGGCTAAAAGCGGTTGTCCCATCGCCGCACCGATTGAGCCAATCACAAATACCATCTTTATACCAGCTGGTGAATAAGTTCCTGTAGCAATTCCAGTCGTTACAACTAATGGAATAAATCCAACAACTCTAGCTAATTCGGTCAAAGCAGCTGAATTAAATTGACCTTCTTGGTATAATGGAGCTGAGAGTGCAGATTCCGTTACAATTGACATCGAAGCCGCCAAAGCAATCAATGCGCCAGATAAAGCAAATAAGTACCAATACTTCTTAATTTGTTTTACTCGTTCCGCAAAGATATTTGCCAATTGTGCCTGAGAATCTGTTCTTTCTCTTTTATCATTCATCGCATAACTGATCATAAAAATCATCCCAACAAGCAACGCAATCGCATTCGCATTAATAACAATCGTATTACCATTGGCTAAATTAAACGAACCAAATTGTGTTGTCACCACTTGAGCAAATACTGTTGCTGTAAAGGTGATCATTCCTTTTTTCCAACCATATTGAAGGGCTACAACTAAGGCTGGGAAAACAGCAAATGCTACTAAAACAACGGATGAGACTTGACCGAGACTATCTAAGAAATTATAAGGAAGAATTTCAAATACTTTTTGAATTGTTCCTAGACCCGCCCCCATCACAACACCATAAACTCCGCCAGCTGCTCCTGCTATCCAGATAGAATATCTTTTATCATCTGGCAAATAGCTACCAATAATATCTGTTCCCAATAAAACAACATGAATGATAATTACGCTGGACGCAATAGACTGTGGAATAAACCCAACTATATACCCGATTCCAAAAGCAAGTGCCGTAGTTCCTAATGCTGATTTTGTAACCCGCTTTTCACGATACTCTAAAACGATTGGTCTTAGCGCGTCGTTAAAAACAGCAATTTTTGTATTCGCCATAATCGTTGTAACCGCACATAATGCTGCCATGATTACTATGTTTAAAGCCATTTCGTTACTCCCCCTTATTCTCAAGCGCTTTCATCACATTTGAAATGATAAACTCCATATCTTGCGAAGTGAACCCAAAAGCAATTTTCCCTGCCGCAACACTTTGGCTGATTTCTTCTTCAGAAGCAGTTTTACCCGGCATTCCTAATGTTGCCGTTTTATCTCCGCCCAATAATGCAATCGCCATTGCTAATGCGCCACCACCGCCCGTGTTACAAGCACCAAAATAGTAGTCTGCTGCACCACTTTTTAACGCCATTGCCGCATCAATATCGGTTTTTACGGTGATTTCATAGTTCCCCTTTCCATACTTTTGTAGCAGTTCTTCGATTGTTGCTTTTTCGATTTGCCCACCTATAACGATTTTTTTCATGATAAATCTCCTTTCGTACAAAATTTTGTACATTTAACCCGAAAATAAAAATACAAAAAAATGTATTTTTATTTTCAGTGTTATTATAACATCTTTATTTTTGGATGTAAACCCTTTCTGGTGGATAGGTCATGGCGCTAATATTTTAGCCAGAATTTAGCCATTTACTTTCCTCAAAATTTTGTACCATGACATTTACTTCTCTAAAAAATGTGGGATTATTTCTACTATTTTTTCAGATTGAGTATGATGTAAATAGTGGCTCCCTTCTAATATCTTTATCTCAGATTTCTGACTATCTTTTATCATATCTTCATGTAGGAGAACCCATTTCTCATCTGACTCAACACTTTCAGCGGCTAAAAAGTATAAGACTGGTAACTGAACTGGATAAGTTAAGTTAGCTACTTTATCAAAATTCTCTTGCATGACTTCTCCTTCATTCAATGTCGCTTTATTCCCAATATTCTTTAGCGAAATATATTTAAATTGTTCAGTATCTTTTTTCGATAACTTAGGGGCATTCAAAAATGAAGGTTCTATATCAAAGAGTAAACGATAGATTCCTGATTGACTCAATAACTTAATGGTCTCACCTTGATTATCATCTGCTCCACCTTGAGTAGGCAAACTACTATCAATCCCAATAAAACTTTTCACTTCATTGGGATACTCATTAATATAAGCAAGTGAATACACTCCAGAAATAGAATGCCCTACTAAGTGATACGAACTGATATTTAACTGCTCCAATACTTGATGAAGCTCACTCGTTAAATTCTCAATGGAACGTACTTTATCCGTATCATCACTTAACCCATAGCCGAAGGGTTCCACCACGACGACCTGATATTTTTTTGATAACTCATTCACTAGGGGTTGAAAATCAAGAACAGGAGAACCCGTTAGATAACCTGGTAACAACACCATTTTTTCGTCACCAGTCCCCGTCACTTGAACGCGCAGCGATTTGTTCTCTACTTTCACTTCTTGACCATAAGGAATAATTTTTTTCGTTTCTTTTTTTAGTTGGATTTTATTATTTGCGTAAACTCCGACGAAAACAAGAAGCACAACCACCAATAAACTTCCGATTGAAATACCTAAAATCTTCACTATTTTTTTCATAGTCATCCCTCAACTCTGTCAGTTATTCAAAAAATTGCTTGTTTCTTTTACGATTGTTTCCATTTGCGTGTGGTGTAAATAATGGGCGCCTGGCAGTTGAATCAATTTTCCTTTATCTAAACCTTTCACCTGATCTTGATGCATCTCAAGCCAATTTTTTTGATTCATGTCATTATCTGCAACAAATAATAAAACCGGCATATTTTTTGGATAGGTTAGGCCACGAGAATCAGGAAAGCTATTGCTTAATTCTTGAAGTTCATCTTTCATCGCAGGACTACTCATATTCTTCATCGTCAGTAACTTAATCTGTTCAAAATTTGGATTATCTTGATTCACGCCTAAACCCTTTTCTGGATTCACTTTGATTAACGCTCGAAAAATACCAGCTGTTTTTAAGAAGTCAAAGGCTGACATATCAATGCCAGGCCAAGGTTGTTCTGGTGTGCTGGAATCAATTCCAATAAAGCCTTCCATTTCATTTGGGTAAACTTGAGCATAATTCACCGCATAAAGCCCCGCAATCGAGTGCCCCATCAAAGTGTATTTAGGAATGTTCAGTTCTTTGGCTACTTGATGGATTTCTTCCACAATATTTTCAACACTACGACGACGATTCGTCTGGCTGCTTAATCCATAGCCAAATGGCTCAATCGTAACCACACGATACTCTTTCTTCAACTCTTCGATCATCGGTTTAAAATCTAAATAAGGACTAGCAGTTCCTTGCCCAGGTAGGAGTAAAATTGTTTTCTTGCCTTCCCCTTCATCGACAACATTCATCTCACCATCAAAAATTTTTAACTTCTCCCCATATGACTCAATTCGTTTTGCTTCACTTTTCAAACTTATCTGGTGAATCGTAAAGGTAATTACTAAGGACACAATTAGGATGGTGATTATACCTAAGATTACTTTGCCGAATCCTTTTAATAGTCTGATGCTTAGTGATTTAGTTTTCAGTTGTTTGGTCATTTAGTTCTGCCGCCTTTATCATAATTTGTTGGTCAAGTTGCTCTAAAAATACATCACTGATAATTGGCATTCCACTATTTTCAAGCATTGTTTTGGCAGCCATTAATTTTTCAAAAAAGGTCTTTACTGTATTTGGAAACAAGGCTTGAATAAACCATGTACTTAAAATCAAGATCGCTAATTCAGCCATTTGTTTCGGTTGATCAACTGTGGCTGATCCATCGCTGTTTCCTTCGATCAAACAGGTTTCTACTAAAGGTGCCAAAATTTCATTCGTCGTTCGAATATACATTGAAAAGAATTTAGGATTATCTAATAACGTAAAACTAAGGATTCGCGATTGACTGGCCTCACTATTGAACATTCCTTCAAATAACAGAGCCTGAATTTTCTCTAACCCATTTAATTTATCTTTTTCCATAATTGCTGTTAAGGCAGTTTCATTGGGAATAAATCGTCTGACAACGGCATCTATGATCTCATCTTTAGATGCATAGTGGTGATAAACGGCACCTTTAGTTAAACCATCTAAACCTTTGACGATATCGGAAATAGATGTTTTTTCATAGCCTTTTTCTATGAATAGTTGTGTTGAAACATCTAGAATTAATGATTTAGCTTCCTCGGCTGTATATTTTTTAGTCATCTAATCGCTCCTTTCTTAAAAAAACATTCAATCGGTATGTTTTTATCATACGCTTCTTTTGTGGAATGTCAAATTATATTTTCATTTTTTTAGTTAATAAAAAAGTTGAGTAAGTTCTATTTTAGAACATTACTCAACTTTTAATTACCTAAATAGCTTCGATTTATTGAGTTGTCATCAAATCAAAGATGTATCATTCGACACTTTTAAGTGCTTCAGTCATTTTAATCTTATTGATTTTTTGATTGGAGAGATAATTCACAATAATGATTAAAACAATCGTAAAAATAATCGTAATCAGATAACTCTGTCGATCAATAACTGGTTTGAAATAAAGCTCATCACCCAACCTGCATTAGAAAAGATTTTTTCATGTATTTTAATCCCAAGTTGAAGAATTCTAATTTTTAAAAGCTCTTAACTACATTAACTGCCATAGTTTAGCTGACAACCCCATTTTTTCCCGTGCTCTCTCATACGATTTCACCATTTGATGAAATAACATTTTTATACCAATCAAAAGAAGCTTTTTTGTATCTTTTTAAGGAACCTTTCCCATCATCATCTAAGTCTACATAAATAAATCCATATCTTTTAGACATTTCGTTTCCACTAGCACTAACTAGATCGATACAGCCCCACGGCGTATAGCCAATAATATCGACGCCATCCGAAATTGCTTCAGCGATTTGTTCAATATGTGCTCGTAAATAATTGATTCGATACTCATCATTCACTTGATGATCAATAGTCAATGTATCTTTAGCACCTAGACCATTTTCCACAATAAATATCGGTTTTTGATAACGATCATATATCTTATTTAAGCTAATCCGCAGTCCAACCGGATCAATTTGCCAACCCCATTCGCTTTTATCCAGATACGGATTTTCTTTACTTGCTAAGATATTGCCCGCTGTTTCCTCCCCTTTATTTTCTGCAATAATCCCACTCATATAATAACTGAAAGAGAAAAAATCAGCAGTATTAGCAGCAAGTAATTCTTTATCCTCTTGCGTACTATTAATTGAAATACCTTTTTCTTTAAATAAACGTTTAGAAAAGCTTGGATAATAGCCCTTCATTAATACATCTGTGAACAAAAAGTTTTCCTGATCTGATTTTAAACTGGATAAGACAGTCTCCGGATTGGTGGTTTCTGGGTAATTCTCAAATCTGACAATCATACAGCCCATTTTTGCTTCTGGATCGATTTTGTGTAAAAGTGCAGTCGCTTTGGCTGCAGCCACCATTTGATGATGTGCCGCTTGAAAATTTACTTGATTGCTATCTTGAGTTTCAGTTAGTTTATCCGCTAAAATTCCGCCAGATAAGTAGCCTGTCATACTAATAACATTCATTTCGTTGAAGGATATCCAGTATTTTACTTTGCCTTTAAAACGAGTGAATACCGTCTCTGCATATTTTTCAAAAGCAGCTATTGTTTTTCGACTACTCCAGCCATTTTGCTTAAATGATAGTACTAGCGGAAAATCATAATGACTGAGTGTCACTAATGGTTCAATATGATATTTTAGCAGCTCATCAATAACAGCCTCGTAAAACTGAAGTCCTGCTTCATTTGGTTGCTCATTGTCACCCTCGGGGAAAATTCTTGCCCATGAAATGGAAAAACGAAAGGTCTTAAAGCCCATTTCAGCTAATAGAGCAATATCTTCTTTATAGCGATGATAGAAGTCAATTCCCGTTCTTTTAGGATAAAATCCATCCGTATCTTCTAATGCTTCCTGAACTTTCTGAGTGGTCATCGGAGCCAGCATTTGCTGCATCCTTTTTTTTGGATCTTCAATATATTTTGACGTATCAGAAGTTGTCCAGCCTTTCCCATCTTCTCTTGTAGCACCTTCTATTTGATTCGCAGCTGTCGCTCCTCCCCATAGAAAACCTTGTGGGAATTTTTTTTCATTCATCTCTTATTTCCTCCTAACTTACTACTACTGATAATTCATCACTAAAATTGATAGCATCTTCTGAATGTATTGGTAGCACCTTCAAATAATCGTTACTATTCGTAATGATTGTTAATACGACCGGGTCATACCCGGATTCTTTAATAAACTTGATATCCATAGACATAATAGAATCGCCTACCGAAACCTGGTCTCCAACCTTCACCTGAGGTTCAAAACCTTTGCCTTGAAGCTCTACTGTATCGATACCTAAATGAAGCAAGATCTCCAACCCGTCTACACTTTTTAAACCAATCGCATGTTTTGTTTCAGCTATCATGATCACTTCACCTTCAACGGGAGACTTAATCTTGTTACTATTTGGGTTTATTGCTACTGTGTATCCCATGATTTGTTCTGAAAAAGTAGCATCAGAAACGGTTTCAATTGGTACAAGTTCGCCAGATACAGGAGAACTGATATTCAGCTGTTTGCCTGACGCCACACTTACTTCCGTTTTTGATTGAGAAGTGTCTTCATTGAAGCCTAATACCCAAGTCAAGCCAGCAGCGATAAGAAAAGCCGCCAGAGACCCAACGATAGTAATAATGATATTTTGACCATTACTCGCATCAACATACCCTGGAATTGCAATCAAGCCCGGCATTGCCATACCAAATGTTTTTACATTAAATAAATTGAAAAATATCCCTACGATCCCACCACTCACGATCGCTGCATACAAAGGACGTTTTAGCTTTAACACAACTCCATATAATGCCGGTTCAGTGATCCCTAAAATTGCTGACATTCCAGCAGATAAAGAAAGTTGTTTCATATCCTTATTTTTAGTTTTAAGAAATACACCAAAAGTTGCTCCAGCCATAGCAAAGGTTGCTGCTAACATCGCTGGCATTAGTGTATTATCAAAGCCAAATTTTGCAAATGTATCAATCATAATCGGTGACATTGCCCAGTGCATTCCTGTCATAACTAATAATGGATAAAAGGCACCTATAATTGCACCACCAACGAATCCTGCTGAATTGAATAACCAAGTGATAACACCTGCCAACGCACCGCCAATATAGGTTCCAATTGGTCCTAAAACGATTAATGTTACAGGAATAACAATTAGTAACGTCAACATAGGGGTAAACATTGTAGTCAATGTAGCTGGCATCCATTTTTTTACAAAGTCATAAACATATTTTAAAAGATAGGTAGCTAAAATGATTGGAATTACAGATGCGCTATAAGTCAAGTAAGGAATTGGCAGAATACCAAACAAACTTAACTGATTAACTGTTTCCCCCGCCATTAATGCAGCAGCTCCCGCTGTCATTGAAGGGTAAAGTAACGATCCTGCAATACAAAGCGCTAAATACTCATTCGTTTTAAACTTTTTAGCACTAGAAACGGCTAATATGAATGGCAAGAAATAAAAAGCACAATCCGCAATAATATTTAATACTTGGTAACCTGTACTTTCGAGCTGCAGCCAATTAAAAGCAGTGCATAATGCAAGCACACCTTTTAATAACCCTGTTCCAACTAATGCAGGCAAAGCAGGGGTAAATATCCCGGAAATCGTATCCATTAACTGATTTACAATATTTCCATTTTTACCTTTGCCATCTCCTGCTTCACCTGATAATATTCCTAATTGTTCCTCAACCTCATCAAAGACGTTGGAAACATCATTACCAATGATTATTTGAAATTGATCTCCAGAAAATTGAGCGCCCATAACCCCTTTAGTGTTCTTAATCGCATCAATTCTAATTTTACTATCATCTTTCACATTAAAACGTAAGCGTGTTACACAATGCCATGCAGCTGTAACATTCTTTTTCCCACCGATCAATTCAATCAATGTCGATGCTAATTCTGTATATTTTGCCATTTTCAACACTCCTTATAAATAATAAAAGACCAAACATTACAAAAGAATTATTCCTTTTGCAATATCTGGTCATGCCTGATCGAATCAGTAACAGTCCATTTTTCTATTTTTGTCTTTCAGTGACTCTTTCAATGTGTAACGTAAGATAAAACAACTCATCCGCATTGACTTCACACTTTTGATTGTTTTCAATCATTTTTCCAACCTTCTCAGCGGCTTGAAAGGATTTTCGATAATTCTTCTTTACGATATCAATTAATTGAGCATCAATTTTATCTGAGCTTTCATGATTGATCTGTCTCAAAATAAAATATCTTAAATGTGTAACAAAACGGATATAATTCACAGAGTTTTGATCTAAGATTATTTGGTAATGATATTGAATAATTTCAATGGCTCTATTGATTAATTCCGCTAGTTGCATTGATTGAAGATTCACCCGAGAATCATATTGAGCATTCACAAAATGATAGGTTAAAAAGGTCTGCTCACTTTTAGGTAATCGAATTCCTATTTTCTTTTCAATATAATATAAACTATCAACCGCTATTTCATGCTCCTTAGGATATAAATTTTTCACTTCCCAGCGCAGATTCTCTGGATAATCAAATGTATCGCTAGCACTTCTTTTCAGTGCATGACTTAGATGATCAGCCAATGCTAGATAATGACTATCATCAAATTTAGGAATTCCAAGTGCAACAGCAGCTTGCTCACTAATCTCTTCTGTTAAAAGCAAAGTATCTGCGGTGATATTTTCAATTGCTTTGTAAAGAACATTTTGTTCCTTTTTGTCCTCATCATTCGAATGAAAGACACGCTCTATTTCCTCATGCTTCACTTCCTGCCCCGCTTGCTTTCCAAACGAGATTCCTTTTCCCATAGCAATAACTTTATCTCCATTATCATCTATCACCCAAGCAACACTATTATTGATTTTCTTGTGAAACTGCACAACAATAACCTCCTCTCCAAAAAAAATACGCCAAAACACGCATTAATTACTTAATGTGTTTCAAACGTAGGTTATGCCTGATCGAATCAGTAACAGTCCGTATTCTTATATACGTATAATAGCAGTTGTTGTAACCGTTGTCAACACACTTTTTTATTAACATATCGCTTATACAAAAAATAGAAAAAGTTTTTGGTGCTTAGTTAGAGGTGCAGTATATAGAAAATTTATTCGTGGAGGTGTTCTTTATTTTTTCTAACAATATATTGCTTCATCCCTCATACATCATCCCTTTTAAGTTCCCAGCCTACAATTATATTTGTATTCAAAGTGTACCAGGCGCTTTTAAAGTCTTTTTGAGAATCAAGTTATACACCCATGATTATTAATTTTGATTTATCTATATTTAATGACCTAGCACGCACATCCTTTGATTTGTACTTAACTACTATTTATACTAGATTTTGAGTGAACTTTTAGTAAATGAATCTTGTTATTTCATGCTAACGTAGTTTTTTAATCTTCAGGACTATTT
Organism: Enterococcus crotali; assembly: GCF_000633635.1. Classification (GTDB taxonomy): domain Bacteria; phylum Bacillota; class Bacilli; order Lactobacillales; family Enterococcaceae; genus Enterococcus_L; species Enterococcus_L crotali. Next base: position 261,820 of record NZ_AYPQ01000001.1, on the reverse strand, counting down.
AAAAATTAATAGCTGCGTACAATAAATCCGAATTTTTATTCGCTTTTTTCTCTGTTCGCCTTGATTCTCGTTGTCGTTTTATTTATACTTAGTGTATAGAATGGAAATAAAAAAGCTGAGTAAGTCCTGATTCAGAACATCACTCAACTTTATGACAATTTAATCCTTGGCACCTTTTTGTTTGGCTGGCACCGAGCGGAAATGGTCTTGAAAACTTCAAAAACTGTCCTCACAAGTTTGCCAATAGTAAATGAATCACTAGCTTTTTTGTTGTGTCTCTTTTTGAGCTACAACTAGAAAAAAATGCTAGGTTTCTTTAAGGTACTATTGACTTATTCAGGTATTGGACATTGCGCCAATGCCTTTTTTGTTTCTATTCTAGGTCTGATTTTTATTGATGGTGGTGATAATAAACGTAACGATGTACAAGTTTAAAAATAGAAAAATAAAAAACGGCACCTTACAACCTGACTGGCATCACGTTGCAAGGCCCCGAATAAACAGCCTCACGCTGCTTGTCCGAGTTGCCGATAGCGCGTACCGAAGTACTCGCATGTTTTATTGTACTTAATTTTGATTGATTTTACTAGTCTCTTTGCTGGATTCTTTCATCTTTTTGGCGATTTCATGTGTTCTTTGGCGAACTATTGCACACGATGAGGCACAGATAGGTCTGATCGTTTTTTATTTTCCTGTTGGTTTTTCAAAAAAATAGGAATGGATGTGTAGTGATGAGTAAAGAACAGAATTTTAAGGCAGTCCCTTATCAGGATATTTTGGATGTGCGGAGTGAGTTGATTAAGCTTCGGTCTTGGCAGAAGTCGTTGGTTTATTTGGATGAGTTTTTTGATGGGAAGGTTACGAGGAATAAGAAGGATATGCGGATGCAGTATTATTCTTGTCAGCAGTTGTATCAGGTTTTTTCTGGGGATTTTGAGGAGGTTTTGAAGGAGAGTGAGGAGATTGCGGCGAGGATGATGCAGAGAAATAAAGTGTAAATATACGCACTTTTGGGGAACATCTCTATCAAAAAGAAAACAATCCCTATTTAGTTTTTAAACTTAAATTAAGGACTCGTTTTCATCTGTTCAATTTTATAGACTAGAAATAATCTGAAGACAAACTATCTAATTATTCATAATTTGAAAAAAGTTCTTTTAAATTTGAAACGAAAAAATTTGTTTTCTTACTAATAATAACAGTAAGATACCTACATCAAATAGGTAAGTTCTTCATTCAACGGTACTATTTGTTCCTCTAATACTTTCTGCCAAGCTTGTTTCATTTGTTGTGGATACTTAAACTTCTTCGCATCAGGATGTATTTTTTTATACTTATTAAAATCTCGACTATCAATAATAGAACCAATGGCAGGTATAGGCTCCATTCCCTTTTTATACTGTACTGCTGAAAGCATTAAATCTTCATTTGAAACAAACCATTTTTCAGAAAATTGATTAAATATTTCTGCTCTTATACGTTTAAATTGCTGCTCTTTTAGTTGGAAAATTTCAGCTTCTGTCAATTCCTGATGTTCAATTAAATCAAGAATTTGTTTGTAAATATCGATGACCATCTGACTCTTTTTTTCGTCTCGCAAGAAAATCATAAACGCTTCAGAATTAATTTTAGCTTCTGCATAGTCAAATAACAGTTTTTCTGTTTTTGTATAGTCAATATGTTGTTCATTATTTACTAATGAATCAGAATCACTTTTAGGTGTATCTTCATTAGTCATCTTTTGACTCTCTTTCTTTGGAACTTTTGAATGACTCAATTGCTCTCGAATCAGTGATAAAAGGGGTTCTTTATCCTCTTGAGTATGATTTAACTTGGATGATAGATCATCATACCATTCTTCAAAGTCAGTAACGATTTCTTGGGACAACGTTTCTTCCGGCTTGAGTATGCTGGTAAAAGTTTTTTCCATAATTTCTTTTGTTGTAATTAAAAATGGATCAACTGCAACACTTTTATACTTTTTATAATACTCCATAATTGAAATACTTTCTTCATCAATAATCAGCTTTATATTTGTCGAAAATACATCCAATAGAACATCAATTTCTAATTCGTCAAATGACCGAATGTTATCTGGGCTATTGAGTTGCAACAATTGGAACTGAGGAAATCCTAGTGAGCTTTCGTCGCTTTTCATTAATGAAGAAAACTGTAATCGATCATCTGGATAACCCGTAATCGTCATTTCCTTAATATGATTTCCAACAGTGATTGCTGGAAAATCTGTCGTAGAACAATCAATTCGTAAAATTTCTACATTTTCTAAATGAGCTTCAATAGTATAAGTATCTGTATCTGAAAAAACAATGGAAACTTCAAGTAGATTTTTAGCATTTTCCAAAATAGAATTTTCTATAAAAATATTCGTGTTTTTTTCAATCACAAGCTTTTCAATATTATTCACTAATTTAGCAGAGTTAAAAATAAAGTTTTCATTTTTGTTTTCAGGATTAAACGTAGAATCAATAATCTCTAATCTTACTAATGACTCACATACTGAAATATCTAACTCTGTCAGCCCATTATTCAACAATGTACAATGATCTACACTCATATAAGTCATATTATCCGCATCTTGGAACAGATTTTCTAAAAATTCTATATCAATACCAGTATTTTTAAAATATGCTTTCTCAATAGAGGACAGTAAATTCATAAATGCTTTAGAATTTTTTATCCTATTTAGATACTCCTCCTTTAATGTACCTGAAAAACACACTTTTTTAATACGAATAGGTATTCTATTTTCTTGAAGTTTTTCTATCAAGTTAAGGACAGTCTCTACATTTTCAGATGTAATAGTTAGCTCCGTAATATGTTTAAATATAAAATGACGTGCTGTTAAGGACAAATCTTCTAGTATTTCTTGCTTAGGAAATTTATTCTTTAAAAAAGGTTCGATTGCCTTATAAGCAACATAACTATCAATGACTAATTGATTCTCTAATAAAATTTCTAAAAACGGAACCAAAACAATTTTTTCAACAATCGAAGAGCCTAATTCCCTAATCAGTTCTTCCATTTTCGTCGTATAATCTGCTTCATAATAAAAAATAAATACCCTTTTTGCGTCAAGTAACATTTTACTCAAGAAGGGAAAATCGCTTCCTTGTAATGAATGTCCAATAATATAAAGATCAAAGTGTTTTTTCTTTGTTTCTAATTCATCCATAATATTTTTACGCGTTGTATTTAGCTTATCATTTTCTTTAATTCTAAATAATTTATCATTCAATAGCGATTTAGAGTAGTGAATACTTCTTGTATCTTCTCTATCTGCAAAACCACCGCCAAAAAGAATATTTTCATCTTCAATACTTCCATGAATGTGTGCAATTCTCTCTTTTGCCTGCCTGACTTGCTTCGTTGACAGCTGTATTTTGTCTTCACTGCCATCGTAAAGAATATCTTCACACAAATCCTCTAAGGTATCTGTGTAGTTAAAATTAATGAAAAAGGCATCCTCATCTTTCATTAGTTTTTGAATAAAAGGATTAACTTTTTTGGAAAACTTTTTAAATTCTGAACCATATTGCGGTACAGTATTTTGTTGCAGCCATTTTTGATATTCATCAGAAACATAGTCATAGAAGTCTTTTTCCAGTGCCGTAATTGCATCATTGATCCCCGTAATTTCAAAAGAATCTTGTAAGTCTTCATGCTGTGCACGATTATTCACCTTTCTGACCGTTTCTTCATACAAACTTTCAAAATCTGACCAATTCAAATTAAAATCTTCATACTTTCTCAAAAATAACCGATTATACTCATAAAGTTCTAAATCCTCTGAGAAATGATGTCGATCTTTGATATAGTCAATAAAATGTTGATAGGAAGTCTTTAACCCTAAACTTATATCCAAACCATTGCCAATCACAACAATTTTGTGTTCTTTTTTTGGAATGGTTTCCTCTATACCCAACTCTTCCATCTTATTTTCCACCTACCTCAACTCATCATCCAACGGTACAATTTGTTCATCTAACATAACTCGCCATGCACGTTTCATGGCTTGCGGGTATTGAAAGGGTTTGACTTCTGGATGGACCACTTTGTATGCATCATATTCTTTACTTTCAATAATTCCACGCATATTAGGGATTAGTTCTTCTCCAAAAACATATTGAATCGCTGATGAATGGAGTTCAGCTTCTGAAACAAACCATTCTTTCGAGAAGTTGGCAATAGCTTGATCTCTAACTTTCGTAAAGAACGCGCGTTTAATGGTAAAAATGTCTTCCTCTTGATTCACTTCTCCAGTATCAATCCCATTCAAAATCCCACGATAGACTTCTTTTACGAGCTCTGTTTTATTTAACTTTTGTAAGGCCTTTTCAATTTCTTCTCGTACATCTGGATTATTCGCTGCATATGTTCCCAACAGCTGATCGATATACGTAGAGTCAATATCATACAACTTAGTCGCATTGTCATTATAAAATGCAATCCCTGAAAAATCAGCTTTATCATCTGTTCCGTTTCCAACAGGTTCGGTTTCCATCAAAGAGCCCTTTATTGTTTGGTAAAGCCCAATTTGCTCTTCAAGAAGACTTACTTGATTTGGCAATACTGATGATTTTTCCATGTCATTGTTATACTCATCATAAGTAACCAATGCATCATACGCATGATTTAACGCTTGAAACGCTTGAACATACTCTATTCGTGTTTCGATTGTGTCATGTTCATCTATCTCACCATGCAAACGGGTAAATTCTTCCATGAGTTGATAGGCTTTTTTGAACCGTTTTTTTGACTCTTTATAGGTTGGATAAATCAAGCCTGATTCTTCTTTTGCTTCAGAGTAAAGTTTCGTCGCAGCTTTGACATTTTGTTCCATTGTATAAGGTTTACGGAATGTCACTATCAACCCTTTGGACTTCTCTGGATAGGTGCGATTTGTCCGAGAAAAAGCTTGAATTAATCCAGCATATTCTAAATGACGATCAACGAATAACGTTTGAATTGTCGGTGCATCAAACCCAGTCAATAAGCGGTCAACCACAATCACCAGATCAATCTGATGGCCAAATTGTTTGAATTCTGCTTTTTTACGAGCTAATCGATTGTTAATATCGCCATTATAGCGTTCAATATCCGTAATTGACCATGCCGTGCGGTAATAACGATTGTACTCTTGAATAATCTCTTGCATCTCATCTTGTTTTTGCTTTGCGTTATCATCGTTTTCATCTAATGAATACGTAATCGCAATTCGAGGGAAATCAGGATCTTCCATGGTTCGACCTTCACGGATTGGGTGATTTGGAAATTCTGTTTTCAGCCAATTTGTGTCTTTGGTCAATTTTTTTATAGCTTTGTAATAACGTTTGGCCATTTCAATTGAGCTTGTAGTTAAAATAGCGGACTTAGTTGGACGTCCACCCATAAAATCAAACTTTGTATAGGCATTATCCGGGCGAAATATTTTCCGGATCACTTTATCAATATGGGCGGCGTCTTCATAGGTCGTATTTTCAATATACCGTTCTTTTGTCCGTCCATCCATTTGATCGATTAGTTGATTGATTTGTTCAGAACTATAGTCTGCATATTTTTCCACGACTTGTAATTGTCGATAAATTTGATTGTCTAGCGACACTGGTTCAATCGTATTCTCATGCTCCACTTGAAAGCCTAATACCGCCCCGTCTTCTAGTGCATTTTTAATTGTATAAGTGTGGAGGTTTTCTCCGTATTGATCGTAAGTTGTTCGTGCCAGTTGCCCTTTTACTTGCTTTTTATTCACTTCAAAAATAGGCGTTCCAGTAAAGCCAAACCAAGTAGAATTAGGGAAAAATTCTTTAATTTTTTCCATATTTTCCGCACTTAATGCTCGGTGACATTCATCTACAATAAAAACAATGTGTTGGCCCATGAGTTTTTCAAAACGGTTTGTTCCTTTTTTGGCTTCCTGCTTCTTCGCATACTTCAAAGCAGCATCCAATTTTTGACGCGTTGTAACAATAATGACATTCGAGTTTGCATCTGCAAGCAAGGTATTACTTAAATCTTTATGATTATCTGTTCCAACGATCAAACTGTTGGCTTTTGCCTCTCCAGAAGATATCCCTGTGTTAAATTCAGACGCAAACTTCGTAAATTCACTTGTTGTTTGACTATCCAAATCCTTTCTGTCGACGAGCATAATCGTACGATCAATGCCTGATTTTCGAGCTAGTAATTTAGTAGAAACAAAGCTTGTTAAGGTTTTCCCTGAACCTGTCGCATGCCAAACATACCCAGATTGATGCTTGTTGGCTGCTACAAAGAGTGATTCGATTGCATGAATTTGGTACGGATGTAACACCATCAAGGTTTTATCATCTTGATCTTCACTAACAATGGTATAATTGGCAATCAATCGATGGGCATCTGGAATATTTAAGACTTGTTTACAAAACTCATAGAGATTCTCCACTTTTTTATTGTCCTTCGTACGCCAACTAAATAGAAATTTACGGTGCAGCTCTTTCGGCAGTGCATTGGCAAAATACCGAGTGGTCTGTTCATTGGAGACAATAAATAATTGAACCGTTGAAAAAATGTTCTGGCGAAACACGCCTTCTTCTGCGTATTTTTTAATTTGATGAAACGCTTGATAAACGCCATCTTTCGCCGTAACCTGTTTTAATTCAATTTGAACAATTGGCAAGCCGCTAATTAACAAGGTGACATCGAAACGACGGTCTCTTTCTTCTGCACTACTACGCTGCTTGGCAATTTGATGCACCACTTCATAGGTTGAAATACCGCCTCCAACATCTTGATTCGAGTAGAGGATGAGAGACATAGAGCCTAGGGAAATCTCTTCACGATCAATGGTGAGTCGTGCAATGCCGTTCTCACCTTTCAACCATTTAGCAGCCTCAAACGGCGTTTTTGTTTTTAGTAATAATGCTGTTTTGATTGCGTCGAATTCCTTATCGGTTAACGGATGTTCCCCGATTTCAGCAAGATTATTCTGTGTGATTTTATCTCGAAGATTCTGCCAAAGATCCGCTTCTGATTTGAATTCTGGGCGGTAAGTCCATTGATTATGTCCCTCACCTAAGACTTTAATCAAATGGCTTTCGATTTCAGCTTCTTCACGATGATTGATGTTAGCCAACTTGTCACCTCCTAGATAAACATTTTTTGAAGAAAGGCTTTTTTAGTTTCTTGTAGTAAGTCTAATTCACGTTGATGAAGAGCGATAGTGCTTGTCAATTTATCTAAAAATACACCAATACGTTTTTGTTCAGTTAAACTAGGATATGGAATTGGCAATTCTTTAAAAGTTGAATCTTTTATCGCAAATCGATCTGCTCTTGCACCTGAGTCACCATTCAGTTTCATGAATTTATGCCAGATTGTTGTATCAAAGTAATATTCTAAAAAATTTTTATCTACATCATATGTTCGAAAAACATAATATAAGGGTGACATCACACCGGTTCTTCCTAATTTGTTGCGCTTAATCGGCCCCACTGGTGCATAATTTGAAATGCGTGGATTATAAACAAAATCATCTTGCCTAACAATATAATATCCATTTAAATTTTTTTCATTAGAAATATCTTTATCAAAAAATTCACGTTGATTGATAATTCCATATTCAGCAGAATTAGTTAATGTCTCAGTAAAATTATTCTCTTTATTCTTCTCAATAATTTTATCGGAAATATCCTCCAACTTACGCAGTTCCCAAGTATCAGTAAATCCTGGAAAGCGAATCTCTGGTACTTTTTTACCCTCTTCTGGAAACATTTTTTGTAAAAAAACTTGTTTTGTTTGTTTGAGATTAATAAGTTTTTGCTGATGAAGATCAATAGTATCATCAAGCTGTTTGAAGAACTCTATGATTTCTTTTTGTTCTTTTTCCACTGGAATATTTACTTTAATATTTAAAAAATCTTTTTCATGAATTCTCCACTGCCCATAAACGACGCCTTGCCTGTAATGGATCATTTTGTTTATAAAGTCTTTACGGGTTGACATTATTCCAATGAATTGGCTTTCAAGTTTAGTTTTAGAAGAAAAAATACTATATACAGGAGAAATAACAGCTTTTCCAGTCTTGTTAAATCCTATTGAACCAGTTTCAAGATTATTAGAACTATAAATAAAATCACCCAATTCTGTTTTTTTATATTTCTTTTTATCATCTTTCACTAAAAAGCTGCGATCATATCTTTCACCTTTTGGAGTAACACCCACACCTTGAACAAATGACATTAATGGATATTCATCACTTTCTATAATTTGTTCATTACGTTCTTCTAGCATTTCTCCCAATTCATACTGCTTCCAATCCCCATCAAATCCCGGAAAACGAATTTCTGGCTGTTTTTTATTCATCATGTTTAAACACCTCTAACGCAGCTTTGAGCCATTCTTGGTCTTCTGGTTTCACTTGTAAAGAGGAAATCGCTTCAAATAAGCTTGTTTCTAACTGTTTTTTTTCTTCGCGAATTTTTTTGATTTCCTGACCTACGTTTACCATGTCAACAAGTTCTTCCTCTTCAAACGTATCCACATATCTTGGAATATTTAAGTTATACTCGTTATTTTCAATATCTTCAAAACTTGCTAAATAGGCATATTTTTCGATTGTTTTCCGCTCTTTATACGCAGCAATAATGCAATCTATATTTTCTTTTGAGAGTTTGTTTTGATTTTTTCCTTTTACGAAATCGTTGCTGGCATCAATAAACAGCACATCTCTGGTTTTGCGATTTTTTTTCAAAACAATCACGGTTGTTGGAATCGATGTGCCAAAGAAAAGATTCGCCGGCATGCCAATGACTGCATAAATACTGCCATCTTCTAGCAACTTTTTACGAATAACGCCTTCCGCTGCACCACGGAATAGGACACCATGGGGCAAGACAATCGCCATCGTCCCCGTGTCTTTCAAATGATAATAGCCATGTAGCAGAAAAGCGAAATCGGCTTTTGATTTTGGTGCTAATTTGCCATAACGGTTAAAACGAGAATCGTCTAAAAAGGTATCATCCGCTGACCATTTTGCTGAATAAGGCGGATTCATCACCACAGAATCAAAGGTATAGGCTCATCTGAGGGCCAATCTTTATTTAGCGTATCGCCATTACGCAAACGCATATCTTCTTTATCTACCCCATGTAAAATTAAATTCATTTTTGCTAAATTATAGGTGGTAGTATTCAACTCTTGTCCATGATATTTAACTGTTTCTGGATTGTTTAAATAGTGGCGCACATTTAACATTAAAGAGCCTGAGCCCATGGTTGGGTCAAATACGCTAAATAAATTTTTAGCTTCCTGTCCTAGCGCCACAATTTGCGCCATCATATCAGAAACCATATGCGGAGTATAGAATTCCCCTGCTTTTTTGCCTGCTTCTGAGGCAAATTCACCGATTAGGTATTCATAGGCATCTCCAATGACATCTCCTTCATGTCCAAGAACATCGATATCATTTAACTTTTTTAAGACTTCAGTGATCGTAATATTTCGCTGCTGATCATCCGAACCTAATTTTTTTGATTCTAAATCTACATCATCAAATAAACCATTAAATTGGTCGTATTTCGTTGATAGCTGAAGAAAACCATGTCTCAAATCCTTTAATTGGAAAGTGTTCTGTTTGGCTTGCTTAGCTAAAATGTTGAATAAATAGTCCGGCTCTATATCATAGCCTAAAGTGTCCACTAACGTTGCAATTAAATCGTCTTTTGTCTCTTCATCAGATAACAGTTCACGATAAAGAGCAGTTTGTTTTTCGATTGTATCGTATTCTGTCCTTGATTCACCAGACAAATCGACAAGCTTATCTAGTAAGTTATCTGATAGATATTTGTAAAAGATTAGGCCTAACAAATAATTTTTATATTCTGAGGCATCCATTTTACTGCGAAGGCTGTCCGCTGCACTAAATAAACGCTGGTTTAATTCTACTCCCATGATTACACGCTCCTACTTTTCTTTTCACCTTATTTATTGTACCATTTTTCTATTAAAAAAGTGAGACAGATTGCCATGGCTGTTTCTTCTAACTGCGAAAAAATCAATTTATTAAATAGTCCTCACTAGAAAATAAATTGATTTTTTCAGACAATCCTGTCAGACTAAATTTCTAAAAACATTTGACGTGTTTCGTTGTTATCATCTCGCTTAAACAGTTGAATAAATTGCTGATAATCTGCTAAGCGCTCAACTGGAAGTTCCATTAGCTGAACCTGCGTTTCACACTCATCGACTTGATTCAAGCCCCAATCATTTAGCAACTCAAATAACTCATCAGAAATTCGAATGTCTCGTTCACGAATTTCGTCTAAGCCCCAGTCTATATGATCTTTTGAAAGATCAAGGACAATTTGAACATCCGATTTCTGGTAGCTTTCCTTCTTTTTCATAAAGTAGCCATTACTTGCAATCACATTTAATTTTTTTTCAAAGGGAATTTTATTGCCCAAATGTTCCACAAGCTCTTTGACTTCCGTATCGGAATTTGGCGGAAAATAACTTGACTGCCATTTTTGAGGTAAAATATGCTCGATTTCCCATTTTTCCGGAAGCAACGTATTTTGGTGTTGATAGGCAAGGATTTTTAACATCATTCGAACGGTATTGCGATGAGCCGTTTTGATTTTATCCTTCAATTCCTTTTCATCGATTTCATTAAAGTCAAATTTAGGAGTTGCTGATTGGATAATTTCAGCATTTAAATTTAGAATACTTCGTTTCACTGCATTAATTGTTGGCGTAATAATATAGCGTGCCGAAAGAACAGCAAATAAACGTTTCAAAAATTGTAAAAACGCGAATTCAAAATTTTCCTTGTCATGATAGCGCAAATAATAAATCACGACAGGATATTTCCAAAATTCATTTGGATATGAGGTCAATCCATCCAGTACCTGGTTAATCTCGATATTCTTAGACCAGCTTTCCTCTTCAAGCTCAATTCGATTATTGATGACGAGCCATAAATTTAAAATCGTGTTTAGATTCTTCATTACATCTTTTTTATATAAACGTTCGAAATTATTTTTTGAATAGTATTTTCGAATCCCCGGCGTTGTTGTATTCCGATCATTATCAAGTGCTCTTAGATAAAACATATAATAATAGAATAATTTTTGAATGCTCTCGTTTGCATTGCTGGCTTCTTCATCCAACTGTTGCCAAAATTCAATAAATTCTTCTTTACCGTTTTGATCTAAATGGTTATAGATTTTTGCTTTAAAAATATCCGCATCCGAAAGGGCCAGCCCACGATCATTTAAAGTTGAAAAGATGGTTAAGGCAGTGTCTTGGGAATCTGCCGTAATGGGTAGTAAAATGGCTTTATTTAACGTGTTATGCATAAATCGAAATAGCAGTTCTGGCTGCGCTGTAGCATACTTTTCAATCAGTTCTACAAACAGCTCATAGTTTAACGAATAGTTGTCTTTTGCCTGCTTTTCTGTTTTTCCTGTGATTAAGATAGAAGAAAAAACTTCATTGCCTGCGTCCCCCATTACTTTTGAAACAATCAATGTTTTTTCATAATCTACTTCAGCAGTCAGTTCATCCTGTTCCCAAAGACAAGCTTCAATCTGTGTCTTAAAATTTTTAACTTCTGGTGTTTCAGCCATACTTTTCAATTTAGTATAAAGCGCACGCAACAAAAGAAACAGCGACGTGATTCGTTGTTGGCCGTCAATGATTTCTTGTTCATTTCTATCATTTTCATAAGATACGATAGTCCCTAAAAAATACGTACTTTCGTGCTTATTTTTAGTGTGACCAGTACCATCTTTCGCATAGTCCAAATTCTCTTCTGTGTATTCTACCAAATCGTCAAATAAGACTTGAATTTGTTCATCTGTCCAAGCGTAGGATCTTTGATATTCTGGTATAACAAATCTTTGTTTTTTTCCAGATTCAAGCAACTGCTTTACACTTTGTTTGTTTACTTCAATAGTTGTCGCCATATACAGTTCTCTCCAATATAGTAAATTTAATCCTGTTCTCTTCTCAATGACCAGTATATCATACACAACAAGTCGTTGCTCATTTTATTTCGTGCATAGATTTTATCAAACTAGTGTTACGATTTTTGTCCATTTCCCCTGTTTAATAAAACGTGAGATAATCACCCAGAGCCGCTGTTTTGCTTACAGGAGAAAATTTATTTTTTATACACGCTTTTATTCTTCGTTCTATCAAGCAGATAATCAATACTCACATCAAAATAATCGGCTATTTTAATTAGAGTACTGGCCGTCCATTCTATTTTTCCAGTTTCATATTGAGAATAAGTATTTTGTGACACATTCAACAATTTTGCCATTTCTTGTTGTGTTATATCATTATCTTCTCTTATCGATCTAATATTTACATATTTCATCTTCATCACCCAACTCCATTATAAATATCTGTAATAAAGATGTTGACATTTATCTGCAATACAGATATTATTGATATACAAACAATTATAGAAAGGATTAACAAATTATGATAGAGAATAAAGCAACTGTTTTAACAACCAATAACAAGCAACCCATCAAACAAGTGTCCTACCAAGACATGTATGCGATGAAAGACACCCTCGAACAGCTTGAATCATGGACAGAAATATTAGAAATAGTCGATAAACACTTTGCAAACCGAAAACTACCACTAGACAAGAAAAAAATTGCCAGAGATTACTACTCCATATCTCAAATTTTTGGTTCATTTATGGATGATTTCTCAACCTGTATTGACCGATTAGAAACACAACTGGGCCAATTAATGAAAAAAGAAAAGGTCAAATGCTCGAAATGATTTTAATTGCTATTTTGTGAGTTCCCGTATACTAACAAAAGCACATGCCAAATAAGAGAAGTCAACAGTGATTTTAGGAAAACATTATGACTGTTGGCTTCTTTTATAATGTTATATGATGCAACATTTCCTCTATTTCTCTATAATAGATTTTTGTATTGCTAAAAAATCTGCAACTTATTTTTTAAGCAAAGTAATTTCATTATGAAAGATTTGATTAGAGCTATTTTTTCCAACACGATTGATTTTATTAATCAAAAAGATGCGTTTTTTCACATGGCAATCATCAATTACAACAACATAACCGTCAATGCTTCTTTCTATTAAAAATGCACTTCTATTTTTCGTTTTCTGTTGCTTCATTTTGACTTGGATCAGCTTATTCTCTTCGTCCATTACATCAAAATGATTTTCAGCAAATAGAAAAAGCTAGAAACACTGTTATACTAGTGTTTCTAGCCTATATAAAGTATTATCCAACTGACCCTTCCATCTCATAGGAAATCAATCTATTAAGTTCAACCGCATACTCCATCGGTAATTCCTTCGTAAACGGCTCCACAAATCCCATAACGATCATCTCAGTCGCTTCAACCTCAGTCAACCCACGACTCATCAAGTAATAAAGCTGCTCTTCCGAAATTTTCGAAACTTTCGCTTCATGCTCCAACGCTACTTGACTGTTATGAATCTCATTAAACGGAATCGTATCAGATTTCGATTTGTCATCCATAATGATCGTATCACACTCAATATGTGAAATCGAGCCAGCACTATCTTTCCCAAACGTTACTTGACCACGGTAATTCACTTCACCGCCGTCTTTCGCAATTGATTTAGAAACGATCGAACTTGAAGTGTTTGGTGCATTATGAATCATTTTCGCCCCTGTATCTTGAATTTGGTTTTCCCCAGCAAATGCAATCGAAAGCATTGTACCGCGAGCACCTTTTCCATCAAGATAAACACTTGGGTATTTCATCGTTGTTTTAGCCCCTAAGTTTCCATCGATCCACTCAACAGTGGCACCTTCATAAGCTTTAGCACGTTTTGTTACCAAGTTATAAACGTTATCAGACCAGTTTTGGATCGTTGTATAACGTGTATAGGCATCTTTATGAGTAAAGATCTCAACGATCGCTGCGTGTAAGCTATTGCTTGTATACGTAGGCGCTGTACAGCCTTCTACGTAGTGAACACTTGCGCCTTCATCCACAATGATCAGCGTACGTTCAAATTGTCCTGTGTTTTCCGCATTGATTCGGAAGTATGTTTGTAATGGGACATCCACACGAACCCCTTTTGGCACATAGATAAACGTTCCACCAGACCAAACTGCTGAGTTTAATGCAGCTAATTTGTTATCTGTTGGTGGGACTAATTTTGCGAAGTATTTTTTGAATATATCTGGGTATTCTTTCAACGCTGAATCTGTATCTGTAAAGATGATTCCTAATTTTTGGAATTCTTCTTTCATGTTGTGGTAAACCACTTCTGATTCATATTGCGCTGAAGCTCCAGCTAGATACGCACGTTCTGCTTCTGGAATTCCGATTCTTTCAAACGTTTCTTTGATTTTATCTGGTACATCATCCCAATCACGAGCGGGTTTGTCACTAGCTCTTTGGAAATATTTGATTTTTTCAAAATCGATATCAGATAAATCAGGTCCCCATTCTTGCATAGCCATTTTGTTGAATTGTTCCAATGATTTCAGTCGGAACTCTAACATCCATTCTGGTTCTTCTTTCTTACGTGAAATTTCTCTAACGACTTCCTCTGTTAGTCCATTTCCCGTACTGAAAATTGGTTTCACATCATCATGGAAACCAAATTGATATTCTTCTAACTCAGGTACAGTACTCAAATTATCTCACGCTCACTTTCTTAGGTTGAGAATCAAACGATTAGTTTCGAGTTATTTGATTTCTCACTAATTTTCTATTCTTCGCAGTGTAATTGTCCTGCGGTTCCTTGTCCGTCATTTTCAACTGCTTGTTCTAATGCTTTCCAAGCTAATGTTGCACATTTGATCCGTGCTGGGAATTTTGCTACACCACTAAGCATTGCTGCGTCACCTAATTTTTCTTCTTCTGACACTTCATTTCCTTGTACCAATTGAGAAAAATCTTCAGCCAACTGTTCTGCTTCGGCTAATGTCTTCCCGATCACCGCATCTGTCATCATGCTAGCACTCGCAGTACTGATCGAACAACCGCTTCCGCTAAACGCAATATCTTTAATAACATTGTCTTGAATAGCCACTTGCAATTCGATCACATCGCCACAAGTTGGGTTATTCATTTCGATTTTCTTGCTTGATTCTGCCAACGTTCCATGATGATGAGGATGGCTGGAATGATCTAAAATCACTTGACGGTATAAATTATCTAATCTAGATAGAGCCATGTTGGAAAAACTCCTTTGTCGCTAAAATTGCTTCGATCAATCGATCCGCATCTGCTTTGGTATTATAGAGATAGAAACTCGCACGAGCGGTCGCTGGAACATCTAAATATTTCAGTAATGGCTGTGCACAATGATGTCCTGCACGAACTGCCACGCCTTCCATATCTAATGCCGTCGCTGTATCATGCGGATGTAAGCCATCTAAATTAAACGCCAAAACGCCTGTATGATGGTCTGGATCTTGCGGTCCGTAAATTGTCAGACCTTCAATCGCCAATAGTTTTGGCAACACGTAAGCCACTAATTCAGCTTCATGTTGATGAATTTCTTCTAAGCCAATCTCTGTTAGAAAATCGATTGCCGCACCTAAAGCGATCGCTCCTGCAATATTGGGTGTTCCTGCCTCAAATTTCCAAGGCAATTCTTTCCACGTACTATCATACAAATTCACGAAATCGATCATTTCACCACCGAATTCTACGGGTTCCATTTGATCTAGTAATTCGCGTTTTCCATATAATACACCAATTCCAGTCGGACCACACATTTTATGCCCACTGAATGCATAAAAATCAGCATTGATTGCTTGAACATCCACTGGCATATGCGGTACCGCTTGAGCACCATCGACAACTAAGACAGCACCGTGACTATGAGCCAACTCTGCCAACTCTTCTACTGGATTGATCACGCCTAAAACATTCGATACATGAGCGATAGAAACAATCTTGGTTTTATCCGTGATTTGTTTTTTCGCGCTTTCCATATCTAAAAAGCCATCTGCTGTGATCTCGATATATTTTAAGGTTGCGCCTTTGCGTTCCGCTAGTTGTTGCCAAGGAATGATATTAGAGTGATGTTCCATATAAGAAATCACGATTTCATCCCCTGCTTCGACCGCTAAATCACCGTAGCTTTTGGCAACCCAGTTTAAACTTGTCGTTGTGCCTCGGGTAAAAAGCGTTTCGGCTGTTTCTTTGGCATTGATAAAGGCTCTAACTTTTTCACGAGCTTCTTCATAATCTTTCGTCGCACGTTCTGCCAACGTATGCACACCACGGTGGACATTGGCATTATCGTGTTCGTAATAGTAAGTCAGTCTATCTAAAACTGCTTTAGGCTTTTGAGTTGTTGCTGCATTATCCAGATAAACAAGCGGCTCGTCATTTACTTCTTGAAACAAGATGGGAAACTGCTGCCGAATCTTATCTGCGTTTATCATGCATTCAACTTCCCTTCGATTACGTCTACAAATTCTTTTTGAACATCCTTAACAGGAATCGCTGTGATCACTGAACCTAAGAAGCCGCGAATAACCAAACGTTCCGCATCATCTTTACGTAAGCCACGACTCATTAAATAGTACATTTCTTCTGGATCGACACGACCAACACTGGCTGCATGTCCAGCGGTTACTTCATTTTCATCGATCAATAGAATTGGGTTCGCATCGCCACGGGCTTTGTCAGAAAGCATTAAGACACGACTTTCTTGTTGGGCATCTGCCCCTTTAGCTCCTTTTAAGATGTGACCAATTCCGTTAAATGTTAAAGTACCACGCTCACGGATAACTCCGTGTTGTAGAATGTGACCTACTGAATGAGAAGCTTTATTGGTTACACGAGTGTCAATTCCTTGTGTTTGTTTGCCAGCACTGATTGCCACAACTTTTACTTCTGAATGAGCGCCTTCGCCTACTAAATCTGAATCAAAATCAGCAACCACGTCACCATCATTCATCACGCCTAACGCCCAATCAACAGACGCATCACGCATGATATGTCCACGACGATTCATGTACGTTGAAACATTTTCACCTAATTGGTCTACAGCAGAGTATTTCACTTTTGCACCAGCTTTGGCAATCACTTCAACCACGATATTCGCTGACACTTTGACTTTTTGATCGCCAATTGTTTGGAATCGTTCTAAATAGCTGAATTCACTATGTTCGTCCGCTACGATCAAGACATGTTTGAAGAACGATTCTTCACTCGCTGAATCTTGGATAAAGATTGCTTCGATCGGTTCTTCAATCACAACATTTTTCGGTACATATAAGAACACACCGCTATTCATAAAGGCTGTATGGAAAGCTGTTAATTTATCTTCATCCATTTCAACCGCTTTTTTCATATAGTATTCTTTGACTAAATTACCATGTTCTTGTAGTGCTGTGAACATATCTGTGAAAATCACGCCTTGATCGGCTAATTTTGCTGAAAGTTGTTCAAACGCTGTGATCGACCCTTGTTGCACGATTACTGGATTGTCTTTCATTGCGTCAAAGCTTGGGATGTTCATTGTTTCAGGTGCATACTCTTCAGTATTCACGTTAAACAAAGGCCAACGGTGAAATTTCACACGTTCGATCTTTGGTAATTCTAAGTTTTCAGCTTTTTCTAAAGCCGCTACACGTAAGTCGGTCATCCAAGTAGGTTCTTCGTTACGGGCTGAAAAAGCTTTAACGTCGTCAAGATAATTCGCTGTTGTTATTTCCTTCATTTATCTTGTCCTCCTTATGCTTCTTCTTTGTATTCGATACCTAATTCTTGGCTGATTCCAGCATAGCCTTCTGCTTCTAAACGTTTTGCAAGTTCTGCACCGCCAGTTTTAACCACACGGCCTTCCATCATGATATGCACCACATCTGGTGTGATGTAGTTCAATAGACGTTGGTAGTGAGTGATGATCAACGCGCCAAAGTTTTCGCCACGCATTTCGTTTACGCCTTTTGATACGACTTTCAAAGCATCGATATCTAGACCAGAATCGATTTCATCTAGAATCGCAAATGTTGGTTCCAACATCAATAATTGTAGGATTTCGTTCCGTTTCTTTTCTCCACCAGAGAAGCCTTCGTTTAAGTAACGTTCAGCCATTTCTTCTGGCATATTTAGTAAATCCATTTTTTTATCTAATTTTTTGATGAATTCCATGACTGAAATTTTGTCGTCTTCATCACGTTTGGCGTTGATTGCCGCACGCATAAATTCAGCATTTGTGATTCCTGGAATTTCACTTGGGTATTGCATGGCAAGGAATAGACCTAAACGAGCACGTTCGTCCACTTCAAGTTCTAAGACATTTTCTCCGTCAAACAAGATTTCGCCTTCTGTGACTTCGTAATTAGGATTTCCCATGATCGCCGCAGATAAGGTCGATTTACCAGTTCCGTTTGGCCCCATGATTGCGTGGATTTCACCTGTTTTCATCGTCAGGTTAACCCCTTTTAAAATCTTTTTATCTTCGATTGATACGTGTAAATTTTTAATTTCTAAAACGGACATGTACAATTCCCTCCAACTTAAAATAATTATTTTATCGTTCTCATTCATTTTATCCTAATTGAGAATGATAAGCAATCTCTTTACTAGAATAATTCTTATTTAATCTAGGTTTTCTTTGTGAAAATATGGACTTAATTAGAATCTTTCTAAAATGGCGCCTACTTTTGATTTAACCGCACAGATTGATTTTTGAATATTACCTACATCTACCAGCCGCCTGAAAATCCACCACCACCTGATGAACCTCCTCCTCCCGTAGAACCGCTACTAGAACTGGAGCTTGAACCAGAACTTGAACCGTTATAATTGGAAGTTGAGCCACTTAATAATATCCTAATCAGTAAATCAAGATAGATCATCATTCCTAAATGATTCATCTTTTTATATTTTTTTACCTCTACGCCTGAAAGTTCTGTGATAAAAAGCATATCGTAGATCTCTTTACTCACCTCTTTATAAGAAGAAGTATCAATATAACGGCTTCTCTTTTTGGCCTTTTTGTAGGCTTTTGGAATTTGATCCGATAGCTTGCCTGTCAATTTTTCTGAGAAGTCGCTTGCCAATGTATTTTCTTTCGCTAATAGAAAATAGAGTGTCAGCATAATCAACAATTCTTCTTGTTTAGCCTTCTTTAATGTTTGTTTTTTAACGAATTTTTGAACAAGATTTTTTGCTTTCGCCGTATTTTGTCGAGCAATCAAAAAATTTTCCAATAACTGCTTCATCTCTTCATGATTTTCCATAAGCTGTGTTTTGAGTTGCTCATTGGCCTGTTCTAATTGTATTCGATCAAATAAGCTATTTCGAGTTACTTGATAATAGTCTGGCCAAAGTGGCGCAGCGAGTTCGATAGACATTTCAAAATAAGTTTGCCTGTTTATCTGTGGAACTCGCTCAAGATTACGCTTATTCATTTTTCTGCCTAAATCAATTATAGTATCTTCAAAAAAGCATTGCGCTATTTTCTTGTTCAATCGTTCGTACCGATTGAAATGAGCAAAGAACATTGGGATTAAATAGCTACCATCGATTTTTTCGAAAAATGATACTTTTTTTGAATCACTTGCAATGAACACTTTTTTATCGCGTAATGGTTTAAAAAATGAACTCTGTTTCGCATCATTTTTTATTAAATAAATTGAGCCATAATAGATCACGAGCAATATTATAACAAATACAATAAAATAAAAGCCCCATTTTAACACTAAAACGATTGAATCAAATAGACTTCTATGCGGCTGTTGATTTGTACTCGCTTGTTTCTTCACTTCTGTTACTTCCTGTTTAGAAAGTTCGTAATTTCCATACCTTTGCTTCACTGTATCTATAACATTTTGGCTGACTCTACTAATTCCTTCATCGTATTTTTCAGCTCTGAAAAGGTCCTCCACCTCGACTGGCACGATGTCTCGTTTCATACCATCCGTGATGATGTCCTCTACCCCATAGCCTACTTCTAAGCGGTATTTCCGATCCTCCAGTGCTAAAACAAAAAGAAAACCATTATCTAGGTCCTTACGCCCGATTCCCAGGTCTTCAAAGGACTCTACAGCGTAAGTTTCAATAGTCTGTGCTTTGGGTAATCGTTTGATTGTTTTCACAACAAATTGAGGTGCTCCTGTCAGTTGTTGAAATTCTTGCTCATTAGCTTGGATGATCAATTCTTTTGTTTGTTCAGATAAAAGCTGTGCCTGATCATCAACAAAAAAACTGTCTGCTTTCGCCTCTTTTGGTAAATAGCCTATAACCGCTATTAAGACCAACAGAATAAAAATGCCTTCGCTGATTCTTTGTAGTTGTCTTTTCATATAGTCTTTCTTCATTGTTTAACCCCAATACCTATTTTTATTTTCTACTCCTACTGACTCAATTATTCCATATCCTTTTCACAACTGCAATCTGAATCAGAAGTCTCAAGCTAAAATAAAATGTTTTTTGATTTTCCATGTCATATGTGAGATAATTTACCACGATTTCAGAATAAAAATTTGACTAGAACAAAATCATTGTTTTGTCCCAGCCAGCCAAAGGGAGGTCTTTTTATGTCTAAAAAAGGAATCGTCATCGTCAATCTTGGTACGCCGGATAAACCAGAAACTAAAGAAGTGCGCGCCTATCTCAAACGTTTTTTAGGTGATAAACGTGTCATTGATACGAATCGCTTTATTTGGTTACCCGTGCTACATGGTATTATTTTACGAACGCGACCAAAAAAATCCGCTGCTCTGTACCAACAAATTTGGCAAGAAGCAGGTTCTCCACTTCTCATCTATACGAAGTCTCAAGCTGAACAATTGCAGGCCCGCTTTCCTGATCATGTCGTGCGTTATGCTATGAGTTACAGCCAACCGTTGATTCCAGAAGTGCTAAAAGAAATGCAAGATTTAGGGGTTACTGATTTAACGATTATTCCCTTATACCCCCAATATTCAACTACGACTACTGCACCGATATTCGATGAAGTTGCCAAATTTTATTTGAAAGCTGAAGTGATTCCGAATTTGCGTTTTATTCAATCATTTTACGATGAGCCATTATATATTAACGCTTTAGCTGACCAGATCAAACGCGCTTTATCAGAAAAAAAGATCGATACGATTGTTTTCTCTTATCATGGAATTCCGGTATCTTATGTTGAAAAGGGCGACCACTACTTAGAACATTGTGAACAAACGACTCAAGCTGTGATGGAACTAGTCGGGGACGTTCCTTTCATTAACACGTTTCAATCAAAATTTGGCCCAGCTGAATGGTTGACACCCGCAACGGATCAGACCTTAAAAGAACTCCCTAAACAAGGAGCTAAAAACATTTTGATCCTAAC
The DNA here is from genome assembly GCF_000633635.1 of Enterococcus crotali. Classification (GTDB taxonomy): domain Bacteria; phylum Bacillota; class Bacilli; order Lactobacillales; family Enterococcaceae; genus Enterococcus_L; species Enterococcus_L crotali. The sequence continues at coordinate 240,499 of NZ_AYPQ01000001.1, read as the reverse complement.
TCCTGGGTTTGTTGCTGATTGTTTAGAAACAGTCGAAGAAATCGAGAAAGAGAATTATGGCTATTTTATGGAGAATGGCGGAGAGCATTTCCATTATCTACATCCATTTAATGGGGATCCGATATTTGTTGATATTCTTGAAAAACTCGTAAGCAAATACTAACTACACCTTAAAATGAAACTTGTTATTGACAGTAAAAAAAGTAGAATTGCTCTCCTACACTGGAGAATCAATTCTACTTTTTATTTGAGCTACTAGTTAATTTTTGACTTTTAATGAAAGACGCCCAGGATAAATCATGACTTTAGACATATTTTCTACATTAGGTAACGCAGACCAATTTGGTACAATGCTACGATCAGCTTTTACTGATAACGTTGTTCCAAGAGCCCCTTGTTCAATGGAAACAGTTGTAATATACACAGGTGCTAATCCATTTACTTGATTTACTCTATAAGTCCAAATTTTTGTAAACTCAGAAAAATATGACTCAGATGGTGAATAGGTACCAACGAAATCAAAAATCCGATCCTTCACAACATATGCTGCTTGAATATTTCGAGAATCAGCTGTCGCTTCTACATATTGAACTTGACCAGAATAATCTACATATTGGTAGCTTGTATAGTCACCAATTTTTGAGACTCAAAACCCCTGAGTAAATATTTTTCCAATTACCAGCAGAATCAAACGTAAACGTTGCACCTTTATCTAAATCAAAAGATTCAGCGGCCTCACTCTTTGAACTGTACGCCACGCTTGCAAACAATACTGCTACTAATGCCATACAAAATAAAACACCTTTTTTCAATTTCATCTTACTATCTCCTTTTTATTTAATTACAGATATAGATTATCATATATAAACCCCATTGTAAACTTAAAGTTTATAAATATATTCTAAAAATAATAATTACATTACAATAAACATATGTTTTTATACACTTTTTTATAAACACTGACTACATTGCACTAAAAAAACCGAAACAAGCAAAGTTATGGCTTGTCTCGGTTACACATTTTATTTATCTACTGGTTTTACAGATCCATCCCATTTTTCAAGAATCCAATCTTGAACTTCTTTGCTATGCAATGCATCTACTAATTTTTTAATTTTGTCGCTATCTTTATCTTCAGAACGAACAGCAACAATATTTACGTATGGTGAATTATCTTTTTCAAGCAATACAGAATCCTTTAACGGATTCAAACCTGCAGTATAAGCAAAGTTTGCATTGATTGCCACAAGATCCGCTTCATCATTATTATACGTTGTTGTTAACACTTCAGGATTGATGTTGTGTATGAACTTTAAGTTTTTAGGATTTTTATCGATATCTTCAAAGGTCGCTGTTTCTAAATCAACACCATCTTTTACAGTAACTAAATCAGCATCTTGTAAGATCGTAATAATACGGCCCCAGTCCGATTCTGAATTAGATGTGATGATCGTTGCGCCCTCTTTCAAGTCTTTGATATCTTTGATACGTTTTGAATATAAGCCCATTGGTTCGATATGAATACCGCCAGCATTGGCAAAATCATAATTGTTCTCTTTTACTGCTAAATTGAAATAAGGGATATGCTGGAAATAGTTTGCATCAAGATCGCCTTCTGCCAAGTTTTTATTTGGCAAAATGTAATCGTCGAATTGAACGATTTCTAAATCAACGCCTTCTTTTTTAAGTATTGGTTTGACTTGCTCTAAAATTTCCGCATGAGGTGAAGCTGATGCACCGACTTTTAAAACAGAAGATTCTTTTTCAGAACCCGCTGATTTACTATCATCTGTCTGGTTCTTTGGTCCGCCACAAGCAACCAATCCAACTGTTAAAACTGCTAATGCTGCTAAACCGAATAATTTCTTTTTCATATTTATTTCCTCCAATTATTTTCTATTTTGATTGTTTATCGTTTGTCAGAGCGTTTGACAAATTGATCACCGACAAATTGAATAATAAACACAATAACCAAGATTAAAACTGTTGCAACCAATGTAACGGTATTATTGTTACGGCTAAACCCTTCTTGATAAGCCAAACCACCAAGACCGCCACCACCGATAATTCCGGCCATTGCAGTAAAGCCAATCATCGTAATCGTTGTAAGCGTCACGCCTGATAATAACGCTGGCATACTTTCAGGGATCAAAACCTTAAAGATTTTTTGGACTCGAGAGGCACCCATGGCATCTGCGGCTTCCAACACGCCGCTGTCAACTTCACGAAACGCAATTTCAACTAGGCGAGCGTAAAATGGGGCTGCTGATACGATCAGTGAGGGGATTGCTGCTTTCGCTCCGATCCCTGTTCCAACTAATTTTCTTGAAAAGTCCATCAACAAAATAATCAACACGATATAAGGAATCGAACGGAAAATATTACTGACGACTGACAAAATACTATAACAAATTTTTGCAAAAGGTGATTTGTTTCGGCTTAAACTATATAATAATAATCCTAATAAAAACCCAATAATAATAACAAAAATCATCGCAACGACCGTCATAAATAATGTATCGATCGCCGCCTGCTGCATCGATTCTGGATTCACTCGGCTAAAGTTCAGATATTTTTCTGTAAATGTTTCATTCGCCATGGTGAATCACCTCCAACCCAACTTCTTTTTCTTTAAAGAACATCAATGCTTTTTCTATTTCGTTTGCTGGCCCAGTGATCATAACTGTCAAAGTTCCAAATGCGCCTTCTTTGGCTTGTTGAACTTGTCCTTGAACAACATTGATGTCGACCGCAAATTTTCGAATCACTTGTGAAATCACTGGTTCATTAGCATTGTCTCCACTAAATTGAAGAGTAGCTACTAGCCCATCTGGATTTTCTTTGATCAATTCTTGTAGTAAATCTTCTGTATCTTCTTTTGGTTCTAATTCTTGTTGTACAAAGCGTTTTGTGACAGCCTGTTGTGGATGTCTAAAGACTTCAAGCACATCGCCTTCTTCAACGATTTGTCCCAGTTCCATCACAGCCACTTTATTACAGATTTTTCGGATGACGTTCATCTCATGAGTGATCAATACGATCGTTAGGTTCAAGGTTTTGTTGATTTCTAGCAGTAGATCTAAGACTTCATCTGTTGTTTGTGGATCTAATGCACTTGTTGCTTCATCACAAAGCAAGATTTCAGGGTTATTAGCCAAAGCTCTGGCAATTCCTACTCGCTGCTTTTGTCCACCGGATAATTGGCTCGGATAAGCGTCTCCACGACCTTCTAAACCTACCAAGCTTAAAAGCTCTTGTGCACGCTCTTTTCTTAGAGTTTTTGGAACATTTGCTAATTCCAAAGGTAACATGATGTTTTCCAAAACTGTTCTTGACCATAATAAATTAAAATGTTGAAAGATCATACCGATTTTTTTACGAAATTGGCGTAGTTGACGATTGGCCATTTGAGCTACATTTTGCCCTTGAATAATGACTTCTCCTTCTGTTGGAAGTTCTAATCCGTTTAATAAACGAACCAAAGTACTTTTCCCAGCGCCTGAATATCCGACGATACCATAGATATCACCTTGATTGACGGTCAGTGAGACATCACTCACAGCTGTTACTTGTCCGTTTTTTCCTGAAAATTGTTTTTGTACCTGATGCAATTCGATTAGAGGCATTTTTTCCCCTCCACTTTCTTTGGTTTTACTTCTTTTTATTATACTACATGCTGTGCGCTATGTTGTGAAATAATCGGCAGATTAATTTTTTGTTTCCCAGCTAGATGACTTAATTCATGGCTTGGAAATGTGATTCAATTGTATAGAAACTTCTCGCACTTCGCTCGCCAAGTGCCATTGAACACCAACAGTAGTAAACATGCAAAAAGCCTCCGCCCTCTGTCATTAATCTGACATAAGGACGAAAGCTTGTCTTTCGTGTTACCACCTTGATTTACTATTACTTCACAATAATAGCCTTACACAGTACTTGAATTCGCATACTGTTGCGCTGTAACGGGCACTCCCGTAATAAGTTCACATCTGCTCACTTATTCCGCTCAAAGACCATCTTCCATCTCAACTATGCTACCTATTTTCAGCGAACAAGGCTCTCTTCAAACATGTTTGACATGTACTCTTCTTTTCAAAGCTTTTACTTTTATTGATGAAATTATAGCAACAACTAAATAGCTTGTCAATCATTTTTATGTCTGCTACAGTTCGGCTGCATCAACATCAGTCAAAATAGCAATCCAGGCCTTGGTTTGATCAGTATCGTCTAAGACACTTGGGTCTTGTTCGGCAGCTTCATTGATTGCAACAATTGTACCGCTGATTGGTGTACTAAATTCGCTAACTGCTTTTTCAGCTTCCACTTCGATCAATGAATCGCCTTTTTTCAATGCCTGACCAACCTTAGGCATTGTCGCAAAAGTGATATTGCCTAAATCTTCTTGTGCTTCATTCGTTAAACCAACTTTATAGCCTTCATTTGTTTTCAAAACCCATAAATTATCGATTTTTTTCAACTCTTCCGCCATTATTTAATAGCTCCTTCATAATCAGATTCTTTAAATCCGTTTGCTAAAAACTGATCTCCTTTAATAAAAATCGGACGTTTGATCAACATACCATCGGTCGCTAATAATTCACTTGCTTCTTTGATCGAAAAATCGTTGACTTTATCTTTCAGGCCTTGTTCTCTGTAACGAATACCGCTCGTATTAAAGAAACGGCGGACTGGTAAATCACTTTGTTCCATCCAATTTGCTAATTGTTTAGCTGTAGGAGGATTTTCGATCATATCGATTGTTTCATATTTTACCTGATGCTCATCTAACCAAGCCTTTGCTTTTTTACAAGTTGAACATTTTGGATACCAGAAAAATGTGTACATTTTAACGCCTTCTTTCGTTTAATAGTCTTCGATTGTTGCTTCTTTTTGATATTTCATAGACATAATCAAGCCTACACCTAACATGTTCCCTAAAATCGAGGAACCACCTTGACTGATAAACGGCAGCGGAATCCCAGTCAATGGTAAAAGTCCGATATTGGCACCGATATTTTCAAATACATGGAATAAAATCATCATAATGATCCCAGTTGCGATATAAGCATAAAACTCATTATTTGTATCAAAGCAGACACGAATCATGCGGTAAATCAAAATAAAATAAAGCAAAATAATGAAACAGCCGCCAATAAACCCGTAATTTTCTCCGACAACAGTGAATATCATATCTGATTCTCTAACCGGTACATAAACATCACTGACATTGAACCCTTTACCAAACAAACCGCCAGAGCCAATAGCAATCAAAGCCAACGCTGGTTGTTGTGACCGGTCGGGATCATGATGAAACGGCTTCATCCATAAATCGATTCGTTCAAATTGGTAGGGTTTAAATCCAACAGAATAAAGAAATTCTCTTCCTGAAGTTGTCGTTACAAGATAGATCGTTCCTGCTCCGATCAAAAGTGCTACTAGAAATGTCGGCAAAATAATTTTCCATGAAATTCCTGACATCAAAAATACGCCGCCAAAAATCGCAAGGAAAACCAGCATTGTTCCAAAATCATCTTGCAATAAGATCAAAATGATCACAGGCATTGTGACCAGCAGCATTTTTCCAATCAGCCAAAAATCTGATTTTATCGTTCGATCGACATTCTTCACGTTATGCATGGTTACAACATAAGCCAGCATTAAAATAAACGCGACTTTCATTAATTCAGAAGGCTGAAACGTTGTTCCACCGATACTGATCCAGTTTTTAGAACCTGTTTGAGCTTCTAAATAGGGATCATAAAATTTTAATAAGAGTCCCATCATGACCAAACCGATCGCATAGAAAATCGGGGTCAAACGCCAGAGTAATTTTGAGCTAAAATTCATAACGACAACAATACTAACACCGCCGACTAAATACCAAAGCCCTTGCTTCATCAGCATATTGCCAATTTCTGGACGCATCGGGTCGTTATTTAAAGCAACATATAATGACAATATACCGATGATCGAAAGGAGAAATACAGGCAAGATCACTCCATAATCAATTCTATTATCTAGATTACGCATTAATTTATTTTTATTCATTCGTCATCCCTTTTCCTTAAATCATACGCTTTTTATTATAACTTTCTACAAGAAGAAAAGAAAGTATAGACTTGATGATTTTGGAAAAACTTTAGGTAATGACAAAAGCTTGCTTATTTCAAGACCGAAAAAAAGTGGCTATTTAAAAAAAAGTTGTAGATAATACAAAAAAAGAACAAATCAGTTTCAACAAGTAGCATTTGCATCCCCTCTTCATGTTGAAAAAAAAGAAGTGGAAAGTGAAACTTCAACTAGAAAAACCAGCTTTTCAAGCAACACAACGATGACTCAAACAACATTTATAGAGCCAGAGATTGATACAATGACGAAAGGCGTTGATTTCCATAGAAAATAGCTATCTCTAATTATGTATTAAAAAATAGTGGCGATTAGAAAACTTACTATAGTTTCCTAATCGCCACTATTCTTTTTATTGATTCTTACTATTGATGATGGGTAATTATTTTACAATATCTAATACTTTCTCATAAGCCTCGATTTGAGCATATAAACGTTGGACTTGCAATTCATTTTCGATATAGTTGATAGAGTTGCCTAAGTTCTCTTGACGTTTGTCCTCTAAACGTTCGACTTCTTTCTTAGCTTCATTGGCTAATTTTGTGATTGTATCGACTTTTTCTGACATGATCCATTCCTCCTATATACTTAATTCTACTTTCAGTGTAGGCTCTTTTTTGTAAATATACAAAGATTAAGTATTTTAAGGATATTTCGACGCTAGGAAATTAAAATAAGTTTATATATAAGTATTGCATAGTAAAGCGAGGAGTTAAATGTGTCAAACAAGAATGAAATGCTAACAAACCATTTTATAAAAAATGGGGGTTCTAGGTAATTTAGAAATCAGCGCAAAAATGCCAGAGGCAAAAAAGAGAAAGAGCACACAAAAATCAGTACGACTGAGTCTAAGAAGGTCAGTCTTGAGTTGGGCGATTATTTGAAACTGACAATAACGGCATGGTTACTATCAAATGTTTATTCAAAAAACTAAAGACTTTGCACACCCTCGCTTTATCTCTCTTTCAATCCTTTATTCCTGAAACTTTTTCCCAAAACACCAACACATAGTATCAGCAGACTTCCTACTATTGTTAATAGGTGTGAATAATGATTATTTTCACCTGCTTTCGGAAGTATTTTTGTTGATGACTGGATGTCATCATTAGCATTATTGCTAAGATTCTGTCCTTTATTTTTTTCATACACATACGTAATAATTTGTGCTTCATCGGTCAGTATTCCTTTGCTATTTCCATGCACTTCTTTAAACGTGTACCCCTCTATTTCTTTTTGCTCTGTGGTATATTGTTCTCCGACTATTCCAGTTTTTATCACATCTTCTGCTATTTTATTTCCAGCACTATCTTGATATTTCACAGTTATCTTTGATAGTTTGATTGAGATTGGCGTATATACATAGATGACTGTTTGTGCTTCATCTGTAAATAGACCAGAAGTGCTACCCTGTACTTCTTTGAATTGATAACCATCAAATTCTTTTTCTTCGGTAGTATATTGCTCTCCGATCATCCCAGTATTTATCACATCTTCTGTCAATTTATTCCCGGCAGTATCTTGATATCTTGCTGTTACATCTGCTGCCTTTACCGGATTTTTACTGTAAACATAATCGACAGTTTGCTTTGTGTCCGTAAAATTACCTATAGCGTTTAATGGTAATTTATCTTGATCCAGCGTATAGCCAGGAATGTCCAATTGATATTGAGCTGTAGTGGTATCATAGATGTCTCCCGTGTTTCCAGTGATCGATTGAGGCTCATGAATTTGTATCCCCTGATCATCTTTATAGGTCACTTCAACAGCCTCTCCTGGAACTGGAATATTCGTAAATTGCACACCTCTTCTAAAGCCCCAATCATAATAGGTCCCATAGCCACCCGAATCATAACCGCCGCTAAAAGGCACAATATCCCTATTCAATGCACTATTTTCAAGAATATATTCTTGTTTTGGCGCCATTGTAAATGAAATAAGTAAATCTGCTTCTCTATTGTTTCCGTCAGACGGATGCACAATATCTTGTGTAAGCTCCATTTTATATCCGACTAACTCATCTAAATCTGGAAGTGTTTCACTAAAGTTTATTCCATCAATTGTATAGGTCAACTTAGCATTCCCTTTAGTCACTGTTGGATATGATGTGAACTGAAACCAAGAATTTCCTGTTATATCTTGATTAATGAACTTGGCTAGATATTTTGTCATAGTCCCATTGTTTACAGTCAAATCTTGCTGAAAATAAACGATTTTATTTTGATTTAAATCTATTTTTGTTGGTTCAGAAAAAATATCATGGAAAGCTTTTCCAACAAGAACATAATCTGTCCCATCATCTGAAGTCTTTATTCCTGAACTAGACACATTCCCTTGGGCAAAAGCTGGTGAAGTGTAAAATAATAAACAGCCTAAAACTAGAAAACCTACATAGTACAAACGTTTTTTCATCTGCAACCTCTCACTTATCTATTTTTTTATCAAAAGAATCGTAACATAGTATGCTTTAACTTTGTGTTTTTTTATTTTCACTAGAAAAAATAATAGAACACTTTCAAAACTTCTGATGGCTCCAATTAAAGTGAAGTGTGTACAAAATGTTGTAGGTTTGTTTAGGAATAAGGGATGGCATGTCGGAGGTCTAAGATCTTCCAGGAGACTTCGGAGTTGAATAGGTTTTTGGTGCTAAGTGCAGATTTTTAAAATAGAATTGCGGAATTGAGTAATAAAAGGATATAATTGTTGTAAAAGGAGTTTATTATGCCTATTAAAAGGATTATCGGTCTGCTTTTATTGCTATCATTAGCGCTTAACTTTTTCATACGAACAATCCATTTCTTTTACAAATCAAATAACATTGCCTTTTCAAAAGACACACTTCATACTTTTATATGCGAAAGTTGTACTGAGACTAACGAATTAAATGGACCCAACACTAAGAAAAAAATAAAATTCGCTCCTACAAAAAAGATTGATTCACTTGGGAAGTCAAAAACAATGTATAAATTCACTTGTCCAGAATGCGGAAAGTACGACTATCAAGAAAAAATTTTTGATTTAAACATTAACAAAGGTTTGGGTATGATTCGTTTAAAAGCAGATCATGAACAAGTAGAGATTTTTAAAATATTTTTTGTGAAATGTTTGTTGCCTACGCTTGTAGGAGCAATGATCGTCTCTTTTCTATTTTAACCTCTACAAAGCCTGCGTTTTTTCTTTGCTTAAATCCGACAGGGGCGCTAGTTTCCTTACATCTCCTACACTCTTTGACTAACCAGCGTGATGTATCGTTGGCTAATATAGTATTACCGCTAATTGTCGATATTAAACAGTCCTGTACTGGACTACTTGTTCTTTCATAAAATGATGCTTTAGATACATTTTAGATGACAAATAAAAACTCTCGATACACCAATGCTAAAAAACATTGATAAATCGAGAGTTATCACTATGCCAGCTGTAGGAATCGAACCTACGACCTACGCGTTACGAGTGCGTTGCTCTACCGACTGAGCTAAGCTGGCAATACAATGAAGATTATAGAACTAAACCTCCTCTTTGTAAAGTCAGAAACGCTGCTTTTTTAAAATAAAATTAGTTTTCTGAAATTTTTCTTCATTTATGGTATAATAGACGTAGTTAAGAAAGGAAGTTTTTTTGAATGTCTAATTTCGGTAACTTTAATCGTCCTGTTGAGCCTTCTGCGGAAGGGGATTTATTCACTGTTGATACTCAGGTCACTTTCTTGATGCATGGTCAGCCACAAACAGGAATTATCACGAAACAATTAAATAATTCTGCTGTTGTGGAAATTGATGAAAATTCTGATAACACTGATTTAATGGTAAAAAGTAATGGTGTCATCGTCATCAATTACAAAAAATTAAAAAAAGTATAAATCCTTCCATCCATTATTACTGGATGGATTTTTTATTAAAAAAATAACAGATACGCAACCTAAACACATTGCGTATCTGTTATTTACGTTTTACTTAGTTCCGAATAAACGGTCGCCAGCATCGCCAAGACCTGGAACGATGTAGCCATCTTTATCTAAATATTCATCTAATGCTGCAGTATAAATATCGATATCTGGATGTGCTTCTTGTAAAGCTTTCACACCTTCTGGAGCTGCAACTAAACAAACAAATTTAATGTTGCTGCCGCCGCGTGCTTTCAATGCATCGATTGCCATGATTGCTGAACCACCTGTAGCAAGCATTGGATCAACGACAAATAGTTGACGTGCATCAATATCTTCTGGCATCTTCACAAAGTATTCAACTGGTTCTAATGTATCATGATCACGGTATAAACCGATATGTCCAACTTTTGCTGCTGGAATCAATTCCAAAATACCATCTACCATTCCAATACCTGCACGTAAAATCGGTACAATTGCGACCTTTTTACCAGATAATGTTTTTTGTGTTGTTTCACCGATCGGCGTTTCGATCACAACGTCTTCTAAAGGCATATCTCTAGAAACTTCATATGCCATAAGCATTGCAATTTCATTTACGACTTCACGAAAAACCTTTGTTCCACAATCCTTATCTCTAATGATTGTTAATTTGTGTTGGATCAGTGGATGATCAATAACTTGGAATTTTCCCATGCTCATTCTCCTTCAATAATTTATTCCTTCCTATTGTAAAACAAAATCGAGCGATTGACTAGTCAATCACTCGAAACTTTTACTTATAAAGTGGATATTTTTTTGTAAGCTCACTAACAGAAGCACGAACCTCGGAAAGAGTCACTTCATTTTCATGGTCTTTTAAGACTTTGACGATTAATTTTGCTACTTCCACACAATCATCTTCTAAAAATCCTCTAGTGGTGATTGCAGGTGTACCAATACGAATACCGCTTGTTTTAAATGGACTAAGTTGTTCAAACGGAATTGAATTTTTATTTGCTGTGATATTTACGCTATCTAAAATCGCTTCTGCTTCTTTTCCATTCAAACCAAAGCCGCTGACATCGATCAATAGCAAGTGATTATCTGTTGATCCACTGACTAAACGAGCTTCTGGAGTTTGATTGAAGACTTTTGTCATTGCTTTAGCATTTTCGATAACTTGTTCGCTGTATTCTTTAAAACTAATATCTAATGCTTCTTTAAAAGCAACTGCTTTACCCGCAATCACGTGTTCTAATGGTCCGCCCTGAATACCAGGGAAAATATTGCTATTGATTTTTTTGGCTAAATCTTCATCATTGGTTAAAATAAGTCCGCCACGTGGGCCGCGTAATGTCTTGTGGGTTGTTGACGTTGTAATATCCGCGTAAGGTACTGGACTAGGATGCAACCCAGTTGCTACAAGGCCTGCGATGTGTGCCATATCGACCATTAATTTTGCGCCAACTTCATCTGCGATTTCACGGAATTTTTCAAAATCGATCGTACGAGAATACGCACTGGCACCTGCTACAATCAATTTTGGTTGATGTTCACGCGCTAAAATACGTACAACATTATAATCGATCACTTCAGTCGTTGGATCAACACCATAGCTGACAAAGTTATAGGTTTTTCCGCTAAAGTTCACTGGTGAACCGTGCGTCAAATGTCCTCCCGCAGACAAATCCATACCTAAAACGGTATCCCCTGGTTCGATCAATGAAAGATATGCTGCTGTATTTGCTTGTGAACCTGAGTGCGGCTGAACATTAGCAAATTTAGCTCCAAATAATTCTTTTGCACGGTCGATCGCCAAATCTTCAACGATATCGATAAACTCACAACCGCCATAATAGCGTTTGCCAGGATAACCTTCCGCATACTTATTTGTTAAAATACTGCCTTGAGCCGCCATTACCCCTTTTGAAACAACGTTTTCTGAAGCAATCAGCTCCAAATTGTTTTCTTGACGGTCGTTTTCTTTTGCAATTGCATCCCATAAATCAGGATCAAATGTTTTATAATCCATTAAACAAGCCTCCATTTCATTTGTTTGTACCGATTGTATCATACTTAAATGCTCTCTACTTGAAAATCGAATCAATTTTTATAATTTTTTGATTTGCTGCTTTTTTCAGGCGATTCATATAAGCAATCCCCAAGTCTGTTTCTGGGAATGACTGAGCGAAAATCACATCTATATTTTGTTCATCCAGACTTCTAAGTCCTGCAAATAATAATTTAGTAGCCTGCTCAACAGATTTATCTCCGAAAGAAAAAGTCGCTGCTACCTCATCGGAAAAGGTTGTTGTAATTTGATCATCTGCAAATAAACCAATTCGCTGATTTTCATTTTTAGCCCAATTGATCGCCTTTTTAAAGACCTGCTGATTGCCCTCTATGATCCAAACGGGAACATCAGGGGAATAATGTTTATACTTCATCCCTGGCGCCTTAGGGGCTTCATTTTCGCTAATTAAATGCTGATCAACTATCACTTTACCGACAACCTGTTCTAGTTGTTCTTTAGTAACAGCTCCTGGTCTTAAGATTACTGGAATACCATCTTTTGCGGTTAAATCTAAAACTGTTGATTCCACACCGATTTGTGTTGGCCCATCATCTAAAATACCAGCGATTTTTCCTTGAAGATCATGATATACATGTTGTGCTGTCGTAGGACTAGGTTTACCAGAAGTATTAGCGCTTGGACCAACCAAAGGAACACCAGCTCTTTTGATCAACTCCAGTGTTCTCTGATTATTCGGCATTCTAAAAGCCACAGTGTTCAAGCCCCCGGTTACTGCAGAAGAAAATGTAGTCGGTTTTACATCAAAAATCAAGGTCAACGGGCCTGGCCAAAATGCGTCAACTAAGGTCTTAGTCTGTTCAGGAAAGTCTGTTACATATTGTTTGACCATCTCAAAATCACTGACATGAACAATTAACGGATTATCACTAGGCCGTCCTTTAACGGCGTATACTTGTTTCACTGCCGACTCATCCAAAGCATTTGCTCCAAGTCCGTAAACTGTTTCAGTAGGAAAGGCAATCAGTTCTCCTTTTTCTATCAAAGCAGCTGCTCGATCCAATTCTTTGGCTGTGAATTGTTTGGTTTCCACTTTTTATCCCTCCTCTTTTTTAGGTGAAACGATGACCATTCGATCATTACCAGACAAGTCTTGGGCAATTTGTACTTGTTTTTGCGGGAAAGCTTGCTGAAATAGTTGCTTTACAGCCTCACCTTGTTGAAAGCCGATTTCTAAATAGATTTTACCATCAGAACTAAGTAACTCTTTTGCTTCCTCAGCCAATTGTTGGTAAATCGCCAAACCGTCATTTTCAGCAAACAAGGCTGTTTTGGGTTCAAAGGTGCGGACACTTTCATCCATCAAGTCCCATTCCGTACGACTAATATATGGAGGGTTTGAAATCAGAATGTCGATTTTCGAATGGTGCATTGGTTTTAGTCCGTCGCCATGAACAAAATCAAGCTCTGCGTTCAATTGTGCAGCGTTTTTCTCTGCTATTTTCAACGCTTCCTCTGAAATATCGATAGCTGTCACATGCCAGTTTGGTCGAGCTAATTTTAAACTAATTCCGATTGCTCCAGTTCCTGTTCCTACATCGACAACAGTTAATCGTTCATTTGGATTTTCTTTTAAACAACGATCAACTAATTCTTCTGTTTCTGGCCTAGGAATCAACGTATGCTCATTAACAATAAAACGATGGTTATAAAAATCGCCATACCCTAATAAATACTGCGGTGGATAATATTGGGCAAGTTGTTGTAAATCTTCATTCAGTTGTTGTTCATCTTCTGGTGTCATTTCGTCTTTTAAGTGAAGTAACCAGTCCGTTTTGGTCCAGCCTTTTCTTTCCAGAAGTACATAGAGAATACTGTAGCCTTCTAAGCCTTTTTTTTCTAAAAAAGAAGAAGCCCGTTCAAGGACTTCAAAATAACGGTTACCCATTTTGCATCTCTTCTAATTTTGATGTTTGATCGTATAAGACTAATGCATCGACGATTTCATCTAATTTCCCAGCTAAAATTTGATCTAGCTTTTGAATCGTTAGCCCAATCCGGTGATCGGTCACACGATTTTGTGGGAAGTTATAGGTACGGATTCGTTCAGAACGGTCTCCAGTTCCTACAGCGGATTTACGATTTGCATCATATTCGCTTTGTGCTTCTTGTTGCATTTGATCATAGACTCTTGCACGTAAAATCTTCATCGCTTTTTCGCGGTTTTTGATTTGAGAACGTTCATCTTGCATAGCAACTGCAATCCCAGTTGGAATATGCGTCAAACGAACAGCAGAAGCTGTCTTATTGACGTGCTGACCACCAGCACCACTAGCATGGTAGATGTCTGTACGGATATCTTTGTCCGCAAGATCTAGTTCTACTTCTTCAGCCTCTGGTAAAACAACCACAGTTGCTGTTGACGTATGGATACGGCCTTGTGATTCAGTTGACGGAACACGTTGAACGCGGTGCGCGCCACTTTCATATTTTAATTTAGAGAAGACATTGTCTCCGGAAATCATCATGATGACTTCTTTATAGCCGCCAATTCCAGTGATACTAGCTTCCATAACGTCTGTCTTCCAGCCTTGAGATTCTGCATATTTTTGATACATACCGAATAAATCTCCAGCAAATAAAGCTGCTTCATCTCCGCCAGCTGCCCCACGAATCTCCATGATGATGTTTTTATCATCATTCGGATCTGTTGGCAATAGTAAGATTTTGATTCGTTCTTCTAATACTTCTTTTTCTTTTTTTAATTCTGATAATTCTTCTTTCGCCATTTCAGCCATTTCGGCATCTAATTTTTCGCCTAGTAGTTCTTCTGTATCGCTGATTCCTTCGACTACTTGTTTATAACGGCGGTAAACGTCGACTGTTTCACGCGTGTTTGCCTCTTCTTTGGATAATTGCATAAAACGTTTCGTATCACTAATGACTTCTGGATCGCTTAGTAATTCACCCAGTTCTTCATAGCGATCTTCAATTGATTGTAGCTGATCGTACATAGTTAGTTGCTCCTTTTTAGTTAAGTAAGTGTTTTTTATTTTATTATTAAATTAATTGTTTTCTACCTGTTCACCATCGATTGGCGGATGAAAATAATGGTTTCGGCAAACTGGATAATAAGCTTCATTCCCACCGATTTGGACTTGTGTCCCCTCGTAAACGGGCTGACCATCGATATAATGTAGATTCATGGTAGCCTTCTTGTGACAGAACCAACAGATTGTTTTTAACTCTTCTAGCTTATCTGCATAGAGCATCAAATATTTTGAGCCTTCGAATAGTTCATTACGAAAATCATTTTTCAAGCCAAACGCCATAACTGGAATATTCAGTTCGTCTACGACCCGAGCAAATTCAATCACATGTTGTTTTCCTAGAAATTGTGATTCATCCACTAGGATACAATAAGGCTTATAATCTAGATTTTGAATCAATTCATAGACATTGGTTTCTTTAAAAATTGGCGTTGCTTCTCGTCTAAGACCGATACGGCTTGAAACGACACCGACACCATCTCTAGTATCAAGTCCGCTTGTCATGATCACAACAGGTTTGTCTTGTTCTTCATAGTTATGTGCTACTTTTAATATTTCAATCGTTTTTCCACTATTCATTGCGCCATATTTAAAAAATAACTGTGCCATTATTCCGTCGTCACCTCTCGTTTAGTTCCTCTCGTATTTTACTATAAAACTAAAGTTTTTTACAGTGGTAAATTTATTGCTTATGTATCAAGGGTTTTCACTTACCTAAAAATTTCTATACCTGCAGTCATACCTGCTCCTTTTTTTAAGAGAATAAAAAAATATAATTATCCCACTTTGATTAGCGGAACAATTATCTCATCTACTTTAGTTGCTATTTCAACTATATAATTGGGACTTGTATGTGTATAACTATCTGTCATTGTTTGTTGCTCCATTTTTATTATTAACTCGTACATTGATTGTCTATCTTTTTTTGCTTAACATTCATCTCCCTCTTATTTTTGTTATTTTTTCTACGAGATTACAATAATCTTACTTCACCACAATTTAAACGACACCAGATTAATTTTTAGGGTTTTAAAATTTGATTTGGCATATTTGTACACAAACTTTTTAAACGCTCCAGAGAGCCTACCAGAGGTTATAAGAACATACAAAAAATGATGAACTTTGGAAGCTCATCATTTCCCATCTTCTGTAATAGTTGTTAGTTTTTTTGACGTATTTTCAAACGTTGTTTTTGCTTTTGTTACCCATGCCCCTTTTGCAGAAGATTGAAAATCAGAAATATAGTTTGCACTACTACTTTTTAATCGTTCTACTCGAGCTTGTCCCATGCTTTTAACTAGTTGCCTTTTCGTTTCTGCCGTCTGAACACATGGGGGAGCAACCATTCCACGTATCAAAGCTTTTTCTAGCTCTTTCCTTAATCTCTTTAACTCCAATTTCATTTTTTCACTACTCATTTTCTTTTTTACGCTCCTTCTCTTTTAAAAGAGTAAGTTCATCTTCTAATAATTGGGTTTGTTTTTTATAATGAATCGTATTTTCTTCCTGTTTATTTTCTAATTCTTTCATTGTTTGATTAACAGCCCTATCCCCATCATCTTTACATTGTTCTAATAAATGATAGACTCTGCTCATATTAATTGGTTCACTGTATTCAGCTTGCTGATAATGATAGCGATAATTTTCTGAAAGATTTTCCAACTCACGACTAAACTTTTGTTTTTCATAAAAGGCTTCTTCTAACTCTTCTTCAATTTTTCTCTGGTTCTTTTCATACTCGGATTCTAAATTTGCTAATTTATTTAAATATGTTCTCTCCATGAGAGTTTATCCCCCTATTTGTCTCGCTAACTCTTGGTCTGTTTCTACTTGTTTATTTATGGATGATTGTATTTGACCAATTAATCCATGGTATTCTTGTTGTATCGAAGATAATTCTGATATTTTTTGTTCGTATTCTTCTTTTGGTTCTATTCGAACAATTGGCTCTGTTGCACCACCACCATTTAAAGAATCCACTACTTCTCCTTGATGCAATGTTGAGCCTATGGAGTCGGCTGTTTTTAAAGTGTCTGTCCATAATTTATCTGCATCTTTTTTTGCTTCACGATACATTTTTTTGATATCATTTATTTCAATTTGAAGAGTTTTACTCATTCCTTGTGTTAAAATCAAAGCTTCCGACGCATCTAAATAAATTTCTTCTGAAGCAGATAATCCTCCTCCGCTTTTTAAAAGCTTTGCTCGCAACACATCTAATGCTTTTAATTTACTCCGAGTATTTGTTTGAACTTTTTGTTGAGCCACATAAATTTTATTTAAATCAGGTGTATGTTGACGAATAAATTCTTGTTCTTTTTTTGTTAAGAAGCCTGTGATATCATGTGCTTTCCCGTTTTTTATAATAATAATCTTTCCTGGGTAAACACTACCACCTACTCCAGAAACTTTATTTAATGGGTCATCTTCGGATACAAAATAAATAATATTCCCCTTATAACCACTTAACAATTTCTCAAGTTCTTTTGCATTCGATAGATTCCCTTTTGTTGGAACATTCGTTAAAACATTCATCAATGGTGCAGAATTGTACAGAATGATATTTGGTATATTATGTGCCATTCCCATAATGGTTCCATTTCTTCCCCCAAGAGAATGTCCTGTGACAGTATCAACATTGAAGCCATTAGCTTTTAAATCATTCATAAATTTATTACTAGCATCAAAATACGCTGAAGAAGGGCCATCCCCTTTAAAGGCTATGTTCCCCCATTGTCCAACATCTTTAGAACCTTCTCCAAAAAAGCCATTATCAAAGTTAGTACCTGCAAAACCAACCACAACTTTTCCTGTATTGTTATCTAGAAATGCTACACCACTTGAACTGGTTTTAGGGTCGTAAAACGAATCTACATAATCTAAATTTGAAGGAAAATTGCCAGCATCTTTTAAATTATTTAATTTGGCCACAATTTTCTTTTTGGAGACCCCTTTCACCATTGCATTCTCTACTTCATAAGAAATAGTTGATACTGCACTAGTGGATTCACTATCAGTTTTTAAATCTTCTATTTTCTCTTGATTGAATTCATAATCACTCATTTATAATATCCTCCGATGAAAGAGGTTGAAAATCAATGGAATCACTTAAATAAACATCTACTTTTTTATCAAAAGTAAATTCCAATTGCTTATAGCCCACAGAATCGCCTTCTAAATCTCCAATCCCTTTCAGTAATAACGTTGGTGCTTTTTCTGTAGGAATTTCATAACGTTCCCTTAGCGCTTGAACATTATTATCATTGTTTGTTAATTGATATTCTAACTCGTATAGAGGTACTTCTGGATTATATATTTTATTAATATTTTTGTAAGTACTTAAGGATTTAAAATCACCATATTGAACAAAAAACTGAAAATTTTCTATCTTTTCTAATAACTTTTTATCGCCCAAATCTTCAATTGGTCGAATCCCTTGTCCATCCAACATTATAGGGTATTTTTTTTCTTCAATCCCCTTTTTAACATCATCGAAATATTTTCTTACAAAATAAAAACCAGTCCCTTTTTTTGTATTTCTGTTCAATCTTAAAATTGCACCCTCTGAATACAAGTCTCCATCTACTTCACGAGAAATTGCCATATCAGTATGCAACACCCAAACCCCCTTATCATCCTTATCAAACTCATCATCTCGATAACCTTCCATATCATAGAAGCTCTCCAGATTTGGTGTTGGATACATTGCTAATACTTTATCAAAACTTTGTTCAATTTCTGTTTTATTTTTTGTTTCACATCCAGTTAATCCACTCATTATAATTAATCCTCCTATAAATAAATATAATTTTTTCAAAATATTTTCTCCTCCTAAACAGGATGAAATTTATTTACACCTTAATCAATATTTATTTTACCAAAAGTCGAGTGTGATAGATAGTTATATATTACATTTTCGTTATTTAATTTTAAAAAATGTTACTGATTTATGTAAAAAAAGAGATAGTATGCTTTTAAACTTACTATCTCCCTTATTTAGTATTACTATATTAAACTAAGTTATTAATTGCCTGTTGCAATGCTAGTGTAGCATTCTCAATATCCAATTTACTAGCATCAGGATTATTATAGACAAATTTGGCATCAGCTAATTTAATCATTAAAATTGATCATGAATGTACACTATAATTTGATTCTTCCAATGTTAATGCCAAGTTATAAGCCCCTTTTAGATTTTCTTTATTAACTGTTGATTCTTCTTCTGTCTTTTCCTCTGCTACTGATTCTTGTGTTGTTTGTTCAGTTGTTGATTCAGTAGTATTTTCACCAAAATCTTTTTGACTATTTACTCTTGACTGTTTTTGTTCAGAATCATTAGATATTTTAGAAGTTGAATAAAGAGGTTCATTGGTGTCATTATCATATAACATCACTGACATTAACTGTACACCGTAGATACCATTGGTACTGGAATTAATACCAATACCAATGTATCTCATTTGCTTGGTTAGCATTAATGATAAATGAGATGGACTATTCTTCCATTAATAAAATAACGCCATTCCTACTTGTTCTCAATCCTTGTATGGAGCAAAATTTGAAGCAATATTCTCCCCGAAAATACCAGAAAATGCACCTTGTTCCATCACTGCTTCTTCTACTCCACTGCCATCAGGTCTTATATGGTCAAACA
Source organism: Enterococcus crotali (assembly GCF_000633635.1). Lineage (GTDB taxonomy): Bacteria > Bacillota > Bacilli > Lactobacillales > Enterococcaceae > Enterococcus_L > Enterococcus_L crotali. The sequence continues at coordinate 220,775 of NZ_AYPQ01000001.1, read as the reverse complement.
AAATTTCAATTTCTTTTGCTCGTACATCTGATGCACGATTTAAAATATCTTCCGAAATTACTGGGTTTAATCCATTAGAAGCTCTTAGATTATTTACTTCTCGTAAAATAGTATTTTTAGCTATTGGACTTCTGTTGCAGATAAACTACCACCAGTTAATTTTTCTTCTAAATTATCAAATGCTGTTTGTAAATCAGTTTTTGCTTTATTTACTTGTTCTTGTGTTGCTTCCTCATTATTAAAAACCGAATTGGCATTATTCAAAACATAAAGTTAAGCATTGTAAAATAGCCAAAATTCTTCAACTTTATCTTTAAAATCTTTCGTAGGAAATGTTCCTCGTAAATCAAATTCGTGCTCTGTTGCATCGGCAAACTTTATCTGATATTTATAAAGAATTTCCACCTTATCATCTTGTTGTTTAAAACATCCAACATCAATAATATCTATCCATTTTTTTGTATGTAATTCTTTATTGTCGTAATAAGTTAGTCCTTTTTCGTTCATTAAATATATTACACCATGATATTTTAGCAAGATTCTTACGTCATAAATCCCTGAAATAAGTAGCATAAAGGAAAAGCTTAAGGCTAAGTATGCTAAATAAAGCACACCACTCAAGAAAGCGAAAATCACTAAAATAAATAAGAAAAAGCGATTGAACATATCAAAATTTTTAAATACAGGGAGTAAGAACCAAAGTATTACTCCTAAAGTTATAAAAAATACAAATAAACCACCAAATATTTCCATACAAACATCTTTCCAAGTAATTCTTAATTCAAAATGTTTACTTTCCATAGATTCAACTTCTCCAATATCGATTGTTTTTTGACTTGCTACAATTTCTGGTTCAATTTTATCAAAAGTATATTGAAATTAATAGTACTGTTATAACTATATTATACGCCTCTAAATACTAATTTTTATTTACTGGTACAATAAGCCTCTTCGATTGTAAATTCAACTAAATTTTTAAATTAAAAAGGAACCAATAGACAAACACAAACGCTTTATCTATTCGTTCCTTTAGACTTATTTATTTTTGTGCTGAAACAAAATTCGCTGCTTCTGTTCCAGATTGACGACCAAAGATGATGATATCTGCTACGGCATTTCCACCGATACGGTTTGCACCATGAAGTCCACCAGTTACTTCACCAGCGGCATACAATCCTTTGATTGGTGCTCCATCTTCTTTTAATACTTCTGTTTTTGTATTGATTTTCACACCACCCATTGTATGATGGATTCCTGGTGCGATTTTGATTGCGTAGTAAGGTCCAGTCGATAAGTCGTGATCCATCCCTGTTGCACGGTTATATTGAGTATCAGATTTTGCTTGGACATCTTTGTTCCATTGATCGATCGTTTCTTTTAGTTTTGCTTCAGGCATATCGATTTTTTTTGCAAGCTCTTCAATCGTTTTGCCTTCTACAACAAAACCTTGCTCATCATAAAAATCAATGGCTTTGGCACGATCACGAACACCTTGATCGAAAACTAAATATGCTGATTTTTCTGGTAAAGCTGTGATTGCAGCAGAAACTTTATCACGGGTATCCATCTCATTAACAAAACGTGTCCCTTCTTGTGAGGCTAAAATAGCTCCTTCACCACGAACCACTTCACCGATCAAGAATGATTTGTCTTGTTGCACCGTTGGATGAATTTGGATTTCTTTCATATCCACTGTAGCCCCGCCAAGTTTTTCGATCATCTTGATCCCGTCACCCGTCGTACCTTCTTGGTTTGTCGTCACGTAATCTTTTAATTTTGGATCGTATTTTTCTAACATTTCTTTATTGGCACCAAAACCACCAGTTGTAACAATTACGGCGTTTGATTTGACTTCTTTGGTTTCTTTATCGTTTAGTTTAACTTTGACACCATTGACTTGACCATCTTTTTCAGTGATCTCAGTTACATTTGCATTGACAAATAACGGGATTTTTTCTTCTTTAACATTACGAACTAGCCCGTCTACTAGATAGCCGCCGATTGCAGAGCCGTCAGCAGGACGATGTGTACGTTTTTCGCTCATTCCGCCTGTGATCGTTAAGTTGCTAAGTTCGATTCCTTTCGTATCTAGCCAATCGATTGCATCCGCTGAATGATCTACGAAAAAGCGTAATAGTTCTTTGTCATTCGTGCCTTTGCCACCTTTTAATGTTTCTTCAAAAAATTTATCATTGCTATCAGTGATGCCTTCTTCTTTTTGATATTTTGTTTCAGAAGCATTCATACCTGAAGAGGACTTGATGGTATTTCCACCTGCAACTGGCATTTTTTCTAGAATGGCCGGGTTCATTCCCGCCTCTTTAGCTTGTAAAGCCGCCGTCATCCCAGCACCACCTGCGCCGATGATCACGATATCATATTGATCTTCTAGTTCACTTAAATCTGTATAGCCATTGGCTGATGCACCAGAAGTAACTTCTGTACTTTCTTTGGATTCTTTGCTTTTCTTTGTCGTTTTGTCCTGATCACTAGTACAACCTACAGCAAGTCCTGCAAATAAACTCAGTGATAGTAAACTCATGATAACTTTTTTCATTTTTTTCCCCACCTTAGTAATTTTTAGCTCAACAAACCTTACTTATTTAGCTTGAAGTTGATATTTTATACCAAAATGTGAATATAATCACATTTGTAAAATAAAAAAATATCTCTTCAATTATACTTTTTTCTTATATTAAAAAAATAAAAGACTTAGTATGTTACCCCTCTCACAATAAAATAACATTTTCTACATGATTTGTACTCTATTCTCTCTTTTTTTAATCAATTTCTTATTTCTTTTAAGCCTTCATTCTTTGTTTGCCCATCATTTAATTTCTGCTATACTTATTTTAACGATGTTCAGGAGGTCCATTATGAATCGATTTCGGCTTTTATGGCTGGCTCAGCGCAGAGGAAGGCGTTTTATTTCTACTCATTTTTCATCTATTCAAATTATTGTATCCTATTATATTCTTATGACAATTGTTTCTTATTTGCTTTTTTGTTTACCCTTTTTTAGGGAACCTGGCTCTCAGGTTGGTTTTATTGATATGCTATTTATGGCGGTCAGTACTGTAAGTGTCACAGGTTTATCTACCTTTGATATTAATTCTGTTTTTAATGATCGTGGTGTGCTGTTGATGGAAGTTCTCTTTCAAGTTGGAGGGCTTGGCATCATGATGATTTCGACAGCCTTTATTATTTTGTCTAAACGAAGAATTTCCTTAAAACAACGACAATTGATCATGACAGATATGAATCAACCCAAATTAAGCGGTATTGTTCGCTTGATTCGAATTACGTTTACGATTATTTTATGGTTTCAAATGATTTTTGGTACATTTTTCTCTATTTATTTTTATTATTCAGGCTATTATACAACTTGGCCAAAAGCGATTTTCTTTGGTTTTTATCAATCAATTTCAGCGGTGACTAACTCTGGATTTGACGTTACTGGCGATTCGATCATTCCATTTGCTCATGATTATCTTTTTTTGATCGTGATCATGTTCTTGATTTTTGTTGGGGGGATTGGTTTTCCAGTCTTGATGGAGTTTCGTGAATGGCTATTCTTTAAAAAGAAAAAACGAGGTCTGCCTTTCCGCTTTTCTTTGTTTAGTAAAATTGCCGTCTTAGCATTTGTGATTTTGTTTGTTGGTGGTACGATTTTGATTTATTTGTTGGAAAAAGATCATTTATTTGTTGGCATGGGTGAAGTACAGCGGTGGATCACTTCCATGTTCTATTCTATGACAACACGAAATGCTGGCCTTCAGATCAATGATCTAGGTGATTTTCAGGTCACTACTTTGATCGTATTTTCTCTTTTGATGTTTATTGGCTGTAGTCCTAGTTCTGTTGGTGGTGGTATTCGTACAACAACTGTTGCAATCATCGGTTTGTACTTATACTCTTTCTTAAAAAGCGAAGATAAAATCAATGTGTTTGGACGCCGAATCGATGATGACGATGTAAAAAAATCGATTGTAGTCTTTATGCTTTCGTTGATCATGTGTTTCTTTGCGGTTTTATTTTTGACCGCAACAGAAGATCATCCACTGATCGCCATTATTGTTGAAGTAGCCTCAGCTTTTGGTACGACAGGTTTATCATTAGGAATCACTTCTGATTTAACAACAGTTGGTAAGTTGATGATTGCTTTGTTGATGTTCATTGGTCGAATCGGCATGCTTTATACTTTGATGCTGTTTGTACCAAAAGAAACACGCGATATTGGGTATGAATATCCCTCTGAAAAAATTATTATCGGATAAAAAGAGGTTGGGTCAGAAAGGGAGTGCTTCTGATCCAACCATTTATTCGGATTTAGAGCCCTGGACAAAACTGATTTTTAGTTTTGTCCAGGGCTCTTTTGCTTTAAATCAATACATTAACAATCAAATACATTAAAAACAATCCTGAAATCAGCCACATTGGTAATGATAGCTCAGATTTTTTTCTAGCAACCCACTTCGTTAATGGGTACGCTACAAAACCAAACGCCATTCCATCTGAAATATTCATAGTAAATGGAATCAAAACGATCATTAGCATTGCAGGAAAATAGTCACTGAAATCGTCAAAATGCACTGTTTTTATTTGTTGGATCATTAAGAATCCCGTTATAATGATCGCTGGTGCTAAAGCCGCATCAGGAATGTAAGAAAGAAACGGCAGTGCTAACAAAGCTAAGAAAAAACAGATACCGCTTGTAATTGAAGTAAGCCCAGTTTTCCCGCCTTCTTCAATTCCTGTCGCACTTTCAGCTGCAGCCACAGTTGGGCTTGTACCAAAAATACCAGATAGTAATGTGATAAAACCAGTTACACGATACGCCCGTAAATATTTTTTTCATCTGCTTCCGGCATCAAGCCTTTTAGTAAGCCCATTGATTCAAAAATCAAAATCATAGATAAAGCAAAGACTCCTAACAAAAAGCTTTTAGAAAAAAAGGTACTGAAATCTAATTTTGAAAAAATTTGCGGATAATTTTTTAATCCACTCAAAGAAAAATGCTCTGTAGCACTTACCAAGCCCATCACATTAGCAATGATCGTTACAACAACAATTCCGATGAAAAAACTCCCTTGCACGCCTTTTAAAAAAAGACACACAGTTAAAATCAATGAAAATAAGGTCAATAAGGTCAAACTATCACTTAATGGCGCTAATTGAGTAAAAGTATGTTCTCCTCGTATGATGAGATGTCCTTTTTCTAAACCAATCAGTACGAGAAAAAAACCGATTCCAACAGTAATACCAGTTTTTAATGTTTCAGGAACAACTTCTGCAAATAATTTGCTTAACTTCGTAAACGCAACCAGTAAATAAATAATACCTGCACAAAAACTAACAGCCAGTGCTTGTTGCCAGGTTAATCCCAAAGAAAGAACCAAGGTATAAGTAAAAAACGAATTCACACCCATTCCCGTCGTCAAAACGATTGGCGCATCGGCAACAATCCCCATCAAAATCGATCCAATGATCGAGATAAAGATCGTGCCAAAGATTGTAAGCTCTTTTGGCATCCCGGCTTCAGCTAAAATCATTGTATTCACCATTATGATATAAGAAATAGCGAAAAATGAAGTTGTTCCAGCTAAAATTTCACGTTTTAGATCTGCTTTACTAAGTTTTTTCCATCGAAACATATAAACTCTCCTCGTATAAAAGTGTAGGTACTAATCCATGAAACCAGATAACTTTTTAAGATTCACGTGCAAGTAAGATTTTGATCTTTCAACATTATTTTCCTTACCAAACAAATTTTTACCAAATAAACAGACCTACCATGCCTGCACTTAATAATGACACTAACACTCCTGATAATAACATATAAGGAACATTTTTTGAGACTTCATCTGAAATCTCTTTCTTCAAAATACCATTTAAACACCCTAAAATCATACCTATTGTAGAAAAATTTGCAAAAGAAACTAAAAATGTGCTTAACACTGCAGCCATATGTTGACTTAATGAAGAAAGTTGGGGGTTCAATTCACCCATCGCCACAAATTCATTTGTCACTAACTTGGTTCCCATATATTGAGCGGCTTCAAATGCTTCATTTAAAGGTAAACCTAAGACAAAAGCAAACGGTGTCATAAACACGCCTAATATTTTACTTAAAGACAAACCGCCAGGAAAAAGCGCTAAAATTTTATCGATCAAGGCCGCAAGTGCCACAAAAGAAATGATCATCGCTGTAATAATCAAGATCAACTTTCCTGCTTCTATAATAGAGTTTCCTAGGAAAGAGAAAAATGGTTCACGATCTGTTTTTTCAATTTTATAAATCGTATCTTCTTCTTCAGTAATCGTCACAGGATTCAATACGCTTGTTACGATCATCGCATTGATAATATTTAGTGGAATGGCTGTCAAGACAAATTGTGCAGGCAACATTTGAAGATACACACCGATCATCGCTGCAGAAACACAACTCATCGACATCATTGAAATCGTCAAAATCCGCGCACTTCGTAATCTTTTTAATTGTCCACTAGATACGGCTAATGCTTCTGTATTCCCTAGAAACATCATTTCAACAGCAAAGAAAGATTCAAATTTTGGTTGCCCTGTCAATTTAGATAGTCCTTTTCCCAACCATTTAATGATAAAAGGCAATACACCAACATACGTTAAAATATCAAAGAGAGGCACTACCAGTAAAATCGGCATCAACGCACTCACAACAACATCCATATTTTTAACATTTACCATACTAGAAAAGGCAAAACCAATACCTGAAAATGATGTTTCAATCAGCCAGTTAAAACCGTCAGCTATTTTTTCAATCGCAAAACGTCCAGCTGAAAATGATGTTAGAAACCATGCCAGAAAAATATTTAGTAACACCAAAACAACAATCGAGCGCCAATGAATATTTTTACGATCTTTCGAAAACAAACAAGCGATTCCCACAAATAATAACACACCAAGTATATTAATCAATAAATATATCGTCATCATTTATAACTCCTTTTATTCACCAAACATTGCCTGCATCTTAACTTCGTCAGGTCGTTCAATGACCCCTTTTTCAGTAACGATCGCTGTAATCAGTTCGTGAGGCGTCACATCGAATGCCGGATTGTACACTTTTACATTATCAGGCGCTGTTTGTTTGCCAAAACCGTTTGTGATCTCAGCCGCTCCACGTTCTTCGATTGGAATGTCTAAACCTGTTTTGGTCTCCATATCAATTGTTGATGTTGGACCAGCAACATAAAATGGAATCCCATGTTTTTCAGCTAACACAGCAACTCCGTAAGTTCCAATCTTATTGGCAGCATCACCATTTGCAGCAATTCGATCACATCCAACAATAACTGCGTCTATTTTCCCTTGTTGCATGACCATAGCCGCCATATTATCGGTAATCAAGGTCACATCGATGCCAGCTTTCATCAATTCCCAGGTAGTTAAACGCGCGCCTTGAAGCAATGGACGTGTTTCATCTGCATACACGCGTAGTGTCATCCCACGTTCTTTCGCTAAATAGATTGGTGCTAAAGCGGTTCCATATTGTGCCGTTGCAATGGCTCCGGCGTTACAATGGGTCAAAACTGTCTGTCCATCTTCTAACAAGGTCAAAGCATGCTCCCCAATTTGCTTACACATTTGGGCATCTTCGATTTTAATTAAATTGGCTTCTTGAATCAACAGTTCTTTTAATTCATTTATATTTCTTTGTGAATTTTCTTTGACAACCTGTTCCATTCGATTCAACGCCCAGAATAAATTAACAGCTGTTGGTCTTGAGCTGGCTAGATAAGTCGATATTGCTTGATATTCTTCTTTGAAGTCATCATAAGTTGTGACATCAAACGTCTGTGCACTCATAGCTGCACCATAAGCTGCTGCTATTCCAATTGCAGGCGCACCACGAACTTGTAACTTAACGATGGCTTCCCAAAGTGCTTCCACCGTTGAAATGGTGATATACTCTTCTTGGGTTGGTAATAAGGTTTGATCCAATAGGATAATTTGGTTTTCTTCTTTTACATAACGGACTGATTCTACTTGCAACATGCTCTTTACCCCTTTATATTAGCCAACATTTGCTGAATGGCTGTTTCTTTCACGATTTTTGGCTGCCCTACAGCTCGTGCATAATGATAAATTTTCGCAACATCTTCTAAATAAACAGCATTTGTATACGCTTGAGTCATTGTCTCGCCGATTGCCAATGCGCCATGACTTTCTAATAAACAAGCATTTACTGTATATTTGTTCAATGTTTCTGCTACCGATACACCTAATTCAATGGAACCAGGCATAGCAAAAGGAGCAACTGGTATTTCTCCTCCTAATAATGCCATTTCAATCAAAACGGTTGGAATAGACTCATTTAATACTGCAAACGATGTTGCAAAGGGAGAATGTGTGTGAGCGATTGCTCCTGTTTTTTTGACGTTCGATAGATTTCTAAATGCATCTGCCATTCTGAAGACGGTTTCATTCCTGAAATCAGCAACCCGTTCAAGTCAATGACGCTCATTTCGTCTTCATGTAACTCGGTATAAGGGACGCTACTCGGTGTGATCACCATCACTCCAGATTCTCGATCAATAGCGCTGAAATTTCCGCTAGTACCAGCCATTAATCCATTCTTATATGCTGCTAGAGCTGTTTCTAAAACATTTTTTTTTAGTGGTAGTTTCATTGATAATCCTTTCTAAAATTATCGGTTACGCACAAAATTAAACTGTAAAATAGAATTCGAAACGGTCGTCTTACAATAAAAAATCGGTTGATTCAGTGTATTGAAAAATGTTTGCTCCATCATTTGAACTGCTTGATTTTCCTTTAATTTCAACTGTTTTGCTGTTTTACTATCAGCATTTTCTGCATAAATCAAACAATCAGATTTTTTAATTTTATGTTGCAGAACATGATCAAAATACTCTAACATAGATTCTTTTGATTGGACTTCCAGTAATTGCTCATCGATATATTTCTCTGGAATATAGACATCGTCAATTGAAAATGCCACACCATCTGCTGTGCGCACACGCTGAAAATAAAACAATCGTTGATCTGGCTCTAATAATAAAGCAGAAGAAATTTTTTTGTTTTGGATAGCTTTCAATGTTTCTGTTATGTTCGTACCGATTTGATAATCACGTTCTGTCACAAATTCAGTAATACTATCTAGTTTTTCTAATCCTGAACGTAAATTTGGCTTGCTGTCTAATACGAAAGTTCCTACACCATGTTTTCTTACAATGTATCCTTCCGTTTCTAATCGTAATAAAGCTTCTCTTAAAATAGGTCTGCTTACCTCCAACAGTTTAGACAGTTTTAGCTCTGAGGAAAGTTTTTCTCCCTCCGATAATTCTTTGGTTTCTATTAGTGTTTTTAATTTTTGATAAGTCGCTTGCGCTAATGTTTGTTTTTCTATTTTAAAATTTGTCATTACGTCCTCCTGAATGATTGTCTATAAAATTATAGCATATTCAGAAAAAATAATGATTTGAATTTAATTATTCCCCACACAATACTTCTAAAGCAATTTCAATTTCTGCCTTAACAGCTTGTCCAACAACTTCAGTATGGGGATCGTACTCATTCATGTCGGCAAACGCATATCCGTCCAAAGCAAAGATACCTGCTGCAGCTATGCCTCGCATTCTGGCAATGATGTACAGTGAAGCCAACTCCATCTCCGCCCCCAAGCTCCTGCTGCTTTATATTCCATATGAGGAAATGTTACAGCGCCAGAATAAAAAACATCCAACGTGACAATGGTTCCACGTTTATAGCGAATATCTTTTGTTGCAGTCCTTTTCTCTACTTTCTGTACTAATGAAAGATCTCCAACAGCTGGCATTCCTTTGGGTACCATTGGTAGGTCAAGCCATCTTCACGAACAGCTGAATCAGCCACAATTAGACTTCCTGGTGGTAATTCCTCAACATATGAACCTGCTGTTCCTACACGAATGATTTCCTTCGCTCCAGCTTTGATCAGCTCTTCAAAGCAAACCGCTGCACCTGGCAACCAACGCCATGACTTGCAATCGTAACTTTTGTTCCTTGATAAACCCCATTAAAAATACGATACTCTCTTGCAAACGAAATTTCTTGTGGTTCATCTAATAACTCTGCAATTTGTTTAGCGCGCCCTGGATCGCCACAAACAATGACTTTACTGGAAATATCTCCAGCATAAACTTTGATATTTGGCAAAAATACTTTTTCTCCCATGATTTAATCTCCTTCCCTTTAAGAGGTCAGACCTCTTTACATATTATAATATCAAAAATGATAGCGTTGTCAACCAGAAAATTAGGTTAACTATTTTTTTGCAGAAAAAATTTTTTTATTTTCTATAGGTTTGGTTTAAATAAATTTTTTCATTTGTTCTACAAAAAAACTACGATGAAATAGTAGCGTAATTTCATCGTAGTTCTTTAGCTAAATATTTATTTTTTGATCTGACTCACTAACTTGACATAATTATCTGATCGGTCTTCTGCATCGTCTTTAGTCTTTGTTAAAAGATGTTCGACCACTTCTTGGTTGTCTTTAATCGTATGGAGTGCAGAGAATCGTGTTTGTTTTTCAAGGAAATCACGCATCTTAGAAAAATCTGCTTTTTTGTAATCGATAACCATTGGATCTTTGCCTTTTTCAATCAGTTGTGGATTATAGCGATACAACTGCCAATAACCCGATTCAACTGCTTCTTTCGCTAAAGACAAGGTTTCGATCATTCCCCCTTTGACCCCATGATTAATACAAGGCGTATAGCCAATAATCAAAGATGGTCCAGGATAACGTTCCGCTTCATCGATGGCTTTAATGGTTTGCATTGAATTAGCGCCTAAAGCAATTTGGGCGACATAGACGTTCCCATATGTCATCGCCATCATGCCTAAATCTTTTTTAGATGTTTGTTTTCCACCTGCCGAGAATTTAGCGATAGCCGCTGCAGGTGTGGCTTTGGATGTTTGCCCACCTGTATTTGCGTAAACCTCATTATCCATGACAAAAATATTCACGTCTGCTCCACTTGCCAGTACATGATCGATTCCACTAAAACCAATATCATAGGCCCAACCGTCACCACCAACGATCCATTGACTTGTTTTTACAAGTAGGTCACTTTGCTTGTAGATTTTTTCTAATCGTGGATCTGTTTGATATTCTCCGCTCAAAACAGCGGCAAGTTTAGTTGCCCGTTGTTGGGTACCATCACCTTCTAAATAATGATCCAGCCAATCTTGCATTAGTGCTTGCAGTTCCTCAGATCCTAAATTATTTTCGACTGCCTCTTTTACTTGATCCGCTAAATATTGACGTTTTGTTCTATTTGCCACATACATTCCATAACCATATTCAGCGTTATCTTCAAACAATGAATTACTCCAAGCTGGTCCTTGTCCACATTCATTTGTTGTATACGGTGTAACAGGAGACGAGCCGCCCCAAATAGATGAGCAACCAGTCGCATTTGCCATCATCATACGATCACCAAATAATTGTGTGAGTAACTTGATATAAGGCGTTTCACCACACCCTTCACAAGCGCCTGAAAACTCCATCAAAGGTTGATTGAATTGTGAGCCTTTAACAGATAATTTTCTGACTGGATTCTCTTTTTGTTGTAAAGTCATTGCAAATGCCCAGTTGATTGCTTGCTCTTTTTGTTCTTCATAAGGTTTCATCAAAATTGCTTTTTCCTTCACTGGACAAGCCTGAACACACAGACCGCAGCCTGTACAATCTTCCAACGATACTTGAATACGATACATCAAACCATCTGCACCACGCATTTCTCTAGCAACGAATCCTTCTGGTGCTTCTTTCATTTCTGCTTCATCTGCTAAAAATGGACGAATTGCTGCATGAGGACAAACGAACGCACATTCATTACACATTGTACATTTATCCATTTGCCACTCTGGAACTTCTAAGGCGATCCCACGTTTTTCATAAGCTGCGGTACCCATCGGCATTTCACCAGTTTTCATGCCATTATCAATTAAATCGCCAACCGTCAACTCATTTCCTTCTTGTCGATTAATCGGCTGTAGAATATTCGTCACATATTTCGGCAATGTTTCATCTTTTTTCTCAGGTTCAATGACGATTGTTGCCCATTCAGATGGAACCTCGATCTTTTGAAGAGAATCAAAGGTTCTATCGATTGCTTGATAGTTCTTTTCTACGATTTCCATCGATTTTTTCCCGTATGTTTTTTTGACTTCTGCTTTTAGTAGTGGCATGTACTCGTCGCGTGTCATAATATCCGTTACCTCAAAAAATGCAGTAGACATTACTGTATTGATCCTTCGACCCAAGCCTACTTCTCGAGCCAATTCTACAGCATTGATGATATAAAATTGGATATCATGTTCCGCAATATATTTTTTTAGTTTGGCTGGAAGTAAACGATAGACTTTTTCTTTGTCCCAAATAGTGTTCAATAAAAATGTTCCGCCATTTTTCAGCCCTTTTAGTAAATCATAATTATGGATATACGATGCATTATGACAGGCTATAAAATCAGCTTGTTCTACTAAATATGTTGATGTGATCGGCTCTTTCCCAAAGCGTAAATGAGAAAGGGTCAGTCCTCCTGATTTTTTTGAATCGTAACTAAAATATGCCTGTGCATATAAATCGGTATTGTTTCCGATGATTTTGATGGCTTGTTTATTAGCACCTACTGTTCCATCCGACCCAAAGCCCCAGAATTTTGCTTGGAAAGTTGAGCTAGGAGTTAAATCCAACAATTCTCCTTGTGGTAATGAACGATAGGTCACATCATCTACGATTCCGATTGTAAAGCGTTGTTTCAATTCAGCAAATGGTAATAATAAATGATCATAGACTGCTTTGATCTGATTAGGCGTGACGTCTTTTGAACCTAATCCGTATCGCCCGCCTATCACAATCGGACGATTCTCATGTTGATATAATGCGCTTTGGACATCCAAAAGCAACGGTTCACCATCGGCTCCGGCTTCTTTGGTCCGATCTAAGACAGCCACTTTTTCTACTGTTTTTGGTAATTTTTCTAATAGATTTTCTGTTGGAAATGGACGGTACAAATGGATATTGATCAGCCCTACCCTGCGTCCTTGTTCATTTAAATAATCTACTGTTTGTTGAATGACTGGGGAAGCTGATCCCATAGAAATAATGACCTCTGTCGCATCGTCTGCTCCATAGTAATCTGTTAAATCATAATTGGTTCCGCGTAATTCATTGATTTGATTCATATATTTTTGAACAATTCTTGGCATTGCTTCGTAATTGGCATTGACTGTTTCTCTTTGCTGGAAATGAATGTCTGGATTCTGAGCTGTCCCTGAGACAGTTGGGTGATTAGGATTCATTCCTCTATTTCTAAATCGTTCCACCGCATCTTGATCAAGCATGTTTTTTAAATCATCATAATCAAGTACTTCTATTTTTTGTAGTTCATGACTTGTTCTAAATCCATCAAAAAAGTTGACGAATGGCAAACTACCTTCGATACTAGCTAAATGGGCTACTGCTGAAAGATCCATTACTTCTTGAACGCTGGATTCTGCTAACATACAAAAACCTGTTTGACGTGTCGCCATGACATCTCCATGATCTCCAAAAATGCTCAAAGCACCCGTTGTGATCGCTCTAGCTGCCACATGAAAAACAGCTGGCAGTAACTCACCTGCTATTTTGTACATATTGGGAATCATCAATAGCAACCCTTGTGAAGCCGTATAAGTGGTAGTTAAAGCGCCTGTTTTTAAAGAGCCGTGAACCACACCAGCTGCTCCTGCTTCTGACTGCATTTCAATGACTTGGACCTTTTGTCCATAGATGTTTTTTAAACCCGTTTCTGCCCATTCATCCACTAACTCCGCCATTGTAGAACTTGGTGTGATTGGATAAATTGCAGCTACTTCTGTAAACGCATAGGAAATATAGGCCGCCGCTGTATTTCCATCCATTGTCTTCGTGTTTTTCATTTTTCTCACCTTTTATCTTTCCTCAGACTTTTGTTGTAAGGGGCGTTTTCTTTTTCTCTTGTATATATTTATCCATTTGTACTGCAGCAACTTTTCCAGCACCCATGGCCAAAATAACTGTTGCTGCACCTGTTACGATATCTCCGCCGGCAAAGACGCCGGGAATCGATGTTTCTCCCGTTTTTGGATCCGCCTCAATATACCCCCATTTTGTCAACTTAAGTTCTGGGAAAGTGGATAACAACACTTTATTGGACCCTTGACCGATTGCTTCGATCACTGTGTCAGCTTCGATAATAAATTCACTATTTTTGATTGGAACAGGGCGACGTCTTCCAGATTGATCCGGCTCGCCAAGTGCCATTTTGATGCATTTTACTCCATTCAAATTACCGTTTCCATCATTCATATATTCAATTGGATTTGTCAGCCAATGATAGTCGATTTCTTCTTCAACGGAGTGATGGTATTCTTCGATACGTGCTGGTAATTCTTCTAATGATCTACGATAGACAATACTGACATGTTCAGCACCTAAACGCTTAGCCGAACGTGCAGCATCCATTGCCACATTGCCACCACCGATAACAACGACATTTTCCGATCGTTTGATTGGTGTATCATATTTAGGAAACTCATAACTATGCATCAAGTTGATCCGTGTTAAGTACTCACTAGAAGAGTAAACGCCGTTCAATGCTGTTCCGGGAATCCCCATAAAATTAGGTGCTCCTGCCCCAACAGAAATATAACAGGCATCAAAGTCATTCATGATCTCATCCATCGTAATCGTCTTTCCGATCACTACGTTAGTTTCAATCGTCACGCCTAATGCTTCAATGCTCTCAATTTCTTTTTTTACGATTCGTTTTGGCAATCTAAATTCTGGAATACCATACGTCAAGACACCACCTGCATCATGTAATGCTTCGTAAACGATGACTTCATAGTTTAATTTAGCTAAATCTCCTGCAACAGTTAAGCCCGATGGACCAGAACCGATTACAGCTATTTTTCCAATTTTGGGCTGTGTACTTTGGGAGAGGATAGAAAAATCTTGATTTTCTAACGCCCAGTCAGCAACTAATCGCTCTAGCTTACCGATTGCAACAGGCTCAAAATTTTTAGCCATTCCTAATTTACAAACTTGCTCACACTGTTTTTCCTGAGGGCAAACTCTGCCGCAAATCGCAGGAAGATTAGTATATTTACCTAGAATATTAGCAGCTTCTTGCATATCGCCTTCTTTAATTGCCAATATAAATCCTGGAATATCGATCATGACTGGACAACTAGCAATACAAGGGGCATCTTTACATTGTAAGCAACGAATTGCCTCTGCTCGCCCTTCTTCTATCGAATAACCTAAGCACACTTCATCAAAATTAGATTTCCGAATGGCTGGATCTTGTTCAGCAATCGGTGTTTTAGTTCTGCTTCTTCTAGCCATGAGAGATCACCTGCTCTTTTTGATCATCAGTCAAGCATTGTTTTTCTTCGTCTGTATATTGTTTCATCCGACTGATAAACTCATCCCAATTAACTTCTGTTCCTTTAAACTCTGGGCCATCCACGCAAGCAAATTTAATATTGCCATCAATGGTTACTCGACAGCCGCCGCACATACCCGTGCCGTCGATCATGATCGGATTTAGTGAAACATAGATTGGAACCTCATGTTTTGACGCAGTCAGTGTGCAAAATTTCATCATCATACTTGGTCCGATTGCCCAACTACAATTGATCGTTTCCCTAGCAATCACCTGCTCCATTGCATCTGTCACAAGTCCTTTTCTCCCTAAAGTTCCATCATCTGTTGTGATTATTAATTCATCGGAGTAATTACGGCATTCGTCTTCTAAAATCACTAACTCAGCTGTTTTTGCTCCGAGAATGGTAATCACTCGATTGCCGGCTTGTTTTAATCCTTTGACGATTGGGTAAATCGCTGCTATGCCAACGCCTCCGCCAACGATCAGGACTGTCCCATAATTTTTTATCTCGGTTGGCATGCCTAAAGGGCCTGTCAAATCCAAAATAGAATCCCCAGCATTAAGCTTAGAAAGTTCTCCAGTTGTTTTTCCGATGACTTGAAAAATCAATCGAATCATCCCACTGGAAGAGTCTGTCTCTGCAATCGTTAATGGGATTCGCTCACCTTTATCATCGATCCGCAATATGACAAACTGACCTGGTTGTGCTTTTGCTGCGATCCGCGAGGCTTCGATCCAAAAATCATATTCATTTTCAGAAAGTTGTTCACTTTTGGTTATCTTATACATATGGATTACCGTTAATGAATAGATTCATTCATTCTTTCCTTCTTTCATATGAATTATGCGTATAATTACAGGTCAGCTGTTAACTCTTTTACAAATTTTTTCAGTGCTTCAATGTCTTCCTCTTCGGCATTATTTTCGATTTCAACTGTTTCAGCGACTTTTTTTGCACCAGCTTTTTCTAAAGCAGCAACAAAATCATGCGCTGACTTACAGAATAGATCTCCGTATTCTCGATCACCCGAACCGACCACGCCAAACTTTTTTCCAGCTAATTCTTTTTCTTCTAATTCATCATAAAAATCTTCAAACTCAAATGGCAATTCTCCATCACCGTAAGTATAAGTAGCAATAATACATGCATCCGCGTCATCAAAAAAGTCAACATCTACTTCTGAACATTCTTCTCTTTCAACATCAAATCCTGCTTCTTGAACAGTACTTTCTAGAATTTCAGAAATCTCCTCAGTGTTCCCTGTCATACTTGCATAAACGATTTTAACTAGTGCCATATTTACTCATCCTCTCATCTGTTTTATAAAATATTTCAAAGTATAAAAAGATGAACACTGACTCTTTTCATCCACTTTATACTTAATATCCAAAATGCTATGTAGCTATAATATGCTCTAACATACTTATTCAAATTACCTTTTTCACATATCACCAACCAGAATAAAAACGCTTTCTTTTTTAGAGACAGAAAACAATCAAATCTTCCCTTACACTATAACATAGATACCTTGTCTAAAACAATAATTTTTAGGTAAAAAAAATAATTTTTAGCATCAAGTTCTTATTTAATAATAACTGTAGTAAACAAACTTATTTTTTCCGTTTAGAACAGATTTTTTTCACGTCCTAGCCAAAGAACGGCTTCTAAAACAGAGCCGCCTAAAGCTCGAGCTTTATCTGAGATCGTAAAACAATCAACTTGCTCCTTTGGACGAGGATCCACGTCTGCGCACTTCAAGCCCTTTTGACATTCAACATTATCGGAGAGCAAGCCTCTCAAAATTCCTTGCAACGGTGACTGGACTGCTGTTTGACCAACATAAAAAAGTGTCTCGCCTTTTTTGACAGCATCACCGATTTTTTTTACGTGCTTCACTTTACCAGTTGCAGGAGAGTGGATCACACGTTCAGAACTTTTCCCGCCGATTTCTCCTGGTATTCCAGTATTAGGCAATGCTTCTCCTTCAAAATATAGCCGTCCTAAACGGTGCCCTCTCATTGTTTCAACGACAACATCCACATCTTCTGGAGCTGAAAATCCCGGTCCTAATGCAATCGTAATAGGCGCCATTTCTTTATTTGTACCTAAATTTCTTTTGGCTAAAATCGCATCAACAAGAACGATTGGCTTTATCTCAGCTAAAGAGTTGGCTTTGGCATCGATTAATAGCGGAATTTGATTATTCCGCCAACACTCACTACACCCAGATACAGAGGAAACTAGTACAGCTTTAATATCTTCAACCTGCTGTGTTTTTTGAAAAACAGCTGTACATAGCGCGACCGTACGACGGATTGCCAAGGGTTTAGCCGTCTCTAAAATAACTACTTTAAACCCTGCATGAACTAATTTTTGAATAACGCCAGTTGCTAAATCACCACCTCCACGTACGGCGATGATTGTATTAGAAATTGATTGTTTTACTTTTCCCATAAGATCACCCCTTCCTTTGACTGAACATTACAAGCAATAACTTTACTTAGGCGCTTTAATAGCATCGTTGGAAGTAACGACAAGATTTTTTTTGCCTGTATCAATTGGTTTGGTGTTTCAACTTGATTGATGCATAAGATTCTTTGACCATGACTTTTGGACCATAAGCCAGTTGGACTTGCAATAATTTCAGCTAGGATTTCCTCTGTAATAAGGGCTCCTTCGTCTGCACCTGTTGCCCGTAAAAAAAGCTCAAGACGATGAATCGTACTTCGATCAATCTTTCGTCCCAAAACAGATATCGGAACCAATCCAATTGTAACGGTTGTTTCTGGTAGAATAACTGGTTCAAACGTTTCCCAGCCTTTTAATGGTAACTGCTTAGATCCATCTGCTTCTAAAAATACTTTATCAAACTGCTGCAGAGCTGTTTGGAATACAGTAAGTGGCAGTGAGCTCAACTTATAGCCATTAGCCATGACAGTTCCCGCCAAAGTAATCCCCACACCATCTTTACCTAAATCAGAAAATTGATCACCATAGAAAAAATCATAGAGGGACTCATTAGCGCGGCCAATTTTAGTTGTTGTACTGACTAAAATCTTCTCATTACGATAACAATTAGCTAAATACCACATCACGCTTGTTTTCCCACCACTGCCAATCAGTGAGATGACTTGTTGCCCTTGTAAATCAAAACAATGGCTCAAGGTTTCCATTGTATATACGTCCTTTCATTATGGGCTCTTTCTATTTTAAAAATACCTTCAATTGGTATACTCGCTTCGCTTAAGTATTTTCGCCCATCAACCAAATCTGATTTTGCTACTCTCAAACAAATTCCACAAAAATCGCCTAAACTACCTGGTAGTGCCATCACTGATACAGGAATCTTTTTTTGGATCAAGATTTTTTCACTATGGATAGCATAATGCGTATTTTGAAAGGTCAAAAGATACTCCATTTGATCACCTCATCTTTAAAAATTGATCACCTTTTTAGCTTGCGCCATTACTTCTGTGATGCCATACATATTCGTTATTTCACCGATTGCCAAGGTTTCTTTGATTTGGTAAAAATCCAAACATGCCCCGCAAGTGCTGATCTGAGTTCCTTTTTCCACTAAGACTTGTAGATCTTTTAATACAGTAGATACTTGATTCGTCAAAAAGGCCCCACTATTGAAAAATAATAGGTGTTCAGGTGGCGTATCCAGTTCGGTCAAAGAATAAATATAACTTTTCAATAGTATCTCCCCTAATTCAGGATCACCAGCTCCCATCGTTTTTGGCCAAAAGCAATGACTAGTTGATTGTTTCCAGCATTGATGTCCGTTTTCTCCCACTCTTTAGGTACATCAATCATTACTGCAAATTGATCACTTCTTAATTGATGCATGTTTGTTTTCAAACCTAAGCCTACAGCCATTTTTTGAACATTGTTCACTGATACTTCATTATCAACGATTATTTCTACAGTTCCGCCCACCTCTGTTAATTCTCGAATGGCCTTTTTTGCTTCGATTACAGGAATCGGACAAGGTTTTCCTAGCGCACTGATCTTTTTCATCCTGGCTCCTTCTTTCTCATAAAATAATGATTGACTGATTGTGTTCTTTTTTACAGACTTCACCAATGATCTTCGCCGCGGGGTCATCCTTTTGAATCGCTTCAAGACATTCCATCGCGGAATTGGGTGCAACACTTAATAATAAGCCTCCTGAGGTCTGTGGATCACACAAAATCTCCTGAAAAGCTGGTGTGATTGCTGTCAAATCAACTTTTGATTCAATAAATTGGCGATTTCTTTGTCCTGCGGCAGTTGCTAAAAATTCTTCAGCATAATGATAGGCCTCTGGCAAAAGCGGCAATTGTTCTGTATCAATGACCAAGGTCACATGTTCAGCAGCCATTTCGTTGGCATGGACTAATAAACCAAAACCAGTCACATCTGTACAAGCATGAACAGGGAAATCTTGCATCTTTTGCGCAGCATATTTATTTAGTCGTTCCATAGAATCAATTGCCGCACTTTCTGCTGTATTCGATGCCAATCCTCCTCTCATTGCTGACAAAATCAATCCAACGCCTAACGCTTTCGTAAGGATTAAAATGTCTCCTATTTTAGGCGTATTATTATGGATGATTTTTGCGGATCCACTTGACCGGTTACTGCCAGACCATACTTTGGCTCGTGGTCATAAATTGAATGGCCGCCAGCCAAAGAGGCTTGTGCTTCTTTGAGTTTCTCAGCCCCGCCAATAAGGATTTCCGAAAGGATTTGTTTCTCAAGTTTTTCCGGAAAACAAACTACGTTCAAAGCAAATAACACTTCTCCTCCCATCGCATATACATCACTCATGGCATTTGCAGCTGCGATCCTGCCAAATGTACGTGGGTCTTCAACCATTGGTGAGAAAAAATCTACTGTAGAAATCAACGCCAGCTCTTCTGATAATTGATAAATAGCTGCATCATCAGAAGAATCAAAACCTACTAACAATTTTTCATCAGAAAATTTAGGCAAATTACTTAAAAATCCGGCTAATTCGTTTGGTCCGATTTTCGCTCCACAACCACCGGATGTACATTGTGATAAAAAGTCCATTGACGTTCTCCTTTATCGCTATTTCGAAAAAATTTCACCTAGTGCGTTCAATGTATAATCAATTTCTGCAACGGTCGTATTCCAGCCAAAACTAAAACGAACCGCACCGTCATTTAGTGTTCCCGCTGTTTGATGTGCCAGCGGAGAACAATGGAGACCATATCTGGTAATGATTTGGTAACGTTCAAATAATAGCTGTGAAAGCTCGCTAGAATCAATTGTCGGTGCCGTAATAGAAATAACAGGTACACTCTGCTTTGGATCCGAGGTTCCTAAAATATTGAGCGGTAGCCTTTTTAGTCCTGCCAAAAAGCGAGCTGTTAGCATCCGTTCATGAATTTCGATTTTTTTTAATCCAATTTCTCTAATTTGCTGGATGGCGCTTTTTAAACTTAGAATTCCTAGCGTGTTTGCTGTTCCTGGTTCAAATTTATCAGGTAAAAAATCAGGTTGTTTCAATGACTGCGAAGCACTTCCTGTACCGCCGCTCAACCATGGATCAATCAGTTTTTCTACATTTAGGGCCAAAGCAAACCCGCCGATCCCAGAAAGGCCCATCAGCCCTTTATGTCCTGTGAAAGCTAATACATCGATCGACAGCTCCTCCATATCGATTGGTAGAAAACCTGCAGTTTGCGCACTGTCCAAAACCGTGATAATTCCGTGGTCCTTCGCTATTTTAAAGCATTCTTTCACAGGTAGAATTGTCCCCAAAACATTTGAGGCATGGGTCATTATCAGTACTTTTGTTTCAGGTCGAATCAGATGTTCGATTTGGCTAGGATCAAGACGGCCGTTTGATTCACACTCTAGATAAGTTACTGCAATATTTTTTTCTATTTCCAGCAAGTTGAGTGGACGGGCGACCGCGTTATGCTCGACTGCTGTCGTCAATACGTGATCTCCTTTTTTTAATAAGCCATTTAACACCATGTTCAACGAAGTGGTTGCGTTTGGTGTAAAAATAATATGTGCAGGGTCCGGTGCCCCAAAGAAATCTGCTAAAGATTGACGCGCTTCAAATATCAATTCAAGTTCAGCCATATTTTGAGCACCGCGATTCGCATTTAAATTATTATTGGCTACTAAATAGTTGGTTAATTCTTTGATCGTTTCTTCAAATTTGTGATTAGAAGTAGCTGCATGGTTTAAATAGACTGGTTGCTTCATTTTGGCTTTCCCCTCCCACTCTCAGCTGAGCTTTGGTTAACTAGATAGTGATATTCTTCTGGTGTATCGATATCGATCAACCGTTTAGAATCTGTCACCCGGATCTCACGCCACGCCTCTGGATGGTTATCTCGAACAGCCCGTCCTCCTGCTTTTCCAGTAACCTGCAACAATTCTGATCGAAATATCTGACCAAAAAAATGGGACTGTACGGCCTGCCCTGTTGATCGACAGGAAAAACAATCGTTTTCTTAGAATACTCAGTACAAAGAACTTCTAGTATGTTTTGATTTAAAAGTGGCTGATCCACTGTCAGATAAAGGTAACCATCTCCTGAAGCGGCTTTTGTTCCTAAACGAACACTTGTACTTTGACCTTGATCTGCTTCAAAATTTTGAATGACTTTGAGTTCCTTATCTTGAGGAATACTTATATTTTGAAGATTCTCTGGTGATATCACTAAGATTCGTTCAAAAATGCCATTTTTTTTGACAGTTTCAATACATGTTCTAAAAATGTTTGACCTTGATAATCAAGGCTCAATTTATTTGTCCCCATCCTTGAAGAATTTCCGGAGGCCATAATGATGGCACTGATTTTCAGCATTTAGGTTGCTCCTTTTTTTTACAAACGCTTTTCACAAACAATAAAAACGCACCCAATTTTATTTATCAGATGCGTTTCTTTCGCCTTTGTGAGCCGTTTTTCAAGCACATCACAGAATCAATTATTTATTTTTTCTTTTTTTGATAAAATGTATCTTCCATCGGTAACGTTGATCTTAGTTGTCCATCTAATGCATAATAAGCGCCAGATAAAGCTGGTGCAGTCGGAATTGTTGCTAATTCGCCTACGCCTTTGATCCCATACGCCAAGCCGTCATGAATCTCTTTTGCTTGTACTAAAATCGTTTCAATGGGTGGCACTTGAGCAGCATTTAGCAAACCTAACGTAGCATATTTTGCTTTAACGTATCCTTCTTCCATAACAAATTTTTCTGTTAAAGCATAGCCCATTCCCATCACGATTCCGCCTTCGATTTGTCCTTGTGCAGCTTTTGGATTAACTACTTGTCCCATATCATATGCGGCAACAAATTTTTCTACTTTTCCTTTTTCATCAAGAATAGCTACTTCAGCAGCATACCCATAGCCTGCATGACTGACAGGACTCTTTTTATCATTGATCAATGGATCTGTTTTAGCTGAATATTCACCATAAAATTCTTGACCTTCTAAATCAGACAAAGCCCGACCCATATCAAGTTCATAACGTAATTGCATCGCAGCTCTTCTAGTTGCTTCACCTGTGAATAAGGATTGACGGGAAGCCGTCGTTGTACCAGAATCTGGCGTTCGGCGCGTATCTGGTGCTTCTGCAATGATCATCTCTGGTGGTAGGTTTAGGGTTTCACACGCTACTTGGGTCGTGACCGTCGCCATTCCTTGCCCAATACAAGCCGCACTGGTTCTTACATGAACTTTTCCTTCTTCCACAGAAACGATACAACGACCTACATCGGATAAACCAACACCGATCCCACTATTTTTGAAGAAACAGGAAATCCCAGCAATCTTAGCATTATCATAGGCATCTTTAACTGCCAGTAAAGTTTCTTTCAACGCCGCATTTTTAGAGACTAACTGTCCATTTGGCAATGAATCCCCGTGTGCAACAGCATTCTTATAGCGAATATCCCATTGTGAAATCCCCACTTTTTCTGCTAACAAATTAAGATTATTTTCAATAGCAAAAGCTGTTTGACAAACACCAAAGCCTCGGAATGCTCCAGCTGGTGGATTATTCGTGTACACCGCAAAGCCTTCCACATCAATATGTTGATATTTATAAGGTCCAGCCGCGTGGGTACAAGCCCGCTGCAATACAGGACCGCCTAAAGAGGCATATGCACCAGTATCAGCATAGATCACAGCTTTCATTGCAGTTAAATTACCTTCAGCGTCACACCCTGTAGTAAAATCCATTTCCATGCCATGACGTTTTGGATGGACCATCAAGCTTTCTTGGCGACTGAGTAATACCTTGACTGGTTTTTGTAAACACCATGCTGCAAGCGAAGCATGATGTTGAACACTCATATCTTCTTTTCCGCCGAAACCTCCTCCCACCAACTTGGATTGAACATGGATCTGCTCTTTTTCTACACCCAGCATACGAGCTACTTCACGTTGCTCATCATAGATGCTTTGCCCTGCACTATAAAGAAGAATTCCCTCTTCACCTTCTGGCATTGCAATCGCACATTCCGGCTCCATGAAAGCGTGCTCATTTATTGGAACTGAATAATGTTGCGTTACCACATGTTTTGATGTAGCTAATTTTTCATCAGCACTGCCTCTAACAAGATGCTCGTGAGATAAAATATTGCCTTTTTCATGAATCAATGGTGTCTCTTGCGCTAATGCCTCTTCACAGGTTGTTATTGGGACAAGTTCTTCATACGTGATTTCCACTAATTCTTTGATTTCTTCCAAAAATTTTTTTTCTTTTGAAACAACTAATACGATAGCATCTCCAACATAACGTGTGATTTCACCTTCTGGAATCAAGACATCCCAATCTGAAATAAACTCTAAATGACCAATCTTATTATTTCCCGGAACATCTTTCGCTGTTAATACTGCTATACATTCAGGATGTTCTAATGCCTTACTAGTATCGATTTTTAAGACTTTTGCTCTTGGATATTCACTACGAACAGCAGACGCATGAAGCATTCCTTCCACCGTGATATCATCGACATACAACCCTGTTCCCAACGTTTTTTCAACTGCATCGACTCTTTTTAAATCTTCTCCTAATTTTCCAGTTGATCGTTCATCCGGAATGCTCAATTCTTCACGAAACATTTTAGCCGCTAATTGAATCGCTTCCACAATTTTTACATAACCTGTACAGCGGCAAATATTTCCGCGAATCGCTTTTCGTATCTCTTCATCGCTAGGCCCCTCTTTTTTATTGAGTAATCCTTGTGCTGAAATAACGATGCCCGGTATACAATAACCGCATTGAACGGCGCCAGTTTTAGCAAAGGCGTAGGCATATACATCTTTTTGACGCTGACTTAGACCTTCGATCGTAACAACTTCTTTGCCTTCCAACTTCTCTAAACTAAATAAACACGCTTTGGAAACCCTTCCATTTATTAACACTGAGCAAGCGCCGCAAGAACCTTGGTTACAACCATCTTTTGTTCCAGTCAAGCTTAAATCTTCGCGGAGAAAGTCCATCAGCTTCTTATTTGTATCACAGGTTTCCGTCTTTCCATTTACTACTAATGAATACATTTTTCTTTACACCTCAATTTCTGTTATAAGTATAGCTTTTAATCACTATGATTATACCACAAATTATAGGTCTAAAAATTATTTTTTAGCAAAAAAACTTTTTTTGTTTATTTTTATTATCTCCTAATTAGAGCAGCACTGATCGTACCAGCATAATAAAAAGGTTCTTGAACATAGTATACTTCTTTTTTAGTAAATTCAGCAACTAGTTCTGTCACTTTTTTGCATCGGGAGATATCATCTAAAAAAATAGATTCAGTCCAGATTAATTCCTTCAGATGATAACTGTTCCGAGCAACCATGCAATAGTCCTATCGAACTTTCCATACCACAGCTTCTTGTAATTTTCCAAATTTATTGTGCATTTGCGAGGATTGTTTTAACTTGCTCTGAAGTGGGTTCGACATGGTAAAATAATGTATAAAATTCTTGGATCTGCTCTTCAACATCGATTTGATACTTATCTGGATAAATCAGCTGTCCCAACCATTCGATGCCTATAATTCGATTTACAGATGGTGGAGAACCCAAAAAATTATAAGGAGCTGTAGGTACTTGATAGACTCTATCAGATTTGACAGCAGTCAACTCTTGCCAAGATTTATCTGACTTGATCAATTCATAAACATCTTTTGAATCTGCTACAATATAATCCGGTTGCCACTGAATCAGTTGTTCCATTGAAATCACGGTGCCTCCGCCTTTTGACACAATATCTACATCTACGGCGGCATTTTTTGCGCCCACTTCGTCAATGACCTGAGCATGAAATGAACCAGCAGCATTGGTATTAAGTCCAGCATTTCCAGAAGCATAATAAACAGATTTTTGTTCTGATTCTTTTAACGAAGAACGCACTTGATCAGCTTGTTTTAAAACCGTTTCACAATACTTACTTAACTTTGCAGTTTCTTTTGAGTTTCCTAATAATTCACCAAGTTTTTCATAGGTTTGCGGCATATTTTTTAGATTTGCTTCGATAAAAATTGTTGGGATATTGATTTGAGCCTGCAGATTGTCCATATCTTCTTTGACCGTTTTTTTTGCTTCACCAATATCAATGATCACATCTGGTTCAACTGCACTCAAAGCTTCCATATTTAAACTAGCATTTTTTCCATAAAACTGACCAAATTCGGGTAGTGCTTGATATTTTTTATCAATAAACTCTTTGGCTTCAGCCGAAAATGGACTAGCTAAACCAACCAATAACTCTGGTGAACTTGTGTACAAAACAATTTGTGCTAGTGGTCCTGATGGCGCAATTTTTTTGATTTTTGTAGGTATCTCAACTTTTCGATCAGCTGAATCTACAAAAATACGTGTTGCTTCTACTTCCGTTTTTTCAGAACTTGCAATTGACTCTGTTTTTTTGGGTTCTTTCGTATTGTTTGTTGCACAGCTTATCAACATTAAAGCTGCCACACTCAATACAAAAAGTAATCTAGCTTTTCTTTTCATTAATACGCATCCTTTCTATTTTTTGTCGGTAAACAAATTTTCTTTTCACCTGACGTGACTTCATGGACTGTGATCGGTACTTGATAGATGGATTCCAACTGTTGACTTGTCAATATTTCTTCTGGGCGACCTTGATTTGTTAGTTGCCCCTTTTGTAAAATCATTACGTGATCGGCATATTGTAGTGCATGGTTTGGGTCATGGGTCGACTGAATAATCAAAAATCCCTCCGCTGTCAGCTGATGAATCATTTCTAAAACCATGATTTGGTTCCCATAATCCAAATTGGCACATGGTTCATCCATAATAATAATTCGGCTTTGTTGAGCAACAGAGCGGGCAATAATCACCAATTGTTGTTCTCCGCCACTGATCTGCGAATAGATTTGATCCTTTAAATGACTGATATGCAAAGTCGCTAATGCAGCATTGGCCAAATCATTTTCCATTTGACCAGGTTGCTGGTATTTTTTTAGACGCGCCGTTGTCCCCATTAGCACCATTTCAAAAACAGTGAAATGAAATACTCCTCTTTGCTTTTGTGGAATATAAGAAATTAGCTGGGAAAGCTCATTTCTAGAACAAGCTTGAATCGGTCGATCATTGATTTTGATATTTCCTGCGCTAGGTTGTAAAACTCTTAACAAACATTTAAATAGCGTACTTTTCCCCACACCATTTTTCCCTAATAAACAAACAGACTGACCGTAATTTAGTTTAAATGAAATATTCTGCAATATTTGTTGCTGCTTATAAGCAAACGTCAGATTTGTTACTTCTAACATAGGAACACCTCCAACTCATGATCTGACTGAACGATTATTTTTCGCGATCAGCAGTAAAAATATAGGAGCGCCGATAAATGACGTTAAAATCCCGATTGGTATTTCACTAGTTGCGAGCATCCTAGAAAAATCATCTACGACGAGTAGAAAAGTGCCTCCTATTATCGCTGTAACAGGAATGCTGTAACGATAATCATTACCTACCAATATTCTGGCAAAATGAGGTACGACTAGTCCCACCCAGCCAATCAAGCCGCTGACTGAAACTGCACTTGCTGTAATCAAAGTGGCTGATATAATCAAAACCACTCTTAAAACACGACTATTTACGCCTAAACTCAAGGCTTCCTCTTCGCCTAAGGAAATAATGTTTAAACGCCAACGTAGCAAAAGGATTGGAATCATCCCGATTAAAATCAACGGTACTGCAAACGTAACATTTTGCATTTTGATTGACGCTAAACTCCCCATCAGCCAATAAGTGATTGCTGGTAATGTATTAGTCGGATCCCCTACTAACTTTAAAAATGATACCGCTGAAGAAAAAAGCGAACCAATCATCATACCAATCAAAACCATATTTAAAACCGTATCTGTCCGCAAAAATTTATTCACTAAAAGAACAGCTCCCACTGCTATCAAACCAAAAATAAAAGACAACGAAATCACTTGTTCATAAGTTAAAGAAAAAAATAACCCGATTGCTGCACCAAAAGCTGCACCTTGTGAGGCCCCTAAAATATCTTGAGAGATCATCGGATTTTGAAATAAAGCTTGATATGTTGCGCCAGCTACTGAAATTCCTCCGCCAATCACCACAGCCATGATAATTCTAGGAAAACGAATCTGAAACAAAATCGTTTCAACCTGACTACTCCAAGTTTGCTCAATCGGAATCACTTTATTCCAAACCGCTCGAAAAAAATCAGATGTTGAAATTGAAAACTTTCCTAAAAAAAATGACAGGCTAAACACAACTAAAAAAAGCAGTAGTGAAGCCAAAATGACGATCTTTTTCTGATTGATGCTTGACGGTTTCGTTTCCACTGAAATCACTCCTGTTTTTTACCGATTTTATTTTGCTGATTCTGCTCGTTTTTCAATTAATTCACCCGCAACACTAATGGCGAGTTCAGCTGGTGTTTCAGCTTTTATTTTTAACCCGATCGGCATATTTATCCGCTCAATCTCCTTCATTGAAAAACCACTTTCTTTTAGCCGATCTATCTGGACAGCAATTTTTCTTCTACTGCCCATCACGCCGATATAATGTGCTTTTGTTCTCAATAATTGTTTTGACAATTCAAAATCAAATTGATGACCGCGCGTCATCACAATCGCATAATCTGATTCTGCCAGTTGAATCGTTGCTTCAATATTCTTTAAATCTATAACTATTCTCTGATCGGCTTCTGGAAAAATAGCTTTCGTTAAAAATTGTTCACGATCATCTAACACAACACAGTAAAAATCCAATTTTTTTAAAACTGGAACCAAAGCTTGTGCAACATGACCTGCGCCAAACACAAAAACTTTGCCCTTTTGCAACAGCGATTCGATCGAGTAAACTTGACTATTGACTGTCACCATTGAGATTCCCTGCTTAAACGTTTCTTTTTGCAACTCAGCTGGCACATTTCCCATTAAACCTGTTTCTACACTATAAAAACCAAAACTGTTAGCTTCTTCCTTATTTAGTTCAGTGATCAGCCAACATTGCTGATTGCTTTCAAAATGCTTTTTAATTTCTCCGCAAATATCCGAAATAACTGGATCTTGCCAAGAGCAGTATTGAAAGAAAAGAGCTACATTTCCTCCACAAATCATCCCTAAGTCCACTACGTCATTTGGGGCTAAAATAAATTGTTCACTCTTAGAAAGCTTACTCTCCAATACTTCTTGTGCAATTTTCTCTGCTCGAAATTCAACTGCACCGCCACCAATTGTTCCTGCCAACCGACCAGCCTTGCCAACCAACATTCGCGCACCCGCACCTCTTGGGGTCGAGCCTGAACTCGCCGTAACAGTCACTAAAACCGTATCTTCCTTTCCTTCAATCGCTTCCCCTAATCGTAGAAAAAGTTCTTTCATCCGCTTTCCTCCATCTTCTTTGACTCCGAATTCAGCTCATCACAAAAAATTTCTGCAAAATATTGATTCGTGATTTGATAGGTCTTTTTTTGAAAAAGCAGAAATTTTGCTGTTAGACGTTTCCCATGAATCGTAACAGTTGAGCCTCCTCCATTACTTCCACCAACACTTTTATCGATCAATGGATAGCCTAGTTCCTCTTCAGCTTTTTTGATCATTCGCCAAGCTTTGTTATACGACATTCTCATCTGCTTAGCTGCCGTATTCAGCGAACCTGTTTGGGAAATTCGTTGAAGTAGTTCAACCACACCCGGTCCAAAAAAAATCCGATTGGTTCGTAATTTTAAATTAAGTGTATAATCAAAAGCGTTTTGCTCCTTCATTCCCTAACCTCCTTCGTTATACTTGAAAAAGATAACGGCTATCAAAAAAAATTAGTTGCTAAGAAAATCGACCAGTTGCTTTTCAACCAGTTGAAAATTATCGTTGTTCAACATGACGATCTGCCCCTTGTCTTTACAGATTTCTCGTCTTAGTATTGCTCTTTGCTTACCAACTTCTAGTTTTTCTCTCGTATGTTGTTTTTGTCTTTGATAATTTGCTTCCGATTTAAAAACACCAAGAATTTTCTTAGGATATTGCATAACTGTCAGTAATTCCTGCGTAAAATTTTTAGCTAGCAACTCTATTCCGCCGATTTCGTCCAATAAAATTATTTCGGCTACACCTGCTTTGGCTTCTTTCAATAATTCTAGCCCAAATGTTTCAAAGACGTTGAGATTCCACGTTCGTTTGCCATTTTCAGTTTGAATAAAACAATAATCTGGCACGTCCTTTAGTGATGATTTATCTTCGAGCAACTCTTTTGCTGCTCTCAGCTCAAAGCCCACGATTTGTCCTTGGTCATTAAGTCTACGTCTGACATAAAAACCACTGATCGAAAGATTTGCATCCGTAACTATTTTTTTCAATAAAGTAGATTTCCCAATAAATTTGTCTCCTTCTAAAAAAAGTTTTGTCATTCCTTATTTTCCTTTACTTGATAGATTTTTAACGTTTGATCATACAAAAGACAGATCGATTCATTCCTTTATCTTTTCCTTCTTTTCTAAAGTGACTAGGACATAACTTTATGAGTTACAATCCAGTCACTTCGAATCCGAATAGACGGCGGGAACAGAAGCAGTCCTTTTTATTATTCGAAGTTAAACACTTCTGTCCCGACCCTCGTTATTCGATCGCCAATTGTTTCTCTTCTTTGAGTACTACATTCAAAATAACGGCAACAATCGTCGTTAAAATAACTTCTGAATTGCCAAAAATCGTTGTTACCCACGGTGGAAAGCCGCTTAAACAGCCGACTGACAACGTAACGCCAATACCAAAAGCCAACGCGATCCCTACAACACCAGTATTTCTAGGCGTTAATTCTTGAGATGAAATCATTCGAACCCCAGTCATTGAAATCGAGGCAAAAACAGAAACGGTTGCCCCACCGATCACGGCATAAGGGATCGTTGTCAAAATCGAAGCAACTTTAGGAACAAAGCCTGCTATTAGTAAAATAACCGAAGCGAAAACCATGACATATTTATTAATCACTCTTGTTACGGTGACTAATCCTACGTTTTGACCAAAAGTCGCAACTGGTACTGAACCGAAAAAGCTACCAATAAAATTGGAAAGTCCACTTCCCATGATTCCACCAGAAAGTTCCTTATCTGTAGGCTCCCGATCCATTGCCCCAACGGTTGTTGCTGTAAACTGTCCGATTGCTTGAACAGCGTCGACGATAAACATCACAACTAAAGTCAGGATCGGAACAATTTGAAAATCCAAACCAAAGTAAAGTGGCGTGATTATCTGAAATACTGATGCCTCTTTCACTGGAGTAAAATTGACCATGCCTAACACTAAGGAGATAATATAACCAATGATCATCCCATTTAGAATAGACGACAATTTGAGAAAACCTTTTGAAAAGTAATTAAAATAAAAGACAACACCAAACGTCAGTAACGCCACCAACCAATTCTGTGCAGACCCAAAATCTGGACTTCCAGCTCCTCCAGCCATATATTTGATTGCAACAGGAAATAGTGACAAACCAATACTCAAGATAACAGTTCCTGTAACGAGTGGTGGAAATAAGATACGGATTTTTTTTATGGATAACCCGACAATAATTACTAAAATACTCCCCACTAGTTGAGCACCAAAAATCGCTGCAATCCCAAAATCTCCTCCTATTGCCATTAAAATCGGTACATAAGCAAAGCTTGCACCCATCATGACTGGCAACCTTGATCCAACTTTACCAAAAATCGGAAAAAGCTGAATAAAAGTTGCTATAGCAGAAAAAATCAGTGAGGTTTGAATCATAATCGTTGTGTCTCCTGAACTTAGATTGCAAACTTTTGCAATCATGATTCCAGGTGTGACGATTCCAACTACGGCCGCTACTACGTGCTGTAAGCCCATGGGAAGGGCCTCTTTGATCGATAACTTGGCATCATAATCAAACAATGCCTTTTCTTCTTTTTCACTCATAGGCAAGTTTCCTTCTTCACTTTTTATTTTAAAAAGGACTGCACTTATCCGAGTCTTAAAATCCGCAACCCTTTTCTTTGATCAGGAAGTTCTCAAAAAATTAATTTTTGACTGCGATTGCTTCTACTTCAAAAAGTCCATTCTTAGGTAATTCACAAACCTCTACACAAGAACGAGCCGGAAGTATATTTGAAAAATATTTACCATAAATAGTATTGATTTTCCCAAAATCTGACATATTTTTTAAGAATACCGTTGTCTTTACAACATTGTCATATGTCATATTTGTTTCTTTTAGAATTGCTCCTAAATTGATCAACGCTTGTTCCGCTTGTTGTTCAACGGTTTCCTTCATTTCTCCACTCACTGGATCCAAACCTAATTGACCAGAAATATATTGCGTTTGCCCAGCTAAAACCGAATGTGAATACGGCCCTACAGCTGCTGGTGCATTGGTTGAGTTGACCATTTTGTTTGTCATCGACTCACTCCTTCTCTTGCTTATTTATTTTATTGTTCAATGATCGTACCAGTTTTACCAACAATTCCGTCTTTTGCTTTTTCTAATAAGGTAATCAATGTTTTGCGTCCCGGTTTTGATTCAGCAAATTGGATGGCTGCTTCGACTTTTGGCAACATTGAACCTGGTGCAAATTGTCCGTCTGCTGCATGTTTTTTCATTTCACTTGTTGAAACATGGCTTAATTCTTTTTGCGTTGGTTTGCCAAAATCTACACAGACTTTTTCCACC
Organism: Enterococcus crotali; assembly: GCF_000633635.1. Classification (GTDB taxonomy): domain Bacteria; phylum Bacillota; class Bacilli; order Lactobacillales; family Enterococcaceae; genus Enterococcus_L; species Enterococcus_L crotali. The sequence goes on along the minus strand of NZ_AYPQ01000001.1, from coordinate 188,132 downwards.
GCTGTCAAAATGATCAATAAATCCGCATCAACCAGTTCAGCTAACAACTCGCTACAGAAATCTTTATCAATTACTGCTGCAGCTCCGCTTAGATGATTTCCTTCTTTAATGACTGGAATTCCGCCTCCGCCACAGGCAATCACAGTTTGGCCTGCTTCGATTAACGAGGAGATCGTTTGAATTTCAATAATTTCTTTAGGCTTTGGTGATGCCACAACTTGACGATAACCGCGACCAGAATCTTCAACCACTGTTATTTGTTTTTCTTTCACAAGTACATCGGCTTCTCCTTTGGTCATAAAACGACCGATCGGTTTTGCTGGACGGTCAAATGCTGGGTCTTTTGGATCAACTGCCACTTGTGTAATCACAGTTCCTACTGCTTGCTCTAAATTACGGCCCAGTAGCTCTTCTCGTAAAGCATTTTGTAAATCATAGCCAATATAACTTTGACTCATCGCCACACATACTGATAGCGGAATCGTTGGATATTTATTTGGATCACTTAATGAAAGTTCTTCCATCGCCAATTGGATCATACCCACTTGCGGTCCATTTCCATGAGACAAGATAACTTCATATCCTGCCTCGATCAAATCTGCAATAGCTTTGGAAGTGTCTTTCACAGCAGTCATTTGTTCTGTTAAATTGTCACCTAGCGCATTTCCGCCAAGAGCAACTACAACTCGTTTTACCATTCAGTGATTCACCTCATTTTCAATTTTATCATTATTTTTATTCATTGATTATTTTAAAAGTAAGATGCTTTCTCTCAATAAATCACATTGATGATCGTCAAGGAAAAATGGAGCTTTGCATGAAGTGGTCAGAATCTGTGGACAGCAAATTCTTTCAAGCTCGTTTTGTCCTTGACTGATTGTATTCATAAATGGACTTGGAAAGGTCTTATTATCATTTCTAGTTTTTGAAAAGAGAACAAATTATTTTATTAATAACTATCATCATCAATAGAGAAAGCATCTCACTCCATGCCAGTGATTACGTATTACTTATTTTGTTTCTCTTGGTGTCGCTTTTTTTTCAAGCTCTTTTAAAGTTGCTTGCGGGCTTTTGACTTTGCTCAAGAAAATCATCGCTGCAATGATATAAGGCTTGTAGCTTGCTTCTTTATACAGTTCAACACGATAACGATCAAAGACTGAGGCTTCAACTTCTCCTTCTTCACAACTTACACCTGTAATATCGGCTGGTAAGCAGTGCATATACAACGCTTTGCCCTCTTTTGTTGTTTTCATCAATTCTTCTGTACATTCCCAATCTTTATGGTTGGTATTTTGAGCAAGTAATTCTTTTTCTAATTTATCGATGCCAGCTTGATCCCCTTCACCATATAATTGTGTGCGTTGTTCCATTGCTGCAAATGGTGCCCAGCTCTTAGGATACACAACATCAGCATCTTTAAAGGCTTCAGCCATACTATTTGTTTTTGTAAATGAGCCACCAGCTTCAGCTGCATTTTTCTTTGCAACTTCTTCAACTTCCGGCATGATTTCATAGCTTCTGGATGTGCTAAAACAACATCCATCCCAAGACGTGTCATTAATCCAACGATTCCTTGAGGTACTGACAATGGCTTGCCATAAGATGGTGAATACGCCCACGTCATCGCTACTTTTTTCCCTTTTAAGTTTTCAACACCGCCAAATTCATGGATCAAATGTAGGGCATCTGCCATCGCTTGCGTAGGGTGGTCGATATCACATTGTAAGTTAACTAATGTTGGGCGTTGTTCCAACACACCGTCTTTATGTCCTTCTTGCACAGATTCTGATACTTCGCGCATGTATGTGTTTCCTTTACCGATATACATATCATCACGGATGCCGATAATATCTGCCATGAATGAAATCATGTTCGCTGTTTCACGAACAGTTTCACCATGAGAAATTTGACTTTTTCCTTCATCTAAATCTTGAACTTCTAGCCCTAAAAGATTACAAGCAGAAGCAAAACTAAAACGAGTTCTTGTTGAGTTATCGCGGAATAATGAAATGCCTAAACCGCTATCAAATATTTTAGTTGAAATATTATTTTCACGTAAATAGCGTAATGTATCCGCCACTGTGAAGACCGCTTCTAGTTCATCACGAGTTTTTTCCCATGTTAAGAAGAAGTCATTCTCATACATTTTATCAAATTCTAATTTGTCCAATTTTGCAATATAATCGTTAAAAGTTTCCATGTCATTTCTCCTCTAAGTTAATTGTTATGATACGATACACACTATTCTAATGCCCTTTACTCATTAGAATAGTGGTTCGTTTGTACACTAGGTTTTATAGTTGGCTATTTAATTATTTTCGCAATAGACAGTTGGCAATGCGGCATAAACTGCAGCACAACGGACTAAATCATCTTTCCAAGTTTTTTCATTTGGCGCATGTGCTTGTGCTTCAGCTCCTGGACCAAAGCAATACAAGGAATCCCGTTACGACCCATGATCGATACACCATTTGTTGAGAATGTCCATTTGTCTAACAATGGACGAGCTTTACGCATATCAATCGTTTCTTTTGATCCTTTACGTTCTTCGCCATATAGATTTCTATGGGTTTCCATTAACGCTTTTGTTACACCATGCTCTTCTGGAATCACCCAAGTTGGGAAGTAACATTCGATTGGATAGGTTAACCCTGTATAAGATGGACGATCATAGTCATACATTGAAACAACCACATCTTCTCCATATTTTTTAACTGCAGGTAGATTACGGATTTCATCTAAACAGCTTTCCCATGTCTCACCAGCAGTCATCCGACGGTCTAATGACACTGTACAACCATCTGCTACTGCACAGCGGCTTGGTGAAGAATGGAAGATTTGTGATGCTGTTACTGTTCCTTTACCTAAGAAACGAGCTTCTTTCCATTCAGGGTTATATTTTTCATCAAGCATGCGGACTAAGCCTCTAATCACTGTGCTTTCAGTATCGCCATTATTGTTTAGTGCGCGCACATCTTGTAAAATATCCGCCATTTTATAAATCGCGTTGTCTCCGCGTTCTGGAGCAGATCCGTGACAAGAGACCCCTTTAACTTCAACTTTGATTTCCATGCGACCACGTTGTCCACGGTAAATTCCGCCATCCGTTGGTTCAGTTGAGACAACAAATTCTGGACGAATACCGTCTTCTTTAATAATATATTGCCAGCATAAACCGTCACAATCTTCTTCTTGTACAGTCACTGTTACTAAAGCCGTATATTTTTCATTTAATAACCCAAGATCTTTCATGATTTTTGCACCGTAAACTGCTGAAACGATCCCACCTTCTTGGTCAGATGTACCACGTCCGCCAATTTCTGTATCTGTTTCATAGCCATCATACGGATCAAATTCCCAATTACTCATTTCACCGATACCAACTGTATCCATATGACCATCGAAGGCGATCAATTTTTTACCTGTTCCCATATAGCCTAGTAAATTTCCTTGAGGATCAACTTCGATTTTATCAAAACCTAATTTTGTCATTTCCGCTTTCGCACGATCCATTTTTGCGCCTTCTTCAGCACTTTCTCCTGGAATTTTGACTAAATCACGTAAAAATTTAATCATATCCTCTCTATAACCCTCTGCTGCTTTGTTAATTTCATTGAAATCCATTTACATTACCTCCATAAGATTTTTTTATAGTTATCTGGATCTGTATCGCCTTCTGTTGAGAACATTAGGACGCTTGAGTTTTCATCTAGTGCTAGTGCATCACGTAACTCTTTATAGTCAGCATCCTGCATAGCTGTTGCAACTAATCCCATTGCAACTGCTCCTGATTCGCCTGAAATCACTTGCGGATCACCTTTTAACGGTGCACCCAGCATTCTCATCCCTTTTTCAGATACCCAATCAGGCGCTGAAACAAAGACAGATGTATGATTTTCTAAAATATCGAATGATATCGTGTTTGGTTCACCACAAGCTAGACCGGCCATGATTGTTTGTAAATCACCTTCAACAAACCGAATTTTGCCATCTTTTTCGATTGCTGATTTATATAGGCAATCAGCAGCTTGTGCTTCGACAACCACCATTTTAGGAGGATTATCAGGATAAAGATTAGCAAAATACCCGACAACTGCGCCTGCTAAACTCCCAACTCCTGCTTGTACAAAAACATGCGTTGGGCGTTTGTTCCCTGCTTCTTCTAATTGTTTAGAAGCTTCTAAAGCCATCGTTCCATACCCTTGCATGATCCATGTTGGAATTTTTTCGTAGCCATCCCAGGCGGTATCTTGTACCATGACACCGTTTTCAGTTTCTTCAGCCATTTTGTTCGCCATACGTACACATTCGTCGTAATTGACTTCTTCAATGGTCACTTTAGCGCCTTCTTTTTCAATGTTTTCTTTGCGCGTTTGTGTTGAACCTTTTGGCATCAAGACCACTGCTTTTTGCCCTAATTTATTTGCTGCCCAAGCTACACCGCGTCCATGATTCCCATCAGTCGCTGTGAAAAACGTTGCTTGTCCAAACTCATTCCGAAGTTTATCGGACGTTAAAACATCATATGTCAAATCTGCGACATCTTTGCCCAGTTTTTCTGCAATATAGTTGGCCATAGCGAACGAGCCACCAAGCACTTTAAATGCATTTAAACCAAAGCGATAGGATTCATCTTTGACAAAGAAATCCTTTAGACCTAAATACTCAGCCATATTTTTTAAATCAGCTAATGGCGTCTGATTGTATTGAGGGAAACTACGATGAAAAGCTAAGGCTTTTTCGATTGCTCCCTTTGACATCAGTGATAAATACTGATCATCTGTTTTAGGCATTTCATTTGCCGTCCATTTTATTTTTTCCAAAAAATTTTCCCCTCCGTCTATTTATTAAATCAACACAAGTTGATTGATTCCCTTAATTATCTTTTATACTCTTGCGGAAAATAAACGCTCCTTGTTTTTCTACAATAACTCGACCATTTTCAGCTACTTTTTTCCCTCTTAGATAAACTGATTTTGCTCTTCCTTTTGTCTGCATCCCGTCATATGGTGTGTAGTCAACATTCTGTAATTGCGTTTCGGCTGAAATAACACCTGTTGTATTTGGGTCCCAGACTACGATGTCCGCATCGCTACCTACTTGAATAATGCCCTTTTGGGGATACATTGAAAATTGTTTAGCAATATCTTCTGAAAGTAGTCCGATCATACGCTCTAAACTAATTTTGCCAGTTGTTACCCCATAGGTATAAACAAGCTCTGGTCGAGTCTCAACCCCCGGCATGCCATTTGGTATTTTGCTGAAATCATTTTTTCCGATTGTTTTTTGTCCCTCAAAATTGAAACTGCAATGGTCTGTTGAAATTGTATTGACTTGACCATTGATCACGCCCTCCCATAAAGCTTGTTGATCATCAATACTACGTAAAGGTGGAGAGCAGACATATTTTGCTCCTTCAAAACCAGGTCCATCGTATAAATGATCATCCAAAACTAAATATTGGGGACAGGTTTCCACATAAGCTTTTTGATTACGAGCTCTTGCTCGTTTGACCGCATCTAATGACCTTTTTGTGCTTAAATGAACAATGTTAACTGGTAAATCAGCCAAGTCTGCAATCATTAAGTAGCGTTCTACTGCTTCTGCTTCAACTGAATCTGGTCTAGTCAACGGATGATAATGCGGCGAACGTTTCCCTTCAGCTACAAATTGTGTGATCATTTCATTGACCATATCCCCATTTTCACAATGAATTCCCAGCATTCCATGGTATTTGCGGATTTCTCTCATCGCTTCAAATATTTCCCCGTCTTTGGTTCTCAAATTGTCATAGGCCATGTACATTTTAAATGAGGTGATCCCCGCATCGATCATTTCTTTTATTTCTGCCTTAATACTAGGATTCCATTCTATGATCGACATATGATACATGTAATCACAAGAGCTATTTCCCTCAGCTAAGTGATCCCAAGCCTTTAGGCAGTCTTTTAATGAACTGCCCTTACTTGGCGTTGCCATATCGATCACGGTCGTTGTTCCTTTAGCCACCGCTGCTTTACTGCCCGTATCAAAATTATCCGCTGTTCCCATTGACCCTTTTCCATTATTCAGCTCTAAATGAGTGTGAGCATCAATAAATCCTGGTAGTAAGAATAAACCTGAAACATCCTCTACTATAGAATTTTCTGCTTTTAGATTTGTTCCCATTTCGACAATTTTCTCGCCATCGATTCTTACGTCTACTTGACGACGATCCTTTGCGGATACTACTGTTCCGCCTTTTAAAAGAATAGACATTTTTTAACCTCCATCATTTAGAAGTTGGTTTTGCGCAACTTATGTCTTTTATTACATTTGCATACAGTATTCATAGTCTTCGATCATCGTATCCATCAAATCGATGATGTCATGCGGAATGTCTAATCCTTGGGCATCTAAACGAATGGTTGATGTATTGCCCCATAAACGAATAAGACACGTCTTTTCTCTTGGATCAATCACATAGAAACCTGAATTGGTGCTATTTTCAAAATCAGCTTCTGTGTTGAATAAAGTGAATTTATCTTTATAAGGTGCACTTGAATAAGGACAGAACGTTTCACAGTTGCCACATTCATTACACATACGATCCACATGGACGATTTGTGGTTGAGGTTGTCCCTTAACATTCACGACGATATTTGCTCGATTTGGACAAACATCCATACACGATTCGCAAACCGTCGAGCATTCTAAACAATTACTTGCTTGTCCACAAAGCGCTTCGTTTATTTCTAGTACCCCTCGTTTATTACGAACAGATGCTATATCTTCATTAAGGTTGGTTTGTTCATAATGATCATTATGGATTTGACAAATATTGCCAGCCGCTTTTGTTGCATCTGCAATGGCTTCAACAATTGTTGCAGGTCCAAGGTTTGCGTCACCAATCACATAGACATCTTTTAGGTTTGTTTCCAGTGTTTCTTGGTTTGACACAACTTTTCCATATTGATCAGTTGTGATCCCAATAGATCGATAGAAATCTGTATCAACTTTTTCACCGACAGCAGCAATCACGGTATCTGCTGAAACTTCTGTAAATTCGCCAGTTGCTACTGGTCTGCGACGCCCAGAACTGTCACGTTCACCTAAGCGCATTTTTTCACAAGTGAGCAGCCCATTGACCAATTTGATTGGTGACAGTAGTTCTAGGAATTCTACGCCATCTTCTAAAGCGAAATACAACTCTTCTTCGTCTGCCGGCATATTCCGTTTGTCTCGACGATAAACGACTGAAACTTTTTTTACGCCCGGTAAAGTGGTTGCTGCCCTAGCACAGTCCATTGCAGTATTCCCACCACCAACAACGACGATTTGTTCACCGTAAGGGTTGATTTTAGGATTTTCTCGATTGGCTTTTAAAAATTCTAACGAATTGATTGTTTCTCCAGCTTCTAATCTTAACTTGCCATGTTTCCATGCACCAATTGCATAAATAACGTTGGTATAGCCTTGTTCACGCAAAGTTTCGATAGCTGGAGCGGCTTGGCCTGTCTTGAATTCAGCTCCCATAAATTTTGCCATCTCTACATCATTTTGAACAGATTTCATTGAAATCCTGAATTCTGGTACGATTTGGCTACAAACACCACCAATCGTATCAGCTTTTTCAAACACAGTAACTGGCATCCCTTCACGAGCAAGCAAGAACCCAGCGGATATTCCTGCTGGTCCACCACCGACAACTGCCGTTTTAGGCGCATTTGCTTTACGAACGGGTTTTTCCAAGGTTGCCATTAATTGATCATATGCATGTTCAGCAGCTTCTAATTTTGCTTCGCGAATTTTGATAGAGCCTTCATAAAATTGACGAGTACATTTTGTCATACAAGGATGTGCACAAATCGTTCCTGTGATAAATGGTAATGGATTTTTATCCACGATCACTTTTAACGCTTCTAAATAGTTCCCTTCGCTCACATAACGAAGATACGCTGGAATATCCTGATTGATTGGACAACCGCCATCACTGCGGCAAGGTGCTGTATAACAGTTAGTTAATGGGACTGTTGTCCGTAATTTAGGACTTTCCGATAATTTGATTGATTTTTTATAGCGAGCTTGTGTTTTCGCTTTTTCCACAATGCTTGTTAGTTTTTCTAGATTTACTTGAACTTGCGTTGGATACGGCGATTCTCCCAATAAATTAGCGACTTGATTCATCCGTTGATAGCCGCCTGGTTTTAACAATGTTGTGGCCATCGTGATCGGCCAAATACCAGCATCAAAAATATCTTTAATATTGAAGATATCTGCTCCTCCAGAATAAGAAATCTGTAGTTTTCCAGCAAAAGCGTCTGATAATTTTTTTGCTAAAGAAATGCTTAGTGGAAACAGTGAACGTCCTGACATATACATTTCATCGCCAGGTAATTCTTCTTCAGCAATCCCGACTGGAAATGTATTGGTGATTTTCACCCCAAAGTTTAAGCCCTTACTATCAGCTAAAGTTTGTAGCCTTTTTAGCATCGGGACAGCATCCTCAAATTGTAAATCTGCTACAAAATGATGATCGTCAAAAACCATATAATCGAAGCCTAATTCATCCATCGTTCGACGAGTATATTCATACCCAAGCATGGTTGGGTTACACTTAATAAATGAATTTAAGCCCTTTTCTTCTAATAAATAAGTGGTGATCCGCTCGATTTCGTCTGCTGGACAACCATGCAACGTAGAAAGCGTGATTGAGCGGCAAACTTTCGGACTGATCGATTCAATATATTCTTTATCGATTTTTTTAAATTGAGGTAAATATTTATAGGCTGCTTCAAGACATTCTTGCCAAATCGGCGTTTTTTCAGCATCCTGCATATCCGTGATATATTTATCTACTTTTGGTGATTGAATCCCAGCTAGGTCATAACCAACGCTCATATTAAAAATAAAACCGTCTGGATCACCTAAATCAAATTCTCTACTCAGTAATTTTAAAACAAACCATCCTTTGACATATTCATCATAAGCTTGAGGAACCCTTAATTCTGTTGACCATTCTACGTTATAGCATTCATCTGCCGCTGTGATACAAGGCTTACTCACTGGTAGGTCTTCTCCATCGATGACTTGAACCGTCTTAACTTCAAAAAAACGTGAACCAGTTAAATAAGAAGCAATAATATTCTGAGATAATTGCGTATGCGGTCCTGCTGCCGGCCCGCAAGGTGTTTCCATTTTTTCGCCAAATAGAGGTAACGTTTTGCTTGGATCAGCTTTGTAGAATTTTCTTACACCGAAGATAGTTGAATCGTTTTTATATTCATTTAAAATCCAGTTCAATAACCCATCAATCGAAATCGGGTGCATGATATCACTCATGTTTGTCACTCCTTTTTTATTTTTCTAGGCTAGCGGTTACTAGCTATTGATTCTTGTCCAAAGAGATTGTGCCTGCGTCTGTGCATCATGCCAAATTTTTTCTTCATCAACACCTTGCACTTCACGATTTCTCATACGAATTTCGCCATTGATGATTGTATCTGTCACTGCTCCGCCATTCATGCCAAATAGAATATGAGAATTGTAATTATCTTTTGTCATAGGTGTTGGTCCTTTATAATCCAAGACGATCACATCGGCTGCTGCATCTACTTCTAAAGCACCTAATTTTTTTTCAAAATAGCGATTGGCCATTTGTGGATTATTATTGAACAACATTTGCGGAATTTCTGCCCAAGCCGCATTTGGATCTGCTAGATGATGTTTGTGAATGATATTGCCAACTTTATACGATTCTGTTACATCGTTGGTATAACCATCTGTCCCGAGTCCCATTAAAATCCCATACTCATTTAGCATGCGCATCGCTGGGGGACATCCCACGGCATTTCCCATATTTGATTCTGGATTTGTTACGACCATTGTATCTGTGTCCCTCAACAGCTCCATTTCGTGAGGATTGATATGGATACAATGTCCTGCCATCGTTTGTTTACCTAAAATACCTAAATCGTACAAGCGATTTACGATAGGTTTGCCATATTTTGCTAGTGAATCATACACATCAGCGATATCTTCTGCGATATGGATGTGATAGCCAACACCTTCTGGGGTATTTGCTGCACAATGTTCTAACGATTTATCCGATAAAGTGAACGCTGCATGCATTCCCATCATCGCCTTTTGCATATCATCTGTTCGCGCAGCACTTGTTTTAATAAAATCAGCATTTTCTTTTACAGCTGCTTTCATTTTCTCTTGGCCATCTCTATCTGAAACTTCATAACATAAACAAGTACGAACCCCTAATTCAGTTGCTGCATTGGACAATTGAGTCAAGCTGCCTTCAATTGCACCGTAACTAGCGTGATGATCGAAGACTGTCGTAACACCATTTTTGATGCTATCTAAGTACGCAATTTTTGCGCTGTGATAAGAGTCTTCTAAATTCAGTGTTCTATCGATACGCCACCATTGTCCTTCCAAAATATCCATAAAATTTTTAGGATGATACCCATTGATAGTTAAGCCTCTGGCAAAAGTACTGTAGATATGATTGTGCATATTGATAAAACCAGGCATGATCACGCCGCCTTTAGCATCGATAAATTCGGCTTCTGGAAATTCTTTTTGTAAATCTGTCGTTGCCCCGACTGCTTTTATCTTCTGTCCTTCAATTGCTACACAGCCATTATCAAAAAATGTTCCTTCCTTATCTCTTGTGATTAGCCGTCCATTTCCTATTAATAACATTATTGCCCTCCTATAGTTTCATTTTAATTACCACCAAAAGAAATCGCTTACAAGTTAGATAGTTCAAACATTCACGAATAAACAAGTAGTTAAGCTGCACATTCTTTATCTTTCTAGAAGTATATAAAAAAGCGCTTGCAATCGTACTCGTGATGAACTATTTCCCTTATCTCGAGTAAATTATACCACTTAACCTAAAAAAAAACAATGCTACCTAAAAATATTTTTAGTGCAACATGCCCATTGTCTTGTATTATGATTTACCGCATGATATCATTACACACGGGATAGTTGTGAATAGTACATTTTTTATCAATCCGCTATTGCTTCTCAAGCATAATTAGAACAAACAAACATAAAAACCCATAATCAAATTTTGATATATTTTCTTATAGAAAGGAGTGACACTATGCTCTCAGATGAAAAACTTAACTTTCTGACACAAGTTGCAAAAGCTCTAGCTGGTCAATTCGGTGATAATTGCGAAATTGTTATTCATAAGATCAATGAAAATAATGTAAACAATACGATCGTCTCTATTGAAAACGGTCATGTTTCTTCTCGTCAACTTGGCGATGGACCTTCGCAAGTAGTTTTGGAAGCATTAAAAAAGGATCCTGCTGATTTGATTGACCACGTTAATTATTTAACTAGAACACATGATGGTCGAATTTTAAAATCGAGCACGGTTTATTTCAAAGATAAATCAGGTAGCTTAGATGGTATTTTTGCAATTAATTATGATATTACAGCGCTGATAGCTGCTGAATCAACACTAAAATCACTTGTTTCCATTGATGAACAAGAAGATGATAAAGAACCTGACTACATTCCTCAAGACATCAATGAACTATTAGATGATTTGATCGAAGAATCAGTTAAACTAGTTGGAAAACCAGTTCCTTTGATGACAAAAGATGATAAAATCAAATGTATTCAATTTTTAAACAGCAAAGGTGCATTTCTTGTGACAAAATCAGGCGATAAAGTTGCTAGTTTTTTCAATATTTCTAAGTATACTTTATATAGTTATATTGATGCGAAGTAACAATATACACTTTATAGACAGCTGTGTTCAGTCAGAACATGGCTGTCTGCTTTTTCTTATTTATATTTTTCAATCGTAATATAGTAAGAAAGAGTAAAAGGAATTAATTTTTTTTTTCAATTGTGGTATTATAGATTGAGTTTATTATTGAGTTCTATAACGATAGTTGATATAAATTGGAGGGCACTTTATGGGAATCCGAAGTCATGTAGCAATAGCTGCTGGAAAAACTTCTCAATGGGTATTACAAACTTTCTTCAAAGGTGGTAGTAGTTACCCTGGAAAATTAGCATTAAAAATCGATCCAAAAATTTTGGATACCTTAGCGAAAGATTATGAAATCGTCGTTGTCACTGGTACCAATGGAAAGACATTGACGACAGCTCTAACGGTAAATATTTTAAGACAAGAATTTGATCACGTATTGACTAACCCTACTGGCGCGAATATGGAGCAAGGGATCGTTTCAACCTTCTTATCTGCTAAAAATAAAGGAACCAAAAAGAAATTTGCAGTTTTAGAAATCGATGAAGCGAGTTTGAGCCGTGTTACAAAATATATTGAACCAAAATTATTTTTATTTACCAATATTTTCCGCGATCAAATGGATCGCTACGGTGAAATTTACACCACATACAAACTGATCGTTGACGGAGCTGCTGCTGCACCTAATGCACCGATTCTTTGCAATGGTGACTCACCGATTTTCAACTCAGTTGAAACGGTCAATCCAAGAAAATATTATGGTTTTAATCACAAACCTGATGAAGAGCAAATGGCTCATTACAATACAGATGGCTTACTTTGCCAGAGTGTCATCATATTTTACATTATAAAATGATCACATATGCTAATCTTGGTAAATACTACTGCCCTAACTGTGGGTTCCATCGTCCTGAACTAGATGTTCAATTAACAGAAATGGTTGCAATGGACAACACCTCTGCTGATTTCGTGATCGATGGTGCGGAATATAGCATCGCCGTTGGCGGTATGTATAATGTATATAACGCTTTGGCTGCGACTTCTGTTGCTGAACATTACGGCGTTTCCCCTGAGAAAATCAGAGCTGGGCTAAGCTACGATGAAAAAGTCTTTGGCCGCCAAGAAACGATCAATATCGAAGGCAAATTATGCACGTTAATCCTAGTCAAAAATCCTGTTGGCTTAAATCAGGTCATTGATATGATGGCTCTTGCTCCTTACTCTTTCTCACTTGTTTCTTTATTAAACGCGAATTATGCGGATGGTATCGACGTTAGTTGGATTTGGGATGGAAATCATGAGGCTTTTGCTCAGATGGATATTCCAGAAGTTATCGCTGGCGGTGACCGTCATCAAGACATGGCTTTGCGTTTGAAAGTGGCAGGAATTTCTGAAGATAAATTAAAAGAAATCCCAAATCTAGATGATGTGATCACAGCAATCAAAGAATTGCCGACAGAGCATGTTTATATTCTAGCTACGTATACAGCTGTTTTACAATTGCGTAAATCATTAGCTGCACAAGGTTATATTAAGAGCTAACCTTTCGAAAAAAGATAAATTAGGAATGAGGTAAAGAACAATGCCTAAAGAATTAGTTGTGTGTCATTTATATGGAAATTTACTGAACACTTATGGTGATAATGGCAATTTACTGATGCTAAAATACCTTGCTGAAAAAATGAATGTGACTTTCCGTTCTGAAATTATTAGTATTTATGAACCATTTGACCCCAATAAATATGATCTAGTGTTTGTTGGCGGAGGTCAAGATTTTGAACAGCTGATTATTTCAGACGATATCCAAACGAAAAAAGAATCCTTAACTGAATATATTGAAAATGACGGTGTCATGCTAGCGATATGTGGTGGATATCAATTGCTAGGTCATTATTATATGGGAGCTAAAGGCGAAAAAATTCATGGGATCGGTGCTTTAGATCACTACACATTAAGTCAAGAGGATAACCGTTATATTGGTGATATCGTGATTCATAATGAAGAATTTAATGAAACCTATTATGGCTTTGAAAATCACAATGGCCGAACATTTTTAGGTAAAGGAGAACGTCCTTTAGGCAAAGTCGTCAAAGGAAAAGGGAATAATAGTGAAGACGGTTCTGAAGGCGTGATCTATAAAAATGTCTTTGGTTCTTATTTCCACGGACCAATTCTTGCTCGTAACGAAAATCTAGCGATTCGATTGATCAAAACAGCTTTAGAGAAAAAATACAATGAACCTTTCAATGTACCTCAACAAATGCAGACAGTTGAATAAACGAAAAAAGTGTTAGGAAAAGTTTCCTAGCACTTTTTTACATTTTAAACGTTATGCATCGATTCCTGGTTCGGAAGCGATAATCGTCAGATCTCCTTCAACACGCCATTTTGCAATATCAGTCGGCAAAATAAAGCTTGTTCCTTTTGTCAATTCATAGCTTTCAGTTTTGACTGTATCTATATCCTCAATAATCAAACGACCAACACCATCAATAACTGTTGCCAATGTATAAGGGGCATTTTTCTTTAAGTTCAATACACCTTTGACTTGCCATTCGTATACATTGAAAAAAGGCGTTTTCAAATACGTAATGATACTTGATTGTCCTTGATTTTGTTGTTGGACCGATAATTGCGCATCTTTCGCTGGAACTGTTGTTACGTCCACTGATTGTTGAATATGCAGTTCTCTTGCATTTCCTTGATCGTCTTTTCTGTCATAATCATATACACGATACGTAGTGTCACTACTTTGCTGTGTTTCCAAAATCATGATTCCTTTACCGATCGCATGGATCGTCCCACTTGGTACATAGAAAAAGTCTCCTTTTTTAACAGGCACTTTCTTAAGTAAGTCATCCCACCGCTCTTCTTTGATCATTGCTTCAAGCTCTTCTCGGCTCTTAGCATTATGTCCGTAAATAATCGTTGAGCCTGGTTCAGCATCAATAATGTACCAACATTCTGTTTTCCCAAGTTCGCCTTCATGAGCCAAACCATACGTATCATCAGGATGTACTTGGACAGATAAATCATCTTCAGCATCTAAAATCTTGGTCAACAAAGGAAAAACATCTCCTTTGGCATTACCAAATAGTTCACGATGATTCGTCCAAAGCTCATCTAGTTTTTGTCCAGAAAATTCACCATTCTCCACTGTACTTACCCCATGAGGATGCGCACTGATTGCCCAATCTTCCCCAATCTTATTACTTGGTAGATCAAAACCGAATACAGTGTGTAAACGATCTCCACCCCAAATTTTTTCTTGGAACACAGGTTTTAAAAATAAAGGTTGCTGCATAGTTTAGAGACTCCCTTCCATTTATACTCGTCAATTATACCACTAAAAAGAAAGCGATTCATCTTTGTTTGTTCTTTTTTCTTTTAAATAAATGTCAATAAGCTCATCTCTTTTTTCGATGTATTCCCCTCTCTTATCTACTGGATGAACGCGATTAGAAAGAAAGACAAATCCTTCCTTCTCCTCAGGATCGATCAATAAAAAAGTCCCAGTATAGCCCGTATGAAATAAAATCGAGCGCCCAGACATGTCCTCTTTCAAATCCCAGCCTAAAGAGCGATGTCCTTTGTGATTAGGTGTTTGATCGTCTAATAATGAGCGAATTGTCTTTTTTTCTAATACTCGAGTTGTCTGAGACATACCTTCATTCAAATACATTGCTGTAAATTTTTTGAGATCAGTCAAATTAGTGAACAGTCCCGCATTTCCAGCATGCTCAGCTAAAACAAACGCTTTTGGATCATGTGTTTGTCCGCGAATCAGGCCTCGATCAGGATGATTTTCAGTTGGCACAGTTTTGGAAACATCTGTAGGTAAAAAAAGACTTTCAGTCATATTTAAAGGCTGTAAAACACGCTCTTTAAAAATTTCAATAACTGCTTTGCCTAATAATTCTTCCAGCATAAACCCAAGTAAAATTGTTCCGGTATCTGTATAGGCAACCTTTTTGCCTAAATTTTTGCCAGAGCAGACCTGATTATAGGCAGCTTTCAATTCTTCTTTTGATAATTTATCTCGATTTTCAATATAACTCTGAATATCGGCTGTATGTGTCAAAAGATGACGAATCGTTATTTTTTCATCTTCAAAAACTGAATAGTAATTTTTGAAGGGAACATCTATGTTGATCATTTTTGCATCTATTAATTGTAAGACCACGGTTGTCGTGCAAACAACTTTAGTTAACGATGCTACATCAAAAAGTAACGAATGCTCCAATGGCTCAACTGTTGGCAATATTTGGGCATTTCCCCAAATATGATCCTCGGATTTTTCGTTTGCCATAAATGAAAAACTAGTGCCAACGAAGACTTCTTGATTCATCAATTCTTTGATTTTTTCCTTTGTTTTTTCATACATAGATTGCCTACCTCGTTACTTTTCAAACTATTTTATTGCTTTAACTTCTAACGAACCACCATTCGATCTCACTAGGATCATAGATCGTTAAAATCGTTAATTTTTTATCCACAAAAAATTCTTGCTGCTGATCTTCTAAATGTCTTTTTAACTTCTTCATTTCCGCTTCATGATTTAAGGTCAAGACAAAAAAATCCAAACCCAATGATTCGACAGAATCGTTTTTTGTACTATCCTTTACTGAATCGTCTAAATGAATCCAAAAATTCCCATCATTCATTGATAGCGTATCAGATAATTTATTTTCAGGAGTCATGCCCAAAATATTTTGATAAAAAGAATGATGCTCTAGTTTATCTATTACGTTCAATTTTATTCGATCAAAGCGTACTCCAG
Organism: Enterococcus crotali; assembly: GCF_000633635.1. Taxonomy (GTDB): domain Bacteria; phylum Bacillota; class Bacilli; order Lactobacillales; family Enterococcaceae; genus Enterococcus_L; species Enterococcus_L crotali. Next base: position 171,621 of record NZ_AYPQ01000001.1, on the reverse strand, counting down.
CAGAAAGACTAGAATATAAGACGTTACTTTTCTGGATCAAGGGTTGTATATCAAGTATTTCAGCGCTTTCTTTTAATTGTACTTTTGCGCTTTGATAACTAACCTCTAATTCATTTCCTTCTGGATCTTCTAAAAATACACTTTTTCGTTGCTTTGTTTGTATTGCTCGACTAATTGGATAATTATGTGTCGTAATTCTTCTCAAAAGGCTGCCAAACTCTTCTTCTGTTGGAATCAGCAAAGAAAAGCAGACAGCTTTATCAGAAACATTCATTTGATCATCTTCAGAATCCACTTCTTCTAATATCAATAATCGACTATCTTTTTCTTGAGAGCCAAAGATAGATAAATTATTCTCTTCTAGTTTCAAAACAAATCCCAACACATTTTTATAAAAACTAACCATTTTCTCAACATCTTTTATGCGAAGCGCAACCGTTTTCACGTATACATCTTCTGATAATTGAAACTTTTCCATTCGTCTTCCCCCTCCGAATGTCACCCTACATTTATTCTAAACATCTCTAGTGATTTCAGCAAGTAAATGCTCTTTTCAAAAAAACAACAAATATCAGAAATTTTTGAGAAAATGACATTTTCCCTACCTATACCAATCAAAAAATAATAAGACTTTTTGCAAATTAGATTTGATCGTTACTAAACTTAAACGAATTTATTTAATTAAAATAGATGCGACATAATAATAAAAAAGATGCTGAATAGTTAATTCAAACATCTTTTATTGCTAATTAATTGTAAATTGCTTTGATTGGATCCATTCTTGACGCACTGATTGCTGGGATGATTCCGAATACCACGCCTGTAAGGATCGATACCACTGTTGATATAGCAAAAATCGATGGCGTCATGACTGGAACAATATCTACAAAACTGCCAACTAAGGTGGATAGGAGATACCCTAGTCCAACTCCGATTAATCCTCCTAGCAAAGTAATAAACGATGCTTCCAAAAGAAATTGCAGCAAAATCATCCTTGGTTTCGCACCGATTGCTCTACGGATTCCAATTTCACGTTTTCTTTCTGTAACTGAAACATACATGATATTCATTACACCAATCCCACCAACTAAAAGAGAAATTGCGGTGACTGCCATCAAGAACATTGTCATGCCCCCAATAGCTTCTTCCATTTGCTGCTGGCTCTTTTGCTCTTGGTCATTTTCTTTGAAAATCCCTTTAACATCTGGGTGATTTTCAGTTAAAATAGCAACCGCTTGGGCAATAACCGCTTGCTTATCGGTGCCTTCTTTCAGTTTGAAATTGATTCCGCTGATCGACTTCGAAGAGGCTAATTTATTGTATGAACTTCTTGAAACAAAGCTACTATACACAATATTCCAGTCTAAAGACATGGCTTCAGAATTATCCAATGCTTCATAATTAAACGGCTCTAAAATCCCAATGACTTTGTACATATACCCGTTGATCGAAACAGCTTTTCCAATCAATTCACCAGGATCATCCATCTTTAAACTCATGTCAAACGTATCATGATTTAAAATAATCACATCTTTATTGATATCTCGATCATCAAAATCCCGACCATATTTAATTTTGTTCTGCCCTCGATTAGAGGTAACCATCAAATTGGCTTTAGCACCAAAATAATCCAATTGAGTCGTTAAATTATCACCCATCGTGCCATCACCATATTGAGGATAAATCGATTCTACGCCGTCAATATCTCTAACTTTTTTCATATCAACTCTGGAAAAACTATAATCTGGTTCTTCATACGACATCATCCCAGATGCACTTTCATCTTGCATCGTATAATGCAATTTGACAACACCTGTGTTCATCGCACTCGTTGCAGACATTACTTGCTTTTTCATGCCTTCACCCAGTGTTGAAATTGTCACAACAGAAGCAATCCCGATAATGATCCCGATCATCGTCAAAAAGACTCGCAGTTTGTGTGCTCGTAAGCTCAATAATGTACTTATTAATAGATTTGAGATCATCGAATCACCTCTTCTTCAAGGAAACGGCCATCCTTCATATGAATCACTCGAGTCGCATATTTTTTCATGTCTCCATCATGCGTCACCATCACGATTGTTTTACCTTGCCGGTTCAACTCTGTCAATAGTTCCATGATTTCAATGCCTGTTTCACTATCTAGTGCACCTGTCGGTTCATCTGCCATGATTAAAAGTGGATCATTGACGAGCGAACGAGCAATTGCTACCCGCTGTTGTTGCCCACCAGATAGTTCATTTACTTTTGCTTTTGTTTTTGCGCCTAACCCAACCAACTCTAAATATTTTTCAGCAATTTTACGTTTTTCTTCATTACTTTTCTTTCCTTCATAAACACAAGGCAGTTGCACATTCTGACTGACATTCAGTGAATTAATCAAAAAGAATTGTTGAAAAATAAAACCAAGATATTCATTTCGAAACTCAGATTTTTTATTCTCCGAAAGTTTAGAAACATCTTCCCCTTTAAAAAGATAATTGCCATCAGAAACACGATCTAAAAAACCAATGATATTCATCAAGGTCGTTTTTCCACTCCCTGATTTTCCCATGATCATAATAAATTCGCCTTCATTGATCGTCAAATCCAATGATTTTAATACTTGCAATTTTTCTTTCCCAACAGGAAAATATTTATTGATAGCTTGCATCTGAATGAGAGGTCGCGGGCTTTGTTCTTCTTGCATCATATATGCTCCTCCTATTCTTTAGCTGCTGTTGGGGCTGCTTCTCCTGATTCTGAGTTTTCTTCTCCGATCAAGTCTCCTTCTTTAACTTCCTTTTTAGAGGAAACGATGATTCGATCAGCCGACTCCAAACCTGAATTAACAACTGTATTTTCACCTTTTTCTTCGCCGACTTGAATATCACGGCGAATCACGGAGCCAAAGTCATTGACTAATACATATTTTTTGCCATCTTGATCATGGATTGCCTTTTTAGGAACTTCTATTGGTTTACTATCTCCTAAATTGATCGTTGCCTGCATATGGTAGCCATTCTTGATACCGTCCAAACTATCAAGTGTTAATTTCACATTATAATTAGACATTGATCCATCAGCGTTACTGCTTTCACTTTGATTTTGATTGGCTTGTGCTTCTGGCGGATTGTCATCGATATATGAAATCTTACCCGTTACAGTTGTTCCACTTGAAACGACTGAAAGGTTGGCTTTTTGGTCCACAGCAATTTTCATTAAATCTTTTTCGTTTACTTTCCCTGCAACATACAAACCATCTGATGTTAAACGAAGAACAGGTGCATTCTCATCTTTCACCTCTGGGATCGAAACTCGACCTTTGAACTTTGCTTTGGTTGAAATAAATTGTTTCGATGATAAATCAGCAATCGTTTCATTCGAAAAGAGAATTTCTTCATCTACGCTATCAACTTCCGCTTGATGCTGTTCATCAATTGCAGCACCTGACGTGCTTCGTTCTTCTTCTTTTGTCTTATTAAAGGTATCGATTGCTCGGTTCCATTTTTTATAGATATTTTGTTTTTTTGTCGCTAATTTGCTTAAAGTATTATTCTGTGCTTCGATTTCTTTGGTTATTTCTTTATCTTCATAAGTAAATAATTCTGTCTCTGGTTCGACAACATCCCCATTGTTCACTTTGATTTCAGGTGTGCTTGTCATTTTAGTATCTTTTGAAAAAGATTCTGCTTGTTCAGGTTGTACAACACCATTGATGTATACCTGTTCAATATCAGGAACTTCAAAGTATTCGATTCCCAAGTCTTCTGCTGCAGTCTTCTTTTCAGGTCCTGCCTCTTGATTTCCTCCAAATAAACTTGGAAGAACAAAGATGCCGATCAATACCACTACAACTATACCTACAATGACCATTGTTCTTTTTTTCATAATTCTTCTCCTCATCTCCCTTTTTATCCCATAAAATTATATCTTTTCGAAAACAAAGTTACCTTACTCTATATTTAACCATTATTCATTGCATCATACAACTTACATTTTTGTAATTGTATGAAAATTCTGCTTTTTTAAGCAAAAATATGTGATTTATTTAACAATGCTATTTTAATCTGATCGAACTATAGCTTTTGACTCTACCAAATTTCAATTAGAAAAATTACTTTTTTATCTGCTTATTATTTAGAAACACCTTCTTTCAACCAATTTAATTTGGTTTTAAAATTTTCAACGGTTTGCTCTATCTCATAATCAGGATTTTCTTTAAGTTTATAGTAGCCTTCTATAATTGAAGAATAAACGGTATTCATAAGCATTTGCATCAACATTTTAAATTCCTGTTCATCCTGAATATTCAATTTAGTAAGATCAATTGATGTATAAATTTTATGACCATGACGTTTTTTTTGGCAGCGTTCACCTTTTTGATCGATCGTAGTGAACTGTGGAGAAATTCGGTTAGTTGTTTGATAATCCATCTTCATAAAAAGATTATGATAAAATGATGCGTGCTCTCCAGTCAATGCTTCCAAAATCAATTTCGGAAAATATAGGACCATTCCCTCAAACAGATCGCCATTGGCTTCTTTAATATATTTTTCAATATCCTTTTTACTATCTTGTCTTAAAACATCAAAATAGTAGTAATATAGATCTTCTTTATCTTCGAAGTACTGATAAAAGCTCCCTCTGGGTATCTCAGCAAGGTTCACGATATTGGCAATTGAGGCTTCACCCAAAGTTGCTCTAGAAAATTCAATGGAAGCCGCATTCAATAGGCGTTGTTGCTTCTCTTTAGTTAAATGAAAAAACGTTTTTTTGGCATGTATTCCATCCCTTTCTCGATATGACACAGCGTCATATGACACTGTGTCATTATATCACTTTAAAAGAAAAAGACAATGGGAAAGAAGGTTTTCTTCCAAACATTTTATACAATGAGTTTGAGACAGAAGTCTTAACCACAAAAAACCAAGGAGGTACACTCATCATCGAATCACTACACTCTTTGTGGGTTCTAGCAACTCTAGCCTGTTTCAGGCATAGAAATGAATGAGGTTGAAAAGGTCATGTAGTATAGGGATCGTATCTGCTCCCACCGTTTATTTGGATGCCAACTGACTAAGATGTAGCTCATAGAGTTATGTCCCAGTCACCCTTTCACATGTACTATTTGCTTCACTTCTTTCACCACTTGTTCAAAGGGTTGATTGGCATTGATTATATAGTGGTTGGGGTAAGTGATTACTTTGTTTTTATTCTGTGATTCTTGATCGTATAATGCACCACGTTGTTTTATAAGTGAACTATCCATTTCTCTCTTCTGTAATCTTGATAATACATTTTTTTTAGATACTTCTAAGAAAATTGGAATTATCATATCTCCAAATTGTTGTTCGATTTTTTGGAATCCCTTGATCGTCAAAACATCATAAGCATAATGATTCGTCGTTTTTTGAATCAACTCTGCTATCCCTACACCGTATTGATTTCCATGATACGTGTCATATTCTGCCAAGCATCTGTGCTTAATAAGCGTTGAAACCCTTCTTTCGTTTCAAAATAATAATCTACACCATCTACTTCTTCCTTTCGAATGGGACGAGTTGTATGAGATATCACCTTGTACTCTGCTGGGAAAGCGGCTTCTGCCACTCTCGTTTTTCCTGAACCACTAGGACCGATAATAACAAAGAATGGATGCTTTAGTTTTTTTCTTTCCACTAGTCTTTCCCCCTTATAAATTTATTACACAATAATAAATGAATAGCTTTAATAAAATAAAAGAGTTATAAAACAGAGTAAGTCTGTTTTATAACTCTAGTTTAATTTCTAATTCAACACTTGTCCATTTGTTTCAATCACTTGTTTATACCAATTGAATGATTTTTTCTCATAACGATTCATGGTCCCTTCACCGTTATCATCTAGATCAACATAGATAAAACCATATCGTTTACTCATTTCACCAGTTGAAGCACTCACCAAATCGATACAGCCCCATGGCGTATAGCCCATTAAATCGACGCCATCTTTAATTGCATCTGACATGGCTTCAATATGACGGCGTAAATAATCAATACGGTAATCATCTTCTACATAAAAGTTTTCATCTACTTTATCAATCGCACCTAAGCCATTTTCAACAATGAATAACGGTTTTTGATAACGATCATATAATTCATTCAAAGCAATTCTCAGCCCTTCAGGATCGATCTGCCAGCCCCATTCACTTGCTTCTAAGAATGGATTCCGTACGCCACCTAGTAAGTTTCCAACTACTGTATCTTCTTCTTCAGCCGTTTCATTGACTGCAGAAGACATATAATAACTAAATCCAATGTAATCAACTGCATATTTTTTCATCAACTCTAAATCATCGTCACCGATTTCTAATTCAGACACACCATATTTTTCAAACATGCGTTGTTGATACGCTGGATACTCGCCCCGAACTTGCGCATCTGTACAGTAGAAATTGAATTCTTGATTTTGAGCAAGAGTTGCCATTTGATTGATTGGATTTGCATCGATACTGTATGTTGTTGCGTAAATGATCATACAGCCAATTTGCATATCCGGATTGATTTCATGACCGATTTTAACAGCTTTAGCACTTGCTACAAATTGATTGTGCCATGCTTGGAAAACGTTTTGATAATCGCCCGCTCCAGTCGCTTTGACCATTCCTTGGCTTAGCGCTGGGAAATGAAACGCAGAATTGATTTCGTTGAAGGTCATCCAATATTTCACTTTTTTGCCATAACGCGTTAAAACAACTGTTGCATAGTTTTCAAAGAAATCGATCATTTTACGATTTTTCCAACCACCGTATTCTTTAGCTAAATGTAACGGCATCTCATAGTGAGAAATCGTGATGACAGGTTCGATTCCATGTTTCAAACACTCATCGATCACTTGATCATAAAACTTTAATCCAGCTTCATTTGGCGTTGATTCATCGCCTTTAGGGAAAATTCTAGCCCAAGCAATTGAAAAGCGGTAGCATTTGAAGCCCATTTTTGCGAAAAGAGCAATGTCTTCTTTAAAACGATGATAATGATCGATTCCACGATGGTTTGGATAAATGAATTTATCCTCATCAATTTCCCAATTGAACGTATCGCTACCTAAAATTTGAAACCGTTGTTTCCCTCCTGGCATTGCATCAGCTACAGATAAGCCTTTGCCATCTGAACGGTAAGCTCCTTCTAGTTGATTGGCTGCAGTAGCGCCGCCCCATAAGAATCCATCTGGAAATACTGTTGTTTTAGTTGACATATCTATTCCTCCTTATTCTAAAAGCGTAGATGGCTGGCATTTTCCGGAACTCTTCAACTCCTAAGTGCTAAAGTATTTAGGAGTTGACAAGCTCGAAACAACTCACATTGCCAGCCAACTTAGCTGGGTAACTTTAAAACAATAAAACTCTTCTATCGTTTAGCGTACAAGCGCTAAAAAATCTTCTCCATGTAAAACGTCTGTTTGGTCCATATCCAATACGTCCAAATAGTCTCCGCTGTTTGTTACAACTACAGGAGTGACAATTGGATGTCCCGCTGCTTTGATTTTTTCAATATCAAATTTAACTAACAGATCACCTTGTTTGACTTTATCGCCTTGTTTCACTAAAATCTCGAAGCCGTCACCATCCATCTCAACAGTATCCATTCCAATGTGCATCAACACTTCAGCACCATCTTCTGTTGTAATACCAACGGCATGTCCTGTTGGAAATAATGTTGTGATTTCTCCATTAGCTGGAGCATAAAGTTCACCTACTGTTGGTTCGATTGCAATCCCTTTACCTAAAGCACCTGATGAAAAAACTTGATCTTCTACTTTGTCTAAAGGAACAATAGTTCCAGTAATCGGGCTTTTTAAAACAACTCTATCTTTTTTGTTGCTATTTTGTACACCTGAGTTATCTTCTATAACTGTTTCACTACTTGCTTCTGTTTGATCTTTAAACTTGAGTACAAAAGTCAAAATAAAAGCGACAACAAAAGCAACAATAATTCCAATTACGGCTGCAATAACACCAGCCATACTTTGTGTATCTTTTGGAATAAAACCAGGTAAACTAAACAAAGTGGCTAACCCAAATGAGTAGTTCTTTACTTGACTAAACCCTACAAAAGCTGAGCCTATCGCACCACCGATACATGCAGCAATAAATGGTCTTTTTAATGGCAATGTTACCCCATAAACTGCTGGTTCAGTAATTCCAAATAATGAAGTAATTGTTGAAGATAACGCTAACCCTTTTAATTTAACATTTTTTGTCATAAAGAATACTGCTAACGCAGCTCCACCTTGTGCAAGAACTGCCGGAATCAATAATGGCATCAATGTATCCACACCACCACCAGCTGGTGATAGATTCACCATCATGATCGGGACAAATCCCCAATGCATACCAAACATTACGAATACCTGCCATAATCCACCCATTACTGCACCTGCAAGTAGTGGACTAAAACCATAAATTCCATTATACCCCTTACCAAGGAAATCTCCAATAACAGTTCCGATAGGACCAATGGCAATAAATGTAACTGGTGCCATGATTAGAAATACACCAAGTGGAACAAAAATAATTTGTAAGAATGACGGAACAATTTTCTTGAAGAATCTTTCAACGTAACTTTGAACATAGACAGCTAAAATAATTGGTATCACAGATGATACATAGCCCATTTGACCAATAATCACAGGTAATCCTAAAAAGCTTAATGTTTCCCCACCTAAAGCATTGATGCTTGGATGCACTAATGCCATAGCCAAACAGACTGCTAAAAATTGATTAGTCTTAAACTTCTTAGCTGCAGTGAAAGCTAATAGAATTGGTAAATAAGTAAATATTCCATCTGCAATTGCAAACATTACTATATAAATACCATCAGTTTCTGCTACCCAGTTTAACGCAAGTGCTAATGAAAGAAATCCTTTTAGTACTCCAGCTCCAGCCATCGCACCTAGGAAAGGTGTAAATATAGAAGAAATAATATCGATCAATTGATTAAAAATGTTTCCTTTAGGCCCTTCCTCTTTTTCCGAATCATCATCACCCAAACCACTGTGGGCCATCAATTCTTTGTATACATCACTAACATGGCTGCCGATTACAACTTGATACTGACCGCCGCTTCGGACTACTTGAATCACATCTGGATCTTGATTTAGTTTATCAGTATCCGCTTTTTCCTCATCTTTCAATTTGAAACGTAAGCGAGTTGCACAATGAACTACACTATTAACATTTTCTTCTCCGCCGACTAGCGTTAAGACGCGCTCAGCGATTTCTTGATTTTTACTCATTTTATATGCCTCTTTTCCTCAATTTTTTATATAAAAAAACCTAAACTGAAAAAACAATGATTTTACTATACTTAATAAAACATAAATATAGATCAATCGTTTGTTTTTTCAATCTAGGTTTTGCCTGCTAAACAGTAACAATCCGCTTCGATTGAAATTAAATTTTTAATAAAATAATTACTATGCCTTTTTCTCTCCAGTTACTCGCTGGATATGAATAGTCAAATAAATTTGCTCTGCTTTATCAATCGGTTTTTGATATTTTTTTACTAAATAATCATTGATTCTTTGTACTGATTGAAATGCTTTTGGATATTTGCTTTGAATCAACTCATAAAGAAAGTCATCTTCTTCATCATGTGCTTCATTTTGTAGATAACGCTGAGCAAAATACTGTAAGTGCGTCACGATTCTTTGATAATTCAACGAATCTTCATCAAATGGTTTACCGAAATACCGACTAATGATGGTTAAAATATCTCTTACCATTTCAGTAGCTGACATGGTCACTTCCATGTTGCCATTTGCCTGCTCACTATTTACGATATGAAAAGCAATAAAACCCGCTTCACTTTCTGAAAAATCAATATCCAGTTTTTCCTTGATCAATGCTACGCCTTTTTTAGCGATAGCAAATTCTTTAGGATAAAACTTCTTTGTTTCAAACATTAATGGATTTGGCATCTCGAGACCTTCTTTAGCTCTCATGATGGCGTAGTGTACGTGATCTGTCAACGTTAAGTAAATATTAGAGGAAAGCTCGATCCCTAATTCTTCTTCAGCCATATCCACGATTCTTTTAACGATCTCTACTTCTTCTAATGGAATATCCGCAAACAGCTGCTGGAATTGTCCTGAAGTAACAGAATCTTTCAAAACAAACTCTTTTTCAATAAATGTTGGATCGATTACATCACCGATTTTTTTTGAAATGCTAGTCCTCGGCCCATACAGACGATTTCTTCACCTGATTCATTTTTTGTCATGACGACATTGTTGTTTAAAATTTTTTCAATATACATAATGAACCTCACTTTTACAAATACAAATGAAAAAAACCTAGAATCCACCCAAACAAAATGCTATGGAAGATTCAGGTTTTGCCTGCCGAACAGTAACAATCCTTATTACACGCTTATCATAACATCTTTCTATTTCATTTGCAACCCTTTTCAAAGAGAAATTTGAATTGTAGCCTTTAGACAACTATTAAGAAATGTAAAAGACTAATTGCAAACCTTCTATAAAAGAGTTACAATCTATCCCGTAGTAAAAATATATATGTTTAAAGGATGAGGTACATGTTTGAATCAATCTCCACTCCTGATTTTGAAGCTTTGTATACTAATAATGACCTTAATGTCATCGATATTCGTGAAACTGAAAGTTTTTTGCAAGGACACTTAGCACATTCGATATCACTACCAGCAACTGTTTTACCAAACATGTTAAAACAGCTAAATAAAGAGAAAACCTATCATATCATTAGCTATGGTGGGCGCCGTTCTGAAATTATTGCCTCATTCATGGCTTCTAAAGGCTTCCATGCTGTGCACGTAATTGGTGGCATGCAGCACATTTCTATTGCTTCTTAATAAGAAAAAGAGGCTACTGGGCGCAAGGTAGGGATTAATTCTGCTTCCGCTGTTTATCTGGATTTCACGTGAGTGGATATGACTCAAAGAGTTATGTCTCACTCACTTTTTTTATAGAATTTAAGCAAAAACTTGATTTTCTTACTTTTTATTAGTAAAATAGTTTTTGTTTATAAATAATCATACTTAGGTATTCGAAGGAGACTTTACATGTCAAAATTACTTGTTATTAAAGCACACCCACTTACTAAAGAAGAATCTCGTTCTGTCCGTGCATTAGAAACCTTTTTAGAAAGTTACCAAACACAAAATCCAGCTGATGAGATCGATGTACTTGATGTTTACGCTGATTTTGTTCCAGAAATCGATGAAGAATTACTTTCTGGTTGGGGAGCTTTACGCACAGGCACTGAATTTACTGCCTTAAATGAAAGCCAACAAACAAAGGTTGCCCGTTTCAATGAATTAACAGATCAATTCCTAGGAGCTGACAAAGTTGTTATTGCCAATGCTTTATGGAATTTAAATGTTCCAACTCGTTTAAAAGCATGGGTTGATACAATCAACGTAGCAGGAAAAACATTTAAATATACTGAAGAAGGTCCTAAACCTTTGACTAGTGGTAAAAAAGCATTGCATATCCAATCAAATGGCGGCTTTTATGAAGGACAAGATTTCGCTTCTCAATATGTCAAAGGAATCTTGAATTTTATCGGTGTTGCTGAAGTCGATCAATTGTTTATCGAAGGCATCGATCACCACCCAGAAAAAGCGGAAGAATTATTGGACGCTGCAATGGATCAAGCAACAACATTAGGGAAAACATTTTAAGAATACAAAAAGCTGGAGCAGACCATCTTGTCTACTTCAGCTTTTTTATGTGAACAAAAGATTTATCCTCAGTTTTATTTTATTCTAATTTATTTATTTCCTCTTCTTCATGATACAAACTTGAGACATCTTTATACCATTCAAAGACATGCGTAATTATGACCTTAGCTGCCGCGTACACTGGTATACCCAAAATGACACCTACTACACCAAAAAGCTTTCCAGAGGTCAACAGCACCACTAATATTGTTACTGGATGGATATCTAGTTGACTACCTAAGACAAGTGGTGAAATCACACGGCCTTCGATCGTCTGCTCGATCACAAAAACAACTAGCACTTTAACTAATAAAATCGGACCGCCTACGATTCCTAAAAAGATAGCTGGAACCATTGCTAAGAAAGAACCTAGATAAGGAATCAGATTAAGAAACCCTGCCGTGATCCCTAAAGTGATCGCATAGTCTAGTCCAATAAATGAAAAACCTAAAATAAACATCACAGCAACTGCAAAAGCCACTGTCAACTGACCTCGAATATAAGAAGAAACTTGTGAATTGACTTCTCCTAATACTTTCAATGTTGGCTGACGCATTTTATTAGGTAAAAACTTCATCAAATAAGGAGCCAATTGTTTCCCATCCTTTAATAGGTAAAATAATATAAATGGCATCGTGATGATTGCTACAACAATCGTTGCCACCGCTCCAACGAAACTTCCCAGCCCTTGGACGGTAAATGTAGAAATATTACGAATAATATCTCCTAACGAGCTAGTTAACTTATCACCCATATCTTCCAATTGACTACGAAACTGTGCGAAGAATGGATCACTTAAAATTTCCTGCATCTTTTTATCGATCGTATCAATATATTGCGGGAAATGATTACCAAAACTAATTGTTTGTTCTTGGATTTTAGGAACGATCACAACCAATCCCCAAATCATCAAAGCAATCACAATAATAAATAATCCAATGATGCTCCAAAGACGAGGTATTTGTTTCTTTTCCAAGTAATCAACAACAGGATTCATTAAGTAATATAAAATCCCAGCCATAATCAATGGTAGACCTACCACACCGATAAATTGCCAAACAGGTTGAAATAAATAGGACACCTTTGTGAAAACGAGTAAAATCAATAAAATCAGTAATACAATCAACAAGGATGTCACGATTTGATTGTTTAAAAACCAGCGCCAAAACCATGAAAAACGTTTCTCTTTTTCTTTCTCTTGTCCCATTCACTCACACTCCACGTGATATATACTCAATAATCGTTCCGACATGGATCGTTGGAAGCAATCGAGGTGTTAGATACAACGCATTCACAATTGCATCCTCTTTAGGAATGTCATCAAAAACTAATGTTACATGAGCAATACTATTTAAGTTTTTATTAGCAAATGGTCCTACATAATCAATAGTATATTCTTGTTCATCGACCTTTAGTAGATCGCCTTCTTTCATTGCCAAAGGTTGTTCTTCTTGAAACTTTTGAATTACTGAGTATTCTTTTAACCCCTCTGTGGCACTCTCACCAAAAAGTATGATCATCGGTTCTTTTTCATCCAAGGCACGAGCACCAATTTCAGTAACTATAGCTTTCATATAACAATCGCTCCTTCTCCATTAATCAATCTTCATTATAACATACAACACTTTTTATTTTGAGCCTTCTCAACTCAAAATAAAAAAGATGAATAGGGATTTCTTCATCCTACTCACCAGTTTTTATTTTTCTTTCACTATAAGAAGACTCAACTAACTTAAAATCGTTACCTGAACTTGTCTTCTCCCCCAGTTAATACATTGAGATACATCAGAAAAATGCAGATCAATAATATTTCCTTTGATCGCACCACCTGTATCACTGGCAATCGCCTCTCCATAGCCTTCGACATATAATTTTGTACCTAAGGGAATTACAGTAGGATCAACAGCGATCGCCATTGGATCAACCTGAAGATTTTGTCCTGTAGCGGTCAAGTTTCCACCACCGATAAAGCCTTCATTACAAGAATAAGCTGTCGCTTCCATCATCAGTTTTTGTCCACTTGGATTTGTATTTTCACGTTTTTCTTTTTCTATTTGAGCTTGCTTTTGTTCAGCTTCTGCTTTTTGCTTTGCTGCTTTTTCCTTTTTTTCAGCCTCAATTTTAGCTTTTTCTTTATTAAGTATGTCGGTTTTTACTAGTTGAAAGGCTTTGCCTTCTGCTAAAGAATGGATCATTGAACTAGACAATGTCTTAGCTGCATGCTCCGACACGATTGTATCATTAGACAAACGTTCTATCTCATTACTTTTGTTTTCAGATGCATATACTGGAATAACTGATCCAGTGATGAAACAGCATATAATAAATAAAATTGGCAACCATTTTTTCTTCATTAAATAGGTTCCTCCCTAAAATTCGTACGAGAGCCATCATATCATGCGCAGAATCTTCGATGGTTACTATTTAATTAAGGCTAAGTTACAGTCTTAGAGAAAGCGTTCCCAAAATTGTCACATTGGAAATATTTTCATGAAAAAGTAGTTTTTTCTCTTTATTCCCCTTATCATAGCGGGCTTTTCGTTTTTTTTATTAGAAAACACCTAAGATTTTTAATAAGCAATTTTCTTTTTTTTAGAACCCTTGACATCGATAATAGCCTCAAAAAACACGATAAAACCTCAAGTATTACGACAATTTTACAAGAAATCGAAATTCGGTATAAGAACATTCCTTATTTAATAGTCAAAAAATGACTGGAACATCACTCAGCGAGCCACATTCCAGTCATATACAGTTCGGATAAAAAGTTACTAGTAAGAGATTCGGCGTTAAGCTCCTTGCACTTTACAAGAACAACTAACCAAATCGCTTAGTTACTAAAACTCTCCCATGTATTTCAACATCAGATTTTACATTCTACTTAAAAAAGTCTAGAATATGAGTCCAAATTTCTTCTTTGAACACATCTTTTGGATTACCCCCGCCGATTACTCCATAACCGATCATCGTTCCGGCAACAAATAAAATAATCACTAACGCAATCACTACTAAAACTTTCAACAAAGTCACTATAATATAGCGTGTCGAACTCATATCTATTTCCCCTTTTAATTAACAGTAGACAATTTCTTTTCTGCAGCTTTTTCGTCATCGTTTACTCGTTCCACTTTTGCTCCTAATTTTTGAAGCTTTTCATGGAATTTATAGTACCCACGATCTAAATATTCTAAATGTGATACACGTGTAATACCGTTAGCCCGTAAGCCTACTAAAATTAATGCTGCGGCAGCACGTAAATCAGTTGCCTCTACTGAAGCACCTTGTAATGATTGGCCACCATTTATAATAGCGATATTTCCATCGATTTTCACATCAGCATTCATGCGTTGCATTTCTTCTAGATGTTGGAAACGATTCTCAAATACAGTTTCAGTTACCACGCTTGATCCATCAGCTACCATTTGCATCGCAGTTATTTGCGCTTGCATATCTGTTGGGAAACCAGGATGCGGTAATGTTTTGATGTCTGTTGGTTTAATTACTTTAGGACCAACAACCCGTAAACCACCTTGTTCTTCACGAATCGTTGCGCCCATTTCAGTCAACTTAGAAATAAGTGGACGATTGTGTTCTGGGATCGCTTCTTCAATCAAAACGTTTCCTTCTGTCATTGCGGCAGCTACCATAAAGGTACCAGCTTCAATACGATCTTGAACAATTGAATGTTCAACAGCATGAAGTTTTTCAACGCCTTCGATACGCATCATTTCGGTACCTGCACCTACGATTTTAGCGCCCATTTTATTAAGGACATTCGCCAAATCAACGATTTCAGGTTCTCTAGCAACGTTCTCAATAACTGTTGTGCCTTTTGCTTTGACAGCGGCCATCATGATATTTTGAGTCGCACCTACACTTGGAAAATCTAAATAGATCGTATTGCCGATCAATTCATCCGCAATCGCTTCGATATATCCATTCTTTTGAATGATTTTAGCACCTAATGCTTGGAAACCTTTCAAATGTAAATCAATAGGACGTTTGCCGATTGCACATCCACCAGGCATAGCAACTTTTGCATGACCATTACGAGCCAATAAAGGACCCATAACAACGATAGAGGCTCTCATTTGGCTAACGTATTCATAATTTGCTTCGATGCCTAAAGGCTGCGTTGCATCTATTGTAACTTTGTTTTCGTCTTCATTAAAATCAACATCTACATTCAAGTGTTTGATTACTTGATTCATTGTAAACACATCGGAAAGAATCGGTACATTATTTAATGTTGTTATTCCTTCTTCTGCTAAAAGGGTCGCTGCTAAAATTGGTAATACTGCATTTTTAGCCCCTTCGATTTTCACAGTTCCTTTTAATTGGTTACCACCATGAACAATAATCTGTTCCATTTTGTTCCCCCCAAAAAAGTTAGAATTGGATGCTTTGATCCAAAATCTTTTCTATTATACCACTATTTATCAACAATTAGTACCTTTTCTTTTTATTCGTCATTCCTTATGGAAAAATCACAATAAATAAATTGCGACATAGTGCCAGAAACTCTAAGAAAAATGAGCTTACCGTATAGCCAATAACAATTGAAAATAGGACGATCAACAAACGTACTTGAGAGGTTTGATGTGCTTTAAAAAATTGTTCAATTCTGATAGATTGCATTGCCCAGAAACTAACATAGATAAACATCATATGACAGATGATCCGAATCACAGCATCAATACCAAAATATTGCATAGAACTTCTCCTTACTTTTTACTAAGTAATATAAAAACAGTTTATCACAAATAAGTAGAAACAAAAAATAAAGATTCTTAAATTTTCTAAAAGAGATTATGTATATATTATTTTTTTCAAAAAAAGTGAACTGAGGCAGCTGTTCAGCCTCAGTCACTTCAACTTGTTTTACGTATGTTTTGATACATTGATCCGATTGATTGCTCGATGAAGTGCAACTGTTGCACGGCGTAATTCATCCGTATTTGCATTTTCTTTTGCTTTTTCAATCATTCGTTCAGCTCGTTGTTTTGCACGTTCTGCACGGCTTACATCAATATCCCGTTCACGTTCTGCACTATCGGCAATGATTGAAACAACGTTATCACGGACCTCCATGATACCGCCATTCACTGCGATCCAATCCACGTGTGTATCAGAGTCCGTTCTTTTTACGCGAACTTCATCGATTGCTAAAGGAACGATGATTGGTGCATGCTTAGGTAAGATACCAATTTCGCCATCTGTTGTTTTTGCAACAACGATCGTTGCACGATGATCATAAACCAATCCATTAGGAGTCACCACATTGACAGTTAAACAATCCATTCTGTGTCTCCTCCTTCTTAGTAGTTCAACGTCTTCGCTTTTTCAATAACGTCTTCAATTCTACCGACACTGCGGAAAGCTTCTTCCGGCAAGTCATCGTATTTTCCATCAAGGATCTCTCTAAATCCTTTAACTGTATCAGCAACTGGTACATAAGAACCTGGTTGTCCTGTAAATTGTTCTGCTACATTAAAGTTTTGTGATAAGAAAAACTGAATACGACGGGCACGACCAACCAAGATTTTTTCTTGATCAGATAACTCATCCATCCCTAAAATTGCAATGATATCTTGTAACTCACGGTAACGTTGCAAGACATGTTGTACTTCTGTTGCTACAGCATAATGCTCGTCACCTACGACTTCTGGTGCTAGGGCACTTGAAGATGAAGCTAATGGGTCAACTGCTGGATAGATCCCCATTTCAGTTAAACGACGCTCCAAGTTCGTTGTTGCATCTAAATGAGCGAATGCTGTTGCAGGCGCCGGGTCAGTATAGTCATCGGCTGGTACATAGATTGCTTGAATCGATGTGATCGAGCCCTTTTTAGTTGATGTGATACGTTCTTGTAATTGACCCATTTCAGTGGCAAGGGTTGGTTGATAACCAACAGCTGAAGGCATCCGACCTAGTAAGGCTGAAACCTCAGAACCTGCTTGAGTGAAACGGAAAATATTATCGATGAACAATAACACATCTTGACCTTCAACATCACGGAAATATTCCGCAATCGTTAAACCTGTCAACGCTACACGCATACGTGCACCAGGAGGTTCATTCATTTGACCGAAAACCATGGCTGTTTTTTCAATAACACCAGAGTCTTTCATTTCAAAATAAAGGTCGTTCCCTTCACGAGTTCGTTCACCAACACCGGTAAACACAGAAATACCGCCATGTTCTTGAGCAATATTGTGAATCAGTTCTTGAATCAAAACGGTTTTACCAACACCGGCACCACCGAACAAACCAACTTTACCACCTTTCAAATAAGGGGCTAATAAGTCGATTACTTTGATCCCTGTTTCTAAAATTTCATTACTTGTACTTAAATCGGCAAAATCAGGGGCTTTTTTATGAATACCACTACGTATTGCATCTTCTGGGAATGGTTCTTCCAAATCGATCGTATCGCCTAAAACGTTAAATACGCGACCTAATGTTTCTTTTCCAACAGGAACAGAAATTGGTTTTCCAGTATCAATAACTTCCATTCCGCGTTGAAGTCCATCAGTGGACTCCATTGCAATCGAACGGATGACACCGTCACCTAATTCTAACGCTACTTCTAAAACAACTTTTTGTTTTTCTTCGCCGTTTTTATAAACGACTAGTGCATTGTTTATATCTGGTAAGGATTGATCTAGTGAAAATTCCACGTCAACAACGGGACCGATTACTTCAACAATCTTTCCTGAACTCATGTGTCTTTCCTCCGTTTCGTTTGAAGAGGTCTAAAAGGATCGAATATTCGACAATTTTAGACCCTAACGAGGTCGTGATAAAACCTGTCTTCTCTATTACTTAGTAAGAATGTTGAATCAAACTGACTCAAATTCTGATTGTTATTCTAATGCCGCTGCACCAGCTACGATTTCCGTGATTTCTTGTGTGATGGCGCCTTGACGAGCACGATTGTATGAAATCGTCAAATCACTAATAATATTTTGAGCATTATCAGTGGCTGTCTTCATCGCAGTCATTCCAGCAGCGTGTTCCGCTGTTTTAGCATCTATAATTGCTCCATAGATCAAGCTTTCTGCATACTGAGGCAACAAGTTATCTAAGATTGCTTCCTCGGAAGGTTCTAAGATATATTCTTGTTCATAAGTCGTCGCTTCATCCGGATCTAAATCAGAAATAGGCAACATTTTTTCCACTCGAAACTGGCTTGTCAATGAATTGATATGATGATTGTAACAAACATACAATTCATCAAACACTTCATTTTCATACATCGTCGTTGCAGCAGAAACAATTTTTCTGACTTCATCAAAACTTGGCTGATCACTCAAGCCTCGCAGTTCATATGCAACATTTATCCCGCGAGCTTTAAAGAAATCTGCTCCAGTTCCGCCAATTGCAATCAGGACAAATTCTTCTTGAGAATCATGATCATCTGACATCATTTTCATTGTTTGTTTCAAGATCGAACTATTATAACCGCCAACTAAACCTTTATCGGACGTGATAACGATATACCCTGTTTTTTTCACTGGTCGTGATGTCAACATGACGTGATAGTTGCCTGTTTCTGACGCGTCTTCACTATCATAAGAATCTAATTCCTCTAGATCACTTAACTGAGCTGCAACAAGATGAGTCACGATAGAACGGATTTTTGACGCGTATTCTTGAAAACCTCTAGAAGCCGCTTCTGACTTTGTCAGTTTAGCACCTGAAACCATTTGCATGGCATTAGTGATTTGGCTAGTTTTTTTAGTTGATGCAATGCGTTGTTTGATTTCATTTAATGAAGCACCCAATTCTTGTCACCTCTCTTACGCATTTTGAATTGATTCAAGTGTCTCTTTAGCTGTAGACCCGTCTGAATTAGCAACATCAAAAATCTCTTTGAATTCGCTGATTGCTGCATCTAGATCTTCTGATTTTGGCAAATCTTTTGTTGTTCGGATCGTTTCAAATAATTCAGGATGTTTACCATCTAAAAAGTCAAATAGTTCTGATTCGAAATCTAGGATTTTTGCAACACTGATACTATCTAAAAATCCATGTGTCAATGCATATAAAATCACAACTTGTTTTTCAACAGCTAACGGCGCATGCAATTTTTGTTTTAAAATTTCAACAGTACGACGACCACGGTTTAGTTTTGCTTGTGTTGCCGCATCTAAATCAGACCCAAACTGAGTGAAGGCTTCTAGTTCACGATAACTTGCTAAATCTAAACGAAGTGTACCAGCAACTTTTTTCATTGCCTTGATTTGTGCTGAACCACCAACACGTGATACGGAAAGACCGGCATCAACGGCTGGACGAGTACCCGCATAGAACAAATCACTTTCTAGGAAAATTTGTCCGTCAGTGATTGAAATAACGTTTGTTGGAATATAGGCAGAAATATCTCCGGCTTGCGTTTCAACAAATGGTAAAGCAGTCATTGAACCGCCACCTAATTCGTCACTTAATTTTGCTGCACGTTCTAATAAACGTGAATGTAGATAGAATACATCACCTGGATAAGCTTCACGACCTGGAGGACGGCGTAATAGTAATGAAAGTTCACGGTACGCAACAGCTTGTTTTGATAAGTCATCAAAGATGATCAATACGTGTTTGCCGTTGTACATGAATTCTTCACCCATCGCAGCTCCTGCATAAGGCGCAATATAAAGTAATGGCGCTGGTTGAGATGCTCCAGCATTTACGATTATCGTATAGTCAAGGGCGCCATATGCTCTCAAGGTTTCAACTTGGTTACGAACCGTTGATTCTTTTTGACCAATAGCGACATAGATACAAATCACATCTTGACCTTTTTGATTGATGATCGTATCGATAGCAATCGATGTTTTACCAGTTTTACGGTCACCAATCACTAATTCACGTTGTCCGCGACCAATTGGTACAAGGGCATCGATTGCTTTAAGACCAGTCTGCATTGGTTGATCCACTGATTTTCTTTGCATAACGCCTGGTGCTGCTGCTTCTACTGGACGCGTTTTATCTGTTTTGATTTCGCCTAAGCCATCGATTGGTTGTCCTAATGGATTGACAACACGGCCGATCATTGCCTCACCG
This sequence comes from Enterococcus crotali, assembly GCF_000633635.1. Classification (GTDB taxonomy): domain Bacteria; phylum Bacillota; class Bacilli; order Lactobacillales; family Enterococcaceae; genus Enterococcus_L; species Enterococcus_L crotali. The sequence goes on along the minus strand of NZ_AYPQ01000001.1, from coordinate 150,835 downwards.
ACAGGAACTTCCATGATTTTACCAGTACGTTTTACTTTATCGCCTTCTCGAATGGTTTCAAAATCACCTAAAATGATAATACCGACATCATTGGTTTCTAAATTTTGAGCCATTCCGTATGAGCCGTTAGAAAACTCAAGTAGTTCCCCACTCATCGCATTTTCTAATCCATGGGCACGAGCGATTCCATCCCCAACATATGTGACAGTCCCAATTTCTTCGACTGCTAATTCTTGTTGATAATTTTTGATTTGTTCCTTAATCAAGGCACTGATTTCTTCTGCTTTGATAGCCATTCAATTCACCTCTTTATTGTGCTGAACGTTATTTTAATAACAATTCTTGGATTCGTTCTAATTGCTTATGGATACTACCGTCGATTACTTTATAATTTGCTTCTATAACTACGCCTCCAACAATAGCTGGATCGATCAAATTAATTAAATTAGCTTGTTCATAGCCTAAAAGTTTCGCTGCTTTTTCTTCCATCAATTGGTGTTGCTCTTTGGTCAATGGAACGGCAGTCAAAGCTGTTCCTAACAGTAAGCTTTTATGTTCGTCGTAACGTCTTTCGTACTCATCGATCATCAATAATAAATCATTCATACGTGAATAGTTATAAACAACATAGAGAAAATTCTCAATGGTTCCTTCAAATCCGCTCACTAACTGCTTCATGATTTCGTCTTTTTCGTAAGGCTCCAGACGAACGTCACTTAGTATGTCACCTAAATCTGGTACTTCATGAAAAATCTCTCTGAGTTTCAATAAGTCTTGATAAATGTTATCGGCCTCTTGCTTTTCAATCGCCAACTCAAACAAAGCTTTGCCGTAGCGTTTACCTACTGTATACTTATCTAACTTCATTTGACTTACCTAAACCTTCAATATAAGAATTGATCAATGAATCATGCGCATCTGGTGTCAATTCTTTGTTTAAGATTTTTTCTGCAATTTGTAAAGACAAACTCGCGACTTCATCTTTAACAGATGCCAATGCTTCTTCATGCTCTTGAGAAATATCAAGACGTGCTTTTTCTCGTAAACGTGAAACTTCATCATTAGTTTCTGATAAGATTTTTTGACGGTTTTGGTCTCCATTCTCTTTCGCATGTTTGATGATTTCTGCTGCTTCAGATTTAGAAGAAAGTAATTTTTGCTGACGTTCTTCTTGTAACTTGGCAGCTGCGATTCGAGATTGTTCTGCAGAATCTAAATCGTTGGCAATTTTATCTTCACGTTTTTTTAACATATCAGTGATTGCTTCCCAAGCGAATTTCTTGATTAGAAGCATCAAAATTAGAAAAGCGCCACTTACGACAATCATTGTACCTATTGTTGTACTTGGTCCTGCTTCACCGATTACTAAATAATCTAGCATGAAGTTTCAACTTCCTTTCTCTGCAATACTCTTTGGTGATGTTGTTGAATTACGTTCTTTGTATGGTTTGGTTCACTTTGTTTTTGGAGAAGCTTGATGGTTCTTTTAATAGGTTACTTCTCTCTCTTCGTTCGCCAAGTACTGCTCATCATCAGCTCTGCCGGAGGCAGTCGCAGTGTTTCGCAGCAAAGAAAGCAGCAACGCGTGGCGTTTTAAAAACTCAGCGTCCTGCCTTCTAAAGAGATTATTTAAGCACTAATAACAATGCAATAACTACACCTAGAATAGGAACCGCTTCGATCAAGGCAACCCCGATAAACATTGTTGTTCTTAGTTGTCCAGCCATTTCTGGTTGGCGTGTCATTGATTCGATTGTTTTTGAGATAACTTTTCCGTTACCATAAGCTGCTCCGATTGCTGCTCCGAAAACTGCGATTGCTGCTGCGATATAATTCATTATTGTTTTCCTCCTAAGAAATAGTTGTTTTTATTTATTATTTATTCTTCGACTTCAATTTTATGAGCCATGTAAACCATTGATAATGTTACGAATATAAATGCTTGAATTGCGCCGATAAATAATGAAAAGGCTAACCAAATCATCTCTAACGGTATTGCGAGCGGAATCGTCCAAAGTCCTACGCTTGATACAAGTCCTGCAATCAGTCCAAGTAATACTTCACCGGCAAAAATATTTCCGTATAAACGTAGCGCCAACGTAAGCAAGTTCGTAAATTCTTCCATCAACTTGATCGGCATTAGGAAAGATACTGGACTTAAAAAACTATTTTTGAAATATCCTTTTAAGCCAAAACGACTAACACTGAAGAAATGTGTTAAAGCAATCATGATCAAGGCTAAGGTCAAGGTAACCATTGGATCAGCTGTTGGGCTCTTCCAGTAGGTGTAATCCCCGATTGCCACTTTGGTTACTAACCCAATAATGTTAGCAACTAAAACGAACATGAACATCGTAAATGCTAGTAGGTGAAAATTTGTTACTTCTTTACTCGGCATATTGTCGGTAATGATACTTCGAACAAAATCAATGAGATACTCAATGACATTTTGTTTGCCTTTAGGTTTCATTTGAATATTCCTTGTGCAGTAATATACTATCCCAAAGACAATGACACATGTTAACAGAACCATTAAACAAATCGTTCCGTCAAACCAAATTGGCCCAATCTTGAAGAGCAGTGTCTTCTCTTCCAAATTTTTTCACCTCTTTTCCAACAAACTTGCGAGAAGCTTAAAAAGGCTTCTATTTCTTAACCACACGTATCATACCACCAACGATGAATAATTTCAAAAGAATTTCATGAAAATTGGACACTTCTTTTAATATGACAAAATAGTAAAAGAATAAAGTCTCACTAGTATTTGGCGGTACGATGGTCGGTTACTGAAAAAACGATGAAAACTCATCAGTTTCCTTACACTCTACCAAATTTTCACATAAGATAAAGCAAAGAAAACAAATATGCGAAAAAGAATAAAATAACCCTGTAATCGATTTTTTTTCATACAAAAAATCCATAATTTTTTGATAAACTACCTTAAATTATTTTTTAAAGTCCGGTCAATTTCACGATTTATTTCTTTACGTTTCAAATCTTCCCGTTTATCGTATTGTTTTTTCCCTTTCGCAAGACCTATCAATACCTTCGCATACCCATTACGGATATAAACTTTTAGTGGGATGATCGTGATTCCTGTATTTTTGGTCTCAGTAATCAGTTTTGCAATTTGCTTTTTGTGTAATAATAATTTTCTTGTCCGTAAAGGATCATGGTTAAAAATATTGCCCTGCTCATACGGACTGATGTGGACATTGAGTAGGTAGGCTTCGCCATTTCTGATTCTGGCAAACCCATCTTTCAAATTGATGCGTCCATTACGAATCGATTTTATTTCCGTTCCTTGTAAAACAATTCCAGCTTCCATTGTATCAACAACAGTATAGTCATGCCGTGCTTTACGATTTTGGGCAATCAGCTTGCCTTCCCCTTTTGGCATACCCATTCCTCCGTTTTCTATTTTTTCTTCTGTTTTTTCGCTTTTTTCTTTTTAGCTACTTCTTTATAAAATGGTTTTTTCCCTTTTTTCTTGTTTTTCTTTTGTGGGAAAGGTTTCTTGTCCGTGTGATTACGATCTGAAGTACGTTTTTGGCGCCCGCGACCGTCTTGGCGTTTCTTTTGTTTTGGTGCTTCAATTTTCTCAACTTCTTCTGCTTCAAGAAATTCAAAATCGATTTCTCTAGTTTCAGGATCTGCTTTATCTACTTTGACCTTGACTTTTTGACCGATTTTTAAGGTCATTCCTGTGCGTTCGCCGACAAGAGCCATATGGTTTTCAATAAAATGGAAATAATCTTGTTTTAAGTTGTTAACATGGATCAAACCTTCGATCGTATTTGGTAACTCTACAAACAGACCAAAGCGTGTGACCGAGCTAATAATACCATCGTATTCTTCCCCAATTTTATCTGCCATAAATTCAGCTTTCTTCATTGAATCAACTTCACGCTCTGTCTCAACTGCCCGACGTTCCATTCTTGAACTGTGATCTGCAATATCTGGTAAATCTTGTTCCCATTTTTCTTTTAACTTTTCAGAAACTTTTCCTTCATAACTGCGAATCAATCGATGAACGATCAAATCTGGGTAACGACGGATCGGTGAAGTAAAATGAGTATAATATTCGGCAGCTAAGCCATAGTGACCATAGTTATCCTCTGAGTAACGAGCTTGCTGCATACTACGCAATAACATTGTATTGATGACAGCTTCTTCCGGTTTATCAGCAACTTGTTCCAAGACTTTTTGTAAGTCTTTAGGCGTGATATCTGACTTTGTTCCTTTGACTAAAATGCCTAATACAGCTGCAAAATCAAAGAAGCGCTGCATTTTTTCTTCTTTGGGTTGTTCATGGATCCGATAAATAAATGGTAATTTCAACTCATTGAAATGCTTAGCAACTGTTTCATTAGCTGCCAACATAAATGATTCAATCAACCGTTCGCCCACACCACGTGTGCGTAGCAAGATATCATGCGGATGACCATTTGCGTCAACTAACACTTTAGCTTCACGGTCTTCAAATGAAATCGCACCACGGTTTTCACGCATTGCTTCAAGAATATGGTGAAGTTCTCCCATTTCTTTAAACATCGTCAATAATTTTTTGTAACGCTTCATCGTTTCTGGTTTTTGTTCTTCTAAAATTTCATTGACAGCAGTATAGGTCATTCGTTCAGTTGTTTGGATCACACTTTGGAAAATATCATGCTTCACGACGTGACCTTCAGGAGTTATCTCCATTTCACAGCTCATCGTAAGTCTCGGTACGTTAGGGTTCAATGAACAAATCCCGTTAGATAATCGCTGTGGAATCATTGGTACAACACGATCTGTCAAGTAAACACTAGTACCACGTTCATATGCTTCTTGATCTAATTCACTACCTTCAGTTACATAATAAGAAACATCTGCGATATGCACACCTAAAAAGTAGTTGCCATTTTCTAACTTCTGGACGGTCACCGCATCATCCAAATCCTTTGCATCTTCTCCATCAATCGTTACGATCAATTGATCTCGCAAGTCTCTACGACCTTTGATATCCGCCTCTGAGATCGCATCAGGCACCTGATCAGCTTCAGCAATCACTTCATCTGGGAAACTTGTTGGAATACCATGAGCGACGACGATTGATAAAATATCCATGCCTGGATCATTTTTATGACCGACGACTTTTTTGACGATTCCTTCTAAGCTTTTTGGGTATTCTTTTTCAGGGTAATGGGTTACCTCTACGATCACGATACTACCGTCAACTGGTTTGATTCCTTGGGCGGCAATATTAAAAGTTAACCCTGTCATTTTTTTATCTTTGGGAACCGCGTATCCATATAGATCCGTTTCGCTAACTTCTTTTTCATCATAAGCGATAAATTCGCCCACGACTTGGGTGATTGCACGGGTTTTGATTGCAACGACTTTGCCTTCAGCACCACGATCTGAAAATGCATCTGCTGGCTGAACAATATCTATGACAACAATATCGCCATCCATCGCAAAGTTCACCGCTTCTTTTGGAATATAGACATCTGCTTCTTCTGGATCGATCGTCACAAAACCAAAGCCTCGTTCGTTTGCACGAAAGGTTCCTTCAATGTCACCACTTTTTTGTGGGAAACGAATTTTCCCTTTTTTAGTGAATTCTATTGATTTTTCTCGTTCCATCGTGGCAACGGTCTGTACTAGTAATTTAAAATCTGAGCTTTTTTGCAGTTGTAATCCTTCTGCAATTTCTTCCATAGAAAAACTTTTTTTCGTATGAGTTTCCATGAAAAATAGGATTTTCTCCTTGATTGTTTGTTTTGTCATTCTTTCTCCTCATTCCAAGACAATGTATTCAAAAATGCTAATACGTCTTGTTCTAATTGTTTATGATCTGGTCCAATCGTCAGAACATGTCCGCTATTTGGATACCAGTTTAATGTAAATCGTGTTTGGGTCAATGCTTGAGCTATTTGAAAAACACCCATAGGATCGATCATTTCATCATTTCCAGCTTGTGCCATAAAAACAGGAACTTGGATTTGGTCAAGTCTCGCTGCTATCTTCTCAGAAAAAGATTCAATATCTTGTAATTGATCATAAGATGCTTTTTTGATTGTAATCATACGTTTTGATCGTTCTTCGCTTGGCACACCTGCTGTTTTTAATACTTTATCTGCGTACAAGGCAAAGTTTTCCGGCACCTTGTTTTTTACTGGGAAAATGGGGGAGCAGAAAAATCCGCCGCCGACGATTCCTTCTAATTCGCTTGCTAAAGTTCCCATCGTAAAAATACCACCCATCGATAGACCAAAAACGGCTATTTCATGGTGCCCTTTTTCCTTTAAAAACTGAACGGCATCAATCGTATCTTGCCACCAATCATTGGTTGACCTAGCCAAAATATCTTCTGGTGCAACAGTCGCATGTCCTGAAAAATTAGGTGAGTACACCGTATAATTTTCCTTTTCTAAATAACGACTCAACATACGGACATCGTTACTACTTCCTGAATAAGCGTGCAAAAGCAACACTGCACGAGAACCATTTTGTGTAAATAATGGTTTAGGTAGACTTATTTTTTTCACTATTCCATTCACCTCATACCCATTTTAGCACATTATCTATTGAAAGCCTTATGAAAAGAAAGATGTTTCAAGATCTTTTCACAGATAAGATTTGTTTTTTTAAAAGAAAAAAAGCCCCTCTTTAAACGAGGGACTTCAAAGGTCTTACTTTGATGATAATAATACTAAAATAAATAATAGTAACATCCAAACAGCACCAATAATTGCTGTCGCACGTTGCATAACAGCTTCAAATCCGCGTGCCTTTTGTTTACCGAAAAGTTTATCTGCGCCACCTGTAAATGCACTTGCTGCACTGTTTTGTTTACTAGGCTGCATCATAACGGCAATAACCATCACTACTGAAAGGATGATCACAAGTGTTAAAATAAAATTATACATAGTTTAATTCTCCCTTATTCACAAAATACATCTACTATACTTTAGCATATTTTTCGTACAAATACTAGTTGTATTTACATAACTGGATTATTTTAGTTTATATTGCAAGAAAAAATGACCTGTGTTTAAACAATCAAACACAAGTCATTGCTATTAAGCTCTTAAAACATCACTATATTCAGGTTTCGTATCGAATTCTTTTTTGGCAAAGGGACACAGCGGAATTATTTTTTTCCCTTCACGACGCGCCTTTTCTACACCATTATAAACCAATTTTTCTGCTAACTTTTGTCCTCTATATGCGGGATCAACAAAAGTATGGTCGATGATCATCATCTGATCTCCTGCATTAGACCATGTCATTTCCCCAATCTCTTGATCATCATCATTGAATAACACAAAACGATTTTTTTCTTCTTTGATTTCCATCCTTATTTGCCATCCTTTCGAATGTATTTTAAAGCGCCGCTAGGGCACGTATTGATCACACGAATATCCTCTTCAACACTACCGTTATCAGCAATGATCCACGGCCGACGTCCTACTTCGAAAACGTCTGGATTACCACGAACACAATTGCCGATATGTACACATACATCTTTGTTATAATAAATATCCAGATCCTCACCTAAATATTTACGATATCCCTGTTCTGTTAGCGTCTCCTCTGTTACACTTTGGTTATTTATTTTGCTTCCATCCATATTTTACCTCCTCAAATAATAAAATTACATCTGTTTTTTATTCTTTAGTCAAGTTGATTTTAACAATTAAAAATGGGAGTTGCAACTATCTTTGCTTTTTGTCTCTGGTTCATATAAAAAGAGTTGATTCAATCATTTTTCGCTCGTAATGAAGAAAGAATGGAAACTGTATCTACTACTTCTTGCAAGACCGCACCTAGTAAAGCTGGGATAATACCTGTACTAGCAATCAACATCAGAATCGTACAAATCAAAATACCGATCAAAACAGACTGTTTGGCGATTTTCATTGTATCTTTAGAAATAGCTACGGCTGTGCTGACTTTTTCTAAATCATCTTTTAAGATCACAGCATCAGCCGTTTCGCTCGCCGCAGTAGCTCCGTGGGCGCCCATTGCGATCCCTACATCTGCAATCGCCAAAGAAGGGGCATCGTTTACACCATCTCCTACCATGATCACAGGCCGATCGACAGTAGCTATTTTCTTTAATACGTCAATTTTATCTTGAGGTAAGCACTCCGCATATACTTCTGTGATACCAACTTCTTTTGCAATATCATCGGCAACTTTTTGATGATCGCCAGTCAGCATCATTAAATGATCGACATGCATTTTCTGCAACTGATCCATTGTCTCCTTTGCTTCTGGACGAATTCTGTCATTAAAAGTGATATAACCTACAAAGTGTTCATCTTCTGACACATATACCGCTGTTTGGTCCACTGTATCTTCAATTCTTTGTTGTGACACGAATGACGGTTTACCAACGCGGACTACTTTTCCTTCAATCGTTGCTTTTATGCCAGAACCTGTTACTTCTTCTAAATCAGAAACCTTTTTCAGATTTTGCTTTGAAGAAATATGTGCCACCAGAGATCGTGCCAATATGTGGCTGGATTCTTGTTCAGCACTTGCTGCCAATAATTCTAAATATTCGGCTGAAAAACCATTAACAGGCACAATCTTATCTACTGATAATTCGCCTTTAGTGATTGTTCCAGTCTTGTCAAAAGCAACTGATTTAGCACTCGCCATTTTTTCTAAAGTCGTTCCAGTTTTCACAACGATCCCATTTCGGCTTGAGCGGCTCATCCCTGCAACCAAAGCAATTGGAGCGGCCAATATCAACGGACACGGCGAGGCTACAACTAAAACCTCTGCAAACCTTGTTGCGTCCTTTGAAATAAACCAAGCCGCTCCTGCAATAACATAGGCTGTAATTGTAAATGGCACAGCATATCGATCCGCCATCCGTACAAAATGGGCAGGCTGTGCTTCTGATTCTTTAACAAGCTTAACAATCGTTTGATACTGACTATCTGCGGCTGTTTTTTCAGCCTTCATCGTTAGAGAATTGTCCCCATTAATCGAACCTGACATGACTAAATCACCTACATTTTTATTCACTGGACGAGCTTCTCCAGTCAAAGATGATTCATCAACCGTTGATTCACCGCTAACGACACTGCCATCGACTGGGATTATTTCTCCAGGTTTGACGACTAACTGATCGCCAAGAATAACTTTTTCCACAGCGATATCTATTAGATTTCCCTTAACTAGCTGATGAGCCTTTTGCGGTGAATTATCAAGCAATGACTTTAACTCTTTGTTTGCTCTTTTAGCCGCATAGTCTTCAAGCGAATCGCCACCTGTCAACATAATCAGAATCATTAAACTCGCCCAATATTCCCCAACAGCCAACGTGGCAACAATTGCTGTGATCGCTAAAATATCTACGCCATACCTGCCTGATTTTAATGTTTTTACCATTTCAACAAGCATTGACAATGCCATAATCGATCCTGTGATACAAATGATCCCATAAGCAAAAGTAGCTTGATGAAAAACAAACTCAAATAGTAACGCCAAAAAACCAGTCATGATAGTAATGACCAATTTTGTTAAATGTTTCATTTATACTCACTCCTTTTAAACACCTTGCTCTCATTCTTAAGATTACTCTTCATGAAAGAAATAACAAAATCAAAGCCCCTAAATGAAAATGATTGTCATTCTTTATACAGAAAATAGAGGCTAAGACATAACTCTATGAGTCACATCCTAACCTCTATGAACATTAGATTCCTTTATCTAAAAAGCATTAATTGTTTAAATCACACGCTTCTTCTTTTTGACTTTTCTATTTTCTTTTCTTTTTTCAACTTCATAGACTGCTCTTGTCATAAATAACGAAATATAGTTAAATATTGACCGACTGCCAAGAATCAAAGGTAAATAAAAGAAAATATTTCGAGTAAACAAGGACGTCAGCATAAAGAATTCACCGAAAAATAGGAAACAAACAAGAAAAGCGACTAGCAAAAGACCGATCATGATCTGTTTTTTCAAATCCAATGGTCGAGCTGCTCTAAGTAATACTTGAAACCCAACGCATCCTGTAAGCAGGACACACATCGTAGAAACATCTTGATGTGATAAATCAAACAAAATACCCGCAAGTTGCAATACTAAAATGTTAAACACAACGGTGAGCGCACCAGGAACTGAAATTTTTAATATGTTCGTTAAAAAATGGCCCTTAATTCGTTGATAATTTGGCTCTAGCGCTAAAATGAAGGACGGTATTCCTACTGTTAAGGTATTGATTGGCGTTAACTGCAACGGTGCAAATGGATATGGTAAAAATAAAAAGATAAAGGTTACGGCTAAAATGGCCGAATAGATTGTTTTTACCATGTACATTGAGGCAACGCGTTCAATATTATTGATCACTCTACGACCTTCGTTTAATACTTGAATCATTGAACTAAAATCAGAATTCAGCAAAACAACATCTGACACCGCTCGAGCAGCATCACTTCCGCTGGCCATTGCTACACTCACATCAGCTTCTCTCAATGAAAGAATATCATTGACACCGTCACCAGTCATACAAGTTGTATGACCATTTTGTTTTAGTGCTTGGATCAGCTCTCTTTTCTGATAAGGAGTTACTCGACCAAAAACAGTAGTCTCTTCTACTAACTCATTAAAATTTGCTGAATCGGCAATAGTGCTCATGTCGACAAAATTTTCAGCACCAGTAATTCCAGCTTGTTTGGCAATTTGAGACACTGTTATCGGATTATCACCAGAAATAACTTTTAGTGTTACATCTTGCTTAGCAAAATAAGAGAAAGTATCAACTGCATTTTCTCGAATCGTATCGGCAATAATAAAAATTCCAACAGTTTCTTTCTTTTGAGGTAATTCAGGACTTTTCAACGCTTCAGGAAAATGAACTAAAATTAGAACACGGTCTCCTTGCTCGTTGTATGGTGCCAATTTTTCCCGTAAGTCTTCTGGAACTTTTGAATAGATAAATTCCGGTGCCCCCATAACAAATGAGCCCTTTTCTTCAAATGTCACTCCGCTCCACTTTCGATCAGAAGAAAAAGGAATCACCTCTTTGACTTTCCAAGTAGACTGAGCCAACGGAAATCTAGTTCTAAGAACTTTTGCTGTAGCATTTTGATCTGATAAGCCTAGCATCATTTCGCCCATCGCACGTTCAACTTCACTTGCTGGAAAACCAGCCTGCGGAATCAATTCTTTAAATGTTAAGCTTCCGTCAGTAATCGTTCCAGTCTTATCTAAGCAAATAGTATCTACTCGAGCAAGTGTCTCAATACAGGATAAGCGTTGGATCAGTGTTTTTTTTCTAGCCAAATTTGCTGCACCGACCGCAAAGGCCACACTTGTCAATAACATCAGTCCTTCTGGAATCATACTGATCAAAGCACCAGAAACCCCTAACACTGTTTTAGGAAATGACTGCGTAGATTGGTATTGCGACCAAAATAATAATAACCCGATTGGAACAATCGCAAAGGTTAGACCCTTGATCAACAAATTTAGAGAATTCATTAATTCAGAGGTCGATTGTTTTTCTGTTTTTGCTTCTTTTGATAATTTAGAAACAAAATTATCTTCCCCAACTGCAGATATTTTAACAAAACCTAAGCCTGATGTGATAAAACTACCGCTCATGATTTTATCACCATTTTGTTTTGTTATTTTATCAGATTCCCCGGTTAATAAAGACTCGTCAACCTCCATTCCATCAGCTTGCAGTACAATTCCATCAGAAGGTACTTGATTTCCTAAGGTCAGGACTAATACATCGCCTAAAACAATTTCATCTTGAAAAATCTTTACTAGCTGACCTTGTCTTAGCGCAGTCACTTCTGTTTTATTGACAATTGATAATTTATCGATTGTCTTTTTTGCATGTATTTCTTGGATCACACCAATTGCTGTATTAATGATAATAATCCAAAAAAATAGTGCATTCTTCGGATAACCTACAGCAAACACTGCAATCGCCAAAAACAAGTTGATAAAATTGAATAAGGTCAATGAATTATCGAGAATAATTTGTTTGGTTGTTCTAGATAAATCTTCAACTTCTTTGTTGTATTTCCCTTCCGCATAAAGCTGTTGTACTTCTTTATCAGATAAACCAGTGATATTTGCTGGTATCCGAATGTTATTATTATTTATCGTTTGTGCTTTTTCTTCAGATGAAAGAAACTCCTCATTATCGATATTTCTTTTTTTCCTAAATAGTTTTTTCATATTTTCATTCACCTTTTTCTTGCTATAGTTACGTTAATTGTAGAGTAGTTCATCGATTATTGCAGATGACTAGTTTAAGTTTACACTTTTTTTAATCATTTGAACAAAATGAAGGTATTTTAAATTAAAAATAGATATAAAAAAAGGGTGATTGTTTAGCCCTTTTTTATTTATTCTGATTTACGCCAATTTATTTGCTTTAGATTAGAGTGAGACGAATCCGTGGGGTGTGATTCGCTTCATTCCAGGATCATTTCAATCCACTCACTGTAGATTAGAGTGAGACTGCGGCATATCTTTATTGTTGTATGGTACTTGATGGATTTCAATCCACTCACTCTAGATTAGAGTGAGACTAGTGAAAAAGACGTTGTTATCTGGTTTAATGACATTTCAATCCACTCACTCTAGATTAGAGTGAGACTGTGAAAAAACTAGAAATACATATCATTAACTTACATATTAGCTATTTTTCCACGTAATACTACACAAACATTAAAATAAAATGAGAAAACAGGCTTCTTCACGCCCATTCTTTCTCTTTTATTGGTGCGGATCTCCTATTAATTTTATGGGCACTTAGGGTCCGCACCAAACTAGTCATTCTCTTTTTTAATACTTACTTCCAGAAATCATCAAAAATTGAAATTGGCATATGACGTTTATGCTGAGTCTTTTTATACCAGCCTTCAATTGTTTCCTTTGCTTGTTCAGAGACGTTTTTTCCTTCAACATAGTCATCAATATCATCATACGTTACACCAAGTGCGACTTCGTCCGCTACCAATGGTTTATCGTCTTCTAAATCGGCAGTTGGAATTTTTGTATATAATTCAGTCGGTGAGCCTAATTCTTTCAATAATGCTTTCCCTTGGCGTTTGTTTAAACGGAATAACGGTAAAATATCAGCTCCGCCATCTCCATATTTAGTATAAAAACCAGTAATATTTTCAGCAGCATGATCCGTTCCGATCACAGCACCTGATCTTGCTCCGGCAATCGCATATTGAACGATCATCCGTTGACGTGCCTTCATATTTCCCTTATTGAAATTATTAATCGAAACACCAGATTCCTCTAGTGAAAGAACCCCTGCATCAATAGCAGGTTTGATATTGACCTGCAATGAAACATCCGGTTTGATAAACGCCAATGCTTTTTTAGCATCCACTTCATCCGCCTGTTCACCATAAGGCAAACGCACAGCAACAAACTGATACGCATCATTTTTCGTTTCGTTGCGCATTTCCTCCATCGTTAATTGGGCCAGTCGTCCAGCTAATGTGGAATCCTGACCTCCACTAATACCAAGAACGAAGGTTTTTAAAAATGGATATTTATATAAATAGGTCTTCATAAAATCAATGCTTTTACGGATCTCTTCTTGCGGATCGATTTGCGGTTTTACCCCTAATTCTTCGATAATTGCTTTTTGCAATGGTTCCATAAAAAATCCCTCCTAATTTAAAAACAAAACGAATCGGTCAATCCTTCAGAAATTCAGGAAATTGGTACTGAAGCTTTTTTTTATTTCATTGCCAATTGATCTATTTTCCTAATGATTGATTTGTATTGCTAGATACTATCTATTTGCCTTCACTTAAAGCTTTGACATCCACGCGTACTTTTTCAAGTAAGCGCATTTTATGATTCCAGCACTCAGTTGATAAATCGACTGGGTATTTTTGCGGATTAAGATCACGTTTATACTCTTCCCATAAGGAATCAAGATTTTCTTTTGCATAACTTTTGATTTCCTCTAGAGTAGGCATTTCATAGACACGTTTCCCTTCAACAAAAATGTCCTGTAAGACAGCTCTTGCTTCAAAATCTCTAACAGTCTTATTGATAAAAGTGTGTACTGGATGAAACATGTAGATCTCTTCTTGCTTGCGAGGATCTTCGTCCCATAAAGTCACATAGTCCCCTTCTGATTTTTTATCTGATTTGCGTGTAATCCGCCAAACTTGCTTCTTACCGGGCGTTGTGACTTTCTCTGCATTACTTGAAAGTTTAATAGTATCTTTCATCTGACCGTCTTTATCTTCGATGGAAACTAATTTAAACACAGCTCCTAATGCTGGTTGATCATAAGCCGTAATCAATTTCGTCCCAACACCCCAAACATCGATCTTCGCTTTTTGCATTTTTAAACTTAGAATAGTATTTTCATCTAAATCATTTGAAGCATATATTTTAGCGTCCCCATATCCAGCTTCATCTAATTGCTCCCGTACTCGCTTCGAAATGTAGGCCATATCCCCACTATCAAGCCGAACACCAAGAAAATTGATTTTATCGCCCATTTCATTTGCTACACGGATCGCACTTGGAACACCAGATTTCAAAGTATCATACGTATCCACCAAAAAGACACAATCTTTGTGTGTTTGCGCATAGGCAGTGAAAGCATCGTAATCATTTCCGTATGATTGTACTAATGAATGCGCATGTGTGCCACTGACAGGGATACCGAAAATCTTTCCAGCACGAACGTTACTTGTTGCATCCGCACCACCAATATAAGCAGCACGAGTTCCCCAAACGGCTGCATCTAATTCCTGTGCACGACGAGTCCCAAATTCCATCAACGGATCTTCTCCAATCACAGATTTGATTCGTGCCGCTTTTGTTGCAATCAAGGTTTGGAAATTGACCATATTCAAAAGAGCCGTTTCGATCAACTGACATTGCGCTAAAGGTCCTTCTACTTGGATCAATGGTTCATTATTAAAAACTAAATCCCCTTCTAATGCAGAACGAACGGTACATTTAAACTCAAACTCTTTTAAATAAGTCAAAAAGTCCTCTGGATAGTTCTCCACTTCCCTAAGATAAGCGATGTCTGTATCCGTAAATGTTAAATTTTCTAAATATTCGACCAACCGCTCTAAACCGGCGAAAATAGCATAGCCATGATTAAAAGGCATCTCCCGAAAATAACATTCAAAAACAGAATGTAAATCGGCCCTTCCTAATTTCCAATACGTCTGCATCATGTTGATTTGGTATAAATCTGTATGTAACGTTAAGCTATCGTCACTGTAAACTTTTTTCATCTCACTATGCCATCCTTTGTCTTTTCTAGAATTTTAATTTTAATTATAACAAATAACTATTTTTTTAACTAAAAACTGGTTTTAAGATGCTTCCTTTTTAAAAATAAAAAATTTACTGAAAAAATAATTCAATACAACTACTGCTACTTGTGTCACCATTTTTGCCCAAAAATCAGAGACATGTATCACTTCTATCATTAAAACCATCAAGGCCATATCAACGACAAATGACAACACTCGATACCAGTAGAACAACAACATCTCTTTAATAAAAGAGAGCGTATCTTTATGATTACTGGCAAATACAAAATATTTATTCGTAAAGAATGCAAATAATACGGATAAAAACCAGCCAATGGCATTACTTACTTTATAATCGATTCCTAAAAGATCTTTACAAATAAAGAAAATAATTATATTAACGACCGTCGTCGCTACACCAAAAACCAGATATGAAATCACTTCTTTATATTTTTGAAATAGTTCTTTCAACTGTCACGCTTCCTTTCATCCATATAATTATTTTATCAAAGATAGAATAGAAATCCTACTGCTTTTCTACATTCTCATAATTCAATTTTACTCCTTGAATCAGAATTAACATTTCTATTATTTTACATAAATATTTTTATAGTAAAAAATAGCCAACTGTGTTCGGTCCCTAAGTTCTAATTTTTCCAATAAACCACTAATATAATTTCTGATAGTTCCTTCACTTAAAAATAATTGCGTTGCAATTTCTTTATTGTTTAAGCCTTCTCCTACTAAACATAAAATAGAAAGATCTTTTTCATTTAAATTCAGTTCGTCTAAACAAGTGTTTTTTTCTGCCTGTAGTAAGCGAGGCAACCGTTCTACGATTGTCTGACCAAAAACAGATTGACCATTATTTACAGCTTTTATCGATGGTACGATTGCCTCAATATCTTGTTTTAATAAGTATCCCTTAACGCCCATTTTTAGTGCTTCAACAATATACTCGTCATCTAAAAATGTCGTTAACAATAGAATGGATGCCTGCTCGTTTTCTTCCAATATCTGGGCTGCTGCTTCAATTCCTGTTGCTTCCCCCATTCGAATATCCATCAATAAGATATCCGGCTGAAGCTCTTTATACAGCTCTACGGCTTGTAATGCACTGTTTCCTACTCCAACAACATTGATTGTACCGCTTGCTTCAACGATCGTTTTCAGTGAGGTGGTTACCAATAAATCATCATCAATGATCAATAATCGAATCATTCTTTACTACTCCTTTATTTAGGCAAAATGGCCAACAGCGAAAAGCCAGTTTCTTTTCGTTGATAACTTAGCCTGCCTCCTAATTTTTCTACTCTTTCCTTCATACCAATCAACCCGATCCCGATTTCCTTCGGACTTTTCTTTTGATTTTGCGTACCATTATCTTCAATGATCAATTTATAAAACCCAGGATGTTCTTGAAATTCAATCGTTACTTTCTCTGCATTACTATGTTTCATTACATTTGCCAAGGCTTCCTTAAGTAGCATAATACAGGTAAGTTTATAGTCTTTACTAATATTCTCGGAAAAGGAACCAATTATTTCAACTTCGCAAAAAGTAACGCTTTGTACAATGTTTTGACAGGCTAACGATAAACTTAATGATTCATCATGCAAGTCATGAACACTCTCACGAATGCTATTCATCCCTTCATTAATCGTTTCTTGTAATTGGTTGAGCGGGGCCGTTAATTTTTCTTCTTGGTTTATGGCTTTTAGTGCACCAGTTTGTAAAAGCGCACTAGAAAGTAGATGACCTACATTATCATGGATATCTCGTGCAATTCTATTTCGTTCATTTGAAAGCTCCAAATTCACCTTGATTTCTTGCTGTTTGATCAATTCAGAATTTTGCCACTCTAAATCAAAACTATTTTCATATTTTTCTTTTTCCAGTGAATCATACGCTTCAGACAACAAATAATCTTTCAAGGTCAAAAAAGCAAGATAGGCGGCTAAAGCACATAATAAAATAATATACAGCTTTACACTGACTGAATAGTGCTTGCTAGAGAACAAAAACAGGACGATCACCCCACCATTTATAAGAGAGACCTTATTTCCCTCATCCAGCATACCATCATAAAAAAGCACTGGAACAAAATACGTATATTCTTTCCACCAGATTGATGCTAGTAATAAAAGTAATAGACCTATAGAAGAAAATTTAGGATTTGTTTTAAGCCAGAGCAACAAGCTTAAAACAATGACCGCTAAGACAAAAATAATCATTTCAGTTTGATAGTTTTGCTTCAAAACTAGCATTAAACATAACCCCAACAAAAAGGCTTTATCAAATAAATATCGTACGGCAAATTTATTCATTTTTTCTCCAAACCCTTCTCTCAATATGACAAATGTCACATCGACTTAGGAAAATAGTCACTTATATCTCATTTCTATTTAAGCTATAGTTCTATTATAAAGAAAAAAAGGAGAATTTCATATGATAATCGAAATAAATGATTTAGTAAAACGTTACGGAAAACTAACTGCATTGGATCACTTTAATTTACAAGTAAAAAAGGGCGATATTCTTGGACTTTTGGGCCCAAATGGCTGCGGTAAATCAACTGCGATCAATTGCATGCTTTCATTGCTTTCTTACGATAAAGGAGAAATCAAACTTTTCGGTGAAAACATGTCCCCTACTCGCTATGACATCAAAAAACGGATTGGCGTCGTTCCCCAAGAAGTCGCTGTTTTTGATGAATTAACGGTTATTGAAAACATTGATTATTACTGTGGTCTATACATTAGTGATAAAGCAACTAGGAAACAGCATGTTACAGAGGTCATTACCTTAGTTGGCCTAGAAGATTTTACCACTTTCCTTCCCAAAAAACTTAGCGGCGGACTAAAACGTAGATTGAACATCGCATGTGGTATCGTCCACAAGCCTGAACTGATCTTTTTAGATGAGCCAACAGTTGCAGTGGATCCTCAAAGCCGTAACAAGATTTTAGACAGCATTAAAGAACTAAATCGTCAAGGCGCAACTATTGTTTATACGACACACTACATGGAGGAAGTAGAACAATTATGCAACAATATTGTGATTGTTGAGAAAGGTCAAGTCATAGCAGAAGGGACAACAGAACAATTAAAAGGCATGATCAAAGCCAATGAAAAAATCGTGATCGAAATCCCAGATTTTCCTTCAGCTGTTAAAGAAAAATTATTACAACTACCTGGGATCATCGATATCACGTATGACAATGTATTTGTAACCTTAAATACTGAAAAGAACAAAACCGTCTTTGCCAACGTGTTGCATATATTAGAAGAAAACCAACTTTCTTTCGGTAATTTTTACACCCAACAACCTACACTTAATGATGTCTTTTTAGAGATTACTGGTAGAGAATTAAGAGATTAGAGAGGAGTCCTCATATGTTTTGGCATTTATATTATTATCGCTTAAAAATTCAATTAAAAAATAAAGTCCTACTATTTTGGTCTTTGGTTTTTCCTTTGCTGTTAGGGTTGTTTTTCACAGCTGCATTTAGTAGTCTTGATACGATTGATTTAATAACGAAAATTCCAGTCGGTATCGTTACCGATGAACAAGTTTCACCACAAAATACTGAGTTATTTTTGAATACGCTGAAAGAAATCAAAAGCAATGATCAAGCTATGTTTAGCCCAACCATTCTTTCAAAAGAAAAAGCAGATAAACAGTTGCTTGATGAAAAAATTGATGGTTACTATACTTTGACAAATGAAGATATCGCGCTGACCGTTAGCAAGCAAACCATTCAACAAAATGTCTTAGATTCATTTATGAATCAATTTCTACAAAGTAAAATGACCTTGGCAACTTTGCAAAAAGAAGATCCTGCCCTTCTAGCCTCGTCAATTACAGAAAAAATCGGTAAAACAACGAATTACATTTCGGTTAAACAGGCTACCGCTTCAAAAGGGAGTCAAAAGAGCTTCTTTTTCTTTACATTGATCGGCATGAGTTGCATGTTTGGGATGTTCTGGGGAATCAGTAATGCCAATGACGAACAAGCGAACCAGTCTGCTAATGGCATCCGTCTAAGTATGACGCCAAAAAACAAACTATTTATCGTTTTAACAAACTTGATATCTTCATTCACCATCTTTAGCGTTGAAATCTTCTTTATCTTAGGTTTCTTCCATTTTGTTTATGGTGTAGATTTCGGTACTCGTTGGCTACTTATTTTATTGACTTGTGCTTTAGCCACTCTTACCGCACTTTCGCTAGGTGTTTTATTCGGTAATATCTTGAAAGTTCCTTTGAATCAAAAAATTTCACTTGCTGTAACATTCCAAATGACTTGTAGCTTTTTAGCAGGAATGATGTCTCCTGATATCAAACTTTTAGTCAATCAACACCTCCCTTGGTTAAACGCAATCAATCCAGTAAATCTTATCAGTGAAGCTTTATATAAGCTTTACTATTATCAAAATATTGACAGCTTTTATACTAATCTGCTTAGTCTATTGATATTGACAGTCATCTTTATCATAGCCAGCGTTATTTACGAAAGGAGAGTGCAATATGTCAGTCTTTAAAGCTACTTTAGGCATTCTAAAGAAAAACATAGGAACTTTGATCCTTGCATTAGCGATTAGCTTAGGTATCTCTTTTGCTTATTCTGGTTCTAATTCATCTGACTCTACTGAATCTGAATTTAAAAAGATGAATGTCGTTATTTTCAACAAGGATCATGAAAATACTGCAAAACAACTAGAAGCTTATCTGAGACAGACAACGAATGTCGTCTCTTTAGAAGATACGCAAGAAAAGATCGATGACGCTTTATTTTTTGGAAAAGTTGATTATGTATTAACTATTCCTGCCTCTTTTTCCGAAAATATCAAGCAACAGCAACAACCTAACTTAACCATTCAAGTCAAACCTGATAGTTTTAATCAATTCTATATTGATTCAATCATCAATAAATATTTGTCTACCTATCAATTCTATCAAGAGGCTTTTCCAGATAAAACAGAAGCCGAAATCGTTAAGTTGACCACTACTAACCTTGAAACTGTTGGACGAGTCAACTTTGACTCTTCTTATAATCAAACGAAGAAAAACACAGCAACTGGCAAAGTTTTTGGTGTCTTGGCTTACACCATGTTTATGACTATTTTTAGTGCAATCACGTTGGTCAGCCTTGCGTTCAATCGTAAAGAAATTAAGCTTAGAAATAATTGTTCCCCTCTTTCTAAACGAGTATTTTCACGCCAACAGTTTATCGTGCAGCTTGGTTTTTGTTTGGTTCTTTGGATCGTTTTTGTCAGTCTTATCCTTTTGGCGACAAAAAGCAAGGTTGATCAGCACAGTGCTTATTTTATCTTGAACACACTGCTTTTATTTATAGTTGCTGTATCATTTAGTAATTTTATCGGTGGAATCATCAGTAATCCAGATATGATCTCTGGCATCAACAACGTATTTATTTTAGGGAGTTCTTTTGTTAGTGGCGTATTTGTACCTGCTGAAATTTTGCCTGATATCGTAACGAAAATAGCTTCCTTTACACCAACTTATTGGTATATGAGAAATTGCACACTAATTGGAAAAACGAGTCAATTCAACAATGATTTTTCTGCTAATTTTCAATTCAATGCACTTATTTTACTGATTTTTGCATTGATCTTTTTCTTATTGACTATGGTGACAAGAAAAGAACACGGAGGTTTAAAATTTTCTTTCAAAAAAACAGCCGTTGAAAACTAAATAACAAAACCCAAGAGATAGCCATAATTTGACTTCTCTTGGGTTTTGTTATTTTATGAGGGTTCAACATTCATTTGAATCACAATGATATCTTTTCTAGGGGCGCTAAATGAATAGCCTCTTTGCTGCATCTCATTTTTCACACCGATATGAACGGTCACTTCTTCTCTGGTCGTATTCAAAAGTCTCTTGATCACATAATCAACCTCTTTTTTAGTAATTTTCTTTTTCGTGTTGATCATGATTATATCAATCTTATCGAAAGCATCAGCATAGACGATTTGAGTGCGGTCTAATGCATATAATTTAAAAAATTTGATGGCTTTTGTGCCAAAAACAAACTTAGTGATATTGGGGTAAAAATACTCCAAATCTAAATTTTTATTGATTGGTGTTTCGATTAATTTCATTCTATCAGCTCCTTGTTCATTTAACTTTGTCTTGATAACTTTACATAAAATTTTACTCTTTCATTTGCTCTTTGTAAATCAAAAAATGTGTTATTATATAAAAAACACTTGACCTTCTCGTTAAGTAAAGGTTTATGCTGTATTCATACAGGAGGGAAACAGATGGAATACACAATCAAAAAGATTGCTGAATTATCCGGAATCAGCACTCGCACATTGCGGTATTACGATGAGATTGATCTATTAAAACCAGCGCGCATCAATTCTTCTGGTTACCGTATTTATGGTCTAAAAGAAATCGATCAGCTGCAGCAAATTCTTTTTTATCGTTCCTTAGACATGAAACTAGAAGATATCCAGAAACTACTAACTACACCAAACTATGATCCAAAACAAGCGTTACAAGATCATCATCAACAATTATTGGAAAAGCGCCGACAAATCGATCAGCTACTCCTGACTGTAGAAAAAACATTACGCTATCAAAAAGGAGAAATCACTATGACAGATAAAGAAAAATTTACTGGATTCAAACAAACAAAGCTTAAAGCGAATGAGCAAGCATATGGCGAAGAAATCCGAGAAAAATATGGAGATGAAACCGTAGAAGCCTCGAATCAAAAATGGTTGAATTTAAACGAAGAAGACTTTAACGCAATGAAAACTGCTGAAAAAGAGATGTTTAAAGCACTAAAAATCGTAATGGAAACAAACGATTATCAATCAAACGATGCAGAAACTGTTTTCTTAAAACATAAAGAAATGCTGAGCTATACTCTACCTGACTATTCTGCTGAACTGCATAAAAATCTTGGTCAAATGTACGTTTATGATGAAAGATTCACCGCTTATTATACAGAACGAGCTGGGGCAACTGCTGCTCACACATTAAACCAAATTATTCAGCATTTTGCAAAATAGGTAATAACCAGAAACCATTTAAGGGTCTGAGATCTAACTCAACGAGTTAAGTCTCAGACCCTTAAATATCGAATAATTGCAGTAAAAAACGATTTATACCTTTCAAACTATTATATTATGTGTCTTACTAACTAAAATGTTCCGAGATAAGCCAATCCAAATAGGATCAGTAAAAAGATCGTTATACCTACAGATTTGAGTCTTTGCTTTCTACGCTTTGCAATAAAATTGGCATTTTTTAACAGATTCTGTTTGTAGTTATCTGAATGTTTGATTTGTGTAATATCATAATAAAAAAACTGCAATGGCTGTTCTACAATTTTCTTATCCAATTCATTTGTAAATCCTACTAGTAATGTATATTGTCTGATTTTAGATGGGAAATTTCTGGAATTTTTCTTTTTCAATTTCACAAAAAATTCTTGATTATCTACAAGATAATACGACTGATCGTCTTCTTGAATTTCGATTGATTCCATTTTCTGAAATTCGTCTGATAATGTTCCTTTGATCTGTTGGAAATAGATTTCAAAGAATTCTGCACGTAAATAACGTAGCAGATAAATAACCAAACCACTCTCAAGCAAAAATAAGACAACCAACAACCCTCTAATAATTGATTCAGTTAGACCAATCCCGACAGCGGTTACTAACATGACTGCAAGCAAGCTCATTAAATATCTTTGGTAATGCTTCATATATAGCTGCCTGATTCCTGATTGATAATACTCTAAATCATGTTCGATGTTTTCTTTTATTTCATTCATTGATACTCCTCCAAGTTAAAAAATCTATTGCCTAATTACACTTTTTGTTTTAATTCAAAATACGTTTACTATTTTTAGTTTATCCGAGACATTTCTCACTGACAACTTGCGTTTTTATCCTTTGATGATTTCTTCAAAAATAAAGGTGCCAACCCCACCATCTAAACAATCACCAATAATCACCTGACATTGTTCTTTCACAATTTCCTTGGCATTCCCTACCGCAACCGGAATATCAACAACTTCCAACATGGCTAAATCATTTTCGCCATCGCCGATACCATAACTACGAGCCTCTGGAAATTTTTTCATAAATTCTTTGATCGCATTGCCTTTACTACTTTTTGGATCAACGATTTCTAAGCATTGCGTAAATGAAGAAAAGACATCTGCCAACTCACTACTCAATAAATCACGCAATGTTTCATGTTCCTTATCACTTGCTTCCATCAATTCAATTTTCATCACTTTTAATTCTGGATGTTCAGTCAAATACGTAAATGGATTTTCTACATGTCGGCATTGCTCTTTGAAGAAGGCTTCCTTGAAATCCATGATCTGCTTACCTGTTTCTCCCATTGGTTCAAGCTTTTTCCTCAATGCTAAAATATTCGCTTCATAATTTTCAACTGGTTTTAAAATGATTCCTTCATTTGTGTGAATATGATAAAAAATATTTCTTGCTTCTAAAATAGCAAGGACTCTTTCGCATTCAGCCATTGATACACAATGATTATACAGAACTGGTTCACCGACCAATTTATGGCCACCACCATTACTGAAAATAACGTCACACTCATTGTCTAATTCATCCATTAATTCAGTCAATTGTGCATAACCACGTCCGCTGATAAATACAAAATGGTCTCCTTGCTTTTGTAAAGCATCAATCGCATCATAGTTGATTTTCGGCACTTCACCTGCTAGATCTTGAAACGTTCCATCTATATCACAAAAAACAACATTCATCGTTTAAACTCCTTTTTCTTATCTGCCCGTATTCTTCGAAGAAGTTCTTAGGCTTTTTATTTCAACTATTTGAGTATAGCATAAAATTTCTGTGATATTCTCATAAATTTAAACACAATTCTTAAGTAAATTAAAAGAAAGCAGGATACAACTCTACGAGTCATACCCCACTCTCCTGTAAACAATATGAACAATTTGAAAACATGCTAAAGGAAACGTCTGTCCGCTCTTTTTACAATGATTGATTGAACGTATGCTTGACTTAAAAAGCTTTGATATCATTAGCTGGCAATAATCGCATCGTAAGTATTCCAATGATATTTCGCTCAGCTACCAATCCATAATGGCGACTATCTGTCGCATACGGTCGATTGTCTCCTAAAACTAGATAATAGCCTTTTGGAATACGGCTTAACCCACTAACACCACCACTTGAAAAGTCTTCTGTAAACGATCGACCACTATGCTGACTTTCATTGATTTCATCCATAATGAATTTTTCGTCGACGGGCGCGCCATCAATAAGTAGTACGTCATCCTTATATTGAACAAGTTCATCAGCTAGCCCAATCACTCGTCGTACTTGCTGCTTATTTCCGATTTTAAGAACAACGAGATCAAAGCGATTAATCTCTTTTGTTTTTTTCGCTAACACAATATCCTTATCACGTAAAGTAGGCATCATTCCATAACCTTCAACTTTTATCCCCTTAAAATAGAAACTACTGACCATCATCAATAAAAATAAAACGATCCCACAAGCAATTAATAGATCCTTTAAATAAAGAAAAATAACTTTCTTCTTTATTTTGACTCTTTTCTTGTTTTTTTGGCGCTTCTTTTTAACCATAAATTTCCTGCTTACTTTTCTTTGCTCAGTGCAGACTCATCGACTTTATAATAAGTAAAGGCAGCTTTTTCATACTCTTTTATCTTTTGGATATCTTCTAAAAAGTTGTCTACTAACTGTGCATTCCCATAAAAATTATATGTTTGAGTACTAGCATTCATTCCCAACTGTTTCACTGAATTGTAGTAGCGGTTTAAGATTATTTGACCTTCTTCCGTGTTGATTCCACTTGCTTTTTTTATTCCCTGAGACGTCATCGATGTAGCTAAATAACGAATATTTTGCCGAACTTTTTCTTCATCGTCCTCTTTATTTTTTGCAATTTCTAACTCTTTTTCAAAATCTTCTAACAGGTAATAAGATTTAACGACTATATCAGAATCATCGGATGATAAATTCATTGACTGATAGTAAGACAGATACCTCATACCGACAACTAATAAACTAGCAAAGATAACGGAAACAAACATTGAAGTAAGTTGCTTCTTCTTTGCTTTTTTTAATTGTACTTTTTGTTTAGCGATTCGTTTATTTTTCTTCCTATTTTTAAGTCTTTTCTTTGGCAAACTAGACAATTTAGTTTGGGTTCTTATAACTTGTATCAAATAATAAAGAGCAAGAAGAAATAAGACAATAGCTACGGCCACGCCACCTATAAATAGCCGATCCAGAATAGTCATTTTTTCAGCCCCTAACTATCTTGTTTCTTTTTTTTAGGTTTATTAGATGATTGTGGTCTTCCACTCTTTTTTTTAGGAGAATTATTTGGACGTTTACGATTATTACGTTTACGGAAAAATACAAGTATCCCAAAGACGATCATAATAACGAGTACTATGCCGCCAACAATTAATCCAATCGATCGCCAATCGATTCCTTTTTCCTGAACCAAGCCGACATCTCGTTCATTAAATCGGTCTGCATCTTTTTGCTTGATTTCAAACTCTTGGTCCCATGACCATTTCTTATCCCCTGAAGTCATCAAGATTTTCGCTTTGTATTTCCCTGCTTTCATTTTTTCGCCATTCATACTTACAGGAAAATTGATAAATGAATTGGGTGCCATACGCATAGCAGTCTGTTTTCGTTCATACAGTATAGCGTCGTTATCTTTCTCTGTTATTTGTACCTCTGCTGTAATATCGTTTAAATAAGCAGCTTCTATGTTTGAAACATTCACAAAAATCGCATTTCTGGCGTTATCTTGATCTGCTTTTACACTATTCAGTTCCAATTTAGGTTCTATAACTTTGTCTGTTTCTTGTAACAAGATTCCAACGATATACGCGTATTGATTAATGATTTGAGAACCAGCTTTTTTATCTTTTTCCCCTTGGTCTGCACGCATTAGTTGAACACCACCAGCTAAAGTACCATCAAAAGCGATTTCGGGCATTTTAATGGTCAAATCAAGGTCTTTTGTTTCTCCTGCTCCTAACTCCACCGTTTTTGGCGCTGTTACAATGTCTTTAAAATCTATTTTTAAAGAGGAATCATTTTCAATGATCGAGTCTCCGTATTCAATGACACCATTTTGATTCGTTTTAGCGCCATTTAAATGAACATTTACCGTAAGCTTTTCTGACCCTGGATTTGTCAATGCTATTTTGATTACTTGCTGATCATTTGGATTCATTTTCAATTTATAATAACCTAGATTGTCTTCCATTTGATTTTCTGGATAAGAAACTTTATATGTAAATCCAGTTGCACCACCTGGGTCTTTATTTGCATTTACATGTTGAACATTTGCAGTCATTGATGTAACTAGTAGTCCAAATAGACCGAATAAAGTCAGCAATAGTTTTTTCTTCATTTCGTTTTTCATAATTCACCTCATATTTATAATTACCACTCTTATTCAGTATGTATACAATAAAAAAACATGGAAAAAGCAAGCTGATGAGAAATCATCATCAGCTTACCTCAGAATTAATTACTTACGCTGCTGCAACGATTTTCCAAGTTACTTTAGCTGTATATGTGTCAAGAACCATATTTGATGCAGTTGTTGCAGGAACTGTTAATTCCACAGATTTTGCATCTGTTCCAGGTGCGCCAGCTGGAGCGCCTGTTCCTGGTTTGTAGTCAGCACTTTGTCCAAATTCTAATACATAGGTACCTTTACCTTCTTTATTGGCTTTATCAGCAGTTACAACTGTTTTAGCTCCGCCTTGGTATGCTAATTCAAATCCGTTTAAAACATTAGATGGCACAGTATTTTTGTTGGCACCGTCTGGTACAGCCATTCCGTTTGAATAAGTAATCGTTGAATTTGCAAGTGTTGTTGCATTTGTAGCTGATCCTGTAAATTGTTGTGTTAATTCTGCTGTTACTGTATACCCAACTGTTGCACCACCACGAACATCGGTCCAACCAACGATTGCTCCACGAGTACCAGTTCCAGCTGGTGTTGCTTTTGATAAGTCAATAGCTGCTGCATATTTTTTGATTTCTTTAGAATCTGTACTAATATTGCCAAAACTCAAGTTTGAAACTTGGTCGATTATTAAGGCACCAGCATCTGGGTTTGTTGGAATTTCTGGGTGTTCAGGTAGTTTTTCATCTGGTTTTTCTGGATCGGGTGTTTTATCTTTCCCGTTCGTACCACCTTCATCAACTGTTACCGTTCCTGTTGAATCTAGTTCTCCTGGAGCTGCAAATGCTTGTGCTGCTCCTCCTGTTGATGCTACTAAAACTCCTGCGACTAATGCTGCTGTACATAAACTTCTTAATTTCATTTGTATTAACTTCCTCTCTTTTTTTGTTTATCATTTATTAAGGCAACTTGGCTAATATCCAAGTTATCTCCGTTTCGTATTGTACCGGATAAATCTTTGTTGATTCGGGTATTGTTAGGCTAACTGCAGAATTGGTATAAGCTGGTTTGTTATAAACCTCATCCATCACTGCTTTCCCGTCACTATCTTTGAGTGGTTTTAATGTTGCTGCTTGCTGGTTCGAATTTGCTTCTGATGCTCCAAAAGCAATTGTCCAGACTCCTCTACCTGTTCCAGGAGACGCCGTTGCGACTTCATATGCAGTATTTATCGCATTTAATCCTATCGTTTCTCTTGTCACAGTTGGTGCTTGACTATCACCACTAGAGTTTGCCCAGCCTTTGTCCAAGGAAAGGTAAGCGCCAACTAAAGTTTGTTCTTCTTGTTTTTGAATCACAGAGTTGTGAAATTGTGTATTCTGTTTCACCTGAAGTGTCCAACCTGATGATGAACCACGCTGATCTGTAATTTGAATATAGCTTCCTCTAGGCTCTGTCTCATCGAAAAATTGTTGTGCCAATGCTTCATAAGTTCGCTCTTTCTTTTTGATTATTGCCTTGTTAAAATTCAAAGCAGAAACATAATCAATTCTTAGCGGCCCGGTTGTATATGGACTTTCACCAGGATCTACGGGTGTTTCAGGATTTTCAGGATCGATCGGTTTTGTATGATCATTTCCTGTAACTGTGACACTCCCAGATCCATCAAAGGAATCTGCTGTTGCAAAACTTATCTCTTGTTTAAAACTGACTGAAATAAGACAAGCTACAGCGACTATCGTTAACTGAAAAGGAATCTTCAATCTCATCATTGCTGCTCCTCCTTTTTATGTTTTCGCATAAATAAAAGGAAAGCACTTAGTAATAATATTGCTCCACCAATCCAGCCATATCGCTTGATCAACTCTCCTGTACTAGGCAATCTCCCTTTAGGCTTTTCTGTAACCAAATCGGAAGACTCTGAAACACTTGGTTCTGTGGAAGAACTTGCATCTATTGATGAGCTGCTTTCTTCATAAAACGTGATTTTACCGCCTCTGATTACTTGTCCGCCACCGCCTTGTGAGGCTTCAACTTGATTAGAATTTAAACCAACCAATCCAATCAAACCTAAGCACGCAACTATAAGGAGGGATAAGATAAAATTCTTTTTCTTTTTCATATTCTTTCTCCCTCTCTTATGGTTGTCCAGCCATGATCTTCCAAGTAATAACGCCAATATACTCACCTGTATATACTGTGTCAGAAGAATTTATTTGAAGCTTGATTCCATCAGTGCCTTGAGTTGTCCCCCATTGATCACTGACCACAAATTTCCCATCTTTTCCTTCAGTATTGGCATATACTACTTGAGCATTCGAATCAAGTATTGATTCTTTTCCTTTGTCTACATAACGAAGCGCATTAACTAATTCTTGTCCCTTATCATTTTTCATCGGATCAGCTAATTCAGCGGTTAAATGCCATCCTTGGCTAGGATTAGCACGAGTATCCGAAATAACTAACTTCTCTTTGAATGTCGGATTCTCTACCCGTTGGTCTTTAGCATCATAGGTTAAGTTTCCAAAATTTAATGTTTTCGGAACAGAATCCAACGCAAGATTCCCTTGAAATTTATAAGTAACTGTCCCTGCGCTATAGGGTGTCTTATTTTCTGGGAAGGGATTGTCCCAAGCCAACTGTGTATAGCCCTTTGAAACTAAATCGGATATAATCCCTTGAACAATTGTCTGATTCGTCAAATCAACGTTGTCAGTTGTATTGCCATCTAAAACTACCGGTGTATGAATCTCATTGCTATCTTCGCCAACAAATTGAATCGTTAGGGAGGTACTTACATCTGTGATCATAATAGTTACAACCTTCTCAGTAGTAACTCCTTTGGCAGTTGTTAAAATCAACGTGACCTCTTGCTCACCTAAAATCGAAGAATCAGGCTGTACACCATTTTTATAGGTAACAGAGATAGGTTCATCGATCTTATTTTTCGTATCAACTCTTACGTTTTCCAGATAAGCTGTTTGCACATCCACTTTAGAGAAATCTGTTCCTTTTGAGAATGTAATATTTGCTTTAGGATCACCATCTGGAACTCCTTCATATAACACTTTAGACATTGTTTGCTTGTCAATGACTTTTGCTTCTAAAGTGTCTTTAAATTTCTCTTGACCAGAAGGTTCCTTATAAACATAAGACATTTTAGTTTTAACACCTGCTTGTTCAAAACTCATAAAACCATTGTCGTCTGGTACATTCGCATCATTACTATAATTGTATGTGTCCGGATCAAAATTGAAGGAGCTATTTGGTCTGGCAACTATTTTTATATCAAATACATGCGCATTAAATACTTTAGAGTCAGGATTTAAAGGATCTAAGTCTGCAGTTGGATCTTTTGCTGATATAATTACTTTAGAATCTGATTCAGGGCTTTTGGTAATATTAAAAATACTGGTATACTCTTCGGTTGTTCCATATTCAAAAATTTTCACTGAATCCAAATCAATAGAATAGTAACTAGGAACTTCCGTTTCTAATGTGAAACTACTATCTCTATTTAATTTTGTGTTATCAGCAATATTTTGAAGAATAGAATAGCTCAGCTCTCTATATTTTGGATCGTTGTGCGTTGCACTATTGCGTTCACCAAATACAATAGGTCTCGCTGGAGCAATTCTTGCGATGGATTCCGTCATATAAAGTATGCCCATATTCCCTGTATTGGTGTCTGGGTTTGGAGGTGGCGTATTAGAAGCATTTCCATATCGTCGTTCCATCTTCACTTTATAGCTGTCCTTTTCAAACAGATGTGTTAAACGCCCACTTTTTTTGTTTACTTTATTGTTCCCGCCATACATTTCCATATAACCAGGAGTCGGCGTATCTAATTTATACCCAATATCCATTTTAGAATCCGCTTCTGCAGTACCTGCTAATCCATACATTTTACTGAAATCATTAGCAAACGGGATACTTGTTGCTTTCAAATTGTTGATATTATTAAAGTTCCAAGCGCCTAGAAGGACAATTTTTTCCTTTGTTTCACTATCATAAAATTCATAATGATAATCAACCGTATCTCCAATGTGATACTTATCGCTAGTACCAGCTGAACTAATTGAAGTACTTCCGACCATTAAATAAAGATCATTCCATGTATTCATCTGAGTCACGGGTTTGTTTGCTTGTGAGTATTTATCTAACGGATCAACTGCAATGAAATTAAAATTAGGATAGACGCCCGATTGACCTTCAACTTCTCTAAAAGCCATATTGTCGATCACTAGTTTCAAATCAACACTTCGTCCATTGTATACACCGGCATTTTCAACCCAAACACCTCGTTCAGGATACTTATCTTTATCAATTGGATTAAACTGATACCCATCAGAGTTCGATCCTCTAATTCCTTTAACGATATTAGACTCTCCAAATCCTCTATACTTGACTTTGTCGGTCAATTTAAACATAAATCCATATTCACCTGGAATCTCAACTGAAGCACCTTTTGAATCATCTTCTAAATTTATATTTTCTGCTTGAGACAGATCACTATATCCTGCTGGTGTGCTCGCTAAAATTGACTGCCCGTTATTTATAAAATAGTAAACAGAACAAGCTAATACGGCTAAAATAGAAACAACAAAATACTTCTTTACTTTCCACATAATCATTCCCCCTTTCTCCATTATTCTTTGTAAACTCATTAAAAACATTTACATAAAATGGCAGTATAGAAACAAACTTTTCTTTATTGAACATTTGATCATGAAAAGCAATAAAGAAAAAGATTATTCTGGATAACCAGATAAATGCTTCTATACTGACCACTTTACCTACTAGAGTTTGCTTCTTCTTTCACTGTTTATTCTGCCTCTTAACAACTCTTTCTTTTATCCTGAAGATTTCTAACTAAATTGGTTAAATTAGATACCACCTGATGTCAAAGAAATTTTTCCATAGTTTTCCATTTTAAATTGTTGAGATAGATCTCCTGTTACAGATAACGTTTTGCTGTTGCAGATTTTACCAAAGTTAACAGCAAAATTACCGCCATCAAACTCACTTACTGGATTTTCAGTATACTCGCCACCGATTTGGTTCCAAGTAGAAATCGCTCCAATATCAGTACCATTGATTGTTGTGTTTGTAGAATAGAATAATTTACTACCCGCTTTTTTATTTGCGATTTCAAAGTTTTCTGGCGCATTTAAATTAATAACAGCGCCTTTATATTCACTTTCGATAACTGCTTTTGTACTGTTACCAGTGATTACTAATTCAGCACCCTCTGATACATTTACTTCTGATCCATAATACTGAAGTTTCATAGTCGCGTAGTTACCGCCACCACGGCCATTAAATTTTACATGGCTATCGTTTGCAATATTTAATGTAGGGATTTTATTTACATAATCAGCGCGCGGAATAAATTGGAAAGCAACACCAGCTGCATCTACATCAAAAGTAGCACCAGCACCAACGTCAACCTTTTGTACTTTGTCATAAAATACTGGGTAATAATGGTTCACAGTACTTTGTGGTCCAATTTTTACGTTTACTTTTGCATTATCGCCAATGATTGCCTCACCTGTTGCTTTACCTTTGATAAGCGCACCATTGAAGTAGAAAGCTGAGAATTGACCGTGGTCTTTATTAGCAGCAACTCCGTTGTACGTAGAACCTGCTTTGAATTCTAAATCATGTACCCAAGCATTTTCAGCACGAGTTGTGATATTATTTGTTCCATCAAATGTTAATTTCCCTTCGCTAAGGTGAACAAAACGAGCACCAGTATACGTTACATCTTTTGCTAATACATCCCAACCATAACTTGAAGGACCATTACCAGAGCCACCTGTGAAGAAGCGTCCATCACTGTCAGCACCAACGATAGTAGCCTTCGTAATTGTTACAAGGTTTTTGCCTTTTGTATTTTGTTTACCATAGATAGAATTGTGTCCAGAATTGATCACAACACCTTTATCTGCATTACCATTGATTGTTAAATCGCGGTTTGGAATGTTAGTAATGTTTTTCTTAAATTGAATACTTTGGTTTACATTGATTACAGTAATAGCTGGATTTTTCAACGCCGCTTCAAATTCTTCGATCGATGAAACTTCAGCCGTTTCTGTTGCTGCATAGGCAACAACTGATTCACCTGAAAATGGTGCTGGAACTGATAGTACAACGGCTCCTAATGCAGCAGTTGCAGCTAATGTCAGTAGCCCTCTTTTTAATACTTGTGTTTTTTTCAATTTCTATTCCTCCTAAAATGTGTGTGATTGTCGAAACGTTTCTTACTCCCCCTCCTTTCCAGAAAAACGAGCAAATACTTACTCCACCCGCTATTTCTAACCAGTTTCGTACATGGCCTGTTCGACTGAAATCAATTGTTGTGGCATAGGTTTCCCTCCTGTTTCGTTGAATTAAAGTGGTTTTTATAGTCACTGAGCAGATTTTCCCTTGCCTTGGAGATTGTACTCTTTAAAGTAGTTCCCAAGTACTAGGAATACGAATAAGCGAGTGGGTTGGTTGAAATGATTTTTTCCCTGCTTCTTTCGATCAGCCGATTCTCAGTCTTATACTTTTATTCGTTTCGTTTTAACAACTTTCTACTTTAAACATTCAGCATGTAGCCTTTGGAACGGACAGTTTTAATGTATTTGGGTTTTTCGACATCAATTTCAAGTTTTTGTCTTAAATGAAAAATCAAATTGGACACTCGATATTTCCGATCAAGATAAATATCGTTCCAAACATTTTGATAAATTTCTTCATATGTCATTGTCTTGCGTGCATGCTTATGTAAATACTCAATTGTAAGAAATTCTAATTTTGTTAAATTGACTTCTTTTCCATTTTCTAAACAAACACTCAAATTCTGTGGGATCAATTTAAAATCAAATGTTTTACTTTTTGGCACTTCTTTAAGTACTTCATGATGTTCTCGGTTTCGAAAGCGTCTCATTAGATTTCTCATCATCAATATCGATTCATCGGTCTCATCCGCTTGATCGATAATGCCATCTGCACCTAGTTGTAAATAAACAATTCGATTTGTTCGATTCACATTTTTGGATGAAGCCAAAATCCAAAGTGGCACATTGGCCTGTTTTCGTATATTCATGATTAGCTCGCAAATCAAATTAAGATCGTTCAAGTCAGAATGTTCAATTACTAACGTATCTATTTGATGTAAAATCTCGCCATCATTTTCAACTATTTGACGTACTTGCTCATTTTCAATAATTTGAATATGAGATTGAAGTGGTGCAAATAATTCTTTATGACTTTCACTTGCTTTCCCTTCAAGCGAAACATAACCAATTGTATACATAATTAAAATCCCTCCTCATCATATTGTCAGCCATTCGGTACATTTGCACTTTAGTTAATCATTAGAAGTCTTTAGAGTTTAGAAATTCGAGACTTCCGATTATAATAGAGATATCTCTATTTAATGCTTAAATAGTTAACGATGGCACAAAAATATTTGTTTCGGTTTTTTCTTGAATGTAGCAGTTACAAGAAAAAGTCGTTTTTTTGTTAATCTTCTTGAAATTTATGCAGTAGTTGACGATTCTATGACGGCTTAAAAGATAAACTGATCAAAAAATTGACAATAGTGTTTTTTAGCAAAATAAATAGAAAAAGGTCAAGGACATAATCAGTTAAATTATGCCCTTGACCTTTTTCTATTTATTTTTACTGCTAGTTCCTTTAATTATTTCGAGGATAACTGCTGCAGCCCAAGTTGATCATCAAGGACTGAAACAGCAGCTTTTCTATTTTCCCAAAGTGAATCTGTATAAGTATCCAAGGTCAATTTTATCGACGCGTGACCTAATAATTTACTTAGAGTTGCAATATCGATACCACGTTCTACACATCTTGTGGCAAACGTATGACGCAAGACATGAAAATGAATGGGTCTGATTTTCGCTTGCTCAATGCTTTTTTTAAATCGATAACTGATTACACGTGGCTCAGCGAAACTGTCTTTACAACAAATAACATATTCAGAGGTAGCCACTTGCTTCTTATCTAATAGGTAATTTTTCAAATTTTTGGCTAAAGGAATAGCTCGTTTGGAGCTTTTTGTTTTAGGCTCAGCCATAATGACCTCTGTTTTTTTACTTTTTTCAGTACTAGAGATCCTGTATACAGTTCTTCTTACATGAATAATATCTTTTTCAAAATCGATATCAGACCATTTTAGACCGCTGATTTCACCAATTCTCAAGCCCGTATACAGTGCTAAAATCACAGCAGAACACTCTGTTTCTTTCAACGCAACTTGTTCTATTTTCCCTTGTTCTTTCATGCTTAGTGCTGATATTTCATTGAGAGTATTAGCTGATAATGATAAGTTATTACAAGGATTATAAAGAATATAGTTTTCCATGCAGGCTTTGTTCAAGGCACTTTTCAAAACAGTGACAATCGAATGAACGGTTGAAGGTGACAAATCCAAACTAGTTAAATAATTGACAAATTCTTCCACTTCCTGACTTTTTAATTGGGTTATTTTTTTGCACCTAGAAATGGAACAATGTATTTATCGATACGTAACCGATAACTTGAATAGGTAGAAATTTTGATTTTTTTTCGCATCAATATGTCTAGCCAATAGTTTAACCAATTTTGAACCGTCCCTTCATATGAATTAATACACTTATGAGTAAAAGAATATTGAACTTTCAGTTTAGCAAGTTTTTCTTTTACAGATGCATAACGTTTTCCATAAATATAGCCATAAATAATTTTCCCCTGTTCGTTTCTGGCTTTTACGTACCGCCCTTCCCAACGGCCATCCTTCCTTTTGTATATATTCTCACCTTTTCTACTCAAAACCTGACACCCTTTCCAAAAAAATTGACGGCTTATTTGACGGCTAAAAAATATGAACCTCTTTTTTTAATATATAGTAACAACGTTAAAGACTGCCAAACATAATTTAACACAAGATATTTTACAATAAGACTCAACGAATATTTATTATAAACGCTAATTAACATCTAGTTTTTCTCACTTTTTTATAAAATTAGATAAAAATATGATAAAAAAATAAACTTTTCCTTATAGACTCTTGCTTAACTTTGATATAGAATGAATTAGTAGTTGAAATGAAGGATTGATTCTACATGCCTTCTATTCATTATTTTCTTGTAACTGCTACATTCAAGAAAAATTTTATTATCGTTTAAACCCAATTTCATTATAACAATATATCTCATATTTTTCACCATTATATTTATTTACTAAAAATTAAATCATTTATTTTATATTTAAAAAATAAAAACTACCGAGAAAAACGACAACAAGTTTTCTTAGTAGTTTTATTTTATTCTCAGAGCTAGCAGGAAAAAAACATTTCATTTGGCGTGTTCGTATGTAAATAAGCTAGTCTTTTCTCATTTTTTTGAATAAAAAATGGTGGTCTATGCTAAAATAGTGTATTAGACTACGCTTAATGTAAAGGAGTCCTCTTATTGGAAACAAAGCCTTATTTTTCGGGAAGTCAATTGAAGTGGCTAGCAATATTCGCTATGTTGCTAGATCATACTGCAAAGATCATTTCGTTCCAACCATCTACAATGGCATTAGTGCCCTATGCCGCTGAACCAAATACCTTGCTCACTTATACTCAAATCATCTTCCCTCTATTTATTATGATCGGAAGATTAGCTTTTCCTATCTTCTGTTTTTTACTTGTTGAAGGGTTTATCCATACATCAAATCCAAAAAAATACCTGTTACGCCTGACCATATTTGCTTTAATTGCTGAAGTTCCTTATGACTTAGCTTTTTCGCACCAATTCATTGATTTAAAAAGTCAAAATGTATTTTTCACTTTGTTGATTGGTCTAATTGTTATTATCGGTTTGAAAAAAATACAGGTTCATTCATTAAAGAGTGGACTTCTTGCTACGATAGTAATTGGTACTGGGATTTTTTGTGCAGAATGGTTGCAGACAGATTACGGTGGTTGGATCGGTGTGTTGCTCATTGTGTCATTCTATCTCCTTAGAAAAGAAGGCCTAATAAAATGTATTGCAGGAGCTTGATTCTTCTACAAAACAGCTTGTTTGGGGTTCTAGCGTTTGTACCGATTTATTTTTACAATGGTCAGCGTGGTAAACAATGGAAGTACTTTTTTTATTGGTTTTATCCAGTTCATTTACTCGTGTTGTACGGTATTCAGGAGTATTTGGTCTTGCCTTATTTAAATTGAAAAATGATTCATTTTCCTTATTGCAAAGTTCACCATTTATGTTAATATTATTTTATATTTTGACGGTTATAAATTCGAGCGAAAGGAAATTTACTAATGAAGAATATTACTGATGATGAAAAAACTAGTGTTATTGAGCATAGAAAAATGTTGAACTACTTCAAGTCATTATTCTCTGATAGACTTGTTTACAACGATTTGTCAGTTGATAGAATCTGTGATATTTTATACGACACCTTTTATTATGACTTTGAAAAAACAATAGCAAAGATTATGATTGTTTTTGGGATTTTCTAAAAGGAAATGAAATCAGTAAAGACGAATATAAAAATATAAGAAGTGTTTATTTAAATAAAGAATTGAAAATTAACACCAAGAATTTAGAAGAGGAAGAAATTAAACAGCTAGCGCTAAATAAGCTAGTGAACAGAATTTTACTTTTCGAAAACAATTTGGAGAATAAAAATTTTGTTAATGATATCATCGAAGAATTACTCGTTTCCACAACGGTAAAAAAATATTATTATGCGCCTTCAGAGAACGTATTTACAGATCAATACAAGGAAAAATTAAAGTTTTGGGGTAAATCCGATATAATAAAATCAAATGAACTAAAACAAGGTTATACCTATTCATATGAGTATGAAGAGCTAGAAAATAAACCATTAAAAAATCCCTCAATAGACTATAATAAAGTCATTACTTCAAGTTTTCAAAATATTTTATTGATCACTGATGAAGGTTTACATGATTCTTTCACTACAAATGACGTAGTCAGCAATTTTGAGGTTTCTCCAGTACATGGCTCAAATGAAAGCTATGTGATGATGTTCGATTATGATAACTACAATTGTTCTTATGGAGTGATCGGAGATTTATGCTTAGAAGTCGATGTAACAATCTATTTAGGTAATGAAATGTGGGAATTTTATCTTGTTCAAGCTTATAAAAGCTATAACTCTAACAATTTCAGAACCGCATTCTTGCTTGGATTTGTTTCTTTTGAATCTTTGATAGAAACAATTATTTTTCATTTAAAAGAGAAACTTAAAATATTTATAAAAGAGCTTTATTATAGCTATCACGACGCAAATAACGTCGATGTAATACAGTTTTTTTTGAATGAAATAGAGCTAGATTTTTCAAATTATTCTTTTGAAAATAATTTACAATGGTATATTAGAATTTATAACGGCCTTTGCAATGATCAAAGGGACTTAATTAATGACAAATTAAGAGATATTATAAGACTATATATTCAGTTAGAATTCTGTTCAGACGGAAACTTCGGTAAAGTAGAGGATTTTAGTAAAAAACTTGGAAATGAATGTAGCTTAGAATCATTGATACTAAATAAGATGAATAAATTGGCTAAAATAAGAAATAATCTAGCCCATGGTTCAGAAAATGACTATTGTGATGATGACTATAAAATTTTCTTTGAGGAATTGATGATTCTATTTGCTCATCTGGTTTCTTATCTTAAAGGAGAAAATTTTTTTGAAATCATAGCTAGGTTCGATCAACTACTCTGAGGAAAAGTTATACTATAAACGTTACATTCAAAATTAGAAAAGAAATAAGAGCATTATTTAGACACATGTGATTAGGACCTGACTCATTGAGCGATTTCCTTTTCACATGTGTCTTTAACTACTATTATGAATCTTAAACAAAACAATAATCTAAAATACAAGACATATCTCAATTGCTCAATATCAATGCTCTCCATAGCAGCTGATCTTTCCACAAAAAAAGAACCTTGAAATTTCAAGGTTCTCAATCTTTTCTTACATCATACCGCCCATGCCCATTGATGGATCCATCGGAGGCATTGCAGCTCCTGCTGGTTCTGGTTTATCAGCAACAACTGCTTCAGTCGTTAATAGTAAGGCAGCAACGGATGCAGCATTTTGTAACGCTGAACGAGTTACTTTCGTAGGGTCAACGATTCCTGCTTCGACCATGTTTACCCACTCGCCATTAGCAGCATTAAAGCCAATACCTAAATCGATATTTTTTAATTTATCGACGATCACTGAACCTTCATATCCAGCATTTTCAGCAATTTGACGGATTGGTTCTTCTAGTGCACGAACAACAATTTTCACTCCTGTTGCTACATCGCCTTCTGCTTCTAAAGCAGTGACTTTACCGATAACATTTACGAGCGCCGTACCACCACCTGAAACCATACCTTCTTCAACCGCAGCACGAGTGGCATTTAAAGCATCTTCAATACGTAATTTTAATTCTTTTAATTCTGTTTCAGTTGCAGCTCCAACTTTAACAACGGCAACTCCGCCAGCTAATTTTGCTAGACGTTCCTGTAGTTTTTCACGGTCAAAATCAGAGGTTGTTTCTGCAATTTGGTTTTTGATCAATTGAACACGAGCATCGATTGCTGCTTTTTCTCCTGCGCCTTCAACAATCGTTGTATTATCTTTATCTACAACAACTTTGCTTGCATTCCCAAGGTTTTCGATTGTTGTGTCTTTTAATTCAAGACCTAAATCGTCAGTGATCACAGTACCACCAGTTAAAATAGCGATATCTTCAAGCATTGCTTTACGACGATCACCAAAGCCAGGTGCTTTAACAGCAACAACGTTGAATGTTCCACGGATTTTGTTTAATACTAATGTTGGTAATGCTTCTCCATCCACATCATCAGCAATAATCAATAGTGGACGACTTTGTTGTAAAATTTGTTCTAACAAAGGTAAAATATCTTGGATGTTAGAGATTTTTTTATCAGTGATCAAGATATATGGATTTTCTAGCGCCGCTTCCATCTTATCATTATCTGTCACCATGTATTGTGATAGGTAGCCACGATCAAATTGCATTCCTTCAACTACATCAAGTTCT
This sequence comes from Enterococcus crotali, assembly GCF_000633635.1. Lineage (GTDB taxonomy): Bacteria > Bacillota > Bacilli > Lactobacillales > Enterococcaceae > Enterococcus_L > Enterococcus_L crotali. The sequence continues at coordinate 111,028 of NZ_AYPQ01000001.1, read as the reverse complement.
GTTTCGATCCCTTTTGATTCTTCGATCGTGATGACACCGTCATTACCAACTTTTTCCATAGCGTCAGCAATCAATTGTCCCACACGGTCTGAACCAGAAGAAACAGCCGCAACTTGTGCAATCGCTTCTTTTGAATCAACAACTGTTGAAATATTGTGTAATTCTTCAACTGCAGCTTTTGTAGCTAATTCGATTCCACGACGGATACCTAATGGATTAGCGCCTGCAGTAACGTTTTTTAAGCCTTCACGAACGATTGCTTGTGTTAAGACTGTCGCAGTTGTTGTTCCGTCACCTGCGATATCATTTGTTTTAGAAGCAACTTCCGAAACTAATTTAGCACCCATATTTTCAAAGTGATCTTCTAATTCGATCTCTTTAGCAATTGTTACACCATCATTTGTGATCAATGGTGAACCAAAAGATTTTTCTAAAACAACGTTACGGCCTTTAGGGCCTAATGTTACTTTTACTGTATCCGCTAAAATATCTACTCCACGAAGCATTGCTGCACGTGCATCTTCTGCAAATTTAATTTCTTTTGCCATAATTCCTTCACCTCAAAATTTTTATTTTTTCTATATTAAAGTTGTTTTTCTTAACAATTACTCAACGATTGCAATGATGTCTTTTCCAGAGACAATCAAGTAATCGTTGCCTTCATATTTGACTTCAGTACCTGAGTATTTTTCAAACATTACTGTATCGCCTTCTTTTACATCGGCAGGAACTTTTGTACCGTTATCTAAAACTCGGCCTTCACCGACTGCGATGACTTTTCCTGTTTGCGGTTTTTCTTGAGCTGCTGATGCTAACACGATGCCGCCTACTGTTTTTTCTTCTTCTTTCGCGACTTCAATAATGACGCGATCGCTTAATGGTTTTAACACAATAAATCCCTCCATAAAAAATATTTATCATTTTTAGCACTCTTAGTTACAGAGTGCTAACTCACACTATTTATAATACTCATTTCACCTTCATAATGCAAGTCTTTTGACTATTTTTTTTTAATAATTTCTCCCTTCGATTTTATAAAAAATTTTTTTACGGATATCACTAGATTCTCTCGTTCTCATCCATTTCATGGTAAAATAAAATCAGAAAGAGAGGCGATTAAAATGAAACAACGAATTACGGGAGCTTTGATAGCAACCGGAGTGTACTTGCTTATTGCCAATGTCGGCAACTTCTTTTTTGGTATGAATAGACGCTTAGACTGGACAACCACTTTATGGGAGGCTGCTTTTTTCTTCCTATTCATTTTTCTCTTACTAGGCTATCGCAACAATCACAAAAAATAAATTATTTAGGCAGATCAACTCAAAGCTATGGTATACTTTTTTTATTCTGTCATTCTTGAAAGGAGTCTTTTGTTTCCATGCCTAGCAATTTTTCTATTAAAAAAATCAGTTTAATCACGATTCTTTTATATGTACTTGTATTTTTTTCTCCATTTCTATTCAAACCTTTTCCACCAGATATTATCATTGCCGGAACAACTGCCACTTATATTCTTGGCGCTGGATTGATGATCTGGCTTTATCTCAAAAATAAACGTTCTGCTACTACAATCGTTGAAAAAGAGGCCAAATTGACATCTCCAGTTTTTACCCTATTACTTGGCATCAGTGGTATTTTTATCGCGATGATTATTCAAGCCATTGTTTTTAGTATTGAAACGGCCATTACAGGAGTTGAACCTAGCTCACAAAATACCCAAAATATTATTGCTGTTATTTTGGCCAATCCCTTATTTATCTTAGCAACGACGATTGGCGGGCCGATTATGGAAGAATTTGTATTTCGCCGTTCTTTGATCGGTTTAACTGAAACTTATACGGGCTTTTGGATTTCAGCTATCATTAGTTCCTCTTTATTTTCAGTTATACACCAAGATGGTCATTTCTTTGTTTATTTTTTCATGGGTTTTTTCTTTGCTTTACTGTATAAGATGACTGGACGAATCTGGACCTCTATTATTGCCCACTGTGGAATGAATACCATGGTCGTGATCGCTCAACTTGTACTACATTATGCAAATATTGAACTGCCTAAATAAATAATCTACAATAAAAACCTTGAGATCGCAGATTTCTTAAAATCTGCAATCACAAGGTTTTTTTATTATTCTTTTTCGTCTTCGATTTCTGCTTCCGCTAACTCACTGTCGTGATGAAGGAAATAAATCAATGTTTGTAATTCGTTCGTCAAATCTACGTTTTGAATTAAAACATCTGCTGGGGCAACTAAACGCGCTGCCGTAAAGTTTAAAATTCCCTTAACACCAGCATCAGCTAACTGACTGACAACTTCTTGCGCTTTTCTTGCCGGTAAGGTTAGAATCGCTACTTCGATTTGCTGTACTCGAATCTGTTCCATCATATCCGTCATTGGATACACTGGAATTCCATCAACGATTCTGCCAACAATATCATCATTGACATCAAATGCACAGCTAACACGAATACTGTTACTTTGATGAAATTTATATTTCAGTAAGGCACTTCCTAAGTTACCTACACCAATCAAGGCTACATTGGTTAGTTCATCATCATTCAATGTCTTTGCGAAGAAGTTCATCAAGTTCTCCACATCATAGCCATATCCGCGCTTACCTAATTCACCGAAATAAGAAAAATCTCGTCGAATCGTTGCGCTATCTACTTGTACTGCTTCACTTAGTTCAGTAGATGAAACTTTATTTTTGCCTGCATCATGCAGGATTCTCAAATAACGATAATATAGGGGAAGGCGTCTCGCCGTTGCTTTTGGAATAATTTGGTCTTTCACAATCGTACCTCCAATACTTTAAATATAGACAAATATCCACTTAATCATAATAGCAGTTGTTCCAGACAAAAAGCAATCTTACAGCTCAAGAAACTCCTTTTTTTCAGTTTTTCTTAAAGCTTCTTGCGATTTTTATCAACTCACTATATAGTAAGTGTGCTATTTTGACTCATTTTATGCTACACTAAAGCCATTGAAATAGAAATGAGGATGCCCCATGATTTTACTCCAAGCAAACCAAATCGCCCGATATTTTGGCGCAGACACTTTGTTTGAAAACATACAAATGGAGATCAGCACAAACAGTCGGATCGCATTAGTCGGTCGTAATGGCGCTGGTAAATCTACTCTTTTAAAAATAATCGCTGGGATCGATGCACCCGATGCTGGCACGATTGCAAAAAATAAAACAGCTAGTCTTGGTTACTTAGCCCAAGATACTGGCCTTGATTCTGATAAAACCGTTTGGGATGAAATGCTTGAAGCATTTGTCGATGTTATCACAATGGAAAAACGAATGCGTGAACTAGAACTGATCATTAGTGAACTGTTGCCTAATGCGGTAAATTATGAATCGGTCATGAAAGAATATGATCGGTTGCAACATGATTTCTCAGAAAAAAATGGTTATGGCTATGAAAATGAAATTCGTTCTGTCTTACATGGCTTCGGATTTAAGGAAGACTTTTACTCAAAACAAATCAGTACTTTGTCTGGTGGGCAAAAAACACGTTTAGCTCTAGCTCGCATGTTACTACAAAAGCCGGATATCTTGATTCTCGATGAACCAACCAACCATTTGGATATCGACACACTTTCTTGGTTAGAAAATTACTTACCAAGTTATTCAGGCGCCCTTTTAATTGTCTCACATGATCGATATTTTCTGGATAAAGTCGTTACAGAAGTCTATGAAATCAGTCGTCATAAAATGCGATATTACAAGGGAAACTACTCAAAATATTTAGAGTTAAAAGCTGAGCAGTTAACCAGCGAATGGAAAGCATATGAAAAACAACAAACTGAAATCAATAAACTTGAAGACTTTGTTGCCCGCAATTTAGTTAGAGCGTCAACCACTAAGCGCGCCCAAAGCCGTAGAAAAACACTCGAAAAGATAGAACGTTTAGATCGACCTCAAGGAGACGAGAAATCAGCTAATTTCCTATTCGCTATCGAAAAAACTTCTGGAAATGTTGTTTTACAAGTGGAAGATGCTGCGATTGGATATGATGAGCGGATTTTATCTGAGCAAGTTTCCTTAGATATCCGTAGACAAGAAGCCATCGCTCTTGTTGGACCAAATGGAATCGGGAAATCTACGTTGCTAAAATCGATTATTGGAAATATCCCCTTCATAAAAGGGACAGCAACGCTTGGAACCAATGTTCAGATCGGGTATTATGACCAAGAACAAGCGAACCTTCATGGAACAAAAACCGTCTTAGCCGAGCTTTGGGATGAACATCCGACGACGCCAGAAAAGGATATTCGCAATATTCTAGGCAGCTTCTTATTTAGCGGAAATGATGTAGAAAAAACAATTCCGCTTTTAAGCGGTGGTGAAAAAGCACGCGTTGCTTTAGCAAAATTGTCTATGGATAAGGAAAATTTCTTGATTCTGGATGAGCCAACTAACCATTTAGATATTGATAATAAAGAGGTCTTAGAAAATGCTCTGATCGATTATGAAGGAACATTATTATTTGTTTCCCATGATCGTTACTTTATCAATCGAATCGCGACCAAAGTCATTGAACTTTCTGAAAACGGTAGTAAATTATACTTAGGTGATTACGATTATTACTTAGAAAAGAAAAAAGAAGAGGAAGAATTAGCCGCATTGTTGGCTGAAGATACCACTCAGCAACAAACAGAACACGCCAAACCCAAAAATAATTTCTATCAAAATAAAGAACAACAAAAAATCCTGCGTAATTTAAGTCGGAAAATTACTCAAATCGAAGAAAACTTAGCGAACTTAGATACAACCATTGCACGGTTGGAAAAATCTATGAGCGATCCTTCTCTTGTTGATGATCATGTGAAACTTATGTCATTAAATGAAGAACTTGAATCACAAAGAATGCAACAAGAACAATTACTATCTGATTGGGAAAATCTTAGTTTAGAACTTGAAGAATTAGAAGATAACTAACTGACGAAAGGCGGTCAAACATGACTTCAAAACGTATGAATGTGACGAAACCAAAGTATCAGCAGATTGCAGTGGATGTAGCAGCAAAAATCGTTGACCAGACATTTCAAGTTGGCGATAAAATTCATGCACGTTCTACTCTTGCAAACAAATACAGCGTTTCTCCCGAAACAGCTCGTAAGGCAATCAGCGTGTTGGTTGATTTAGAGATCGTTCAAGCAAAACACGGCAGCGGTTTTTATGTTCATTCGATGGAGAAAGCCAAACTCTTCGTCGATCAATACCAGGATGTCCAATCTATTCATGATTTAAAAGATGATCTGATTGATAGTGTAAAAAAACAAAAAGAAGAATTAAGTCATTTCTCTGAAATTCTAGATAAGCTTGTCGATCAGACTAAACGCTTTGATTCGTTCAATCCGTTAAATCCAGTAACCTTTACCTTAACAACTGATGCCTCACACCTTGAAATGACCATCAGTGAACTAAATTTATGGCAAAGTACTTCTGCTACCTTGATTGCAATCAGACATGGTGATGAATTGCTTGTCTCCCCTGGTCCGTATGCAAAACTGACTGCTGGCGATACGATTTATTTTGTTGGTCACGAATCAACCTTGCAACGAGTTCAGAATTTTTTCTATCCGAACTCATAAATTTGTTAAAAATCTTTTAGTTCTATATAAACGGGCAAAATTGTCCGTTTTTTTCTATCTTAAACGTGAATAATGACAATTCCTGCACAAGAATTGTCGCTATTTCCATTCAACCTTTTGCTATTATTTTTTATGTGGAGGAATAAAGATGAACTTTTCAAATTCAATGGAAAAAGTACTGAACTATATTGAAAATAATCTGAAAAAAACAATCGAATTACAAGAGCTAGCTGCATTTATGCATTGTTCTGCTAATGATTTTCAACGACTATTCTCATTGATTTTTGGAATCTCACTCAAACAATATATCCGTAAACGTAGAATATCCGAGGCAGGTACAGAGCTGCAAAGTAGTTCCAAAACGATCCTTTCTCTTGCTTTAGACTATCAATATGAATCATCTACTTCTTTTACGAGAGCTTTTAAATCAATGCATGGAGTAACGCCTTCAAAAGCTCGTAAAGAAAAATGTCAGTTAATTTTGTATCCTAAAATCAGATTCAATATGTCAGTTACTCAAAATAGAACACTGCATTATCAGATTGTGTCTAAAGGTTCATTTAAGCTTATCGGACAAAAAATGAGCGTCACACTTGATCAGATACCTAAAGTTTCTCAAGTTATGATTCAAAAGTTGAAATCAGAATTTTCAAATGCAGTCACTACTCCCTTAGAAATCTATCACGGATGTCGCACTGTTTATTCAACTACTTTTAACTTTTTCGTGGCCTCGAAAGCATCTGAACAGTATCAATTACCAAAAAACAGTAACTTTAAAGAGTTTATCATTCCCAGTGCAAACTGGGCGATTTTTTCTTTTGAAGTAGATGAATTGAGTCAAGTTCGTTATGTATAGGAACAATTACTCACTACTCACTCTTCACTTGATTTTTTACCCTCTGGTTTGCCAGAACTTGAACGCTTCACACAAAAAAGTAATAGCACGAAATTCATTGGAGAAATTCACATTTCACTACACATAATCTAATCTTTTAGGAGGAAATTCAATATGGATATAACTTTTACAACACTACCACCCAAAAAAATAATTGGTCTATCAATCACTACATCTTTAGAAAAAGATTCTGAAGTAACTAGCCAGCTTTGGCAAGATTTTATGAGTAAAAGAGCGACAATCCAAAACCAATTAAATCAAAACAGCTTATCAATAAAAATAACGGATGCCCACTTTTCTTTTCAGGATTCAAAAAGTACCTATCAAAAATGGGCTGCTGTAGAAGTAACTGATTTTTACACCATAGAAAAACCATTAGTTTCGACTATCTTAACTGGCGGTCATTACGCTGTATTTACATTTACAGGACCTGCGCAGAATTTTCCACCCATATTTTTCAAGGTTATTAGTGAAACCTTACCTCAATCAGGTTACCAAATAGATTTATCTAGAGAACAATTTGAAGTTTTAGATGAAAATTATCATCCTTATGATTTAAATGCTCAAGAAGAGGTCTGGATTCCTGTCTCAAAAATAGCAACAACTACCACCAATTAACCTCTTCATAAAAACCGTTACCGTTCTTCTTATTAGAGAATGTTTGTAACGGTTTTACGCATGCTCTGCGCTTTATTTAATCCTTCTTTTACTAATCTAATCAATTTTATTCATCTTCCTATATAAGTTGTATATTTGACAAAGTGACTACACGATGTTAACCTAGAATGGTCACTTTTTTACAGAAAAGAAAATGATTTTCTTTACATGTGAATAAGTTTTAGCTCTGTAGCTGATAAAAATAGCATTTGTTGCTGTTTAGTTTTGTATGCTAACTCTAATAGAAAAAGATAAAATCCGATTGTGGCAGAAAACACCACCCTCTGATTTTCCTATTTTCTTGTCGAGACTGAACGAGCTCGTTTTGCTTTTAGTGTTATCTAGCTTCGCAGGCTAACTCCTCGGAAAAAAGATAAAATCCGATTGTGGCAAAAAACGCCACCCTCTGATTTTCCTATTTTCCTGTCGAGACTGAACGAGCTCGTTTTGCTTTTAGTGTTATCTAGCTTCGCAGGCTAACTCCTCGGAAAAAAGATAAAATCCGATTGTGGCAAAAAAACGCCACCCTCTGATTTTTCTATTTTTCAGTCGGAGTTGGACGAGCCTGCTCAGCTTTTAAAATAAGGAGGAATTTTGTTTTGCCCAAAGTAAAAGTTTCGCATTTAACAAAAATATTCGGTAAAAGATCAAAGCAAGCACTGGATATGATCAAGGAAAACAAAGATAAAACCGAAATCTTGAAAAAGACTGGTGCTACAGTCGGCGTTTATGATGTCAATTTCGAGGTTGAAGAAGGAGAAATTTTCGTAATCATGGGACTTTCTGGTAGTGGTAAATCTACTTTGATTCGTCTTTTGAATCGTTTGATCGAACCCACTTCTGGAAATATTTTTATCGATAATCAAGACATCTCAAAATTGGATAAAGAAGGCCTTAGAGAAGTTCGTCGGAATAAGATGAGCATGGTCTTTCAAAATTTTGGTCTCTTCCCACACCGTACAATTTTAGAAAATACGGAGTATGGTTTAGAGGTTCGTGGTGTTCCTAAAGAAGAACGAACAACAAAAGCCGAACAAGCGTTAGAAAACTCAAGTCTGTTGGCTTTTAAAGATCAGTTTCCTAATCAGTTGTCTGGTGGGATGCAACAACGTGTGGGCTTAGCTAGAGCTTTAGCTAATGATCCAGAAATTCTATTGATGGACGAAGCCTTCTCAGCTCTTGATCCATTGATTCGTCGGGAAATGCAAGATGAATTAGTTGATTTACAAGAAAATGTGAAAAAGACGATCATCTTTATCACCCATGATTTAAATGAAGCTTTACGTATTGGTGATCGCATCGCTTTGATGAAAGATGGACAAATCATGCAAATCGGGACTGGTGAAGAAATTCTAACCAATCCAGCCAACGATTATGTACGTACCTTCGTTGAAGATGTGGACCGTTCTAAAGTCTTAACAGCGCAAAACATCATGGTTCCAGCACTAACAACGAATATCGAAATCGATGGTCCAACAGTTGCTTTGACGCGGATGCGCCAAGAAGAAGTTAGTATGCTTTTAGCTGTTGATAAAAAACGTCAGCTAAAAGGTGTCGTTCGAGCTGAGCGAGCTCTTGAAGCACGTAAAGCTGGTAAACCGTTAACTGATTATGTGGATACAGATATTACTTCTATCGATAAAGATATGCTCGTCAACGATATTTTCCCGATCATCTATGATTCACCTACACCGGTTGCCGTAACGGACAACAATAAATTGCTTGGTGTCGTTATTCGAGGCAGCGTTCTTGAAGCACTAGCAGAAACAGAGGTGAGCATTAATGAATAATTATCAATTACCAGTAGCAGATTGGGTAGAAACAATCACAGAATGGATGACAAATACCTTTTCAGGTGTGTTCAGTTTCTTCCAAACAACGGGTCAAAGTTTAATGGATGGAATTACTTCTCTGTTAGTTGCGATTCCGCCTGTACTATTTATTATTATTTTAACAGCCATTGCATTCTTTATTTCAAATAAGAAAATTGGTTTAAGTCTGTTTACATTGATTGGGTTACTTTTCATTTATAATCAAAATCTTTGGACAGATCTGATGAGTACCGTGACTTTAGTTTTACTTTCTAGTGTGGTTTCCATCGTGATCGGTGTGCCACTTGGGATTTTAATGGCAAAAAGTAATAAAGCACAAAGTATTATTACGCCTATCTTAGATTTCATGCAGACGATGCCTGGGTTCGTTTATTTGATTCCTGCTGTTGCATTTTTCGGAATCGGGATGGTTCCAGGGGTGTTTGCCTCAGTGATCTTTGCTTTACCTCCGACTGTTCGTTTTACCAATCTTGGGATTCGACAAGTACCGAAAGAACTCGTTGAAGCTTCCGATTCATTTGGTAGTACTGGATGGCAAAAATTATTCAAACTTGAATTACCTTTAGCTAAAAATACGATCATGGCAGGCGTCAATCAAACAACTATGCTTGCACTTTCTATGGTAGTTATCGCATCAATGATCGGAGCTCCTGGTCTTGGTCGCGGCGTTCTTTCTGCCTTACAACGTGCTCAAGTGGGAAATGGCTTTGTTAATGGGGTTGCGTTAGTTATCCTAGCCATTATCATCGATCGTTTTACGCAAAATTTAAATAAGAAAAAAACTACTCCAAGTAAATCAAAATTATCTAAAAAACAAAAGATCGGTGGAACTGTGATTGCCGTTGTAGCAATCATCGCATTGATTGGCGGCTCAACACTTTTCTCTTCTGCTAAAAATGAAGAAAAAAACATCTCTCTTTCATATGTAGAGTGGGATACAGAAGTTGCTTCAACACATGTCGTCGGAGAAGTATTAAAAGATGCTGGTTACAATGTCTCACTAACACCGTTGGATAATGCCATTATGTGGGAATCGATTTCAAAAGGTGAAACCGATGCAATGGTTGCTGCATGGCTTCCTGGTACTCACGGCGAGCAATACAAACAATACAAAGACAAAGTGGATGATTTAGGTGAAAACTTAAAAGGTGCCAAACTTGGCATCGTCGTTCCACAATATATGGATGTCAATTCAATTGAAGAGTTGAAAGATCAAGCAGGTAAAAAAATCACTGGAATCGAACCAGGTGCCGGTGTCGTAGCTGCTGCTGAGAAAACACAAAAAGCATATAGCAATTTATCTGACTGGTCAGTCGAAACCTCTTCTTCTGGTGCTATGACTGTCGCTCTTGGACAAGCCATCAAAAACAAAGAAGAGATCGTAATCACTGGTTGGTCTCCTCATTGGATGTTCGCGAAATACGATCTTAAATATTTAGAAGATCCAAAAGGCACAATGGGTAGTGAAGAATCCATTCACACGATGGCTAAAAAGGGATTAGAAAAAGAAAATCCTGAAGCTTATAATATCTTGAAAAACTTCCATTGGACGAAAGAAGATATGGAATCTGTTATGTTAGAAATCAATAATGGAACAGATCCTACACAAGCAGCAAGAGATTGGATCGATAGCCACTCAAAAGAAGTTGCTGAGTGGAAAAAATAGTAAAAACTTAGTTTGGGACAGAAGGGATTGCTTCTGTTTCTACCGTTTATTCAAATGTTAAGTGACTGAGGCGTAACTTTAAAAGTTACGCCTCAGTCATATTTTTTACGCATTTAGTGCAAAAAATAAAATTGGTTAACCTTTTATTTCAAAGAGTCAACGTTTTTTATGTATATTTGCTTCATTTTGCACTATTTACATGAAAACAAATTATTTCTATTTCTTTATTTCTAAGCGAGTAAAAGCTATAATTTGAAGCAGGAGGCGATAAAATGGTGTTAAGATTCAAACAGACTTTGACTCAAGAAAATTGGTTAGAGTTTAATAGAATTTATATGAAAGAAAAAAATAAACGTAGACGGCAGCTTCTTTTAAGCATCTCCATCATAAGTTTCTTTATGTTCTTCTACTCTATCTACAAAATTTGGAATTTCTTCCAAAAAGATTCATTCTCTCTGTTATCCGTTAGCTTTGCAGAAATCATTCATTATTGTCCAATTGATTTTTATAGCGCACTTCTTTTTTTCATTGTAGGTATTGAATTATTGCTGATCTACTATAAAGGAATTGATTTTAGGATAAAACGAATGTTGAAAAATCCTTCAAATCGTTCTTTTTTTACTGAAAAAGAGTTTATTATAACCAACGAAAAGATCGAAGTAATCACGTCGCTATCAGTTTCAACTTATGAATGGCCAATATTTATAAATTGCATCGAAACAGACAATGATCTTGCTTTACTATTGAATTCAACATCTATTTTATTGATTTCAAAGAAAAAATTAAGTCAAGAGCAACTATCTCAATTAAAACAATTAATCACTGAGAAAATGGCCGATTCATATGAATATTTAAATTCGTTTGTTTAATCGTGGCAAGCACTCCTTTTATTATTTTGTAAAACACTTGCATATTACCAGCAATTGTCCTTACTTATCATAAAAAAATAACCACCGCTGGGTAGGCGGTGGCAAGGAGTTCTTTTTACTTGAGGAGTAAAAATGAAAAAGTGTTTTGTTTGGGTTTGTTATTGGGTATGAGTTAATAATAACGGGAAGATTTGAAGAAACTATGCCTAAATCATTTAGGTTTTCTATAGAATCATTAAGAAAGAGTAAATAGACCTTAAATAAAAAAAGTCAATGACATTGTTGAACGGCTAGGTTCAACAGTATCATTGACTTATCTTTTTTATTTAGGAGTTACATATGCTAAAGTATTCGCTGTATCTTTATCGATTACTCTAAATGAAACCATACCTAAACCAGCAACATTCATTTCTGAAATTAGAATAGACCCATCATCATAAACATGTTCAACAAACGCTACATGTCCATACGTTCCATCCGCTCCAGCAACGGTTGGTTGGAAGCTGACAGCTGTTCCTGCTTTTGGCTTACTTGTTACTTCATAGCCATTGGCTTTACCTGTTGTGCCCCAGTCCATTCCATTACCCATCGTTGTTTCAACATAACCATCTAGTTGAACGATACGATTATAAACATATTGCGTACAGTTTCCTGCTGCATACGCTTCTGAACCAGAATAAGTTTCTCCAGAATAGTCTTTGAAATCACTATCAGGGTGGCTATCAGAAACAATGATTCCACTTGTTGATGTAGAAGGTTTTTCCTTATCATATTCTGTTAAATCATATTCTTCGATAAATGCATTCAGTTTTTGGTCATAGCTAGTATCCGTTGCATATACGCCTGTTAAAGCTTTTGTCGCTTCGCGATAGCTAACAGCATTTTCTTTCCAAGTACCTGAATAGATCGCTTTGTTTGAATCAATACCTTCTTTCATCAACTTAGCGTAATCCTCAAATGATTCTTTGTAGCCAGGGTATTTTTTAAAAGCAGCATCAATCGTGTACCAATTGCCTGAACCGTCATCTTCTTGTGTAGAGAAGACAACCTTCTCGCCTTTATACTCACCCTTGATTCCAAATAGATTATGATAGGGTTGTTGGCTTAAATCACTATTACCCGAGCCGGTCTCTAAAATCGCTTGGGCAATCATAACAGACGCATATAAATCATTTTTTTGACCTACAGCACGCGCTTTTTCACCAATTCGGCGAATAAATGTTTCTGTTGGTTCATTTTTTACAACCTTGATATTTTGATCCAATTGCGCTTCAGTAGGTGCGTGATCGCTCGTTGGCTGAACAGGCTGTTCTGGTGCTGTTTCATCAACTGGCGCACTTGGCTGTGGCGCTACTGGCACTTCCTCATGACTATTTGCAGGAGGTTGTGGTTCTTCTGAAGATCCTGTACTGGTATCGGTTGTTTCTGTTGTACCAGTTTCTACTTCAGAAGAGGATGAATCTGTCGTTGTTGGCGTCTCTTCAGTCGACGAATTTTCAGTTGATTCTGTTGGCGTTTCTTCGACAACCTCTGAATCCGACTGAGTTAATTCGTCTGCATAACTAATTACTGGTACAAAATTAACACCAAGTAGCACGCAAATCATCTGGAGTGATAAAAGTTTTCGCTTCATTCATTTTAATTCCTCTCACACGTAATTAAAGACTCTAATACTGGATTTTTAGAATCTTTCACTCATTTTTCAGGCTGATCCCCTTTTACTTTTGGATCTTAAGCATTAAGGCAACCTTGTCATCATTTTTAAAACACTGACTTTCATCAATTCCAATCAGTAAAGCATCCTGAGCATAGGAGTACCATGAATCCCTTATTGACTCTGGATTTCTTTTGAGTTTTCTCCATATATCCACCTGCCTCATATCTCTAAAAATCACATTTAACCTTCTATAAGTTGAACTTATTTTACCATACGTAGCAGCTAAAATCTTCTACTTAACTCAAAAAGTAATAAACTTTCCTCAAAAATTCATTATTTGGGCACAAAGTTGACAATTTATGGTGACTATAGAGGAAAACTCTTATTTATACAGTAAATCCTACTTACTAAAATTAAACATTGGGTATTCTTGATTTAAAGAGCCAGCATTTCGATTTTTCAGTTCTTAAAAAAGCTCAGTAAACCTCTTTAATAAAATCAATATCATAGGTTATTCCTTCTTGCCTCACTTCTTTTGTCAGTTTTTTTAATAGCGAGGTTTCCAGCTTGATTTTCTCTTTTTCAATGATACCTTAAGCTACTAACTATTGATTATTAAGAAAGTCTCTTTTCAACAAGTAATAGTGATTCATATCTCTAAGTTTATCATACATGAGTCTTTCTTCTTTTTGGGTTCCTACAAGGGTGAAGCCATTTTTTAACGCTACTTTATTACTTGGTACATTTTCAATATCAGCTACGATAGTTAATCGATTTAGTTCTAAACTTTCAAAAGCATATTCACATAATTTTTTGACTACTTTAGAGGTAATTCCTTGATTTTTATATTTTGAATGAATCCAATAGCCAATCTCTGCTTGCCGGTTAGTTAAATTTATTCCATGAAAATCGGCGCATCCAATTAGTTTATCGTCTACTGCTATAAAAAATAAAGCATCTGTTTGCTTAGAAATACCTTCCAATTTCATCTTGAAATAGTCTTCTTGATTTGTATAATCAATAGTTCCATCTACGAAATCCAAAAATTGTCGTAGATGTTTTCTGTCGGAATCGATTAACTCGAATAACTCTTTTGCCATTCTTATTTCAGGATAAACAAGACATAGATTATCCTCAATCTGCATCTTAAAATAATTTTTACTCATAGTAATCCTCCTTGTCATGAATATATTTAATATTGTAGCAAAAATTTGAATAAAAAAGAAAGTCTATAGACAAATTTAAGATATATAAAATAAGGTAATACAATGTTGTACTTAATTAGCCGATTCTAGCAGTTTGAGAATTAAACTGAAAGACACATTAAAGTCTATTCTCTTTTATCTCTTCTCCACTATACAGTTTTTCAAATTCAATTCCTTCACCCACTACTCAAGTGTATTGTTCTATATAAATAAACGCTTCATTTAAACAAAAAAAAGCGACAATTTCGTCGCTTTTGATAGAATTTTGGAAAACTAACAGTAAAAACACTAGCTTATTCTCCTGAATATTTGTTGACTTATGGTGTTTTTACTAGGTACTCCAATCACTTACGATACATCTTAAACTCTAAAAACAAATCATTATAAATCCCCAAATATTTCGCCCCTAAATCTTCATAAACTTCTAAATGCTTAATCACTTCATCACTTGGATAAAACTGTTCGTCACTAGAAATTTCCTTAGGTAATAACTTTTTGGCTACTTTATTTGGTGTCGAATACCCTATATACTCTGCATTTTGAGCAGCATTTTCAGGTCGTAACATAAAATTGATAAATTCGTAAGAGCCTTTGATATTTTTCGCAGTCTTAGGAATCACAATATTATCAAACCATAGATTCGATCCTTCTGATGGAATCACATAATGTAGGTGCTCATTGTTATCCAGCATCTCAGAGGCTTCACCAGAAAATGTAACAGCTACCGCACTCTCTTCGTTGATCATATACATTTTTATTTCGTCAGCAACGATTGCTTTGACATTTGTAGTAAGCTTGTTTAGCTTATCCGTTGCTTCACGTAGTTCTTGATTGTTTTTACTGTTTAAAGAATAACCTAAGCTATTCAGTGAAAGGCCCATTACTTCACGAGCCCCATCGATCAACATCACATTATCTTTTAATTCGGGTTTCCATAAATCATCCCAATGCTGAATTTGACCTTCCTCAACAAATTTATCATTGTAAATGATCCCTAATGTTCCCCAAAAATAAGGAACCGAATAGTTATTTTGCGGATCAAAATCAAGATTCAAAAATCGTTCATCAATATTTTCCAGACCTTTTAATTTAGAGTGATCGATTGGTAATAGCATTTTTTCTTTCATCATTTTTTGGATCATATATTCAGACGGAATCGTAATATCATAGGCCGTTCCACCTTGCTGAATTTTAGTGAACATCGCTTCATTTGAGTCAAAGGTTTCATAATTGACCTTATAGCCTGATTCTTTTTCAAATTTACGTAATAAATCAGGATCGATATAATCACCCCAATTGTAAATCGTCAAGGTATCAGCACCAGCCATTCCGCTAGCTTTTTCTAATTGATGAACCCCGAAAAATAAAATCAGAATGATCGCTAAAATACCAATAAGCAAAGATTGTAGTTTTTTCATTTAAGATTCGCCACCTCACTTTGTTCACGACGCAATTTTTTCATCCGTTTCGACGTATTATCTTGGCTGATAAAATAGTAGCCGATGACTAAAATCATAGAAAAAATAAAGACTAGGGCACTTAAAGCATTGATTTCTAAACTGATTCCTTGTCTAGCTCTGGAATAGATTTCAACTGAAAGTGTTGAGAATCCATTACCTGTCACGAAAAAGGTGACAGCAAAATCATCTAGCGAGTATGTGAATGCCATGAAATAGCCTGCGATAATGCCTGGTGATAAAAACGGCAAGATAATATTTTTGATCACTTGTACATTATTAGCTCCAAGATCACGAGCTGCATCTACCATTGAGTCATTCATTTCCTGCAATTTCGGTAGTACCATCAACACAACGATCGGAATACTAAAGGCAATATGAGACAATAACACACTAGTAAATCCTAAGCTAATAAAACCGACCGCTGTAAAAAATATCAAAAAGCTAGCACCGATAATAACATCTGGAGAGACAAGCAAAATATTGTTAAAACTCATTAAAGTGGTCCTAGTTTTTCTACGTCTAGTATAATAGATTCCCATTGCACCAAATGTTCCGATGATCGTAGCTAGCAAAGCCGACAAAAAAGCTAACAAAAACGTATTCAACACGATGATCAATAGGCGCGTATCTTCAAAGACTGCTGTATAATTTGCAAGAGTGAAGCCCGTAAATTTATTCATTGTATCTGTATCATTGAACGAGTAGAAAATCAGATAAAAAATCGGCGCATACAATAAAGCAAAAACGATGATCAGATATACATAAGACCATTTAAATTTTTTCTTTGTCATTTCACCCGCCCCTTTTTCTTCTTCTCACCTGTCAATAGCATCACGATAAACATCGCAACGATCAAAATCACACCGATCGTTGAACCCATGCCCCAATTTTGTGTTACCATAAAATGCTCTTCGATGGCAGTTCCAAGTGTAATCACTCGATTTCCACCAATCAAACGAGTCAACATGAATAATGATAGTGATGGAATAAAGACCGCTTGAACACCACTTTTCACGCCATTCAGTGATAGTGGAAAAATCACACGCTGAAACGTTTCAACACTATTAGCACCAAGATCACGACTAGCACTGATCAAAGAAGGATTTAGTTCCTCTAAAGCGTTAAAAATCGGCAAAATCATAAAAGGAATTTCAATATATGTTGCGACAAATAAAAAACTAAAATCCGTAAATAAAATTTGATGTGGACCGATTCCAAGAAAACTTAAAAACTGATTTACATTGCCATGTATACTAAAAATTCCGATAAAGGCATAAGCTTTCAGTAAGAGATTCACCCATGTCGGTAAAATCACCAACATCAACCATAATTGCTTATGCTTTAACTTTGTTAGAAAGTAGGCTGTCGGATAACTGATCAAAAACGTAAACAACGTGATCAAAAACGCATACCAAACCGAATTCAACGTCATGCTCAAATAAGTGCCAGAAGTAAAGTATGTTTGGTAGTTGTCTAAAGTAAACTGTCCGTTCATATCAAAAAATGACTGATAAACAATCATCAAAACTGGCGCAATCACAAACAATAACAGCCACATCATATAAGGAATCGAATAAATCCGACGCATTGTTTTCATTATTATTCCTCCTATTCCTCGTAGCTTTCTAAACGAGCATCAAAGTCCTCTTCTGACTCATTGAAACGCATAACATGAATATCCTCTGGTTCAAAAAATAGACCAACTTTAGCACCTTCTGTTGCTTTTCTAGTTGAATGAACCATCCACTCATTGTGATCCTCATCATGACAGATGATTTCATAGTGCACGCCGCGGAATAATTGTGTATCCACCGTAACAACTAATTTCCCTTTATCCGCTGTTGTGATCGTCAAATCTTCAGGACGCAACATGATTTCAACAGGTTCTGCCTGACGCATCCCGCCATCCACACATTCAAAACGTTTTCCAACAAATTCAACTAAATTATCTTCGATCATCGTGCCATTGACAATGTTACTTTCACCCACAAAATCAGCCACAAAATGATTGATTGGTTCATCATAAATATCTACAGGCGTCCCACTTTGCACGATGTGTCCTTTGTTCATAACAAAAATTTCATCACTCATCGCTAAAGCCTCTTCTTGATCATGTGTGACAAAAATAAATGTAATGCCTAAACGTTGCTGCAATTCACGTAATTCATACTGCATATCTGTTCGCAACTTCAAATCCAATGCAGATAAAGGCTCGTCTAACAGCAATACTTTTGGTTCATTGACGATTGCTCGAGCAATTGCTACACGTTGACGCTGACCACCAGACATCTCACTGATTTCTCGCGTTTCATAGCCCGGTAACTGAACCATCCGCAAAGCATCTTTGACTTTTTTTTCAATTTCTTTCTTTTGAATTTTTTTGATTTTCAACCCAAATGCTACATTATCAAACACATTCATATGAGGAAACAACGCATAATCTTGAAACACAGTATTCACTTGACGTTTATTGGCCGGAATATCATTGATTCGCTGTCCATCAAAGTAAATATCCCCTTCTGTCGCATCTGCAAATCCCGCTAAAATGCGCAAAATCGTTGTTTTTCCACATCCTGAAGGACCCAGCAATGTATAAAACTTTCCTTGCTCAATTTCAAAACTAACATTCTTTAGTACTTTTTCATCTTCATATTGTTTCACAACGTTCTCAAACGTAATAATATTTTTCTTCACCCACTGATACCTCCTCTATTAAAATTGTACTGAGCTTATTCGGCTCTGTTTGAAGAATAGGAAAATATAACTAACGTACTTTTTAACTCATTTATAATTTATCTTTTTTCCAAAGAGCTAGCTCAGAACACCAACCATTATAAATATGACTCTGTCGCTACGATCAGCACTCGACTTTTTCCTTTTGAATGATTGATCAGCTGATGACGTTCTGTCGCTTGGTAATACATTGCTTCTCCTTTTTTGGCAGAGTAAGTCATTTCACCTAATATCAATGAGACAGATCCATCGATCACAAAGATGAACGTTTCAGATAGTGAGGGCTCAAAAGTCTTATACTGACCATTTTTATCAAAGGTCAAAACAATCGGTTCCATTTCCTTTTCATTTGATTCAGGAATCAACCATTTTAATTCATAGCCATTCTCTTCATCATAATAAAGTGTACTATCTTCATCTTTATAAACAATTTTTTGCTCTGATGTTCCCTCACTAAAAAATTGTTCTGGTGTAATACCCAACACTTCTAAAATATTAAAAAATGTTTCCATTGAAGGGGAGCTCAAATCGCGCTCCAACTGAGAAATATACCCTTTTGTTAAATCAGTTCGCTCGCCTAATTCTTCTTGTGTTAAGTTCTTTTGTACACGTAAATTCCGCAACTTCTCACCAATTTCCATCTGACCACCCCATTTCAATCTATAAAAAACATATAAAAGTTTGCTCATACTAAACTAGAAGTTTAATTTTACCTTTTCTAGTATACAAATTTTTCAAAAAATAGCAACAAATTTTAGCAATAAAATTTATTTTTTTTAGTTACATCTCATACTTTTATACTAGCACTGATCGACGTATTTTAACAAAATAAAAAAGCGTCTATTATTCAGACACTTCTTCACTTTCTACAGGGGGCACGATTCTTTTTTTACCAATTTTTAACGGAATAAAATAATTTACTAATAAAGCAATGCCCATTCCAATAAAGCTATCTACAACTCTGGCAAATGCATAACCATAAGAACGATTGGCAGGAATCATAAAGACAATCGTCAACAAAGTTGCACACGCACCAACTGTTCCTTCGTGGTAACCTAACCCTGCCAATAATGCAATCATCAGGGTTATAATCACAGGAATAAAAATCAATTGTACCAATTCTGTTCTACCCAACAAATTGAAAACAGCAATCACAACAACCGACATCAAGGCTCCCATCACGTTTCCAATGATACGATGCTTCCCATATCTCACTGTATTTTCCATATCTTCCCTCAATGTAAAAACTGTTGTGATTGCCGCAACTACATACGTTTCTCGTTTTAATAAAATACTAACTAAAATACAAAAAAAGACACTCAACCCTGTTTTAAATGTTCGCATTCCAATTTTAAATTTCAACAAACTAGATTCCTTTCACCGTTTAATAAACATATGACTAATTATTATTTCTTATTGTCCAATAAAAAACATCATCTTCTATTTTAACTTATTTTTCTTCTATTATGAAGAGATGTTCAAGAAGAATTTGGTAAAGATAAAAAGAGAATATGTTATGATAGTAACGATAAAACTAATTAAATTTAAAGGAGACTATTTATGAAAGAGTTTTCGGGTTTTCAGGTAAAAAAAGTGGATGAATCAGTCACTACATCTATAGAGAAGCTAAGCCTAGATGAGTTGTCTAAAGGAGACGTTCTAATTGAAATTGCCTACTCTTCGATAAACTATAAAGATTCATTGGCTATAAAGCAAAACGGTGGTGTCATTCGTGACTATCCAATGATCCCTGGTATCGATTTAAGTGGAACGGTGATTGCCAGTGAAGATCCACGTTTTAAAGAAGGCCAGCACGTTTTAGTAACTGGTTACGGATTAGGTGTTTCTCATACAGGTGGTTTTGCTGAGTTCGCTCGTGTGCCAGGAGACTGGATCGTACCATTGCCTAATGCCCTAAGTCTTCGAGATGCAATGGTTTTCGGTACTGCAGGTTTCACTGCCGCTTTATCTGTTCAAGCGCTTGAAAATCATGGTTTATCCCAAAATAAAGCAGCTACTATTTTAATTACAGGAGCCTCTGGCGGTGTTGGAAGTTTAGCGATTGCTATGCTGAAACAACTAGGATATCAAAATATTACAGCCTTGAGCCGCAAAAAATCAGCGGTTGATTCATTGAAAAAAATTGGCGCAACCAATGTTGTATTACTAGACGAATTTCTGCCTGAAAAAATTAAACCTTTAGCTAAACAAACAATTGATTTTGTTATCGATACTGTTGGTGGAGACGTAACTTCTGCCCTTTTATCACAATTGAGTTATGGCGGCAGCATCGCAATTTGTGGAAATGCAGCAGGAATTCAATTAAACACCACAGTCTTGCCTTTCATTTTAAGAGGGACAAACCTTTTAGGAATTGATTCAGTCAATGTCCCGATGAAGCAACGTGTCGCTATTTGGCAACGTTTAGCAACAGACTTGAATGTAAGCCGTCATGAGCTGACCAATGAAATCGACTTAATAGATCTATCGAATAGCTTAGAGCAATTACAATCTGGTACGCATATTGGTCGGACTATCGTTAAAATGAAATAAAGGAGTGATTTATAAATGAATATCTTAATCACAGCTGGAGGAACTTCCGAGAAAATCGATAATGTTCGTTCAATCACCAATCATTCAACTGGACGTTTAGGAAAAGCAATTGCCGAAATGTTCCTAGCTCAAGGGCATCAAGTAACCTATGTGACTACGCCCCAAGCTGTTCATCCAACGAATAATTTACATTTAGCACTCATTGAAATCGAGACAACAAAAGACTTGGAATCAGCTTTACTTACTTTGTTTAAGCAACAAACATTTGATAGCATTATTCACAGCATGCTGTCAGTGATTTTACAACAGAAACTACCTTATCAGAAGATCTTTTTATCGAGAAACTTGCTGCTAAATTAACAACAGAGGGAGATTTAGCTGATTTAACTAATTTAACTGAAACACTTTACCACAGCTTGGATGAGATTGGCCAAACAGTTCAGCAATCAAAAAAAATACCTTCTGGAACAGATCGTCTCTTGCTTTTTTTGAAGAAAAACCCTAAAATAATTGCAATGCTTCGAGAACAACAACCAAAAGCTATCCTTGTTGGTTTTAAGCTTTTAGTTGGTGTTTCTACAGAAGAATTGATTCGTGTTGGTCGCTCGATCCTAGCTAAAAATGATTGTGATTTCATTTTAGCAAATGATCTTGAAGAAATACACGAGGATCAACATAAAGGAATTTTGATTGATACAAAAGGACACACAGAAACAGCTCAAACTAAGAGTAAAATCGCTCAACTAATTGTTACTAAGGTTGAAGAAAAATGGAGGAACTAATGATGAAATCAATATTGTTAGGTATTTCTGGTAGTATTTCCGCTTATAAAGCAGCAGATATCACAAGTCAACTTACAAAACTTGGTTATAATGTTGACGTTATTATGACGACTAACAGCACTAAATTTATCACGCCTTTAACCTTGCAGTCTTTATCAAAAAATCCAGTGCACACAAATGTTATGGAAGAAATCGCACCTGACAAAATCAATCATATCGAATTAGCTAAAAAGGCTGATCTTTTCCTAATTGCACCTGCATCTGCTAATATTTTGGCAAAACTAGCCAATGGTATCGCGGATGATATGCTTTCTACGGTTGCCTTAGCATTAAAAGAAGATGTACCAAAACTCATTGCCCCTGCGATGAATACCTATATGTATCAAAATCCAATCACTCAGCGTAATTTGGCAACCTTGAAAGAAGTTGGGTATCATGAAATCGAACCACGGGAAGCACTACTGGCTTGTGGTGATTTTGGTCGAGGCGCTCTTGCTACAGTCGAGGAGATCGTTGCTAAAACAAATGAAGTTTTGGCGAAATAATTTTTGAGGAGTCATTTATGAAAAATACAAAAACGTTCACATTAACGGCCATGTTCTTAGCAATCCTGATTCTATTATCTGCTGTTCCATTTTTAGGATTTATTCCAATCGGGCCAATCAATGCCACAACGATGCATATTCCTGTAATTATTGCTTCGATTGTCTTAGGTCCTAGAATCGGCGCTTTTTTAGGCGGCGTCTTTGGTATTATCAGTATGATCCGCAGCACAGTGGTTCTGTCCCCGTTATCTTTTGTTTTTTCACCTTTTATCCCGGTGATTGGAACAAATCAAGGGAGTTGGAAAGCAATCGTCGTTGCGCTGCTTCCAAGAATTCTGATCGGCATCGTGCCATATTTTGCCTTTATAGGTCTAAAAAAGCTAACGAAAAATAAGCCTACATCGCAAACAACCAGTTTGTTTATTGCAGGTTTTCTAGGTTCAGCCACAAATACGATTTTAGTAATGAATCTGATTTATTTTCTATTTAAGGATTCCTATGCGCAAAGTATCGGTGCCAATGGTGCAGCAGTTTATACAGCAATCTTGACTGTTATCTTTACTAGTGGAATTGTTGAAGCACTTGTTGCGGCAATTGCCACAGTCGGAGTCACTTCAGTATTGCTGCGTTTAGTGAAAAACAATGCTACGCAAAAACTCTAAAGAGCCTAAATAAAAGTAGTTTGTTCCGAGCACTTCAACTTCTCGGAACGAACTACTTTTTCTTGATCTTTTTTATTTTTTTTGTTTCTTCAATTTATAAGCGTACTCACTTGCTTTGAAAAGTAAGCCGTTAACAGGTAAATCAAATTCACCAATAAATTCATTTACGGTTGGGTTAAAGTTAGCTTTAAACTTGATCAGCCCATCACTCAAGCTACCTTCCAAACCACCCATGTTACAAGATGTACAGCTGCGCTCAAAGCATTCGCTGATTGCATCAAACCAAGTTAGATACGCTGGCATATATCGTTTATAACGGTCGTCCATCCCAGCGTAAAGAATTTCACTAGTCGAACCAAAAGTGATTGCCAAGGCCCCAGCAACTACAGCAATATCACCAGAATGGGCAATATTTTCTTCAAGTTCTGTCATCTCACGTGTTAGAGAAAAATCGAGTTCTTCAAGATTGTGACGCTTTTTCACTTGGTTTTCTTTTAAATTTGCTAGGTCTTCTTTATTTTTATCAAAGCGTTGTTTTGTTTCTTCAAAGCGCTCCTTTAAATTCACTTGCGCCAACATGATAAACGAATTTTCAGGGTAAATGGTTAATAATTTTTCAAAATAATCGCTATTTCTAAGCGAGATATTTTGGCGTTCCGTTGTTAATTCGATAACTTTAGCAAAGTCTTTTACTAATTCAGTATGCCCCATTTTAACAGTGACGCCTTTTTTCTGTGCTTGTTTCATCATTTTCTTCGTACTTTTTGATAATTGCTCTTCACTGAAATCTTCTTTATAAATATTTGCCTGAAATCGCGGTTGGATCGTGGCATCCATCGCCATCGTCAAGCCTTGGTGCTTCGCGCCACTTGCAATAATATTTTCAATGATTGATTGAGCTTTAGGATCGATTATTTGTTCTTCCCCTAAATGAAAATCTTTATAATGAACCGTTGGATCCATCTTGACAAATAAGGCTCTTTTTTTCTTACCAAATTGCTTCAACTCTTTTAAAAAGAAGTTTACAAGCTCTGAATTCGTATAATCCATGATTGGTCCTCTTGGTGTATACAACATTGTAAATTTCATTGGCAATGGTCTAATCAGTACTAAGCTAGATGCAACTAAGTGTCCATCTTCATAAACACCAACAATTTCTGAGCCCCAATTGTCCTTCACTTTAGCCCAGTCCGATGATTGCAACAAATTACATAAGGGATGGTTTTCCACAAATTTATCGTGTTCTTTGGCATCAATGCCAATTTTAAATTCAAACATTCTAAAAAAACTCCTCTACATTTTAGCTTCTGTATTACCATATCATAATTTATTGAAGAGGAACAGTAAAGTTTTTCATGAAAATAGTGAGAAAACTTTAAGAGACTGAATCAAAACAACTACAGTCTTGTTTCAGTCTCTAATCTTCGTATGTTTTATTGATAGACTTATTGAAATTTTTTAATGGTCAAAGTCGCTTTTCAAAGTGAACGGATTTATTGATCCAGTACATGATTGGTGCAGCTACTGCCATTGTTGCAAACTCGCTAAGTGCTAATGTTGCATAATTACCCCAAAAAGCGGCTCCGCCATTTGGTGCAAGCATGTAGGCAATGATACACATCGTTGCAGTGAAAAATACCGTATTCAATGCTAAACGAGCCATGACATTAGGCACTCTTTTGTGTAGTAAGGCTGTCAGTCCCAGCGAGATAAACGATTGTAATCCCCCATATAAAGCATCTATGGCCCCAAAGCCAAAGAAAAAGTTATAGACAACGACTCCTCCTAAAACGCCCCACATCAATTTCCGATTAAAGACAACTAAATGATTCAAACTTTCAGAAATCCTAAATTGGATCGGTCCTGACGAAACCGGTGCTACTAAAATTGTTAAGCCAAGATACAATGCCATCACAATACCGTTCATAGTGATCGCTTTTACATTACTGTTAGATGTAACAGTTTTTTGCATAGTTTCCCCTTCTTTCTCCGAGTTTTTTTACAAGGGATGGTTGATGAACCTTGTTAAGGAAATGAATCCTCAAAAAATGATACGTAGGCATTATATCTCATAATCAATGATTTAACAATATCGCTCTTATAAAAATTTCATTTTCAAATTCATTTCTTTGCTCTTTTTCAAGCTTCTCTCATTCTTAAATTTTCTTATCTCTGTTATAATAAGACTTTGTACAAGGAGGAAACAAATGAAGAAACATTTTTATCTTATCATCAATGAAAATGCTGGCAGCGGCACGGGGCGAAAAGCCGCGGAAAAGATCATCAAGCAGCTGCAGACAGCCACTATTGATTATACGACTTTTTATACAGATTATGCTGGTCACGAAACAGAAATCGTGCAAAATTTAGCTCAAGATATTTTGATTCCTTGGTCTTCTGATCTGGAAATAGAATCTTTCCCGCTTTTAGTTGTTTTAGGTGGAGATGGTACGCTGCATAGTGTGCTTAACGCCTTGTTGCCATTTGACTCACAAATACCGATTGGCTACATTCCTTGTGGCTCCGGAAATGATTTCGCCCGTGGTTCGGGAATCGCTAGACAGCCGGAAAAAGCCTTTTTCCAGTTGTTGAAAGCTGAAGCACCTCAGGAAATTCAAGTCATCACCTATACCGAATCTATTCAAGAAGAAACAGGTCTTGCAGTCAATAATGTTGGTATCGGATTAGATGCCGCAATTGTTAACGCCGCCAACACATCGGCCTCAAAAAATGCACTAAATAAATTTAATATGGGTTCCTTGTCTTATATTTTTTCGATTTTGAAGGTATTATTCACCCAAAAGGGATTTCCGATCCTAGTTGAAGTCAATGGAAAAAAGATTGAATTTAGTCGAGCTTTCTTATGCACCGTGACCAAACATCCTTATTTTGGCGGTGGTGTTCCAATTGCTCCTGTTGCTGATCCACGCAAGCCTGTCCTTGATTTTGTTTTGGTAGAACGGGTCAATATGTTTAAGATTTTTTGGCTGATTTTATTATTGATTCAAAAAAGACAGATGAATTCAAAATATTTTCACCATATTCAATCTAGTAAACTACGCATCGTTTCAACAGTTCCTCAATATATCCATGCAGATGGTGAAATTTTAGGAAAAAGAAGTACAGATTTCACGTTTGGAACATCAGGTAGATACTTCTGGTTCTAAATAAAAAGTAAGAGAGAAGAGCCCAAGACAAAACTAAAAATCAGTTTTGTCTTGGGCTCTAAAGCTGAGTAAAGGATGGGAGCAGAAGAAGGTACAACGCTTCGATCACGTTACATTCTAAGTGCTAAGTTTTAAAGGCTTCGGAACTAAATACTTCCGTCCCAACCTCACCACCCTTACTTTTTATCCTACTGTTTCAAAGGCTTGCCTTAAATCGTTGATTAAGTCCTCACTAGACTCAATTCCTGTTGAAATCCTTAGTAGATCCGGCGTTAATCCGTATGACTCTCTTAATTCTTGCGGAATGTCCGCATGTGTTTGCGTTGTTGGATAAGTGATCAAACTCTCTACCCCACCCAAACTTTCTGCAAAAGTGAAAATCGTTAAATTTCGTAAAAAATCTTTGATCCATTCTTGATTGCTGATTTTAAAACTCAACATCCCACCTCGTCCTGGATAGAACACTTCTTTGACCTTATCACAGGTTTCCAAATAGGCGGCAACTTCCTGAGCATTTTTCTCATGTCTTTCCATCCGTAACGCTAAAGTTTTCATTCCTCTGATCAATAACCAGCTGTCAAATGGGGACAAAACTGCTCCTGTAGTGTTCAAGCTAAAAGCTAGCTGCTCTCCCAGTTCTTTCGAACGCGTGATCACAGCGCCTGCCAATAAATCATTATGCCCACCTAAATATTTAGTCGCACTATGCACAACAATGTCTGCTCCTAGATCTAATGGTCGCTGAATCAAGGGTGTATAAAATGTATTATCAACAATCAGCTGTGCATTTGATTGTTTGGCTAAAAGGGCAATTTTTTCTATGGAAACCTCACTCATCAATGGATTAGTGGGCGTTTCGACAAATACAGCTGCCGTTTGGTTTGTAATCGCCTTTTCAAATCCAGCCTCATCATCAACATAGAGAAACTGATACATCCCTTGTTGTTCCAGCTCTTTAAAATAGCGATAACTCCCGCCATATAAATCCCTAGAAGCCACGATTTGGCTGCCTACAGGAAATTGACTGAATACTAATTGAACTGCACTCATTCCTGAACTAGTCGCTAACCCGACCGCACCATTTTCTAAGACAGCCAATGCTGATTCAACCACTTCTCTTGTTGGATTTTTAGTTCTAGTATAATCATAGCCCGTCGACTCTCCTAGGGTTGGGTGTTCATACGTCGTTGAAAAATAGATTGGCGTATTGATCGACCCAGTCACTGGATTTTGATGATTACCTATTTGCGCCAAAAATGTGTCTGTTTGAATCATTCCCGATTTTGTTTGTTTTTCCATTACCTTCCCTCATTTCTACCAAAATAGTCCACTTCATTTATGATGCAACACAATTACGTGTTCTTTCAATTATATACATCGACTGATTCTTAAAGCAAGTAATAGTTCTGTCTATATCATAAAGGGTTAAAGCTTGAGAATAAGGGTTGGAAAAATTATTTTGCACCACTCGTTTGTTATTACATAAAATCAGCTGGTGTTGTCTGCCCCATTCCGATCATCGGATCGATCGTTTGGGCACTAACTAAACTTGGTGTCAGTAAACGATCGACCTCTGCTTCTATTTGTTCACTCGTTTCTTGAACAGGTGCACTAAACAACGAAATTTCTTCTGTTTTAGGGTTAGTTCTTATCGGCACTATTGCTTCTTCGACTACAGGAGTCTCTTCTTTAACCGTTTCATATGTCCCTGATTTCATTTCTGTTGTATCTGAAAATGGGTCCTCTTTATTCAACCCTTCTTCATAGGCTTCAAGTTGCATTCTCGTAGTTAAAGACATGTCATCAGCACTTGTGATTCGTTCTTTCAGCATCGTCAAGCGACTAGCTGATTCATGGGCAACGCAAGTATTGAACGCTTGAACTTCCCCCAATAAGATAAGAATATCCTTACTTCTAGTAACTGCGGTATAAAGCAAATTGCGCTGCAGCATACGATGATATTGGTGCACCATTGGCAAGATCACCATTTTAAACTCGCTACCTTGAGCTTTATGAATCGAACAACAATAGGAAAGTGTGATTTTATTCCATTCATTTCGTTTGTAGCTGACTTCATTATTATCAAACTGAATCACTAGCTCATCCACTTTATCTTCTGATTCTTTAGCTAAGATGATTCCAACGATCTCACCCATATCACCATTAAACACATTGAGTTCTGGCGTATTGACTAGATGCAGGACCTTATCTCCAATCCGATAAACAGATTCATTCCACTTTACTTCCTTTTTCGTGCCATCATTAGGATTAAAAATCTCTTGCATCATTTTATTTAAAGCATCGATCCCAGCAGCTCCCCGGTACATCGGCGCTAGTAATTGAATATCTTGTGGAGAGAAGCCTTTTGCCTTGGCTTTAGTTACGATTTGACGGACATAGGTTTCGATATGATAGACATCGCTTGGAAAAAATGAACGGTCTTTTTGATTGACCGTAAAATCTTGCGGTAGCTTCCCCTGTTTAATTTCATGAGCTAAGGGAATAATACTTGAGCCGTCTCCTTGTCGATAAATTTCCGTTAGTTCCCTTTGTGGAATTTCATTGATTTGCATCAAATCATGTAAAACCTGACCTGGCCCAACAGAGGGTAATTGATCCTTATCGCCAACGAAAATCACTTGCATATTGGTTGGAATAGCCTTAAACAAAGTATTTGCCAACCACGTATCGACCATCGACATTTCATCGACAATCAATAAGCCGCCTTCTAGTTCTTTAGCTGTCATGCTTGGATTTTTTTCTCGTCCGCTTAATCCTAAGAGGCGATGGATCGTACTTGCTGGTAGCCCTGTTGTTTCATTCATCCGCTTTGCCGCACGTCCAGTTGGCGCAGCCAATAGGATTGGGAACATTTCTTGTGTATAATCCTTTATATCCAAAGAAAGTCCATTTAATTCAGCAAAGACTGAAACTATTCCGTTGATGACCGTCGTTTTCCCAGTGCCTGGCCCACCAGTCAAAATGAATAATGGCGATTTGATTGCTTCTTCAATTGCCGCTTGCTGGGAATCGCCATATAGAATTCCTAATCGTTTCTCAACGCCGCGAATATTTTTTTCAATTTCTTTTTTATCGTACTTGATTTCTTTTTTTCGCGTTAGCAAACGCTGAATCGATGTACCAATTCCCCATTCTGAAAAATATAAACTATTTTCAAAAAGTTTTGTCCCTTCTTGCTGGATTTTAGCTTCTTCTACCAAATGAATGATCTGCTCTGCTACCTGATCGACGGAAATTTCCACAGGACGACTGGCTTCTAAGGTATTGATCGTTTCTTTGAGTAACATTTCTGCTTCCACATAAGTATTTCCAGAGCGAACAGAATGCTGGAAAATTTCATGCGTGATTGCAGCTCGTACACGTTTGTCTGAATCTGCGCCAATACCAAGTTGCTCTGCAATATTATCTGCCCGTTTAAATCCAATCCCTTCAATGTCTTCAACTAATTGATATGGATTTTCATGGATAATATCCAACGTTTCTTCTTTATATGTCTGATAAATTGCAAACGAGAGCTGACTCCCAAAACCATAGCGATTCAAACCAACAATCACTTGTTCCATCCCATGATTTAAGCGAATCGTGTCAATGATTGTTTGGCGTTTTTTTTCATTTAATTGTGGCACTTCTTCGAGAACATTTGGTGTTTCAATAATGCGATCGATTGCATCTTCACCTAAAATTTCGACGATTTTCTCAGCGGTTCGCTTCCCTATCCCTGGAAATTTTTCACTAGAAAGATAATTTACAACACCGCTGGCAGAAGTTGGTCGTTCCTGCTGATAGCTATCGACTTGAAATTGTTTGCCGTAACGAGGATGATCAACGAAATGTCCAAAAAAGCGATACATTTCTTCTTCCTGAATTTGACCGAAACTTCCAGTCGTTACAATTTCTTTTTCTAAATAATCCGTATTCGTATCTGTAATTTTAACTAACAAAACTTTATAAAAATTACTGGGGTTTTGAAAAAAGATTGCCTGAACTTGCCCAACCACGTATTCTTTTTCCCCATCTCCAAACAATGTATCCATCGATTTCACCTCGCTTTATCAAAAAAGTATTTTATTGTAAAAAAGAATCATCATTCCATAATGTTAAGGTATACGATTTGTTGGGTTCATCTTCTGTTGTTTCTAAGATCGACAAAGTGTTATTTTTAAGTCCACCCATGCTACGCAACTCATCTAACTCTTTACCTGAAAGTGACTGGATTGCTGCTGTTAATGAAGCCCCATGCCCTACAAAAAGATATGGACCTTCACCTTTAGCAACCGCGGAATTGACTACAGAAGAAATTCGTGAAATCGCCTGATCGATCGGTTCACCTTGAAACACTTCTGGATTGTAACGATCTAGCTGATAACGCATATGATCTAATTCCTGTCCATATGTTTTTCTCATTTCAACAATAGACTGACCCTCTAAGGCTCCCAAGCCCAGTTCCTTCAGTTCGTCTGTATAGATGATTTCTACTGGTTGTTCTAATTCTTGATTGATACCTTCAGCTGTTTTTCTTGCACGGGGGGAAGTACTGGAAAAGATTTTTTCAAACGGGATATCCTTGATCGTTTGGCCTAATAATTTTATTTCTTCGTAACTTGTTGGAAGCAGTGGTGAATCTCCTGTCATTCCTTGAAAACGCAGTTCCTGATTCCATTCTGTTTTTCCATGACGAGTAAAATATAATTTCATGTTTTTGCTCCCTTGATTCTAATTTATTGATTGTCTATTTCTTGATTTCCATTTATTTATCTTATCTAGTGTATCATTTTCGCAGTGAAAATTCCATTGAACTAAGAGGTTGATAACAGGCAAACAGTTTGATTATCTATAAAAAAAGAAGTAGGTTATAATAAGAAAGTGAGTCATGTACGTCATCCATATTAGGAGGAAATCCCTTTGTTCTTTGAGCATATTCATCACATTGCGATTAATTGTTCTGATTATGATAAAACTAAAGAATTTTACGTAGAAAAACTTGGTTTTAAAATAATTCGAGAAAATCAACGCAAAGATAAAAACGACGTTAAAATCGATCTAAGATTAGGCAATTATGAATTAGAGCTATTTGTCTCCCCAGATGCACCTATTCGTCCTTCCTACCCAGAAGCTCTAGGCTTACGACATTTAGCCTTTAAAGTTGAAAATATTGAGAAGGTCATTGCCTTTTTGAACACTAAAGAAATTGACTGTGAACCGATTCGAACGGATACCTTTACTGGTGAAAAAATGACATTCTTCTTTGATCCAGATGGTTTACCGTTAGAGTTACATGAATAAATAGTAAAAAAAACTGTTTCCTACAACAATAAGGAAACAGTTTTTTAGTTATTGAAGTTAATCTAATTTATCATTCTCATAATGATGGTTCAGTTCTAAAGCTGGAAAATTTTGTTGACGTAAAGCTTCATAAACGACCAAAGCGACTGTATTCGATAAATTCAACGAACGAACATGTTCATCATTCATCGGAATACGCAGGCATTTTTCTTCATTATCTCGCATAAACGCTTCAGGCAATCCTGTTGTTTCTTTGCCAAACATAAAATAACGGTCTTGATTGTCAGTGTAATCTATCTCGCTATACGTTTGATTTGCGAATTTTGTAATCAAATACAATGGACGATCCTCTAAGTAGGTTAAAAACGCAGCCAAATCCTTATGGTACATGATATTAACGTCATTCCAATAATCCAAGCCAGCTCTTTTCAAATGTTTATCATCTGTCGAAAAACCTAACGGCTCGATGAGATGTAAGGGCGAATTAGTTGCTGCACATGTGCGTGCAATATTCCCTGTATTTGCTGGAATTTGCGGTTCAAATAATACAATATGATTTGTCATGATTACAGTTTCCTTTCAATTGAATGACACATTATTTATTTTTTATTCACTAAAATCGACATAAAAAAAACGTATCGCCTCGGTGTCAATCACTGCGAGTCGCTACGTTAGTGAAGCTCTTTTCACTAACTTTTATCAGAACAGGAACCTGATAAAAACCAACGAAAAAACAACTTGTATGTAATATAACACCATTATCAGAGCTTTGCAATACCTTTTAGCAAATTAACTAAATGTAAGCGTTACCTTATCTTTCCTTTTAACATGCGAACGTCAATTGTGATTTCAGATAATGGATTTTTTTGAACCGCTTCTTTTACATGGTCAGAAACGCCCCACTCAAGTGGTGACATCTCTAATAAATCCAAGCGACATTCTTTTGGTACAGCAAAAGTGAAGGTTACTCGTTCATCCACTAAAACATCCATTTCTTTAGCGAATTTCGCTAACACTTTTTCATTTGAATAGATTTGTTTACTTTTATCATTTGGATAAAAAGCCGCTCTTAGTTCTTTCAAGTAATTAGCTTCCGGTATTACTTTGATTACTGCCCCATCTTTTTTCAAAACACGTTTAAACTCCTGATAATGGGATGGAGAGAAAATATTCAAAACAGTATCCATCGACTGATCAGCAAATGGTAGATTCGTTAAATCAGCCACACACCAAAAAGCATCGATTGCTTGGTTACTGGCTAAGTAGATGCCATCTTTAGAAATATCAAAGCCAAATTTTGCCCCAGCTAAACCTAAAGTAGAAAGCTCTGATAAAAAACTCCCCTCGCCACAGCCAACATCTAACGTATTTCCAGCTGGATTCATTATAGTGATCATTTTTTCTAGTAGAGGCTGATACATCCCACTTTGAATCATTTTACCTCTATGAACCAACATGTTTTTATTATATTCTGTCTGAATGCTATGCGTCAGAAAATAAATAGTGCCTTTTTTCGATAAATCAAATTGATGGTTTTCTCCACAAATCAAACTATAGTCATTTAACTGAAATGCTTTGTTACATACTGGACAACGAAATTGTTCTTGGTGTTTTTCTAAAAAATTACGAGCAAAATCAATTTTTTTCAACATAAGGTTTCATCCCATTCACTATAAATTCTGATACTAGCTGATAAACTGTCGTTATTTATCTTACAACGGGAAGAAGACTTTGGCAACAGCCAGAATTATGGTACAATGCCTGTGAAGAAAAAACAAGGAGTGAACCAAATGATCAAAGAATTCTGTGCTGAAAATTTCACTAATATCCCTACTGCTATTCGTAATGGCGCTGGACGTATTGAATTGTGTGACAATCTAGCTGTAGGCGGCACCACACCTAGTACTGGTGTCATCGAAGAAGTGGTCGCTTACGCCGGTGAAAAATCGATTCCTGTTATGACGATCATCAGACCTCGATCTGGGAATTTTGTTTACAATGATATCGAACTTAAAATCATGCATACTGATCTGATTGAAGCAAAAAAATCGGGACCGATGGAGTGGTTTTAGGCTGTCTAACAGAAAATGGCTGGTTAGATGAAGAAGCATTGGAGTTGTTGATCGAGACAGCTGAAGGGCTACAGATTACTTTCCACATGGCTTTTGATGTATTAAGTAAAGAAAATCAATTTAAAGCAATCGACTGGTTAGCTGAACATGATGTTCACCGGATTTTAACACATGGTGGGCCTGCTGGAAGTGCCATCGAGGATAATTTTGAACACCTGAAAGAGCTGATTGATTATGCTGATAAACGGATCATTATCTTGCCAGGTGGAGGAATTTCTAGTAAAAATGTTGACGGCGTGGTACATGCTTTAGGGGTCAATGAAGTTCACGGAACTAAAATTGTAGAATAAGCTTTAAGCAACATGGAGACGGTTCATTTCACTAGAATCGTCTCCTATCTTTCTCTATCCCATCCACTAAATCACTTTGATTGATCTTCTATTTTTTTAGCCTCGATACTCATGACCAAACTACTAAGAAGACCTAAACTACCTAAAATAAACAACTCATTTCTTTTAAAAAATACACCTGCACTCGTTAGTCCTCCACCAATAATCAAATTGATTGTAGCACTTTGGTTCAACCTGCGACTGTTCATTTTTGGCAATTTTACATTTACTCCTAATTTTTTGTTCAGTTTATTTATTTTCTCATTCATTTCATTGATCATTCGTTTTCCTCCTATAATTGTTTTGTTATTGGTTTGATTTGTCCTACTTCCATTTTGTTTTACTTTATTGATAACACTCATAACTGCTCCGATAAAAACAGCTAATAATAATCCGTAAATAAGACTAGACAAACCTCCCTTCTGTAATTGCATAGCATTGCTCAACATTAAACAGAGAATCAATGACGCTATAATTGTTGAAATCACTGATTCGTATTTAAACCCAACAGCAAGAGAAATCTCTCCTATCATCAAAGCGACTAACTCTGAAACAACTGATTCGTTAAAATAACTTACTACTCAAACGATAGATCATTTCCCTCCAATAACTTGTTCTTTGTTTCCAACAATTCGATTTCATCCCTTTTTATCTCAAAACTACAACTAGCTAAAACAGTTTTATTGCCATATGATTTATAAACACCTTTTAATTTAATCCTCTACACTTCTCATTTACATACTAACGGTATGTATCATTGAAAAATAAAAATGCAGTTAAGCATTTTTACTATTGGATCGCTCTAAACATAGTCACTACATCATTGATATAGTCATCATCAATCAGTGGAAAGTTCACGCCATCATATAACATTTTGAAAAATGAAAGCTTGTTTAAAAGCTCTTTTTCATCCATTTTATAAAATGAGGGAGCCAACCAAATATTTGTTGAAAGTACGATCAATTCAGCTATTTCTTGAGGATAATCAGTGATTATAGAACCGTCTTTGATTCCTTCTTCTACTAATGCTTTAATGTACGGGATAATATTTGTGAAGGCTTCTGCATACAATTCCCCAATAATTCTAGGTTCGTAATTAATGATTTTGCAGAAAAAGCGAGTTTTTGATGCTCTAATGATCGCAAACTCATTGAATTGATTTTTCTGATTTTTTCAAAACCACTTATATCGTTCATCGATTCGATTTGATTCATCACACCAATTGCATATCTTTTTTCTAGTATCGTATTAAAAATTTCCTCTTTTGATTTAAAATGATGATAGATTACTCCTTTAGTCAATCCACCTAAATGATCGACTATGTCTTGAATGGTCGTATGATCATAGCCTTTTTCTAAAAAAAGCTGTTCTGATACATCTAATATTTTTTTTACTGTTTCCTCTGGATACTTATTGCGTGCCATAAGCTTCCCTCCATACATACCGTTAGTATGTATCATATCTAAAAGCGCTCTTTTTGTCAAATCTTCATTGATGATATTTTTGATTTATACAAAAAATGGAGTAAACCAAAGCAATTATCGCTTCGATTTACTCACTTATACTTTAAATATGTGTCGCTAGCTTTGTCTTAAATTCACCATTAAACAAAATACTGCATAAAGAGACTAGCAATATTAAAATAAATCAAAACACTTGTTAGATCACTTAGCGTCGTAATAAAGGGACCACTAGCCACAGCTGGATCGAAGCCTAATTTATCCATCAGCATAGGAATCAAACTTCCAGCTAAATTGGCCACTGTAATCGCGCAAAGCATTGCCATCCCGATCACAAACCCTAAAGGAAAATTATGCTGCCAGACTCCAACAACGACAAAAATCGCCACACCAGTCACAGCACCAGTTACAAGTCCTGTTAATACCTCACTAATGATCAAACGACCAAAATTATTATCCTTTTCATCAGATACCGCTAACCTTCTAACCGCAACCGCTAATGATTGCGTACCGGCATTCCCAGCTGTTCCTGTGATCAAAGAAATGAATACAGCCAAAATACTTGCTTCACTTACTAACTCTTCATAATGGCTGATTAATGTTGCTGTAGACATTCCTAAAAATAATAAAGTAATTAACCACGGGAGCCGTTTTGATGCTGCCTTGATTGGATTTTCACTGACTTCTTCAACGTTGACCCCAGCAAGTCCAGAGTAATCACTTGCAGCCTCATCATCAATAACATCAATGATATCATCAACTGTAACGATCCCTAACAGATGATCATCGTAATCTGTCACGGGCAGAGCCAAGAAATCATAATCTCGAATCGTTTGAGCAACATCTTCCTGATCATCTCCAACATGGACAGAGATCACCCGTTCACTTAGGACATCAGAAATCATTGTATCATCCTCGTTTACGATCAAATCACGCAATGAGATAACTCCAACTAAATGATTTTCTTGATCCACGACATAGACATAGTAAATCGTTTCAGCTACATCTGCTTGATTTTTCAGCACATACATTGCGGAACGAACGGTTTGATTGGCAACGATAGAAACAAATTCTGTCGTCATGATCGATCCTGCTGTATCATCTTCATAATGCAACAGTTCCTTGATCTCGCCAGCATCTTCTGTACTCATCAAGCTAAGGTATTTCGCTTTTTGACTTTTATCAAGCATGTTCAGCAAGTCAACTGCATTATCCGTGTACATTTCTGATAGCATTTCAGCAGCATAACTTGGTCGCATCTCAGCAATATAGTCTTTCATATTCTCATTATCTTCTTCGATAACATCAAACATATCTGCTAATTCTTTTGGTGACAAATAACTGTAAATTTGTTTTCTATCGGTTTCATCGATCGACTGATAAAATTGTCCCTGTTCATAAATATGAAGTGCTAGAAACAGCTCTCGAAATTCAGCCATTTGTTGCTCTTTCAACTTTTCCAACAGTAAGGAGAAATGTTCTTCCATTTCTTGTCCTTCATTCATCAAAATCTCTCCTTTCAATTTAAAGTTGATCTACGATTTTGTTCATATCTGCCGCTAAAGGTGAAGTTAATTCTAGCCTTTGCTTGGTAAAGGGATGGATAAAACTCAATTTACAGCAGTGTAGCGCTTGACGAGCGATTCCACTATCCATTTTACCACCGTACATCTCATCTCCCAACAAAGGGCATCCCAGAGCCTCAAAATGCACTCTGATCTGATGTGTTCTCCCAGTATGAAGTTGGATGTTCACTAATGCTTGATCATTCTTACGTTTCATTAGCCAGTATTCTGTTTTAGCCTGTTGGCCTGTTTCAACTATTGTCCGCTTTAATATAGAGGACAGATCTCGCCCAATTGGAAGCTCGATTTTCCCATGCTCATTTAAAGTCGATACGTCACCACCAACTAACGCCTGATAAATCTTGATCACTTCTTTTTTTCGTAATTCTTGATCCAACATTGCATGAGCAAAACCATGTTTGGCAAACAACATCAACCCTGTCGTATCTCGATCCAAGCGAGTCACCACATGAATCACCTGATCCAGATAGTTTTGCGCTTTAAAATAGGCTTTCACCCGATTAGCATGGTTCCATTAGGATGATATTGGGCAGGAATCGATGCGATTCCCGCTGGTTTATTGACCACTAAATAATGCTCATCTTCAAAAACAATCTCGATTGGGACATCATCAACGAGTAAGGTCTCGTGTTCTTTTTCATCAGGTATCGTGATTTTGACTTGGTCGCCAAAAGAAAGTTTATATAATACATTCTCAACCGACTGATTGACCTCGATTTTTCCCCCTTGAAATTTGATTTTCGCTAAAAGACCTTTAGAGATTCCCTGCTCTTTTAAGAAAGCTTTGACTTGTTGTGTTTCTTCTTTTTCAACTATCCAATTAAATTCCATTAATGTATTAATCCTCACTAATAAAGGCATCTTTTACTCGATGCCAAAAATGCATATGGCGGTATGAAGCAAAATGAATGCGTTCATCCGCAATTCGATAATAAATCGACTTGATGTCGTCTTGGTAGATATCCAACTGGTCGACCGTAATCAAGTAATCATTACTTTCCTGCAACTTGATTTCAACCCATTCAGTATGAGCAATTACAATCGGTGACCCTAACGTTCTAAAAACACGATTATTCAGTGAAGCAATCTCAGCAAGCTGAAACGCATTGATACTTGGATGCAGCACCGCTCCGCCAATACTCTTGTTATATGCTGTAGAACCTGTTGGTGTTGAAACAGACAAACCATCTCCACGAAAACGTTCAAATAGCTCATCTTTGATAAGAACATCGGCGACCATTGTACGATTAGCACGCTTAATGGTCGATTCATTCAATGCCAAGAAATGTTTATCTGGTTTATTTCCATGAAAACTGATCTTTACATCTAACAAGGGATAACTAACACTCTTTTCTTGATGGACCAAAAGACTTTGAACAAGTTCATCTAACTCATAATCTCGCCAATCTGTATAAAAACCTAAGTGCCCTGTATGGACACCAAGGAAGCTTACCTCATCTAATCGATGACTAAATCGATGAAATGCAGATAGTAATGTACCGTCCCCTCCTACAGAAATCACAAGGTCTGGCTGATGATCATCGATCTCGATCTTATTTTTTTTCAAAAGAAGGAGGAGTTGACGGGTAACTTCAGTTGATTTGTGCTCATGATTATGAACGATCGCTACTCTCATTTCAGCCCTCCTATTCTTTCTTAAGCTCATCTTTTTTATCATTGATTCTTTTGTAGTAACTATCTTTTGACTTCCCTCGACCATGCGAGAATAGATGCTGTGCTTCTTGGATTTCTTCACGGATCGTAGACATTTCTTCATCTAACTGATAGGCAGCTTCAGCTGCTCTTTGAAGTCGCTCTTTCATTTCTTCTGGAAAGGCTCCTTGGTATTTATAATTTAATGAGTGCTCAATCGTAGCCCAAAAATTCATTGCTAATGTACGAATTTGGATCTCTGCTAAAATCTTCTTCTCACCAGTAATCAATTGAACTGGGTACTCGATTACTAGATGATACGAGCGGTACCCACTTTCCTTTTTATTGGTAATGTAATCTCGTTCTTGTATAATCTGTAGATCTTTTCTATTGCGAATGATATCTACGACCTGACGAATGTCTTCAACAAATTGACACATGATTCTAAGGCCAGCGATGTCCTGCATTTCTTCTTCTAAACGATCGACAGGAATATTTCGCAATGCAGCTTTCGTTAAAATGCTATCTACTGGTTTTACTCGACCTGTTACAAACTCAATCGGTGTATGTTTATTTTGTTCTCGAAACTGCTTACGGATGCCGCGCAGCTTAACTTTCATTTCTCCAACAGCCTGTTCATACGGTGCCAGAAAAAGCTCCCACTCTTTCTCCATCCTAATCCCTCAATTTCCTTGAATTTGATTCACAGCTTATTTTACCATAGAGCCGAGAAAAATAGGGTAATTTGAGAAATTGTATAAATTTTTTCAACAATAGCGAACTTTTTAACTTCTAGTTCACTTTTCTTGACGTAAATGGGTAAAGTATGCAAAAATTGAATTAAAATAAAATTAGGTGGGTAAAATTAGTGAGCGAAAATATAGAAATAGAATTTAAAACATTATTATCTATTGAGGATTTTTCGCGTACAACTGATTATTTCCAGCTAAATGAAAATCATTTTTTTACGCAAGTTAATTAT
This sequence comes from Enterococcus crotali, assembly GCF_000633635.1. Classification (GTDB taxonomy): domain Bacteria; phylum Bacillota; class Bacilli; order Lactobacillales; family Enterococcaceae; genus Enterococcus_L; species Enterococcus_L crotali. The sequence continues at coordinate 71,292 of NZ_AYPQ01000001.1, read as the reverse complement.
TATTTTGATTCTGCTGATTTTCAATTAAAAAAACGGCACATCGGTCTAAGAGTTCGTATACTATCAAATAATGCTGAAATCACGTTAAAAATTCCTGAAAAAGTCGGTTTATTGGAAATCAATGATGCGCTTTCTGTTTCAGAAGCTCAGCACATCGTTGACTCGGCTGCACTTCCAGATTATGGAAATGTTTACAGTAGATTGGTTGATTTAGGTATCAATACTCATGATTTACGTTTAATCGGCAGCTTAACAACTAAACGAGCAGAAATAAAACTTCCCCAAGGTTTACTCGCGCTAGATGAAAGTTGGTACAATAAGCAACATGATTTTGAGTTAGAACTAGAAGTGCAAAACGCACTAAATGGCAAAGCAGATTTTCTATCTTTGTTGGAAACTTTGAACATCAAAGAATCGCCGGCACCAAACAAAATCCAGCGAATGATGCTAAGTGCCAAAGAGAAAGATTAAGAAGTTATAATGGTAAAAACATATCATTTCATTTTTCCCGGATTTTCTGATAAATTAGGGACACTTAGTTGAGAAATGATGTCTAGTCGCAAAAGGGTCAAATTGGAGGAAGTATGAATGATTGAAATTTATCTGTTCGTTAATCCTTTGGGGGGCATTTGTCTCAACGTAGAAAAGGATATTTTAAAATTGGTTGAAACTGAAAATAAAAAAATTCAATTTCGTTTCATTCCGCTAGTTAATATGCGGACCATAAATCATCTTATAAAGTTATTCGATATTCCATCACATGATATTGAACAACGCAATCAATTGTTTGAAGATATTTATTCAGCTGCATTAGATTATAAAGCAGCACAACTACAAGGAAAGAAAAAAGGACGTCATTTATTGCTTGGTCTACAACAAGCGGTAGCAGTAGAAAAGGTTCCTTACTCTTTAGAATTAGCTGAGAAATTAGTAGTAGAAGCTGGCGGCGATTTAGATATGTTCAAAGCGGATCGACAATCTGATTTCGTAAAAGAATCTTTTCAAACAGATCAACAAATTGCTCGTGAAATGGGAATTGCAAAACATCCATCCGCAGTAGTTTATAACTATACATGTGATCGTGATTTTGGTGTACTCGTGGAAGATTGTGAGTCAATGGATGAAATCAAAAGACTTTGTGAAACATCGGAAGATAATTTACAGTATTTTCACGAAAAGTTTGAACTAAATCATTACAATGAATCTCGTGTACCACACGGACATTTGCATTTGCTTTAGTTGAAATTTAGCAAAAAAGCACCCTCTTTATTAAAAAGGGGTGCTTTTTTTGTGCTAGGCTTTTATGCTAAGGATTCCAAAAGCTGTTCTAATTCATTCAACCTTAATTCAAAAATACGCATAGCATCCTCGATATATTCTGGTTTTGTCATATCAACACCAGCTTTTTTCATCACTTCAATCGGAAAATCACTACTACCTGATTTCAAATAAGTCAAGTATTTATCTAATGCAAGCGGCTCTTTTGCTAACATTTTATTTGCTAAAGCTGATGCAGCAGAGAAGCCTGTCGCATACTGATAGACATAATAATTGTAATAAAAATGAGGAATTCTTGACCATTCTAATGCAATTTCTGAATCTTTTGTCACCTCAGGACCATAATACTTCTGATTCAATTCACTATAGTAATCACTTAAATATTCACTTGTTAAAGGCGTTCCCAAGGCATCTTCGGTGTGAATAAAATGTTCAAATTCAGCAAATTGTGTCTGACGGAAAATCGTTCCTTTAAATCCGTCCAAATAATGATTTAAAACATATGCTCGAGTCCGAGGATCTGTCTCTGTTTCAAGCAAATACTCCGTCAAAAGATTTTCATTCGTTGTCGAAGCGATCTCAGCTAAGAAAATTGAATAATCTCCATATACATACGGCTGGTTATTACGAGTAAAATAGCTGTGAACACTATGACCCATCTCATGCACCAATGTGTATAATTGATCTAAGCTATCGTGCCAGTTCATAAGGATATAAGGTGCTGTATCGTAAGCACCAGATGAATAGGCACCACTTCGTTTTCCTTGATTTTCTACAACATCGATCCAACGGTCATTAAATGCATTTTTTACTATCTCTAAGTATTCATCGCCCATTGGGTTTAACGCTGCAATTGCTTTTTCTTTTGCATCCTCATAAGTATATTTGATCGATGCTTCTCCTAAAATAGGCGTATACATATCATACATATGAAGATCATCTAACTTCAATAAACGTTTACGTAAGGCTACATAACGATGCAGCAAGGACAAATTTTTATTTACTACATCTACCAAAGTATCATAAACACTTTCTGGAATATGATTACCGCTCAAAGCAGCCGCTCTTGCAGAGGGATAATTTCTGATTTTTGCTTTATAATTATGCGTTTTAACATGTGAACTCAATGTTTGCGCAAAGGTATTTTTAAATTGGTCATAAACAGTGTAAAGAGCTTTAAATGCCTCCTCACGTACTCTTCTATCTGTATTTTCCATCAACTGCCCGTAAACACCATGAGTCAATTGGATTTTTTCTCCATTTTCATCTTCGATTACAGGAAATTTTAAATCAGCATTATTCAAAATGGAAAAAGTATTGCTGGATGCTTCAAAAATTTCACCTGCACCAGCTAATAAAGCTTCTTGATCTGCTGATAAGATATGAGGACGTTCACTCAAGATATTTTCAATAAAGTGACGATAGATCTCTAGCTTAGGATTTTCGTCAAAGTAACCCCAAATCTTCTCATCACTTAATGATAAAACTTCTGGTTCAAACCAAGAGACCGCTTCGCTGGCTTGAGCATATAGAGCACTCGCTCTTGCATATATGGCCTGATACGTCGTATTCGTCGTATCCTGATCATTTTTTAAATGAGCATAAACATAGATCACTTCGATTTTACGGTAAATGCTTAACAAGTTTTCTATACTGTCTAAAAAAGTAGTACTGTCTTTGCCTAAAGTCCCTTTAAAACGAGCCCCTTCTTTTAGCTCATCTGATAATGCTTGAAAAGCCTCATCAAACGCTTGATCATCTTTAAAAATTTTAGTTAAGTCCCAAGTCTGATCGATTGGTAAGCTCGAACGTTCTGGTAATTGCTTCGCTTCAGTCATTATATCTACCTCATTTCAAATTATTCTTACATAGACTTATCTTATCACATTTTTAAATGGAGTAGCAGTGATTAAACATTTATTTTCAATTCTTTTTAACCACTTCTCGACATCCGCTATGCTTCGTTCAGTAGTATTTGCTGACACTTTCCACCCCGATCGGCTTTTGACTAAATGATCACAAGCAATTAAATTCATCAATAACTGATTTATACAGTATTCTTTGACAACATCGACAGGAATATTTGGGAGCTCGTAAAATAATCCAAGCGACTTTTCTAACTCCCTGTCGAAATGTAAAAATAAGTCCTCCAGCTCAAAAACATTCTGATCAAAAAACTGTACCCATTTCCAAATTTGAACCTTCAACAACAAGTCTGATCCCCTACAACAAAAGAGGTGTAGACCAGGATAATAAAACCAATTTGGCAAGTAAAGTAAATGATATCGCTTGTTATATAATACAGATTGGATCACTCTAGTGTGCTCATCTTTCGTATATAATTTTTTCCTCAACGTCCAATAATAGTCTTGGATCAGTTCACCAATTTTAAATTTTCTTTGAATGTAAATATGAGATTTACTGGGAAAATCTAGAATTTCCATCAATAAGTCACTATAAAAAGCCCAACTTTTTTTTGAAGAATAGATTCGCTTCTTCCAATCTTCTTCAAGATGAAAATACACATTCAATTCTTTATTTTGCCAGTCAGCTGACCAGAGATAAAAGCCTAATCGCTCCGAATAATAGCATAAGTTCTTAACTAGTTCACTTAAAGTCTGAGGATTCGAAAATAGTTTGCTTCCACAAATCCAGATTGGCGTATAGCCATGTTTTTGATAGCTATTAGTCCTTTCTACCAACCTTTTAACACTTATGGGACTACACTGGATCTCAATTGCGATATTGCCTATTAAAAGATCTGGTCTTTGATTCAACTCTGGTAAGTATTTTTCTAATTCATAGTGAATGGTCTCTTTTTCGCACCATGTAGCAAAAACTTCTTTCAAGGCCAAATGTTCTCTTGTCTCGCCTTCTGAGTATAAAGCACACGAGCTTTGATTATAATGAGAAAAATGCGGTAGCTTGACTTTACCATTTTTTATTCGAACTGGATGATTACAAGCCGGACAAAAATATGGTTTGCCCTTCATTTTCTCGATTTTTTCTCTAGTTAAATTGAGTAGCGTCACAACTTCTTTGTCTTTTGAATACGCATTGAACATTTATCTCACCTCATAATTAAGATACGCAAGATAGATTACGATTCATCAAAAAACTGAAACAAAGCGAACTTCGCTTGTTTCAGTTTTTTATGCTTATTCAAAGTAATATCTAGTTAATTCTAAAGCGTTACGTTCCATGATGCACGTGCCGTATTCATTCAATGTTTCCGGTGTAACAGCTGATAAATTCGCATACTCTAGTAACTGAGCCAATTCATTTTCTACATTGTTTTTTCCTAATTCATCCAATAAGAAAACAACTTGTAGATAGTATGTTCCTTTAAATGTATATAAATTCGCTATCACAGACTGTAAGAATACTTCATTTGCTAATTGTACCATTGTATCAAAATCACTTAGTTCAAAAACTAAGTTTTTCACTGTATTATCAGTGAAATCTTGTGCTTCATCAGCAAAATCTTCTTCGATTTGTTTACGAATTATATTACTAACTTCTTCTGAATTTAAATCGTTGAAGCCTTCAAAATTTGATACTTCATCGATTGATGCATTTTTACTAATAAATAGTTCTAATCCATCACTTTTCGGCAGAACCTGAAAGGTAACAGCTTCACTGCCTTGAAATTCATCTTCCACATCAACTTCTTCTAAAATACTGTAGAAAAAATTCTCTACTTCTTTGTGGTTGCCGAGTAAATCTAAAAAAGTAATTCCTCTATCAGCCAAATCCTCATTGCCAATCAACACACGTATTGTATTTTCATTGATATGTTCCATTTCCATGTCGCTACACCTCACTTTTGCTAATCAGGAAACTTATTCTTACGTACATTGTAGCGGAATCACGCCAAATGTAAAGGGAAAAGTAATAATATCCCTAAATAATCTGCTGTCTTAGTATAATCCTTAAAACCTGCCCTACTACACTATGTACTTTTTTCATAAATATATATAAAAAAAGTATTAACTTATATTACTATGTAAAGATTAATAGAAAAAGAAAACCTTTGCCCAAAGGACAAAGGTTCTCCTTATACTTTTATAAGCCTGCCATCAATTGTGCTTGACGTAACTCTAGTTGTCTTACTCCTCTTGGCAAGAAACGACGAATTTCATCCTCATTAAAACCAACCTGTAATCTTTTTTCATCAATCATTATTGGTCGACGCAACAATCCAGGATTCTCTTTTACTAACTCCAGTAAGTCCTGTAATGGAAGTTCATCCAAATCCATATTAAGTTTTTGGAAAACCTTAGAACGAGTAGAGATAATCTCTTCTGTTCCATCTTCTGTCATTCGTAAAATTGCCTTCAGTTCAGAAATATTCAATGGTTCTGAAAAAATATTTCTTTCTTTGAATGGAATCTCGTGTTCTTGCAACCATGCACGAGCCTTACGGCAAGACGTACAACTTGGGGAAGTATAAAGTGTCAACATGTGCATCACTCCTTTTTGCGACTTTCGTCACTTTTTTGAAACAGGAAAGCTTTCTGTTTTCCTATTTAATGTTAGTATACCCAACTTCTAATAAAAATACTAGCTCTTTTTCCAAAAAAAATCATACTTTTTCGTTATTTTACGTGTTTTTTTTAAAATATTGAAATAAAGATCGCTTTTTTCAACATAAAATTATAACGTTTTCAAAATGAGCAAAAGTGATACAGTAATTATTATCTGCTATAACTGTACTAGTCTAAAAATTCTGACATTTTATTTTTTTCGGAGTAATCCTGTTTTTTTTTATTTTTAGCTGTATAATGGTAACAATGACTTTTTATTAATTGATTAAGGTGGTTATTTATGGAAACTATTTTTTCTGGCATTCAGCCAAGCGGCATCCCAACTATTGGAAATTATATTGGTGCAATGAAACAATTTATTGACTTACAGAATCACTATAACTGCTATTTTTGTATTGTTGATGAACATGCAATAACAGTTCCTCAAGACCCTTTAAAATTACGACAACAGACACGTAGTCTGACTGCACTGTATTTAGCTGTAGGTCTTGATCCTGAGAAATCAACGATTTTCATCCAGTCCGAAGTTTCAGCTCACGCTGAGGCTGCTTGGATCATTCAATGTAACACAACGATCGGCGAGTTAGAGCGCATGACTCAATTTAAAGATAAATCACAGAAAAATGGACGCACAGGTGTCAGCGCTGGACTATTGACTTATCCGCCTTTGATGGTTGGTGATATTGTCTTATACAATGCGAATCTTGTGCCTGTCGGCGATGACCAAAAACAACATTTAGAATTGACACGTGATTTTGTAGAACGCTTTAATAAACGTTATGGACAACCAAATCAAGAAATCCTAGTCCTCCCAGAAGTAAAAATCGCGCAACAAGGCGGACGTGTGATGAGTTTACAAGATCCGACAAGTAAAATGAGCAAATCTGATTCAAACAAAAAAGGCTTTATTTCGATGCTAGATGAACCAAATGTTATTCGCAAAAAAATTAAATCAGCTGTGACAGACTCAACTGGAGTAATTGAATATGATCCAGAAAACAAACCAGGAATTTCTAATTTACTAAGTATCTTTTCTGCTGCAACCGGCCGTGCTGTTGATGAGTTAGCTACAGCTTATGAAGGAAAAGGATATGGTGAATTCAAATCTGATTTAGCTGAAGCGGTAGTGGACTTACTAGTACCGATCCAAGAGCGCTATCATGAATTATTAGCATCTGATGAACTAGACGACATTCTTGACAAAGGTGCTGAACAAGCTAGGCTTGTAGCCAACAAAACCTTACAGCGAATGAAAAACGCTATCGGATTAGGTAGAAAACCGCGCAAGAAAAAATAACAATCAAGGTCGCGTTCTAAACAAATATTATTAAAAAAGCATATAACTCCTAATGATCCTTGGAGTTATATGCTTTTATTTTTTCTTATTTAGTCTCTAAATTGAGCATCATGCAATCGGCGGTAGTGTCCACCTTTTGCAAGTAATTCCTCGTGTGTTCCTTCTTCTAATATTCCTTTGTCACTGACAACAATGATTCTTGTCGCATGTTTAATCGTTGCCAAGCGATGAGCGATGATTAAGGTTGTTCTACCTTCTGCCAATGAATTTAATGATTCTTGGATTACTTGTTCTGTTTCAGTATCCAAAGCAGAAGTTGCTTCATCCAAAATTAAAATTGGCGGATTTTTTAGAAACATTCTAGCAATCGCTACTCGTTGTTTTTGACCGCCGGAAAGCTTGACTCCTCGTTCACCGATCATCGTATCCAATCCTTCTGACATTTGATCGACTACTTTTTCTAGATGAGCTAATTTTACCGCATTTTGAATTTCAGCTTCTGTAGCATCTAGCTTTCCATAAGCAATATTGTCTCGGATCGTCCCTGGGAACAAGAAAACATCTTGCTGAACAATCCCAATTTGACTTCGTAAAGAAGCAAGTGTCATCTCCTGAACGTTGATCCCATCAATCGTAATTGCGCCTCCAGTTACTTCATAAAATCGAGGTAATAGATTGCATAATGTAGTTTTTCCCGATCCGCTTTGTCCAACGAACGCTACAGTTTCACCCGGAACGATTTGCAGATCAATATGATTTAAAACCTTTGTCGAATCCGCATATGAAAATGTTACATCATCATAGATAATATCCCCACGTAAATGATCGACTGTTATTGCATCTGGCTTATCTTGAATCGCAGGCTTCTTATCGATTTCTTCGGTAAATCGCTTAAATCCAGCGATTCCTTTAGGATAGCTTTCAATCATATTATTGACTTTTTCAATTGGGCGGACGAAAACATTTGATAATAGAATAAAACCGACAAATTGACCATCAGTAATTTCACCTTTGATCGTATAATATGCACCAAATATCAATGTAAACAAATTGATCAAGCGAATCAAAAAGTAGTTATAAGCAGAACTAATTCCCATAACTTTATAAAACAAGATTTTTGATTGGCGATACGCTTGATTCAATCCTTCAAAACGCTGACGCTCAAAAGGCTCATTAGCGAAAGACTGTGTCACACGAATCCCGCTGACTGATGCTTCAACGCCTGCATTAAAATCGCCCAAGTTATCATAAATCTTAGTATTGACTTTGGTCATTTTTTTATTGAAAAAAACCAATGCAACCGTAATAAACGGCAGAACAATAAATGTAGCTAAAGCCAATTGTACATGGATTCTAAGCATCAAATAAAATGAACCGATCAAGGTCATGACTGTGATAAATACATCTTCCGGTCCATGATGAGCAACTTCAGAAATTTCAAATAAATCAGTTGTCAGACGACTCATCAATTTACCTGTTTTTTGATTGTCATAATATTCAAACGGCTGCGTCTGTAAGTGTCCGTATAGTTCTCGACGCATATCTGTTTCAATATTGACCCCTAGTTTATGACCAAAAAAGACCACGATATACTGTAAAAATGTGTTAAGTATATAAAATAAGAGCAATCCTACACAAGCAAGCGCAATCAACCGAAAATTCCCTTTTGGCATGATTTTATCGATCACTTGATTCACAACAACTGGAAAAGCTAGCTCCAGTAGACCTGCCAAAACGGCACAGCCAAAATCTAAAATAAATAAGTGCTTATATGGTTTGTAATAACTAAAAAATCGTTTTAACATAAACTCCCTCTTTCTTTCGACACTAAAACTATTATACGCAAAGAGACAGCAGGATGCAAAATTTGAAAGCTCTTAAATAGACGTTTAACCTTCGCTCTACTTCATTTAACGACATTATCTATTCTAAAGAAAAAATAATTTAGTATTTAATACTAATAACTCGAATTTATGTTGAAAAATTGTTATTTTAACTATATTATAGATAGGGTTGTGTATTTAACACATAACCACTATTTATCATATTAAGGAGTGTTTAAGTGAAAACAGCAAAATTAGTTATTGGCATTATCAGTATTATTTTATCATTGTTGGTTTTATTTCAATCATGTGTCGCAGGTTTGGCAAACAGCATGCAAAACAACGGGGAAGCTGGCGGAAGCGCTGGTATGTTGTTGGCTATCTGTTTATTAGTTGCTGGAATCGTTGCTATTGCAACTAGAAATTCTTCTGGGAATGGCGGTTTTGTAGCCGCAGGATTTTATATTGCAGGAGGTATTATTGCATTCTTACTTGCTGGCGGATATGGGGATTTATATATCTGGGCTGTACTATCTATTATTTTTGGTGCAACATTTGTCATTGGGGATACCAAAAAAATAAATAGTTGTCATTAAAAGAACAAATCATTTGAAATCCAAACTGGAGAGAAGACATTCGCTCCAGTTTTTTATACATTTTGAACGCTCTAAAGCCTGTTATCTCAATAACTTGAAAAGCTACAAGCATTTTGTTAAATTATACGTATACATGTACATCATAAAAAACACCGATGAGTTGCTTATGTCTTGGGGAAGATAGGCCTGATCGGTGTTTCTGTTTTTATTATACTAAAGTTGTCACTCTTTCACTACTTCAAAAAATGACTATCGATCATACTTTTTTGAAGAATAAATTAGCAATTTATTTTTTTATTAGCCCTATGTGTAAAACATCCATTTCTATTTAAGAGGCTTTTTCATATAGCTTTCGAGCGATCTAAGTGACCTAGAGTATTTACTTCTTAATTTTTTATGTTACTTATGACTATTCAAAAAGAAAATCTATGATTTTACTGATCCTTGTTGGATATAAATTTTACATCTGCTTGTTTAAAGAATATAAAAATAATTATCCAAGAACATATCGTCATAAGCAACCACACCGTAAAACTCAATTCTTCAAAAATACTTCTACCTGCGATTACTGACATTATAGTCATCACTACAATTGCGATAGTGTTCATGCTTGCTAAACCAAGACTCAGCCCAATCATTTTTCCTAATTGAAACAGTAATTTTTCATTATCCATATAAACAACCCCTTTATTTTAGTTCATTATAAAGGAATCAATAGACAAAATAAACACTCTGATAATTACTTCTATTTTTTATGTATAAACTAGCCCTTCCTGAAAAATAGATCTTTACCACTGTCTACCTTAGTATCGCTTAAATGATTTTCTATCAATTCTCTTCAATAGGAACACGCTATATTTATATAGAATAGCTTTATACTTGATTGTCCAATTTCTTCTTGTTTTCATCAGCTATCCAAATTTTTCTTATTCATATAATAGTCCTCCTTTAAAGGAGGACTATTATATGAATAAAAAAGTAACTACGGGGAGTTTTTTTGTTGCAATTTTTGTAGCTGGTATATTCTACTTATTGACAAAAAAAGAAATTTTTTCAGCTCTCGTATTTTTTATTGCTCTATCTGGCTCATTTCCAATTTTAAATAAATTAAGTGCTAAGGTAGATAATACAAATGCTTCTAAATGATCAATTAAATACAATGTCCTGCACCAAATTAGAGCTAAGCCGTCATGCTTAGCTCTTTTGCTATGTATATTTGAGTATCATCGGTAATAGGAGGCTTTCGTAGCTGTAGCTAGGTCACTAAGATTTTGGTAGATATCATATTCATTTGTGCATCCACCTTCTAACGATGTTAGTATTCTAATCTAAATTAAAAATTTCTTTCTGTCCTTTTGTGAAAAAGTTCGCTACAATGGAAATGAAATTTGAAAATTTTTCTGAAAATTATTAAGGGGTGCAATTTTTTTAATGAAAACTATTGTTTTTGATGTTGATGATACAATTTATGACCAGCAACAACCTTTTAGAAATGCGATCAATGCAGTCTTTCCAAGTGTAAAACCAGAAGATATGCATACACTATATATTCGCTTTCGATTCCACAGTGATGAGACATTTCCCAAGGTCATGTCTGATGAATGGACACTGGAATATATGCGGTTTTTCCGTATCAATGAATCCTTAAAAGACCTTGGTTATCCAAGTGTTTCACAAGAAAATGGTTTGATTTTCCAGAAAACATATGAGGATGAACTAGATAATATCGTAATGCATCCAGAGGTAAAAAAAGTATTCGATTTCTTAAAAGAAAAAAACATTCCAATGGGGATCATTACAAATGGTCCGACAGATCATCAATTCAAAAAAGTAAAACAACTCCAATTAGAAAATTGGGTTCCAACAGATAACATTATTATTTCTCAAAGTACCGGATTTCAAAAACCAGAAAAAGAAATTTTTGATCTGGCTGCAAAAGAATTCGGTATGGATTGTGAACGTACATTATATGTAGGAGATAGCTTTGAAAATGATATTGCTGGTGCTAAAAATGGCGGTTGGAAATCTCTATGGTTCAATCATCGTTTACGCGAAATGCCTGCTGACGAAGAAGCGTATCACATTAAAGAAGTCACTTCATTCGATGATTTATTCCCTACGATTCAATCATTATTTTCATAAAAAAATGCGGTGAGCCCGGGACAAAACTAAAAATCAGTTTCGGGCTCTAAATCCGGATAAACGGTGGGATCAGAAGCAACCCCTTCGGAAATAAGCTGAGATTCACAAAAATTTGAAGAGCAATTTTCGTGAATCTCTTCTTATTTCTCGGGGTTAAACACTTCTGACCCAACCTCACCGCATTTTTCCTTTATTCACCAATACTCAAGATCATTCGAATATCATCTTCAGTCATTTTCGCTAATTGTTCTTCATTTCCTTGGATTACTTTTTGGAATAGTTCTCGTTTTTCTTGCTGTAAAGAGTCCATTTTTTCTTCAACAGTACCTTCAGCAATCATCCGCCAGACTTCCACAACATTTTTTTGACCAATTCGGTGCGCTCGGCCAGCTGCTTGCTCTTCCACTGCAGGATTCCACCATAAATCATACAGTATTACAGTATCTGCACCGGTTAAGTTTAAACCCGTTCCACCGGCTTTTAATGAAATTAAAAAGACATCCTTTTCTCCTTCATTAAATGCATCAGCCATCGTTATCCGTTCTTTAGGCTTGGTACTTCCTCTTAAATAAAAGGTCGATAAGCCTAATTCATGTAATTCAGTTTCAATAATCGACAGCATACTTGTAAATTGAGAAAATAACAGCACTCTCCGATTATTTTCTTTAGCCGCGACCAATAAATCTTTCACTTGTTCCAGTTTTCCAGAGCCACCTGTATAATCATCAATAAATAAACGAGGATCACAACAAATTTGGCGTAAACGAGTCAAACCAGCCAGAATGCTTAAACGATTCTTTTTAAAAGCGTCTTGATCCATTTGACTGACATCTTCTTGCATCTGCTTGAGATACGCTAAGTAGACTGTTTTTTGCTCTTCTGTAAGAACACTATATAAATTACTTTCAATCTTATCGGGAAGGTCTGCCAATACCGTCTTTTTATCTCGTCTTAAAATAAACGGTTGGATCATTTTGGCGATTTCCTCTGGTTTCATTGACCTAAACAAGGTTTTTGATGGAAATAAGCCTGGCAAAATCATTTGAAAAATCGACCATAACTCGTCTAGATTGTTCTCGATCGGCGTACCACTCAAAGCAAAACGTTGAGGAACTGTCAAACTTTTTAGAGCCTGAGCCGTTTTTGTTCCACTATTTTTCACCATTTGAGCTTCATCTAAAATTAAGTAGCCTAAATTCAGTTCTTGATACATCTCGATATCTTGTCTTAGGCTAGCATATGATGTGATCAAAACATCTAGCTCTGCCTGCTTCGCAAGTTTTTCTCGTTCTGATTTATTTCCAGCCACAACTTCCGCCTTTAAATCAGGTGCGAATTTTTTAATTTCAGCTACCCAGTTATAAATCAAACTGGCTGGGGCCACAATCAGTGCAGCTCCTTTTTGCTTTTGTTCTTCTTTTTCAGATAATAAATACGTAATCGTCTGAAGTGTTTTCCCCAGTCCCATCTCATCAGCTAAAATTCCACCAAATTGATAATAACTAAGCATTTTTAACCACTTAAAGCCTTCGATTTGGTAGCTTCTAAGTGTAGCTTGGATTTTTTTAGGAAGCATAGCTTCAAAGTCTTCTGGATGAGTCAAGTTTGAAACCATTTCCTTAAAGGACGCTGAAAAATGTGCTTGCGAATTGTTTTCCAACATATTTTCGATCATCAAGCCTTGATTTCTTGGTACTTGAATGGTTCCTTGAACATTTTTCATATTCTTTCTCAGCAATGTCAACACTTCACTTGTCTGCTGAAATTCTTCTGAATCTAAAGCTAAAACCTCTCCAGTCTCTAATGTATAAAAACGATCATTACGCAATAAACTAGCTAAAACAGCATCGATTTCCTGTTCAGCAATCCCAGTAATATCAAAGCGAACATCTAGCCAAGAATCAGCGTCTGATACTTCGATCATGGGTTGATGATGTGCTGCATCTAAATATAATTCCCGCAACTTTTTCCCCATACGAACTTCCCCTAAACGACGAAAAGTCGGCACTTCCGCTTTAAAAAAGTAATACAAGCGTTCACCAGCAGGCAAATTCTTCTCGTATCCATCAGTGACTTTTTGATACCCAAATGCGGCTAATTGTTCTAAAATTTCTTGTTCCTTTTTCCCATCACGTACAACTTCCTGATCTGCTCCAGAAGCAACAGAATGTGCATCATCTGTTGAAAAGACAACAGTTCCATAAGTGAAATCTACCCTGACTTTGATCATTCCTTTGATTTTACGAAAAATCAAAACAGCTTCTAATGGGTGGTAGACCACTTCTTTTTCCACATCTTCGCTAACGGTGACTGTTCCTAATCGCTTCAATAATGGAACAACTGCTCCAAATAAATCAGAGAGCTCAGTCTTTTCATAAATGATCTCAGGTTTTTCAATCCTCTTTAGTAGCTGTAATAAGGTGGTGTAGATTGCTTCTTGCTCCTGTGTAAACACAAACACTTGGTTCTTACTAAATCCCCATTGATAATGAGATAAAAAAGTTGTTATCTGGTCGTCGATCACCAATTTATAGGTCTTGTCCAGTTGCTTGCTTATGTCAAAATAGATTGGCAACGAGCCTTTTACAAATAACAGATGTCGGTATTTTATCTCTTCATCGTTTAATTGAAAATGAGGAATCAGGCTCATTTTTTCAATCAGTTTCTGCCCTTGGTCAATTGGTAAAACAAGATAACGTTTATCGATCTTGCCTTTGACTTGTACGCCGTTTGCACCTAGTAATTGACTAGTCTGATAAATGGCGGCTAATTGTTCCAGCAATTCTTGATTTTCAATTGAAAAAGCCTCATTGTTCAAATCGAAATGATGCTGCTTATTGATCAAAAACGAACCTTCTTTTTGAAAGGCCTGGAAAAACTCTCCGATATTTTTAATAATATAGGTTTTAGGTTTGACCCCTTTATTGCCGATCCGTAAAGAAACACCTAAAACAGCTAGCTCCGGATAATAACTGTTTGTTTCGATCACATCGACAACATATTCAACAATTAGTGGGGTAACTTTATTTCTATCCTCCACCTGATTCAACTTAGCAAAGCCTTTTGTAAACATTTCTGAGATAGACAATGAGCGCTTTTCAAAGGTCACTGGCTGGTCTGCTTTAATAATTCGTGATGTGCCTTTTTGACGCAATGATAACTCGACGGCCACCGTATGTTTACAATAGCCATGGTCCTTCCAATAAGGACATTCACAAATATCATTTTCTTTGGCGGTTCCATCTAGCTGAACACGATACAATTCATTACCAAGTACTTCGCATGCCAGATTTTTTTTTCTGGGTCTTGAACGATAGACAACACTCTGCCTTCTTTCATATATTCCCTGCCTCGCTCAACAATTCGTTCTGGAATACTCCATTTCATTTTCTCACCTCCTGGCTTAAGCCGTTTGATAGGTCACTTGACTCTGACCATTTCCGTTTGTTTTGATTTGTAGTTGTTGCGGAATTCTTGCTTTTAATTCACTTACATGACTGATGATACCGATCATTCTTCCTTCGTTTTCAATTGTTTCCAGTGCTTCCATAGCCATTTCTAAGGCTTCTTCATCTAAAGACCCAAATCCTTCATCAATGAATAATGCTTCGATCAAGACACCACCTGCGTGCTCTTGGATCACTTCAGCTAACGAGAGGCTAATGCCAATGCGGCAATAAAGCTTTCACCGCCAGATAAAGTATGTGCACTACGGCTACTTCCTGCATTATCGTCATAAACATTGATTTCAAGGCCTGTTTGATTTTTATAACTACCTGAATCTTGATTCAATTCAAACTGATAGCGATTATTTGTCAATAACCCTAAACGTTGATTAGCTACTTTCAGAACTTCTTCTAAATAGGTTTGTAAAACGTATCTTTCCAAGCTAGTTTTTCTTGGATTATCGCCATTAACTGTTGCAGTTAATTGATGTAGCGCGGTGACTTCTTCCCACTGCTGCTCAACTGTAGCAATTAATTCTTTTACTTGCTGTTGAATTTTTTCATTCGCCTGAATTTTTTCTTGCTGTTGATAATAGCTGGCTTCCTTTTCTTCAATCAACTGGCTCAGTCTTTCTATTTCAGCCAGAATAGTTGTCAGCTCTGGTTGCTGTTTATTTTCTAGCTTTTGTTCGAGTTCTTTTAATTGAAAAACAAGTTGATCTTTTTTCTTATCAAAAGCTGTCAATTCTTCTTTGATTGCTTCTAACTTAGGAACTTCTCTTAGCAAAACTCGAAGTATTTTTTCATCTAAAGCAACACTTGATTCTTCCAAGGCCTCAGCTAATTGCTGTTCTAATGTTGCTTTCTCAGTTAGATTGGCTGTCTTTTCCTTGGTAAGATGTTCCTCACTATTTTTTAGTAGTAGCTGATTTTCTTTGGATTTGGCTAAACATTCTGCGATTTCTTGTTTTTGTTTCTCCCATTGTGCTACTTGTTGCTCAAGTTGTGCTTTAGTTTCAGTGATATCAGTTAAAGAAAGATCATCCTCACCTAATTGCTCGGTAATCGTTGTGATTTTAGTTTGATTTGCCGCTTGTTCCTGTTGCTTCTGACCAACAATTTCTTCTTGTATCACTACTTTTTCTTGTTGATCCTTGACTTCTTTTTCGAGTTTGCTGAGACGCTGCTTAGCTGCTTCGATTCGTTCTGCTTCTCGTTCAAGTTCAACTGCTGCCAACTCAAACTCAACGGTTGCTTGTTCAATTCTAGCAGAGGTCAATGGCGTACTTAAGGTAAGGTTTTGTTTTTCTTCCAATTGTTCAAGTAATGTATTAACTTTGTTAGTTTGTTGGTCTATTTCTTGCTGTAGCTCTTGCTCTGTAGTGTGACATTGAGCTGTTTGAGCTTGCAATTTTACAACTGTTCCAGCTTGCTTTTGAGCCGCCTTCTCTAACTCATCTAATTGGTTTTCTAGTGATTGAATTTCTTCTAGCGAAACTTCTTGATGCTCATTTTGTTTTGGATGTTCTACTGAACCACATACTGGGCAAGGTTCACCTTCGACCAAAAATAGGCTTAGACGGCTGATTTGCATTTTTGCCCATTGACTTTTTTGATTTTCGACTTGCTTATTGAGCATTGTTTGTTTCGTTTCTGCTTGTTTAAGTTTCGCTTCTAGTTCGCTCAGCTGTTGTTTGGTAGCTAGTTTTTTAGCTTCAAATTGTTGTTGTTTCTCCCAACTCTCTAAAAACGTCAGCCATTGTGTTTGATGACGCTCTAATTTCAATTGTTCATTTTCAATATGTGCTTTCTGTTCTGTTATTGCCAGCTCTTTTTGATAATTTTGCTCAGTACTTATCTGTATTGCTTTAATTTCTTTAAGCTGTTCAACTAATCCTTCCAGCTCTACACGATTCTTTTCCCATGTATTTGTTAATTTTGCTTTTTCTTCATACAAAGGTAATTGAAATTGAAGTTTTGTTAGCCTAGCCTTTTGCTGCTCCATTGTTGTTGCTTGTGCTAATACTGCTTGTTGCTGTTGTTCCCATTGCTGAATTGCTTGTGCTTGTGTTTCTTGCTCTGTTTGATTTTTTTTGAGTTCCTGTTCGTACGTTGTGATCAAATCAGTTTTTTCATCGATTTTTTCAATCAGCCCTTGATGATTCTTTACCCATTGAAGTTGTTGTTCTTCTACTCGAAGGTTATTGATCATTTCAGTTGCCTGTTCAAGCTCTTCTTTTTGACGTTTGAGCTGATTTTGTTTCGCAAAATCATTCAAGAGTTCTTCCAACGTAAACTTTTCTTGTTCCTTCTCTTGTTTTTGTTCCTTTAATAGGGTCAATTGGTTCTGCTGAACAAGCTGTTGTGCGACCATTGTTTCTTGTTGGTGGGCAAGTTCAATCAATTGCTGCTCTACAGATAGCTCCTCAAGAATTGGTTCATGCCAATATAATTGGTCTAACTTTGCTTGAATCGTTTGTTGGGTAGCTTCTATTGTCTTATTGACTGCTTTTAATTGGTTCTTAAGCTGTTCATTCAACGTTTGATACAATTGTGTGCCAAATAAATTACGGAGTACTTTTTCTTTATCGTTACTGTTTGCAATCAAAAATGTTCTAAACTCCCCTTGGGGCAAGAGAACGATTTGAGCAAACTGTGTGGCATCTAAATGTAACAGTTCCTGGATAAAACTATCGATTTCACGACGTTTCGTATATTCTCTAAGTTCTTTTCCTGCATGGTCTTTAACAATCAATGAAATCTTAGCACTTTGAGTCCGTGTACCATCACCACGCTTTTTAAAAAGCTCTTGTTCAGGTTTTCTAGTAATATCATAAAAGTAGTCGCCATGAGAAAAAGCTAACTGAACCTCCGTTGACTCTGATGGGTCTGCAAAGGTTGAACGCATCTCTTTTCCTTGACGCAGCTTTCCTGAGCTTTCACCAAATAATGCATAGCTCATTCCGTCAAAAATCGTCGTTTTCCCCGAACCAGTTTTTCCACTGATCAAAAATAAGGAGGAATCCTCAAATTTACTAAAATCAATGGTTTCATCAATATAAGGGCCAAAGTTTTTCAATGTTAATGTCAATGGTTTCAACTTATTTCCCTCTTTCTTCTTGATGAATTTCTGCCAGATTGTCTTTGATCCAGGTTTGCTGCTGGAATGTTAGTGTTTCTCCAGTTACTTCTGAAAAGAATTGATCGACCAATTCTGTTGGTGCTAAGGTCTTGATTGATTTTTTCGTTTCACTATTTTTCTGCCGTTCTTCTCTTCCAAATAAGCGTTCAACACCAATTATTCTTGGATAAATCTGTCTCAGCTGGTTCATCATATTAGGAATTACGGCGCGATCTGTTAACTGAATTTGTAAATAATTTTCACGATCGATCGCCTCATAAAATGCTTGTGCGGTCAACTCTTTAAAACTACCTTCGATTTGCATGATATCTCTTAAAGGAGTAATTTCTTTAAAAGTAAATACTGTCTCAGAAGTGTTTGTATCCACGATCCAAACGCCCTTTGTCTGATTCATCTCAGATAAAGAAAATTTTAATGGCGAACCGCTATACCGTGCATTTTCAGCCTGTAAAGCATTTTTCCCATGTAAGTGTCCCAAAGCCACATAATCAAAAGAGTCTAATAAAGTGAGTGGGACTGTATCCAAACCACCTACCATTAATTTCGTTTCTGAATCCGACTTTTCACTGCCCGCCACGAAAAAATGGCTGACTAAAACATGAGCCATATCGGGTTTAAATTGCTTTTTCATCTCAGTAACTACTTCTTTCATTGCTTGTTCGATTGTCCGAATGTCTTCATTTTCAAAATACAAACGTGCTGAAATCGGTTCAAAATAAGGCAACAGAAAAAACTGAGTATTACCCATCTCAACAGGTTCAAAGGCCTGATCCAAACGCGTATTTAAATGAAAATTTGATTGAACAAACCATGGTCCACCGGTCTCTAGACGAGTACTACTATCATGATTACCAGAAATGGCCAAGATTGGAAATTGCTCCTGTAGATTCATTTCTACGATCATACGATTAAACACTTCAATTGCTTCAACAGAAGGAACTGAACGGTCATATAGATCTCCTGCAACGACAATTGCATCTACATCTTCGTCTTTAGCAATCGTTAAAATCTGTTGAAATGCATCTACTTGTTCTTCTAATAGGTCATACCCATGTAATTTTTTGCCGATATGCCAATCTGCTGTATGTAAAAAACGCATTTTCCCACCACCTAAAAAAGTCCTTCTTACTATTATACCAAATTTACGGGAAAATATATGGTTCAAACGTATCATATTTTGATTACAGTAAAACAATTGCTTAATTTGGCTATTTTTTGCGTTTAAACAAAAAAAGAAGACAGCTTAAATTGCTTAGCTGTCATTCGTTTTTTATCATTCTATAGTTAAGTTTAATAGTTTAAAAAGCCCGAATAATTTTCACTTAAAAGCTCAACATCATTTCCAGTCTCAATCAGATTTTGTACTCTCTTTTCACCCCAAACAGACATAGCTATCAAGATTTCTCTCAATGATTTCCCTTCTTCAGTTAATGAGTATTCTACTTTGGGCGGCACCTCGTTATATATTTTACGAGTAATAATCTGGTCCGTTTCCAATTCTCGTAATTGCTGCACCAGCATTTTTTGTGTAATTTGAGGAATGTGCTTTTTTAGTTCTCCTGTCCGCATTGTACCGTTACCTAAGTGACATAAAATACTCGGCTTCCATTTCCCTCCGATAACCTCCAAAGTTGCTTCAATAGACATGTAATAAACTTTTTTCATATTACCATCCCTTTCACCCTTCACTATTATTACTTTTCAGTTACTATAGCACTTAAAAGTAGGTACTTGTTACTTTTTACTTAACATTTATACTAGCATTTACAGAGAAGAATAACAAAAAACATTTCTCTACAAACACAAAGGAGCGAATACTATGTCCCCAAATTTTTTATCTAGTTATTTATTTTCTAATGGACTATCTGTCAAAAATCGAGTTGTAATGCCTCCTATGACCACTCAGTCCAGCTTTCACAACGGGATGGTCACGTCAGATGAAATTGCTTATTACGCGATGCGCGCAGGCGGTCCAGGCATGATCATAACTGGCGTTGCAAATGTCAGTGAAAGCGGCAAAGGATTTGAAGGGGAATTATCTGTTACTAGCGATGAGATGATCCCCGGCCTACAAAAACTTGCTGCTGCAATCAAACAAGAGGGAACCAAAGCCATTTTACAAATTTTTCATGCTGGCAGAAAGTCAACTAGCAGTATTTTGAGAGGGGAACAGCCAGTTAGCGCGAGTGCTCTCAAAGCGAGCTATCCTGCCGATTCTGAAATGCCTAGGGCGTTAACTCATGAAGAAATTGTCCAAATCATAAAAGATTTTGCTGAAGCAACTCGACGCGCAATCGTTGCTGGATTTGATGGCGTTGAATTGCATGGAGCAAATACTTATTTACTACAACAATTTTTTTCTGAAAACTCAAACCAGCGCTCAGATGACTGGGGCGGATCATTAGAAAAACGCTTGAAATTTCCGTTATCAGTTATTGAAGCCGTCAATCAAATGGTCAAAAAGAAAGCTCAAAATCCATTCGTAGTTGGTTATCGCTTGTCACCAGAAGAAATCGAAACACCAGGTATCCGCCTAGATGACTCCTTGTATTTAGTCGATCAAATCAAAGATAAGGTTGATTATATCCATTTATCAATTGGCAATTACAAACGAACTTCTTTAAATGATGAAACAAATAAAGCAACATTGATTTCTCAATTTTCAGCTAGAACGAAAGGGATCGTTCCCCTGATCGGTATCGGATCTGTCGAGCAGCCTGAAGAAGCGGAAAAAGTTATAGAAGACGGTGCGGATTTTGTAGCAATTGGTCGAGAATTACTCCGCGAGCCTCAGTGGGTACAAAAAGTGGAGTCAGACGATCTGGCTAGCATTCGCACTAAAGTAAGTCCTTTGGATATTGAAGAATTGAGGATCCCAAGCGCTATGCAGGCTTATCTAAAAGAATCATTCAATAGTGTGATGCACTATACAACAGATTTCACCACTACTCAATACTATGAAGATACACCTGCACCGATGGAAAACTTTAAAAAGCTGTAGGAACTGATACTCAGCATCTTGACCAGCACATACTAAAAAGAACGAACCAAAACGGAGAATGTTTTGATTCGTTCTTTGCTATTCTTTCACTTCATATTTAAAATTAGGATCGATTTCTTGATCTAAACGATCAAATGAAGTTTGCATTCTACGTTCAACTTCCGCAATCCCCTCTTTATCCATTTTGGCAATGTCACTGACATCGATCGGTTCGCCAAAACGCACAGTCACGCGACGACGTTTAAATAAGTCTTTCAACGTTAAAGGTCCTTGATACACAGCTGGAACGATACTAACTTTCGCCATCTTAGCTATCAATGCTACACCGCCTTTTAATTCAGATGAATGGCGCGTACCACTTGGAAACATGACCAAACTTAAATCAGTATTTTTCAGCGTTTTGACTGGTGTTTTGATAGCGCTTGGTCCTGGTTTTTCCCGATCGACAGGAAAGGCATTCGCATGTTTTAAAATAAAACTAAGAAATGGATTCTTGAATAGTTCTTTTTTCGCCATAAAACTAAACTTTTTCGGTGATCCGCCAACAGCCAGATATAGTGGTTCCCACCAAGTTCTATGAGGTGCTACTAAAATATAATTTTCATTTTGAGGAATACGGTCTTTCTTTTCATAATGTGCATTGCCGTTGATAACAAACAAAACGACCCGGACAACGCCACGCATAAATGTAAAAAACATGTTCTTCTTCCTTTCTTTTCACTAGCTATAAGTATGCCGAAAACGAACACTTTTGACAAGTCTTTTTCAGATGTTTCTTCTGTATCTTAATCGTAGTATAATATAAGGGTACCTTTGATTCCATCAAAGCGCTTAAAAAAAATGGAGGACTTCGTTTATGATTGAATTTAAACCCCTGCCTAAAGATGAAAATGAGACTGAATTGATTGCGTTGCTTTCTAAAAATCAAGAAGAAATCAAAAAAATTCCTGCTGAACAAAATACAGCATTCTCTATTGCCCTTTATGATGATCAACATTATATCGGTGGTATTACAGCGAATAAGTGGATGAACGCTACACATATTTCTTTACTCGCAATTAATAAAGACTATCGTGGTAAAGGTTATGGTAGCCAGTTACTTCAAAAAGCAGAACAGTTTGCTATAAAAGAAGGCTCGTCACTTATCACGATTCATACACAAGATTATCAAGCGAAGACGTTTTATGAAAAATTTGACTACCACGTTTTTGGCAAACTCGACAATACGCCATTTACGGGCACAACCAAATATTATTTAGTCAAAAAAATTTAAATCGAAAAAAAAGTTAAAGGAATGAATTGTACATGTTATTGCCCGGTGAACGAATCGATCAATTATTCGCAGATGATATTCAGATCATTCAAAGTAAAGAAGTTTTTTCATTCTCAATTGATGCTGTTTTACTCGCAAATTTCCCCTTATTTCCTAAAAATGGTTTAATTGTTGATCTTTGTGCTGGAAATGGTGCTGTTGGTTTATTTGCCAGTCGAAAAACGAAGGCGAAAATAAAACAAATCGAACTCCAAGAGCGATTAGCTGACATGGGCAAACGAAGTATTCAGTTGAATCATTTGGAAGACCAAATGACTATGCTTGAATTAGATTTAAAACTAGCAACAACTGTTGTAAAACCAGACTCCGTTGATTTAGTTCTATGCAATCCGCCTTATTTTAAAGAACTACCAACAAGTCAAAAAAATCCTAACCCTCACTTAGCGATCGCCCGTCACGAAATACATACCACTCTTGATGAAGTTGTTGCAGTATCGGCAAAACTCTTAAAAACAAATGGCCGTCTGGCAATGGTCCATCGGCCTGACCGCTTTTTAGACATTCTACATGCAATGGAGTCTGCTAATATCGCCCCCAAACGCGTACGTTTCATTTATCCTAAAATTGGAAAAGAAGCCAATACTTTATTGATCGAAGGGATTAAACAAGGGAAAAAGGACGGTTTTCGCGTTTTACCACCGTTATATACCTATGATGAACAAAACAATTATTTACCAGAAATGAAGGCGATGTTATATGGAGAATGATCATTATTTTTACGTTCTTTATTGTAAAGACAACACCTTTTATGGTGGCTACACAACAGATCCAAAAAGGCGTTTAAAAGAACACAACAGTGGGACTGGAGCAAAGTATACGCGGCTTCCCTCCCGCTTACCTGCAAAAATGATCCATATTGAGAAATTTAGCAGCCGCAGTGAAGCAACCAAAGCAGAGTATGCATTTAAAAAATTAACGAGAAAACATAAAATTGCTTATTTAAAAGAGAAAGGGGGAAAGAAATAAACTTGATGAAAAAAATCTTACTGATCGAAGATGATCAAAATATTTGTGACTTAGTTCGTCTTTTATTTAAGGACAAATACAAACTATCTGTAAAACAATCAGGTACAGAAGGGATTTTGGAAGCCCTCAGCCATTCTTATGATTTGATTTTGCTTGATTTGATGCTCCCTGGTGTTACTGGAGAAAGTGTGCTGCAGACTATCAGAAAGACATCCGATGTTCCGATCATCATTCTTACAGCCATCGATACTAAAGAAAAAACGGTCGAGTTATTGCGTAATGGCGCCAATGATTACGTGACGAAACCTTTTCATATCGAAGAATTAGAAGCAAGGATCGAGATCCACACACATCAGACTTCTATAAAAGAAAAACAACTCCTCATACATAAAAATTTAAGATTAGATACTGAATACTCTGAAGCACTCATCAATGAAAATACTTTGACGATTTCTAATAAAGAATTTCAACTATTAGAGTTATTATTGCGGCATCCAAATAAGATCTACTCTAAAGCTAATTTATATGAAGCTATCTGGCATGATGCTTATATTGGCGGGGAAAATACTGTAAATGTCCATATTAGTTCCCTCAGAAAAAAATTGAAAGAATTAGATCCTAATGAAGAATACATCGAAACGATCTGGGGCACCGGTATTCGCCTATCAAAGGAGGATTGATTCGATGAAGTGGACATTATTATTTGCATTACTTTTTTTAGTAGTGAGCGGTTATTTTATTTTCATTTTAAATGAACTACGACACATTGTTAACCAGCTGACCTATATCACTGAACATGAAACAAACGCAGAGCTGACCTCTACTTCAAAAAATAAACTGATTAAACATTTACTATCTAAAAACAATCTTCTAATTAAGAAAAACAAATCATTTTATCAACAACAACGGCAAAAGGAAAAAGAGGTCCAAAAGATCCTAACAAATTTAACACATGATTTAAAAACGCCTCTAACCGTTTCATCTGGCTACACACAGCTTCTTTTAAAAGAAATTGAAAGAGAAGAACATAAAGAAATCTTAGGAAAAATCGACACTAGTTTAATGGATATCTCTCATTATTTGAGTTATTTAATGGAGTATAATTTGATTCAAGAAAAAACAATCAAATTAAATCTGGAAATCGTCGATGTATCTGAATTTTTACAAGAGAATCTTTTTACTTATTACGAAGAATTTGAAAAACAGCAAATCCATTTAGACTTACAAATTCAAGAACACCAAAAACTACTCTTAGATGTTTCAGTGTTCCAACGATTGATTCAAAACATTTTAGGTAATATCCTAAAACACGGCAAAGATTATGCCCATATTGTATTAGAAAATAATGGGGATGATATTCAAATTAGATTTTCTAATGGTTTATTAAAGCCAGTAGAAAATGTCCAAATTTTCTTTGACCGTTTTTTCACAGAAGATTTATCAAGATCGAATAAGAGTACGGGGTTAGGTTTAAGTATTATTAAAGAGTTGGCAAGTTTACTCCATAGCGAGGTTACGTTGCATGCAGAGAACAATGAGTTTCACTTAGTTTTGACCTTAAAAAACCATTCAGAAAAATCGTTTGGGCTATAAAAGAAAATCAAGCACAGTTTTGATAGAATATATCAAAAACCGGCTTGATTTTTTTATACTTATTTATTTTTCGTTCATAAATTTTTTTAAGTTATCTGCGATTGTTTTTGATTGAGTATGGTGGAGATAATGTGATCCAAAACTGCACTACCAGATCCAAGGATAGACTGATAATAAATTTTATTAGGAGCAATATACAGCTTCATCATTGCTAACTCACTATAATCTCTAAAGTTCAATTTAAGTTAAAATTAACACTCGTTTTACTAGTAAGATTTGACCTCTTTAAAAGAATAAATGGACATTATAAAATTGTAGAGTAGTGATTAAACCGATTAGAATCAAGAAAATCGTCAGCCATTTTGTTTCATTTTTACGCCAAGTCCTAGCTAGCCAAATGATCATCCCAATGGTAAAGAGTGGTAATAAACAATTTATATAATATAACGGTTGCATTGAAGAAAAGACAATCGAAAGATTCGATGCATATTTAAATATCATCACAACAGCTGTAATCATCACAAGTAACCCAACTGTTGAAAAGACTGCAAGTACAGTGTAGTTTCTTGACCATCCAGCAACTTTCTTTCTACGTTTTTGTTTGACAAACTTAACTGACAGATAAATCAACGACCCTAAAAAAGCTGCAAAGGAAACACCAAAGGTAATAAAGTTAAATAATTGTGTATCCAGAAAAGATACTGGTAATGAGTCAGTCGTCATACCATTGCCAGCGGTAAGAACTTGCCCTTTGTCATTTAGTTTAAAATACAGGTATTTATCCTTGGAGCCCTTTTGAATTTTTTGATAGATACCTGGCTTGACTTCCACATAATAAATGCCTTTTTTCGATTGAGGTGATGTGACATTGATGCCACCTTCTTTATTTGCTTTTACGACCATATCAAAATCTGCAATGATATAGGCTACTTTCCCCAAAGTTGAAACGGGTTGTCTTGCCATTCGATAGCGTCCTGCTACTTTTTGATCATTTGAACTTTTTTTCAATGGTAAATCGAAAGTTATCTTTTCATTGCCCACTAATAATGTATTTAACTCATTTCGAATGCCTGTTGCCTCATTATTAAGATTCGTTAATAGGATATACCCCAGTCCCTCTTCTGGAACTAAATTTAATTGTGAAGAAAAACCACCTGAGTTTCCACCATGCTGGATGATGCGTTTCCCGCCTACTTCCTCTTCCCAAAAACCATGAGCATTACCTAGTGCACCTGGTACTATTCCATAAGAATGTGCTTGCATCTGTTTTGACGTTTCCTTTTGCTCAAAGAAATTATAGGGCGTTTTTCCTCCATCATTCAACAGAGCCAACATAACATGCGTCATATCTGTTGCTGTCGATTTTAGTGAACCCGCTGGAAAATCATTCGTAAGATCAACGTTCATTTTCTCAAATTTTGAACCATCATATAAATAACCTGAGCTTTTATTGTCTTTTATTAGAGGCTGATCATCATAAATCATAGAAAACGTTGAATAATTCATCTGAAGCGGTTTTAATACCGTTTGATTCATATACTTCATATACTCTTGACCTGTCACTTGTTCAATAATATAGCCAGCCAAGTTAGCACCATAATTGGAATACGATGTAACTGTTCCCGGTTCGTAGACTTGTTTTGGTTGATTTTCCTTCGTTATGGTTTCTTTTAATGGTTTTAATTGATTTTTATTTTTTAAGTCCATACCTTCAAGTTTTTCTTCAAATCCAGCTGTATGATTCATCAAATCTAAGATTGTAATTTTTTTGTCAAAGGCTAGGTTCAGCGTTCCTTTTGGCAAGTACTCCTGAATATCTGCATCTAGCTTGACTTTCCCTTCTTCTGCAAGCTTCATGAGCATACTCCAAGTAAAAACCTTCGTAACAGATGCCGTTTCAAAAACTGTTGTATCTCCATTAACGGGGGTTTTTTTCTCAATATCTGAGACACCATAGCCTTTCGTTAAAATGACTTTCCCATCTTTGACGATTCCAATTGACGCGCCGGGAATTTCTTTACCAATATATTTCTCCATGATTTGATCCACTTGTTTTTCAATTGTTTCATCTGCACTTGCTTCTTTCTGATTTTCTTGTGCATAGACTACTAAACCTGATTGTAAAAACAACACTAACATACCCATAATTGTCATTAATCTTTTCATTTTTCCACCTCTATAACTTTCACTATTTAACCTTTTATCTGTTCTAAATTGCTCGCTATAGTTCCTCTGTATTCAAGTAATTTATTAAGTCCCACCTAGACAAGATCATAAACACTTCATAATAAATATCTGCGGCCATATCATGTTCAAAATAATACGTGACGCCTTCTTCAGAGTAGCCTAAATAAATCAAAAACTGACTGATTTCTACGTCACTATTTAAGATGTTTTTTTGTTCAAATGCCGTTGACAGGTTTTGTTCCTTTAAATCGATCTCTGAATATCGTTCATCGATATACTTGATGACTTTTGCGAAATCTATCTCGTTATTATTCATGTTATTGCCATTCCACTCATACCTTACCTGTTATTTAAGGTTTTTATCTTCCGATTTTTTTGGATAGCCTTAGCAACCATTAAACTATAATTCCTTTCTCTTAATAACACTTATGCTAATTGTCGTTGAGCAAATAATAAGCACTATATATACCACTATATAAGGAAATAGCGCTTTTCCGAAAAGTTCATAAAATGCCATAGACTGTGCAAGAGTGACAAAATCAAAATATACTACCCAGTTCCAGCCAGTATTTAGCCTGATCATTGGGATCAGTAAAGGAGATACGGCGATAAAAACAGTTGCTGCCACATTGCTTGTAGTAATGATTAATATAATATTAGCTAAGCTCAAAATAAAACTAATACCAAGGGCCAAACAAAAACCTGCATAGAGCATATCATTGACTAATGATCCACTATCACTATCTGTCATACCATATTTAAAGTAAGAGAAAATAAAGATCAATCCAAAATAAATCGCTGTACCAAGTGTAACCATCAACCATTGCACAGTATTTTTAGCGATACAAAATGTGGCACGACTAACTCCAGAAGTTAAGGTATTTTTATAACATTTCTGGGAAAATTCGTAACCAGAACTCATAATAAAAAAACTGATAAACAAGTAAATTAAAAAAGGATACGTAGCGAGTGCTCCTTGAAATGCAACCTTTGTGTTCCATGCCTCATTCTTCATTTTTAATACCAACTTGTATGTTGCTTCATTCGGACCAATTGCAGGAAAAAAATGAAAACTAAGTACTATACTTGCCATCCCAAAAATAGCTAAAAGAATAACATAAAAACTTTTTGAATGAAATAATCGGTAAAAATCGGCTTGTATCAAACGTAACATTAGCTTTTCTCCTTCATATTACTCACGAGATTTGTGTAATAACTTTCTAAACTATTTTCTTTTTTTCCTATGAAATCTACCATCACACCATTTACTACGAGTAACAAGTTAATTTCTCTAACTAGTAAATCTTTAGAAAAAATATGAATTTCATCTTGCTGCACTACTTCGAATTGGTCACCGATTCGTTCTCTCAATACAACAGCCGCTCTATTGACATCTGCCACTTTTACAACAATCGCTTCTGTATTAGAAGTCTCAAATTTTGATTTCGCTATTTCTTGGATTATTTGCCCATTATGAATAAAACCAAATCGAGTAGATACATGATAAAGTTCAGTTAAAATATGGCTTGAAATCAAAATCGTAGTATTTTTCTCACGATTGGTTCGTTCAATAATCTCTCTAAATTCAATTATCGCAATTGGATCTAAGCCATTGATTGGCTCATCTAAAATAAGAAAGTCAGGATTGTTGACTAAGGCCATTGCAATCCCTAAACGTTGCTTCATTCCTAATGAAAAGTGTTTAAATTTTTTATTCTTCATGTCGGCCAAGTTTACAAAGGCTAACATTTCTTCAATAACCACTAAATCATGAATTCCATTTTGAATACACGTGATTTTCATATTATCGTAGGCGGTCAAATTATTGAAAGCAGTTGGTTCTTCAATCATTGAACCCATTCGTTGTAAGACCTTGTTATACTCTCCTGATTGTTTTGTTTTGCCTAAAAGGACAATTTCACCAGATGTTTGTTCAGATAAACCTGCAACCAATTTCATGATTGTTGTTTTGCCTGAACCATTTCTTCCAACCAAACCATATATATCCCCTTTTTTAACTTCCATAGAAACACCTTTAAGAACCTCTTCTTTACCAAAATTTTTCCTCACATTTTTTAAAGCCAATACTGTTTCACTCATCATTACTCGCTCCATTTCATTCAACATCTTAACTATATCAGGCATCTCTTAATTGATCTCTTAACCATTTATTAACTATTTCTTAAATCAAAAAAAGCCTGAAACAAAACTAAAAAAATCAGTTTTGTTTCGAGCTTTCAAACCGAATAAAAGGCGCTGAGAAGACAACTCTTTCAGAAGCAACCATCTTATCTCAGCTTTAATTTTACACCTATTGATTATTTAAGTTCTTGCTTAACTTTATACAGTAAAAATAACAGAAATACCACATTAACAAATAAAAATGGTACCATAAAATCCTGCAACAGTAAACTTACTATAATCCAGCCAGCAAAATACAAGACACTTTTACTAATAAAAGGCAGATAATTATGTTCTTTTTTAGTATAAATAATCATATTAACAAGGGTTCCACCTAAAAAACAAATCAAACTAGCAGCCAGACATAGTACGAAAAAGAGTGGCTGGATGTCATTATTTACATAATTTTCATATAAAACAATCGACAAACCCAAACCGACAAAAATCAAATAATGAGAGTGGATCAAGATCAATCCTGCTGTAGCCTTGTGCCGATCCATACCTGACTTGTATATAGTATTGTAAAAGAGAAACATCACAATGACGACTAAAAAGAAGAAGACGCTACCAATACTTATCTTATTAAAAACAATTGTACTAGCAACAGCGATCACTGCTTCACCAAATAGTAACAGGGTAAATAAATTATAACGCTCAGTCAAATGACCAAAGTTCGTTGGAAAATCGGCTAACGCTTTTTTCATAACAATTGGAAAAAATGCCGGAATAAAGATAGAAAAAGCATATACTACAAAGCGGATAGTATAAGTTCCCCACGGTAAAATCGTACTAAACCCGATCACCCCACTCGCACATAAAACTATGACCAACTGATAACACATTTTTTTGACAACAGGGTCCTCAGTACTCCTCATTTTCAAGTAATATTGTAACGCAATACTGAAGAATAGAATTGATGTTGCTCCTGCAAAAGTAAAATGCGTTTTTTCAAAATCAACATTGATCGCTTGCGCCAAGATAATTACCCAGAACATATCAAAAAATAGAAAAAGTGCACTTATTTTGTTTTTAATAGAAAATCGATTGGCAAAAACCGTTTGATATGTCCAAATCGTCCAAAAAACCAGCGTCAACATTGAAAATTCTCCCAAACTTTTGAAAGAGAGCATCTGATTTGCATCAACAAACAAGATTGCTGCAACACGACTGATCGCATACGCAAAAATCAGATCATAAAACAGTTCGAACTCGGAAACCTCTTTTTTTAGCACCTGCATTCGATCACTTCCATTCTGAATGATAAGTTATTTTCGTTTCTTTTTTCATTATAGTCTTGACTTGCCATTTAATACAAAGATAGTGACGTTTTTTTATCCTTTTCCTCACAAAAAAAGAAATAGTTGAAAAGCACAATAACTTTTCGACTATTTCTTTATTTATTCTACTATTCAACTATTTCTGCACCCAGTGTTTCTTTAAAATGCTTTAGTGCCCATTCATGTCCGATTGGATCAAAGCTAGCCACTGCATTCTTGTGGATAATGATTTGATACCCTAAATTATAAGCATCTACTGCTGTATGCAATACACAGATATCCGTACAAACACCAACTAAATGGAGTTCTGTAATACCTCTTTCTCGCAATCGAATATCTAGATCCGTGCCGCTAAAAGCGGAATAATGACGTTTATCGATCCAATAAACCGTTTCATATTCTCGCGTTTGCTGATAAATATCTGCAAGTTTTCCGTAAAGCTTACGACCATTCGTACCCGCAATATTATGTGGTGGAAATAGCGCGTTTTCTGGATGATAGGGATCGTTTGATTCATGGCGATCGATAGCATAAACCACAAAATCTTTATTTTTATTAAATGTTTCTGTCACAGCTAAAATAGCTTGTTCGATGGCTTGTCCGGCACTGCCAGTTGTCAGCGCACCATTTGTTGCAACAAATCATTTGTATAATCGATTGAAATCAATGCTTTCATTCTAGAACCTCCACTTTAAAAGTCTGCTTGTTTAAACAAGATGCTCCACAAAATTAATCACCATTTTTGCAGATTTTTCTCCGGCTTCTTCAATAAACTCATCAAAGGTTTGAGAAGCTTCGTGATCAGCGGTATCACTAATTGCTCTAACAACGAGAAATGGAATATTGAATTGTGCTGCTGCTTGAGCAATTGCCGCGCCTTCCATCTCGCAAGCGAGTACCTCTGGAAAATCTTTGATGATTTCCTTGACTTTTTCCTTGTCGTTCACAAAAGAATCTCCTGTTACGATCAACCCATGATGGATGGACATACCAGTACTTTCTGCCGCCTTTTTCATTTCTAATTTTAAATAGTCACTTGATTCATAATACAAAGGCATGCCTGGTAATTGACCTGGTTTATAGCCAAATCCTGTAACATCTACATCGAAATAGGCTAATTTATCAGCTATCACTAGATCACCTACAGCAAGACCTTTTCCAATACCACCTGCAGATCCTGTATTGATCACCATATTAACACCGTATTGGTGAATCAATAACGTTGTCGTTACAGCAGATAAAACCTTACCAATTCCAGAACGGACTACGATGACTTCATGACGTCCTAAAGAACCTGAAATGAATAACGCACCAGCTCTTTCCCAAGATCTAGCATCAGATAATGTTTCTTTTAAAATTTTTACTTCTTGATCCATAGCACCGATAATACCGATTTTCATTGTAATTTCCTCTTTTCTATAAATTCAATACTATAAATATTACAATGGCCAACAAAATAGCCACAACAATAATTGCTTTGGTTAGCGTATTGCTACGTTCACGAATTTTTGTCTGCTCATTTGAACGCGATTTAGTGATTTCTTTTTGCTTCTTATGCTCTTTACGGTAAAAATTAGATATTTCCTTTTCTTTTTTACGGTACTCTTTATCAGCTTCTTTTTGTTCTTGTTCATATATTTTTTGTGCTTCTTTTTCAGCTTCTTCTTTGCGTCTCCGTAATTCCGTCCGAGTAACCAGCGGACTTTTACTCATCGTTTATCCTCCTTCAGCAGCTTTTTTAGTTGCTGTAGTTCCCAATATTGTACGGCAAAAATCGTTTTTGCATCACAAATCAGACCAGTAGCAATTTCCGCTTTCGCTTCGTCTAATGTCAAGGTATATAATTCTAAAACTTCGTCATCATCTTGAGGACGGGGATTAGGAACTTTTTCTAAGTCTTCAGCATAATAAATATGAAGGAGTTCGTTTGCAAAACCAGGTGATACATACATAGAAGTCACAAAGGTAAACTGATTCGCACGATACCCCGTTTCTTCTTCTAGTTCTCTTTCAGCTGTCTTTTTTGGGTGATCCTGTTCCCCTGGATCGATTTTTCCTGCGGGAATTTCCAAAAGAACTTTTTCCATGGGTTTTCTAAATTGTTTGACCATGA
Source organism: Enterococcus crotali (assembly GCF_000633635.1). GTDB lineage: Bacteria > Bacillota > Bacilli > Lactobacillales > Enterococcaceae > Enterococcus_L > Enterococcus_L crotali. The sequence continues at coordinate 38,370 of NZ_AYPQ01000001.1, read as the reverse complement.
TCATTTTATTGTCAGCTGTAATCGGAATGACCGCAACTGCCCCTGGATGAAAAACTAATTCACGAGTACCCATCTCCCCATTTGGCAATCTCACTTCGTCTAAAACAACATCAATCATATGTCCTTTAAAAATCTCTTTTCTAGAAATCGTCTTTTCTTCAAACTCTTCAAAGTTCATCATGCAGTTCACCAATCTTTCTATGGATATAATACCTTAATTTTGAAATTTTATCACTTATCGTTCTTTTTGTGAATCCTTTCTCAGCTATAAATTAAGATTCTTATGATTATCGCTTCTATTTATGTGTTATATGCTAAATTAGCCTATTTAATTATACCAGTATTTAGAAGCTGTGACAGGTGTAACTTTTCCATACAAATAAAGAGAAGCACCACTAGCTGACTAGTTTTACTTCTCTCTTACTCTGTACTACTTTTCAGCTACTTATTTAGCCAATTCTGCTAGAGAGTTCATGATTTTAATCAAATCAGCCTTATTTTCATCTTTTTTGTTGTTTAAGGTCCAGCTGATACACTGTAAATAATGATCTTTGCTTTCTACTAAATCATAGATATAATAAACCTCTACACCCTCTTTAGTTGCGGTAAACGTGCGACGTTCACCTTTTAACCCATTGTATTTGATGGTCTCTTTCTTCTCATCTGTTCTTTCACCAAGATCAGATAAATCTACAGAATTTTTAAATCCATCAAAGTTGTCAAAGCCATTTTTCGCTTCACTTAAAACCATATAGTAGGCTTCATTTGCTGTATTTTTTAGACTAACGTCTGCGTTATCACTTAATTCTTTTGATTCAACTGATTCCCAGCCATCGGTCAATTCGAGCTTAAAGTCGCCATTTTTAGTTTTGATTACCTCTACTTTTCCTTTTTCATCGTTTGATTGTTCTTTCGTTTCTTCGGTGGCAACTTTGTTTTCATCTTTTGCCTCACTTGTCGCTGAAGGATCCCGTGGTTCATAAAAGACTTCATCATCTCCATAAGAGCCCAGCTCTTCCACACTAGAACTTGTTTCTTCTATATAAATGTCATCATCATCTTCTTCTTCGACTACCTTAGAGCCAGAACAACCTGTTAGCACTAATCCTACTAATAGTATAGTAATGATTTTAAATTTTTTCACTATCTTTCTCCTTTAGTCCTAATCGTTATCTTCTATTATACCTCACGTTTCACTTTTTTTCTCATGTTTCTTTTTGACTTTTTTGTGAACAGACCTATTCATTCTACATCTAAAGTAGTAAAAAGTGCTGTTTTTCCTTGCCATTTCTTACATTTTCTCTAAATATTAAAATCAACCTTTGGACTGATATTCTTTATTGACCTGAATGTGCTAAAATAACTTATATAGCGGAGGTTAACAACTTTCGATGAAATGAATGATTGGAGGGAACTTAATATGAGAAAAGGAAAATTCATCAAAATAGTTGCTTGTTTATTTTTAGTTGGTTTCGTTCTACGTCTTACCCTTGATATACACACTCCTGCCATCGCCGTAGTTCTTTTGATTCTTATGGTTCTATTTTTTATTGGATCTAAGAAAAAACTGGGGTGGAGGAACAACTGCCTAACCTCACAAAAACAAAAGAAGAGCATTATGCCAACCTAGGTATGACTGATCAGGAAATCAATTTTTTCCGCGACACGATGAACATAACTAAAAAACAAATCGTTCAACTGCAGGAAAATATGAGTGCCTCTACTAAATTAAGAGCGATCGATTTGCGTAATGATACATTACGCGTTTCAAAAGCACTCTTTAAAGAATTAGTGAAAGAACCAAAAAAATTGCATTTAGCAAATCACTTTCTTTATACTCACTTGCCCAACTTAGTTGATTTGACTAGTAAGTACTTAGAAATCGATGATCATGAGATCAAGAATAAACAAACCTATGAAAAATTAGAGGAAAGCGCTCAAATCATCGATCAAGTATCTAAATTAATCAAAAAAGATTACGAGCAATTTGTCTCTGATGATCTAGAAGATCTAGATGTAGAGATAAACGTTGCCAAAAATAGTTTAAAAAGAGATAATGAAAGTAACAACAATCAAGAATAGTTACTTTTATACGTCTGGCTAAGCGGACTATACAAGTCCGCTATGCTTTTAATTTTAGGAGGAATCATAATGGAAAATGATCCAAAAAATGTAACCCCAGTAAATGATACACTGGATGATTTATTAAATAATCCGTTTTCGACACCAGTCGATTCATTGACTACAACTCAGCAAAGTGAGATTTCAGCTTTGCAAGAGCAGCAAGTCGCTAATCGCTTAGTGGACAAACTACCTGCAGACAGACAAGCCCAAGCAAGAGAACTTGCTTCAAAAATCGATGTTCAAGATTCTCAAGCTGTCATTACATACGGTTCTGCAGCTCAAACAAAGTTAAGTGAATTTTCACAATCGATGTTAAACCATGTTCAAGCTCAAGATATTGGTCCTGTTGGTGATTCGCTTACCGATTTGATGTATCGTTTGAATGAAGCCAATCCAGATCAGTTACGTGCTGGTGAAGGTAATTTCTTTTCAAAAATGCTTGGTAAGGTGAAGCAATCCGTTTTTGAAATCACTGCCAAATACCAAAAAATTGGTGCGCAAATCGATAAAATTTCAATCAAATTAGACCATGAAAAAAACGGTCTTTTAAAAGATAATCTTATGTTAGACCAACTATATAATAAAAATAAAGACTATTTTGATGCTCTGAATATCTATATTGCAGCTGGTGAATTGAAGATGGAGGAATTACAGACAACGATCATCCCTGAAGCGATGAAAAAAGCGGAAGAATCTGGTGATCAAATGGATGTTCAAATCGCCAATGATTACACGCAATTTTTAGATCGTTTAGATAAGCGAACACATGATTTACGTTTAGCTCGTCAAATCACGATTCAGCAAGCACCACAAATTCGTTTGATTCAAAATACAAACCAAGCTTTGGCTGAAAAAATCCAAGCTTCAATCAACACTGCGATTCCTCTTTGGAAAAACCAAGTGGTCATTGCATTGACGCTATTACGTCAAAAAGACGCTGTTACTGCGCAGCGTCAAGTATCTGAAACGACGAATGATCTATTGAAGAAAAATTCTGAAATGCTGAAAATCTCTGCAATCGAGACGGCTAAAGAAAATGAGCGCGGTATCGTTGATATTGATACCTTACAAAAAACACAAAATGATTTAGTTGAAACAATCCAAGAAACCTTACGAATCCAGCAAGAAGGAAAAGAAAAACGCCGTGCTGCTGAAATCGAATTAGGTCATATGGAAGAAGATTTAAAGAGCAAGCTATTAGAATTAACTCAGTAAAATGTGACTGAAAATTTGTAAGAAAGACAAGAGCTATTCAATGCAGAAAACGCATTGAATAGCTCTTGTCTTTGTTATTATACTAATTCATAATAAGAAGTACGAATTTTTTCAAATAATTTTGTATAAGGTTTCAAACCAGTAAATCGTTCGATCGTATTATCTAGACCCTGTTCCTTGATTGCCTCTTGCAAGGCGCATGCTTCTTCATCACTAGGTTCTTTAAATTTCATTGCTGCGGCAATTGCGATTGCTAAGGCTTTTGGTGTTTCATTAAAGGCTTCTACAAATTGCCTTGCCGGCTGGATAAATCGATCATTCTCGCCTATTTTTCTAATCGGCGATCGACCAACACGTGTCACATAATCTGAAACATAAGGATTTTTAAAGCGCTCAATGATTTTATCAATGTACGCTTGATGTTCTTGATGAGAAAATTGGAATTTTTTCTCCAGTAAAGCGCCTGTTTCTTCTAATGCACTCCGCACAATAAAGAGAACTTTTTCATTATGAATCGCATCTTCAATAGAGTCGATATTTCTCATATGGCCAAAATAGGCAGTCACAGCATGTCCTGTATTGACTGTAAATAATTTTCGTTCAATATAAGGGGTTAAATCCGGCACATAGTTTAATCCCATAATCTTCGGAGCATTTTTTTCTTGCGCCGGCTTTTCCACCACCCATTCATAAAAAGGTTCGACTGTTACAGTTAACAGATTTTCATGTTTTTGATTAGGCACAATGCGATCAACTGCTGAATTAGGAAATGCGATGAATTCATGAGCATATTTTTGAGCTTTCGAGCTTAATAAGGGTATTACAGCGGCTTGAAGGATTTCAGAACCACCAATCATGTTCTCACAGGCAATCACCGTCAAATGTCGATTCGTATCAACCCTTGATTCTATCCCTTTAGCAATAACTTCCGCTAGTTTGGGTAAAATAGTTGGTCCGACCGCTGTGGTCACAATTTCCGCTTCACTGATATAAGTTGCTAGTTTTTCAGAATCCGTCGCACTATTGACCGCTTTGATTCCTTTTACAGTGAACTGTTCCTGCTCAACATTTGCCAGAATAACTTCGTATTGTTCTTGTGTATTGATTTCTTTTACGATACGATCATCGACATCAGCAAAAATCACTTGATAACCTGCTTGGACTAACAACCAGCCAATAAACCCCCGACCAATATTCCCTGCACCAAAATGAACGGCAATTTTTTTCATGACATCACCTCTTCCTTGAACAGTTCAATGATCTTAGCCTCTGTTTTGGCTGCAATCACTTGTTCGACACTTTCTATTTCAGAACAAACCAAAGCGATACTAGCCAATAATTCCAAGTGTTCGTCACCTAGACCTGCTATACCAATCAGCAATTTCACTTCGTTCCCATCAAAATCAACCCCTTCTGGTACTTGTAAGATGACGATTCCTGTTCGATTGATCAAATGTTTCGACTCATCTGTCCCATGAGGAATCGCTACCATATTGCCAATATATGTTGTGGTTAATTCATCTCGTTCGATCATCTTATCAATATACTCATCACTTACATACCCTTGGTTTACCAAGTGTTGACCTGCTGCTTCAATTGCAGATTTTTTATTATCAAAGCTTTGATTCAAAGCAATATCTTCTCTTTTTAATGTGATCATTTTATCTCCTCCTTGAACTTGAGTATTGAATTTGTTGTCAAAGTTAAATCGTTTCTAAATAAGAGAGCATTTTTTGGACAAAATAAGTAGTGATCGCTTCATTGACTCCCTGTTCTAAAAGCTGGATCATTTGTTTATCCTCAACAAACAGCATACTAATATGACTAACCACTTCCAGACCCTCTTGTGAAAACTTTTCTGGAACTAAAAGTAAAACAATTCGGTCAACCGCTATCACAGCCCGATCCATGGTTTCGATCGAGATTGATTTTTCTAATGAAAACAACTGGAAGACAGGTTCCTTAATTGATTCATTACGCGCATGGAACATACCGATCTTTGTACCTGGAATTCCAAAAGATTTCCACGTGCTATCATTTAGGAAAGTTCTGACTAGTGTTTCGATATCTAGTCCAGGCTCCTTTTCCAAAAGTTGCGTACATATGACTCGAATCGTATCTTCGGTCGTCCCTAGATGTTCATTTAATTTGGAATAGTTGAAATTGCCTAAAATAGTAAGAACAATTGATGTAAATCGCTGCCTTTTTTCTAAAAAGTGAGTCGCTTCAAGTAAAGTAAGTTCGACAGCTTTTTTTTCATCTGCAACTTTTTTGTGGGATCCACTATGCAAACTTTTCAAAAATACACTGATTTGAGATAACTCTCTTTCAGACAAGATTGGCGAAACTAAAAAATAATCAAAATCCACTGGACCTAAATCAATCGTTGAAATGATCACATGATAGTCTCCCTCAGATTGTTTTTTTCTTAGTTCAAATAAAGAGACTGTTTCCAATTTTTTTAGTTGTGGGATTCGTTGACGTAATCGAGTGACTAGCATTCTAGATGTCCCGATTCCGCTAGCACACACTACTAATCCAGAAAAACTATACTCACTTTCCAGTTGTAGGAGTACTGCGCCAAAATGAAGTACTAAATAACCAATCTCCTCATCTGGTGCAACACTCTCTTGATAGACGGAATCGAACGCCTGCCGAATAACATTAAACAAATCTGGATAATCTTGTTTGATCGAATGGATTAGTGGGTTATAAATCCGCATTCCTTGCTGCAAACGTCTTACTGTAGGGCGTAAGTGAGCAATCAACCCTTTACTTAAAAGCTCCTTAGGTAACTCTTGCTCTAGTTCACGCTCCACTTGTTCAATCAGCCTGTTAACCAAAACTCTCACTTCTAATTCTTCACTTTCCAAATGATGAGTATTACTTTGCGTGATTTTTACTCCTCTAAGATGAGAAGTGACATAGATTGCCTCGCCTTCTGGAACAAACTCTGGTTCCATTTCTAAGATAGCAGCCAACAATTGTTTTGCCGTTTCAAATTCTGGATAGTGGATCTGATCACTACTTGTAGATAATTGAATAAAGTTTCCTGCAATCATCCGTTCTACCGAAATTGAAATATGTACGATCAAATTAGCATAGGCTTCATCACTGATCTCATCGGGATTATTTATACGCCAAAAACGAACATTGTGTTCGACTTTTTCTAATAATTCTTCACTGACCAACTCCAGTAGTCGTCCTTCGACTCGGTCATTAGTAGCTACGGTACGGGATTTTTCTTGAAAAAATTTTAGTAGTTGGTAATCTGGAAATTGCTTCCCAAATAGTTCACTTAACAATCCTCTTTTTTGTGCTTCATCGGCTTGTAAAGAAACACCCAATCCCCTTTTTCTTTCAATAGTAACCGTTTTAGGTAGCCGTTCTGCTATTCTAGTCAGGTCATTGCTAATTGTTGAAATGGTAACATTTAAATCATTTGCTAATCCTACTAACTTCAAGCCCTCTTCTTTTAATAACGCTTTAAGAATTTTTTGCTGACGCTCTTCTGGCTATATTCGTTATATGATAAATCCATCAATTGCCAACGAAAATTTTGCCTAGCAGAGTCTGGTCCTTCTAAAGTTAAAATCCCCTGTTCTTTCACCAGTTTCAACTGATAAGAAGTTAAAGTGGCCTCTACTTCCTTTAAATCACGCCGAATTGTCCGCTCACTGACACCCAAGTCTTCTGCTAACTCTTTAATAAAAACTGGCCGATTATTGATCAACAGTTGTTCCAGGATTAGTCTAGCTCGTGCTGAAAGATACATGAAATTCCTCCTTTAGAAATATTTACCTATTTAAACAGAAGTTTGTACTGCTGTTAATTTTCCAACTAATTCATCGTATTTCGTACTGCTTAAAAAATTATCAACAGATACATGATAAGCTTGCGGTACTTTTTCTTTTGCTCGCGTAGTCAGATCTCTATGAGTTATTATAATATCAGCATCATTTGGAAGCTGAGCAATAGCAGAGTTAACCACCTCAATCGACAAACCAGCCTTTTTGACTTTGTTACGTAAGACTGAGGCGCCCATCGCACTTGAACCCATTCCTGCATCACAAGCAAAAATAATTTTTTTCGTATTCGCAAGCAGCTCTACTGTATCACTTAGTTTTTCAGATGCTGAAAAACTAGTTCCCGCATCTACAGTTATTGTCTTGCGACCCTTTAAGGCACTTGCTTTCTCAGAAGCCGCTTCAATCGTTTGATCCGTCGCCTTAGATGTGTTCAAGATAACAGCTGAAACAGCAAATGAAACGACCGTTGCCACGATGATTCCAGCAAATACGCCTAAATAACCATCACGAGGAGTCATTGCTAAAATTGCAAAAATACTCCCTGGTGAAGCTGGTGCAACTAATCCAGCATTAAATAGTGAAAATGTCATTACACCAGCCATTCCTCCGCCGATTGCTGAAAGAATCAACGCTGGTTTCATCAAAATATATGGAAAATAAATTTCATGAATTCCACCTAAAAAATGAATGATGATAGCCCCTGGTGCAGTTTGTTTGGCACTTCCTCGACCAAAAAACGTGTATGCCAACAAAATGCCTAATCCAGGTCCAGGATTTGATTCCAATAAAAACAATACCGAGCGACCAGTTTCAGCAGCCTGCTCAATTGCAATCGGGCTAATTACGCCATGATTGATCGCATTATTCAAAAACAGCACTTTAGCTGGCTCAACAAAAATACTCGCTAAAGGAAGTAAGCCATTTTCTACTAAGAAGCCAACACCCGTTGCTAAACCGTTATTCAAAGCTTCTACAGCAGGCCCGACAATCAAATAAGCAATAATGGCTAAAATCGAAGCTAAGATACCAGAAGAAAAATTATTAACTAACATTTCAAAGCCTGGTTTGATTTTTCCATCAACAAGCTCGTCAAACTTCTTAATACAATAAGCTCCAGCTGGTCCAACTATCATTGCACCAAGAAACATTGGAATATCGGCACCTGTGATTACTCCCATTGTCACCATTGCCCCAACGACTCCACCACGAATGTCGTACACTAGACGCCCACCTGTAAACCCAATCAAGATGGGCAACAGATAAGTAATTGTCGGACCTGTTATTTCATTTAATTGTTCATTAGGGAACCAGCCTGTTGGGATGAATAAAGCTGTCAAAATCCCCCAAGCAATAAATGCCCCAATATTAGGCATAATCATTCCACTAAGAAAACTGCCGAATTGCTGAACTTTCACTTTTAGATTTCCATGTGTTTGTTCCATCTTTTTCCTCCTAAATTAAAAGCTGAGAGAGCTCATTTAGTCTCGAATGGAAAATAGGACAAATGGATTGAGACGCTCTTTGGCTCACTCCATTTTTATCTTTTTCCCGAGAGACTAGCTCTTGAAGCTAGATAACATAAAAGCTGAAAGAGCTCGTTTAGTCTCGAATGGAAAATAGGACAAATGGATTGAGGCGCTCTTTGGCTCACTCCATTTTTATCTTTTTCCCGAGAGACTAGCTCTTGAAGCTAGATAACATAAAAGCTGAAGAGCTCGTTTAGTCTCGACCCGAGAAATTAGCTCTTGAAGCCCAATAAACTTCTTAAAATATAATGTCTTTAGATCTGCGCAGATCTGCTCTTAGACAACACTTTGTTGTCTCCTATATTGTAAACGCTCACTTAAAAGGATACAAGAAGATCAAAATGTAGTTTTGTCCAAAGTACTTGGACAAAAAATGAAAAAGACTTTCCTCAGACAAATGATTTCCGAATAAAAAAGAGCCCTGAACAAAACTAAAAATCAGTTTTGTTCAGGGCTCTAAATCTGAATAAACGGTGGTAGCAGAAGCCCCCACCTTCAGAAATAAGCTGAAATTCCTGTGAAACACAGCGAAGTGTGAGCTGATGTAGAACGGTACCTACTTGGTTCTCGGGGTAAACACTTCTGACCCAACCTCAATTCCTTCTTTAACTAAAATAAATAGCGCTGTGCTTTGAGCAATTCGGGTTGAACAATTGTCCGCAATTTGAACACTTCCCCTGCTTCTTATACTCATTTACAGTCATTTCAAACTGGCAAACTCCGCACATTACTACTTTTTCACTAGAATCTGTTGCAAGGGGCCACGGCATAAACTTATGTGTTTCTAATTCATCATGACAGTGAAAACAAGCATAGTATTTTTTGCAAAGAAAACATTTATTCGCGACAACATCCACAGCAGAATCATAATGAACACATCGTCCTTGATCATCGACAACTGAACCATATATTTCCACCAAATTATGTGCTCCTTTGTGCGAGACTTTTCGAGATTCTCTTGGCAATAACAGCAGCTAAAAAGGCTTTAATCGTGTCTCCAGGAATAAAAGCCAAACTACCAGCTAAGCTAGCAGATAGAGATACATCAGATAATATGCTAACACCTACAGCTCCCAAAAAGTCAATAAACAATGCGCCGAAAAGAAACGTGATGCCAAAAGCATAGCTAAGCTTCTGATTATTTGGATTAATTCTTTCACTCAACCAACCAATTAGAAAGCTGGCAAAAGGATACGCAAAAAGATATCCTGCTGTCACACTGAAGAAGACTGTCATTCCGCCTCTGCCTCCCGCTAAAATAGGAAAACCAATAGCAACAAGTAATAAAAAAAGCAACGTTGCAATCGTGCCATTCTTTTTACCCAGAAGTAAACCACTCAGCATAAAACCTGCATTTTGGATAACGATTGGAACTGGTAAAAGACTGATCGGGATCGGCGGAAAAAAGCCTAAGACAATTATAATACTGATCATAATAGCGATTCTGGTGATATCATTTGTTTTCATTGATTCCCTCCAATATATATTCTCTATTTAAAATACCTTTTCCGCCTCTTTTTGTCAACCTATTTAAAAATAAAGTTAACCAAAAAAAACACCTCAATGAATGTGAGTGGAACATAACTCTCTGAGTCATATCCCCTCTTCATTGGATGTTCTTAACACTCGATCTGTCTCAATCATTCTAAGTTATCAACTATTTATTGATCCTGTTTAAAAATCTAGTAACCATTTTCTGACTGATTTTGCCTCCTGTAAAACGTTCAATTTGTCTAAACGGCATATTCAAAATAAAATAAACATTGTTGGCAGTTAAAGGTTTATTCATTTTATTAAACAGCTTATTAAAGAAAAGTACGAAACGATAAGTACTTCGTCCCAGCCAGTTTTTGTACTGAGCTTGAGCAATAGTATCGTTCATTCCTAAATCAGCTGTTCGATCCCATAAAAGACTTGGTGGTTTGTAGCCTAATAGTCGATAAAATTCTTGATCTGGGATTGCTTTGATATTGCCTGTATAATAATTAGGGAATTCTTCTTTGTCATTACTACCACTAAATTTGCTCCCTGCTACCTGAATCTTTTTCTGTAGATAGATCGTCAGTAATGAACTTCCCACTTGAATCTCATACGCTCCTGGTTCAACCGCCCAGTCTTTGATCTGGGTATTATAATAGGCAAAGTCCTGCTCATTTAGCTGAATCACAATTTCTTGAGTTGCACCTGGTTCTAAATGAATTTTTTCAAAACCTTTCAATTCTCGCTTCGCCCGGAAAATCTTAGAATCTTTTTTTTGTACATAAAGCTGTGCTATTTCTTCTCCAGCAACCTTACCACTATTTGTAACTTTAAATCGGACAGACAACCCCTCTACCACTAAATCCGAGTATGTGAAATCAGTATAAGATAATCCGAAACCAAATGGAAATAATACTTTTTGATCAACTGTATCAAAATAACGATACCCAATAAAAAGACTCTCTCGATGTTCTGAGGTTGCCTCTTTGCCAGGAAAATAAGGAGCAGATGAAACATCTTCATACTTCAAAGGAAAAGTTTCATTTAATTTTCCACTAGGATTATACTCGCCTAAAAGAACGGCCGCCAACGCTTCAGCTGAGCCTTGGCCCGCTAAATAAGTGTGCACAATTCCCTTTGCATGATTGATAAACGGCATTTCGATCGCACCACCGCCAGCTAAAATCACAATGATATTAGAAGTGATCTGACTTAATTCAGAAATTAAAAGCAACTGATTTTCCCGAAGCTTTAAATCGGTCCGATCGACTCCTTCAGCCTCACTGCCTTCGTCCAATCCTAAAAACAATAACACTTTGTCCGCTGTTTTAGCTAATGCGATCGCCTCTTTCAGCAAGCCTTGACTTTTCCCACCCATTCGCTTGAATCCTTTGGCAAACCCTACTACATTCAATTTTTCTTCTAAGATTGCTCGCGGACTACTGATTTTATAAGGATTGATTAATGAACTTCCTGCCCCTTGATATCGAGGTGTTTCAGCAAAATCTCCAATAATGGCCACGCGTTCTGTTGTTCTTAATGGTAAAATTTTCGCTTCATTTTTCAATAGCACTAACGAACGTTTGGCCGCATCTATGGCCTTTTGGTGCTGTTCTTCATAATCAACTGTAACTTCTGGCTGATTTGAATCAAAAGCTGTTTCAAAGACTAATTTTAATAAATGATCAACTGCTTGATCCAATAGCTCTTCTTTTAAATCACCCGTCTCTACAGCCGTCACGATTTCACGATCCGTAATACCATTGGTAGCAGGCATTTCTAATTGATTACCAGCCTTAAGACCTTTGATACGATCATTATTACCACCCCAATCAGTCACTACTACCCCCTCAAAATCCCATTCATCATATAAAATATCATTCATCAAATGTTGATTTTCATTCGCAAAAACCCCATTGACTTTATTATAAGAAGACATCACTGTTTTAGGTCGACTTTTTTCAATCACTTTACGGAATCCTTCTAAATATATTTCTCTTAATGCCCGTTCATCCACGATTTCATCAATTGTCATCCGCATGTGCTCTTGACTGTTGACTGCATAATGTTTAGGACATGCTGAAATCCCTTGTGATTGGATTCCGTTCACCATATCGCTGGCTAATTCTCCAGATAAAAAAGGATCTTCTGAAAAGTACTCAAAATTACGTCCGCACAAAGGATTCCGCTTGATATTTAGACCGGGTCCTAGGAGTACACTGACCTTTTCACTTGCCGCTTCTTTGCCGATAGCCTCACCAACTTCAAACAATAATGAACGATCCCAACTGTTTGCCAAAGTAGCTGCGGTCGGAAAACAAGTAGCAGGTAAACTTTTATTCAATCCTAAGTGGTCTGCCTTTCCCCCTTGTTTTCTTAATCCATGAGGCCCATCCGTTAGCATAATAGCTGGAATATTCAGCCGTTCAACTGCTTTAGTATTCCAAAAATTCTCACCTGACATTAATGAAGCTTTTTCCTCTAGTGTCATTTTATCGATTAACTCTTTATAATTCATCTTCGTTCCACCTTAACGTTTTATCCTATTTTATTCCCTCTTATTCATTCAAACTGATCAGTCTTCAATAAAGTATAGAAGATATGATGCACACTGTCACGCAGTCCATTAGCAATTCCCGAAGGATCTTCTTTATAGGCTTGATTCAAACGTTTGACATTTTTACTGGCACTCATTACATCCAGCATCAAGTCATTCCCTGACCTGATAGCAGTCGGTGCTTCCATAAAATCAAAGACAGCATCACTGGAAACAAAACCATCAAAGCCCCACTCATCACGTAATACGTTGTTTAGAAGCTCTGGATTACCTCCTGCCCATTTTGTGCCAATATAAGAAAAGCTGGACATCGCGCCTAATGGCTGTGCTTCTTTGACTGTGATTTCAAACGGTTTTAAATATAATTCACGAATGGTCTGTTCGTTAGACCAGATCATAATGCCGGAACGAGCATTGGTTTCTTGATCATTTAACGCAAAATGTTTCATAAATACGATGATTCCCTCTTCTTGAGCTCCTTTGATCATTGCTGCAGACATTTTTCCTGATAATAGTGGATCTTCAGAAAAATATTCAAAATTCCGTCCGCCTTGAGCGGTTCGATGCAAGTTCATTCCTGGAGCATACCAGCCTTGAATTCCATATGCTTTTGCTTCATTACCAACAGCGGTCCCCATTTCATACGCTAATTGATTATTCCAAGTCGAGGCGATCACTACTTCTGTTGGATAAGCGGCTGCTTCAACTTTTTTAAAGAAGAAACTAAACCCGGCAGGGCCATCCATCAAAATAGCTTTGGGAATCCCTAAGCGCTCAATAGCTTGAGTTGTATAAGCACCATGAGTGACATACTCTTTCATTTCCGTTAAGGTTAACTGATCTAAAAATTGTGACCATTTTGGATCATCAAAATCAAGTCCTTTTAGCTCTTCTAATTTTAAGGCATGATCAACACCCATATTAGGCATTTTAGCCTTCGATGGTTGGACCTTCTCATTCAATGCCTCAACAACAGATTCCGGTGCCGTATAGCTTAACTCTTTCGTTGATGGATACGTTTTCTTCCACTCATTCCGTGATAAATAAGTCAGCTCACCTTTGGCAACGTCAAATTGATTTTTATACGCTGTATTCGTATCAGCATCTTCTTTATAGATCATTTTTTCCGGCAAATCAAAATCAAAGGATTCTACGATTTCATGAACATTTTTGGCTAACTTGATTGTGTAACGTCCTTCGTCTAAAACATATGCTTGTGTATCAGACATATCATAAGAAGCCATGTCTCTTGTAGCAAAAGTTAATTCAAGTGTTTGTTTTTCACCTGGTTTCAGTAATTTTGTTTTTTCATAGGCTGCAAGTTCAATCGCTGATTTCTCGATTTCACCTGTTTTATAAGGCGCAGAATAGTATAGTTGAACAACATCTTTTCCTGCCTGATTACCGGTATTTGTTACGTCAATATTGACGGTCATTTGCTCTTTGGTCAGTTTCTTATTTGTTACTTTCCAATCAAAGTTTGTATAGCTCAATCCATAACCATACGGAAATTGAACCGCTTCTTGATATCCTTTTTCATCATTTTCATAATACGTCTCATAATACCGATAGCCGACATAGATTCCTTCTTGGTAATTAAGAAATGCCTTATCAACGTTGTCATATTTATAGTTACCAAAATTCACACTAGCTGGCGCTGACTGACTATCATACGCATAAGTATCTGTGAGTCGACCAGAAGGATTTAGTTTGCCTGCTAGGATTTTCCCTAAAGATTGTGCCCCTAAAGGTCCTGGGGTCCCGATCCAAACAACTGATTTAATTGCAGGAATTTCCTCGATAAATCCTAATTCAATCGCATTTCCAGCATTGATTATCAACGTAATATTTTCAAATTTTTCACTGACTTTTTTGATTAGGTCCATTTTATTTTCCGTTAATTTTAATTGATCATGCGTTAGATCACTTGCTTCAGTTCCGTCACTAGAAACTACAATCAGTGCATCTTTTGAGAATGCTTGCGCTTGTTTCAGTGTCTCTTCTTTTAGGTAGTCAATGGCAGGCTCATCGATCTCTTTTTTATTGAGCATTCCTTTAACCACCTGTACGATTCCCGTATCGTTCTTACTACTTCCTTTACCATCCTCAGCTACTTTTTGATAAAAATCATATAATTGGGCATTGTATTCAATTCCTGCATTTTTTAAACCGTCAAATAAACCAACGGCACGTGTCACGTCTGCAGCACCTGAACCACCACCGCCATAACGTAAATCAAGAGCAGAAACACCAAATACATTAACTTTCTTACTTGCTAAAGGCAAATGTTGGTCTTGATTTTTTAATAGAACAATTCCTTCATCAGAGATTTTTTCTGCAACTTTTTCCCCTTCTATTCGTGCAGCTTTTGCTTGTTTGCTATCGGTTGTGATAGTTAATTCTTTTCCTGACATCACCTGATACATGTCAGAAATCGTTGGTCCGATTTTAACAACGATTGTAAGTAAGATAATAACAACTAATGACCAACCAACGAAACGACGCGGTCTATTTTTGATTTTACGATACATTCTATTTTTTCTTTTAGCTTGACGACGCTCTTGCCTAGTCATTTTTTTGAACGTAGCTTTTTGAGCCGACTTTTGCTCTTGTTTTCTTTGTTTGTGTTTGTTTTTTTCTTTTTTCAACTCATCTTCAGAAAGGTTCTTCAATGTCGCTTTTCTGGACTGCTCCTCTTTTTTCGCTTGCTTTACTTGCTGAACCAGTTCTTGTTTCAATCCCCTACGCTTTTTAAAATACTCAAACATATCATTTTCTCTCCAATACTTTATGATATGACCATTTTATAATAGCGCTTTCAATTATTCTGTGCTATTTTTGGTTAAAAATAGGCAAAAAATTGCTTTATTATCTTTTTAAAAAAAAGACAAAAAGCAATTTCTGGTATTCAACTATTGTATTTTTTCCAGATCAAACATCACGATTCCAAAAATTGGCAAGTCGATTTTCACCTCGTAACTCCCATTTATATCAGCTTCAGACAGTATCCTTGAAGGTTTTGAATACGCATTTTGAAAGGCGACATCTTCCGATGACAAGTTTTGACTATTCCTTATATTTGACAATTCATTCCTACGATCGATAATTTCAGGTGTCAATTCTTGCTTAGTAATTTTATAGTGTCCTTTTAACTGCACCAAATTTATAAATAACGTAATCAATGGACTTTTCGCATTTTTTAAAGACTCATCAACATCAGAAATTTCTTTTTGATAAAAAAAACTACTTAGCTCTTCTTCAGGGTACGCACCTAAAATACGGTAATTCTCTCTTGATTTCGTTACCACACAAAAATCATTTTTAAAGATGACTGTTTCATATAATCGATTTAAAAATTTATACGCATACCAGCTTTCCTTGATTAAACCTGTTTCAGTACATAAAGATACCTTATCAGCGAGTTCAGCAGGAAAATATTCAAATACTTTTTCAGCATCTAAGGAAATCGGGGTAAAATATTGCTCTTCGCTAAGTCGCTGATTGATAAATTGCCAAATCGTTAAATTTGCTAATGCCAAATCAAAATACGGCCATAAATAATCATCTTTTTCCAACATAAGGGCTTTTTGCAGTAGTTGCATCTGGACTTGCATATTTCTACTGCCACGAATCAACTCAATAAAATGGTCGTCATGCAAGCTTTGTTGCAATAGTTGACGTGGAAGTTTCTTCACGATCATACTGTCGTCGATACAATACACCAGATCAGGATGCTTTAAATCAAATTCAACTGCCTTATTTGGAGTCACCGGAAAATGAACGATGATATTTTCATATTCATCAAATACATGAATCAATTCAGCCAAAGGTACGCACAGCTTACTATGATCTCCTAATTCGTAAAAGCAACGAAATTCAATAAACCATTCTTTAAAATTAGAGTATCGGTTAACCAAATGATACTTCAGTCTAGTCAGGATCATCTCTAATAATTCCTCTGTTTGTCCCTTTTTTTCTATCCAATGATCATAATCTGTGATTTGAATTTGGATATAAGGAATCATGTGTTGATCAATGATCTGTTGCAAGAGATAGTCCAGCTTAGAAAAAGATAAGACGAGTTCTTTTTGATCGAATGACCAGGTAATTTTGTCCAAGATATTTGTTACAGCAAAATACTTGATTCCTAAATCGCGTCTAACTGCTGTTAAATGTTGATTCATATTTTGAACCTGAGCTTTCAAAATGTATTTGATGTCACGATACGTCATGCTCGTTTGTTTCGTATCTACCTCTACCTTTTGGATTACATTCTCTCGTTCAGAAAATATTTTTCCTTGTAAATAAGGTGCCAATAATCGTAGTACATCTTGCTTAGGTTCTGTTTTATCAGTACCAAGAGAAACAGAATCACGTTTTTTTCGAAAAGCCGCTGGTGAAGTGTCAAACTTTTCTTTAAATGCTTTATTGAATGAACGTAAACTTGAAAAACCATTATTTAAAGCGATATCAACAATTTTTTCGTTTGTCTGCTCTAGCATGCGAACACTATGAAACAATCTTAGCTCTTTTAGGTAACTTCCAATAGAAATACCTAATTTTTCTTTAAATATATGAGCTAAATAATATTTATTCAAAAAGAAATGATCAGCAATTTGATCTAAATTTAACTTTTCAGTATAATGGCTGGTTAAATACTGTAGAACTTCCTCATTTTTATTGGATGTCTGTGCATCAACATTGGTCATTTGATTTGTTGAAATCGTAATATAGCGAATTAATAGCCCTAATAAATAGTGGGTATAGCCATCCATTAATTGACGATAACCTGCTCTTTGATAATTACTTTCAGTAAATAATGCCGCTAAACAACTTGTAAACTCTTCATAAGCTTCTCTCTTATAAACCATGGATAAGGGACGATCTAGTCTAAAAAAAAGCTCTTCATAAGTATAATCAAGCGTCATAGTAAGTGTTAACGTTAGATTATCCTCACTCCCTAAAATACTGACCAATTCTCCTCTATTTAAAAGATAAACATCACCAGCTCTTAAAACAATACAACGGTCATTTTTTATCAATTCCAAATAACCTGATAATACAAAAAAAAACTTTAGTTCCACATTGAAATGTAAAGCACTCTCTTCTATTTTCTCGATTTCAAGAGAAGTAATGTCACCTTTAAGCTGCAGTTCACGATTCAACTTTGCCACTCCTTATACTTTTTCAACAATTTTTACCAATAACTAGTTCTTTTCTAGAAGACATCCTTAGTTTATCATATTCAATGAGACACTTATATTCCTTTGTTTTTAAAACTCAGTTTGACTAACAAAAAACAAGTCTTTAGTTGTTTTTCTTGATGAGAATGATACAATAAAGTAAAAAGTACTTTTATCTAATTTTAGAGAGGATGAGCAACTTGACACACTTTAGTTCAAAGGAAGCAGAAAAGCAATATTATGAGCAGCAAGCCGATGAGACTGAATTTTTGAAATGGTACCATCAACAAGAACTTCCTGAATATGAAAAACCTTCTCTGACTGTAGATATTGTTTTGATGTGTTATAACAAAGAAGAAGATC
Organism: Enterococcus crotali; assembly: GCF_000633635.1. GTDB lineage: Bacteria > Bacillota > Bacilli > Lactobacillales > Enterococcaceae > Enterococcus_L > Enterococcus_L crotali. Next base: position 20,114 of record NZ_AYPQ01000001.1, on the reverse strand, counting down.
AATTAAAAATATTGTTGATCAAACGAAAAGGACATCCGTATAGAAACTCTTGGGCATTACCAGGCGGATTCGTCAATAGAAATGAGTCAACTGGTGAAAGTGTCTTGCGAGAGACAAAAGAAGAAACGGGTGTTGTTATTTCTAAAGATAATATTGAGCAGCTTCATAGCTTCAGTAGACCAGACCGTGATCCCAGAGGTTGGGTTGTCACTATTAGTTATCTAGCTTTTATTGGTGAAGAACCATTGATTGCAGGAGATGATGCAAAAGAAGTTCGCTGGTTTACGATGGAACGCAAAGAGAACATCCTTTCACTTACAAACGGTGACGTAGAAATTATATTAGATTTGACTAGTGGTGCTTCAACAGGAAAAGATACACTAGCATTCGACCACAGTGAAATCATTTTAAAGGCCTTCAATCGTGTAGCCAATAAAATGGAACATGATCCACAAGTACTGCAAGTTTTAGGCAAAGATTTTACGATCACAGAAGCCCGTAAAGTTTTTGCTAAGTTTTCCGGCGTTGATTATAAAACAATTGATCACTCAAACTTTAAAAAGGCGATGCTCCATCATTTTGAAGAAATCGGAGAACGACCAGTAGGCATTGGACGTCCTTCTAAAATTTATCAGTTAAAACCTGAGACATCTTACCAAAATTAATAATTACTCTCACATAAGAAAGGTATGTATCATGGCTATCTATTTAAGAAAAGCAACAACAACTGATCTACCTGAGATATTGGAAATCATTCAGGCTGCTCGTCAGCTATTACAAAAAAATAAAGTGCCTCAATGGCAAAATGGCGAAGGTCCAAACAAATTACAGCTAGAGCAAGATATTGCCAGTCAGCAATGTTATCTATTGATTGTTGATCAACAGATTGCCGGCCTTGGAATCGTTTCAGCAGATAAAGAAGCGCCCTATGAGCAGATCACAAACGGTCAATGGCAGGAAACTACGGGAGACTATGCTGTACTTCATCGTGTTGCCCTCGCTCCTAGTTATCAAGGTCAAGGTCTGGCATTGACTTTAATGAATTTTCTGATTACTGCTGCTAGATTAAAAGAACATCTTGATATCAGAATCGATACGCATCCCAAAAATATAGCTATGCAACAATTAATAAAAAAAGCAGGTTTCATGTATTGTGGGGATATTTTGCTCCCTGTAGATAATGGTGAACGTGTTGCCTACCAGTTAATAGTGTCATAAGCTCTGGATTTTTCTTTAATAAAAAACAGGTGAGTAACCCCCATTCTACGAACTGGGGGAACTCACCTAAAATCTGTCTAAAATAAGCAACAAGACTTCGGTTGCTCTTTTTGCAGAATTATTTTAAGACTTGCTTTGCAATAAAACTTGAATATTTTACTTGTCCCTCCACATTTGGATGAACACGATCATCATAAAACCATTCTTCATGATCATTACTGTAACCGTACCAATCAAGTACAACTAAATTTTTATATTTCTTTTTCATCGATTCCAACATTCCATTAACCTCATTTTGCCATCTTCGTGTCGGAACTCGAACATTGATCCAATAAACATTGCGGTTAGAACCGATTGCCGTCATAAATTCATCAAATTGGGCTTCTGTAAACGATCCATTTGTTCCAAGTCCAACAAGAACATTTTTTTTCAACAGCTTTTCTTTATCTAGTTTTTCGATGGTTGGCGTGCTCGTGTATAACTGCCTGCCGACTTCTCCATCGACGATCATTTTAGGAAAAATTTCTTGTAATCCTGCTGCTGCATCTAAAACAACCGAATCACCAAAGGCCGTGATCTCCATCCCTTGGGCTTTCTTGATTTCCTCTGGGGTCAAATCAAGATTGGCTTGTGGTGGTACAGTAGACTGCTTGGTAGAATCTGTTGTCTTTCCTTCATTTTTAGCTTTTTCTTCTGCTTTTCTTTGATCAGCCTTCTTTTTGTTAGCTTCGATATTTTTTTGAAGTTGTTCTTGTTGCGCAGTAACTTCATTGGAAGGGGCCACAGCCAAAGCAAACAAAGCAAAACAAGATAAGACAACACTGATCAAGGCCGTTATTTTTGGTATTGTAACCCACGGCTTGCGGAAAAAGTCTTTGATCGCAAACCATGTATACTGATAATAGAATTTGCCCAGCGGTTTTTCAATAAACCGATAAGAAAGTTCGCTGATACCTAAAATCAAAACAATCTCAATCAATGAATGTAAAAGTACATGATCACTTAAATTTGTGATTTTTGCTTCATAAAAAATCATGACTGGAAATTGATACAAATAAATGCCGTAGCTTCTTTTTCCAAACCAGCTAAATACAGGATTCGTCAGCCAACGATTTAAATCTGCACCAGGATGAGCAGTAACTGCAACCAATAACGTTGCGAAAATACTGACAATAAACATACCGCCATAATATACAAAAGCAAAATGGTCTGCTAAAAATAAAAAGGAGAGCAAAAGGACGGCTAGTGATGCAATACCGACTCCATTTAACAGCGTTTTGGCTTTTATTGGAATTTCTTCTTTTAAACGGAAACTTGGCCAAACAAAGGCCAAACCACTTCCCATCAATATCGAAAATAACCTCGTATCTGTTCCATAATACACTCTTGTCGGATCTGCTCCGGGTGTGTACAATACTGCCATCAAAATCCCAGAACTAACAGCCAGTGCCATAATCAATCCAAATATTTTCCCACTGTGTTTTATATACTTTTTAAGAACAATAAATAACAACGGCCAAATTAAATAATTCTGTGCCTCAACAGCAAGTGACCAAATATGAGTGAATGGCGATTGCGTTGTAAATCGATCAAAGTACGAGAACCCTCTAAAAATCTGCCACCAATTATTATAATAAAATACACTGCTGGCAAAAACGCTACGTAAGTTATTAAGTAAATCTTTTTGAAAAAACACAATATAAGCTGACGCTCCGACCAGCATGGCAATAAGCCCGGGGTAAAGCCGTTTCATTCGCCGAATATAAAATCCTTTAACATCGATTGTTTCATTTTGAAGCCACTCTTGTCTTAGTAAATCCGTAATCAAATATCCAGAAACCGCAAAAAAAATAGGGACGCCTAAATAGCCCCCGCGCATGATATTAGGGAACAAATGATAGAGAATCACGCCGACAACCGCAATAGTTCGGATCCCATCGAACCCGGTAATATAACGACGATTTTCTAATCTTTTTTTATTATTCATTTATATTTTCCAACTTTACTAGTATTCTTTTTTATAATTCGAGTAATTTTTAACAAAGGAAACATGATGTGTAAATGACAGATGATAGAAAAAATAAGTCGCGTTTGACCAAAAAAGGTGGTCTGTTGAAGTGTAAAAAAATTTCTATCTAGCTCATGCTCTTTGACGGTCGTTGTTTTTTTTTGACCGATTTGTTGTAGTAAGTTTAATATACGTTCTTTCTTACTAAATGGCAAGGACTCTTCCTCTGATTTTTAATTTTTTTAAGCAAATTTTAGATATTTTTTTCTGGACAAAATCAAAGTGCCCTAAACGACCTAAAAAGGTGGCTTTTACCGTCTTTTATTTTATACTTAAAATCAGTTTAATAAATATAAAATAGTCTTTGACTCAGATTTTCTTGGTCTATCGAGCTATTCATTTTTTTCAATTAATCTATTTTTTTTAAATAATGGATCTTATCTATTTTTCGTATATAATGTAGTTATCATCTGCTATAAAAAAAGCTAAACAAAAAGTTGATAAAAAACTTTTTGTTTAGCTTTATTATTCATTTCTCTTTAATCTTAATACTTTCAGTCATTTTTAAACCAGTAATGCATATAAGGAAGGATTATCACTTAAATCAATATATTTAGGGTCAAATTGCGCCATTTTATTTAGCAAATTGGGCAATTCTTCTTTATTCTTCAATAAAATTCCTAAAACAACTGGACCTGTCCCGCGATTGACTTTTTTTGTATACTCAAAACGAGTAATATCGTCATCAGGTCCTAAAATATCCGTCACGAACTCTCGTAACGCTCCTGGACGTTGAGGAAAATTGATGACAAAATAATGTTTGAGTCCTTCAAAAATCAATGAACGCTCTTCGATTTCCTCCATGCGATTGATATCATTATTACCGCCGCTGATAATGCAAACAACAGTCTTTCCTCGGATATCGTCTTTGATCAGCTCTAATGCAGATACACTCAAGGCACCTGCTGGCTCTACAACGATTGCTTGTTTTGTATATAATTCTAATATAGTGGAACAAACTTGCCCTTCGTCTACTGCTAATAATTGGTCGACATATTCAAGTGCATGCTCGTACGTTAAATCTCCAACTTGTTTAACTGCTGCGCCATCGACAAATTTTTCCACACTATCTAGCATTACTGGTTTTCCTTGATCAAAGGCCGCCCGCATAGATTGAGCACCAAGCGGCTCTACACCAATGACAGCTGTAGTTGGACTAACACTTTTGGTATATGCTGAAACGCCGCTGACTAACCCTCCACCACCAATCGCTGCTAACAAATAATCTACCTGAAATTCCGAATCCTTTGCTTCTTGAAATACTTCTACCGCTACAGTTCCCTGACCAGCCATAATGTTTAAATCATTAAAAGGATCAATAAATGCTTTGTTATTGGCTTTGGCATACTCTTTAGCAGCTTTGGCAGATGCATCGAACGTATCACCAATTAATTGCACCGTTACTTCATCTCCTCCAAAAAATTTTACTTGGGAGATTTTTTGCTGTGGTGTTGTTGTTGGCATAAAAATAGTGGCTGCAACATTCATTTCATGACAAGTATAAGCTACACCTTGAGCGTGATTGCCAGCACTAGCGCAAACTACACCGTTTTTTAGCTTATCTGGAGAAGTTTGTTTAATTGCATAGTAGGCTCCTCTTAATTTGAAAGAACGCACTTTTTGTAAATCTTCTCTTTTTAAATAAACATTACATTGATATTTCTGAGATAGATATAGATCGTATTGTAACGGTGTCTTTGTTACGACATTACTTAGTGCATCATATGCTGCTTCGATTTTTGCTTTTGTTAATTTCACCAAATTCCCCTCACCTCTTACTATGTAAAAGGTTGAGAAAAATATTCTTTTCTCAACCTTTAATTACTAGTTTAGTCTTCTCTTGATACAAAAGGCATCATCTTACGTAGTTCTGCTCCAACTTTTTCAATTGGGTGTCCAGCATTTTCTTTACGCATTTGATTGAATTCTTTGAAGCCATTTTTATTATCATCAATGAAGCCTTTAGCAAATTTACCATTTTGAATATCTGTTAAAACGTCTTTCATATTTGCTTTTGCTTCTGCAGTTACAACACGAGGACCTGAAACGTAATCACCGTATTCCGCAGTATTTGAGATAGAATTACGCATTTTCTCAAATCCTCCTTCATAAATAAGGTCAACAATCAATTTCAATTCGTGGCATACTTCAAAATATGCTAATTCTGGTTGGTAGCCAGCTTCTGTTAATGTTTCAAAACCTGCTTCGATCAAGCTTGTTAAACCACCACACAACACTGCTTGTTCACCGAATAAGTCTGTTTCCGTTTCTTCTTTAAAGGTTGTTTCTAATACTCCAACACGTGTTGCTCCGATTCCTTTTGCATAAGACAATGCAACATCACTCGCTTTTCCCGTTGCATCTTGATAAACTGCAAATAACGCAGGTACTGCAAATCCTTCTGTAAAGGTACGGCGAACAAGATGTCCTGGGCCTTTAGGAGCAACTAAGAAAACATCCACATCTTTTGGTGGGTTGATTACATCAAAGTGAATATTGAAGCCATGTCCGAATGCTAACGCATTGCCTGCTTCTAAGTTTGGTGCAATCTCTTTGTCATAAAGATCTCCTTGAATTTCATCTGGAGCTAAAATCATCACAACATCTGCTTTTTTAGATGCTTCTTCAACTGATAATACATCAAATCCATCATTACGAGCAGCTTCTGCTGATTTTCCTTCACGGATTCCGATGATTACTTGATTGCCATTGTCTCTTAAGTTTTGCGCATGGGCATGTCCTTGTGAACCATAGCCGATGATCGCGATTGTTTTACCTTCTAGTTGATTGTTCTCTACTGAATTATCATAATATACTTTTGCCATTATTGAACCCTCCAAATTTTTTATGCTTATAAGCGTATGCTTTAAGACCCTTTTTTAGTTGTTGCCTCTAGTAAATCCTGTAACGCCTGTTCGTGCTAATTGTTTAATACCATAAGGCGCAACGACATCTACGAATGCACTGATTTTTTCACTAGTTCCTGTGACTTGAATCACAACAGAGCGTGTCCCAACATCGATGACATTTGCTCGAAATGGATCGATCACTGAAAAAAGTTCAGCTCGAACAGCTGCTGGAGCATTGACTTTGACTAATGCTAATTCTCTTTCTAAATGTGCTTCATCTGTGATGTCGGAAACTTTGATCACATCGATTTGCTTGTTTAATTGTTTGGTCACTTGTTCACTTTCATTTAAATCTGCCACTTGGACAACAATCGTGATCCGTGAAACCTCATCCAATTCTGTTGGGCCTACCGAGATGCTATCAATATTGACTTGTCGGCGTGTCAGTACACCACTGAAGCGATTTAAGACACCGGAATTATTATTGACGGTTGCTGTAATGATTCGTCTCATTTTAGTCCACCCCCAGCATTTGATAGTTTGCTTTACCTGCCGGAACCATCGGCAATACATGTTCCGTTGGTGATACCATGACTTCGATCAACAAAGGACCAGTTTCTTTAAACGCCTCAGTCAATTCAGCTTCCACAGTTTTTGGATCTTCTATTCTAATTCCTTTGATATGATAAGCTTCTGCCATCTTCACAAAGTCAGGCTGCGTTTCAAAAACAGATTCTGAACGGCGTTCGTCAAAGAAACTTTCTTGCCATTGCCGCACCATTCCTAATGAGCGATTATTTAAAATCACGATTTTGATTGGAATATTGTATATATTTAAAATAGCTAACTCTTGGTTCGTCATTTGGAATCCACCATCGCCAACAAAAAGGACGACCTCTTTATCGGGACAACCTAGTTTTGCTCCGATAGCAGCAGGAACACCGTATCCCATTGTTCCTAATCCACCACTTGTCACAAGTTGCTTTTCATTTTTAAATGGATAAAACTGAGCAGCCCACATTTGGTGCTGTCCTACATCCGTTGCAACAATCGCCTCGCCTTTTGTTAACTCACCAATAAATTCAATGACCTTTTGTGGTTTGATTTCTGCTTGTTGCTCTTTATCATATTTGAATGGATGTCGCTTTTTCCGTGAAAGATTCAGCTTCTTCCAATCAGTAGTATCTACGCACGTTACCTCGATTTTAAGCATTTCTTTTAGTGTTTCTTTAGCATCGGCCACGATTGGAATTTGTGTTTCGATCGTTTTACCAATTTCAGCTGGATCGATATCAACATGAGCAATCACTGCATTGGGCGCAAATTCTTTAGGTGCGCTAGCTAAGCGGTCATCAAAGCGAGAACCAATGTTGATCAAAAAATCGCAATCAGTCAACGCCATATTTGCTGCAAATGAACCATGCATACCACCCATTCCTAAGAAGAGCTCATTATTTGTTGGCACAGCTCCTAATCCTAGTAGTGAGCTTAATGCAGGTAGTTGATATTTGTTGATGAATTCCACTAGTTCTTTTCCTGCATCTGCATGCAAGACTCCTGCTCCAACTAATACCAATGGTTTTTTTGCAACAGTTAAAGCATCCATCAGTTTTTTCACTTGAAGCTTATTTGGTTTTACTGTAGGCTGATAGCTTGGTAAGTTTAGTTTGACCTCCGTATCTACCGCCGCTTCCATTATGGTTATATCTTTTGGTAAATCAATCACCACAGGACCTTTTCTGCCTGTCGTTGCTATATGAAACGCTTCTTCAATGATCCTCGGTAATTCCTTTGTCTCCCGAACCTGGTAATTATTTTTGGTGATCGGCATTGTCAGCCCTAGAACATCAGCTTCTTGAAAAGCATCCTTTCCTATTCCATCTGAAACTACTTGTCCGGTGAAAACAATCATTGGTATTGAATCGCTCATTGCATCTGCAATGCCGGTGATCGCATTTGTCGCCCCAGGACCACTAGTCACGATGACAACTCCTGGTTTACCTGTTGCTTTGGCATATCCTTCTGCTGCATGAACGGCTCCTTGCTCATGTCTCGTTAAAATATGTGGAATGTCCCCATCATATAACGCATCATAGAGAGGAAGCACTGCTCCACCGGGATAGCCAAAAATCATCTCTACCTCTTGCTTCAACAACGCATCAATTAAAATCCTTGAACCATTTTTCATTTTTCTCTCTTGTTCTGCCATGAACTACCCTCCTCTAGTCTAGCAAGTCTTCTGGAATCTGCATGATTCCTCCTGTGTGAGCAGATGTTACCAGTGCCGTATATCGAGCTAAGTATCCTGTTTTTACTTTCGCTTTGAATTTCGGCAATTGGTCATTTCTTTTAGCCAACTCTTCATCTGAAACATGTAATTCTAATGTTCGATTGACTAAATCAATTTCGATTTCATCCCCATCTTGAACCAATGCGATCGGGCCTCCAGCGGCTGCTTCTGGCGAAATATGTCCTACTGCGATTCCCCGGGTCGCTCCTGAGAAACGACCATCTGTAATCAGAGCAACGTCTTTGCCTAAACCTCGCCCAACAATACTAGACGTTGGTGCCAACATTTCTGGCATACCTGGTCCACCTTTTGGTCCTTCATAACGAATCACAACAACATGACCTTTTTTTACAGTATGATCATCAATTGCAGCTACGGCTTCATCATGAGAACTGAAACAAATCGCTTTCCCTACAAATTTTTTGATTGATGGGTCTACTCCGCCAACTTTGATCACACTGCCTTTTGGTGCAATGTTTCCATATAAAATAGACAAACCACCAACTGGGCTGTATGGATTTTCTTTTGGATGAATCACTTCTTCATTTTTGATCACAGCATCCTGAACATTTTCACGAATCGTTTTTCCAGTTACTGTGATGCGGTCTGGATGGATCGCATCCCCTAAGTCTACTAACTCTTTCATGATTGCTGGAACACCACCTGCTTCATGAACATCATGCATGGAATAAGCAGAAGATGGCGCAATTTTCGATAGGTATGGAACTCGCTCAGCGATTGCATTAACTTCTTCTAAGTTGTAATCAATCTCCGCTTCATTTGCAATTGCCAAGGTATGCAAGACTGTATTAGTTGAACCGCCCATTGCCATATCTAATGCAAAAGCATCATCGATTGCTTCTTTAGTAATGATATCTCTTGGTTTGACTTGGTTTTTGACCAAGTCCATCAAATGAAATGCTGATTTTCTAACGAGTTCTCTTCGCTCGTCTGACACCGCTAAAATCGTTCCATTCCCCGGTAAAGCCATCCCTAAAACTTCCATCAAACAATTCATGGAATTGGCTGTGAACATACCTGCACATGAGCCGCAAGTTGGACAAGCATTTTGTTCCATAAAGTTAAATTCTTCTTCAGTCATTTTGCCTTCTTTAAATGTGCCGACAGCTTCGAACATATTAGATAGTGTCGTTGTATGACCCCTTGGATCAACACCCGCTTTCATCGGTCCACCTGAACAAAAGATTGCAGGGACATTCGTTCGAACGCTGGCCATCAACATGCCTGGAGTGATTTTGTCACAGTTTGGTATGTAGAAGACACCGTCAAACCAATGAGCATTGATTACCGTCTCTGCTGCATCCGCAATGATCTCTCTACTAGGTAATGAGTAACGCATCCCTATGTGCCCCATAGCAATTCCATCATCTACCCCAATCGTATTGAACTCAAAAGGAATACCTCCAGCTTCACGGATTGCTTCTTTGGCAACATCGGCTAATTCTCTTAAATGCACATGACCTGGCACAATATCGATATAAGAATTACAAATTGCTATAAACGGCTTTTGCATATCTTTGGCATTTTTCACCTGACCTGTCGCATAAAGCAAACTTCTGGCCGGTGCTGCTTCAATTCCTTTTTTTATTTGATCACTACGCATTTTCATCCACTCCAATTCAGTCGTTTCTAGAAGAACTAGTTCTAATTCCTCTGTTTCGTTTTCTTATTTATTCTGCTCGCCTCTTTACAATACTTTCTACAAAAAAAGCACCCCATCGATTGAATGGGATGCTTTAGTAAGACCCCCATTTACCAAAGACAAACAGGACTCTAACATCTGCGAAATTTCTCAGTGTTCTAAGTCCTACACGATAAAATAATGACTAATACGTGATTGTTTGTCTTTTTCATGGCAATGGTCTCCTCTTTTAAAAAATCTATAAAGATTAAAATAGCATGTGATAAATAAAAGCTTTTGTTAACTATAAACCTAATAAATGAGAATGTCAATAAAATTTGGTAAAAAGATTCAGAAAATTCTAAAAACGTTTGTATTTCCTTTCTTACTTATTGTTTTTCATTTTCGTTGCAATTGAAGTGAAGCGGTTTCAAAAGTTGATTTCCCTTTTTAAGTCCAAATTATTTCCTAATATTTTCTCATCAAATTAAATCAAAAAAAAACGACTGCTCATTATTGCGTGAGCAGTCGTTATTCGAGTGTCTTAGCCTTTTTGGAAGTAATAGAGGGGCTTATGTGTTAAACGTTTCATTTGTCTTTTCTTATCTTCAATGATCGAAAGTAGCTCTTCTGAGAAGCTTTCTAAGATAACTCGACCGCCTTTATAGGTGCTTCCTCCCATTGAAATCACTTCATCAGGAGTCAGGATCACCTTTCTATGGGCAATCTTTTTGAAAAACTCTTCAATCAAATATGTAGGCAAATAGAAATTATTTTGAGCTGAAAACGATTCTAAATAGATAAAATCATCAATGCTGATATAACAGTCATCCATTGAGATAAAATTCACGGATTTATCTACATAAATATCTCTTTTCTGCAGAATCTCATTAATTTTCTTGTTCAAAAGATTCAGTGTTTCTATCTCTTTGACGAAATTTTCTAATTCTCGATAACGTACTGCTTTTCGTTCTTCATATGTTACACGTAACGCAACACCAACTGATACAATCACTGCACCAATCAAGACACCGGTCATACCTGCGATAAAAACAACCATTCGGATTCCCTCACCCTTTCGTTCTTGTTTTTTCAGTATAACATATTCTTTCACAAGCGTAAAAAAAAAGAGAACTAAAACAAAAAAATTAAAAGTTATTTTGCTTAGTTTTCAGTTTAATCATCCTCTCTCCTGATCTTTTCATAACAACTATTGTGTACATTCTTTAATGAAGGTTTTAAAACCATATACTGGTTCATTTTGAGTGGCTTTTCAGAGCATTAAGGTTGACCTTTATTGACCAATAAAGTATACTTTTTTTAGGCATTACCGTATGCTTTGTGATAAAATAGTTTGAAGAGTTTTTATATAGGAGGAATATACTATGAATTTAATACCAACAGTTATTGAACAATCATCTCGTGGAGAAAGAGCCTATGATATTTATTCACGACTATTAAAAGATAGAATCATTATGTTAAGTGGTCCGATCGATGATAATGTAGCCAACTCAGTCATTGCCCAATTACTATTTTTGGATGCCCAAGACTCTGAAAAAGATATTTATATTTATATCAACTCACCAGGGGGAAGTGTTTCTGCTGGATTAGCGATTTTCGATACAATGAATTTTGTTAAAGCTGATGTTCAAACAATCGTTCTCGGAATGGCTGCTTCTATGGGAAGTTTCTTACTAACAGCTGGTACAAAAGGCAAACGCTTTGCATTACCAAATGCTGAAATTATGATCCATCAACCATTAGGCGGCGCACAAGGTCAAGCAACTGAGATCGAAATCGCAGCGAAACACATTCTTGATACACGTGATCGCTTGAATAAAATCTTAGCAGAGCGTACTGGTCAACCACTTGAAGTGATTGAACGCGATACGGATCGTGATAACTTTATGACAGCTCAACAAGCTAAAGAATACGGTTTGATCGATGAAGTAATGGAAAACAGCAGCTCTTTAAGTAAGTAATACGATCGATGCCCGAAATTTCTTTTGAAATTTTTGGGCATTTTTATTTAAACTCTAGCTAAAAAGCGCTACACTAAAGATAGAAGAAATGAAAGGATGTTAGTAAAATGGATATTTCAGTTATTGATGCAACAAAGGTTACTACAAAAAATGGTTTAGCCATTGGAAAAGATTCAGCTCCAATAAAAATGGTCGAATTTATGAATGTTCGTTGTCCGTATTGTAAAAAATGGTTTGAGGAGTCTTTTGATTTATTGAATGAATACGTCAAAGAAGGCAAAGTGCAACGAATCATCAAACTTTTAGATAAAGAAAAGGAAAGCTTGCAACGTGGAAACGTGATGCATCATCATATTAATTATGATTTACCCGAAAAGGGCTTGACTGACTTGAAACAAATGTACGATACACAAGATCAATGGGGAAATCTTTCTTTAGAAGATGTCGCAGTATTTGCTGAAGATAATTTGCAGTTGTCTAAAAAAGAAGAAACTAAGATCGTTCAAGACATAATTGCTGAAGCAGAAGCGGCAAATATCAAGTTTGTCCCAACGATCGTGATCGGTGAACATATCTTTGACGAATCTGTTACTAAAGAAGAATTAATTGGTTATATAGAAGGTAAATAAAAATGAGACAAAGCTACTCGGGCTTTGTCTCATTTTTTCAGTTTTACAAGTGAAACGTGATTTCTTTTCAGCTGTAGAATCTTCCACTTCGTTTTGTGCATCTTCTCCAAAGCCTAAAATCTTATCTACATCTTCTTTTCCAAGAAAATCTCCTAGACCTTCTCCGAGCTGTTTGATTTGTCTCATAATAAAATCTTTATCTTCTACGCCCATTCTATTCACCAAACTCTCTGCTATTCGTCATAGCAATTCATAAGAAGTTACGCGCTTTTTTCTCTTAGTTTATCAGCGAACTCATTGATTTTACGAATCCGATGATTAATCCCAGATTTTGAAATTGCACCAGAAGGAATCATCTCACCTAATTCCTTTAAGCTCACTTCAGGATGCTCCAAACGTAATTCGGCGATTTCCTGTAATTTCCCTGGTAAAGCCGCTAAGCCTACTGTACTTTCGATATACTGAATATTATCGATTTGTTTTGACGCAGCATCGATTGTTTTATTAAGATTCGCCGTTTCACAGTTGACTAATCGATTCACTGAATTACGCATATCACGGACGATACGAACATCTTCAAATTTTAACATTGAGTTTGTCGCACCAATCAACGTTAGAAAATCGGCAATCCGCTCGGCCCCTTTTAGGTAGGAAATATAACCATTTCTTCGCTCCAATGTTCTTGCATTTAAGTCATAATAGTTCAACATCTGACAAATATCATCATTGTGCTCTTCATAAATCGAAAATATTTCCAAATGATAACGGCTAGTTTCTGGATTATTAACAGACCCTGAAGCCATGAAAGCACCCCTTAAATAGGATCTCATTTTTTGGGCATTTCCTATGATATCCTCTGACACATGTGTATTAAACATCATTCCATCCAATATATCCAAATCAGCAAGAACATTTTTAGTGCCCTGTTTTAAGCGAACGATATAGACATTGTTCTTCTTTAACTTCATTTTCTTTCGAACTAGTAATTCCGAACGGACATCATAATGATCTTTTAAAAGAGAATAGATTCGTCTGGCAATCGCGGCATTTTCTGTCTGAACATTCAATACAAATTGTTGATTCACAATGCTTAATGAACCATTCATACGGATTAATGCAGCCAACTCTGCTCTAGCATGTTCCCGATGAACTTCTAAAGTGGTCAGCTCTTTTTTTACATCTGCTGCAAAAGACACTTATCTCTCCTCCTCTCTATCTTTTCTTTAATATCTCGCGCCAAATACAATACGGAATAGTTCATCCACCACTTTATCACCATCATGGAAAACACCGCCATCTCGTAATTTTAGAAAATCAGTTGAAATCACACGACAGCCTTCATCTCTTAACTTCTTAAAATCATGTTCTACTTGGACTAGATACTCATCATAGACTTCTGGGTCCATATAGCCTTCTGGTACATTTTCAGTATTCACTAAAACTGTATCTACAAATTTGCTTTTTAGATGTTCATGTAATACACACACATGGTCTGCATCGCTAAAATGCTCGGTCTCCCCTTTTTGAGTCATGATATTACAAATATACACAACCTCAGCCTCTGCATTGATGATTGCTTCACCGATCTCATTGATTACCAGATTAGGTAAAATACTTGTAAACATACTTCCAGGTCCTAACACGATCATATCCGCTTCTTCGATCGCCTTTACCACTTTTCTAGCAGCTTTTGGCTGTTCATCATCATTCGTGTTAGTCACAAAAACATGATCGATCGTTTTTCGGTCGACCGCAATATTGGATTCACCGACTGCGATTGTGCCATCTTTAAATACAGCATGAAGAGTCAATGGTCGTTCTGACGAAGGATAAATATGACCGTCCACATGCATCATCTTTGAAAGTAGCTGAATAGCCTCATAGGTACTGCCGCGCATTTCAGAAACAGCTGCAATGATCAAATTGCCGATGGCATGATTGGCAAAATAATTGTCAGATTTATCAAAACGATATTGAAAAATATCCTCATACAACTGAGGCATATCAGAAAGTGCCACTAATACGTTTCTTAAATCTCCAGGCGGTGTCATATTCATTGATTCTCGAATTTCACCGCTACTGCCGCCGTCATCGGCCACTGTTACGACTGCTGTGATATCTGCGCTTTGATTACGAAGGCTTTTTAAGATAACGGGTAAACCAGTCCCACCACCGACAACGACGATTTTGGGTTTTCTAATACGGTACGTTTTCATTTTCATGAGCGGTTCACCGTCTCTTTCCGCTTCCCTTTATCGCGATGCGTAATATTAACATGATAGTCTTGTTCCAGATCTTTACCAACTCGTTCAGTTAAAGCCACAGAACGATGCTGTCCTCCAGTACAACCGATAGCAATCGTAATGCTTGATTTTCCTTCTTTTTCATAGCCAGGCATCACATTTTTTAACAAATCGATAAAACGAGTATAAAAACTTTCCGTCTCTGGAAAGCTCATGACGTAATCATAAACAGATGGATCCTGTCCAGTCAAAGGCCGCAACTCTGGGATATAGTGTGGATTTGGTAAGAAACGAACATCCATCACAATATCGGCATCGATCGGCAAGCCATACTTGAAGCCAAAAGAAACTAATTCCACACGAAACTCATGGGTATCTCTTGATTTAAATTCTTCATTGATTCTTTCTCTTAATTGTCTAGGGGACAAATCAGTTGTATCAATAACAACTTGAGCATCCCCTCTAATTTCTTCAAGAATCGCCCGCTCTTTTCTAATTCCTTCTGTAATTAGGCCATCCATCGCTAACGGATGCGCACGACGAGTCTCTTTATAACGCGAAACAAGTTCTTCATCAGTCGCATCCAAAAACATGATTGTTGTATCAATCAGATTCGTATTTTCAAGTTCAACTAACATATCTTGAATCTCTCTAAAAAAATTGCGGGAACGTAAATCGATCACCAAGGCGATTTTTGTTACTTTCCCAGATTCTTTGATCAACTCCCAGAACTTAGGAATCAAGCTTGGAGGCATATTATCAATACAAAAATACCCCATATCTTCAAAACTTTGAATGGCCACAGTTTTCCCTGCTCCGCTCATTCCAGTAATTATCACTAATTGTAAATTATCAGCCATTTTTTAGCGCTCCTTTGGAAACATTTTACTAATTATAACATTCCGGGCGTATCAAAGAAAGCTTTTCTAACCTTTCTAGTCTTTCGTTCAGGTTTTCTTAGGATTTAGACAAAAAGCTCAAATAAACGGATAGAAAAAAAGAGACCACACTCCGTTTCGACTACATCAACTTCTAAGAGCTATGCTCTAAGCGTTGAAGGTCTTCGGAATAAGCCAAGATTATTGAGTATTGCTAGTTTGAAGAATACCAAGTAAGTACCAAGAATCATTCGTTTATAAACTTACATGATTCTTGGCAATTTTCGTGAATTCTCCCTTATTGCTACGTGATGGGAGTAATTGCTTTCTCGCCAAAAGCCTACCGCAGTTAACTATTATTGTAAAATACCTACCTGGTTCTCGTAGCTAAAAACATTGGCCAAAGCCTATTTGAACCTTTACACAATCACTTAAAATCAGCATGAAAACACAAGAAATTCATCCTTATATGTCCATGCTGATTTTTGGATTAAATGATTCGTTTGCTTATTGCTTTTCGTCTTTCTCAATAATACGAATATCGCCTGTCTTCGTCTTAATCGACACTTTGTAAGCAGCGTCTTGTTTATTTTCAAATTCATTGCTCACTTTTCCAGATTCACTCGACAATTCAAAATCAACGGCTGAATTATAGTTTTGAATCCATTTAACAATGCCTGTATCACTATATATAACAGCATCAAGCGGGTTTTCTTCATAGACAATGACCTGACCTTTTTTATTATTTAGTGTCAAGTTTCCTTCTAGATCCGTCAAAACTATTTTTCCGTTTTCATTTTCAATCGCTGTTTTACCGATTTGTTTTTCTATTATAGTAATACCTTCCCTATTTGAAACAGCCAATAAATCGATTGCACTTGAACTAACGACGTTTTTCCCAATTTCATTTTTGATGGTCATTTTTTTGCTTGTTATATCATTTAAATTGATCAATCCTGCTTGAGAGGTTACTTCGATTTCCCCTTGTCCTTCTTTCAAAATAGACTTGCCTTGTTTGTTATTAAGTTGAATATCGGCATAAAAATTAGAAATTGTTGTCTCTGCTTTATCACTCTCAATATTAATTTGGTCAGAGTAAATATCATTTAAACGTAATTCACCAGCTTCGATATTGATTGTTAATTTCTCAGCTTGTAGGTGACTTAAAAAAACTGTTCCTTGATTAAGAGTAAATGAGACATCAACAAATGGCTCTTTTTGTGGTAAATAAAATATAACTTCACTTTTTTCCATACGCTTCAATAGACCAAAGCAATCTTTCGTTCCAAGTTGAATGGTGGTTTTCTTTTCAGATGTGGTCACTAGTTTATCTTCATCTGCTTTTTTTAAGTACCCTTCGATTTCAACCTTTGGTGTCTCATCATTGCCAATCGGTATCGTGCTTATTTCAACTGGATATTCAGAAAAAAAGGCAGCTTTGTCTTTAGTCAATTCTTCCAGTTCAAATACTTTCTTATAGTAGTTCCCTTCGTAAAACCATTGACCACTAAATAAAGTCACGCCACTAACGAATAAGCTGATGATGCTAAGTAGAAAAATCGCACGAATATGTAACATTTTTTTCCCTCTAAGAAACCAAATGAAATAATATAAAACACATAAGAAAAAAAGTGCTAAACTAATCGGACCAATTGCAAAGAAGCCCTCTTGAACAGCATAAATCATCGCAAAACTGAACAAATAAATCACTAGAACTGAACACAAAATAGCCAAAATGAGATAGGAAATTAGTTTAGCCTTTTTCAATTGCTTTTTACGTTTTAATTGTTGGTCTTTTTTATAGACTTTCTTTACATCTTCCACAGCAATAATATCGGTCTCTGCTTTTAATGCTTTATCTAATCGTTGGTCTTCATAAAATGAAGCAGCTATTGTTTCTGGATCACCTAATCCTTTTACTATCTCTTGTTCTGTTTTACCTTCATCTAACTGAATGTCTATCTGTTCGACTAAATCCTCCTTGATTTCGTTAAATGAATCCATATCACTCTCTAAAAAATGAGATTTCATTTCTTCAAAGAAATCTTCAATCTTCTTCATTATCTTCCTCCATTTTTATCAACGATACATTTTTTACAAAAATAGTCCATTCCGATTCCAAATCGGTTAAGTACTCTCTACCTGCAATTGTAATTTTATAATATTTTCTTGCCGGCCCATTGGAAGACTCTTTTAAATACGTTTCACAATATCCTTCTTTGACTAGGCGTCTTAAAATTGGATACAAAGCTCCCTCTGTCAGTGAAATATATTTATCAACTTTTTGTGTCAACTCATAGCCATAGCGATCTCTATTTTGTAATAGGTATAATACACACAGCTCTAAAACACCTTTTTTAAACTGATTTGTTTTTCCCAAGTCAGATTGCCGCCTTCCAAATGTAATGGTTTCTTTTTTGAACTCCAAAGCTTAGTTTAACTTATTTCTATTATAAGTGAAAGAGCTTGTACTGGATCTAAAAAAAGAGGCCCGCTCAACTGATTTATTTTTATTGCTTGATTCTTATAATTGTATAAAAAAGATGGAACAAACCGCCAACAGTTTTGTTCCATCTTTCCAAATTCGGATAATTGACAAAATAAAAGGAATCCATCCTCATATCCGTCACGTTCTTCCGACTGATTGTTTAAAGATTATTTGATTTTAAAATCAACTTTTGATTTATCCGCAAATTTTACTTTAAAATCAAATTTTTTGAATTTTTGACTGGCATTAAGTTTACTGATCACATGATTTTTGATTTCTGTTTTACTGCTATTTTTAGCATCTAAACCTACAAAAAGGGCTTCGATTGTTTTTTGTGCTTTAGCTCCTTCAGTTTTTTCACCTGTAAATTCATTAACATATTTTGCTTTTACTGTACCATTTGATTTTACGTCATATTCTAATTCGATCTCTTTGTTTTTGTATTCAATTTCAATATCAATTTCTTTTACAGCTTTGCTTAGTGTTCCTTGGTTACTTTCCTCAGTTGATTCCAAAGTTGACTCTTCTGTTGCCCCAGAATCCTCAGTGTTTGATTCACCTGTTTCCGGATTTGTGATTTCTCCTACTGTTCCAATGTTTACAGTATTAAAATAAGGCTTATTCACAGTTATTACTTTCAAAGATAAACCTTCATTGTGTGCAATATCAGTCAAAATTCCGATCGCTTGATATTGACTTTGAACAAAACGATCTGCGATTCTTTTAGCATCAGCTGAATTATAGCCTAACTTCACCCAAGTTTTTGTATCTTTTAAAGACGTATATACATGATTTATTGATGCCAAATCTAATTGCTCATTCGTTGCTTTTTCTAAATCTTCTTTTGTAAAGCTAACGATTTTCTCGTACGCTGTTTCAGAAATCACAGTTGAAGCACTTGCTGCTACTCCTCCCGAAAAAGCTGTTACACCAACTGATAAAGCTACTCCTGCTACAAGTAATGATTTTGTCAAATTTTTCATTTTCATTAATAATCTTCCTTTCTTATTTCATATCCCTTTTTCTGTAGTCGTTATAAAACAATAACTAACTTACAACAGTAGTATACAGTCTATAGTACTGTTCGTCAACCAATCTTTAGAAAGATATATTTATAAAATTTGATATAAGATTTATATCAAAACAATATCGTTAATATTGAAATATATTGTCGATCTAAAAAAAAGAATCCATAACAAACATTGAAATGTTGGCTCTTTGTCAAATCGGACTGATGAGTAGAAATAAGGAGGTTGGTTATTGAAAGAGAAAGGCTTTCGATAACCAACTTCTTTGTTATGTCATTTTTATCAAATCATTCATAAGAAAAATTCGTGTTTTCATATTTTGAAAGGATTTAAAACCATAAGAGACACGTTTCAATGTCTTTATATGTGTATTCATKGCTTCCAGCTTYCCATTWGAATAAGGGTAAATCATGGCATTACGAATCCCTTCTTCATAAGAGAGTAAGTGGCTAATAGTTGTACGAAAGGTCTCATCCAATTCCTCTGGAAGAGAGCGTAATTGTTCAAAGAATTGTTCATGATCTTTCCTTCGGAAAGTTTCTGTTAATTCATGAAATACTTGATACGTAAAACGCAGTGCTGGAGAAAAATCAAGGAGTCGATCAATCATCATAGCTTCTGTCAGATAAGGAATAGTTAGCTCTAAAACTGCGCCATGTTTTGTAAGTTGAATGATTAATGTTGGCACGATCTTTCAATAAAAAATCGCCAATTACTTTTCAATTTTATTGGCTAAATTATGCTTATTATCTTGCCTTAATCGGGCAACCTCTTTGATGCGAAAGGTATTAAAGGCGCG